>NZ_SJJZ01000008.1 GCF_004331345.1 Kribbella soli | reverse complement strand
GGTGCGGCGATTTTGAGTTGTACTTTGCCGATGTCGTTCAGTGCGAGCTCGGTGGCGTCGATGACTCCGAGCGTGTCGAGGTCCAGTGCGCCGGTGATTTTGGTGACGATCGCCTGCGCGGTGGTGGTGGTGTGTTTGATCAGGACCCTGGCCCCGACGGTGAGTGGCCGGTCGGCTAGCCAGCTGATGGTGGCGGCGAGTTCGCGGCGGGTGCCGGGGGAGTGGTCGGCGGCGACGATGACTGAGCCGCGGGCGACGTCGATGTCGTCGGTGAGCCGGACGGTGACGGCTTCGCCGGCGATCGCGGACGGCCGTTCGACGACCGCGGTCGAGGTGGCGGTGACGACGGGCCGGTCGATGCCGGCGATCGAGGTGCGGCGTCCCGCGGGCAGCACGATCACGGGGTCGCCGACGGTGAGGGTGCCGGCGGCGACGGTTCCGGTGTAGCCGCGGTAGTCGCGGTACTGGTCGGTTTGTGGGCGGATCACGTACTGCACGGGGAACCGCAGCGGCTGGGCGGAGTTGTCGATGCGTCCGTTGGCGTTCTCGAGGAATTCGAGCAGTGTCGGGCCGTCGTACCACGGGGTCTGGGTGGAGTGGTCGACGACGTTGTCGCCGGCGAGCGCGGAGACCGGGATGGCCTGGATGTCGGCGATGCCGAGTTGGTCGGCGACCTCGTTGACGTCTTTGGCGATTTTGGTGAACACGGCTTCGTCGTAGTCGACGAGGTCGATCTTGTTGACCGCGAGGACGACGTGCGGCACCCGCAGCAGGCCGGCGACGGCCAGGTGCCGGCGGGTCTGTTCGAGGACCCCGTGGCGGGCGTCGACGAGGATGATGACCACGTCGGCGGTGGAGGCGCCGGTGACGGTGTTGCGGGTGTATTGCACGTGGCCGGGGCAGTCGGCCAGGATGAACGAGCGTTTGTCGGTGGCGAAGTAGCGGTAGGCGACGTCGATGGTGATGCCTTGTTCGCGTTCGGCGCGGAGGCCGTCGGTGAGCAGCGCGAAGTCGAAGTCGCCGCCGCGGGCTTCGGAGACGGTTTTCACGTGTGCGATCTGGTCGGCGAGGATGGCTTTGCAGTCGTGCAGCAGCCGTCCGACCAGGGTGGATTTGCCGTCGTCGACGGAGCCGGCGGTTGCCAGTCGCAGCAGGGTGCTCATCAGAAGTACCCCTCTCGTTTGCGGTCTTCCATCGCGGCCTCGCTGGCGCGGTCGTCGGCGCGGGTGGCGCCGCGTTCGGTGATTTCGCTGGCCGCGACCTCGATGACGACCTCGGCCGGTGAGGTGGCGGTGGAGGCGACGGCGCCGGTGCAGGACATGTCGCCCACGGTCCGGTACCGGACCACACGGCTGTGCACGGTCTCGCCGGAGCGGGGTTGGGAGTAGGGGCCGACGGCCAGCAGCATGCCGTCGCGTTCGAACACGTCGCGTTCGTGGGCGTAGTAGATCGAGGGCAGTGGGATCTGTTCGCGTTCGATGTAGTTCCACACGTCCAGCTCGGTCCAGTTGGACAGCGGGAACACCCGGACGTGTTCGCCGGGCCGGTGGCGGCCGTTGTAGAGCGACCACAGTTCCGGGCGCTGGTTGCGGGGGTCCCATTGGCCGAACTCGTCGCGCAGGCTGAAGATCCGCTCCTTGGCCCGGGCGCGTTCCTCGTCGCGGCGGCCGCCGCCGAACACGGCGTCGAAGCGGTGCGCGTTGATCGAGTCCAGCAACGGAACGGTCTGCAGCTGGTTCCGGGTCCCGTCGGTGCGCTCGCGCAGCCGGCCGTCGGCGATGTAGTCCTCGACCTTGGCCACCTCGAGCTTCAGCCCGAGCTGCTCCACGACCGCGTCCCGATA
>NZ_SJJZ01000010.1 GCF_004331345.1 Kribbella soli | reverse complement strand
TAAGGGCCACCCCTAGTGGGGTGGCCCTTAACAGTGTGAATGTCCGGCGGCGTCCTACTCTCCCACGACCTCCCGGTCGCAGTACCATCGGCGCTGGCGGGCTTAACTTCCAGGTTCGGAATGGAGACTGGGTGTTTCCCCGACGCTATGGCCACCGAAACTCTATAGAAATATCAATCAAACACACTCGAGCCACAAACCCCGCTGGGGGTTTGGTTGCTGGGGTTTGACCGTATTCCGGGAACCGTACAGTGAACGCGAACATCGTTACTTCATAGCGCAGGCTTGCGAAACAAACATTGCTGGTTTCCACATCCCGCCTGGGGATGTGTAAGAGACAAGCCCTCGGCCTATTAGTACCAGTCAGCTCCACACCTTGCGGCGCTTCCACTTCTGGCCTATCAACCCAGTGGTCTACTGGGGGCCTTACCCGGTTAACCCGGTGGGAGACCTCATCTTGAAGCGTGCTTCCCGCTTAGATGCTTTCAGCGGTTATCACTCCCGAACGTAGCCAACCAGCCGTGCTCCTGGCGGAACAACTGGCACACCAGAGGTTCGTCCACCCCGGTCCTCTCGTACTAGGGGCAGCCCTTCTCAAGTCTCCTGCGCGCGCAGCGGATAGGGACCGAACTGTCTCACGACGTTCTAAACCCAGCTCGCGTGCCGCTTTAATGGGCGAACAGCCCAACCCTTGGGACCTACTCCAGCCCCAGGATGCGACGAGCCGACATCGAGGTGCCAAACCATCCCGTCGATATGGACTCTTGGGGAAGATCAGCCTGTTATCCCCGGGGTACCTTTTATCCGTTGAGCGACGGTGCTCCCACATGCCACCGCCGGATCACTAGTTCCGACTTTCGTCCCTGCTCGACATGTCTGTCTCACAGTCAAGCTCCCTTGTGCACTTACACTCGACACCTGATTGCCAACCAGGCTGAGGGAACCTTTGAGCGCCTCCGTTACCTTTTAGGAGGCGACCGCCCCAGTCAAACTACCCACCAGGCACTGTCCCTGATCCGGATAACGGACCAAAGTTAGACAGCCAGAACAATCAGAGTGGTATTTCAACGATGACTCCACCCGAACTGGCGTCCGAGTTTCACAGTCTCCCACCTATCCTACACAAATTGTACCGACCACCAATACCAAGTTGTAGTAAAGGTCCCGGGGTCTTTCCGTCCTGCTGCGCGTAACGAGCATCTTTACTCGTAATGCAATTTCGCCGAGTCCATGGTTGAGACAGCGCCCAAGTCGTTACGCCATTCGTGCAGGTCGGAACTTACCCGACAAGGAATTTCGCTACCTTAGGATGGTTATAGTTACCACCGCCGTTTACTGGCGCTTAAGTTCAAAGCTTCGCCGGCCGAAACCAGCTAACCTGTCCCCTTAACGTTCCAGCACCGGGCAGGCGTCAGTCCGTATACATCGAATTACTTCTTCGCACGGACCTGTGTTTTTAGTAAACAGTCGCTTGGGCCTGGTCTCTGCGACCATCACCGCTTCCACCAGCAAGTGGTGTAACGGATCAGGTCCCCCTTCTCCCGAAGTTACGGGGGCATTTTGCCGAGTTCCTTAACCATGGTTCACTCGATCGCCTTGGTATTCTCTACCTGATCACCTGTGTCGGTTTGGGGTACGGGCGGCTCTAACACTCACTGCGAAGTTTTTCTCGGCAGCATGGGATCATCCACTTCCCCTGAACGGGTCCGCCTCGGCTCTCAGGCTATATGAGACACGGATTTGCCTATGCCTCGCCCTACCACCTTGCCCGCGGATCAGCTTGCGCCTACCATCGCCGCGGTTGGACTACCCTCCTGCGTCACTCCTCAATGCACCTACTACCACCTCGGGTCACCAACCCCACCAATCCGTCCGAAGACATCAAGGTTTCGTTGGCTTAGCATCAGCGGGTTCGGTCGGGTCGTGTTAATGCCGGTACGGGAATATCAACCCGTTGTCCATCGACTACGCCTGTCGGCCTCGCCTTAGGTCCCGACTTACCCAGGGCAGATTAGCTTGACCCTGGAACCCTTGATCATCCGGCGGACGGGTTTCTCACCCGTCATTCGCTACTCATGCCTGCATTCTCACTCGTGCAGCATCCACAACTCCATCACTAGGCTGCTTCACACGCTGCACGACGCTCCCCTACCCATCCACACACCTGGACACAGATCAAGTCTGTGCCGAGTAATAGTGTAAATGCCACAGCTTCGGCGGATTGCTTGAGCCCCGCTACATTGTCGGCGCGGAATCACTTGACCAGTGAGCTATTACGCACTCTTTCAAGGGTGGCTGCTTCTAAGCCAACCTCCTGGTTGTCTGGGCAACTCCACATCCTTTTCCACTTAGCAATCGCTTAGGGGCCTTAGCTGGTGATCTGGGCTGTTTCCCTCTCGACTACGGAGCTTATCCCCCGCAGTCTCACTGCCGCGCTCTCACTTACCGGCATTCGGAGTTTGGCTGATTTCGGTAAGCCGGTAAGCCCCCTAGACCATCCAGTGCTCTACCTCCGGTAAGAAACACGCGACGCTGCACCTATATGCATTTCGGGGAGAACCAGCTATCACGGAGTTTGATTGGCCTTTCACCCCTATCCACAGGTCATCCCCCAGGTTTTCAACCCTGGTGGGTTCGGTCCTCCACGCGGTCTTACCCACGCTTCAACCTGCCCATGGATAGATCACTCCGCTTCGGGTCTAGAGCATGCGACTAAAGCGCCCTATTCAGACTCGCTTTCGCTACGGCTACCCCACACGGGTTAACCTCGCCACACACCACTAACTCGCAGGCTCATTCTTCAAAAGGCACGCCGTCACACCCCACAAGGAGATGCTCCGACGGATTGTAGGCAATCGGTTTCAGGTACTATTTCACTCCCCTCCCGGGGTACTTTTCATCTTTCCCTCACGGTACTAGTCCGCTATCGGTCACCAAGAAGTATTTAGGCTTAGCGGGTGGTCCCGCCAGATTCACACGGGATTTCAAGAGTCCCGTGCTACTTGGGAAAACACTCAAGAGTCACTGTCTTACGCCTACAGGGCTATAACCCACTACGGCTCAACATTCCAGAAGATTCGACTTCAACAGTGATTTATAACTCTTCGGTCTCACGGCATTAAGACCCGAATGCTCCCACAACCCCACATGCGCAACGCACGCCGGCTATCACACGCACATGGTTTAGCCTCATCCGCTTTCGCTCGCCACTACTCACGGAATCACTATTGTTTTCTCTTCCTGCGGGTACTGAGATGTTTCACTTCCCCGCGTTCCCTCCAGAACCCTATGTGTTCAGGCACTGGTAACTGGCTTTAGAATGCCAGCTGGGTTTCCCCATTCGGACACCCCCGGATCACAGCTCGGTTGCCAACTCCCCGGGGCTTATCGCAGGCTCCAACGTCCTTCATCGGCTCTTGGTGCCTAGACATCCACCGATTGCCCTTAGTAGCTTGTCACAAAAAATCAACAAATCTGCGAAATCGCAAATTACGCTACAAAAGATGCTCGCGTTCACTATACAGTTCTCAAAATACGGGCAGGAACACCAGCCCTACATTCACCACCCGCTGGTTCGAGCATCCAGCCCAGGGAAACAACCCACCCGGTCCAGAACACCCACACCAACAGTTTGATGAGAGCCGGCCCCAGCCACCAGACACACACCGATCCGCAAAGATCCAGTGCATCCGTGACCCAGAAGAAACAGTCCCGAACCCCCAAGAACCAAAGTCCCTGTGAGCCAGGCCCGATTCCTCAGGACCCAACAGCGCGCCTCGATGATTCACTCCACCAGCTCCGCGTTCCACGCCCACACCCTCGAAAGAGTGTCAGCAGTACTAACAACAGCCGATCTCGCTGCACATCTAATGGTCAATGTTCCACATTCCGAAGCACCGTCGCCTTGGAACGGATGTCCAAGAAACGACGAATTGACAACCCACCCTTACGGGTCGATCGCCGAATGCTCCTTAGAAAGGAGGTGATCCAGCCGCACCTTCCGGTACGGCTACCTTGTTACGACTTCGTCCTAATCGCCAGCCCCACCTTCGACGGCTCCCTCCACAAGGGTTAGGCCACCGGCTTCGGGTGTTGCCGACTTTCATGACGTGACGGGCGGTGTGTACAAGGCCCGGGAACGTATTCACCGCAGCGTTGCTGATCTGCGATTACTAGCGACTCCGACTTCATGGGGTCGAGTTGCAGACCCCAATCCGAACTGAGACCGGCTTTTTGGGATTCGCTCCACCTTGCGGTATCGCAGCCCTTTGTACCGGCCATTGTAGCATGCGTGAAGCCCTGGACATAAGGGGCATGATGACTTGACGTCATCCCCACCTTCCTCCGAGTT
This sequence comes from Kribbella soli, assembly GCF_004331345.1. Classification (GTDB taxonomy): domain Bacteria; phylum Actinomycetota; class Actinomycetes; order Propionibacteriales; family Kribbellaceae; genus Kribbella; species Kribbella soli. Next base: position 1,401 of record NZ_SJJZ01000010.1, on the reverse strand, counting down.
GACCCCGGCAGTCTCCTATGAGTCCCCACCACCCCGAAGGGCGTGCTGGCAACATAGGACGAGGGTTGCGCTCGTTGCGGGACTTAACCCAACATCTCACGACACGAGCTGACGACAGCCATGCACCACCTGTATAGGACCCTTACGGACCCCCCATCTCTGGAGGATTTCCCTATATGTCAAACCCAGGTAAGGTTCTTCGCGTTGCATCGAATTAATCCGCATGCTCCGCCGCTTGTGCGGGCCCCCGTCAATTCCTTTGAGTTTTAGCCTTGCGGCCGTACTCCCCAGGCGGGGCGCTTAATGCGTTAGCTGCGGCACGGAGGACGTGGAATGTCCCCCACACCTAGCGCCCAACGTTTACGGCGTGGACTACCAGGGTATCTAATCCTGTTCGCTACCCACGCTTTCGCTCCTCAGCGTCAGGTAAGGCCCAGAGAGCCGCCTTCGCCACCGGTGTTCTTCCTGATATCTGCGCATTCCACCGCTACACCAGGAGTTCCGCTCTCCCCTGCCTACCTCTAGTCTGCCCGTATCGGAAGCAGGCTCGGGGTTAAGCCCCGAGTTTTCACTCCCGACGTGACGAACCGCCTACGAGCCCTTTACGCCCAATAATTCCGGACAACGCTCGGACCCTACGTATTACCGCGGCTGCTGGCACGTAGTTGGCCGGTCCTTCTTCTGCAGGTACCGTCACTCTCGCTTCGTCCCTGCTGAAAGAGGTTTACAACCCGAAGGCCGTCATCCCTCACGCGGCGTTGCTGCGTCAGACTTTCGTCCATTGCGCAATATTCCCCACTGCTGCCTCCCGTAGGAGTCTGGGCCGTGTCTCAGTCCCAGTGTGGCCGGTCGCCCTCTCAGGCCGGCTACCCGTCGACGCCTTGGTAGGCCATTACCCCACCAACAAGCTGATAGGCCGCGAGCCCATCCCCAACCGCCAGAACTTTCAACCAACCACCATGAGATGGTCAGTATTATCCGGTATTAGACCTCGTTTCCGAGGCTTATCCCAAAGTTGAGGGTAGGTTGCTCACGTGTTACTCACCCGTTCGCCGCTCGTGTACCCCCGAAGGGGCCTTACCGCTCGACTTGCATGTGTTAAGCACGCCGCCAGCGTTCGTCCTGAGCCAGGATCAAACTCTCCGTTGAAAAATATGACAACCAGTCAAAGACCGGATAGTCGACACATCGAGTGATCCTTTGAATCAGAAACAATCAAACTGACTTGTCATCCGTATAAATTTCAAAGGAATCCGTCACAGAACACAGACAACCAACCACCCAAAACCTCGAAAAGGCCAGGGGTGAAAAAGATGCCCAATGCCTGTGAACGGGGATACTTCAATTTCGGCATTGACTTTCGGCACGCTGTTGAGTTCTCAAGAATCGGACGCACACCGC
>NZ_SJJZ01000007.1 GCF_004331345.1 Kribbella soli | reverse complement strand
CCCGTCGGTGCGCTCGCGCAGCCGGCCGTCGGCGATGTAGTCCTCGACCTTGGCCACCTCGAGCTTCAGCCCGAGCTGCTCCACGACCGCGTCCCGATAAGCCAGGACCTCGGGGAAGTTGTGGCCGGTATCCACGTGCAGCAACGTGAACGGCACCCCAGCCGGCGAGAACGCCTTCCGCGCCAGATGCAGCATCACGATCGAATCCTTGCCACCGGAAAACAGGATCACCGGCCGCTCGAACTCCGCCGCCACCTCACGGAACACGAAGATCGATTCGCTTTCCAGAGCGTCCAGCTCTGTGACTGTGATGCTCATGTGTGCAACCCGCATTCCACCTTGCCGGTGCCCGCCCAGCGGCCGCTGCGCGGGTCCTCACCGGGCGCGACCTGCTGCGTGCACGGCTCGCAACCGATCGACGGGTAGCCGTCGTACTGCAGCAGGTTCACGAGTACGCCGTTGTCCTGGATGTAGCTGTCCAGGTCCTCCTGCGTCCACGGCGCGATCGGGTTGAGCTTCACCATGTCGCGCTTCTCGTCGTACTCGACGACCGGCGTGTTGGCGCGGGTCGGCGCCTCCTCGCGGCGGATGCCGGTGACCCAGGCCTTGTAGCCGGACAGGTACCGGTTCAGCGGCTCGACCTTGCGCATCGCGCAGCACTTGTTCGGGTCACGATCGTGCAGTTTCTCGCCGTACTCCGCGTCCTGCTCGGCGACCGTTTGCTTCGGGAGCGCGTTGATCAGGTGGATCGGCAAAGTCGCCGCCACCGCGTCCCGGGTCCCGATCGTCTCGGCGAAGTGGTAGCCGGTGTCGAGGAACAGTACGTCGACCCCGGGCGCCGCGGCGGCCGCGAGATGGGGCAGTGCACCGTCGGCCATCGAGGCGGTCACCACCAGCTCGTCACCGAAGGTCTCCCGCGCCCACGCGAGCACCTCCACCGCCGACGCGTCGGCGAGACGTTCGTTCGCCTCCTCGGCGATCGTCTTCAGATCCGTGCTCATTCCACCGTCACCCGCAACCCGATCATCTTCAGCTGGAACACCCGTGCACACGGCCGGCACTCCCACGCGCCATGGCCCTCTTCAGAAGGACGAAGATCCTCGTCCCCGCAGTACGGGCAATACATCGGTGCCGCACGCTCGCTCATCGCCGTCCTCGCTTCGCTGCGGCGGTGATGAGCGATGCACTGCTGTGCTCTTTGGTGAACTCGCTTCGCTCGTTCACGTAAGTGCCTCCTGGTCCGCTCGAGTGACCCACTGGGCGAAGCGCTCGCCCTCGTTGCGCTCCTTCAGGTAGTTCTGGGTGACACGCTCCACGTAGTCGGTGAGCCCGTCCGCGGTGACCTTGTGGCCGCGCAGCTTCCGGCCGAAGCCGGCGTCCAGCCCGAGGCCGCCGCCGAGGTGCACCTGGTAGCCCGGCACCTGCTTGCCGTCGGCATCCAGTACCAGCTGGCCCTTCAGGCCGATGTCCGCGACCTGGATGCGGGCGCACGAGTTCGGGCAGCCGTTGACGTTCACCGTGATCGGTACGTCGAGTTCGGGGATCCGCTCCTCGAGCTCGTTGATCAGCTGAGCCGCCTTCGCCTTGGTCTCGACGATCGCCAGCTTGCAGAACTCGATCCCGGTGCAGGCCATCGTGTTCCGGCGCCACGCCGACGGGTTCGCCTGGTACCCGAGCGCGTTGAGTTCGGCGACCAGCGAGTCGACCTGCGACTCCTCGACGTCCAGCACCAGCAGCTTCTGCTGCGCGGTGGTCCGGATCCGGTCCGACCCGTGCCGCGCCACCACGTCGGCGACCTGCGCGAGCGACGTACCGGAGACCCGGCCGACGACCGGCGCGACGCCGACGAAGTACTTGCCGTCGTTCTGCTTGTGGACGCCGACGTGGTCACCCTGGATCGCGGGGACCTCGGGGGCCGGGCCGTCGATCAGCTTCCGCTTGAGGTACTTGTCCTCCAGCACCTCGCGGAACTTCTCGACGCCCCAGTCCGCCAGCAGGAACTTCAGCCGGGCCCGCGTCCGCAGCCGGCGGTAGCCGTAGTCGCGGAAGATGCTGGTGACCCCCCACCAGGCTTCGGCGACCTCGTCCAGCGGGATCCAGGTGCCCAGGCGCTGCGCGAGCATCGGGTTCGTCGACAGGCCGCCGCCGACCCACAGGTCGAAGCCCGGGCCGTGTTCGGGGTGCACGACGCCGACGAACGCGATGTCGTTGACCTCCGGTACGACGTCGTGCGACGGGTGCCCGGTGAGTGCGGTCTTGAACTTCCGCGGCAGGTTGGAGAACTCGTCCGAGCCGATGTACTTCGAGACGATCTCGTCGATGGCCGGCGTCGGGTCGATGATCTCGTCCGCCGCGATACCGGCGACCGGGCTCGCGATCACGACCCGCGGTACGTCGCCGCACGCCTCGGTCGTGTAGAGCCCGACCGACTCGAGCCGCTCCCAGATGGTCGGCACGTCCTCGATCCGGATCCAGTGCAGCTGGATGTTCTGCCGGTCGGTGATGTCCGCGGTGTCGCGCGCGTACGTCGTGGAGATCTCGGCGATCACCCGCAGCTGCTCGGCGGTCAGCTGGCCGCCCTCGATCCGGACCCGCAGCATGAAGTAGCGGTCGTCCAGCTCCTCCGGCTCGAGCGTCGCGGTCTTGCCGCCGTCGATCCCGGGCTTGCGCTGGGTGTACAGACCCCACCAGCGGAAGCGGCCGCGCAGGTCGGCAGGGTCGATCGAGTCGAAGCCGCGGTGCGCGTAGACGTTCTCGATCCGCGCCCGGACGTTCAGGCCGTCGTCGTTCTTCTTGTTCTCTTCGTTCTTGTTCAGCGGCTCGCGGTATCCGAGCGCCCACTGACCTTCGCCCTTGCCCTTACGGGGGCGGGCCGGTTTGCGGGCGGGGGAGGTGACGCCGGCAGTCATCGGGGGCGTGTCCTTGTCCTCGTGACAGGTGCTCACCGAGGGCGGCAGGATCGAAGCGTCGTCGGTTCGATGCGTTCCGCGCGGTGCGCACCCAGCGGTGATCGGGGGTGATCAGGGGGCCGTCATTGGCCCTGGCAGGGTGGCTGTCAGAACATCGAAGGACAACAGATGGCACTGCGCATCCGCCCGAGGTCGACATGCAGCCGACCTACGAGGTGGGTGGTGAACGCAGCGAGCATGTCCACAAGCGTCAGCGCGAACCGCTGACAAATCAACTCCCATTCCTACATCCTGAGACCCGATCTCACGATGTGGCTATCTCTATCAGTCTGGTGGAGATTGATTCCAGCGTCGAACGCATCGTACAAGAACTCTTGTGCAAGAGTTCTTGTGGAAGCTACGGTGCTCTCCATGACGCCTCCGAACCGCCGGACGGTGACGCCGTCCGTGCTCGCCGCGATGCACCACCCGCTGCGCCGCCGCCTGCTCGACCTGATCCATATCGACGGCCCCGCGACCGCCTCCAGGCTGGCCGAGTCCACCGGAGAACTTGTCGGCAATGTCAGCCATCACCTGAAGGTTCTCGCGTCCGCGGGCGTGATCGTCGAAGCTCCGGAGCTGGCCAAGAACCGCCGCGAGCGGTGGTGGAAGCTCGGCGACACCTCGGAGTACTCGTGGTCGATCGCGGACGCGAAGGGCGACCCGGCGGCCGAGCTCGTCGCGGCCACCGCCGAGGACGCGAACCTCGCGCATCACGTCGGCAAAGTGCGCCAGTGGTTCGACATGCGGTACGAGTTCGAGGAGCCCTGGGTGCGGGCGGCGTACGCCACCGAGAGATGGCTCACATTGACGCCCGACCAGCTCACCGAGCTGAGCGAGCGGATCGAGGACCTGGTCCGCGAGTACTACGACCACCCCGCGTCAGGTGATGACGCGCACAAGGTCTTCTTCTTCGCACACGCCATCCCTGCACGCCCATGACGACAGAGGTCTTCCCGCCGCTCCGGAGAGACCGTCGGGTGCACGGATGGATCGCGTCGGCCGCGGTGTCGCAGGCCGGCGACATGGCTTGGTACGTCGGCCTCGCGTGGAGTGCCGCACAGGTCACGAGCCCGGCCGGTGCGGGTCTGGTGATGGGGATCGGCGCGCTGCCGAAGGCGCTCATCCTGCTGTACGGCGGGGCGCTCGCCGACCGTTTCGACGGCCGCCGGACGATGATCCTCGCCAACTTCGCGCGGATCGTCGTACTCGTGGTCGGTGCGACGGCCGTGGCCATCTGGGGACTTTCGCTAGCACTGCTAGCGACGGTCGCGGCAGTATTCGGGGCGGTCGATGCGCTCTACACGCCGGCGTCCGGAACGTTGCCGCGGCGGATGGTCCGCTCGGAAGACCTGGTGAAGCTGTCGGCGGGGACCCAGTTGGCGCATCGGCTCGCGGTCTTCGCGGGCGCTCCGCTCGGCGGCCTGCTCGTCGCACACGGCGGCCTGATCACCGTGATGATCGTCGACGCGGCGTCGTACGTGGTGATCGCGGTGGCGCTGGCGTTCCTCGTGAAGCCGCGGCTCCCGCAGCCGGTCTCCACTGGCCACTCCATCCGCGCCGACCTCCGCGACGGGTTCGCCTACCTCAAGCGGGATGCCCGGGCGCGGACGTTGGTCATCGCGTTCTCCGGGCTGAACCTGTGCGTCGGCCCGATCCTCGCCGTCGGCCTGGTGCAACGCACCCACTCCGCCGGATGGGGCTCGGCCTGGTACGGCTGGCTCGAGGCATGCTCCGGGGTCGCGGCCGCGGTGGGAGCGCTCGTCGCGATGCGGTGGAAGCCGGCCAACCTGGCGCGCGCCGGCCTGCTGGCGCTGGTCGTCCAGGCGGCCGGTTGCGCGATGATCGGGCTGATGCCGAAGCTCGGTGTCTTCGTCGCGATGGCGATGATCGGCTGTACGGCGGGGCTCGCGTCGGCGCAGCTGTCCGCAGCGTTCCAGCAGAGCGTGGACCCGACGTACCTGGGCCGCAGCTTCAGCATCGTGAACCTGTCCGACGAGGCGATGATGCCGCTCGCGATGGTCGGATTCGGCGCGCTGATCAGCTTGTCGAGCATCCCGATCGCCTGCGTGCTGGTCGCCGTCGGTTTCGCGGCGCTCGTGCTGTGGGCGGCGGTCAGGGTCGATCGCTGAGGTCTGTACTCCGGGAGTCCGGTGCGCTACCGTCCGTCCGAGTATTAGGAAACTTTCCTAACGATTGGTCGGAGGGAGACAATCGTGAGGTCCTGGCGTCGGGTCGGAGCGGTGGTTCTGGCAGCGGGTCTGGTCGTGGGTCTGGTGGGTCCGGTGAGTGCAGCGGATGGTGTGGCGAGCGGGGCGATTCGGGTGAGTCAGCTCGGGTACGGCGCCTTCGACAGCAAGGCGGCGTACGTGATGACGCACGACGTCGCGGCGGGTGTGCGCTATCAGGTGGTGGACCGGCACGGCAGGCGGGTGCTGAGCGGGCGGGTCGGCGACGACGCGGGGGAATGGAACGCGACGTACCGGCACGTGTATCAGCTGGATCTGTCCGCGCTCAAGATCCCGGGTAGCTACCGTCTCGAGGTACCTGGCGTGGCCCCGGCGACCTTCGACGTACGGGCGTCTTCGGATCGGCTCCTGACCGGCGCCAAGGACAAGGCCATCAACTTCTTCACGGCTCAGCGCGACACCGCGCACCGCAATGACGCGAAGGCGCTCGTCTACGAAATCCCCGAGTTCGTGGACCCCGACACCGACCAGACCGTCGGCGAGTTGCAGCAGCTCGGCGGGCCGGTCGACGTCACCGGTGGGTGGTACGACGCCGGCGACTACCTCAAGTTCACGCACATCGCGGCGTACTCGGAATCGTTGCTGTGGGCATCGGCCCGGGATGCTCGTCGGCCGGACCGCAAGGTGCTGGCGGAGGCGCGGCACGGACTCGACTGGCTGGACAAGATGTGGGACGAGCGGACCCGGACGCTCTACATCCAGGTCGGTGTCGGGGCCGGCAACGCCGAGGAGACGTTCATCGGCGACCACGACATCTGGAGGCTGCCGGGCGTCGACGACACCCTGACCGATCCGTCCGAACGCTTCCTGCGGAACCGCCCGGTGTTCCGGGCCGCGGCGCCGGGCAAGCCGATCAGCCCGAACCTGGCCGGTCGTACAGCGGCGGCGTTCGCACTCGCCGCCCAGGTCGAGCCGGACCGCGCGTCGGCCCGCCGGCATCTCGAGACGGCTGCGCAGATCTACGCGCAGGCTCAAACGACGAACGTCGGCCAACTGGTGACCTCGCTGCCGTTCGCGTTCTATCCGGAGACGGCGTGGCGCGACGACCTCGAGCTGGGTGCGACGGAACTCGCTCTGGCCGCTCGGCGATTGGGCGACCAGCGGGGCGGGTCCTGGCTGAAGCAGGCGTCGTACTGGGCCTCGCAGTACATCGAGCATGAGGCCGGCGGCGACACGCTCAACCTGTACGACGTGAGCGCGTTGGCCCATGCGGATCTGATCCGGGCGGCGCGGACGGACCGGCCGTTGGGTTCCCAGCTGGTCGGCGATCTGCGGGCGCAGTTGGAGATCGGGGCGTCGCGGGCCGCGGCGGATCCGTTCCGGGCGGGAGCGCAGTACGACAACTTCGACGCCGTACCGCATGCCTTCGGGCTGGCCGCGACCGCGCGGCTGTACCGGAAGGTGACCGGCGACCGGAGGTACGACGCCTTCGGGCAGCAGCAGCTCGACTGGAACTTCGGGGCAAACGCGTGGGGCGTCTCGTTCATGGTCGGCGTCGGCCGGAACTCGGAACGCTGCCCGCACCACCAGATCGCGAACATCACCGGCCGCGAGCTCACCGGCGCCGTCGTCAACGGACCGAACTCCGCCGAGTTGTTCGACGAAGGGCTCGGGGATCACCTCGACGGGATGAACCCGTGCCCGGCCGACGGTGTCGATCGGTACGCCGAGTTCACCGGCCACGGCTCGCGGTACGTCGACGACGTGCGCTCGTGGCAGGCCTCGGAACCGGCCGACGACTTCGCGGCGATCGCCGTGTACGCGCTGACCCGCTGACGTAAACTCGCGCGGGTGTCCGGCTGGGAGAACGTCCGCGAATTCACTGTCGGCTCGGTCGAACTGCCGGCCACCCCGAAGCGGAAGAAGATCGGGTGGGGCCCGAAGGCGATCCGGGTCCCACAGGGCGGCAAGTTCGACCGGGTGCTCGCGGCCTGCGCGTACGTCGGTCCGGAACACTCGTTGTACGTCGACGCCGAGCTGACGCAACTGCTCTGCGCGGTCGTCCCGTCGGGGGAGAACTCCTGGAGCGTCCGCGACGACTCCGCGGCGACGGTCGGGACCATCACGCGGATCCCGTCTGGTCGGCCGTTGCTCCGCCCGAACTGGCGCATCGAGCAGCCCGGCCAGGTTGAGGTGATCGGGCGGACCGAGTGGTTGAGCGGCGACGCGAAACAGCTCGCCGAGAAGGCCGCCGGGCGGCTCTTCACCGGGATGCTCGACGCGCTCACGAGCTTCGGCGCCGAGGGCGGCGATCAGCCGACCAAGGAGCGCGTGCTGGAGTGGCGGGCCGGCGACGACGTCGTCATGTTGTCCGAGGCAACCAAATCGATCAAGATCAAAGCAGCGTGGCTGGACCGCCGCCTCGCCTTCGCCTACACCCTCGTCGCCGAATGACCGCTCGGGCGGTTGCTGAGCAGGTGCGGTCGGGGGCGGTGTCCGCGCTGGAGATCGTAGAGAGCGCTCTCCAGGCGGCCCGGGACCTCGATCCGGTGCTGCATTTCCTGGACGAACTCGACGCCGACGGTGCACGCCGTGCCGCCGAGCGGGTGAATCCGAGCGGGCCGTTGGCCGGTGTGCCGTTCCTGATCAAGGCGCGTACGCCGCCGGAGTCGCCGATCCTGACCCGGTTGATCGCGGCCGGCGCCATCCCGATCGGGTGGGCGACGCGGGCGCGGCCGGGTGCGATCTCGCTGACGTTCGGGTGGAACGGGCGGGAGTACACGCGCAATCCGTGGGATCTGGAGCGGTCACCCGGCGGCTCGACCGCGGGCGGGGCGGCGGCGGTCGCGGCGGGCGTCGTACCGCTGGCGACCGGTGGTGACAGTGGTGGATCGTTGCGGATCCCGGCGGCGTTCTGCGGGATCGTCGGCTTCAAGGGCACGTGCGGTCGTGTGCCGCGGCCCGGCGGACGCGCACTCGGCGGGCTGACAACGGCTGGCGTGATTGGCGCGGACCTCGACGACGTCATCCTCGCCACCAGCATTGCCAGCGGGCCCCACCGCCTAGACCCCACAGCCCTACCCCACTGGCCAGTACCAACCGAGCCTGCGTGGATCGGGCCGTGGCGGGTTGCGTATTTCTCGACGTTGGGGCGGTGGGCTGCGGACCCGGGTGTCGATCGGGTGGTGCGGGAGCGGCTGGCCGAGTGCGGTGTCGACGTGGTCGACGTACCGCTGGAGCTAGGGCCGACGGACGAGGCTTGGCCGGTGTTGTCGGGGCTGGACAACGGGCGTGGTGCGGAGGCGGCGGCAGCCAACCGTGCACGGGAGGTGCGGGACCTCAACAACACAGCGCTGGCTGATCTGTTCGCCGAGGTCGATGCACTGGTGACGCCGACCACGCTGACTGTTGCCCACGGCTACGACCAGCACGAGCAGAGCATCGTCACCGGCGACACGTGCTGGGTGTTCAACGTGACTGGGCATCCCGCGGTGAGCGTTCCGGCGGGACTGATGGACGGGCTACCGGTGGGTGCGCAGATTGTTGCGCCGCATGGGGCGGACGAGGTTGCTCTGGCGGTGGCTCGCCAAGTCCTGACCGACCTTCCCCCACCGCCTGTCCGTTGGCCGTCGCTGCCCCTCGGCTGACGGCCGGCGGCAGCGCCTTGGCGACGGTGTTTGCGATGTCGATGGCAGAGGCGCGTTTGCGATCCGGCGTGGTTCCGCCGCGAGCGGTGGGGGAGCGCAAGGCCTCCGGTTTGGTGAAGTCGGCGATCGCGGCGACAACTGGCCCGGTGTAGACGTCCTGGCGTGCGGGGGTTTGAGCCGACTGGGCTTGCACCGGGGAGGATGCGGGCGGCCGGAAGGCTTCCTTGAGCTCCGTGCGGAAGAACTTGACCAGCTCCTTCGCGCGGAGGAACCGGCTGCGACGGAGTACGTGGAGCTCACCTGCCAGCGACGCCTTCTCCCGCCAACTGACGTCGAACATGATCCGCCCCAGCCGGAAGCCGGGATTCGTCTCACCGCCGGGATAACCGCGCGCATCCCCGTCGGTGAAGAACTCGCTGTAGAACGCCCCTTCGTCCTCGTGCTTCAGCACGTTCCACGCCCGGTACTGATCCGCCGGCGCATGATGCGCGTCTCCCACTCGCACCGATCCTCCCCTTCCCCAAGGGTTCGCGCCGCGCATGTACGACCCGGGGTTGTACGGGCGCTTCAGCGGAACGACGACCGGCTCGGTGACCGGTGATGGTTCGGCGTCATCGTTGGCCGGCGTCTCCGTATCCGCTGTCGGGACTGAGCCAGGATCTGACGCGTCCTCCTGGGTGGCCGCGTCCGTTCGTACGTCCTGGCCGGCCGCGGCCGGAGATGACGCCGTACGGGCGACAGCCGCGGCGATGTCCGCTTCCGAGCCGTCGATGACGATCTCGGCGTCGGGGATCTCTCGCGCAGCAGGTAACTCGGGCAGGGGTTCTTCGCTCAGGTAGCAGTGGACGCGCTCGACGATCGCGGTCACCAGGTCCGGATCGAGGCCGGCCAGCGCGGCGGTGAGCGCGTCGGCCATCAGGTTGCCCTGCTGCTCGACGTCGAGCCGGTACGACGACGCGACGTGTTCGGCGACCCCGGCGTCGAGCACCAGCTTCGCCGCACGATGTGCGGTCTGCGCCGTCGTCACCAGGTTGTCGAGCTGCTCGGGCGTGACGGGTTCGCCCTCGGCCAGCTGGAGCCGCGCCGCGCGGGCGACGCTGTCCATCGTGTGCAGGTGATCGAGCAGCACCTCGCCGACCGCGCGCGGGTCGTTCGCCAGCAGCACGGCCAGCAGGCTGCGCTGCTCCGCCTTCGCCACGACCTGCGACGCGCCCGCGCCGTGCATCGGGCAGACCGCTGTACCGGGCTTGGCGGGCTTGCGGCACTGCAACCCCGTGCTCTTACTGGTCGCCGTGCATCGCATCGGCGGCGGAATTAGTTGCCTTGTCATCGCAAGGGTTCCTTCCTTGGGGTTACGGGCGCACATCGAGCTTTGAGGCCCGAAGGACCCTTCGTTGTTCGTTTACGCCCCTTAGGGGTACGGCCATCAACGACGAAGCCCTGGCGGGCTTCGTCGTCGCCGTTTTGGCCCTTCGTTGATGACTCGTTGATGGCGTCAACGAAGGCAAAGCCCGTCGTCAGAGGGCACTTCGGGCCCGCTGACGGACCCTTCGTTGCGGGCTTCGTTGCCGTCATCAACGAACCCCCTCAGATCCCCGTTGCCGGGTTTGGTTCGTTGACGCCCGCAACGAACGCGGACCCGTTACTTAGTAACAGCTCACCGATGCTGAGATCGAGGTCGAGCAGCGGGCCGTACCGGTCCGCGCGGCGCTCGCCGTTCGGTCCCGGCCGCTTCTCGGTGCGGACCAGGCCCTCGCTCTTCAGCCACGCCAGCGCGGTCCGGCGCAGACCGGCGTGGTCGCCGGCCGTCAGGTCCTTCTGCGTGAGCTCGAACGGCGCGTCCCGGATCTCCTGGTAGACGAAGTTCCGCCAGTATGCCGGGCTGCCCTCGGCGCTCTGCGTGGCTGCCTGCTCGGCGCCGCGCAGGACCCGCCACCCAGGCTTCCCCCCGTGCCGCAGCGTGTCGAGGTCGAGCGGGCCGAGCGTGATCTCGAACGTGGCGTCCCAGCCGAGGCCGCGGCGCGCGCCGCACTTGACCCGCAGCCGGAAGGACTGCGTGACCAGGTCCGGGTCCTCGGCGTGCGCGACCAGCAGCCAGTGGTCGACCACCTCGCGGAAGCCCGCCTGCGTGAGCGCCGACAGCGACAGGGAGTCGGCGCCCGCCTTCGTCATGTGGTGCGCGACGAGCCCCGCGCGGCCCCGGCACTGCGTGCGAAGGTCGGCGAGCAGCGACCCCATGGTGAACACGTTGCCCGCCGCCCCGTCGGGCGGACTGACGTACACGTACGCCGGGTCGACGGCGACGAGGACGGGATCGACGTCCTCGATGCGTCGCCGAAGCCCCTCGCGGAAGACCTCCGAGGCCGTCGTCGCGATCGTGTCTGTGACCTCGACCCAGTCGTTCGCCAGCAGCTCATCGAAGTCGACGTCGCAGAGCTGGCACAGGTGCTCCAGCCGGTCGAGGAACTGCTGCTTGTCACCCTCGCCGGTGAGCACGAGGACCTTGCCCCGCTGCGACACCGTGAAGCGTTCGTCGCAGAACAGCGGCGTCCCGCTGGCGACGGCGAGGACGACCGCGATGACGATGTACGACTTCAGCGCCTTCTCCGGACCGCCGATCACGCCGAAGGCGTCGGTGAGCAGGAACGCCCGGACCAGCCAGGTCGGGGACTTGCGCTCGATCTTCCCGAGCGGCGTGAACCCGAGCGGGTTGCGGTCGTCGGCAGCGACCCGGCTAGCGACGCCGTCGACTACTGCCTGCGCTCCGGCACCCAGTGGTGCGGGACCGTTCGGGTAGTGCTCCTTCGCCCAGTTCCACTTGTTGTCGGCGTCCTCGTGCGTCCACTCGCGCCTACCTGGCTCGGTCTCGAACTTGTCGATCAGGTCGTGGTACAGGATCGGCAGCGCGAGGCTGTCGGTCTGTTGGCGCGCACGCAGCGACGCCGCCGCTCGCTGGAGCAGGTCATCCTGTCCGAGAAAGTCGGTGCTGCCCCAGGTCATCGAGCCCCAATGGATCGAGTCCGTCGCCTTCAGCTCGGCCCACGGGAACGGGTCACCGCCGGTCGCACTACCGGCGTCGTTGCTGAAAGCAACGGTCTTCACGACCAGTCCGTCGACGACCGGCGAACTGGCCGGCGCGACCCGTTGGGTCCACTCGTAGCAACCGTCCGGACGACACGACGGCGCCAGCGCGACGTAGCCGTTGTACTTGACGTCGATCCCCGTACCGATGGTCGCCCGGAGCTTGGAGCCGTTCAGTGCCGCTGAGCTGAAGAAGTAGTGCGCTCCATCGCCGGGCGTCACCTGTGTCAGCGTGACCGGAAGCTCGTGGCCGTCGTCGCGGAAGGTTGGCCACTCCTCGATGAACGCGCCGTCGTTGCGCGGGTCAACGTCCGGGACGTACAGCCCCGACAGCTTGAGGTTCACGCCGACGTTCGCGTTCGGCTCCTCAGTCCACCACTCGCGGATCTGATCCAGGTCGCGCGTCGCGTCGAGGTGACCGTGGCTGCCCGCCATCGTCACGTTGGTACCCGGCGCGAGCCGGAAGATGTACCAACCGAACCGCTCGGCGTAGTACACGGCAGCCTCGGGAAGCGGCAGGCGGCTGACCTCGTCGCAGAGCAGCTTGAAGTCTGTCATCGCGGCTCACCCCGGTGCTCGACGTGGCTACTCGGTGATGCCGCGCGGTAGAGTCGATCTCGCATGTCGCGTTTTCCTTTCGGTTGGAAGGCCTCCCTGTCGTCGGGAGGCCTTCCTGCGTTAGCGGTCGTCCTCGTCCCTCCGTCGTGTCGTTGCGTTTGGCCCCTAAGTCCGGACCGGCTCCCGGTACGACGTTCCACACTGGTGCGGCAGTTCGGTCGATCCAGACCACCGTCGGTCGAAGTCGTTGCGGGGGTAGTAGAGATCGTGACCGTAGTAGACGTGCGTGCAGAACTTGCGCGGCTCGTCGTCACAGCAGGCACTGTCGCCCGCGCTGCGTGCCGCGTCCACTCGGTCGAGCGCCTGCTTGAGCTTGCGCGCGAACGCCGACGTTCGCGGATAGGCACCGCTGGTCTCGATGAGTAGGTCCATGAGCTCCAGGCGAATTTCGAGCAGGCGCTTGCCGATCTCGACGTGACGCTCGAACGTCAGTCCCGGCTTCGGTCGTCCGGTCATGCTGCTTCCTCTCTGTCTTGGCAGTCATCCACATACGACAGCCGCTCGATCCGCCGCAGCGGGACGACGAGCGAGCCGCGCACGCGCTCGACGCGCGGCGGGTGCGGCAGCGTGCCCGCCCCGCGCAGCATCGACCTGAGCACAGGGTTCACGAGGCGGAAGCTGCGCTCCCGGAGCTCCAGGGCGTCGGCCGTGAAGCTGACGTCGGTCCAGAACCACTCGCCGTGCGGCTCTCGGTACGAGCCGGTAACGCAGCCCGGGCGGGGTCGCGCCAGCTCGGCGGTCCGGCGCAGCTCGGTCAGTTCATCCGCCAGGTGGCCGGCCGCGGCCCGACGGATCCTCGACTCCAGGTAGTCGGTCATCAGTTGTCCTCCGGGCTTGCACCGAGCGCGTCGGCCTGTGCCAGCAGGGCACCAGCTTCGCGCATCTTGGCCTCTGCCTTGGCGCGGAGCAGCTCACGCCGGGCGGTCCGCTCAGCCGCGACATCTCCGAACTTCCTCGCGCGCATGATCGCCGTACGCGCCACCTGGGCTTCGTGATCCTGACGCATCTGGCACCTCTCCCTCTGAACGCAAAAAGACCGAGAGCACCGCGAGGTGCGTCTCGGTCATTTCGTCTTGTGAGAGCCACGATACGCAGCCGCTCACCGAAACGCCAGCGAAGAATTAGTGCGAGTTTTTCCTTGCCAACAAGGGAATCTGTCCAACGAGCTCCTCGCGCCGTACGGTCGTCCGTAAGCGGTAAACACAGTTTAACGGTGACACGATCTGGAGGCGCGCGAGGTGACACGGAACGGCACGGTCGTCTCGGTGCAGCTGGATCACGAGCTGCTCCGCCAGCTCGACGCGCTCGGCACCGAGCTGGGGGCGAAGACCCGCTCCGACGTGCTGACCTGGTGCGTCGTCGCCGCGATCACGAACAAGCAGGCGGTGTTCGGCAGCATCATCCGGCTGCACGCCGAGTCGGCGCTGCGGGCGATGAAGAACGGAGAGACGCGATGACCGACCTGACAGGTGGCCAGACGGCCGGCCGCGCACGCGCCCTGCGCGAGCGAGGCCGCGAGCCCGAGGCGCTGGCGCACGCTGCCCTGCTCGACCTCGACCCGATTCGCGCCGGCATGGATCTGCGCCTCCAGGGCAAGGACTACCTCATGCCGAACATCGCGGCCAGCGCCGCGGACCGGATGGCGCACACCGCGCGGTTCAACCCGGACGCGCTCAAACTGTTCGGGCCGGACGCCCTGGAGGCCACGGCCCGGATCAAGGACGCGGACGGCGTCTGCCGCTGGTGCTGGAGCTGGGCGACCGCGCGCCGCGGTGACCGACCGACGCCACACCTGCGGGTCGGTGCCAGGCAGCCGGGTGAGCGGACCCCGGTGCGACGCGCCTTCGAGGCGTTGCTCGGTCCCGCCTGCTCGGACTGCGAGATGAAGCTCGCCGCCGAAGCGAAGCGGGCGGACACCGCTCGCCTGAAGCAGCGACAGCGACGGACCCAGCGCGCGCCGGCCGCTTCGTCCGCCGTGACCGCCGCTGCCCTGGCCGGAAAGTCGCAAGCCGAGCTCCGGACGATCATGAACACGCTCAACGTCCGGGTCCACGCCTCGCGCGTGAGAAGCGCGCGTCGGATCTACGCCAAGATGTCGCCGCAGCAGGCGAGCTGGCGATGAGAACCCCCGCGGCGGTCGCGAGGGTGCGGGAGCTTTACCGCTTTGCTGCCGCGAACCCTACGCCGCCTCGGGCCCAGGGGACGCCGGGCACTCACCCGGTGGGGTACCTCCTCACAGGCCACCCACCGGTCCCGGCGTCCCCGACCAACAAGCCGGCGCCGCGTTGTCTAGTTCAGGGGTGAACGTGCTGCGCGGCGTCTTTCAAGGAGGTGAGTCATGACTGACCGCTCAGAACTTGTGCGGCGTCTGGCCGACGTGGTTCAGCGCGACCAGGCGCTCGGCTTCGTCTCCGAGGAGCAGCGGCGCTTGCTGCTCGATACCACCCGCGAGGAGAAGCTCGCCGTCGCCAACGCTGCCGCAGCTGCAGCGCTTGCCCGGCTCGAAGAGGCCGGCGTCCTCCGTCAGCGCACGGTCCTGGATGCCGACCTCCGGGTTTTCGTCGCGATGGCAGCCTGCTGGAAGCTCCTGGAGAGCTGGTGGCCGCAGCCGATGATGCAGGACAAGCCACTGGAGCAGGTGCTTCAGGTGATTCCCCGTGACGTGGCCGAGAGTGTCGTCAGACTGCTCCGCCAGGCCGGGCTGCTCCCGGCTGACTCCGAGGTGGAAGGCGACTGACGTGCCGAGGAGAGATGGCCTCGTCGCGTGGAGTGCGAGGCCGCGACTCGTCCACCGGCTCTATCAACACAAATGCGTTCACTGCGGGCGAGATGACCTGACCTGGCAGGACATCAAGACGGGTCGCTGCCCCGGCAACCCGTTTCCCTGGGATGTTGAGGACGTTGCCGGGGGCACCGATGCCGGCCGATGATGATCAGGTGCCGCAGTGTGCGGACACGACGCGCGCCGGTACGCGGTGCCAGCGGCGAGCGAAGGCGAACTCGACCTTCTGCTCCCGGCACCAGCCAGACTTCGAGCAGCCCGTCAAGAGCGGCGAACTGGAGCTGCTGCGGCGCTACGAGATGCTCGTCCCGGAGCCGCGGCCGTCACGCACGGGCCGCCTGGTCGACTCCGACTCCGGCTGCGGCTCGCTGAACTACGTCGGCGGTGGCGATTGCGACTGGCGCACCTTGCCAATGCTCGACGAGGAGGTGACCTGATGGCCAGTGGTGCCACGGCGCGCAGAGGCTGGGCGAAGCAGCAGCAGCGCGAGCGCCAGGCAGACGCGCCCGAGCCGCCCTGCCGGTGCGACGGCGTTCACGTCTGCTTGAGCTGCTACTCGAAGCTCGGCCTCGTCGAACGTGAGCGGGCCCAGCGCCGCGCCGGCGTCCGGGTGAAACCGCCGTACTCTCGCTGAGCGCTCGGGAGTCCGCCCGAGGATCGCCAGACGGACCGTTCCGCGTCCGGATCGTCCGCACCGGGGATCCCGACGCCGGAGATGGCCACCTCCGGGCACGGCACGGCGAATTGTGTTCGCGTCGGTACCGACCCGTACTCTTGTGTCCCCAACAAGATGGCGGGGAGGACACACCGTGGCTAGGACGCACCGCCACGACCAACGGATCGAGCTCCGGCAGGGGGAGGACGTCTGGCCTCTGTTCGAGCAGCTCGAGAGGGCGCTCGATGAGCGCTTGCCGACCTGGGGCGTCGGGCGCTTCCGCCGGACCGTCCATGTGGATGACTCGGGCGGCCAGTTCGACGCGGACACCGTCACCGAGGCCCGAGCGGAACTCAACCCGCGTCACGCCCTGATCGGGGTGCGGATCACGGCGGATGAAGACAGCAGCGACCGCATCCTGTGGAAAGAGCATGAGGCAGCGGGGACGATTCCTAGCGATGCCGAGTATGCGGCGTGGCGCCACGCCCACTCGCGCAGTGTCCTCGTGTTCGCCGTCAACCTCAATGCATCCCGGACGACGCCGAAGTCGCTCTTCATCCGCGCGGAAGGTCCGGTCGATGCCGAGGCCATCGGACTGGCGACGGTGCTCGCCGACGAAGTGCGGGCCGCTCGAAAGGGCGCCCTGGCACCAGTTGCAACCACGCAAGCGGCAGCCGTCGCGCCCGCTCAGCCGCGCCCCTGGTGGAAGCGCGCGTGGAGCGTAGTGACCACGCACCCGCTGATCGTCACGATCGGCGGCACGATCGTCGCGGGTGCGATCCTGTACTGGCTGGGTTTCGGCGGATCATAAGGAGCGGCGATGACGGACCGACCGACGCAGGAGACGCTGGACGCGATCGCGGACCTGCTTGTCCTTGGCGAACAGCACGGCATCGGGGTGACCTTCACGCCGGATGGCCAGGGTTGGCAGGTCGGGTATATGCGCGGCATGGGCGGTGGTGACCTCTCGTCGGCGTACGACCTCGATACTGCCGTGAGGGCAGCGCTGCGTCCGCTGGTGGACCTAGCTGCTCGGCTGGAGGAGAACCGGGCGCAGCGCGAGGGCCCGACCTCCTGAGCGGAGATGAGCCCGTCGGGCGCATGGACCCCTAGACATCTCGGATAAGTGACAGCACGAGTAACCTGAGCGGAGTGGAATACCTCGACAACCCCGCCGGACGACTGCTCCGTCTCCTGCAGTTAGCGCAGGCGGTGCCCGGCGCCACCCCGTCCTACCGGGGCTGGGCTGACGTCTTCGGCCTCGCTGACGCCGAACCTCGGCTGGTCCTGCGGCACGGAGTGCGCATGCTCGACATGGCGCACGACGTCCGCACGAAGGTCGGCGCGCTGACCGACGACGAACCCGAGCTGCGCCTCCGCAACCTTGATGGGGTCGAGTCCATCCTGCTTCGGTTTACGCAGATCGCCGGAATCGCCACCATGGAGCAGTTCTGCGGCGGCCTCACTTCCGCAGGAACTCACTCGCTGGAGCTGTGCTCGTCGCTGCTGCACCGCCGCAGCCCGGAGCCGGTCATCGAGGACCAGGTGCTGAGCGGACTGCGGGATGACGCCGCCCGCCTCGCCGAGGAGTTCGAGAACGCCGAGGACCTGGACGAGGAACTGCGCGCGTTCGTCCGTCGCCACCTGTTCGACATCCAGGTGGCGCTACACGAGACCGACATGGCCGGCGCCGAGCCGGTGAGGGACGAAGTCAATAAGTTCGTCGGGACGATCGTCACCAGGCCCAGCCTGTGGAAGCGGCTGTCCGAACCCAAGGTGATCGCGATCGTGACGCTGCTGACGGCGATCGACGCCGCGCTCGGCATCAGCGTCTCGCTGCCTCAGCTGACCCAGCACGAGGAGTCCAAGGTCATCGTCAACGTCTACAACACCGTGACCGGCTGCGAGGTACCGGAGCCGGAGCCGGAGATCGTCCCGGCGGACAACGACGCCGACGACGTGCACGACGCCGAACTGGTTAACGACGAGGAGAGGCCCGCCGCTCACGGATGAAGGGGCGTGCCACGCAAGGCGGTCTCCGCACGCACAGCGACCCCGGCCGAAGCCGGGGTCGCTCGTTTCCCTTCTGTGCTTACGGTGTTCTGATCGGCAGCCCGAACCGTGCGCGCACCCGGTCGGCCGAGCCGTCGTCCTGGGGGAAGCAGTTGGAGTAGATCTCGGCCATGGCGTCGTAGGTGGTGGCACGAGTCCCCTGCTTCACGCAGTGCAGGCGCGCCTGCTCCAGCGAGATCAGGTCAGCCACGTCGCCCTTGGCGTCGGCCGGCCACGGCGTCGTCTGCAGGAGCACGAGCCACCTCTCGGCGAGGGGTAGCATCCGCTTGTAGCACGCTCGGACTACGCGATCTGGGTGGTCGCTCGGCCAGGTGCCCCCCGAGAGGAAGACCTCCTCATTGTCCCGGCACTCCGGCTTCTCGAAGACGGCGTTGACCGGCTTGGTGATCGCCAGGTACAGCTTGCCTGCCTGCTCGCGGGTCAGCGTGGCCGGAGTGCTTGCCGTCGCGGACGGCGTCGGTGTCTGTATCGGTGTTGGTGTCACGGTCACCGTCGTGGGGGCCACTGCGACTGGTGGACTCCCGCCCGGCTCCTTGCTGCCGCCGCAGCCTGCCAGTAGCAGCACCGCGGCGGTGATTGCGATCGCGAACCTCATGGTTGTCACTCTCCTCGTTCTTCCTGGGATGGGAAGGCCCCGAACCCGAACGGTTCGGGGCCTCACGCGTTGCTGCTTGCGCCTACGGTCGCGGCCGATCAGTCCCGGTCGTCGTACGGGCGGCTGTCCGGCAGCTCGATGACGCCCGGTAGGTCCGCGATCTCGTCGGCCTCCGGGGCGGGGATCCGGTGCCACTCCAGGACGGGCCGGTCGGTGTTCTCGCGGAACTCTTCGAGCCACTCCTCGACGTCCGCGATGGGGGCGGTGGCAGCGTCTGGCGGTCGGTGCTGCCGGACCCACTCGCCGCCGAAGTCCCCCGTCCGCGCGAGGTAGTCGACGGTGCGTCGCATGGTGAGCCGGGCGTCACGGGTGACGATCAGCTCGTCCTGCGGACTCCCACCCCAGCTGATCGAGATGCAGTACCAGATCTGGCGATCGGGGTTGGGTACTACGGTGTCGTTCACGGTTGCCTCCTCGGAAGGCGATCGAGGCCCCGGCCGGTGCTTGAGACACCTGCCGGGGCCGCTGCGGATTACTTGCTGGTGACGTGCTCGGCGGCCTGCGTCGCGCCCAGCAGCTGCAGGGCCTCGGCAACGAGCCGCTTCATGTCGGCGGCGGCCTTCGCGGCCAGCGCGGCTTCCAGGGCGTGCACGGCCTGGGCCTTGTTGCTCGACGCGGGCTTGCGGACCGCGCGCTCCGGCGGCTTGATCTCGTTGCGCTCGATCCGGTCGAGCACCGCGACCAGGGGGGTGACGTCGTCCGGCTGGACCCGGCCACCGCGCGAGTACCGGTCGACCGCGCCAGCCAGCCTCCACGTGTCGGTGCCGGGCTCCAGGGGGATGGTCGGCTGCGCCAGGGCGGCGAGGCTTCGGCAGGTGAACCCGGCGGTGCGGGCGGCCGTCAAGCGGGCGGCCAGCTCCGGGTTCGGCTGCGCCTTCGGCTCCGGCTTCGGGGTGGTGGCCTGCTTGGCCGGCGCGGTCTTGGCCGGCGCCGCCTGCTGCTCGGGCTTCTGGGCCGGGGCCTTGGCAGCGGGCTTCTTGGCGGGGGCCTTCGCGGCGGTCGTCTTCTTCGCCGGGGCCGGTGCGGTTGCGGTGGTAGTCATCTGCGTGCTCCTTGCGTCTGGAGTGTTGCCGGTGGTGACGCTGCGTGATCACCTGAGACCAATATCGTTCGAAAGTGGTGGTAATGACAGCGCTCAGGGCATCGGGTTCGTGACGCATTGTGACGGCCGGTCGTTACGCTGAGTCACGTGACCACCACCAACGCCAACCCGTCGCTGCGGGCCTGGAAGGACCTGTTCATGAGACGGGCGCTCCGGGAGGGCCTGCTCGTCCGGCCGGACGCCTGCGAGATCTGCGGCAAGTCCACGGGGGAGAACGGAAAGCGACTCGACGCGCACCACCCGAACGGGTACGGCGCTCACGCCCTGGACGTCCGGTGGCTCTGCCAGAGCTGTCACAGCAGGATCCACAAGCGTGGGCTAGGCACGCCGGGACTCGCCCGATGGTCGCCGCTCACGTACGCCGGTGAGACCCTGACGCTGACCGAGTGGGCGAAGCGGACGGGTCTCGCGACAGGCACGATCGTGCACAGGCTCGATGCAGGCTGGTCGATAGAGGACGCGCTGACCATCTTGAAGGACGCGCGGCGCCGACCTTAGTCTCCGGACCCGGAACGCAATGAGCCCCCGGACCGGAGTCCGGGGGCCTTTCTGATTCGGGTTACGCCGCTGCTAGGGCGTCGATCACCGTGACCTGCGCCAGCCTGCCGCCGGCCGCCGTGGTGACCCGGACGATCACGCCCCTCTGGGTGGACTCGTCGAGCTCGGCGCTCAGCTGCCGTAGGTCGACCACGCGATGGTCGAGCGCATCCAGCTTGACGGTGACCTCGGCGGCGTACGGCAGCAGGTTCTGGATGCGGTCCTCCTCGTAGATATTCCGCCGGACCCAGAACGTACCCGCGTCGGCGGTGGTATGGGAGGTCGTGATCTGAAACGCAGTCATGTGCGTTTGCTCCTTCCGTGGCGGCGACGATCGCCGCTCACGGCCCAGGGTCCACAGCCACGTTTCTATTTTGTCGCGTCTGCGTTTGCGCAGGTCAGGCCCCGGTTTTCGGGCTCCGGAAGACAGGTATGCGCAGGCAGGCTGCACATCGGACCCGGTCGGCGCGGTTCCGGCCGGCCTGGACCCGCCCGCTCGTTCCGCTTCCGTTCCGTTCGGACGCCCGGACGGCGCGGCCCGCTGACGTTTGACCTGGTCAGGACGTCGGCGGGTGTTCCGCGCGCCAGTTCTTGATCATCTGTTCCATGTCGGTGTGGATGAAGGCGAAGAAGTCCGCTGCCTCGGTCAGCCGGCGCGCGACGGGGGAGTCGGCGTCGAAGAGGGCAGCACCGGAGCGGCTGGTCGACTCCCACTCGCTGAGCGCCAGGTTGCGGCGCTCCAGGATCGCGGCGAAGACGTCCTCGCGGATCCGGTAGTGGTCCTTGCGCGAGCCCGGCAGCCGCTCGCGGGAGATGAACGAGACCTGGAGCAGCTGGCGTACGGCGCCGGAAACGGCCGGCTGACTGATCTGCAGCGACTCGGCGAGCTCGGACGCCGTCATCGTCCCGGTCGGGCTGACCAGCATCGCGCCCATCACCCGGGCCGACATCGTCGGCACGCCGCTGTTCGCCAGCACCCCCGCGAATCGCTCCACGAACTGGCTGACGGCCTCCCGGCTCGGTTCCTCACCCATGGTTGAAGCTTACAATAATTCTATCTATCGCAACTATCACAGACTTCTGATATTTTGAATTCATGACCTCGACCATCGATACCGCAGGGCAGACGCTGACCGGCGCCCGCCGCTTCGGTGTGCTCATCGCACTGTGTCTCGCCGTCCTCGTGCTCGGTCTGGACACCACCGTGCTCAACGTCGCGCTGCCGACGCTGGCCAAGGACCTGGAAGCGTCCACCAGCCAGCTGCAGTGGATGGCGAACAGCTACAACCTGGTGCTCGCCGCACTGCTGCTGCCGGCCGGTCTGCTCGGCGACCGGTACGGGCGGCGCAAGATCATCGCGATAGCGCTCACTCTGTTCGGCCTCGCGTCGCTGGCCTGCGCACTCGCGGACTCGGCCGGTCAGCTGATCGCCGCCCGCGCGTTCCTCGGGATCGGCGCGGCGATGATCGTCCCGGTCGCGCTCTCGCTGATCACCGTGCTGTTCCGCACCGCGGAGGAGCGGAAGAAGGCGATCGGGTTCTTCGTCGTTGCCAACAGCATCGGTATGCCGCTCGGCCCGATCGTCGGCGGCCTGCTGCTCGACCATGCCGGCTGGCAGTGGATCTTCGTGATCAACATCCCGATCGCGTTCCTGGCAGCGGTAGCGGTCACGCTGCTCGTCCCGGAGAGCCGGAGCGCGAACCGCCCGGCGATCGACTGGCTCGGCATGATCCTGTCGAGCGCCGGCCTCGCGGCCCTCGTGTACGGCGTGACCAAGGCGGGGGAGGCGTCCTGGGGCGACACCGGGACGATCGTGTTCCTCGGGCTCGCCGTCGTACTGATCGCCGGGTTCCTGGTGTGGCAGCGGCGCAACAGCGAACCGTTGATCGAGCTGCGGCTGTTCAGCGAGCGGGTGTTCACCGGTGGCGCCGTACTGCTGACGGTGTCGGTGTTCGCGATCTTCGGTTTGCTGTTCACGATGCCGCAGTACTTCCAGGGCATCAACGGCTCGGACGCGCTGCACACCGGCCTCAAGCTGCTGCCGTTCATCGGCGGTATGACGGTCGGCGCGAAGCTGGCCGAGCCGGTGGAGGCGAAGGCCGGTACGCGGCTCGTGGTGATGGCCGGGTTCGTGGTGATGGCGGGCGGGTTCGTGCTCGGTGCCTTCACCGACCTCGGGACCGGGTACGGGTACACCGCGACCTGGTTCGCGGTCGTCGGGTTCGGCCTCGGGTGCTCGATGCCGCAGGCAATGAACGCGGCGCTCGGCGTGCTCGACCCGGAGCGGGCCGGGACCGGATCGGGCCTGTTGCAGGCGTTCCGGCAGGTTGGTGGCACGGTCGGCGTCGCCGTACTCGGCACTGTGCTGAACTCGGTCTACCGGAACAACGTCGACACCGCCGGGTTGCCCGCGCAGGCGGCCGATGCGGTGGAGAAGAGCCTGGCCGGCGGACTCGCAGTCGCCGAGAAGGCTGGTTCGCCGGCGCTCCTGGAGAACGTCCGGGACGCCTTCATCAACAGCCTCAACACCACGATGTGGGTCTCGGCCGGTATCGCGGTCGCCGGCGCGATTCTCGCCGCGGTCCTGATGCCGGCGAGGGCCGAGAAGCCCTCGCAGGACGCTCTGATGGGTGTCAAGCCGGACGCCTGACCAGACAGCACAGCGCCCGCTCCCCGAAGCGAGGAGCGGGCGCTGTGACGTGTGTCAGCTGAGCTCGAGGCCCGGGTACAGCGGGAACTTGTCGAGCATCTCGGCCGAGGCGGCCTTGGTCTTGTCGGCGACACCGTCGGCCAGCACGTACTTCGCCTTGGACGGAGCGCCCGCGGCGGTGGTCGTCGGCGTCGTCGCGGACAGGACGTCGACGATCAGCTCGGCGACCCGGTCGAACTCGTCGCCGCCGAAGCCGCGCGTGGTGAGCGCCGGCGTACCGATCCGGACACCGGAGGTGTACCAGGCGCCGTTCGGGTCCCGCGGTACGGCGTTCCGGTTGGTGACGATGCCCGCGTCGAGCAGCGCCGACTCGGCCTGCCGGCCGGTGATGCCGTACGACGAGACGTCGAGCAGCACCAAGTGGTTCTCGGTGCCGTCCGTCACCAGCTTCACGCCACGCTTCATGAGGCCCTCGGCCAGCGTGACCGCGTTGTCGGCGACGGACTGCGCGTAGTCCTTGAACGACGGCTGCCGCGCCTCGGCCAGCGCGACCGCCTTCGCGGCCATCGTCTGGCTGAGCGGACCGCCGAGGACCATCGGGCAACCGCGGTCGACCGCGTCGGCGTACTCCGGCTGGCAGAGCACCATGCCGCCGCGCGGGCCGCGCAGCGACTTGTGGGTCGTGGTCGTGGTGACGTGCGCGTGCGGGACCGGGTCGAAGTCGCCGGTGAAGACCTTGCCCGCGACCAGGCCGGCGAAGTGCGCCATGTCGACCATCAGGGTCGCGCCGACCTCGTCGGCGATCTCGCGCATCTTGGCGAAGTTCACCTTGCGCGGGTACGCCGAGTAGCCGGCGATCAGGATCAGCGGTTTGAACTCGCGCGCGGTCGCGGCGACCTTGTCGTAGTCGAGCAGCCCGGTCTCCGGGTCGGTGCCGTAGGAGTGCTGGTTGAACATCTTGCCGGAGATGTTCGGCCGGAAACCGTGCGTCAGGTGACCGCCGGCATCCAGCGACATGCCGAGCATCTTCTGGTCGCCGAGCGCCTTGCGGAGCTTGGTCCAGTCCTCGTCGGACAGGTCGTTGACGTGCTTGGCGCCCGCCTCGGCCAGCGCCGGGGACTCGATCCGCTGCGCCAGGATCGCCCAGAACGCGACCAGGTTCGCGTCGATGCCGGAGTGCGGCTGGACGTAGGCGTGCGGGGCGCCGAACAGCTCACGGGCGTGGTCGGCGGCGGTCTGCTCGACGGTGTCGACGTTCTGGCAGCCGGCGTAGAAGCGGTGCCCGATGGTGCCCTCGGCGTACTTGTCCGACAGCCAGTTGCCCATCGTGAGCAGGGTGGCGGGGGAGGCGTAGTTCTCGCTCGCGATCAGCTTCAGCGAGGACCGCTGGTCGGCGAGTTCGGCCTTGATCGCGCCGGCGATGGTGGGTTCCACCGCGGCGATCACCTGCAGCGCGTTGTTGTACGCAGCCGACGCGGCGGCAGCATCGAAGGACTGAGTCATCGTTGTCTCTCCTGCGGTTGCAGTGGTCGAAGGCACCCAGGCGCACGGTGCCGACGGGTTTCGCTCCCCGGTGGTTCTCCACCTTCAGCGCGCCAGTCGCGACGCGCTCACCTTATATCGTCCGGGCGAGGATCGACTCGAACGGTGTCGTCCGTGGGAGCGTCCCGAACACGCCACCCCAGTCGTTGGCCAGCCGGGACGCCACGAACACGTCCGCGACCTCCGGCGTCGAGTGCCGAATCAGCAGCGACGCCTGCAGGCACAGGGCCATCCGCGCGGCCAGTCGCCGCGCCCCGGCCTCGGCGTTCTCGATGTCAGCAAGCGCTTGCAGTACGTCGTTGACCGCCGCGTCGAGCCGCGCGTCGGCACCCTGGACCGAGCCGATCTCGAGCAGCCACGCCTCGAGCGACTCCGGGCGGCGGAGCGCACGCAGTACGTCGAGCGCGTTGACGTTGCCCGATCCTTCCCAGATCGAGTTCAGCGGCGACTCGCGGTAGAGCAGCGGCAGCCCGGACTCCTCGACGTACCCGTTGCCGCCGAGACACTCCAGCGCCTCCGCGACCATGAACGGCGTCCGCTTGCACACCCAGAACTTCGCGAGGGGAAGCGCGATCCGCCGGAAGGCTGCTTCCTTCGGGTCTGAGGAATCCACCGCAGCAGCCAGGCGCATGGCGAGTGCGGTAGCTGCTTCGCTTTCCACAGCTAGGTCTGACAGCACGTTCTGCATCGCGGGCTTGTCGGCGAGCAGGCCGCCGAAGGCCGAGCGGTGCCGCGTGTGCCAGGTCGCTTCGACGAGTGCGCGCCGCTGGAGCGCGGCCGAGCCGAGAACGCAGTCCAGCCGGGTCGCCGCGACCATCTCGATGATCGTGCGGACGCCGGCGCCCTCGTCCCCGAGGCGGTACCCGATCGTGCCGTGGAACTCGACCTCGCTGGACGCGTTCGAGCGGTTGCCCAGCTTGTCCTTCAGCCGCTGCAGCGCGAACGGGTTCCGGTTGCCGTCGGCAAGAACCCGCGGCACGACGAAGCAGCTCAGCCCGTCCGGCGCCTGTGCGAGCACCAGGAACAGGTCCACCTGGGGCGCCGAGCAGAACCACTTGTGCCCGTTCAGCTGGTACACATCGCCGGCGGGCGTCGCCGTCGTGAGGTTCGCCCGTACGTCGGAACCACCCTGCTTCTCGGTCATCCCCATCCCGGCCAGTACGCCGAACTTCTCGGCGGCCGGCAGCCGGCGTACGTCGTACTGCGTGGAGGCGAGCTGTGGGATCCATTCCTTCGCGAGTTGCTCGTCCGCCTTGAGCGCGGGCACGGCGGCGTACGTCATCGAGATCGGGCAGCCGTGGCCCGGCTCGACCTGCGACCACAGGAAGAACCCGGCCGCGCGGGTCAGGTGTGGCGACGGTCGCTCGCTGGTCCACGGCGCCGCCTGCAGCCCGAACCCGACGGCCTGCTCCATCAGCCAGTGCCATGACGGGTGGAAGTCGACCTCGTCGATCCGGTTCCCGTAGCGGTCGTGGCTGCGCAGCACGGGCGGGTTCTGGTTCGCCGGGAGAACGTGAGAGAGCGCTTCCTCGGATCCCGCGAGCTCGCCGATCCTGTGCAGACCGGGGTCGCCGGCGAGGTCGGCGTACGGACGCAGAGCGTCACCGAGCGCCGGGTCCTGGGTGAAGAAGTTCACGCCCCGCAGTGGGGGAGCCTGATTCGTTACCGCGAATGGGTCCGCCATGTCAGTACGGTAAGCGGTATGGCACGTTCTGGGGCAGGACCCACGGGTGGGAGCTCCCTCTCATTGGCATGGGTCCGCAAAGTCCCCGCGACGACCTGGAAGCTGATCACCCAGACGATCGGGGTCTGTCTGCGCTACCGGGTCACGGGACTCGCGGCCGAGGGGGCGTTCTTCGCGATCCTCTCGCTGCCGCCGCTGATCTTCGGGCTGGCAGGCTCGCTCGGTTACATCGCGAGCAAGTGGTTCGAGGTCGAGACGATCAACGACATCAAGCAGCAGATCGCCGAACTGGCGGCCCGGGCGCTGACCGACGACTCGGTCCAGAGCGTGATCGTGCCGACGCTGAACCAGGTGCTGAACGGCGGGCGTCCGGACGTCATCTCGATCGGTTTCGTGCTGGCGCTCTGGTCCGGCAGCCGCGCGCTGAACGTGTTCGTGGACACCATCACGATCATGTACGGGATGGGCGGCAAGCGCGGCATCGTCCGCACCCGCGCGCTGTCGTTCTCGCTGTACTGCGCGGCGCTGGTGATCGGCGTGATCGTCCTGCCGCTGGTGCTGGCCGGACCCGACGCGGTCGACGCACTCCTGCCGCACCGGCTGGACTTCCTGAACCAGCTGTACTGGCCGGTGGTCACGATCCTGTCCGCGGGCTTCCTGAACACCCTGTACCACCTCTCGGTCCCGATCCGGACGCCGTGGGTCTCGGACCTGCCGGGGTCGTTCCTGGCGCTGTCGATCTGGATCCTGGGCAGCTTCGTGCTCCGGTGGATCCTGCAGAGCACGGTCGGCGGTACGTCGATCTACGGTCCGCTGGCGGCGCCGATCGCCGTACTGATGTGGCTCTACATGAGCGCCATCGCCGTACTGATCGGTGCGGCGCTGAACGCGGTCGTGGACCGGCTGTGGCCGCACAAGCAGCACGTCGCTGAGGTGAAGCAGGCCGAGGTCGACGCGGACGCGGACGCTGACGACGAGGACGAGGTCGAGCCGGTGATGAAGGCGGAGCCGGATCCGCACCACCACGAAGAGGGCTACGTGCCGACGCCGGTGGAGTCGGAGGAGCGCCCGGAGGCGGCCATCGGACGGAAGGTGGAGAAGCTCGCCAAGCGGCCCCGTAAGGCTGCTCCCTCCGCTGCGCCTCGACCTGAGCCTGAGCCTGAAGCTCAAGGTGAGCCTGAGGTTCCGCGGAAGGCCGCGTCGGTCGGAAAATCCGGTGCGCAGGGTGACACCGACGACCTAGGCTGACGGCATCGCGACACACGGTTCCGGCTCGGGACCGCTGGGATTCGGAAGGGAGGCACCTGCCATGAGCTTGCAACAGGCCCACTGGGCCGCTGTCTCCCGCACCGTCCGTCCGCTGAGCTGATCTCGCGGCCGGACCCTCTGAAAGGTTCGCCGCATGTCAGCCACGCTTCAGGCCCTGGGACTCGACAGTTCCACGGCCGAGTTTCTGCAGTCCGTCCCGGAGGACCTCGTCCCGGGACGCGTCGCCCGGGTCGACAAGGGCCTGGCGACGGTTTTGACCGAGGACGGTCCGGTCCGCGCCAGCTGGTCCGGTGCGTTGCTCGCCGAGATGGCCGCCGACGCGCAGGCCGGCCCCTGCACAGGGGACTGGGTCGTACTGCGTTTCTGGCCGGACGACCGGATCACGCTCGAGTCGGTGCTGCCCCGCCGTACGACGATCGTCCGGGCGGAGGTCGGCGGCTCGTCCCGCGGGCAGGTGCTCGCGTCCAACGTCGACGTGATCGCGATCGTCGTCGGGCTGGTCCCGGAGCCGAACATCGTGCGCATCGAGCGGTTCCTGGCGTTGGCCTGGGAGAGCGGTGCGCGACCGGTCGTCGTACTGACGAAGTCCGACCTCGTCGGGGATGCCGAGTCGGTGGCCGAGGACGTGGCGGTCGCCGCGCCGGGTGCCGACGTACTCGTGTGCAGCGCGACCACGGGCGCGGGTATGGACGACGTACGGGCGCTGCTGGACGGGAACGCGACGCTAGCGTTGCTAGGTTCGAGTGGCGCGGGCAAGTCGTCACTGGTGAATGCACTGGCCGGCGTAGAGCTGCTGGACGTGCAGGACATCCGTGAGGACGGGAAGGGCCGGCATACCTCGGTACGGCGCGAGCTGATCGCGCTACCTCAGGGCGGGGTCGTCATCGACACGCCTGGGCTGCGGGGGATCGGTCTGCAGGAGAGCGGGGAGGGGCTGGCCGCGGCATTCCCGGACATCACGGCGTTGGCAGAGCAGTGCAAGTTCAAGGACTGCTCACACGTGATGGAGCCCGAGTGCGCGGTCCAGGCGGCGTTGGAGGACGGGTCGCTGCCGTACCGGCGCTACGACAGCTGGGTGAAGCTGCAGCGCGAGGCGGCGCACATGGCCCGTCGCGCGAACGTCCGGCTCCGGACCGAGGCGAAGAAGGAATGGGTCCGCGCCAGCAAGTCCTACCGCCGCGACCACAAGCCTCGACCGTAGCCCCTCCTTCTGCTGTTTTGTTCTGCAGTGAAAGGATCGGTTGTATGAACCGATCGGTGCTGGTGACGGGGGCTTCGCGGGGGATCGGTGCGGCGGCGGCGCGGGCGTTCGCCGCCGCGGGTGACCGGGTCGCGATCCATTACAGCGCCTCCGCGGACGCCGCGGCGCAGGTGCTGAAGGAGCTGCCGGGGTCGGGACATCTGACGGTGCAGGCAGACCTGGCGGATCCGGAGGCGATCGAGGCGATGGTGTCGGACGCCGCCGCGGCGCTGGGCGGGATCGACGTACTCGTGAACAACGCCGGCGTGTATCACCCGCACCGGATCCGCGAGACGACGTACGCCGAATGGCAGCAGGCGTGGGCGGACACGCTCGCGGTGAATCTCGTTGGTCCGTCCAACGTCACGTGGTGCGCGGTGCGGCACATGGCGCGCGGCGGCCGGATCGTGAACGTGTCGTCCCGCGGCGCGTTCCGCGGCGAACCGAACCAGCCGGCGTACGGCGCCTCGAAGGCGGCGATCGTCTCGTTCACGCAGTCGTTGGCGCGGGCGTTGGGGCCGGAAGGGATCGCGGTGACCGCGATCGCGCCGGGCTGGACCGTCACCGACATGGCCGCGGTGAACCTGGCCGGTGAGGGGTACGACCGCCGCCGGCTGGAGAGCCCGCTCGAGCGTGTGGCCGATCCGTCCGAGGTCGCGGCCGCGATTCTGTACCTGGCGTCGCGCGAAGCCGAGTTCGCCACCGGGACCGTCCTCGACTTCAACGGCGGCTCGTACCTGCGGATGTAAATCCGTTCGCTCGACGCCTGGGGACTGGTTAGGGTCCTTTCGTGCATCGCATCATCACTCCGCCGGCCGCCGTTTAGCGGACGGCATCCTCGCGCTCAGGTCTTCCGGCCTGGGCTTCTTCGGGCTGTTCGCAGACGCCCCGACCATTCGTTGCGAACATCTTCCCGGAGTGTCCGATGCATCATCGTCTCTCGACGAGGCGTGCCCTCGTCTACGTCGTTCTCGCCGCCCTGGCCTGGGGCACCGGCGGCCCGACCGGCGCCCTGCTGTCCCAGTACGCCGGCCTCACACCACTGGCCACGTCCTTCTGGCGCCTGGCCGCAGCTGTTGTGTGGCTGACTCTCGCGCGCCTCGCCCGGCCCGTACTCGCGGCCGGCCCGCTCCGACCAGTGCTCGCGGCTAGCCCGCTCCGCCACGTCTTGAGCGGTTTGGGTCTGGCCGTTTGTCAGCTCGGCTACTTCACCGCCATCCCGCGCGTTGGCGTCGGTATAGCCACCGTGATCGCGTTGGGCGCGGCCCCGATCTTCATCACGGTCGCCGCTCGCGAACGGCTGACCCCAGCTCTCTTCGCTGCCGTGGTCGGCCTCGTCCTCCTGTCCGCCACCAGCGGCACAGCCAACCTCACCGGCATCGCAGCAGCCGTGATGTCCGCGGCGGGCTACTCGCTGACAACGCTCTTGAACCGCAACACGCCGGACCCCCTGACCACTGCGCTTCTGGGCTTCACCGCAGGCGCTTTGCTCCTGGCACCCTTCGCCGCGCTGCCCACGACGCTCATCGGCTGGCTGCTGATCGCGTACTTCGGACTGGTGCCCACCGCTGTCGCCTACACCCTGTTCTACGTCGGCCTGAGAACTCTCAAAGCGTCGACGGCGGCAGTTCTAGCGCTGCTAGAACCAGTAGTGGCGGCGACGATCGGCGTCCTCGCGTTTCACGAACGACTGACCCCGCTAGCACTGCTAGGCGCCGCAGTGCTTCTGCTGGCGGTAGCGGCCCAGAGCCGCCGCTGAAATGCGAACAGGCGGTGGGCGCTTTCGCACCCACCGCCTGTTTGTTGTGGACGATACTGGGATCGAACCAGTGACCTCTTCCGTGTCAGGGAAGCGCGCTACCGCTGCGCCAATCGTCCTCGAGGTGGAGACGGGATTCGAACCCGTGTACACGGCTTTGCAGGCCGTTGCCTCGCCTCTCGGCCACTCCACCATGAGGCCAATCCGCCACTGAGGACGGTGGCCTGCCGAACCCTCTCCGAGCGGACGACCGGGTTCGAACCGGCGACCTCAACCTTGGCAAGGTTGCGCTCTACCAACTGAGCTACGTCCGCGCTGCGCTCCGTCGCGTTTCCGCTCCGTGCGAGAGCAGAACAGTAGCGCACTTTGCGCCCGGACAAAAACCCGATTTCACCGGGTCCCGACGAGCCTGAATCGCACCTCATCCGTCACACGAGTCCCATCGATTCTGTCCACTCGCCACGCCGTCCGGTCACATCTTCAGCGATACCAGATCGACGTTTTCAAGGTACTCCGCATCGCCCCGGAGATCGATCGCGGCGACACGCCCGTCGACCACGGTGAAAGAGAACACAATCAGCGGTTCGCCACGCTGCATCCAAACCAGGCCGGGCATTCCGTCGACCAGTACCAGCTTTGCGGCGGCCGCTCGACCGGAGAACTCCTGCGCGACCCGGGCAGCTCCTGCGAGCGCCGGCATACCTCCATAGGCCGCGGCGCCTGCGTCAGCGCGTACGACGACCTCCGGGTCGAGCACGTGAAGCAGTCCCGAGAAGTCCGCACCACGTGCCGCGGCGAGGAAGGCGGTGACGACTTCCTTCTGCCGCACCACGTCGACGTCGGTCGGTTCCGGCGTACCGCGGACCCGTCGTCGCGCCCGGCTGGCGATCTGGCGCGCGGCGGCGGGCGACTTGCCGATGATCGGCGCGATGTCCTCGAACGGTACGGCGAACAGATCGTGCAGCACGAACGCGAGGCGCTCGGCCGGCGACAGCGTCTCGAGAACCACTAGCAGTGCTAGCCCGACCGAATCGGCCTGTACTGCTTCGAGTTCGGGATCCGGTACGACGTCGTCCGCGAGGACCGGGGAGTGCTCGCCGACCGGCAACTCCGGCCGCCCGCGCCGGGTTCGCAGCATGTCGAGGCAGATCCGCCCGACCACGGTAGTCAGCCAGCCGCCGAGATTGTCGATCGTCGCGCTGTCGCTGCGACTGAGCCGGATCCAGGTCTCCTGGACCGCGTCCTCGGCCTCGGGTTCGGAGCCCAGGATCCGGTACGCGACAGCCCGCAGCCGGTCCCGGTTCTGCTCGAACCGCGTCGCGAGCCAGTCGTCGCCGCCCATCCGGATCACATCCTTCACCTGTCATATGTTGAGCTGTCACACTGACCGGCCGAGCGCCGTCATCCGATTGACGGAGCACGAGCACCACATGTGACAGAGGAGTGAGCGATGACGGCCGAGGCCCGCCCATTGGAGGTCCGCAAGCAGGACACCCTGAACCGTCTGGAGAAGGACGTCGACGCCTGGGTATCGACGGCGTCGCTCGACGGTACGCCGTACTTGATGCCGCTTTCGTTCTTGTGGAGCGACGGGACCTTGCTGCTGTCGACGTCGCGGTCCAACCCGACGGCGCGGAACCTCCTGGCGAATCCCGTCGTACAGCTGACGCTGGGGGAGATGCGCGACGTGATCCACGTGAGCGGCACGGTCTCGGTCGTGGAGGCGTCGGAGGCCGAGGGTGCGGCGTTCGCGGCGAAGGCCGGCTTCGACCCGCGTCCGCTGCCGAACTACCCGTTCTTCCGTGTCACACCGACGAAGATCCAGGCCTGGCGCGAGGTCAACGAACTCAAGGACCGCGTACTGATGGACAACGGCACCTGGGTCGTCTGACTCACCAGAGGAACGCCAGCTCCGACATCGCGAGATGCGACCGCTGCGTCATCCAGACGTTGAGGCAGACGCGCAGTTCGGCTTCGGAGCCCGCCAGCCCGAGCGAAGCGAAGGCGTCCGGCTGCGGGGCGGGCGGTGGTGTGGTGAGCGACCGGCGAACCCGACCCGCACTGGTGAGCTAACTGCCCAACCCAGCCACCGGAGCCGAGCGAAGCGAAGGCGCAAGGGGGTGCGGGTGGCGGAGCCCCCGCTTGCGGCAAGCGCAGCGCAGCCGCATGAAATGACGAAGGTGGCACGGTTCGCGCTTTCCGCGAACACATGCCGCCTGCCGGATTCGTGGGCGATACTGGGTTCGAACCAGTGACCTCTTCGGTGTGAACGAAGCGCGCTACCACTGCGCCAATCGCCCGGGGTGGTACTGATGTTTCTTGTGTGGTGTTGCGGGTGAAACCATAGCGCATGATGAAGCGACGATCTAATCGGGCCGGGCTACTCTTGCTGCAGGACGGAGACCCCGTCGCGTTGGAGACGTGATTGTGACTTTCTCGCACGACACCGAGCAGGCACTCGGGACGCTGGTCCGGCTCGTCAACACGATGCCCGGACCGAACAGCCAGGTCGATTCGCTGGACACCCTGGAGGAACTGGAGAAGTTCGTCCAGGAACGGGAGTTCAGCGCGGTCGACACGCTGACGGACAAGGACCTGGCCGAGGTCCGCGACCTGCGGCCGTTGTTCGCACCGGTGTTCACCACGGATTCCGACGCGTCCGCGGCGACGATGATCAACGCGATCATCGCGCGCGGTACGTCGACTCCGCGGCTGACCAACCACGACGGGCATCCGTGGCACATCCATTACTCCCGCGCGGGCGCGTCGATGGCGTGCCGGATCACGGTGGAGTGCGGGATCGCGCTGGCGCAGGTCATCTCGGCCGGCGAGCGCGAACGCCTCCGCAGATGTGAGGCGCCGGACTGCGACGACGCCCTGATCGACCTGTCCCGCAACCGCTCCAAGCGGTACTGCGACGCCCGCACCTGCGGCAACCGCCTACACGTAGCCGCCTACCGAGAACGCCGCAAAGCCTCCGGCGAGTAACACCCAGCCGGCGGGCACTCGGCGCACGTCCCACCGGCGGACCCGTCGATCGCCGACTCGGCACACGCATGACGGCGCGTGCCCGTCGGCGAGCCGGTCGGCGTACGCCGTCACGGGTTGTCGATGACGACGACCGACTCGGCCGAGGCATCACGGCGCCGAGCGGTTGCGCCGACTCCGCGTACGCGTCACACCGCCGGGTCAGTACGGCGACACCCTCCGCAAGCGAGACCAGGTCGGCGTCGCCTGATAACTCGAACGGATATCCCCTCCTGTTGGGGGTTCTCTGTTGGTGTTACAGGGGAGAACCCCCAACGCGAGGGGATATCCCCTCGCGTTGGAACGGGCTGGCGGCGGTGGGCGGGTTCGTGGGTGTCGAAGGCTTCGCGGGTGGCCCGTTCGGTGGTTGCGTTGTGGAGCCGGACGGCCGGGTCAGCGCGGGCCGGTGCTCTTTGCGGAACCTTTTGTGCGTCTGGCGGCAGTTATGTTCCGGAGAGAGTGGGGGCTACGGGTTGGGGTTCTCCGTGGAGCGTTCGGTGAAGATCTTGGCGACCTGGGCGGTGATCGTGCCGGGAGCGGGGAGGTCGCGGTCGTCGACACGCTGGATGCCCTGGACATCACGCGTTGTCGATGTGAGGAAGATCTCCTCGGCCTCGAACAGTTGCTCCAGCGGTACGTCGCGCTCGACGCCGCCGAACCATTCGAGGACGAGTCCGCGCGTCACGCCGGCCAGTGCGCCTGACTCGAGCGTCGGCGTGACGAGCTCACCGTCGTACACGCAGAAGATGTTCGAGCCGGTGCCTTCGCTGAGGTTGCCGATCGTGTTGGCGAAGATCGCCTCGCTGCCGCCGCGTTCCTTCGCGTAGGCGAGGGCGCGGACGTTCTCGGCGTACGACGTGGTCTTGAGGCCGGCGACCGCGCTGCGTTCGTTGCGCACCCACGGGACTGTGACGATCGCGGATACCGGCGACGGGCGCTTGATCTCTTGCGTCGCGATCAGGACGGTCGGGCCGGAGGTGCCGCGGTCCGACGACAGCGGGGAGACACCGCCCGTGTACGTGATCCGGAGCCGGCCGAACGGGATGCCGGGATCGGCCGCGACCACCGCGTCGATACCGGCCTCGATCGCGGCGACATCCGGCGCCGGGAGGCCGAGCCCGACCGCCGAGCGGACGAGCCGGTCGAGATGCCGCCGGACCGCGAACGGGCGGCCGCTCTCGATCTTGATCGTCTCGAAAACGCCGTCACCGGTGGTCAGCCCGTGGTCCAGCGGCGAGACCGTCGCCTCGTCGTCCAGCAAGGCGCCGTTGAGCCAGATACGCATGTGGTGCTCCTTCCGCGGAACACCTTAGTGCGCAGGTGATCCCGGTCCGCGCGGGAGTCCGAAGGTGAGCAGTTGATGACGGTACGTCGACGTACCGGAGACCCCGGTTTTTGAACTGAGGCGGAGATGGGCTAATGTTCTTCTCGCGCCGGAGAGACGGAAACCGGGCGCACTGCGGACGTAGCTCAGTTGGTAGAGCGCAACCTTGCCAAGGTTGAGGTCGCCGGTTCGAACCCGGTCGTCCGCTCGGAGAGGGTTCGGCAGGCCAGCTTTCTCAGTGGTGGAGTGGCCGAGAGGCGAGGCAACGGCCTGCAAAGCCGTGTACACGGGTTCGAATCCCGTCTCCACCTCGAGGACCCCAACAGGTTCCCTTGGACGATTGGCGCAGCGGTAGCGCGCTTCCCTGACACGGAAGAGGTCACTGGTTCGATCCCAGTATCGTCCACGAAGCCGATAGGCGAGGTGTGTCGCGCAGTTCCTGCGCTGACCGCCTCGCCTTCGTCATTTGTGCGGCTGCGCTGCGCTTGCCGCGAGCGGGGGCTCGGCCACCCGCACCCCCTTGCGCCTTCGCTTCGCTCGGCTCCGTGGTCGGGTTGGCAGTCGGCTCACCAAGCGCGGGTCGGGTTCGCCGGTCGCTCACCACACGACCGCCCGCCCCGCAGCCGGACGCCTTCGCTTCGCTCGGCTGCGGTGGTTGGGTTGGGCGGTTAGCTCACCTGTGCGGGTCGGGTTTCCATCTCAGTCGCCAAGCGAGCGGCTAGGTGGTGGGGGTGTGGAGGAAGCGGCGGCTGGTGGTGGGGGGTAGTTCTTGCATGCCGGCGGATTGCATTACGTGGGCTGAGGCGTCGTTCGTCAGGTGGCATTCGCCCCAGACCGTTACGTCCAGGTGGGTTAGGGCGGCAGCTAGGGCCTCGGTGGCGTAGCCATTGGAGCGGTGGGCGGGGTGGATGGCGTAGCCGAAGCTCCAGTCGGCGGTGGGGTCGTCGCTGACGCCCAGGCCCAGCCAGCCGACGGGGGTGGCGTCGGTTCGGCGGGTGGGGATCAGTTGGAGGTGGGTGCCGTCTCGGGTGGTGGGGCTGCTGTGGAGGTCCAGCCATTCGCGGACGGCCTGTTCGTCGCGGGGGCCGAAGTCGTCCATGAAGCGGGCGACACGGGGATCGGTCCAGAGCTCCACCAGGGCCTGGAGGTCGGACTCGATCGGCCAGCGGAGAGCCAGCCTGCGAGTGGTGAGTGGCAGCTCCATCCCGGCAAGCTAGCCGCCGCCGTCAGTCGGGCGCGACCGGATTTCGGGAAAGAGTTCGATAACGGGCAAACAGATGTACGATCATCATCAAACAACCCTCAAAAGGATGGTGACGGTCGTGCGGGCGCTGGAACAGCCTTCGTTGGACGGTCCGGGAGCGATGCGGCTCGTGGACGTCGGGGTGCCGGTGGCGGGACCAAGGGAGGTCCTCGTGAAAGTCGGTGCCGCCGGGGTGAACTTCGCTGACGTGATGCAGACGCGAGGCACGTACGACGGCGGTCCGAAGCCCCCGTACCTCGCGGGCTTCGAGGCAGCCGGTGAGGTCGTCGCCCTGGGGGAGAACGTGACGAGCGTGGCCCTCGGCGACCACGTCATCGGCACGGGCGCCGGCGCCTTCGCGGAGTACATGCTGATGCCCGCGAACGCCGTCGTACCGGTGCCGACCGACTGGAGCGACGACGAAGCGCTCGGCCTGGTTCTGAACTGGGCAACCGCTCTCGCATCTCTCCGCCCGCTCGGACGCCTGGCCGCTGGCGACACGGTGCTGATCCACGCGGCTGCAGGCGGTGTAGGGCAGGCCGCTGTGCGGATCGCGAAGCACTACGGCGCAACGGTCATCGCCACGGCATCGGCGTCGAAGCATGACGTCGTACGGCGGCTTGGCGCGGATCATGCGATCGACTACCGGACGGCGGACCTGGTCGCCGAGGTACGCCGGCTGACGGGTGGGCGTGGTGTCGACATCGTGCTCGAATCCGTCGGCGGCGACACGTTCCGGCAGAGCATCGAGGTCGCGCGCCGGGTGACCGGCAAGGTCGTCGTGATCGGAGCCGCGGCGGGTGAGGCCTCGATCAGCAACTGGGAGCTGAACTTCAAGCACCCGGTGCACGTGATCGGCCAGCACCTGACAACCACGATCCAGCACGCGCCCGAGCTCTTCGCCGAGGTCCTCGAGGAGCTCGACGAGCTGATCAAAGCCGGCGTGTACCCACCCGGCCGCCCTACCGTCTACGACCTCGCCGACGGCCCGAAGGCCCTAGCCGAACTCGAGGCCCGCGCGACCGTCGGCAAGCTCGCCCTCAGGCCGTCAGCCGACGACTGACTGCGCGACCCGGAAACCGAGATCCTCGATCGCGAACGTCGGATGCGATCGCCGGCGGACCGTGGAACCGAGAGAGCGCTCCCCGTCGGCGAAACCGCCGCCGCGGAAGATCCGGTACGAGCCGTACGTCTCTGGGTCGTACAGATCCCAGCACCACTCCCACACGTTGCCGAGCATGTCGTGCAGCCCCCACGCGTTGGGCGTCCGCAGGCCGACGGGATGCGGATGCGCGTCGGAGTTCTCGGCGTACCAGGCGATCTCGTCGAGCGGACCGTAGCGATACCCGGGTGTGCCGGCGGTGCACGCGTATTGCCACTCGGCCTCGGTGGGCAGCCGGTAGCCGGGGGAGGACTGGTCCCAGTCCACCTGCTCGCCGTCGATCGTGTAGGCAACGGGAAGGCCGGCCTCAATCGACAACTGGTTGCACAAGGCAACGGCGTCGTACCAGCTCACGCCGGTGAGCGGCAGGCTGTCCTTCGTCACCGGGTACCGGGCCAGACGGAAGGCGAGCAGGTTCACGTGCCACCGCTTGCCGACCCGGTCGTCGCGCAGGAACAACAGCCCGGCCGGAAGGTCAACTAGGTCAACGAGGTCGAGCATCGTCCAACCGTAAGCGGATCAATAGAACTGCCGGATCTTCGGCCACAAGGTGGACCACGGCTCGGCGGCCCCGGCGCACAGGACCAGGGCGGTGCCGTCCTCGTCGTTCGAGACGATGCTGTCCACCGTGCCGACCTGGTTACAGTCCCGGAAGTGCGACTCGAGGCCCGGGTTCCGTTCGATCTCGACGAGCAGCACCGGACCGGTATTGGTGTCCGGCGGTTGCGACCAGTCCCAGAAGCTCATGTGCGAGGAGTACGGCGCTGGCAGGCCGTGCGCAGGCCCGTAGCGCACAAGTGCCCCGGCCTCGCCGTAATTGCCGGTGAAGAGAGTCGCTCCTTGGGAAGATGGGATCTGGCCCCAGGCGCCCGCGACGGATTCGGTGAACGCCGGCCACCCGATCTGCTCGCCCTGCTCCTTGTTCACCGGGATGACAAAGTCGGCCGCCGACGCGGGCAGGACCGGCAGGGTGAAGACGGCAGATGTTACGGCAGTCAGGACCAGTCCCACGACAGCCTTTACGCGGTGTCGATCGACCCAGCGCAGAACGGGTTCACAACCGGCTGCCACGAGCACGAGCAGCAGCGGCAGCGCGTAGTACGACTTCCCGCCGGTCACGAGCACGACGACGCACAACACGGGATACGCGAGTCCGATGGAACGAGCCCAGCGCAGCTGCCGCCAGATCCGCAGGAAGCCGGCCACCCAGACCGGGACCAGGAACGGTGACAGCTGCAAGAGCTGCAGCGGGATGAACATGATCCGGTTCTCGGTGCCGTCGTCCTCACTGATCCCGCTGGCGACCGTGAGCTGCGGCCAATCGTGCTGGAACTGCCACAGCACGTTCGGCAACGCGATCAGACCCGCGACCGCCACGCCCGCGAGCAGCCACCAGGACCGCAGCACCCCACGCGGTCCCACGATCAGCAGCGAGATGAGGAGCGCGCCGATCGGCAACACGACGAGGTACTTGTTCTCCAACGCGATCCCGGCCGTCAGCCCGAGCGCGAGCCACCAGCGGCCGTCGCCCGTCCGCAGCAGCTTGACTGCGAACAGGCCGATCAACATCCAGGCAAGCAGGTCGTATGTCGCCGTAGAGACCAGATGGCCGACGCCGAGCACGAAGCCGGACACCGCGGCGCAGACAGCAGCGAGGATCTGTCCACGCCGCTCGCTGCCGAACTCCCGGGCGATCAGCGCGACCACGACAATTGCCGCGACAGTGCTCAGCGTCGACAGCACCCGCAGCCCCATGACGGTGTCGCCGAAGACAGCCGTCGACACGCGCGCGATGAACGGGGTCAGCGGCGGCTGGTCGACGTACCCCCAGCTGAGATGCCGGCCGGCGACCATGAAGTAGAACTCGTCACGGTGGTAGCCGTAGCGTCCGGACAGCGCAGTCAGCACCGCACCGACGATCAACGCGACGGTCGCCACAGGCCGTGCGGCGAACGCAGGCACTGGTGGGCGGGTCATGACGGCATGCTGTCAGCCGAACGGGGCTGCGACTAGTTCAACAGGCGAGGGATCTGCTCGCGCTCCAGGAGCATGACCCGGCCGGCGAGCGTCTCGTCTGTCACGAAGCGGATGACGGCGTCGGTCACGGTGCTGAGGGGGATCAGCGCAGGTCCGCGATCAGCCGGTGGCAGCTCCTCGCGTTCGCGTAGTCCGCGAGGAGTGGCGACCCAGTCGGGGACGATGCAGTTCACCCGGACGCCGTGACTGGCGTGCAGGGGAGTCAGCGTCGTGGTGAGTCGGATGAGGGCGGCCTTCGCCGCGCTGTACTCCGGGGACACGTGTGGCCCGAAGCGCACTCCGGCCGTCGAGCCGACGTTCACCACCGCCCCGCCGCCTGCCGCTCGCATGCCAGGAAGCGCGAGCTGTGTGGACAGCATCGGCGCACGAAGGTGCACCTCGAGCGACGCCGTCCAGCGGTCGACCGAGGCTTCCGGAAAGGACGGCGTCAGGACGGCGCCGCCGCCCGCGTTGTTGACCAGGATCTGTGGCTGACATGCCATCAGCTCGGCCACTGCTGCGTCGTCCCGCACGTCAAGGTTGACGAAGCGCGCCGACGGCCCGATCAGCTCGCACGTTCGCTGCCCGCCGGGCGCATCGATATCCGCGACCACTACCGAGGCGCCTGCCGCGCCCAGGCGGACGGCGATCGCGCGCCCGATGCCGACCGCGGCGCCGGTCACCACTGCGACTTTTCCCGCGATTTCCATGTTCGGTACGGTGCCACGCCGCACCGACGGTTTGCGGGATGATTGGATATGTCAACCGGAACCTCCGAGGGGTAGGCGCTGTGGCACTGCTGTACGAGCGGATCTGTGCTCACGTGCTGGAGCAGCTCCGCCGGGGTGCGTTGCGGCCAGGCGACCGGGTGCCGTCCGAGATGGAGCTGGCGGCGCAGTTCGCGGTCAGCCGGATCACCTCCAAGCGCGCCTTGGAGGTACTGCGGGAAGCCGGTCTGGTGGAGCGCGTCCGGGGCAAGGGGACCTTCGTCGTACGCCGGCTGCCCGACCTCACCGATCTGACCGTCCCGCTGCGTCCGACGCCGCGCCGCGAGGCCCGGTCGATCGCCCTGATCGTGCCTGATATGTCCGAGGCGTACGGCCTGCCGCTTCTCAACGCGATCGAGGAGCGCTGCGCGGAGTACGGCGCCCACCTGGTGGTACGGCGTACGCACGGCCGGCAGACCGATGAGGAGAAGGCTGTCGACTCGCTGGTGGCCACTGTGGACGGTCTGATCGTGTTCCCGGTGCACGGCGACTTCTACAACGCCAGTCTGCTCCGGCAGGTGCTCGACGGGTTCCCGGTGGTCCTGGTGGACCGTCATCTCTCCGGCATCCCGGTAGCAGCGGTGCACACGGACAACGTGGCTGCTGCTCGTGCACTCACCACGCGGCTGCTGGAGCGCGGTCACGAGCACGTTGCCTTCGTCTCGCCGCCGCCGGTGAACACCTCCTCGATCGAGGACCGGCTGGAGGGCTTCCGCGCAGCCTTCACCGACGCCGGTCATCCGCACGAGCTGACCGACCTCCGCAGCACACTGCCCGGCTCGACGACCACTGAGAGCGTCCACGCGGACATGGGCACCATCCGCGCCTTCCGCGACCAGAGGCCCGAGGTGACGGCGTACTTCGCGTGTGAGTACAACCTGGCCCGCATGGTCGACAGGGCGCTGGGCGGTGACCGCGTGGTCGCCTGCTTCGACTCTCCGGGGGACTCCATCGGCGGACCGCCGTACCTGCATGTCCGGCAGAACCAGGCAGAGATGGGTCGGCGGGCCGTGGACCTACTACTCGCGCAGTTGCGCGGTGAGCCCGTTCCGAACCTGTCCCTCGTGCCGTTCGAGCTCATTGACGCGCAGACCTGACTTTCGGCAGTACGGCGCGCGCGGTGCGACTGTGTAGCGTCTACGTCATGAAGTGGCGGCGCCTGGGGGACGTGGGTCTGTGGGCCGCGCTGAGCTTCTTGGTGCTCGCAGAGAGCGGTGCACGGCACGACCCGTACTGGTTCCGCGCTGTCTGCCTCGCCGTACTCGCGTTTGCTGTCTTCGGGCGACGCAGGTGGCCTCTGGTGGCTCTGAGCGTCGTGGCGTGGACAGAGATCGTCGTCCTCGCCTTCGCGCTCGGTACGACGAACGGTGTGCAGATTGCCCTGGTACCGGCGATCAGCCTGCTGAGCTACCTGGCCGGGCGACGGGAGACGCAGCTCAAGCACTTCGTCCTGCTGTGCAGTTGGTCGCTGCTCGGGATGCTCCTCCTCGCCCTGACGGTGCGCGGGGGAGCGCTGGCGACAGAGGCGGTGCTGACGTGGCTCATGCTGCTTCTGCTCGCGCTACTCCTGGTCGTGCTGCCGTGGCTGATGGGCCGCTACCGAGCACAGCAGGCCCTGCTGGCGACCGCGGGCTGGGAGCGCGCTGAGCGGATCGAGCGCGAGCAGCAGATGGAGATCGACCAGGAGCGCCTGCGCGAGAGGTCCCGGATCGCCGAGGACATGCACGATTCGGTCGGTCACGAGCTCAGCCTGATCGCACTGCGCGCCGCGGCCCTCGAACTCGACCCGTCCCTGCCGGAGGAGCACCGACGGGCTGCGGGTGAGCTACGCGAGTCAGCCGCCACGGCGACGGAGCGGCTCGGCGAGATCGTCGGCGTACTGCGTGACCAGGACGCACCGATCGTGCCGCATGACGAAACCGTGCGTGCGTTGGTGGACCGGGCCGCTGCGTCCGGTCTGGCGGTGCAGCTGACTGAGGACGTTGACGGCGTACTGGCGCCGATGGTGGACCGTGCTGTGCACCGCGTGGTGCAGGAGTCGTTGACGAATGCGAGCAAACACGCCCCTGGCGCCCCCGTGACCGTCAGCGTGACGACACACGAGGACGACGTACAAGTGGAGGTTGTCGACACCGGAGCGCGTCAACCTGTGGCTGCGCCGTCAGGTGGGCGTGGTCTCGACGGCCTGCGTGAACGCGTCCGGCTCGCTGGCGGCTCGTTCACTGCAGCTCCACGACCAGGTGGTGGTTTCCAGGTCAGTGCCACGATGCCGCGCGCAGGCGGCCGACCGGAGCCGCCGACTGCCGCGGTGGAGCGAGCCACGGTACGGCGGAGTGCGCAGCGCGGCCTGATCACTGCCATTGCCGCGCCGGTACTACTAGGTGCGGTAGTCGGTGCGGTTGCCCTTGGCTACTACCTCGTCGCCGGCTACAGCGCGATCCTGCGACCCGCGCAGTACGACGGACTCGTCATCGGCCAGTCCGAGGCGGACGTGGCGAAGGTACTACCGCGGATGCAGATGATCGACCCGCCGGGGGAGGGCTACCAACCACCGGCCGGCTGGGGTTGCCGGTACTACCGGCCGGCCGCTCCGTTCTCCAGCAACTACGTGTACCGCCTGTGCTTCGCGAACGGCGCACTGGTCGCCAAGGCCGTCGTACAGAGCGGTTCTGTTCCACCGACCCCGGAAGGCAACGGATGATCAGGGTGATGCTCGCCGACGACGAGGCGATGGTGCGGGCCGGTGTCCGCGCGATCCTCGGCACCGACGACGAGATCGAGGTCGTTGCCGAGGCAGCCGACGGCGTCGAAGCCGTCGAAGCGGTACGACGGCACCGGCCGGACGTCGCCGTACTGGACATCCGGATGCCGCGGATGGACGGACTGGCTGCCGGCGCAGAGATCCGGCGGACCGTCCCGGACACGGCGGTCGTCATCCTCACGACCTTCTCGGAGGACGCCTACATCGCGCGTGCGCTCGGCGACGGCGCGAGCGGCTTCCTGCTGAAGTCCGGCGACCCGCGGGAGCTGATCGCGGGGCTGAAGGCAGTAGCCGACGGTGCCGCCTACCTGTCCCCGAAGGTCGCCCAGCGGGTGATCGCCGAGCTGAGTGCCGGGTCCGGCGGCGGTGCGATGGCGCGTGCCGCGGCCGCCAAGGAGCAGGTCGCCGTACTGACTCCCCGGGAGCTGGAGGTGCTCGGACTGGTCGGTGCCGGCCTGTCGAACGCCGAGATCGCGGGCCGGCTGTACCTGGTCGAGGGGACCGTGAAGGCGTACGTCAGCGCGGTGCTGCTGCGGCTCGGCGTGAAGAACCGGGTCCAGGCGGCGATCGTCGCCTACGAAGCGGGTCTGGTCACGGGCTGACAGGGCCGATCTGGCCGCTTCGGGTCACCGGGATGCATGGTCGGCGCGAGCCTGGATACTGGTTGTCGAACCGTCATCGAACGCTCCGGGTGGTGACGTGGTGAGGACACCGGGTCATGGGATAGTGGACCCTCCCGGAGACCTCACCTCTCCGGACTACCCAGCAAGCCTCCAGGGGCCACCCGCCCCCTCGTACAGAATCGGGGATCCAGGTCGTGACCGACTCGCACAACTC
Source organism: Kribbella soli (assembly GCF_004331345.1). Classification (GTDB taxonomy): domain Bacteria; phylum Actinomycetota; class Actinomycetes; order Propionibacteriales; family Kribbellaceae; genus Kribbella; species Kribbella soli. The sequence continues at coordinate 55,084 of NZ_SJJZ01000007.1, read as the reverse complement.
CGGACAGCACAAGGACCGGGAAGCGGCGGCGGCCGAGGTCCGGAGAATGTGGCAGCCGACCCCCTCCTGGTCTCAGCCGGACCCCAGCCAGACGCCCGACGCCGAACCCGTCGAGGAGACCGAAGAGCAGTCGGACGCGCTGTCGCAGGACTTCCCTGGCGACGCGTGGTCCGGACCGGCCACCAAGCCCGTCGACCAGCCGGCGCCGTGGACCCAGCCGCAGCCGAGTGCGCCGAGCCCGTCGTGGACGCAGCCGGCGGCCGCGTCCGGCGCTGCGTCGTGGAGTCAGCCGGAAGAGCAGGACGACGAGGCCGGTCTCGAGGCCGAGCCCGCAGCTGCCGACGACACTGCCACTCCCGCTCAGGATGCCGGTCAGAGCGGCCCTGTGTTCGGCGGTTCGTCGTTCCACGGCTCCGGAACGGAGCAGGCCGCACAGCCGCAAGGAACCCAGTTCCCGCCTGCCCAGCCTCCGCAGCCCGCTCCGGCGCCCCAGCCGGGTCAGGGTGGTCAGCCGCTGTCGCCGGCCGCTCAGCACTTCTTCCCGCAGGGCGTCCCCGGTCAGCAGGCGCAGCAGCCGCCGCAGAACCTGTCGTACCGCGCCGACGAGCTGATCCAGGCACTGCCGCTGCCGCGGGAGGCTCCGGCCGAGCGCGGCATGCGGAGCATGCTGAAGCTGCGTCCTGGTAGCTCCGAGCGTTCCGAGCGGATCGCGCGGGCGACCGCCGCGACGGCCTTCCGCCGTCCGGTGACGATCGTCGTGGCGAACCCGAAGGGCGGCTCGGGCAAGACGCCGACCACCCTGATGCTGGCCGGTGCGCTCGGTCAGGCCCGTGGCGGCGGTGTCGTCGCCTGGGACAACAACGAGCTGCGCGGCAACATGCACCTGCGGACCCACGACACGAACTCGCGGTCGACCGTCACGGACATGCTGCAGGCGATGCCGATGCTGACCCAGCCGGACGCCCGGCTCGGCGACGTCGCGGCGTACCTGCGGCACCAGGTCGCCGGTCAGTACGACGTCCTCACGTCGGCGACCACGACGTACGCGCAGATCGAGGCCAAGGACTTCGACCAGATCCACCGCCTGCTGAGCCGGTTCTACAAGGTGCTCGTGATCGACACCGGGAACAACGAGGGCTCCAGCAACTGGCGCGAGGCGATGAAGGCGGCCGACGCCCTCGTCATCCCGATCAAGTGGAAGAGCCTGTCCTGCGCGGCCGCCGTGCAGATGCTCGAGGAGCTCGACAACCAAGGCCCGGAGGCGCAGCGGTTGATCCGCCGCGCGATCATCGCGGTCTCCAACGGCCCCGGTGACGTGAACAAGGAGGTTGAGAAGCAGCTCCGCCCGTACTTCGAGTCCCGCGCGGCCGCCGTCATCGACATCCCGACCGACATGCACGTCGCGGCGGAAGGTCCGCTCGACCACAACGCCCTACAGCCCGCCACCCGCCGCGCCGCCCTGGACCTGGCCGCCCGGGTCTCCGAACAGATCACCACCGCCCTCAACACCCCCCGCTGAGCTCGACCTACGAGGCGGTCCGGAGAACCTCCGGACCGCCTCGTTGCTGTTCAGGCGTCGCGTCGCTTGAGGACACCCGCGCCAAGGGCGAGCCCGCCGACCGCCCAGGCGATCAGGACCACTGCGCTCAGCACGGGGGACAGCGGGTCTGTCGCGCCCGTCAGGTAGTTCTGGCCGGCGCCGCCTGGCAGCAGGGCCGAGGTCCACACCAGTGCGCGCAATGAGCTCTGTCCCATCATCAGCGGGACCACCAGGAGCAGTAGAAAGGCCACAGTCAGCGTGCCGGCAGTGCTCCGGACCGCCCAGGCGATCCCGGCGCTGAAGAGTCCCGCAGCAGTCGCGTAGAAGCCGACAGACAGCAGATCGGTCACGAATCCCGCCGCCTCCCAGTCAGCCCAGGAGCCGGCGGTCAGACCGCCCGCCACGGACGCGAGGGCTGCCACCACGACTCCGTAGCCGAACAGGACCGGCGCCAGCACGGCGGCCTTGGCCAGTACGACGTACCGCCGCACTGGAGTCCACTGCAAGGTCGAGCGGATGCTGCCGGTCGCGTACTCCGAGGTGACTGTGAGCAGTGCGAACGCGGCGATGACCACCTGCACGATCAGGATGACCGATGCGCCGAAGTGACCGATCGGCTGCTTCTCCGCCACCTCTCCCGGCCCGAGGTGGCTGTTGTCGTAGGCGAGTCCCCAGCCGTACTGCATCCCGAGCAGGGTGCTCAGCAGTACGCCGGCCGCGAGGTTCAACCAGCTGGACCGGACCGTCCAGAGCTTGGTCCACTCCGATCGCACCGCATTCGGCAGCCCGCCGATGATCCTTGGGGTGATCACTGCTGCGCTCACCGGTCACCTGCTTCCACGAGTTCGCGTTCAGGCTCGAGCTGAGCTTGACGCCGTTTCTTGAGTCGATGCCGGACGACCTCGACGATCAGCGTGACTGCGAGCGCCAGTCCGATGCCGAGGACCACGCCTTTCAGTGGGTTGTCCTCGAACGCCTTCCCGCCGATGTAGCCGACCAGAGTGCAGTAGATGCCCCAGCTGATCGCTGCCAGCGCGGCGTACGCCGAGAACTGCCGGAGTGGGTAGCGCACCGATCCCATCGTCAGCGTGACCGCAGTGCGTCCGCCCGGTACGTACCGAGCGACCACGAGGACCAGTCCGCCGCGCTCGGCGAGAGTCTGTCGCGCCCAGAGCACCGCGGCGTACCGCTTGGTCCCCGGCCTCATCCGGTCGAGCAACCGCCCGCCGGCGCCGCGGCCGAGCGCGTAGGAGACGTGATCGCCGATGAAGGCGCCGACGGCAGCCACCACAATCACGGCGTACAGGTTGGGCTCACCACTGGCCGCAGCGAACACCCCCGCCGTCACCACGAGGGTTTCCGAGGGGATGGCAGGGAAGAACCCGTCGAGCGCGGCGAATCCCCACAACGCAAGGTAGATCCACCATGACGACATCAACTCGTTCGCGAAGTGCAGGATCGCGTCGCTCATGACGCCACCGCCACGCCGTACTCGACACTGTCCGCCGTGAGCTCCATGTAGGCCTCCTCGAGCGAAGCACGCTCCGTCGCCAGCTCGTGCAGCCGTACGCCGAGTGCGTGCGCGAGATCGCCGACTCGTTCGGCCGGTACGCCGGTCACCACGAGCCGCTCGTCAGCCGTCTCCACCCGCTCCGCCTCAGCCGTCAGCCGATCCCGCAGTACGGCGAGCTGCGCTGGATCGGGGACCCGGACGACGATCGTGGTCCTGGACGACCCCGCGATCACGTCGCCGACCGCGGCGTCCGCGATGAGGCGGCCGCGACCGATCACGACCAGCTGATCGGCGGTCAGCTGCATCTCGCTCATCAGGTGGCTGGAGACGAAGACCGTGCGGCCCTCGGCCGCGAGCGAGCGCATCAGCTCACGGACCCAGCGAACACCGTCCGGGTCGAGGCCGTTCACCGGCTCGTCGAACATCAGCACCTCGGGATCGCCGAGCAGCGCGCCGGCGATGCCGAGGCGCTGGCCCATCCCGAGGGAGAACTGCCCGGCGCGTTTTCTGGTCACCGCATCGAGGCCGACGATCGACAGCACCTCGTCGACGCGACTGACCGGGACGCCGTTGCTGCGGGCCATCGCGACCAGGTGGCCGCGGGCGGACCGGCGGGGGTGCAGGGCCTTGGCGTCGAGCAGGGCACCGACCTTGGTCAGCGGCCTCGGCCACTCGGCGTACGGGCGTCCGTCGACCAGTGCGGTGCCGTCGGACGGGCTGTCGAGACCGAGGATCATCCGCATCGTGGTCGACTTGCCGGCGCCGTTCGGCCCGAGGAAGCCGGTGACCCGGCCGGGGGAGATGGTGAGGTCGAGCGAGTCCACCGCGGTGGTCGCGCCGTACCTCTTGGTGAGTCCTTCGAGCGTGATCACGCCGGGGCCCTTCCTGGCTCGTTGTGGTTCTTCGAACCTAGGAATTCCGGCTCCCGGTCACATCGGACCATCGGCTGGTGCTGCCCCCTACTTTCGTCAGATCGGCGGACCTGTGGATACGGCGTCAGGCGGTCGCCGCGATGTCGATACCATCTGTGGCGTGACCGGTAATCGGCTGGTCGAGACCCGAGGAGTGAACGTGTCGGAAGTCAAGGTCCATCTGATCGGCGTCGAGGGCGAGGCTGAGCGGAGTGTGACCGAGACGACGACGATCGGGGAGCTGTTCGCCGGAATCTTCGGCCAGGACCGCTCCGCCATCGCCGCCCGGGTCAACGGTGAGCTGCGGGACCTGTCCCGGGTGGTCGCCGACGGCGACGAGATCGAGCCGGTCAAGGCGGCGTCGGAGGACGGCCGGGCGATCATCCGGCACTCGACCGCGCACGTCCTCGCGCAGGCGGTGCAGGACCTGTTCCCGGAGGCCAAGCTCGGCATCGGCCCGCCGGTGGAGAACGGGTTCTACTACGACTTCGACGTACCGACGCCGTTCACGCCGGAGGACCTGACCAAGCTCGAGAAGAAGATGCAGCAGATCATCAAGGAGCGGCAGCGGTTCAGCCGCCGGGTGGTCTCCGACGACGACGCCCGCGACGAGCTCGCGACCGAGCCGTACAAGCTCGAGCTGATCGGCATCAAGGGCTCCGCGGCCGACGCGGCCGAGGGCGCTTCGGTGGAGGTCGGTGGCGGTGAGCTGACGATCTATGACAACGTCCGGCGCGACGACAGCGTCGCCTGGAAGGACCTGTGCCGCGGCCCGCACGTCCCGGCCACCGGCTACCTCGGCAACTTCAAGCTGATGCGTACGGCGGCGGCGTACTGGCGGGGGAGCGAGAAGAACCCGCAGCTGCAGCGGATCTACGGCACCGCCTGGGAGTCCCGCGACGAGCTGAAGGCGTACCTGACAAGGCTCGAGGAGGCCGCCAAGCGCGACCACCGCAAGCTCGGCACCGAGCTCGACCTGTTCAGCTTCCCGGACGAGATCGGCTCCGGTCTCGCGGTGTTCCACCCCAAGGGCGGCGTGCTGCGGAAGGTGATGGAGGACTACTCCCGCCAGCGGCACGTCGAGGACGACTACGAGTTCGTCTACTCGCCGCACATCACCAAGGGCCAGCTGTTCGAGACCTCCGGTCACCTGGACTGGTACGCCGACGGCATGTACCCGCCCATGCACCTGGACGAGGAGCGTGGCGCGGACGGGCAGATCCGCAAGCAGGGCCAGGACTACTACCTGAAGCCGATGAACTGCCCGATGCACAACCTGATCTTCGCCGCCCGCGGCCGGTCGTACCGGGAGCTGCCGCTGCGGCTGTTCGAGTTCGGCACGGTCTACCGGCTGGAGAAGTCCGGCGTCGTGCACGGCATGACCCGGGCCCGCGGCTTCACCCAGGACGACGCGCACATCTACTGCACCCGTGAGCAGATGCGCGACGAGCTGCGCAAGCTGCTGACGTTCGTGCTCGGCCTGCTCGCCGACTACGGCCTGGACGACTTCTACCTCGAGCTCTCCACCAAGAACCCGGACAAGTTCGTCGGCTCCGACGAGGTCTGGGAGGAGGCCACCGAGACGCTCCGGGAAGTTGCCGAGGGCTCCGGTCTCGAGCTGGTCCCGGACCCGGGCGGCGCCGCGTTCTACGGCCCGAAGATCTCCGTCCAGACCCGGGACGCGATCGGCCGGACCTGGCAGATGTCGACGATCCAGCTGGACTTCAACCTGCCGGAGCGATTCGGGCTGGAGTACACCGCGCCGGACGGCTCCCGGCAGCGGCCGGTGATGATCCACCGTGCGCTCTTCGGCTCGATCGAGCGGTTCGTCGCGGTGCTGACCGAGCACTACGCCGGTGTGTTCCCGCCCTGGCTGGCCCCGGTCCAGGTGATCGGCATCCCGATCACCGACGGGCACGTGGACTACCTGTTCGAGATCGCCAAGCAGCTGAAGGCGCAGGGGATCCGGATCGAGGTCGACGCGTCCGACGACCGGATGCAGAAGAAGATCCGGAACGCCCAGAAGGCCAAGGTGCCGTACATGCTGATCGCCGGCGACGACGACATGTCGGCCGGATCGGTCTCCTTCCGGTACCGCGACGGCACGCAGAAGAACGGCGTACCGATCGCCGACGCCGTGGCCGAGATCGTCGAGTCCGTGCAGAAGCGCGTCCAGGTATGACGGACAACCCCGACTCGCCGTACACACCTGAAGAACTGGTGCGGCAGGATGGGGTCGGGGCCCCCGATCCGTTCATGCGGTTGTGGACACCGCATCGGATGGCGTACATCGAGGGGGAGAACAAGCCGACGAGCTCCGAGGCCGGCGCGGGCTGCCCGTTCTGCCGGCTGCCGGGGCTGCCGGACGCGGACGCGTTGATCGTGCACCGCGGTGAGGCGGCGTACGCCGTCCTGAATCTGTACCCGTACAACCCGGGCCACCTGATGGTCGTGCCGTACCGGCACGTCGCGGACTACACCGAGCTGACCGACGCGGAGGTCGCCGACGTCTCCACGCTGACCCGGCAGGCGATGCAGGCGATCCGCACGGTGTCGGGGGCGCAGGGCTTCAACATCGGCATGAACCAGGGCGAGATCGCCGGCGCCGGCATCGCCGCCCACCTGCACCAGCACGTGGTCCCGAGGTGGGCCGGCGACACCAACTTCATGCCCGCCATCGCCCACACCAAGGTCCTGCCCCAACTCCTCCCGGACACCCGCGCGCTCCTCGCGAAGTCCTGGCCGTAACGAGTTGGCGCAGACATCGGGCTGAGTAGAGGCTGGATATGTACCTCTCCGCAACCATCCATGTAACCTACGCCACATGGGTGGGGACCTATCGGATAAGAGCATAAGCACAAGTCAGGATCTGCTCGATGAGGGATTGAGGTTGCTGAACAGCCGCCTCCCCGCATCGGCGAGAGTGACACTACTGAAAGCCCTGGGGGGCGGATACACGGACGCAGAGGTCAGCCTCTGCGATATCGACGGGGTCGGTGATCTCGATGGTCACCAACTGGACGGCCAGTTTGTCCTCAAGGTCGCGCACTCGACGGGGAAGAGCCAGGCAAACGCACATCAAGCATTTGTCGCCGGGCTCGAGACGTTCGCGAGCGACCACGTGCCGAGCCTGATCTACTCGGTAGCTGACGCGGGGATCTCGGTCGATGTCTATGACGTGGCCGGCTACTCACTCGAGAGCGCTCGCTCGGCGGAACGTGTCGATTTCGAGGACAGGACCGAGATCTGCGGGCGGGCCGCAGGCGATCTGCTGCGTGACCAGATAGCAACCGCAGGGCCGCCGAACTATCGGCTGTTGCTGCACGAGGTGATGCATCAGTGGCTGGGATCCGGCTTTCCGTCAAATCGTAGGGGTGCGAGGATCGCCGCACTCCTGGCTGAACAAGGCTGGTCGGACTCGGCTTTTACCTACGAGGGGGAGTTGCTCCCGAATCCGTTGAAGGTCCTGAGCCGCATGGATTTCCGCGACGGCGAACTCGCCTGCTTCGAGGGAGCGGTGCACGGCGACCTTCACCTGCGGAACATCCTGGTGTGCGGATCGGCGCTGACCAATGATCTGCGGTACTGGCTGATCGATGTCGACAAGGTCGATCCGACGCCGTTGCTGTTCGACCACGCCTATCTCGAGCTGTCGCTTCTGGTGCACGGCATGAACACTCTGAGCGCTGGACGGATCGTTCCCGTCCTGTCTCGTCTCGACTCCGCACAAGCGGTGATCCAGGTCGACCTGGACGGTGCCGACAGCGGACTGGTACGACAGCTGAGGAGCGTCAGAGAAGCGGCGACCGCAACCCTCGAAGAGCTGGAACCGAAGCGTCCTGACGTCTGGCGGCGTCAGTATCTGCTGGCGCGAGTGGCGGCCGGTCTGGATTGGGCTGCGAAACCTCTCGACTCGGCAGACGTGCGGCGCGCATGCATCATCAGTGCAGCCTGGGCATTGCGGCTGCTGCTCCGCGAGTTCTACCCGCCCCTGTGGCTGGCGGTCGCGGGGGGGATGAGTGCGGCCGATTCGCGGCAGACGCCAGATGCGAAGGTCCTGACGGCGGCGGAGGCAGTAAAGCTGTGGACGCCGTTCCGTGACGCTCATAGTTCGATGGACCTGATCCTGATCGCCGATCGTGTGTCAGCCGCTCCGGAGCTGGCGGCGTTGGCGCGAGGGCGCTGGACGAACGTGATCGACCTCGATCCGGACAGCGACTCCACAGGGCTCGCCCACGTGATGCTTGCGAAGCTGCGGAACCAGCGGCACGTGAGTCTGTTCGGAGCGAACGAACAGCCTGTCTCGCCCGTCCTTGCCACGAACTGGTGCATGGCCAACGGCTGGAAGTCCCACAACGAGGAAGGCTCAGTGTCGATTGAGGACTGGCGCCGGAAGCGCTCTCTCCACAGGGTCCGCGCCCTGGTCGACGCGACCTACAACGGCACTCCGAACCAGTCGGTCGGTGTGATGTGTCTGCGCTCCGGACAGCACAGCCCGCATATCGATCAGGTCGTCGACTACATCGACGAGGTTTATGGCGGAATCGCACTCAGGGTGGATCTCGCACAGGCGCCGGCCTTCGACGGCTTCGATCTCGATGTCTTCACCAAGACCATTGCCGAGTCGCTGCCGCCGATTGTCGGACCGCAAGTAACGCTGCCTGGGCTGAACGGGAGCTGGCGGCTGTCCCGGGTGGATCTCAATCGTCTTGGCGTCGATCTGGAGCTCCTGCATTCAGAGGTCATCGAAGAGGCCGAGTCGAGTATCGAGCCGTTGACCGACGAATTCTGGCGCGGGCGCACGCCCACCTGGGCGGAGCTCGCTGCCGCGATCGACATTCGTCGCGATGCGCTGCTGCCGTTGACCCGGGATATCGCCGACCGGCTCGACACCCATCAGCTCAGCATCGTCACACTCGACCACTCGCCGGGCGCGGGCGGAACATCGCTGACTCGGCGAGTAGCTTGGGACCTCCATCTCTCGCATCCGACCGCCATCCTGCGCGGATACTCGACGACGACGGCGGACCGGATCGACGAGATCTATCAAGAGACCGGTCTGTCCGCCTTCATCGTTGCGGAGGCGGCAATTCTGTCGGAATCGGACAGAGAGGACCTGCTCCAGGATCTGAGACAGCGGAACTCCCGCGCAGTATTCCTGTGGATCAATCGCACGAACGTGAGCCGCGGTCGCCGGCACAGCCTGATGGATCCACTCCAAGGAAACGAGCTGGCGCGTTTCATTCGTGAGTACAGGCAACGGGCCGAGACCGACCGGGCGAGGCACGCGCTGGACGAACTCCGGGTGGGCGAATCCGGCGAGCTGGTTCCAGCATCGAAGCTGTCTCCGTTCTATCTGGGCCTGCTCGTGTACGACGAGCAGTTCGAGGGCCTCGTCCCGTACGTTCGGAATCATCTGCAACGGCTCACATCGGGTCAGCGCGAGGTGGCACGACACCTGGCCTTGATCACGCGCTACGGCCAAGGTCGTGGACTCCCTCTCGCCCTGGTGAGAGTGTGGCTCTCGCCGTCGAGCCGGCCGGTCGGCGAGGAATCCGACGACGCGTTGACCGAGTTGCTCGGTCCGGACCTACGGCACTTGGTCGTGGTTGAGAACAGCTCGCTCCGATTGCTCCATCCCTTGATCGCTGAACAGGTCCTGGACGGGATCGCCGGCGGCGAGCAGCCCGGTCTCGGTCAGATATCTGTGAATTTCATCCGCAAGGTCACGAGTGTGGTCGGACCGGACAGCGACACCGCAGCGCGGCTGCTCGGGGAACTGTTCATCAGGCGCACCAGTTGGTCGTCCGACGGCAGGCGGGGGGACAGCTTTTCTGAACTGATTCAGGCCATGCCGATGGAAGCCGCCGAGATGGTCTTCAAGGAACTGACCGACCGGTGCCCGAACAATCCACATTTCTGGAACCACCGTGGCCGCTACCATATCTACCGCGTGCGTGGCGACTTCCGTCGCGCCGAGGAGTATGTGCAGAAAGCCGTCGAGAAGTCGCACGGCAGCGATTCGACGCATTTCCATACGCTCGGCATGGTCCGCCGATTCTGGGTCGAGAACCGGATCGACGAACTACTGCGCAGCGATCAGGGCAAGTACACGCCCGAGGCGATTCTCTCCGACATCTCGCCGCTCTTCGATCTCGCGATCGAGGCGTTCGGTGAGGCTGGCAGGCGGCGCGGGAGCGAGTACGCGTGGGTGACGCCGATTCAGTTGATCGCGACCGTGGTGGAGAAGCTCTGGCGATCGTCGGGAGAGGGCAGCCTCGTCGATTTTGTCGCACTGAACAGTCCGGCGAGCCTGTGGGCAACCAAGCAGATCGCGCTCGCCGAAAGCCTGCTCAGCAACCTTCGCGATCTCGACAGCGAGGACGACTACTACAAGAAGCTGAACCAGCAGCTGGATCTGCTCTACGGCGACGTCGAGCGTCTTGTCGAGGAGTGGCGCCGGATGCGGGAGGAGCGGTCCGACTCGCCGGATATCGATCTGGCGATCGCGCGGACCCTGTACTCGAGTGCGCACCGTGACTGGTCGCTGGTGTCCGCGGACGACATGCGGACCATCGCCCAGATGGCGGAAGGCAGAGTTCGCGACGGCCGGGCGAGCGATGCGGATCTGAGGTTGTGGTTCCAGTCGTACCGCCGGCTCCCGGAGTACACCGACGCCGATGCGATGGAACGACTCGGGTGGTACGCGACCGAGAAGAAGAGCCTTGATGCCAACTACTACATGTACATATTGCATTTCTTGACGTGGTATCGCGGCGATGCCCGCGATCAGAATCGCATACGCTTCTTCCTCGAAGAATGCAGCCGCCTGGGCAAGCAGGAACGGCGACAGTGGAGTTTCGAATGGCTCGGTGTCGAAGGGCGGAGTCATCCTCTCGTTCATTACAGCGAACTCGGAACTCTGAGGCGCGGCCCGGTGGCCTTCTGGAACAGGCCGCATGAACTCGGCCGGGTGTCTGGAATCATCGAGGAGATTCGCAGTCCGCAGGCGGGCCTGGTCCGCGTCTCGAACGGCAAGCTTCGGGCGTTCTTCACGCCGCGAAACAAGTTTCGCCAGTCGCGCGACGTCAACGCGTCGATCGAGTTCTACCTCGGTTTCAGCTACGAAGGTCTCAGAGCATGGGAACCGACCTACCCCGGCGAAGAGCCGGATGCCTTGAAGGGAGCGGATCTGGACCGGGTGACCAGGCCGGTTGATCGCGTGGCCGCGACGGTCCAAGCGCCTCCGGTGGAAGAGCCGGAGGATGCAGTGGACGAGAGCGAGCCCGCTCCGGAACCTTCGCCCAAGGCACGCAGGTTCCGGATCGATCCCGCGTTGCTCGCGGCACTGCGCAGCAGTCGGGGACACAACGGCGACCGCAGGCGGGTGGTCGAGGAGTTGATCGAGGCGGCAGCGTCAGCGGAGGTAGAGCTTCCGCTGCTGACACTCGGCGAGGCTCTGCAGGACATCTTGGGGCCAACAGGCTACAAGGAGTTCAAGGCAGATTTCGGTGGGAAGCTGAGGGTGGCTGTAGTCGGCCTGGGATTCCGCGTAGAGCAGACCGATGCAGGTGAGATTGTCCGCACTTAGGGTCGGCTGTCCGTGTCGAGTGCCAGGAGTGGCGTGCCCCATGGTCACCGGAACGGTCATGACCGAAAAAGTTCGGCCCGGCTCCGAAGAGCCGGGCCGAACCCTTGAACCAGTCGCTGTTGCTGAGGATCAGTCGCCGGCCAGTCGCTCGCCGGTGAACAGCTGCCAGTGGAAGTAGACCGGCTCCTTGAACGAGCCGGGCACCTTGCGGATCATCTTGATCGAGGTCGCGGTACCGTTGGCGTGCCCAACGTTGTACAGGTAGGCGGACCCGGTGTCCTTGTCGATGCCGAGCAGGAGTACGCCGTTGTCGCACGCGGCCGCCACCAGCGTCTCGAACCCCTGCCACGTCGAGCCCCGGACCTGCTTCACCACCCCGGGGATGATGTGCCCGCCGGCCAACGGCAGCCGGGCCGTGTACAGCTTGCCGGAGGTCAGGGTCATCAGGAACGTGTCGTACGTCGAGGTCTGGCTGATCAGCGTCATCGCCTTCACGCCCCGGTAGCCGGACTGCCATCCGGTGATCTGCCGGCTCGCGACACCGTTCTTGTAGGTGACGTTCCGGCGGTACAGCGTGCCGTCGTTGTGCAGCGAGTACTCCGTGTCCCGCTGCGTGGTCGCGGTGACGTACGTCGACCGGTCGAGACTCCGGTAGACCTGCCAGCCGGGCCCGACCCGGGTGAGCTGCCTCTCCGTCACGGCCCCCGAGCCGTCCGCCGTCAGGTAACTGCTGTCGTACATCGTCGAGCCCATGATGACCGGGCCCTGGTGCGCCGTGCCGCCGACCTCTGCGGCGCCGTACCGGAGCGTCGCGTGCAGACGGACCTGCACGTCGGGAAATAGGTCCTTGGCGACGATCCGGTTGTCGGCCACATCACCGTCGGCCGTGATGACCTGCTCTCGGTGATCGCCGCCGGCCGTCACCGATCCGAGATTGAGCCCGCATTCACGGGCGGTGCTGCTGGGTTGCGCTGACGCCGGTCCGGTCAGGAGACCAGCGCTGAGAACCCCCGCGGCCAGAACCGCGCCGTATTTCGTCCAGTTGTTCATTTGTCCCCCAGGTCACTCGCCGAAGAGCAGCGGGTCGCCAAACTTGGTCCAGCTGAAGTACACCGGGTCCTTGAACGTGCCGGGAGCCTTGCCGAGGCCCTTGATGACCGTCGAGAGTCCGTTGGCGTGGCCAACGGAGTACAGGTAGCCGTTGCCGGTGTCGCGGTCGATGCCGAGGACGATCGTGCCTTGACCGCACGGTGCGGCCACCAGCGTCTCGAACACCCCCCAGGTCGACATCCGGATCGGCTTCACTACCGGCTGGATGATGTGCCCGCTGACGCGCGGGAGGCGGGCGGTGTACAGCCGGCCGGTGCTGTGCGTCATCAGGAACGTGTCGTACGTCGAGGTCTGGCTGATCAACGCCATCCCTTTCACGCCGCGGAAGTTGGACGCCCAACCGTCCATGTGACGGTAGATCCGCCCGTTCTCGGTCTTGACGGTGCGGCGTTCCAGCTCCGCCCCGTCGTTGGTCAGCGACCATTCGACCGAGAGTGCCCCTACCGTCGAGCGGTCAAGGCTCCGGTAGTTCTGCCAGCCCGGCCCGACTCGCGTGAGCACCTTCTGCGACACCGTCCCGCCGCCGGTCGGCGTCCGGTACGAGAAGTCGTACAGCACCGATCCCAGCACCACCTGGCCGGTGTGCAGCTCGGAGCCCTCGCCCGGGCCGTACCTGACGGCCGCGCTGAGCCGCGTCTGGCCGTCCGCGTAGACGTCCTTCGCGACGATCTTGTCGGTGACCTTCGTGACCGGCGCGGTCGCCGCGAAGGTCTGCATCCGGTGATCTCCGCCGGCCGTCACCGAGCCGACTGAGATCCTGCACGGCGCCGTCGTCGCGCTCTGCTCCGCCGTCGCCGTGCCGGCCGTGAGCAGTCCCGTGGTGAGCGTCGCGGCGGCCATCAACCCGCCGTACCTGAGAAGTGTGCGCATTTCCACCACCCCCATTACTGACAGATGGTGGTTGGACGCTGGTCTGGACCGGAAAGTTCAGCGCAAGAAGAGCGGGAGCATCGGGTCGACCAGGTTGGTGAGCGTCGCGAGCGTGACCTCGCGCGGGGGGTTCGTGAGCGCGGTGACGCGGACGACCCGGCGACCCTGGCGGAACACGAGCTCGCCGGCCTCGGGGATGTAGTAGCCGGGCTGCCCGATCGGTGCGAACCGTGGTGGTGGCACCCGCTGCGCTTCCGGGATCGTCGGCTGGTCGAACGCCTCCACGATCGACACGGTCGCGTCGTACGTTCCCCAGATGCAGGTCAGCGCGCCCTTCACCCGATAGTCCCGCCGCAGCTGCACCTGCAGCCGGATGAACCGCTCGGCCGCCGAGGTCGACAGCTGACACGTCTCGTCCGCCTGCCGGGCCGGCCGCAGGGTACGGGGTACGGCGTCCCGCGCGGCCAGCGCGATCGCGATCGCTCGTGCCTTCTCGATCCCGTCCGCGGGATCGCGGTCGATGCCGCCGGCCGGGCTGATCCGCACCGCACGGTCTGCGACCCGGAAGACGATCCGCGACTCGCTGACGGTCGCTTCCGGCCCGAGCTCCGGCAGCGGCTCGACCGCCCCGGGATTCTCCACGAGCCGGCTGAGTGTGTCGGGCTGGATCGGCAGCGCGCTCACGCCGATGGTGACCGGCAGGTCTCCGAGCAGCAGGGTGCAGAGGTCCAACGCCGGAAGACCACCGTCGTTCCAGGCGTTCGGCTTGGCCGTCACCGGGCCGCGGAACTTCGTGGTCAGCGGCCGCGTGATCGCCGTACACACCTGTGGCCCGCGCGCTCCCGACGTACCGTCCAGCCCCTCGGGCTGCGGGGGAGCGATGGCGGTCGGGATGATCACCGAGGGTGGCAGGGGAGCCGGAGCCGTGCCGTTCGCGCGCTGGGCGACCGAGCAACCACCAGCCGCCAGGAGGAGGACGAGCGCGCCCGCGAGCTGTCTGCGACGCATGGCGGTCACCTCCTCACCCACCAGCATCCCCCGTGCGAAGGCTCCGCGCAGGCCGAAACCCGTGCCTTGTCACCGGTGCGCCGGCCGGGTGAACTACGATCGCGTCGCCATGCTTAACAGATTCCGGCAGTTCTGGACCAAGGTGATCACGCCGATCGCCACCCTCTTGCTCAAGCTCGGCGTGAGCGCCGACGTGGTCACGCTGGTCGGCACCATCGGTGTGTCCGCCGGGGCGCTGATCTTCTTCCCGCGCGGCCAGCTGTGGATCGGCACGGTGGTCATCACCTGTTTCGTGTTCTCGGACCTGATCGACGGCCACATGGCCCGGACGTCGGGTACGTCGTCGAAGTGGGGCTCGTTCCTCGACTCGACGCTGGACCGGATCGCCGACGGCGCGGTCTATGGCGGCCTGGTGATGTACTACGCGAACTCGCGGGCCGGCGACTCGACGCTGATGGCGGCCGTGACGCTGTGGGCGCTGGTGATGGGCGCGGTCACGTCGTACGCGCGGGCCAAGGCCGAAAGCCTGGGCCTGAAGGCGAGCGGTGGCCTCGCCGAGCGCGCGGACCGCCTGGTGCTCACGCTGGTCCTGGCGTTCTTCTCCGACGTCTTCGATCTGCCGATCCTGCTGGAGATCGTGATCTGGTACCTCGCCGCGGCGAGCACGATCACCGTTGTCCAGCGGTCGCTCTCGGTGCGCAAGCAGGTCCTGGCCGACCCGGCCAACTCGGGGCTGGACACCCCGCCGTCCCCGCCGGCGGAGCCGAAGACCGACTGACGATGGACGGTCTGCGGCAACGGGCGGTCGATCTGGCCTTCGCACTCGCCTGGACCTTGGTACGACGCCTGCCCGAGCGGACCGTCGTGTGGCTGTTCCGGCAGGCGGCGGATCGCACGTTCCGCCGCAACGGCCGCGGCGTACGGCGACTGCGCGGCAACCTGGCCGCAGTACGCCCGGAAGCCGGCGAGGCCGAGGTCGACGAGCTCACGCACGCCGGGTTGCGGTCGTACCTGCGCTACTGGCAGGAAGCGTTCCGCCTGCCCGAGTGGTCCGACGAGCAGATCGTCGGCCGGGTCCGGACGGTCAACGAGAAGGTGCTGCGGGACGCGTACGCCGCGGGGCAGGGCGTGATCTGCGCGCTGCCGCACCTGGCGAACTACGACCACGCGGGTGCCTGGGCAGGGCTGACCGGGATGCCGGTGTCGACGGTCGCGGAACGCCTGCAGCCGGAGTCGCTGTTCGACCGCTTCATCGCGTACCGGAAGAAACTCGGTATGGAGGTGCTGCCGCTGACGGGCGGTGACGACGACGTCACCGGCGTACTCGCGGATCGCCTGCGGGCCGGGGGATTCGTGTGCCTGGTCGCCGACCGGGACCTGTCCGAGCGCGGTGTCCCGGTGACGTTCTTCGGCCGGCCGTCGCGGATGCCGGCCGGACCGGCCGCATTGAGTCTGAAGACCGGCGCCCCGCTGATTCCGGCGACGCTGCACTACGACGGCCCGGATCTCGTCATCACCTTCCATGACGTGGTCGAGCCCGACGGCGGCGCGGCGTCGATGACCCAGCGCTGCGCCGACGCCTTCGCGATCGGCATAGCCGAGCACCCGCAGGACTGGCACATGCTGCAGCGCATCTTCATGGACTAGCGCGAGAATCGGGTTTATGAGGATCGGCGTGGTCTGCCCGTACTCGCTGGGCACGCCCGGCGGGGTGCAGAACCACGTCCGCGACCTCGCCGAAGCGCTGCTCGCCCTCGGGCACGAGGTGTCGGTCCTGGCCCCGGTCGACGACGCGTCGCCGGACAGCGCGATCCCGCCGTACGTCGTCTCGTCCGGACGGGCCGTCGGCGTGCCGTACAACGGGTCGGTCGCCCGCGTGACGTTCGGTCCGCGGACGGCGGCGCGTGTGAAGAGCTGGCTCGCCGACGGGAACTTCGACGTGGTCCACGTCCACGAGCCGACCACCCCGAGTGCGTCGATCATTGCGCTGTGGTCCGCCGACGGGCCCTTCGTCGCCACGTTCCACACCTGGCAGGTCCGGTCCCGGGCGATGAGCGTCGCGTCCAGCCTGCTCCGGCCGGCGCTGGAGAAGATCGACGCCCGGATCGCGGTCTCCGAGAACGCCCGGTCGATGATGGTGCAGCACATCGGCGGCGAGGCTGTAGTGATCCCGAACGGGCTCTACACCGCCCGGTTCAAAGGCAGCCCGCGTCCGGAGTGGATGGGCGAGGACGGCACGATCAGCTTCCTGGGCCGGCTCGACGAGCCGCGCAAGGGCCTCGGCGTGCTGCTGGACGCCGTACCGGCGTTGATCGCCGAGCGTCCACGGTTGAAGGTCCTGGTCGCCGGATCAGGTCAAGCTGACGAGGCGTTGCGGCGGCGGTATCACGACAACGTGCTGTTCCTGGGCGCGATCGACGACGAGGCTCGCGCGGACATGCTCGCCGGCTCGGATCTGTACGTCGCCCCGCATCTCGGCGGCGAGAGCTTCGGCATCGTGTTGCTGGAGGCGATGGCTGCGGGCGCGCCGGTGCTGGCGAGTGACCTGCCCGCGTTCCGGCACGTGCTGGAGGGCCGGCAGCTGGGGGAGTTGTTCGAGCCCGGGAACGCGGGGGAGCTGGCGGCTCGTGCTCTCCGGCTGCTGCGTCGGCCCGATGAGCGCGAGCAGCTCCGGTCCGTAGGGCTGGCCGCCGTACCGAAGTACGACTGGTCCGTCCTGCTGCCGGAACTGCTGTCCGTCTACGAGCTCGTTGCGCGCCGGTAGCGCTCGGCCAGCCGCTCCAGGTACGCCGTCAGCTCCGGAGGACCTTCGAGCACGACAAAGTCCGCGTCGAGCAGACTGAGGTGCACCGCGAGAGTCTGCACACTGTCAGCACCTGTCTGCAGCAGACACCGCCCCGCATCGATCGGCTCGACCACCCCAACGGCAGCCGTGAGCTGCTCAGCAAGCATCGACGCAGGTACGGCGACCTCCACGGATGCCCGGTACCGCCAGGCCGCAGCAGACACCCGCCGAGACACGTAGGCCGCCACGTCACCATCCTCGGGTAGCTCGCGTGGAGCGAACCGCGGACCGGTCGGAATCCGCGGCCGCACCCGATCCACCCGAAACGTCCGCCAATCGTTTCTCTCCAGGTCGAACGCGACCAGGTACCAGCGCCGGCCCCAGTTGACCAGCCGGTGCGGCTCGACGCGCCGGAGCGTCTCCGACCCGCCATGCGCCAGGTAGTCGAATCTCAACTGCTCCCGGTCCCGACAGAGTGCAGCCAGTTGCGTCAGCAGCTCTGGATCGACCTGTGGACCCACCTGATCCGGCGGCACCTGCACTGTGTAGCTCGCGAGGGTGTTGACCCGCCGACGCAGCCGCGATGGCAGGACCTGCTCCAGCTTGCTCAACGCACGCAGCGAGATCTCCTCCACTCCAGCAACGCCGGCCGCCTTCCGGAGCCCGACTACCACCGCCACGGCCTCGTCATCGTCCAGCAGCAACGGCGGCAGTGCAGCCCCCGCTCCCAGCCGATAACCACCTACGGAGCCGCGGGTGGCGTCAACCGGGTAGCCGAGCGACCGCAGCCGCTCGACATCAGTCCGCACGGTCCGGGGGCTGACCTGCAACTTCGCTGCCAGCTCGGCGCCGGTCCAGTCGCGCGGCGACTGCAACAACGTGAGCAGTTTCAGGAGCCTCGCCGAGGTCTCGATCATGTCCGAAAGTCTGGCAGATCATTAGGAAGCTAACTCGCCTAATGGGCTTCTAGCGTGAAGACATGACGAACAACACCGAGATCCGGCCCTTCCGCATCGACGTTCCGCAGGCCGAGCTGGACGACCTGCGTGACCGCCTCACCCGCACCCGGTGGGCGAGCGAGCTCGACATCGACTACACCGGCGCCGTCCAGACCGGACCGCTGCCTCCCGAGTGGGAGTACGGCGTGCCGCTGTCCTACGTGCGGCGCCTGACCGAGCAGTGGCTGACGTCGTACGACTGGCGGAAGTGGGAGGAGCGGCTGAACTCTTACCCGCAGTTCGTGACCGAGATCGACGGTCAGAACGTGCACTTCTTCCACCTCCGCTCGGCCGACCCGGACGCGATCCCGCTGATCCTCACCCACGGCTGGCCGAACACGTCGCTCGAGTACGTCGACCTGATCGAGCCGCTGACCAACCCGCAGAACGGCGGGCAGGCGTTCCATCTGGTCATCCCGACCGTCCCAGGTTTCGGCTTCTCCGGTCCCACGAAGGACCGCGGCTGGAACAGGTACCGGGTGGCGGCGGCGTGGGCCGAGCTGATGCGCCGGCTCGGCTACGAGCGGTACGGCGCTCATGGCAACGACGGCGGGTCCTACGTGTCCCCGGAGGTCGGACGGGTCGATCCGGAGCATGTGATCGGCGTACACGTGACCCAGCTGTTCTCGTTCCCGAGCGGGGACCCGGCGGAGCTGGAGAACCTCACCGAGGAGGAGCAGGGGTACCTGCACTTCCTGCAGTTCTTCAACGAGAACCTGGGCGCGTACGCCAAGCTGCAGGAGCAGGCGCCGCAGAACATCGCCCACGCGCTGGCAGACTCGCCGACCGGTCAGCTCGCGTGGATCGCGCAGCTGCTCAGCAGCTGCGCCGACGAGCACGTCCTGACCAACGCGACGATCTACTGGCTGACGAACACCGCCGCGTCGTCCGCGCGCTTCTACTACGAGGACAAGCACGCCGATCACCCGAAGGAGCCGACCACCGCGCCGACCGCGCTGGCCAGCTTCGCGTTCGACTTCCGGCCGCTCCGTCGGTTCGCTGAGCGGGACCACGCGAACATCGTGTCCTGGCACGAGTTCGACCGCGGCAGCCACTGGGCCACCCAGGACGCGCCGGACCTGCTCGCTCAGGACCTCCGCGAGTTCTTCTCCTCGCTCAGGTGAGCTTGGCGGCCGTTGCGTTGATCTCCTCCAGGTCTCCAGGCGTCGGGTGCCAGGGGAGCTGGAGGGGATCGTCCTTGTAGCGGGGGATGACGTGCAGGTGGGTGTGGAACACGGATTGCCACGCCTCGGCGCCGATGCAGCTCAGCAGGTTGGCGCCGTCGGCGTCCAGGCGGTCGATCACCCGGGAGACCAGCGACTGGGCGAGCAGCGTCGCCGCGGTGAGGTCCTCGGGAGCGGCCTCGCGGAGATCGGTCGAGTGTTCGCGCGGCACCACCAGCAGGTGTCCGGGCGTGCCGGGGTTGATGTCCATGAACGCGATCGCCCGGTCGGTCTCGGCGACCCGCGTGGAGGGAATGGCGCCGGCCACGATCCCGCAGAAGATGCAGTTCTCGCTCATCGGCCCAGGCTATACACTGCGCGAGCCGAACCTCTGCCCATCTGCACCTGGAGCCCGATGCCGGACGAACTCCTGCGCCCGACCGTCGGCGCCGGCGTGGACATGTCGGCGCGCCCGTGGCGCCTGATGTCCCAGACGTACGTCGCGTTCTTCGGCGGCGTGCTCGCGTCCACGACCGTGGCTTTCCTCAACGCGGGCCGGCTCGGTGTCGACGCTGCCAAACGCCGGCTGATCCTGCTGACCGGACTGGTCGGCATGCTCGCGGTGATCGGCGTGTTCGTCCTGCTGTACGACGACGCCGGCGTCACGTCGGGTCTCCGCGTGAGCATCCGCGTTGTCGCCGTACTGTGCTGCATGGTCCAGCTCCGGCTGCAGCGTCCGATGGACCGCGCGTTCCAATTGCGCGGCGCGGACTACGGATCCCTGTGGGGCTGGGGGATCGCGGTGACGATCGGCGGCGCGATCGCCGAGGCGTTGATCCTCTTCCTGGTGACGGTGGTGCTGTGAACGAACCGAGTGAGGCACGGCTGCGGATGGCCGCGCACTGGCTGCAGATCGGCCGCCCCGAGCGTGTGCTCGACGAGCTGCAGGGGCTGTCCGGCGAGGCGGCCGTGGACTACCGCGCGTTCCTGTTCCGCGGCGCTGCGCTGCACGCGCTGGACCGGGACGCCGAGGCGGTCGACGTACTGCGGGACGGCCTCGCCCAGCACGGCCCGTTCCCCGCGATGCTTCACGTTCTCGGGTCTGCGCTGCGTTCGGAGGGCCGTCTGCCCGAGGCCGAGGCCGCGTTCCTGCAGGGCCTGAGCCTCGACCCGAACGATCCGGATCTGCTGCTCGGGTACGCCCACGTCTGTCTGGCGGCCGGGCAGGCCGAGAAGGCGAGCGCCCTGGTCGAGCGTGCCGCGTCGCACGCGCCGGAGAGCGTGGCGGTCTCGGCTGCCCGTGCGCAGGTGGCGTTCGCGCTCGGCAAGGACCGCGACATGCACCGGCACAGCACCGAGGCGTTGGCGTACGACCCCGAGGACCCGAACGCGCGGGCGTTGCACGGTACGGCGTCGATGCTGACCGGCGACTCGCGAGCCGGATACAACTCGCTGCGGTCCGCCGCCGCCTCGCAACCGGGTGACGCCGACCTGCGGGCCGCCGCCCGCGAGGCGAAGCTGTTCAACCACCCGCTGATGGTTCCGCTGCGCCCGTTCGCCCGCATCAATCCGCTGGTCGTCTGGGTCGGTGCGGTCGCGGTCATCTACGGACTCCGCGCGGCCGGCCTCGCGCCGTTGTCCTTCGCCTTCGCCATGGTGTGGCTGGGGTTCTGCGTCTACTCCTGGGTGGTCCCACCGCTGGTCCGCCGCTGGATCAACCGGAAATGGGGATCATGAGTAACGACCGGATCGAGGCGCTGCGGAAAGCGGTCGACGCGGCCCCGGACGACGTACTGCTGCGGCTCGTTCTCGCGGAGTCGCTGGCGACGGCCGGTGAGACCGAGGAGGCGCTCGACCAGTACGTCGTACTGCTGGATCAGCACGGGCTGCCGGACGACCAGTTCGTGCCGGTCGGTGAACTGGCCGCGGCGAACGGGCGGCTCGCCCTGCTGCGGAACCTGCTCGAAGCGGCTCGCCAGCGGGGCGTCGTCGAGGGGACCGGGCGGCTGCAGCAGCTCGTGGACGGCATGATCGCCGAGCGCAGCGGCGTACGGATCAAGGTCGGGCCGGAGGACGAGCAGGACCCGCTGATCCCGGATACGCCCAAGGAGACCACCACCTTCGACCAGGTCGGTGGGATGGAGGACATCAAGCGGGTCATCCACCGGATGGTGATCCTCCCACTCAGCCGGCCGGAGCTGTACGAGAAGTACGGGCGGAAGTCCGGCGGCGGCGTGATGCTCTACGGTCCGCCCGGCTGCGGGAAGACGCTGCTCGCCCGGGCGACCGCGGGGGAGTGCGGGCTGCCGTTCATCAACGTCCGGATCGAGGACGTGATGGACCCGTACCTCGGGGTCTCCGAGCGCAACCTGCACGCCGCGTTCGAGCGTGCCCGCGCCAACGCGCCGTGCGTGCTGTTCCTCGACGAGCTGGACGCGCTGGCGTTCGCGCGACACAAGCACGGCGGGTCCGAGGCGCGCCGGCTGGTCGACGTACTGCTGCAGGAACTGGACGCGATCGGCTCCGAGAACGAGGGCCTGCTGGTGCTCGCCGCGACGAACGCGCCGTGGGATGTCGACGAGGCGATGCTGCGCCCCGGCCGTTTCGACCGGGTGATCTTCGTGCCGCCGCCGGACGAACCGGCCCGCGCCGACATCCTGTCCGTGCTGACGAAGGAGGTCCCGGCCGACGGCCTCGACCTGAAGGCGCTGGCCGCGCAGACGGCGATGTTCAGCGGCGCCGACCTGCGCGCGCTGATCGAGCGCGGCGTCGACAAGGTGATCGACGACGCGCTCTCGAGCGGTGGCGAGCCGCCGCTCGCGATGCAGCATCTCACTGACGCGCTGACCGCGGTGAAGCCGTCGACGCTCGACTGGCTGCACCGCGTGCGCTCATACATCGAGTTCGCCAACCAGAGCGAGCGGTACGACGACGTGGCGGCGTACCTCAAGTCCCGCGACGTACGCCGCCGCCTCAGCCGCGACTCCAAGCCCTAGGTCATTTCAGCCTCGACGCGACCGAGTCCGGCATCGCCTCGTAGCGGGAGAACTCGCGGCTGAACGACGCCGAGCCGTGGGACAGCGAGCGGAGGTCGATGGAGTAGCGGGTGATCTCCACCTGCGGTACTTCGGCCTTCACCAGGGTCCTGTTCTCGCCGACCTTGTCGGTCCCGAGCAGCCGCCCGCGGCGCCCGGACAGGTCGCTCATCACTGCGCCGACGAGATCGTCGGGCACCAGCACCGACACCAGGTCGACAGGTTCCAGCATCGCGACCCGGGTCGCGGCCGCCGCCTCGCGGAGGGCCAGCCCGCCGGCCATCTGGAACGCCATGTCGGACGAGTCGACGCTGTGCGCCTTCCCGTCGCGCAACGTGACCCGGATGTCGACCATCGGGTACCCGGCCCCGACGCCCTTCTCCATCTGCGCCCGGACGCCCTTCTCGACGCTCGGGATGAACTGCCGCGGCACCGCACCGCCGACCACCTTGTCGACGAACTCGAAGCCCGACCCTCCCGGCAGCGGCTCGACCTCGATGTCGCACACGGCGTACTGACCATGCCCGCCGGACTGCTTCACGTGCCGCCCGTGGCCCTTGGCCGGCCCGCCGAACGTCTCCCGCAGCGGCACTCGCAGCTCGACGGTGTCCACGGTCACGCCGTACCGGTTCGACAGCGCGTCCAGTACGACGTCCGAGTGCGCCTCGCCCATGCACCACAGGACGATCTGGTGCGTCTCCGGGTTCTGCTCGATCCGCAGCGTCGGATCCTCGGCCGCCAGCCGCTGC
Organism: Kribbella soli; assembly: GCF_004331345.1. GTDB lineage: Bacteria > Actinomycetota > Actinomycetes > Propionibacteriales > Kribbellaceae > Kribbella > Kribbella soli. The sequence continues at coordinate 31,811 of NZ_SJJZ01000007.1, read as the reverse complement.
AGCCCGGCCCCGAGTTTGTCCTCGTCGGTCTTCGCATGCGCCTGGACGGCGATCGGCAACAACGGCTCCGGCATGGTCCACGGCCTCAGCAGCAGCGGATCCGTCTTGTCGGAGAGCGTGTCACCGGTTTCTGCCCGGGTCAGCCGGCCGATCGCGCACAGGTCACCGGCGATCACCTGCCCGGCCGGGCGCTGCGTCTTGCCGAGCGGGAACGACAACGTGCCGATCCGCTCGTCCTCGTCATGGTCCTCGTGTCCGTGCGACGCACCGTTGTGGTCACCGAAGAAGGACGTGAAATGGCCCGACACGTGAACCGTCGCGTCGGGCCTGATGGTGCCGGAGAACACCCGCACCAGGCTGACCCTGCCGACGTACGGGTCCGACGTCGTCTTCACCACCTCGGCGAGCAACGGTCCGGAGACGTCGCACGCGAGGCCCTGGCGGGCGACCCCGTGCGGGGTGAACACGTCCGGGAGCTTGTGCTCGGGGGGCGACGGGAAACCGCTGGTGATCACCTCGAGCAGCTCCACTGTGCCGACCCCGGAGGCGCTGCAGACCGGGACCACCGGGAAGAACGAGCCGCGTGCGACCGCGCGCTCGAGATCCTCGATCAGCACCTTCTGGTCGATCTCCTCGCCGCCGAGGTAGCGGTCCATCAACGACTCGTCCTCGGACTCCTCGATGATTCCCTCGATCAGCGTGCCGCGCAGCTCCTCGATCTCGCCGGCGTACGACGGGTCCGGCTCCCCGGTCGAACGTTTGCCATCGGCGTACTCGAAGTACGACTGGGACAGCAGCCCGATCAGCCCGTCACCAGCGGGCAGATAGAGCGGCAGCACCTTGTCGCCGAAGGCGTTCTGCGCCGTGGAGAGCGCGTTCTGGTAGTTCGCCCGGGCGTGGTCGAGCTTGGTGATCACGACCGCGCGCGGCATCCCCACCTGGTCGCACTCCTGCCAGAGCGTCCGGGTCGGCTCGTCGACGCCCTCGTTCGCCGAGATCACGAACAGCGCGCAGTCGGCGGCGCGGAGTCCGGCCCGCAGCTCACCGACGAAGTCGGCGTACCCGGGTGTGTCGATCAGGTTCACCTTGACTTTTCCCTGGCCGCCGTCGTGCTGCAGGGAGGCGAGCGACAGGCCGACCGAGCGCTGCTGCCGGATCTCGGCGTCGTCGAAGTCGCACACCGTGGTTCCGTCCAGGACGGTGCCGGGTCTGTTCAGGACTCCGGAGGCCACCAGCAAGGCCTCGACGAGGGTGGTCTTGCCGGAGCCCGAAGGGCCGACCAGCACCACGTTGCGGATGGCTGCCGGACTGTCCACAGCGGGCGCGGCTCCGGTGCCTTGGGAAGCGTTCGTCTTGTCTGCCATGACGTTCCTCCTGGTCCACCCACGATTCCCCTAACCGACACTTCGCACAAGGCCCCTCAGCTCGCGGATTCGTGTCGGCCCCGCAACCCCCGGACCCTGGCTCTGGATAGGGTCACGGGCATGCGTAGGGCACTCGGGGTAGTCATCAGTCTGTTGTTCGCCGTCCTCGCGTTGGCCGGTTTCGCCGTACCGGCCGGCGCGGGTACGGCGGAGGCCGGTGACGCGATCAGGAACTTCAGGATCGACTACACGGTGTCCGCCGAGGGCGTGCTGCACGTCGAGGAGACGATCGACTACCACTTCGGGGAGTCGGGGCGGCACGGGATCTACCGGGACCTGGTCACCCGCGAGCCCTACAAGGACGACGACTCGAAGGACCAGGAGTACCAGGTCTCGAACATCGAGGTGTCGTCCCCGACCGGCGCCCCGGACGAGTTCACCGTCGACACCTACGAGGGGAACAAGGGCCGCTACGGGGAACTGCAGGTCAAGATCGGCTCCGCGAACGAGACGATCCCCGGCACCGAGGCGACGTACAAGATCTCGTACGACGTCCGCGGCGCGCTCCGGCACTTCGACGACCACAGCGAGCTGTACTGGGACGCGACCGGCAGCGCGTGGGGCGCGGTGATCCAGCAGGTCACGGTCAACGTCGACGTACCGCAGGGCGTGACCAAGACCGAGTGCTTCATGGGCACCGCCGGATCGAACCGGACGTGCCCGCAGAAGTCGGTGGTCGGCGAGAAGGGTGTGTTCGGCGCCTCCAACCTCGACAGCAGCGAGCAGTTGACGATCGTCGCCGGAATCACCGCCGGCGCCGTGCAGAACGACACCCCGATCCTCGTCGACCCGCCGAGCTGGCTCGAGCGCAACGGGGTGTCCTGGCTCCAGCTGATCGGCTCCGGCATCGCGACCGTGGCAGCCGTCGTCCTCGCCGCGCTCTACGCGAAGTTCGGCAACAAGGATCAGCGGTACGCCGGGATGCCGCCGGGCGCGTTCCCGCCGGACGGGGTCGCCGCGCAGCCGGTGAAGGACGACCTCACCGAGGACCAGATCCCGGTCGCGTTCGCGCCGCCGCGGATCCCGGTCGCCGAGGGCGGGCTGCTGATCGACGCGAAGGCGAACACGACCGAGACGGCCGCGACGCTGATCGACCTGGCGGTGCGCGGCGGCGTACGGATCGACAACGACGGCACCTCGCAGAAGGCGGTGCTGCTGAACCCGGCGGCCGCGACCGCACCGCACGAGCAGGCGCTGATGCTCGGCCTGTACCCGGGGTTGCAGCCGGGCACGGAGGTGCTGCTGGAGCGCGGTGCGGTGGGTGACAACACCATGCGGCACGCGCACAACGAGATGATCAAGGCACTCCGTGACCAGGTGAAGGCTCGGCAGTGGTACCTGCGGATGCCGCGGGCCGGTGGCGGCTCGGCGTTCAAGAACGGCTTCGGCTGCGCCTGCATGGCGATGATCGGGATCTGGGTCGTCGGTGCCGGCCTGATGGGTACCGTGATCAGCGCCGCGACCGGCGGGTTCGGCCGGGCGGTCGTCGTCGCGGTGCCGGTGATCGCGGTCATCGTTGCCATCGGCATCTGGATCGCGATCCGGGGCCGCGGGCAACGGAACCCGGCCGGCCGCGCGGTGGCCGACCAGCTGATCGGCTTCCGGAAGTACCTGGCCACGGCCGAGGCGGACCAGCTGCGCTTCGAGGAGGGCGAGGACATCTTCTCGAAGTACCTGCCCTGGGCCATCGCCTTCGGTCTCGCGGACCGCTGGCAGAAGGTGTGCGAGCAGCTCGTCGCCGCCGGCCGCATCACGCCCGACCCGTACTGGTACTCCGGGCCGTCGTACTACGCCTCGGGCTGGACCGCGGGCGCGGTCACCGCCACCTTGACGAACACCTTCGACCCGCCGCCCACGCCGTCCAGCTCAGGCGGTGGCGGCGGCAGCTCGTCCGGATTCAGCGGCGGCTCCTCCGGCGGCGGTGGCGGCGGTGGAGGCGGCGGCAGCTGGTAGTAGTGGCCTTCGGGGCGGCTACATTCCGGCTATGCGTCGGGCGCTCGGGATCGTCATCAGCACACTGTTCACCGTTCTCGCGGTGGCAGGTTTCGCCGTACCGGCCGAGGCTGCGACCGTGGCGTACGGCGACGAGATCGAGTCGTTCACGATCGCCTACACGGTCTCCGAGGACGGCGTACTGCATGTCACGGAGACGATCGACTACACCTTCGCGGAGTCCGGACGGCACGGGATCTACCGCGACCTGGTGATCCGCGAGCCGTACGCCGACGACGAGACGAAGGACCAGAAGTACGAGGTCTCGAACATTCTGGTGTCGTCGCCGACCGCGCCGGACCAGTTCACGACCGAGACGGCGAAGTACAACCTCGACCGGGACCAGACGCTGCGGATCAAGATCGGCTCGAAGGACCAGACGATCTGGTCGGACAGCGCGAAGTACGTGATCTCGTACGACGTCCGCGGCGCGCTCCGGCACTTCGACGACCACAGCGAGCTGTACTGGGACGCCACCGGCTCGGCGTGGGACGCGCACATCACGAAGGTCACCGTGAGCGTCCAGGCACCGGAGGGCGTGCAGCAGGTCGAGTGCTACAGCGGCAAGGCCGGCTCCACGAGCCCCTGCGAGAAAAAGTCCGTTGCCGGGGGCATCGGGCTTTTCACCGACTCCAAGCTCCTCAGCGGGAGCCAGCTGACGATCGTTGCCGGGATCAAGGCCGGCGCCGTGCAGAACGACACACCGATCGTGGTCGACCCGCCGAACTGGCTGGAGCGCAGCGGGCTGTCCTGGCTCGCGCTCGCCGGGTCCGTGCTGGCGACCGCGGCCGGCATCGTCGCCGCGTTCCTCTACAACCGGCACGGCCTCCGCGATCTGCGGTACGTCGGCATGCCGCCGGGGACCGCCCCGCCCGCGGGCGAGAGCGCGCAGATCGGGAAGGATCGGCTCGCCGCGGACCAGATCCCGGTGGCGTTCGCGCCGCCCGAGGTCACGGTCGCCGAGGGCGCCGTGATGGCGGATGCGGCCGACAAGTCCACCGCGGTCGCGGCCACGCTGGTTCACCTCGCCGTCCGCGGCGCGATCCGCCTCGACAACTCGGACGACGGCGCGCGCAAGGCCGTGCTGGTCGATCCGAAGGTCGCGACGGCGCAGCACGAGAAGGTGCTGCTCAAGGGGTTGTTCCCGAAGCAGGAGCCGGGCGAGGAGCGGCTGCTCGAACGAGCAGAGGTCGGCGACTACACGCTGGTGCAGGCCGCGGACAAGATGTACGACGCCGTGTGGACCCGCATCAAGCAGCAGAAGTGGTACCTCAGCCTGCCGGCCTCGTCCGGAAACGGCGACGGTTCGACCGCCCTCGGCTGGATGCTCACGTTCGCCCTCGCCATCCTCTGCTTCGGCGCCGCACAGATCGGGTCCGGCCCGGCCACCGCGGGCCGCGTGATCGCGATCATCATCCCCGGCAGCGCTCTGCTGACGCTGCTGTGGATGTGGATCGGGAGGAAGCGGCGCGGGCAGCGGAGCGCGGAAGGTCGCGCGATCACGGACCAGGTCATCGGGTTCCAGCAGTACCTCGCGACCGCCGAGGCGGACCAGCTGCGCTTCGAGGAGGGCGAGGACATCTTCTCGAAGTACTTGCCCTGGGCGATCGCCTTCCGTCTCGCCTCCCGCTGGCAGCGGGTCTGCGCGGAGCTGGTGGAGGCGGGCCGGCTGACGCCCGATCCGACCTGGTACGTCGGCCCGTCGTACTACCACTCCAACTGGTCGGCGAGCTCGATCAGCACCGCGGTCCAGAGCACGTTCGTGCCGCCACCACCTCCTGCGCCCGCTCCCGGATCCGGTGGCGGTAGCTCGTCCGGCTTCAGCTCGTACAGCGGTTCCTCCTCGTCGTCCTCGGGCTCGTCGGGCGGCGGTGGAGGCGGCGGTGGCGGCGGCAGCTGGTAGTCACGACCTCTACGCTCGGTAATGTCGCGCGCATGCGTCGTGCGCTCGGGGTGTTGGTCAGCATGCTCGCCGTCGGGATCGCGCTGGCCGGGTACGCCGTACCCGCGTCCGCCGCGATCGGGGACCGGGTGCGGTCCATGGCGATCGCCTACGACGTCAGCGCGGACGGCGTACTGCACGTCACCGAGACGATCGAGTACCACTTCGGCGACACCGACCGGCACGGGATCTTCCGCGATCTCGTCGTCCGGGAGCCGTACGCCGACGATCCGTCGAAGGACCAGCGGTACGACGTGACGAACGTCCAGGTGTCGTCGCCGACGGCCCCGTCCGAGTTCGACCTGTCGACGACGAAGACGAACAAGGCCCGCAACCAGGTGCTGCGGATCAAGATCGGATCGTCGGGCGACACGGTTCCCGGCCAGGACGCGACGTACCGGATCAGCTACGACGTCCGCGGCGCGCTGCGGCACTTCCCGGACCACAGCGAGCTGTACTGGGACGCGACCGGGTCGAGCTGGGAGGCGCCGCTGGACCACGTGACCATCACGGTCACGGTGCCGCAAGGCGTGACCAGGGTCGCGTGCAACGAGGGCCCGCCCGGGTCGACAGAGAGCTGCAACGAGAAGCAGATCGTCGGCGGCAAGGCGATCTTCACGCAGGAGACCGACGTCGTCCGCGACGAGGGCATGACGATCGTCGCGGGCCTCAAGTCCGGTGCCGTGAGCAACGACCTGCCGATCGTCGTGGACCCACCGGGCTTTCTCGCCCGGTACGGCGTCAGCTGGCCGGCCGCGATCGTCTCGGTCATCCTGACCGCCTTGGTGATCGCCGGCGGCAAGGTCCTGGTGCGGTCCCGGCGAGACCGCCGGTACGACGGGATGCCGCCGGGAACCGTGCCGCCCGAAGGTCTGACGGTGCCGACCGTGCGCGATCGCCTGGCGGAGAAGGAGATCCCGGTCGCGTTCGCGCCGCCGGACATCACCGCCGCGGAAGGTGGTCTGTTGCTTGACGGCAAGGTGGACACGACCGAGGTCGCGGCGACCCTGGTGGACCTGGCCGTTCGCGGGGCGATCCGGATCGAGGGCGAGAACGACGTACGGACAGCTGTGCTGGTCGACGCCGAGCTTGCCACGGCGACGCATGAGAATGCGTTGCTGAAGGGGCTGTTTCCCAAGCAGCAACCCGGTGCCGAGGTGCGGCTGGTGGCGCCGGCGGTCGGGGACACGCTGCCGCAACGGGCAGCGGAGGGGGTGGGCGAAGCGCTGTGGCAGCGTGCCGAGGAGCGGAAGTGGTACGTGCGGATGCCGCGGCGCCCGAAGGTGGTGGAGTCGTCGGGGTACGGCTGGGTGCCGCTGGGCTGCGGGGTTTTCCTAGCAGTGCTAGTCGGGCTGATCAGCTTGATCGTGTGGATGGTGAAGTTCGGCGCGCCGTATTGGCTGGGGCCGACGATCGCCGTCGCGTTGCCCGTTCTGGCGGTGCTGAACGCCGTCGTCGACCTGATTCTTCAGAATCGTAAGGGGCGGCGCGATGCGCTCGGGCGCGCGATCACCGACCAGGTGATCGGGTTCCGTCAGTACCTCACCACCGCCGAGGCGGATCAGCTGCGCTTCGAGGATGGTGAGGACATCTTCAGCAAGTATCTGCCGTGGGCTCTGGTCCTCGGCCTGGCCGACCGCTGGCAACAGGTCTGCCGCCAGCTCGTCGACGCCGGCCGCCTGACGGCCGCTCCGGCCTGGTACTCCGGCTCGAGCTCGTACTACGACTCCGGCTGGACCGCCGCAAGCATCTCCACGACGGTCTCCAGCACGTTCGCCGAGCCGCCCTCGCCGTCCACCGGAGGAGGCTCGTCCTCCGGGTTCTCCTCCAGCAGCTCGTCCTCGTCGTCCTCAGGCGGCGGAGGAGGCGGCGGTGGCGGGGGCAGCTGGTAGGGGGAGGTGGTCGCTCAGACCACTCCACCCGCGGCGGTGGGAGCCGTGGGGTCGGTGCCGACGTCGCCGACGGTCTCGCGGGCCAGGAAGTCCTCGAGGTGGAAGAGGTTGTCGCCGGCGCGCTTGGCGACGTTGACCAGGGTGTTCATGGCCGCGACCTCCTCGACCTGCTCCTTGAGGAACCACTGCATGAACTGCTCACCGATGTAGTCGCTCTCGTCACGTGCCGTGCGCGCGAGCATCTCGATCTGCTTGGTGACCGTGACCTCCTGCGCCAGCGCGAGCTCGAGCGGCTCCAGCGCGGTCTTGAAGTCCGACTCGACCTCGCCGACCGACGGGATGTGCGGCCGGATGTCCTTGTCGAGCAGGTACTGGATCATCATCATCGCGTGGTTGCGCTCTTCCAGCGACTGCTTGTAGAAGTGCGCGGCCAGCTGCGGCAGGTCCTGGTCGTCGAACCAGACAGCAACTGCCACGTACTGCTGGGCGGCCGTGAATTCGTTACGGATCTGTTCCTGCAGGAGTTTCTCGTACGTGCTCATTCCGTCAATCTAACGGCCATCCGCCGAATCCACACCCTTGGCGAGCCTGACCTAACCGGCTCGATTCCGTCCCAGTTCGACCACCTCGGCACCGCCTCCGGGCAGGCTGATCCGCACCGTCGTACCGTCCACGGCAACATCGATGCCCTCGGCAAGCGCCTCCGGCCGGAGCGCGTCCCGGGTCAGCAGTACGGCGTTCACGAGCACCAGCGGCTCCCCGTGGTGCGGAGCCGTCAGGTACGGCGTCGCCGAGTGCGCGCCGTACGGGTTCACTCCCAGCCCGCGATGCACACCCGCTTCGTCGTACCCGTGCAGGCCGACCACCGCCGACACCAACCCGTCGGCATTGCGTGCCGAGGCGGCTCCTTCGTTGACTGTTGCCTCCGGCAAGGAATCGCCCGCGACCGCGAACCCACCACTACGCACCAACGCTCCGGCGGGCCCTTCTACCAGGGCACACCGGATCTCCCAGCCGCTGTGCACCAGCGACGTGATCTCCATCGCCCACGGTCCTTCCGAGCCGAGCCAGGCGTTGTGCCACGAGGACGCCGTACTGCCGTCGACGCCGAGCCGACGGATCCGCCCGCGCCCGCTGGCCAGGCCCTCGGGGGAGACCATCGAGATCAGGTTGTCGACGTGCGGCTCGTGATCGGACAGGTCCGGGCCTGCATGGTTCGCGTACGCCAGCCGGTTGTAGTGCGGATCACCCGCCGGCTCCACGCCCTGCGGCTCGGCCACCGGCGCATGGTCGGCGCCGTGGTTCACCAGCTGCACCACCTGGTCGTGACGGCTCCCGTGCACGATCCACCCCGGCTCCGGCATCGCTCGGAGCTGATCCGCGTTGTCCAGCGGAATCGAGTCCTCCGGGTCCGCCCACACCGGGTGCTCCGGCGGCAGGATCAACCCAACGAACCCCTTCGAGGCCCAGTACGGCGAGCCCGGACCGGAGTACTGCTGCGTGGTCGGCAGGAACGTGTCGTACCACCCGAGCGTCAGCACGCCACGCTCGTCCGGCACCCCGTGCTGCACGAAATGCCGCGCGATCCCCGAGCACAGCCGTCGCGTCTCACCTGGCGTCAACGGCGTCGAGTCGAGCAGCGCGCCCATCCAGTACGGCGCCGCGGCAGCCATCCGGTACGTCAGCGACCGCCCCTGGTAGATCGGCGCCCCGTCGTTCCCGACCAGGTGTACGGCGTCCTCGAGGAAGAGCTTGATCCGCTCCTTGTAGAGCTTCAGCCGGTCCTCGTACTGCGCTCCCGGCGTCGCGGCCGCCATCCGCGCCCACAGGCCCGGGTACAGGTGCATTGCCCAGCCGATGTAGTTGTCGAAGTTCTGCCCGTCGCCGTCGGAGTACCAGCCGTTGCCGACGTACCAGTCCTCGATCCGGTCGAGACCGCCGTCGATGTCCTCCTGCGAGTACGGCGCTCCGACCGATGCGAGGAACTGCTCGCTGACGACCTGGAACAGCCGCCAGTTGTTGTCGTGCGTCGTCGACCCGTTGAAACCGCCGAGCCACTCCGCGACGTGTTCCTGCGCCCGCGTGTCGAGGCGGTCCCAGATCCATTCGCGGGTCTCGTGCAGCGACACCGCGATCGCCGCGGCCTCCACCATCTGCTGCGACCTCGGGGTGAGCCGCAGCCACGCCTCGGGGTGGTCCGGGTTGGCGCCGTTCGCGACGCCCCGCGCGTACCGCTCGATCAGCTCCTCGCAGCCCTTGCCCTGGACGCCGGCGATCCGGAACGCGGCGAGCATGAACGACCGGGCGAATCCCTCCAGCGCGTCGGACGCCGTACCCGACCGGCTCGGCCGGCCCGGGAGCTCGACCAGGGAGGCGCCGGGGGAGAAGTACGGAACGAGGGAGTCGAGCAGATGGTCCGCCAGCGCCTCCCAGTGCGCCCGCACCCATCCGGTCTGACGGGACAGCTCACGGTCGGTGTCCGGCAGGATCAAGCGGGTCATGCGAGTCTCCCGATCTCGGCGGGGCTGATGGCGTGTTCGAGGGGTTGGCCGGCGGCCAGGCGTTCGAGTTCGCTGACGGCGAGTTCGCCGAGGCGGGCGATCTCGTTGCCGACGGCACCGGCGACGTGCGGGGTGACGAAGACGTTCGGAAGGTCGAGCAGCGGCGAGTCCGGCGGCAGCGGCTCCGGGTCGGTGACATCGAGAATCGCGTCGATCCGGCCGGTCGCGCACTCGCGGATCAGGGCGTCGGAGTCGATGATCTTGCCGCGGGCCGTGTTGATCAGCGACGAGCCGTCCTTCAGCAGTCCGAGGAGCCGCGCGTCCACCAGGCCGACCGTCTCCGGGAGCAGCGGCGCGTGCACGCTGAGGATGTCACTGCGGCGGAAGAGCGTGTCGTTGTCGACCAGCTCCGCACCGAGCGCCGCCGCCTGGTCAGTGGTCAGGTACGGGTCGCTGATCAGCACTTCCAGGTCGAACCCGCGCAACCGCTCCGCGACCATCTTCGCGATCCGCGACGCCCCCAGCAGGCCGACCGTCGTACCGTAGCTGCCCGGCATCCCGTGCGGGTCGGCCTTGCGCCGCTCCAGCCGGTACTGCGCTGCGAGCCGGAACGCCCGCTTCCCGGCCAGCACGATCGCCGCGACCGTGAACTCGGCCACCGGCTGCGCGTTCGCCGTGGCCGCGGACGAGACCTGGATCCCGCGGTCGAACGCGGCCGGATCGACGATCGCCTTGACCGAGCCGGCCGCGTGCAGGATCGCCTGCAGCTTCGGCGCCGCCTCGAGAACCTCCGGCCCGATCCGCGGGCAGCCCCAGCCGGTGAGCAGTACGTCGACGTCCGGGAGCGCCGCCCGTACGGCGGGGTCGGCGAGGAAACTGGTTCCGGGTCCGACCAGCAGCACGGTGGCGATCGCGTCCAGGCGCTGCCGGACCCGCGGCACGAGGACGCGCTCCCGGCTGGCGTCGTTCATCGCCAGCATGACGGTCAAGGCGGAATCTGGTTCGCGGCTCACGACGACAACCTAGCAAGCGCTTTCCACCGCTGTCGCGCCGACCGCCGAGTCTTGGAACATCCTGAATCTTTCCGGCAACTTCCCCGGGCCCGGAATTTGTCCGCGACGTCCCGGCGTTGGTTCAGGTAGAACTGCCTGTCAGCTGTGTTGGAAGTTGCGAAGGAGACGAGGATGCTGCGACCGGACGACCTCTACGAGATCGTCGACGAGTCGGTGGCGACCGGCCCGGCGGCGACGCCGAAGGTCCTGGTGCACTCGCTGGACGGATTCATGGACGCCGGCCAGGCCGGGCGCGTGACCGCGGACCACCTGCTCGAGGTGCTGGACCACCGGCTGCTGGCGCGGTTCGACATCGACCTTCTGCACGACTACCGGGCCCGGCGGCCCGAGGTGACGTTCGCCGAGGACCGGTTCACCGACTACGACCCGCCGCACCTGAGCCTGCATCTGGTGACCGACGACGCGGGCGTCGACTTCCTGCTGCTCGAGGGCGCCGAGCCGGACAACCACTGGGACCGGTTCGCCGGGGCGATCCGGCAGCTCAACGACCTCTACAACGTGACGCTGACGGTCGGTGTGCACGGCATCCCGATGGGTGTGCCGCACACGCGGCCGCTCGGCCTGACGGCGCACGCGACGCGACCCGAGCTGGTCACCCGCTCGAACATCTGGGACGGCGAGATGCGGCTGCCCGCGAGCGCGGGGACGATGCTGCAGGTCCGTCTCGGCGAGGCGGGCAAGGATGCGATGGGCTTCGCGGTCCACGTGCCGCACTATCTCGCCGAGAACCGCTTCCCGGGTGCCGCACTGGCCCTCGTGCACGCGATTTCGGCCGCGACCGGTCTGCTGCTCCCTAGCAAGGCCCTGCTCGACGAGGCTGCCGTCACCGGCCGGCTGGTCGACGAGCAGGTCGAGGCTTCCGATGACGCCAGCGCAGTCGTCAAGGCGCTGGAAACGCAGTACGACGCCGCCGAAGGCTCCCTCACCCGCAAGAGCCTCCTCGCCGACTCCACCCCCTCCGCAGACGAGCTCGGCGCGGAAGTAGAACAATTCCTCGCCGAACTCAACCGCGAAGACAACGACTAGCTAGCCCCCGCCCCCCGCCCCCCGCCTCCGCCCCCCGCCCCCGCCTCCGCCCCCCGGGGCGGGCCACGCCGACACTTCAACCCGCAGTCGCCGTGTCACACCACCCATTTGCCTGGCAGACCCACCAATTTGCCTGGTGGACCCATCAAATGAGGGGTTTGTGACCCTTAGCCAGGGTCAGGAACCCCCCATTTGATGGGTCTGCCAGGCAAATTGGGACGGGGCGATGGGCGTACGTGACGGTTTCCACAGTGGGTACGTCGTTGCGCGGCGGCCGGGGCTGTCAGGATGAGGCATGCCTGAGTCGCTGGAGGATCTGGTCGAGCTGCTCGACCTGGAGATGATCGACGTCGACCTGTTCCGGGGCCGGCAGCCGCAGACCTCGATGCAACGGGTGTTCGGCGGTCAGGTGTTAGGACAAGCACTGGCCGCCGCGAGCCGCACCGTCGACCCGGAGCGGGTGGTGCACTCGCTGCACGGCTACTTCCTGCGCGCCGGCGACACGTCCGTACCGATCGTGTATCGCCCGGAGCCGACCCGGGACGGTGGCTCGTTCAGCAGCCGGCGCGTGGTCGCGTCGCAGAACGGGAAGCCGATCTTCTACATGTCCGCGTCGTTCCAGCGTCCTGAAGCGGGTCTGGATCACCAGGATCCGATGCCGGACGACGTCGTACCGCCGGAGGAGGCGCCGCGACTCGCGACCGTCCTCGAGGCGCGGTCGGGCCGGCCGGCCAACGACTGGGACAGGGAGTGGGCCGCCCTCGACGTACGCCTGGCCGGAGTCACCGGCCGGCAGTTCTGGATAAGGGCCGCCGGCAAGCTTCCCGACGATCCCGCCTTACATGCTTGCGTTCTCGCCTACGCCAGCGATCTGACGCTGCTCGGGGCCAGCCTCCTCCCGCACGGCATCGTGATCGGCGACCGCCGCATCCAGCCGGCCTCGCTCGATCACGCGCTCTGGTTCCACCGGCCGTTCCGCGCCGACGAGTGGTTGCTGTACGACCAGTCCTCGCCGTCCGCCTCCGGAGCCCGCGGCTTCGCCACCGGCCGCCTCTACAACGAGGCCGGCAGCCTGGTCGCCTCCGTCGCTCAGGAGGGCCTGATCCGTCCGGTCGGCCTCGATCTGGCCGAACCGCAGGATCAATAGCGTCCTGATCTACTAGTCCCAGCCGATCGGGGTCATCGGGCCTGTACGGCGCGGGCGACCGCGTCGGCTACTCGCTCGGGCTCGGGGATGGGCAGGCCGGTGGCGATGCGGATGGCGGGTGGGCCGGGTTTCGTCCAGCTGGCGCTTGCGCCGGCGACGGCGATGCCGTGTGACGCGAGGACGAGGAGCGCCTCGTGTTCGCTCCGGACCGGGATCCACACCGCGAGGCCGTCGACACCGGTCGCCTCAAGGCCGCGGGCGGCCAGCAGTCCGGTGAGGTCCTCGCGGCGTTCGCGGTACGTCGTACGCGCAGTGGCGACTGTGGACGTCGAGAGCTCGTCCTGGAGCAGCCATGCGAGCGCGTTCTGCAGGAGACGACTGGTCCACCCCGAGCCGAACTGGCGATAAACCCGCACTCGCTCGATCGGCTCCGCGGCTCCGGCCATGACGGCGAGGCGCAGATCGGGGGAGTGGGACTTGGAATAGCTCCGGACGAGCACGCTCTGATCAGGCAAGACCTCCGCGACCCCGTGGTAGTCGAACGAACTCAGGTCACCGAGACCGTCGTCCTCGACCACGAGCGTGTCGGTGCCGGCCAGCAGGGCCGCCAATTCGTCGCGGCGTGATGGCGTGACCGAGGCGCCGAGATGCGAACTGCTGCGCGGCTCGTACACGAACGCGACGGGATCATGCTGGAGCGCTTCCCGCAGCGACGCCGGGATCGGGCCCTCCGCGTCGGTCGCGACGGGCACCGGCCGCGCGCCCACGTTGTCGAGGATGTCCAGCAGGCGAGGGGTCGCGGGCTCTTCGATGGCCACGTGTTCGCCGGGGACGACCGTCGTACGCATCAGCAGCAGGAGACCTTCGTAGCCGCCGTTCACGCACATCCAGTTGTCGGTCTTGAAGGGCCAGGTCTGTCCGACGGCCTCGCGCAGGGGGTTGCTGATCGACACCACCTCGTAGGAGTGGACTTCCGGATCGCGGAGCGCGTGGACGAACGCGTCGGTCATGCTCGGCAGCAGTGCCGGATCCGGGACCGCGCGCGAGAGGTTGAGCGTCTGGTCGGGCCAGAAGCGGGAGATGTTCTCGTAGCGGGCCGGTCGGGGGACCGCGAGGCCGCCGAGGACCCAGGTGCCCTGCCGTCCGCCGCCGGCGACCACGCGTTGCTTGCGCAGTGTGGCCCAGGCTGCGGACACGGTCGCCGGGCTCACGTCGAGCCGCGGAGCCAGCGCCCGGACCGTCGGCAGCCGGGTCTGTGGCGCGAGCTCACCATGCCGCACCAGCCGGGCGATTGCCGCTGCGATACCGGCCGCACTGGACTCGGCGATCTGCTCGGCAAGCCAGGCGGACGACACAGCCGGCCCGTCCTGCGGCGGGACGTCTTCGGTCATGCGATTCCCCAGTTTTTGATCAGTAACATTCGAGATCATTGTTCGGGCATTGCGCTGAACATAGGCTACCGCGTATTCCAGCTCGCGACAGCGACGTCGCGGACCGACCCGGACCCCACGAGAGCGTCCCGGCAGCGAAGGAACCTCAGCGCGTGAAGCTTCACCTCGGCGTTCGTCATTGGGATCACGTGATCCCGCTGGCTCTCGGCGACGTACCCGGACCGACCGTCAGCCGGTTGGAGGCGACACCAGATCTGTGGGGCTCACCGGAGTACGACGGCGGCGAGACCTCGTTCAGCCGCTACGTTCGGGCCCGGGCGGCAGGTGATGATCGCGTGGTCGCACTGCCGATCTTCCTGATGCGGGGCTTCCGGCACCGCTGCATCATCGTGCGCCGGGACTCGGCCGCGGAGACGGCCGCTGACCTGAAGGGCGCGCGCATCGGCCTGACCGGCTGGCCGGACAGCGGAAACACCTGGACTCGGGCAATCCTCGCCGAGGCGGGCGTCGGCATCCACGACGCCGACTGGCAGGTCGGCCCGCTCACGCAGGCCCACCCGGTCGTGGACCGCATAGGCGGCGTTGCTGTCAGCAACAACATCCGCCACACCACCGACGGTGCACGGCTCGTCGATCTGCTGTTGGCCAGGGAGCTCGACGCCGTGATGACCCCCTTCATGCCACCCGGCTTCCACGACCAGGACTCGCCGTACCGCACGCTCTTCCGCGACACCCGCGCCGAGGAGCGCGAGTACTACGGCCGCCACGGTTTCGTCCCCGGCATCCATCTCCTTGCCCTCCGCAAGGAGGTGCTCCAGGAACGCCCCGAGATCGCTCAGCAACTCATCGACCGGTTCGAGCAGGCGAAGCAGCTCAGCTTCCAGCGCCGGAACAAGCTGATGGACATCACGCCCTGGCACAACGAGGAGGTCGGCATCACCAGCAGGATCTTCGGCCCCGACTGGATGCCGTACGGCGTCTCCGCCGACCGCCGCATGGTCGCCGCGTTCCAGGAACAACTCGTCGCTCAGGAACTGCTCGACCATCCGGTCCCCGCCGACGACCTCTTCCCGTATCAGATCGACCCTTTGGAGAAGACCGCATGAGTACGCTGAAGGTCGCGGCCGCGCAGTTCGTCGCGAGCATCGACTGGCAGGAGAACCTCGACACGGCGACTCAGCTGATCAAGCAGGCGGATGCCGACGGCATCGACCTGCTCGTGCTGCCCGAAGGTGTGCTCGCGCGCTTCATCGAAGAACGCGAACGCATCCGCGAGCACGCCCAGCCGCTCGACGGACCCTTCGTCACCGGCCTCCGCAAAGCCACTGAAGGCCTCGAGCTGACCGTTGTCGTAGGCATCCACGAGAAGTCGGACAACGACAAGCCGTTCAACACGCTCGTCGTCCTCAAGGACGGCGATATCACCGGCCTCTACCGCAAACTGCACCTGTACGACGCGTTCAGCCAACTGGAGTCCGACAACGTGACCCCGGCCGACGTCGTCCCCGAGCTTATCGACGTCAACGGTTTCAAGGTCGGCCTGATGACCTGCTACGACGTCCGATTCCCCGAACTGTCCCGCCTCCTCGCCCTCGACGGCGCCGACGTACTCGTGCTGCCGGCCGCCTGGGTGAAAGGTCCGCTCAAGGAACACCACTGGCAGACTCTCGTCACCGCCCGCGCGCTCGAGAACACCGTGTACGTCGTCGCGAGTGGTGAATGCGGTCAGCGCAACATCGGCCAGAGCCTCATCGTCGACCCGCTCGGTGTCCCGCTCGCCCAAGCAGCAGAGGAACCGGCCACCATCACGGCCGTCGTCTCCACGCAGCGTCTGACCGACGCCCGCCGCCGCCTGCCGGTCCTGACCAACCGGCGCTTCTCCGTCAGCCCCACCCCTCGACCGGTCGAAGCCGTCTCCACCAGCTGAAGCCGTAGGAGTAGTCGTGTCCATCCCCCGCAGCACCACTCTCGCCGTACTGGCCGCAAGTCTGCTCGGCGTGACCGCCTGCACCGCAGACCCGGTCGACACCAGCACCAATGCCAACGCGAAGGCGCCGGCCGCCGCGATCCCGCAGCAGCAGGTCGACCAGACCCTGCACGACCAGTTGCCGGAAAAGATCAAGACCGCCGGCAAGATCGTTGCCGTCAACAACGGCTCGTTCCCGCCGTACGTGATCGTCGGCACCGACAAGGACACGTCCATCGAGGGCGCGACCGCCGACCTGTCCCAGGCGATCAGCCAGCTGCTCGGCATCCAGATCGAGCACACCACCGTGGACGGACTGGCCAGCGTCCTGTCCGGGATGCAGGCGAAGCGGTACGACCTTGACCTGGGCCCGACCGGTGACTTCGTCGAACGGCAGAAGCAGGCGACCTTCATCGACTACGTCCAGGAGTACGTCGTCTTCGCCGTGCACAAGGGGAATCCGAAGGGCATCGACGGTCTGGACACCGCCTGCGGCAAGCGGATCGCCGTACAGGCAGCGGGATCGGCGGAGAAGGTGATCAAGGCGCAGTCGACGAAGTGCGTGGCCGGCGGGAAGCCCGCGGTCGAGGTGCAGTCGTACAAGGATCAGCCGTCGTCGATCCTCGCGGTGCAGTCCGACCGTGCCGACGCGTTCTTCTCGTCGCAGGCGCCGCTGACCTACTTCGTCGCGCAGTCCGGTGGCAAGCTGGAACTGGCCGGCGTTGGCAAGGGCAACGGTTTCGACGACCTGTTCCAGGGTGCGCTCGTGCCGATCGGGTCGCCGCTGGCCGACGTACTGCTCGGTGCGCTCGAGAAACTGCATGCCAACGGCACCTATGACGCGATCATGGCGAAGTGGGGGCTGGAGAAGAACAAACTGGCCAAACCCGGCCTCAACCTCGGGAAGAGCTGACCATGGCAACCACGGTGCGGGACGCTCCGGCCGCCGGTCTGGAGCTTGACGTTCGCAACGCGGCACACCGCAAGCACCCATGGCGCTGGCTATCGGCGTTCATCGTGCTGGTGTTCGCCGCGCAACTGGTGAAGATGCTGGTCACGAACGAGAACTTCGGCTGGGACGTGGTCTGGAGCTGGCTGCGGGCCGAGTCGATCGTCCGCGGTCTCGGCATCACGCTGATGCTCACCGTGGTCGCGATGGTGATCGGCGTCGTTCTCGGCGTACTGCTCGCGGTCTGCCGGATCTCGGCCAACCCGCTGCTGCGCGGCGCGGCCGGCCTGTACATCTGGTTCTTCCGGGGTACGCCGACCCTCGTGCAGCTGATCTTCTTCTACAACCTGTCGGCGCTGCTGCCGAAGCTGAACCTCGGCATCCCGTTCGGACCGGTGTTCGCGAGCGTCGACACGAACACTCTGATCACACCGTTGCTCGCGGCGATCCTCGGTCTTGGCCTGAACGAGGGCGCGTACATGGCCGAGATCGTCCGCGGTGGGTTGCTGTCGGTGGATCCCGGCCAGCGGGAGGCCGGGCAGGCGCTCGGGATGAAGAACTCCCGGATCATGAAGCGGGTCATCCTGCCGCAGGCGATGCGGTTCATCGTGCCGCCGACCGGCAACCAGGTGATCAGCATGGTGAAGGCCACCGCGCTGGTCAGCGTGATCGCGCTGTCCGACCTGCTCTACACGGCGCAGTCGATCTACAACCGGACCTTCGAGACTATCCCGATGCTGATCGTGGTCTGCCTGTGGTACCTCGCGGTCACCTCGGTCCTGTACGTCGTCCAGTCGTTCATCGAACGGCACTACAGCCGGGGAGCACGTCACCAGACGCCGAGCTTCTGGGACTTCCTGCGGATCCGGCCGAAGGGTGTGGCCGCATGAGCACGGTTCTGCAAGCGCGCGCTGTCCGCAAGAGCTTCGGGCACACCGAAGTACTGTCCGGGATCGACCTCGATGTCACCTCCGGCGAGACGGTCGTCGTACTCGGCCCGTCGGGATCCGGCAAGTCCACGTTCCTGCGCTGCATCAACCTGCTCGAGTCCCTGGACGCCGGCCGCATCACGGTCGACGGTCGCGATGTTGGATACGACGTACGCAACGGCAGACTGCACGAGCTGTCGCCGAACGAGATCGCCCGCCGGCGCCGCGACATCGGGATGGTGTTCCAGCAGTTCAACCTGTTCCCGCACATGACCGCGCTCGAGAACATCATCGAGGCGCCGATCGCGGTCCTGGGGGAGGGCCGCCGGGAGGCGACGGCACGGGCCGTCGAGCTGCTGGCCGAAGTGGGGTTGGCCGGTCGCGAGAAGGCGTATCCGCGCCAGCTGTCCGGCGGCCAGCAGCAACGCGTCGCGATCGCCCGAGCGCTGGCCATGCGCCCGAAGCTGATGCTCTTCGACGAGCCGACCTCGGCGCTCGACCCGGAACTGGTGGGAGAGGTACTCGCCACCATGAAGCGTCTCGCCAGCGCCGGTCTGACCATGGTCGTCGTGACGCACGAGATCAGTTTCGCCCGTGAGGCCGCTGATCGCGTCGTCTTCATGGACGCGGGTCAGGTCGTCGAGCAGGGCACGCCGGAGCAGGTGATCGACAATCCGCAGCACGAGCGAACTCGTACTTTCCTTTCCCGTTTCCTCTGATACCGTGGAGACATGTTGCAGCGCGCAGTAGTCACGACGACGCCGGACCTCGTCCTGGCGCGCTGACATCTGACTGTCTGACCAAGCCCCGGGGCGAGTGCCCCGGGGCTTGGTCGTGCTCCGTGGGTTGCTCGCCTCAACCCATGGAGGAATCATGTACGACCACCGCAAACTCGGCCGCGAACTCGGCCTGTTCGACTCCGACCCGCTGATCGGAGCGGGACTGCCCTACTGGTTGCCCGCCGGTGCCGCCGTCCGGCACGCCTTGGAGAGCTACATCGCCGAAGTGGAACGAAGAGCCGGCTACCAGCAGGTCTATTCACCGGTCCTCGGCAAGCGCGAGCTGTACGAGATCTCGGGCCACTGGGCCAAGTACCACGAGGACATGTACCCGCCGATGGACATGGGCGGTGAGCAACTGGTCCTGCGCCCCAGCATCTGCCCGCACCATGCGCTGATGTTCCGATCCCGCTCACACAGCTACCGCGAACTCCCACTCCGCTTCTCCGAGCTCGGCGGGCAGTACCGCGCCGAGCTCTCCGGAGCGATCGGCGGCCTGAGCCGGGTCCGCGCGATGCAACTCAACGACGCGCACATCTTCTGCCGCCTGGACCAGGTCGCAGGTGAGGCTGCCGAGGCTTTGAAGCTGATCAACCAGGCGTACGCCGACATGGGCATCAGCGCGTCGCGCTACGTCCTCGCGCTCCCGTCTCTTGATGCGGAGTTCAACAGCCCGGCGAGCAAGTACGTCGGTGACGCGGCGAGCTGGGCGCAGGCCGTCGAACTGCTCCGCGAGGTGCTCGAGAACGCGGGCGTCGATTACGAGGACGCGCCGGGCGACGCGGCGTTCTACGGGCCGAAGATCGACATCCAGCTGGAGGATTCGGCCGGCCGCGAGTTCAGTCTGTCGACCGTCCAGATCGACTTCCACCAGCCGGAGCGGTTCGGCCTCGAGTACATCGGTGCCGACGGCAACAAGCACCGTCCGGTGATGGTGCACCGGGCGATCGTCGGGAGCATCGAGAGAGCGGTTGCTCAGCTGATCGAGGTGCACGGCGGCGCGTTCCCGGCGTGGCTGGCCCCGGTACAGGTCGTCGTACTGCCGATCTCCGACGACGAGGAGAAACTGGCCGCGGAGGTCGCCCGGAGAGCATCGGATCGCGGTCTCCGGGTCGAGGTCGCGCACGCCGACGAGGGCAGTCTGGGCGCACGCATCCGCGAGAACCGGCTGGCGCCGTACCAGGCCGTCATCGGTTCCCGCGAGGCGGAGGCGGGCGAGCTTGCGTTGCGGGAACGCGGCGGGCGCCAGCACGAGCCGGCCTCGATCTCCTCCGTCCTCGACGACCTTCGGGCCAGCTGCCAGTCTCCCGCGCTCCGACGTGCGGGTGACCTCAGATGACGGGTCAGGTCGGATGGTGGGAGCGCCGTCGCAGGATCATGGTTGCGACGGGCACCACGATGACGGTCCCGATCAGGGCACTCAGGAGTCCGCCCCAGTCGAAGATGTCGTCGTCACCGATGCCGAGACCCAGCGTGAAGATCAGGTAGCCGAGCAGGGCGCCGAGCAGGCCGAGCCCGATCGAAACCAGCCAGGATTTCGGCCCGCTCATGTGCCGGAAGGCGTCACCTGGGACGAGCATCCGGGCCAGAATTCCGCAGACCAAGCCGAGTAGCAATGCTCCTATCATGTCCACCCCTCCTATGGTTCGGAGTGTCCTCCACTTCCTCGGCGGAGTCGAGCGGGTGGCGGTGGGACCGGTCAGTGTTCCTGGAGCTGTCCGATCAGGTGGGTGAGCTCGTGCTGCTCGTCGTACAGGGCGAAGTCGGTGGTCTTGCCGGACTGCTCGAACCCGAACCCGACCCGGGACGGCAGCAGCAGCGGCTTGCGGAAGTCCACGCGGACCGTGAAGGCGTCCGGCAAGGCGCCGGCCCGCTGGATCGACGCCAGCGCGGCAGCCTTGGCCCACATCCCGTGCGCGATCTGGCGCGGGAACCCGAACGCCTGAGCGGTCAGCTTGAACAGGTGGATCGGGTTCCGGTCGCCGGACGCGGCGGCGTACCGGCGGCCGAGGTTGCCGCGCAGGTCCCACCACGCGCTCGGGCTCAGCACCGGGTCGGTGAGCAGGTCGGCGTGCGCACCTTCCGTCCCGGACGTGCGGCTGAGCAGGGTGGTGAGATCGCTCCACACCAGCTCGTGATCGACGAAGACCTCGCTGATCACGTCGAAGACGGTGCCCTTCGGGTGCGGCCGTTCCGCCGTACTGTGCACGCGGATCGCCGGCTCCGCGTGCAGCGGGATCGGCTGCTTCTGGGTGATCGTGTTGGACAGGTGCACGATCCCCATCGGCTTGTACGGGAACGAGGGGTCGGACATCAGGTCCAGATGCAGCGGGAAGGCCAGGACGTGCGGGTACGTCGGGGGCAGCGCGGGACCTGCCGCGAACCCGGTCACCTCGCGGTACGCGGTCAGGTGGTCCTGGTCGATCGCCGACCGGGGCAGCTCGAGCGTCAGCCCGTCCGCGTCCGGCTCGTAGTCGGCCCGTCGGAGCGTGGCCCGGACGGTCCGCGCGTAGAGCGAGCCGAGCCCGGGGGAGTCGTCGTACCGTCGGGTCGGCATGTCAGGCGCCCAGCATGCTCTGGCCGCAGACCCGGACCACGTTGCCGGTCACGCCGGCCGAGGCCGGATCCGCGAACCAGGCGATCGTCTCGGCCACGTCGATCGGCAGACCACCCTGCTGCAGCGAGTTGATCCGCCGCCCGACCTCGCGGATCGTGAACGGGATCTTCGCGGTCATCTCGGTCTCGATGAACCCGGGCGCGACCGCGTTGATCCGGATCTGTCGCTCGGCCAGCGCGGGCGCCAGCGCCTGCACGAGACCGATCACGCCGGCCTTGGAGGTCGCGTAGTTCGTCTGGCCGTTGTTGCCCGCGATCCCGGCCATCGACGACACCCCGATGATCGAGCCGCCGTCCCGGAGCGCCCCGGATTCGACCAGGTGCTTGGTGATCCGCTCCGGTGCGCGCAGGTTCACGTCGAGTACGGCGTCCCACGCGTCGGTGCGCATGTTCACGAGACGCCGGTCGCGGGTGATGCCGGCGTTGTGGACGATGATGTCGAGCCCACCGTGCTGCTCCTGCGCGTGCGCCGCGATGCGCTGCGCCGCGTCGACCGCGGTGACGTCGAGGAGGAGCTCGGTGCCGCCGATCTTGGAGATCACCTTGCGCAGCGGGTCCGCGTTCTGCGGTACGTCGACGCCGATGATCGTCGCGCCGTCGCGGGCCAGGATGTCGGCGATCGAGGCACCGATACCACGGGCGGCGCCGGTCACGAGCGCCGTACGGCCCGCGAGCGGGCGGCTCGGGTCGTTGCTGACCAGCGGACCGGTCCCGATCCGGGCGACCTGGCCGTCGACGTACGCCGACTTGGGGGAGAGGAAGAAACGGAGCGTCGAGTCGAGTTGCTCGTGGGCGTCCGGGGCGACGTACACGAGGTTGACCGTGGCGCCGCGTTTCACCTCCTTGCCGAGGCTTCGCGTGAAGCCCTCGAGAGCACGCTGCGCGATGTGCTGCTCGGGGGAGCTCGCGAGTTCCGGCGTACGGCCGACGACGATGACGCGACCGGCCGGGGCCAATTGGCGGACCACGGGGGAGAAGAAGCGCTGCAGGCTGGTCAGGTCCGCGGTCGAGGTGGCGCCGGTGGCGTCGAAGACGATCGCCTTCGGCCGGATCGTGCTCGACGCGACGCCTTCGGTCACGGTGCTGAACGCGGCGCCGATGTCGCGGAGCAGCGCCTGCACCGCCTTGCCCGCGTCGGTCTCGCCGATCGCGCCGAAGACGACCGGCCCGTCGATCACCGGCGAGCCCTCGGTCCAGCGGGGCAGCGGCGTCGGGTCGGGCAGACCCAGGTTCTTCACCAGCGTCTTGCCGAGCGGCGTCGTGGTGAAGGTCTGGTAGCGATCCGTCATCTCAGCTCCTACTTCTCGAGGATGGCGACGACACCCTGGCCGCCCGCGGCGCAGATCGAGATCAAGCCCCGGCCGCCACCGTTCTCGTCCAGTTGCTTGGCCAGCGCGGCGACGATCCGCCCGCCGGTCGCCGCGAACGGGTGACCCGCGGCGAGCGAGCTGCCGTTCACGTTCAGCTTGGCCCGGTCGATCTCCCCGAGCGGCGCGTCCAGGCCGAGCCGCTCCTTGCAGAAGATCGGATCCTCCCACGCCTTCAGGGTGGACAACACCTGGGACGCGAACGCCTCGTGGATCTCGTAGTAGTCGAAGTCCTGGAGGCTGATTCCGGCGCGGGCGAGCATGCGCGGTACGGCGTACGCGGGGGCCATCAGGAGACCTTCGGCACCCTTCACGTAGTCGACCGCGGCGGTCTGCGAGTGAGTCAGGTAGGCGAGCGGTCGCAGACCGTGCTCCTGCGCCCACTCGTCGGTCGACAGCAGCACGGCCGACGCGCCGTCGGTCAGCGGGGTCGAGTTACCGGCCGTCATCGTCGCGGTCTCGCCCTTGCCGTACGCGGTCCGGAGCTTGGCGAGCTTCTCGAGCGTGGTGTCGGGGCGCAGGTTCTGGTCCTTCTCGAGGCCCAGGTACGGCGTGATGAGGTCGTTCTGGAAACCGCGGTCGTACGACTTCGCGAGGTTGATGTGGGAGTTGTACGCGAGCTCGTCCTGCGCCTCCCGGGTGATACCCCACTCGAGCGCAGTCAGCGCCGCGTGGTCGCCCATCGACTTGCCGGTGCGCGGCTCGGCGTTGCGCGGGATCTCCGGTACGACGTCCTTCGGGCGGACGCGGGCGAGGACCTTCAAGCGGTCCGGGTACGTCTTGGCGCGGTTGAGGTCGAGCAGGACGTTGCGCAGGCGGTCGTTGACCGCGAGCGGCGCGTCGGAGGCGGTGTCGACACCACCCGCGATACCCGCGTCGATCTGGCCGAGCGCGATCTTGTTGCCGACCAGGATGGCCGCCTCGAGACCGGTGCCGCAGGCCTGCTGGATGTCGTACGCCGGGGTGGTCGGGGCGAGCTTGGACCCGAGGACCACCTCGCGCACCATGTTCCAGTCGCGGGCATGCTTGAGGACGGCTCCGGCGACCACCTCACCCACCTCCTGGCCACCCAGGCCGGTGCGGTCGACGAGACCGTTCAGGGCGGCGGTGAGCATGTCGGAGTTGGAGGCGTGCCGGTAGGTCTTGTCCTGCCGGGCAAACGGGATCCGGTTGCCGGCGACCACGGCCACCTTGCGCGGTTCGGTCACGATATGTCTCCTGCTCTAGCGGAGCGGGTCTTCTTGGTTGTCAGGGCTTTCTGTCCCACCGCGGTGGCGAGTGTCGCGGTGATCGCGGTCGACCGGACGGTGCCGACATCGGCATGATGCACCACCGGGTGCCCCGGTTGGCTGCCCGACACGATCAGCCCGACCCTTGCCATGTGCAACGATCCGAGCGTCTGCGTGTAGAGATGGTTCGCCAGGTACGCCGTGTCGACCTCGTCGAACACGCCCGCACGCTGGCCGGCTTTGAGGATCACCGCGATGCGGTCCAGCGGCGCGGCCATCGCCGTACCTAGTTTGACCATCACCGGCTCGGTGATCTCGCCGAACAACTGTTCGCCGGTCCTTCGGAGCAGGCTCATAGCGCAGTCGGTGAAGGCGGGGTAGGTGAGGCAGAAATCGACGAACGTCTCACTCAGCGCCTTCAACCGGTTGAGCGGCGCCCGGCGCGGATTGTCGACTGCCTCGAGCTGACTGTCCAGCTCGCCGAGGTAGTCGACCAGGGTGAGCGCGAACAGTTCTTCCTTGCCGGCGAAGTGCCGGTAGATCAGGGCCTTGTTGATCCCGACCCGCTTGGCGATATCGTCGATCTGGGCGTCGATCGTGCCGCGCTCGTCGAAGATCTCGCGGGTGGCGCGGATGATGTCCCGCTCGCGGTCGCGACGACGCTCCGCCGTGGTGCGGCGGCGTCCGATCGCGAGCAGCGCGGAGCTCATGAATCGATCTTAGCCACAGTGGTACCTCTTGGTGCAAACGACAGTTACACTCGTCGGTAACATCCCCGCATTTGTGAGGACCTGATGAGCGACCCTGTGGTGTCCGCAGACGTGATGTCTCTGGCCGGCGAACTCGGCGCCGAGCGCTCGAAGCCGGACTGGAGCACCTTCTCGCTGGCGATCAACGACGACCAGCGCGAGATCCGGGACTGGGCGCACACGTTCGCCGCCGACGTCATCCGGCCCGCTGCGGCCGAATGGGACGAACGCGAGCAAGCCCCCTGGCCGATCATCCAGGAAGCGGCCAAGGTCGGTATCTACGGCCTCGACATGAACATCAACCTGTTCGTCGACCCGACCGGCCTGCTGATGCCACTGGTCCACGAGGAGCTGTTCTGGGGCGACGCCGGCATCGCGATGTCGCTGAAGGGGACCGGTCTCGCGTCGTCCGCGATCTTCTCGAACGGTACGCCCGAGCAGTGGAGCCAGTGGATGGCGCGGTGCTACGGCACGCCGGACGACGTACGCGTGGCCGCGTTCTGCTCGTCCGAACCCGGTGCGGGGTCCGATGTGTCCGCGATCCGTACGCGCGCTGTCTTCGACGAGCGGACCTCCGAGTGGGTCATCAACGGGCAGAAGGCGTGGGCGACGAACGGCGGTATCGCTGACATCCACGTCGTCGTCGCGACCGTCGACCCGTCGCTCGGTACGAAGGGCCAGGCTGCGTTCGTCGTACCGAAGTCGGAGGTCCGCGGCCTGGAGCAGGGCACCAAGCTCCGCAAGCACGGCCTCCGCGCCTCCCACACCGCCGACGTCTTCTTCGACAACGTCCGCATCCCCGCCGAAAACGTCCTCGGCGGCAAGGAAAAGCTAGACGCCCGCATAGCCCGAGCCCACGAATCCCGCACCGCCGCCTCTAACGGGACTGCCGGCTCGGGCTCGGCCGGCCGCAACGCCTCGATGGCCACCTTCGAAATGACCCGCCACATCGTCGGCGCCCAAGCCATCGGCATCGCCCGCGCCGCCTACGAGGTAGCCCTCGACTACGCCAAGACCCGCGAACAGTTCGGCCGCCCGATCATCGACAACCAGGGCATCGCCTTCAAACTCGCCGACATGGCCATGGAGATCGACGCCGCCCGCTTGCTGGTCTGGCGAGCCGCCAACATGTCCGCCGCCCTCATGCGCGGCGAAACCCCCGACTACCGCCACGGCGAAGGCTCCATGGCGAAGTTGAAGGCCGGCGAAGTAGCCGTCAAGGTAACCGAAGAAGCCATCCAGATTCTCGGCGGCAACGGCTACACCCGCGAATACCCAGTAGAACGAATGCACCGAGACGCCAAGATCTACACCATCTTCGAAGGCACCTCCGAAATCCAGCGTTTGGTCATCGCCCGAGCCATCTCAGGCATGCGGATCCGCTGACGTTTCCGCAGGTCAGAGACTGATTCCAGGCCCATATGGATAGATTCCGCCGTCGGGCTCCCAAGGTGCAGTGGGGGAGCGGTCGGCGGCGTGTTCCGTGACAGAAAGTGGAGAAGAGGCGGGCCAGTCGGGCGTCCACCGCCTTCCGCGCCCGCTCGTGCGAGGACGGAAGCATGTGGGTGTACAGCCGGAGAATGAAGCCTGGGTCTGGACGCCCCGTGGGCTGCCTGATCTGACGCGCCTATGAAGGCAACCACGCATAACCAAGCGCCTGAACCCCACGACCTCATGCCGAGAAGGCGCTCCGGCCTGTGCCCGGGCTAGCTCCGCGGACTGTCGGTCAGTGGTCAGCCGTCTGGCTTCGCTGATACCTCATCAAGTGGTGCAGATTGGCGACGAGGCGCTCATGCATCGGTCGACGGCGTGGTTAATGTGCGTGTCCGAGGACGAACACGCACCTGAACCACACGCATCCAGCTCGACGGCTGAGCTGGACTCGTCACTCTCGCGAGTCCGTTGAGATGCCGGGAGCGGCAGTGGAGCTCGGTCCAGGTGATCTGGTCGCCGTACCGCCGCGATGCCATGACGTCGAAGCCCCGGAGCCATCCGTCCTGCTGCTCACCGTTGCCTTGCACTGAGCGCGCGGGGACGAACTAGGCCAGGCGAACGACGAGTGCCGTCCAGACGCCTTTTCGCGTAGGTCGCGCTGATCGGCTCATTGGTCCAAGAGGGTCACTACGTCTTGACGGAGTTGGGTCATCCTGCCGTGGTCCGCTGCCTCGACGTTCAGGCGGAGTAACGGTTCGGTGTTGGAGGGGCGCAGATTGAACCACGCTCCCTCGGGCACGGTAATCGTCAAGCCGTCCAGTCGGTCTGCGGTCGCGCCGCGCGCTGTGTAGTGCGCTTCGACTCGGTCCAGAACGGCAGGGACATCGGCGACAGTGCGGTTGATCTCGCCACTGTCGGCGTATCGGGAGAACTGGGCAGCTAGCACCGACAGCGGCTGATCGGTTTCTCCCACGGCGACGAGCACGTGCAGCGCGGCCAGCATGCCGCTATCGGCGCGCCAGAACCGGCGGAAGTAGTAGTGGCCGGAGTGTTCCCCCCCAAATACGGCGTCGTGGTTGGCCATTTCCTGCTTGATGAACGAGTGCCCGACTCGGCTGCGCACGGGTGTGCCACCGCGCTCGGTGATCTGCTCGGCGACAGCTTTGCTGGAGACGACGTTGTAGACGATCGCGGAGCCGGGGTGCCGGGCGAGTTCTCGCGCGGCGATGAGGCTGATGACGTTGTTGGGAGAGACGGTGTCGCCGTTCTCATCGACGAAGAAGCACCGATCGGCGTCACCGTCGAACGCGAGGCCGATATCGGCGTCGTGCAGTCGGACCGCAGCGCGCAGGTCGACCAAGTTGGCCGGATTCAGCGGGTTGGCCTCGTGATTGGGGAAGGTGCCGTCGAGATCGAAGTAGAGAGGCACGATCTCGAGGGCGGGATCGTCGAGTACGACGGGTGCTGTGTGTCCGGCCATGCCGTTGCCGGCATCGACCACGACCTTCAACCGGCGGCTGCCGGCGAGACTGACGAGGCTGTGGAGGTACTTGGCGTACGAAGGTAACAAGTCCTCGGACTGCGAGGTTCCGGCCGGGCCGTGGTACGTAGGCAGTCCGGTCGTCAGCAGGATCCTGATCTCGGCGAGGCCGTTGTCCTGCCCGACAGGTCTCGCGCCGGCGCGGCAGAGTTTGATGCCGTTGTAGGCAGGTGGGTTGTGACTGGCGGTGATCATTGCGCCGGGAACATCACGTGACCCGGAGGCGAAGTACAGCAGCTCGGTGGAGGCCAGCCCGATTGCGAGTACGTCGATACCGCGGCTGTTGACGCCAGCCGCGAAGGCCTCGGCCAGTTCGGGTGACGACACTCGCATGTCGTGTCCGACCGCGATCAGGTCCGCACGACTCAGGTGTGCGAACGCGGCGCCGATCTGGTACGCCAGTCGGCGTCGAGTTGGTCCGGCACGATGCCGCGGATGTCGTACGCCCTGATCAGGCTTGTGAGGTCTCGCATGGCGCTCATGAGGACCGGTCCAGCCTGGCAACGCCGATCTTGGAGTCGGCCATGCCGTAGAACACGTAGTGCACGTCGCCGACCTGCTCGATGGCCGTCGGGAACACCACGTTGCCGACCGTACCGATCCGTTCGTCGTCAGTTTCCGGCACAAGGATCGGCTCTGCGGTGCGGTCGAGGACCTTGGTCACATCGGAGGCGTCCAGTAGTAACGCCCCGGCCGCGTAGATGACCTGCTGGGTCGTCGGGTCGAACCCTTCTGGCTGCTCACCGGTGACTCCGTGATGGATCACCAGCCACCCCTCCGGAACCCGCAGCGGCGGGGGACCGGCCCCGATCTTCAGTTCCTCGAACGGGTACTCCGGCATCGCCACCAGCCGGTGATTACGCAGATGCACCAGGTTCCGCACATCACGCTCGACGTCAGCGACCGGTGCGAACGACACCCAGATTCCCGGCCGGCCATCGGTGACATCGGCCGGCAGATGGACGCCCTCGCCCTCGCGGAACCAGCCGAGGTCCCACATCGGCCGGTGCAGCATCGCGTACGACGGCTCGCCGTCCGGCCCGGGCACCGGCTCGGGGAAGAACACCGCGTCCTTGTTCGGAAACAGGTTCAAGTCGGTATCCAACGAAGGCTGGTACTCGAAGTGCAGCGGCCCCAGCCGCTCCCAGCTCAGCAGGTCCGACGACACCGCGAGTGCCGGCTTCGGCCCGAGCGGTCCGAACGCGACATACGTCATCACGTGCCTGCCCTGCGACGGGATCCAGGTAACTCGTGGATCCTCGACCCCGGCGTTGTTCAGGCCGCGCTCCCAGCCCTTGTCGGGAGCGAGCGCGATTCCCTCGCGGGAGACACCGGTCGGTACACCATCAGTGAGCTCGACTTTCGCCAGCCCGACCCGGGAGACGTTGCCGGCAGCAACCAGCCGGGGGAGCAGATACAGAGCGCCGTCCGGCGTATGGCCGGTGGCCGGATTGAGCACGCCTTCGATCTCCAGATCGTTGCCGGGTTCGGGCGTCATCAGGACGCCGACACGGGTCAGCGTGTAGGAAATGGTCACAGCAGCAAAGCCTTTCTCGGATGGTCAGCCCTTGATCCCTGACTCGATGCCCTGGGAGATGAAGCGGCGCTGGAAGATTGCGAACAGCCCTACAGCGGGTGCGGCCAGCACGCAGGCCCCAGCGAGGACCGCGCCGAACGGGTTGGCTGCCCGTGCGGACACGGTGGTCAGATAGTTCGACAGGGACACGGCGAGAGGCTGCAGGTCGTGCTGTTTGGTGATCAGGAACGGCCACAGAAACTCGTTCCACGGACCGATGAAGGTGATCAGCACCCCGGTCAGCAGGGCGGGTCTGACCAAGGGCAGCGCCACCCGCCAGAGGATGTTCAGTTCGTTCGCGCCGTCGATCCGGGCTGCGTCGAACAGCTCCTGCGGGAGTTGCAAGAAGTACTGGCGGAAGACGAACACCGCAGTGGAGTTGATGGCGAACGGTGCGATCATTCCGAGGTACGAGTCCGCCAGTCCGTAGCTGCGCACAATCAGCACGTACAGCGGGATGGTCAGCAGCTGGAACGGGATCACTTGCACCAGCACCATCAGGCCGAACACCGCACCCCGCCCGCGGAACTGCAGCCGGGCCAACGCGTAGCCCGCGAGTACGCCGAAGACGAGCGTCCCGAGGATGACCCCGCCGGTGAAGATCCCCGAATTCAGCAGGGATCTGCCCAGGTTGATCGCGGCGTCGATCTCGCCGTAGTTGCGGCCGGTCAGGTTCCCCGGCGACGGAAACGCTCCGCCGACCGATGGGTCCGGCTCGGCCTGCAGCGAGCCGATCAGCATGTAGTAGAAGGGAAACAGGAAGACGAAGGCCCCGATCAGCAATCCGACGAACTTGAGCTTCACGACTCCTCCCTCCCTACGAAACGCCGTTCGACCAATGCGAGCAAGAGCACTCCGATGACGAGCAGTACGCCGATCGCCGAGCCGGCGTCCGGGTTGCCCTGCTCGATGCCGCGCTGGTACATCACCAGTACCGGCGACGCGGACGCTCCGTCAGGGCCGCCGCCACCGGTGAGCAGATAGGGCTCGGTGAAGAGGTTCGCGCCGGTTACAGTCGCCAGGAGAACCACCAGGGTGCTGGCGGGCCGCACCCCGGGAACAGTGACATTCCAGAAGGACTTCCATCGCCCTGCACCGTCCACCGACGCCGCCTCGTACAGATCCTTCGAGACATTCTGCAGCGCAGCCAGGTAGAGCAGGATGAAGAAGCCGAGCTGCTTCCAGGTGACGTAGACGGCAACCGTCGGCATGGCCAGCGACGTATTCACCAGCCAGGACGGATCCGGCGCGAGCGGACCGAGGACGGAGTTCACCAGTCCGTTCGAGTTGAACAGGAACAGCCACACCCCGACCACGGCGACACTCGCCGCGACATAGGGCACGTAGTAGCTGACCCGGAAGAACGTCCGCCACCGGATCGCCGCGTTCAGCGCGTTCGCCAGCAGCAGCGACAGCACGACGGTCAGCGGAACATTGATCACCAGAAACACCAGAACGTTTCCGAACGCCCGCCGTACCGCCGGATCCGCCAGCACCGCCGTGTAATTCTCGAAGCCCACGAACGGCCGCTCCACGATCGCTCCCGGCGCCGCGAAGAAGTAGTCGTGGAACGACATGTACACCGCGAAGCCGAGCGGATAGGCGAAGATCGCCGCAAGGAAGGCGAGATACGGGGTGACGAATGCAGTACCGATCGGTTGGTTGCCGAGGATTCGGTCGAGCAGGGATCTTCTGACGGGATGCCCGCCACGCGCGGTCCTACCGACAGACCTCCTGCCGGCCGCGGTTCTGATCATCAGACTCATGGCTGCGAAGCGAGATCATCGATCGTCCGGGCGGCGCCGTCGAGGGCTGAGCCCGGGTCCTGCCGACCGAAGATCACGGACTTGGAGTAGGCGTCCCGGAAGGTCTGCCAGATCGTGATCGAGTTCGGCACATTGGGCACGTCAGTTGTCCGCGCGGCTTGGTCCGCGAACGTCTGGTAGTCGGGGTTCTTGGCGAAGTAGTCGGCGTACGTCGACGCGACGTCCTTGCGCAGCGGCATCTGTCCGGTCGCGGCCAGGAACTTTCCGTCCTGTTCCTTGCTGGTCGCGAACTTCAGCACGTCCCCCGCGGTCCCGCGGCTCTTGCACGCGGAGTACATCGCGACGTTCTTCGCATCACTGAAGGTATGGATCTCCGAAGGGTCCTTACCGGACGACGTCGGCACCGGTACGACGCCCCAGTCGACCTTGCCCTTGTACGTCGCGATCGCCCACGGACCGACCACGGCCATCGCCGCCGTACCGTCCACGAACGCGTCCCCGGTGTACTTCTCCTGCGACGCCA
>NZ_SJJZ01000006.1 GCF_004331345.1 Kribbella soli | reverse complement strand
TGGCGTCGCAGGAGAAGTACACCGGGGACGCGTTCGTGGACGGTACGGCGGCGATGGCCGTGGTCGGTCCGTGGGCGATCGCGACGTACAAGGGCAAGGGCGACTGGGGCGTCGTACCGGTGCCGACGTCGTCCGGTAAGGACCCTTCGGAGATCCATACTTTCAGTGATGCGAAGAACGTCGCGATGTACTCCGCGTGCAAGAACCGCGGGACCGCGGGGGATGTGCTGAAGTTCGCGACCAGCAAGGAACAGGACGGAAAGTTCCTGGCCGCGACCGGGCAGATGCCGCTGCGCAAGGACGTCGCGTCGACGTACGCCGACTACTTCGCGAAGAACCCCGACTACAAGACGTTCGCGGACCAGGCGTCCCGAACCGTTGAGGTTCCGAACGTGCCGAACTCGATCACGATCTGGCAGACGTTCCGCGACGCCTACTCCAAGTCGGTGATCTTCGGCCAGGAAGACACCGGGTCAGCCCTCGACGGCGCCGCCCAGAAGGTCGACCAACTAGCCAAACAGTCATGAGGTCGCGTGGTCCGCTCGGCCGGATTCTCGGTGAGCATCCGGTCGGGACCGCGTTCGTCACGCCGTACGTCGTTTTCCTGGCCGCGGTGTTCGCGTATCCGCTCGGGTTCGCGGTGTACATGTCGTTCCACGACTACTTCTTCACGGCGCCGGGAGCGATCGTGGAGCGGCCGTTCGTCGGGTTCGACAACTACGTGACGGTGCTGTCGGATCCGGCAGTACGGCGGGCGTTCGGAAACGTTCTGGTGTTTCTGGTGATCAATGTTCCGCTGACGGTCGTGCTGTCGTTGCTGCTCGCGAACGCGCTGAACGCGGCGATCCGGTGGCGGACGTTCTTCCGGGTCTCGTACTACGTGCCTTATGTGACAGCGTCGGTCGCGGTCGTCGGGGTCTGGCTGTTCCTGTTCAACTCCAATGGTCTGGTCAACTCCGTCCTCGGTCCGCTCGCGCCCGATCCGTCCTGGTTGGTGAACTCGTCGCTGGCGATGCCGACGGTCGCCATCTACGTCACCTGGAAGCAGCTCGGCTTCTTCATCCTGCTCTACCTGGCCGCGCTGCAGAACGTGTCCGGCGACTTGTATGAAGCCGCTGACATGGACGGCGCGGGTCGATGGCAACGCTTTATGAATGTCACGGTTCCCGGCGTCCGGCCGGCGACGACGCTCGTCGTGCTGCTCGCCACGGTGACCGGCGCGAATCTGTTCACCGAGCCCTATCTGCTGACCGGAGGCGGCGGCCCGGACGGTGCCTCGGCGTCACCGGTTCTGATCATGTACCAGCGCGGGATCGAGCAGGGGAACCCCGATGTGGGTTCGGCGATCGGCGTACTGCTCGTGATCGGAGTGCTCTTGCTCGCGTTGGTCGAACGGCGTTTCGTGGGGAAGGAAGAGTCGTGAAGCTCAAGTTCGCCGGGCTGCTGATCGGGGCCTTCGTCTTCCTGTTTCCCTTCTACTACATGCTGATCGGCTCGCTGCAAGCCGAGCCGGATCCATCGGTCGGCGGTGCGTTTCCGTCGCCGGGGAACCTGACCGGCCACAACTACGCCGAGATCGACCAGGCGATCCATCTCGGCCGGTCGCTGCTCAACTCCGGGATCTTCACCGGCGGCGTCATCCTCGGGACACTCGTGTTCGGGGTGCTCGCCGGGTACGCGCTGGCACGGTTGCAGTTCCGCGGGCGCGGGCTGGTGTTCAACCTGATGCTGCTGATCCAGGTGGTGCCGTTCCAGTTGCTGACGATCCCGCTGTACGTGCTGATCGTGCGCAGTTACGGTCTCGCCGACAGCTATCTCGGGATGATCCTGCCGTTCCTGATCAACTCGACCGCGGTCTTCGTTTTCCGGCAGTATTTCCTGCAGTTGCCGGCCGAGTTGTTCGACGCGGCCCGGATCGACGGGGCGTCGGAGCTGAGCATCCTCTGGCGGGTCGCCGTACCGCTGGTGCGGCCGGCCCTGCTGACCGGTGTGCTGCTCACGTTCATCGGGCCGTGGAACGAGTTTCTGTGGCCTTTCCTGATCACCAAGCAGCAGGACCTGCAACCGCTCGCGGTCTCGCTGTCCAACTACCTCACCACCGTCTCGGCGCGGGCCGCGAACCCGTTCGGCGCCGTGCTCGCGGGCGCGTGTGTGCTGGCTGCGCCCGCGGTGACCTTGTTCATCGTCTTCCAGCGCCGCTTCATCTCGACGAACCTGTCGTCCGGCGTCAAAGGCTAACTTCTGAAGGGCTTTTCCGTGACTGTTCCTTACACCCTTACTCGCATCGGCGTCCTGATGACAGCCGAGCCGGGCAACGAACTCGAGGCGGCGGGGGTGCTGAACCCGGCGACCGGACACACGCCCGACGGGCAGTTGTACCTGCTGCCGCGGCTGGTTGCTGACGGCAACGTGTCACGGGTCGGCCTGGCCGCCGTCGAACTGGCGGACGGTGTGCCGGTCGGCGTCCGGCGCGAAGGTGTCGTGCTCGCACCGGACGAAGGGTGGGAGCGCGGCAAGAACAACGCGGGCGTGGAGGATCCACGAGTCACGTTCGTGCCGTCGCTCGGGCTGCATGTGATGACGTACGTCGCGTACGGTCCGCTCGGGCCGAAGCCGGCGCTCGCGGTGTCGTCGGATCTTCGGGAATGGCGACGGCTGGGTCCGCTGCACTTCGAGTACCAGCCGGACCTGGACACCGATCTCAACCTGTTCCCGAACAAGGACACCGTTTTCTTCCCCGAGCCGGTGCCGGGTCCGGACGGCGAACCGTCGTACGCGATGCTGCACCGGCCGATGTGGGATCTCGGATGGTTCCGCGAGGGTGAGGGCGTGCATCTGCCGGCGGGCGTCACCGACGACCGGCCGGGGATCTGGGTGTCGTTCGTCCCCGTGGCTGCCGTCGAGGACGACCTGCGGAACCTCGTCCACCTGCGTCAGCACCGGCTGGTCGCGATGTCGGAGTACCCCTTCGAGGAGTTGAAGATCGGCGCCGGTCCGGCGCCGCTGCGGATCCCTGAGGGCTGGCTCGTCATCCACCACGGCGTCACCGGCGAGCAGCCGGAAGGTTTCGACCCCACCACTCAGAAGGTCTGCTACGCGGCCGGCGCGCTGATCCTCGACCCCGACGACGTCACCCGGGTCGTCGCCCGGACCACCGAGCCGCTGATGGTCCCGGAAACCGCGGAGGAAAAAGTCGGAACGGTAGGAAACGTCGTTTTCCCGACTGCCATCGAAGAGGTGGAAGGCGTGCACTACGTCTTCTACGGCATGGCCGACGCCGCCATCGGTGTGGCCAGATTGGACCGCCTGCCATGAAACCCACCCGCCGCACCGTCCTCGGCGGAGCACTCGCGGTGGCTGCCGCCTCCACAGTCACCCTTCCCGCTGCAGCCTCCACGCGCCTGTCCAATCTCGCCCACCTCGACTTCCTCCGGGCTTCCGTCTCACCGCCAGCCGCCGCGGGCCACACGACCTACGGCTCCGGCCCGTTGGGCGTTCTGTGGACGTACGCCGACCATCAGGCGGACGGCTCGTACCGGCGGATCGGTGGTGGCACCTACGACCCGACGACGAACACCTACGGACAAGGCGCCTACAACGCGGACGACATCGCGCGGGCGGCCGTCGTCTACCTGCGGCACTGGAAACTCTTCCACCAGGCGACCTCGCTGCAGACGGCCCGCGACCTGCTGCGAGCCCTCACATTCCTGCAGTCACCCAACGGAAACGTCGTGCTTTGGATGCAGCCCGACGGCACCCTCAACCCAAGCGCCGAGCCGGTCGAACTCCCCGACCCCTCCGACTCCGGACCGTCCTACTGGCTGGCCCGCACCGTCTGGGCGCTAGGCGAGGGGTACGACGTTTTCCGCCGTACCGACCGCGCCTTCGCCGCCTTCCTCCGCGACCGTCTCGAGCTGGCGATCGCCGCGCTCGAACGCCAGGTCCTGATCCGCTACGGCCAGTACAACGTCGTCGACGGCCGCCGCCTCCCCGCCTGGCTGATCGTGAACGGCGCGGACGCCACCTCTGAGGCGGTCCTGGGACTCGCGGCGTACGTCGACGCCGGCGGATCGCCCCGAGCCCGTCGAGCCCTCAGTCGTTTCGCCGAGGGCATCGCGCAGATGCACGCCGGCTCGACCCGAGAATGGCCGTTCCGTGCGCTCTTGCCCTGGGGCGAGTCGATCTCCGACTGGCACGCCTGGGGCGCCCAGATGCCCTCCGCCCTAGCCGCCGCCTCAGCCACTCTCAACGAAACCGTTTTCCTGACAGCAGCGATCGGTGACACCGCCGGTTTTACTCCACTCCTGCTCACCGCCGGCGGCCCCGACAACGGCTGGCTCCCGACGCCGATCGACCGCTCCCAAATCGCCTACGGCGTCGACGCCCGCCTGCAGGCGCTCCTCGCCATCGACCGCCCCGGCCAGAAACACCTCGCTGCCTTCGTCGCCTCCTGGTACTTCGGCGCCAACCGCGCCGGCCAACCCATGTACGACGCCACCACCGGCCGCACCTACGACGGCATCTCCGGCGACGGCGTGATCAACTGCAACTCCGGCGCCGAGTCCACGATCCACGGGCAACTCTCGATGCTCGCCCTCGACGCCCACCCGGACATCGCCCGCCTGTCAGGCGCGTCGGCGTACGACGGACTCCAGATCATCGAGGCGGAGACTGCCACTGGTGGTGCGGTCGTCACACCACCATCCGCGTGGACCGGCGAATCCCAATGGAGCAACGGCTCCTACCTCTCCCTCGACGGTACGGCGACGTGGACCGTGCCACCGTCAGCGCAACCGCGTCTGGTTCTCCCGGTCGTCAACCTGGTTGACACACCGACGCCGGCGCGGAGCACCTGGACAAGCGGCGGCCGCACTCTGGGCACACTGGTCCACGCCTGCGGCCCGCAAGGCATTTCGGCGGCGCCCGGCGCGCTTCAGCCGCTGACCCTCGCCAACCCGCTCCCTGCCAACGCGACCACGCTGAGCACGCAGTCGACGGGCACGGCCCAGTTGGACGCAGTACTGCTGCTCCCAACCATCAGCAGCCTCCGGATCGGAACCGCGACGTTGCTGGTCAGTGTCGACACCCGTCCGCGCGTGGTCAGCGCCAGTGGGCACGCCTACACGTACGACTCCAGCGGCCGACTAGTTGCCCGCGGCAAGCCACTCGTCGTACCAGGAGGTTTCACCGTCGTGCTCGGCTGAGCGCCTCGGCACACCAGTCGGCAACGAACAGCAGGGCCTGGCCGCGCTGGTGGAACAGGTATCTGCTGTCGACCTGGCGGTGGTAGGCGCTGTGCGTCGTGTCCGAGGCCCTACCCAGCAGGCCGGGCAGCAGCCAGGCGTACTTCACGCCGGACGCCATCACCGCCAGGCGCACCTGGTCCGGGTCACCGCGCCAACCAGCCTCATGCAGGCCGTCGAGGTAGTTGGCGATGCAGGTCTCGGCCAGCTCGGGAAGGCGCTCGGCCGGCCAGAAGAGATCGAACACCGCGTCCGGGATGTAGTTGCCGATGTCCTCGCCGAGCGCGCCGTCGCCGAGGAACGACCAGTCGAACAGCGCGAGCTCACCGGTCGGCCGCTGGACCACGTTCGACACCCAGAAGTCGAGGTGGCAGCGGGCGCGGGGGAGACTCGCGACGAGGTCGAGCAGCGCGTCGCGATGGACCAGCAGGCCGGTCCAGGCTTCGCGCAGCTCGGCCGGCCAGGTCTCGCGGATGAGCGGCTGCTGCCAGGCCGCGTCGTCGGTGATCAGCTGCCAGGGGACATCGCGGGTGGTGGAGTAGTCGCGCAGGAAGCCCGTCGAGGTCCACGGCCGTTCGGGCGCGGGACGGGCCTGCCAGCGACCGCAGGCGCGTGCGAGCGCTGCATGTTCCGCGAGGCTGAAGTGTGTGCCCGGCGTACCAGCGATGTCGTCCATCAGCAGTACGGCGCCCTCGGGCCCCTCGTCGACCTGTGCGGCGGGCAGGAC
This sequence comes from Kribbella soli, assembly GCF_004331345.1. Taxonomy (GTDB): domain Bacteria; phylum Actinomycetota; class Actinomycetes; order Propionibacteriales; family Kribbellaceae; genus Kribbella; species Kribbella soli. Next base: position 548,258 of record NZ_SJJZ01000006.1, on the reverse strand, counting down.
CAGGCCGGCGTCGGCGAGTTGTCCGCGGAGTTCGTCGTCGCGATAGACCTCGAGTTCGCGGCGCCAGTAGTTCCAGTGCCGCGGGTCGGTCGACGCGGCCCACGGCCCGGACGGCTGGCTCGGCCGCCGCAGTTCCTTGCGTACGGCGGTCCGGCCGTCGGCGTATGTCACCCGTTCGACGTTCGCCGTCACCGCGTTGAGCGGGTTGTGCCGCAACGTCGTCGTACCGACTTCGGTCATGAGGAGCAGTTTGTCAGCCCAAGAGGATCTTCGGTGGCAGACCGGTGAGAGCTTTCACATCGCGGGTGAAGTGGGCCTGGTCGGCGTACCCGGTGAGTACGGCGACGTCGGCGAGCGGGACGCCGGTGCGCGCGTGGTCGAGGGCAACGTTCATCCACAGGACCCGGTCGAGCGTTTTCGGGCCGTAGCCGAACGCGTCCAGGCAGCGCCGGTGCAGTTGCCGCTCGCTGAGGCCGGTCGTCGCCGCGAGGCGGGAGACGCCGGCCGTGCCGCGGAGCAGGCCGCCGCGGACGCTGCGCAGTACGTGCGCAGTCAGGCGGTCGGTGGGCTCTTCGAGCAGTTTGGCGACCTCGAGATCGAGTGCTGTCGCGTGGTCGGGCGCTGCCCGGATCCGATCCAGCAGGCGTCTGCTGCGGTTCGGCGACCACAGGTCGGCGAGGCGGACCCGCTGGTTCAGCAACTCCCGGGCGGGTACGCCGAGGAAGCCTGGCGCGGCGCCCGGCGCGAACCGGATCCCGGTGTACCGCGTGCCCCGCGGCGCGCTGCCGGTCCAGGCGCGGTTGTCCGGACCGGCGACGATCAGGTCGTCGTCCATCAGCAGCAGATCCATGCAGCCGTCGGGCAGGATCCGGTAGTCACCGCCCTCCGCCGTACGTGTCCACAGGTCGGCGCCGGCGATGCGCGCGGGGCGCTCCCGGTACGGCTCGACGACCACAGTCACCTCTCCAGTCTGCTACGCCCCGCCGACAGTTCCAGGTGCACCGCTTCCTGTTGCATCGCTTTCTGTTGCATCGGTGGATTCGCGCGGCCAGGATGGGGAGTTCCGTCGGCGAGGAGGAGATTCCGGTGTCACGTCGCGACGATCTGTCGGGGGTTCCGCTGCTCGGGCGGACGATTGCGCCGGAGGGATCCGGCCTCGTTCTCGCCGAGTGGGAGGCCGCGGGACGTACGTCGGACGCGGTGGCGTGGCAGGCGCCGCTGCATGTGCATCACACCGACGACGAGGCGTGGTACGTGCTGTCCGGGACGATGCGGATGCGGATCGACGGCGAGGACTACGACGTACCGGCCGGATCCGGGATCGTCGGGCCGCGCGGCGTGCCGCACACGTTCGGCAACCCGGGCGAGGAGCCGGCGCGGTACGTGCTGGTGATGTCGGCGACGACCCACGCGATGCTGCGGGAGTTGCACGGCGGGTTCTCGGGTGACGTGGCGGCGCTGTTCGAGAAGTACGGGTGCTCGCTGCTCGGGTGATCAGCCCGGGAGTACGACGTCCAGCACCGGTACGTCGACCGGCAGGTACTTGACCAGGGCAACGTTCTCGCGGATCAACTCGTCGCGCAGCGCCGTACCCGTGCGGCGATCGATCACGGTCCGCCAGATCTCGTTGCGCCGGAAGTAGTCCGCGCCGACCCGCAGGAACCGCTCCTCCTTGGCGAACACCCGGTACGACTCCGGGCCGGCGACGTCCGCGCGGATCTCGCCCTCCAGATAGCGGTCGCCGACGTCGACGCGTAGCTGGAACGTCTGGTCGGTGTCGTTGCGGAACTGCAGGTCCACGTAGTTGTAGACGATGCTGCAGCCCACACCCCACGGCAGCACCCGCCCGTTGTCCGGGAACGGGTCGAAGCTGTGCGTGGACCGCTGCGTCACGGTCAACGGCGAGTGCAGAACCATCCAGTGCAGCAGATTCGCCAACTGGCAGATGCCGCCGCCGATCCCCGGTTCGGCCCGCCCGTTCGACAGCCGCATGCCCTTCACGTACCCCTTGCGACGGGTCGCGTTGCCGACCACCTTGTTGAAGGAGAACGTCTCACCCGGCCGGATCACCAGCCCGTCGACCTGCGCGCAGGCGAGCTTCAGGTTCGTCACCTTGTTGTGCTGCATCCACATCTCGGTTTCCCCGAGCTGCCGCAACAGCAACGACTTGTGCCGCTTGATCCGCACCGGCAGGTCGTTCACATCGCGCGTCCCGGCGTACGGCGTACTGGACCTCATCCACTCCAGCCGCTTGGCGGCCCGGTGATAGCGCACTGCCAACGGATACAGCAGCCGAACGCGCTCGCTCCACCGCCGCCGACGCACCGCCGGAAGAACCCGCGCCCGCTCAGCCGCACTCAACTCCCGAACATCAACCTGCCACGCCGACATGGCCGCTGTGCTGTCCAACATCCCACTACCCCCGAACAAGAAGACCCCGGTCACCGTACGCCGCCCGCCCCCCAACCACATGACAAAACCCCCACAATCAAATTGCGCCTCCCACCCCACCAACCCTGAACACAAACCCGCGACGAACAGCCACAAACCGACCTTGCGCATCCACTGGAGCGCGCACAGGAACCGGTGCCCGGCGAGAGCAACCGGGGCGGATAGACAGGAGCCAGGGTGGGCAGACAAGAACTGCGCCTGGGCATCCGCTGGGGTCCGGACGGGACTGGGGGCTGCCGACAGGAACCGGGGGCGGGGGACCTGTTATTTCCTGTCTCCTGCCACCGCGGCGTCTCCGCACCTCCGTGAAATGTCCCGGAACCAGCCGCCCGTACGGCGCATGCCTGGGCCGTACGGGGATGACGGGCAGCCACGGCTGTCCTGCTGCCTCTCCAACGGCCGCGGAGCTCTAGCCGAGTTCGAGCGCAGTGCAGACCCAGCGGTTGCGGCGGACCTCCAAACGGAACGCGACCGCGCGCGACCGCTGCCCGTGCCGAACGTGCGCGGCGACCTCGGCGATGCACGGCTCCGGCATGAACACCCGCACCGAACGCACCGTGCTCTTCTCCTTCGCCCCGCGCGTACCCGCGGTCGAGTTCATCCCGAGCTGCCGCACCCGCCGGTTCAGCTCCATGAACACCACGTCATCGGTGAACCGCACCAGCTGCGAGATCGGCCGATCCCCCGCCAGCACCTCCGAAACCGCCTGAGCCATCCGAGCTCCCCAAACCCGAACCTCCGGCAACACCGGCGCCGCCCCCGCCCGAAGATCCGGCCGAGCAACCCCACCCCGCCCCTCACCAACAACCGCGCCGCCACCAGCCACGCCCTCGACAACACCCGACCCGTTGCCGGAGGTGGTGCGAGAGGTGACGTCGGCCGACGTGATGTTGGAACTGGTGTCGGCCGCAGTGTTGGTGGGAGTGGTGTCGGTCGAGGTGGTGTCGGTTGTCTTGAGCGACGCCTGGGCCCCGTCAGGTTGCCCAGGCGCCGCGACCGTGTGCATGGCGCCCGCACCTGGCGGCACCACGCTGAGCGTCCGGCCCTGCTCCGTCGCCGCACCGCCGTGCCCTTCCAAAGCGGGGACGACGGCCGCGCTGCTCTGCGCTTCCGGAGCCGGTGCGATGGTGGCGCCGCCGTGTTCTCCGCGGGCGAGGGCGATGGCCGCGCGGTCCTGCTCTTCGGGAGCGACGGCGGTCAACGCGTTGCCGTGCTCTTCCGGAGAAGGTGCGGGTGCGGGTGCGGTGTGGGGCTGGGGAGTGGCAAGGGCGTCGATGCTCGACAGGTGCCGCGGCGCGGACGCGACGCCGAGTCGCGTGATCGCCTGCAGTCGCAGCGCCAACGCCCCATCCGTCAGCTCCCCGGCGTACCGCGCGGTGGCCGGCACAGTGTGCCCACCCAAACCTCCACTAACCGACGCCAACCGAGGCTGAGCCACCGCAGCCAGCATCCCCAACACATCCGTCCCAGCAGCAGCCGCCGCCTCAGCGACCGCAGTCTCGGCAGCCGTGGCAGTCGGCATCGGCGTACCCGCGGCAGTCGGCGTCGCCGTGTCCGTGGAGGTCGGTGTGTCCGGCGTCGTCGGCTCGGGGTGAGGGACGGGCTGCGGGGTTGCCTTGGATGAGGTCGGGGTTGGGACGGCCATGGGAGCCTCCGTTGCGTCCGTGTGGGTGGGGGCGGGGTCTTCTTGAGCGGCGCGGGCTCCGGTGCGGTCCGTCGTACGGGTGGGGACGGCGGTGAGAGGAGCAGCGGGCTGGAGGTCTTCCAGCGGGAGGTCTTCCGGCTGGAGGTTGTGGGACTGGCTCATGTCACTGCTCCTGGGGGTGGGGCGGGAGGTGGTCGCCGGTGGGTACGGGCGGGATGCGGAGGACCTGCCCGGGGAGGATGAGGTCGGGGTCGTTCCCGATCACGTGGCGGTTCGCGGCGTACCAGTCCGGCCAGCGGGCGGCGATCGCGTCGGCGGTCGCGCCGGGGCCGAGTTCGCGGGCGGCGATGTTCCAGAGCGAGTCGCCTTTCCGTACGACGATCCGCACGGGGACGGCTGGCCGCAGGTCGGTGTACCGGGTCGGCGCTCCGGCGGTTGGCCGATCCGGCACACCCACGCGCCCACCCGCGGGTACGTCGATTCCGTCCTTCTGTCCGCCACCGGTCGTTGCGTCCGAGCCCACGGCTCCGCTCGAGGTAGCGGTCCGGCCAGACGCCGTACGCCTGCCATCCGCCTGCCCAGTACGCCCGCCGTCTGCCTGCCCAGCCGTGTCCGCGCCAGTGGCGTTCGGCCGACCCGAGGTGGGGTGCCCGGCGGCGGTCCGACCGGCAGAGGGGCGACCGGCGGTCGGGTTGCCAGTGGTGGAGTGCTCCGGGGTGGAGCCGCCGGGTGTCGAGTCGCCGGGTGTGGGGTGGCCCGTAGCGGAACGGCCGGTGGTCGGGTTGCCGGTGGTGGAGTGCTCCGGGGTGGAGCCGCCGTGGGTGGGGTCGCCGTGGGTGGGGTGGCCGGGTGCGCTTGGGTGGCTCGGGGTGCGGGTGGTGGGGTTGTCCGGCGTGGGGGTGGTGGGACGGTTCGGAGCGTCTGGGGTGGGGTTGCTCAGGTGGACCTGGGAGGGCGGCTCGGTGGTGCGGTAGTCGGTGCGAGCCTGGGGAGTTTGTGGCGTGGAGTGGGTGTTGGCGATCTCCACGGTGGAGCGGGGTTCGGTCGCACGGTAGTTGTTGGTGTTCTGACGGGGAGCCGTGCTGTCGGCGCTCGTGCGGTGCAGGCCGGTCTCCGGGCCTCCGAGCTCCACGGTCGATGCGGGCTCGGTAGTCCGGTAGCCGGCGCGGTTCTGAGTGGCCTGCTGCGGCGAGGTCTCGGAGTCGCCGATCTCGACTGTGGAGTGGGGCTCGGTAGCGCGGTAGTTGTGGGCGGATTGATCTGCCGCGGTGTTGCTGCCGCCGAGTTCCACGGTGGAGGCGGGTTCGGTGGCGCGGTAGTTCGTGCGGCTCCGGGCCGCCTGTTCCGGCGAGGTTCCGGAGCCGCCGGTTTCGACGGTTGAGGTGGGTTCGGTGGAGCGGTGCGACGTGTCCGTGCCGCCGAGCTCGACTGTGGAGCGGGGCTCGGTGGAGCGGTAGGAAGTGTTCGGGCCGCCGAGCTGGACCGTGGAGCGGGGTTCGGTGGCGCGGTAGTTGGTGGATTGGGTGGCCGAGGAGGGCTGGGTCCACTGGCTGACGTGGGCGGTGTCGCCGGGGGTGGCGTGGGCGGCGCCGACGGTCAGGGGAGTGACGGCGGCTACGCCGAGGCCGGAGCGGAGTAGGGCGCGGGCGGTCTTGGTTGTGATCCGGCCCGCGACTTCTCCGGCCAGTGTCCCGACCGCACCGGGGAGCTGCTCGAGCGCCGTGAGTACGACGGCCAGTACCAGCCACCCGTACGCGATCCACGCGATTGTCCCGACCGCGAGAAGGGTCAGCGAGTCCAGGTCGTACGTCCGCAGGCCGCTGATCGAGCCGGCGGTGATCCACCGCAGCAGCAGGCCGAGCCCGGCCAGTCCGACCAGCGCGAGCGTGCCTTTGATCACCCGGATCATCGCTTTCATCTCGCTTTGCCCCCGACCTATGAGTTTGCGTTAGTTTGCGTTGGCTTGACCACTATAGACCGGATCTACGGCAGCTTTGCAAGTCCTTAACGCACGCTGCGTCGGTTTCCGCTGCGGACAGTGACCGTCGCAGGGCGCGGTGGCGCCTGGGACCGGTAGGTTCACGGTCATGCGGTGGGATGCGTTGTTCGCGGACCTGGAGTCGCAGTTCGAGGCGCTCCAGGAGAGTGATCTGTACGGCGAAGTGGCCGATCGGATCCGCGCCGAGGTCGGGAAGATCACGGTGCTGGACCGCCTACGCGGGGCGGTGAACACCGTCGTACGCGTCGAACTGGTTGACGCGGAGCCCGTCCGTGGGCTGCTCAGTCGGGTCGGGAAGGACTGCCTGCTGCTCGAGACCGAGCGCTACGAGGAGTGGCTGATCCCGGTTGACGCGCTGGTGGCCATACACCGGCTTGGGCCGTGGGCGGAGCCGGCGGTCGGAGCTGTCGAGGGGAAGCTCGGACTCGCACACCTGCTGCGGGGGATCGCCCGGGACCGTTCACCGGTCACCCTGTTCTGCAGTGGAGGTGGTCCGGTCACCGGCACCATCGACCGGGTCGGCGCCGACTTCCTGGAAATCGCCGAGCACCCCTTGGACGCACCCCGCCGCCGCAGCGAGGTCTACAACGTTCGACTGGTCCCCACCCAAGCCCTCCGCGCCCTACGCCGCCGCTAACTCCCAGACAGCTGCCGAGGCAGTGCACCCCGCGCGGGGTGCGGGAACAGGCAATTGCCTGTCCCCAGTCACGCCGGCCTGTCCCCAGCCTCCACCTCCTGCGCCCAGCCCGCCGGCGTGCGCCCGACCCCGGCGCCACCTCGCCGGGGCAGTGCACCCCTTCCGGGGTGTGGGAACAGGCAATTGCCTGTCCCCAGACACGCCGGCCTGTGCCCAGCCTCCAACGTCCTGCGCCCAGCCCGCCCGGCGTGCGCCCGGACCCGGCGCCACCTCGCCGGGGGAGTGCACCTCTTCCGGGGTGTGGGGACAGGTAATTGCCTGTGCTCAGCCCTCATTTCCGGTGCCAAGTCCGCCAGCGTGTGCCCCCGCCAGCGTGTGCCCCGCCGGGGTGGGAACAGGCAATCGCCTGTGCCCAGACACGCCGGCTCGTGACCCAGCTCCAACCTCTGTGCCCACCCCGTCCGGCGTGTGTCCGGACCCCGGCGGCAGCTCGCCGGGGGAGTGCACTCCTGCCGGGGTGTTGGGACAGGTAATTGCCTGTGCCCAGTCCCCTCTGTCTGTGTTCAGGCCCCATTTGCTGTGGCCAGACTCCACGGCGCCAGCTCGCCGGGGGAGTGCACCCCTTCTGGGGTGTGGGGACAGGTAATTGCCTGTGCCCAGTCCCCTCTGCCTGTGTTCAGGCCCCATTTGCTGTGGCCAGACTCCACGGCGCCAGCTCGCCGGGGGAGTGCACCCCTTCTGGAGTGTTGGGACAGGTAATTGCTTGTGCTCGGTCCCCACTTCCTGTGTCCAGGCCCCGCTTCCTGTGCCCAGCCCTATCTGCCTGTGTTCGGGCGCCATTTCTTGCGTCCAGGCCCCTCGGCGCCAGCTCGCCGGGGGGTGGGGGCTAGAGGTTGGCGTCTTCTGTTGTGTCGGCTTCTTCGCCGAAGGGGTGGGTGTCTATGAATTGCTTGGTTTCGGTGTAGAGGCGTTCGATGTACTTCTCCAGCTCGGTCGACTCGACTCGCCACTGGCCGCGGCCGCCGATCTTGACGGCGGGGATGTCGCCGCGGCGGACCAGTGCGTAGACCTGGTTGGCGGAGATGTTCAGGACCTCGGCGACGTCGGCGAGCTGGAGGAAGCGGGGACCCGGCATCGTCGTGCTCCTTCGGATAGTGGCTGGTTCCTTCAGTTTGCCACGGTTGGCGAGTGGATGACCGAGTTTGTCCCCAGGCCATGACAGCCTGTGGATGACCGTTCACCCTGCGAGCGGCAACCAGGCAGAATGTCCCGGGATCAAAAGGGCAGCGATCCACCGACTGGGGAGACGAAGTGGTCGAGACAGCAGTGCGAAGTGGCTTCGGGGCGCCGGCCGCACCGGCTCAGCGCAACCGGAAGGCGCGCTGGAAGGACGGCCGCTTGGTGCTCGGCGTGCTGCTGGTCGCCGTCACCGCGCTGGCCGGCGCCAAGCTGCTGTCGTCCGCTGACGACACCACCACGATCTGGGCGGCCAAGCACGAGCTCAAGGCCGGGACCCCGCTGACCAACGACGACTTGACCACGGTCCGGGTCCGTTTCACCAGCGGTGACGACTCGGGGCGGTACCTGTCTGCCGACGCCGATCTGAAGGGTCTGGTCGTCGGCCGGACGGTCGGCCAGGGCGAGTTCGTGCCGAAGGATGCCGCCGTACCCAAGTCTGATCAGGACCGCACCGAGTTCCCGCTGTCGGTGGCGGCTGGTCGTCTGCCGTCCGACACGGCGCCCGGCGATGTGGTGGACGTGTGGGTGGTGCCGAAGGAGGAGGGCCAGCCCGCCCGGCCGCTGTGGAGCAGTGTCCGCGTGTTGCAGATCGACTCCGTGAAGGGTGTCGCCGGCGGTTCGGCGCGCAGGCAGGTGACGATCGCCCTCGCCTCGGCCGATCTGCCGCGTATCCCGGCCGCCCTCACCGCGATCAGCGCGGGCGAGCCGACCCTGGTCCGGAAGGACGGCTGATGTCGGTCCCAGTCCTGCTGGCCGTTACCGGGGCGCCGTGGGAAGCAGACGTCGTACGGCGGACCGAGGGCGCTCCCGGGATCCGGATCGTACGGCGGTGTGTCGACGTCGCTGACGTGATGGCGGCAGCTGCGAGCGGTCAGGCCCGCGCGGTGCTGCTGGCCGACGCGCTGCCGCGGCTGTCGTCCGATGCGGTCGCCGCACTGTATGCCCGCGGTATCGCCGTGCTCGCCTTGGTCGACCCGACGGAGACCGGTGCGCCGTTCGGCGCCGAGGATCGGCTCAGCCGGATGGGGATCGAGCGGATCCTGCCCGCCGACGTGAGTCCGGCGGACCTCGGCCGGGCGGTCTCCGATGCGGTGGAGGCCGGGCCGCCGGTCACCAGTTCGCACTTCGCGGGCGGTTTCGTCCCGCTCTCGCCGGAGAATGCCGGCAACCCCCAGCCGGCCGCCTTCCCGCAGGGCACCGGCCGGTTGGTTGCGGTCTGGGGTCCGACGGGCGCGCCCGGGCGGACGACGGTCGCGGTCAACCTCGCCTGTGAACTGGCCGCGAAACGGGTCCCGACGCTGCTCGCGGACGTCGACGTGTACGGCGGGACCGTGGCGCAGATGCTCGGGATGCTCGACGAGACCTCCGGCCTGGCCGCCGCGGCGCGATCGGCGTCGAACGGCTCGCTCGACATGGTGATGCTCGCCCGGCACGCGCGGGAGGTGAACCCGCATCTGCTGGTGCTGACCGGACTCAGCCGGGCCGACCGGTGGACGGAGCTGCGGCCCGCGGCGGTCGAGGCGATCTGGTCGACCGCGCGGACGCTGGCGCCGATCACGGTGGTGGACGCCGGGTTCTGTATCGAGACCGACGAGGAGATCTCGTTCGACTCGCTGGCGCCGCGGCGCAACGGGGCGACCGTGGTGACGCTCGAGGAGGCCGACGAGGTCGTTGTCGTCGGTACGGCGGACCCGGTCGGCCTGACCCGTCTGATCCGGGCGGTCCACGACCTGCGTGCCGTCGTACCGTCGGTCAACACCCGTGTCGTGGTGAACCGGCTGCGTTCCGGGTCGCTCGGCGGCTCGCCGGGTGACGCGGCGCTGGACGCGCTGCGGCAGTACGCCGGGATCGAGAACGCCGTCCTGCTGCCGTACGACCTGGGTGCGACGGACACCGCGGTCGCGCACGGGCGCAGCCTCGCCGAGGCCGCGAAGTCGAGCAAGCTCCGCAAGGCGTTCCAGCAGCTCGCCACGGCGGTCGCCAACGACCTCCATTCCGTCCCCGCCTGAACCCCGGAGACTCAGGGTCGAGTCGGTGGGGATCTGGGGGACATCCCCGCCGACAGCAGGGCCGTGATGTGCCAGGGTTGGAAGTACTTCGACCTGCACTTGAGGGAGCGTCATGTCCGATGTCCAAGGCCGGCCGCGGAGCTCGATGAGCGTCGAGCGGCGGTATGGGATCGCCATCTCCGTCGCTCTCATTCTCGGCGGGGTGTACTGGGCGCTCACCGGACTGACCGAGGGCACCAAGAACAGCCAGACCAGCTACCCGGTGCAGGGCAGCTCGCTGCTCGTGAAGGGCGGCTCCGCGACGGTCGAGGTGCGGCCCGGTGACGGGACCGAGATCAAGGTCGACCGGCAGTCCGAGCGGAACGTGTTCGGCTCGGACCCGAAAGAGAAGTACGACGAGAGCGAAGGCAAGCTCGAGCTGGAGAGCGGCGGTTGCGGATTCCTGTCGTTCGGGTGCAAGACGACGTACGTGCTGACGGTGCCGCGGGACCTGAAGCTCACGGTCGAGAGCAGCAGCGGGAACATGACGGTCAACGGGATCGAGGGCGCGACCAATCTGAAGACCAGCTCGGGTGACATCGAGGTGCACGATGTCGGCGGACCGCTGGAACTCAGGTCGAGCTCGGGTGATCTCGAGGGTGACGGGCTCAGCGCTACCTCGGTGACGACGCACAGCAGCTCCGGTAGTACGTCGCTGGACTTCACTGAGGCGCCGCAGACGGTCGAGGCCAAGACGAGCTCCGGCGACGTCTCGATCCGGATCCCGTCCGGCACCGAGGCGTACAAGGTGGACACCGATACGTCGTCGGGCGACGAGGCGGCGAACGTGAAGATCGATCCGAACTCGAGCCGGACGATCACCGCGAAGACGTCCTCGGGAGACGTCAGCATCGAATACAACCACTGACCTTCACCTCGCTCGGCAGAGCGCGCACGGTGTGTGAGGGTGAGGGTCGGGAGGGTGAGGGGGAACGTCGTCTGAGTAGGCTTGCGCGCATGGTTGAGGTGCGGGCGGTGCCGCGTGGTCTGCTGGTGGACTGGGGCGGAGTGCTCACCTCGGGCCTGGAACCGGCGCTGCGGCGCTGGGCGGAACTGGACGATTTCGACTTCGATTCCTACCTCGAAGCCGTCATGAAATGGCTCCCTTCCGAGAGCGTGACCGCCGAGCTCAACCCGGTGCACGCCCTCGAACGCGGCCAGATAGCCGTTCCCGACTTCGAGCGCAAGCTGGCCTCGATCCTGGTCCGCCGCGACGGTACGCCGGTGCCCGCTGAGGGACTGATCGAGCGGATGTTCGCGCACTTCGAGCACCAGCCCGCGATGTCCGCGCTGGTCCGCCGCGTCAACGAGCACGGGATCCGGACCGCGCTGCTGTCGAACTCCTGGGGCAACACCTACCCGCGGGACACCTGGGACGGGATGTTCGACGACATCGTCATCTCCGGTGAGGTGGGCCTGCGCAAACCCGAGCCGGAGATCTTCCAGCTCGCCGCCGAGCGGCTCGGCCTGGAGCCGGCCGAGTGCGTGTTCATCGACGACCTGCAACTCAACGTCGACGGCGCCCATGCGGTCGGGATGACCGCGATTCTTCACACCGAGTACGACGAGACCCGGCGAGCGCTGGAAACCCTGTTCGGAGCCGACCTGACGTGACCGTGACCACCCCTCCCTCCTCCCCAACTCGTCCGGCCGGTCGTCGTCGCGTCGTCATCGCGATCGCCGGATGCGCGGTCCTCGTGGCGCTCGGCGCCTGGATCGGCCACCTGTACGGCGGCATGATCGACCTGCGCGTCTACCGGATGGGCGGCTCGGTCCTGCTGCACGGTGACTCGTTGTACGACGCGAAGCTGCCCGGCGGTTCGAACCTCCCGTTCACCTACCCGCCGTTCGCGGCGATCGCGATGGTCCCGCTGGGCGCCGTACCGTGGGGTGTCGCGCTGGTGGTCTGGACGACGATCTCGGTGCTCTGCATCACCGCGCTCTGGCGGGCGAGCCTGACCAAGACGTTCTGGTCGTTCGTCACCCAGCGGAAGCGTACGGCGGTGCTGATCGCGCTGACCGTGCTGTCGCTGCTGCTCGAGCCGGTCTGGCAGACGATCCAGTTCGGCCAGATCAACCTGTTGCTGACCGCAATGATCCTGTTGGACCTGATCCGGCCGAACGACGCGCGTCTGCGCGGGTTCTGGCTCGGTGTGACGATCGGCATCAAGCTCACCCCGTTGCCGTTCCTCGCGTTGCTGGTGGTCACGAAGCAGTGGCGGGCGCTGCGCAACGCCGTACTGGGGTTGCTGGCGACGATGGCGATCGGGTTCGCGATCGTGCCGCACCAGTCGTGGCGGTACTGGACCGATGTGATCCTGGACGCCAACCGGGTCGGCGGGATCGCGTACACGGGCAACCAGTCGTTCAACGGGTTCCTGCACCGGATCGGTGACGAGGCGAGCTGGGTGCAGCCGACCTGGTTCGTGCTGTCGGCCGCGTTCGGGCTGGCGGTGCTGTGGCTGGCCCGGAAGTACTGGCTCGCCGACGAGCGCGTGACCGCGATCTCCGTGATGGCGCTCGCGGTCCTGTACGCGTCGCCGATCTCGTGGAGCCACCACTGGGTGTGGATCATCCCGCTCGGCGTGAGCCTGATCCGGGGCGTCAACCGCGTCTGGGGCCTCAACCCCGCGGTCGTCACCGGCGTACTGTTCTACGGCCTGTTCGTGCTGCGCTCGATCTGGTGGGTCCCGTTCCGCGACGACCGCGAGCTCGACTGGAGCTTCTGGCAGTCGATCCCCGGGAACTCGCACCTGATCGTCGGGATGATCGCGTTCATCCTGCTGGTCATCACGAGCCGGAGTCTGCCGAAGCCGTCAACCCCCGAAGCGGACCCGCCAGCCTGACCGCCAGGTCCGCGTCGACGTACTCGACCTCAAGAAGCAGTACGTCGACGCTCGCACGGAACGCGCGCCGCAGCTCCTCCACGTCCAGCGACCGCACCAGCGTCGCCTCCACGGCAGAGGTGCTGTCCGACGGCAACAGATGCAGCCCACGCCCCTGCGAGTGCGGTACGCCGTAGCGCAGGCACATCAGCGTCAGCACGTGATCCCGCACTCCACTGATCATGTACTCCGCCTGCCACGCCTTACCGCGCGCGATACTCGACCGCGCATGCAGTGCGTACAGCCACGCCATACCGACGACGTCGACGGGTGCGGGTGTACTCCACTGCGGCTGCTCCACGGCCTCGCCGAAGAGCAGTCGGAACGTGGGGCCGAGTGCGCCGAACTCCTCGGCCGGGGCGAACGCGATGTCCACCTGCAGCGTGGACTGCAGCAAGAACACCCGGTAGACGGTGCCACGCGACCAGACGTCGGTGTGATGGACCGCGGCGTGCTCGCGGTACATGCGGTCCGTCCAGTCGGCCAGAACGCCGGACTGGTCCGCGTCTGGTGCGAGACCGAGTGCCAGGTCGATGTCCGACCACCTGTCCTCGGTACGCGCCGCAGCGGAGCCAGTGAGCGCAGCACTTGCAACGCGCGCGTCCGCCCGAGCCGCCGCGACCAGTGCGTCGCGGAGGTTCGAGCGTTCGGCTGGGGTGTACATCAGGACGAGAACAACAGGAGCAGGCCGCCGCAGGTGTAGCCGACCATGACGACCAGCAGCGGGAGCTGGCCGGCCAGGGCCTTCGCACGCGGGAACAGAGCGACCGCGCGGTCGTGGGCCGAGGTGACTCCGAGCAGGTGACCGCAGACCACCGCGAGGACCTGGATGACCGAGATCGCCGTGCTGTGGTTGGTGATGCTGGTGTTCACCGCGAGGAGGCCGGTGCCGAAGATGTTGGCGCCGTTGCTCAGCGGGTCGCTCAGGTAGATCAGCGTCCGCTGACCCTCCAGGATGAACAGGGTCAGGTAGTGCGCGACGACGTACCCCAAGGCGATCGGTACGACGGAGTGCGCGAACAGGCCTGGTAGCGAGGTCCGCGAGCTGTCGGAGAGCCGGCCGGCCAGGATCGTCGCGCCGGAGTACGTGACCAGCACGAACAGGATGAAGACGATCAGCGCGCCGGTGCCGAGCCACGTCATCGAGATGTCCTGGTTCTGCGCCCAGCCGATCCACGCGGACGAGTTCGAGAACCCGTCGTACGCCGTGGAGCCGAGCAGCGCCGCCACCATCCCTACCAGGCCGGGCTGCACGCGAAGGCCGTCGAGGTTCTCCAGCGGCCGGCGGACCACGAGCAGTCCGTCGGTACGGCGACCCCACGGCGACAGGCGCGACATCAAGGTCGCGTAGGCCTCGAACGGATCGCCCTGCGCGAACCAGCGGTCCCCGAACAGGACCGCTCCGAACATCGTGATCACGATGTACAGCGCGATCCACGCCTGCAGTACCGGGATCGTGGCCCGGTCCGGCGCGACCAGCTCCAGCCAGGTGAACGCGAAGATGCCCAGCGCGGCCGGCCACAGACCCACCCAGGCCGGAAGCTCGAGCAGACCCTTGGACGGCGGCTGGCGGAGCAGCTTCGACAGCAGCAGGTGGAGGGTACGCAGCGGGTTCAGCGTCCGCCAGACCGGGCCGAATACCAGTGAGATCGGCACCAGCCCGACCCAGACCAGGATGTAGATGAAGCCGAAGATCGGGTTCGTCAGCCGGTCGACACCGAAGACCAGCGACACCATCGCGTACAGGAAGGTCGCCAGCCCGAGCAGCCGGACGATCCACCGGAACCAGCCGGCGTCGACCGTCCGGGTGATTGCGGTCGGCAACGGTACGCCGGATGCGTTGCCGCGGTACTTCGGACTACGCCAGGCCAGCCCGAGTACGACGAACGACAACGCGACCGCGACCGCGGCCCCACCGACGGCCAGCCCGAACGGAACCGGCAGGTCCTGGCGACCACCGATCCCGTGCAGCGGCAGCAGGAGCGGGACGGTCACGAGACAACGAGTTTGGCGACGAGCTTGCCGCTCTTGTGGGTCTCGACCTCGAAGGTGCCCTTCATGTTCGCGGTGAACTTGACCGAGGCGGGCTTGCCCGGGGCGAGCTCCAGTTCCTTGTCGTACCCGTGGATGTGCAGCTCCTCGGCGGTGTCGCTGACCGCCTTCACCAGCACGGTCTGGCCGGCCTTCACCCTGATCGTCGCGCCGCTCGGGTTGACCTTGCCGTTGGCAACGGTGACGTCGACGGTGACGTCCGCCTGCTCACCGGACGGGTCGGCGGTGTTCGACGGCGAGCTCGTGTTCGGCTTGCCCGGGGTCGGGGTGTTGGTGGGGAGGGTCGACGTCGGCGAACTGGCCGGGGCGCTCGGCGAGGGGGAGGTGGTGCCGCCGGTGTCGTCGCCGCCGCAGCCGGCCAGGACCAGCATGCCGAGGGCGGGCAGAAGAGCGGTGGCGGCACCGCGAGTGAGCGTCGAACGCATCGGTCCAGGAGCCTTTCAAGGGGTCATGTGACATATCCAGGTGCGAGACGCACCCTCTTGCCTGACGAACACGAATAGCTCAGTGTTCCCGTACGGCCAGTGTCGCAGCCCACTGTCGGCAGGGGCAGCTAGGGTGAGATTCCGTCGAACTGAGAGGAAGGTGACCGCGGTGCCCGACCGGTTGACGTCGCTCGACCTCACCTTTCTCAAGGCCGAGTCGCCGGCCACCCCGATGCACGTCGGGACGGTCGACATCTTCGAGCCGCCGGTGCACGGTGACGAGGGGTTCGACTACGAGAGTCTGGTGGCGCTGATCCGGGACCGGATCACGTTCGTGCCGAAGTACCGGCAGCGGGTCCAGCACGTGCCCGGCCGGTTCGCCGGGCCGGTGTGGGTGGACGACGAAGAGTTCGACATCACCTTCCATGTCCGCCGCTCCGCCCTGCCGCGGCCCGGCACGCACGCGCAGCTGCTCGAGCTGGTCGCCAGGATCATGTCCCGGCGGCTCGACCGGGCCCGCCCGTTGTGGGAGATGTACCTCGTCGAGGGCCTCCAAGGCGACCGGTTCGCGATCATCGCGAAGTCCCATCAGGCGCTTGTCGACGGCAACAGCACGGTCGACATCGGCCAGGTGGTGCTGGACTCGACGGCGCACCCCAAGGACACGCCGACGGACACCTGGCAGCCGGAGCACCCGCCGTCCGCGCTGGAGCTGCTCGCCGGGGTGTTCGCCGACGCCTCCAAGCATCCGAGCGCGGTCCTGGAGCTGGCCCGTGCCGAGATGGCCAGCCTGACCGGCTCCACCTCGGTCCGCGAGGTGCTCGGCGGCGTGGTCGGCTCGCTGGTCGCGCAGCGGCACGCGCAGGAGAGCTCACTGCATGTGAAGACGTCGGGTCAGCGGCGGTTCACCACCGTGCAGACCGACCTGGAGGACTACCGGACCGTCCGCGCGGCGCACGGCGGCACGGTCAACGACGTGATCCTCGCCGTGGTCGCGGGCGCGTTCCGGGCCTGGATGATGACCCGTGGCGAGGGCGTCGGGCCGACGCGGAGCGTGCGGGCCGTGGTCCCGGTCAGCATCCGCGACGACGAGGACGACGAGCCCACCTCGCTCGGCTCCCGGGTGATCGCCTCGAGCGTGAGCCTGCCGGTCGGCGAGAACTCCCCGGTCATGCGGCTGCACCAGATCTCGTACCAGACCAAGGTGCACAAGGACACCGGCCGCGCGGTCAGCGCCCGCTCGCTGGTCGGGATCGCCGGGTTCGCCCCGACCACGCTGCACGCGCTCGCCGCGCGGGTCGCGACCACCACGGTCCGGCCGATCGACGACGTGGTGATCACCAACGTGCCGGGTCCGCAGTTCCCGCTGTACGCGCAGGGTGCCCCGATGCTCGCGTCGTACCCGGTGGTTCCGTTGATGCCCGGTCAGGGCCTGTCCGTCGGCGTCACGTCGTACGACGGGAAGGTGTACTACGGTCTGAACGCGGACCGCACGGCCATGCCGGACCTCGCTGTTTTCGCCCAATGTGTGACCGATGCGCTGGACGAGTTGCTGGACACCACCAGGGGCAGCCGGAACCGGGCTTCCCGGGGCCGGAAGAAACAGACCAAGAAGGCGGGCTCATGAGGGTCTACGTCCCATCCACGCTCCACTTGCTGAGCGCGGCGTGCAACGCCGGCGAGGTCGGCCCGGCGCCGCTGACGGCGTACGGCGTGACACCGGCACTGCGCGAGTGGTACGTCGAAGGCGACGACGAGGAGCTGGAGTACGCCGCGATGGCGCAGGCGGCCCGCGCCTCGGTCGGACTGCTGGCCGCCGATCCGGGCACCGCACGGAGACGGGTGGTGATCGCGGCCGAGGTCAGCGCCGTACCGCCGGCCGACGGGTCCGTGGAGCTCGGTGACGCCCGGCTGGAGCTGCACGTGGTGATTCCGTGGCGGTCGGTGGCGTCTGTGCACCTCGACGCGGCGCAGGCGACCACGGTGATCGGCAAGGCCGTGGAACTCTGGGACGCAGCCCAGAGCGGTGATGACAACGCTGTGTTCGCCCTCGATTCGTGCGAGGGTGAAGACCTGTTGTGGTACGCGACACAGGAGATCCCCGATCTGCTCGCGGCGGAGGGGCCGCGCGGCGGACAGCGCACTTAGGGAGCTGATGGCGATGCAGGCTATCTGGAAGGGGGCCATCTCGTTCGGGATGGTGACGATCCCGATCAAGGTGTTCTCCGCGACCGAGGAGAAGGACATCTCGTTCCGTCAGGTGCACGTCGCCGACGGGGGCCGGATCAAGTACAAGCGGATCTGCTCGATCGACGGCGAAGAGGTGCCGTACTCCGACATCGGCAAGGGCTACGAGATGCCGGACGGCCGGATGGTGGTGCTGGACTCGGACGACTTCGCCGACCTGCCGCTGTCCAGCAAGAAGGTCATCGACGTGCTGGAGTTCGTGCCGGCCGACCAGGTCGACCCGCTGTACCTGGGGAAGTCCTACTACCTGGCGGCCGACGGCGGACCTGGTGCCAAGCCGTACGTGCTGCTCCGGGACGCGCTCGACGGGTCCGAGCTGTATGCGCTGGTCAAGGTCGCGCTGCGGTCCCGCGAGAGCCTCGGGCTGCTCCGGACGGTCGACGACGTCCTGGTGCTGCAGGTGATGCTGTGGCCGGACGAGGTCCGGGACAAGTCGTTCGCGGCGCCGCCGGAGGACGTGGAGATCCGGTCCCAGGAGAAGGCGATGGCGTCGTCGTACATCGACACGCTGCGCGGTGAGTTCGACCCGGGCCAGTACCACGACGAGTACCGCCAGGCGCTGGAGAAGGTCGTCCAGGCGAAGGCCGAGGGTGTGCCGCTGCCGGAGTCCGAGGAAGAGGAGACAGAGGGCGCCGAGGTCGTCGACCTGGTGGCCGCGCTGCGCGCCTCGGTCGAGGCTGCGAAGGCGCGCCGCGCGGGCGGCGGGTCCGGCGAGGCCGAGGCCAAGAAGGCACCCGCGAAGAAGGCCGCGGCGAAGAAGGCACCGGCCAAGAAGGCGGCTGCCGCCAAGAAGGCCCCGGCGAAGAAGGCCGCCAAGAAGGCTACGAAGAAGTCCGCATGAGCGAGCGCAGCGAGCGAACAAAGGGTAGAGCCGAGCGAACAGAAGTCCCGAAGGACATCTCGGAGATCCCGGTCGATCCGAACGACGTGGTGGTGAAGCCGGGGGCGTTCCTGCTGGAGCTGATCCCGGTGCCGGTGTCCGACATCGACCGGGCGAAACAGTTCTACGTCGACCAGTGCGGCTTCCACGCCGATGTCGACGTACGGCCGGCCGACGGCGTGCGCATCGTTCAGCTCACGCCGCCGGGCTCGTACTGCTCGATCGCCCTGATCCAGGGCGTGCCGACGGTCGAGATGCAGCCGGGCAGCTTGCGTTCCCTGCACCTGGTCGTGAAGGACATCGAGGCGGCCCGCGAGGAGCTGATCGGCCGCGGCGTCGAGGTCAGCGGGACCGAGGATCTCGGCGGCGTGTTCTACGCCTGGTTCAAGGACCCGGACGGCAACACCTGGGCCCTCCAGCACATGCCCTGGCGCCGCTAGCCCTACCGCCCCAAGGGCCGGCGCCTCGGAATCACCTTCCGCCGGCGGATGAGCCAGCCGTCCGGCGTCCGCACGACGACATCCTCGTAGACGAGGCTGGCGCAAGTCCCGTCGGCCATGATCCCGATGGCTTTGGACCGAGCGGTGACCTCGTCGGGCCCGACCTCGGTCAGCACGATGTTGGTCACGTGATGCCCCACCGGATTGTTCTCGCCCAGTGCCAGCCCCGCGTCCCACAGCGCCGCCCGCCCGGCGATCACGCCACCGCCGAGATCCGACACGTCGTACTCCACGTCCGGCGTGAACAACCTGTCGTGCCGCTCCCCGCTGTCGACGAGATGCCCGTGCAGATTGATCAGATCGGTAATGGCGATCCGGTCGGCCGCGTCCATAGTTGCTCCTAACTGGGGAAGTCCCCGATTAGTGCTAGTGTAACCAGGGATGTCCCCAGTTAAGCCGCTGCGGGCCGACGCCCGGCGGAACCGCGATCAACTGATCGGCACCGCACGGGCGGTGTTCGCCGAGTTCGGCACCCAGGCGCCGCTGGACGAGATCGCGCGGCGCGCCCGGATCGGCAACGCGACGCTGTACCGGCACTTCCCGACCCGGGACGACCTGATCGTCGCCGTGTACGCCGAGGAAGTCGCGGAGCTGTGTGAGGTCCCCGAGGTGGATGATCCGCTCGACGGGCTGTTCGACTGGCTGGACGCGTTCGTCCGCCATGTGACCGAGAAGGGCGATCTGGCTCGCAGCCTCGGGCCGTCGGCGCGGCGGTCCGGCTTGCACGAGGAGTGGCATGCGGCGATGTCCGAGACGGTCGGGCGGCTCGTCGATCGGGCCCAGCGGGCAGGGGTGCTGAGGGCGGACGTCGACCCGATGGACCTGCTGCAGGTCGCCGCCGGAATGGCCGGTGCGGAGCCGGCTCGAGTGAAGCGGATGCTGCACATGGTGCGGCGTGGGGTGGGTACCTCCCGACCGGACCAGTAGCTCTCGTGGTCGGATTTGTGGTCAGGTTCGTTTCCCGTGGTGAGTCATGGCACCATGCTTGTGTCATCAACGGGCAGGCCGCCCACCCACACCGGCCCCCACCCAGTAGAGGAGCTTGCACGATGGATGCGGTTACCGCTGTTCCGACGCCTGCCAACGAGCCCGTCAAGGGGTATGCGCCTGGTTCCGGGGAGCGGGCGAGCCTGGAGGCGAAGCTCAAGGAGTTCACCGCGGCGGGTGCGATCGACCTGACCTGCACGATCGGCGGCGAGCAGAAGCTGGGTGGCGGTACGCCGATCGAGGTGGTGCAGCCGCACAAGCACGCGCAGGTGCTCGGCACGCTCGGCAACGCGACCGAGGCGGACGGCAAGGCTGCCGTCGACGCGGCGCTGGCGGCCGCTCCGTCGTGGCGTTCGCTGTCCTTCGACGACCGCGCCGCGATCTTCCTGAAGGCCGCCGACCTGCTGGCGGGCCCGTGGCGCGACACTCTGAACGCGGCCACCATGCTCGGCCAGTCCAAGACCGTGCAGCAGGCCGAGATCGACGCCGCCTGCGAGCTGATCGACTTCCTCCGGTTCAACGTGGCGTTCGCGCGGCAGATCGTCAGCGACCAGCCGATCTCGTCCCCGGGCGTGTGGAACCGGGTCGACTACCGGCCGCTCGAGGGCTTCGTCTACGCGATCACGCCGTTCAACTTCACCGCGATCGCGGGCAACCTGCCGACCGCGCCGGCGCTGATGGGCAACACCGTGGTGTGGAAGCCGTCGCCGACGCAGCAGTTCGCGGCGCACTGGACGATGCGGCTGTTCGAGGCCGCGGGCCTGCCGGCCGGCGTGATCAACCTGGTCACCGGTGACGGCATCGACGTCAGCAAGGCTGCGTTGACCCACCCGGATCTGGCCGGCATCCACTTCACCGGCTCCACGAAGACGTTCCAGTCCCTGTGGGGCACGGTCGGCACGAACATCGCGTCGTACAAGACCTATCCGCGGCTGGTCGGGGAGACCGGCGGCAAGGACTTCATCCTGGCGCACCCGTCCGCGGACCCGGCGGTGCTGAAGACCGCGATGGTGCGCGGCGCGTTCGAGTACCAGGGGCAGAAGTGCTCGGCGGCCTCCCGTGCGTACGTCGCGCGCTCGGTGTGGGACCGGATCCGGGACGACATCGTCGCGGAGACCGAGGCGATCACGATGGGCGATGTCACCGACCTGTCGAACTTCATCGGCGCGGTGATCGACGACCGCGCGTTCGCCAAGCACAAGGCGGCGCTGGACCGGGCCCGGGCGACGGACTCGATCGAGGTCGTTGCCGGTGGCACCTATGACGACAGCGAGGGGTACTTCGTCCGCCCGACGCTGCTGGTCTCCGACGACCCGACCGACGAGATCTTCACGACCGAGTACTTCGGCCCGATCCTCGGTGTGCACGTGTACGACGACGCGGACTACGCCAGCGTGATGCAGGGCATGGAGCACTCGGCGCCGTACGGGCTGACCGGTGCGGTCATCGCGCAGGACCGGCACGCGGTCGCGGAGGCGGCGGAGTACCTGCGGTTCGCGGCCGGGAACTTCTACGTCAACGACAAGCCGACCGGTGCGGTCGTCGGGCAGCAGCCGTTCGGCGGCGCGCGGGCGTCCGGCACCAACGACAAGGCCGGCTCGATGTGGAACCTGATCCGCTGGGCCTCCCCGCGGTCGATGAAGGAAACCTTCGCCCCGCCGACGGACTACCGCTACCCGCATCAGGGTTGATCGGGGATTACCCGGGAATCGGCGGCCGGTGGGAGTACTTCGGCCGGATCCGTCGTTTCCCGGGTATGCATGCGACTGATCTGCACCTGGAACCGAACGAAGCCTCCGATCTGTGCCGCGTCCTCTCGCCTGACGAGCTGGCGCGGCACGGCTGGGACCGGGCGTTCGTCACCGTCTTGGACGAGACGACCGCGGAGGACGCGCTCGCGTTACTCGTGCACTCAGTTGGAGCGGCACTCGATGAGGGCTGGTCGGCTCGGCGGATCCACGCCGACGCCGGCCTGAGCGCGGGCAAGACCGAGGACGCCGAGGCGTGTGCCGCCCGCGACGGCTACGTCTACCTGCTCGGCTCGCAGTTCGGGAAGAAGGCGGGCCCGCTGTCGGCCAAGCGGTCCTGGATCGCTCGGGTCGCGGAGCAGTCGATCGCTGGTGACGGGCCCGTCTCGATGGAGATCGTGCGGTTCCGGTTCGGTCTGCACCGGGCGGTCAACGATGCGCTCGCCGACGTGGACCTGCTCCCGGTCGGGCGGCTCGGACGGCAGGCGTACGTCGAGGCGACGATCGCTCGTGGACAGTTGAAGGCCAAGAGCTGGGACGGGACGGTTCGCGCGACCGATCACCCGATCAACATCGAGGCGGCCGAGTTCCGTGCCAACGGCAACCTTTTGCTCGGGCTGCGGTACCCGGTGACGGCCGACGGACACCCGGTGCTGGTGGAGCTCGAGAACGTCGGCGAGCTGTTCGACGATCCGGACGCCGTACCGCGTTGCGGCAATGTCTGGATCCTTGGCGATGCCGGCAGTGTGGAGGCGCCGGTGGGGCTGCGAGCCCTTGATACGCGGGGCGACGATGTGTTCGACGCTGTTGTCGGGGACCTCGACGCGTCGGGCAAGTCGGCCACGGTACTCGCGGACCATCCGGAAGGTGCTCGCGCGGACTCCGAGCACATCCGCTTCGAGCTGCCGCCCGAGGCCGGTGGGGTGGTCGGCAGCAAGGTGGTCCACCACTTCGGCGATGTCCGCCGGGTCGAGGGTGTCGCGGTCGACGACGAGGGCCACGCCCACTACGTCATCGACGAGGAAGGGCATGTCGCCCTCCGCACGCTCGTCTTCGAGTGACGGCTGCGGACGAGCGGCGGCGGATGCGGAGCGGTGGGCGGTCTCGGCTCAGGTCGCAAGCCCCCGCCGTACCGTGATGTAGAAGGTGGTCAGGTCGTCGATCAGTGCCTCGACCTGTCGCGGAGCGGTGAGGTCGGCGTCCAGCAGCCAGTCGGAGACCAGGTCGAACATGCCGCCGATCAGCCCGATCGCCACGCTGTGCCGTGCCGCGCGCTGCTCCTCGGGCTGCGGTCCGTCGTACCGGTCCCAGAGCTGGATGAGGAAGCCGGCCGCCCACCGCCGGTTGGTGCGGCGCTGCCGTTCGACCGACTCCGAGATGCCGGACGCCATGCCGAACGTGACCTTGGTGATGCGCGGATCGTCGACCAGTGCATGCACGAAGATCGCGAGCAGCCGCGGCGCCTCCTGCCGCTCGTTCCCGGTCGCCTCCGCGGCGGCCTCGGCCATCCGCTCCTCGAGGCGTTCCGAGGTCCGCCGGAGCAGCGCCAGGTAGCACTCCTCGCGGCTGGTGAACAGCTCGTAGAAACTCTTCGTCCCGATGTACGCCGTACTGCAGATCTGCTCGATCGACGTACCCAGGTAACCGTTCGCGGCGAACAACTTGAGCGCCGCGTCCAGCAGCTGCTCGCGTCGTTCGGCCCGGCGTTGTCCGGCGTCCAGTCCCCGTATCGTGCGACCCATGCGCAGGACACTACCCCGAGTGGCGGATCTGTAACCGACAGGTCTTGTTTTGAACACGAGCTCTTGTTTGTAACCCGCAGACGTGCTCCACTACCCGTGATCTACTGATCACTCATCGATACTGCCACGGGGAGTTGTCATGCGATACCGCCTCCGCAGAACCGCTGCGGGCCTGCTCGCCGCCGTCCTGTTGACCGGAGCCTTCACCTCCGGCTCCGCGACCGCCTCCGGCACCGCGACGACGGCCGGTGCGGCGGTGTCCTCGGGGTTCGACGACTGGACGTGCAAACCGTCGGCCGCGCATCCGAACCCGCTCGTTCTGCTGCACGGCCTCGGCGGCAACGGCCCCGGCAACTACTCGTACCTCGGCCCGTTCCTGGCCGCGAAGGGCTACTGCGCCTTCACCCTCACCTACGGCCAGGCAACCCCGGCGATCCCGGTCGGCGGCACGGTCCCGATCGCGCAGTCGTCCGCGGAGATCGCCGCCTTCGTCCAGCGGGTTCGCACGGCGACCGGCGCGGCGAAGGTCGACATCGTCGGGCACTCCGAGGGCAGTTTCCAGTCCATCTACGGGCCAAAGGTCCTCGGGTACGCCGCTCAGGTCGGCAAGGTGGTCGCACTGGCGCCGCCGACGCACGGTACGACGTTCGGCGGGCTGGTCAGCGTGGGTGACTACCTCGGCCTGGGCCCGCTCGTCGACCAGGTCCTGCGGCAGTTCGGCTGCCCGGCCTGCGACGAACTCATCGTCGGCGGCTCGGCCGTCGCGAAAATGACCGCGGGTCCGATCGCGCAGCCAGGCGTGAAGTACACCGTGATCGCATCCCGTTTCGACGCCCTGGTGACGCCGCACGAGACCTCGTTCATCCGCGAACCAGGCGTGACGAACAAATACGTCCAGGACGCCTGCCCTCTGGACCCGGTCGGCCACGTCGGCCTGGCGTTCGACCCAACCGTCGCCCAACTGGTGGCCAACGCCCTAGACCCCGCCCACCCGAGGCCGGTCATCTGCGCCTTCGGCCCACCGCTGTAGGTCCGGTACGGCGTCTTATTCGGAGGCGGCGACACACGCGGTTGCCTATCCTCGCCACCGTGACACCCGACGAGATCAGCACGTACGAAGAGACCCTCGGGGTGCTGGGGGACATTGACCATCGGGTTGTGGAGCGGGTGCTTCGAGAGGCTGGGTGGTCGCCTTGTGGGGCGGGGGATTGGGCGGTTGCGTTGCGGGCTCCGGACGGTCGGGCGGCTGCGCGGATCAGTCCGTTCGATCTGGTCGCGCCGTACACGGTCGCGTTGTATCGGGAGGCGGCGCACACCCGCCAGGTACCGCGGCTGTTCGCGCATCGCCGACTGGTGGGCGGCGGGGACCTGCAGATCATGGAGTGGCTCGAGCCGGTCGATGCGGACGAGGCGGCTGGGTTCCACCGGGCGCTGGCGGCGCGCGAGCCGGAGGTTGCCGAGCTCGCGGACGTCGTACGGCGGGTGCACGAGCGGGGGCGCCGGGACCAGCCGTGGTTCGCGCCGAAGCTGGATGACAACCCGGACAACATCATGCGCAACGCGGACGGCCGGCTGGTCGCCGCGGACCTCTTCGGCGCCGACGGCCCGAGGCTCTACGCGGCGGTCGTCGACGATCCGCATCTCGTAGTAACAACCATCCCCGAGCCCGAACGCCGTTTCATGACCGACATCCCCCTCACCAACACCGGCCCATGGCCCCCCGAAGTACGCGCAGCCATGCACGAATCCCTCACCACCGCCGACACCACACACCAGGCGTAGTCGCGCCATCAACTGGGTGTGGGGAGCCCCGGCGGGGGTGTGAGACAGGTTATTGCCTGTGCTCTGGCCCTGGGGGTTGTTCGCACGCCCGGGGTGTGGCGTCGGGAGAGTTAGGCGGATTGGTGGAGTTGTTGGGTGGGTGGGTCTACCAGGAGGGCGGAGCCGCATTTGACGCAGATCCACTCGTCGGGCTCGTCCACCAGGTAGTCCGACGGCTCGATGCGTTCGAACGGCATGACGGTCGCGCAGAACGCGCAGTACTGGGCCGCGTCGGTCGTCGACGGGGTTCGATCGTGCTTCTTTCGCAGGGAACTTCGCATCAGAACGGGTCACCTCCGGTGCAACACTTCTTCTCAGGTTGCCACCGGAGGCGACCCAGTCAGCGCAACGACACGGCCCGGTCGGGCCCGGGTGTGGGGTGGGGGACTACTTGCCGCTCCAGTCGTGGCCGAGGTCGTGTTCCTTCTGCAGGCCGGAGCGGATGGCGTCCACGACGAACGGCTCCAGTTTCTTGCCGATCAGAGGGACGGCGACCTTGACGTCGAGGTCGATCGCCTGGACGGTCTGAGCGCCGTCCTGGCCGATCCGCGCGGTGCCCTTCAGGGTGACCGGGGTGTTGGCGATCTCGCCGGACACGTCTGCGGACCGCGAACCGTCGGCCGCGGCGGCGTGCCAGGTCTCGGTCTGAACGACGGTCAGGGTGTCGCCGACGAACTTCCGGGCCATGTCGGGGATGTCGGTGGACTCCATCTGGCGGGAGACCCGGACGACCGTGTCGGTACCTGACGTGCTGACCGTGACGTCGTACGACAGCGCCTTGGTCTTCTCGCAGGCCTGCTCGCGGAAGGCGGTGTCCGTCACGATCGCGAACACTTCCTCGGGGGTGGCGTCGTACGACGCCGACATCTTCAGCTCCATGCCCGTCATCATGGCATCTAGGGCGTACCTCCCGGGGTCAACGTGACCGTGACGGTGCGGTTCTGGGCATCGGTGCGGTACGGCGGGTGCGCCTGGTCGCCGGACTGCATCGTGAACGCGGTCAACGGGAGACCGGACGCGGTACTGATTTCCTGGGTCGCGACGCGGGCTCGGAGCAGGGCGGTCCGTGAACCGCCTGAGTTGGTCCCACCCGGGACGACGACCGAATGGCCGGTCACGGTGATCCTTGCCTTCAGCCCGGGGAGCCGTTTGCCGAGTACGTCGAGTGCGCGCTCGCCGGCTGGGCTGAGGTCGGTGCCGGCCGCGAACACGCCCTCCCTGAAGACGACGCGAACCGCTCCCTTCTCGCGCTGCACCAGCACACCTGCGCCCGCAACGCGACGCGCGATCACATCCAGCTTGCCTGCGGTTGCAGCTGCTTCGGCGCGACGCTGCGCCTCCAACGCCGCCAACCGCCGAGCCAACTCAGCCGCGCGCTCCTCGGCGCCGGTGTCAACTGTTGGCGTAGGAGTCGGCGTCGTTTGCACCTGAGTCGGCTGCGCCACAGGTTCGTCGGCACCACCGCCCAGGGCGACCGCGCCTCCAGCAACCACCGCACCCACCAGCACCACTGCCACAACCACTGGAAGAACAGGCCGCGACGCCCGCCGATGCCCACGAATCCCCGCAACCATCCGCCGCCCCGCCACGGCACCTGCGACCACCGACCCACCTGCGTCTGCCTTCTCTACCTCGGCCCAGAGCGTGTCGGCTTCGGACCATCTCTTTTGTTGGGCTCGGATTCGGGCTAGTAGGTCGAGGACCTCGACCGACGGGTCGTCGAGTTCGGTGAGCAGGGTGGCGGCGCCGGACAGGTCGCCCTGGCGGGCGAGGTCGGCTGCTCGGGACAGGGCTACCTGCTGACGGATGTCGGTCATTCGGTGAGTCCGATCATGATCTCCCGCTCGTCGCGCGGAAGGAGCCGGAGCATCTGCTGTACGACGTGTTCCAGCGACCGCTGGTCGCGCCGGTTGAGCGCGTCCCGACCCTCGGCTACGAGCCGATCCGCCTCAGCGGTCGGTGGCAGCATCCCGGGCGAACGGACCACCTCCCAGTACACGGCCTCGTACCACCCCGGCTGCCGCCGGTAGAGCCGCGCCATGAAGATCTCGGTCCGCTCCGTCGCCGCGTCGATCGCCTTCAGATCGCGGTCGTCGATCGCCTGCTGCGCCGCCTCACGCAACGCGGTCAGCTCCTGCTCGTCCCGTACCGCACCCGCCTGCTGAACCAATTCGGCCACCTCCGCCAGCAGGTCGAGCAGCTCGCGAGTACGCCGCGGCAACGCAGCCAGATCGTCGATATCGTCCAGCTCCGCCTGGAAGTCGCGCAGCCGGTCCTCGGCCGTCGCCGCCGCACCTGCATCCATCGCCGACGCCCGTACCTGCTCCCGAACGGTCGGCAACGTCCCCTCCGCCTCCAGCCGCCGCAGCCGCTCATCCACATCCGGCAGATCCGCCGACCGCTGCAACACGTCGTACCGGTCCTCGGCCTCCGCCAACTGCTGCGTCAGTACGTCGGCCGACGGTGTGCGTACCGACCCGAGGTCGATCTCGGCCTCGAACTGCGCTCCGATCAGCGGTACGTCGGCGACCACCGTCACCAGGTTCGACGCGTCCACCTCGAACGTGACCTCGACCTCCGTCCCGACCGGCAGATCCATCCGCAGGTCGACCGGCTTGATCGTCAGCAACCCGACCGGCCGGTTCCGGTTCGCGCGCGCCCGTTCCCCTTGGACGACAGGGATCCGGATCATCGCCTCGTCGTCGCGCCGGAGCAGCGTGTACGACGTACGGAACTTCCCGTGGGCCGTCGTCGGCACGCCGGCACCCTTGCGGAGCAGCGGCGAGAACGTCCTGTCGGCCAGCTGGATGCCGAGCGAGTGCGCCAGCCGCGCGCCACCGAACGTCTCGGCGCGGTGCGTGATCGACAACGTGTTCGGGACCAGCTTCTGCGGCGCGCCGGCCGGGTCGATCAGCTCGATGGTGAACCGCGACGTACGCCGCTCGTCCACGTCGACCTCGGTCGCGAACGCACCGACCCGGTTCAGCGCGATGTTCGCGGTCCGGAACGGCGGCCGGCCTTCGGGGTTCGCGAGTACGACGGAATACCCGGTCCAATCCAGGTCCCGCCCGGCGCGCAGCCGCCCGGCCACGGTCGTCGTGGTGGTGGTGGTGACGGCCGGTTCGTACGAGAGCTCGACGGCGAACTCGCCCGCTGCCGGGGCCGCGGCCAGCGGTGCGGGATGCCGGATGGTGCTCGCGAACAACGCTGCGCCGCGCGCGACCACGGTCGACGGGTCCAGCCGGGTCTCGAGCTCGATGCCGATCCCGTCGGCCGGGTCGGCGAGCCGTTCGCGCAGGCCGAGGGAGAGCGTCACGCCGCCGACCAGCAGCAGCTTGTCGATCGCGTCCGGCGACAGGCCGTTCTCCCGCATCGCCTCGCGGCAGAGGTTGATCGCGCGCACGTAGTACGGCTCGGCCACGCGGTCGAGGGCGTCGCGGGTCAAGGTGAAGTCGAACGTCTCGCTGTCCCCGCCCGGGGTGTCCAGCTCGACCAGGACGGAGGTCGACTGGATGCCGGAGAGCGCGATCTTCGCTTCCTCGGCGGCCGCCTTCAGCCGGGCGAGGTTCCGCGCGTGCTGCGGGTTGTCGCGGCGGAGGTCGGACAGCCCGAACTCCGCCGCAGCTGCCGGTGCGAGTACCCGCTCGACGAGCGCCCAGTCGATCAGCTTGCCGCCCAGGTACGGGTCGCCGGCGTGGTGCAGCACCCGCAGCTCGCCGTCGCGCTTGTTCACCACCGCTGCGTCGAAGGTCCCGCCGCCGAAGTCGAACACCATCCAGTACGCCCGGTCGCTGGTGTCCTGCAGCCCGTACGCGAACGCGGCCGCGGTCGGCTCCTGCAGCAGCGGCGAACCGGGAACGAAGCCGGCCAAGGTGGCCGCCTCGACGGTCGCCTTGTTCTGGTTGAGCGCGAACGCTGCCGGAACCGTGATGACGGCCGCGGTCGGAACATCGTTCAGGAACCGGGTCGCGTCGTTGCGCAACGTCTTCAGGACTTCGGCCGACAGTTGCGGTGGCGTCAGCTGGACAGCGGCCCTGGCGAACTTCCGCGTCACATCGGCCAGACCCATCTCCAGCTTGAACTCGGACGCGGTGTTCTCCGGATCCGACTCGACCCGGGTGCGGGCCTTCGCGCCGACCCGGACCTCGCCCGCGCGCGGCATCCAGACCGCCGACGGTGTGGTCTCCTGGCTCTCGTTGTTCTTGATCACCGTCACCGTGTCGCCCTCGGCCAGGGCGATCGCGCTGTTGGTGGTGCCGAGATCGATCCCGATATCGATGGTGTCACGCATGGCTGTCCTCGCTGTCGGAACTGTCAGAACTGTCAGAGCCGGTCGAGTTCTTGGAGCCGGCCGGTACGGCGACGATCACCTGAGCGGTCTGGATCCGGCGATCGTGGTGATATACGGCCGGCCGCACGGTCTCGACGACGGTCTCCACCGTCACCTCGGGATCGTCGGAGTAGAGCAGGACGTCGACCGAACGGCCGGCGTGGAACGGCTCTCCGTCATGGTCCTGAACAGTGAGCCCCGCAGCCGCCAGCGCACCCGCACAGGTCCGCAAATAACGGGCAGCCTGCTTCCCTTGACCATCGTTGCCCTGGGCAAGCTTGCGGCGCGCCCGCCAAAGGTTGGTCGCGGCCTCGGCGAGCGCGTCGTCGTCCGCGTCCGCAGCCGGTTGAGCGGCGGTCTCCCCGAGCTCGGCGAGGTAGCGTTCCAGATCGTCGTACGCCGAACCGGACCAGCTCGGTGCTGCGATCCGGAACGCCTTGTGCTGCCGCCACTGGCGGAACCAGACCCGGGTCATTTAGCTGCTCCCTTGAACGGCTTGTGGTCTGCCCGGTGCACCAAGCAGACGGCGTACTTGACCTGCTCGAGGTCCTCCCAGGACGGATATGGCGGCGGTCCCACCCAGGTCGCGAAGCCCGGCAGGCTGGGAATTCTGGACGCGCAGGTCTTCCGGGACAGGGCGTTGACCTCGCTGTCGCCGGGGAAGGACTGACCAGCTTCGTAGAGCGTCGGGTAGCCGAAGATCTGTCCCCAGTGCCATTCACTGCAGCGGACGATCTTGACCTTGTCGGTGAGCGCTCCGTCGGTGACCTGGCCGGCGATCTGGTCCCGGACACAGGCGCCGACCGGCGCGTTGTCGGCGACCTTCGTGGCGAGCAGGTCCATCGCGACCGGCTTCGGCACCTTCGGCTCGTCGGGCCGGGTCACCCGGTCGTTCCCGATGTCGAGACGGTCGTGCCGCTGAACCACACAGGCCGCGTAGTTCTCGTACTTGCTCGCGTTCTTGCCGTTGTTCCAGCGCTGCGCGGGCGCATGGACCGCGGTCACGTCGTACTCGCTCTCGTTCAGACGCTGCTGCACCAGCGCTTCGCCGCACAGGAACTGGCCGAGTGCGTTCGCCTGGACGTCTCCCGGGTACGCCGCAGGCACCTTGGTGATCGCGACGTACCCGAGGATTTCGCCCCAGTGCAGCGAGTCGCAGTCGGCGCCGCGGAGATCGGTCGGCGACGTCTGCCAGCCGTTCGACTGCGCGTCCAGGCAGGTCCCGGCCGGTGCGTTGTGGGAGATCTTGTCGTTGGAGATGCTGAGCTTGTGCGGCCACCAGTGCCACACGCCCAGGCCGATCAGCGCAAGGACGAGCAGCCAGGCGATCAGCCGGCGACGGCGACGACGCCGGCGCTTCGGGGCGACGGGCGGCCGCGACGGCTTCTGAGCCCGTGGCTGAGTGGAGTAGATCGCGTTGAACGTGCCGGCCGTGATCTCGGCGAGCATCTGGTCGATCTCGGCGCGGACCGACGGCGAGCTGGTTTGAGCTCGCGCCTGCCGGAGCAGGCGTTGCGCGGCGTACTTCCCGCGCACCCGGAACAGGTAGTCGGCCTGCTCGCGGAACTCCCGCATCGCGCGCTGGTTCTCGAGCAGCGCCTCGCGGTTCTCGTCGATCAGGTCGCGGTCGCGCTGGTCGATCACCAGCTTCGTCGCACGGTCCAGCCAGCGTTCGGCGCGGCCGTCGGAGGCTTCGCCGCGGTTCATCAGGTCGACGGCGCAGTTGTTGAGCAGGATCGCGAGCTGGTCGTGGAGCGCGGAGGTCCGGTGGTTCTCCTTCGGCGGCAGCAGGGCGTCCAGCCGCTGCAGTTGCGGCAGCAGGTCGCGCTCGATCTCGGCGACGATCGGTTCGACCGGCTCCTCGCCGATCCGCCGGGCCACCTGAGTACGGCGGTCCTCCAGGTCCTCGTACAACGGAGCGGCCGCGGCCTCGAGCAACCGTCGGTGCAGGCGCTCCGCGTTCGGGAATCTCCCGGCGATGTCAACCAGCGTGCCGGCGCGGCCGACCGGACCGGTCACGGCGAGATCGACGAGCGGCTGCACCAGAGTCCGTGGAAGCTCAGTCGTGATCGCGGCCACGGCCGCGCGGTCGAGCTGCCGGTCGTCCAGCTCCCGTACCCGGTACTCCAGGTGGGCGGGGGCGCCGGCGAGGAACAGGGACCAGATCTGCCAGACCGCCTTCCACTCGTCGTCGGGCCGTCCACCGTCCTGTTCCAGGCTGATCGTCGCGCTGTGGGCCGCGACCGCAGAGTCATGCATACGGTGCATGAGGGATTCGCAGCCGCAGCGGGAGACGTCGTCGCCCCAGGGCGCGAACACCTCGTGCACCAGCCGGCGGCGCGGGTCGCCGAGGATCAGGTCGCAGGCGGCCCGGATCTCGTGCGGGTCGCGAGAGGTCGCCGTACCGAGGTCGATGTCGGCGCCCACCTCGAGCGCCGCACGCAGCCGCTGCGCGACCTGGCGGGTGGTCCGTGCGTTCGCATCCGCGAGCAGACCGCTGATCCGGAAGGCGTTCCGCCGGTACAGGTCCGGCCCGGCAAGTCTGCGCAACTCGTCGACAATCGGATCCGCCACCGGCTCACCCCCAGGAGTGCGAGCCGACCCTGCTGCCGGCCCGTCACTTCACCTTGGCACCGGAAACGGACCCTTTCAGCGGCATTCAGACCGGTCTGGACCTCCCCTGGATCCCCTGTGGACAGACCTTGTACCGAACCTGCATTTTCAGACCGTGTTCAGCAGGTCGAGGGCGGATTGCTGGCGGGCGGCGTCGAGTTTGTCGACCGGGCCGTACCAGCGCAGGCCGTACTGATCCATCGGTGTCCGGTCGGCCGCGAAGGCGCGGTCGGCCTGGCGTTGCAGGTAGGACGTGTACGGGTGGTCGGACAGCGCCGCGTTCAGCTTGCCGAGGCCGCGGACGTGCGCGCCCTTGAACGACGGGCCGTCACCGCCGCAGTCACCGTTCTCGCACGGCTCGCGCAGGATGCCGTCGGCGGTGTGCAGCGACGACGCGGTGATCGATGCGTCGGCGAGCTGGCGCGCGGAGGTCAGATACGCCGAGTTGTTCGTTGCCTTGGACAACTCGGTGAGCGCGCCGATCAGCACGCCCTGGTTGTAGGTCCACGCGGTGTCGCCGTTGTTCTTGCACGTGGACAGGTCGATCCCGTCGTTCACCAGGTTCGAGCCGTTGATCATCCCGGTCTGCTGGAACCACGTCCATCCGGCCTGCGCGCGTTGCAGGTACGTCGTGTCGCCGGCGATCCGGCTGTGCAACTGCGCGTTCAGCTGGATGTAGAGCGAGTTCGAGATCGCGTTCTTGTACGTCTTCGCCTCGCTCCACCAGACGCCACCGCCGCAGGTGTTGTCCCAGTACGCCGCCATGTGATCGGCGTCCGCGCGCGCAGTCTGCAGGTACCGGGCCTCGCCGGTGAGGTCGTACGCCGCAACCCACGCCAGCCCCCACCACCCGGTGTCGTCGATGTAGTCGTTGCGGAACTGGCCCTCGAACTTGTTCAGGTTCAGGTCGTACGTCTTACCGATCGCGTACGTGTAGCTCTGCATCCCGCTGACCCGGGCGTTGTCGATCAACGCGTTCAGCGCATTGGCCGAGTTCCACCAGCCCGTGGTGTCGAACAGTCCGCTGGTCAGGCTGTAGTCCTGCATCAGCGCGGTCGCGGCCGCCGTACGACGGTCCCACGCGTTCCACGTCGTACGGGCCCACGCCGTACAGGCGATGTCGGCGCGGTCGCCGGCCTTGCCGCACGCGCGGAGCGCTCCGACGCCGAGGTTGTTCCAGTCGTCGACGTTGTACATCTGCGTACGCCAGCCGCGTTGGCCGCTCGGGATCGCGGCGTTGCCGAGGCGGCTGCCGCCGGACCAGGTGCGGCCGCCGTCCATCGAGCGGTCCAGCCAGACCTCGTCGCCGGGGTTGCCGTTCTCGATCGAGGCCCAGCCCATCGCGTCGTCGTCGTCGAAGTGCAGGGTGATCGTGCGGCCGAAGAGCGTGGCGGACACCGGGGCCTGGTCGTTGGGCGCGAGGGCGGGGTCGCGGGCGTCGCAGTACTTGTTGCAGATCGTTGCCTGGGTGGACATGTTCACCGATGGGGTCTCAGCCGGCGCCGGTGGTGGCGCGCCGAGGGGAGCGATCAGCAGGGACAGGCTGGAAACGATTCCAACGTACATCACAGATCTCCCTGGGGCGGTAGGAAGAATGCGGTGCACCGACGGTAGGTGGGTGGCGACGCTACGTCAAGATGTGGTGCGGGATCGCCAGGCCATCACAATCGGCGGTGGACGGGCGGCGGCACGCTGGGGGATGCCGGCCGCGAGCGATTGTGATGGCCTGCAGATCCGCCGTCAGAACACGAGGAGCGCGGCGAGGATGACCGTGGCGAGGACGAGGGTGGCCGCGATCGACACCTGGCGGCCGCGGGCGCAGCGGCGGGTGGTGGCGGACCGGTCGGGGCGGGTCGTGCAGGGCTCGAAGCCGAGGTCGTCGGCCGGTGCGAGCACGCTGCCGAGGCGCGCGAGGAACGACCGGCGCTCCGCCTGCCGGGTCGCCTCTTCGACGACCCGGCGGCGCATGAACTCCCGGTGCCTGGTCGCCGGCACCCTGACATCCGGCGGCGCGGTCAGGCTCGACGGGAGCACGAGGTCGGTGGGGAGCGCGAGCCCCGGCGGGAGCGCCCGCTGGACCACCGCGTGCGCCGCCGCCACCCGCCTCGCCCGGCTGATCGCAGGCGGGAGGATCAGATAAGCGAGGTGGACGAGCGACCGGTAGTCGTCGAGCAGCAACGCCTCGATCAGCGGCTCTTCCCTGGTCGGGCCCTGGACCGGTCCCGGGACGATCGGTGTCTCGACCGTGGCGGACATGCAACTCCTCAACTCGGCGTACCGAAGAACCAACGAACGAATCACTGACCGGTCACGAAGTGGTCGGTTAGTCTCCGTGTCATGAGCACTGGTGACGGGGTTGCGGGGAAGTGGGGCGGGGTCGACGTACATTTCGGCGAGGAGGGTGGCCGGCTCACGTACGGCAGCTACCTGCGCCTGGCCGAGCTGCTCGACCAGCAGCGGCTGGAATCCGAGCCGCCGGCGCACGACGAGTTGCTGTTCATCACGATCCACCAGGTGTACGAGCTGTGGTTCAAGCAGGTCCTGCACGAGCTGACCGCTTCCCGGGACGCGATGCTCGCCGGCGAGCACTGGCTGGCGGAGCACCTGCTCCGGCGGGTGCACACGATCGAGCGCGTGCTGACGCAGCAGGTGGACATCCTCGAGACGATGACACCGCAGGACTTCGGTGAGTTCCGGCACCGGTTGTCGCCGGCGTCCGGGTTCCAGTCCGTGCAGTTCCGGGAGATCGAGTTCCTGTCCGGCGCGAAGGATCCGTCCTTCGTACGCCGTTTCCGCGGGCTGACCTCGGTTGAGCAGGATCGTTTGCGGCGCCGGCTGGAGGAGCCGACGCTCTGGGACGCCTACCTCGACGTACTGCGGAAGGCCGGCTTCGAGACCGACACCGAGGACGCCATCCGCGACGCCCTGCGCAAGGTCGCCGGCGACCGCTCGCACTACGCCGCCATCTGGGAACTCGCAGAGGCCCTGGTCCAGCACGACGAACTGGCCGCGGCGTGGCGCGCGCGACACGTGGTCATGGTTGAGCGCATGATCGGCACCAAACCGGGCACCGGAGGCTCGTCCGGCGCCAACTACCTCCGCAGCCGTCTCGACCTCCGCTACTACCCTCTCCTCTGGAACCTCCGCTCCACCTTGTGATTCCCCCGCCCCCACGCGGACTTTGCGAACGGCCGGTATCAAAACGCGGCCGCTCGGGGTCTGGGCGGTAAGGGCACATTTCCAGGGGGGAAAATCTGATGAGTTCCACAGCTGGCGGCAGCTCCGGTGGGGAAATCGGGCCGGAGCCGACCGAGGCAGTGCGGGTAGCGCTGGTCGAAGCGCTCGGCACCGAAGAGATCGACGTCGTGGCCGGGGAGACCGGGCGGATGCCGGACGGCCAGGAGGTACGGGCGTTTTACGGCGTTGTCCGGGGAGAGCCGAACCACGGCACATCGATCGCAGTCGACGCATCCGGCGCGGTGCATCCGCGACGTCGGCTCGAGGCACTGGCAGGACCGGGATTGTTCGTGCCTGCAACGGCAGCGCCCGCGGCGGCGCCTGCCGTGGCCGCCGTGGAGCCGGTCACCGTGGACCCGCCGACCAACACCTGGGTGTTGCCGGAGTGTGTGACCGAGCACGAGACGGTGACCGTGCAGATTCCGCAATCGCGGATCCCGCCGAAGGCTGATGTCTACCTGCTGGCCGATACGACGTTCAGCATGCACGACGTCATCAGTGCAGTTCAGTCCGGCATCGGCGCGATCGTCAGCGATCCGGCGTTCGCCGGGTTCGACCTCGCCTGGGGCGCCGGCAACTACAAGGACTTTCCAGTAGGCCCGAACCCGTACGCCTTCCAGCACCAGCTCGCGCCGACGCCCGGCGTCGCGGACGTCAATGCGGCTGTTGCTATCTGGACAGCATCGGACGGGTTCGACATTCCCGAGGGGCAGCTTTTCGCCCTGCAACAGGTCGCAACCGACCCCGCCATCGGCTGGCGGACCGACAGCAAGCGGATCGTGGTCTGGTTCGGCGACGCGCCCGGACACGATCCGGTGTGTTCGGCGTTGTCCGGAGTACCGGATGTGACCGAGGGGACCGCGACCGCGGCGCTGGTCGCTGCCGGGATCACCCTGGTTGCTGTCAGCACCAACACCGGAACCGCCGACGCCCTCGACGGCGACCCCACGCAGTTCGCCACGGACTACGGGCCTTGTCCGGTCGGTGGCAGTGCCGGCCAGGCCACGCGGATGACCGCAGCCACGCCGGGTGGAACCCACACGGTGGGTGTGGACGCCGCTCAGATCGTCAACACCTTGATCCCGTTGATCAACGCAGCTGTCCACTCGATCGCCGACGTGCACCTGCAGCCGACCGGATCGATCGCGCAGTTCGTCACCTCGATCACGCCGCCTAGCTACGGACCGCTGCCCGGGAACACGCCGCACACGCTGCCGTTCGACGTGACGTGGACCGGGGTGGTCGACTGCGAGGAGGACGAGCAGACGTTCACCGGCACGCTCGATGTGATCGCCGACGGCGTCGTGGTCGCCACCAAGCCGGTCACCGTGACGGTGCCCGCGTGCCGCTGGCACCACTCCGTCGAGATGATCTGCGGAACCGAGAAGGAACGCGACGACTGCCAGACCATCGTGGACGGGCGGTACGCAACCGCGGTCACCATCTACAACCCGACCACCTGCGCCGTCACGATCGTCAAGTACTTCGCTCCGCTCGTGCTGGACGGGAAGCCGGTCGGCCGTGAGCCGCGGACGGTCCGGGCACGCCCGTTCGCCAAGCTCGTGCTCGAGCCCGGTACGGCGACCATGGACGACTGCTGCAGTCTCGAGGAGGCCATCGGGCACAAGGGCCCGGACCTCGATCTCGGCGTACTCGACATCGTCGCGGACCATCCGCTCGAGGTCACGGTGACTCACACGGCCTCCGGTGCCGGACGCGCGGCCAGCTCGATCGACTCCCGCACCATCAGGCCACGCATGGCCTGAGCTGAACCCGGGGACAGTCGAGGCGAGACCATCCACATCGGATGGTCTCGCCTCGCTAGGCTGCGAGCTGCCAGGATCCTCGAGGAGGCTGCGTGAAGCTCTACTCCGACGTACGGGTGCAGCGGTTTGGGCAGGTCGTCGGTGATCTGATGCTGGCGGGGTGGGTCTGGGCGTGTGTTGAGTTGGGGATGCTCGTCTACCGGGTGACCGACGCGCTCGGGGCTCCCGGGCGGAAGGCAGCCGAGGCGGGTGACGGGCTCGCGAGCGATCTGCGGCGGTTGTCCGAGCCGATCGGAAAGGTGCCGGCGGTGGGGGATCAACTTCGGTCCCCGATCGACGGAGCTGCCGGTGCTGCGGGGAAGCTGGCGCAGGCGGGCCGGGACCAGGCGCATGCGGTGGAGCAGTTGGCGTATGTGCTCGCGGGCGTGACGATCGGGTTGCCGGTGCTGTTCGCCGTACTGATCTGGGTGCCGCGGCGGATCCGGTTCGCGCGCCGGGCCACGGCGGCGCAGCGGTTCATCGACAACGCGGCGGATCTGGATCTGTTCGCGCTCCGGGCGATGGCGAACCAGCCGATGCACAAACTCGCGAAGATCTCCGACGACCCGGTCGCGGCCTGGCGCGACGGCGATCGCGAGATCGTCACCGCACTGGCCACCCTCGAACTCCGCAGCACCGGGCTGAAACCACCCCGGACCTCCACCACTGAGTAACCCCCTCCGACACCCCGTGAACCCGGCCCGCCCAGCGGCGCCGACCGGGCGGGCGCGAGGTTGGTGAGTGGCGTACGTCCGCGCTTAACACCAGCTTGAGGATCGCGGGCGGGGTCGGCGGTTACGCTCGGGGACATGGCGCGGGTGCTGCTGGTCGAGGACGACGATGCGATTCGGGCGTCGTTGGGGAAGTCCCTGACGGCGGCCGGGCATGTGGTCTCGGCGGTCGCGGCCGGCGCCGACGGGGTTGCCGCGGTCGCGCGGGAGCGGCCGGAGGTGTTGCTGCTCGACCTCGGGCTGCCGGATCTGGACGGGCGCGACGTGCTCGCGATGGTGCGGGCGGTCAGCGACGTGCCGGTGATCGTGGCGACGGCGCGGGACGACGACGCGAGCGTCGTACGGCTGCTGGACGCGGGCGCGGACGACTACGTGATCAAGCCGTTCAGCGCGGCGCAGATGGATGCGCGGATTCGCGCCGTACTGCGGCGGCTCGGGCAGGACCAGCAAGAGGAGTCGACTGTCGAGGTCGGCGGGTTGCGGATCGATCCGCGGAGCCGGGAGGTGACCGTGGACGGTGCGCCGGTCGACCTGACCCGGAAGGAGTTCGACCTGCTGCTGGCGTTGTCGCGCCGGCCCGGGGCCGTGGTGACGAAGCGGGAACTGCTCGCGGAGGTCTGGGGTCTGCCGTGGGGCGGTGGTGACCGGACTGTCGACGTACACCTGTCGTGGTTGCGCCGGAAGCTGGGCGAGACGGCGGCCGCGCCGCGGTTCCTGCACAGCGTGCGCGGCGTCGGGATCAAGCTCGCGGTGGACGGCTGAGCATGCGCCGTCGGATCCTGCTGCTGTCGGTGGGCATGACCACGTTGGTCGTGCTCGCGTTCGCCGTACCGCTGGTGATTCTGCTCCGCAGTACGACGGCCAACGAGTCGAAGGACAAGGCGCGGTACTTAGCGGAGAGCGTCGCGTACTACGTCGGCGACAAGGGCCACACGAACGACGACATCACGGCGTACGTCAACGGCCTGACGGACCATCCGGGACGGATCTCGGTGCGGATGCCGGACGGTACGACGCTGGGCGATCCGCCGCCCGGTGGGGTGCCGACGCCGAAGAACGTGCCGGCCGGGTACGGCGACGGCGACCGCGACCGCGACGACAAGGGCCCGCCGAAGATCGGCGACGCGGACTACCGCAACGTCGGCGGCGGTCTCGCGGTGGACGTCAGCGTCGGTACACCGAACGGCATGGCCTCCGTCTGCCTCTACCTGACCGGCGACGAGCTGTACGACGGTGTGGTGCCGCGGATCCTGATCCTCGTCGGCGGGAGTCTGGTGGTGCTGCTGCTCAGCATCCTCGGCGCCGAGCTGGTGTCCCGGCGGCTCGCGCGCCCGTTGGAGGAGACCGCGAGTACGGCGGAACGCCTCGCCCGCGGCGACATGGACGCCCGCGCCCCGACGACCGGACCGGCCGAGGTCGCGAAGGTCGGCTCCGCGCTGAACGGGCTCGCGGATCGGATCGACGAGGTGATCGCGGTCGAACGCGAGGCGGTCGCGGACCTGTCGCACCGCCTGCGTACGCCGTTGACCGCGCTGCGACTGCAGGTCGAGGCGCTGCCAGACCGGGAGAGCGCCGAGGAGCTGAACACCCAGGTCAACAGTCTCGAACGGACACTGACCGCCGTGATCAGCGCCGCTCGGCGACCGCAGCGTGAGGGCCGCGTTCCGCACTCGGACGCCGTCGAGGTGACGCGCCAGCGGGCCGCGTTCTGGGAGCCGTTGTTCGAGGACCAGGGCCGCGAGCTGGCACTGGACCTGCCGGACACGCTCGCAGCGGTCCGCTCCTCCGGGGAGGACCTTGGCGCGGCACTCGACGCACTCGTGGAGAACGTCGTAGCGCACACCCCCGACGGGACGCCCGCGCGGATCACCCTGACCCGCGCGGACGGCGTCGTCCGGATAGTTGTCGCCGACAACGGTCCCGGCATCCCCCTGGGCGCCGGCGAACGCGGCCGCAGCGACCGAGGCTCCACCGGCCTGGGCCTGGACATAGCCCGCCGCTGCGCCGAAGCCGCTGGCGGCACCCTGACCCTGCACCGCAACGAGGTCGTCCTGACCCTGGCCGCTCTGTAACCGGATCAGCTGATCGACCAGACCGTCACCTCGAGCTCGGCCTTGTTCGTGCTCGTGTCCAGCCCCTGGACCTGGAACAGCGCGAGATGCGGATTCTCCGAGAGGCTATCCCGGACCGGGCGTCCATAGCTGAGAGTGACTAAATCAGTCCTTTGAGGACGGATAGTGCGCGCTCCAGGTGAGGTGCTTCGTCATCGGCTCGCGTGGCGGCCGCAAGTTCGACGGTCGCCGACCCGCTGAGCGCGCGGTAGGCGACGCCCGGCACCAGCAGCTCGGCAACGGGCGCCGGCACGATCGCGATCCCCAGTCCAGCCGCGACGAAGGTCACCAACGTCGACGTCTCGGCCACCTCGTGCCGGACCCGCGGCTCGAACCCGGCCTCCCGGCAGCGCGCGAGCACGGTGTCGTGCATCACCGACCGCCCGCCACCCGCATGGATCACGAAGTCCTCGTCGGCCAGTTCCTCCAGCCGCACCCGACGTCGTCCGGCCAGCCGATGCCCATCGGGTACGGCGACGATCAGCGGATCGGCCCGCAGTACTTCGACCCGCAGCGACTCGTCCTCGACCGGCGGCCGCAACAGCCCGAGATCGATCCGCCCGTCGGCCAGTGCCTGCGCCTGGTCGGGCGCGAGCATCTCGCCCTGTACGGCGACCTCGACGTCGGGAAGCTCCTCGCGCAACGTCCGGACCAGTTGCGGCAGCAGGCTGTACGTCGCCGAGCCGACGCACCCGATCACCAACCGCCCCTGCAGTCCGGCCGCGACCCGCTGTGCCTCGCCCGCCGCGGACGAGACCGCCGCGATGATCTGCCGCGCCCGAACCAGGTAGGACTCACCCGCGGGCGTGAGCTCCACGCGTCGCGTCGTACGGCGGAGCAACTGCAGGCCCAGCTCGCTCTCCAGTTGGCGGATCTGCTGCGACAGCGGCGGCTGCGCCATGTGCAGGCGGGCTGCGGCGCGGCCGAAGTGCCGTTCCTCGGCCACGGCGACGAAGTACCGCAGGTGACGGAGCTCCACGCGATTCATATTGGCAGAGTCTCTATCGAGCGTAAATCAGTATTTCTCCATATCGGTCCAAGCGGCCTACCGTCGAGGGCATGAGCGATGTGGTGATCTGCGAGCCGATCCGTACTCCGGTGGGCCGGTTCGGCGGCGCGCTGTCCGCGCTGTCGGCGGCCGACCTCGCCACCGTCGCTCTCACCGAGCTGGTACGCCGGACCGGTCTGGGCGAAGGTGATGTCGACGACGTCGTTCTCGGTCAGTGCTACCCGAACGGCGAGGCGCCCGCGGTCGGTCGGATCGCCGCCCTCGACGCGGGCCTAGGCGTCGGCGTACCGGGCGTCCAGGTGGACCGCCGGTGCGGCTCGGGACTGCAGGCCGTGCTGTACGCCGCGGGCATGGTCGCGACCGGCGCGGCCCGCGTGGTGGTTGCCGGAGGCACCGAATCGATGTCGCAGGTCGAGCACTACGCTCTCGGTCTGCGCACCGGCGTCCGCGGCAACGTGGAACTGAACAACCGCCTGATCCGGGCTCGCGAGACCGCCGGCGGGAAGTATCATCCGGTGCCGGGCGGGATGCTGGAGACGGCCGAGAACGTACGCCGGGAGTACGGCATCTCGCGGGAGGAGCAGGACGAGTTCGCGCTCCGCTCGCACCAACGCGCCGTCGCTGCGCAGTCGGCCGGCCGCTTCGCCGACGAGCTGATTCCGGTGGAGGTCCCCAAGCGCGGCCTGATGACCGTGGACGAACACCCGCGCCCCGACACCTCGCTCGAAGGCCTCGCCGCTCTTCGGCCCGTCATGCTCAAGGACGACCCGGCAGCGACCGTGACGGCGGGCAACGCGAGTGGGCAGAACGACGGTGCCGCGGTCTGCGTCGTCACCACCCGCGACGAGGCGGAGCGTCGTGGCCTGCGTCCGCTGGTGGCGTTGAGGTCCTGGGCCGTCGCCGGGGTCGGACCCGAGGTGATGGGGATCGGCCCGGTCCCGGCCGTCGCCGCAGCGCTCGCCCGCGCCGACCTGACCCTCGACGACCTCGACCTGATCGAGCTCAACGAAGCCTTCGCCGCCCAGGTCCTGGCCTGCCTGCGCGAATGGAAGATCGACCCGCTGGACGACCGCCTGAACCCGAACGGCTCCGGAATCTCCCTCGGCCACCCGGTCGGAGCGACCGGCGCGCGGATCCTGGCCACCCTGTCCCGCGAGCTGCACCGCCGAGACGGCCGCTACGGCCTGGAGACCCTCTGCATAGGCGGCGGCCAGGGCATCGCCGCGATCTTCGAGGCGGTCCGATGAAGGCCACGATCAGCAACCGGAACGAGGACGGTTCATGAGTCTGGACAAGGTCTTCGCTACGCCGGCTGAGGCGGTCGCCGACATCGCGGACGGTTCGAGTCTCGCGGTCGGCGGGTTCGGGCTGGCCGGGATCCCGTGGTTCCTGATCGAGGCGTTGCTCGAGCAGGGCGCGAGCGATCTGACCGTGGTGTCGAACAACTGCGGTGTCGACGGTGCGGGTCTCGGTCTGCTGCTCGAACGCGGGCGGATCAGCCGGGTGATCGCGTCGTACGTGGGGGAGAACAAGGAGTTCGCGCGGCAGTACCTCGCGGGGGAGTTGACGGTCGAACTGACGCCGCAGGGCACGCTCGCCGAGCGCTTGCGGGCGGGCGGATCCGGGATCGGGGCGTTCTTCACGCCGACCGGTGTCGGCACGCTGGTCTCGGAAGGCGGGCTGCCGTGGCGGTACGCGCCCGACGGCACGGTCGCGGTCGCGTCGCCGGCCAAGGAGATTCGGACGATCCAGGGCCGGGACATGGTGCTGGAGGAGGCGATCGTCACCGATATCGCGCTGGTCCGCGCCGCGGTCGCGGATCGGGCCGGCAACTGTGTCTTCCACGCGGCCGCCCGGAACTTCAACCCGGTCGCCGCGATGGCCGGCCGGCTGACGATCGTCGAGGCCGAGCGGGTCGTCGAGGTCGGCGAGCTCGCACCGGACGCGATCCACTTGCCGGGCGTGTTCGTACGCCGCGTCGTACCGCTGACGCCGGCGCAGGCCGCCCGCAAGAGCATCGAGAAACGCACCACGCGCCCTGCAACAGCCGATGTGGCTCGTCCACGCCGGAGCCGCAGCTGAGCGGCGGTGGTTGCAGGTAGCTGCAACTTTCTCGTCAAAGGTCCGCAGGCACGGCTATAGTCAGCGCGATCTCAATATTCGAGACATTCTTGGAGGGGGACTCCTATGAAGCTGCAGCGCTTCGCGCTCGCGTTGGCAGGGGCCGGCCTGCTCGGCGCCGCCGCCGTTTCGGGCCCGGCGACCGCCACCGGCCAAGCCGATCCGACGCCGTACTTCCCGGAAAAGACCGCCCAGCCGCTGTCTGCGAAGGCCGCAGCTG
The DNA here is from genome assembly GCF_004331345.1 of Kribbella soli. Taxonomy (GTDB): domain Bacteria; phylum Actinomycetota; class Actinomycetes; order Propionibacteriales; family Kribbellaceae; genus Kribbella; species Kribbella soli. The sequence continues at coordinate 504,775 of NZ_SJJZ01000006.1, read as the reverse complement.
CCGAGCCGTGCCTCAGCGCGGTCGGCCTGCCGACTGCGGCGGGCACCATGCAGGAGATCGACGCAACGCCGGCGAAGCCGCCGCGGTCCGTCACCTACCAGTCGTTCCCGTTCGTCGGCACCCGGGCGGACGCGACCTGGTACTTCGCGACCAACGCCTCGCAGACCCAGTACTTCTACTACGGCCTGCTGCTGCAGGCGGGGAACCTGTACCGGCACACGACGTACATCCCGGCCGACGAGACGAAGCCGCCGGTGCCGACCTTCAAGAAGGTCGGGGCGGGCTGGACGAGCTTCAAGTCGATCGCGACGTCGAACTACAGCGTCGGGTCCCCGCGGCACGCGTACCTGTACGGCCTGAACACCAACGGCAGCCTGTACCGCTACGCGATCGTCGGCGCCGGCTTCAGAGCGCTCGGCCCGCTCCCGGGCTTCCGCGGCTTCAAGGCGATGACGGTGATCAGCGAGACCGCGACGTACGACACGTTGCTGATGACAACGAACGCCGGGGCGCTCTACACCGTGCACATCCCGATCGCCGCCGGCGCGAAGCCGGTCCTGAAGCTGATCCGCACCGGCGGCTGGGCGCCGTACGAGTCCCTGGTCGCCCAGAGCTGCGGCACCCGCGGCGGCACGCTGCTCGTCGCCGTCGACCACAACAACCAGTCCGCCTACCAGTTCGCGATGAGCCACGCGAACGGCCGAGCGACTGCGGTCACGTCGTACGGCAAGATCCCCGGCGTCTTCAACGGCGTCACCCACGTGTCACTCACCACGCACTACGACCAACTGTTCGGCGAGTAACAAACCGTTCATCTGCAGGCCAGGTTTCGGTGGAGTGCACCCGGACCGGTGCCGGTGCACAGGAAATAGCCTGTAGCTCCACCCCACTTCCTGTGCACCGGCACCAGACTTGGCTGGGGGTCCGGCTAGGGGGCTAGCTGCCAGTGGTGGGCGGTGGGCGGGGCTTCTACTTGCCAGGTGGGTGGGGTGGTGGGGTAGAGGCGGGTGCTGAGGGCTCGGCCTGCGCTGGTGAAGACCTCGAGGGTTGAGCCGTCGAGGATGATTCGGGCGGCTGGGCGGTCGGATGTGGGGTCGAAGGCGTCGGTGACCTGCATCCGGCCGCCGTGAGCGTGGGGGTTGAGGCTGGCTTGGGTGCGGTCGATGGTGAGGGTGTCGACGTCGAGTTCGATCACTAGGCGTTCCTGCTCGCTGAAGTGGATGACGACCTGCCCGGAGCCTTCCGGTACGACGATCTCGCACTGGGCGCCCGTCGACGCGCCGTCGGCGGGTGAACCGTCGCCGACGCGGAGTGCGTCGACCGTCGGCACCGGTGCGCTGCGGAGCGACGAGTCCTGTCCGAGCCAGACGACTCGAGGCAGCGAGATGACTCCCGCCCAGTCGTCGGTCCAGCCGGGCCGGTCTCGTCCTTCGGTCAGCCATCCGAACAGCAGCGGCCCGAACCGGCTGTCCCGCAAGGCGGATGCCGCGTAGAAGTTGGTCCCGTGATCGACGCGCCGTGGAACCACGGGTACGTCGACATCGAACGACAGCACGTCGGCGGGCCCACCCTCCGGCGACCACGACGCGACGACTGCGATCCGGCGGCCGTCGATCGTGAGCATCTGCGGACATTCCCACGCGGCGCCGGTGTCGTGGCCGTCCACGACGTCGCGGGGCAGTTCGGCGAGCGGACCGGCGTACGTCCAGGTCTCGAGGTCGGTCGAGCGGTACGACGGGATGCTCGCGCCGCGGCCGACGTACCCGGCGCCGACGACCATCCACCAGGTGCTGTTCTCCCTCCAGACGAAGGGATCGCGGAACATGATCGCGTGGTCGGACGGATCAGGCACCACCTGGTGCGGCGGCCCGAACGACGTACCGCCGTCGTCGGACACAGCGGTGAGCACCGACTGGTACGGGCGTCCCTCGATGTGCCCCGAGTAGAACGCGCGGACCCGTCCGTCGTCCAGGACCGTGTTGCCGGACCAGCAGCCGTCGGTGTCCGGCCCGCCCGGCCGCGGCGCCATCGCGGGTCGGTGCAACGTCCAGCGCACGTAGTCGGGTGAGGTCGCGTGCCCCCACTCGACCGGCACGTGATGATCGAGCGTGGGCCGCGACTGGAAGTACAGGTGTACCTCGTCGCCCACTTCGATCGGGCCGTTCGGGTCGTTGAGGTATCCGCGCGGCGGCCGGACGTGGAACGCGGGGCGCAGATGCGCAACCGCGCCAGGGTCCTGTCCAGGCGATCGATGGGCGGCGGACTGGGTCTGGGTCACCGTGATGCTCCTGCCGTGATGCCTGCGATGAAGTACCTCTGGGCGACGATGAACAGCAGCACGCTCGGGAGGATCGCCAGTACGACGCCGGCCAGCACGACCGAGATCGAACCGGTGCCGAGGTTCCCCTGCAGACCGACCAGCCCGAGCGGCAGCGTGAAGTTGTCCTGCGACTGCAGGAAGATCAGCGGCCGGTAGAACTCCGCCCAGAAACCGGAGAAGTTCAGGATCGCGAGCGTCGCGATCGCCGGACCGGCCATCTTCGCGTAGATCATCAGGAACGTCTGGAAGTGTCCGGCGCCATCGATCCTTGCCGCCTCGCCCAGTTCGCGAGGCATCTGCATGAAGTACTGGCGCATCAGGAAGGTGCCGAACGCGCTGCCGAGTGCGGAGACCACCAGTGACAACGGGCTGTCGGACAGTCCGAGGTACCGGATGATCACGAACACCGGGATGATGATCGTCTGCAGCGGCACCATCATGGTGGCCAGGAAGATCCCGAAGATCACCGAGCGCCCCGGGAAGCTGATCATCGCGAACGCGTACCCGGACAGCGTGCAGGTGATGGTCTGGCCGATCACGATCAGCCCGGTGACGACGACGCTGTTGAAGAAGAACCGGCCGATCGGGATGCGGTCGAAGACCGCGGCGTAGTTGGAGAAGTCCGGGTGCAGCGGGATCCACTGCGGTGGGTTGCTGAACGCCTCGGCCGGTGTCCGCAGCGACGTGGTGACCGTCCACAGCAACGGGCCGAGGGCAATCATCGCGGCGACCACCAGGACGACGACGCCGCTGATCCGGCCGATCCGGGCCAGGGTTCCGGTGGACTCTGTCATTGGTAGAACACCAGCTTTCGTGCTGCGAGGAACTGCAGCCCGGTGATGACCAGGATCGCCGCGAGCAGCACGATCGCGATCGCCGAGCCGTACCCGAACTCTAGGTTCTGGAAGCCCTTCTGGTACATCGAGATCGTCACCGTCGTGGTCGCCGATCCCGGGCCGCCCTTGGTCATGATGTACGGCTGGTCGAACAGCTGCATGGCGTTGATCAGGGCAACGACCGCGGCGAACAGGATCGTTGGGCTGATCAACGGGATCTTGATCCGGAACAGTGTCCGCATCGCCCCGGCGCCGTCGATCTGCGCGGCCTCCAGTACGTCGGTGGGGACCGACATCAGCGATGCGACGAACAGTACGAACGTGAACCCGATCTGCTGCCACACCGCGATCAGCACGATTGTTGCGGCCGCCCCGAAGCCGCTGGTCAGCCACGGCACGTTCGGGATCCCGAGCAGGCTCAGGTAGTAGTTCACGACGCCGAACTTGTAGTCGAACAGGTAGCCCATGAAGATCGACACGGCCGCCGTGGACGCGAGCAACGGCAGGTAGAACGTCGTACGGAACAACGTCCGTACCCAGACCAGCTTGCGCTGGTTGACCAGGACGGCGAGCCCGAGCCCGATGGTCAGCTGCAGTACGACGATCGCGAGTGCCATCCCCAGCGTCACGCCGAACGACTTGAGCACCGGCCCGTCGGTGAACAGCCGCTGGTAGTTCTTCAGCCCGACGTACTCCGGTGTCGAGATGACGTCCCAGGAGAAGAACGACAGACCCAGCGAGGCGACGATCGGGATCGCGGTGAAGACCGCGACGAACAGCACCGACAGCCCGATCATCGCGAACCCGAACCGCGCCTCTCCGTGCGAGGACGGGTGACCGCGCCGCTTCACAACGGCTTCGCGGATCTCCGCGGTGACGGCGGCCATCAGCTCGCCCCTGCTGCCTTCTCGAGGTCGGACTGCAACCCGTCCAGGGCCGCCTTCGCGTTGCCGGACGAGATCGCCTGCGTGGTGCGCTGGTTGAGCGCGGTCGCGAGCGCGTTGTAGTACGGCGGGGCCGGGATCGGGGCGGTGTCCGGGTGCTTGGTCAGCGTGTCGTAGAAGACCGACCAGTGCTTCGGTCCAGTCTTCGCGTACCGCGCGGCCGTCACCAGGGACTTGCGGCCGGGCGTGGTCACGTTGCCCGGGAAGACCAGGTCGAAGGTCTCCGGCTTCACCAGCAGCTTCAGGACCTCCCAGGCCAGGTCCTTCTTCTTCGACGACTTGAAGATCGCGTACCCGCCGGCGCCGAACAGGTGCCGCTGGCTCTTCCACTTCGGGAACATCGTCACGTCGAAGCTGCCGTTCTTCATCCCGGCGTTGGTCAGGCCGCCGGCCCAGAACCCGCCGCCGATCGACATCCCGATCCGGTTCGACGCGAACAGGCCCTGCAGCGTGCCGCCACCGCCGACGTCGGGCGACGGCGACAGGCCCTTCTTGGTCAGCTCGATCATGTAGTTCAGCGCCTCGACGGTCGCCTCGGAGTTCGCGGTCGGTGCGCCCCACTTCCAGCCGCCCTTGCGGCCGGTGGCGGCCGCGTCACCGGCGTACGCCTTGTTCCACAGCCAGTCACCGCCGTCGTACTTGCCCTCCTCGAGCAGGTTGGCGTTGTTCGCGTACATGAACGACGTCCAGCTGCCCCACAGCCGGACCACCCAGCCGAAGGCGTTGATGCCCTTGAACTTGGCGATCTTGGTGGCTGCGGCCTCGAAGTCGTCGAGGGTCCAGTCCGCGCTCGGCGGTACGACGCCGGCGCGCTGGAAGAGCTCCGTGCTGTAGAACATGTTCCCGGCGTTGAAGCTGTCCGGGAGCTCCCACAGGTGACCCTGGTACATCATCGACTCGACCAGGGCCGGGTGGATGTCGGCGAAGTACTCCTTCAGCGCGTCCAGGTCCTTGGTGACGTAGTCGTCGAGCGGGACCGCCAGTTCCTTCGACGCCATCAGCTGCAGGCCCTCGGTCGCGACGCTGATGATGTCCGGCGGGGTCCCGGCGGCGATCTGGGTCAGCACCTTGGCCAGGAAGTCGTTCCAGTCGGTGCCGTTGATGGCCGAGATCTCGAACTTGATGGTCGCGTCGAGCTTGGCGATCTGCGGCTGCAACCGGTTCTGCAGCTCGGTCGCCTGCGCCTGCTCGCCGAAGTACAGCATCTTCAGCGACTTCGACGAGCCGCCGCCGTCCTGGCTGCAGGCGGCCAGGTCGGCCAGCGCCGCCAGCCCGAGACCACCGGCTCCGGCCTTCAGGAGCGTACGGCGGGCGAGCGAGCCTCCGGGCGGATGAATACCTGTCATGAGGGTTCCTCCTTGACCGCTCGGGCGGCCCGGCGCGCCGCCCAATACGTATTGACCCGGGACGGTAGCAGCGGTGTACGGTGGGATGCAATACGTATTGGGCCTATCTGTGATAGTAAATTGGCTGCGGCGGACAGGCCGCACATCGTTAAAGGGGGACCATGGCGAAGCAGCCGGCCGGCCGGCCGAAGCGCGTCACGATGACCGACGTCGCCCGCCGCGCGGGGGTGTCGCAGCCGACCGTCTCGTTCGTGCTCAACGACCGCCGCGACGTCGCCGTGGCCGAGGAGACCAGACGGCGGGTGCTCGAGGCCGCGGCCGAGCTCGACTTCGTCCCCAACCGGGCGGCCCAGCTACTGCGGTCGAACAAGTCGTTCACCGTCGGCGTCGTGACCAGCGGGATCGTCTCCCAGCCGTACGCCGGTCTGATCGTGCTCGGCCTGCAACAGGTCGTCCAGCCGGCGGGCTACGTGTGCATGGTCGTCGACACGACCGACGATCCGGGGCAGGGCGACGACGCGGTCGCGAGCCTGGTCGGGCAAGGGGTCGCCGCGATCGTGTACGCGTCGCTCTCGCCCAAGCCGCTGCACCGCAGCCCGCGCCTCGACGGGATCCGGACGATCTTCGTCAACTGCTGGCCCGAGGAGGGCCACGCCGACACCATCCTGCTGGCCGACGAGTACGCCGGTGGGCGCGCGGCGGCGGCGTCCGTGTTCGAACGCGGGCATCGCGAGGTCGCGTTCCTCGGCGGCATGCGGAGCGACTACGCCTGCAAGGAGCGCCGGCGCGGATTCGACGACGCCGCCCGCGCGGCCGGTCTGCGTCCGGCCGACCTCGTGCACCGGTACGGCACCTACCAGATCGGAAACGGGTACGACCTCGCGACCGAGGTGATCACCGAGCACGCCTCGACAGCTCTGGTCTGTGGGAACGATCGAATGGCGATCGGCGCGCTGCTCGCCCTGCACGCGCTCGGACTGGATTGCCCGTCGGACGTCAGCATCGTCGGCTTCGACGACCAGCCCGACGTCGCGGATCAGGTCCGGCCGGGCCTGACCACTGCTGCGCTACCGCACCTGATGCTGGGCCGACGGGCCGGCGAGCTCCTGCTAGCGGGCCCGGATGATGCGCCCGAGCGAGTGATCATCGACTGCGACCTGATCGAGCGCGACTCGGTCGGCGCCCCGCCACGCCGGCGACCACGGCCGCGGGTGACCGCGAAATGATGCACTGGCGCCCGTCGTCGGGCTTCGTCGGCGATGTGATTCCGTTCAGTCACGCCGGGCGGATCTGGTTGTTCTACCTTCTGGACGAGCGTCCCGAGGACCCGACCGCCGGTGCGAGTGGGATGCCGTGGGCGTTGGTGTCCACCACGGACTTCGTGCAGTACACGGACCACGGCGTCGTACTGCCGGCCGGGGATCGGGATGCGGTCGATTTCGACTGCTACACGGGCAGTGTGGTGGCGGACGGTGCACAGCTGCATCTCTTCTACACCGGGCACAATCCGCGGCGTGGGGACGCGGACGGTGACTTTCAGGTGGTGTGCCACGCGTTCAGCGACGGCGATCCGACGCGGTGGACCAAACTCCCCTCGGAAGCTTTTGGCGCACCGCCGGGGTACATGCCGCAGGACTGGCGGGATCCGTTCGTGTACCGGACCGCAGCCGATCAGCCGTGGCAGATGGTCCTGGCGGCGCGGTACGTCGATGCGCCGGATCGCCGGTGTGGTGTCGTCGCGCGTTTGACGTCGACCGACCTGGCGCAGTGGACGATCGCGGAGCCGTTGTGGGAGCCGCACCGTTTCATCACGCAGGAGTGCCCGGACGTGTTCCAGTGGGGCCACTGGTGGTACCTCGTGTACTCCGAGTTCACCGACGCGTTCCAGACCCGCTACCGGATCGCGCGGGGGCCGGACGGTCCGTGGCTCGCGCCGGGTCGCGACACCGTCGACGGGCGGGCGTTCTACGCGGCCAAGTCGGTCGAGGACGAGGGGCGCCGGTTCTTCGTCGGCTGGATCCCCACGAAACAAGGGGATTCCGACGCCGGCCCGTGGCAGTGGGCCGGCGATCTCGCCGTACTCGAAGCGCATCAGGAGGACGACGGGACGCTGGCGTTCGGACTCCCGCGGGAGGTCGTTGCGGCGTACGCCGACGTACAGGATGTGAAGGTGTCACCGCTGGACGGTGCGGACGCCGAGCCGGGGCAGGGAGCGATCGACCGGTACGCCGCCTGGATCGCTGATCCCGCTTCCGAGCATTGCCTGATCACGCTGACCGTCGACGTCGAGGCCGGCACGCATGCGTTCGGGCTGCTGTTGCACGCCGGCGCGGACGGGGAGAGCGCCACCGTCGTACGACTCGAACCGCAGCGCGACCGCATCGTCCTCGACCGCTGGCCACGCGGACGAACCGGGCCGGCCCAATGGCAGGTCGACGGCGACGTCCCACATCTCGTGGAACTCGAACGCCCGTGCCCGTTGCCACCCGGCCGCCATACCGTGCAGGTCCTGCTCGACGGCACAACCGGTCAGATCGTCGTCGACAACCGAGTAGCCCTGACCTTCCGCCGCTACGAACTGGGCCCAGGCCACCTCGGCCTCTTCGTCACCGACGGCGCTGTCGACCTCGTAGAACTTACGGTCTCGAGATAGCGGCCAGTACTGCCGCGAGGCCCTCTTGCAGGTCTTTGACGAAATACTCGGGAACCTCGAGCGACGGGAAATGTCCCCCGGCTTCGGGCGACCTCCATCGGACGATCTGCCGGTACCGCTCCTGCGCCCACGTGCGCGGAGTGCGCGACTCGATGTCGCCGGGATACATCGTGATTGCCGACGGTACGTCGATCCGAAGGTCGGGATCGAGGGAGTTGGGGCTTTCGTAGTAGATGCGGGCCGCCGATGCGCCGGTCCGCGTCAGCCAGTACAGGGTGACGTCGTCCAGAATCCGGTCTCTGGTAATCGTCTCGAACGGGCTGTCTTCGGTGTCCGACCACTCGGCGAACTTGTCGAGGAGCCAGGCGAGCAGCCCGACCGGTGAGTCGACGAGCGAGTAGCCGATGGTCTGCGGACGGGTCGCCTGCTGCTTCGCGTACGCCCGGTGGTGGAGCCAGAAATCGCGGGTTTCCTCGGTCCATTGGCGCTCGACCGCCGACAGCCCGTCCGTCGTCATTCCGGGCGGTGCCAACGCGAGCGTTGTGTGGATGCCGAGAACCTGCGCCGGGAACCTGCCCCCGAGGACCGCGGTGACATTACCTCCCCAGTCGCCGCCGTGCGCCACGAACTTGCTGTAGCCGAGCCTTCCCATCAATTCCACCCAGGCAGCCGCGATCTTTTCGACTCCCCACCCGGTGGTGGCCGGCTTGTCGCTGTAACCGAAGCCTGGCAGCGACGGGACCACGACGTGGAACGCCGGCGCGTCTGCGTCCTTCGGATCCGCCAGCTCGTCCACGACATCGACGAACTCGGCAATGCTGCCTGGCCAGCCGTGCGTCAGGATCAACGGAGTGGCGTCTGCGCGCGTGGATCGGCGGTGCAGGAAGTGGATGCCCAGCTCGTCAATGGTCGTGCGGAACTGGCCGATCCGGTCAAGGCGCTCCTCGAACGACCGCCAGTTGTAGTCGGTGCGCCAGTAGTTCACGAGATCGACGAGGTCGGCGAGCGGAACGCCCTGTTCCCAGCGGCGCGGGTCGGGCGCGGCGCGGTAGACCGTTTCGGCCTCCGGCAGTCGCGCCGCGGCCAGTCGCGCGCGCAGATCGTAGAGGTCGGCGTCGGTTGCGTGGGCTTCGAATGCTTGTACGTCGCTGGTGAGGAGCGGCATGAGACCTCCTGGCCGTCGTAGAACCGGCTGCGAACCGATGTGAACCGTCTAAGACGGTTCTATCAGGCTCTTCGACCGGCGCGCAACCGGCTAAGGTGGTTCCATGCGTGATGGATTTCCTGACTTCCGCCTCGGCGCCGTGCTGGCGACCAGCTTCACGGGGACGCTGTCGGAGCGTCAGGGCAACGCGGTGGAACGCATTCCCACGCCGCAGCGACTCGTCGACTGGCTGGCAGTGAGCGGCCTCGCGGTGGCGTCCTGCACGACTGCCCAGCTCGAGCTCGCTCGGGAACTGAGGGAGTCGATTCACGCCGCCGCGACAGCGGCCGCGGTCCAGGACGCTCTCCCTGCGTCTGCTGTCCAGGTCATCAACGACTGCAGCGCTCAGGGTCGGGCCGCGGCTGTCCTGACGCCCGACGGCAAGCGGCGATGGCAACTTGGCTCGGCTTCCTGCGTGGAAGATGCCCTCAGCGTGATCGCCGCCGACGCGATCAGCATCATCGCCGGCGAACGCGACGGAAAGTTGGCCTTGTGTGCATCGCCGACCTGCCAAGCCGCCTTCTTCGACACCAGCCAAAGTCGCACCCGCAGATGGTGTGACATGAACACGTGCGGGAATCGCCAGAAGAAAGCGCGCTTCATCGCCAACCAGCGCAACAGGCCCAGATCAGCGGAGTAATCCTTCCTGGGTGGCCCGGTGGGCGGGTTAGATTGCCGAGGCCTCGTCCGCCCAGGTTTGTGGAGGTTCTCGTGCGTCGTTTGCCTATTGCGCTGGCTGTTTTTGCTGGTGCCGCTGCTGTTGTGGGAACGGTTGTTGTGCATCCGGGGAGTGCGGCGCGAGCTGATGCCGCTGTGACGGCGCAGGCTGCTGCAGCGCCAAGTAGCGTGCGGCGAGTCGGGACCGAGGACTTCGCTGATCCCGGATTCGCGCACCTCGGCTCGAAGTACTACCTGTTCCGAACCGGCGCGGGCTACGGCACGCGCTGGACGACGAGCGGCGGCTGGTCGGCGATCCACAAGTCGATGGCGGCGATCCCGGCCTGGGTCGACCACAGCAAGCCGCTGCTGTGGGCGCCGGAGGTCTTCCAGAGCTCGGACAGCCGCGGCGCGCTGTACGTCATGTACTTCACCGGCGAGTCCGCGTCCCGGCACGTGCACTGCATCGGCGTCGCGACCTCCCGTCAGCCGGCAGGGAACTACACCCCGGGTTCCAAGCCGGTCGTCTGCTCGCCGTGGGTTTCGCGCGGGTACGAGGCGATCGACCCGGCGGCGTACCGGGCCAAGGACGGCAAGCGGTACCTGATCTACAAGAGCGACTACCGCAACGCGTCCGGCTTCCAGATCCGCGCGGTCCAGATGGACACGCAGACGGGGACCCGCGTGGTCGGCAAGAGCATCGCCAAGATCGTCAGCTCGGCCAAGATCGAGGGCCCGTCGGTGATCGCGCACGGCGGCAAGGTGTGGCTGTTCGCCTCCCGAGGTGACTACATCAACTGCTCCTACAACACCGACGTCTGGTCCGCGAGCACCTTCTGGGGCGGTCGCTTCACCCGCGTCAAGACCCTGATGACCACCAAGTCGACCCGGCTCTGCGGACCGGGCGGCGGCACCGTCATCAACGTCGGCAAGACCACCCGGATCGCCTTCCACGCCTACGTCGACGCCAACCACAACGGCGTCAAGGACTCCAACAAGCGCCAGGCCTACACCGGTGTACTCAAGTGGGACACCAAGGGCCGCCCGTACCTCACCTGATGCCGAGCAGCCGATCGCCGGCCGGCATGCCGCGAGTCAGGTCGAGCTGCTCTCGTCCGCGGTCACGCTAAGGGCCGCCCCTCGCGTCAGCGTTGCTCAGCACAGCTACCTCAGAGCCCTTGCTGAGTGAACGCCGGAACCGGTGCGCTCAGATTTGGCTGCAGTACCGGAGCCGTGTTTGCAGCGATCACGGTCAACATCCCGAGCATGTGCTGAAGCCACCCGAACAGGGCCCAGGTGACCAGCGCGTTGACGCCCGCGACCACCAGCACCAGGAACCCGAGCGCCTGCTCAGTGCTGCTGGTGCCGGCAGTGATCAATTGCAGGCCGGTCAGGACCCCGCCGACTCCCAGCACCGCGATCGTCAGCCACTTCACGACACCCAGGAACGTCGCCACCCGTTGCGCCGCATACACCTGCTTGCTCATCTCTGACATCGATCTCCCCCGCGGGATCTCGTGATCCTCGCAGCCACAGTGTGGCCACAGCTGTAGGCGTAGATCAGGGCCAAAGGTCCCGAAAGATCCCCGTCCCGCGCGAGGAAGCCAGATGATGAAGATCTTCTCCGGTTGTGCGTTCGATTCCATGGCACACGGCTCGTACCCACCAGCCAGCGAGTCCTGGAACCCTTTATTCACAAGGGAAAGGTCACACGCCAACACCACTCGAACTGGATATGTGTCGCCAGAGCAAGGGGTTGTTCGTCGAGTCGTGGGAGTTGGCTGTCAGGAACAACCTCGATCCACGAGTCGAGAACCTGAGGGTGGCCGGAGTGGCGATGAGGTGGGTGGCGTGCTGGAGTAGGCGGCCGCCTGACAGGTGCTGGGCAAAACCAGTTCAGCTCTTTTGCTGAAGAGGTCTCGCTCCTATGATGCTGGGCAAACTAAACCGGTATATCTGAGGAGTGAGGCGATGTCAGATCCGCTCGAGGTCTCTCGGAGAACGCTGATCACGGTGGGAGGTGCCGGCCTGGTGGCGGCGCTGGCCGGGGTCGGTACGACGGCCTCCGCCGCGGCAGCTGGATCGGCAGCACCGAAGCCCGGGTCGGGCGGGATCCCGCCCGGACCGTCGACGTACGGATGGAATCCGGCGGACCTGCTCGACTTCGACCCCAAGACCCACCCGTGGGCCCGGCACCTGCGCTGCCTGGTCCCGCTGGCGCCGCGGATCGAGCCGTTCGCGCCGACCCAGGCGCATCCCGACCTGGATCCCGGGGTCCGGTTGTCGACGCTGAGCCTGGACGACGCCGGCACGATCTACGAAGGCCGCAACCAGCCGATCGGTCTCGAAGGGCACGTTTACACGCAGCGGTTCTGGCCGTACATCGACGTCTGGGGTACGTGGCACGGTCAGGTGCTGCCGTCGGTGCCGAGCGACGTGGTCGCCGACCCGAGTGCGCCCGGCCGGACGTACGGCGTCATCGACATCCCGAACCCGGGCTGGACCGAGGCCGCCCACAAGAACGGCGTCAAGACGATCGGCGGCTGGTTCTGGCCGCGCACCGGCGTCGACTTCGGCGAGTTCCTGGTCCAGGCCGCCGACGGCTCGTTCCCGGTCGGCGACAAGCTGATCGAGATCCGCAAGTACTTCGGTTTCGACGGCCTGTTCATCAACCAGGAGGCGTCGATCACCGCCGCCCAGGCCGAGAAGCTGCGCGACCTGTTCCGCTACCTCAAGGCCCAGGACCCGGACTTCTACCTGCAGTACTACGACGCGGATCTGCCGAACGGCAACCTGGACTACCAGAACACGCTGAATCAGAAGAACGTCCCGTGGCTCGGTGCCCCCGGCGATCCGATCGTCGACTCGATCTTCATCAACTACGGCTGGCCGTACGTCGACGCGGACCTGAGCGGCAGCGCGAAGACTGCGACCGCCGCCGGGTTCGACCCACGGGAAGTCGCGTTCGCCGGCGTCGAGCACCAGCAGGGCGGCTTCAACCCGGAGGAGTGCTTCACGGACTACGCGTACCCGGGCCACCCCGGTCCGATCTCCGTCGCGCTGTTCGTCGAGGACCAGTACTGGGCCACCGCCGCGAACTCCGGTGCCACCACGACACCGGAAGGACGGGCGAAGTACCGCGATCTCGAGCAGCGGTTCTGGTCCGGGCCGACCGGCAACCCGGCGACGTCCGGCCGGATCGAGGAACGCACACCGCCGTACCGGACCGATGTCCTGAACTACAAGCGCTGGGACGGCATCGCGCACGGCATCGTCGAGCGGTCGCCGTACGGCGCGCTCCCGATCCTGACCACCTTCAACATCGGCGTCGGCAGCACGTTCTACCTCGACGGCAAGCAGGTCCGGGACAGCGGCTGGGACAACCAAGGCTGTGCCGATCGGGCGCTGACGTGGCAGTACTGGACCGACGGCGTCACGGTCGCCCTCGACGAGAGCACGGCGTACGAGGGCGCGCACAGTCTCGCTCTCACGGGCACCGGCGTCGTCCACCTCTTCAAGACCGACATCGCGCAGGCCGACCACACCGAGGTCCGGGTCGTCGCGCAGGGCTTGTCGACGATCGAGCTCGGCGTCACCCGCCGTGCGGCACCGGACCGCATCGTGTGGACCCGACTGACACCGATCCGGCGAGCGTCCGGCTGGATCGAGTACGGCGGGCGAGTGCCCTGTGGGGACGACCGCATCGCGCGAATCTCCTTGCGCACCAGCGGTTCCGGCCACCTGGGCAAGGTCCTGCTCGCCGACGCGCAGTCCCTCTACAAGACACCCGCCCGCCCACGATCCTTCGCCGTAGCCGACGAGGGCCCCGGCGCCGGCGCCACCCGCCACCTCAGCTTCACCTGGTCCCGCCAACCGGACGCCACGGCGTACGACGTACTCCAAGGCGCCAACCACTGGCTCGGCCGCGTCCACCGCGACGCCTTCTTCGCCGAATCAGTCGACCTGACCAAGGGCCGAACCTTCCAACTGGTCCCGATCGCCCCGAACGGCAACCGCGGCCCGTCCACAACCACCCACCTGTAGCACCGGAGAGGACGCCGCACCCCCGCGGCGGCGTCCTCGCCCGGTGACCCTCTAGCCTCCTAGAGTTTGAACTCTAGAATCATAGAGGAACCTTTGGGTGAAAGGAACGGTTGTGAACCGAGGTCTGCGAAGGGCTGTAGTGGCGGCGGTGGCGATGCTGACGGTGGGGGCCGGTGGGGCGCTGACGGCGGCGCCGGCTCAGGCTGTGTCGTACCGGCCCCTGATGAACGTGCACACCGGCACCTGTCTGACGGCCGGCGATTCGGGTGTGGTCTTCGTGTCGAGGTGCACCGGCAACACTCACCAGCAGTGGACCGCGGGGGCCAAGAACGCTTCGGGCTTCTACCTCCTGCGGAATCGAGCTACCGGCAAGTGCCTGTCCACCGACTACAGGACGAGAGTGAACGCCGTCTGGGTGGGATCGTGTGTGATGAATTCGGGCAAGCTGTGGAAGTTCAACAGCTCTTCCGGCGACTTCCTCAATGGAGACCTGAACAGCAATCTGCGGACCAGTTCCCGGGCCGGCGCCGTCTACAGCGACTACAACCACGATCTGGACTCTTCGTACTATCGGTGGCGCCTGATGCCCGTCTCGGATAATTGACGCCGCTGACGTTCAGCCGGGTGAACAGCAGCAGGTTGCTTGCAGTGAGCGGGTTACCTGCTCTGCTGGTTGGAGGGCGACATCGTCAAGTCCAGCGAGCCGTCGATCACGGCGGCGGCGACCTCGCTGAGGTGGCGCCCGTTGCGGCGCGCGTAGGCGCGCAGAGCGGCGAAGGCGGCGTCCACACCGAGACCGGCTCGCTCGGCCAGTACCCCTTTGGCCTGTTCGATCAGGACGCGGCTGTTCAGCGCACCCTGGAGTTGTTCGGCGACGATCTCGCCGTGGCGAACGGTGCGTTCCTGCAGCAGACCGATGGTGGCGACGTCCGCCAGCGCCTGACCGACCGCGATGTCGTCGTCGCTGAGGCTGGAACGGTCCTGGCAGAACAGGTTCATGGCTCCGATGACCTGACCGCGCAGCCGTAGCGGCAGGGCATGCACGGAGCGGTAGCCGGCCGCGGTGGTCGCCGCCTGGAACCGCGGCCATCGGGCCTGGACCTCGGCCAGGTCGATGTTCACCACCGGGTGTCCGGTGGTGAAGCAATCCAGGCAGGGTCCCTCGGAGTTCTGCAGCTCGAACAGTTCCAGCAGCCGGGCCTGATCGGTGGTGGAGGCCAGTACGTGCAACTGTTCGTGGGGGTCGACCAGGATGAGCCCGGCCGCGTCGGCCTGCAGGATCTCGACGCTGCGTTCGGTGAGCGTGTGCAGGAAGTCGATGACGTCGAAACCTGCGACGAGGGTGTCGGCGAGCTCGACGAACACGCTGGCCAGTCGCTGCTCCCTGCTCATGGCGCTCTCCTTCCTGACGTGATCGTGTCCCGTGACCGGATGGTGTCTATTCATGATGATCGTCTTCGGGTTGGAAACGTAGCCGCCGGTCGACTACGTCCTTGGCCACCTCGATCAGAGAACGTTCGCTGCTGAAGGCGTGGGCGCGTAGCCGCAGCAGCGCGTCGGTCAAGCCGACGCCGGCCTGCACCGAGACCATCCCGGTCGCCTGATGAATCTCGCGGCGGCTCTCGACGGCCTCGGCCAACTGCGGATGCAGCGGCTCGCCCGGTGTGGCCTTGTCCTGCAAGGACAGCAAGATCGTAGTGGCCGCCTCGGCGAATGCCAGCGCCTCGGCCAACTGGGGCCGGTCCAGCGAGCCGGTCGTGTCGCGATACAGGTCGAGCACGCCCAGCCGAATCGCACCGACCTGCAGTGGGAAGGCGAACACGGCGGCCACACCCGCGTCGAGAGCGGCGGCGGCGAAGCCCGGCCACCGCGCCGGTCCCGTAGCGGCCAGGTCGGACTGCAACACCGGCTGCCCGTCGTTCGACGCGTCCAGGCAGGGGCCCTCGCCCAGGGTCGCCTGGAGGTCTTCCATCATCGAAGCCCGCCTGTCCGTGGCCGTGATGGTGCCGCCGTGACCTGTGGAGGTCATCAATGCCAACCCCACACCGCTGACCGGCACTGCCACCGCACAGGCGCGGCACAGCTGCTCCGGGAGCCCGTCTCCCACCTCGGCCATGACCTCGGCCAGGATCTGCCGAACTCGTGACGATGACACCTGACCACACCGCCTCCCATTCCGTCTCGCCGACCAGGGCCAACCCGCCGGTCAGCCGATTGCCGGCGATCGGACAGCGGCGGCCACCGGTGATCTGGTGGGCAGCCGCCGGGTGCTGATCAAGTCGGCGGCCACACTGTGGAGCTTGATGTTGTTGTCCTGCGAGTAGCGACGGAGCACTGCGAACGCCTGATCGGCGTCGATGGTGAAGCGTTCCATCAGGACGCCCTGAGCCCGGCCGATGAGCGTGCGGGTCTCGATCGCCTGCGCCGAGGTCGACGCGTCCCGGACGGTGGCGATCGCGACTGCGGCGTGCTGGGCCAGCAACCGCGCGGTGGTCTCGTCGTCGGCGGTGAACCGGCCAGGGTGGATCGCATAGAGGTTGAGCGCGCCCAGGTTCGACCGGGCAGTGCACAGCCTTACTGTGAGCACGCTGCGAAGGCCGAGCTCGGCCACGCGTGGGCTCCACCGCGGCCACCGCGGGTCGACAATGGTGTCGCTGACCAGAACGCTTGGTTGCTCCCGGCTCACGGGCACACAAGGCCCCTCGTTGTACTGCAGTTGGAGCTGGTCAGCCTGCTCCACGCGCCGATCCGTGGCACCGCCCGTCTTCAGGCCCGTCCGTCGGTCGACAAGGACGACTCCGGCGCAGTCGCAGGTGGTGGTGCGCCGCGCGTACGCCAGGACCAGGCGCACGGCGTCGTCGATACCCGCGACGTCGTACAACTCCACGGCCAACTGCGCCAGACCGCCGGCCAGCAACACGTCTGTTCCGGGGATACCGGAAACATCGCGGAAACCGCCGGCCGCTGGCGCCCGGGAGATTTCAGTGTGGGTGACAGACATCGGCCCGACTCCGTCCAAACACGCCGTTGGAGCACCGCCGGGTCTCGGGCAGCCGGACACGCCGTTTGAGTCGGCGTTCCTAATGCTTCGAACAATACTGCCAATCCGTACCCACGGCGCAGCTGAAGTCCCAAGTTGTGCGAACGCTCGCCGGTCCGCGGTCACAATGGTGGGATGACTATCGAAGCGGTTGTTGTCTGATGGGGGTTCTCGACAAGTTCTCGCTGGCCGGGCGGACGGCGCTGGTGACCGGTGGATATCGGGGGCTCGGTCGTGCTTTCGCGACCGGGCTGGCCGAGGCCGGCGCGGACGTGGTGATCGGAGCGCGCGATGCCGCTGCTTCGCAGGAGGCGGCCGAAGCGCTGGCGGGCGAGACCGGACGGACAGTCGTCGGCGTCGGCCTCGACGTGAACGACCGGGCCTCCGGGCGGGCAGCGATCCAGGCGGCGCTGGACGCGACCGGACGGTTCGACATCCTGGTCAACAACGCTGGGGCGTGCGTTCACCGGCCGGCGCTCGACGTACCCGACGACGAATGGGACACCGTGTTCGCCACGAACGTCGACGGCCTGTGGAAGCTCAGTCAGGAGGCCGCCCGGCACTTCACGACGGTCGGCGGCGGCACCATCGTCAACATCGGGTCGATCTCCGCGCAGATCGTGAACCGTCCACAGTGGCAACCGGCGTACAACGCCTCCAAGGCCGCGGTCCATCAGCTGACCAAGTCCCTGGCCGCAGAGTGGGCGCCGTTGAACATCCGCGTGAACGCCGTCGCCCCCGGCTACGTGAAGACCGAGATGGCGCCGGTCGACGAGCCACAGTTCAAGGCCCGCTGGATCGACGACGCCCCCATGCAGCGGTACGCCGTACCCGAAGAAATAGCGCCCACCGTCGTTTTCCTCGCGTCACCCGCCTCCAGCTTCATGACCGGCTCGGTTGTCGTGGTCGACGGCGGCTACACCCTCCACTAGCCGATCAGTGGCTCCCAGCACTGCGCAGAGTCCGAGAAGCCGTGGTTCCGGACCCTAGCGCAAGCGAGAGATCGCTAGTGGGTGCAGGCGCAGTCGCAGGTCGGGTGGCAGGGTTTGCGGGGAGTCGCGCAGACCTCGTGTGGGTGGAGGACCGGGCCGACGCCTGGGACGGCTTGGCTACGGGCCAGGCGCAGCAAGGATTCTGCGGCCAGTTGGGCGTTTTCACCGGTTGCGGACATGCGTGCGGCGATCATCCCGGCGACCAGCGGCGTGGAGAACGACGTACCACTCCAGCTGGCCAGCCCTTCGAAATGCCGCACGTCATGGGGTGCGGGATCTTCGAAGCACTCGTAGTCGCCGACTGCGAAGGCGTTGACCAGATCCACGCCCGGTGCGTAGACGTCGACCCAACCGCCGTAGTTGGAGAACGACGCGCGGCAGTTGCCGTCGGCGGAGAGCGCTCCGACGCCGATCACCCACGAGTACGCCGCGGGGAACGTCGGCTCGTACGTCGTGTCGTTGCCGGCCGGCGCGACGATGACGACGTTCAGGTGGCGCAAACGCTTGTCGTAGAAGGTGTTGAAGGTGAGCAGCGGCCGATGGAAGCGGGTGAAGCCGTCGAACTCGCAGACGATGACCTCCGCACCGCAGTCCATCAGTTCGTTCATCTTCTGGATGATCTCGTGCTCGTACGCCATCCCCGCGTGCGGCCGGTTGTCGATGTACTCCGCCTTCTTGACGTGCACCTTCGCCTTCGGCGCCACCGTGCGCACACACCCGGCGACGAATGTCCCGTGGCACGCGTACGGCTTGATCTGTGTGGTGGTGCCCGCCTTGAAGGGATTCTCGGCATCACCGGTGACGCCGGCCATCCACGGCCACACCTGCACACCGTCGACCAGGCCGCCGTCGACGACGCCGACGAACACGTCGCGGCCGTCCCATCCGCGCGTTCCGCAGCAGATCCCGGTGCTCACCGGCGGCTCCGGGCACGCCGCCTTGCCGGGCACGCGCGCCGGCTCGGTGGCCGGGCACGGATGACCGTTGCCGTTCAGTTGCAGCGCGGTGTCCGGAGTCACCAGGTCGGGACCGAGCTTCTCCTCCAGCCGAGCCAGTACGTTCGGCGTCGACAGAGCATCGGTGTCGTCGTAGCGGCCGTCGCGCCTGCCGCCGAACTCTTTGCCACCGAACTTCCCGGGCTGTCCGGCCTTCACCGAACCGAACGTCCTGCCGTAGCGCCAGACCAGACCGGTGACACCGCCGATCACACGCAGCCGATCGATGGCTACCTTCTCGGGAATGATCGGACCCCGGACGTCGCCAGGCACCGGCGATTCGCGCAGCGTTTCCACGACCAGGTCCACGTGTTCCGTGCGAACGAGGATGGTGTCCCGGCGGTAGAAGTACTCGACGTACCCGCGGGTTTTCCAGTCGGGCGGGTACGCCGCCGCCGTACCGTGCCACCGCTCTTCGCGATCAGTTCGCTTCCTGCCACGACCCGTGCTCTCCTGGTCATCAGGGTCGTCCAGGATGAGGTGCAGGGCATCTTCGAGGCGTCGCTCGGCTGGCATTTCGTCCCCCTAGTTGGTCAGAAACCTTCGAAAAATAAGGTGGTACGGCGTACTACGATCGGAACATGGCCACGTGAAGGGGAGGATCGTGGACGCTGACGAGCTGCATGCGCTCGCACTGTCGCGGCCCGCTGACGCCCTGAAGATCGCCCACGAGGTCCTCGCGAACTCCCCGTCCGACGCTGATGCCGCGGCAGCGCACAAGGCGGCCGGTGTCGTCCATCGCGACTTCGGCGACATCCGTCAGGCGGTGACCGAGCTCAAGGCGGCGTACCGGCACGCTCGCAAGGCGGCGGATCCGGACAGCGAGGCGGACATCCTGGCGAGCCTCGGGGTGGCTCTGGTCATGGCCGGGCAGACCGGACGTGGTGTGGCCGTGCTCGACTCGGTCGTGCCCGCCCGGACGGGTGTGGTCGCCGGCCGGATCCTGATCCGCCGGGCTTGGGTGCGCGGGGCGCTGCTCGGCAGGTACGCCGAAGCGCTGGCCGACGCCGAACAGGCCGTCGAACTGCTGAGCGGCACCGGTGACCTGATGTGGGAGGCGCGGGCGCTGACCCACCGGGCGATGGTGCTGCTCGCGATGGGCGCGATCGAACGCGCCGACGTGGACTACGCCCGCAGCGAGGAGCTGTTCGCGAAGTGCGGTCAGCAGGTCGAGTACGCCGACACCCGGCAGGCGCGTGGTGCTGCGGCCTTCGCCCGCGGTGACCTGCCGACGGCACTGCTGTACCTCGACGACGCACAACGGATGGTCGACGAGCTCGGTGTTTTCGAGCCGGACCTGCTCGCCAACAAGTGCGTGGTGCTGCTTGCGGCCGGTCTGACGCGTGACGCACTCACCGAGATCAACAGTGCGCTGGAGCGGTTCGAGCACCAGCGCGGCTCGACGGCTCGACGCGCGGAGTTGTTGTACTGCGCCGGACTGGCAGCGCACGCCGCCGGGGCTCTGGAGCTGGCCGAGAGTCGCAGCCGTGCGGCGATGAAGCTGTTCCGCCGCCAGCAGCGTCCGTGGTGGGCAGCGCGTGCTGAGCTTGCGTTGCTTCAATCCCGCTACGCGGGCGGTGATCGTACGGCGCGATTGCTGCACACCGGCCAACGACTCAGCGTCGAGCTCGACGGACTCGATGCGGATCTCGCGGTCGAGGCGCATCTGCTGACGGGCAGGCTCGCCCTCGCCCGGTCCGACTCGGCCGGGGCCAGAAACCACCTGGGCATCGCGGCCGCCGCCCGGAATCGCGGCCTGCGAGCGCGCGGCGCCGGCTGGCTCGCCCAAGCCACGCTCCACCAAGGCGACGGCAGGTCGCGGGCGATGCTGGCGGCCTGCCGGCAGGGCCTGAGTCTGATCGAGGTCTACGTGCACACCCTCGGCGCCACCGAACTTCGCGTTCTCGCCACCGCTCAGGGCGCCGAACTCGCCGCGATCGCGCTCCGGTACGCCGTCCAGCGGGGCAACGCCCGCCAAGTCCTCGAGTGGAGCGAACGCTGGCGCGCCACGGTGCTCGCGATCCCGCCGGTCCGGCCGCAGGAGGACGACGGCCTGGTCGCCGACCTCGCCGCGCTGCGCGACCTGACGAACCGGCTGGAAACCACCTACGACCAGCGGCTCGGACCCGCCCCGCTGCACCGCGAACGCCGACGCCTCGAAGCCGCAGTACGACGCCGAGTCCTGGTGACACCCGGAACCATGGGCCACCGGTCCGACCAGTTCCGCAGTACCGAGCTGCTCAGTCATCTCGGAGACCGCAGTCTGGTCGAGCTCACCGACGTCGACGACCAGCTGTACGCGATGACGGCGGCGCGCGGCCGGGTCCACCTCGTGTTGATCGGTCCCACCCAGGAGGCGACCCGTCGGCTGTCACACGCGTTGTTCGCGCTACGACGGGAGGCGACCGGACGCGGCGAGGACCGGCTCGACCTGGACGCCATCGGAGCCCGCCTGGAGACGGCACTCCTGGGCGACGTGGCCAAGCACCTGGCCGACGGCCCAGTGGTGGTCGTACCGACTGGCCGGCTGCACGCCGTTCCGTGGAGTCTGCTGCCGTCGTTGCGGCATCGGCCAACCTCGGTGGCACCTTCGGCGGCCGCGTGGTTGCGCGCACAGAGCGCCGTACCGCCCGCGACCGAGCGGGTGGTCCTGATCGGTGGTCCGCAGCTGTCGAGCGGACCAGAGGAGGTACGACGACTGTCCGAGCTGTATCCGGACGCGGTGGTGCTCACCGAAGGCGATGCCACGGCAGAAGCGGTCCTGGAAGCGATGGACGGGGCGTCGTTGGTGCATGTCGCCGCGCACGGCACGTTCCGCGCGGACAGTCCGTTGTTCTCGGCGCTCCAACTGGATGACGGGCCGCTCACGGTGTACGACCTCGAACGGCTGGACCACGCGCCGTACCGAGTCGTGCTGTCGAGCTGCAGCTCCGCGCTGGGCGGACCCAGTGGTGCGGACGAGTTGCTCGGTCTGGTCAGTGCGTTGGTGGCACTCGGGTCGTCCGGCGTTGTGGCGAGCGTCGTACCGGTGAACGACCCGGCGACGGTGCCGCTGATGGTCGGCCTGCACGGCAGGCTGCGGGCCGGTGACGATCTTGCCGAAGCGCTTGCCCAGGCACGGGGGTCGGCCGGCGACGACCGGCTGGCGCGCACGGCTGGGCAGTCCTTCATCGCACTGGGGGCTTGAGTCATAGCCGGACCCAGTCGGTGACCACTCGACCGGTCGCCGTATCGCAGCGCAGGCGGACCGCATCAGCAGGCAACGACGGTAGCTCGAAGAAGCCGGATTCGTCCGCGCTGACGGAGAACTCGGTGCCGTCCGGGGTCTCGACATAGATCTCGCCCGGGCCGGGCGGCAGGATCTGGCCGACAACCTCGTCCTGGGTCACCTCCAGCTCCATCGACAGCGGAGTGGAGCTGAACACCAGCAGCCGAGTCTGCCCGGGTTCGGCCCGGGTCCCCGCCACCGCCTCGAGCGACGAGTCGAACGTCAGGCTTGCCTGCAGGAGGTCCTCGTCGATCGTCCGCCAGGACAGCACGCCTTCGGCCTGCGCGGCGATCGTGTCTGCCAACGGTTGCGTACCGCGGACAGCCTCGGCGAGATCCTCGAGGAGGCGCTCGTCGTCATCCCAGCGTTGCCGCGTCATGCTGATCACCTCCGGACGGCTCGGATCGCTCCGAATGCTCGGCGGATTCGACGTACGCCCGGACCCGTGGAGATCTGCGGAGCCGTTCGAGCGCGCGTGAGCGGGTGGGGCCGATGCTGCCTGCCGGTATCCCGGTGCGCTCGGTGATCTCGACGTACGACGGTCGCGGATCCTCGAGCAGCAGCAACAGCAGATCGCGCTGCCGGCCTGGCAGCTCGGCCAGACCGGCCAGCAGCACCTCGTGCCGCTCGGCCCGGAACAGACCTTCTTCGGGTTCGTCGATATCCGCCGCAATCGCCTGGAACTCAGGATCCAGCGGGTCGTTGGGCTGCAGTCGGCGCCCGGACGACAGGTACCGGAGCGCCTCGCGGCGGGCGGTCGTGACGATCCACCCCGGCATCGCCCGCGGTTCCTGCAGGCTGTCCAGGTGCCCGACGAGGCGCAGCCACACGGTCTGCGCAACGTCCTCGGTCTCGCTCGGCGTCAGCCGGAACCGACGGATGACGGACACCAGCAACGGCGCGTACCTGCTCACGAGTTCGCTCCATGCCTGCTGATCTCCATCGGCGGCGCCAGCCACCAGAGCGGTGACCGGCGAAACGTCGTCTTCCATTCCGGCTGCCCCCTTGATGCCGTGTCCCTACTGAACGGACCGCACCGGAGCACCTGGAGATACATGCCAATCCAGCTTCAGACCGGTAGCTCTGCGTAGGCCGATGCCGGCAGCAGCCGCAGGCCGCTGTGCAGAGTCACCAACTCCTGAAGCGCGTACGTCGCGGAGCGCTTGAAATCGAAGCCGTGTGCACCGAGGGTCACCTCGACGGAGCAAGACCCCGGACTCAGCCCGACGAGCAGGCCGCTCTGAACGGTCAGCCGGAGGGCTTCCAGCGTGAAGAGCAGCGTGAGATCGAACCTGATCGTGACCGGAGCCTGCTGATCGACGGTCACCTCAACCTCTGGGTGATGGATCGACGAGATCTCGTGCTTGGCCAACGTGACGTACTCGGGCGACCCGGTGCCCGCGAGCGTGGCGCTCGCCGCCTCCTGGAGGTCGCGATGCGTCCGCCAGCCCCACAGGATCGGATCGCCCAGGTCGCGATCGAAGGTCGCTGTGAGCGCGCGGTTCACCGGAGCTGACGCCAGCCAGGCGACTGGAGCGAGGTGAGGCGCCAGTTCAAGCACCTTGCTCTTGGTGATCAGGTCGCTCAGCTCGGCGGAGGCGTCCCGGCTGGTCTGGTTGAAGTGCGAGGCGATGGTGATCTGGTGGCTAGTGGTGTTCATCGGTCTTCTCCTGCAGGTACTGGCGCCCGCGATCAAGGCGGGCGTTGACTCGGATTCGGTGTGCTGGGCCGGATTCGTGGATCTGCGGGATCCCCGGAGTCAGCCGACCGGCCGCCTGAACGTGAGGCACTGGTTTGGGGTCGGAACCCGGTCGGTGCCTGATACGGCTGACGGTCCCGGCTGCCAGGACGGCTGTCCCGAGCAGCAGTGGCACCAGCCACGACGGCCAGTTCGACTCGCTGGCGGCGAACTCCACCGTCACCGTCGTTCCTGTTGGGACGAGCTCTCCGGCGCGCGGCTGCTGGCTGATGACTTGTTGCTCGTGACCCGAAGCATCACTTCCACCGATCAGATCGAAGATCAGCTCGGCGCCCTCGACCGCGCCACGGGCGTCGTCCTCACTGCGGTTGAGCAGGTCAGGAACCGGCACGAGCTTCGGCTTCGGCGCGCGGGTGACGTCGACGGCGACGACGGTGCCGACGTCGACCTCGGTACCGGCCCGCGGATGCTGGTTCAGGACGATCCCCGGCGCGTTCCCGGGACGGACCACGCGAGATCGGAACTTCAGTCGAGCCACCCCGACCGCCTGCTTCGCGGTGGATTCGAGCCGGCCGACGAGATCCGGCACCACTGCGCGGACGACGGCGGGCGGTGTCGGGGGAGGCGTCGGGACGACTGTGGTCGGTGGTGGTGCGGGCACCCGGCGTACGTCGGCTCTCACGGTGGTGGCGCGTTCGACCAGCTCGCCTGGTTGCGGTTGCTGGCTGACCACCCGCCCGGGCCGTTTGCCGTCCTTGAGGATCCGTTCCTTGTAGTTGAGGCCGGCGTCTTTGACCAGGGCCGCGGCCTCGTCCTCGGTGCTCCCGATCAGATCCGGCACCGGGACACGCACCGGATCCGGCGGGACGGGCTCGCTGAGCTTCAGGCTGGCCTCGTCCCCGAACATCATGTACGCGCCGGCACCGGGGTTCTGAAACTCGACTGTCCAGTCCGCAGCGCCGCTCGCCGGCAACGCTCGCACCGCAATCGTGCGCCGTGCCGCGATCTTCTCTGCGGCGCCCCAGGTCTTCCCGACGAGGTCCGGCATCACCACGCCACGGGTGAGGGCGACCACCGAGTATCCCCCGTCGGGGTCGGGCGTGTACTGCACCTCCTGCTTGACAACGACGACGGCCCTCTCGTCGACCTGCACGAGGTTGTGGTTCACGATCTTGCAGTTGTGGCCGGCGGCTCGGAGACGGTCCGCTGCTGCTCCCAGCGACAGGCCAAGCACCTTGGGAACGGGCGACGGTGAGGCGGTCCACTCAGCGGATTCCGTGCACGCGTCTTCGGCAACGCCTGCGGCGGCGGTTCCGGCCGACAGCAGCGTCGCGATCGCAACGGCTGCCGCGGCGATCAGATACTTGGCGCGATGGATACTCACACTCTCTCTGACCGGGCCGCCGGCCCGGTTGATACCCGGATGCAACCAACTTCGACCTCGGAGGCGTGTCTAACCCGGTATCAAGGATGGGAGATCAGATGAGTGAGCGGGACGCGGCGTTCGAGGCGTATTTCGCGGCACGTTCCGACGCCATGCGCGGCACGGCGTACCTGCTCTGCGGCGACTGGCATCGCGCGGAAGACCTGGTGCAGCAAGCGTTCACGAAGCTCTACCTGGCGTGGCGCCGGATCGAGCGGCACGAGGCGATGGACAACTACACCAGGCAGACGCTCATACGGACGTTCCTGTCCGAGCGGCGCCGGGGGTGGTTCCGGCACGAGTCGGTCGAGTCCGAGGCGACCGATCGGGCCGCGCCGGCGGCCGACTTCGCCGACGAACGGCTCGTGTTGCTGGAGGCACTCGTGAAGGTGCCGCCGAGGCAACGCGCCGTACTCGTCCTGCGGTACTGGGAGGACCAGTCCGTCGAGCAGACAGCTGCGCTGCTCGACTGCTCGACCGGAAATGTCAAGAGCCAGGCCGCCCGCGGGCTGGCGACGCTGCGGGGTCTGCTGGAAGAGGAGAAGGTTCGATGAACGAAGAGGATCTCAACGAGGCACTGCATGACGTGATCGTGCGCAGCGGCCCACCGCCGTCGATGGATCCTGCGCGTGCTCTCGAGCAGGCCCGCCGGGTGCGCAAGCGGCGCAGGGCGACGTGGGCCGGGCTCGCCGTCGTACCGCTGGTGGTTGGCGTCACAGCCGGTCCCGCACTGGTCACGAACTTGACCGGTGACCGGTCGGTGGGCCAGATGGTGGCGGGCGGCCCGGGCACGCCGTCGGTATTCCCGCCGTCGGCATCCACGCCCCCGGTCTCCACTGTGGCGCCGACGACTGCGCCGAAGACCCGGAAGACCGGTGACCCGTGGCCGGAGGGCCAGGTGGACCGTACGGCGACCACGGGTCCTCGCGCCGATCGGGCCGTGGCGCTGATGAACGAGCTGACCTCGGCATTGCCGCCAGGATTCACCTCGCCGGACCTGAAGTACCCGAGCGGCGACCCGATGAGATGGCCGCAGAGCCAGTACGCGTCCAATGACGGAGAGCCGGACTACTGGGAGTACTCGGCCTCCATCCCAGTGCAGAAGGACAACCGGGTCGGCAAGTTGCTCGCCCTGTCGACCACGCCCAACGGGAAGCCGGCGACGGACCCGTGCAAGCTGGCGAAGGGATTCTGGGGCGGGACCGGCACCTGCGCCGTCGTGGACGTCAACGGTAAGAAGGTCGGCGTGGTGACCGCCAAGACCGGCGGCGACTACGACCAGTGGGCCGCCTACCGCTACGCCGACGGCACCGTCGTCTTCGTAGCCCAAGCCAAGAAGAACGACCGCACGGACAAAGCCCCCCTGACCCAACCGGTGTACACCGCCCGCCAACTGGCCGAACTGGCAACGTCACCAAAGTTCAAGATCAGTAGCTGATCGGCTGCGGCTGGCGTTCTGGGACCTCATGCGATAATGATAATGGTTGTCATTTCATTTCGCTCAAGAGGTTGGTCCTGTCATGAGTCGCAGACTGTTCGTTGTGCCCGCTGTCGTCACCGTCGTCGCTCTGGGGCTGGGCGGCTGCTCGTCGGGCGGTGACGCTGCCGCCGGGGCCGCGTCGTCGCCCGGTGCGTCCAGTGGCGCGAAGATCAAGGTGGTTGCGTCGACCGACGTCTGGGGCAATCTGGCCGCAAGCATCGGTGGCGACAAGGTGGCGGTCACCTCGATCATCACCAGTCCGGACGCCGATCCGCACGAGTACGAGGCAAACACCCGGAACCAGTTGGCGCTGGCCGATGCCACGGTGGTGCTCGAGAACGGCGGCGGGTACGACGACTTCATGGACCGGATGCTGAAGAGTGCGAAGAACACCTCGGCGACGGTGCTGAACGCGGTGACCATCTCCGGCAAGAAGGCAGCGGGCGGTGCGGAGCTCAATGAGCACGTCTGGTACGACTTCCCGACGGTCGTGAAGGTCATCGACCAGATCCAGCAGGCCTACGCCAAGGCCGCGCCCGGCGACGCGGCGGCGTTCCAGCAGAACGCCGCCGCTCTCAAGCAGAAGATCGACGGCCTGACGCAGCAGGAGGCGTCGCTCAAGGCGAAGTACGACGGTCAGCCGGTCGCGATCACCGAGCCGGTGCCGCTCTACCTGCTCGACGCGGTCGGCCTGCAGAACAAGACTCCTGACGAGTTCAGCGAGGCCATCGAGGAGGACAGCGACGTACCCGCGAAGGTGCTGGACCAGACCTTGCAGCTCTACAGCAAACACGAGGTCAAGCTGCTCGCGTACAACGCGCAGACCACCGGTCCGGAGACCGAGAAGGTGCTGAACGCCGCCAAGCAGAACAACATCCCGGTGGTACCGGTCACCGAGACCCTCCCGAGCGGCAAGGACTACGTCGGCTGGATGTCGGCAAACCTCACCGCGGTCGGCGCCGCGCTCGGGCAGTGAGCGTCGTCCTGCGCCTGGAGCGGGCCGCGCTCGGCTTCGGCGCTCGCGCGCTCTGGGAAGGTCTCGATCTCGAGGTCAACGGTGGCGAGCTGATCGCCGTACTGGGCGCCAACGGATCGGGCAAGTCGAGCCTGTTGAAGGTCGTCCTCGGCCAGGTCCGGCTCTGGTCCGGGTCCGCGACGTTCCTCGGTACGCCGGTACGCCGGGGCGACCGGCGGATCGGATACATACCGCAACAGCGGCTGGCCGAGGACGGCGTACCGCTCCGCGGCCGGGACCTCGTGGCGCTCGGTGTGGACGGGCACCGGTGGTGTGTTCCGATTCCGTCCCGGGTACGGCGTCAGCGGGTCAATCAACTGCTCTCGTCGGTCGGTGCGGAGGCCTACGCGTCCACTCCGCTGTCGTCGCTGTCGGGCGGCGAGCAACAACGGCTGCGGATCGCCCAGGCACTCGCTGCCGATCCACGGCTGCTGCTGTGCGACGAGCCGCTGCTGTCGCTGGATCTGCCGCACCAACGACTGGTCAGCGATCTGGTCGACAATGCCCGCCGGCGGCTCGACCTCGGCGTCCTGTTCGTCACCCACGACATCAACCCGATCCTCGACAAGGTCGATCGGGTGCTCTACATCGCGAACCACCGGTTCCGGATCGGTACGCCGGACGAGGTGCTGACCACCGACGTACTGAGTGACCTGTTCGACGCCCCGGTCGAAGTCATCCGGCACAACGGACGGATCCTGGTCGCGGGTGTCCCGGACCACGATCCGTACCACCACGCCGAACAGGCGATGGTCCGATGATCGGCCTGGACAGTCTCGGCACGGTCTGGTCGGAGATGTTCAACTTCTCCGACTACGGCCAACTCCTGCCGCTGCTGAAGAACTCGATCATCGCCTGCGTCGTGCTCGGCATTGTCGGCGGCCTGATCGGCGTGTTCGTGATGATGCGTGACATGGCGTTCGCCGTGCACGGCGTCAGTGAGCTGTCCTTCGCCGGTGCGGCGGCCAGCCTGCTCTTCGGCGCCAGCGTCGTCACCGGAGCCCTGCTCGGATCGCTGACAGCAGCGCTGCTGATCGGCGTACTCGGTGCGCGCGCCCGGGACCGCAACTCGGTGACGGCCGTACTGATGCCGTTCGGCCTCGGACTCGGGATCTTGTGTCTCGGCCTCTACCACGGCCGGGCGGCGAACAAGTTCGGCCTGCTCACCGGGCAGATCGTGGCGATCGACGATCCGCAGATCAAGTCGCTGATCGTCATCTCCGCCGTCGTGGCCGTCGGGCTGGTGGTGATCTGGCGGCCGTTGCTGTTCGCGAGTACGGATGCTGACGTTGCCGCTGCCCGCGGTGTCCCGGTCGGTGTCATGTCGATCGTCTTCATGATCCTGCTCGGTCTCGCGGTCGCGGTCTCGGTGCAGATCGTCGGCGCGCTCCTCGTGCTCTCGCTGCTGGTCACACCCGCGGCCGCGGCGCTACGAGTCTCCGCGTCACCGGTCTGGGTTCCGCTGCTCAGCACCGCGTTCGCAGTGGTCGCATCGGTCGGAGGCATCCTGCTGGCCGCCGGCAGTTCGGTCCCGATCAGCCCGTACATCACGAGCATCTCGTTCGCCATATACCTGGGCTGCCGACTCCTGCCGGTACGCCGTCCTGCGCGCCTCACCCCAGTCGACGTCCGTTGAGCTCGGGATCACGGCGTACGGCAAGGTCGGGAAGTCTTGGGCGTCGACCTTGGGCGGCTCGCGGGTGAGTCGCCCAAGGTCGTGGGTTACTTGGTGGCGGCCAGTAGGTCGGCTTTGTGCAGGTTGAGCCAGGTTTCGAACGACTCCAGGGCCGGGTTCAGTTCGCGGACGTTCGCGAGGTCACGGTTGCCGGTGAACTCGTGGTGGTTCTCGGCGTAGAACTGGAACATGTTGGCCATTTCGACGGCCATCGGGAACGGGTACTCGCGGTACTCCTCGAGGGTCGGGGAGTAGTAGACGACCTTTTCGCCGAGGGCTTCGGCGAGGGCGGCGGCGTACTCGTGGCCGGTGAGGTGGTCGCCGGCGATGCTGACGGTCTGGCCGATCAGGTCGGGGCGCTTGAGGATGGCGAAGGCGCTGCGGCCGATGTCGTCGGTGGCGATACCGGACAGGCGCTGATCGCCCATCGGTACCGTGATGGTCAGAGTGCCGTCGGCGTTGCGGGTCGGCGCCATGGCGGTGACGAACGCGTCGAAGTAGAACGTGGTCCGCAGGAACGTCGTCGGTACGCCGTACTTGGTGAACAGTTCGTCCGCCTCTCCCTTGGCGTCGAAGTGCGGAACCTTGTAGCGCCCGTCGTCCAGGCTCGGTACGTCGTCACGCCCGCCGAAGAACAGGCGGGTGTCCTCGAGCGTCGACCAGACCAGGTGTTGTACGCCGGCGTCGCGGGCGGCCCGCGCGGCGATCTCGGCCTGGTCGAGTTCCATCTCGGCGCGGGTCCGCGCCGCCTCCTCGTCCGCGGTCAGCGGCGCCCAGTAGTTCGTCACCACGAAAGCGCCGTACGCGCCGTCGAACGCGGCCCGGATGCTCGCCTCGTCGTCGAGATCCGCGGCGACCACCTCGGCGCCCGCGGCGGCGAGGTCCTTCGCCGCGCCGGAGTCCGGGTTCCGGGTCAGCGCTCGTACGGCGAACTCGCCCGACGGATCCGCCAGGATCGCGCGGACCAGCGCGCCACCCTGGGCTCCGGTGGCTCCGACGACGGCGATCAGCTTGCTCATATCCGTTCACTCCTCGAACAGTTAGGTTGATGTGTCAACTCAACCGATCGTAGCGCGATTGGTTGATGTGTCAACCCGAGCGGGTAGGATGGTTCTCGTGAGCAAGGGACCGTGGCTCGACGACGACGAGCAGAAGGCGTGGCGCAGCTACCTGCTGATGAACCGAACGCTGGAGACGCACCTGGAGCGGCACCTCCAGCGGGACTTCGGCCTGTCCAAGTCGGACTTCGAGATCCTGGTGAATCTGTCCGAGTCGGAGTCCGGCCGGATGCGGGCGTTCGAGCTCGGGCGCGCGACGCAGTGGGAGAAGAGCCGGCTGTCCCATCACCTGACCCGGATGGAGAAGCGCGGCCTGATCCGCAAGGAGGCCTGCGACTCGCGGTACCCGGAGATCGCCATCACCGAGGAAGGCCTGACCGCGATCAAGGAGTGCGCGCCGGTGCACGCCGCGCGGGTGCGGGAGTTCTTCGTCGACGTGTTCGGCCCCGACCGCCTCGCCGTTCTCGGTGAGGTCGCCGACGAGATCGTCGGCACGATCGGCAAGCACTGCGACACCGACTGCCCGCTGGAGGCCCGCTCCTGAGACCTGTTCTCAGAGAGCTTTCAGCAGAACTTGACGGTGGCTTGATCTTCTCTTGGAGTGCGGCTGACGGGCCTCGAACGAGGCTTACGGCATGGTCACCACAGGCGAACCCCAACCCAACCGCCGGCGCTGGCTCCACCGCGCGTCCGCGGCCGCGATAGCCACTGCCGTCCTCGGAGTCGGCGCGACCGGGATCTCGGTCGCGGTCGTGTCCTCGAAGCACTCGGACAGCGGCAGCACCGGTACGACGTCGACGTCCAGCAGTTCGGACTCCTCCAGCTCAAGCTCCAGTTCGAGCTCGGACGACAGCAGCAGCTCGAGCGGCGTCGGCTCGGCCGACTCCGGCTCCACCTCGCAAGGCGGGAGCAACGGGTCATGACCGCCTCACGCACGTGGAACGCGTGGAGTTGCACGGTCCGGCTGACCGTCGACGACCCCGCTGTACTGGGGGCGGCGTGCGGTGAGCTCAAGGCGCTGATGGACCGCGTCGACAAGGCCGCGAGCCGGTTCCGCCCGGACTCCGAGCTGTCGATCGTCAACACCCGCGCCGGCGCCCTCGCACCGGTGTCGCGTCTGCTCGTCGACCTGGTCGACGTCAGCCTGGTCGCGGCCCAGATGAGTGGCGGGGCAGTCGACCCGACCGTCGGCGCGGCGGTGATCGCGGCCGGGTACGACGCCGACATCGAAGCCGTACGGCGGCGCTTCCCGCAAGCGCCCGAGGACCCGACGCAGATCGCCGGCTGGCAGGAGGTCCGCCTCAACCGGAAGCTAGCGCTGCTAGGTGTGCCGAAGGACTGCGCTCTCGACCTCGGTGCCACCGCCAAGGCCTGGACGGCGGATCGGGCGGCCAACGTGATCAGCAAGCGCTACGGCTGCGCGGTCCTCGTCGAGATCGGCGGCGACCTGCGGGCAGCGGGTACGCCGAAGAAGCCGTGGGTCATCACCGTCGCGGAGCGCGCCGGCGACGAGGGTGTCCTCGTGACGCTCGCCCACGGCGGTCTGACCACGTCGACCCGGACCGTACGGCGTTGGCAGACACCGACCGGCTACGGGCACCACGTCATCGACCCGCGCACGGGCCGTCCCGCGGAGGGTCTGTACCGGACTGCCTCCGTCTGGGCGCCGACCGCCGTACGGGCGAACACCTTCAGTACTGCGCTCATCGCGACGGGCGAAGCAGCCGTCGGGCGGCTGAAGCTGTCCGGTCACCCGGCGCGGCTGATTGCCGACGACGGTGAGGTCACCGAGCTGTGCGGGTGGCCGACGGCGAGCAGGGCCGCCTGATGACCCTGTGGTACCTGGCCCGCGCGGCCGGCGTGGTCACGATGGTCATGTTCACGCTGTCCGCCGTACTCGGAATGGTGATGCCCGGCGTGCGTCGACCGGAGCGGCGGTTCTGGCTCCAGTACGTGCACCGCTCGGCCGCTGTGACCGGACTGGTCCTGCTGGCGACACATGTGGTCGCGGTGATCGCCGACAGCTACGTGGACATCAGTCCGACCGTTCTGGTGTGGCCGTTCGGCTCCGGCTACCGGCCGTTCGCCATGGTCATCGGGGTGCTTGCTCTCTACAGCCTCGTACTGGCGTCCCTCGTCGGAGCGGCCCGTGGCCGGTTGGCCGTGTCCCAGTCGTTCACGAAGCACTGGCGCAAGCTACACATCGCCGCGTCGGTCGGGTGGTTGCTGTCCATCGGCCACGCACTGCTGGCAGGTACCGACCGCAGTACGCCGTGGATGCTCGGCATCACGCTCGCGTGCCTGGGCGCGGTCGCCACCGCCGGCGCGTACCGCCTCAACAACGCGACCCCTAAAACCACCCGCGCCTGGAGGACCCAATGACCACCATCGACAGCCCCGCGTCGCTTCGCTCGGCGGGGTTGGAAGGGGAGCGACACAGGGTCATCGGTGACGCCAGAGTCCTCGCCGGACTCGACCAGGGCCGTCTGGACCTCCAGCGTCATCTCCTGACGCACGGTCCGCAGCCCGAGCTAACCCGCGACGACTACGTGCAGCTCTGCGAAGCCGTAGGACTCAGGGGGCGCGGCGGTGCGGCCTTTCCGGTCGCACTGAAGCTGCAGGACCTCCCAGCTCGCGGTGTAGAAGCTGTGGTGGTCAACGGCTCGGAGAGCGAGCCGGTGAGCCGGAAGGACCGTCTGCTCCTGACCCGGTCGCCACACCTCGTTCTGGACGGCGCAGTCGGTCTCGCGCACGCACTGCGGGCACCGCACGTGCTGATCGCCGTACACGACCCTGCCGCGGCCACGTCCCTCCGAGAGGCGCTGATGGAGCGTGACGACCAGCTGGCGATCGAGGTGCGTGACACCCCGGGTCGGTTCGTCGCAGGTGAGGCTCGCGCGGTGCTGAGTGTGCTTGAAGGCGGTACTGCGGTGCCACCGGGTCGGCGGGTGCTGCCGACGCGGAGGGGGTACCACCGGCGGCCGACGTTCCTGTCGAACGTGGAGACGTTCGCGCAGCTCGCCGTACTCGCGCGGCTCGGGTCCCGCGGGTTCAGCAGCACCGGTCTGACCAGCGAACCGGGTACGCAGCTGCTGACGATCGACGGGGCGGTCCAACGGCCCGGTGTGATCGAGACACCGACAGGCGTCCCACTGGACACAGTCCTGCAGTACGCCGGTGCAGAACCGGGACCTGTCCTGCTGGGCGGGTACCACGGGCGCTGGCTGCCGCAGACCGATGGCGTGCTGCTGCAGCGACCGGAGGTGTCCGCCGGGATCATCCTCGCGCTCGGCTCCGGTACCTGTCCGCTCGGCGAGGTCACCAGGGTCGCTGAGTGGCTGAGGAGTCAGTCGGCCGGCCAGTGCGGACCCTGTGTCTTCGGCCTCGCCTCACTCGTCGACGACTTCGCCCGGCTGACCATCGGCGACAGTCAGGGCTGGTACGACGCCCAGCGGCACCTCGGTCTGATTCCGGGCAGAGGCGCCTGCGCGCACCCGGACGGGGCTGCGAGGTTCCTCACATCGGCGCTCGAGGTCTTCGACGACGACGTACGGCGTCATCTGTCCGGTCAGGGCTGTGGCCGGCCGGTTCTCGGAGTTCTGCCCGTCCCTGGAGGTACCCGATGAACAAGGTGGAGATCGACTGGACCAGGTGCGACGGACACGGCCTTTGCGCAGGTCTGCTGCCTGATGACGTCGTCCTCGACGAGTGGGGATTCCCCGTCCTCCGCGGCCGCGAAATCACCGCCGGTGAACTCCCGGACGCGCGCCGCGCAGTCCTCGCCTGTCCGGCTCTTGCACTACGCCTCAGTAGTCGATGACAGGCCCGTCCCGACACCACACCAGTGACAAAGGTGGACTAATCTCTGAGTGACCGCACAATGTCGTGCGGTCCGGCGCGAGCGACGCCGAAGTCACGTGTGGAGACGGTGGGGAATGCGAAGCAAGCTGGACGTCCAGAAGGCGGATGTGCTCGCCAAGGCGGTGGCCGCGGGAACACATGGTCACGACAAGTCGGCCGACCCGGGCAAGCTGAAGACATTCCTCGAGCAGTACTACCGGCACGTCGCCGCCGAGGACGTCGCCGAGCGCCAGCCGAACGACTGCCTGGGCGCCGCGCGGCACCACTACAAGTCCGCGATGTCCCGCCCGCAGGGTACGGCGAAGGTGCATGTCTTCACGCCGACGCTCGAGGAGCACGGCTGGTCCGCGAGCGGCCGGACCGTGGTCGAGATCGTCATCGACGACATGCCGTTCCTGGTGGACAGCGCCTCGATGGCGATCACCGAACGCAACCTCGAGCTCCAGCTGCTGATCCACCCGCAGTTCGTGGTCCGGCGCGACATGGCCGGCACGCTGCAGGAGGTCCTCGACGACAGCGCGACCGCGGACGGGCACGACCTGGTCCGCGAGAGCTGGATGCACCTGGAGATCGAGCGGATCGCGGACGTCGCCGAGCACCGCGCGCTCGAGCAGGACCTGCAGAAGGTGCTGAACGACGTCCGCGAGTCGGTCGAGGACTGGCCGAAGATGCACGAGAAGGCGGTCACCATCGCCGCCGGCCTGAACGCCGCCGACCTGCCGGTCTCCGAGAGCGAGGTGGAGGAGGCCCGCGAGCTGCTGGAGTGGCTGGCCGACGAGCACTTCACCTTTCTGGGCTACCGCGAGTACGACTTCACCATGGAAGGCGAGCAGGGCATCCTGCGCGGCCGCCCCGGGACCGGTCTGGGCATCCTTCGCCCGGACCCGAAGCCGGGTTCCGGCAAGCTGCCGCCGGAGGTGAGCGCCAAGGCGCAGGAGCAGAAGCTGCTGATCCTCACCAAGGCGAACTCCCGCTCCACGGTGCACAGGTCGACCTTCCTGGACTACGTCGGCATCAAGCAGTTCGACGAGGGCGGCAACCCGGTCCGGGAGTGCCGGTTCATCGGTCTGCTGTCGTCGACGGCGTACACCGAGAGCGTCATGCAGGTGCCGGTGCTGCGGCGGAAGGCGCTGGAGCTGTTCCGCCAGACCGGCTTCGACCCGAACAGCCACAGCGGCAAGGGTCTGCTCGACGTACTGGAGACCTACCCGCGCGACGAGCTGCTGCAGGCACCTGTGGAGGACCTGCTGCCGATCGTGCAGTCAGTGCTCCACCTGCAGGAGCGGCGCGCGGTCAAGCTGTTCGTACGGCGTGACGTCTACAACCGGTACCTGTCCTGCCTGGTGTACCTGCCGCGTGACCGCTACACCACTGCGGTCCGGCTGAAGATGCAGCAGATCCTCAAGGACGCGATCGGCGCCGAGACCGTCACATACGCCGCCTACGTGACCGAGTCCGTGCTGGCCCGCGTGCACTTCGTGGTGCGGATGAAGCAGGGCGAGACGGTCGGCGAGTACGACGCGGATCTGCTGGAGCAGCAGGTCATCGAGGCGACCCGGGCGTGGCAGGACGACTTCACCGTGGCGCTGCACGCACAGGGCGGCGACGGTGCGGTCACCAAGCTGGCCCGCCGGTACGCCAACGCGTTCCCGGAGGCGTACAAGGAGGACTTCGACGCGCGCGTCGCGGTCAACGACGTCCACGTCCTGGAGGGGCTGCCGTCCGACAACGGGCTGGCCATGTCGCTCTACACCCCGCTCGACGAGGAGTGGGAGGGCGAGCGGCGCTTCAAGGTGTTCCGCACCGGGTCGCCGCTGTCCCTGTCGCAGGTGCTGCCGCACCTGAGCGCGATGGGCGTGGAGGTCGTCGACGAGCGCCCGTACGAGATCCGCTGCGACGACGGCACGATGGCCTACATCTACGACTTCGGCCTGCGGGCACCGGAGGACACCGAGGAGCGCGAGGAACTGCGCACCCTGTTCTCCGACACGTTCCAGGCGGTCTGGGAGGGCCGGGCCGAGTCCGACAAGCTGAACGCGTTGGTGCTGCGTGGCAGCCTCAGCTGGCGGCAGGTGTCGATCCTGCGCGCGTACCAGTGCTACCTCCGGCAGGGCGGTACGCCGTTCAGCCGGGACTACATCCACAACACGTTCCTCAACCACGTGGACGTCGCCGGCCTGCTGGTGCAGCTGTTCGAGACCAGCTTCGACCCGGCGCGCGGACCGGCCGACGACCCGGACCGGACGATGCGCACGGACCAGCTGGAGAAGGAGATCCTGGCCGCGCTGGACACGGTGCAGAGCCTGGACGAGGACCGCATCCTGCGGTCGTACCTGACCGTCATGAAGGCGACGCTGCGGACCAACTACTTCCAGCCGGGCGCCGACGGGAAGCCGCGGTCGTACATCTCGCTGAAGCTGGAACCGAAGGCGATCCCGGAGCTGCCGCAGCCGCGGCCGGCGTACGAGATCTTCGTGTACTCGCCGCAGGTCGAGGGTGTGCACCTGCGGTTCGGCGCGGTCGCGCGGGGCGGTCTGCGCTGGTCGGACCGGCGCGAGGACTTCCGCACCGAGGTGCTCGGCCTGGTGAAGGCGCAGATGGTGAAGAACTCGGTGATCGTGCCGGTCGGCGCGAAGGGCGGGTTCTACGCCAAGCAGCTGCCGGATCCGTCCGTCGACCGGGACGCCTGGCTGGCCGAGGGCATCGCGTCGTACAAGACCTTCATCTCCGGGCTGCTCGACATCACCGACAACATCGTTGCCGGTGACATCGTTCCGCCCCGCGACGTGGTCCGGTACGACGGCGACGACGCCTACCTGGTCGTTGCCGCGGACAAGGGTACGGCGACGTTCTCGGACATCGCGAACGGTGTCGCCAAGGAGTACGGGTTCTGGCTCGGTGACGCGTTCGCGTCCGGCGGCTCGGTCGGGTACGACCACAAGGCGATGGGCATCACCGCCCGTGGCGCGTGGGAGTCGGTCAAGCGGCACTTCCGCGAGATGGGCCACGACTGCCAGAGCGAGGACTTCACGGTCGTCGGGGTCGGCGACATGTCCGGTGACGTGTTCGGCAACGGAATGCTGCTGTCCGAGCACATCCGGCTGGTCGCCGCGTTCGACCACCGGCACATCTTCCTCGACCCGACGCCCGACGCGGCTTCGTCGTTCGCGGAACGGCGGCGGCTGTTCGATCTGCCGCGGTCGTCGTGGGCGGACTACGACAGGTCCCTGATCTCCGCCGGCGGCGGGGTCTTCCCGCGGACCGACAAGGCGATCCCGATCTCGGCCGAGGTGCGCGATGCCCTTGGTCTCGAAGGCGGCCCGGTCACGTTGACGCCGGCCGAGTTGATGAACGCGATCCTGAAGGCGCCGGTCGACCTGTTCTGGAACGGCGGCATCGGCACCTACGTGAAGTCGTCCGGCGAGTCGAACGCCGATGTCGGCGACAAGGCGAACGACGCGATCCGGATCGACGGGTCCGAGCTGCGCGCCCGCGCGGTCGGTGAGGGCGGCAACCTCGGCTTCACCCAGCTCGGCCGGATCGAGTACGCCGCGGCCGGCGGCCGGATCAACACCGACTTCATCGACAATGTGGCCGGTGTGGACACCTCCGACCACGAGGTGAACATCAAGATCCTGCTGGACACGGTGGTCGCGGACGGCGACCTGACCGAGAAGCAGCGCAACGACATCATCGCGTCGATGACCGACGAGGTCGGGGCGCTGGTGCTGAAGAGCAACTACCGGCAGAACATCGCCCTGGCGAACGCGGCCGAGCAGGCGCCGGCGCTGATGCACGTCCACCAGGACTGGGTCCGGCGGCTCGAGAAGGAAGGGCTGCTGGACCGGCAATTGGAGTTCCTGCCGAGCGTCACCGAGTTCAAGAAGCGCAAGGCGGACGGGCGTGGGCTGACGTCGCCTGAGCTGTCGGTGCTGATCGCGTACACCAAGATCGTGCTCGACGCCGAGCTGCTGAAGACGTCGCTGCCGGACGACCCGTACCTGGCGCACAAGCTCGCCAGCTACTTCCCGAAGGCGATCCAGGAGCGGTTCACCGACCAGATCCAGAGTCACCAGCTGCGCCGCGAGATCATCACGACCCAGGTGGTCAACGAGTTCGTGAACACGTCGGGCATCACGGCGTACCACCGGCTCTCACTGGAGACCGGCGGGACCATCGAGGACGTGGTCCGGGCGAACCTGGCCGCGTCGCGGATCTTCTCGCAGCCCGAACTGCTGTCGAGCAACGCCGAGCTCGACAACGTGGTCGACGCCGCGACGCAGACGCACATGCGGCTCGAGACGCGGACGCTGGTCGAGCGCGCGACGCGCTGGCTCGTCAGCACCCGGCGGCCTCCGGTCGACATCGAGGAGCTCATCGAGTTCTTCGGACCGGGGATCGCGAAGCTGACGGCGGCGTTGCCCGACGTACTGCGCGGTCGCGAGCTGGCGCTGTTCGAGCAGCGCCGGGAAGCCCTTGTGCAGAAGGGAGTCTCGGAGGACTTCGCGACCCGGATCGCGGTGCTGCCGCCGGCGTACGGCGGGCTCGGGATCGTGGAGACCGCGTCCCGCGAGGACATCGACATCTTCGAGGTCGCCAAGGTCCACTTCGCCCTCGGTGAGCGGCTGCAGCTGGGCCGCTTCCTGGAGCGGATCATCGGCCTGCCGCGCACCGACCGCTGGCAGACCATGGCCCGCGCCGCCCTGCGCGACGACCTGCACGCCGTGCACGCCCGCCTCACCCGTCAGGTCCTCGCCACCACCGACCCGTCGGTCGATCCCGAGGAGCGCGTCATCACCTGGCAGGACCAGAACGCGACGGCGCTGGCCCGGGCCGCCACCATGCTGGAGGAGATCGTCGAAACCGAAGGTCCCGAACTGGCCCACCTCTCCGTAGGTCTCCGCCTGGTCCGAACCCTGATCGCCAACCAGGCCTAGCGCTCGGAGACGACCACGTCCACGGAGTACTGGTCGGCTCGGTAGCAGTGGTTTCCGTATTCGACGGGGGAGCCGTCGGCGGCGTAGGCGGAGCGGGTCATCGTGATGAGCGGCTCCGCCTTCGACATGTGCAAGGTACGGCGTTCCTCGGCGGTCGCGTTGCGGGCGCCGATGCGCTGCCGCGCGACCGTCGGCCGGATGCCGCGGGCCCGCAGGACGGCGTACAGACCGTCGCTCGTGAGCTCGTCCAAGGTCAGGTCGTTGAGGGCCGGCGGCAGCCAGTTGCGCATGATCGCGAGCGGCAGGTCGTCGGCGTACCGGAGCCGCACGATCGCGACCAGCGGGGTGCCGGGCGGGACCTCGAGTACGGCGGCGGCGCGGTCGTCCTGCGCCGCGCAGTCCAGCGCGAGCACCTCGGTCCGCGGCGTCCGGCCCTCGCGCGCGAGGTCGTCGTACAGGCTGGTCAGCTCGGCCTTGCGGTGCACCATCTGGTTCGCGACCGTGGTGCCGATGCCGCGGCGGCGGACCAGCAGGCCCTGGTTGACCAGCTCGGAGATCGCCCGCCGGACCGTCGGGCGGGACAGGTTCAGCCGGTCCGACATGCCGAGCTCGTTCTCGAACGGGTCGCCCGGACGCAGCCGGCCGTCCGTGATGGCGGCAGTCAGCTGCTCGGCCAGCTGGTGGTACAGCGGCACCGGGCTGCCCCGATCGAGCTGGATCGGCAGAGCACCGGTCATGGGGCCTCCCGTCCTGGACTGAGGAGCGGAGGGAGCGCAGCGACCGGAGCGACGAGGGAAGGACGGGAGTTCCAGCCCCATGACCCGCCGCGCCGGAGGCGTGGCATCGATACCGTCATGGGCGGATGGTACCCCGCCATGTCCGTACGTGAGAATGTGTTAACAAAGTATTGACACCCCTGGCACGTGGCCGGAAAGCTGACGAGCAACCAGCGCGCCGCAGGGGCTGTGGCGCGCCCGTTCTTCGAGAGAGGCAGCGCGGATGCGGATCGGGTTGGTCGGGGTCGGGCGGATCGGGGCGTTCCACGCCGCGACGCTGAAGGGGTTGCCGGCGGTGGATCAGGTGGTCGTCGCCGACGCGGACCCCGCCCGGGCCCAGGCGGTCGCGA
The DNA here is from genome assembly GCF_004331345.1 of Kribbella soli. Lineage (GTDB taxonomy): Bacteria > Actinomycetota > Actinomycetes > Propionibacteriales > Kribbellaceae > Kribbella > Kribbella soli. Next base: position 464,202 of record NZ_SJJZ01000006.1, on the reverse strand, counting down.
AGGAGCTGGGCGTCTCGTCGGTCTCCGACGTACCGGCGCTGCTCGCGTCCGGCCTGGACGGGTTCGTCATCGCGGCGGCGACGTCCGCGCACGCCTCGTTGATCGAGGCAGGGCTCGCGGCCGGCGTACCGACGTTCTGTGAGAAGCCGGTCGCGCTCGACCTGGCGGAGACCGAGCGGGTACTGGCGTTGGTGGAGGCGGCGACCGTCCCGGTACACATCGGTTTCCAGCGCCGGTTCGACGCCGGGTACCAGGCGGCGCGGGCGGCCGTGGAGACGGGTGAGCTCGGGTTCGTGCACCACATCCGGGCGAACACGAACGACGCCTTCCCGCCGCACCGCGAATACATCCCGCAGAGCGGCGGCTTCTTCCGCGACTGCACGGTGCACGACTTCGACATCATCCGCTACGTCACCGGCCGCGAGGTCGTCAGCGTCTACGCCACGGGCGCGAACCGCGGCGAGACGTTCTTCAGCGAGTCTGGTGACGTGGACTCGGCGGCCGCGTTGCTGACATTGGACGACGGTACGTTCGTCGCAGTCAGCGGGACGCGGTACAACGGCGCCGGGCACGACGTACGGATGGAGCTGCACGGCAGCCTCGGCTCGATCGCGGTCGGCCTGGACTCGCACACCGCGCTCCGGTCGGCCGAGCCGGGCGTCAGCTTCCCCGAAGGGCCACCGCACATGACGTTCATGGATCGGTTCCAGCCCGCGTACGTCGCTGAACTGACCGCTTTCACCGAGGTCGTCGCCGGGACCCGCGAGGTGCCGTGCACGGTCCGGGACGCGCTCGCAGCCTTCCGGATCGCCGACGCCTGCGAACTGTCCCGCCACGAGAACCGCATCGTCACGCTCTGAGGAGAGCTACGCATATGACTGACATTGCTACCCGTATCGCCGGCGCTCCGATCTCGTGGGGCGTGTGCGAGGTGCCGGGCTGGGGCTGGCAGTACGACGCCGCGACGGTGCTCGCCGAGATGCGCGCGGTCGGGCTGGCGGCGACCGAGTTCGGCCCGGACGGGTTCCTGCCGGACGAACCCGGGGACAAGGCGAAAACCCTGGCAGACGTCGGTCTTCGGGCCGTCGGCGGATTCGTGCCGGTCGTCCTGCACGACCCATCGCACGATCCCGCTCCGGAGGTCGCCGCCGCACTCGAGGGTTTCGTCGCGGCCGGTGCCGGGACCCTGGTCCTCGCCGCAGCGACCGGCCAGGACGGGTACGACGACCGCCCGGTGCTTGATGCTGCTGGCTGGAGCACCTTGCTCGCCAACCTGGACAAGCTGTCCGAGTTGGCGGCCTCCCAGGGCGTGCTGGCGACCGTCCACCCGCATGTCGGCACGATGGTCGAGAACGCTGACGACGTCTCGCAGGTACTCAACGGTTCGTCGATCGGCCTCACGCTCGACACCGGTCACCTGCTGATCGGCGGGGTCGATCCGGTGGCGCTGGCCGTCGAGCACACGTCCCGCATCCGCCACACCCATCTGAAGGACGTCGACGCCGCGTGGGCCGCGCGGGTGCAGTCCGGTGAGGTCGGGTACACGGACGCCGTACGCTCCGGGATGTACCGCCCGTTGGGCGCCGGCGACATCGACATCACCACGATCGTCAGCACGCTGGAGAAGTCCGGGTACGACGGGTGGTACGTCCTCGAACAGGACACGATCCTGCAAGCGCGTCCGGTGGACGACGGGCCCGTGGCCGACGTACGGGCGAGTATCGCGCACCTGCAGTCGATCGCGGCGGGGCTCGAATGACCGCCTCCGGGACCCATGTGGATGGGATGGTCTGATGGTGGACGACGTACTGACGATCGGGCGCATCGGGGTCGACCTGTATCCGCTGCAGATCGGGACGCATCTGGAAGATGTCACCTCGTTCGGCAAGTTCCTTGGCGGGAGCGCGACGAACGTAGCGGTGGCGGCGGCGCGGCACGGGCGCAAGTCGGCGGTGATCAGCCGGACCGGGAACGATCCGTTCGGCGTGTTCATCCACCGCACGCTCGGCGAACTCGGGGTCGACGACCGCTTCGTCTCCGGAGTCGATGGCCTGCCGACGCCGATCACCTTCTGCGAGATCTTCCCGCCGGACAGCTTCCCGCTCTACTTCTACCGCTTCCCGAAAGCACCCGACCTGGTCATCAACCCGTCGGAGCTCGACCTGGACGCGATCCGCGACGCGCGCATCTACTGGTCCACGGTGACCGGCCTGTCCGCCGAACCGTCGCGGTCCGCGCACTTCGCCGCCTGGGAGGCTCGCGGGCGGCGTCCGATCACGGTGCTCGACCTGGACTACCGGCCGATGTTCTGGGCCGATCCGAGCGAGGCACACTCGCAGGTGTCGCGCGCGCTCGAGTACTGCACGGTTGCTGTCGGCAACCGTGAGGAGTGCGAGGTCGCCGTCGGCGAGACCGATCCCGACAAGGCCGCGCAGGCCCTCCTCGACCGCGGCCTCGACCTGGCCGTCGTCAAACAAGGCCCCCGCGGCACGCTCGCCCGGACCCGGGACGAACGCGTCGAGGTCCCGCCGTACCCGGTCGACGTCGTCAACGGCCTCGGTGCCGGCGACGGCTTCGGCGGAGCGCTCTGCCACGGCCTCCTGTCCGGCTGGCCGCTCGAGAAGATCATCCGGTTCGCCAACACCGCCGGCGCGATCGTCGCCTCCCGCCTCGAATGCTCCACCGCGATGCCCACGACCGAAGAAGTCCTCTCCCACCTGGGAGCCGAAGCATGACCCCCCACGACGAAGACCAGTACTCCGAACACGCCCGTCCCATCCCCATCCACCGCCCCCATGAAGACCCCGACCCCACCACCCTCACCCCGGGCCCCAACGACCCAACCGTCATAGCCCGCCGCCCCGCCGCAGACCAGACCGACTGGGCCAACGAATCCACCGTCCTCACACCCGGCGCAAACGACCCAACAGTCATCTCCAACCGCCCCCCCCCGCCCCACCCACGGACGCCAACCTCTCCCGCCGCCCCCGCCCCCGACGCACGAGCCGCCCAAGCGTCGCCGTACGCCGGGTCCGATGACGTCACCGCACGTGCCGCCCAACGATCCACGTACGCCGGGTCGGACGACTCGACTGTCATCTCGCAGCCGTCGGACGTGAACAGGCCGACGGAGCCTGCGGGGTCCGCGCGACCGTACGCCGACCCGGACGCCCCGACTGCCGGACTGAACGACCGGGCGGTTGTTGTGCGTCGCCCAGACACACCGGGCCCCGATGACGTGACCGTGATGATGGACGCCTCCCAGGGGACGCCCTCCGCAACCCCCGACGGCCAGACAACCGTCATCGGTAACCTGAACCTGCCCACACCCCAGCAGACAACGGGCGAACAGGCCGTTGGTGAGCAGGCCGTTGGTGAGCAGGCAGTAGGTGAGCAGGTAGTAGGTGAGCAGGCCGGGCGTGAGCAGCGGCTGGGCAGGGCGGAGGCTTCGCCGGGGCATCAGGTGAGCGGTCAAACGGTCCGTGGAGAGCAGCGAGCGACTTTGCCCGCAGCCCCAGCAGACCGGCAGACCAACGGGCCGCGAGCAGAACAGACTGCGGACGCAAGCCAGGAACCAGTCGTCGCCACGGCCGAATCAGGTGGTACGCCGGGCTCAAACGAGCAGGCAGCAACCGCCGCAGACCAACCACACGCGATCCCACCGTCAGCCAGCGCGAGCGTCCCGCAGGCAGAGCCCTTGCCCGGTGAGCGGCCGTCGCCCGGCGAGCGTCAGCCGCCCGGTGATCAGCTCTCGGCCGGTGACGAGCAGTCGGGTGTGCTGTCGGGAGCCTCTCGAACTGGCGGGGAGGCGGCTGGCGAGCCGACCGTCAGTTTCAACCCCGGTGTGTCGGAGCAGGCACATGAAGCGAGTCCTCCGGGCCCGGAGGACGACACCGGACAGCTCCACGAAGACCAGGCGAGTCGCCCCAGCGCGGCTGGTGCTGCCGGCGCAGGTGTGCAGGGCCCTGCCGCGATTGGCGCCGCTGGTGCTTTGGCCGCCGGGGCTGCTGCCGGCGCCGGAGCTGGAGTCGGCGCAGAAGCCGGAGGTGTTCCTGGTGCTGGTGTCGGAGCGGAGGACGCCGGGGTCGTTGGTGGTGCTTTGGCTGGTGACTCACCGGGTGGCGCTCAGTTGGCGCACGGTGGTGAGGACGCTGAGCAGGTTGGTGAGCTTGGCGGGGGTGCCTCAGTTGGGGAGCAAGCCTCTGGCGTGGGGTTCTTGGGTGTGGGTAGTGCGCTGCCGGTGGGGTTGGTTTGGGGGGAGGGGGTTGCTGAGCGGTTGGGGGAGTTGACCGAGGTTCGGGTTCGGCATCCGGAGCGGGTGGCCGAGGGGTGGTTGCAGCGGCGGACTCGGGCGTTGGTGGGGGATGACGGGCGGCTGTTGATCGTGGCTGCTGATCATCCGGCGCGTGGTGCGTTGGGGGTGCGGGGCGATCGAATGGCGATGGGGAGCCGGGCTGATCTGATTGCCCGGTTGATGATCGCGTTGCAGCGGCCGGGTGTGGACGGCGTACTGGCCACTCCGGACGTGTTGGAGGACCTGCTGCTGCTCGGTGCGTTGGAAGGCAAGGTCGTCATCGGATCGATGAACCGGGGCGGGTTGCAGGGGGCGGCGTTCGAGTTGGACGATCGGTTCACGGCGTACCGGACTGCTGACGAGATCGCCGCGCGGCGGCTCGACGGCGGGAAGATGCTGACGCGGATCGACCTCGGCGACCCGGGGACCGTGGCGACGTTGGAGAGTAGTGCCGCGGCGGTGACCGGTTTGGCCGAGCACAAGCTGATGGCGATGGTGGAGCCGTTCTGGTCGACGCGCGGCGAGGACGGGCGGGTCGCGAACCTGCTCGACCCCGACTCGGTCATCAAGTCGATCCAGATCGCGTCGGGTCTCGGCGCGACGAGTGCGTACACGTGGCTCAAGCTGCCGGTCGTGGACGAGCTCGATCGGGTGATGGAGGCAACGACTCTGCCGACGCTGCTGCTGGGCGGCGATCCGACGGCGGAGCCGGAAGCGACCTACGCCTCGTGGGGCAAGGCGCTCGAGCTGCCCTCGGTCCGCGGGCTCGTGGTCGGGCGGGCGCTGCTGTTCCCACCCGACGGCGACGTGGCGGCGGCTGTCGACCATGCCGCGGCCCTCGTCCACGGCGACACCGCATGACCCGGACCGCTGAGGTTCTGAGGAAGGACAGTTGGGATGACTGAATGGGTTCGGCCGGCCGGGACCGCGGCGAGCGATGGGTTCGAGCTCGCGGTGCGGCCGGGTGAGGCGGAGTGGCATCACAGCGGCTTGCTGGTTCGGACCCTGCTTCCTGGGCAGTCGGTGGAGATCGACACCGGGGACTGTGAGTACATCGTCCTTCCGTTGAGTGGGTCGGCCGAGGTGATCGTCGACGGCGAGGCAGTCCCGCTCGGTGGACGGGCGGACGTGTTTGCGGGGTCGACGGATCTGGCGTACGTGCCCCGGAACTCGACGTTCGCGGTGGTCAGCGCCGGTGGCGCGCGGATCGCGTTCCCGCACGCCAAGGCCGCGACGGACCATCCGTTCCGGCGGATCGGCGCCGACGAGGTCGAGACCGAGCTCCGTGGTGCCGGTGTCGCCTCCCGCCAGGTCCGCAACTTCGGTACGCCGGGAGTCCTCGAGGCGGACTCGATCATCGCGTGCGAGGTGATCACGCCGGCCGGCAACTGGTCGTCCTACCCGCCGCACAAGCACGACGAGCACAAGCCGGGGAAGGAGAGCGAGCTCGAGGAGATCTACTACTTCGAGCTGCAGCTGTCCGACGACGTCCCAGAAGGTGTCAAGGGCAACGATCCGATCGGCTACCAGCGGGTCTACGGCACCGAGGAGCGCCCGATCGACGTGCTGGCGGAGGTCCGCAGCGGTGACGTGGTGCTCGTCCCGCACGGCTGGCACGGCCCGGCGATGGCGCCACCCGGCTACGACATGTACTACCTCAACGTGATGGCCGGACCCGGCACCGAGCGCCAGTGGCTGATCACCGACGATCCGCAGCATGCATGGGTCCGCGACCTGTGGAACTCCCAACATCTTGATCCGCGCCTACCTTTCGGACAAACAGGAGAAGAGTCATGACGGTGCGTCTCACGGTCGCGCAGGCCCTGGTGCGATTCCTGAGCGTCCAGTACTCGGAGCGTGACGGGCTTCGGCAGCGGCTGATCGCCGGGTCACTGGGCATCTTCGGCCACGGCAACGTCGCCGGGATCGGCCAGGCGTTGCTGCAGTCCGAACTCGAGGACCCGAAGGCGCTGCCGTACATCCTGGCCCGCAACGAGCAGGCCATGGTGCACACCGCGGCGGCCTTCGCCCGCACCCGTGACCGGCTCCAGACCTACGCCTGCACGGCAAGCGTGGGCCCGGGCTCGACCAACATGGTGACCGGTGCGGCCCTTGCGACGATCAACCGGTTGCCGGTGCTGATCCTCCCTTCGGATGTGTTCGCAACGCGGGTGGCAACACCCGTGCTGCAGGAGCTGGAGAGCTTCGGCGCCGGTGACGTGTCGGTCAACGACGCCTTCCGCCCGGTGTCGAAGTACTTCGACCGCGTCTGGCGACCGGAACAGTTGCCGTCGGCACTGATGAACGCGATGCGCGTGCTGACCGATCCGGTCGAGACCGGCGCGGTGACGCTGGCCTTGCCGCAGGACGTCCAGGCCGAGGCGTACGACTGGCCGGAAGAGCTCTTCGTCGAGCGCACCTGGTACGTCGCACGTCCCTTGCCGGAGGCATCAATTGTCGACAAGGCGGCAGATCTCCTACGGTCCGCGCAACGACCGCTGATCGTCGCCGGTGGCGGTGTGCACTACTCGGGAGCAGAGGACGCGCTGCGTGAGTTCGCCGAGCAGACCGGCGTACCGGTGTCGGAAACCCAAGCAGGTAAGGGATCTCTTGCCTACGATCACCCGCAGGCGGTGGGCGCGGTCGGGTCGACCGGGACCACGGCAGCCAACGCGCTGGCCCGTGATGCGGACCTGGTGATCGGGATCGGCACCCGCTACAGCGACTTCACGACGGCGTCGCGGACCGCCTTCCAGAATCCGCGAGTCCGGTTCCTGAACATCAACGTGGCGCGGTTCGACAGTGGCAAGCATGCCGGCCTCCCGGTGGTGGCCGATGCGCGGGAAGCCCTTGTTTCGTTGGGATCCGCGCTCGGTGAGTGGTCCGTGGACGACAAGTACACAGCCGAGGCGCAGGAACTCACAAGGAACTGGAACGGAACTGTGGACGCAGTTTTCCGGCCCTCCGCCGAGGTGACGGCGAAACTGGCCGAAGGACTGCTCACGCAGGGCGAGGTGATCGGCGCCGTCAACGAATTGTCGGCGGCGTCTGATGTGGTTGTCTGCGCAGCCGGCTCGATGCCGGGTGACCTCCACAAACTGTGGCGGCCGCGCGACCCGAAGGGATACCACGTCGAATATGGCTTCTCCTGTATGGGATACGAGATCGCCGGCGGACTCGGTGTCCGGCTCGGCGCACCGGATCGCGACGTGTTCGTCATGGTCGGCGACGGGTCGTACCTGATGATGTCCAGCGAGCTGGCCACCGCGGTCCAGGAGAACATCAAGATCATCGTGGTCCTGGTGCAGAACCACGGCTTCGCGTCGATCGGCGCGCTCTCGGAGTCCCTCGGTTCCCAGCGGTTCGGGACGGCGTACCGCAAGCGCACCAGTGACGGCCGGCTCGACGGTGACTACCTGCCGATTGATCTCGCGGCGAACGTGCGCAGTTTCGGTGTCGACGTGATCGATGTCCACAGCCGGCCCGAGCTGGAGAAGGCGATCCAGACCGCGAAGGCAGCCACCGGGCCGATCGCGATCCATGTCACGACCGACCCGCTGGTCGGCGGTCCGGACAGCGACTCGTGGTGGGACGTCCCGGTCAGCGAGGTGTCGGAGCTGCAGTCCACGCAGGCCGCGGCTGCGACGTACGAGGAGAGCAAGAAGGCCCAGCGTCCGTACCTGACTCCGGCCGACGGGGATCACTGATGGGCAGAGTCGACATCGGTACGGCGCCGGACTCGTGGGGAGTCTGGTTCGCGGGCGACCCGCAGCAGACGCCGTGGACGCGGTTCCTCGACGAGGTGGCCGCGGCCGGGTACACGCGGATCGAGCTCGGTCCGTACGGGTACCTTCCGACCGACCCGGTCAGGTTGAAGGACGAGCTCGACCAGCGTGGTCTGACGATGACCGCCGGTACGACGTTCGAGCAGCTGCATCGCCCCGACGGGTGGGAGGCGACGTGGCGCGATGTCGTGAAGACGGCCGAGCTCACGGCCGCGATGGGCGCGAAGCACCTGGTCGTGATGCCGTCGATGTGGCGCGGTGACAACGGCGAGGTCGTCGAGGAACGGCTGGACCACGAGGGCCAGGCCAGACACGGACAGGCGGTGACCGAGCTGGGCCGCCGGCTGGCGGACGAGTTCGGGCTGCTGACGCAGTACCACCCGCACGCGGACGGACATGTCGACACGCAGGACACCGTCGAGCGCTTCCTCGAAGAGACCGACAGCGCCTCCGTGAACCTGTGCCTCGACACCGGCCACATCAGCTACTGCGGCGGCGACAACCTCGAGCTGATCCGGAAGTACCCGGACCGGATCGGCTACGTCCACCTCAAGCAGGTCGATCCGAAGATCCTCGCCGAGGTCGAAGCCGAGGGCCTGAGCGTCGACGAAGCCGTACGGCGGGGCGTGATGTGCGAGCCGCCGAACGGCGTACCCGAGCTGCCGCCGGTCCTCGACGCGCTGGCGGCCCTGGACGCCGACGTGTTCGCGATCGTCGAGCAGGACATGTACCCGTGTGCGCCCGACGTACCGCTGCCGATCGCGGCGCGGACGTTGGCGTATCTCACTGGTTCTGGGGGTGCTACATCGAGATGACGGCCACGGGAGTGTGACACTCTCGGGTCCCACGCAAGTCCGCGGAGCGCCGCGGAACACCTGAAAGGCTGGTACCAAGTCATGGTTCGGTGGCAGAAGAAGGCGGGGGCCGCGGTTGCGGCCGGCGTGCTCGCGGTGGCTCTGGCCGCGTGCAGTTCCTCCGGCGGCAAGCAGAAGGAGGAGAGCTCCGGCGACAGCGGCGGTAACGTCGCGGACACGCCGCGGATGAAGGTTGCCATGATCACCCACTCGGGTCCGGGCGACACCTTCTGGGACATCGTGCGGCGCGGGGCCGAGGCGGCCGCGAAGAAGGACAACATCGAGCTGCAGTACTCCGCCGACCCGGACGGCGCGGCCCAGGCGAACCTCGTGCAGACCGCGATCGACTCCAAGGTCGACGGCATCGCGGTCACGCTGAACAAGCCGGACGCGGTGATCCCGAACGTCAAGAAGGCGATCGCGGCAGGCATCCCGGTGACCGTCCTCAACGGTGGTCTCGACCAGTGGAAGACCACCGGCGCGATCGGGTACTTCGGCCAGGACGAGCGGATCGCGGGCCAGGCGACCGGCGAGAAGCTCAAGCAGCTCGGCGCGAAGAACGTCCTGTGCGTCATCCACGAGCAGGGCAACGTCAGCCTCGAGGCCCGCTGCCAGGGCATCAAGGACAAGCTGCCGACCACCCAGAACGTGAACGTCAACGGCACCGACCAGCCCGGGACACAGGCGACCCTGACCTCGAAGCTGCAGGCGGACAAGACCGCCGACTACGTGGTCGCGCTCAACGCGGGGATCGCGCTGACCGCGGTCCAGGCGGCCAAGGACGCCGGATCGTCGGCGAAGATCGGCAGCTTCGACATGAGCAAGGAGATGGCCAAGGCGGTCAGCGACGGCACCGTGCAGTTCGCCGTCGACCAGCAGCCGTACCTGCAGGGCTACCTCGCCGTCGACGCGATCTGGCTCTACAAGACCAACGGCGACACCATCGGCGGCGGCGAGGCGACCCTGACCGGGCCGGCGTTCATCGACAAGTCGAACATCGCGGCGGTCCAGAAGTACGCCGAAGCCGGGACGCGCTGAGGTAGCGCCATGGCATCGACCATCACCTCGCCCGCCGCGGCGGACGACCGCGTCTCCGCCCGGTCCCTCGGCGCCCGGCTGCTGAGCCGGCCCGAGATCGGGTCGCTCGTCGGCGCGGCCGTGATCCTGGTGTTCTTCCTGATCGCAGCGCCGCCGTTCCGCGACATCAACAACACCGGCACGATCCTGTACCAGGCTGCGCTGATCGGTGTGATGGCCGTGCCGGTGTCGCTGCTGATGATCGGCGGCGAGTTCGACCTGTCGGCCGGTGTCGCGGTGACGACATCCGGCCTGACCGCGGGCCTGTTCGCCTACCAGTTCAGCCTGAACGTCTGGATCGGTGTGATCGTCGCGCTGGCGCTCTCGCTGGCGATCGGTGCGTTCAACGGCTGGCTGCTGATGCGGACCGGCCTGCCCAGCTTCCTGGTGACGCTGGGTACCTTCTTCATCCTGCAGGGCCTGAACATCGCGGTCACCCGGCTCGCCTCCGGCGCCGTCGCGTCGAACTCGATCAGTGACATGGACGGGTTCGGCGCGGCGAAGGCGGTGTTCGCGTCGGAGTTCAAGCTCGGCGGCGTGACGATCAAGATCATCGTCGTCTGGTGGATCGTGTTCGTCGCGATCGCCGCCTGGGTGCTGCTGAAGACCCAGATCGGCAACTGGATCTTCGCGGCCGGCGGTGACGCGGCGGCCGCCCGGGCCGTCGGCGTACCGGTCAAGAAGGTCAAGATCGGCCTGTTCATGACGGTCGGGTTCTTCGCCTGGTTCACCGGTATGCAGCTGCTGTTCGTGCAGAACGGCGTGGTGCAGTCCGGTGAAGGCGTCGGCAAGGAGTTCCTCTACATCATCGCGGCGGTCGTCGGCGGCTGTCTGCTCACCGGCGGCTACGGGTCGGTCGTGGGCGGCGCGATCGGCGCGCTGATCTTCGGAATGGTCCAGCTCGGCGTGGTGTACGCCGGCTGGAACCCGGACTGGTTCAAGGCGTTCCTGGGCGCGATGTTGCTGCTGGCAACCATCGTCAATCTCGTCGTCAAGAACAGGGCGGAGGCACGATGACCACCACGGAGTCGTTCGCGGACGACGCGACCACCAGTCCGAACACGCCGATCGTGCTGCTCGAGGACGTCGGCAAGAGCTACGGCAACATCCAGGCGCTGCGCGGGGTGTCGCTGTCGGTCCGGCAGGGCGAGATCACCTGCGTCCTCGGTGACAACGGCGCGGGCAAGTCGACGCTGATCAAGATCATCGCCGGACTGCACGACTACACGTCCGGCCGGATGTCGGTGAACGGCGAGGAGCGGCACTTCGGTTCGCCGCGTGAGTCGCTCGACAGCGGTATCGCGACCGTCTACCAGGACCTGGCGCTGGCGCCGCTGATGTCGGTCTGGCGGAACTTCTTCCTCGGCAACGAGATCACCAAGGGGCCGTTCCGGCAGCTGGACGTGGCGAAGATGAAGCGGATCGCGCAGGAGGAGCTGACCAAGATGGGGATCGCGATCCCCAATCTCGAGCAGCCGGTCGGCAAGCTGTCGGGTGGTCAGCGGCAGTGTGTGGCGATCGCGCGGGCGATCCACTTCGGCGCCAAGGTGCTGATCCTCGACGAGCCGACAGCGGCGCTCGGCGTGAACCAGTCGGGTGTGGTGCTGAAATACGTCGTGAAGGCGCGCGACGCCGGGATCGGGGTCATCTTCATCACCCACAACCCGCACCACGCGTACCTGGTCGGCAATCACTTCGTCGTGCTGAAGCTCGGCCGGGTGGCGCTCGACACGCACCGGTCGGAGATCACGCTGGAGGAGCTGACGACCGAGATGGCCGGCGGTTCCGAGCTGGAAGCGCTGAGCCACGAGCTGCGGGAGATCAACCCCGAGGTGGTCGTGGATGATGTACGGAAGGGGCAGGAGGGGACATGACCGATCTGCGGGTCGGGGTCGTCGGCGTCGGAGTGATGGGCGCCGACCACGCCGAACGCGTCGTACGGAAGACGTCGGGTGCACGCCTGGTTGCCGTCGCCGATGCGGATGCGGGCCGGGCCGAGGCACTCGCGGGCAGGCTGTCGGAAAGGTCGGCCAGTACGGCGAGACACTCGGGCGGTACGACGCACGCGGAGACTGTTCGCGTGGTCGAGGATCCGATGGATCTGATCGCGGCGGACGACGTCGACGCGGTGATCCTGGCGTCGCCGGGGTTCGCGCACGCGGAGCAGTTGTTCGCCTGCTTGGAGCACGGGAAGCCGGTGCTCTGCGAGAAGCCGTTGACGATGGACGCGGCGTCGGCGTTGCGCGTGGTCGAGGCGGAACACAAGCTCGGACGGCAGGTGATCCAGGTCGGGTTCATGCGGCGGTTCGACCCGGAGTACGCCGCTTTGAAGCAACTGCTCGACTCGGGTGACCTCGGGCGGACGCTGCTGCTGCACAACGTGCACCGGAACAAGTCGGCCCCGCCGACGTTCCGGAGCGAGATGATCGTCCGGGACTCGATGGTGCACGAGGTCGACGTCGCGCGATGGCTGTTCGGCGAGGAGATCACCCGGATCACCGTGCACACCCCGACGCCGACGAGTCTCGTCGGGGACGGCGTACTCGATCCGCAGCTGGCCGTGTTCGAGCTGGCGAACGGGGCGATGGCCGACGTGGAGGTGTTCGTGAACTTCCAGGTCGGGTACGAGGTCCGGTGTGAGGCGGTTGCCGAGCGCGGGAGCGCGACGATCGGCCTCGGGTCCGGCGTCTTCACCCGGGCCGGCGAGCAGTGGGGCGGCACGATGCCGGCCGACTTCCGGGTCCGGTTCGAGCAGGCGTACGACATCGAGGTGCAGCGCTGGGTCGACGCGACCGTGCGCGGTGAGATCGACGGGCCGAGCGCCTGGGACGGCTACGCGGCGGCGGCCGTCTGCGAGGCCGGACTGGAGTCGTTGAGCACCGGCAAGCCTGTCGACGTCGCCTTGGCCGATCGGAGCGAGGTACTGGGATGACCCGCCAGCAGCATTTCGGAAACACCACCGGCAGTGAGGAAACATCGTGAGTACTGACAGCAAGCGCATCACCCACCTCGTCGGCGGCAGCTCGTGGACCGGCGTGGCCGAGCGGACCAGCAAGGTCTACAACCCCGCGACCGGTCAGGTCACGGGTGAGCTGGACCTGGCGTCGGCGGCCACTGTCGACGAGGTCGTCAAGGTCGCCCACGAGGCGTCGAAGACCTGGGCGCAGACGTCGCTCACGAAGCGCGCCCAGGTCCTGTTCGCGTACCGCGAGCTGGTGAACCGCGACAAGGAGCGGATCGCGCAGCTGATCACCGCCGAGCACGGCAAGGTGCTGTCCGACGCGCTCGGCGAGGTGACCCGCGGCCTCGAGGTGATCGAGTTCGCCTGCGGGATCCCGCACCTGCTCAAGGGCGGGTACAGCGAGGGCGTCTCGACCAAGGTCGACGTGTACTCGATCCGGCAGCCGCTCGGCGTCAGCGCGGTGATCTCGCCGTTCAACTTCCCGGCCATGGTGCCGATGTGGTTCGTCCCGATCGCGGTTGCCTGTGGCAACAGCGTGGTGATCAAGCCGTCCGAGAAAGACCCGTCCGCGGCGAACGCGATGGCCGAGCTGTGGAAGGAGGCCGGGCTGCCGGACGGCGTGGTGAACGTCGTGCACGGCGACAAGGAGGCGGTCGACCGGCTGCTCGAGCACCCGGACATCAAATCCGTGTCGTTCGTCGGGTCGACGCCGATCGCGAAGTACGTCTACGAGAACGGCACCCGCAACGGCAAGCGCGTGCAGGCCCTCGGCGGCGCGAAGAACCACATGATCGTGCTGCCGGACGCGGACCTGGACCTCGCGGCTGACGCCGCCGTGAACGCCGGGTTCGGGTCGGCGGGCGAGCGGTGCATGGCGATCTCCGCGCTGGTGGCGGTCGAGCCGATCGCGGACGAGCTGATCGGCAAGATCAAGGAGCGGATGGGCAAGCTGAAGACCGGCGACGGGACCCGCGCCTGCGACATGGGCCCGTTGGTGACCGGCGCGCACCGGGACAAGGTCGCCGGGTACGTCGAGGCCGGGGTCGACGCCGGCGCGAAGCTGGTGGTCGACGGGCGCGCGGGTGACTTCGACGGGGCGGCCGACGGGTTCTGGCTCGGTCCGACGCTGTTCGACAAGGTGACGCCGGAGATGTCGATCTACACCGACGAGATCTTCGGGCCGGTGCTCTCGGTGCTGCGTACACCGTCGTACGACGACGCGCTCGAGCTGGTCAACTCGAACCCGTACGGGAACGGGACGGCGATCTTCACCAACGACGGTGGCGCGGCGCGCCGGTTCCAGAACGAGGTGGAGGTCGGGATGGTCGGGATCAACGTCCCGATCCCGGTGCCGATGGCGTACTACTCGTTCGGCGGATGGAAGAACTCGCTGTTCGGCGACACGCATGCCCACGGGACCGAAGGCGTGCACTTCTTCACCCGCGGAAAGGTGGTCACGTCGCGGTGGCTGGACCCGTCCCACGGCGGAATCAACCTCGGCTTCCCGACCCACGACTGATCGGGCCTTTGGGTGTAGCGTCGAAGGTGACCCCCGGGGCAAGAGGAGTACCGCGGCGTACGCAGGGCCGTCGGCCCGTCCTCAGTCCGCGATCGTCAAGCCCCGGAGTGCGTCATGTCGAAGAACAAAGGTGGGCGTGAAGTCCGCAAGCCCAAGCAACCCAAACGGCCGAAACCCAACCCGGCCGACAGCTCGGTCATCCCGTCCACCAAACATGGGCGGAAGTAGCGTCCGGACCGCAGTTCCCCGGGGACTGCGGTCCCGGACGGGCCGGCGCAGGTAACCGTTGACCGGCGGGTCGGGGCTGGGTAGCCTCGCAGGTGCGTTCGAGGGCGCGTCGAGACTCGCCGGAAGGCTGGAAGCCACCTCGATTTCCGAAGCTGAGTGCGGTCGATGACGCTCTCTTGAGACCCGTGCGAGTCCGGGTGCGAGAGGACGCATTGTGAGACTGCTGCCTGATCGGCCCAGCATCGAGTACCTGCGCAAGGAAGCGAAGGATCTCCTCGCGGTACTCCGGGAGTCCAAGCCGGACGCTTCACTCGCGGAAGCGCAACGCGCGCTGGCCGCGGAGTACGGCGTGCGCGACTGGCCGGCGTTGAAGGCCGAGGTCGAGCGCCGGGTAGCGGACACGCCCACGGCTCCCGCCGGCCTGGCCGAGGCGCTAGCCGAAGCGTTCGACCTGGGGACGCTGACCGGGCCGGCCAAACCCGTGTCGTTCACCGCGATGGGGCGTTGCTGGGACTTCACCACCGATCGCGGGCGGTGGCTGGCCGTCACGGTCTACGACTGGATCACGAATGAGCAAGCCGAGCTCGGCGCCCGGCTCCGTGCAGCTGCAGTCGCGGCGGGAGTATCCGCCCCGGCCGGGGCGATCAGTCCACACGGACGCCTGATCGAGAAGGTGCGAGGCGAGAACTGGCGCGTGCACGAGTGGCTCGAGGTCGGTCCGGCTCCAGTTCTGCCGGTGTCGACGGCCATGGCTCGTCGAGCGGGTGCTCTGTTCGGGACGTTGCACGCGTTGGCCATCCCGAGCGACGAGCCGATCCACGGCTACCTGGCCTACCGCCGCTCAGAGGCCGACTGGCAGCACCTGCTCGGTCGTGCCCGTGCGGCCGGCAAACCGTGGGCCGAGCAACTCGACGCACGCCTGCCTGCGTTCCGCGAGCTGCAAGCGATCGAGCTCGACGCACCCGACGAACTGATGCTCTGTAACCGGAATCTGAACCCGGAGAATGTTCGCCAGGGACGCGACGGAGAGCTCACCGTGATGGAGTGGGATTTCGCGGGTTCGCTCACCCCCGAGCTCGAGCTCGGCTCCGTGCTGACTCACTGGCTGATGCGGCCGGACGTCAACCAGCGTGGGCTGTTGGCGTTCCGGGACGGGTACGGCGAGGTGCGGGAGTGGCCGAAGCTTGAGCTGGATTCGTTCGCGGTCGCGATCACCGGATGGCTGAACTGGACGTACAACGCGATCTGTGAGGCGATCAACCCGGAGGATGCCGACCACGCGGTCTTCGCCGAGCGGGAGGCTGTCGGGGTGCTTGATCGGCCGATGACCCGTAGTGGCTTGGAGCAACTACTCGTGGTCTGACAGAGCGGTGGCCACGGCTTCGGCTGTCGGGTCGGACAGGTGGCCGTGCAGGAGCTCCGTGCGGTGCACCAGACGTGGCGTGGTGAGTGGGACGGCTGCGACGTCCGGTGTGAGCGCTGAGCGCGGGAGGACAGCTAGGCCGTGGCCGGAGCCGATCAGGGTGAGGAGGGTGTGGAGGTCGGTGCCGTTGTAGGTGAAGGCCGGGCGGAGCGCGTTGGAGCCGGCCGCGGCGCGCAACGTCGCCAGTGGGGCGGCGAGGTCGGGGGCGTCGATCCACCGCGCATCTGCGAGATCGCCAAGCGAGAGACGACGACCAGGCCGGGCCAGCGGGTGGGTTGTGGGGAGGGCTACGACCAGGGTGTCGTGGGCTACCGAGGTGGTGCGGAGCTGTACGGCGTTGGTCAGGTTGAGAGGGTCGGTAGGGGTGGCGATGCCGTCCACGAGACCGAGCGTGAAGGTGCCGGCGGCGACACCCGCGACGACCTGATCGCGCCCGCAGACGGTCAGCGACGTCTCGGTGCCGGGATAAGTACGTCGTACCTCGGCCAGCGCGGTCGCGAGTGACCTGGCCGCCAGGGGAGACGCGGCGAGCGTGAGGGTGCTGGGCGGGTCCGCGACGGTACGGCGTACGTCGGCGCGCGCCGCGTCCAGCCGGAGCAAGATCGGGCCGGCGTGTTCGAGCAGGCGTTCGCCGGCCGGCGTCGGTACGACGGGCCGTCGGCGGAGCAACGGCGTACCGAGGTCGCTCTCCAGGGTGGCGATGTGCTGGGACACGGCGGACTGGGTGTAGCCGAGTCGCTCCGCGGCCGCGGAGAACGATCCGCAGTCGGCGACGGTGACGAACGTCCGCAGCAGATGAGGATCCACGTGTATCAGTATCTCTGATCGGCCATGCAGAGATCATCGTTGGCGCTGATGCTCACCGTCAGCCGAGGATGGACCCATGAACGCCTACTCCGGACGCCTCGCACTGGTCGGGGACCGCTCACCGCATGTTCGTTCGCACGCCCGGATCCCCGGCCTGCTCAAGGAACTCGAAGAGCGCGATCACCTGGACCTCGATGTCTACTGGGTCCCGAGCGACGACGTGGATGCTGCGCTCGAAGGCTTCGACGGGATCTGGTTGCTGCCCGGCAGCCCGTACCGGAGCGAGGCCGGTGCGGTCACCGCGGTCCGGATCGCCCGCGAGCACGGGATCCCGTTCCTCGGTACGTGTGGTGGGTTCCAGCACGCGATGCTCGAGTTCGCGCGCAACGTCTGCGGCGCGACCGGCGTACAGCATGGTGAGTATTCGCCGGACGCCGACGAGCTCCTGATCGTGCCGCTGCAGTGTTCGCTCGACGGACACGAGGGTGGAGTGCAGGTGCGACCAGGTACCCGCGCGGCCGAGCTACTCGGTGCAGAGCGCTCAATGGAGCGGTACCACTGCTCCTACGGTCTGGACAGCAGCAAACTCGACCTACTGCGCGAGCACGGCATGATCTTCAGCGGGTACGACGACGCAGGCGAACCGCGCATCGCGGAGCTGCCGGGACACCCGTTCTACCTGGCCAGCCTGTTCCAGCCGGAGCTGGCCGGCGACGGCAGACGCCCACACCCGTTCATCCAGGCGTTCGCGCACGCGGTCGCCGGCCGCAGCGATCAGATCGCGGAGACCGGTCGCGGGGCCATCCCCGCGGCGACGTAGCAGGCGTCGATGAGCTCCATCGTGGCCAGCGCGTCGTCGGCGTCGGTGAGCAGCGGCGCGCCGTTGCGGATCGCCCCGGTGAACGCTTCCAGCTGGTACGTGTACGAGGTCTTCGTGCCGAGGTGCTCGACCCAGGTGTCTTCGTTGGTCGTCACGATCACCCGGTCGTCCTTCTGCGGAAGCACGTAGAACGGGGCGAACGCCTCACCACGGCTGCCGACGACCTTGAGACTGAACTCGACGTCCTCGGCCGCCATACTGGTCCGCACCACACCGGTCGCACCGTTCGGGAACTCCAGGTCGGCGTTCAGCCACTCGTCCACGCCAGGCAGTCGCTTGCGCTCACCGGCCCGTGCACTGATCAGCGTCGGCGCGCCACCGGCGTACGGCGCGAACATCCGCTGCGCGTGCAGTGCGTAGCAACCGACGTCCATCACGGCACCGCCGGCGAGCGGCAGCGACCAGCGCGGGTCGTCGTCCGGCGGCGGGGGCATCACCATGGTCGTCTCGACCGTCTGCAGGTCGCCCAGCTCACCCTTGGAGACCAGCTCCTGCAGCCGTCGCATCACCGGGTGGTACGCGTAGTGGAAGGCCTCCATGAACACCTGACCGGAGGAATGAACCGCGTCCCGGACCTCCCGAGCCTCGCTGGCGTTGCTGGTCGACGGCTTCTCGGTCAGCACATGCTTGCCCGCGGCAAGGGCACGCAGGTTCCACGGCCCGTGCAGCCCGTTCGCCAGCGGGTTGTAGATGGCTTCGATCTCCGGATCGTCGAGTAGTTGCTGGTACGACGCATGGACGCGTTCGACGCCGTGCTCGGCGGCGAAGGCTTCGGCGCGGCCGGTGTCGCGCGCGGCGACCGCGACCAGCCGCGCGCCGGTCAGCTTGGCCGGCTCGACGATGGCCCGGCCGGCGATCCGAGCGGCACCGAGGATGCCGATGCGAAGCGGTTCCATGCGTTCTCCCTTGCTGACAACCATCCGGGCGGCGTGGGGCGAGTTCCTCGAGAGCGGCGAACCCGATAGTTCCTCAGGACATGGCTCACCGAGCAGACCAAGCCGTCATCCTGCCCCACCATGCCCGGGCTCCAAACCCGGTGCCCGCGATCCGGACCTCCCGGATCGCAAAGTTCACCCGGCGTCGGGCCCTTGTTCAGCGTGCGCCGCTACGGGAGGTGATGGAAACCGGTGGCCTTCAGGTGCTCGGTGTCCGCTACGTCGATGCTGACCCGGCGGGTCTCGCCTCCACTGACGGTGCCGCCGCCTCCGAACGCGGCCCAGAACACGAGCGGCAGGAACAGGGTACGGATCAGCATCGCCCAGCCGGCCTTGCCCAGGCCCACCCGGCTGCCGTCCTCGACCCGGACCAGCTGGGTGCCGGTGAGCAGCGCGCCGATACCGCGGCCGTTGCCGTAGAACCAGCCGTACAGCAGCGGCAGGACGAACAGCAGCGTGATCGCGATGATCACCGCACCGGCTGTCTTGTTGGGGTCCGTCGAGCGCACGTAGTAGAGCACGCCCAGGGCGACCGCCGTACCGTCGACCAGCACGCTGTCGACCAGCCAGGCCAGCAATGCGCCCGACCACGTCGACTCGACGTACAGCGCGCCATTGTGGTGGGCCTGGACGCGTTTGGTCAGCTTGTCGCCGAGTAGCGGTCTGGTGTGCCCGCGGAGTTGCTGCATGGCCTCGGCGCGCGCCTTCGAATCGTCGGTCACAACCAACTGACGTCCCTGCCGATCATCCTGGTTCCGGTCGCGAGGCACGGTAGCGCAGGTCTGATCAAATTCGGGTGGTGGCTCGACGGATTCCGGTCCAGCCTTCAGGATGAGCCCATGAGTACCGTCCAGGTCCAGGTCGATCGGAACAGCCGTACGCCGTTGC
The DNA here is from genome assembly GCF_004331345.1 of Kribbella soli. Taxonomy (GTDB): domain Bacteria; phylum Actinomycetota; class Actinomycetes; order Propionibacteriales; family Kribbellaceae; genus Kribbella; species Kribbella soli. The sequence continues at coordinate 444,550 of NZ_SJJZ01000006.1, read as the reverse complement.
ACGTGCAATTGGCGCAGCAGCTGGAGGCGGCCATCCAGGGCGGCGAACTGCCCGTCGGGTCCCGGCTGAGCAACGAGGTTGACCTGGCCGAGGCCTACGGACTGAGTCGGCCGACCGTCCGTCAGGCCATCGCCCGTCTGGTCGACCAGGGCCTTCTGGTCCGCAAACGCGGCGTCGGCACCCAGGTGGTCGGCAACTCCGGACAGGTACGTCGTTCGCTCGAACTGACCAGCCTGTACGACGACCTCACCTCAGCGCACCGTAAGCCCGAAACCGACGTACTGCGCTTCGGAATCTCACCTGCGACCGCAGAGGTTGCCACTGCACTGCAATGCGAGCTGGGCGACCGTGTACTGCGGCTGGAGCGACTGCGGCGAGCAGACGGCGAACCGCTCGCTCTGATGCGCAACTGGCTGCCGCCAGAGATCCTGGACACCGACCCGGCCACACTGGCCGAGCGTGGTCTCTACCAACTCCTGCGAGCCGAGGGGGTCCGGCTGAAGGTGGCGCACCAGACCATCTCCGCCATACCGGCAACGCCCGAGCAGGCAAAGCTGCTGTCGGAGGAGCCGGGCTCACCGCTTCTGGCGACTACGCGGATCACGTACGACGACCACGGCCAGCCGGTCGAGTATGGCTCCCACCTGTACCGCGCGAGCCGCTACTCCTTCGAGCACACGCTCGTACACCGCTAAGACCCCGGACCGGGCTGGAAGTCGTCGGCCTGGCGGGGTGGGAAGACCCACTGCGTGCTGCGAGCGATCTGCGCTAGCTGGGCGGCTGTCAGCAGCGGACTGGGCCGGGTGTGCTCGCTCTTCTCCTTGGGGGCGTTGTAGTTGGTCAGGCTGATCTGGGTGCCGTTGGGCCGGAAGAGCTCCACGATGGTCTCCCGGACGCCACCAGGGTTCGGGCCGTCCGTGTACAGCGGCTGGTTGTCGTACACGACGTGCACGCTGCCGTCTGCGTGGATGGTGCACGTGCCGGGCGGGAACGGGTTGCAGTCGGTGACTGCGTCCGCGGTGGTGATGCTCAGCGTGAGCAGTGAGGCGCCGGCACCGTCGTCCAGGAGAACGCTGGCCTCGTTCGTCCCGAGGCCGTAGCCACCGGACGTCGTGGAGTTGGTCGGGGTGAGGCCGTTCGGGAGGAGGCGAGTCAGCGTCGCCAGAGTCTCCGCCGGCGTCACGGGCCGTGACACGGCCCTGTGCGTCGGAACCGTCGGAGCCGTGGTGACAGTCGGTGTGGTGGCCGGCTCTACCTGGGCATCGGTTCGCAGTACCTGACTGCCGCCGATGATGACTCCGACGGTGGCCAGTACGGCGGTTGCGCCGGACAGACCCGCGAGCGCGGTCCGGCGTCGGCGCAGCACCTTGCCGCGACGGATGCCGCGAGCAACCAGCTCGGGTGTGGCGGGCTGCAGGTCCTCAGTTGCCTGGCGCATCAGGTCCGGGAGGCTGTCGTGAAGGTTCGTCATTGGCAGGGCTCCCAGGTCATAGTGCGGCCAGATGGACAGCTTCGTCGCCCAGAACTGCCCGGAGGCGGTTCAGTGCGCGTGACGTGCGTGTCCTGATCGCACCGGTGTTCTTGCCGAGGTCGTACGCGACCTGTTCCGCGCTGCGATCCTCGAAATACCGCAGTACCAGCACTGCTCGGTCGAGTGGGGACAACTCGGCCATTGCCTGCAGCAAGGACAGGCGGAGCTCGTGGTCGCCGGTCTGGTCCGCCCGATCAGGTGTCCGCTCCACGGGTCGCTCTGTCGAGCTCCGTCGACGCTGTTGGGAGATGTACGTCCGCGCCAGGACGGTCTGGGCGTACGCCGCTGGGTTGTCGGTCTGCTCCACCCGCCGCCACGCTCGGTACAGCTTGGCCAGCGTCTCCTGGACCAGGTCCTCGGCCAGGTGGTGCTCGCCGGCCAGCAGCCACGCCGACCGGTACAGCTGTGGTGTCCGCGCTTTGGCGAACTCCTCGAAATCCTGCGTCGACCGTGTCAAAGCCACCCTCCCGAGGTCCCCTGTCACCCGGTTCGACGCCGTGAGTGGCGGTTCTGTTACCTACGGGATTGCAACAACCTGCAATTTTCTGGACCGGGCCGTGACCCGATCGATACGGTCAGTGAGCCAGCGGCGTGTCACGGTTGTCCACAGGGCAGCGAACGCAGGTGGCGCCGGACGCCCCACGGTTGAAAGGATGGTCCCCGCATGGTGACCGAGCGTGGTCGCCAGACGGGACTCACACGGGGAGATCGATGACTGCGGACAGGCTCGACGCGCACCGCTCGAGCTGGAGCGGTGCCATCGAGCTGATCGACGCGCAGGTGCGCGACGTGGTGCGCCGGGAAGGCATCGACCCGCTCCGCGACCCGGGCGCGGTGAACTCGATCGTCGCCACGGTCGTCCGGGAGTACGACGAGCGCAGTCTGAGCGGTGTGGTGCCGCCGATCGGCGACCTGGAGGCGGTCAGCCGCGAGGTCCACGACCGGGTCGCGGGCTTCGGGCCGCTGCAGCGTTATCTGGACGACCCGTCCGTCGAGGAGATCTGGATCAACGAGCCCAGCCGGGTGTTCATCGCCCGTGAGGGCCGGCACGAGCTGACCACGACCGTGCTGACGGAGGAAGAGGTCAGCGACCTGGTCGAGCGGATGCTGAAGACGACCGGCCGCCGGATCGACGTCTCGCAGCCGTTCACCGACGCCCGGCTGCCGGACGGAAGCCGCGTCCACATCGTCCTGGGCGGTATCACCCAGCGGTATGCGGCGATCAACATCCGCAAGTTCACCGTCCGCGCGACCCGGCTGACCGACCTGGTCCAGCTCGGTTCGCTGACGCCGCACGCGGCCGCGGTGCTGGAGGCGTCCGTTGCCGTCGGCCTCAATGTGCTGGTCTCCGGCGGCACGCAGGCCGGCAAGACCACGATGCTGAACGCGCTGGCCGGTTCGATCCCCGGCAGCGAGCGGGTGATCAGCTGCGAGGAGGTCTTCGAGATCAAGCTGCCGATCCCCGACTGGGTGTCGATGCAGACCCGGCAGGCCGGTCTCGAAGGCACCGGTGAGGTGCGGCTGCGCGACCTGGTGAAGGAGTCGCTGCGGATGCGGCCGTCCCGGGTGATCGTCGGCGAGGTGCGCGGCGAGGAATGCCTCGATCTGCTGCTCGCGCTGAACAGCGGCCTCCCCGGCATGTGCACGATCCATGCGAACTCGGCGCGTGAGGCGCTGACCAAGATGTGCACGCTGCCGCTGCTGGCGGGCGAGAACATCGGCTCCCGGTTCGTGTTGCCGACGGTGGCCGGCTGCGTCGATATCGTCGTACATCTCGGTATCGCGGCGGACGGGCGCCGACGGGTGCGCGAGATCGTTGCCGTCACCGGACGGCTGGAGGAGCAGGCGATCGAGACCGAGACCCTGTTCAGTACGCGCGACGGGTATCTGCGGCGCGCCGAGGGGCAGTTGCCGCATGCGGAGCGGTTCCAGCAGGCCGGGTACAACGTGGCCGGGCTGCTCACCGAGTTGCCGCGTGGGGCGGCGAGCTGATGGGGCTCCTGATCGGGCTGTTCTTCGGCGTCGGTCTGCTGCTGATCATCGCGGCGTTCGTGGCGCCGATCGAGACCGTGCCCGGCTCGGACGGGCGGCTGCGCGGCAAGAGCCGGGACCTGCTCGCGAGCGCGGGGATCGAAGGTTTGACGCCGGGTGCGTTCATCGGCGCCTGCATTCTCATGGCGCTGGTCGCGTTCCTGCTGATGTTCGCGGTGTCCAAGACATTGCCGGTCGGGGTGGTGTTCGGGCTGATGGCCGGCTGGCTGCCGATCGCGCTGGTGCGGTCGCGGGGCCGCAAGCGGCTGGCCGAGTTCCGTGAGCTGTGGCCGGACGTGGTGGACAACATTGCTTCCGCCGTCCGTGCCGGGCTGTCGTTGTCGGAGGCACTGGCTCAGGTGGGCGAGCGCGGGCCGTTGCCGTTGCGCGACGCGTTCCGGCAGTTCGGTGCGGACTACGCCTCCACCGGCCGGTTCGCCGAGTCGCTGGACCGCTTGAAGGCGCGGCTGGCCGACCCGGTCGGCGACCGCGTGGTCGAAGCGCTGCGGATCGCGCGCGAGGTCGGTGGTGGCGACCTCGGCCGGTTGCTGCGGTCGCTGTCGTCGTTCCTGCGCGACGACGCGCGGACCCGGTCCGAGCTCGAGTCCCGGCAGTCGTGGTCGGTCAACGGCGCACGGGTCGCGGTCGCGGCGCCGTGGCTGGTGCTGCTGTTGCTGTCCTTCCAGGGCGACGTCATCCAGCGGTACAACTCGCCGGTCGGCGCGCTGATCATCGCCGTGGGCGCCGTGATCTGTGTGATCGCGTACCGGGTGATGCTGCGGATCGGCCGGCTGCCCGAGCCCGAGCGGGTGCTGCGATGAGCCCGATGCTGCTCGGTGGTTTCCTCGGCGCGACGCTCGGCGCCGGGCTGCTGCTCGTCGTGCTGCGGTTGCCGTTCCTGCGCAAACCCACGGTGGACGAGCGGATCTCGCCGTACCTGCGGGATCTCGGTGCGCCCGACGTCTTCGTCGGCGTGATCGACTCGCGGTCGCCCTTCTACGCGATCCTGCGGTTGTTCGGTCCGTCGCTGCGGTCCGCGGCGAAGCGGCTGGAGCGGATCCTCGGCGGCGCGAACACGATCCGCCGGCGGTTGCAGCGGGCCGGGCTGGACCGGACGGTCGAGGAGTTCCGGATCGAGCAATTGCTCTGGGGCGCGATCGCCTTCGGTGCCGGGCTGGTGATCTCGGTCGTCGCTGTCGCGGTCGGTCTCGGGGATCCGGTGGCGCTGCTGGTGTTCTGTCTGGTGCTCGGGATCACCGCGATCCTCGGGCGCGACACGTTCCTGACGTCACAGGTCCGGCGGCGTGAGCGGCGCCTGCTGGCCGAGCTTCCGACCGTGGCCGAGCTGCTCGCGTTGTCGGTCGCGGCCGGTGAAGGTCCGGCCGCTGCCCTCGACCGCGTCGCGCGGTCGTCCCGGGGTGAGCTGGCCAACGAGCTGAAACGCGTCCTGGCGGAGACCAGGGCAGGAGAGACATTGGTCCGCGCGCTCGACGCGCTCGCGGACCGCACCGGGTTGCTGGCGCTCTCGCGCTTCGCGGACGGGCTGGCGGTGGCGCTCGAGCGCGGCACCCCGCTGGCCGACGTACTGCGGGCGCAGGCCGGTGACATCCGGGAAGCCGGGCGCCGCGAACTGATCGAGTCCGGTGCCCGGCGCGAGGTCGCGATGATGGTCCCGGTGATCTTCCTGGTCCTTCCGGTGACCATCGCGTTCGCCTTCTACCCGGGCGCTGTCGGAATCCGGCTGATCGCCGGATGAACTGAGGAGAGGTCATGTCCCTATACCTGACGAGGCTGTTCCTGACGTTGCTGCTGAAGCCACGTCCGGCGCGGAAGGAGCGCGGCGACGTACCCGGCTGGGTGCTGATCACCGTGATGACGGCCGGCCTGGTCGTCGCGATCTGGAAACTGGCCGGCGACCAACTCGCCACCATGCTCCGGAACGCCTTGTCCTCGGTCAGCAACAAGTAATGCGCCGGGCCCGCGATGAGCGGGGTTCGGCGGTCGTTGATTTCGTGCTGGTCTCGACGATTCTGTTGCCGTTGTTCCTCGGCATCCTCCAGGTCGGCCTGTTCCTGTACGTGCGCAACACGGTGACGGCCGCGGCCTCCGAGGGTGCGCACTACGCGGCCGTGCTCAACCGGGCACCGGACGACGGTGCGGCACGCACGCGGGAGCTGATCGCGGGTGTCGTCGCGGACCAGTTGGTCGACTCGGTGTCCGCGGAGGAGACCGATATCGACGGGCAGCCCGGCGTCGAGGTGTCCGTTCACGCGCACATGCCACCGCTCGGGCTGTGGGGGCCGGGGATCTCGTTCACCGTCGAGGGACATGCGGTGAAGGAGACCGGCGAGTGAGGCGCCGTCGGGACGAACGCGGGAGCGCCGTCGTGGAGTTCTCGTGGCTGGCGATCCTGCTGATGGTCCCGTTGGTGTACATGATGCTCGGCGTGTTCGACGTACAGCGAGCGTCGTACGGCGCCACCGCGGCGACCCGCGCTGCCGGGCGGGCGTTCGTGATCGTGCCGGACGGGGTGTCCGAGGACGAGGCACGGGCGCGCGCGTTCGACGCCGCGGAGCTGGCAATGAAGGACCAGGGCATGGAGCTCAGCTCGGACGAGCTCACGATCAGTTGCAGTCCGGCCTGTCTGCAGCCGGGCTCGACCGTCACGGTCACCTTGGAAACCAAGGTCCGGCTGCCGCTGATCCCGGATGCGCTCGGCGGCGAACCGCCGGCGATCCGGATCAGCTCCTCGCACACCGAGGCGTTCGGCGACTACCGCCAGGCGAAGGGCACCGGATGATTAGGGGGTATCTGACACCCCCTAGGCGCAGGCGGGGTGAAGAGGGACAGATGACCGTGCTGATCGTCGGGTTCACCGTGGTGATCCTGCTGATGGTCGTCGTGGTTACCGACATCTCGAAGGCGTTCCTGGTCCGTCGTGACCTCGATGCGACCGCGGACGGTGCCGTTCTCGCGGCCGCGAACGGTCTCGCCGCGGTCTACGCCCAGCCCGGCGCGGGCGGCAACGCCACGATCGACCCTGACCAGGCGCGCCGGCTGACCGCGGACTACCTCGACGACGTTGCCGCGGGCAACAGGTTCGACGACCTCGACTGGTCCGTGGACGTCGAGGGTACGACGGTGACGGTGCGGCTCACGTCCACCGCCGACCTCCCGTTCCAGCCGCCCGGCTTCCCGGGCACGGCCGACGTCGCCTCCGAGGCCGCCGCCATCGTCCCGATCCGCTGACCGGAGGCTGTCCGCGCGAACCCTTCTAGGTGAAGAGGCCGGGATTGTCGGTGAGCCAGGTCGTGAAGGTTCGGCCGGTGCGGCCGGTGAGGAGTTCGACGCCGGGCTCGATGGTGGCCGGCGTTCCGACGCGGGACGCCCAGTAGGCCAGCAGAGTTTCGCGCTGACCTTCGTCGCGCATCTGCATCTCGGCGCGAGCCTCGTCAGGGGTGAGGTCGATGGCCTCGATCGGTACGCCGGTGACGTCGGTGACCAGCCCGATCTGGTGCCGCCGCGTCATCGACTCCGGTCCGGTCATCGGGTACCCGCGACCGTCGTGCCCGTTGCCCGGCCCGTCGAGCAGCACACGCACAGCCGCATCGGCGATGTCCTGCTCGTGGATCGGTGCTTCCTCGGCTTCCAGGTACGGCAGCCGGATCTGACCGGTCGCGCGGAACTGGTAGGCCCAGTACTTCGCGTTGCTCATGAACGCGCCGGGCTGCAGCCGAGTGGTCGCGTACGACGCGTCCGCGATCACGTGCTCGGTCTTCGCGTGTGGGTCCTCGGGACCGCCCAGCGACGACAGCGACGAGAGCAGGACGACCTGCTTCACGCCGGCGGCTTCGGCTGCGGCCACGAAAGCGGGCGCTGTGGACGGGGAGGAGTACAGGAAGACCTGGCTGATGTCGCGGAGCGCTTCGGACGGGTCGGCCGGGTCGTAGGCGACGGCCGACGGGAGAGCGGAGGGTTCGCGGCTGGCGACGCGGACGTCCTGTCCGGCCGCGATCAGGCCGGCGGTGACGGCGCGGGCGATCGCGCCGCGGCCGCCGGTGACGAGAACAGTCATTGGTGGTGCTCCAAAATTAGAGTGACTACAATAATGGAATCAGTAAAGCAGATCCGCTAGGGTCGGTGCAATGGAGCTCGGGCGGCGGGAACGCAAGAAGCAGCAGACGCGGCAGGCCATTTCGGACGTGGCCACCGCGCTGTTCCTCGAGCGCGGCTTCGACGCGGTCACGGTCGCCGAGGTGGCGCGGGCCGCGGATGTCGCCGTACAGACGGTGTTCAACCACTTCCCGGCGAAGGAGGACCTGTTCTTCGACGAGCCGGGGTGGTGGACGGGGCCGGCGCGGGCGGTCCGCGAGGCGCCGCCGGAGGCTGATCCGGTGGACGTGCTGGAGGCGCAGTACCTGGCGGGGACGCGTGATCGGCTCGAGGTCGGTCATCTGGCCACCTGGAAGCAGTTCGTGCGCACGATCGAGGGCAGCCCCGCACTGCTCGCCCGGCGCCGGCTGGCCGCCGACGAGCTGGAGACGTCGCTCACGCAGGCCCTCGACGAGCGGTCGCCGGACCACCTACGCAACCGGCTGACTGCGGCCCTGTACGCCGCCGCACAGAAGGTCCTCGAGGAGCAGCTGATGAGCACGCTGCCCGACGACGCGTCACCCGACGAGCTCGACCGCGCACAGACGGCGCTGGAGAACGCGATCGCCGAAGTCTTCGCCGTTCTTCGTCGTGGTCTCGCCTGAGCTAAGCTGCTTAGTTGTGGCTGGACTGGATTTTGACGCGGAGCTGAAGCAGCTCGACGCGACGATGACCTCGATCGAGAAAGTGCTCGATCTTCCTGCGTTGCGCAAGGAGATCGACGAGCTCGGCGAGCAGGTCGCTGCGCCCGATCTCTGGGACGACCAGGCGAACGCGCAGAAGGTGACGTCGCGTCTGTCCAGCCTGCAGTCCGACGTCGAGCGGGTGACCAACCTGCGCGGCCGCCTCGACGACATCGGCGCGCTGGTCGAGCTGGGCCGCGAGGAGAACGACGCGGACAGCCTGGTCGAGGCCGAGAAGGAGATCGGCTCGGTCGCCAAGGCGATCCAGTCCCTCGAGGTCCGCACCCTGCTGTCCGGTGAGTACGACGAGCGCGAGGCGCTGGTGACGATCCGCTCCGGCGCGGGCGGTGTGGATGCGGCCGACTTCGCCGAGATGCTGCAGCGGATGTACCTGCGCTGGGCCGAGCGGCACGGTTACCCGACCGAGGTCTACGACACGTCGTACGCCGAAGAGGCCGGGCTCAAGTCGACCACGTTCGGGGTCAAGGCGCCGTACGCGTACGGCACGCTGAGCGTCGAGTCCGGGACGCACCGGCTGGTGCGGATCTCGCCGTTCGACAACCAGGGCCGCCGGCAGACCTCGTTCGCCGCGGTCGAGGTGGTCCCGGTGCTCGAGCAGACCGACGAGATCGACGTACCGGAGGAAGAACTGCGGATCGACGTGTACCGGTCGTCCGGCCCGGGTGGTCAGAGCGTCAACACGACCGACTCCGCCGTCCGGATCACGCACATCCCGACCGGCACCGTGGTCTCCTGCCAGAACGAGAAGTCGCAGCTGCAGAACAAGGCCAGCGCGATGGTCATCCTGAAGGCCAAGCTGCTCGCGCTGAAGAAGGCCGAGGAGCGAGCCCAGATCGACGCGCTGCGCGGGGACGTGCAGGGCTCGTGGGGCGACCAGATGCGGTCCTACGTCCTGCACCCGTACCAGATGGTGAAGGACCTGCGGACGCAGTTCGAGTCGGGTAACACCTCGGGTGTGTTCGACGGTGAGATCGACGAGTTCATCGAGGCCGGCATCCGCTGGCGCCGTACCGGCCACACGGTTGCCGAACAGAACTGATCTGCAGGCCGACTGCAGTAGTTGCTTCGGCCTCTGCTGCGTCGCGCTGACGTTCAGCAAGTCGGCGGACTTCGCCATCGACAAGTCCGCCGGCGAGGCCTGCCCGAACCTGAGCGACGACTTCCGCTGCACGATCCACAGCACCTTGCGGGACAAGGGTTTCGCGGGCTGCACGGTCTACGACTGCTTCGGCGCCGGCCAGGCGATCTCGCAGCGGATGGGGAAGCCCGGACCGGAGATGTTCGCCGCGCTCCCGATCCTGCGCCAGCTGCACGAGCTGCTCTGGTATCTCACCGAAGCCCTTGAATACAACAAGGATCTGCAGCCGGCGATCGACCGGGTGGAGGCAGTGAGCCGTACGGCGGACCTCACGACCGTCGACGTGGTGGCGGAGCGGGCCATCGTCAACGAGCTGCTGCTCGACACCAGCCGGCTCGTCCGTGGCAAGCAGAGCAAGAAGAAGGAGCGCCGCGGCGCGGACCTCATCGGAGCCCGCCTCCGCGGCGCCGACCTCGCGAAGGCCAACCTGCGCGGCGCGTATCTGATCGGTGCCGACCTGCGCGCCGCTGACCTCCGCCAAGCAGACCTGATCGGCGCCGACCTCCGCGACGCCGACCTGAGCGGCGCTGACCTGACGGGCGCCCTGTTCCTCACCCAGTCTCAAATCAACGCCGCCCGAGGCGACCACACCACAAGACTTCCGAAGGCGGTTACGCGCCCTTCCCACTGGTCCGCAACTGGTGCGTGACTGGCGTCATCAGCAACGAGATTGCGGTGATAGCCAGGGCTACTGCGGCTAGTGCGCCGCCCTGGTCCCAAGAGGTGCCGGCCAGGGCTAGGTACGCCGTACCGACTGTGGCGGCTCCTAGCGCCAGGCAGGTCTGCTGGCTGGTGAGCAGGATGCCGCTGCCGAGTCCTGCCTGGGCTGGTGGGACCTGGCTGAGGACCACGCCCATCAGCGGCACCATGACCAGGCCGGAGCCGAAGCCCGCGATCAGCATCGGTACGGCGAGCTTCAACGGGTTCACGTGCGGCCACAGGGTGAGGGCGACGACCGCGAGTACGGCGTACCCGACGCCCTGAATGATCCAGCCGCGCACGATGAGGCCCGCGCCGTACCGCGCCTGCAGCCGCGGGCCGTAGATCGAGGTGATCAGGAAACCGACAGCCATCGGTAGCAGGCTCAGACCGCCCTCCAGCGGAGACATGCGCGCCTCTCCCTGGGTGGCCAGTGCGAAAACGAACATGAAGCCACCGAACGTGGTGAAGAACGCCACTGCGAGCAGGAGCCCGATCCGCATCGCCTTCAGCCGCAGCACCGTGGGCGGGATCAGTGGAGCCGCACCTGACCGCTCAGACCGGTGCTGGTGTGCACCGAGCAGCACCACGGCCGGAATCGTTGCTGCGAGGCAGAGCCACGTCCAGAGTGGCCAGCCGAGCGGACGGCCCTCGGTGAGCGGCAGAAGCAGGAGGACCAGGGTCAGCGCGAGTAGCGCGGCCCCTACGAGGTCGACGCGCTGTGCCTTGTCTGCCTTGGTTTCCGGGATCAGCCGGATCGCCGCGGCCACGCCCACGATGCCGACCGGCACGTTGACGAGGAACACCGCCCGCCAGCCGAGGTCGAACACGTTTGCCTCGACGAGTACGCCGCCGAGGATCTGCCCGAACGCCGCCGCGGCACCGCCTGCGACGCCGTACATAGCCATCGCGCGGGCGCGGTGCTGGCCGGTCAGCAGGCTGGTGATCGTTGCCAGCACCTGTGGGGTGACCGCGGCACCTGCAGCGCCCTGGACGACCCGTGCGACGAGCAGTACGCCGATGCTCGGGGCGATGGCGCAGACGAGCGACATGATGGTGAAGCCGATCAGGCCGATCAGGAAGAGGCGCTTGCGGCCGAACGTGTCACCGAGGCGACCACCGACCACAAGCAAGGTCGCCACGGCGATCCCGTAGCTGCCGACGACGAGCTGGAGCTCGCCGGACGTGGCCCGCAGATCGGAGCCGATCGCCGGCAGGGCGACGTTGATGACGAAGAAGGAGAGCATCGGCAGGAAGGCGCCGAAGATGAGGGTCGTGAGCGCCACCGGCTTCAGCGGCACCGCAGCGGCCGGCGGCCGAGCGGTGACCGGAGTGGTGGCAGCCTGGAGCTGGTCTGTCATGGCTCAAGCCTGCGCGCGCTCAGAGCCTGGTGGTGAGAGCCTGCTTATCCTATTACTCGCAGCACCTGGCACCAGGTTGCGCCAGTGTCCATGATGGAACCATGACCACTGTCCCAGTAGCCACCGACAGAACCGTCACAGCGCAGCGGCGGGAGCTCGGGGTGTTCCTGCGCAGCCGGAGGGAGCGCATCCGGCCCGACGAGGTCGGGTTCGCCCCGGGCGGCCGCCGCCGTACGCCGGGACTGCGGCGCGAGGAGGTCGCGCTGCTCGCGGGAGTCGGCGTCACCTGGTACACGTGGCTCGAGCAAGGCCGCGACATCAACGTGTCCGCCCAGGTCCTGGACGCGATCGCGACGGCGCTGCGGTTCGACCGGCAGGAGCGCAACCACCTGTACCGGCTGGCCGGGCTCCGGCTCGGCCCGTCGCCGGGGGTGTGTACGGCGCTGCCCTCGTCGGTCCAGAAGACGCTCGACGCGGTCTCGCCGTACCCGGCGCTGGTGCTGAACACGCGGTACGACATCCTCGCGTTCAACGACGCGTACTGCAAAGTGGTCCTCGACCTCAACGAAGTGCCGGTCGAGGAGCGGAACCTGCTCTGGCTGAATTTCGTCTCCGACGGCTGGATGTGCAGCTTCGTCGATGCGGAGATGACCAAGCACCACATGGTCGCGGCGTTCCGCGCAGCGTCCGCGGAGCACGTCGGCGAAGCGCTCTGGCAGGACCTGATCCAGGGCCTGCTCAACAGCTCGCCGCACTTCGCGGAGCTCTGGGAGCGGTACGACGTGGCGGCGCCGAGCACGCGGACGAAGATGCTGGAGATCGACGGCTACGGCATCCTCCGGATCGAGCCGGTCAACCTGTGGCTGTCGCAACTCGGGCCGACCCGGGCGACCGTGTACACCGCGCTGGACGAGGAGACCGAGGGCAAACTCCGGCAGATCGTCGACGCGCCGGCCAAGGGTCCCGCCTGTCGGCCCACTTGACAGGGAGGCCCGGCTGACGGGGCGGGCCAGCCGGACCCTGGCCCCGGCCGCCGGGCAGGGCGGCCGGGGAGCTTTGTCAGGTGACCGGGATGCCCGGGTTGGTCAGTGCCTTCCCGCCGGTCATCGTGTTGCTGCGGTCGACCGTGACCTTGCAACTGGAGGCGTTGTAGTTGGTGATGTTGAACGCGTACCGCCCGCTCCCGGTCGCGCCGGTCAGATCGGACTCGTTGCCGCGGAACACCGTCCCGCAACCCCAGCCGGACTGCTGGGTGTGCGTCTCGTACCCGTTGTTCGTGGTGTTCTTGCCGGTGTTGTTCTCGATCACGTAGTTGTTGCCCTTGACATCGATCCAGCTGTCGTCGTAATTCGCGCCGGTGAGGCCGCGGCCGTCGAAACTGTTGCCGGACACGAGTCCGCCGGTCGTCCCCTCCTTGAGATCGACCGCCTCGCCGCCGACGTCCGGGCCGATCGTGTTGCCGAGGATCTGCACGTGGTCGGACTTGTCCGAGGTGCCGCCCGCGCTGCCGACGTACACGCCCTCGCCCATCCCGCGGCCGTCGTTGCCGGTGTCGTAGATGCGCGAGTTCTTGATCACGCCGTACGTGCTGCTGTTGCGGAAGTGCACGCCTTCCATGTCCAGCCCGTGCACGGTCACGCCGTCGATCGTGACGTGGGTGGCGCTGTCGATCATGATGCCCTTCTGGCCACCGGTCACCGTGATGCCGTTGACATTCCAGTACGACGCGCCGTCGAGGTGCAGGCCGTAGCCGCCACCGGCCTGCAGTACGGCGTTCGACGAGCCGGTCAGCGTGATCGGCGCCGCGGACGTGCCGTCGACCGTGGTCTTGAAGTTGCCGGTGTAGGTGCCGTCGGCAAGCTTGATCGTGTCACCGGGCTTGGCGTCGGTCAGCGCTGCCTTGAGTTCGGCGGCGGTGCTGACGTCGGTGGTGACTGTGGAGGCGGTGCGGTTGCGGATGTGGTCGCGGATCCACACGCCGGCCGGCTTGAGCATCGACGTACCGGTGAAGTCGTCGCCGGCGCAGGTGCCTTCCTTGAAGACCGCGCCGGAGCGGAAGTCGTCGGAGAAGTTCCAGTTCGTCCAGCCGATCTGCTTGCTCTCCAGGAAGTCCAGGTACTTCTGCGACCAGGTGAAGTCGTTGCCGCCGTCACCGGTGTACGTCTGGGTGCCGAATTCCGTGACGAACAAGGGGATCCGGTCCGCGGCGCGGGACAGGGCGTCGAAGTACTCCTGCTGGTGCGACGCGGCGTAGAAGTGGAACGTGTACATCAGGTTGGTCGCGTTCACCGGGTTGTCGATGATGTCGGCCTCGCTGCCGCCGTCGGAGACGCCGAGGGACGCCCAGCCGTGGGTGCCGACGAAGATCACGCCGTCGGGGTCCTTGGCCCGGATCACCGGCACCATCTGCTCGGCGTACGACTTGATGCCGGCCCAGCTGACGCCGTTCGGCTCGTTGGCGATGTCGTAGATGATGTTCTTCTTGTCCTTGTGCCGTTCGGCGATCGCGGTGAAGAACGTTTTCGCCAGACCGAGGTTCGCGTTTGGGTCGCCCGGGTCGAGCTGGTGCCAGTCGACCAGTGCGTACAGGCCGCGCTTGGTCGCCTCTTCGATGTAGGTGTTCACCAGGTTGGTGAACTTCTCCGGGTCGGTCTCGTAACCGTCCTCCTGCACGTACATGGAGATGCGCAGGATGTCGGCTTTCCAGTCGTTCGCCAGCGCGTCCAGCGAGGTGGTCTTGACGCAGTTCGCGTACCACTGCAGGCCGTGCGTGCTCATGCCGCGCAGCTGGACAGGCTCGTTGCGCTCGTTGCAGAGCTTGGTGCCGCAGACGTGCAGCTGGCCGTTGCGGCCGACCGGGGTGTCGTCGGCGACGGCCTGGGCCTGCGTCGGTAACAGGGTCGAAGCGGCCAGCAGTACGCCGGCCAGGAGAGAACGGATCATGAACTTCCTCCGAGGGGGCGTCGGGGAGGATGATTAGGAAGGTTTCCTAACAGTTCAGCAGAACCTAACGGCAGGCGCGGAACGCTGTCAACCGGTCGCGCAAGGTGATCATTTCCGAAGGTTGATAGCGATCACAAGCGATCAGGCCGTGTCTCTGTCCGGCCAGGCTGCCTTGAGGGTCGCGAGCGTGACGGTGATCGCCGGGCGGCGCGAGGTGGTCGTGCGCCAGACGGCGTACAAGCGACGGCTCGGCGCGGGTTGCAGCGGTACGACGACCACGCCGTCGGGGACCGGGCCGCGGCCGAGCCGGGGGAGCAGGCCGATGCCGAGACCGCGGGCGAGCATTGCCAGCTGGGTCTGGTACTCCGCGACGGAGTACGCGACCTCCGGCTCGACGCCCGCGCGGCGCATCGTCCGGATCAGCCACTCGTGGCAGATCGACCCGACCGGCTGGCAGATCCATCGCTCGCCGACGAGATCCTCGGCGCGGACGAACTCCTTGCCTGCCAGGCGATGTGTCGCCGGCACCAGTACGTCGGCGGGGTCGCTGCCGAGCTTCACCCGCGACAAACCCTCAGGCAGACCGAGGGGAGTGTTGTGCCAGTCGTGGACGATCGCGACGTCGATCTCGCCGCGGTTGACGGCGGTCACCGCCTCGAACGGGTCCGTCTCGAGCACCCGGACATCCAGTTGACGGTGATCGTGGACCAGCCGCGCGAGAGCGGGCGGTAACAGCCCGCGCGCCGCGGTCGGGAACGCGGCGATGCTGAGCGTCCCGATCGCCTGACCACGTTGCTCTTCCAGTGTCAGCTCGGCGTCCTCGACCAGCTCGAGAATCCGCGCCGCCGTCGACGCCAACTGCTGGGCCGCGTCGGTCAGCACGATCCCGCGCCCCTGCCGCTCGATCAGCGTCGTCCTGGTCTCCCGCTCCAGCTTCGCCAGTTGCTGCGACACCGCGGACGGCGTGTAACCGAGCGCCTCGGCCGCCCGATTGACCGATCCGTACTGCGCCACCGCGTGCAGCGCCTTGAGCCGCCCCAGATCGATCATGAAGCACTCCTACATCGTTAGCGGTAGAAATCGGTGCTGGTCCTTAAGTGTACTCCGACCAACACTGGACCGTATGAAGCCTCGTGACCTGCTCCTCGCCCTCGCCGTCGTCGTTGTCTGGGGCATCAATTTCGTCGTGATCGAGGTCGGTCTCGAAGGCATGCCGCCACTCCTGCTGTCCGCGCTGCGGTTCTTCTTCGCCGCCGTCCCCGCGATCTTCCTGCTCGGCAAACCACGCGTCGCCTGGCGGTACGTCGTGGGCGTCGGCCTCGCACTCGGTGTGGCGAAGTTCGGGTTGCTGTTCATCGCGATGGATCACGGCGTACCGGCCGGCCTGTCGTCGCTCGTGCTGCAGAGCCAGGTGATCTTCACGGTCCTGTTCGCGATCGCCGTACTGCGGGAGCGCCCGCGGCCCGCCCAGATCATCGGCATCGTCATCGCGTGTGTCGGGATCCTGCTGATCGTCCTCGACCGCAAGCTGTCCGCGCCGCTAGGAGCGCTAGCACTGGTGATCGTCGCGGCCGGGTTCTGGGGTGTGTCCAACACGATCACCCGGTACGCGAAGCCGCCGGACACCTTGCGCTTCATGGTCTGGGTCAGCGCCGTCGCCGTCGTACCGCTGCTGATCCTCTCCCTGCTCACCGAGGGGCCGAAGGCCGACGCCGACGCGATCCGCGCGATCGACCTGAGCGGTATCGGCGCGATCGCGTACCTCGCCTTCGTGGCCACCCTGTTCGGGTTCGGCGTCTGGGGCTACCTGCTCCGGCAGTACGACGCCAGCACGGTCGCACCGTTCTCGCTGCTGGTGCCGGTCGTGGGCATGTCCGCCGCGTGGGTCCTGCGCGGTGAGACGGTCGGCCTTCAGCAGGCGATCGCGGCGGTGCTGGTGATCGGCGGCATGGCCTGCACGGTCATCCGGCGCCGGACCCCGCGGGCTCCGCAGACCACGGAGTCCGGCGTCTTGGTGAAGTCAGGCGCGTGAGCTGACCATCGGGGGCATCTGCCAACCGCGCGCGAGTGAAGAGGGGTACGCCGGAGCGCCGCCCGCGAAGTACTCGGTGAACTTCATGATCAGCGGATCCCAGCGCAGCGGGTCGATGTACCGGTCGTTGCTCATCAGCAGGTCCTCGCGCACCCGGACCCGCTCGACCTTCATCTCCAACGAGCACAGATGCGAATCAGGCCCGCCGATCTCGTGGATCGTCTCGATCCGGCCCTCGAGGTTGATCGGGCTCTCCTGGACGGAATCCAGGCTGGACAGCTCGCTCGGCTCGCGGGTCAGCCCGCCGGCGGCGAACTTGTCCGGTACGTACCGGTACCCGCGCGCCCGCTTCGACTCCGACATCTCCTCCGACCCGGTCAGCAGCGCGATCCGGTCGAGCGCCGCGACCATGTCCGGGTCGACCAGGTTCAGCACGATCTCCGGCCGCTCGACGAGATTCTTCACGGTCTGCGCGCTCGTCCCCATCCCGAGCATCGCGGTGTATCCGAGCCACCAGGCGGACGACATCGGAGCGAGGTTCGTGGTGCCGTCGGGGTTGGCGGAGCTGATCAGGACTACCGGAGTACCGAAGTACAGGACCTTGGGCTCGACTGTGCGTTTCATGCGAATGAAACGGGGATAGGCCAGGATGTGTGAGTGGACGCCTCTCAAGTCGGTCGCCTGACCGCTCGATGGATCGCCGAACTACCCGGCGAGGACAGCACCGTGATCTCCGGACTCGGCGTACAGCCGTTGCTGGCGATGCTGGCCGAGGTCGCGGACGAGCCTGCCCACACCGAGCTGGCCGAGGCCGCGGGGAGACGGTACGGCGGCCTGCTGCAGGCTCCCGAGCTGCGCATGGCGTTGGGACTGTGGACGCGTCCGGAAATCGACCTGCAGCCGGGTGTGGACCGGTTCCTGCCGCCCGAGGTGCGTGGGACGTTGACCGATCGCGCTGCACTCGACGCGTGGGTGGTCGAGCAGACGGACGGGTTGCTGCAACGGATGCCCGTCCAGCTCACGCCTGAGGTGTTGCTGGTGCTCGCGTCGGCGTTGGTGCTGAAGACGGAGTGGGCGCTGCCGTTCGAGGAGTACCCGCGGAACGATCGGCGGTGGTTGAGCCGGGCAGATACCGACCTCGACAGCTTGCAGGTGTATGAGAGCGCGGCGGGGCCGTTGACCGTGGTGACGGTGCGTGGAACCGGCGAGTTCGACGTACGGCTCGTGGTCGGTGATGGTGGGCGTGCAGCCGTGCTGTCCGCGGCGCTGGAGCTGGACGGGGACGGGCTGAGTGGGTCCGAGGTGCTGGCGGCGGAGCGGTCGGCGCCTGGCGTGGAGGTGATCGAGTCCATGCAGCCGACCGTCGTACTGTCGATGCCGTACTTCGAGATCGAAGCGGAGCATGATCTGCTGGAGCATCCCGAGGTGTTCGGGCTGACGGCCGCGTCGGACGCGAGCAGCGGGCACTTCCCGGGGCTGAGCCCGCAGCCGTTGGCGATCGGCCAGGCACGGCAGGCCGTGATGGCGCGGTTCTCCGCGACCGGGTTCGAAGCGGCCGCGGTCACCGCGATGGCCATGGCCGCGGGTGCTGCGCTGGGCGCGAAGGCGCTGTACGTGAATCTCGAGCGGCCGTTCGGCTTCATCGCCGTCCACCGGCCGACCGGAGTGCCCGTCGTCGCCGGCTGGGTGAACTATTCGTAGGGGTTGACGGGCGCGGCCACCGGCTTGACCGTCTCGACCGTGAGCGCTGCGACGTCGCCGTCGACGCGCTTGGTCGGCTCGGCCCACTTGCCGGTCACCGTGATCCATTGGTTCTTCGGCGGCGCGGCCTGACCGCGGGCCTCGACCATGAACGCCGTACCGTCCGCGACGCAGCAGGTCAGGCCGATGCGGGTCACGTACCAGACGCCGTTCTTCGCCGGGGTGACGAAACCGGTCAGCTGGAACGACCGGCCCTGCATCGTCTCCTTCTCCCACACCGCCCAGACCGCGTAGTCGCGGACCGTCATGGGCTTGGGGCCGTGCGACTCGTCGCCCCAGTACGCGTTGCCCTGCGGATCGACCGGTTTGGCCGGTTTCGCGGCGACCGGCGACTGCCGTTGCGCGGCGTCCGCTCCGAGTGCGGGCGGATCCACGACGAGCAGCGCGAAGACCGGGATCAGGAGCAGCCAGGCGGCGCGCGGTAGGCCGTGGTCGTGGGTCTGGCGGGACCGCACGACGACATCGGTGACCGCGAGCGCGATCAGTACGATGCCGGCCGCGAGCAGCATCCACCGCATCCCGGGTTTCACGTACCGCAAGTACGTCCCGGACGTCGCGAGCTGCATCATCGCGGCCCCGACGAACACGATCACCAACCCGGCAACGTTGCGCTTCACAACAACCACCATCCGATCAGCAGGCTGGCCAGGAGGGCGACCACGAAGGTGGCCGGCGCGAACCGGACGGCGAACTTCGGGCCGAACGTCCCGGTCTGCAAGGCGATCAGCTTCACGTCGACGATCGGGCCGACCACCATGAACGCGAGCCGCGCGGTCAGCGAGAACTGGGTCAGGCTCGCTGCCACGAACGCGTCCGCCTCGGAACAGATCGCCAGCAGTACGGCGAGCAGCCCGAGGATCACCACCGACAGCAGGAGATTGCCCGCGACGTGGTCGAGCCAGGCCCGCGGGACGACGACGTTCAACGTGGCCGCGGCCGCCGCGCCGACCACGAGGAACCCGCCGGCGTGCAGGAAGTCGTGCAGCATCGCGGACCGGAACACGTCGAACTTGCCGTCGTCGTGTGCGTGCCGGTTCTTCGGCATCTTCAGCCACGACCCGCCCTTGCCGGTCAGCAACCACAACCAGCCGAGGATCATCGACACCGCGAGGGACGTCACCGCGCGGGCGACCACGACCTTCGGCTGTCCCGGGAACGCCACCGCGGTCGACGCCAGTACGACCGGGTTGATCGCCGGCGCGGACAGCAGGAAGGCGATCGCCGCGGCCGGCGTGACGCCACGGTTCATCAACGCCGCCGACACCGGGACCGACGCGCACTCGCAGCCCGGGAGTACGACCCCGGACGCGCTCGCCACCGGCACGGCCAAGGCGGGGTGCTTCGGGAGCGCCTTCGCGAAGAACGAGGCTGGGACGAACGCGGTGAGGGCGGCCGAGAGCAGTACGCCGAGCACCAGGAACGGCAGCGCCTGCACGGTCACGCCGACGAACATCGTCGCCCAGGTCCGGATCCCGTCGTCGGTGAACCAGCCGGCGAAGAGCCGCCGCCCGAACAACGCCGCACCGACCAGCAGCACCAGCGTCGCCGTGAACGCGATCGACGACCCAGGCGACTCTGCCGACTCTGACGACTCCGCGGTCTCCTGCTCGGCCGTTGTCATGGGCGGAATGCTGGCAGAAATTGTCTGGAAATGAAAATCACAGTCATATTACGGGTCGCCCAGGCCATCACAATCGGTGGATCGCAATCGGCTGCACGCTCGGCGGGCGATGTCGGACGCGATTGTGATGGCCTGGGCGTCCGCCCGTGGCACGCTGGGGGATATGGATGCCGACGTGGTGCGCGCAGTCAACGACCTGACCACCCGCTGGGCCCGGACGTTGCCGGCGGAGAACACCGTGGTGGCCGGCCTCGGCCTCTGGCCGCTGCTGGCGATCCTCGCGACCGGTGCGGACGAGCCCGGACGCACCGAACTCGCCACGGCCGCCGGAGTGGATCCGGAGACCGGGTCGACCGACGCGATCCGGCTGATCGAGGCGATCGAAGCCTCGGCCGATCTGAATGCCGCGCTCGGCGTCTGGGTCAGCGAGCAGCTGAAGCTCGCTGAATCGTTCGACAGTGTGATGCCCGCGCCGCTCGTCGGCCTGCTGACCGGCAACCCGGCCGTGGACAAGGCGAAACTCGACGCCTGGGCCGCCGAACACACCGACGACCTGATCCGCGAGATGCCGCTCGACCTCGACGGCGACGTGATGCTCGTCCTCGCCTCGGCGCTGCTGCTCCGCACCACCTGGGTCCGCCCGTTCACCGAGCAGATCCGTCGGGTCGCCGGCCCGTGGGCCGGTTCGTGGCACTGGCTCGAGCGCGCGGACCACGACCTGGATTCGGTACAGCGGTACGACGACCTGACCGTGGTCACGGTGCGGGGCGACGCGGATGTCGACGTACTGCTGGGGATCGGCGACGGTGACGACGTACTCCCGCGCTTGCTGGATGCGGCGGCTCGCCCGGCGGACGGCGTACCTGGAAGTCAGCTCATTGCCGAGGACGAGCCCGGGCCGGG
The DNA here is from genome assembly GCF_004331345.1 of Kribbella soli. Classification (GTDB taxonomy): domain Bacteria; phylum Actinomycetota; class Actinomycetes; order Propionibacteriales; family Kribbellaceae; genus Kribbella; species Kribbella soli. Next base: position 423,674 of record NZ_SJJZ01000006.1, on the reverse strand, counting down.
GTTGCGGATCGGGCGGACGACGGCGTCGCGGCCGGAGGTGAAGGTGTCGTTGCCGTCGTTCAGCATCGAGGTCGAGCATGATCTGCTCGCATCTCGTGAGCTGTTCGGGTTGACCGCGGTCACGTCGGATCCGGGGGCACACGGGCATTTCAGCGCGCTCAGCCCGACTCCGCTCCAGGTCGGGCAGGCGAAGCAGAAGGTGCTCGCGCGGTTCTTCGCGACCGGGTTCGAGGCCGCGGCGGTGACCGCGATCGCGATGACGCGGGCCGCGATGATCACCCGGCAGGAGCGTCGCCTGGAGCTCACGCTGGACAGGCCGTTCGCGTTCACCGCCGTACTGCGGGACTCGCGCTTGCCGATCGTGGCGGGCTGGGTCGAGAGGCCTACTGAACCGGGAGCGTGAACAGCCGGTTGAGCAGCGCGGACGCCTCGTCGACGCCCGCGCGATCGCCGGTCAGTAGCAGGTCGAACAGGAGGCCACGCGAGGCGGCCAGGCCGAGCCGCGCGTACGCCGGGGCCTCCTCGGGTGGGAGGCCTGCGCGTAGGCAGAGCTCGGTTAGCGGCGGTAGCCAGACGTTGATCAGGTCGGCCTTGAGGGACTCGGTGTGCGGCAGGTCCTGCATCGCGTGAGCGCTGAGCTCGAAGAACAGCGGGCCGTAGACGAGCGCGGCCTCGGTGACGCGGCGCCAGAACTCCTCGGCCTGCTCCGCGACCGGTCGCTGCGACTCGCCCAGGTCGGCGAGGAGGTCGCGTTGCTGCTGCTCGACCGTGCGGACCACCTCGGCGAGCAGGCCCTCGCGGGAACCGAAGTGGTAGATCAGCATCCGGTGACTGGTGCCGATCGAGGTCGCGATACTGCGCAGGCTCGCGTCCCCGATCCCGTTCTTCGCGAAATGCTCGACAGCGTTACCCAGCAGGCTTGCTCGACTCACTGACTTCCTTCAGCTTGGCGGTCTCGGTGGCGATGTAGTCCCGGGTGAGCTTGGCGTACAGCCTGCCGAACAGCCAACCGAGCGGGCCTTCCTGGATGATGGTCGCGGTCGCCACGGTGCCTTCCGGTGTGCTGACCACGCGGTGGCCGCCGGTCGTCTTGATCCCGGGGGCTTTCGAGACCCACTCGAAGTACTCACCCTCCTTGAGCTCGGTCACCTCCCAGACGGCGACCGGGAGCTTGGGCTGGCGGATCCGGGTGCGGGCGCCGACGTGGATCCGGCCCGCGTCCAGCCGCTCGACGGAGTCGACGGTCGGGGTCCAGTCGGGCCACTGCTCGACGTTGCTGAAAACCTCCCAGACCCGGTCGGCCGGTGCCTGGATCGTGCTGGAATGATCGAAGCGCATGTACCAAATGGTACACGGATCTGAAGCACTCACCAAAGCGTTTGCCGACCGTCGACACAGGCCGAACGGAGCGTGAGCACTCGGTAAAACCCGACCCTTGGTGAGTGGCCGGGGTCCGGGGTGCCGGTAGGGTCTTGGGCCATGGCTGACCAGAACGTCCCGCAGAACGTGGAGAACGAGCAGGACCCGGGCGCGAACACGCAGATGTTCCGCGCCTTCGTCAACGAGGGCCAGACCGAGGCCACGAGCGAACCGAAGGTCAACGGCCGGGTCCTCGCGATCGTCGGCGGCGCCGTGCTGCTGATCGCGATCATCGCCGCGATCGTCGTCCTCTGAGTTGACCGACCTCCAGGTCGAGGTCGTCAGGGTCTTCACCGACCCGGACGGCCGGTTCGGCAACCCACTGGGCATCGTCGACGGCCGCCTCGTCGGTGAGAGCGACCGGCAGCGCGTGGCCGCCGAACTCGGCTACAGCGAGACCGTGTACGTCGACGACCCCGCCACCGGCACGCTCCGTATCTACACCGCCACCGGCGAGATGGCCTTCGCCGGCCATCCCACCGTCGGCGCTGCCGCCTGGCTCCACACCCACGGCCACCCGGTCGACACCCTGCATGTCCCCGCCGGCCCGATCCCCGTCACCCGCTCCGGCGACCACTTCGCCGTCCGAGCCGACACGACCTGGGGCAGCCCCTGGGACTGGCGTCAACTCTCCTCACCCGAGGAGGTCCTGGCCGCCGACCGCACGACGTACACCGCCGGCCACACCTTCCTCTGGTCCTGGCAGGACGAGCCCGCCGGCATCATCCGAGCCCGCGCCTTCGCCCCCGCCATGAACGTCGAGGAAGACGAAGCCACCGGCTCCGCCGTAACCCAGCTGACCGCCCAGCTGACCCGAGACCTCCTGGTCATCCAAGGCGCCGGCTCCCACCTCCGAACCACCTGGCACCCACCCACCCACGCCACCGTAGGCGGCCAGGTCCTCCCCGGCGAACCACGCACCCTCACGTTCTGACCGCGATCTCCGGCATCCGTTGACGGGTGGGCCGGGGCGGATGGAGCATGGGGGCTCGGATACTTGGGGAGGTTCCTGTGGCGGATGTTGTCAGGGCTGCGCTTGTTCAGACGTCGTGGACGGGTGACAAGGAGTCCATGATCAAGGCGCACGAGGACTACGCGCGGCAGGCTGCCGCTGCGGGTGCGAAGGTGATCTGTTTCCAGGAGCTGTTCTACGGGCCGTACTTCTGCCAGAAGCAGGACGCCGAGTACTACGAGTACGCCGAATCCGTGCCGGGCCCCACCACCGAGCGGTTCGCCGCGCTGGCGCAGGAGCTCGGGATGGTGATGGTGCTGCCGATGTACGAGCAGGAGCAGCCCGGCGTGCTGTACAACACCGCCGCGGTCGTCGATGCCGACGGCACCTATCTGGGCAAGTACCGGAAGAACCACATCCCGCAGGTGAAGGGCTTCTGGGAGAAGTTCTACTTCCGGCCGGGCAACCTCGGGTACCCGATCTTCGACACCGCGGTCGGCCGGATCGGCGTCTACATCTGCTACGACCGGCACTTCCCCGAGGGCTGGCGGGCGCTCGGCCTGGCCGGGGCGAAGATCGTCTTCAACCCGTCGGCGACCAGCCGCGGACTGTCGGCGTACCTGTGGAAGCTCGAGCAGCCCGCCTCCGCGGTCGCGAACGAGTACTTCATCGGCGCGATCAACCGGGTCGGGATCGAGTCCGAGTTCGGCGACAACGACTTCTACGGTACGTCGTACTTCGTCGACCCGGAGGGGAAGTTCGTCGGCGACGTCGGGCACGACCACGATCCGGAACTGATCGTCCGCGATCTGGACCTCGGCCTGCTGGACACCGTCCGGGACCGCTGGCAGTTCTACCGCGACCGCCGGCCCGACGCGTACGGAGACCTGACGAAACCGTAGAAGGGGACTTCCCTCACCAAATCTTTCCTTTCGAACAGCCGAAACACAGTCGAACCGCTCAAAGAGGAGTGGCGCAGATGTCTTTGCTCGTCAAGGGTGGAACCGTCGTCGGACCGACCGGGACCCGGGTCGCGGACGTGCTGGTCGAGGGCGAGAAGATCGTCGCGGTCCTGGACCCTGCCCTCACTTCAACAATCATTGCCACGCCGGCGATCACGGTCGACGAGGTGATCGATGCCTCCGGCAAGTACGTGATCCCGGGCGGGATCGACGCGCACACGCACATGGAGCTGCCGTTCGGCGGTACCGCGGCCAGCGACACGTTCGACACCGGCACCCGCGCGGCGGCGTACGGCGGAACCACGACGATCATCGACTTCGCCGTGCAACGCACCGGCGAGGTCGTGCAGGACGGGCTCGCCGCGTGGCACGCGAAGGCCGAGGGGGAGTGCCACGTCGACTACGCGTTCCACATGATCCTCGGCGGGGTCGACGCCGACGCGCTGAAGGCGATGGACCAGCTGGTCGCCGACGAGGGCATCACGAGTTTCAAGCTGTTCATGGCCTACCCGGGCGTCTTCTACTCCGACGACGGGCAGATCCTCCGCGCGATGCAGACCGCGCGCGAGAACGGCGCGATGATCATGATGCACGCGGAGAACGGCATCGCGATCGACGTCCTGGTGCAGCAGGCGATCGCGAAAGGCCAGACCGACCCGATCTACCACGGCATCACCCGTCCGGCCGCGCTCGAGGCGGAGGCGACCAACCGCGCGATCGCGCTTGCCGAGGTCGCGCAGGACTGCCCGCTGTACATCGTCCACCTGTCCGCGAGCCAGGCGCTCGAGAAGGTCGCCGAGGCGCGGCACGAGGGCCGCAACGTGTTCGCCGAGACCTGCCCGCAGTACCTGTACCTGACGCTCGAGGACCAGCTCGGCGCGCCCGGGTTCGAGGGCGCGAAGTGGGTCTGCTCGACGCCGCTGCGCAGCAAGCACGAGTCGCACCAGCGGGACCTGTGGAAGGGCCTGCGGAACAACGAGTTGGCGATCGTGTCGACCGACCATTGCCCGTTCTGCATGAAGGACCAGAAGGAGCTCGGCCTCGGCGACTTCTCCAAGATCCCGAACGGGATCGGCGGCGTCGAGCACCGCGTCGACCTGGTCTACCAGGGCGTGGTGGACGGGAAGCTGTCGCTGGAGCGCTGGGTGGAGACGATCGCGACCACGCCGGCCCGGATGTTCGGGCTGTATCCGCAGAAGGGGATCGTGCAGCCCGGATCGGACGCCGACCTGGTGATCTACGACCCGAACGGTACGACGCGGATCGGTGTCGCGACGCACCACATGAACATGGACCACTCGGCGTACGAAGGGGTCGAGATCAAGGGCCGGGTGGGCACCGTCGTGTCGCGCGGCGAGGTGATTGTGGCTGACGGCAACTACCATGGCCGGAAGGGCCGGGGGAAGTTCCTGAAGCGCGGCCTGTCGTCGTACTTGATGTAAGGGGGATGTCGTGGACTTCGGTGTGGTGTTCCAGTGTGATCCGCCCGCGTCCACGGTCGTGGAGCTGGCCCGGAAGGCGGAGGACGCCGGGTTCTCGTACGTGTGGACGTTCGACTCGCACCTGCTCTGGCAGGAGCCGTTCGTGATCTACAGCCAGATCCTCGCGGCCACCAGCCGCGTGGTCGTCGGGCCGATGGTGACGAATCCGGGGACGCGGGACTGGACGGTGATCGCGTCCCAGTTCGCCACCTTGAACGAGATGTTCGGCAACCGGACGATCTGCGGGATCGGGCGCGGCGACTCGGCGTTGCGGACGCTCGGCGCGAAGCCGGGAACGATCGACGAGATGAAGCAGTGCGTCGAAGTGGTGCGGTCGCTCGCGCGCGGCGAGACCGTCGAGTACCGCGGGCAGCAGCTGAAGTTCGCGTGGGTCGAGAACGGCGCGCTCGACGTGTGGGTCGCGGCGTACGGCCCTCGGGCGCTCAAAGCGACCGGTGAGGTCGGCGACGGGTACATCCTGCAGCTGGCGGATCCGGACATCGCGGAGTGGATGATCACCGCGGTACGGCGTTCCGCGGAGCAGGCCGGCCGGGATCCGATGGCGATCAAGTTCTGCGTCGCGGCACCGGCGTACGTCGGGGACGACCTGGATCACCAACGTGACCAGACCCGCTGGTTCGGCGGGATGGTCGGGAACCACGTCGCGGACATCGTCGAGCGGTACGGGACCTCGGGCGCCGTGCCGCAGGCGCTGACCGACTACATCGAGGGGCGCAAGGGGTACGACTACGCCGAGCACGGGCGCGCCGGGAACACCCACACCGACTTCGTGCCGGACGAGGTCGTGGACCGGTTCTGCATCCTCGGGCCGGTCGAGAACCACCTGGCGCGGCTGGCCGAACTGAAGGAACTCGGCGTCGACCAGTTCGCTCTGTACCTCCAGCACGACGCCAAGGAGGAGACCCTGGCGTCGTACGGGAAGGACATCATCCCAGCTGTCTAAGGGGTCCAGCGATAGGCCGCGGGCAAAAGGTCGGTGGCCAGGACCGAGGCAGGACCGTCGTCGGTAGGCAGGATGACGCGAATCGTGGGGTGGTAGTCGACGAGGACCTGGCGGTCGCGGCCGCAGGGGCCGACCACGCCACGGCCTTCGTTGCCTACAGCCACGATCGTGGTGAGTTCACGGGCGCCTTCGGCGCGGGCGCGACCGAGGGCGACCAGTTCGGCGCAGGGGCCGCCGGTGAAGTGGTACAGGTTGATACCGGCGTACATCCGGCCGTCGGCACCGCGGACCGCGGCTCCCATCGTGTAGACGCCGTCGGGTCCGTCGGTGTTCGCGTCGACCGTCCGCCGGGCCAGCTCGATGAGCTCGAGGTCGTCGTCGGTCAGCGGTCGCAGGGTCACCATGCGCCCAACCTTGCCACGCCCGGCGCGGCCGATGGGAATAAATCGTGCGGAATCGTGGTTGGATGGGGTAGGTCGATTTTCAGTAGCTGTGGTTTATCCCGATCTTTCCTTGTGAGAGATGGTGTGCCGCCGGTGCGACAACGGCCGGGTCTACCGCGACCGCGGTGCGCCCCATCTCCACGAAGGAGCAACAACATGGCACAGGGAACTGTGAAATGGTTCAACGCCGACAAGGGCTTCGGCTTCATCACCGTCGACGGCGGCGGAGCGGACGTGTTCGTCCACTACTCCACCATCCAGACCGACGGCTTCCGTAGCCTCGACGAGAACCAGCGCGTCGAGTTCGACGTCGTCCAGGGCCCGAAGGGTCAGCAGGCGGAGAACGTCAACGTCGTCTGATTCCAGCTCGGCACGGACGCGGCCCCTCACCTGCCGGTGGGGGGCCGCGTCCGGTTGTCAGCCGGTGATCCGCTTGAGTTCGGCCTCGGTCACCGACTTGACGGTCTTGATCTCGGCGGCCGGGTCCGCGCCGCTGCGGATGATCTTGTTCAGCGCGTCGGAGTACGCCGAGCTCGCCTTCGGCGACCAGAGCATCGGGTTCTGCGGGCGGCCGTTCTCGTTCAGCAGCTTGACCGCGTCGGCGGCCGGGCCGGACTTCAGCTTCTCCGCCTTCGCCGACAGGCTCTTGCGGGCCGGGACGTGGAAGCCGTACGACTGCGCGAAGTCGAGCTGGTCGTCGGTCTGATCCACCCACAGCCACTTGACGTACTTCTTCGCGGCGTCGAGGTTCTTCGACTTGGCGTTCACGCAGGCGCCGTACGCGCCGACCGGGACACTCGGTGCGCCCGTGGTGGCGTTCAGTTTCGGCCAGGGGAGTACGCCGTAGTCGCCGGGGAGCGCCTTCTCGATCACCGGGAGCGTCCACAGGCCGGTGAACTGCATCGCGGTCAGGCCCTGCGTGAACGCGGCCGGGTCGGACCAGTCGGTCGGTGCCCCGAGCAACAACACCTTCGACGTCCAGAACTCCCGCAGTTTGCGCAGCGACTCGAACGCGGCCGGGTCGTCGAATCCGAACTGGTTGTCCTTGGTCAGGTAGTCCACACCGGCCGACCAGAGCGCCGGTCCGCCGAGCACACCGACGCCGCCGTCGTTGCCGACGAACAGACCCTTGGTCTTGTTGTTGGTGAGCTTCTTCGCAGCGGTCAGCAGTTCGTCCACGGTCTGCGGAGGCTGTACGCCGGCCGCGCTCAACAGGCTCTTGCGGTACACGAGCAGCTGCATGTCGATCACCTGCGGGATCGCGTACAGCTTGTCCTGGTACGACATCCGCTCGAGCAGCGCGGGGTTGAAGTCGCTCTTCGCGTCGCCCAGCAGATCGGTCAGCTCGACGACCTGATTGCCCTTGATCATGTCGATCGTCGGCCCGTTCGGGTACTCGAACACGTCCGGGCCCTGGTCGGTGAGCAGCGCCGTCGCGGCCTTCTTCTCGTAGTCACCCGGCGACCACTGGATCGTCACGGTCGCATCCGGGTAGGCCTTCGCGTACTTCTCCACCGCCTGCTGCGTGCCCGTCTCGCCGTACTGGTGGTACCACTGCTGGAGCACGGGTTTCGACCCGTCCGACCCACCGGACGACGGCCGCCCGGAGTTCGATCCACACCCCGCCACGGCCATAGCGGCCAGTCCAGTCCCGAGCCCGAGTACCTGCCGCCGACTGATCGTCATCGCGTGCACCTCTCCGTCCAGCGCGGTCCCACAGCCCGCGCACCACACCAGACCCTACGACCGGTGGAGCCCAGTACGCCGACATTTCCAGCCGCCGAGAACGACCTGTAGGCTGACCCGCATGTTCTCCCCTCGTGACTAGAGACGGCTCCCACGCCTCGCGTGGTCGAGCCCAATTCCTTCGTGAATCTCTAGGAGCGTTCTCGTGTCCGGCACAACTCGTGCCGGGAGCTACCGTGACGTCCTGCTGTTGCCGTCGGCGCTGCGCACGTTCGTGCCTGCGTTGCTCGGCCGGCTGTCGTACGGCCTGCTCCCGTTGTCCTTGCTCTTCACCGTCCAGCAGTCCACCAACTCCTTCGCCACGGCCGGCGCCGCAGTCGCGGTGTTCGGGTTCGCGTCGTTGTCGATGCCGTACAAAGCGCGGCTCGTCGACCGCTACAGCCAGCGCCGCGTCCTGCCGCCCCTCGCGCTCGGTGCATCCGCCGGCCTGATTGCCATCGCAGCATTGGGTACGACGGATGTCGCCGTACTGCTGCTCGTCGGCGCGACCGGGTTGCTCGCGCCGCCGTTGGGGCCGTCGATGCGGTCGAACTGGCGACTGCTCACCGAGGGCTCCGCGCTGAAGGAACGCGCGTACGCCCTCGACGCGGTCTCCGAGGAGTGCCTGTTCCTCGGCGGGCCGCTGATCGCGGGCACCCTGATCAGTCTCGTATCCGCACCGGCCGCGCTCGGCTGCTCGGCCGCCTTGATGGTTGTCGGCACGTTCGCGATGGTGACGAGTCCGGTGACGACGTCGACCTCAGCGTCGGCACCGGCTCGGCATCCGTTGGGGCCGTTGGTGATCTCCGGTCTGCGCCGGATCCTGCTCGTCATCATGGTCACCGCGTCCGGGATCAGCGCGGCATACGTCTGCGTGGCGGGCGTCGCGCAGCACACGGGACGGCCCGGAGCCGCCGGGTACGTCGAGGCGGCGATCGCGGCAGGCAGCGTGGTCGGCGGGATGCTCTGGGCGCGCCGGCGTCATACCCGCTCCTGGTCGACCCATCTCGCCGGGCTGATCGCCGTACTGGCCGCGGGACTGCTCGCGGCCTCGTTCGTGACCGACCTGGTCGTGCTCGGGGGCGTGCTGGGCATCGCCGGTGTCGCCGTGGCCCCGCTGTTCGTGGTCTCGTACCTGGCCGCCGACGACGTCACGCCGCCGCACCAACGGACCGAGGCGAGCACGTGGATCAACACCGCCAACAACCTCGGCTCCGCCGCTGGGTCAGCGACCGCCGGGCTGGTGCTCGAGCACAGCGCACCGTCCTGGGGATTCCTGGGAGGTGGCGTACTGCTCGTCCTGGTCGCGGTGACGGTGCACGCGTCAGGCGTCCGACAGGCGCGCGATCGTGGCTGAGGCGCGACGGACGATCGGGACGGGACCGGCCGGGAGGACGTCGCCGATGAAGGCGTAGTGCTGGAGTACGGCGGGGTCGACGTCGCCGGGGCGGTGGCGGCTGTGGTCGCGGACCCAGTCGATGATGTCGCCCCAGCCGGGCGCCGCGAGGGAGCCGCCGAAGTGCTGGACCGAGAGGCCGGCGCACAGGTTGCTGAAGGCCAGGCGGTGGGCGAGCGGCCAGCCGCGGAGCGTGCCGAGGACGAGTGAGGCGAGGAACACGTCGCCGGCGCCGGTCGGGTCGTACGAACGCACCGGCAGCGCCGGCACCTGCTCCTCCTCGCCGGTCTCCGAGTCGATCGCCAGTACGCCGTCCGCGCCGTTCGTCACGACCGCGAGCGGTACGCGGTCGGCCAGCTTGTGCAGCGCGGCCTTCGGGGTGTCGGTGCGGGTGTAGGCCATCGCCTCACCCGCATTCGGCGTGAACGCGTGGAACCCCTCGAGTACGTCGAGCACCGCCGGCGACCACTCGTCGGTCGGATCCCAGCCGACGTCACCGAACAACAGGGCACCGGACTGGCGCGCCTCGACCGTCCAGCCCGGCAGCTCCTCAGCCACCGGAACGATCGCCGACCGCGTATTCAGGCCCGGCCCCACCAGTTTGCTTGGATCGCCCGGCGCCTCGTGTGCATGCGTGACCATCGCCCGGTCCCGGTCGATCGACATCGACACCGTGACCGGCGAGTGCCAGTGGCCGATCCGTCGTGAGTGCGACAGGTCCACGCCCTCCTGGTCCGCGAGGGTCCGCCAGCAGAAGTCGGCGTACGCATCGTCACCGAACACCGAGGCGAGCCCGGTCTTCAGACCGAGCCGCGCGGCGGCGATCGCGAAGTTCGCGACACCGCCCGGGCACGACCCCATACCCTCGGCGAAGATCTCCGTACCGGTGGTCGGGGCGGAGACCAGACCGGTCATCACGATGTCGAGGAACACCGTCCCCTGCACGAACACGTCGTAGCGGTCCTGCTCGTCCGTCACGGTGACACGACTCCTTGTCATCCTGGCTGTCGGTGGTGGATGGAATGCTCCTTCGTAGCATCATCGACCGATCAAGACCACGGAATTGGGAGGACGCGAATGAGCGCCGAGGTGTGTCCGTGATCCCTACCTGGATCTCGATCGTCGGGGTCGTGATGACCGTGCTGAGTCCGCTGCTCGCGCTCGGTGGTGTGTTCCTGGGGTCGTACCTGACGCGGAAGTCCGATCGCGAGCTCGATGTCTGGCGGCACCGCGAGGAGACCATGCGGATGGTCCGGTGGGCCGTGGAGCAGATCCTCGAGGGTGAGGACGCCGGGACGGACGCCGGTGTGGTGACGCTGCGTTCCCTCATGAGGTCGGAGTTGTTACAACCTGAGGACTACGATCTGGTCGCCGCGCTGACCGCCGCCGTGGCGATCGACCGTATCGGCGCGTCCGCGTACGCTGATATCGCGGACACCGACATCGAGGTCGTCGAGGGAGACAGTGACCATGGCTGAGAAGAAGACCCTGAAGGTCTCCCGCCAGGCTGTCGAGCTGGCCCGGTTGCACGTCGAAGCCGCCCGCCGCGCCGGCCGCAAACCCGACGCCGGCGTCGCCCGGATCGCCGACGCCCGCCCCGACAACGGCAACGGCACCGCGAGCCCGGCCCCGGCCTGATCTTTCGTACGGCTGTTTCAAACGCACCGGGTATCGGACGAGGGTGTACGGACCGGCAGGTCTGGTCGGCGGCACGCCGTGGAGCGCCTAGACTGATCGCCGGCCGCTCCGGTGGCGTACGGTGCACTTCGTGGTTACCGTCGCGTCGCTCCCTGTTCCCGACCACGGCCGGATGAATCCGTGATCCGCTTCGAGAATGTGTCCAAGACGTACGAGGGCCAGTCCAAGGCCGCTCTGCTGAACGTCAACGTCGAGATCGAGAAAGGCGAGTTCGTCTTCCTGGTCGGAACCTCCGGGTCCGGCAAGTCGACGTTCCTTCGTCTGGTCCTGCGTGAGCACCGCACGACCAGAGGTCACATCATGGTCGCCGGCAAGGACCTGAACCGGCTCGCCAGCTGGCGGATCCCGCAGATGCGGCGCCAGATCGGCACCGTGTTCCAGGACTTCCGGCTGCTGCCGAACAAGACCGTCGCCGAGAACGTGGCCTTCGCGCTGCAGGTGATCGGCAAGCCCCGCGCGCACATCCGCAAGACGGTCCCCGAGGTCCTCGAGCTGGTCGGTCTGGACGGCAAGGAGGACCGGATGCCGGACGAACTGTCCGGCGGTGAGCAGCAGCGCGTCGCGATCGCCCGTGCGTTCGTGAACCGGCCGATGATCCTGATCGCCGACGAGCCCACCGGAAACCTCGACCCCGGCACGTCGGTCGGCATCATGAAGCTGCTGGACCGGATCAACCGGACCGGGACGACCGTGGTGATGGCCACCCACGACGTCTCGATCGTCGACCAGATGCGCAAGCGCGTGATCGAGCTGGAGAACGGCCATGTCGTCCGCGACGAGTCGCGCGGCGTCTACGGCTACCAGCACTGACCAGGGGACTGACTGACTGATGCGCTTGAACTACATCCTCTCCGACCTCGGGATTGGCCTGAAGCGGAACCTCTCGATGACGATCGCGGTCGTCGTCACCATCTGGGTCTCGCTGTCGCTGTTCGGCAGCGCGCTGCTCGCCCGCGAGCAGGTCGACCTGATGAAGGGGAACTGGTACGACAAGATCCAGATCTCGGTGTTCCTGTGCACCAAGGACTCCGGCGGCCGTGGCTGCTCCGGCGCCGAGGTGACCCAGGAGCAGAAGAACCGGATCCAGCAGGTCATCCAGACGAACCCGGACACCGCGCCCGACGGCGTGTTCTCGGAGTCGAAGAAGGAAGCGTTCGAGTCGTTCAAGAAGCTGTACAAGGACTCGCCGATCGTCAGCACGGTCACCGAGGACCAGATGCAGGAGTCCTTCCGGGTCAAGCTGCGAGATCCGACGCGCTATCAGAACCTGGTCAGCGCCGTCGCCGGCCTCCCCGGCGTCGACACCGTCCAGGACCTCCGCCAGTACCTGGATCCGCTGTTCAAGGCCCTCAACGGCTTGCAAGTCGGGGCGCTGATCTCGGCCGGCTTGCTGCTGGTCGCGGCCCTGATGCAGATCTCCAACACGATCCGGCTGGCGGCGTACGCCCGGAGACGGGAGATAGGCATCATGCGCCTGGTGGGCGCCTCGAACTTCTATATCCAGCTGCCGTTCCTCCTGGAAGCGGTGCTGGCGGCGCTGATCGGCGCGATCTTTGCCTGCGGCACCTTGTGGGTTGGCGTGTACTTCGTGGTCATGCAGCGGGCCCAGGAGACGTTCCGCGTCTGGCAGTGGGTCGGCGCGACCGAAACCTTCCGCGCCACGCTGATCATGGTCGTCGTCGGCCTGGTCCTGGCCGTGATCCCGACATTCCTGACAACGCGGAAATACCTCAAAGTCTGACCCGGGTGACCTATCGTGCAGTAACAGGAGTAACAGCAGTCACTCCTGTACCGCACAATTTCATCCAGAGCAAGGGGTCGACCTGTGGTCCCGCACTTCCCCGGTGCGAACCCGCGTGAGCGGGGGAGCATCAAGCGAGACGACAGCACCGGCACCTCCACCGCGCCGTACCCGCGATCACGCAAGCGACCGCCGGGCCGGCAGACGGCGGTTGCCGCTTGCTGCCTTGTCCTGTCCCTGTCCGCCGGTGTCCTGGCGGCGGTTCCGTCCGCTCCGTCCGCGGAGGCGAAACCGCCGGATCCAGCCGCCAAGAAGAAGCAACTCGACGCGCAGCTCGGTCAGCAGAAGGCCGATCTCGACGACGCGTCCGACCAGCTCGGCAAGTCCGTTGCCGCATACAACCAAGCCGTCGTGAAGTACCAGGCCGTCCAGGTCCGGTACGCCGCCGCGCAGGGGCAGCTCGCCGCTGCGAAGGCCGCCGATGCGGTTGCCGCGGGCAAGCTCGCCGCGGCCGAGGCGGCGTTGCGTACGGCGGTGTCCGACGTCGAGGCCGGCGAGAAGCTGATCGCGGAGAAGCGGTCCGTCGCGGGTCGCGCCGTACGGTCGGCGTACCAGCAGCAGAACGGGCTGGTGGGCCTGTCGATCGCGCTGCGGGGTGCCGCGCCGGCCGACATCGCGACCGGGATGCAGGTCCAGCGGAACGTGTTCGGCATCCAGAGCAACGCGATCACCAACCTGAACAACGCGCAGGCGCAGCTCGCCAGCAAGCGGGTCAAGGTCGCGGCCGCGGAGAAGGAGTCCGAGGTCGCTCGCGCCGAGGCCGCGGCGACGGTCAAGCGGGTCGCCGAGCTGACCAAGCAGGTCGCGGCCGACCGGGCCGAGGCGGCGGCGATCGCGAAGGTCAAGCTGACCGCGTTCAAGGCCGCCGAGAAGGAGAAGAACAGCGAGCTGGCGCAGTACAACTCGCTGCTGCGTGAGCGGAACCGGGTCGAACAGCTCCTGATCGCGCGGGCGAAGGCGGAGAAGGCGGCCGCCGCGCGCCGGAAGGCGGCAGCCGAGAAGGCGGAGCGGGCGAAGGCACGCAAGGAGAACCGGAAACCGCGGGACATTCCGGACGATCCGCCGTCCTCCGGCGGCGGGCGGCTGGGATACCCGGTCAGCAGCTACATCACGTCGCCGTACGGAATGCGTTTTCACCCGGTTCTGCACTACTGGAAGCTGCACGACGGCACCGACTTCCGCGCCCCCTGCGGTACGCCGATCCGTGCCGCGGCCGACGGGAAGGTGACGGACAAGTACTACAACGGCGGCTACGGAAACCGGCTCTTCGTTTCACACGGTGTGATGGGCGGATCGTCGATCACGACCGTCTACAACCACTTGTCGCGGTACAAGGCCGGGGTGGGTGAACGCGTGAAGAAGGGCGAGATCATCGGGTACGCCGGGACCACGGGCTACTCCACCGGCTGCCACCTGCACTTCATGGTCTACCAGGACGGCCGCGTCGTTAATCCGATGAAGTGGCTCTGAGTGGTCTGAGATACTGGTCGGATGGTGAAACAGTCCGGCCGGGAGAAGCCGATCGCGCAGAACCGTAAGGCGCGACACGACTACCACATCGAGGACGTGGTGGAGGCCGGGCTGGTGCTGACGGGGACCGAGGTCAAGTCCCTCCGGCAGGGCCGGGCCTCCCTCGTCGACGCGTTCGCCGCCGTCCGCGGGAACGAGCTCTGGCTGCAGGGCATGCACATCCCGGAGTACAAGCACGGCACGTGGACGAATCACGAGCCACGCCGTACGCGGAAGCTGCTGCTGCACAAGGACGAAGTACAGAAACTGATCCGCGAGGTCGAGCAGCAAGGGGTGTCCCTGATCCCGCTGTCGCTGTACTTCAAGGACGGCTACGCGAAGGTCGAGCTCGGCACCGGGCGCGGCAAGAAGGACTACGACAAACGCCACGCCCTCGCCGAACGCCAGGCCAACCGCGAGGCCCAGCGCGCCCTGTCGGACCGCAGGCGGCAGTAGGCAGACCTTGGGGTCCGCTATGTTGCGGCGGTGCTCCCTGTCGCGTTGCCTGGCTGGCTGGACGCCGTGGTCGGACTTCTCACGGGATTCGGCCTGTTCATCGGCTTCGCCGCCCTGGTCGGCTGGCTGATCGCGCGCATCGGCGGTCCGTGGGTCGACCGGGGGAAGGCCAAGCTCGCCAGGGAGCAGGCAGGCGCCGAGCGGTACGGCTGGCACCCGGGGACCGACGCCGACGGGCAGCTGCACGCAGCCGGCTGCCGGATCTTCGCGCCGGACGGGCACCTGCGCCGGATCCTGGTCGGCGAGTACCAGGGCCGCCCGATCCGGATGGCCGAGTTCGTCCACACGACCAGGGGCCGGTACCTGCCGACCACCTGGGTCAATCACCTCATCGCGATCGAGCTGCCCGTCCGGCTACCGGACCTGGCCGTCGGTCCCGACCTGGTCATCGGTCCCGGACCCGTAGTCGGCGACGGAGCGGCCGTCGAGCCGGGCATGGAGCGGGTCGAGGTCGAGAGTGAGGCCTTCAACCAACGGTTCCGGGCAGCCGGTGTGGATGCCCGCTACGTTTCGGCCGTGCTGCATCCGCGGATGATGGAGTGGCTGCTAGACCGGCCGCCGGTGAACTTCTGGGTGTCCGGCAACTTGCTCGTCGCGTACGCGGCCAAGCCCTGGACCGTGCCGCAGACGCTGACGGTCCTGCCCGTCCTCAGCGGTGTCGCCGACCTGATCCCGCCATTCGTCCTGGCCGACTACGGACGGCAGGTGCGTTGATCCGGACCTTCCGGGTCCGGTCAGGGGTGCCTCCGGGGCGAACCCGATGGGGTGAGCGGGCAGTGGCGCGCACAGTGGAAGCATGTCCACTTCAGAGCTGCTGGTGACGACGGCGCAGCGGGACCGGGCCGTCGAGATCCTCAAGGAAATGTACGCCGACGGGCGCCTCGACCACATGGAGTTCGACCTCCGTCTGGAGAAGGCCCTGAAGGCACGGACCCGAGCCGAGCTGAACAGCTCGTTCGACGGGCTCGTCTCCCGGCCGGTGCCGACGTACGCGCCCGCCGCCTTCACGCGGCCCGCGCCGCTGCAGACGTACCGGGGTGACGGGCGGGGCATGGGTACGGTCGCGCACTGGCTCGGGTACCCGACGTTGTTCGTCGGCCCGGCCTTGGTGGTCGCGTCCACCGGCAAGACGAATCCCGCCGTACGCCGGCACGCTGTCGAGGCGCTGAACTTCCAGCTGACCGCGTTCGGGGCGTTCGCGCTGCTCGGGATCGCGACCGGGATCACCGACGGGTTCCTGGGGTTCCTGTTCCCGATCCTCGGCATCCTCTGGTTCCTGCTCACCGGCATCGGCGGCCTGGCCACCGCGGCCGGCGGGAAGTTCCGGTACCCGTTCACCCTGCGCATGATCAAGTAGTCCCTCGGGGGAATGTCAGGTGCGGGCAGCCTGTTGGACTTGGTAGTGTGGATCTTCCACGGCGGTACGGGTGGGAGTTTGACAACTCAACAGGGGGTGAACGGTTTCGACTTTGGACGTACGTTCCAAGGGAAGCGGGCCGAGGATCCAGGGTTATCTCGTAAACGATCTCTGGAAACCAATAACTGCCGATTCCAAGCGCAGTAGCTTCGCTCTCGCCGCCTGACGGCCTGAGCACTTAAAGAAGCGGTCAGCCCGGGGATGCTCTCGCCCCGGTTCCTGGCCTCATTTAGAGAGCTTGCTTTGCTAGCCCGGTCACGGGGTTAGTACGGGACATTTACAGTGACTGAGCCTGTCAGCGAGATGTCTGTACAAACGCTGGGGCTGAGAAAAGCGCTATTCAGACTGCGCCCGGAGAAGCCTTGAAGCGACGCCGAAGGACGCGGGTTCGATTCCCGCCACCTCCACCCCTTGAGAACGCGCAGGTCAGCCCCGGCTGACCTGCGCGTTCTGCTGTGCTCGGCCGGTCGGCGCCAGAACGTTCATCGGCTTGCCAGGGTGGTCATTCCACCGGCGAGGGCGGCGCTGCCAAAGTGATCATGAGTTGACCACGCGAGACGGGAGCATCGTGATCACGATCGACGTTGGAGAATCCGACCGGGACGCCGGAGGGCCGGCGCCGGAGAAGTTGCAGGCCGCACTGGACGCGCTGCGTACCGACGGCCTGGTGGTGCTGGCCGACGTGGTCGACCTCGAGCACCTCGACGTACTCCATGAACGCATGCTCAGCGATCTGGCGCTGCTCCAGGCCCGGCCTGACGCGCCGTACAACTGGACGGCGGGCAACATCCAGCAGGATCCGCCGCCGTTCGAGCCGTACCTGTTCGAGGACGTGCTGCTGAATCCGCAGGTGATCGCGGTGACGTCGGCGATCCTCGGGCCGGGCCTGCGCAACGTCATGTACAGCGGGAACACGTCGTTGCCGAGCGACACCCGGCAGCCGGTGCATGCCGACATGGGGCACCTGTGGCCGTCCGGCGCCATGGAGGTCGCGCATCCGCCGGCCCAGTTGGTGGTGAACGTACCCACCGTCGACGTCTCGGCCGAGAACGGCGCCACCGAGATCTGGCTCGGGACCCATCGAGATCTCACGGTCGGTGTCGGTGGTGACATCGAGGTGCCGCTGGACGCGCTGGAGGCCCGGCGCAGGATCGCGCCGCCGATCCAGCCGACCATCCGGCGCGGTAGCGTGCTGATTCGCGACGTCCGGCTGTGGCACGCGGGGATGCCGAACCGCACCGATCGCCCGCGGCCGATGATCGCCATGGTGCACGTCAGCCACTGGCTGGAGACCGGGACCCCGCTGGAGTTCCCGGCCGCCAGCAGGTCGTTCTTCGAGCACCCGGTGCTGTCCACGGCCGCGCGCTTCACCGAGCAGCCGGCCGATCACATCTACCGGAGCCAGGGATTCGGGATGGTCGAGCAGCCGACCGCCTAGCTGGTGACGGCTGCGGCGAAGTTCGCCGCAGCCTCCGGCCGTTCCGGAACCCTCGGGAGTTCGTTGCGACCGGCCAGGTCACCGAGCCAGGCCAGGCTCGGCTTGGGCGTCCGGACGAAGGTCTCGCGGTCGACGGCGATCAGCCCGAAGGTCGGCTCGTACGATCCCCACTCGTAGTTGTCCAGCAACGACCAGTGCAGGTAGCCGCGAACGTCGCACCCGTCGTCGATCGCCTCCCCGAGCCCGCTCAGTGCGCCCGTCGTGTAGGCGATCCGCCGGGTGTCGTCGGCGGTGGCCATGCCGTTCTCGGTGACCAGCATGGGTACACCGCCGGTGACGTCGCGGGTATGCCGGAGCGCCTGGCCGAGCGCCTCCGGGTAGTACTCCCAGCCGGTGAGGGTGCGTTCGACGCCATCGGCGAACGGCACCGGCCCGTCCGGTCCGATGATGGTGCGCAGGTAGGACTGCACGCCGACGAAGTCGTCGTCGCGGCTTTGCTCGAGGAAGAAGTCCTCGCGCCAGTAGCCCCATTCGTCGCGTTCCTTCTCGTGGCCGGGGACCGCCTGGTAGACCTGGTTGGCGACCGTCCAGCCGGCCTGGACGTGGCCGAGGCCGCGCAGTACCTCGACCGACGCGTGATGGGCCTCGGCGATCACCTGGGCCGCGTGCGGCGACGGCCCGGGGAAGTTCACGCCGACCTCGGTGTCGATCCGCGCCTCGGTCTGGTTGACCATCATGTTCGGCTCGTTGATGGTCACCACCCAGTTGACGTCGTCGAGGATCCGGGTAGCGGTCTCGGTGAAGAACCGGAACCGGTCGACGACATCGGCGGCGTACCAGCCGCCTTCCTGGTGCTGCCAGAGCGGCACAGTGAAGTGCTGCAGCGTCACGATCGGCTCGACGCCGGATGATCGGCAGCTGTCGATCATCCGCCGATAGTGGTCGAGCTGGGCCCGGGACACCTCACCCCTGGCCGGCTCGATACGGGACCATTCCAGCGAGAACCGGTACGCGTTCAGGCCCGCCTTCGCCAGCAGGGCGATGTCCTCGCCGTACCGGTGGTAGGAGTCGCAGGCGTCTCCCGAGGGTTCCTTCGCCCAGGTGTCCGGGGCGTGCTCCAGCATCCAGTGGCCGGTGTTGGTGTTGCCGCCCTCGGTCTGGTGACCGGCGGTCGCGGCACCCCAGAGGAAGCCCTGGGGCGCTGGAGTAGCGGAAGTCATAGGGGTCCTTTGCGTCTTGGAGATGATGAGGGCCTCACCACGGCAGGAGCGCGTGGCCGCGGGCGGGGAAGGTCGTCGGCGGCTGCACCTGGTGCCCGTCGACGCTGATGGACGCCGTGATGGCGTACGGTGCCAGGTTGACGGCGATCAGCAGGTTGCCGTGCTCCGACGTGACCGGCACGGTCAGCAAACCGGTCCGGTCGGCGTCGATCCCGACCCGGGGCCGGACGCCGAACCTCGAGAACAACGCGTTCCAGTTGTCGAGGTGGGCGGCCGGGAAGTCACAGCCGACGAAGATCATCGAGCCCGCGCCCAGCTGCGCCTGGATCGCGCACGGCAGCCCGGACCCGACTTCGCGGAGCAGCACCTCGGCCTCGGCGGGCGCCCGCAGCAGCTGCGCCGAGCTGACCCGCAGGTCGGCGTCGAGGGGGAAGCTGCCGGACCCGGTTACCGTCGGCCAGTACGGGCCCGACTCGTCCCGCCGGTCGATGCGGAAACCGGCCGACGACAGGCCGAAGGCGTCGGCCAGGATCGTGCACGGAGCGCCGTCCTGATCGCGATCCGGCAACCGCCCGGTCAGCAGCAGGTTGCCGCCGTTGCGTACGTGATCGGTGAGCCATCGCTGGACCTTCACGCCCAGCGTGCGCGCGGTGCCGAGGACGATCGTCCGCGGCGCTTCGGGCGCGGTGGCGCCGGCCGTCCAGGCCGACTCCGGATCGGCGATCGCCTGCAGGTCGACGGCGTCGACGTGGTAGCCGCCGAGCACGATCGCCCGGCCGAGCGCGTCCCGGGCGCCGAAGCCGCGATGGCGTTCGAGGTCCTCGACCTGCTCGCGCCGGGCCGCGGCCGCGGGGTGGGCGTACTCGGTGAGGTAGTGATCGGCGACGAAGCCGAAGCCGAGTTCGTCGGTCAGCTGCCGCCCGGTGGCGAGGATCGGCTGGTAGGCCCGAACCTCCTTGAACAGGTTCGCGAGGGCGTCGAGGGCCGGCGTCGTACGTCCTTCGGGATCGATCGGCGCCGCGAAACCGTGGCGCTCGCCGGTGAAGGCGATCCGCGGGATGCCGTCGTCCCGGGATCCCTCGAGGACCGGGTTGCGGCCACCGGTCAGCAGGTAGTAGTTGATCAACCGATTGCCCTGGCCGAGCGTCAGCAGCGTCTTGTGTACGCCGGACTCGGGTGAGCTGAGCGCATCGAGGTTGTCGCCGTAGTCACCGGTCCCGGCTTCGAACTCCAACGAGGACGCCGGCTGGTCCGGCCCGTTGACGCAGGCCAGAATCGCGTTGCACAGATAGAGATCAGCGGCATTCTGTACGGTCAGCTCGCCCAGGTAGTAGTCGGAGCCGGCCAGCAGTCCGTCCCGTCCCCGATAGGCGGGGGCGAGTTGACTGATCCCGATCGGAAACGTCGTACCGCGCCCGCCGCCCGTGCCGTGCACGTTGATCAGCAACGGCACCGCGATACCCCGGTCACGGGCGAAGGTCTCGAGGTGCCGCAGGTAGCCCGCGAAGTCGTCCCGGGCCCAGAGCCCGAGTTCGTGGTGGAAGGCCGGCGTCTGTGCCGGATCGCCGCCGGCCCGGACGGCCGCCGCGAGCTGATCCGGATCATCGCCGGTCACACCGAGCAGCTTCGCGGCCGCCTCTGCGCCGTGCCGATCGGTCAGCCAGGTCAGTAGGTCGCCGACACCACGATCGTTCAGGTGCGGCGTGTTCGACACCCAGGCGAGCATGCCGACCTCGTTGTCCAGCTGGACGCCGACCACCGGGCCGTCCGGAGCCTGTCGCGGTGCCAGCACCTCGACGACGGCGCCGAGCCAGCGCTCGGCCTCGGTCAGGAAGCCGGAGTGGTGATAGTCGAGGTCCTCGGACCTGGCAGCTCTGCCGTCCCAGCCGTTCGGCCGGGCGTCCGGATGCTCGCGATAGATCCGGTCCGGGATGCCCTCGTTCTTCAGCTCGGCCATCACGAACGGACCGGGCCGGGCGAGGAACCGCAGGCCGAGGGAGTCGCACAGGTCGATGAAGGCCGGCAGGTCTCGTTCCGGGCAGGTCCGCCCGGTGAGGTCGAGCTCCCCGTTCGGCAGCTCGTGCCAGATCCAGGGGATGTAGCTGGCGATGGTGTCCAGCCCTGCGTCCCTGGCCTGGGTCAGCCGATCGGCCCACTCGTCCCGTCGCAGCCGGAAGTAGTGCACCTCGCCGGACAGCAGCAGGGTGGGCGTCCCGTCGACCTCGATCCGGCCGGATCGCAGTGCGATCTGCCCGCGCTGCGGGAGATCGCCGGGGCGGGTGTCGGTCTCGGCTGCTGGGCTCATGAGGCTCCTTCAACGGCGCGGCAACGCACCGGTCGGGTCTGGCGACGAGCTCTGGCGGTTGGAATTGTAACCGGTTACACTCCCAACCCGGCAAGCCCTTACCCGGTTCGGAGAGGAAGTCCGACAGTGACTGACGACCGCATGAGCGTGCGCGAGATCGCCAAGCTGGCGGGCGTTTCCACTGCCACTGTGTCGCGGGTCTACCGTGGCGTCGGCAGCGTCTCAGCCGCGACCCGGGCCAAGGTACAAGCCGCGATCGAGCAGTACGGCTACCGGCCCAGCCACCTCGGGGAGGCGCTGGCCAATCGGCGCCACGGAGCCCTGGCGGTGGTGTTCCCGGGGCTGTCCGGGCCGTACTTCGCCGAGTTGATCAACGGTGTCGAGAGCGTCGCCGTACCGCGTCAGGTGAGTGTTCATGTCATCGGCACCCACCTCCGGCGGGAGGCGCCTGACGAACTGCTCGATGTCGCCCGGCGTGTCGACGGGATGGCCATCCACGGCGGCACCGTCCCGAAGACGGTGATCATGGAACTGGCGGCCCGCCATCCGGTGGTCATGATCGGTCCGGATCCGCATCCGGCACCGGTCGTCGTACGGACGGACCAGCAGGCGTTCCGGCTGCTGGTGAGTCATCTGCTGGCCGATCACGGTCTGCGGAAGCTGGTCTTCGTCGGCAATCCGGAAGGCTCGCCGGACCTGACCGAGCGCTGGGAAGCATTCGCGGCCGCGCATGCGGAGCTCGGGCTCCGGCCGGGGAAGCAGTTGCGGACCGGCCTCGAACAGACTCACGGCGTGCAGGCCGCCGACGAGGTGCTGGCCGGCGGCTTCGACGGTGCCGTCTGCGGCAACGACGAAACCGCACTCGGCCTGATGATGGCGGTCCTGGGACGCGGTCTGCGGGTGCCCGGCGATCTGGTGATCACCGGCGTCGACGACGTCCCGATGAGTTCGTTGGTGAGTCCCGGTCTCACCACAGTTGCCCGGCCGCTGGCCGAGCTCGGAGCGACGGCGACCCGGCTGCTGCTCGACCTGATCAACGGCGCGGACGTCGTGCCCGAGACCGTTCTTCCGTCGCGGCTGGTCCGGAGAGCCAGCTGCGGCTGCCGGGACTGAATCGAAACAACTTCCAGTACAGCATCCGAACCAGGTAGCAACCTGACACACGGAGGTGTCGTCATGACAAGTACTTCGTTCCACGTTCGACGGGGGCAGCGGTCATGGCGGGGGATCATTGTCGCCGCATTGTCGGTGGGCGTTCTCGTGTTGCCGGCGTGTGCCGGCAGCCGCGTCGCCGGTGAGAAGGAACAGCAGGGGAATTCGTCGGGTGCGTCGTCGGGCACGATCCCGGTGCTGAACCTGGCGACCGAGTCCGATGCGGCCATGGGGAGTCTGGTCAGCTACAACCCGTTCGCTCCCCAGCAGACGGTCCGTACCTGGCTGTTCGAGCCGCTGATGCAACAGAGCTCCCTGGACTGCAAGGTCGTTCCGTGGCTGGCGACGGGCTACACCTGGGAGAGCCCGAGCAAGCTGGTGTTCACGATTCGCCAGGGTGTGAAGTGGAGCGACGGCTCGCCCTTCACCGCGAAGGATGTCGCTTTCACGTACAACCTGACCAAGAAGTACCCGGCGATCGACCTGGCCGGCGTCTGGAACGACAGCTTCGGAGCCAAGGCGAAGTCGGTCACGGCCGACGGCGACAAGGTGACGTTCGAGTTCGAGGGCCCGGCGGTCACCAAGTTCCCGTACCTGATCGGCCAGAAGATCGTCTCCGAGAAGGAGTTCGCCTCGGTCGGCGATCCGGCCAAGTACATCTCGAAGAACCCGATCTCGACCGGGCCGTTCAAGGTTGCCAGTTACAACGGACGACGGCTGGAGCTCGAGCGTCGGCCCGACTACTGGCAGGCCGACAAGATCAAGGTCCAGAAACTGGTTCTCGAAGGCAACTACAGCACCAACGCCAACCAGGCGGCGGCCAAGCTGAAGACCGGCGAACTGGACTTCTACTCCGGTGAGATTCCCAACCCGGACAAGGCGTTCGTCGCCGACGACCCGAAGACCAACCACGTCTGGTACGCGGCCAACGGCCTCACCGTACTGGCGCCGAACCTGACCCAGAAGCCGTTCAGCGACGTCAAGTTCCGTGAGGCGCTGGCGCACGGGATGGACAAGCAGAGTGCGACCGACAAGGCGACGTACGGCCTGATGAAGGTCGCCAGCCAGTCCGGTCTGCCGCTGCCGGAGAAGGACGACCTGCTGCCGGCGAAGTATCCGGCGGACAGCACGGTGATCCCGTTCGACCTGGCCAAGGCCAACCAGATGCTCGACGCGGCCGGCTACCGGAAGGGCTCGAACGGACTGCGGCAGGACACGGACGGCTCGCCGATCAAGATCACCTTCTCGGTGCAGGCCGGCTGGATCGACTACGAGGCGATGGCCGACGAGTTGACCAGCAACTTCCGCAAGCTCGGGCTGGACATCACGGAGAACAAGATGCCGCCGGAGGCTGTCGACCAGCAGAAGAAGACCGGCGACTTCCAGCTGATGATCAACTACATGGGCGCCGGCTGCGACTACGCGCACGGCATGGGGGCGACCGTCTCGACGGCGGAGATCCCGGACAAGACCACGATCAAGGGCAATATCGGGCGCTACACCAACCCGGCCGTCGACAAGGCGATCGGGGCGCTGGCGGGCGCGACCGACGAGGCGGCGACGAAGGAACAGGTCGGTGTGCTGGTCGACGCGATGATGACCGACTACCCGGTGCTGCCGATCCTGTACGCGCCGGCCCGTGCCATCTGGCGCACCGATCACGCCGTCGGCTGGCCGACCGCCGAGGATCCGTACGCCAATCCGCAGGACCAGCCGCTGGTGTGGATCACGCACCTGACCGCACCGTCGTCGAAGTAGTCCGATGCGGTACTTCGTGCGGAAGATCGGCTTCTTCGTGCTCACCCTGTGGGCGGTCGTGACGCTGAACTTCTTGATCCCCCGGCTGCAGCCGGGGGATCCCGCCGAGCTGATGGTGCAGAACCTCGCCGGGAAGAACGCGCAGCTGAACCGTGCGCAGGTGGAGGCGATGCGCGATCTGCTGGGCGCTCCGTCCGGCTCGCTCCTCAGTCAGTACTGGAACTACCTCGTGCAGTTGATCCACGGCAATCTCGGGGTCTCCTACACCTACTTCCCGTACACGGTGGCGGAGGTGATCGGTAAAGCGTTCTGGTGGACCGTCATCCTGGTGGGGACCGTCCAGGTGCTGTCGTTCGCGATCGGCATCCTGCTGGGCGCCTTCGCCGCGTGGCGGCGGAACAGCCGGTTCGACACGTCGGTGACCGTGATCTCCACCTTCGTCGGGACCTTGCAACCGTTCTGGATCGCGTTGCTGCTGATCTACGGGCTGGGCTACGGCCTGGGCTGGTTCCCGACGGCCGGCGGCTACCAGGCGTCGACACCGGGGTTCAACGGAGCCTTCGTGTACGACGCGATGTCGCATGCGTTCCTTCCGGCCCTGACGTTGATGATCGTGACGCCGATCGGGTGGATCCTCGGGATGCGGAACACGATGATCATGAACCTCGGCGAGGACTACATCAGGCTGGCCCGGGCCAAGGGACTGCCGGACCGGATGATCGCACTGCGCTATGCCGCCCGGAACGCACTGTTGCCCAGCGTGGCGGGGTTCGCACTCGCGCTCGGCGGCATCCTCGGCGGCACCATCCTGGTGGAGACCGTGTTCGACTATCCCGGTCTCGGCCGGCTGATGGGGGAGGCGGTCGGCATCAAGGACTATCCGCTGTTGCAGGGCCTGATGTTGCTGACCGCGGTCGCGACGTTGCTGGCCAATCTGATCGCCGATCTGCTGTACGGCATCCTTGACCCGCGGGCCAGGAGGGCAGCCGCATGAGCAGCACACAGAACGCAGTACTGCCCGAGGAACAGGTAGCGGCCGCTGGTACAGATCCCGTCGACCGCTGGTACCGAGTGGTGTGGAGCAGCAAGAAGGCCCGGGTCGGGGTCGTCGTCGTGGCGATCTATGTGCTGGTTGCGCTGCTGGCTCCGGTGATCGCTCCGTACGGGCCGACCGACGGTTCGTTCACACCGTTGACCGGGCCGTCGGCGCAGCACCTGCTCGGCACCAACGTGGCCGGCGTCGACGTGTTCTCCCAGGTGATCTACGGCAGCCGGGTCTCGCTGCTCGTGGGGCTGCTCGGCGGTTTGCTGGCGACCGCGATCGCGCTCCTGATCGGAATGGTCTCCGGCTACGCGGAAGGCACCGTCGTCGACGACGTGCTGACCTTCCTCACCAACACGGCGCTGGTCATCCCGGTCCTGCCGTTGATCATCACGCTGGTCGCGTACTCCGACACCCGTGGCATCCCGCTGATCGTCGGAGTCATCGCGTTCACGTCCTGGGCCGGCGCCGCGCGGTCGAAACGGGCCCAGATCATCACGCTGCGGAACCGGGACTTCGTCACGGCGGCGAAGTTCTCCGGCGACGGCACGTTCCGGATCATCTTCTCCGAGATCCTTCCGAACATGACCTCGCTGGTCGCCGCAGCGTTCGTCGGTGCGGCCACCGGCGCGATCGGCGCGGAGGCCGGGCTCGCGGTGCTGGGACTCGGCAGCAGCGATTCGGTGTCCTGGGGAACGATCCTCTACCAGGCCGACGCGGCCGGCGCGATCTCCCAGGGCCTGTTCGTCTGGGTGTTCGTCCCCGGTCTGGTACTGGCGATCTTGATCACGTCGATGGCCTTCATCAACTTCGGCATCGATCTGCTCAGCAATCCGCACCTCAGGGAGGACTGAGACATGGCGCTCCTCGACGTACGCGATCTGTCGATCCGCTACGAACCCAAGCAGCGGGCCGCCGTCGACGCGGTCAGTCACCTCAGTTTCAGCATCGACGACGGTGAGTTCGTGGGCCTGATCGGCGAGTCCGGCTCGGGCAAGACCACGGTCGGCATGGCCGTGCTCAGGTTGCTGGAACGGCCGGGACGGATCAGCGGCGGGTCCATCACCTTCGACGGCACCGACATCGCTCACCTCAGCCAGGACGAGTTACGCAAGTACCGCTGGCGTGAGATCTCGACGGTCTTCCAGAGCAGCATGAACTCCCTGAACCCGGTGACCCGGGTCGAGGCCCAGTTCGCCGACGTCATCCAATGCCACACCGCGCTGCGCGGCAGGGAGGTCACCGAGCGGATCAGGACCCTGTTCGACATGGTCCTGATCGACCCGAAGTTCATGACCGCGTTCCCGCACGAACTGTCCGGCGGTATGCGGCAGCGGATCAACCTCGCCCTGGCGCTGGCCATCGGGCCGAGGTTCGTCGTACTCGACGAGCCGACGACCGGGCTGGACGTCGTCGTACAGCACAGCATCCTGGAGAACGTCCGGCGGCTGCAGGCAGAGCTGGGCTTCGCGGTGCTCTTCATCAGCCATGACCTCGGCACCGTTCTCGATCTCTCCGACCGGACCATGGTGATGTACGCGGGCAAGATCGTCGAGGAGCAGGCGACCCGGCAACTGCTCCGCGAGCCGCTGCACCCGTACACCAAGGGATTGCTCGGTTCGTACGGCGATCCCCGTGCGGAGACCGTACGGATCACCTACGTTCCGGGGCGGCCGCCGGATCTCGCCCACCGGCCCGGAGGGTGTGCGTTCGCTGCCCGGTGCCCGGAGCGGATCGACGGCTGCACCGAGCTCGAGCCTGCAGAGACGGAGATCGGGGACGGGCTGGTGGCGTGTCACGTCGCGGCCATCCAGCGCGGTGCCGCCGACAACACAACCGGCGCCGAGGTCGGGCCGGCGATCCGCACCTTCGCCGGACCGCAGTTCGTGAAGTCGGCCGCGGAGTCGGCGGAGGCGGTCCGGGGCCGGCCCCTGGTCACCGTCGACAACGTGTCCAAGACCTACGTCCGCAGGCAGGGACTGCGCGCAGTCCGGACCGAGGCGGTGACCGGGGCGAGCTTCGTACTCCGTCGTGGCGGCGTGACGGCCCTGGTCGGGCAGAGCGGCAGCGGCAAGTCGACGATCGCCCGGATGATCACGGGGGTCGATGCGCCGACCTCGGGCCAGATCACCTTCCACGGCTCCGATGGCGACCAGGTCGTCGCACGGATGCGCGGCCGCCGGCTGCGCAGCTATCGCGGCAGTGTCCAGATGGTGTTCCAGGATCCGTACTCGGCGCTGAATCCGACGAAGACCCTTGGCGCGACACTGGCCCGGCCCTTGATCAACTTCCAGCACCTGCACGGAACCCAGCTCCGGGACCGGGTGATCGATCTGCTGGAGACGGTGGCGCTGTCTCCGGGAGGGCGGTTCGTCAACCGCTATCCCCACGAACTGTCCGGCGGCCAGCGGCAACGGGTGGTGATTGCCCGCGCGTTGGCGGTCGAGCCCGAACTGATCGTCGCCGACGAGCCGATCTCCAGCCTCGACGTGTCGATCCGGGCCGAGGTGCTCGAACTGTTCGACAAGCTGGTGCACGAGCGCAGCGTCGGGATCCTCTACATCACCCACGACCTGCTCAGTGCCCGGATGCTCTGCGACGAGGTCGTCGTTCTCAACGAGGGCAAGGTGGTCGAGCAGGGGCCTTCGCTGGACGTGATCCGTTCGCCCCAGGACGACTACACCCGGTTGCTGCTCGATGCCATCCCGAACCCGTTCGCCGCAACCCGCGACTGAGCACTCAGGACTGGTCGGCGGCAACCTTGCCGTCGACCAGGAACGGCTCGAAGGAGCCGTGCGGCCCCGTACCTTCGGCGTTCGTGATCACTTCGGGGGAGTACTGCAGCAGGTAGACCTGGCGCAGCTTGTCGGTCAGGTTCGCCCCGCTGCGGTGGATCACGGTGCTGGAGAAGCAGACGATCGTCCCGGCCGGGGCGATCACCGGCATGCCCGGATCGGAGCCGAAGTAGCAGACCCGGTCACCGGTCTCGACCGGGACGTGCTTGATGTAGGACTTGATGCCCGAGCGGCTGTACGGCAGCAGGTAGACCGACCCGTTCTCCTCGGTCACGTCGTCCAGCGCGATCCAGCAGGTCAGGTACGGCGTGTGGTTCTCGTGGACGTACCCCGAGTCCTGGTGCCAGGCGAACGTGGTGTCGGGATCGCCCGCCTTGATCACGTACTGCTCCCAGAACAGGAAGGCGTTCTCGCCGAGCACCCGGCGGCAGATCTGCTCCATGATCGGGCCGAAGATGAAGCTCCGCAGCTCCGGGCGCTGCTGGTAGATCATGTTGCTGAAGTACCGCTTGCCCTTGGCGTTGATGCCGATCCGATCGACCCCGGCAGCATCCATGGCGGCGTCGAGACGGTCGATGGAGAACTGTGCGGCACTGCGCAGCAACTCCAGGTCCTCGGGGCCGATCGCCTTCTCCAGGACGAAGTAGCCCTCCTCGGCGTACTGGGCGACCTGCTCGTCGCCGATCAGCTGGGCGATGGATTTCTCCGTTTGCGTCATGATGATCACTCTGGCAAACCAGCAGCAGGTGCCGGAATGCTCGCGGTGGCAGTTCGATGCACGTTTTGGCACGGAGGTTGGAGCGGAGGTCGGACCTGATGGCCGGTGGCTACCAGCGGATCACGATGTCGGACCAGGACCCGACCCCGTTCGGCAGAGTGCTGCTGGCCGGGGAGGTCTCCGATGCCGAACCGCTGGTGCCCGGACCGCTGCACGCCTTGCCGGGCACGGTCATCTCACTCGTCACCGCCGGCACCGGCTTCTATCGGCACGCAGATCGGCACACCGAACCGATCGTCGCACCATCGCTCACGGTGGTGCTCCCCGGCGAGCAGCATTGGTACGGCACCCACCCCGGTCAGCGCTGGAGTGAATGGTTCGCGGTCGTCGAAGGGCCGGCGTTCGAGCTGTTGCGCCAGACCGGTCGGCTGACCTGGTCGGGTCCCCGGCCGCTCCAGCGTGGGGTTCGGCCGGCCGACCTGGCGCTACTGCTCCGCAGCGCGCCGCCGGGTTCGGGGGCCGAGCAGCAGATCTGGGCACTTGCGGCCTGGCTGTCGGGTGCGCTGGCTCCGTCCGTCGACGACGAGACAGCGCTCTGGGACCAGGCGGCGCGGCTGCTCAGCGAGGACCTGCCCCGCCGGTTGGAGATGCGCGACGTCGCGGCCCACCTCGATCTCGAGTACGACCGGTTCCGGCGGGTCTTCCGTGACCGCTTCGGCAGGTCGCCGCTGGCCTTCCGTAACGACCGGCGGCTCGAGGTCGCAGCAACCCTGTTGCGGGCCACCAACCTGACCTGCCGGGAGATCGCCCGGCGCATCGGCTTCTCCGACGAGTTCCACCTCTCCCGCCGCTTCCGCAGCCGCTACGGCACCTCCCCGACCGGCTACCGAACCTCCCGAGTGGCCTGATCCCCCAAGAGTGCGGCGTTGTGGGTTCGACTCGTGATGCTGGTCCTAGTGGAGGTCTTCGAGGTCGAGGTTCACGGCGAACGGCTCGGTGCCGGTGAAGAGACCGCCAACGACCTCCGCGTCGAGGTAGCCGAACTTGTCGGTCAGGTGGCAGGCCAGGAGGGAGACCGGCTCTTGGAGGTCGACGATCCAGTAGTGGGGAATGCCGGCATCGGCGTACTCGGCGCGCTTGACGACGTTGTCCGTACGACGTGATCCCGGGGAGACGATCTCGACGACGACGAGGACCTCCGACGCCCGGATCAGTCCGCCGTCGGTTCGGACGCGGCGACGGGCGGAGCGGCGTACGACGATGACGTCAGGCCGACGGGAGAAGCCAGGCTGATCCGGCGGCACGAGCTCGAGATCGATGTCCACGTCAGTGATGACTTCGAGATCCTGCGGCAGTTGGGGCATCAACTGTACGGCGATCCGCAGCGCGGCCATGTTGTGGTCCGGGCTGGGGCTCGGCGACATCACGAGATTGCCCTCCATGAGCTCGGACCGGCCGGCATCGTCTTCGCCGAGTGTCGCGTACTCGCCGACGGTGAGCAGATGGGCGGGCGGCAGCGGGACAGCTGTCATCGTCTCCTCCTCATCTCCGGACACCATTGTTCCATGCGTCAGCATCTGGGGATCGCTGGGACACTCGTCCGGTCGCGCTCCGTAGCCGGTCTCCCTAGGGTGAGAGGCTGATTGGGGGTGCCGTGGTCGATCCACGTTGTGAGGCCGTGCTGGTTTGGAAAGACGGCAGGTTCGTCGACAAGACGCGGGAGGCCAGTTCCTGGCGACCGGCGGGCAACGGCCGGATCGTCATCGTCTACGGCACTCGCCCGGTGCTCGGGATCGAGGTCGACGGGTTCAAGTACCACGAGAACAACCCCGAGCAGCTGAGACGCGATGCTCTCAAGGACGGCATCTTCGCGGCGCACCGGATGCCCCTGCTCCGGCTGCCCACCACGGGGAGTGCGGAAGCCGCCCGGATCCGCGCGGAGCTGGACCGGATCGACATGTGATCCTCGCCGGGCAGGTGACGGTGAGGTCGGCGTGCGATGCGCTGACTGGAGCTCCAGGCCATCACAATTGCCGCCTGTCGGCGAGCTTGAGCGTGTGGTCTGCGCTGGTCCGTCGAATGTGATGGCCTGGCGGTCCTCAAGCAGGCTGTACGACGTCCCAGTGTTCGACGATCTGGTTGTTTTCGAAGCGCCAGATGTCTACTACGGACTGGGTGGCTTCGGGGGTGGTCATGAGGTAGTGGACGACTACGTGGGTGTCGTCGGCGATGACGCGGTGCAGGTCAAGTTTGGCGCCGGCGACGGGGGCCTTGGCGATGAACTCGAGGAAGGCGTCGCGGCCGGAGGGGTTGCCGGGGCTGTGCTCGACGAAGTTCTCGTGCAGGAGCGGGCGGAGCGGTTCGAGGTTGCCGTTGGCGAATTCCTGGAAAGCGTGCAGGGTGAGCTGCTTGATCGTCATGCGTACGACGGTGCGCCCGCCGGTGTGGTGCTGTCGATTACCTGCCTTGTCATGGCGCGGCCCTGGATACTTGAAGGTGTGAGTGACGACAGGCCTGTGGGCGAGCTGTTGCGGGAGTGGCGGCGGCGGAGGAAGTTGAGTCAGCTCGACCTCGCGATCCAAGCGGATGTCTCGTCGCGGCACGTGAGTTTCGTCGAGACCGGGCGGACGATTCCGAGCAGTGCGATGGTGTTGCACCTCGCCGAGCAGCTCGACGTACCGCTGCGCGAACGCAACAGACTCCTGGTTGCGGCCGGCCACGCGCCTGTGTACCGGCAGACGCCGCTGGACGATCCGGACATGACGCGGGTCCGAGCGGCCCTCGAACAGTTCCTCCGGGCGCACGCGCCGTACCCGGCCGTCGCCGTCGACCGCCGCTGGAACCTGCTGCTGGCGAACGACTCCTTCAACGTGTTCCTGGCCGGCGTCGACCAGAAGTTGCTCACGGCACCGATCAACCTGATGCGCCTCGGCCTGCATCCCGACGGTCTGGCGTCCCGGGTCCGCAACCTGGAGCAGGTTCGCGGGTATCTCCTGCCCCGCCTCGCCCGCCAGGCCGCGGCCTCCGGCGACCCCGAACTCCATCAGCTGTACGACGAACTCGTTGCCCACGGCCCTGTCGACACCACGCCGCCGGATCCCGCCGACATCGCCCTCCCGATCCACATCCGGTACCGCGGCACCGACCTCGCGTTCCTCAGCACCATCACCACGTTCGGCGCCGCGTTCGACATCACCCTCGAGGAGATCGCCGTGGAGACGTACCTTCCCGCGGACGCGAGCACTATGGAGTTCTTCCGGCGTACCTAACGGAGGTCGCGGAACGTTCTCCGGAGGTCGTCGGTCAATTCCGTTGGGAGCTCCCACGGGATGAAGTGGCCGCCGTTGGGGTGGGCGGTGATGTTGGTGTGGTTGTACCAGGCGGCGCGGTCGCTCGCGAGGAAGTTCTGCACGCGTTCCTCGGGAGTGTGGACGCCGGGCGGGTCCTCGTGGCCGACGAACGTGATGCCGGTCGGGGCCTCGATCGCCGGCATACGGTCGTGCGACGGCGTCCACGGGTAGCGGTTGTTGTTGGCGTACGTGCGGATCGAGGTGTCGATCGCGTTGCCCGCCCAGTAGATCGTCGCGTGGGTGAGCAGGTCGTCGTCGGTGAACGCCTTGTCGCCCTCCGACCAGCTCTGCCAGCGTTCCAGGATCCACGCGAGCATGCCGGCGGGGGAGTCGGCGAGGCCGAAGCCGAGGGTGCTCGGATCGAGTACGTGCGTGGCCAGATGTGCGGCGAAGCGGCGTTCGAGCTCGATGATGCGGGCGTGGATCGCCGGCGGCAGCCCCTCCGGGATCGGATTGCCGCCGCTCAGGTCCCAGCCGCGATCGCCGTTGAAGAACGTGAGTTTCAGCGCCGACCCGATGTGGATCCCGTAGAGCTCATCGGCGTACTTGTGGCCGAGCTGCCCCGTCACCAGCGCGCCGACGTCACAGCCGGCCGCGGCGTACTTCGGGAATCCGAGGACACCCGTCATGAGTTCGTGCCAGACGTCGGCGATCTTCCAGAAGTTCATGTCCACACGGGTCGGCGTCGAGAACCCGAACCCGGGCAGCGACGGGACGATCACGTCGAACGCATCCGCCGGATCACCGCCGTACGACGCGGGGTCGGCGAGCTGGTCGATCACCTTCGACCAGTGCCAGAACGTCCACGGCCAGCCGTGACTCAGGATCAACGGGATCGGCCGCGGGCCGACGCCCGGCCGGCGCAGGAAGTGCACCGGTACGTCGCCGACGTCGACGCGGTAGTGGTCGTACGCGTTGATCGCCCGCTCGGCCGCGCGCCAGTCGAAACCGTCGGCCCAGTACTCGACGAGCGGTTGCAGGCGGGTACGGCGTACACCGTAGAAACCGTCGTCGTTGCCGGCGTCGCGCGGCCACTTCGTCGCGCGCAGGCGGCGGCGGAGGTCGTCGAGGACCTCATCGGGTACGGCGATAGGCGTGGGGATCATGGGGTGTCCTCCGCGAGTGCGGTCAGGCGATGGAGTACGTCGATCGAGCCCGCGAGTACTGCGCGCTCGTCGGGGCTGAGTTGCTCGACGAGCGCGGTCAGTTTCGCGACCCGGTTCGTGTGCCGGGATCGGACGAGCTCCTGGCCGGTGTGGGTCAGTGACAGCAGGCTGGCGCGGCCGTCGGCTGGGTCGGGGCGGCGCTGGACGAGACCGTCCTGCTCGAGTTTCCCGACCAGGCTGGTCAGGGCGGGTTGCTTCAGCTGCTCGGTCGCCAGCAGGTCGGTGAGACGCAGCGGTCCGCGCCGGTTGAGCGTGTGCAGGACCGAGAGCGCCGAGAAGTTGAGCCGCCGTACCGACGGGAGGCGGATGAAGATCGTGTTGAAGTCCTCGATGACCGTGGTCAACCGGTCGACGTCCAGCATGCCGCCTCCTCCTTGCCCACCGCGACGGTGGGTTGCGGCGACTATATCAATTTTCGATATAAGTCGGCCGGGAGGGTGCTGGGATCAGTTGCTGAGGGCCACCTTGGGGACGGCGAAGGTCGTGTCGCCGGACTTGAAGGTGAGCACGGCCGTGGTGGCGCTGTCCGGGAGGTGACCCTTGAACGTGAGCGTGCCGTGTTCGGTGCCGCCGGTCGCGATCCGGCTCGGCCAGGCGCTCTTGCCGGGGTCGGCGCGCAGGGCGGTGCCGTCGGCGGCGGTGAACGTCGTACCGTCGATCGGGACCGTGATCGCCTGCTTGGAGGTGTTGACCAGCTTGACCTCGACGCGGGTGAAATGGCTCGTGTACGTGACGTTCTCGACGGTCATCGTGACACCGGTGCCGGGCTTCGTGACCGGTTTGATCAGCCGGTCCTCGCCGGTCTCGTTGCCGGTCAGGTAGCCGCCGACGTACTCCGCGCCCGCGGTCAGCGCGAACCCTCCGACCCCGACGCCGACGAGCACCACGGCGACCGCGACGAGAACCGACACGTCGAGACGGCCCGGCCGGTGGTACTTCGGGACGGCTGCATCAATCAGTGCGAGAACCATCGCGACCACGAGGGCGATACCGGGCGGGACCAGCCATCTGAGCACGCCACCGGGTCCGTCGGCGAGGAACGTGACGACCAGGTTCACGACGATCCCGAGCAGGATCACCACACCGGCCGCAATCAGCACCCGCGACAAGCGCACCGTCCCTACGGCGTCGTCGTCGTTGGCTGTACGCCGCTCCGCTCCGGGCAACTGACCTGACCTGGGGAGCCGATCGTCCGCGCCGGGCAGTTGCTGGTCCGCATCGGCCGACCGCCGGTCGCGTCCCGCCGTACGAAGATCCCGCCCGACCGACCGCCGCTCACCACTCGCTCGCTGCTCGGCACGCGTTCGCTGGTCGGCGCTTGTCTGGCGGTCGACGCCGGCGGCTGTCGGGTCGGGCCAGCCGGCGGACTCGTTCCAGTTCGCTTCCGACTGATCAATCTGCGCGGAAATCTCCCACGGCGACCGCACCGGCTCCGGATTGTCCGCCGACGGATAAGCCGCCCACGTCCCGCCGTCCCGCCCGGCACCGTCTCCAACCTCAAACCCAGGAACCACCCCAGCAGCCCCATACCCACCAGCCTCCGCCCCGTACTCGGCGTCCGCATACCCGTCGGCGTCCGCGCCGCGCCCGTACTCGTCGGCGTCCGCCCCGGCCCCGTACCTGTCGGCGTCCGCCCCAGGCCCGTACCCATCAGCTCCCGCGCCCGGCGCAAACGGGTTGCCGCCACCAGACACCTGCTCGCCGTCCGCGAACGGATTCCCGCCCGCAGCCGACTGCCCACCCTGCACCGACGGCCCACCAGCAGGCTCCTGCTCGCTCGACGCAAACGAGTCGGCACCGGCCACCTGGTCCGCCTGCGCGAACGGGCTGTTGCCGGGCGCCTGCTCTGCCTGCGTGAACGGGTTGTTGCCGGGCGCCTGCTCTGCCTGCGTGAACGGGTTGTTGCCGGGTTCTTGGTCCGGTTGCGTGAACGGGTTTGGTTCGTTCCGAGGGCCGGGTGTGGGTTCGGCGTACGGCGGCTCAGCGTCCGGCGCGGTGCCGGGTGGGGTGTTGGGGGCTGACAGGGGGCCGGGTGTGGGCTCGGCTGGTGGGGGTGGCTGGGTGAAGGCGGTCGGGGGCGGGGTTGGTGTGGGGAGCGGGGGTGCGGCGGGGGTGCTGGTGGCGGGGTGGTCCTGGGCGTCTGGGTGCTGGTGCGCGTCCGCGTCGGACCGGGTGGGAGGGGCGGGAGGTGTTGGGGGTGCGTCTGCGGGGTGGGGGGTGGTGGACTTGTTGAAGGTCAGGATCGAGCGGCCGATGTGGATTCGGTCGCCGGTGGTGAGAGGGGTGGGTCCGGTGAGGCGGCGGCCGTTGAGGCCGGTGCCGTTGCGGGACTCGTCGTGGAGGGTCCAGGTGGCGCCGTCGCGGCTCAGGCGGGCGTGGATGCGGGAGATCTGGTCGTCCGCCTGCAGCCGGATGTCGGCGTTGGAGGCGCGGCCGATGGTGACCGTGTCGGTCCCGTCAGACAGCGTCCACTGCTGCTCGCCGAGCGACAGCACGAATTCGGTTTCCACTCACACCCCAGCCGGCGTCGTCCTGATCGCGATCCGGTCCCGCCGCCGGGGTGTTGCACCCCGCGGCAGCCGACCCGTCTGCGCGATTCTGCCATTCACACCAGCCCCAGACCACCAGCAGACCCACCCCACGCAACCCCACCACCGTCCGCAACGAACCCCTCACGCACCCCCAGTACCGTCCGCAACCAGCCGCTCACCACCGCCGGCCACCGCCCGCAGCCAGCTCCGCTCGAGTCGGTCGGGGTTGTGATGATTCTCAGGTTGGTGGGGCGTTTGTCAGCGCTTAGTAGCGATGACAACGCGGTCAGTTGTCATGGGGGTGCCAACGGCACGACAGCGCCTTGCTCGGGTGCGGGGTGGGACATAGTGTCCGTCCGCGCGATCCATCGGGGCTGGATGGAAAGGGGTCTTCCGGACAGCCGTTCCGATGGGTAGGCCGGAGGTTCCAGGCGGAGTGGTGCACCGCCTGCAGTCCGGCGAGGCGCAACCCGCCCAGCACCACATCGCGAAGGGACCACATCCATGGTCTTGTTTCAGCGTTCCCGCAAAGTTGCTGTCGTTCTCGGGGTGACCAGCCTCGCAGCGGCAGCACTCGCCGGGCTCGGTACGTCGGCCGGTGCGGCGACGAATGCGGCACCTCCGCCGCGGCCCTCACAGGCGCAGTCGAAGGCGTTCGCCGCCGACTCCGCCTCCTCACTCGTGGCGGGGCGGCCGAGCGCCCTGCACGCCTCGAAGGACGACAAGTTCACCGCGAAACCGGTGATCTCGGAGCAGTCCGGTCTGCAGTACGTCCCGTACGAGCGTTCGTACAAGGGCCTCCCGGTCGTCGGTGGTGACTTCGTCGTGGTCACCGACGCGAAGGGTGCTGTGAAGTACACCTCGGTCGGCCAGACCACCGCCGTACCGGAGCTGTCGACGACCGCGAAGGTGACCCCAGCGGCCGCGCAGAAGACGGCGAAGACGCAGCTCAAGAAGGTCGACTCGTCGACCACGCCGACGCTCGCGGTCTACGCCCTGAACGGCACCCCGAAGCTCATGTGGCAGTCGCGGGTCAGCGGCAACAACGGCCACGACCCGTCGAGCCTGTCGGTGTACGTCGACGCGCAGAGCGGCAAGGTGCTCGGTAGCAAGGAACACGTGATGGCCGGCAACGGTACGGCGGCGTACAGCGGCCCGAGCCCGGTACACCTGGACACCACACTGTCGGGCAGCACGTACTCGATGAAGGACCCCAACACCACCAACCTGTCCTGCCAGGACGCGGCGAACAACACCACGTTCTCCGGTCCGGACGACAACTGGGGCAACGGTACGGCGACCAACAAGGAGACCGGTTGCGTCGACGCCCTGTTCGCGGCGCAGACCGAGCGGCACATGCTGACCGACTGGCTCGGTCGCAACGGCATGGACGGTAACGGCGGCGCCTGGCCGATCCGTGTCGGCCTGAACGACGAGAACGCGTACTACGACGGCTCGCAGGTGCAGATCGGCCACAACACGGCCGGCGGCTGGATCGGCTCGATCGACGTACTGGCCCACGAGATGGGTCACGGGATCGACGACCACACGCCGGGCGGGATCTCCGGCAGTGGCACCCAGGAGTTCGTCGCCGACACGTTCGGCGCGGCGACCGAGTACTACAGC
The DNA here is from genome assembly GCF_004331345.1 of Kribbella soli. Classification (GTDB taxonomy): domain Bacteria; phylum Actinomycetota; class Actinomycetes; order Propionibacteriales; family Kribbellaceae; genus Kribbella; species Kribbella soli. Next base: position 386,290 of record NZ_SJJZ01000006.1, on the reverse strand, counting down.
AACCAGGGCGCGTCGTACGACCCGCCGGACTTCCTGGTCGGCGAAGAGGTCAACCTGGTCGGCAGCGGGCCGATCCGGAACATGTACAACCCGTCGGCGCTCGGCGACCCGAACTGCTACTCGAGCTCGATCCCGGGCACCGAGGTGCACGCGGCAGCCGGTCCGGGTAACCACTGGTTCTACCTGTTGTCGCAGGGCAGCAACGGCTCGCCGACGAGCCCGACCTGCAACAGCTCGACCGTGACCGGGATCGGCATCCAGAAGGCGATCCGGATCATGTACAACGCGATGCTGATGAAGACCAGCAGCAGCTCGTACCTGAAGTACCGGACCTGGACGCTGACCGCGGCCAAGAACCTGTACCCGGGCAGCTGCACCGAGTTCAACACCGTGAAGGCGGCCTGGGACGCGGTCAGCGTGCCGGCTCAGACGGCCGACCCGACCTGCTCCACGTCGGGTGGCGTGACGGTCACGAACCCCGGCAACAAGACCGGCACGGTCGGTACGGCGATCTCGTCGTTCACGCTCACCGCGTCCGGCGGCACCGCGCCGTACACCTGGTCGGCGTCCGGTCTGCCGGCCGGCATCACCATCGGCTCGTCCACCGGCACCGTGTCCGGTACCCCGACCGCGAGCGGCACGTTCAACGTCACCGCGACGGCGACCGCGAGTGCCGGCGGCTCGGGCAGCACGTCGTTCACCTTCACCATCGGCGGCACCGGCGGCTGCTCCGGCCAGAAGCTCGGCAACCCGGGCTTCGAGACCGGTACGGCGGCACCGTGGTCGGCGTCGGCCGGAGTGATCGACAACAGCACCTCCCAGCCCGCGCGCAGCGGCACCTGGAAGGCGTGGCTGGACGGCTACGGCTCGACCCACACCGACACGCTGAGCCAGTCGGTCGCGATCCCGGCCGGATGCTCGGCAACGCTCTCCTTCTACCTGCACATCGATTCTGCGGAGACCACCACGTCGACGCAGTACGACAAGCTGACGGTGAAGGCGGGCTCGACCACGCTGGCGACGTACTCGAACCTGAACAAGGCGAGCGGCTACTCGCTCAAGTCGTTCAATCTCTCGTCGTTCGCCGGCCAGACGGTGTCGATCAGCTTCACCGGCACCGAGGACAGCTCCCTGCAGACCTCGTTCGTCATCGACGACACAGGCCTCAACCTGAGCTGACGCAGTAACTAGAACCCGGCCGCCGCACCTTCGGGGGTGCGGCGGCCGGCCTTTGTCTTGTGTCAGTTCAGGGTCATGCGCGGCTCGCCGTTCACCAGGCCGGTGCCGGCGATGGTGCAGGTGCCGCCGCGGTTCTGGGTGTAGGTCTGGCGGACACAGGAGCGGAGCGCGAGCTGGGCCCAGTAGTTCGGGTGCAGGGATTCCTGGATGAAGTAGTTCGAGCCGACGGTCGTCACCGTACGGATCTGGTTGATCCACTCGGTCTTGTCGACGGCCGTGGGCTGGGTCCACGAGCTGAGGCCGACCTCCTCGTACAGGCCGACGGTGTTCTCGCAGAGCCGGCGGCCGTTGAACGCGGACTGGAGTTCGAGCAGGCGGGCGTTGGACAGGCCGGACTGGCCGATCGCGGCGCGGACCGTGTTGTTGATCGTGGTGAGCGCGGTGCTGTTCGCCCAGTCGGCGTCCGCGTTCCAGAAGCCGCATCCGCCGACGCTCTGCCGGGTGTAGCCGCTCTGCCCGTACCGGAACCCGCTGGCGGCCGGGATCGGTGACGGATACGTCTGTACGACGAGAGTCCACGCGCTGTCGCCGTACCCGGCGTTCCGCATCGCCGTCCGGACGTTCTGGAACGCCGTAGCGATCTTGCCCTGAACCGTGGTGATGTTCGAGGCGGTGAAGTTGGCGACGACGGACGAATCGTCGCGGCAGTAGTCCGGGTCCCAGGACGGCGAGAGCAGGAAGTCCTGCACGCACTGGGTGACGATCGACGCGAAGTTGAAGTCGTTGCCGCCGATCGAGACGACCACCTGCTTCACATTGTGGGTCGCCGCGAAGACCTGCAGCATCTTCGCCTGTCCCTGCTTGCCCGCGCCGTCGTCGTAGAAGTCGATGCCCGGCTTGAAGTCGCTGCCGGTGCCGGTCGTGGTGCGAGCGCCCGAGCAGGCCAGGTTCAGCCCGCCGACCCCGCCGCCGACGTACGCCTCGGCGGACTGACTGCGGTGGCACTTCGGGATCAGCTCGGCGGTGTGCGTCGCGTTGTCGTGGTAGGCGTGGGCACCGAGCGCGTCGGCCGGTGCCTCGGAGTCGTTCGAGCTCCCGGCCCATCGGCCGGCCTCACCCGAGATGTAGGAGTCCCCAACGGTGACGACGTACGGCGTTCCCGATCCGGGACCGTCGGCGTGGGCAGGGGACGCGACCAGGCCTAGGCCGGTCATGGAGAGCACAAGGATCGCTGCTGACACTCGACGCCACGATGAGAAAGCAAGGGGCGGATTCATCCGGAAGACCTCTCTCGCCGGAGTTCGGTGATCTCAGGACCCCCTCCAGATCACCGTCGGCAAGAATGTACTTCCCGGTAACCACACTCGGTAGACCGAGAGTGCTGACACCTTTGCGCCCTGTCACCGCCGTGTCACCGCTGAGCGGTTACTCGGGGAGCTTGAGCTCCTGCGGGTAGCGCTCGGTCCACCACGCGCGCCAGCGGGCCTCGAGCTCGTCGCGGTCGGTGTCGCCGTACACCGAAAGGATCGCCATCGTGGCGCCCTCCGGCTTCTGGTCGCCGGGCGGGATGTGGCTGAGCACCAGGAGACCGTTGCCCCAGGCATCTATTGTGAGGCCGAGTTGGTGGTCGGAGCGGTACCAGACCTCGCACTTGACGCTCTCGCCGATCAGATCGAGGTCGAACGCGTCACCGGCCGGAATGTGTAGCTCGTCGATGGGGGAGACGGCGCCGGTACCCGAGTAGAACAAGGTACGGCGGGGATCGCCCGGATGCCGTTCGACCGCGAAGCGGAGCTGGTGGAGGAACGTGATCCAGCCCTCGGTGACGTCGTCGTAGTACGCGTCCCACTCGGGGTTGGCGCCCAGCGGCGCGCGTGTCAGCGTGACGCGGGATCCGCCCTCGACCGCCTCGACGACGAACTCGTCACCGTTCCCTAGCCGCAGCGCCGTACCGTCCTCTGTGACCTCGGTGAAGTAGATCAGGTCGATCTCTTCGTCGAGGCCGCCTTCGTACTCCCAGCCGTGCCAGTGCCGGATCTTGTCCTTGTTCCGCAGGGCGTCCCACACCGTCTCCACCGGGGCGGCCACCGTCACCACGATCTTCATGACTCTCCTTCGGTACGGCGGGGCGCGGGATGTCCGCCCGCGATCAGCCGATACGGCCGCCCGCCCTCGCTGTCGAACTCCTCGACCACGCGCTGCATCGCAGCGGTCAACGCGTCGGTGAACCGGTGCACGTCGCTCGGCTCCGCGAACCGCACCTCGGTCTCGAGCGTGAAGGTCAGCAGCCGCTTCGCGTCCGCGTCGGCTGCGGTCTGCATCCGCGCCACGTCACGGACCGTCCCGGCGGCGACCTCGACCAGGTGCTCGGCGGCGTACTGGTCCTGGATCTGGGTGAACGCACGGCCCATGACGCCCGGATCGACGACCAGGTCGGCCGACGCGCGCAGGATCCGCTCGGTGAACCCGCGTCGGCGCCGCTCCTCGACGAGCTCGACCAGGCCGGCCTTCTCGAGTTCGCGCAGGTGGTAGTTCACCCGCTGCCGCGGCAGGTCGAGCGCGGCCGCGAGCTGGGTCGCAGACGAGGGCTCCCGCAGCAGCTCGAGCAGCCGCCGCCGGATCGGCGACAACGCCAACCGCACCTTCTCGGGCTCCTCGAGATACCGCAGCATCCCCTCAATCTCCACTTGACAGGAAAATTTGTCAAGAGAGTGCTGAACGCCCAGACCATCACAATTGGCCGCGGCCGGGGCCGCCACGCGGGGATGGGCTCGGCCGGCGCAATTGTGATGGCCTGGGCGTCCGGGGCTCGGGTGGCGCGGGTCGGGCGGAATGTGATGGCGGCGTGGTCTGTGGGTCGGGCAGCATGGGCGGGTGGGAGTTCAGGGGCCGCAGTTGCCGGTTGGTACGCAGGTGGTGGTCCGGGTCGCGGCGCCCGACGATCGGGGCGGTACGGCGCAGCGTGGAGCGACCGGGCGGGTCGCCGGCGTGACCCCGGACGGCCGCTACACGGTCCGCCTCGTCGACGGCCGCCAAACCGTGGCCCGGCGCGATCAGCTCAGCCTGCGGACGGCGTACCAGGACGAGGCGATCGAGCTCGACCAGCCGGACGGCGACCGGCTGGTCCGCGAGCACACGATCTACGCTGCGGTCGTCGGGTCACGCGCGTTCGGCCTGGATACCGATCAGTCGGACACCGACACCCGTGGTGTGTACGTCGCCCCGACCGAAGCGTTCTGGTCGCTCGCTAAGCCGCCGACGCACGTCGACGGACCGGAGCCGGAGTGGTTCTCGTGGGAGGTCGAGCGGTTCTGCGAACTCGCGCTGAAGTCGAACCCGAACCTCCTCGAGGTCCTGCACTCACCCCTCGTCGTCCGGCAGACGCCCCTCGGCGAGGAACTCGTCGGACTCCGTACGGCGTTCCTGTCCCAGCTGGCGTACCAGACGTACTCCGGCTACGTGCTGAGCCAGTTCAAGAAGCTCGAAACGGACTTCCGCCGCGACGGCACGCCGAAGTGGAAGCACGTCATGCACCTCATCCGGCTGCTGCTCTCGGCCCGCGAACTGTTGCTCGAAGCAACCCTCGTCGTCGACGTCGGCCCGCACCGCGAACGCCTCCTCGCAGTGAAGCGCGGCGAGCTGCCGTGGGACGAGGTCGAGCGCTGGCGACTCACCCTGCACGAGGAACTCGACAAGGCGCTGCAGCGAACTGTCCTCCCGGCGACGCCGGATGTCGCAACCGTCGACGCTTGGCTGCGGTCCGTCCGGAAGAGGGGTCTCGGTGACGCGTGACATGCGGCAGCTCGACTATGCCGAGCTGCGAACCATCATGGGGGAGCAGCCCTACCCGTTGCTCTTCGCAACAGTCTCCGGCGCACATCTGTACGGCTTCCCGTCCCGCGACTCCGACGTCGACCTGCGCGGCGTACACGTGCTGCCGGCCGCCGAGGTGGTCGGACTGCGGCACGGTCCGGAGACCCTCGATCGCACCTGGTTCGAGAACGAGGCCGAGGTTGATCTGGTCACTCACGACCTCGCGAAGTTCGCCCGCCTGATGCTCCGCCGCAACGGCTACGTCCTCGAACAGGTCCTGTCGCCCCTCGTGGTCGTCAGTACGCCGGAACACGCGGAGCTGGTCGCGCTCGCGAAGGGCTGCATCACCAAATGGCACGCGCACCACTACCGCGGGTTCGCACGCACCCAGTGGGAGTTCTTCGAGAAGAAGCGTGAGCTGAAGCCGTTGCTGTACACGTTCCGGGTGCTGCTGACCGGCATCAACCTGATGCGGACCGGCGTGGTCCAGGCGGATCTGCGCGAGCTTCCGGGTGGGCCGTCGTACCTGCCGGAGTTGATGGCGGCGAAGGCGGAGGCTGAGCACGCGCCACTCGAAGGGCCGAGCTTCGAGCAGCTCGCTGCGGACGTACTAGAACTACAGAACGTGCTGGACGAGGCGGAGGCAGTGAGCGACCTGCCGGACCGGCCGTCCGCCGAGCCCGGACTGCACGAGCTGCTCCTCAAGGCCCGGCTCAGTCGCTGATCGCACCCTTTTCCTTCGTTGTAGACAGCCCTAGGCTATTTACTTAACTTCGTGAAGCATTGACAACCGGGCTGGCGGGGTAAATAGTTCCGTCCTGAAATCAATCAGAAAGCAGAGTGAATCAACAGTGTCGAACATCGAGATTCTGCAACTCCGCGCCGGTGGCGTCAGCCTGGTGCTCGACTGCTCCGGCCCGGCCCTTCCGTCCGTCCTGCACTGGGGTGCGGACCTGGGTGAGTTGACCGAGAACGCTCTGCTGGAACTGCGCCGCGGCGCGGGCGCGGTCCAGGAAGGCAACGGCCTGGACGAGAACCGGCCGATCGCGATCGTGCCCGAGTACTCGGCCGGCTGGTTCGGCCTCCCCGGCCTGAACGGGCACCGCGACGGCCAGGACTTCTCCGCGAGTTTCACCCTGAACAGCGTCGCCCGGACCGACAACACCGTGCAGATCGACGCCGCCGACGCCGGGCTCGAGCTGCGGCTCACCATCGAGCTCACGGACTCGGGTCTCGTGCGGAGCAAGGCCGACCTGACCAACACCGGCGCGACGCCGTACACGGTCGACGGGCTGTACCTCGCGCTGCCGGTGCCGACCGAGGCGACCGAGCTGCTCGACCTGACCGGCCGGCACATCGGCGAGCGGCACCCGCAGCGGCACGCGTTCACGCAGGGCGCCCACATCCGCGACAACCGCCGCGGCCGCACCGGCGCCGACGCCACCCTGTTGCTGTTCGCCGGCACCCCAGGCTTCGGCTTCCGCGCCGGCGAGATCTGGGCCGTGCACACCGCCTGGAGCGGCAACCACCGCACGTATGCCGAGCGCGGCATGAGCGGGTACGGCGTGATCGGCGGCGGCGAACTGCTCCTCCCAGGCGAAGGCCGCCTCGAGCCCGCGGGCACCTACAGCGCCCCGTGGATCTACGGCTCGTACGGCGTCGGTCTCGACCAGGTCTCGCACCGGTTCCACGACTTCTTGCGCGCGCGTTCAAACCACCCGCAGACCGAGCGTCCCGTCGTACTGAACACCTGGGAGGCCGTGTACTTCAACCTCGACCTGGACAAGCTGAAGTCGCTCGCGGACGCGGCCGCCGAGGTCGGGGCCGAGCGGTTCGTCCTGGACGACGGCTGGTTCCGCGGCCGCCGCGACGACCACGCGGGGCTCGGTGACTGGTACGTCGACGAGGGAATCTGGCCGAAGGGCCTGCACCCGCTGGTCGATCACGTGAAGGGTCTCGGCCTGCAGTTCGGGCTGTGGGTCGAGCCGGAGATGGTGAACCCGGACTCGGACCTGGCCCGCGAGCACCCGGACTGGATCCTCGCGACCGGCGACCGGATGCCGCCGACCGCACGCCACCAGCAGGGCCTGAACCTCGGCGTTCCGGCGGCGTACGACTACATCCTCGAGCGGCTGGACAGCATCCTCAGCGAGTACGACATCGCGTACCTGAAGTGGGACCACAACCGCGACTTCGTTGACGGCGGCAACCAGCACACGGGGACGGCGGGCATTCACGAGCAGACCCTGGCGGTGTACCGGCTGATCGACGAGCTGAAGCGCCGGCACCCGGGGCTCGAGATCGAGTCCTGCTCGTCCGGCGGCGCCCGGGTCGACCTCGGCATCCTGGAGCGCACCGACCGGATCTGGGGCAGCGACAGCAACGACGCGCTCGAGCGGCAGACCATCCAGCGCTACACGCAGCTCCTGCTGCCGCCGGAACTGATCGGCTGCCACGTCGGCCCGCCGCGCGCGCACACCACCGGCCGCACGCAGACGCTCTCGTTCCGCGCGATCACCGCGCTGTTCGGCCACTTCGGCATCGAGTGGGACATCGCGTCGGCGAGCCCCGAGGAGCGCGCGGAGCTCGCCGGCTGGGTCGCCCTGCACAAGGAGCTGCGGCCGCTGCTGCACACCGGGACGGTTGTCCGCGCCGACCGCGGGCCGGAGGACGTGCTCGTGCACGGCGTCGTCGCCCAGGACGGATCCCGTGGCGTGTTCAGCGTCGTACAGGTCGCGCAGTCGGTGACCTCGGCCGTCGGCCGGGTCCGGCTGCCCGGACTGGACCCGCAGCGGACGTACCGGATCAGCAAGGTCGCGACACCCGGACCCGGGTCGCGGTCCACGGCCTGGTCGGCCGACGGTGGAAGCGTCGAGCTGAACGGCGCCGCCCTCGCCTCGGTCGGAGTGCTCATGCCTGCGCAATGGCCCGAGAGCGCGATCTTGCTGGATGTGACTGCGATCGGGTAGTCGGCCCGATCCGGACAGAGAAGGAGATCCCCGTGACCGCCACCACCAACGCCCCACCTACCAGGAAGCGAAGTCACGGGGACTCCACCGCACCACCAGGCAGACGGCGAAGCCTGGGGGATCTGAAGGTCGCGATGATCTTCATCGCCCCGGCCACCCTGGGGTTCGTCGTGTTCTACATCTGGCCGACGCTGCGTGGAGCGTACCTGAGCTTCACCGAGTACAGCCTGCTCTCGGCACCGAAGTTCAACGGGCTGGCCAACTACGAGCGGATGGTCCAGGACAGCTTCTTCTGGAACGCGCTCGGCGTCACGGTCGAGTACGTCGTGATCAACATCGGCGTGCAGACCGTGCTGGCGGTCGGGATCGCGATGCTGATGTACCGGTTGACGAAATCGATCACGGTCCGCGCGGTCATCCTCGCGCCGTACCTGGTCGCGAACGTCGTCGTCGCGCTGGTCTGGTACTGGATGCTCGATGTGCAGGTCGGCATCGTGAACACGTTCCTGGGCTGGGTCGGGATCGACCCGGTGGCGTTCTTCGGTGACTCGCACTGGGCGATCCCGACGGTCGCGGGGATCAACGTCTGGCGGCACATGGGGTACACCGCGCTGCTTGTGTTCGCGGGGCTGCAGACGATCCCGAAGTACGTCTACGAGGCCGCCGAGGTGGACGGTTCGACCGAGTGGAAGACGTTCTGGCGGATCACGCTGCCGCTGCTGCGACCTGTTCTGGTGATGGTCCTGGTGGTCACCATGATCGGGTCGTTCCAGATCTTCGACACGGTCGCCGTGACTACGCAGGGCGGTCCGATCAACGCGACCCGGGTCATCTACTACTACATCTACGAGCGGGCGTTCACCCGGTTCGACTTCGGGTACGCGTCGGCGATGGCGCTGGTGCTGTTCGCGATCCTCGCGGTCGTGTCGCTGCTCCAGTTGCGGCTGCTGCGGGCGAAGGAGAGTGATCTCGCATGACGCGGCAGGTGAGTGTCGGTCGTACGGTCGCGTGGATCCTGCTGTTCGTCCTGCTGATCGTCACGCTGTTCCCGTTCTACTGGATGTTGCGTACGGCGTTCTCCGACAACACGCAGCTGCCCGGTCACCCGAACTCGCTGCTGCCCGTGGAGACCACGCTCGGCGCGTTCAAGCGGGTGCTCGGGCTGGCGTCGATCGAGGAGGCGCAGGCGCAGGGCGGTTCCGGCGCGGCCGTGAACTTCTGGCTGTACCTGCGCAACTCGTTGGTGGTGGCAACCATCACGACGGTCTGCCAGGTGTTCTTCAGCGCGATGGCGGCGTACGCGTTCGCCCGGCTGCGCTGGCCCGGGCGGGACAAGGTGTTCGCGTTGTTCCTGGCCGCGCTGATGGTGCCGCCGATCTTCACCACGCTGCCGAACTTCGTGCTGATCAAGAACCTCGGTCTGCTGAACAGCTTCGCCGGCATCATCCTGCCGGGCGCGTTCATGACGCCGTTCGCGATCTTCTTCCTCCGGCAGTTCTTCCTCAGCATCAACCGGGAGCTCGAGGAGGCGGCGATGATCGACGGCGCCGGGCACCGGCGGATCTTCTTCGGGCTGATCATCCCGATGAGCGCGGCGCCGATCGCGACGCTGGCGATCCTGACCTACATCAACTCGTGGAACGACTACTTCTGGCCGTTGCTCGTCGGTCAGCAGGAGAACGTGCGGGTGCTGACGGTCGCGCTGGGCGTGTTCCGGTCGCAGACGCCGCAGGGCGGTCCGGACTGGGCCGGGCTGATGGCGGCGACGCTGATCGCGGCGCTGCCGATGATCATCCTGTTCCTCGCGTTCGCCAAGCGGATCACCAACTCCATCGGCTTCTCCGGGATCAAATGATGACACTCAATCGAAGGACCCTGCTGAAGGCAGGACTGGCCGCGCTCGCCGTGCCGGCTGTTGCCGCCTGCAACAACGGTGCCGCGGCGCGGGGTGACGGCGAGATCATCTACTGGCTGTGGGACTCCGCGCAGCTGCCGATGTACACCGAGTGCGCGAAGGTGTTCCACGAGCAGAACCCGCAGTACTCGGTGAAGATCGAGCAGTACGGGTGGAACGACTACTGGTCGAAACTCGTCACCGGGTTCATCTCGGACACCGCGCCGGACGTGTTCACCGGGCACTCGTCGAAGTACCCGCTGTTCGCGGACAAGGGTCAGGTGCTGGCGATCGACGACTACGTTGCCAAGGACAACGTCGATCTGGGCATCTACCAGAAGGGTCTGGCGGATCGCTGGATCGGTGCCGACGGCAAGCGCTACGGCCTGCCGAAGGACTGGGACACCGAGGTCTACTTCTACAACAGCGCGTTCACCGAGGCGGCCGGGATCAGTACCGAGCAGCTCAACTCGATGACGTGGAACCCGAAGGACGGCGGGACCTTCGAGCAGATCGTCCGCCGGCTGACGGTGGACTCCAAGGGCCGGCGCGGCGACCAGCCGGGGTTCGACAAGGACAACGTCAAGGTCTACGGACTCGGGTACGCCGACGCCGGCGGTGGTGACGGGCAGACGAGTTGGAGCTGGTACGCCGCCATCAACGGCTGGAAGTACTCCGAGGGCGAACCGTGGGGGACGAAGTTCTTCTACGGCGACCCGAAGTTCACCGAGACGATCGGGTGGTGGCGTGGGCTCATCACCAAGGGGTACATGCCGACGTACGCGCAGGCGAAGTCCGGGGTGGACGTGACGACCTCCTTCGGTGCGGGGAAGTACGCGATCACCCCGAACGGCTCCTGGATGCTCGGGACGTACGGGACGCTGAAGCAGGTGAAGACGAAGCTCGCGCGGCTGCCGATCGGACCGGTCGGGAAGCGGATGTCGATGATGAACGGGCTCGCGGACACGATCTGGGCCGGTACCACCCGGCGGGACGCGTCCTGGGCCTGGGTGAAGTTCCTCGGCTCGCAGACCGCCCAGGACATCGTCGCCAAGGCGGGCGTGGTGTTCCCGGCGGTAGCAGCGAGCATGCCGGCGGCGAAGGCGGCGTTCGCGAAGAGCGGGTGGGATGTCACACCGTTCCTGGAACCGGTCGAGGCCGGTGACGTCTTCCCGTACCCGGCCAACCCGAACGCCGCGGACGTGACCGCGGTGATGACACCGGCGATGGAGTCGGTGATGTCGTTCGAGGCCGAGCCGGGGTCGCTGGCGAAGGCGAACGACGATGTGAACAAGATCCTCTCGGCAAACACCTGAGGGTTCACCCTGGGGTGCACTACGCCCGGGGGAGTACGTCGTACTGCGTCCAGCGGTGCAGTGTGCTCCTCCGGGGGTAGGGGAGGTGCCGCCGCTGAGGCGACGCGGTGGAAGCGGTTTGAAAGACAGTCTTGGTGCCGTTGGAAGACCTACGAGCACCGAGGAGTGTCATGAACGACGAGAGGCCGGGCGGATCGATCCGTATCGGCGACAGTGAGCGTGAGGACGCCGTCCGGCGTCTGGGCGAGCATTACGAAGCCGGCCGGCTGAGCGCGGACGAACACTCCGAGCGCGTCGAGCAGGCGCTGAAGGCGAAGACCGGCGCCGACCTGGACGGTCTGTTCGCGGACCTGCCGGGAGCCCACCAGGCCGCTGCCGGGCCCGCTGCGGGCGCCACGGGACCGGGTGCCGGTGGGCGCGGATCTGGGGCCGGTGGGGCCGGTTTTGGTGGGCCGCGGCCGGAGTGGGCCCGGCGTGGGGTCCTCGGGCGGGTTCCGTTCCCGCTGCTGATTCTGCTCGGGGTGTTCGGCGTACTGGCCTCGATCGGGTGTGTGGTCGGTGGCGGGCATCCGCCGCTCCTGCCGCTGGCGCTGATCGTGGCGGCCGTCTTTGTGGTGCGGAAGCGCCGGATGGAGCGGCGCGCATGAGGAACGTGTACCGGGTCGTGGGGATGCTGATCGCGATCGCGGTCGTGCTGCAGGTCGCCTCGATCGCGCTGGCCGGGTTCACGATCGCGAAGGACGCCGACGACGGCACCTCGATCGGCGCCGACTACAGCAACTTCGGGCAGAGCTACCACAGCATCGCCGGTTCGGTGATCGCGCTGCTCGCGCTGGTGTTCCTGATCGTGTCGTTCCTGACCGACGTACCGCGTGGCCGCGTGCTGGCCGGGATCGTGGTCGGCCTGGTGGTCGTGCAGATCCTGCTCGCGGTGGTGTCCTTCGGGGTGCCGGCGCTCGGACTGCTGCACGGGATCAACGGGCTCGTGATCGCCGGTGTGGCGAGTGCGGGCGCGCGGCGGGCCGCCGTACCGAATCAGCCTGTGACCAGTGGCTGACGTCAAGAACCGCCGGTGGGGCCGGCTGGTTGCTCTGGGGGTGACCCTGGCGGTACTCGTACCGCTCGGGTACCTCTGGGCGACCAGCCTGGTCCCCGGGACGTACAACCCGGCGGAGATGGGGTACGCCGACTACGGCGGCGGACCGGCGATGAACCATGAGCACCACGCGATGAGCGGCATGAGCGTCGCGGACCTGACGGGGCCCAAGACGGGTACGCCGGAGGTGGACGTGACGCTCGTGGCGCGGAAGCAGAAGTTCCAGCTCGCGTCGGGGGAGACGATCGACGGGTACACGGTGAACGGGACGTCGCCCGGTCCGCTGATCCGCGCGCGGGTGGGCGATCTGGTGCAGGTCACCTTCGTGAACGAGTCCGTGAAGGACGGCGCGACGTTGCACTGGCACGGGATCGACGTACCGAACGCCGAGGACGGGGTCGCCGGGGTGACGCAGGACGCCGTACCGATGGGTGGGAAGCATGTGTACCGGTTCAAGGCCGCGCAGGCGGGGACGTACTGGTACCACTCGCATCAGGTGTCGAGCGACGAGGTGAAGGGCGGGCTGTTCGGTCCGATCGTGATCGCGCCTCAGTCACCTGGTGAGGTGGTGGCCGCCATCCACACGTACGACGGGAAGCGGACGATCAACGGGCGTACCGGGACCGGTCAGGTGGAGCTGCCGGCGGGTACGACGGCGCGTGTGCGGGTGATCAACACCGACAACGCGATCCTCCGGGTCGGGCTGATCGGGACGCCGTACAAGGTGGTCGCGGTCGACGGTCGCGACGTCCACGGGCCGACGGCCGTGACGGCTGCGTTCCCGCTGGCGGCCGGTGCGCGGGTCGATCTCGAGGCGGTGGTGCCGGCCGGTGGGATGCGGCTGGTGGCCGGTACGTCGGCGTTGTCGCTCGGGATCGGGCCGGGCGACCCTCCGCAGGGTGAGCTGCCGGGGGAGACGGTGGATCTGCTGACCTACGGTACGGCAGCACCGGTCGGGTTCGACCCGGCGAAGGCGGACCGGAACTTCGAGTACCGGATCGGACGGCGGCCCGGGTTCCTGGACGGTATGCCCGGGTTGTGGTGGACGATCAACGGCCACAAGTTCCCCGACGTACCGATGTTCATGGTCGCCGAGGGGGACGTGGTCCGGATGAAGATCTCCAACACCAGCGGCCAGGCGCACCCGATGCACCTGCACGGCCACCACGCCGTCGTCCTCTCCCGCAACGGCGTCGCTGCGACGGGTTCACCGTGGTGGGTCGACACGCTCGAGGTCGGCAACAAGGAGACCTACGAGATCGCCTTCGTCGCCGACAACCCCGGCCTCTGGATGGACCACTGCCACAACCTCCCGCACGCCTCCGAAGGTCTGATGACCCACCTCATGTACGAAGGCGTCACCACCCCCTACCGAGTAGGCGGCGACTCCCACAACGAACCGGAATGAAACCGCGCGGCGGCGGCCTGCGTCCATCGCACATGATGTTCCGGTGAGCAGCCCCGAAGACGACCTGCACGGCCGGCAGCTACTCCTGCTGCTGGCCTTCTTCGGCACGGTCGGCGGTGGGTTGTACTTCATCGGTTGGCTGACCCGCCCCAGCACCCTGTACGACGCTCCGCTCCTGTGTTTCGCGATCGCGGGCGGGGCCTGCTACCCCGCCCGCTGGCTGGCCGAACGGTTCGCGTGGTGGAAGCGGCTGGAAGAGCCCACCCGGTGGACGCAGGCACGGCGCGAACGAGCCCGCGAGCGGGATCGCGCCGACGCGCGCGAGGCCGCAGCCAGGCGGCGCGCGGCCGAGGCGGCCGGGATCGAACTGACGGGGGCGCGGCACAGGAGGAGGCGACGGCGGGGCGACCGCACGACGTGACCGGGCTCGTCCGAGCCTGGTTCAGCTCGTTGCTCGTGTTCTGATGCTCACGCGGTTGCTTGCGGCAACGGGTGGTGGCTGAGGCGGTCGATCTGAGTGCGGTGGAACGCGGCGATCCGCTCACAGGCGGCGTCGATCGCGGCCCGCTGGGACGCGTACGAGCCGCACCAGAACGGGTCGTCGGGCTGTGGATCGAGTTCGTCGTCGACGTCGGCGTACCACTCGCCCGCCGCCCGGAACACCCGTGCGTGCAAGTGCACCTCTGTATCCAGCTCGTTCACCGCACCACTCCCTGGAGTGAAACCGTGTCCGTCTCCAGGATGTGCCGCTGGTACGGCGGAAGCGCACAGCGACACGCGGAAATCAGGTGACGAGGACTGTGATGCGCTGGGCGGTGTTGTTGGTGAAGCCGCCGCGGTTCCACGGTGCCTCGATGGGCTGTTCGCGACCGCTGGCGTCGTACGCGCGGACGGTGAGGACGTGCTCGCCGGGTGTGGCCTCCCAGTCGTAGGCGAAGGCGCGCCAGGCGAGCTCGTCGTCTTCGTTGCTGGGGGCACTCAATTTCGCCTCGTGCCAGTTGACGCCGGCGTCGGTGCTGACCTCGACCCGTTCGATCGGCGCCCACCCGGACCAGGCCCGGCCGAACAACGGAACGGTGCCTGCGGCAACGAAGCGGTGGCGACTCATGAAGTCCGGGAAACCGGGTGGGACGAGCAGCGCCCGCGGCTCGATCCGGGTGATCGCGACGCCGGGGTCGTCAGCGTCCGTGCGGATCCGGTACGCCACCGCGTTCTGGAACCCGTCGAACGTGTGGTCGATGACCTCGATCGAGCGCAGCCACTTCACGCTCGCCATCCCGTACCAACCGGGTACGACGAGCCGCAGCGGGTATCCGTGCTGCGGCGGCAGCGGCGCACCGTTCATCTCCCACGCGACGAGCGCGCCGGAGTCGATCGCCTCCTCCACGGACAACCCACGCTGGTAGTCCTGCTCGACTCCGCGCTCCACGCCGTGGTCCGCGCCGGTGAACACCACATCCACGGCGTCGGAGCGCAGCCCGGCCAGCCGCAGCAGATCGGACAACAGCACGCCCGTCCACTCCGCCGTACCGACCGCCTCCGACAACCACGGCTGACTGATCGGCCGCGGCTGCAGCGTCGCCCGGCCGTTGCCGGCGCACTCCAATGTGACGCGGACGGTACGCCGTCCCATCGCGCGCAACTCGGTCAGCCCGAACGTCAACGGTTGCTCGACGCACCCGTCCACGTTCAGCAGCCACTCGCCCGCATTCGTTGCCGGGATGTCGTAATGCACTAGCACATAGTGCAGTCCCGGCGGCGTCACGTCGTACCGCAGGCTCTCCAGCGGCATCCCGTGGTTCCGCGCCGCCAGCTGCAGCTCGTCGGCGGTGATCCCCTCGCCCGTGTCCGCCAACCGCCCCCGAACACTGAAATTCTCGATCGACATCGCAGATCCCTCCCCTGACGTAACCCTAGAGGTAGAGACCGGCTACAACCACCCGTTGTCGATGGCGATACGCGCGGCTTCGGCCCGGGTACGGGCGCCGGTCTTGCCGATGGCGGCGGAGAGGTGGTTGCGCACGGTGCCTTCGGACAGGTGCAGCTCCTTGGCGATGTCGGCGACGGTGCCTCCCTCCCGGGCGGCCCGCAGTACGTCGGACTCGCGGCCCGTCAACGGGCTGGTGCCGGCCACCAGGGTCTCGGCGGCGAGCGACGGGTCGACCACGCGGAGCCCTTGATGGACCCGTCGTACGGCGTCCGCCAGCTGCGTCGCGGGCGTGTCCTTGACGACGAACCCGGCCGCGCCGGCCTCCATCGCGCGTCGCAGGTACCCGGGCCGGCCGAACGTGGTCACCATCAGCACCCGCACCCCCGGTACGGCGGTGCGCAGCGCGGCGGCCGCCTCGATACCGTCCAGCCCGGGCATCTCCACGTCGAGGAGTGCGACATCCGGCCGGGCGCTCTTCGCGGCCTCGATCACCTCGTCGCCGCGGCCGACCTCGGACACCACCTCCAGGTCAGGCTCGAGGTCGAGCAGAGCGGCGAGGGCGCCGCGCACCAGCGCCTGGTCGTCGGCGATCAGCAGTCGGATGCTCACAGCCCCATCCTCACAGGCCGATCCTCACAGGTCCTCACTGACCGACCTTGACGGCCAGCCGGAAGCCGCCGCTCGGCGCCTCGCCGACCTGAAGCCCCGCACCGACCTGGTCCGCCCGTTCCCGCAGCCCGATCAGCCCGTGGCCCGACGTGCCCCCGCCCGGCGTCGGCCCCTTGCCGTCGTCGAGTACTTCGATCTGCGCCGCCGTGATCCGGATCGTGCAGCGCTTCGCGCCGGAGTGCCGTACGACGTTCGTGACGCCTTCCCGCACCACCCAGGCGAACAGTTCGCGGTTCTCTTCCGGTACTTCGTCGACCGTGGTCGGCAGATCCGCCTTGATCTCGGCGGCCTGCAGCGCCGCCCGCGCCGAGACGAGCTCACCGGCCAGGCTGAGCTCGCGATACCCGGCGACCGCGGCCCGTACGTCGGCCAGCGCGGCCCGGGCCAGGCTCTCGACGTCCGCGACCTCGGCGGCCGCCCGATCTGGGTTGGCCGCGATCAGCTTGCCGGCCAGCTCCGCCTTCACCGTGATGACGGTGAGCGAGTGGCCGAGGATGTCGTGCAGGTCGCGGGCGAACCGGTTCCGCTCCTCCTGCACGGCCAGCTCGGCCATGTCCTTGCGGGCCGCGCTCAGCTCGATACTGCGCTGGATCGCCCGCCGCATCCCGAACACGGCCAGCGCGCCGAGGAAGATCGCGAAGCCGAAGCTGCCGTCGTCGGACCAGCCTGGCACCAACCGCATCGCCAGCTCGACGCCGCCGAGCAGCAGCGCGACGAGGCCGACCGCGATCCGGAGATCGAGCGCCATCATCGCGACCGCGGAGATGTACACCAGGCAGGTCAGTGCCTGCTGACCGGCCGACGGCAGCAGCAGCAGGCACAGGACGAGCATCCCGCCGAGGTACAGCAGCCGCTGCCAGGTCGGCATCAGCCGGGAGGCGAGGCCGACCCAGCGGATCCATCCGAAGAACCCGAGGTACGCCAGCGCGAACAGGGCGAGCGTGACCAGACCGAGGACCCGGGTCGTGCCGTCCCGGTGGACGATCTCCTCGAACGGCTGGTTCAGGTAGAACAACCAGACCCCGGCGGCCAGCCAGCCCCACCGCCCAGGTCCTGGGCGGCCTCCGCGCTCGGCGAGCGCTTCCATCAGGGTCGGCGAAGTCTTCACGGTGGTCACGCTATCGCCCGGATGTTCAGGGACGGATGTCTCAGCCACGGATGGTTCAGTCACGGACGTGTCGGTCACAGACGTTTCAGTCACAGACGTTTCAGGCGCGGGCGGTGTCGGCGCGGTACCGGCGGAGCCCGATGAGCCCGAGGACGACGGTCCAGCCGATCACCACCAGCAGCGCGTGGGTGTCGACACCGCCCTCGGTCAGCGCACTCCGGGACGTCTGACCGGTCCAGTACGCCGGCGTCAGTTGGGCGATGTGCTTCATGACCGACGGCATCTGGTCGACCGGCAGCCACAGGCCGCCGAAGGCCGCGATCAGCATCGTGCTCAGGCCGGTGATCGGCTGCACGCTGTCGGGCTTCGCGATGTACCCGATGACCAGGCCGATCGCCGCGAACGGCAGCGCGCCGAGCCAGGACACCAGCGCGACCGTCAGCCACTGGGTGGCGCTCAGGTGCACGTGCCCGAAGACCATGCCGCACAGGAACACCACGATGAGCGGGGGGACCGCCAGTAGCAGGCTCAGGATGACCTTGTTCACGACGTACGCCTGCGGCTTCAGCGGGGTGAGCCGCAGCGTCCGGTTCCAGCCGCCGTCGCGTTCGGCCGCGATCACGCCGCCGCTGCTCATCGCCGCGGACATCGAGCCGAACATCGCCATACTGACCATCACGTACGCGATCGCGGAGATCCCGGCCTCGTTGGCGTCCTGCGGGAGCGTCAGGCCGAAGATCAGGAACAGCACCAGCGGCATCAGGATCGAGAAGATCAGTACCCGCCGGTTCCGCAGGATGCGGCGGATGTCGAAGATCAGGTAGTCGCGGTTCATGCCAGGGTCTCCTGTGCCTTGTTCTGGGCGTTGTTCTGGTCGGCGATCGCGAGCACGGCGTCCTCGAGGTCGGCCGAGGTCACTTCGATGTCGTGGGCCTTGGTGTTGTCCAGCAGGTGCCGCAGCGTGTTGTCGGAGTCGGCGCACTGCAGCAGGACCACGTCGCCGCGGGTCTCGACATTCCGTACGCCGGGCAGCGACGCGAGCGCGGCGAGATCGGCGCCGGGGATCGTGGCGCGGATGGTGCGCCCGGAGACGCTCGCCTTGATCTGCGCGGCGGTGCCGTCGGCAACGACCTTGCCGTTGCGCATCAGCACCACGCGGTCGGCGTACGCATCCGCCTCTTCCAGGTAGTGGGTCGCGAACAGCACCGTGCGGCCGAGAGCGGTCTCGGCGTGCATCGACGCCCAGAAGTCGCGGCGAGACTCGACGTCCATGCCGGTCGTCGGCTCGTCCAGCACGATCAGGTCCGGCTGCGGGATGATCGCCATCGCGAACCGCACCCGCTGCTTCTGGCCGCCGGACAGGCCCTTCATGGTCCGCTTGGTCAGGTCGGCGATCCCGGCCCGCTCGAGTGCTTCCTCGACCGGCATCGGGTCGTTGTGCAGGCCGGCCACCAGGTTCAGGAGTTCGCCGACCTTGGCGTCCTCGATGATCCCGCCGCTCTGCAGCATCACGCCGACCTGGCCCTTGGCGATCGCGTCGGTCGGCGTACCGCCGTACACCTGGACGGTGCCCTGGTCCGGCTTCACCAGACCGAGCAGCATCTCGATCGTGGTCGACTTACCGGCGCCGTTCGGCCCCAGCAACGCCACCACCTCGCCGGCCCGGATGGTCAGATCCACCCCGGCGACGGCCTGCACATCCGCATACCTCTTGGTCACACCCCGCAGGCTGACCGCAGTCGTTGTCGTCATACCTAGAGCCTGCTGGAGCGGGCCGTCGCACCCCTGGATCGCTCGTCACGACCCACCCATGACATCCGTCAGACGGGTGCGGGTGAGACCTGGCACCGGGTGGCTTGCGGTGGTGGACTCGTGATCTGGGGAGAAAGTCGGCAACTGATGGGTGAGAGGGAGCGTCCAGTGAAGTGTTGACGTAGGGATGCGATCGGGGTGGATGACGTGGGTACTGGAGCGCGCGGTGCGGCGGGAATCGTGCACGGCAGGGTGGGTGTGCGGCGGACGCGGGGTGGATTGGCGGCGGGGGTTCGGGTGCGGATCGGCGTACCCCAGCACGCACGCGCTGCGCGGGAGTCGGCGGATGGGCGCGAGGAGAGCGGTGCGATGGCGACGTTGACGGTGTGGAAGTTCGAGACCTGGGACGGGGCCAACCAGGCGATCGGGACGTTGGAGAGTCTGGCGAAGCAGAAGCTGATCCGGATCCATGACGCGGCCTCGGTGTCGTGGCAGCCGGAGAAGCGGCGACCGCGGACCCGGCAGGTGCGGAACATGACAGGTCCGGGAGCGGTCGGTGGGATGTTCTGGGGGACGCTGTTCGGAACGATCTTCCTGATGCCCTGGGCGGGAGCTGCGATCGGCGCGGCGGCCGGAGCGGTGGCGGGCTCCCTGATCGACGTCGGGATCGACGACGACTTCATCAAGGAGGTACGCGCCCAGGTCACGCCGGGGACGTCGGCGCTGTTCCTGCTGTCCAGCGACGAGGTGGTGGACAAGGTCCGCGAAACCTTCCGGAGGACCGGCCTCCGGGCCAAGCTCATCCACACCGACCTGACCGACGACCAGGAAGCCGCCATCCACGAGCTGTTCGGGAACTGACTACTCCCGCGGATTCACCGTTTCGCGAAGTCCAGAGCGTGCAGCCAGTCCTCTTCGAGGAGATCGTGGGTGCCGGGGCGGACGTGGTAGCCGATGCCGTTCGGGCCGAAGGCCGGCCGAGCGGCGACGACGGCCAGGTACTCGCCGACCGGGTCGGCCCAGGCATCGTCCTCGGCGCTTGCGACGTACACGCGGCGCGGAGCGATGCTCGCGAGGAGCTGGTGCTGGTCGACGGGCAGGCTGCTCTCGTTACCGGCGTACGTCGAGAACGACGGGACGAACCAGTGCGGGAACTTCGTGGTGATCGCGGCGATGTCCTCGCCACCCGGATGCCGGAACAGCGAGGCCCCGCAACAACCGGACCCGTTGGTGACCGTGACGGCGAACCGCTCGTCCTGCGCACCGGCCCACAGAGCGGCCTTCCCCAGCCGCGAGTGCCCGAGCACGATCGCCCCCTCCGGATCCACGCCGTCGATGCTGCCCGCGATGTCGAGGAGGCGGGACAGTCCCCAAGCCCAAGCGGCCACCGCGCCCCACGACTCGGTCGGGAACAGCGCGCGTACGCCGGGTGCGGCCGGTGCCGGGTCGTCGGGCTCGATCTGCTGGTAGTCCACCGTGAGTACGGCGTACCCAGCCTTGAGTACCTTCGCGGACGGCTCCTCGTTGCTCTTGAAGTTGAGGGCGACGACGACTGGTACGGGGTGTTCGGCGCTCGCCCCGGCCGGCAGATGGGTGACGGTGTCGAGCTCGAGGTTGCCCAGTGGGCAGGCGATCACGGCGCGATGGCGCAAGCGGTCGGCTGCCCCGCTGAGGACGCCGTTGTCCCGCGAACGCAGTACCAGGTCGGTCAGCTGCCCACCTTCCGGCGTACGGCCGTAGATCGTACGGGCGAACTCGTCGACGACATCAGGTCCGATGGCCGGCAACGAAGGAACCCCAGCACATTGCCACGCCTCGGGGAGCGGTGAACTCATCATGAAATCAGTACCCTAGCGATCTCATTGGGGTGCTGAGGGAGACGTCCGGTGACTGGTCCGGTGGTCGTGGACGTCGGCCGGGTCGAGGCGTGGGCAGGGCGCCAGATCGTCGGTGACGTGCGGCGCGTGGCGTTGGAGGGTGGGCGGGTGTCCCCGGTCGTTGAGCGGGTCATCGGGCCGGTGTCTGGCGGTGTTCCGGTATGTGAGCGGGCGTACCGGATGCTGGATCGGTTCGTGGACGACGAGCGGCTGCTGGCCGGGCTGGAGCGGTTGCCGGTCACATTGCTGCATGGTGACGTTCATGGCGACAACGTGATCGTCGATGATCTTGGTCGCCCGGTGCTGGTCGACTGGGGCAGTGCGCGGATCGGTCCGGCGATGCTGGACGTTACGTTGGCGGCGGGTCCTTCAGGCTTCGCGTCGTACGGCGAGAGGTCGGAGCTGGGGCGTGTGTGGGCGACGGCCGTGAACAACGCGATGTTCGTCGGGGCCGCTGCACAGCGGAGCCTTCAGGTCGCGGGCGAGATGGTGATCGCGGCCGACCAGGCGGTCGACGAATTGGGGACGCTGCTCGAAATCGGTTGACCGTACGTCGTCCGAGTGTGAGGGTCGCGCCGTGACGGGTGTTTCGAAGCTGCATGACGACGAGGTGGAAATCGACTCCGCGGTGGTGGAGCGATTGCTGGCGGAGCAGTTCCCACGCTGGGCGGGGCTGCCGGTGCGGGTGGTCGAGCGGTCGGGGACCGACAACGTGACGTTCCGCGTCGGCGACGACCTGGCGGTCCGGTTGCCGCGGACGTCGCGGAACCAGGGCCAGGTCGAGAACGATCTCACCTGGATGCCACGCTTGGCGCCGTACGTCTCGCTCCCGATTCCAGAACCGCTGGAGCTCGGCCAGCCCGCAGACGTCTACCCCTTCACCTGGGGCGTCTACCGGTGGTTGCCTGGAGCACCGTTCACTCCGGAGGCTGTCGACGGGACGCAGGCGGCTCATGAGCTGGCCGGTTTCGTACGGACCCTCCGAGAGGTCGACACGACCGGCGCGCCGGTTCCGGACGACGATCCGTTCAGCCGCGGTACGCCGCTGGCGCCGCGGGACGAGATGTTCCGCGAGGCGCTTGACGAGCTGCGGGAGCACTTCGACACCGAGCGCGTGCTGGCGGCGTGGGAGGAGTCCTTGGCCGCCGACACCTGGGACGGTACGCCGCGGTGGATCCACGGCGACCTGATGTCGGGCAACGTACTGGTTGCTGATGGCAAGCTGTCGGCGGTGATCGATTTCGCTACGGCGCGTGCCGCCGACCCGGCCGGCGACGTACTGCCCGCGTGGTGGATGTTCGAAGGCGAGTCCAGGAAGGCCTACCGCGAAGCACTCGAGGTCGACGACACCACCTGGCTCCGCGCCCGCGGCTGGGCGTTGTCCCTCGTGATCATCGCAATCCCTTACTACATGGGCCGTTTCCCCAACACCCTCCGCGACGGCCAGGAGTCAGTAGCCGACATCCTCACCGACTTCACTGCACACTAGCCGCCGCTTGCGCAAGATCCTATGGAGATCTGTGGATAACAGAATCCCTTGGAAACAAGGGGTTGTGGCTTTGGAAACTGTCGGTGGGGGTGTCTAGGCTTTGATGCATGGACAGGCCGCCTGAGTTGATGAGCGACGCCGAGCTGGTGCGCGCTCTCGACCAGGCCGACGCCGACCTGGCCCGCATCGAGACCCGCCGGCTGCGGATCGTCGCGGCAATGGACAAGTCCGGCTACGCCGAACAGGCCGGCGCCCGCGACATGGTCCAGTACCTGGAATTCCGCTACCGCCTCGACCACTCCCGCGCCTACCGCGAGCCCGCCTGGCCCGCGCCCTGCCGAAGTATGCGGCGGTCACCGCCGCCCTCCCCGACCCCGAACTCGCGGACGACGGAGAGATTCCTGCGGTGGTGTTGCGGCCGGCGCAGGCCGAGGCGATCGTGACCGCCCTGGAGAAGGTGCCGACGACGGTGCCGGTCGCGGACCTCGAGTTCGCCGAACAGGAGCTGGTCCGCCTGGCCCGCCACTTGGCACCGATCGATCTGCGCAAGGCCGCCGAGCAGTCCCGCGACATCCTGGACACCGACGGCCCCGAACCCGAAGAACACAAGGCGGCCGCCCGCGAAACCCTCACCCTGACCACCGCCGACCGCGGCGTCAAATTCAAGGGCTACCTCGCCAACGAGAACGCCGAGCTCCTCCGCACGATGATCGTCGCTGGGGCCCGCCCCCACAAAACCCTCGACGGCGGCCCCGACCCCCGCTCCCGCGAGAAGCGCCAGGCCGACGCCCTCACCACCACGTTGACCCTCGCCGCCACCGCCCTCGACGCAGGCACCCCGAGCCCCACCATCCCCCGCCCCACCAACACACGAACCAACCCCACACAGCCAAGCTCCGCACAGACAGGTTCCACGACGGCTGGTTCCACGGCTGCTGGTTCTACGGCGAGAGGTTCCACGGAGGCTGCCTCGACGGCAGCTGGTTCCACGACGGCCGGTTCCACGGAGACTGGCTCGACGGCAGCTGGTTCTACGGCGAGAGGTTCCACGGAGGCTGACTCGACGGAGTTTGGTTCTACGGTGGAGACAGCGGCCGACGCGGTGAGCAGCTTGGATGTTGGCTCGGAGGGTGCGGCGGTAGCCGTCCCGGGCTCTGGTGCTGCTGATGTGGCGGCAGCTGGCGTGGTGGGTGGTGACGTGGTGCCCGGGTTCGGGGCGAAGGCAAACCTGACCGTGACGATCGACCTGGAAGACCTGAAGGCAGCGACCGCGGACGCGATCGGGCACACCGTCTACAGCAATGGTCTGTCCGCGGCCGCGATCCGGCGGCTGGCGTGTGATGCGAAGGTGATCCCGATCGTGCTCGGTTCGAACTCCGAACCGCTGGATGTCGGCCGGTGCGAGCGGCTGGTCACGCGGGCGATGCGCCGCGCCCTGAACACCCGCGACCGCGGCTGTGTCGTGTGCGGAGCCCCACCGATCATGTGCGACGCACACCACCTGATCTCCTGGATCGACGGCGGCGAGACGAAGATCAACAACCTGGCCCTGCTCTGCCGCCGTCACCACACCGACCTGCACCAGGGCCGCTGGACCGTCACCATCACCAACGGCGAAGTCCACGTAGCCAGGCCTGCCTGGGCCGACCCACCACCCCGCCATCTACACAGACCACCGGACGACGCGTCCCGAGCGCACGAGCCACCGGGTGAGCGCCCCATGCGCCCTGATCCAGCGGACGGCGGACTCACGTCCACGGGCAAACCGAGGCCCCAGACCTCAACCCCAGCAGACGATCCGTGGGGTGGGGCAGCCGTGCCCGCGGCCGCCGCACCGGGTGTGAGATCGCGCCGCTGGCGTGCCGACGAGTCGACGCGCGCGGAAGCAGCCCGGTTCGCGGTCTGGGGTGAGCGCGCCCCGGACGAGTCCGGTGCCGGCCCGCCCTCCTTCGCCACAATCTGATCCCACCGGCTGCACCATCCTCGGGCAGGTCGGCAGTCCCGGCGCGCGCGTCCCGCTACACGCGAACGCCCGCGCGATCGCGACTCACTGCTGCTGCGCGCGGGGGTGCACCGTGCCGGAGGCGCACCGTGCCGGAGGTGCACCGTGCCGGAGGTGCACCGTGCCGGAGGTGCACCGTGCCGGAGGTGCACCGTGCCGGAGGTGCATCCCTTGGGTGCACCGGGGTGCGCGGTGTCCGGGGTGCACCCGAGGTGCGCGGTGTCCGGGGTGCACCATGACCCGGGTGCTTGGCACGCGTAGCTGATGCCGGGGGAGATGTTTCGTCGGGCGGGGTGCGTCTGGCTGAGGTTCCAAGGCGAGTGTGCCGCATGCGCTGCTCGTGCATCGGAGAACCGATCGGGCCTACTCGTAAGGCGCAGCCCCGCTTGCAGCGCATCTCGCCGCTTGTAAGGCGCAGTCGCCAGTTTGTGAAGACAGCCCGCTGCTGGTGGGGCGCAGTCGCTCGCTTGTAAAGGCACGGTCCGCTGCTGGTGGGGCGCGGTCCTCGGTTTGTGAAGGGACGGCCGCTGCTGGTGGGGCGCAGTCGCTCGCTTGTAAAGGCGCAGCCTGCTGCTGGTGGGGTGCAGGCTCCGGTTGTGGGGCTCCGCCCGGATTGTGCGGCGGAGTCTGGCATCTCGGGGTGGTGCGGTCAGGCGTGGAGAGTAGGGCGGTAGATGAGTTCTTGGGTGTGGTTGTCGAGGGTGTGGGTTTCGATCAGTTCTAGGTCGAGGTCGGGTGTGTTCTCGAAGATTCGGCCCAGCCCGCTCTGGCCGGTGATTACGGGGAAGAGGGTTACCTGGACGCGGTCGACGAGGCCGGCGGCTAGTAGTGCGCGGTTCAGGGTCAGGCTGCCGTGTGAGCGCAGCGGGACGTCCGACTCCTTCTTGAGGCGGGCGATGGCTTCGATGGGGTCGCCGTTCAGGACGGTGGCGTCCGGCCAGTCGAGGGTTCCTTCGAGGGTGTTCGACACCACCGTCGTCGGCAGGTTCCGCATCCGGGTGACCCATGGGTCGAATACCTCGGAGCCCGCGGAGCTCGAGGCCAGCATCGCCGCCATGCCCCGAAAGGTGTTGGCCCCGAGGACCAGCCGCTGCTCCTCGCTGAACTGCTCGAAGCGGTGCTCGAGAAACTCCGGGCCTTGCTTCCCGAAGTAGCCACCGAACGTTCTGCTGTTCGAGTAGCCGTCGAAGCTGGAGAAGATGTCGAAGGTGTAGCTGGCGGTCATGCTGTTCTCCCCTGGTTTGGTGGGCGTCTTCGTCGGTGCCCTCACCACTACTACGACCACGTCAGCCCCGATCCGACACTGCTGCCAGAGCAGGCGCTGTCGGCTGGGTGCGAGCGTACTTCGGCGACGGCTCGCGGTAGGCACGCGCGGCTGGGCCGAGTGGCTGCGTTCGTGCGGTGGGTCGGGCTGGCTGGTGAGGGTCTGCACGTCTCCCGCAGTGCACCAGGCGAACGTGTTCCCGGTGGCCGCGTCGACGATGTCACCCGTCCAGGCAGGCGAAGCCGGTTCTGTTGGGGTCGGCGATGAAGCCGTGCGGCGAGACCGACGCCTGCGCGTGCACCTTGGGCAGCTGAGCACTCGGGTAGGTCGGGGGCGCGGGCTGAGCCTCGGCGTGGTTACCAGAGTTTGTCGATGTGGCCTGGGTGGAGGGGGATGCGGGTGTGGTGGAACGTGGGGGCGGCTTCGCGGGCGGTTGGGGTGAAGAAGGAGGCGAGGGTGACCTTGTCGAAGCCGGGTTGGTCGCTGGGGAACGGGGCGTCGGGGGTGCCGCCGATCAGGACCGTGCCGGGGAGGAGTTGCCAGCCGGCCGATTCGTAGAACGGCTGGAGAGGCCGGTCGCAGGTGAAGATGCCGAGGTCGAGGTGGAGGTCGATCATCGCCGTGCGGGCGGCGGTGATCAGGTGGTGGCCGTAGCCGCGGCCGCGGAGGTCTGCGCGGGTCACGACGGTGCTGAGACCGCCGGCCTGGAAGGTGGTTCCGGCGTGGTGAAGCGGCTTGCGCAGGATGTCGAGTGCGGCGACGACCATGCCGTCGTCGACGAGGATCAGCGACAGCGGCTGAAGAGCCGGGTCGTGGACCAGGCCGTTGTCCGGCGGAGCGCCGGTCGCAGGTGTTCGGGAGCCGGGCCGGCCGTCGTTTGGGGGATCGGGCCAGGCCTGGTCTTGCAGCGCGTGGATCTGGTGGCGGAGGGCCTGCGGTACGGCGGCCTCGGGGTGGGACTCGAGGTGCATCAGGTGGTCTTGAGGGTGTGGAGGCCCTGCCAGAGAAGGTCTTGGAGGGTGCGGGCCACCTTTTCGGGGGTTGGTGGCGTGGCGGCGCGGGTGCGCCAGATGGCCAGGCGTTCGGTGGCGCCGGAGATGCTTTGGGCAACGATCTGGACCTCGTCGTCGTCGACGGGGCGGCCGGCGGGAAGGTTCATCCGGACCATCTGGGCGATCAGTTCGATGAAGGCCGCGCGTACCTCGTCGGTGGCCTCCGCGGCGGGGCCGGCGCTCAGCATGCCCTCGTCGACCAGGACGGACCACGCCTGCGGGTGCTCGTCGAGGAAGCGGAACCAGGCCAGGAACCCGGCGTACAGGGCGTCCTCGGCGTCGGGGGCGGCCATCACGGCGTCGGCGACGGTGTCCAGCAGGTGGCCGCGGAGCCGGGCGAGGCAGGCGAGGAACAGGCCGTCCTTCGAGCCGTAGTACTGGTAGATCAGCGGTTTCGACACCCCGACCTGTGCGGCGACGTCGTCCATCGATGTGCCCTGGTACCCGCGTTCGCCGAAGATCCGCTCGGCCGCCTCGAGGATCTCCCGTTCCCGAGCGGCCCGGTCGCGTCGGCGCTTCGGCGGGCCTTGGGGAACCGTGGTCGAGGTCACTTGCGCAGTCTAACTGACTCCGAGTAACTTACTACGAGTAAGTTCCGGACAAGTAACCTCCGACGACGAACGAACGGGCTGGAGAACCTCATGGGCGAGCGGCATCGGATCGTGGTGATCGGCACCGGGTTCGCGGGGATCGGGATGGCGGTCCGGCTGAAGCAGGCCGGGTACGACGATTTCGTCGTACTGGAGCGCGCT
Organism: Kribbella soli; assembly: GCF_004331345.1. Lineage (GTDB taxonomy): Bacteria > Actinomycetota > Actinomycetes > Propionibacteriales > Kribbellaceae > Kribbella > Kribbella soli. The sequence continues at coordinate 358,720 of NZ_SJJZ01000006.1, read as the reverse complement.
GAGGACGTCGGCGGCACCTGGCGGGACAACACGTACCCGGGCTGCCGGTGTGACGTCCCGTCGCACCTGTACTCGTTCTCGTTCGCGCCGAACCCCGACTGGTCGTCGACGTTCTCGCCGCAGCCCGAGATCGAGGACTACCTGCGCAAGGTCACCGAGTCGTACGGCGTCCGCCCGCACATCCGCTTCGGCAACACGGTCGAGTCGGCGCGCTGGGTGGACGGCAGCTGGCAGATCGCCACGAACCAGCAGACGTTCACCGCGGACATCGTGCTGTCCGGTATGGGCCCGCTCGCGGAACCGTCGTACCCGAAGCTGCCCGGGATCGAGGACTTCGAGGGGGAGGTCTTCCACTCCGCGCGCTGGAACCACGACCTGAACCTCAGCGGTCGCAAGGTCGCCGTGATCGGGACCGGCGCGTCGGCGATCCAGTTCGTGCCGGCGATCCAGCCCGAGGTCGAGGAACTGCACCTGTTCCAGCGGACGCCGCCGTGGGTGATGCCGCGGCCCGACCGCAAGATCACCGCGGCGGAGAAGGCGATCTACCGGCGCTTCCCGCTGGTACAGAAGGCCGTCCGGGCCGGGATCTACTGGGGTCGCGAGTCGATGGTGCTCGGGTTCGCCAAGCTGCCCGCGATCATGAAGCAGGCGCAGAAGGTCGCCGAGAAGCACCTCGCGCACCAGGTCCGCGACCCGCTGCTGCGGGCCAAGCTGACGCCGGACTTCACCCTCGGTTGCAAGCGCGTGCTGATCTCCGACGACTACTACCCGGCGCTCGCGCGGCCGAACGTCGAGGTGGTCACCGACGGGATCGCCGAGGTGACGCCGACCGGGATCGTCACCACCGAGGGCGTGAAGCACGAGGTTGACACGATCGTCTACGGCACCGGCTTCAAGGTCACCGACCTGCCGGTGATGGACATGGTGCACGGCCGCGACGGTGTCTCGCTGCGCGAGGCCTGGGCCGACGGCATGCAGGCCCATCTCGGTACGGCGATCGCCGGCTTCCCGAACTTCTTCATGCTGATCGGCCCGAACACCGGCCTCGGGCACAGCTCGATGGTGTTCATGATCGAGTCCCAGATCGCGTACATCCTCGACGCGCTGAAGACCATGGACGCCCAGGGCCTGCGTGAGGTCGAGGTACGGCGGGACGTGCAGCGCGCGTTCGTCGACGGGGTCCGCTCGTCGATGCGGAACACGATCTGGACCCGCGGCGGCTGCACCAGCTGGTACCTGGACTCGGAGGGGCGCAACACGACCATCTGGCCGTCGTTCACGTTCCGGTTCCGGCAGCTGACCCGGCGCTTCGATCCCTCCGAATATCAGACCCTCGCTATGTGACATCGGTCGTGTTACATTCGATCGGTCGGATAGTCCGGTTGATCGGAGTACGCGGTGCTGCCACTGCATGGGATCGGCGGTCGAGGGGACCTGCCGGTGCCGCTGTGGCTGGCGATCTACTCCGCCGGTGCCGCGGTCGCGGTGTCGTTCTTCGCGCTCGCCGCGTTCTGGTCGCGCCCTCGTTTCGAGCGGACGATTGGCCGCCCGCTCGAGGTCCTGACCCGGATCGTCGACCACCCGGCGACCCGCGTCGTACTGAGGCTGGCTGGGCTAGCAGCGCTAGCACTCCTGCTCGGGGCCGCGTGGTTCGGCAACCCCGAGCCGTCCCTGAATCCGGGGCCGACCTGGCTGTACGTATGGATCTGGGTCGGCATCATCCCGCTCTCGCTGCTCTGCGGACCGATCTGGCGGCTCGCAAACCCGTTGCGGACGATCGCGGGCCTGGTACGGCGTACGTCGTACCGGCGGCTCCCGGACGGGATCGCGTACTGGCCCGCGGTGGCCGGTCTGGCCGGCTTCCTCTGGCTCGAACTGGTGTACCCCGAAGGCTCCGAGCCGCGCGTGGTCGCGATCTTCGCCACGACGTACGCCGTCGTGAATGTTGCCGCGGGCATCGTGTACGGCCCGTCCTGGTTCGCGATCGGGGACAGCTTCGAGGTGTACGCCGAGACGCTCGGCCGATTGAGCCCGATCGGCCGCGGCGCTCGAGGCCGGCTCGAACTGCGCAACCCGCTCGCCGGACTGGCGACGATGCCGCAGCAACCGGGGATCGTCGGACTGCTGTGTTTGCTGCTCGGTTCAACGGCCTTCGACGGAATCTCCTGCTGGTCGGCCTGGATGCGGCTGACCGGTGAGCTGAGCCGACCGCAGCACCTCGTCGTCTACACCCTTGGGCTGATCGCCGCGATCGCGATCGTCACCGCCCTGTTCTTGTTGGCCGCGCGAACGACCGCCGCGGCGCAGATTCGGCCGGGGGCGGTCGGGGCCGCCGGGCTACCGGGTGCGTTCGTGCATTCGCTGGTGCCGATAGCGATCGGGTACGCCGTCGCGCACTACTTCTCGTTCGCGATGTTCCAGGGTCAGGACGGCTGGCTGCTTGCGACCGACCCGTTCGGGCGCGGCTGGGACCTGCTCGGGACGAGCGGTACGCGGATCGACTACGCGTTCCTCGGGACCGGCCTGATCGCGGGGGTCCAGATCGGTGCGATCGTGCTCGGACACGTACTTGGGGTCGTGTCCGCGCACGATCGCGCTGCCGACCTGTTCCGGCGCCGGCAGTTACGCAGGGCGCAGTACCCGATGCTGGCCGCGATGGTCGCGTTCACAGCCGGCGGGATCGCCCTGGTGACGGCCTCATGATCGGCCTGCACATGGGTGGGATCCCCGAGACTGCGATGGTCCTCGGCCCGATCCTGCTGATCATCGCGTTCGTCCGCATCGCCCGCCGCAACGAAGCGAACCTCCCGGACGACGAGGACGACTGGAACTCCGACCTAGGTGATCTTCCCGAGCGGTGCGACCTCACCAAGAAATAAGAGAGGCCCGGCAAACCCCCTGCGGTTCGCCGGGCCTCTGGGTTCCCCGTGGGTTCAGGCGGCCAGGGCCGGTTCGTAGTACCCGCTGACGCGGGACGGGGCGGTGATGCGGGCCAGTTCGGCGAGCTGGGCGCAACCGGCGGCGAGGGCGGACTCGAGGGTCGGCCACGCGTCGACGCACCAGTACGGGTCGTCGGGCTGCCGATCGTTGTCGTCGTCGATGTCGGCACACCAGCCGCCGGAGCGGACGTGGTGGACATGCAGTCGGAGTTTCATCGGAGTCAACCTAGGAAAACGGTGCCGTCAGAACGGCAGTGGGCGCCCGGACGGGGTCCGGAGGTCGAGGGTCTGAGTCTGGCGGCGTGTCGTGGTGGTGCGGGGCCGCCGACGGATCTGGATCTGGCGCATCCTCTTCCTCCTGCCCGATGTGTTCTGGTAGCTATACGCTCCCGCATGAGGACCGGTTCACACATGCGGAGGATTACCTATCTGTCCCCGGACCTTCCCTCAGGGAAGATGCCGGGGTGGACAGTCTGCTAAGGCATTGGGGGCTTCAGGGGTACGCCGTACGCCCGCTCACCGAAGGCACGAACAACACCGGCTACTACGTCGGTGACGAGTTCGTACTGCGCATCCATCGGAACGCGATCGCCCCGACGTACGAGCACGCGGTACTGCGGTCCTTGAGTGGACTGTCCTTCGCCGTACCGGTTCCTGTGCCGGTTGACGGAGAAACCACAGTGCGCGGAGAGCTCCACGGCGAGACGGTTCTCGCGAGTCTGAGTCGCCGCATCCCCGGTGAGCATCCGGTGCGCGGCGATTCCGGACGCGTGGAGGCGTGCGGACGTGCGCTGGCCGAGCTGGACCATGCACTGGGCCGGCTGGATCAAGCGGAGTTGCCGCCGCCGCGGGTGTGGGACGGCGACCTGACCAACGTCCACCCGCGCGTGCCGAGCATCGATCGGGTCATCGATGGCGTAGCCGCGGAGGACCGGGACGACGTCGCCCGGATCCTCACCGGCATCGGCCCGCGGCCAGACCTGCCGCGGCAGATCATCCACGGCGACTTCGCGATGACGAACGTACTGATGGCCGGTGACCGCGTCGCCGCGATCCTGGACTTCGAGACCGCCGGCCCCGGCTACCGGGCGATGGATCTCGCGGTCGGCCGGTTCTTCTTCGGTGAGGTCGGCCACCCGAGCGAGGCGTTCCAGCGTGGGTACCTCGACGCGTTCCCGCTGACCGATGCCGAGCTGTCCGCGATCCGCGAGCTCGAACTGATGCGCGAGGCAACGAGTCTCGTGCACTGGTACGGGCGGTACGTCGATGGGCAGATCACGGCCGAGAACCTCGCCGACCGAGTGGAACGCCTGCGGAGGGTAGAAGACTGGGCGAGTGAGCGCTGACATGCTGACCGCGCCCTGCAGGAGCGCGTCTAGCCCGCGGAGGGGAGGTCTTTCGGGTTGAGTCCGAGCTCCTCGTACGCGACGACCTCGATCTCGCGGGCCATCGCCTCCCGGAAGGCAGCGACCAGCGCCTGCCCGGCCAGCGGAATGATGCCCTCCAGCGTCCGCTGGATCTCGGGCCAGCCCTCCGTCGGCATGCCCGCGTTGGTGAAGTCGCGCCAGACCGTGCTGCGGAACAGCTCGACGTACGTCTTGGCGACCGCGTCCGCCTGCGCGAACAGCTTCGGCAGCATCTCGAAGATCGCCTGCATCGGGACGCCGAGCTTGATCACCTCGAGGCCGGTCCGCAGCAGGTCCGAGTTCGCGATCCGGAGCCGGCCGTCGTCCAGCCGCTCGGCGATCCCGAGCTCGACCAGCCGCTCGATGACCGCGGGATCATGCGGTACGCCGGCCCGCTCCGCCAGCTGGAATTCGTCGAGCACCTCGGGCTCGGCCGGGGTCCACGGGTTCACCAGGGTCTCGAAGACACCGAGCGCCATCGCGCCATCGGGCAGTTCGCCCAGCATCCGCTCGACCGCGGCCAGCGTGTAGCCCTTGGCGAGCAGCTCGCGAACGAGCGTCAGCCGGGCCACGTGGTCCTGGCCGTAGTACCCGGTCCGGCCGGCCAGCCGCGGCGGCGGGATCAGGCCGCGCCCGGCGTACGCGCGTACGTTTCGCACCGTCATGCCCACCTTGGCGGCGAGCTGGTCGACGGTGAGCTCCTCGTCCTGTGCGTCCACCCTTGACAGTCTTCCAGACTCCACGTTACATAGTAGATGTAACATCAGCCATGGCGCATGCCTCCTGTCGCGCCTGAACCACGCAGCCGGATGAAGGAGCACCCGATGGCGATCCCGCTGGCGACCACCGGTACGGCGACGTTCGACCAGATCGCGATCGTCACCGGCGTGGTCGGGCTGCTGTACGTCGCACTCGCCGTGCTGCTGTGGCGCGAACGCACCGGCCGCGTCACGCTGGTAGGGAGGTTCGCGGACACCATCGGGAGACTGGACGGAGTCCCCCGATGGGCCGCGCTCACGCCGTACCTGCACGCCGTCTCGCTGCTCGCCTGCGCGTTCGGGGTCTGGTGGGACATCGCGGTGCACATCGACAAGGGCCGCGACACCGGTCCGTTCGGGACGCCGGCGCACTACCCGATCTTCTTCGGGATCCTCGGCGTGATCGTCTCCGGCGTACTGCCGATCGCACTCGCACGGAAGCCACTGCCGGCCCGGACGATCAAGCTGACCAAGGGCTGGCGGATCCCGTGCAGCGCCGCGCTGATCACGGTCTGCGGCACGTTCGCGCTCGTCGGTTTCCCGCTCGACGACGTCTGGCACCGGCTGTTCGGCGAGGACGTCACGCTCTGGGGACCGACCCACCTGCTGATGATCGGCGGCGTGGTCTTCTCGATCTTCGCCCGGTTGCTGGCGATCGCCGAGGTTGAGCAGCTGATGGGGCCGAACAAGCGGCGGCTCTTCCAGGAGCTCGTGTCGGTCGGCGCGCTGCTGATCGCATGGGACCTGTTCAGCACCGAGTTCAACTACGGCGTACCGCAGTTCCCGCTGATCCTGCAGCCGCTGCTGATCGTGTTCGGCGCCGCGATGGCGTTCACCATCCTGCGAGCCCGCCGCGGTCCCGGGACGACGTTCGCGGCGCTGGCCGTGTACCTGCTGATCCGCGGCGGGATCGCGTGGGCGGTGGCCGAGCCGCTCGGCGAGATCGTCGGGCATTTCCCGTTGCTGATCGTCGAGGCAGTGTTGGTCGAGCTCGTGGCGCTTGCTCTCGGCAACAAGAGCCGCTTCCGACTGGGACTCGTCTCCGGTGTGCTGATCGGGACGGCCGGCGTGGTCGCGGAGTACGCCTGGAGCCACGTCTGGATGCCGATCCCGTGGCCGTCGTCGATGCTGCCGGCCGCGATCGGGTATGGCGTGATCGTCGGAGCCGGCGCCGGCCTGGTCGGGGCCTGGCTCGCGACCCGGTACGCCGAGGTGGCCGGTGAGGAGCGCGCGATCGGGATCAAGTACATCCGGGCGGTCGCGGTCCGGCGTACCCATCAACTGGGTGCGGTCGGACTGGTCGCGGTCGTCGCGACGGTGTTCTTCTGCGTGCCGCGGACCGCGGATGCGGGCGTGTCGGGGGTCGTGTCGTTGGAGCGGGTGGCCACGGGGGCCGAGCCGACGGCGTACGTCACGATCACGATGTCGCCGCCTGACGCGGCCGCCCATGTCGACAGGGCGCGGTGGTTCGAGGCGCTCGCCTGGCAGGGCGGCGGGCTGGTGTTCCACCCGATGAAGAAGGTTGCCGACGGCACGTACCGGTCGGCCGACCCGCTGCCGATGTACGGGAAGTGGAAGTCGATGATCCGGCTGCACCAGGCGCCGCGGGACCTGGTGGCGAGCTGGGTGTACGCGCCGGAGGACCTGGCGATCGGCAAGCCCGCGATCCAGGTGTCGAACGGGCAGACGGTGGAGTTCGTGAACGAGCAGCAGACGTTGCGGCGCGAGGAACGGACCGACGTGCCACGATGGATGTGGAACGCCGGCTATGCGTTGCTCGCCGTGGTCGGGCTGCTCGAGGTGATCGGGATCGCCTGGCTGGTCGGGCGCGGTGCCCGCGGCGGGCGGATGCGGGCGGCCCACCTGGCCGCCGGCGAACGGGAACGGGAGACTGCGTGACGATCCAGTTGGAGCGGTCCGGGGTGACGGCCGCAGATGGAGTACGGCTGAACGTCGAGGTGGCCGGGCCGGCCGACGCGCCGGTGACGGTGCTGCTGGTGCACGGGTGGACATGTTCGACGCGCTCCTGGCACAACCAGGTGGAGGGACTGCCGCAGATCCTCGGGCAGGACGCGGTGCGGGTCGTCACGTATGACCACCGCGGACACGGCCGGTCGGACGCCGCGCCGGCCGGTTCGACGCGGCTCGATCAGCTGGCGGACGACCTGGTCACGGTCCTCGACGAGGTCGTCGGCGACGGGCCGGTCGTGTACGCCGGCCACTCGATGGGCGGCATGACCTTGATGGCGGCCGCCGAGCAATACCCCGAGCTGTTCGGTTCCCGCATCCGCGCAGCCGCCCTGGTCAGCACAACCTCCGGCCACCTCACCGAGGGAGCACTCGGGATCCCCGAGCGGTTCGATCCCGCGGCCGCCCGGATCGCTCCGCGGATCCTGAACCGAGTCGGCCTGAGAGCCGACCGCCACGCCGAAGCCGCAGGACGGGCGCGTCGTGCCGCGCGGCTTGCTGCGAACCTGCAGCGGCCGGCTTTGCGGCAGGTGGTGTTCGGTAAGAAGCCGGACCCGGCTGAGGTCGACCTGTTCATGGCGGATCTGGCTGTGGTGCCTGGGCCGTCGTACGGCGGGTTCTTCGAGACGATGCTGGAGCACGACCGGGGGCACACGTTGAAGGTGCTCGACCAGCTGCCGGTGGAGATCATGCACGGCACCCGCGACCGGCTCCTCCCGCCGCGGCACGCGAACCGGATCGCCGCCCAGCTCCCGACCGCCCGCCTCTGGATCTACCCCGGCGCCGGCCACATGCTCATGCAGGAGCGGCCCAGGGACGTCACCCATCGGCTCGCGTCCCTGGCCCGCAAGGTGAGCTGAGCTACTTCAGCTGGCCGCGGATGGCACCTGCCGGGAACGTCGCGTTGTGGATGTTGACGTAGTACGCCTTCGGGTCGGCGGTGATGCCGGCGGCGAGGTCGGCGCTGATCGTGGTGCAACCCGCGGAGGGGGAGCTGGTGATCGCCAGCGGAATGAGCACCGGCCCGGCAACGTGCCGCGGGGCGAGGTGGACATGCGCGGCGGTCGCGGGCTCGATGCCCTGCCAGGTCAGCCGCCAGCAGAACGTGGTGCCGTCGATCGAGTAGGTGAAGAACCCGTGACCGTCCGGATCCGCGGCGGCCGCCTCCTGGTCGCCGTTCAACGGGATGGCTGGTTCGGCGCTCGCGGCAGGCAGGCCGAGTGCGGTGGCCGCAAGGGCGGTGGCCACGGCGGCGATGCTGGTGCGTACGGACATGATCCCTCCAGGTCTGGTGTGCAGGGGGCTCCCCTGTCGGGGACACGTGCGGACGGCAGGATCGGTTCAACGCACCTCGGATGAGAACCGCATCACGGCCACCCGCGCCGTCCTCGCCTACTCTCGATCTCGTGCAGAACCTTCTCTCCGATGTCGTGGTCGTGGATCTGACCCGTGCGCTGGCCGGGCCGCATGCGGCGATGATGCTGGGGGATCTCGGGGCGCGGGTGATCAAGGTCGAGACGCCGAACGGCGGCGACGACAGCCGTGGCTGGGGTCCGCCGTTCGTGGACGGCGAGTCGACGTACTACCTGTCCGCGAACCGGAACAAGGAGTCGGTGACCGCCGACCTGAAGTCGGACGAGGGCAAGGAGTTCCTGACCAAGCTGGTCCGGAAGGCCGACGTCCTGCTGGAGAACTTCCGGCCCGGCGTGCTCGACCGGCTCGGTTTCTCCACCGAAGGGCTGCACGAGCTCAACCCCGGCCTGGTGATCCTGTCGATCACCGGGTTCGGGCACGACGGCCCCGAGGGCGGCCGCGCCGGGTACGACCAGATCGCCCAGGGTGAGGGCGGCCTGATGAGCATCACCGGCGAGACCGAGCCGACGAAGGTCGGCGCCCCGATCGCGGACCTGCTGGCCGGGATGTACGGCGCGTACGGCGCCCTGGCCGCGCTCCACGAGCGATCGATCACCGGCAAGGGGCGAGTCGTCCGCACCAGCCTGCTCGCCTCGGTCGTCGGCGTGCACGCGTTCCACGGCACGAAATGGACGGTCGCACACGAGCTCCCCGAACGCGTCGGCAACCATCACGCGCAGATCGCGCCGTACGGGCTCTATCGCACCCAGGACGACATCGTGCAGGTCGCGATCGGCAGCGAAGGCCTCTGGCGACTGTTCGCGCCGATCGTCGGTCTGGATCCGTTGGACGAACGGTTCGCGGCCAACTCGGCCAGGGTGGCGCATCGGGACGAGCTGACCGCGTCGATCGAGGCCGCGTTCGCCGGTGCGCCGGCCGATGTGTGGCTGGAACGTCTTGCGGAGAAGGGGATTCCGGCCGGTAAGGTCCGCGACTTCCAGCAGGTGTACGACTGGGAGCAGACCCGCTCACAAGGCCTGCTGATCGACGTCGAGCACCCGACCCTCGGCACCATCCAGCTCCCCGGCCCGCCGTTGCGCTTCGACGACAACCAGTACGCCGGCGCACGCGAGACCAACCTCCCGCCGCCGCGGCTCGGCGAGCACAACGAGTCGGTCAGAGCCTGGCTGGACGAGTAGGACGACCGCCACGCCATCACAATTGGCGAGTGGCCCGACGCTGCAGGCGGGGCGCCACTCTCAGCGGTCGATTGTGATGGCCTGGCGGTGCGGGGCCGACGCCCGGATCACCAGCTCCGGGCGGATCAGTGTCTTGCGGGGGCGTTCGCCGGACGAGCGGAGGCGTTGCAGCAGCAGGTCGACCGCGGTGGTGCCGACCTCCGCCGCGGGCAGGCGGACCGTGGTCAGCGGCGTCTGCAGGTACGCCGCGTACGGGTGGTCGCCGTACCCGGTGATCGCGACGTCGCTCGGGACGGCGAGGTCGCGCTCGGCGAGGACCCGGAGCAGGCCGAGGGCGAAGTAGTCGTTCCCGGTGACCACGCCGTCGGGGTGGCCGTCGGTCAGCAGGGTCTGGGCGAAGCGGTACGCCTCCTCTGGCTGCCATGGCAGCGCGAGCGAGTCGTACCGCTTCGTCGGCACCGCTCGGACCTGGTCGTCCGACACCTTCAGCCCGGCATCGGCCATGGCCCGGCGGAAGCCGGTGATCCGGTCTGCCGTGGTGGTGATCGGCAGGTCTTCTTCGAGCAGGAGCAGGCGGCGCGCACCGCCCGCGATCAGGTGGCTGGTGGCCTCGTACGACCCGCGTTCGTAGTCGACCCCGACCATGTCGCAGTCGAGCTCGGGCACGTCACGGTTGACGAACACCAGCGGGATCCCGCTGTCGCGGACACGGCGCCAGTGGTCCCACTCGGCTTGCACCGGCACGACCACGGCGCCGTCCACCGCGGAGCGCAGCAACGCCTCGGTGGCGCGCTGCTCGTTCTCCACGCTCTCGTCGGTGACGAGCAGCAGCAACGAGTACCCCTGGGCGCGGACCCGGAGCTCGATGCTGCTGATCAGCTGCGCGTAGAACGGGTTCGAGGGGTTGGTGATGACGAGGCCCAGTGTCATCGCGGAGCCGAGCACCAGCGACCGCGCCAGCGTGTTCGGGACGTACCCGATCCGCGCGGCCTCGGCCTGGACGGCGGCCCGCGTGCTCGCGCTGACGCTGTCCTTGTCGCCGAGCGCGCGCGACACGGTGTTCACCGACAGGCCGAGCGCCGTCGCGATGTCCCGCAACGTCGGCCGCGGTCGTGGGCCCTGGGCCTCCGTCATACGACCTCCCCCTTGAGGCTAAGCCTTCACGGCCAGGTGGATGCGTACCTGGACCGAGCCCTCGACCTTAGCGCGCAACCGCAGCCAGTGGCCGAACCCGGCAGCCGGCCAGCTCACCAGCTTGCCCGGTTCGACGACATGTTCTTGATCGTCGAGGTCGCACCAGGTGATGCCGTCGGGGGAGACCTGGGTGACGTACGTCGCCGTACCGTCGCCGCCGATGTGCTGCACGAACCAGCGCGCCTCACCGGCCCAGGCGACCTCGTAGGGCTCGGTCGCGAAGCGGGTGTCGAACGTCGTGTCGCGTTCCAGCACCGCCGTCATGGACTGTCGCATGGGCCTACCAATCAACCGAGATGAGGACGGAGTCGAGGAAGAGGAAGTTGCGCACCGAGCTGTGGGTGCGGACCGAGAAGTAGAAGTTCAGCAGGTTCTCGAGCGTCTCGTAGCGTTCCTCGTACGGCGGAACCGGGACGTCGCGCATGTCCATCACCCGGTCGTTGACCTGCAGCTCCACGTTGCGCCGTTTGTCGGTGTCGATCAGCCAGCGCAGGTAGTGCCAGTTCACCTTGGTCGGGACCTCGTTGTAGCAGAGCTCCTGTGGCTCGCCGAACGCCTGCCAGTCCTCCGGGTTCGGCGCGGTGAAGTCGGCGGCGTACTCCAGCTTCACCTTGCCCTCGAAGTGCTCGCGCGGCGTCGGCTCGGGGACGGTCGGCGCCATCCACCGCCGGGTGAAGTGGTTGTCCAGATCGGTGTTCTGGTAGCGGGCGACCGTGTGGTACCGCAGCCCGCCGTCACCGCACAGGTCGGTGGCGACCGTGAACGCGCCGAACTGCGCCTCGGACGGGTGCGTGTTGCCGTCCCACTGGACGTCGCCGAAGTTGTCCAGCTCGGCGCCGCCGCCAAGGGTGGCCTCGGACTTGAAGGCGAAGTACGTCTCGAGCTGCACGAGGCCGCGGCCGCTCATCGTGAGCCGGCGGATCGCGACCGCCGTGTGGCCCTTGTGCGGGCGGGTCGCGAGCTTGAGCGCGTACGTGCCGCTGAGCGCTCCGTGCGTACCGATGTCGAAGAAGTTGCAGGCCGACAGCTGCGGCGGCCGGAAGTCGCGCATGTGGTCGTCGACCGTGCTGAGGTCGCCGCGGCCGTTGTAGTTGCCGAGCAGCTCGGTCCAGCCGTGCGTCCCGCTGTCGAACTCGTCGAAGGCCAGGATGCGCGGCAACGGCGAGAACTTGGACAGCCGGGGATCGGCGGACAGTAGCGCGGCGCGTACGTCGGATGTCGTCACGCAGAGCCTCCCAGGGCGGGGTTAGGTGGATGTTGTGTGAAGTTAACGTTCACGGGAACTGGCCGTCAACGGGCCGTTTCACCCTCAGCAACGATGGTCTATTGACACGTAAATCACACGCTTCTACGGTGCATTAACGCTACCGTTAACGTTCACGGCAGCTTCCCCCTTCATCCGCCGGGAGGCACCATGCAGTCGCTGAGTCGTGCCCTGACCGTCCTGGCCGAGCTCAACCGCGAGGACCGCGCGTACGGCGTGACCGAACTGGCCGTCACCGTCGGCCTGCACAAGAGCACCGTGCACCGCATCCTCGCCACGTTCTGCGCCCACGGCCTGGCCGACCGCGTCGACGACCACCGCTACACGGCTCTGGACGGTCTGGCCGCACTTCGGCGTACGGCGCAACGCCGCGCCGGTCCCGAACACACCCTGACCGCCCTCGGCGACCGCCTCGGCCGCCTGGTCGTTCTCGCAAAACCGTTGCCCAAGACAACCGGAACCGTCCTGCAGGTCGCGGCCGTAGCGGGTGGTTCCTCGGTGCAACCAGGTCACGCGGTCTCGCTGCGGCAGAGCGCGCTCGGACGTGCGTACCTCTCCGCCCTTCCAACAAACGAAGTGACCGGTACGCCGGATCTTCTCGACACGTTGCAGCGCATCCGGGTGTCCGGGTTCGCGCACAACGCGCGGCCGGTGGCGTCGTTGCCGCGGATGGTTGCCGTGCCGGTGCGGGCGAGTGACGGGACCTGCGCCGGTGCGCTCGGCGCGGAGCTGATCCAGCAAGGGTCGGTCGATGAGGTCCGGCGCGTGGTCTCCGTACTGCGGAGCGGCGTCTGATGGGGGCGTACGTCGTCCGGCGGTTGTTCTTCTCGCTCTTCGTGCTGTGGGGTGCGGTCACGATCATCTTCGTCGTACTGCGGCTCGTACCCGGCGACCCGGCGTACATCATGCTCGGGCCCGATGCGGACCAGGCGCAGGTGGCCGCGTTGCGGGCGCAACTCGGACTCGACCAGTCGCTGATCCAGCAGTACGCGACGTACCTGGCGAACGTCGTGCACCTGGACTTCGGCGAGTCCTTCCGGCTCAACGCGGACTCGATGAGCCTTGTGCTGCAACGGGTTCCGGCCACGATCCAGCTCGCGACGACCGCGTTGCTGCTGTCGTTGCTGATCGGTCTGCCGCTCGGTGTGATCGCCGCGTTGCGGGCGCACAGCTGGGTGGACCGGGCGATCTCGGTGTTCTCGCTGATGGGCCAGTCGACACCATCGTTCTGGCTGGGAATCGTGCTGATCCTGGTGTTCGCCCGTGGACTGAAGGTGCTGCCGAGTGCCGGCTCCGGATCGTGGGCGCATCTGGTGCTGCCGACGATCACGCTGGCCTTGCCCTTCCTGGCGATCCTGGTGCGACTGACGCGCAGCGGGCTGCTCGAGGTCGTGCACGAGGGTTACGTGCAGACCGCGCGGGCGAAGGGTCTCGGCGAGGGGATCGTCGTGCTCGTGCACGCGATGCGGAACGCGCTGATCCCGATTGTGACCGTCGTCGGCCTGCAGTTCGGCGCGTTGCTCGGCGGCACGGTGATCGTCGAGACGGTGTTCGCCTGGCCGGGTGTCGGGCGGTTGCTGATCGACTCGATCGGGCGCCGCGATTACGGCGTCGTCCAGGCCTCGATCTTGCTGGTGGCAACGATCTTCGTGCTGATCAATCTGCTCGTCGACCTCCTGTACGGCTTCTTGGACCCGCGGGTCCGTCTGGCTGGTGACTGACCTTGACTGTCGAGCTTTCCGTGGTGGCGCCGGTGGCTGCCCGCCGCCGTACCCGGGCCGGGTCGGCCCGGATCCGGTTCGGGTTCGCGGTGATCGCGGTGTACGTCGTGGCCGCGGCGATCGGACCGTGGCTGTTCCGGTACAACCCGGTCGACACCCGCACCGCGGACCGGCTGAAGCCGCCGTTCACCCGGTTGTCCGACGGGTCGTTCGCGATCTTCGGCACCGACCAGGTAGGGCAGGACCTGTTGGCCCAGATGTTGCAGGGGGCAAGGATCTCGATCGCGGTCGGGCTGGCAACCCTGCTGCTGGCCGGAACCATTGGCGTGACCATCGGCCTTGCCGCCGGGTACTTCGGCGGCTGGCTGGACGGCGTCCTGATGCGGCTCGCGGACATCCAGCTGGCGTTTCCCTCGATCCTGCTGGCGATCTTCATCGCGGCACTGCTCGGTCCGTCGGTGGTGAACGTGGTGATCGTGCTCGCGGTGGCGAACTGGGTGACGTTCGCGCGGGTCGCCCGCGGGCAGGCGCTGGCGACGCGGCGGCGGGAGTTCGTCGATGCGTCTCGGACACTGGGCGCCGGGACCTGGCGGCTGGTCACCCGCTGCGTGCTGCCGGCCTGTGTCGCGCCGGTGCTGGTCGTGGCGACGGTCGAGATCGGTCACGTGATCCTGGCCGAGGCGTCGCTCAGCTTCCTCGGTCTCGGGACGCCGGCTTCGACACCCAGTTGGGGTGTGACGATCGCGAACGGGCGCAACTACCTCGCCGACGCGTGGTGGATCTCGACGATCCCGGGGATCGCACTGGCGTTCCTGGTGATCTCGCTCGGCGTACTCGGCGACGCACTCCGCGACCGGTACGACCCACGCCTGAGGAGTCTGTGATGGTGCTGTTGAGTGTGCGCGACCTGCGGGTCGAGTTCGCCACTTCTGGTGGAGTAGTGACGGCCGTCGACGGGGCGTCGTTCGACGTCGGTTCCGGTGAAACCGTTGCCCTACTGGGGGAATCGGGCAGCGGGAAGAGCGTCACCGCGCAGGCCGTGATGGGGATCGTGCCGAAGCCGGCCGGCCGGGTGTGCGGCGGGTCGATCTCGTACGACGGCCGCGACCTACTCGCACCGGGCGTCGCGAAAGGCCTGCGTGGGCGGGAGATCGCGATGGTCTTCCAGGACCCGTTGAGCTCACTGAACCCGGTGTTCCGCGTCGGTGCGCAGATCGGCGAGATGTTCCGTCGCCATCGCGGTGCGTCCCGCCGGGAGGCGCGGGCGGCCGCGCTGGACCTGATGAAGCGGGTCGGGATCCCGGCCGCGTCCAAGCGGCTCGACGACTACCCGCACCAGTTCTCCGGCGGAATGCGGCAGCGGGTGATGATCGCGATGGCACTCGCCCTGTCGCCGCGGCTGCTGATCGCGGACGAGCCGACGACCGCGCTCGACGTCACGGTCCAGGCGCAGATCATGGACCTCCTGACCCGGCTGCAGGCCGAGGAGGGGATGTCGCTCGTCCTGATCACCCACGACCTCGGCGTCGTCGCCGGCGTGGCCGACCGGGTGATCCTGATGTACGCCGGACGCGTCGTCGAGACCGGCTCCCTCCGCGAGGTCTACGAACACAGCGGCCACCCGTACACCTCCGGTCTGATGGCGTCCGTCCCCGCCGTGGACGGCCCTCGCGATCGCCTCGTGCCCATCCAGGGTTCGCCGCCCGATCTCCTGTCCCTGCCCTCCGGCTGCTCCTTCCGCCCACGCTGCCAGTACGCCGACGAACAGTGCGCCGAGGTCGAGCCCGTCCTCCGTCAGCTTCCCGACCGCCCCAGCACCCACCAGGCCGCCTGCCACCACCCGGAAGGAGTCCTCACCGATGTCCACTGAGTCTCCGCTCTTGTCGGTGCGCGACCTGCAGACCTCGTTCCCGATGCGGTCGCCAGTACTCCGGCGTACCGTCGGGCAGATCCAAGCCGTGGCGGGCGTCTCCTTCGACATCCCGGCCGGTGGGACGCTGGGGCTGGTGGGGGAGTCGGGCTCCGGGAAGTCGACCGTCGCGCGGACCATCATCGGGCTGGAGAAGGCGCGTTCGGGGAGCATCGTCTTCGACGGCGACGAGTTGACCTCGTTGCCCAAGGCATCCATGCGCCGGGTCCGCCGGCAGCTGCAGATGATCTTCCAGGACCCGTACGCGTCGCTCAATCCGCGCGCGACCGTCGAGCAGATCATCGCCGAGGCGTGGCAGATCCACCCCGACGTCGTACCCCGGAACCAACATCGCGCCGAGGTCCGCGACCTGCTCGAGCGGGTCGGACTGAACCCGGACCACGCGGAGCGGTACCCGCACCAGTTCTCCGGCGGGCAACGGCAGCGCATCGGCATCGCCCGCGCGCTCGCGCTCCGCCCGAAGCTGGTGATCTGCGACGAAGCCGTCTCCGCGCTCGATGTGTCGGTGCAAGCACAGGTCCTGAACCTGCTCGACGATCTGCGCTGCGACCTCGGGCTCGCGTACCTGTTCATCGCCCACGACCTGTCCGTCGTACGGCACATCTCCGACCGCGTCGCGGTGATGTACCTCGGGCGCATCGTGGAGACCGCGTCCCAGGACGAGCTGTTCACCCGGCCGTTGCATCCGTACACGCAGGCGCTGCTGTCCGCGGTGCCGGATCCGAAGCCGTGGGACAAGCCGGCGCGCGAGCAGATCATCATCGGCGGCGACGTCCCGTCACCTGCGGACCCGCCGTCGGGGTGCGGTTTCCGGACCCGCTGCTGGAAGGCGGAGGAGACCTGTGCGCACGACGTACCTGAGCTCACGACCCGGCTCGAGCTGCACCCCGCCGCCTGCCATTTCGCCACCGAGCTCGCTGGAGCCGCCCGATGAGCGTCACCGAACTGGTCCTCCTCCGCCACGGCGAGTCCGTGTGGAACGCCGAGCACCGCTACCAAGGCCAGCAAGGCACCGGCTTGAGCGCACGCGGCCGGCAGCAGGCGAAGCAGGCCGCGGAATACCTGCAGTCGCTCGAGTTCGACGGGATTGTCGCGAGCGACCTGCAACGCGTGACGGAGACCTTGCAGCCTTATCTGGACAGCCAGGATCACCTTGAGGTCCGTGTCGACAAGCGGTGGCGGGAGATCGACGTCGGGACGTGGGGTGGGCGGATGATCGCAGACCTCGCAGCCGAGGAGCCGGACGTCGTCGAGGCCTTCGCCCGTGGTGAAGACATTGCTCGCGGAGGTGGCGAGACCTTCCGGCAGTTGCGAGCACGGGTGTGGGAGGCGGCGCAGGACATCACGCGGTCCGGCGTACGGCGAGTACTGGTGGTGACGCACGGCGGGCCGATCCGGGTTGCGGCGGCGTCGGCGCTCGGGCTGCCGGCGGGGGACGAGATGTTGCTGGATCCGCCGGGGAACTGCTCGCTCACCACGCTCCGGCTCGACGGACTCACGTCGTACAACGTGCCTACCGGGATGGACCGATGACTTTCACCTTCGTGGCGATGACCTACAACCTGTGGTCCGAGTTCTACCTCGACCAGCGCCGGGACGCGATCGCGAGCCTGTTCGCGACGCGTCCGCCCGACCTGCTCGCCGTACAGGAACTCCGGCCCGCCACCCGCAAGCTGCTCGACGACGTCCTGCCCGACCACGACCGCATCGACGGGACCGCAGGCTGGGAGACCCAGAGCAACCTGTGGTGGCGACGCGACCTGTTCACGTACGTCGAGCACGGGGCCGAGGACGTCGGCATCCTCTCGCCCGACGCCCGCCTGTTCTGGGTCCGGCTGCGCACCCCCGACGGCACCGAGCTGATCTTCAGTACGGCGCACCTCACCTGGCCGGGCCACTCCGACGAGCGGACCGATCACGTCAACCGCCGGATCGCCCAGGCCCGCGCCATCGGGGAAGCGCTCGAACGCCTGGCCGGCGACGGCGCCTGCCTGTTCACGGTCGATATCAACGACATCGGCCCACCGCAGTGGGAGCTCGGGAACGCCGGGTTCCTGGACAGTTTCACCGCCCTCGGCCGGCACTCACCGGTGACCCATCCGGTGGTGCCGACGGTCGCGACCGGTCCGATCGGGACGCGGTTGTCGCCGCTCGCCTCACCACCCAAGGCGATCGACTGGATCTTCGCCCGCGGCCCGCTCGCCGCCCGGTCCAGCGAGGTCGTCGACTTCTTCCACGACGGCCGCGCACCCTCCGACCACTACCCGGTCGTCGCCACCTACACGCTTTGAGGAGAACCCCTGTGCTGAGGAAGCGAATCGTGGCGGCGCTGGTCGCCGTCACCCTAGGCGTGGCCGGGTGCTCGCCGGCCAGTGAACCGAGCAGCGGCGAACAGGTCCTGCGGTACGCGCCGGCGATGTTCCCGGTGTCGCTGGACACCCATAAGTACGCCGGTGAGGAGGCGGTACAGACCGCGATCCAGCAGATCATGGAACCGCTGGTCCGCGTCGACGACGGCAAGATCGTCCCGGTCCTGGCCACCGCCTGGGAGAACCCGGACCCGAACACGTGGGTGTTCAAACTCCGCTCCGGCGTGAAGTTCTCCGACGGTACGCCGTTCACCGCGAAGGACGTGGTGGCGTCGTACGAACGGCACAAGAAGCTCGACGGCCCGCTGGTCCCGCTCTACTCGACAGTGACGTCGTTCGCGGCCACCGACGACCAGACCGTGACAGTGAAGACCAGCAAGCCGCTCGGCACGTTGCTGAGTTCGCTGACGCTGCTGTTCATCGGGCCGGCCGCCAAGATCAACACCGACGGGTTCTTCAACAAGCCGATCGGGACCGGGCCGTTCACGGTCTCCTCGTTCAAGCCCGACGAGAAGCTCGAGCTGGCCGCGAACCCGACGTACTGGGACGGCGCGCCGAAGCTGAGCAAGCTCGAGTTCGTGAACATCCCGGAGGTCGCCGGGCGGATCACCGGGCTGGAGAACGGCGAGGTCGACGTACTGACGCAGATCCCGCCCGACCAGGTCGGCTCGGTCAAGGGCAGCGATGCGATCACGTACTCGACGACGCCGAGCTGGACGTACTACTTCGACTGGTTCAACTCCAACCGGAAACCGTTCAACGACAAGCGCGTCCGGCAGGCGATGTGGCACGCGCTCAACCTCGAGGGCACCGTGAAGGATCTCTTCGGCGATCTCGCATCCGTCGCGCAGGCGCCGCTGGCCCAAGGCGTGATCGGTGCGCCGAAGCTCTCGCCGTACACCTACGACCCGGCGAAGGCGAAGCAGTTGCTGACCGAGGCCGGGTACCCGAACGGGTTCACCACGTCGATGCAGTGGCCGCTCGAAGGCGGGCCGAACATCCGGGCGCTGGCGCAGGCGATGATCTCGGACTGGGCGAAGATCGGCGTCACGGTCAAGCCGCTGGAGAAGGAACGCGCGCAGTGGCTGGAGGACTTCGGCAAGCTCAACTGGGACATGAACCTGCAGACCAACGTGACCGGCACTGGTGACGCCGACTACACACTGGCCCGCCTGTACGTCTGCACCGCCAAGCGCAACGGCTATTGCAACCCCGCGCTCGACAAGGCCCTCCTCGACGCCCGCTCATCGGTCGACCAGGCCGCCCGCCCCAAGCTCTACCAGCAGGCCGGCAAGACGATCTGGGACGACGCCGTCGGAATCTTCCCCGCCGACCTCGCCTCGAACGCGGCCGTCCGCTCCCGCGTCCAGGGGTTCGTGATGCCGCCGAGCGGTCGCCCTTTGTTCGCGAAGGTGAGTGTGTCTGGGAGCTGAACCGCCACGCAGGCAGAACCCGCCCTCCGCGCCGCTTGCAACGATCAAGGCGGGGGTTCTGCCTGCGTAGCCATTCGTAGCTCTTCGATTGGGGTGTGAGGGGTTGACGCCCCGGACGTGTGCGGTCTAGCGTCCGGGAAATCGATTACTCGCCCGAATCGCGGAGGTGTCATGGCCGAAAGCTTTGACCTGGTCCGGATGGTGGGAATCGGGAAGCGGTACGGCGGGGTGCAGGCGTGTCACGAGGTGGACTTCGTGCTCGGCGCCGGGGAGGTGCACGCCCTGCTCGGCGAGAACGGCGCCGGCAAGAGCACGCTGATGAAGATCCTCTCCGGCGACGTCACGGAGTACGCGGGCAGCATCGCGATCAACGGCACCCCGGTGCGGTTCAGCGGCCCGACCGACGCACAGGCCGCGGGGATCGCGATGATCCACCAGGAACTCGACCTCGTCCCGGGCCTGTCGGTCGCGGACAACATCTTCCTCGGCCGCGAACTGCGGACGACGGTGCGCACCGTCGACCGCCGCCGGATGGAACGCGAGGCCCGCGAGCTCCTCGACCGCAGCGGTGTCAGCCTCGACCCGCGCCGGCCGGTCGGTGAGCTCCGCGTCGGCGAGCAGCAACTCGTCACGATCGCGAAGGCGATCTCGCTCGACGCCCGGGTGCTGATCATGGACGAGCCGACCTCCGCGCTCACCAGCTCCGAGGTCGAGCGGCTCTTCGACGTGATCCGCGAGCTCCGGAACAGCGGTGTCGGCATCGTCTACATCTCGCACCGGATGGAGGAGATCGCCAAGGTCGCCGACCGTGCGACCGTCCTCCGCAACGGCAAGATCGTCACCAGCTTCGACCCGCGCAAACTCAGTACGGCGGAAGTCGTCGAGGCGATGGTCGGCCGCCCGGTGCAGACCATGTTCACAACTCCTGACTCCGACACCGGCGACGAACTGCTGCGCGTCGAGAACCTGAAGCTGAAGGCCCGCCGCCCACGACCCGGCCGCCGCGACCCTGACGGCATCTCGCTGACCGTCCGCTCCGGCGAGATCGTCGGTCTCGCCGGCCTGCTCGGCGCGGGCCGCACCGAACTCCTCGAGACCTTGTACGGTGTCGCACCCGGCGGCACCCGCACCGGCCGGATTCTCCTGCAGGGCAAGCCGATCCAGCCTCGCGGGCCCCGTCAAGCGCTTGCTCAGGGCATCGGTTTCGTCCCGGAGGACCGGCGCGCGTCGGGGCTCGTGCTCTTCCACTCGATCCTCGCCAACACAGTCGTCTCGAGTCTCCCGTCGTACGGCCGGCTCGGGGTCATCGCCCGCCGGATGGAGCGCGCGGCGTCAACCAGGATGGCCGATCGGCTGCGGCTGAAGTTCGGCCGCCTGCAGGACGAGGTCGGCACGTTGTCCGGCGGGAACCAGCAGAAGGTCGTGTTCGGCCGGATGCTGCTCACCGAGCCCAAGCTGCTGCTCCTCGACGAGCCCACGCGCGGCGTCGACGTCGGCGCGAAGGCCGAGATCTACCGGTTGCTCGGTGAACTCGCGGCGCAGGGTCTCGGCGTACTGCTGGCGTCGTCGGAGCTTCCCGAACTGGTGGGGGTCTGCGACCGCGTCGTCGTACTGCGGGACGGCCGCGACGTCGCCTCGTTCAGTACGGCGGACTCGGGCGAGGGCGAGCTGCTGGCGGCGGCGATGGGACAAGGTGCGGTGTTCGACGAGGTCGGAGGAGTGTAGTGACCGACGTACAGGACAAGGTGGTGACGACGGAGAAGCCATCCGTGGTCGCGACGCTGTTCCGGTTCCAGAGCGTGTTCGGGCTGATCGCGGTCTTCGTCGCGGCGATCATCTTCTCGCCGCGCAAGAACGGCGAGATCCTCTTCGTCAGCGCGGACAACCTGGCGAACGTGGTCCGCGCGGTGTCCGAGATCGGGATCATCGCGGTCGGCATGACGTTCGTGATCCTGATCGGCGGGATCGACCTCTCGGTCGGTGCGGTGCTCGGGCTCGCCGCGGTCGGATCCGCCGTCCTGATGGTCGAGAACGACTGGGGCTTCCTGCCGTCTGTCGTGCTGGTGCTGGCGATCGGCCTGGTCTTCGGCGCCCTGCAAGGCGTCGCGACCGCGATGATCGGGATCCAGTCGTTCATCGTCACCCTCGCGGGCCTGCAGATAGCCAGAGGTTTGGCCCGGATCTGGTCCGGCGGCCAGGGCGTCGCGATCGCGTACGGCGACGGACCGAAGGAAGCGCCGACGTCGTTCGCACTGCTCGGCGAACGCACCTTCGGCGGCCTGGTGCCGATCCCAGTGATCATCTTCGCGGTGGTCGCGATCGCCGC
Source organism: Kribbella soli (assembly GCF_004331345.1). Taxonomy (GTDB): domain Bacteria; phylum Actinomycetota; class Actinomycetes; order Propionibacteriales; family Kribbellaceae; genus Kribbella; species Kribbella soli. The sequence goes on along the minus strand of NZ_SJJZ01000006.1, from coordinate 336,860 downwards.
GGTCGTGTTCCTCCGGGTCAGCGCCTTCTCCCGGCACCTGTACGCCGTCGGCGGCAACGAGAAGGCCGCGCGGTTGTCCGGCGTACCCGTGGTCCGGGTCAAGATCGCGGTGTTCGCGATCTGCGGGCTGCTCGCCTCGCTGGCCGGCATCGTGCACGCCGTCCAGCTCAACCAGGGCAGCCCGAACGACGGCATCGGCTACGAGCTGGACGCGATCGCCGCGGTGGTGATCGGCGGCACCAGCCTGGCGGGCGGCCGTGGTTCGGTGGCCGGGACGGTGGCGGGTGCGCTGCTGCTCGGCGTACTGAACAACATCCTTGCCCTGAACAACATCGACTCCAACATCCAGCTCCTGATCAAGGGACTGGTGATCGTTGCCGCCGCCGCGCTGCAGCGACTCCGCCCCACCTCGTAAGGAAGGCTCGTCATGCGCTCTGTACGAATTCCACTGGCTGCCGCAGCCCCGTTTGTCATGGCCGCGTTGGTGCTGGCCGGTTGCGGGACGACCAGCGAACGGGCCTCGGGCGGTGCGTCGCCGGGGTCGTCCAAGTCCTGCAAGGGAACCGACGGCAAGTACACGATCGGGATGAGCCAGGCGAACGTCGCCGAGCCGTACCGGCAGCGGATGGACGACGACATCAAGGCGGCGGCCAAGGACGTGCCGCAGTTCGACGTGAAGTTCGCGGACGCGGCGCAGGACAACGCCAAGCAGGTCGCGGACGTGGAGAACTACATCACCCAGCAGATCGACCTGCTGATCATCAGCCCGAACGAGGCGAAGCCGCTCACCGCGGTGGTGAAGAAGGCCTACGACAAGGGCATCCCGGTGATCGTGCTGGACCGCAAGGTCGAGGGCGACGCGTACACCGGGTTCATCGGCGGCGACAACGTGCAGATCGGTCGCGAGGCCGGGAAGTACATCGCCGAGAAGCTGCTGCCGCAGGGCGGGAACGTGGTCGAGCTCAAGGGACTGGCCGGCGCGACCCCGCAGGCCGAGCGGCACGAGGGATTCGTCGAGGGGATCAAGGGCAACCCGAAGGTCAAGGTGATCGCGAGCGCGAGCGGTGACTGGCTGCGGGAGAAAGGGCAGGCGCAGATGGACGCCCTGCTGAAGGCGAACCCGAAGATCGACGTCGTGTACTCGCACAACGACCCGATGGCCGAGGGCGCCTACCTGGCCGCGAAGGCGGTCGGCCGGGAGAAGGAGATGAAGTTCACCGGCATCGACGCGCTGCCGATCCCGTCCGGCGGGATCAAGGCCGTCGAGCAGGGCCGCCTGTCCGCCACCTTCACGTACCCGACGAACGGCAAGGAAGCGATCGCCGCCGCGAAGAAGATCCTGGTCGAGTGCGGCACCATCGAGAAGACGCAGACCCTCCCCACGCGCCTGATCGACGCCTCGAACGCGGCGAAGATCTACGCCGAGGAAAACCCGACAGGCTGACGGAGGCGGACCGCCAGGCCATCACAATCGCAGCGGAGCGGGACCCCTGAGCGTGGGGTCGGCGATGCGGCGGCAATTGTGATGGCGTGGCGGTCAGCGGCGGGAGCTTGCTCGCTCGATGAGTCGGGCGCCCAGCGTGGTCGCGGTCGGTGGGCGAGTGGGGTCGGCGATGCGTGCGAGGAGGAGGCGGGCGGCGACGGCGCCGATCTCGTACGCCGGTTGCGCGACCACGGACAGCGGCGGGTCGACGAGCGCGGCCCACGGCGCATCGTCGAACGTGACGAGGCCGACGTCCCGCCCGGCGCGCACACCGCGCTCCTGCAGGGCTTGCAGCACACCGACCGCCATCGCGCTGTTCGCGATCAGGAGGGCGTCCGGTGGTTCGGACTGGGCGAGCAGGTCGAGGGCAGCACGGTGCGCGCCGGCGGCCTTGTACTCGGTCCGCCGCACGAGCTTCGGCGTACGGCGACGGGCCGCCTTGAGTGCGTCGCGGTACCCGGCCAGGCGGTCGTCGGCGGTGCGGACACCGGCCGGGCCGGTGATGCAGCCGATCCGCTCGTAGCCTTGGGCAACCAAATGGGCGGTCGCCTCGCGGGCGGCGAGCCGGGTGTCGACCAGGACGACGTCACTGTCCTGCCCGGGCAGCGGCCGGTCCACCGCGACGTACGCCGTACCGCGCGACGCCAGTTTCGCGACAGTGGACGTCGGACCGCTCGGGGACAGGATGACGCCCGCGACCCGTTCCTGGATGGCGATGTCGAGGTAGCGGTTCTCCTTCTCCACGCTCTCGTCGGAGTTGCAGAGCACGACGGAGTACCCGACCTCGTGCGCGACGTCCTCCACCCCGCGGGCGATCGCGGTGAAGAACGGGTTCTCCACGTCCGAGATGATCAGCGCCACCACCGCGGCCTCCTGGCGGCGCAGGTTCCGCGCCGGGCCATTCGGCTGGTACCCGAGCTCGTCGGCCGCTTGCCGCACCCGCGCGGCGAGGTCCGGGTCGACCGTCGGCTTCCCGTTCAGCGCTCGCGACACGGTCGCCGTCGACACCCCGGCGCGCGCGGCCACGTCGCTGACAGTCGGCACTCTGGCTCCCTTCCTGACGGAACAGTAACCGGTCGAGTAATGGATTACCCAGAGGTCTGTCGTGCACTTTACTTACGGAACCTCCGGGCATTACCAGTGACATGAGAGGATCACCCGCGTGACTGCCTTGCCGAGTGTTTCGTACTCCATCACCGTTCGCCTCGAGGTGCCCGCGGGTGGCTCGACGGTGAGCAAGCTGACGACCGCGGTCGAGCAGGCCGGCGGTCTGGTCACCGCGCTCGACGTGACCGCGTCCGGCCACGAGCGGCTGCGGATCGACGTCACCTGCGCCGCGGCCGACACCGAGCACGCCGGCCGCCTGGTCGAGGCGATGCGCGCCGTACCGGGCGTCGAGATCGGCCGGGTCTCGGACCGGACCTTCCTGATGCACCTCGGTGGCAAGATCTCGATGGAGGCCAAGCACCCGATCCGCAACCGTGACGACCTGTCGATGATCTACACGCCGGGTGTCGCGCGGGTCTGCCTGGCGATCGCCGCCAACCCGGAGGACGCGCGCCGGCTGACGATCAAGCGCAACAGCGTCGCGGTCGTCACCGACGGTTCCGCCGTACTGGGCCTGGGCAACATCGGCCCGAAGGCCGCGCTGCCGGTGATGGAGGGCAAGGCCGCGCTGTTCAAGCGGTTCGCCGGGATCGACGCCTGGCCGCTGTGCCTGGACACCCAGGACCCGGACGCGATCGTCCAGATCGTCAAGGCGATCGCCCCGGGCTTCGCCGGCATCAACCTCGAGGACATCTCCGCGCCGCGCTGCTTCGAGATCGAGGCCCGGCTGCGCGAGGAGCTCGACATCCCGGTCTTCCACGACGACCAGCACGGTACGGCGGTCGTTGTGCTGGCGGCGCTCTTCAACGCGCTGCGAGTGGTCGGCAAGGACATCAGTGAGATCCGCGTGGTGCTGTCCGGTGCGGGTGCGGCCGGTACCGCGATCCTGAAGCTGCTGATCAAGGCCGGCGTGAAGGACACGATCGTCGCCGACATCGCCGGCGTCATCCACACCGAACGCGAAGGGCTGTCGCCGGAGCTGCGCTGGATCGCGGAGAACACCAACGCGGCGAAGTACAGCGGCGATCTGAAGGGTGCGCTGAGCGGGGCGGACGTGTTCATCGGCGTCTCCGCGCCGAACATCCTGAACGGCGCCGACATCGCCACCATGAACAAGGACGCGATCGTCTTCGCGCTGGCCAACCCGGACCCGGAGGTCGACCCGGCCGCGGCGCACGAGCACGCGGCCGTGGTGGCGACCGGGCGCAGCGACTTCCCGAACCAGATCAACAACGTGCTGGTCTTCCCGGGTGTCTTCCGCGGTCTGCTCGACGCGCAGTCGTCGAAGGTGTCGATCGACATGGAGCTGGCCGCGGCGAAGGCCCTGGCCGGTGTCGTCACCGACGACGAGCTGAACGCGGACTACATCGTGCCGAGCGTCTTCCACCCGGAGGTGCACACGAGGGTGGCGCACGCCGTCCGCGACGCGGCCGGCGGCAGGGCCCCTGCGCACGAGAGCTTCCCGGACGACACCCCGGCCCTGTGACCGGCACTGGGACTGGCCGTGGGACTGGCACTGTGACTGGCGCGGTTTCGGAAGACACCGGCTCGCGGGTGCGGGTCTGGGCCTGGCGGATCGCCTTCGTCGCGGCAGTGGCGTTGCAGCTGTACGGCGTCTACGCGCCCCGCGAGGCGGGTCCGCACATCGGGATCCCGCAGATCGACAAGGTCGCGCACTGCTTCCTGTTCGCGGCGGTCGCGTTCACCGGGACGAAGGTCGGGCTGCCGGTCCGCTGGTTGCTCGGGGCACTGGTCGCGAACGCGGTGGTCAGCGAACTGGTGCAGCATTGGCTGCTGCCCCAGCGCGACGGCGATCCGTTCGACGCGCTCGCCGACATCGCCGGGGTCGCGCTCGGTGCCTGGCTGGCCAGGTACGGGCGGGGCCGGGTGCCCCGTCGTACGCCATGATGGGGGTATGACGGTCTCGACCCTGACCGGTTCGCTGCTGGTGGCCACGCCGTTGCTCGACGAGCCGCCCTTCCGCCGGTCGGTGATCCTGCTGCTGGATCACGACGACGACGGCGCGCTCGGGGTGGTGGTGAACCGCGCCGCGGACCTGTCCGTGGGGCAGGTGCTGCCGAACTGGTCGTCCGCGGTCGACGAGCCCGGTGTGCTGTTCATGGGTGGCCCGGTCGGCACCGACAGCGCGCTCGCGGTCGCCGAGGTGGCCGAGTCCACGGACCCGCCCGGCTGGCGCGAGTGCTTCGGGCGGATCGGTCTGGTCGACCTCGACGTACCGCCGGTGCTGCTGGAGGGCGCGATCACCCGGATGCGGATCTTCGCCGGGTACGCCGGCTGGTCCAGCGGCCAGCTCGAGGGCGAGATCGCCGAGGGCGCCTGGTACGTCGTCGACTCCGTGCCGGAAGACGTGTTCGGCCACGACCCGGACACCCTGTGGCGCCGGGTCCTGCGCCGCCAGAACGACCAGATGGCGTACCTGGCGACGTACCCCGACGACCCGACCCAGAACTAGGCCGGAACCAGGGCCGGACTACTCGTCGTCGCCGCCGCCCTCGTCACCCGGGTTCAGCGAGTCCCAGATCTCCTTGCACTCCGGGCAGACCGGGAAGCGCTGCGGGTCGCGGCTCGGGACCCACACCTTGCCGCACAGCGCGACCACCGGCGTGCCCATCACCATCGCCTCGGTCAGCTTGTCCTTCGGCACGTAGTGCGAGAACCGCTCGTGATCGCCCGGCTCTGCCGGCGACGTGTTGGTCCGCTCGTCGACAACCGTCTCCGCACCGGGGGTCAGCTGAGTACTCATACCCCCGAGTGTAGGACGTGTCACCAGCCGATCCGGAACTTTTCCACACCCCGGGGATTCCCGGGGCAACCCGGGGCAGATCCCGGCACCTTCTCTGACCTGACCGACCGAAGGAGGCACTATGAGTGTCGTGGACAGCATTCCGGACCCACCCGACGTGTTCAGCCGACCAGCAATGCCGCTGACCCGCGCCGATCTCGACCGGATGCCCGATGACGGGTACCGGCGCGAGCTCATCGACGGAGTCCTTCTCGTGACCCCGAGCCCGTCGTTCAACCACCAGGATGTGGCCAGCAATCTCCTCATCCACCTGAGGCAGGTGTGCCCGCCGGAGCTCTACGTCATGGTGGCGCCGTTCGACATGGTGCTGGCGGACGACACGGTGATGATCCCGGACCTCCTGGTCGCCCGCCGTGATGGTCAAGTTCTCGCGGCTGGAGGCTGCAGGGTGTCAGGCGTACTGGGTGGTGGATCCCGACACGCCGAGTTTGATTGCGTGGGAGTTGCGGGACGGCGCATATGTGCAGGTCGCGAAGGTCACCGGCGAGGAATCGGCGCGGTTGACGAGTCCGTACGACGTGACGGTGGTGCCGGCGGATCTGATCTCGTAACAGATCTCGGGTAACCTTCCTGCCCGGCACACTGTCGACTTCGGGGGAGTAGCTGTCTGTGGATTCGCACGTGCCGGCCAACCCTGCTGTCCTGCCACCGGCCTATCCGGACCGGGCGGCGTGGGGTACCGCGAGCAAGCTGCGAGCCTGGCAGGCCGAGGCGCTCCAGGTCTATTTCGACAAGAACCCGCGGGACTTCCTCGCGGTCGCGACCCCGGGCGCCGGTAAGACGACGTTCGCGCTGACCGTGGCCGCCGAGCTGCTGCACCGGCGGCAGATCGAGCGGATCACCGTGGTCACGCCGACCGAGCACCTCAAGGTCCAGTGGGCCGAGGCGGCCGACCGGGCCGGGATCGCGATCGATCCCGCGTTCGCCGGGCGGCGCGGGAAGACGAACAAGGACTACCAGGGCGTCGCGGTGACGTACGCCGGGATCGCGGTGAACCCGCTGGCGTTCCGGGTCCGGACCGAGCGGTTCAAGACCCTGGTGATCCTGGACGAGGTGCACCACGGCGGTGACGCGCTCAGCTGGGGTGAGGGTGTCCGCGAGGCGTTCGAGCCCGCGGCCCGCCGCCTCTGCCTGACCGGTACGCCGTTCCGCAGCGACGACAACCCGATCCCGTTCGTGACGTACGAAGAAGGCCACGACGGGGTCGCCCGGAGCAAGGCGGACTACACCTATGGGTACGGGCACGCGCTGCGCGACCACGTCGTACGTCCGGTGATCTTCATGTCGTACTCGGGCGAGATGCGCTGGCGGACCAAGGCCGGTGACGAGGTCGCCGCCCGGCTGGGCGAGCCGCTCACCAAGGACCTGACCGCCCAGGCGCTGCGGACCGCGCTGGACCCGGCGGGCGAGTGGATGGGCGCGGTGCTGGCGGCCGCGGACAAGCGGCTGACCGAGGTACGGCGGCACATGCCGGACGCCGGCGCGCTGGTGATCTCGGGTGATCAGAACACGGCCCGCGCGTACGCGAAGACGCTGCGCGAGCTGACCGGGGAGTCGCCGACCGTCGTGCTGTCGGACGAGAAGGCGGCGAGCAAGAAGATCCAGAAGTTCTCCGAGGACGAGTCCCGGTGGATGGTCGCCGTGCGGATGGTGTCGGAGGGCGTCGACGTACCGCGGCTGGCGGTCGGCGTCTATGCGACGCCGACGTCGACTCCGCTGTTCTTCGCGCAGGCGGTCGGGCGGTTCGTGCGGGCTCGGAAGCGGGGTGAGACGGCGTCGGTGTTCGTGCCGTCGGTGACCCGGCTGCTCGGGTTCGCGGCCGAGATGGAGGTCGAGCGCGACCACGTCCTCGGCCGGAAGAACAGCAACGAGGACGGCGACATCTTCGCGCTCGAGGACGACTTGCTGAAGCAGGCGAACCAGACCGAGGGCGCGAGCGACGAGCTCGAGGGAAACTTCGAGGCGCTCGGGTCGGATGCGAGCTTCGACCGGGTGGTGTTCGACGGCGGTGACTACGGGACCGGCGGGGACAACGCGTCCGACGAGGAGCTGGACTTCCTCGGGTTGCCGGGTCTGCTCGAGCCCGACCAGGTGCGCGAGTTGCTGCACAAACGCCAGCAGAAGTCGCTGGCGGCGCAGAAGAAGTCGCAACGGTCCACGAGCGACCGTGAGGACCCCACGCCGACCGAGCTGGCCACCCACGAGCAGATCGGGCTCCTCCGCCGCGAGCTGAACGGTCTGGTCGCCGCCTGGCATCACCGCACCGGCCAGCCGCACGGCGTCATCCACAACGACCTGCGCCGCAAACTCGGCGGGCCGGCTGCCGCCCACGCCTCCTCCATCCAGCTGAAGGAGCGGATCGAACTGATCCGCGACTGGGCCACCCAGCGCCGCGCCTGACCTCCCGAGCCTGATCCTCCGCGCCTGATCCTTCGCGCGCGACGCCCCGCCCTGGACCTCCTGGGCGGGGCGTTTCCGTCGGTGGCGAGGTGTTGACGTCCTGCGACCGGTGCTGCAAGCTTCGGATACCCGCGGTGCAAGAAATTGTCAGAGTTACGCAATTTATGTAGCGCGGAGACCTCCCACGCCCCCGATGGAGGACTACCCGATGCATCGGAAGAATCTTCTGCGGCTCGTGCTGGCCGCCCTGCTCGTCGCCGCCGGCCTGCTGTCCGTCCCGACCGCGATGGCCGCCGACCTCACCAAGACGCTGACCGCCAGCAGCTCACTCGGCGAGTATCCGAGTGGCAACGCCGCCGACGGCAACGCGAACACCTACTGGGAGAGCAGCAACAACGCCTTCCCACAGTGGCTCCAGGCGGACCTGGGCGCCACCAAGGACGTCAACCAGGTGACGCTCAAACTCCCGTCCTCCTGGGGCGCGCGAACCCAGACCATCACGGTCCAGGGCAGCGCGAACGGCTCGGCGTTCACCACGATCGTCAGCAGTACGGCGTACAACTTCAGCGGCACCAACGTCGTCACGATCGCCTTCAGCAACACCTCGGTGCGCTACGTCCGGCTGACGTTCACTGCGAACACCGGTTGGCCCGCCGCGCAACTGTCGGAGTTCGAACTGGCCGGGCCTGGTGGCGGGCCGGTCGAACCTCCGACCGGCACGGATCTCGCCGCCGGCAAGCCGATCGAGGCATCCAGCTCGGTCTTCGGTTTCGTCGCGTCCAACGCCAACGACGGCAACCTCGGCACCTACTGGGAATCGAACGGTTTCCCGTCGACCCTGACCGTCAAGCTCGGCTCGAACGCCGACGTCGGCTCGGTCGTCGTCAAGCTCAATCCGGACTCGGCCTGGCGTGCACGGACGCAGAGCATCGAAGTCCTCGGCCGCGAACAGTCCGCGACGACCTTCACCTCGGCGGTCGCCAGGGCCGACTACCAGTTCGATCCGTCCGCCAACCAGAACACCGTCACGATCCCCGTCATCGGCCGGTACGCCGACCTCCGCCTGCAGGTCTTCAGCAACACCGGAGCGCCCGGCGGTCAGGTCGCCGAGCTCCAGATCTTCGGTACGGCGGCGCCGAACCCCGACCTCGTGGTGACGAACGTCGACTGGTCGCCGGCCAACCCGTCCGAGTCGACGCCGATCACCTTGTCCGCGACCGTCAAGAACAACGGCTCCGCGGCCGCGCCGGCCAGCAGTCTCAACTTCCTCCTCGGCGGCTCGGTCGCGGGCACGGCGAGCGTCCAGGCGCTTGCCGTCGGTGCCTCTGCCACCGTCACCGCCAACGCCGGAACTCATGCCCAAGGCAACTACACCGTCGCCGCCGTCGCCGACCCGACCAACGTGGTCGTCGAGCAGAGCGACACCAACAACACGCTCCAGGCAGCGACCCAGCTGACCATCGCCCAAGCGCCGGGCCCCGACCTCCAGGTCACCGGCATCACCACCAACCCGGCCAACCCGGCGCCCGGTACGCAGGTCTCCTTCACGGTCGCCGTCAACAACCGCGGTACGTCGGCCTCCACCGCCAGCACGACCAAGCTGGTGGTCGGCACGACCACGCTCAACGGAAGCACCGCGTCGATCGCAGCCGGCGCCACCGCCAACGTCGCGATCAGTGGCACCTGGACGGCGACCAACGGCGGCGCAACCGTCACCGCGACAACAGATGCGGGCAATACCGTTGACGAGACCAACGAAACGAACAACACCTTCACCAAGTCGATCGTGGTCGGCCGCGGCGCCGCCGTGCCGTACACGTCGTACGAGGCCGAAGCCGGCGACTACACCGGGACCCTGCTGACCGCCGACGCGACGCGAACCTTCGGCCACACGAACTTCGCCACCGAGTCGTCCGGCCGTTCTTCGGTCCGGCTGAACTCGAGCGGTCAGTACGTCGAGTTCACCTCGACCGTGCCGACCAACTCGGTCGTGGTCCGCAACTCGATCCCGGACTCCGCCGACGGACAGGGGCTCCAGGCAACGATCAGCCTGTACGTCAACGGAACCTTCAAGCAGAAGCTCAACCTGTCGTCCCGCAACAGCTGGCTCTACGGCAACAGCGACGGACCTGAGGCACTCACCAACACGCCCGGCGGTGACGCCCGCCGCCTCTTCGACGAGTCACATGCCCTGCTTGGTCAGTCCTACCCGTCCGGCACGAAGTTCCGCCTGCAACGGGACTCCGGTGACAACGCGTCGTACTACATCATCGACCTGGTCGACCTCGAGCAGGTCGCGCCGGCGCTGCCCCAGCCGGCCGGGTGTACGTCGATCACGCAGTACGGCGCGGTGCCGAACGACGGGGTCGACGACGCGGACGCGATCCAGCGGGCCGTGACGGACGACCAGAACGGCGTGATCAGCTGCGTCTGGATCCCCGAAGGGCAGTGGCGGCAGGAGAAGAAGATCCTCACCGACGACCCGCTGAACCGCGGGCAATTCAACCAGGTCGGGATCAGCAACGCCACCATCGGCGGCGCCGGGATGTGGTACTCGCAGCTGTACTCGACGATCGAGCCGCAGAACGCGGGCGGCATCAACCATCCGCACGAGGGCAACTTCGGGTTCGACATCGACAAGAACGTGCAGCTCTCGGACATCGCGATCTTCGGCTCCGGCCGGATCCGCGGCGGTGACGGGAACGCCGAGGGCGGGGTCGGGTTGAACGGCCGGTTCGGAACCGGTACGAAGATCACCAACGTCTGGATCGAGCACTCGAACGTCGGGGTCTGGGTCGGCCGCGACTACGACAACATCCAGGAGCTGTGGGGCCCGGCCGACGGGCTCGAGTTCAGCGGCATGCGGATCCGGGACACCTACGCCGACGGCATCAACTTCTCCAACGGGACGCGGAACTCGAAGGTGTTCAACTCGTCCTTCCGCACCACCGGCGACGACGCGCTCGCGGTCTGGGCGAACAAGTACGTGAAGGACCAGGCGGTGGACGTCGGCCACGACAACACGTTCACCAACAACACGGTCCAGCTGCCCTGGCGGGCGAACGGGATCGCGATCTACGGCGGGTACGGCAACAAGATCGAGAACAACCTGGTCTACGACACGATGAACTACCCCGGCATCATGCTGGCCACCGACCACGACCCGCTGCCGTTCTCCGGTACGACGCTGATCGCGAACAACGCGCTCTACCGCTGCGGCGGGGTGTTCTGGAACGAGGACCAGGAGTTCGGCGCGATCACGCTGTTCCCGTCGAACCTCCCGATCCCCGGCGTCACCATCCGGGACACCGAGATCCACGACTCGACGTACGACGGGATCCAGTTCAAGACCGGCGGCGGCGAGATGCCGAACGTTGCCCTGACCAACGTTCGGATCGACAAGTCCACCAACGGCTCTGGCATCCTCGCGATGGCCGGCGCCCGCGGCAACGCCAACCTCTCGAACGTCACCATCACCAACTCCCGCGACGGCGACATCCTCAAGGAACCCGGCAGCACCTTCACCATCAGCGGCCAGTAGATCCCCGAGGCCCAGCACCCCGGTCCCGAGGGTGCTGGGCCTCAGTCTTCAGGAGCGGTACACGCGGACGTAGTCGAGTTGCATCGACTCGGATGTCACGGTGGGTGGGATCTTCGCGTAGACGAACAGGTCCAGGATCAGGGCGTCGCCGGTGCCGGAGTATGCGCCCTGGCGGCAGATTTCCTTGCCGTCGAGGTACCAGACGGTTTCGTCGGGGCCCAGCTGCTGGGCGATCGTGTGCCAGTCGGTGGTGAGGTCGGTCGGCGACTGGTAGGTGCAGCCGCCGCCGGGGGACTGGTGGTTGGTGAGGTACAGCGCGTTGTGGTTGTCGCTGTAGAACTCGTACGTGTCCTGCTCGTTGGAGCCGTTGCCGTTCCAGGTCCAGGTGGACGGCCAGAAGCCCTTGGCGGACGGGAGTTTCAGCCGCGTCTCGATGTAGTCGCCGGGCTGTACGGCGAACGACTGCGACGGCTCGTGCCCGCAGGCCTGACCGGTCGTGATCAGGGCGCCGGACCACTCGTACCCCGGTGCCGGGTTGTTCTTCTTCGCCGTCATCGTGAGCGTGCCGTCGTGCACCGACAGCGCGTCCCAGGTGTGCCACTCGAGTTGCTGGTTGCCCTTGTTCCCCAGGCACTGGTCGGCTTCCGCGTTCGAGTGGATGGCCCACTTCGTCCGGTCGATCGCCGTACCGTCGAACTCGTCCGCGAACACGAGCTTCCCCGGCGCCGCGTCGTCAGCGTCCGCGGCCCGGAGCGGTACGACGAGCAGGCCGAGCACGACCAGTGCCGTAAGTAACTTACGCATCAGGCAAGCCTCTCCGTCGGAAACCAACGGATCAAACAGTCGCTTGATCAGGGCCTGGTTGTCAACTCCTGCAACCCGATCACGTCCAGCAGCCGGATCGCCTGCTCGGACGCCGATCCCGGCTCGGCCGTGTAGAGCACCACGCGCTGGTCGCGCTCCGGCACCACGAGCACCTCGCAGATCACGTCGATCCGCCCGACCTGCGGGTGGAAGATCGTCTGGCACAGCGTCTGCTGCCGCCCGACCTCGTGCCGCGCCCAGATCTCCGCGAACTCCGGGCTGCCGGCCACCAGGTCGTCGACCAACTGGGCGAGGGCCGGATCGTTCGGGTAGGTGCTGGTTGCGGCGCGGAGGTCCGCGGCCGCCTCGCGGGCGAACTCCCGGGTGGCCTGTTCGCCGAACAGCTCGGTCTGCCGATCGGTGAGGAAGCGGAGGCGGAGAAGGTTCCGGTCCCGCGGTGGGAGCGCGGAGAAGTCCGTGATGAGCGCCGCGGCCAACGGATTCCACGCGAGTACGTCGTACTTCGCGTCCAGGACCAGACCCGGTACGTCGAGCCGCGCGAGCATCCGCAGTACGCCGGTCCGCACCTCCACCGGCGGACCTGGTGGCGGCCCGGGCTGCTCGCCCGCGAGCCGGAACAGGTGGCCGCGCTCGTCGTCCGACAAGCGCAGCGCGCGGGCGAGCCCGGTCAGCACCGCGCGGGACGGGCGTGGACCACGGCCCTGCTCCAGGCGGGTGTAGTAGTCCGTCGACATGGTCGCGAGACTCGCCACCTCTTCCCGGCGGAGCCCAGGTGTACGTCGGCGCAGGCCGGCGGGGAGGCCTACGTCGGACGGCTGCAACGCTTCCCGCCGTACCCGCAGGAACTCCGCCAGCCCGTCGCGATCCATGCACCCATGCTCCCAGGCGTCCGCGAGCTCAGCCAGGGACCGCCGATCCCAGCCTCGGCCGACTCTGCCTGACTGCGCCGGATCACCGGAGGGTGGAGGCCATGAACACGAGGAAGATCGCGCTCGTCACGGGCGCCAACAAAGGCATCGGCAAGGAGATCGCGCGGCAGCTCGGGCAGGCCGGTTTCACCGTGCTGGCCGGGTCGCGGGACCTGCACCGCGGCGAGCTGGCGGTGAAGGAACTGGTTGCCGAGGGCCTCGACGTGGTCGGGGTCCAGCTGGAGGTGACCGACAAGGCCTCGGTGCGGGCGGCGGCCGAGCGGGTCGCGGCGGAGTACGGGCGGCTCGACGTACTGGTCAACAACGCGGCGATCATCCCCGCGGGCGACGACGCGGTGTCGCGGATCGAGGCCGACGTACTGTGGTCTGCGTTCGAGACCAATGTGCTCGGGCTGGTGGGCGTGACGCAGGCCTTCCTGCCGCTGCTCCGGAGTGCCGAGGCCGCTCGGATCGTGAACCTGTCGACGTCGCTGGCGTCGTTCGAGCAGGTCGGCGATCCGGAGTCGCGGATGTCGACCGTGCTGACCGTCGGCTACAACGCGTCGAAGGCGGCGGTGAACATGGTGACGGTGATGCTCGCCAACGAGCTGCGTGGCACCGGCATCCTGGTGAACGGCGCCGACCCCGGCAACTGCGCGACCGACATGGGCGGCTGGACCGCCGCCCGTACTCCCGCTCAAGGCGCAGCGGTCGCTGTCAGTCTCGCGACACTGGGTTCCGACGGACCGACCGGTCACGTGTACGCCGAGGAAGGTCGCCTCGCCTGGTGAGCCTCAGACGATCGCGCCGGACCACGCCAGGGCCTGCTTGAGCAGCTGGCCGCGGCCGCCCTCCATGTCGTTGAGCAGGCTCGGCGCGAGCGCCTCCTCCGGCGTCAGCCAGGTCAGCTCGAGCGCGTCCTGGCGTGGGTTGCACTCGCCGGTGACGGGGACGACGTACACGAGGGCGACCGCGTGCTGGCGCGAGTCGTGCAGTGCCGGGCTCATGCCGGGGAACGGGAAGTACTCCGCGACGGTGACCGGGACCAGCGTGGACGGGAGCCGCGGGAACGCGGAGGGGCCGAGGTCCTTCTCGATGTTGCGCTGCAGCGCGTCGCGGATCGGCTCGTTGTGCAGTACGCGCCCGGAGACCAGCGTGCGGGTGATCTCGCCGTTCGCTGGGGAGGTGCGGAGCAGGACCCCGATGTGCTCGATCTGGCCGAGCGTGTCGACGCGGACCGGGACGGCCTCGACGTACAGGATCGGTACCCGCGTCCGGGTCTCGGCGAGCGCGAACTCGGACAGCCAGCCGGGATTCGGGTCAGGCGTTTGCACAGACGACGTCATGAGCACATCTTTGCTTACGGTCTGAAAGCGGACCTGTACTGGGATGGACTGAGTCCGAATGTTGAGCGGAATCTTCTCGTCGCGTGGCTCGGATCGTGCCAGCCGACCTGTGCGCCGATGGTTGCGACCGGTAGCTCGGTCTCGATCAGGAGGCCGGCGGCGCGCTCGGCGCGGATGCGGGTCAGGTAGGCCATCGGGGACAGGCCGACCGACTTGCCGAAGAGCCGGATCAGGTACCCGGGTGCGAGGTTGACGCGGGCGGCGAGCTGGTCGAGCGTCCAGGGTTCGGCGAGGTCGGATTCCAGCAGGCGCATCGCGTGCTGCACTGCCGGATGCGTCGGCGCTCCCACTCCGAGAGCGTTGGGCCCGAGAGCTCCCGGTACGAGGGCGCCGGACAGCAGTCCGAACACGTCCGGTCCGAGATATGCGTTCCGCACCACGAGGTCCTCGCAGTCGACGTACCCGTGCCACTCACCGGGCCGCAGTACGACGACCGAGTCCGGCGCCAGCGCGACCTCGCCGGCCGCCGACACGTGCGTACCCCGCCCGGCCACCACGACCGCGATCTCGAAGAACGCGTGGCTGTGCGGCGCGACGTCCGCGACCACCTCGAGCCGCTCGCCCGCCACCGGCAACCGCGGGTCCGGGAAGACCGCGCTGCTCAACACGTTGTGCATCCTGTCCTCCAGGAGGTCAAGATCGGTCAAGTCCTGGTGAACCACCGCCTGTCCCCGCGCCGAGGCAACCGCGACGCTGGAAACACCTACCAGGCCACCGGAATCCGAGGAGCACACCGATGACCACGACCGACCCTACGGCACCCGTGACCGTCGACGAAGAGACCATTTCCGCCTACCGCCGCGACGGCGTCGTCCGGATCCGGAGCATCATCGGCCGCGACGAGGCGGCCCGGTTCGCGGCCGCTGCGACCGAGTGGACCGCGGGCGCCGACGACCTGTTCAAGGAGTCGAAGATCTTCAACCAGTACGTCAACGTCTGGCAGCAGAACGACGTACTGCGGGAGCTCACCCTGGACCCGCGGCTCGCCGCGGCGGCGACCGCGCTGGCCGGCGTACCGCTGCGGATCTGGCACGACCAGCTGCTGATCAAGCCACCGCACAACGGTGCGGCGACCGAGTTCCACCAGGACGCGCCGTACTGGCCGCACGCCGGTTCGCGGGCCTCGCTGTCCGCGTGGATCGCGCTGGTCGACGTACCGGTCGAGCGTGGCTGTATGACGTTCATCCCGGGCTCGCAGGACCACCAGGACCTGCGCCGTCAGGATCTGTCGGACCGCGACGACCTGTTCCGCGCCGCGCCCGACCTGCGCTGGGAGAAGCGCCTCACGATCCCGCTGCAGGCCGGCGACTGCACCTTCCACAACGCGTACCTGGCGCACTCCGCGACACCGAACTTCACCGACGACCCGCGGATCGCGCACGTCAACATCTACTTCGACGCCGAGGCGACGTTCACCGGCGCCGGTCACGTGGTCACCGACGGCCTCGACCTGACCGCCGGCCAACCGCTCGACCACCCGCGATTCCCGACTGTTTAATTTTTCACGTTGTGACATAAGTTGTCAGGGTGCGTCTGCTCACCGACATCCGCCCGCTGCGTGAGTCCGCCGACTTCCGGAGGTTGTGGATCGGGTCGACGGTGTCGCAGCTCGGCCAGCAGATGACCGCGGTGACCGTCTCGATCCAGGTTTACGCGCTGACGCACTCGACGTTCTCGGTCGGGCTGGTCGGCCTGTGCTCGCTGGTCCCGCTGATCGTCTTCGGGCTGTACGGCGGTGCGATGGCCGACGCGATCGACCGCCGTACGCTCGCCCTCGTCTCGTCGGCGGGGTTGTGGCTGCTCTCGATGGTTCTGGTGCTGCAGTCGCACCTCGACTGGGCACAGGTCTGGGTGCTGTACGCCGTGGTGGCCTGTCAGTCGGCGTGCTTCGCGGTGAACAACCCGGCCCGGTCCGCGATCATCCCGCGGCTGATCCGGCCCGAACTGTTGCCGGCCGCGAACACGCTCAGCCAGGCCGCGTTCAACCTGGGCTTCACCGCCGGACCGCTGCTCGGTGCGGCGGTGATCGCCTGGCGAGGGTTCGCGGCGGCGTACCTGGTCGACGTGATCACGTTCACCGCGGCGCTGTACGCCCTGTTCCGGCTGCCACCCGTGCCTCCGACCGGCGCCGTACGGCGGGCCGGGCTGCGGTCCGTGCTGGAGGGGTTCACGTTCCTGCGCGCCGCGCCGGCGTTGCTGGCGACGTTCCTTGCGGACATCCTCGCGATGGTGTTCGCGCAGCCCCGGGCGCTGTTCCCGGCCGTGGCGGGCGCGTTCTTCGGCGGCGGCGTACGGACCGTCGGCCTCCTGCAGGCCGCGCCCGCGATCGGGGCGCTGATCGGGGTGATCTTCTCCGGCTGGGTGACCCGGGTCCGCCGTCAGGGCGTGGCGATTGTGCTGGCGATCACGGCGTACGCCGTTGCCGTCGGGCTGTTCGGGTTGTCCCGGACGATCTGGCTGGGCGTTGCACTGCTCGCGCTGTCCGGGGCGGCCGACATGGTCAGTTCGGCGTACCGGAACACGGTGCTGCAGTCCGCCGCGCCGGACGCGATGCGCGGCCGGCTGCAGGGGGTGTTCATCGTCGTCGTTGCCGGTGGCCCGCGGCTCGGTGACTTCGTCGCCGGTACGACGGCGTCGCTGACCACCCCGACCGTCGCGTTGCTCGGCGGCGCCGCGGTCTGTGTCACCGGGCTGCTGATCCTGCTGGCCCGGAACCGTCCGTTCCGGGTCTACGACTCCCAGACCCGCGCGCTCAGCTGATCAGCCGCCGGTCGCGAGCTTCTTCAGGACGGTGAACCAGGAGTCCATGTCCGGGTTGATCTCGCTCACCGGCTCGTCGTCGATGGTCACGATCTTGCGGTCGCCGAGCGGCTCCTTCAGCTTGATCGGGGTGACAGACATGTTGCTGTCCTCCGGACAGGGCGCGTCGGTGTCGACGACCACCATGATCTTGTCCTCGAGTTGCTGGACGCTGAGGTCCGACGCGCACTTGCCGACGGTGCCGAACAGCAGGTCCGCCTCGTCGTACTTGGGGGCGTTCTGGATCCACTTGAGGTACTTCGGCTTCTTCCCGTCCACCCGCTGGTAGTACTTCACCGGCTGCGGGCTCTTCTCGTCGGGCGCGCGCGAGCCGTCGCCGATGAACGTGCCGTAGATCATCTCGATGCACGGGTCCTTGGTGTCCGGGCCGTCGATCGCCCCGAACGCGCGGGCGGCCTTGTAGCAGCCGACCGCCTCACGGTTCAACGAGATGTTGAAGCCGATCAGCGCGACCGCGCCGACGACCATCGCGATCGCCAGCATCCGGCGGGACTTGAGCTGCGCCGGGCCGAGGATTCCGGCCGCCCGGCGGGCCTCCTCGGGGGTGGCGTCGGCCGGCACCGAGGTGGTGCGGAACATCGCCGTGATCGAGCTCGTCCATTGCGGATTGATGATGGTCGGAACGGCATAGACCAGGATCAGACCGACGATCACGGCAATGGCTGGAAGCAGCGACCAGTAATTTCGCACGGCAGCAAGATACGGGGCCATCGGGCCGCGCACGAATAACGGATACTCTTGCTAGGTGCCCGCCGAAACCTCGCAGACGCTCGACCGGGGGCTGACCGTCCTCGAGTTGCTGGCGGACGCCCCTGACGGGCTGTCCATCACCGAGCTGGCCGCGGCGCTCGGCGTCAGCCGCACCGTCGTGTACCGCCTGGTGAACACGCTCGAACTGCACCGGCTGGTACGCCGCGACAGCGAGGGTCGCGCCCGGCTCGGTCTCGCCGTACTGCACTACAGCCGGCGAGTGCAGCCGACTCTGCGTGACGCCGCGCTCCCGGTCCTGCGCTCGCTCGCCGAGGACACCGGCGCCACCGCGCACCTCACCGTCGCGGACGGTGAGGAGGCGCTCGCGATCGCGGTCGTCGAGCCGAGCTGGACCGACTACCACGTCTCCTACCGGATGGGTTCCCGGCACTCGCTCGACCAGGGCGCGGCCGGCAAGGCGATCCTGGCCGGCCGCCGCAAACCAGACCCCGCCGGCCGTCCCTTTGTCGTCACCTCCGGCGAACTCCAGGCCGGCGCCCAAGGCGTGTCCTCCCCGGTCCTGGGTGTCCCAGGCGTCGAGGCCTCCATCGGCGTGGTCGTCCTCGGCAAACTCGACCGCGACTTCGTCGGCCCCCGCGTGGCCCGCGCCGCAGTCGAGGTCGCCAAACGCCTCGCCTGACCCGCCCACCCCCATCACCCCGGCCGCCCCTCACCCCATTTGCCTGGCAGACCCAGCAATTTGCCTGGCTCACCAGCGAAATCGGGGGTTCATGACCCTGGTTGAGGGTCATGAACCCCCCATTTGCTGGGTCAGCCAGGCAAATGAGGTTTGGTGGCGGTGGCTGCTTCGACCAGGGGGAGGACTCGGTGGGGGATCTGCTCGGCCAGTGCGATCACGGTGGAGGCGCGCTGGATGCCTCGGACGATGACTACCTGGTCGATCACGCGTTGGAGGTCGGCGTTCGAGCGGGCGACGATGCGGCACCACAGGTCCTCGGCGCCGGTGATGGTGTGTACCTCGAGGACCTCGGGGATGCGGGCGAGCGCCTCGGCGACCGTGGTGTGACCCGAGCCCTGCTCGATCTGCAGCGTCGCGAACGCCGTCACCGGGTAGCCGATCGCGCTCGTGTCGATGTCCGGCCCCCACCCCCGCACCACGCCGTCGCGCTGCAGCCGGTCCAGCCGTGCCTGCACGGTCCCGCGCGCGACCCCGAGCCGGCGTGACGCCTCCAGTACGCCGACCCGTGGCTCGGCCGCGAACAACCCCAGGATCCGGGCGTCCAGCGCATCGACCGTCATGGCCAACCTCCCGCGATGGTCAGACTGACCAAATAGTCCAGCAACATCCGCAGCATACTGCACAGCTTGTCCAGCGAAACAAGGAACTGTTGCGCAACCTGCGTCCGCCTACCAGGCTCGGCTGCACGAACCCGACCCGGGAGGGCCCATGACCAGCACCGACCTCACCCCCGCAGAGCTCGACGCCGATCTCGACCTCGACCAGCTGAAGCAGCTCGTCGGCCTGGTGCCGTACGACGAGAGCACCGACCCGTTCCCGGTCACCGCCATGGACGCGGTGGTGTTCGTGGTCGGTAACGCCACCCAGACCGCGAAGTGGTACCAGCTCGCGTTCGGGATGGACCTGGTCGCGTACTCCGGCCCCGAGACCGGCTCCAAGGACAGCAAGGCGTACGTCCTCAAGGCCGGCTCCGCCCGCTTCGTCATTTCCGGCGGTGTCAGCCCGAAGAGCACCCTGCTCGACCACCACCTCAAGCACGGTGACGGCGTCGCCGACCTCGCCCTTGAGGTCCCCGACGTCGACAAGTGCATCGCGCACGCGCGCAAGGTCGGTGCCGTCGTCCTCGAGGAGCCGAACGACGTCTCCGACGAGCACGGCACGGTCCGCCGTGCGGCGATCGCGGCGTACGGCGACACCCGCCACACCCTGATCGACCGGAGCAAGTACGACGGCCCGTACCTGCCCGGCTTCATCGCGGCCACCACCAAGGTCACCCGCCCCGAGGGGCACCCGAAGCGGCTGTTCCAGGCCGTCGACCACGTGGTCGGCAACGTCGAGCTCGGCAAGATGGACGAGTGGGTTGCCTTCTACAACAAGGTGATGGGCTTCGTGAACATGGCGGAGTTCATCGGCGACGACATCGCCACCGACTACTCGGCGCTGATGAGCAAGGTCGTCGCCAACGGCAACCACCGGGTGAAGTTCCCGCTGAACGAGCCGGCGGTGGCGAAGAAGAAGTCGCAGATCGACGAGTTCCTGGAGTTCTACGACGGCGCCGGCGCGCAGCACATCGCGCTCGCGACCAACGACATCCTGCGCACCGTCGACATCATGCGGGCCAACGGCGTCGAGTTCCTGAACACGCCGGACTCCTACTACTCCGACCCGGAACTGCGGGCCCGGATCGGCGAGGTGCGGGTGCCGATCGAGGACCTGCAGTCGCGCGGCATCCTGGTCGACCGCGACGAGGACGGCTACCTGCTGCAGATCTTCACCGCGCCGATCGGCGACCGCCCGACGGTGTTCTACGAACTGATCGAGCGGCACGGCTCACTCGGCTTCGGCAAGGGCAACTTCAAGGCGCTCTTCGAGGCCATCGAGCGCGAACAAGAGCGTCGCGGCAACCTCTAAGAGGGTGTCTGAGCGTCCTCTAGGACCCGGTTAAACGGGTAACCGAGGCCCAGAACCTTGCCGGTAGCAACTGCACACGGCGTGTCGCCGTCCGATTACCGGAATGACTGTCCGGGCAGGCTCCGTTCGCGTAGTGTGCCTTCCTGAGTGGGCGTCGGGGCGTGCACTCAGGAAGGGTTTCGTCATGAAGACACTGAGCATTCTGCTCAGCACCGCCGGCCTGGCCGGCGTGGGCGCGATCGCGTTGTCCGCTCTACCGGCAGAGGCGGCCACGGCCGCCAGTTGCTCGGGCGCGAGGTCCATCGCATCGGCGCCGATGCTGCGTAACCATCAGCCGCCCAGCTGGGGAACGGTCCGGCTCGTCCGGGACAGCTGCTATCAGTACTGGGCCGAGATCACCATGGCGTCGCCGCTGGTGGCCAACGCGAAGGCCAACGCCTTCCTGGTGCAGTACGGCGGCGGCAACAACGGCCGGGTGCTCAGCTGCGACAGCAGCGGCGGCAACGGCTCGGTGATCCAGGGCCAGCGCACCTGCCGGACACCGAAGGTGAAGGCGACCGCCGGCAGCATCACCTTCGCGGCGATCGGCCGCGAGTACCACAACTACGGCGGCGGCTACGAGGAGATCTCGGAGAACGTCACCAAGCGCACCCGCTGAAACCAGCGGGCAGGGCGGGCAGTACCGCGGAGTATTAACTAGGCTCGACCTATGAGTGAGGTTGTCGAGCAGCTGCGTCAGGTGCTGCCGCCCGAGGCGCTGGTGACCGATCCGGACCGGATGGAGAGCTACCGGTACGACCGGGCGATGTTCTGCCCGGCCGGAGTTCCGCTCGCCGTCGTGCTGGCCCGGGAGACCGCGCACGTGCAGGCAGCGGTGCGGGTCGCGGCCGAGGCCGGCGTACCGATCGTGCCGCAGGGCGCGCGGTCCGGCCTGTCCGGCGCCGCCAACGCTCTCGACGGTTGCATCGTCATCTCGCTGGAGAAGATGGACCAGATCCTGGCGATCGAGCCGATCGACCGGTACGTCGTTACTCAGCCAGGGGTCTACAACGCGGTCCTGTCCCGCGCGGTCGCGGAGCACGGGTTGTTCTACCCGCCGGACCCGTCCAGCTGGGAGTTCTGCTCGATCGGCGGCAACCTGTCCACGAACTCGGGCGGCCTGTGCTGCGTGAAGTACGGCGTGACCACGGACTACGTGCTCGGCCTGGAGGTCGTGCTCGCCGACGGCCGGATCCTGCGGACCGGGCGGAAGACCGTGAAGGGCGTCGCCGGGTACGACCTCGCGAAGCTGATCGTCGGCAGCGAAGGCACGCTCGGCATCATCACCGAGGCGACCTTGGCGCTGCGCCCGGCCGCCGCGAAGCCGAAGACGATGGCCGCACTGTTCGGCTCCGGCGTCGAGGCCGGGAACGCGATCCTGGAGATCATCCGCAGCGGCGTCTCGCTCAGCCTGCTGGAGATCATGGACCGGACCACGATCCGTGCGGTCAACAAGTACAAGCGGATGGACCTGCCCGACGAGGCCGCCGCGATGCTGATCGCCCAGTCCGACGCGGGCGGCGAGGCGGGCGCCGCCGATGTCGCCGCGGTGGCCAAGCTGTGCCGTGACCACGGCGCGCTCGAGTGCATCGAGGCCGAGGACGACGCCGAGGGCGAGTTGCTGCTCGAGGGCCGCCGGGCCGCGCTGACCGCGCTGGAGGAACTCGGTACGACGATGATCGACGACGTCGCCGTACCGCGCTCGCGGCTGGCCGAGTTCATCGGCCGGATCGAGGCGCTGTCGGCCGAGCTGGACATCACGATCGGTGTCCTCGGGCACGCCGGCGACGGCAACATGCACCCGACGGTCGTCTTCGACCAGACCGATCCGGCGCAGGCCGAGCGGGCCCAGGTCGCGTTCGACCGGGTGATGGAGATCGGGCTGGAGCTCGGCGGCACCATCACCGGCGAGCACGGGGTCGGGGTGCTGAAGCGCACCTGGCTGGCGGAGGAGATCGGGCCGGTCGCGCTCGACGTGCACCGGGCGATCAAGACCGCGCTGGACCCGAAGAACCTGCTGAACCCGGGAAAGGTCGTCGCCGGGTGACCCACTGACCACGCCGTGACGGAACCGCAATAGAACTGTCGAGGCCACTCGACGTCCACGCCCGTCGAATGTGACGTCCGGCCGACACCATGGGAAGTGAGGACGTGTACGAATTCGCGGGGGGACTTGATGCAGGGTAGGAGGCGCCCGATGGGTCTGTGGCGCCGTACCGTGCTGCCTGCCGTCGCCGCGGTGGTCGCAACGATCACGCTCGCCGCCTGCGGGAACGGCGGGGGACTGCGCGTCGAGGGCCCCGAGTCACCCCCTCCGACGACCCCGACACCGTCGGTCGCGTTCGGTACCGGCAACCCCTCTCCGCACGCCGAGCGCACCCCGCAGGTGGCCGTCGACCTGTACAAAGTCCGGGCCCGGCTGCTCGCCGATCGGCACCTGTCCGGCTACTCGCGGACAGTCCTTTCGAATTGCACCGTGATTTCGCGTTGCCTCAGCAGGGGTAAGACCGTTGATGTATTGCACAGCGGTACACCTCAGCAGATCGTCCTGATCCATACTCTGGAGAAGTTCGTCTTCGGTATCTTCCTGATCGCCGTCGAGCCGACCGGCCCGCGACCGATCTGGAACCTGGATGTCGAGCAACCGACCGTGAACGCCAGCCCGCAAGGTGACCTGGTGGTCGAGTCGAAGATCTTCGGGATCGACGACCCGGTCTGCTGCCCGTCCGGCCGACGGGTCGAGGTCTACCGTTGGAACGGTCGGCAGATGATCAAGGTGAGCTCGACGGACCAGTAGGGAGACCCAAGTTCGTGGTACCGGAAGAACCGGCAGCGCGCATTCTCATGGTTGAGGACGACGCGGTGATCCGTGAGGCAACCCAGTTGACCCTCGAGCGGCACGGCTACGACGTGACCACGGCCGAGGACGGCCTGGAAGCGATCGAGCGCTTCGAGAAGATCCACCCGGACGTCGTGATGCTCGACATCATGCTGCCCGGGCTGGACGGAATCTCGGTGTGCCGACGGATCCGCGAGACCAGCACGGTCCCGATCGTGATGGTGTCCGCGCGCGGAGACGCGCTCGACGTCGTACTCGGTCTCGAAGCAGGCGCCGACGACTACGTGACCAAACCGTTCGACACCCAGGTGCTGGTGGCACGGCTGCGGGCGGTGATGCGGCGCGCGGTCTCCGATCCGGAGCGTCCGGCACCGGCGGCCGGTTCCGGTGTGGAGTCGTTCGGCGACCTCGAGCTGGACCGGGAGGCGCTGGAGGTACGACGCAGTGGACAGACCGTCCAGCTGACGCCGACCGAGCTCAAGCTCCTGATCGAGTTCGCGAACAACCCCGGTGTGGTGCTGAGCCGCTCGACCTTGCTGCAACGGGTCTGGGACTACGAGTGGGGTGGCGACGGCCGGCTGGTCGACGTCCACCTGCAGCGGCTGCGGACCAAGATCGGTGCCGACCGCATCGAAACCGTCCGCGGCTTCGGGTACAAACTCAGGGCATAGCGGATGGGACTGCGCGGCAAGCTCGGTCTCATCTTCCTGCTGGTCTCCGCGCTCGCGATCCTCGTGCTGTGCGTCGCGGTCTACACCCAGGCCCAGTCGGCCCGGCTGGACCGGACGCGCAGCTTCGCGGACGAGCGGATCCAGCTTGCGGCGCAGAGCTACGACACCAACGACGTACCGGTGTTCGGAGCGAAGGTCGACGATCCGGAGCTGCCGCCGCAGTTGCGGTCCGCCGTGCTCGAAGGCAAGCGGGCCACGTTCAAGACCGGGTCGCCGCACGCGAAGATGTGGGCGGCGGTCGCGGTCAAGGACGGGAAGGTGCTCTCGATCGAGCAGGACTACGAGAGCACCGACGACTCGATGAAGGCCTTGCAGCAGGCCCTGATCCTCGGCGGGATCGGCACGGTCGCGCTGGTCGCCCTGGTCAGCGTCATCCTGGCCGGCAGCCTGTCCAAACGGATTGTCGCGGTCGCGGGCACGGCCCGGCGGATCGCGGCGGGCGACCTGGACGCGTCCGCGGCCGAGGCCGTTGGCAAGGGCAAGGACGAGGTGCAGTCGCTGGCGACCGCCCTCGACACGATGGCCAGCTCGCTGCGCGGTCAGCTCGAGGCAGAGCGCCGCTTCACGGCGGACGTTGCCCACGATCTGCGTACGCCGGTGACCGGGCTGACCACCGCCGCCGAACTACTGCCGCCCGGCCGTCCCAGCGAACTGGTGCGCGATCGGGCGAAGGTGCTGCGGCGGCTGGTCGAGGATCTCCTGGAGATCGCCCGGTTCGACTCGGGCGTCGAGCAGGCCGATCTGGAGCTGGTCGGGCTCGGCGCGTTCGTTGGGTCGGCGGTCGGGCGGTTGCGGATGCAGCAGTCGCTCGCGCCGGACAGTGTGATCGTGCACCAGACCGGGCCGGACGAGACGGTGTCGACCGATTCGCGGCGGATCGAGCGGATCCTGGCGAACCTGATCGTCAACGGGCTGCGGCACGGCAAGCCGCCGGTCGAGGTCACGGTCAGCGGCCGCACCGTCGAGGTCGTTGACCACGGCAACGGATATCCCGAGGAACTGATTGCCGAGGGCCCGCGCCGCTTCCGGTCCGGGATGGCCGAACGCGGCGCCGGGCACGGCCTCGGCCTGACCATCGCGGTTGGTCACGCCAAGGTTCTCGGCGCAGAGCTGACGTTCGGCGAAGCACCTGGCGGCGGCGCGCTGGCCCGGCTGGTGTTGCCACCCGGACCTGAGACGGTGTTGTAACACAACCTTTCCGTCGACCGCCGCGTCTTCCTCTCCGTAACACCAACAAAACGAGGGGAAACCAGTCATCATGCGTACTCAGTTCGTTCGTCGTACCGCTGCCGCCTTCGCCGGTGTCGCGCTCGCCGCCGCCGGTCTCGGTGTCGCCGGCGCCCTGCAGGCCAACGCCGCCACCACTCAGCAGAGTGCGGTGAGCACCCCGGCCGCGGCGAAGTCGATCACGATCAAGTCGGACAAGGCCACCGCGAAGGCGTGGACGAAGGTCTCGTTCACCGGCAAGACGTCCGGCATCGCGAAGAACACCGTCGTCCAGGTGCAGCGGCTGCAGAACGGCAAGTGGGTTAACTTCCCGGCCACCACCAAGGTGACCAGCCGGGCGACCTACTCGGTGTGGGTGCAGAGCGGCCGGGTCGGCGTGAACAAGTTCCGCGTCGTCGCAGCGAACACAGCGTCCGCGCCGATCTCGGTGACCATCACCAAGTAATACAGGCGAAAGCGGCGCCACTCCCTAGTGGCGCCGCTTTCTGTTGCCTAGTGCGTTCCGTATACGTTGAACTCGGCGGCTGATCCGAAGACCGCGCCGTTGAGCGAGCTGGTGCCGACGAACTTCACGTACCGGCCGGGCTTCGCGGTGAAGTCGACTCGCTGTACGGCGGTGGAGTTCGGGAACTGCCCGGTCGCAACCGGCGTGCCCCAGTCCTGACCGGCCGCGCTGACATAGATCTCGTACCCCTTGAACATCCCGTTCGTGCCACTCTGCCGCGGCAGGTAGCCGAACCCGTTCACCTGGTACGTCGACCCGAGATCGAGCGTCATGTAGTGCGGGTACCCGGCCGGCGTGCTGACCTCGGACCAGGCGGAATGCCAAAGGGTGCTGGGGTTTCCGTCCAGCGCCGAGGTCGCGGCACCACCCGTGGCGACGTCCTCACTGCTCACGTCGGCCACCTTGATCCGGGACTGCGGAACGATCCCCGGCGGCAGCACAGTCGCCTCCGCGCTGATCGTTGCCTGACCACCCGTCGCAGTCAGCGGGTACTTGCCCTCCGGCGTACCGGCCGGGGGAGTCACGTCCCACGTGGTCGTCACACTGGTGCCTGCGGCAACGGTCGCGTGGGTCGCCGGCGTGGTCGCCGTGACGGTCCAGCCGTCCGGTGCGGTCAGGCCCAACGTGATGTTGCTGGCGGCCACCACATCGTTGTTGGTGAACGTGGTGGTGACGGTGTTCGCTTCACCGGAGACAAGCCCGTTCAGGCCCGACACCGCGACCGAGGTGCAGTCCGCCGGCTGCGACGTCGTACCGAGATCCGTCACGGCGAAGTTGTCCATGATGAAGTCGCTCTGGTCGCCGCCGTCGGTGAGCTTGCGCAGTCCGACCCAGTAGTCGCCGCCGCAACCGGCCACGAACTCCTGGTTGAACGTCGCCTTCGTCCGCTGCTCGCCGATCGGCGTCGCCTTGACCTCGACGGACGCCGGCCGGTCGACCCCCTGGACCCACGCGTACTGACCGGCGCGACCGCTCTCGTAGTCGAAGCTGACCTTGTACTTGTGGCCCGGCTGGAAGTTCACCGTCCACGGCGCGGTCCGGTAGACCAGCCCTTCGTTCTCCTCGTGCGACTTGAGCGACCAGGTGCCGTCGAGCACGTCGTCGACCAGCTTCCCGTTCCAGCCCGCCTGCGTGTACGGCGCATGCTTGGGGGCGAGCACTGTCCGCGGGTCGGTGACACCACCGGCATCGCCCTTCACGAACGGCCCCCAGCCCTGGTCGACATGCTCGAAGTCGTCGACGAGCCCGGCCGCAGGCTTCGTCGTTTCGACCACCCGCACATCGTCGAGACGAACCCGCGCTGCACCCGCGGCTGCCCCGATTGTCAGGTCAGCCGTGCTTCCCTTGGCCTGGAACACGACTCGGGCGCGCTGGTAGTACGCCTCATGTTTGTCGTCGGCGGCAACCACGTTCTGCGCGGTCGATCTGGTGACCTGGTTGCGAGCGCCGTCGACGGTCACCGTGGTCGGGCGGGACTTGCCGGGCTCGACCTCGATCCAGGCGGAGGCGCTGTACGTGCGACCGCGGGTCAGGCCCGTCAGTTGCTGCCGGATCGACGAAGCCTTCGTCCCGAGTTCGGCGACGTGCTGGCCGTTCTCGAGGGTACCGATCGTCGCGTTACCGGTCACGTTCCAGGCCGCGAGGTTGCCGGCGTTGAAGCCGGGGTCCTTGACGTGCGAGCTCTCGCCCCAGTTCGCGGGCCGCGGCGTCGGCCCCGTGTCCGGGTAGACCACGTACGGCTGGCCGGCCTTCGCGTCGAGGCTGATGCTGCCGTTGCGGACAGGCGCGGTGGCGACCTTGACCCGGCCGGTGTCGGTCAGCTTGTAGACGGAGAAGGACCGAGTGCCGGCGAAGGCCGCGGGCACCTGCCAGGTGGTGTGGCCGCCTGCCGGGTTGTAGTGGTACAGCTTCTTGTTGTCCCACGGCAGCAGGTACTTGTCGCCGTCGAGCACCTTGGCGTTGCCGACGTACACGGTCCGCTTGCCGTTCTCGACCGCGCCGCGGACGCCGCCGGTGAACGTGATGTCGCCGCTGTTCCAGTCCAGGATCTTCTGCTGCTGCAGGAACTTCGCGGGTAGATTGCGCTGCCAGATGTTGGTGTAGAACGCGTTCCAGTCGGTCTCGCCGGTCCAGCCCTCGAACTCGACGATCGCGGTCTGGCCGAGGATCGGGTCGTTGTTCCAGACGTCCTTCTCGTGGTTGCGGACGAACCGGATGATCTGCGAGTTCAGGCCCTTGTTGGTGGCACCGCCGTAGTCGAGGTCGTTGGCCCAGTGCGACCACAGCGACGTCCGCTCGTGCCGGTCGGCCCACTCGGTGGCGATCTGCCAGCCCTGGCCGGCGAGCTGCCGGGACAGGCCGTCGGCGAGCCAGCCCGACTGGTAGTACACGTCGATGTACAGCTCCTGCAGGTTCTTGTCGGTCTCGTCGCGGAGCTGCTGGAACCGCTTCACGATGTTGCCGGAGGCAAGATCAGGGCGCTGCTTGATGTAGTAGCTCTGGTTCAGCCAGTTCCAGCCCTTGGCGTTCTTGTCCACCAGGTCCTCGCTGAAGGCGTTCGCCTCCGGGTAGGACTCGGTCGCGTTGACGTGGACGCCGAACGCCGCGTTCCAGGACTTGCCCTGCTTGAGCAGCGTGTTCAGGTCGGTCAGGCCGCCGGCGCGGGTGTTGTAGTTGCCGCCGTAGTCCGGGTGGGCGGAGTCGTGGCCTTCAGCGCCGTACCCCTTCAGGACCGTCATCTGACCGAGGCCGTCGGTCGCGAGCGAGATCCGCTTGACGTCGTCGAGCGTCCGCAGGAACGGGTGCGTGGCCTGGCTGGCGAAGTTGAACGGGATGTGCGTGATCACCCGGTTCTTGACCTGGTCGCCGCCGTTCGGCTCGGTCATGATCGAGCGGAACGCGACGGCGCCGTCCTCCCAGTCGACCGTCCGGTCGTTGTTCGCGTCGGGGGTGACGACGACCTTCGCCCAGGGGAGCGGTTCGGTGTACGGCGACGTGTCGGCACGGTACGTCCATTGGCCGCTCCACACGCCGACGCGCGTACTGCCGTCGGCGGCCTTGCGGGCGCGGTGCCAGAACCGGGCGCCGTCGTCGACCGACGGCCCGGACGGCTTGTCGTACACCGAGTTCGACTCGATGCCCGCCGCGAGCCCGCTGGTGTTGACGAACGCGTACGCCGCTCCGGCCGCAGCCGTGTCGCCCGGCGTGCTCGCGGTGACCGGCGTGATCTTGTCCGCGGTCCGCGTCGAATCCGGATCCAGCGTGGTGAACGCGGTCGTCGCGCCCGCGTCCGTACTCGCCACCGAGACCAGGTCGTGGTCAGGGATGTCGATGGTGTGCACGCGACTCGTATCGGTGTCGCGCACCGCGTCGATCGCGAACTTCGTCACCCGCCCCGTCACGCTCAGACTCGCGTCCAGCTCGACGCCGGGCAGGGCGTCGAAGGCCAGCGTGTACGCCGCTCGTCCGCCGTCGACCGTCGGCGACGCGGCGAGATGCGCGGTGCGGGCCACGCCGTCGATCGTGACCGTCGAGATCGCGTCCGGCTGACCCCCGAGGGCCTGCCCGGAGGCGTTGTCGACGTACTTGACCACCCGGGGAAAGTCCGCCCCGACGGTGACCGTCAACTCACTCGACCGCAAGGTCAGGTCGCCGGCCGTGCTGTCAGCGTGCGCACCTGCAGGCACGCTCAGCACACCGGCGGCCAGGGCCACAGCCAGTACTCCACACCCCACTGAACGTTTCATGCCGATGAAGTTCGCACGTAAGCGCTAACTCGTCAAGAGAAACAAACAGTAATGAACATCTTCGCCCTACTTTCCCGCTCGAAGGATCCACTGTGGGCTCGCACCAACCGTTTCGGCCGC
Organism: Kribbella soli; assembly: GCF_004331345.1. Classification (GTDB taxonomy): domain Bacteria; phylum Actinomycetota; class Actinomycetes; order Propionibacteriales; family Kribbellaceae; genus Kribbella; species Kribbella soli. Next base: position 306,978 of record NZ_SJJZ01000006.1, on the reverse strand, counting down.
TCGCAGATGGTCGGTGGGGGCCCAAAGACGTCGGCGGGAGTGGTGTGAGGTGGCGAGGCGGTCAGGCTGGTGGGGTGTGGGCGGGGGTGATGCGGCCGGTGACGTCTCCGAGGCCGAGGCGGGATCCGTTTGCTGTGGTCGCCCAGGCGGAGATGGTGACCTCGTCGCCGTCCTCGAGGAACGTGTGTTCCTTGCCGTCGACGATCAGCGGCTCACGGCCGCCCCAGCTCAGTTCGATGAAGGAGCCGCGTTGGTTCTTCTCGGGCCCGCTGACGGTGCCGGAGGCGTAGAGGTCGCCGGTGCGGATCGTGGCGCCGTTGACGGTCATATGGGCGAGCATCTGCGCGGGTGACCAGTAGAGATCGCGGTACGGCGGACTGCTGACGTGATGGCCGTTCAGGGAGACCTCGAACGTGATGTCGTAGTTGACCAGATTCTTGCCGGCCAGATACGGGAGGACGGGAGGGTCCTGCGCCGGGAGCGGGACGGCGGCGGCCGCGAGTGCGTCGAGGGAGATGACCCAGGGGGAGATCGACGTGGCGAAGGACTTGCCGAGGAACGGGCCGAGCGGCACGTACTCCCAGGCCTGCAGGTCGCGGGCGGACCAGTCGTTGACGACGACCACGCCGTACACGTGCTCCTCGAAATCCTCAACAGGAACAGGCTTTCCGAGCGTGGACGGCGTACCGACGACGTAGCCGAGCTCGACCTCGATGTCGAGCCGCTGGGACGGGCCGAAGGTCGGGGACGTCGCGTCCGGGGCCTTGCGCTGACCGCTGGGGCGGACGATGTCGGTGCCGCTGGCAACGATCGTGCCGGCCCGGCCGTGATAGCCGACGGGCAGGTGCTTCCAGTTCGGCAGCAGTGGCTCGGAGTCCGGGCGGAACAGCCGGCCGAGGTTCGACGCGTGCTGCTCGGAGGCGTAGAAGTCGACGTAGTCGCCGACCTCGAACGGCAGCTGCATCGTCACCGCGGACTGCGGGATCAGGTGCGGCTCGACGGCGTCCCGGTCGTTCTCGTTGCGGACCAGGTCGAGCAGCCAGTTCCGGGTCGCGCGCCAGGCCGGGCGGCCGAGCGCGAGGAACGGGTTCAGCGTCGGCTCGGCGAACAGTTGCGCGCCGTCCAGCATCTGCGCGGATGCGACCGGCGCGAGGTCGATGATCTGGTCGCCGATCGCCGCACCCACCCGCGGCTCCTCGTCGCCGTGCCGGAACACACCGAGTGGCAGGTTCTCCGGCCCGAACGGCGAACCGTCCGGGATGTCGATCCAGGTCATGGGGCCTCCATCAGGTTCAAGGCGATCAGGTCCGCGCGCGGCTCGTCGATACTGCAGGAGCCGAACGACGTGAACCACCGGCGCGTGCTTGCCGCCTGATCGTCGGACAACTCGCGCGCCCGCGCCGCCAGCACCTCACCGTCGCGCTGGTCCAGCAGTTCGACCAGTTCGTCGTGTGCGGCCCCGTCGAGCGACGCCCGGGTCGCGAGCAGCACGTTGAGGAACCCGTGGTGCTCGAAGCCGGTGTCTTCAGCGGTATGCCGGACCGCGTTGTGCAGGCCGGCCGTGCACTTGAAGGCCACTTCGCGGTCGAGGCAGGCGGTGATGAAGGCGGCCACCTGGGCAGCCGACGGGAACAGCGCGGCGTCGAGGCCGCCGGTGCGGAGCTTGGCGGCGTACCCGGCGTCGGCGACCACGTCGAGCGCGCGCTCCCACGCCCCGTCCAGGCCGAGCTCGACGTACGCCGTCTCCTCGTCGAGGCAGTCGTCGCACGCGCGGACCACGCGCAGCGCGTTCCGGGACAGGTCGTCCTCGTCGCGCAGCCGGACCTCGACCGCGGTCACCTCGACGTCCTTCGAACGGTCGCCCCAGCGGACGGCCGGCTCGATCCCGCCGGCGCCGCCGGAGATCACCACCGCCACGCGGAGTGGTGCCGTGCCGGTGCGGGCCGCTTCGGCGGCGACCTTCATCAGGTCGTCGTCGGTGCACACGAACGTGCCGACCAGGTCGGCGTACGGCGCCCGGCGGTGGACGTGGTGGGCCGCGACGGCCTCGGGCAGCGGCAGGTTGCCCGGCGGGAACATCGAGGCGTCGTCGACCAGGTGCCGGTACAGCGCAGGGACGGTTGACATGGGTCGAAGCCTAACGGATGCTTTCGGTAAGCGGACGCACGCGTCCGAATAGCGTACAAGCAGGAGTGGCGGAGATGGCGTTCTACCGGCAGGTCGGGGAAGTTCCACCGAAGCGGCACACGCAGTTCCGGAAACCGGACGGCGGGCTGTACTACGAGGAGCTGATGGGGGAGGAGGGGTTCTCGTCGGACTCGTCGCTGCTGTACCACGCCGGCGTACCGTCCGCGATCGTCGATTCCCAGGTGTGGGACCTGCCGGATCTCGCCACCGTCGCGAACCACCCGCTCACGCCGCGGCACCTGAAGCTGCACGACCTGTTCACCGAGACGTCCAAGTCGAACGCCGTGGAGGACAGGCGGCTCGTGCTCGGCAACGGTGACGTCCGGATCTCGTACGTCGTGGCCGAGCAGCCGTCGCCGTACTACCGGAACGCGATCGGCGACGAGTGCGTGTACGTCGAGAAGGGCTCGGCGACCGTGGAGACCGTGTTCGGCGTACTGAACGCGGTCCAGGGCGACTACGTGATCATCCCGCGCGCGACCACGCACCGCTGGCTGCCCGGGCCGGAGGGCGTGCACGCGTACGCCATCGAGGCGAACTCGCATATCGCGCCGCCGAAGCGCTACCTGTCCCGGTACGGCCAGTTCCTCGAGCACTCGCCGTACTGCGAACGCGACCTGCACCCCACCATCGAGCCGCTGGTGGTCGAGGGGACCGACGTCGAGGTGCTCGTCAAGCACCGCGGGAACGGGGCCGGCGGGATCGTCGGCAGCCGGATGACGTACGCGACCCACCCGTTCGACGTGGTCGGGTGGGACGGCTGCCTGTACCCGTACACGTTCAACGTGAGCGACTTCGAGCCGATCACCGGGCGGGTGCACCAGCCGCCGCCCGTGCACCAGGTGTTCGAGGGGTACAACTTCGTGGTCTGCAACTTCGTGCCGCGGAAGGTCGACTACCACCCGTTGTCGGTGCCGGTGCCGTACTACCACTCGAACGTCGACTCCGACGAGGTGATGTTCTACTGCGGCGGCGACTACGAGGCGCGGAAGGGCTCCGGGATCGGGCTCGGGTCGATCTCGCTGCACCCCGGCGGGTACGCCCACGGGCCGCAGCCGTCGGCGATCGAGGCCTCGCTGGGTGCCGAGCGCTTCGAGGAACTGGCCGTCATGGTCGACACCTTCCGCCCGCTCGAACTCGGCGAGGGCGGCCAGGCGGTCGACGACGGCGTCTACGCCTGGACCTGGGCAGGTCGCCGCAAGAACTGACAGTCTGTGGGATTCTGTCCCCTGTGAGTGAGGACGGGGACGTAGCTTCACAGGTTTCAGAGGTCAGTACTTCAGAGGCCGGGCCGGAGGTGCAGGTGCCGCCACGGGATCCAGGGCAGTCGTTCGTGGTCGGGGTCGACCGGGATGCGGTGCTGCGCCGGCGCGAGGTGGTGCGGACCGTGGAGCGGCGCGGTGCGTGGGTGACGCTGGCCCTCGGCGCGATCGGTATCGTCGCCGCGATCTACGCGCTGATCGCCTTCCGCGGCTCCGGGATGTGGCCGTTCGCGCTGTTGTTGATCGTGGCAATGATCCCGCTGGTGCTCAGCACGGTCCTGGTGTACCGCGTGCAGGCCGAGCGGGTGGAGTGGTACGACGCCAACGAGCTGCCGCCGGTGGCGATGCGGATCTCCGCCAAGGGCCTCGAGCTGGCCTGCGACGGCGCCGCCTTCCCCGTCGTACTGCCATGGGCAACCGTCCGCGGCTTCACACAGCACAAGCTGCTCGGCCAGTACATGCTCGACCTGGCTCTGGTCCGCGGCGTCGGCGCGACGACGGCCGGTGTCCGCGGTCTCGACCAGCCGTCCGTCCGCAGCGTCGTCAAGCCGAACCCACTGCTGCGCCCCACCGGCATGTTCCTGGTCAAGGCGCTCGACCAGCCGGTGCACGTCATCGACGAGGCCATCAGGCACTTCTCCGACGGCGCCGCAGGCGTGCTGCGCTGACCTGCCGACCTGCGAAGCTCAGGTCATGGACGAAAGCTTCGTGGTCGGCCCGATGCGCGACGAAGTACTGCGACGCCGCCCCGCCGCGCTCGAACTCGGTATCGAGGGCGTCGCGCGTTAGCAGGGCAGCGAGCGGTACGTGTAGCCGAGCTTGGTGAGCTTGGTCAGGGCTCGGTCGAGGGCCGCGACGGTCTCGGAGCGGTTGCCGCCGCCGTCGTGCATCAGGATGATCGCCCCGGGACGGGCCCCGGCCATGATCGCGTGCTCGATGCTGGCGGCGCCGGGCTTCTCCCAGTCCTTCGTGTCGACGTCCCAGAGCACCTGCCGCTGGTGGTACGCCGCGGCGATCGCCTGGATCTTCGCGTTCGTGGCACCGGTCGGCGGCCGCAGGCACTTCGACTTCACGCCCATCGCGATCTCCTGCCGCACCTTCGCGTCCGGCAACAGGGTCAGCGTCTTGTGGTCCCAGGTGTGGTTGCCGACGGTGTGCCCGGCGGCCCGCTCGGCGGCGATCAGTTCCGGGTACTGCGCCACCTGGATCCCGAGCACGAAGAAGGTCGCGTGGGCCTTGTGCTTACGCAGTACCTGCAGGACCCTCGGGGTCCACTCGTGCTGGGGACCGTCGTCGAAGGTCAGGTAGAGCACCTTCCCGTGCGCCGCCAGGTTCCAGTCGTCAGCAGGCGGCTTGGCGACCGGGGGCTTGGCAGGCGGCGTGGGTTGTTTGGTCGACGACGGTTCGCCGCGCTTGGACGTGACCGGCGTACCCAGCAGTCCGTGGCCGGACGTCGGGGAGACAGGCGCGGCTGCGGACGTGACGGAGTGGTCGGAGGGCGTGGCGGCTTGGGCGAGGACGGCACCGCAAAGGAGGGCGGCGACCAACGGCAGGACTTTGCCGGGCGGCTTGGTCATGAGGGCCATCTTCTCGCGTGGGCGGGGCCATGCGTTCACGGGGTGGGGGTGTGTCGCCCGTATCGTGTGCTTTCGGGCCGGAGATCCCGGCGTACGGACCTGTGAGGCGGGGCGATGACGGACAGCGGTGAGCGGACGAGCATGACACGACGCACGGTGATCGGTGGGGCGGCGGCGCTGGCCGCGGCCGGTTTCCAGGCGGTCCCGGCGTACGCCGGTGACGACCGCGGCGGGCCCGGGAAGACCGTCCGGCTGACCGTGATGGGCACCACCGACCTGCACGGCAACGTCTTCAACTGGGACTACTTCAAGAACACCGAGTACGACGACAGCGCGCACAACGACATCGGCCTGGCCAAGATCTCGACGCTGGTCAGCGCGGTCCGGGACCGGATCGCCGCGGACCGGCGGGCGCCGCGCCCGCTGCTGCTGGACGCCGGCGACACCATCCAGGGCACGCCGCTGGCGTACTACTTCGCGAAGATCGAGCCCATCACCGGCGGTCACACGCACCCGATGGCGGCCGCGATGAACCGGATCGGGTACGACGCCGCCGCGCTCGGCAACCACGAGTTCAACTACGGCCTCGACATCCTCCGCAAGTTCCAGCGGCAGCTGCGGTTCCCGCTGCTCGGCGCGAACGCCCAGGACTGGACCACAGGCCTGCCGGTGTTCCCGCCGTACACGCTGAAGCGGGTGCACGTGCCGGGGGAGAAGCCGATCACCGTCGGCATCCTCGGCCTGACCAACCCGGGGATCGCGATCTGGGACAAGGCGAACGTCGAGAACAAGCTGAAGTTCGGCGGCATCGTCGAGCTCGCGAAGATCTGGGCGCCGCGGGTCCGCAAGGCCGGTGCCGACGTCGTGATCGCCTCCGTGCACTCGGGGATGGACCTGTCCTCGTCGTACGGCGACGCGCTGCCGTACCCGGAGAACGCGTCGGTGCTGATGGCCGAGACCGTCCCGGGTATCGACGCCGTCCTGGTCGGTCACGCGCACCTGGAGATCCCCGAGCGGCTCGTCACGAACAAGACGAGCGGCGAGCAGGTGGTGCTCAGCGAGCCGCTGAAGTGGGGTATGCGGCTGTCGCTGTTCGACCTCGACCTGCAGAAGGTCCACGGGCAGTGGAAGGTCGTCGGCCGGCACAGCCAGGTGCTGAACGCGAACACCGTCGGCGCCGACCCGGACGTCGTCGCGCTGCTGCAGAAGGACCACGACAAGGTCGTCGAGTACGTGAACTCGAAGATCGGCACCTGCACCGAGGCGATGTCCGCGGCGACCGCGCCGTGGGAGGACACCGCCGCGCTGGACTTCGTCAACTTCATCCAGGCCGACGCGGTCTCGAAGGCCCTCGTCGGTACGCCGCAGGCGTCGCTGCCGGTGCTCGCGATCGCGGCCCCGTTCAACCGGGCCGCCGCGATCCCGGCCGGCGACGTGTCGATCCGCGACGTCGCCGGGCTCTACGTCTTCGACAACACGCTGCTCGGGGTGACGATGACGGGTGCGCAGATCAAGGACTACCTGGAGTTCTCCGCGCAGTACTTCAAGCAGGTGACCGGCACCGGGCCGTTCCCGTCCGACCAGGTCACCAACGCCCCGACCCCGACCGCGCCGAACGGTACGCCGGATTACAACTACGACATCCTCGGCGGCCTGTCGAAGCCCCTGACCTACAAGATCGACATCGCCAAGGCAGCCGGCGCGCGGATCACGGACCTCGCGTACGACGGCACGCCGGTCGCGGCCGACCAGCAGTTCGTTGTCGCGGTCAACAACTACCGCCAGTCCGGCGGCGGCAACTTCCCGCACGTCAAGACCGCACCGGTCGTCTACAACCGCCAGGTCGAGATCCGCCAGCTGATGATCGACTACGTCACCGCCACCGGCGAGGTCAACCCGAACACCTTCCACACCGGCGACTGGTCCCTGGTCTCGAACGGCGCCCCCATCACCGTCACCCCCTGACCCGCTCGGCGTTCGCTGCGAGTGGCTGTTACGCCAGCCACTCGCAGAAGCCGCAGCCGACCGATTCGGCGGCAAGGGGAAAGGCTGAGCGCGGTCGCAGAGATCTCGCGATCCGTTCGGCGCGGGCGTCGTGCTGTCGCTGGACGTCCGCGCCGCCATAGGTTCCGGCCCGAACGTAGGCCCACTGGCGATCCCCGGCGTGGACGAAGTACTGGGTCTCGCCGTGGGCGCCGTGTGCTTGCCACAGGTTCGGGACGAGTTCCGTGCAGCCGGTGACCGTGACCGGGCCTTCGATACGGTCGGTGAAGCCGGTGCACGGCGCCTGGTCCGGGGCCGCGTTGCGAACGGTGACAGAGACCTCGGCGATCCGCTGTCCGTTCGACGGGGGCTCCATCACGTCGTACTCGAACCCGGAGTCCCACGAGCGCACGGAGTAGGGCCAGGTGCCGTCCAGGTCGGTCTGCAGCGGTCGGGCGATGACAGCCTCGATCCGCCGCTCTTCCGACCACACCTTGGCGAGCTTGAACCCGGCCGGAAGGGCGCCGAGGAGTACGACGCCTGCCGCGATCAGAACCGCCCCCGTCGACGGCCGCGTCCACTGCCGGTGCCCGCCGTCGGTCGGCCGATGGCAGCGCTGGAGAACCGCGCTGGCCGAGAACGCGACAGCGGCCAGCAAGAGGAGTGGCTGGGCCCACCCGAGGAGGGCTGCCCATGCCGCGGCGAGCAGAGCCAGTACTCCGACCGCGGCGCCGGTGCCGAAGATCGCGCCGACGTGCAGACGGATCGCGAATACCAGGATCGCGAGCGCCATCGCGATCCCGCCGCCGAGAGCGCCGTACGCGATGCCGCCGACGGCCGCCCAGCATTCCTCGTCGGGCAGGCAGTTCGCGGACTGGACGCTCGTCACGATGATCCCGACGACGACGGCCACGCCGAGACCGATGCCCAGGGCCCGGAACCCGATGACGACGATCGAACCCGCCCAGGTGCGCTCCTTCATGCCAGCAAGGTACGGGCACGGACGGTCACCGCGACTGAGCAGAACTACTCGTTCGAGGTCTTGACCGGGATGTGGCTAAGTGATTTAGTCACTTCGTGACTTACTCAGCATCTGAGGCGCTGCCCAGTTTGTCGGACCGGTTGACCGAGTCGATCCTCGGGATCATCCGGGACGGCGGGCTGCGGCCCGGTGACGCGATCCCGTCGGCGCGCGAGTTGGCGAAGCGGTTCGCGATCACCACGCCGACGGTGCGGGAGGCGCTGCGGAAGCTCGAGGCGACCGGGGCGGTCGAGTTCCGGCACGGCTCCGGGACGTACGTCGGCCCGACGATCAACAACGTCGTACTGGCGAATCCGCACCGGCCGCCGATCACGAAGGACTCGGTGTTGCAGCTGATCAGTGCGCGCCTGGTGATCGAGCCGGCCGTCGCGGCGCAGTCGGCCCTGGCGCGCCAAGCCGAGAACCTGGAGCGCCTGGAGGCCGCGGTCACCAACGCGCTCGTCCCGCCCGGTGGACCGGCGTTCGCGCTGAACTTCCATGTCGAGCTCGCGGCCGCGTCCGGGAACCCTTTGCTGCAAGAGGTTCTGGCGTCGCTGCTGAAGGTTCGCGTCCGCGAGCAGCAGCAGATCCGTGCGTTGTACGACAACCGCGGACGTGATCACGAGGAGCACCAGGCGATCGTCGAGGCCGTCCGCGCACAGGACGCCGTACAGGCCGAGCGGCTGACCCGGGAGCACCTCGACAACATCCGCCGCGCCGTCGAGTCCTCGCCGGAGCTGTCGTGAAGCTTGCCGAGATGACGACCGATGAAGCGCAGGCCGCCGTACGCCGGTCCCCGCTGGTGATCGTTCCGGTCGGCGCGCAGGAACAGCATGGCGGCGGGATGGCGATGTCCACCGACACCGTCCGCGCCGTCGGTGTCGCCGAGCGGGTCGCGGAACGGCTGGCCGGTCGCGCGGTGATCGCCCCGGCCGTCCCGTACGGCGTCTCGCCGCACCACATGGCGTTCCCCGGGACGATGACGTTGTCACCGGCAACGTTCCTGCAAGTTCTCCGGGATCTGGTGTCCAGCCTGCACGACCACGGCTGGCGGCAGTTCCTGGTGATTACAGGGCACGGAGGGAACAACGCCGCCCTGTCCGTGCTCGCGCAGGAGTACGTCCGCAGCGAGCTCACGTTCGCGTGGACCCCGGTCACGTCCGTCGTTTCGGACCTGATCACAGGAGTCAGCGAGGTGCACGGTCACGCCGGTGAGGCGGAGACCGCGCAGATGCTGTACCTCGCACCGGACCTGGTCCAGGCCGACCGCCTGGAACCCGGCGCCACCACGCTCGACGACCTGACCACCACGGCCCGGCTCTCCCGGCAGTCGCGCGGACCGCGGCTGTCCGTCGGGTTCGACGCGTACCACAAGCGTGGCGTGCTGGGTGATCCCCGCCGCGCCACAGCCGAGGACGGCCGGCTCCTCGTGGAGACCGCCGCCGACCGGATCGCCGCCTTCGCCGACGAGTTGCTCTCGGCCTGACGCTGCACCCCCGAACACTGGACCTTCGCTCAGGGAGGTCCAGGCGCGAGCCTGCCCGCCTGCAGGCCGCATGCCCCCGAGGAGGCCCCTGATGAACCTCGCACGGCCCAAAATCCCACGCCGTACCGCCCGCCGGTTTGGTGCGCTGCTAGGAGCGGCGGCTCTGGTGACCGCCGCCACCACGTTGCCCACGGCAACGGCAGTCGGCGCTCACAGCGCCGGCTGTGGCAAGCAGGCCGCACCGAGCGGCGACTACACCGTCACCAGCGGCGGCCTCACGCGCACCTATCGCCTGCACGTGCCGGACAACTACCAGAGCTCCAAGGCCAGGCGACTCATCCTCGTGTACCACGGCCGCGGCAAGACCGGCGCCCAGACCGAGGCGTTCTCCGACCTGTCGAAGCTCGACGCGATCGTTGCCTACCCCAACGGTGTGATCGGCGACGAGAACAAGCAGGCCTGGCAGGGCGCGCCGTACTCCGCCAAGGGTGTCGACGACGTGCAGTTCACCGAGGACCTGCTCGACCAGCTGGAGGCGTCGTACTGCGTCGACACGGACGCCGTCTACGTGACCGGCAAGTCCAACGGCGCGGGCTTCACCGGCATCCTCGCCTGCCGGCTCGCCGACCGGATCGCGGCGATCGCCCCGGTCTCCGGCGCGTTCTACATCGAGGGCACGCACTGCGCGCCTAGTCGCCCGGTCCCGGTGCTCAACATCCACGGCACCGGCGACACCACGATCCCGTACGGCGGTGACGGTCAGCGCGACCTCCCCGACGTAGAGACCTGGGTCCGGGACTGGACGGTCCGCGACCACTGCGATCCGGAACCGAAGACGAGCCGGATCGGTGACGACGTACTGAAGTTCACCTACAAGGGCTGCACGGCCGACGTCGTGCACGTCGCGGTCACCGACGGCGGGCACAGTTGGCCGGGATCGGACGCGACATCCGGCCCGGGCTACGTGACGCAGACGTTCGAAGCGCACGAGTTGATCGGCGCGTTCTTCAAGGCGCACACGTTATGAGTACGGCAACCGACACGAGGGAGCTGCCGCGCCTGGTCCGGGCGATGGCGGTCATCGAGCGGATCGGGAACGCGCTGCCGCATCCGTTCTGGCTGTTCTGGATCCTGTCGGCGATCCTGGCCGTGGTCAGCGCGATCCTGTCCGCGCTGGACGTGTCTGTGCTCTCGCCGAAGGACGGCAAGGAGGTCGCGGTCCAGAACCTACTGTCCGGCGACGGCCTGCAGATGGCGGTGTCGACGGCGATCTCGAACTTCGCCGAGTTCCCGCCGATGGCCACGATCGTGGTCGTGATCATGGGCGTCGCGCTGGCCGAGCGGACCGGGTTCCTGCAGGTACTGATGCGGGTCAGCGTGTCCCGGGTGCCGCAGTCGATGGTGGTGTTCGCGGTCGCGTTCGCCGGCACGATGGCGCATGTCGCGTCGGCGGCGGCGTACATCATCCTGGTGCCGCTCGGCGGGCTCGCGTTCCGCGCGGTCGGCCGGTCGCCGATCCTCGGCATCGTGGTCGCGTACACCGCGATCGCCTCCGGGTACGACGCCAGCCCGATCCCGACCCCGAACGACGCGATCTTCGCCGGCATCACCACGGCCGCCGCTCGCACAGTGGATCCGGATGCTCATGTCTCGGTGCTGTCGAACTGGTTCTTCAACATCGCGTCGTCGGTCCTGCTGGCGCTGGTGATCACCCTCGTCACGCGACTGGTGCTGAGCAAGCGGACCGACCTCGACGCCGACCCTGAAGCGCCCGGCGACGACGCGGATCAGCTGTCCGTGTCTGTTGCCGAACGCAAGGGTCTGCGCCGGGCCGGGATCGTGTTCCTGGTCGCGGCCGTCGCGATCGTCGCGGTCCTGCTGCCGCACGGCTCACCGCTGCGCGGCAAGGACGGCAGCATCGTCGACTCACCGTTCCTGGACGGCATCGCGATGGTGGTCGCCGTCCTCTTCGGCCTGGTCGGCATCACGTACGGCGTGACCGTGAAGGCGATCGAGCGCGCCGCCGACGTACCGAAGCTGATGGCCGAAGGCATCAAGCAGATGGCGCCGGTGCTCGTGCTGTTCTTCGCGATCGCGCAGTTCCTCGCGTACTTCGACTGGAGCAACATCGGCGACCTGCTGTCCGCGGAGTCGGCCCGGGTGCTCGGCGATCTCGGGGCGCCGAAGGTGGTGATCTTCCTCGGCATCCTCGCGCTGCTGACGGTGATCAACGTGCTCGTGACGAGCGGCTCCGCGATGTGGTCCCTGACCGCGCCGATCCTGGTGCCGATGATGCTCCTGCTCAACGTCCCAGCCGAAACCACCCAGGCCCTCTTCCGGATCGCCGACTCAGGCTCGACGGCGATCACGCCGATGAGCCCGTACTTCGTGATGGCCCTCGGCTTCCTCCAGCGCTACCGCAAAGACGCCGGCGTCGGCACGCTGGCGTCGTACACAGTCCCACTCGCAGTCTCCATGACCATCGCCTGGACCCTCCTGTTCCTCGCCTGGTGGGCCCTCGGAATCCCCCTCGGCCCAGGAGCCCCCGTCAGATAGGAGCCTGCGGCGCCCACTTTGTGCACCCACCGACCATTTTCCGGCGCCTGAAATGGGCGGTGGGTGCACAAAGTGTGGCGGCAGCGAAGGGTCGGCGCGGAGCGGTTAGGTGAGGGTTACGCCTGCGGTTCGGAGGTCGGTTAGGGCTTGGGTGGTGGTGGACTCGGCTACTCCTGCGGTGAGGGTGGTGAGGACTGTGGTGGTGAAGCCTTCTTGGCGGGCGTCGAGGGCGGTGGCGCGGACGCAGTAGTCGGTTGCGATGCCGCAGACGTCGACATCGGTGACGCCCTTGCCGCGCAGCCAGTCGGCGAGCGTGTGACCGCCCTCGTGCGACTTGCCCTCGAAGCCGGAATACGCGGCCGCGTACTCGCCCTTGTCGAAGATCGCGTCGAACGGCTGCGGGTCCAGGTTCGGGTGGAAGCTGACGCCGTCGGTGCCGGCCACGCAGTGCCGCGGCCAGGAGTTCACGAAGTCGGGCTCTCTGGAGAAGTGGTCACCCGGGTCGATGTGGTGATCCCGGGTGGCCACGACGTACGCATACTGCCGCTCGTCGGGCTCGGCCTCGTGCCAGTGGTGCAGCAGTTCGCCGATCCGGAACGCGACGTCGGCGCCACCGGCCACGGCCAGGCTCCCGCCTTCGCAGAAGTCGTTCTGCACATCAACCACGATCAGTGCCCGGGCCATCGCGACGCTCCTTTTCCGGAGTACTCCTCAGCCCACCGTACAAGCGTCGGCGCCGTCGACGCTGCATTACGCGGGGATCAGGTCTCCGCCGGTCACGTGCAGCAGTTGGCCCTGGATCGCCTTGGTGCGGGGCGAGGTCAGGAACAGGATCGCGTCGGCGAGCTCGGACGCGTCCGGGAGGTGCCTCGCGGTGAATCCGGCCGCGATCCGGTCCAGCGCCTGGCGGGGGATGACCCGGTGCGCCCCGTTCTCCAGCGTGATGCCGGGAAGGACGACATTGACCAGTACGCCGTCCGCGCCGAGATCGTGCTGCAGACTCGCCGCCAGGCCGTGCAGTCCCGCCTTCGCGGCGCCGTACGCCCAGGAACCGCGCATCCCGCGCTCGGCGAGGTCCGTCGAGATCAGCACCAGGCGGCCGTGTTCGGAGGCGCGGAGTGCCGGGGCGACCTGCTGGACGAGGTGGAAGTTCCCCTCGAGGTTGGCCCGGATGATCTCGGTCCACCACTCGACCCGGGAGTCCTCGATCCGCTCCGGCCGGTCGTCGTACCCGAGCGTTCCCCAGCTGACCGCGTTCGCGACCACGGCGTCCAGTCCGCCCCAGTGCTCCACCGTCGACGCGACGGCGGCCGCGATCGTCTCCGGGGCACCGAGATCCAGCTGGACGACGTACGCCGTACCACCGGCCGCCTCGATCTCCTCCGCGACGGCCTCGGCCGCGTCCTTCTGTGAGTTGTAGGTGATCGCGACCCGGGCGCCTTCCCGCCCGTAAGCGATCGCGGTAGCCCGCCCGATCCCCGACGACCCACCCGTCACCAGCACCGCGGCATCCTTCAAACCCAGGTCCATGACCCGTCCTCCTGCATATATTGTTAGTCGGCTAATCACAAAACTTAGCCGACTAACAAAACAGATGCAAGATCTAGGTTGTGACCTCGGCGACTACTTGGGTCTGGGCGCCGTTGGGAGCACGCAGCACGAAGGTGACGACCATCGGGGGTGCCAGCCGGATGAGGATCTGATACTCGTGCGGCGGGTCCTCGGTCACCCGGACGGCTTGGATGGGGTCGGCGCTCGGGAAGGGGCCCGGGCGGGCCGGGATGTCGTCGAGCTCGAAGCGAGCCCGGACCGGTGGTGGTAGCGGACCGATCGGGAACGGACGGCGGGTCTGCTGGGCTTGAACCCCCAGAACGTAAGGGGGTTGAGCTGCGACATCGGCATCCGAGCGGAGCCGTGCCACCACACCGCGGCCGACGATCGTGAAGATGTCGATCAGATCGAGACTGGGCGGTTCGGCAACGAACGCCGGCACGGTGACCTGCTGTTCGGCGAGCCGGCCGAGCGGATCGACCAGCCGGACGAAGACGTCGACCGGCTGGCCGCTGTCGGGCCGGGTGAGCCATACGCCGAGTGGCGTTCGGCCGACCGCTCGCGGTCCGCGGACCAGGGCTGCACCTGGGTCGGCGTTGGCCGGCGGCGGTCCGGAGACCGGGCCTTCCGCTACCTCTTGAAGTGGGAGCGGATCGACGTTGACCACCCCAGCAGCGCCCTGTACCTCGACCGAGATGCGGTGGTTCCCCAGAGCAACCTCTCGGGGAGGTGCCGAGGTTGACGTCGTCACCAGGATCAGCTCGCCTGTGCCGATCGGCGTAGCGACGAGCGGAGCCAGGTCGGGCGCCGTTCCTGGAAGGACTGTCACGACCACTGGTTCGCAGGCAGTCGACGGCAGACCACGCACGGCCGCAACCGGCACAGCATCAACCGGTATGGCGACCGCCCGCACAAACCAGTCGTCCCACGACGGACCGAACGCACCCGTCCAGTTGGCCGTGTAGGTCAACTCGCCAGTGACCGGGTCGGGTGGCTGCCCTGCGCCGGGCGGAACAGCCGGTACGACGGCGAACGCTGGTCCCATCGACTCGAAGGATCGCGCGGCGACCTCGGATCGCGTCCGGAACAGCCGGAACTCGCGGACCGGCACGCGGCTCGCCGAGGTCATGGTCAGGGCGACGGTGCCCGCGACTCCGATGACCGAACTGACGACAGGCGCCGCGGGACGACGCAGTCGCGGTGCCGCGACGGCCTGCAGGCTTTCGTGAGCGGGCGCGCCGCCAGGCCAGGCCGACTCGATGCCTGACGTGGACAGCGTGGTCACGGTGAACAGGTGGATGTCCGTGGATCCCTTGGGCAGGGTGACGTCCGCTTCGCGAGCCGAGCCGGGCAGCACCATCAGACGCCGGAAGATCGACCGGCGGCGGTCAGCCGGGAGGGCGTCGTACGAGTCCCAGAGTTGTTGCAGCCGTACGCCGGGCAGCGTGCCTTCGGCCGCTCGGGCCGGGAGCCCGACGGATTGACGAAGGGCCGTCTCGGCGATCTCCCAGACGATGATTCCCTTGTCTGCTTGGAGTTGCGCACCGGCGGGCACAGACCACTGCACCCTCGCGTGCGAGCAGCCTTGCGCGTCGGGTGCGCTTCCCATCGGGACACCGGGCGGCAGCGGCGGCGGAATCGGCGCGACCGGGACTGGCGTCGCCGCACTTGTCAGCGCAGGACTTGCCGCAGCCGGCGTCAGGCCGGACGTGACCCCGATCAGCAGGTGGGACCGCGTCCACAAAGCCGCACCCCAGCGCGCTGTCACTCCGAAGTCCAGGACGGGCACAGAGATCCGCAGCTTGTACCGGCGGCCTTCTTCGCCCTGTGCAGGCCCAGCCGGTACGACGTTCTCACCGGCCGAGTCCAGATGCTCTACCTGTACTCCGGCGCCGCCCTGCAACTCGTGACCCGCGAAGCTCAGCGCCACATCCCGCCGAAAGCAACCAGCGGGTGCGGCACCGAACGGCGTAACACCCGCCGGTGGCGGACTGGTCGACGACGCCATCGGGAACATCACGACGCGCAGGTCGACCGCGACCGGCGTACGGTCTTCCCAGCCCACCGCGAGCTCGACCTCGAGCGTCGCGGGGCACGAGGTCGAACCGGTGAAGGTGGAGTTGAGCGCCATCGCGATGATCCGCGGCCGGGGCGGAGCAGGTTCGTCGCCGGCGTACAGCGCGTCCTCCCATTTCGACCAAACGCCGAAGACATCCTGAACCGCGACCGGATAGCCCGGACTGCGCCCGCCGCTTCCGAGCGGGATCTCGGCGGCGGCGTCGACGATGCTCGTCCGGCGGAACTCCGGCTGATCCTCCGGACCGTCAGGCACCGGAAGCAGCGGCCGGAAGTCGCCCGCGGGCCGCAGCGGCAGCAAGCACTCCGCGGTCGTGTCGGCCGGCGACTCGAAGCGAGCCAGTGATCCGCCGGTTCCTTGCCCGAGCGCGGCCGTGCTCGGCGGCCGGAACCACGAGATGCGCACCGTCTCGCGCCACGGTCGATCCGGTACTTCGGGCGCCACCAGCCCATCGCGGACAGCCGCGACATTGAGCGGCGTCGCGGTGTTCACGTGCTGCGGGAAGGACGGCAGGTACGCCGCCATCGCGGTGGAACCCATCCCGTTGGGCGTGTCCGAGTACTCGGCGGTGACCATCAGGTCGTCACCACCCACGCCCGGCTGGTCGTGCTGAAGTTCCTCCAGGTAGCTGGTTCCGAAGCCGAGTCCCAGGGCCAGGAACGGGTCCGCACTCGCAGGCAGGGTCAGCAGTGAGAGCACAGGCAGCTCGGCAGTCGCGGTCAAGGAAGACCCACTCGGACCGTCGACCGGTCCGGTGTCGAGCACGTTCTGCTGCTCGTACGGCGGAAGGGCCGGGCGGTAGATCCGCTCGATCCGGGGCAGGGTCTCGTTGCGGATCTCCTTGAGCAGCATGCCGTAGTCCGGTGGCGCCCAGAGCGGCGCAGTACGGCTCGTGGCGGTGACTGGGTACCAGCCGACCGGGGGACCGCCGCGCTTGAGTCGCTGCAGGGCTGCCTCGACCGGATCCACCGGGTTGTCGAAGAAACCCTGCGGTCCGGTGTCGTACGACGTACCGGGCCAGGGGGAGTCCACCGGCAGGCCTACGCGTTCGAGCCGCGTCCACTCGTCGTCGTCGAGCACCTGCTGGAGTAGCTCGATCCGGAGGTCCGGGCTGTGTCCGTTGACCAGTAGCGCTCTCGTGCCGCCCGGGCATCGGACGACGAGCCGCACCCGAGCACCTCCGACACTGGTGACGGCGGCGGCTCCGACGGTGGCCTCGAGGCCCAGAGCACCGCGGGTGACCAGTAGCCCGACAGGGCGACCCGGGTCGATCGGGTCGCACTCGACTTCGACGTACGAGGCGACTCTGCTCCAGTTCAGTCCTAGGCCGCCCTTGACCGGGAGCTGGGTGAAGTCGGCGCGCTCGGGCTGGTCCCGTCGCGGCCGCTGCCACACGACGAACGGCTCGGACGGAACACCGAGTTCCTTGGCGCAGATCCAGCGCAACTGGATCTCGGTGGGCCGCTTCTCCCGGATCGTCTTCAGGTGCTCCAGCAGCCGGTCGTCGATCACGACGTGGTGCTGACGAACCTGCTGCAGGTGCTGCTCGGCAAGGACGGGCCACGGGATCTTGGCTGCTTCGGCGCGGAACCAGTAGGGCCAGGCGATTCGACGAGCCATCAGTCCTCCACCTCCCAGGGCGCCCGGTGCAGGGCGATGCGCAAGGCCTCGGCCCGCTGTTCCGGAGTACCGGCGAGTGCGTCACCGGCGAGTACAAGATCCAGGCGCAGCTCGGAGCCGCGGGAGCCTGGGGCGAGCAGGATGACGGCTCGGGTGCCGCCTGGTCCTTTCACGAGTTTGGTGATGCCGGCTCTTGGTAGATCGCCGGCCGCGACCGCTGCGGTGCTCGGCTCGAGCGAGAGCCAGTCACCCTCGACTGCGGCCCACCACTTGTGACCCGGCCCGGCTGATGGGTCGGGTGGCCCCTCGACGACGGTAGGCATCGGCCGCGAGCGCCACATCGCCTCGCTGCATTCCACGACGACCGCGACCGGCTGCGGTACGGCCTCACCGGACCAGAGCACTTCGGCCGCGGGATAGCGAGGTACTTGCGGGATGGCGAGCCCGGCGGACTGGTAGACCGTGTCCAGGACGTCGCCGGCCGGGGTCAGAGGTAGTGCGGACAGCGCGGTCGGAGTCGGCACATGTCGGTCCGCGCGGGTTCCGAGCCGGATGAGCTTCGCCAGGTCGCCGACCGTGTCGAAGCGAGAGGTGGTGAAGCCGACCCGGTAGATGCGCCTGCCGTGGGCGTTGTCAGGTGCCCCCTTCGGTACGGCTTCGATGTCGACCAGGTAGTCGGTGAGCGGCTGCAGGTCGTAGGGCAGCGTCAGGATCGTGCCGTGGGTGCTGCTGCCACTGCTGTCGGTGCACGGCAGCTCGTCGAGCATTTCGGTCACCGCCTGCTGCCACGGGTTCATGACCTGGCCCAGGTCTGGTGTCAGTGCACCCATCACCCCGCCCTGGCCGGTCAGTTGATAGGGCAGGGTGAGTGAGAGGCCGCCACCTGGTGGTTCGGGATGGAAGCCGGACGAGGCCTGCACGTGGACGCGCAACTCCTCGCCGTACGCGTCGAAGAGGGCGGTCACGTTCTGGGTGGCGAGCGCGATCCGGATCGGCTCGGCGCAGAAGATGCCGGTCTCGTTCATCGCCGGCGCGGTGGCCAGCAACCATGGCCCGAGATCACGAGGTACCTCGTCCGGCCCGTCCGCCGCGAACTGGAAGTCCCGCGTCTCCTCGCCGCCCCAGTTCTCCGGCTCGGTGGGTGACGGCTTGTTCGCACCGGCCACGGACTGGGCGCGGTACTTGACCCTGACCGTGTACGACTGCGACGGCACGAGCAAGGCGACGTCGGTCGGGTCCTGGGTCAGGGTGGATTCGAGCAGATCGCGGTCGGTCGTGATGACCTGGGTGTCGTAGTCGAAACGCCACCGCTCGGCGGTGGTGATCCCGGCCGCGGCGACCAGCCAGTACGGCGTACCGGTCAGGAACCTCTCGCGGCGATCGGCGCCGAGCTCCACCACGGCAACGCTGCCCGGTACGTCGACGACAACGCGGCAGAGCAGCAGGTCGCGTTCTTCGGCGACGACCCGGGCCGCGATCCGCCCGGCGCGTTCGATCGGGTCGGCCCAGGGGCCGGCCGGGTCGGTCCACTCGCCTGGCAGCGGGTTGGTCGACGTCACCATGCTGTCCGGGGTGACCGGCTGCTGCGCGACGACCGAACCGTCGCTCTTGCGGCAGGTGATGATCAGGCCCTCGTTGAGCATCCGCTCGGACACCAGCAGGAGGAGTTCGAGCGCTTCGAGACCGCCGTCCACCGAGAGCCGCACGGTGTTGCCGAAGTCCGACGGCTTGAACCCGGTCTCCTCCCAGATCTTCTTGACCAGCTCGCGTTCTTCCTCGGTCCCGTACGGCGCCGGGTCGGGTTCGTCGCCCGACGGTGAACGCAGGATCCGGCCCTGGCATCCCAGTGGCTGGTCGGAAAGCTCTTTGTCCCAAGCCGTTTCGGCCCATGCCGCACCGAGGTCGGCCAGCGACGTACCGGTGGCGAGCAGGTCCACGACCTCCTGCAGAGCCTCGCCGTTCATCGGCAGCGCGGCGTTGCTGAAGGTCAGCGGGTTGCCGCTCTGCCAGACCTGGATCGAGTCGACGTGATCGATGTGGCCGGTCGGACACGGCACCGAGTCGCCGACGACGACCGCAGGATCCGTGCCCTGCAAGAGATCGGCGAGCGGATGGTGGGTCCGCCAGGTCTCGGTGACGTCGAGCTTGGCGTCGACCGGCGTGCTGCGGAAGTCGCCCGGCTGGTCCGGCCAGGGGATGCCGGTCAGGCGCCAGCCGGTCGGACTCGGTCCGGTCGGCTTGTTGTCGAAGGTCCACACGACCGGCGCCGGGCGGGCGGGGTCGCTGCAGATGTGTCCCCATTGTTCGTTGACCGTGGTGGTGAGGCTTTCGCCGTACGGGACGGCTCGCGGTGCGGGCGTTGGCAACCAGCTCAGCAACGCGAGCGCCGGGCCGAGTTGGGACTGGCCGGGCGCGCTGCGTGCCCACCAGGTCGCGGGTGTCTTGCCTGCGGGCGGATCCGGCTGCAGGTCGCCGATCAACTCGACGCTGGTGAGCTGGAAACGCCACCAGTTGTCGCCTCGGCGCACCCACGGGTCGGCTCCGGCGCCGGAGGTACCGCGCGCCTCACCACCAAGTACGACGTTGCCCGGCAGGACACTCGGCGGGGTCTTGAACAGGACGACCGGAACCGCATCCAACGGAACGGTCGGTATCGGGTCGCCGGACTGAGCTGCTGCGTCACCCAACGCGCCGTCGACGGCCCGATCGGTCGCGCTGCCCTCGACGAGGGCGGGGGAGCGGCTGACAAGTTTCACCCCGCCGATCAGCTCCGGAGGATCGGCCGGGTCCGGTGGGCCGCCGCCGATCTCGAGCTTGATGCAGCCCTCGACGCTGAAGAAGAAAAAGTCGACCTTGCCGCAGACCCGGCCGGTGATGCTGGTCGTGTCGGTGCTGCCGCGGCGGCCGACCAGCACGGTCAGTTCGGCCCGCGCCGAGATGCCGACGATCCACAGCCGCAGCTCGCCCCGGGCGTAGATCATCCCGCCCAGACCGAAAGGCTCGAACGAGATCAGCGCGTCGAACCCGGCCGCGACCTCGAAGTACAGGCCGACGGACTTGCTGCCCATCAGCACGCACTGCAGGTGGAAGCCGACCGCGATCGCCAGACCGTTGGTGGTGATCGGCAGCTTCGGATTGGCGAGCGTGGTGCCGTCGCCGTGGATCATCAGATAGCCGGTGCCGCGGAAGACGTCGAGGATCGAGACCGTCACCGGGTCGGTGTAGGTGCCGAGATCGATGAACCAGTTCTGCGCCTGCGACAGATGGAAGAACGCGGTCACCGGGACGCGGATCTTCAGCAGCTTGAGAATGCTGTACTCCGCGACGATGCCGATCGTGATCGTGCCGCGGCCGAAGTCGAGGTCGAGCACGGCCAGGAAGGTGGCACTGCTCTGCGCCTTCAGGACCGGCGGCATCTTCAGTACGTCGGCCTTCATCACCAGCAACAGCCGCGGCCCGGGCACCTCGACCAGCACGATCCCCTTGAGGTGGATCAGGAAGCCACCTTCGGCGGTGCCGAGCATCATGCCCGCGGCGATCGCGAAGCTGCCGGGGTTGAGCTCCCAGCCCGCCGGATGCATCACGCTGAACCCGCGGGCAGGCGTGAGCTGATTCTCCAGCCACTTCAACGCCGGCGCCTGGACTCCGGTCTGCTCGAGCCTGCGGTAGTTGACCCCGACCCCGCCCAGGAAGCCGAAGATCCCCAGCCCCGAGTTGCCCAGCGGCAACGGCACCGGGAACTCGACCTCGGCCCCGACCAGCACTCCGGTCGTGCCGGCCCGGCTCTCCAACGCGAGCGTGGCACTCGCGCGCAGGCCGATCGACGGGAAGGTCAGATCGAAAGCGCCCTTGAACCCGAGATCGGTGATCTCCAGGTAGCCGGTGCCGTGAATCGCGCCTGGGATGTCCAGAGTGGCGCCGAGCTTGGTGAGTTGCGGCGCCTCGAAGGCGTCGAGCCGGAGCCGGACCCGAACGGTGTCGACGGTGACGATGCCGAGATCGACTCCGAGGCCGACTTCCACTTCCAAGTAGGTCGGGTTGAGTCGGCTCGCGCGAACGCCGAGCACCCGGAGCAACGAATCCAACGGCGGCGCGGCCATCAACGACCCGGCCGGTACGTCGAGCGTGTAGCCGCGGCTCGGGTCGAACACGGGCAGCGGCACGTACTCGACCGTCCCGTCGCCGTTGTTCTCGGTGTCCCACGTGCTTCTGATTCCGACCGCTTGGTAGCGGGTCACGATCGGCTTCTGCGGATCGACCTTGATGAAGCCGAGGTCGAACGAGAACGCGGTCTCGAGATCGAGCAGCACGCTGATCTGGGTGGTGGTCGGGCCGCTGCCGGTGGCCGGGTTCACGAGGCCGTCGGTGACCACGAGCTGCCCGCCGCGCAGGACGACGTACTGGGTCTGGATCTGGCCGCCGGCACCCAGCCCGACCGCGGCGCTGCCGAGGACAACGAGCGGAACCAGCTCGCCTGCTGTCGGACTCGGCGGCGTGACCGCGGCCAGGAGCGGGGAGAGGGCGGAGACCGCACCGAGGATGTTGAGCGCGGTGTTCGAGCCCGCGGACGCTCGCTCGACCTTGGCGAGGCCGTCGAGATCGCCTTCGATGGCCCGGAACTCGGCACTGGTCTCCCAGGACGAGCGGTCCTCGGCGACCTTGAGCCGGACCAGAAACGTGCAGATGCCGTCGCTCGGATTGGTCCTGGCCGGGAGTTCCTCGTCCGTGTGCTCGTCCAGGCGCGCTTCGGCCGCGGTACGGACGTCGAACTCGCCGTAGATCTCGGCGCGCACGAAGGTGCCGCGGATCAGTTCGACCCGGACGCCGATCTTGCGGAAGCAGTCGGGGACCAGTTGGCGCGGTGGCTCGGGGTCGACTTCCGTGGTGGTCGCGGCCGCTGGGCGGGTCAGGTCCGCGGTGACGGTTTCGGTGGTTGGTGCCACCAGTGCTGGTTTGGCGGTCGCCCGCCACCAGTGCGCCGAGCCGGGCGCCGGCGTCGTGCTACCTGCCGCGGTCCCCTGACCGTGTGCGGTGCCGGGAGTCACGGTGGTGAACTGCAGTTCCGTGGTCAGCAGTTGGATCAACGCATCCCGGCGCCGCCTGCTGAGCTCGAGGTTCCGAGTGACGGCGTCCGGGTCGGTGTGGCCCTCGAACGACGCGAAGCCCTCGACGACCAGCGGCGTGGACTTCGGGATCTGTTCCAGCCGGGCCCGCGAGTCCGGGCCGAGAAAGGGCTGCGCGGCGCCCCATTCCTGGCGAGACGATGCGGGGGAGGTGCGGATGTTGTCCGCGACGGTGGTCCAGTTGGTGCTGGTGCCGGTGGGGAACTCGGTCGTCGTCGGGTGGTTGAACAAGGTGTAGGCGCTGAACTCGGCCACTGCGGCGGGGGTGACTGTCCTGGTCGCGGTCACCGTCACGGTCGCGCCGGCTGCCACCGGGATCACGGCGGTGTCGCCGTTGGCGGAGCCGCCGGGCCACGACCAGGCGATGTCGCCGCCATCGTCCGGATCGAGTCTCACAGTTGCGTTGCTGTCGGTCTGACTGGTGACGACCACGCGATGGCCGGTGCTGGTGACAGTTCGCGGTACGACTTCGCCACCTGGCGGGGGAGGCGGAGTGACCGGCGTTGCGGTCGCCTTGCGGACGGAGATGTTCCTGATCAGCTCGTGCAGGCCCGCATCGGTGACCTTGATCTCCAGCGCCATCGTTCCGGCGGCCGGGAGCAGGATCGTCCGGCGGTCGAGGGTGGTGGGATCGCCGCCGTTGACGGTGACGCGATACTTGTACGGCGCGAGTCCGCCGCCGGCCGTGATGTACAGCGTTGCGCTGTCGGGCAGGTCGACCGGATTCGGTATCGGGTCGGTGTCCGGCACCGGATACCACTCACCGGCCGGACCCTGGAACGCGAGCCGGACCGTCGGCGACTGGCCGCGGTTCACCACCTCGGCCTCGAACAGCCCGGTCACCCCCGCGTGCTGACCGATCCCGATCCACAGGTCCCGTACTCCGGCGCTGACCGCCAGCCCTTCGAGCCCGGTCGGCGCGACGAAGAGCCTGACCTCGGGCAGATACAACCCCTGCCAATCGGTCGGCTGCGTCCGCGCATTCGCCGGTACGCCGGACGGGCCGGCTTCACCCGTCAGATCCAGGGTGGCGCTGCGGAAGGCGAACCCGACCACCTCACCCGGACCGATCAACGCATGGGCCGGCTCCATCCGGATGAAGTCGAAGATCTGATCCTGCGGAGGATGACCACTGACCGTACTGCTCAGCAGCTTGACCTCGAGACCCTGCCCGACAGGTCGCAACAGCCGGACCCGCAACGCAGGCAGGTGGAACCGGACATCCGGGTTGGCCGGATCGGCACGCAGTTGTCCCTGCGCGTCGAGCTTCGCACCCCGCAGGAACGGCAACCGTGCGATCGCCTGTGGAGTGTCGACCACGAGCCGCACGGTCCCGTCCGGATCACCGCCCGGCGCGTCCAGCCGGAGCGCGAACTCGACCCCGACCCGCGGATCGGGAAACGTGAGCAGTGTGGCGGTGCTGTTCACCGCTCCCGGACTTCGGTTGAACGATCCCGTCGCCGGATCGAGACTGAGCGGCAGATCGCCACCCACGGTCGTCTTCCACACCCGCCAGCTGAACCCGTCGTCCTCGACGCGTTCCTCCTCGGTCGGTGTGTCCACGCTGTCCAGCACCGGCTCGAGCGCATCGAGCCCGCCACCGTTCTTCAAGGACGCAGGCGTGTCATCCCAAAGACTCATCTGTACTTCCCCCCAAGAAAATCCCCAGGGTTCAGGACAGCAGTTCTCGCCGCCGGAGGAAACCCCTCAGCACCGGCCGTCAGTCGATCGGGCGGCCGGAGAGCTGGGCGAGTTCGGTGAAGAAGGCGCGGTAGACGGGCTCGTCGGCCATCGTGATCTCGATCGTCGAGCGCGAGTACACGCTGCTCATCAGGCGGCTGTAGATCGGTTCGTCCAGGTCCTCGACGTACGAGAAGTGCAGCAGGATGACGCCGCGCTTGCGCACCTGGACCTGCACCTTGACCCACTCCAGCGGGGTCCGGTACGACCTGAGGACCTTGCTGCGCTCGAACAGTTCGAAGACTCCGCGATCGACCCGGATCTGTACCCGGCCGTGTTCGAAGACGATCGGCTCCGTCATTTGAGACCCGAGTGCGCCAGGCCCTCGACGAACTGGCGTTGGGCGATGACGAACACGATCAGGACCGGGAGGACGGTCATGGTGGCGGCGGCGAGTTGCGTGTTCCACATGTCGGCGCCGTACGCGTCGGTGAATCGGGTGAGGGCCTGCGGCAACGTGAACAACTCCGGCGAGGTGAGGTAGACGGTGGGTTCGAGATAGAGGTTCCACGAGGCGAGGAAGGTCAGGATCGCGACCGCGGACAGCGCCGGCCGGGCGAGCGGCAGGCAGATCCGCCACCAGATCCCGGGGCGGCCGAGGCCGTCGAGCCGCCCTGCCTCCTCGAGTTCGGCGGGCAGGGCGATGAAGAACTGCCGCATGATGAAGCTCGCCAGCACGCACGGTGCGCCGAACGCGGTGACCAGGATCAGCGGCCAGTGGGTGTTGATCAGCCCGGCCCGTTTGAACACCTGGAACAGCGGGACGATCGTCACCTCGCTCGGCACCAGCAGGCCGGTCAGCACCACCAGGAACAGGGCGTTGGCACCAGGAAACCGGATCCGGGCGAAGGCGTACCCGGCCATGCTCGAGACCAGCAGCGTGATCAGGGTGACGAGTACGGCGATGTAGACGCTGTTCAGGTACTGCCGGGCGAACGGCTGGAACGTGAACGCTTCACCGTACGCGGCCAGGGTCGGATGCTCGGTCCACAGCGACGGCGGCGCCTTGAAGATCTCGGGCAGCGGCTTGATCGACGCCGCGACCATCCAGATCGTCGGCACCGCGAACGGAATCGCCAGTACGGCGAGCGCTGCCACCAGCAGCACCCGTCGGGGCATCGAGGTTCTACTGCTCATGGAACACCCATTTCCGGCGCAGCTGCCATTGCAGCAGCGTCAGCACCATCACGAAGCTCAACAGCATCAGCGCGAGCGTCGAGCCGTAGCCGATGTCGTTGAACTCGAAGGCCTGCTGGAACACGTAGTACACGAGCACGGTGGTGCTCAGCTCCGGCCCGCCACCGGTCAGTACGGCGATCTGCGCGAACGACTGCAGCGCGCCGACGACGGTGATGATCGCGGTCAGCAGCACCGTCGGCGAGATCAGCGGCAGCGTGATCCGGGCGAAGATCGACCGGCTGCGCGCGCCGTCGATCCGGGCCGCTTCGTACAGCTCCGACGGCACGCCCTGCAATGCCGCCAGGAACAGCACCATGTTCACACCGACGCTGCGGACGACCTGGCTGACGATCACCGACAGCATCGCGGTGTCGCCGTGCTGCAGCCAGTTCGGCCCGTCCACACCGATGGCGTGCAGGAGTCCGTTGATCCCGCCGTTGTCCTGCAGCAGGAAGCCCCAGACCAGGGTCCACGCCACCACGGACACCACGACCGGCGAGAAGAACAAGGTGCGGAAGAACGTCGCGCCGCGGAACTGCCGGTTCAGCAGTACGGCGATCAGCAGGCCGAGGGTGATGTTCAGGATCACGACGCCGCCGGAGAAGACGACTGTTGCCAGCAGCACCGATGGCAACTGCGGGTCGGAGGCCAGCGCGGCGTAGTGGTCCGCGCCGACGAAGACCTGCTTGCCGGTGAAGACGTTCCACTTGTTCAGGCTGTACCAGATCGCCAGGCCGACCGGGATCAGTACGAACAGCACGACACCGAGGAACTGTGGCGCGATGAACAGGTACCCGGTCAGCACATCTCGCCGGCGTGTGGTCCAGTAGCGCATCACTTGGCCAGGATGGGATCGATCGCGGTGCAGACCGACTTCAGGACGGCGGGGATGTCGGCGTCGGTCTTCCACAGTGCGTCCAGTGCGGTCTTGCCCTTCTGGGCGATCTCGGCCGGGCTGGTGTGGTTGGGCAGCGTGACGGCGTTCGGCAGCTGGTCGACCACGACCTCCTGCAGCTGGGCCGCGGACAGCTTCTTGTTGTTCTCGGCAAGCTTCGCGCCGGTGAGCAGCGACTTCCGGGGCGGCGGGAAGAACTGTGCCAGCTTCGCCGCGTTCGCCGGATTCGTCAGGTAGGCAAGGAAGTCTGTCGCCTGGTCCGGGTGCTTGCTGGCGGCAAGGACGCCGACACCGGCCTGGCCGAGTACGGCGTACTTGCCGGACGGTCCGGCCGGTAGCGGGTACAGGCCGAACTTGAACGACCCGGTGAGTAGCGACGCCCGGGAGACCTGGGCGACGGTGAAGGCGGCGTCACCGGCGAAGAAGTCGGCCTTGGTGCCGGGGCCGGGCATCGCGCTGGTCTTGAACGCCGCGTCGTGCAGGAACGTGAAGGCGCGTTGCATCTCCGGGCTGTCGAACGTGCAGGTCTTTCCGTCCGGGCTCCACGCCGAGCCGCCGAAGCCGGTCCAGACCGTGGCCAGCGTGTTCCAGGACTTGTAGTCGAAGTCCCGAACGACGAAGCCCGCCTTGCCGGTCTTGGCGTGGACGGCGGCACCCGCGGCGGCGACCTGGTCCCAGGTCAGCGTCTTCGGATCGATCTTCTGACCGGCCTTCGCCAGCAGGTCGGTGTTCACGTACAGCGCGAACGGCGAGTTCGAGAACGGGTAGGCGTACAGCTTGCCGTCGCGGCTGAACTCCTTGGTCGCGCTGTCCACCAGGTCGTCGTACTGCCAGCCGTCGGTCGCCTTCAGCTTGTCGGTCAGGCCGACCAGCGCGTCGGAGGCGATCAGGTCCTTGGACAGGTCGCCCATCCAGGCCAGGTCGGGCGCGTTGCCGCCGGCGATCTGCGTCGTCAGGGTGGTGTTGTAGTCGGCGAACGGCAGGCTCTCGAAGGTGATCGAGCTGACCTCGGGGTGGTCGGCGCGGTAGGCGTCGCCGATCGCGTTGAACAGCTTGAGTTGGTCCTCGTTGGAGGTCCAGACCGTCATCCGCAGTTTGACGTCGGTGGCCTTCGACCCCTCCGCCCCGGTGCCGGATGCGCCGCACGCGGCAGTCAGCGTCGCTGCCGTGGTCAGCGCGAGCGCGCCGAGCAACTTCCTTGCAGTGATCATGATGTGGTCCTTCGTGCTGGGGATGACTAGTAGCCGGCGATCTCGGGCCAGTGGAGCTCGACCCCGGCCTCGCTCAACCGGCCCTGGAGGCGTTCGACGAGGGTGTCGTCGGTCGCGATCTGCTGCGGGCTCAGGCCGCTCTCGAGGCAGAACGCCACGAGTTCGCCGGCCGATTCGCCGATGTTCCACTCGACCGGATGCAGCCGGTAGGCGCCGTTGGTGATGTGGGTGGTGCCGATGTTCTTGGCGGCCGGCACCAGGTTGTGGGTGGCCACCGGGACCAGCGCGCCGAGCGGGATCTCGAACGGTGCGCACTCGACGTCGATGTAGTTGTCGCCGCCGGTGGAGGGGTGCAGGTCGATCCGGTACATCCCGACTCCGACCGAAGCGTCGAACCGGGCCGGACCGTCGTACCCGCGGGCCTTGATCGAGATGTCCTGCTCGCGGACGGTGGTGAGCGCCTTGATCCGGCGCGATTCCCGGATGTACGGCGCCTGCGCGAAGCCGTCCGTGGTGCCGACCAGGTCGCCGCGGAGCCGCAGACCGGGCCAGCCGCGACCGCCGTCCGGACGTGGTGCCTCGGTCTGCAGCCAGTACACGTAGGCACGGGACTGCGCCTTCGCGGCCAGCAGATGTACGGCGCGGTCGTCGGTGTCGATGATCGAGCCGCTGACGTAGTCGAGCTGCGGCCAGTTGGCGAGCACGATGTCGCTGTCGTAGAAGCCGTCGGCGAAGTTCTGCCGGGCCGCGATCCGGCGGAACTGCCACAGGTCGTTGTCGCCCGCGTCGAACCGCGGGTCCCCGGTGGCGTCGGCGGCCGGGTTGACGATCATGGTCCGCTCTTCCGGCGCCAGCGTCCGCGGGTTCGGGGCGACGAAGGACAGCATCGGCGCGCCCCAGAACGGCAGCTCGAACGAACGCCAGAAGTCGTAGTCGTCAGGCCGCGCGATCGTGTGGTCGCCGGCGGCGTGGTCGAACACGAAACACCACGCGATCGACTGCACGTTGGCCGGATCCGCGACCTCCGCGGCACTCGGCTCACCGGTGTCGGATCGCGCCTCGGCGCCGACGACGTACTCCGTGCCGGTCAGCGGCAGTAGGTCGCCGGTCTCGGTCCCGTCCAGGACGAACTCGGCGGAGATCACGGTCTCGGCCCCGGTCGTCGGATCCGCGACCGTGACGGTGCGGACGACGCCGTCGGTCACCTCGGCCGCGACCGGCACGCAGGGTTGCAGAACGGTCAGCCGCCCGGTTGACCGGTACGGCGCGAGGAGTGCGGTGATGACCGCGTCGGCCACGCGCGGCTCGTGGCACAGGCGGCTGACCCGGCCACGTCCCGGATTCAGCTCGCGATCCATGCGAGCGGCGTCGGTCAGTGGGTAGTGATCCCGGTAGTAGCGGCGAATGCCTTCGCGGAGCGCGCGGTATCGGGCGGTGATACCGAACTGCTCGACCCAGATGTGTTCGTCGGGCGGCACTGCCTGCGAGGTGAGCTGTCCACCGAGCCAGGCGTACTCCTCGGTCATCACCACGCGCCGGCCGCGCTGCAGCAACGCCAGCGCGGCGGCGACGGAGCCGAGACCACCGCCGATGATCGCGACCTCGGTAGAAATCCGTTCGGTCATGAGCCGGTCCGTACGACGATGGTGGCGCCGGACTCGACCTCGGCGACCAGATGCCGCCGCGTCTCCAGGTCGGCCCACTCCTGCGGCTCGGTCGAGATCAGCAACTGGAGCAGGTCGAGCGCCTCGGCCGCGAGTTGTTCCCTCGGGACGTGGAAGCCCGCGAGCGGCCGGCCCTCGATCCGATGGCCGCGGACCTCGCCGAGTGCCGCGACCGAGATCTCGTCTGGTACGGCGACTCCAGCGGCCGTCAGCGCGTGGACGACATCCTCGATCAGGAAGGCGTCCTCGGCGATGATGACGGTCGCACCGGTGGCCTGCGCCAGTCGGGGCAGGTCGGCGATCCGCTCCTCTCCGACGAGCAGGAACGCGAGTCGGCCGTCTGCAGAGGCGGCCTCGACGGCACCGCGACGGTCCCGGGCCGCGGGCGTGTCCCGGCCGCGGTGCACGTAGAGCGCCTGCTGGTGCCCGGCGGCCGCGGCCTGGTCGATCAGCGCCGTGGTCGGCGTGACGTAGTCGATGGCGACGTACGGCACCGCGGCGGCGGTCTCGTCCCGGCGGCCGATGGCGACGAACGGGAACTGTTCCGCGACCAGTCGCTCCAGCTCGGACGCGACCATCTGCTGGCCGAGCAGCACGCAGCCGTCGGTCAGCCGCAGCCGGGTCTTGCGGTGGAACAGGCTCCGGGTGCCGTCCTCGACCGGTGACGAGGTGAAGAACAGCAGGTCCCAGCCGATCTGCTCGGCGGCGCGTTCGATCCCGTTCAGCAACGGCCCGTAGAAGTCCATGCTCTCCGGGGACAGCGCGGCCTCGTACGTGAAGACGCCGATGATCTGGTTGTCCAGGCCGGCCAGTCGGCGCGCCGCCGGGTCAGCGACGTACGTCAGTTGCTCGATGGCCTGCTTGACCCGTGCCCGGGTCGCCTCGGGGATCCGCACTCCGCCGCCGTCGCGGTCGTTCAGCACCACCGACACAGTGGTCTGGCTGACGCCGGCGAGTTCGGCGATCTCGCGCTGGGTGACCCGGCGAGGTTTCGGTGCCATCGTTCCTCCGTGGTGATAATGCCTATCTTCAGCAAGCTGCAGCGACCATAGCCCAGGAAAAGTCGTTAGCGCAATGACCTCTTGACGACGAGCTTCGGGGCTGGGAACGTTCCGTCCATCGATCTGAAGATGCGCATTATCAGAAGGAGTAGTCGATGACCTCCACCCTCAGCCGCCGCAGCCTGCTCGGCGCGGCGCTCGCGGCCGGTGTCGTACTGGTCGCCGAAGCGACCCCGATCAGCGCGTTCGCCGCGGCCGGTGACGTGACCCTGACAGCCGGCGGCATCAGCCTGCTGGCCAGCCCCGGCGGCCGGCTCGCCATCCGTGACGCTGGTGGCGTCACGCGGTCCGCCGGGTCGAAGTTCCAGGTCAAGGACAGCGTCGCCGGCGTCCTGACCTCCACCGGCGGCACCCCGACGCTGAGCGCCCTCGCGGACGGTACGCCGGCGATCCGGATGGACTACACCTTCGATGCCGCCGCCGGCTCGACGGTGGTCACCGGCTGGTTCAGCGTCAGTACGTCGCACGCCCGGCTGGAATGGCGGATCACCGGGGCGAACACGCTGCTCCCGGACGGTTTCCTGTTCAGCCGCGCGATCCAGGCGCCGACGGCACCGGACGACTACATCGCGATCACCGAGTGGATCCGCGACGCCGGCGGCGGGATCCCGTACGAGGACACCGTCGGCGTCGCGCACACGTCGACGTGGAGCTCCAGCCTGCACGGTCTGTTCCTGCTGGACAGCTCCCGGCAGGCGTGGACGAACGCGACCTGGGTGCACTCGCCGGGTGTGGTGGATCCGGCCGGCGGCTGGACCAGCCGGGCCGACTTCTTCTTCTCCGAGACGCGCCCGTCGGCGACGGCCACCATCGGCCGCGGGCGGGAGCTCGGGATCGAGCTCACCACCAACAGCGACTTCAATCTGTACGAGTCGGCCGGTGCGCCGATGCAGCTCACCGCGCTGGTGGCCAACGGGGGCACGGCCAAGTCGGTCGACCTCGAACTGTGGATGCGCAGCTTCGACGGCGTACTCCTGGCCTCGACGACCGTGACCGGAAGCGTCGCCGCGGCCGGCACCTGGCAACACACCTTCAACCTGACCGCGCCGGCCAGTGGGATTGCGCTGGCGGAGGTGGTGGTCCGATCCGGCGACGACGAGGCCTTCGCGCGGACCAATCTCGCCGTGCTCCCGGCGTACGACTACCAGGCCGGCGCGGACAGCATGTTCGGGATCGCCAACTACCCGTGGCTCCAGCGGCCGAGCGCCGACGCCGTACTCGATCTGTGGCAGCGGGCCGGGATCAGCGTGGTCCGGATCGCGTACGACGGTGGGCCCGGGCTGCCACCGTCTGCGTTCGACGCGCGCGGGATGCGGCACAACATCGAACTGCAGCCGTCGTTGACCGTGACCGACACCGAGGCGGCCGCCTGGGCCGCGGACAAGCTGGCGGTGGCGGCCGGTGCCGGTGCCGGGTACTTCGAGGTGGGCAACGAACTGAACCGGCCGTTCAACACCGGGGATGCCGCACAGGCCTATCTGGACAAGGTGATGCGGCCGGTGTTCGACCGCCGGGCCGTCACCGGGGACACCGTGAAGCTGATGAACAACGGGCTGGCCGGGATGGACAAGCCGTGGGTGGAGAACTTCATCGCCGCGGGCGGCTGGGACCTGATCGATGCCTTCGCCTACCACCCGGGTCGCGGCAACTTCACGCCCGACTACATCCCGCCGGGCGACGACTGGGACACAGGTGCCGTGGGCACCTACTGGAACTTCTACGGCGGGCTGAAGCAGCTCAAGGCGTTGATGGCCGAGCACGGTGCGAAGGAGATCTGGCTGACGGAGGCGTACGCGCCGACCAAGCCCAACAGTTGGTGGCACGACACCTATCGCCACGCTGCGGAGAACGTGCTGTTGAGTCTGGCGCTGGCCAAGGCCGAGGGCATTCGGTGCGTCTGCTGGTACCAGTTCCACGACAGTGTGCTCGGGATGCCGCAGATCGCCGACCCGGACAACGTCGAGTACCACTTCGGCCTGATGAACCGCGACCTGAGTCCGAAGCCGTCGCTGCTGGCGTATGCGACAGCGGCCCGGGTGCTCGACCAGGCCGTCTTCCGCGGGCAGCTGACCTTTGCGGATCCGCTGACGTCCGGCTTGTGGTTCGACACCCCGGACGGGCCGGCGGTCGTGCTGTGGAACCGGGCCGACGGCTACATCCTCAACACGGCCGGTCAGCGCACCGATTGGCACTTCCCGGCGCCGGAGGTCTGGGTCGACCCGTGGCCGACCAAGACACCGCTGACGGTTGCCGCGAGTTCCGCCGTACGAGAGCTGGATGCGATCGGGCAGGCTCGGACGTTGCCCGTCACCAACGGCAAGGCGACGCTGACCCTCGACGGCGCACCGCGCATCTACTACGGCCTGGTCCCGCATGTCAGCGGCACCGGCACCCACACCCTGGCCGGCTGCCGCCCCGGCCGCCGCTACCGCAGATGACCCCGGGCCACGAGGTGCGTGTGCCGACAGTTATCGTTTGACCGCGCATTGTCATCAAGTCATGGGGTCGGCATCTTCCGCCGGAGCGGGCCCTTGGGGGTTTGCTCATGAAGAAGGCCGTTTTGGCTGTCGTCACCGCTGCGGCGGTCGGTGCCGCTGCACTGGTTCCGTCCGGTCCCGCTGTTCAGGCAGCTACTGACGCTGTCAGTGGGACCGCCGCCACCGCGCCGCGCGGGTTCGGGTCCGCGCTGTCGTCGGTGCAGCAGACGGCCTGGCAGACGAACGCGAGCGTGAACGCGCTCGCCGTCGCGGGGAACCTGGTGTTCGCGGGTGGCCTGTTCACTCGGGTCCGGCCGCCGGGGAAGGCACGCGGGGTCGGGGACGCGGCGCGGAAGTACTTCGCGGTGTTCGACCGGACCACCGGCGTACCGACGCGGTTCGCGCCGCAGGTCAACGGGCCGGTGTGGAGCGTCGCGACCTCCCCGGACGGCCGGCGGGTCGTGATCGGCGGCGACTTCACCGTCGTCGACGGGGTGCCGCGGTCGCGGGTGGCGATGTTCGATGTCGCCAGCGGCAAACTCGTGGCCGGCTGGGACCCGGTCGTGAACTACCGGGTCGCGGCGCTGAAGGTCTCCAGTAGCACCGTCTACCTCGGCGGCTCGTTCGGAACCGTGGACAAGGTCGCCCGCGGCCGGGCGGCCGCGGTCACCCTGAACAGCGGTGCGCTGCTGTCGTGGAGTCCGAACGCGAACGACGACGTCCATGCGATCGAGCTGTCGACCGACGGCAAGCGGGCGTTCGTCGGCGGCGGGTTCACCAGGATCGGCGGACGTGACATCCACGCGCTCGCGATGCTGAACGCCGCCACCGGCGCCGCGCTCTCGATGCCCGCTGCGGCTGCGATCCCGCCGAAGTCCGAGGAGTGCGACAGCCGGGTCAAGGACCTCGAAGTCCAAGGGAACAAGGTCTTCGCGTCGAACGCCGGTACCTTCAGCGTGGGTTGCTACGACGGGGTGCTCGCGGCGGACGCCACGACCGGCAAGCTGCTCTGGCAGAGCAAGTGCCGGGGTGCGACCGAGGCGATCAAGGCGATCGGGAACTGGCTGTACAAGGGTTCGCACGCCCACGACTGCAGCGCGGACGGGGCGTTCCCGGACAAGACCGGGATGCACCACTTTCTCGTCTACAGCGCGATCACCGGGAAGCTCGGTCCGTGGTTCCCGAACGCAACCGCCGGCGGCACGACCCTTGTCGGTCCGCTCGCGTTCGCGTCTGGCGGCAACGACCTCTGGGCGGGTGGTGACTTCACCAAGGTGAACGGCGTACCGCAGGAAGGGCTGACCCGGTTCACGAACATGCCGGGTGGCGCGGCGCCGGCACGGCCGGCCGCGCCGAAGGTCGCCAGCGCGCGGGTGAACAAGGTGACGATCGCCTTCCCGACCGTGCTCGACCGCGACAACATCACGCTCACCTACCTGGTGTACCGCGGCAGGACGCGGATCGGCAGCTGGTCGCGGACGTCGAACTCCTGGACGAAGCCAACCGTCACCTCGGTCACCGACTCCGGCCTGACCAGCCGTCAGACGGTGTCGTACCACCTCGAGGTCAGCGACGGCCGCAACGTCCAGAAGAGCCCGACAGTCTCCGTCCGCGTCCGCTGACCTCAACACCGCGCGCCGGCCGGGTGTTCAGGCTGGTGGCGGCACCGCTTCTCGCGAACGGGTGATCTGCAGCTGGACAGGTAGTGCACCGGTGAGACGGTGTACGCGCGGACATACTCACGCTCAGGTGCACTACCCGGCCACCTGACACATCCTGTCGAGCTGCAGATCACACCGCGGCCGGCACCGCGCAGCCAGTTCACGAGACCGCAGACACCCTGCGGTGGCTGGAGACCCGAAATAGCGGTTCTCCTGTCCGGTGTCTGGGTGAACTGCGGGGCCGTGTGACAGGTTCAGGTGGGCTTGCACCTGATATTTCCTGTCCGCAGTACCCGGAAGGTGTCTCTTCCCCCGGCAACCGGCTGACTGCGTTCGCGGTAGCCGCAAGTCCGCCGGGAAACTCTGGCTGCTCATCGGACCACGGGCCGTCGGACTTCGGGCTGAGGTGGTGGTCTGTTGGCTCGGCTAGGTTCGAGGGGTGTCAGAGGAGTACGGGTTGAGCCGGCGACAGCTGATTGTCGCGGACTGCGTCGTCGCGGCCGGGTACGCCGTCCTCGTCCTGCTCACCTCGTCCACCGGGCCCGGGCTCGTCGCGCTCGGGCTCGCGCTGCCGATCGCGGTACGGCGGATCTGGCCGGTCCCCGCCTTCGCCGTCGTATCCGTGATGTCTGCGACCGCGTACGTCGTCGACGCCCTGCACGATCCGCTGCTCGCCGCCGCCTACGTCCTGTACGTCGTCGCACTCACCCGGTCCTCGAACAGGCCGCTGTCCAGCCGCCGCCTGATCGGCCTCGCCGGCGCCGTCGGCTTCGTCGTACTGCTCCTCGCCATGGTGGCCGGCGCACCGGCCGGTCAGGCCCGGCCCGCGCTTGTGCTCACCGGGATCGCCGCGTTGTACGGCGCCTGGGTGCTGGGACAGGTCGTCCGGGACCGACGGGCTGCTGCGGCGCGGGCGGCGCAGGTGCTGGCCGAACAGGCGGTGGCCGCGGAACGGTTGCGGATCGCCCGCGAACTGCACGACATCGTTGCCCACAGCATGGGATTGATCGCGGTCAAGGCCGGGGTCGCCAACCACGTACTGCGGGTACGTCCCGAGGAGGTGTCCGACGCGTTGTCGGTGATCGAGTCCACGAGCCGTGACGCCCTGGTCGAGCTCCGGCACATGCTCGGCCTCTTGCGGACCTCCGACGAGCCGGTGGATCTCGCACCGCCGGCGGGTCTCGCCGCGCTACCGGATCTGGTGAGCCGGGTCGAGTCGACGGGCGTCCAGGTCGAGCTGCAGGTCGACGTACCAGAGCCGCTGCCGGAGGCCGTTGGACTCACCGTCCACCGGATCGTCCAGGAGTGCCTGACCAACGTCACCAAGCACGCCCGCGCCGCACGCTGCCGGATCGCGATCACCGGCGCCGCGAACGCCGTACAGCTCGAGGTTTCCGACGACGGCGCGGGTGGTGCAGTGGTGGAGGGACATGGCCTGATCGGGATCCGGGAGCGGGTGAGTGTGTACGGCGGTTCGTACCGTGCCGGACCGCGCGCGGGTGGCGGCTTCGAGGTCGTCGTACGGCTGCCGTATGAGTGAGATCCGGGTGCTGGTCGCCGACGATCAGGCGTTGCTGCGCGGAAGCTTCCGCGTGCTGATCGACACCACGCCCGGGCTGACGACGGTCGGCGAGGCGGCGGACGGGATCGAGGCGGTCGACCTCGCGCGGCGCGAGCGACCGGACGTCGTACTCATGGACGTCCGGATGCCCCGGCTGGACGGGATCGAGGCGACCCGGCGGATCTGCTCGGCGCCGGAGACGGCCGGGACCAGGGTGCTGATCCTGACGATGTTCGATCTCGACGACGCCGTGTACGCCGGCCTGCGGGCCGGGGCGAGCGGGTTTCTGCTGAAGGATGTCCCGCCCGTCGAGTTGCTGCAGGCAATCAACGTCGTCGCGGCGGGCGAAGGACTGCTGGCACCCTCGATCACGCGCAGGCTGATCGCCGAGTTCGCGCGGCTGGCCGAGCCGGGTCAGGCGCCGATGACCGGTCTCGACGGCGTGACCGAGCGCGAACGGGAGGTGCTGTCGCTGATCGCGCGCGGACTGTCGAACGACGAGATCTGCGATCACCTGCACGTCGGCCGCGGCACAGTGAAGACCCATATCGGGCACCTGCTCGCGAAGCTGCACGCCCGCGACCGGGCCCAGTTGGTGATCGCCGCGTACGAGTCCGGCCTGGTCCAGCCCCGCCGCCGCTGACCGACCGGCGCAATTGAGTGGTTCAGCAGGTGGGCAACGAACTAGGCTGACCGCCGAGTCGACAGTCCACGAGGAGTTGGGGATGCCCGGTCAACCGGGCACGCGCTGAACGCATCTGTCATCGCGTGCCGCTTGCACAGTGTTGGCGCCGGTTCCGGCGTGCGTGAGTGGCGCAGCTCCTCCTTGCCCGGGGCTGTGGTCCCTGGGTCGACTCCTGGGACAACTCTGTGTCGCTGTGGAAGCATCATGACTTCCGGTGGCTCTGGCTCGGCCAGAGCGCCTCGCAACTCGCAAGCTTCGCCGGTCAGGTAACCGTGCCGCTGGTCGCGGTCACCTCGCTCGGCGCCGGTGCCGCACAACTCGGCATACTGCGCGCCGTGCAGGGACTCCCCATCCTGCTCTTCTCACTGGCCGTCGGCGTTCTCGTCGACCGCCTGCGATCCAGGACCGTGCTGGTGGCCGCGGATCTCGGCCGCGCCGTCGTTCTCGCGTCCGTACCGCTCGGGCTGGGCCTCGGCCTGCCGTTCCTGTACGTCGTGGGCTTCACCGTCGGACTGTTCACCGTCTGCTTCGACGTCGCGTACATGGCCTCGTTGCCGCAGCTCGTCGAGCGGAATCAACTTGCCCAGGGCAACAGTATGCTCGAGACCACTCGATCGGCCGCGCAGATCTGCGGCCCCGCGTTCGGCGGTGGACTCGTGTCGCTGCTGGGCGCGCCGATCGCGGTGGTCGCCGGTGCTGTGCTGTACGCGTTCTCCAGCCTGTCCGTCAGCCGTATCCGGAACCGGGTGAGTACGCCGGTCGCGCAGAGCGGCGTACTGCGACAGATCGGTGAAGGCCTGCGCGTCGTCGTACGGGATGCTTCGTTGCGGGCGATCGCCGCCGCGACGTGTGCGTACCAGTTCTCGTTCACCGCGCTGACGACTGTGTACCTGCTCTTCCTCACACGCACGCTCGACCTGCCTGGTGCGGTCGTCGGGCTGGTGATGGCGTCGTTCGGCCCGGGAGTGCTGATCGGTTCGTTGCTGTCCGCGTGGCTGCCGAGACGATTCGGCTACGGGCGCGTGGTGGTGTACGCGGCGCTCGTCTCGGACCTCGTCATGCTGATCACCTCCACTCTCCACGGCCCCGGTCCGATCACGGTCGCCGCGCTGATCGCGATCAACATCCTGTACGGCGCCTTGAGCCAATCCGTCGACGTGGCGGTCGTCGCGATCCGCCAACTTGTCACGCCGCTGCCGGTCCAGGGACGGGTCGTCGCGACGATCAACTTCCTCGGTCTGGGTCTGACCCCACTCGGCGCACTGCTCGGCGGAGCGGCAGCCGGTGTGTTCGGCGTACGGACTGCGTTGCTCGTCGCCACCGCGGGACTGTTCCTGTCGCCGTTGTGTTTGACGCGCCTCAGTCGCAGTCTGGTCGGCCGTGTCTAGAAGTGCGGCAGGATCGCGATGAGGGCGATCAGCAGGCAGATGGCGCCGTTGATGTACGGGTGGCTGGCGAGGATCGCGACGAACTCGCGGATTGTTGCTGTCGGCCAGTAGTACGCCGCCGTCGGGGAGCCGACCACCTGGCCGTTGACCTTCGCCTTGCGGGCCGTGAGTGCGGCGCGGAACGCGTGGAAGTTGTTCGTGACGATCAGGCAGCGGTACTGCGGTTGCAGCTCCACCATCAGGTCCCGGCTGAACGTCAGGTTCTCCCAGGTGGTCGTCGACCTGTCCTCGCGGAGGATCTGGTCGTCCGGTACGCCGTGTTCGACCAGGTACGCCGCCATCGCGTGCGACTCGGGCAGATCCTCACCCGGACCCTGCCCGCCGGACGTCACGAGCTGCGGCGAACGGCCCTTGCGGAGCGCACGCTCGTACACCTGTTGCGCGCGGTCGAGGCGACTGGCCAGCAACGGTGTGACCCGCGACCCCATCAGGCCCGAGCCGAGGACGACGACGAAGTCCACCTTCCGCGACGAACGGACCCGGCTGTAGAAGAACGCGTACACCAGGAAACAGAGGAACAGGAACGAGATGTAGGTCAGGACGCCGAGCAGCACCGACCGTACGGCGGCCAGCGGTTCCCAGCCGATCTTCTGCACCAGCACACTGAAGATCACGAAGCCGATGATCCCGAGGCCGACCAGCAGCGACAGCAAGTTGGACAACCGGCGGCGCTCCCGGCGCAGCATCGTGACGCCGTTGATCACCAGGAACACCGCGAGCACCGCGATCGTCAGCGGGATCGCGACCAGGACCGCGACCACCAGCACCTTGGCGGCGGTCTCACTGACCGCCTCGACCGCGAAGATCAGCCCGAGGCCGGCGAACATCAGCGTGAGGACCAGGAAGATCCCGTTCTTGAACAGCCGCCGGTCCCGCAGGAAGCTGACGCCGAAGACGAGGAACCAGAACCCGGCGATACCGAAACAGATGGCCATCGCGCGCCATCAAACCACGCTCCGTACCCGAGATGGGGGAGGCTCGGGGGCTGGACGGGGCCGGGTGTCCGGGCGGCTGGTGTGCGAGGCTGCGGGGGACGGATCGTGCAGGTCGAGAGAGGTGAGGTCGGCGTGGGTGCTGTGACCAACTGGGCGGGGAACGTCAGCTTTGCGAGTGAGCTCCAGCGGCCCCGGACGATCGAGGAGCTGCAGGAGCTGGTCGCGGCGGCCGAGAAGGTGCGGGTGCTCGGGACCGGGCACTCGTTCAACCGGATCGCCGACAGCACCGGCACGTTGGTCAGCGTCGCCGACCTGCCCACGGTGATCGACGTCGGCGACCGTGGTGTCACGGTCTCGGCCGGGCTCCGGTACGGCGAGATCACGGCGGCTCTGCAGGCCCAGGGACTGGCGTTGCACAACCTCGGGTCGCTGCCGCACATCTCGGTCGCGGGCGCGTGCTCGACCGGCACGCACGGCTCCGGTGACACCAACGGTCCGTTGGCGGACGCGGTCAACGCGATCAGCTTCGTAGACGCTTCCGGTGAGCTCGTCACGTTGACTCGGGATGACCCGGACTTCGCCGGGTCGGTCATCTCGCTCGGTGCGCTCGGGGTGACCGTGAGCATGACGCTCGACGTACAACCGTCGTACCAGATCAGCCAGGTGGTGTACGACGGGTTGCCGGTAGAGCGGCTCGGGGCGGACTTCGCCGAGGTGATGGGGAGCGCGTACAGCGTGAGCGCGTTCACCGACTGGGTGGACCCGGACGTGATGGTGTGGCGCAAGCGGCGGGAGCTGACCGCGCCCGATCCGGAGTGGCTGGGCGCGACGCTCGCCGACGGGCCGCGGCACCCGATCAAGGTGATGCCGGCCGACTACGCGACCCAGCAGGGTGGGGTCGCGGGGCCGTGGAACGAGCGTCTGCCGCACTTCCGCCTCGAGTTCACGCCGAGCAACGGGGACGAACTGCAGTCGGAGTACTTCGTACCGCGCGAGCGGGC
Organism: Kribbella soli; assembly: GCF_004331345.1. GTDB lineage: Bacteria > Actinomycetota > Actinomycetes > Propionibacteriales > Kribbellaceae > Kribbella > Kribbella soli. The sequence goes on along the minus strand of NZ_SJJZ01000006.1, from coordinate 267,017 downwards.
CGCCGAGGCGTTCGACGTACTGCGGGCCTTGGGCAACCAGTTCGCGCCGGTGATCCAGGTGTCGGAGGTCCGGACGATCGCCGCCGACGACCTGTGGCTGAGCCCGAGCCAAAGCCGTGACACGGTCGCGTTGCACTTCACCTGGGTCCAGGACGAGGCCGTCGTCCGCCCGGTCGTCGCAGCGTTGGAGGAGGCGCTCGCGCCGCTCGACGCGCGGCCGCACTGGGGCAAGGTGTTCGCCGCCGACGCAGCCACGCTCGCCGAGCGATACCCAAAGGTGAAGGACTTCGTCGCGCTGGCGGCGAAGTACGACCCAACCGGCAAGTTCCGCAACGAGTACCTGGACACCTTCCTGCCCATCGGCTGAGTTCGGCGAGAAGCTCTCAGAGCTGCGCGACCAACGAGAGCAAAGGGAAACGCGGTGGCAACCGAAGTGGCTGCCACCGGCAACACACGCACGCCACAGTGACGCAATGCCCCCTAGTGCTCACGCTCCGTCCCGCACCCGGCCGTTGCTGGTGCGGCTGCACTTCTACGCGGGGATCCTGGTCGGCCCGTTCCTGCTCGTGACGGCGCTGACCGGGTTCCTCTATGCGCTCGCGCCTCAGGCCGAGAACCTGCTCTACCGCGACACGATCTCCGTCGAGAGCTCAGGTACGACGAGACCGGTCGGTGAGCAGGTCGCGGCGGCCCGGAAGTACCAACCGGAGGGGACGCTGCTCGCGGTCCGACCAGCCGCCGGGCCGGGGGACACGACCCGCGTGTTGTTCGGCGTGCCCGGGCTCGCCGAGTCGGAACGCCTTGCGGTGTTCGTGAATCCCGGCAACGCGGAAGTGACCGGCGAACTGGTTGCCTATGGCTCGAGCGGCGCGCTGCCGTTCCGGACCTGGCTGTCGAACCTGCACCGAAGCCTGCACCTGGGCGAGCCCGGCCGGATCTACAGCGAGCTGGCAGCCTCGTGGTTGTGGGTGATCGCGCTCGCCGGACTCGTGCTCTGGTGGACAGGACGACGTACCGGATCCCGGCTCCGGGTGGAGCGGGCCTCGAGTGCTCGCCGGCGGACGCTGTCGTGGCACGGCGTTCTGGGCACGTGGGTGATCGTCGGCATGCTGTTCCTGTCCGCGACGGGACTCACCTGGTCACGGTTCGCCGGGGCGAACGTCGGCGACCTGCGATCTGCGCTGGATTGGAAGACCCCGGCAGTCAGTACGGGACTTACCTCGGCCGACCATGCCGGACATGAGGGCCACACGTTCCCCGGCGGCGAGGTCGATCCGGCTGTCGAGGAGTGGGACCAGACGCTGCAGTCGGCGCGCTCCGCGCAACTGGACGGTCCGGTCGAGATCACCACACCGAAGCAGGCCGGTACGTCGTTCGTCGTCCAGGAGATCGGGAAAGTGTGGCCGACCCAGGCCGACGCGGTCGCGGTCGACCCGATGTCCGGGAAGGTGGTCGACATCGTCCGGTTCGCCGACTACCCGCTCGTCGCAAAGTTGTCCCGGTGGGGCATCGACGCGCATATGGGCCTGCTGTTCGGCCTGGCGAACCAGGTGCTGCTGCTGATCGTTGCCGGAAGCATCGTCGCGATGGTGATCCTGGGGTATCGCATGTGGTGGCTTCGCCGGCCGACCCGCGGGCATGTGCTCAGGTTCGGTCGCCCGGCTCGGCGCGGTGCCTGGCGGGAGCTCCCGGTGCTCGCGGTCGTCGTACTGCTCGCGCTCGCCGTCGGCGTCGGGCTGTTCCTGCCGTTGTTCGGGATCAGCCTGGCGGCATTCGTGGTGCTGGACCTGCTGATGGGGCTCCGGGGTCCGCGGAACGTCGCGACGGAGGAATCCCGGAGCGAGGAGGAGCTACTCGCCTGAGTGCAGGAACGGCTCGAGGGTGGACGTGATCGTCCACAGCAGGTTCCGCATGATCCGACGGTCCTCGGGCGACAGCTGGGCGAGGGAGCGGCGGCCGGCGCGGTCGTAGATCTCCTGCACGGTGTGGGCGAGCTCGACGCCGCGGTCGGTCAGCTCGATGCCCACCTGCCGGGCGTCGGTCGTACTCTTCACCCGCCGCACCAGCCCGGCGGCTTCCATCCGCTGCGTGGTCTTGGTTGCCGTCGGCACCTCGACGTCCAGGACCTTCGCGAGCCGGGCCACAGGTAGCGAACCGTGGTGCAGGAGCTTGGCGAGCACCAGCTCCTGTCCCGTGTGCAACACGGTCCCCGCCAGCTCCTCCGCGATCGCCTTCCGGGTCGCACGCTCCGCGAACCGCAGGGCGATCAGAACATCGGCCTCGTCCGCGGGTGCGTCCGGCGACCACTCCCCATGGCCGTCCGAGCTGCCCGGGCGGCCCGTGTCGGCGGTGTCGCTCGGGGTGGTCACGTGTGGCTCCGGGCGCGGAAGGGGTTGCGGTTGTTGTAGTCGCCGACGTAGTCGGTGGGGATGGCGGCTTCGCCGCGGCTCAGTTGGCTGGCGGAGCGGGGGAGTTCGTCGCGGACCTTCTGGTGGTGCGCCTGGGACTCCTCCGGCGTGGTCCGGCCGACGATCTTGCCTGACTCGACGAGCGGCTTCAGGAGAACGCGGTCGTCGCCGTCGTCGACCGGCTGTTCACCGACGCCGATCAGTTCGACCTCCGCGACCCCGGCCGCCGTACGCCGTCGTAGTGCCCACTTCCGGCCGCCGATCGAGATCTTGTCCGGGCTCTTCTTCGCGACCGGCATCAGTTCGCCGCTCGCATCCTCGCGGGCGACCAGCTTGTACACGAACCCGCAGGTCGGGTACCCGGAGCCGGTGACCAGCGACGTACCCACGCCGTACCCGTCGACCGGCGCCGGTGCGAGCGCGGCGATCTGGAACTCGTCCAGGTCGCTCGTCACGATGATCCGGGTCTTCGTCGCGCCCAGCGAGTCCAGCTGCTCGCGGACCTGCCCGGCCAGCGACGGCAGGTCGCCCGAGTCCAGCCGGACCGCGCCCAGGTCAGGGCCGGTCAGCTCGATCGCGGTCCGCACCGCCTCCGCGACGTCGTACGTGTCGACGAGCAGCGTCGTACCTTTGCCCAGCGCGTCGACCTGCGACCGGAACGCGTCCTGCTCGCGGTCGTGCAGCAGCGTGAACGCGTGCGCCGCCGTCCCCGTGCTCGGGATGCCGAACCGGCGGGCCGCCTCCAGGTTCGAGGTCGCGGTGAATCCCGCGATGTACGCCGCCAGCGCCGCGCCGACCGCCGCCTCCTCATGGGTCCGTCGGGAGCCCATCTCGATACAGGGCCGCCCACCGGCCCACCAGCTCATCCGCGACGCCGCCGAGGCGACCGCCGAGTCATGGTTCAGGATCGACAAGAAAACGGTTTCCAGCAGCACTGCCTCGGCGAAGGACGACTCCACCACGAGCACCGGCGAGCCGGGAAAGAAGATCTCGCCGTCGGCGTAGCCGGAGATGTCGCCGGAGAACCGGTACTCCGCGAGCCAGTCCCGGGTAGCCTGGTCGACGACGCCGCGATCGGCCAGGAAGGCGATCGTCTGCTCGTCGAACCGGAACCGCTCGAGCGCGTCCAGCAGGCGGTTGACGCCCGCGACCACGCCGTACCGGCGGCCGTCCGGCAGCCGGCGGGCGAACAGCTCGAACACCGAGCGGCGCTGCGCCGTGCCGTCGGCCAGGGCGGCCTGCAGCATGGTCAGCTCGTAATGGTCGGTCAGAAGCGCAGTGGACTGTGCCGGTGAGTGCGTCACAGGAGCAGCCTATTGCGAGACCGGAACCGATGATGGAGAGAATGGACAGGTGACCACCGCACCAAGCGAACTCGAGAGCGCCGAGGTCGACGAGGCGATCGAGTTGAGCCCGCCCTGGGTGACCGTCGTCTGGAACGACCCGGTCAACCTGATGGACTACGTCACCTTCGTCTTCCAGACCTACTTCGGCTACTCCAAGCAGAAGGCGGAGAAGCTGATGCTGCAGGTGCACCAGGAGGGCAAGTCGGCGGTCTCGAACGGCAACCGGGAAGCGATGGAACGCGACGTGGAAGCGATGCACACCTACGGCCTGTGGGCCACCTGCGAGAAGTCGTGACCCGGTTCCGCAGGCGCCGCAAGACCGTCGTCGTCAGCTTCGCCGAGCACGAGGCGGACATCCTGGCGAACCTGCTCCGCAACCTGGTCGAGCTGCTGTACGACGGTCTGCCGCCGCGCGCCACCGAGTCCAGCGACCCGCTCGCGGCGCTGCTGGACTCCGACGGACCGACGTCGCCGCCCGAGGACGTCGTACTGCAGCGGCTGCTGCCGGACGCGTACAAGCAGGACGACATGGCATCGTCGGAGTTCCGCCGGTTCACCGAGCGCGGGCTGCGCGAGGGCAAGGTGACCGACGCCAAGCGGGTGCTGTCCGCGCTCGAGGAGTCCGGCGCCGACGAGATCGCGCTGGAGCCGGACGAGCAGCTGTCCTGGCTGCGTGCGCTGAACGACCTCCGCCTCGCCATCGGCACCCGCCTCGACATCAAGGACGAGGACGACTACTCGACCTGGGAGAAGCTCCCGGACGACGACCCACGCCGCCTCACCTACGACCTCTACGACTGGCTCGGCTACCTCCAGTCCGCGCTCCTGCACAACATGCGCTGAGGCGGGGAAACAAATCGCCACCACACGCACATTTCTTTCCCCTCCACGGGGCTGATTAAGGTTGGCCGCATGGAGACGCGGCGGCTCGGGCGGACCGGGCGGGATGTTGGTGTGGTCGGGCTCGGGGCGTGGCAGTTGGGCGCCGACTGGGGAGAGGTGGACGAGGGCGACGCTCTCGCGGTGCTGCAGGCCGCGATCGACGGCGGGGTGACGTTCATCGACACCGCGGACGTGTACGGCGACGGGCGCAGCGAGCGGCTCGTGGGACAGGTGCTCAAGTCGTCCGAAGGCCTGACCGTGGCGACCAAGATGGGCCGGCGCGTCGAGCAGGTGCCGTCCAACTACACGCTGGACAACTTCCGCGCCTGGAACGACCGCTCCCGGCAGAACCTCGGCGTCGACACGATCGATCTGGTGCAGCTGCACTGCCCGCCGACGTCGGTCTACTCCGACGACGAGGTGTTCGACGCGCTCGACACCCTCGTCGACGAGGGCCGCATCGCGTCGTACGGCGTCAGTGTCGAGACCTGTGCCGAGGCGCTGACCGCGATCGCGCGGCCGAACGTCGCGTCGGTGCAGATCATCCTGAACGCGTTGCGCCTGAAGCCGCTCGACGAGGTCCTGCCCGCGGCGCAGGCGGCCGGCGTCGGCATCATCGCCCGCGTCCCGCTCGCCAGCGGTCTGCTCTCAGGCAAGTACGACGAACACACCACGTTCGCCGACGACGACCACCGCACGTACAACCGGCACGGCGAGGCCTTCGACGTCGGCGAGACCTTCTCCGGCGTCGACTTCGCCACCGGCCTGGAAGCCGTCCGCCGCCTGAGTCCCTCGCTTCCAGCCGGCGCCACCATGGCCCAGTTCGCCCTCCGCTGGATCCTCGACCAGCCCGGCGTCTCGGTCGTCATCCCCGGCGCCCGCAACCCGTCCCAGGTAGCCGGCAACATCTCCGCCGCCACCCTCACCCCGCTGACCCCCGACCAGTCGGCCGCCGTCCAGCAGACGTACGACGACCTGATCCGGCCGCAGATCCACGACCGCTGGTAACCCACTGTCCGCATTCTGGACCGACTTCGCGGTTGGCGGGGTCGGTGCGGCGCGCGCCGTACCGTGGAGGCGTGCTGGTGATCGAGAAGGCGACTGTTGACGCGATCGTGGCGCATGCCCGGCGGGATCATCCCGACGAGGCGTGCGGTGTGGTCGCGGGGGCTGAGGGGTCGGACCGGGGCACCCGGTTCATCCCGATGCTGAACGCCGCCATGTCGCCGACGTTCTACGAGTTCGACTCGGGTGACCTGCTGCGGCTCTACAAGGAGCTCGACGAGCGGGACGAGGAGCCGGTGGTGATCTACCACTCGCACACCGCCACCGAGGCGTACCCGTCGCGGACCGACATCAACCTGGCCCAGGAGCCGGGCGCCCACTACGTGCTGGTGTCGACGCGGGACGGCGCCGACTCCCCGGCGTACGACGGGCCGGTCGAGTTCCGCTCGTACCGGATCGTCGACGGTGAGGTCACGGAAGAAGAAGTACGCGTGGTTGGTTCTTATGCAGAGACAGAAGGAGAGCACTGAATTATGGCGATCGAGCTACGCGTGCCGACGATCCTGCGCACCTACACCGGTGGCGCGAAGGCGGTCAGCGGCGACGGCGTGAACCTGGCCGAGTTCATCGACAACGTGAACGGCACCCACCCGGGCCTCAAGGAGCGCATCGTGGAGGGTGAGCCGGAGGAGCTGCGCCGGTTCGTGAACGTGTACGTGAACGACGAGGACGTCCGGTTCACCGGCGGACTGAAGACCGAGGTCAAGGACGGCGACGTCGTCGTCGTGCTCCCCGCGGTCGCCGGCGGCTGAGCGCGAACCGGTAGAGGACTGACGATGCGCTTCGACAGCCTGCTCGACTCGATCGGCGGCACCCCGCTGGTCGGACTGCCCCGGTTGTCGCCGACGGCCGACGTCCGGCTGTGGGCGAAGCTCGAGGACCACAACCCGACGGGTTCGATCAAGGACCGGGCCGCGCTGCGGATGCTGCTGGACGCCGAGAAGGACGGCCGGCTGCGCCCGGGCAACACGATCCTCGAGCCGACGTCCGGAAACACGGGCATCTCGCTCGCGATGGCGGCCAAGCTCCGCGGGTACCGGATGGTCTGCGTGATGCCGGAGAACACCTCCGAGGAGCGCCGCCAGATCCTGCGGATGTGGGGTGTCGAGATCATCTCCTCCCCGGCCGCGGGCGGCTCCAACGAGGCGGTCCGGGTCGCGAAGCAGGTCGCCGAGGAGCACCCGGACTGGGTGATGCTGTACCAGTACGGCAATCCGTCGAACGCGCTCGCGCACTACGACGGCACCGCGCGGGAGATCTTCGAGGACCTCCCGTCCGTCACGCACTTCGTCGCCGGCCTCGGCACCACCGGCACGCTGATGGGCGCCGGCCGGTTCTTCCGCGAGCACAAGCCGGAGGTGCGGATCGTCGCCGCCGAGCCGCGGTACGGCGAACTCGTCTACGGCCTGCGCAACCTCGACGAGGGCTTCGTCCCCGAGCTGTACGACGAGACGCTGATCGACGCCCGTTTCTCCGTCGGTCCGCGGGACGCCGTCCGCCGGGTCCGCGAGCTGCTCGACAACGAAGGCATCTTCGCCGGCATCTCGACCGGCGCGATCCTGCACGCGGCGCTCGGCCAGGCGGCCAAGTGCGTGCGCGACGGTGAGCAGGCGGACATCGCGTTCGTGGTCGCGGACGGCGGCTGGAAGTACCTGTCCACCGGCGCCTACGAAGGCACCATCGACGAGGCCGAAGACCGCCTCGAAGGCCAACTCTGGGCCTGAGCCGGGTGAGGGGAACCGGAGCGGCGGGCGGAGGGCCGGTCCGGGCTGGTGGCGCCTTTGTTGCCTTAGGCACCTGCAGGGATTGTTACGTCATGTCCGCCTACGGTTCTTTGAACAGGACCTTGCGGCCGAGTCGGGGATGGACGCCGCGGCCCTTGCAGCTGTTGCACGGGCGCTGGGCGTAACTGAAGATGCTGCCGCGGTGCCGGCCGGCACCTTTGCATCGGTTGCACTTGGCATTCGGGTGCAGCGACAGCGAGACGACGTACATTGCGAACATCGCCATCAGCGCCAGCAGCAGGAGTCCCGTCGGTCCGATGGACGACGCGATGTCCGCGGCTGTGCCGTTGTTCGACTCCGTGGCCTGACTGGCCGCCTGTCCTGCGGCGGCGACGTGATCGGGCTGCGGAGTTGGTGCGGCGGTGGTACCGATTACCACCGCTAGGTGATGCGTCAGATCCATGGCATCACGAGGGGCGGTCGAGCAAACATCGCTCCAGAGTGGCGCGCATCACGCGAAAAGGCAATTCCATAACGTAAAGATGTGGATAACCTCGGCGTGTCGTTCCGACCGGTTAGGTAAGGCTGCACTTGGGATCTGCCCGGCGCCGGACCTGTATAAGCTTTTCCCGTGGCTGACGCACCGGTGGGGATCTTCGACTCAGGCTTCGGGGGACTCACCGTCGCCCGCGCGGTACTCGATCAGTTGCCGCACGAGCCGATCCTGTATCTGGGTGACACCGCGCGGCAGCCGTACGGCCCGAAGCCGATCGCCGAGGTCCGCGAGTACGCGCTCGAATGTCTGGACCATCTCGTCGAGGCCGGCGTGAAGATGCTGGTGATCGCGTGCAACTCCGCGAGTGCCGCGATGTTGCGGGACGCGCGCGAGCGGTACGACGTACCGGTTGTCGAGGTGATCCTGCCGGCCGCGCGCCGGGCCGTGGCGGCGACGCGGAACCAGCGCGTCGGCGTGATCTGCACGAAGGCGACCGCGCAGTCGCTCGCGTATGAGGACGGGTTCGCGGCCGCGCCGCAGGTGGAGCTGTTCACGCACGCGTGCCCGAAGTTCGTGGACTTCGTGGAGTCCGGCGTGACGTCCGGGCCGGAGCTCCTCGAGGCCGCCCACGAGTACCTGGACCCGCTGGTCGAGGCCGGTGTCGACACGTTGATCCTCGGGTGCACCCACTATCCGTTGCTCACCGGCGTCATCTCGTACGTGATGGGCGACAACGTCACGCTGGTCAGCAGCGCCGAGGAGTGCGCGAAGGACGTGTACGGCGTGCTCACCAAGACGGGCCTGCTCCGCCCCGACCACCTCCCGACGCCCGCGCACCGCTTCGTCACTACGGGCAACCCCGCGGAGTTCGCCGCGATCGGCTCCCGCTTCCTCGGCCCGGCCCTGGGAGTAGTCGACCAGTTCGCCTGGGTCCGCTGACAGGTGTGATCCAGGTCGCACCCGGCTGTTGTCCAAGGCACCGGAAGCGCCCCGGATGCCTGTGTGGTAACCGAATCGACGCGTCCGCTCGTCCTGCGCGGGGGTCGACTCGCCGGTAGGGTTCCAGGTATGAAGCTCACCGTGATCGGTTGCTCCGGGTCTGTGCCCGGGCCGGACTCGGCCGCCTCGAGCTATCTGGTCACAGCCGAGGGGTTCAACCTGATCCTCGACCTCGGCAGCGGCGCACTCGGTTCGCTCCAACGGCACGTCGCCGTACCGGAGATCGGGGCGATCGGCCTGTCCCACCTGCATCCTGACCACTGCATGGATCTGTGCGGGTTGTACGTCGCGGCGCGCTACGCGCCCGGGGCGCCGATCCCGCGGATCCCGGTGTTCGGGCCGCCCGGTACGGCCGAACGGATGGCGCTGGCCTACGACCTGCCGATCGATCCCGGGATGGAGGAGGAGCTGGAATTCCATGCCTGGCAGGACGTTCAGCAGGTCGGGCCGTTCACGATCCGCACCGCGCCGATGGTGCACCCGGTGCCGGCGTACGCGATCCGGGTCGAGTACGGCGGCAAGTCGCTGGTCTACACCGGCGACACCGGGCCGAACGACGCGTTGGTCGAGCTCGCCCGCGGCGCCGACGTCCTGCTGTCCGAGGCCGCGCTGCCGGACAACGAACCGAACAATCCGGTCGACCTGCACCTGACGCCCGCCGACGCCGGTGAGCATGCGAAGAAGGCCGGTGTGAAGCGGCTCGTCATCACCCACGTGCCGCCGTGGTACGACCGCGTGACGCAGGCCGAGAACGCCCGCCGTACCTTCTCCGGCCCGGTCGAGATCGCTACCCCGCATGCCGTTTTCGACATCTGACGGCATCCGGTTGTGGACCGCGACCACCGGTACGGCGACCGGGCGGCCGGCGGTCGTGATCCTGCACGGCGGCCCGGGCCTGTGGGACGACTACGCCGTCCTCGCGGAGATGCTCGACGACCTCGTCGTCGTGCACCGTTTCGACCAGCGCGGCTGCGGTCGCTCGGACCCGTCCGACGTACAGACGCTGGCCCGGTCGGCGCGCGACATCGACGAACTCCGCGCGTACTTCGGTCATGAGCGGATCGTCGTCATCGGCCACTCCTACGGCGCCACGCTGGCGATGACGTACGCCGCGACGTACGGCGATCACGTGGCCGGGGTGGTGTACCTGGACGGTGTAGGCATCGGCGACTGGCGTACGGCGTACCACTCCGAGCAGGCCCGCCGGATGACACCCGAGCAGTTCGCGCGACTGGAGGAGCTGTCCGGCAGGCGGCGCACGCCGGCCGAGGAGACCGAGTTCCGCGCGCTGTCCTGGTTCACCGACCATGCCGATCGGGAGCGCGCGATGGGATGGGCGTACGCGAGTGCCGCCGTCGACCTCCCGATCAACTTCGCCGCCAACCGCGCGCTCGCCGCCGAGATGAACAGCCGGACGCCGGACGAGGTGACGGCGCAGGCCGCGTCGATCCAGGCCCCGGTCACCTTCATCCACGGCGCCGGCGATCCCCGCCCCGCCTTCGCCGTCCAGGACCTCGCCGCCCACACCCCGAACCACACCTTCCACCTGATCCCAGCCGCCGGCCACTCACCCTGGCTCGAGCAGCCGGACCTCGTCCGGGAGGTGCTGCGGGGCGTAGTGCGGTAGACAAATCGCAATTCTGAGATCTACTCTCAAATTAGAGCTGATCTCAGAAAGGTGTTTGTGATGCTGGATCCGCGGCGGTGGTGGGCCCTGGCGGCGATGTCTCTGAGCCTGATGGTGATCGGGCTGGATCTGACCGTGCTGAACGTCGCGTTGCCGACGCTGGCGACCGATCTGCAGGCGTCGACGAGTCAGCTGCAGTGGTTCGCGAACGCGTACACGCTGGTGCTCGCCTCGCTGCTGCTCCCGGCGGGACTGCTGGGGGACCGGTACGGACCGAAGCGGCTGATGCTCGGGGCGCTGGTGGTGTTCGGGTTGGCGTCGGCGGCGTGCGCGTTCGCGAACTCTCCCGGTCAGTTGATCGCGGGTCGCGCGGCGCTCGGGATCGGGTCGGCGTTCCTGATCCCGCTGTCGATGTCGCTGCTCAACCTGTTGTTCGCCCCGGAGGAACGGCAGCGCGCGATGACGATCTGGCTGATGGCGAACTCGCTCGGCATCCCGCTCGGACCGGTGCTCGGCGGCTGGCTGCTGGACCACTACCGGTGGGGTTCGATCTTCCTGATCAACTTGCCACTAGTTGCAATCGGACTAGTTGCGGTGGCTCTCTTGATCCCGTCGACGAGCGGCCACCGGTCGCGGCGGATCGACGTACCGGGAATCCTGCTGACGGCAGCCGGACTGGTCTGCCTGACGTACGGGTTCATCGCGGCGGGCGAGCACGGCTGGGGCTCGGCCTGGGCGCTCGGCGGGATCGCGACCGGAGTGGTCTTCCTGACCGCGTTCTGGGCGTGGGCCCGGCGTACGACGGATCCGTTGATCGAGCTGTCCTTGTTCCGGTCGGCCGGCTTCACCTGGGGCACGGTGCTAGCGACGCTAGCTTCGTTCGCGCTGGTGGGATTGCTCTTCGTGCTGCCGCAACTGTTCCAGGCGGTGCAAGGCGCGGACGCGTTCCAGGCCGGGCTCCGGTTGCTCCCGATCATCGGCGGGATGCTGATCGGCGCGAAGGTCGCGGAGCGTCTGGTCGAGGTGGCCGGGGCGCGGGTCTCGGTGGTCATTGGGTTCTCGTTGATGCTCATCGGTTTGGCGATCGGGGCGTTCACGCAGGCCGGCGACGGGTACGGGTTCACCGCGATCTGGGTCAGCCTGGTGGGCGTCAGCATCGGTTTCACGCTGCCGCCGATGAACGGGCTCGCACTCGCCGCGCTGCCCCTCGACCGGAGCGGCTCCGGATCCGCGCTGATCCAGGCGTCGCGGCAGGTCGGCGGCACGCTCGGCGTCGCGATCCTCGGCACGGTGCTCAATGCGGCGTACCGCAATCACCTGGACGTCACCGGCCTCCCGCCCGCGGCTGCGGAGGCTGCGCGCGACAGTGCGTCGGCGGCGGTCGCGATCGGTTCTCCTGAGCTGACCCGCTCGGCCCGCGCGGCGTTCGTCGACGGCATGGACGTGACGCTGTGGGCGTGCAGCGGCCTCGCGGTGGTGTCCATCGTGCTCGCGTTGGCCTTCCTGCCCCGCCGTACCCAGGCAACCGCGCCGGAACTTGCGACAATCTCTGCATGAGCGGGTTGCGGGAGCGGAAGAAGGCGAAGACCAGGGCGGCGATCCAGGAGCACGCGCTGCGGCTCTTCCGGGACCAGGGGTACGCCGAGACCACGGTCCAGGAGATCGCCGCCGCGGCCGAGGTGTCGCCGGCGACGTTCTTCCGGTACTTCGCGACCAAGGAGGACACCATCGTCCTCGACCGGCTCGACCCGGTGATGATCGAGCTGTTCCGCGCCCAGCCGCCCGAGCTGCACCCGACCGACGCGCTCCGGGCGGCGATCCGGCAGAGCTTGGACGCGCTGACCGCAGAGGAGTGGGAGCTGGAGTCCCAACGCCAGCGCCTGGTGATGCATGCGCCCGAGCTCCGGGTCCGGATGCTCGACCAGCTGTACGAAGGCATCGACCTGCTCGCGAGCCTCGCCGCCGAACGCACCGGCCGCGCGGGCGACGACTTCGCGGTCCGCGCCTGGGCCGGCGCGGTCGTCGGCGTCGTCATGGCCACGTACGAATCCACGATCGATGCCCCGCTCCCGCAATACCTCGCGACAATGGACCAGGCCTTCGACCAGCTCGCCGCCGGACTCCCGATGTGACCGTTAAGCCACTTTCTCGGCCGCACGCTCCAGCAGTGCGTCACCGGGTTGCAGACCGAACGTTTCGGCTGCCGAGCCGCCACGGATGACGAGCTCGGTGAAGCCGGTGCCGGAGCTGCCCGGAACGATGCCAGGTGCGTTCCGCGGTACGGCGGTCAGATGCGGGTAGCACGTGACGTCGACGATCGTCGTGCTGCCGTCATCGTTGCGTTGAGCAACAGGTAGCGTCGTACCGGCGACGAGGTCGAGGCGCTGGTCGAGCTTGCAGTTGCCGAAGTTGTCGACGACGGTCACAGTCGGCTCCTCGTCGAGCAGTTCGGGTACGGCGGTCTCGGTCGCCGGGACCACGCGGCCGTCGGCGACCCATTTCGCGAGCAACGGCAGGTACCACAGGCTGCGGAACTGGGTGCCGGCGATCTTCTCGATGTCGTCCGCGCCGAAGCCGGCCGCCGTCACCGCCTCGCGGATGTCGGTGACGTAGACGTGGTCGATACCGAGCTCACGCCGTACCAGGGAAAGCACGCGGGCGTTGAAGGTGCTCGCGACCAGGTGCTTGCCGTGCCAGAAGAAGCAGAACGGTACGCCGTTGGGCCAGACGCCGTCGCGGGGCGCGATGTTCAGCAATGTGATGGTCGGATGGCCGTCCTCGCCCAGCAGCTCCAGCGATTGCAGGCAGTCGAGCAGGGTGAGCGCGGCGAACGACTCCGGATCGGGTCCGTCGGCGGCGACGACGGTCGGCGACTGGCCGAACAGGGCACCGATCCGGGTGCTGAGTCTGGCGCGGGCGTTACCGTCGAAACAGTCGGTGACGTATGTGATCGGGTACATAGGTGGCTCCAAGTGGTTGCAGCGGTGGGAAACGAAAGAGGCCCCCGACATCGGGGGCCTCTCGCTGCAAGCACACGTGCCTACGCCGCTAGAGTCCTCCGCATCGAGGGCTCAGCATTCGCATGGCGGCGTACCAGGTCACGTCGAAAAGCGTAGCACCGTCATCGCGTCTGGCCGTTGTCGAAATAGGCGACCAGGGCCGGGTCCAGCGCCGGGACGTCCTGCGGTACGCCGTTCGCGCGCAGGGACTGGGTGGCGGCGTAGCCGGCGGCGACCGCGGCGCGGGCCGCGATCGGGGAGGTGAGCGTCGCGCCACCGTCGCGGACGAAGTTCACGAACTCGGCGACCAGGTGCGGGTCGGCGCCGCCGTGGTGTTCGGTCTCGCCGGCGATCTCGACGACCTGGTCGGCGTCCTCGCGGTACCCGGAGCGACGGCTGTTCCACACCTTCACCACGCCACCGGCGGTGTCACCGAAGTTCTCGAGCCGGCCGTGGGTGCCGATCACGGTGTAGTTGCGCCAGTAGTCCGGCGTGTAGTGGCACTGCTCGTAGGTCATGAAGACCCCGTTGTCCAGCAGCAGGTTCGCCATCGACAGGTCCTCGACGTCCATCACCGGCGCCAGGCCCTTCTGCTCCAGCGGCGGCCAGTTGTCGCTGGACACGAAGTCCTTGAACCGCTGACCCGTCCGGTCGAGCCGGTCGGTGATCCCGCCGTACAGCGTGAGCGCGCCCATCGCGTTCACCCGGGTCGTGTAGCCGCCGGCCAGCCAGTGCATCACGTCGATGTCGTGGGCGCCCTTCTGCAGCAGCAGACCGGTGGTGCGGGTGCGGTCCGCGTGCCAGTCCTTGAAGTAGAAGTCGCCGCCGTGGCCGACGAAGTGCCGGCACCAGATGGCCTTCACGTCGCCGATCGCGCCGTCCTGGATCAGCTGGCGCATCGTCAGCACGACGGGCATGTGGCGCATGTTGTGGCCGACGTACAGCCGGGCGCCGGAGTCGTACGCCGCCTGCAGGACCCGGTCGCTGCCCTCGGTGGTGATCGCCAGCGGCTTCTCCACGAACACCGAGACGCCGGCCTCGAGGAAGTCGATCGCCGGACCCTCGTGCAGGTCGTCGGGCGTGGTCAGGAACACGCCGTCGAGCTTCTGGTCCAGCAGTTCGGAGTGGTCGGCGTACGCCGTGGCGTCCGGGTACAGCTCCAGCGCGAGATCCCGCTGTCCCGCGACCGGGTCACAGACCGCGACAACTTCCGAGCCCTCGCCGGGACGGTGCGCGTACTGCGCGATGCGGCTGCGTGCTCCGAGCCCCACCACGCCAAACCGAAGATCAGTCATACCAGGCAACTCCTGCACATAGTTGTTTGCAACAGCCTAACTCCGAGCAATTCTGGCAAGCAATCACCGATCCTCCAGCTGGAATTGCCGCACTGGTCATCCGCCGCACATCAGCGTCTCGCTCCGTGCCGTCACCATGGCGGAATGTGAGCCTCCACTACGTGGCACTGGGGGACTCGACCACAGTAGGGGTCGGGGACCCGATGAACGGCAGTACGACCGACCTGTCCGGTGCCGGTGCGCGCCCGGGCGAGGGGTGGCGGGGCTGGGCCTCGCTGCTCGCCGACTCCCTGGCCAGCACCCACCGTGTGACGTTCTCCAACTTCGCGACCAGCGGCGCCACCGTGCCGGTCGTCGCGACCGAGCAACTGCCCTCTGCTGTTTCCTTGGCGGACGGTCCTATCGACCTCGCCTCCCTGATCGTCGGGGTCAACGACACCCTGCGGTCCACCTTCGACGCCGGCCGGATCCGCGAGCACCTGGATCTGTGCGCCGAGCAGCTGACCGCCCGCGGCGCGTTGCTGCTGACCGTCCGGTTCCACGACCACGGCCGGGTGTTCGGCCTGCCGCGGTGGCTGCGGCGGCCGCTGTGGCACCGGATCGAGCAGGTCAATGTCGCCTTCGACGACCTGCACGCGCAGTTCGGCGGGATCCGGCTGGACATGGCCGACTACCCCGAGGTGTACCGGCGGGACTTCTGGAGCGTCGACCGGCTGCATCCGGGGGAGCGCGGGCACCGCACGCTCGCCCGGGCGTTCGCGGACGAGCTGGCGGTCCGCGGGCTGCGCATCGACGTACCGCCGGATCTGGACTGTGCGTACCGGCCGCCGAGCAAGTTGGCGGACGCGGCGTGGCTGGTGCGCGAAGGTGTGCCGTGGGTCGGGCGCCGGGCGAACGACCTGCTGCCCTGGGCGGCCCGGATGGCGCTGACGCAGTCGCTCCCGTCCGGGGAGGGGATGCGCCTGCGTCCGAAGAAGAGGGAGGAGCTCCCGCCGGTTCTTCGGACCTGAGCAACTGCGACTAGGGTCTTGGGTATGGCTCGGATTGACGGACGTAATGCTGACCAGCTCCGACCCGTGACGGTGACCCGGAACTGGCTCGACCACGCCGAGGGCTCGGTGCTGGTCGAGTTCGGGCGGACCCGGGTGCTGTGCGCGGCGAGTGTGACCGAGGGCGTGCCGCGCTGGCGCAAGGGCTCCGGTCTCGGTTGGGTGAGCGCGGAGTACGCGATGCTCCCGCGGGCCACCAACACCCGTTCGGACCGCGAGTCGGTGAAGGGCAAGATCGGTGGCCGTACCCACGAGATCTCCCGGCTGATCGGCCGCTCGCTGCGGGCCGTGATCGACTACAAGGCGCTCGGCGAGAACACGATCCTGCTCGACTGCGACGTACTGCAGGCCGACGGCGGCACCCGGACCGCGGCGATCACCGGTGCGTACGTCGCGCTGGCCGACGCGGTGTCGTTCCTGCGGGAGCGGAAGCTGCTGAAGAGCGAGCCGCTGACCGGGACGGTGTCCGCGGTGTCGGTCGGCATCATCGACTCGGTGCCGATGCTGGACCTCTGCTACGAGGAGGACGTCCGCGCCGAGACGGACATGAACCTGGTGATCACCGGCGACGGCAAGTTCATCGAGGTGCAGGGTACGGCGGAGGGCGCGCCGTTCGACCGCTCCGAGCTGGACAGCCTGCTGGAGCTGGGGATTTCCGGATGCGCCGACCTGGCCAAGATCCAGCAGGAGGCGCTGGCGTGACGCGTGTTTTGCTTGCCTCGAACAACAAGAAGAAGCTCGAGGAGCTGCGGCGGATCCTGACGCCGATCGTGCCTGGGATCGAGGTGCTCGGGCTCGGCGACGTACCGCCGTACGACGAACCGCCCGAGACCGAGCCGACGTTCGAGGGGAACGCGCTGCTCAAGGCGCATGCCGCGCTCGCCGCGACCGGTCTGCCGTCGATCGCCGACGACAGCGGGATCTGCGTGGACGCACTGAACGGAATGCCCGGCGTGCTGTCGGCGCGGTGGTCGGGGCCCGCGAAGGACAACCACGCGAACAACCTGCTGCTGCTCGGGCAACTGGAGGACGTGCCGGACGAGCGTCGCGGCGCATCGTTCGTAGCGGCGGTCGCTTTCGTGCGGCCGGATGGACCGGACGAGCTCGTGCTCGGCGAGATGCGCGGGTCGGTGATCCGCTCGTTGCGCGGGACCGGCGGCTTCGGGTACGACGTACTGTTCCAGGCCGACGGGTACGACCGCACCACAGCGGAACTGTCGATCGAAGAGAAAGACGCGATCAGCCACCGCGGCAAGGCCCTGCGCGAACTGGCCCCGATCGTGGCGAAGGCGTTGGGGAGCTAGAGATGTTGTTCGCTGGATCGGACAAGGACGGCGTCGAGAGCGGCCAGATCACCGTGGCGTACCGGCGGTGGGCCGAGCCGCGCGTGGTCGAGGGGCGGATCTACCGGACGAACGCGGGCCGGATCGAGATCGACAGCATCCGCCAGGTGAACCCGGAGCTGATCGCGGACGGCGACCCGGACGTGGCACTCGCCGACCGCCAGAACGCGAAGGACGTACGGCGCCGGCTGCGAGGCGATGACACGTTGCCGACGTTCCTGATCCGCTTCCACCTGGTCGAGGGCCCGGATCCTCGGGATGAGCTTGCCTCCCAGACATCCTTGACGCCGGAGGACTTGGACGACCTGCGAGCGCGGCTGTCCCAGTTCGACGAGCTCAGCCACCACGGCCCCTGGACGGCCGAGACGCTCCGGCTGATCCAGACCACGCCCGCGACCCGGGCCGCGGACCTCGCGGCCGCTGTCGGGCGCGAGACGGCGCCGTTCAAACTCGACGTACGCAAGCTCAAGAACCTTGGCCTGACCTACAGTCTCGAGGTCGGCTACCGCCTCTCGCCCCGTGGCGCAGCGTACTTGGATGCCATCGGCAACTAGACCTCGTCGCCACGCCCGCGAAGTCCCCGGCTGTCCCGGCGACTGGATGGTGATGGGCACGGTCGTCGGTGGAGAGTTTTGCTCGGATTGCGCCAGAAACACTCCACCAATGTGCGGAAAACTCTCCACCGGTGCATACAGGCGGCGGCGGTGGTTGATGTGTTCGGGGTAGTGACCGGCGTGGTGTGCATTTTGGACAGGAGGTGTCGGTTGGCCGGGTAGTGCACCTGAGCGTGATTGTGGTCGTGCGTACGGTGTCTCGCTGGTGCTCTACCTGTCGAGCTTGCACACCAGCGCGCCAGCCGTGCATCACATCGAGTCGCAGCGGTGCAGGTTGAGGGTGGCTAGTAGATCCTCGTGGAGTTCGAACCAGACGCGGTGGCAGGAGTCGACGTCGCTGCGGTCGACCCAGGCGGTCTCGCCTGCTGTGGCGCGTGCGAGCGCTTGAGAGAATCGCCGGTCATATCCGCCGAACCGCGGCAACACCTCCGTCAACCGTCGGGCGATGCTCCCGAGCGCCCCGTCGATCACCTTGAGCTCGTGCAACACCCCGGTGTCCCATTCGGGGTCGGTGTGGTCGTTCGCGGCGAGGGGGTCGGTCGGCGTCGGCCGCAGCTGCCAGTCGGTGCAGGCCTGCTGCAGCATGCCGTTCAGCGGCAAGAACTCGGCGTACACCTCGCGTACGGCGTCGACGTCGGTCAGCTCAGCCTTGAGTAGGCGCTCGTTCTCCGTGCGGCCTGCTTCGGTGAGCGACCAGCCTGACGTACCCGCGAAACTGCTGTACGTCGCCCAGCCGCGCGCCTCGGCATCCTTCAAGGTGTCCTCGACGCCCTGCAGCTCGAAACGTCGCGCGATCGCCTGCGTGTCCGCGAAACCCAGTAGTCGGACCGCGTGCAGTACGAGGTGCATCATGAGTCCTGCCGTGCGACCAGCCGGTTGAACCGCTGCTGACAGGCCTGCGGCGAGCTGAACCCCATCGCGTCGGCCATCTCCGCCCAGGTCAGCCCTGCGCTCCTGGCCATGAACAGCAGTCCGGCCTCGACCTCGTCGACCTCCGCCCGGGCGGCCGGCACCAACGCCAGCGCCGCTAGCAGATCGTCGTCGCTCAGATCAGCTGCCCGCCAGGCCGCGAACTGCGTGAAATCCACCGCAGACAACGGGATCGGCGCCGGGCGCCACGGTCGCGCCGGTAGATCCTTCGCGCCTAGGTCGAGCAGTTGTTCCCGAGCCTCGCGCTGGCGTTCGGCCTGTTCCTGGTCCGCGGTCGCCGCGGCGTCCTGCTTGCGTCGCATCCGCCTACAGTGGATCATCAATAGAACGTTGTCAATATTCTGTTGTCAACGTTTCGTTGATAGGAGCCTTGGATGCTGGTGCCCCTCGCGGACGCGACCACCGACCGGTGCGGCGCCAAAGCAGCCACCCTCGCAACCCTTCTCCGCAACGACCTACCGGTCCCCGAAGGCGTCGTCATCCCGTTCGGTGCTCAGCAGGCCGGCGATGGGCTGCCGGACGGGCTCGTCGATGAGCTCTCGCGGTGGCTCGCGAGCGTGGGTGATCCGCCGGTCGCCGTGCGGTCGTCGGCCGCGAACGAGGACACCGCGCTCGCATCGGCAGCGGGTCAGCACGACAGCTTCCTCGGCGTACAAGGGATTGCGGCGGTTGTTGACGCCGTGCGGGCGTGCTGGGCGTCGGTGTGGTCTGCGCGCGCAACGGCGTACCGCAACGGATCCGAGGCACCGGCGATGGCGGTGATCATCCAGCGTCACCTGGACGCCGACGTCTCCGGCGTGATGTTCACCAACCCGAACGGCCCCACGCTGATCGAGGCCTCGTGGGGCCTGGGCCCGAGCGTCGTCGAGGGGCGCGTAACCCCCGACTGCTACCAGGTCACCGCAGCCGGGACAGTCACCCGCGCGATCGGCGACAAGCTCACGTCCCTCGACCGCCAGGGCTCAGCCCTGACCGTCCGCGAAGTCCCCACCGATCAACGCCGTACGCCGGCCCTCTCCGACGCAACCGCCGTACAACTAGCAGCGCTAGCCCAAACAGTCACCACGCTCCTGGGCGGCCCCCAAGACATCGAATGGTCCCTATCCACCAATACCCCGTGGCTCCTACAGTCCCGCCCCATAACAACCCAACCACCCCTCGCCGCCCGCGCGCCCCTCACTGGCGAGCGCGCGAACCGGCGACTGCTGACCGGCATCCCAGGCAGCCACGGCACCGCAACCGGCCCCGCCAGAGTCGTCCGCGGTCCAGCCGACTTCCCCCAGGTCCACCCCGGCGACATCCTCATCTGCCCGCACACCGACCCCGCCTGGACCCCGCTCCTCTCCATAGCCGCCGGCGTGATCACCGAGCAAGGCGGCCCCCTCTCCCACGCCGCCATAGTCGCCCGAGAACACAAAATCCCCGCCGTACTAGCCGTGCCCCAAGCCACAACCCAGATCCCCACCAACACCCCCATCACCATCAACGGCACCACCGGCACCGTCCACCTCTGACCAGTGCGTTCCAGTTGAGTGAGGGTTTTGAACGATCCACTGTTACCTATAGCCAGAACCACTACTCACCGTTACTGTTCGCCGTGTATCCCGAGGGGGGCTCGGGGACCGGGGGGAATCATCATGTCTCAGCAATATCCGCAGTACACGCACGATCCGAACCAGCAGCAACTGCAGCCGGGTCAGGGATTCGGCGGCAATCCGCCGCTCGGCCCGACGCCGGAACCGCAGCTGCAACCGCCGCCGAAGAAGAGGCGGCGGTGGGTTCCCTGGGTTGTTGCCGCAGGAACCTTCCTGCTCGGGTTGATCATCGGCACCACCGGGAGCAACAGCAGCGGCTCAACCACGGCGGGAACTGGCGTACCACAACCGGCCGTGACCAAGACTGTGCCCGGCCCTGCCGGTGCGACCGTTGCGGGACCGACCGTCACGCAGACGGTGCCTGGACCGGCGAAGACGGTGACGGCGCCGCCGCCTGCCCCGAAGGCTGCGATCACCGAGGACGGGGTGTACCTGGTAGGCACCGACATCAAGCCCGGCACCTACCGCAACGGCAACGAGGACGACTGCTACTGGGCCCGCCTCAAGAACACCAACGGCGACCTCGATGGCATCAATGCCAACGGCAACGGCGGCAACCAGGTCGTCACGATCAAGAAGACCGACAAGGCCTTCGAGAGCCGGTACTGCGGATCCTGGACCAGGATCGGCTGACCGTACGTCGACGTTCGAACGAAGGGGGAATCATGTCGAATTCCATGGCGGCCGGTGCCCGCGTTGCGGTGGCGATCGGGGTGGTCAAGTGGGTGCTGATCGGGCTGGCGATGGTCGCGGCAGGGGTCAGCATTCTGCTGACGCTGGTGGACCCGACCTCTGAGTACACCGTCGCGGCCGGGATCGCGGGGGCTCTCGGTTGCGTCGTGTGGAGCCTGTTTGTGTGGGTGTTGTTCGGGTGGTTCGAGCACACGTTGTCGGCGTTGGTTGCGATCGCCCGGAACACCGGACAGCAGTTGCCGGTGTCGTACGACGTACCGCCGGCGGCGTACGAGCAACGCCGGGGCTGAATGCTGTTGTGCCTGAGGCGGGAGTTGAACCCGCACGCCCGGGGGCACCGGCACCTAAAGCCGGCGTGTCTGCCGTTCCACCACTCAGGCTGAGGAGGGCTGGTGCCTCCCCCGGGTAGACATCCTAGGGGAGGCGTCGGCCTTCGGTGGGGTCAGCGGCTCTGCAGGGCGTCGATGAAGACGTTCTTCAGGTCGCCGGGGTTGCGGGCGACGTACGCCGCGCCGCCGGTGGCTCCGGCCAGGGCGCTGAGTTCGTCCGCGTTCGCTTCGGGGCCCATGCCGAGGGCGATGATGCGGACCGGGCGGGACGGGTCCTGCTGGGCCTTGAGCGCCTGGACGGCCTCGGCCAGCGTCGGGCTGCCGGGGTCGTCGTTCTTGCCGTCGGTGAACAGCAGGACCGTGTTGACCGCGTTCGACTTGTAGTCCTGCCGGACCTGCCGGACCGCGGCGATCGCGGTGTCGTAGAGCCCGGTGCCGCCGTTCGGGATCGGGTGCTGGATCTTCAGCTGGTCGACGATCTTGCCGCGCTGCCGTTTCGACAGCGGCGCGATCGGCACCAGCGGTTTGTAGTCGGCCTTGTCGGCGCCGATGGTCGTCGAGAACGTCCACAGGCCGAGTTCCGCGCTGTCCGGGAACAGGCTGAGGCCGCCCGCGGCCGCCTCGATCGTGAGCTGCATCCGGGTCTTGGCGCCGACCTTCTCCGCCATCGAACCGGAGATGTCGATGACCGCCAGCGAGTGCGTGGACAGCGACAGCCGGGTCCAGTTCTGCAGCGTGGTGTCGATCGCCTCGCTGGTCGGCTTGGTCAGCTGGTTCACGTCGCCGACGCCGCGACCGCCGCCGAGCGGGTTCAGTGTGGTGTCCCGGAAGCCGGCCTGGTCACGTGCCTGCGTGGCGCTGTCGGTGAGCAGCTCGGTGGCCAGCGCCTGGGCGGCGTCGTTCGCCGAGTCGGTGTCGGACTTCGCCGTGACCACGATCGGGTAGTCCAGGTACAGCGTGCCGGTGTCCGGCTGGATCGCCCGGAGCTGAGCCTCGGGGTGCGCCTCCTGGTACTTCAGGAAGGCCTGCTCGGACGCCGGTACGACGGTCTTGCTGCCGTCCTGGTCCGCGCGACCGAACAGCGCGTTGACGTCGGTGAACGGCCTGGCCATCGACCCGAGCCGCTGGGCCAGCGGGACGATCAACTGCGACACCTGACCGTCGGAGGCTGTCGTCTTCTGCCGCTCGCTCTGCACCGCCAGCAACGTGAGTGCGCCGGGCGAGGTGTTCAGCGGGTCGAGCAGCGCCGGCTGGTTGGCGGCCATGATGCGGAGCCAGGACGAGGTGTCTGCGAAGTTGTCGCGCCGTCCGACGATGACCATCGGCGACGTGGCAATGGAGGCGACCGCGATGCTCGGGACGCTCTGGCCGTCGTCGGCCTGGGCCACCCACAGCGAGGAGTCCGGAACCCACAGGTCCGGCCGGTTGTCGCTGCCGTGCGCGACGTCCCGCGCGATCTGTGCCGACGGTGCCGCGCTGACAGTGACCTGCAAGCACGGGGTGCCGTCCTTGCCGCCCTTGGCCGCCAGCGACTTGGCCGCGGCTTCGAGCGGGGACTGCATCTCGGGCGTGGTGGCCAGCTGGATCTGCGCCGGGTCGGCGCAGGCCTTGCCGCCGCCGAGGAACCCGTCGGCGCCTGCCTCGGACCCGAAGGAGCGGACTACAAAGACGGCGCCCAACGACAGCACCAGTAGCCCGACCGCGGTGATGTACACCGACCGACGGTTGTTGTTACTTCGCGTCACCGCAGAGGAATGTTTTCCCATCGCGGCAGGTCCCTCCCTCCCAGAGGCAGACTGCGCGCGCAGATTACCCGGTTTCCGCACGTCACGGCGAAGGCCGCCAAAGGTCGTGACACACCCGTCGCTGAACCGGAACCGTCCCTGGAGTACGGCTCTTTCACAGGAACGCTTAAAAACTCACCCAGAGTGCCGACTCCGCTGCGGTCCGGTGAGATGTTGGTGTGATCCAAATCACAGCGGTAGTTTGCTTCAAACGACCGTTCCATGGACCAAGGTCATGAAACGGTCGAAGGTTTCCCTCCGGAAACGCCCACGGTGAGGTGCCTTTTCACAATTCCAGGTCACAGGCCCAGGTCGCGGCGCAGCTTGGCGACGTGGCCGGTCGCCTTCACGTTGTACTGCGCGACCGCGACCTTCCCGTCCGGGTCGACGACGAACGTGGACCGGATCACGCCGGTCACCTTCTTCCCGTACATGGTCTTCTCGCCGAACGCGCCGTACGCCTCCAGCACCGCCTTGTCCGGGTCGCTGAGCAGCGGGAACGTCACGCCGTCGCGCTCCCGGAACTTCGCCAGCTTGGCCGGCTTGTCGGGGGAGATCCCGAGTACGGCGTACCCGGCGGCCTGCAGCGAGTCGAGCGAGTCGCGGAAGTCGCAGGCCTGCTTGGTGCAGCCCGGAGTCATCGCGGCCGGGTAGAAGTAGACGATCACGTTCTTTCCGCGCAGGTCCGCCAGTGCCACCTCGTTGCCGTCGGCATCGGGCAGGGTGAAGTCGGGGGCAGTGTCGCCAACGGACAGACGTTCGGACATCAGGGTCCTCCACGGGGTAGGTCTACTGGCGCAATGTTACGTGCGGAAGAACTAGGCCCTGTCGGGGTGCGAGCGGACGCCGAGTGGGTGAAGATCTGCAAATGAGCCGCGCATCCTCCCGCCAATTGTTCGACGGCTATCTGGACCCGCGTCGTCCGCATGCCGAGGCGTACGACGAGATGTTCGATCCGGTCGACGGCGTGCGTACGGCGTACAAGCGGCTGCACGACTCGCTGCAGCCGTTGCAGCCCGCGGATCTGACCACCCGGTCCGAGGCGCTCGACCGGGCGCTCGTCGACCAGGGGATCACGTTCAGCCTGTCGGGGGAGGAGCGGCCGTTCCCGCTCGACCTGGTGCCGCGAGTGATCACGGCGTCGGAGTGGTCGCGGCTGGAGCGTGGCGTCGTCCAGCGGGTGCGGGCACTGGAGGCGTTCCTCGCCGACATCTACGGCGAGCAGCAGATCGTTGCGGACGGCGTACTGCCGCGCCGGCTGATCACCTCCTGTGAACACTTCCACCGGCAGGCAGCCGGGATCGCACCGCCGAACGGTGTCCGCATCCACGTGGCGGGGATCGACGTGGTGCGTGACGAGCAGGGCGACTTCCGGGTGCTCGAGGACAACCTGCGTAGCCCGTCCGGGGTTTCGTACGTGATGGAGAACCGCCGGACGATGGCACGGGTGTTTCCGGACCTGTTCGCCAAGCACCGGGTCCGTGCGGTCGGCGACTACGCCGTACACCTGCTCCGCTCGCTGCGGGCCGCGGCACCGGGCGTGACCGACCCGAACGTCGTCGTGCTGACACCAGGCGTCTACAACTCGGCGTACTTCGAGCACTCGCTGCTGGCACGCCAGATGGGGGTGGAGCTGGTCGAGGGACGGGACCTGTTGGCCCGCAACAACGTCATCTACCTGCGGACGACAGAAGGCGAGCAGCGGGTCGATGTGGTCTACCGGCGGATCGACGACGAGTTCCTGGACCCTGTGCAGTTCGTTCCGGACTCCGTGCTCGGTGTGGCCGGTCTGGTCAACGCAGCGCGCGCAGGCAATGTAGTGATCGCCAATGCCATCGGCAACGGTGTCGGTGACGACAAGCTGATCTACACGTACCTGCCCGAGATCCTGAAGTACTACCTCGGTGAAACGCCTCTACTGCCGAACGTCGACACGTACCGGTGCTGGCTGCCCGCAGAGCAGGCGGAAGTACTGGACCGCCTGGACGAGCTGGTCACCAAGCCGGTGGAGGGTTCTGGTGGGTACGGCATCGTGTTCGGGCCGGATGCGTCGCCTAAGGAGCTGCAGGCGCAGCGGCGGCGCATCAGGGCCAACCCACGTGGCTGGATCGCGCAACCCGTCGTACAGCTGTCCACTGTGCCGACGAAGGTCGGTGAACGGCTGCAGCCGCGCCATGTGGACCTGCGGCCGTTCGCGGTCAACGACGGCGAGGACGTGTTCGTTCTGCCAGGTGGACTGACCAGAGTGGCGATTCCCGAGGGCAGTCTGATCGTCAACTCGTCACAGGGCGGCGGGTCCAAGGACACCTGGGTGCTGGCACCCAGAGCGTCCGGTGAGGACGCCGAGCTGCGCGGGCCTGGTCTGGCTACGGCGGCAGTGAAGCCGGACCGTACGGCGACACCGGAACAGGGTCCCGAACTGAACGTCGCCCAACAGCAGCAACAGTGATAAGGAGGTGCTGACGATGCTCGCACGCAACGCCGAGTCGCTGTACTGGATCGGCCGGTACGTCGAACGCGCGGACGATACTGCGCGGATCCTCGACGTCTCGGTCCACCAACTGCTCGAGGACGCGACCGTCGACGCCGACACGGCCAGCCGCCGGCTGCTCTCGGTCCTCGGCATCACCCCACCCGACGGCAGCGAGCTGGACGTGTGGGGCCTGACCGAGCTGGTCGCGATGTCGCCGGAGACAGGGTCGATCGTGTCCTCGATCGCCAGCGCGCGGGAGAACACCCGGGTCGCGCGTGAGGTGGTGTCGAGCGAGCTGTGGCAGTGCATCAACGCGATGTGGAACGCCGTACCCGAGCGGCAGCGCGCTGCTCGCCGGGTTGGCCCGCACGAGTTCTTCACGTTCGTGGAGGACCGGGCCGCGATGTTCGCCGGGTTGGCGGACTCCACGATGAGCCGGGACGACGGCTGGCGGTTCCTGGTGCTCGGGCGGTCTGTGGAGCGAGTGGACATGCTTGTCCGGCTGCTGATGTCCCGTGTGGGCGACAAGCCCACGTCGCCCGGCTGGGTGACAGTACTGCGTTCTGCGGGTGCCCACGACACGTATCTGCGGACGTACCGTGGTGCGCTCGACGCGTCCCGGGTAGTGCAGTTCTTGTTGCTGGACCGGCTGTTCCCGCGGTCCGTGTTCCATGCGCTGCAGCAGGCGGAGTCCTGTCTGGAAGACCTCGACCACGGGCCGTCTGCGCGGATCGGTGCCGGTGCGGAGGCGTCGCGGTTGCTGGGGAAGGCGCGGAGCGATCTGGAGTTCCTGCAGCCGGCGGAGTTGCTGGACAACCTGACCGGCAGACTGCAGGCGTTGCAGGCGACGGTCCGCGACGTCGGTGAGGCGGTGTCCCGGCAGTACTTCCATGCGGTGCCATGGATCGAGTGGAACAACACGGAGGTGAACCTGTGAACTGGCGTCTCCGTGTCGTGCACACTACGGGCTACCGCTACGCGACGGCCGTTACCCAGTCCTACAACGAAGCCAGGCTGACGCCACGTCATGACGACCGTCAGAACCTCATGGTGGCTCGACTGGAGACGGTCCCCGCGGCCCGTGCGTACAAGTACACGGACTACTGGGGCACCGAGGTCAACTCCTTCGACCTGCACACTCCACACACCGAACTGAAGGTGATCGCGGCCTCTGTCGTCGAGACGAGCGACCAGACCCCACCGTCCGCTGAGGTCACCTGGGTGCAGCTGAAGTCACCAGAGGTCCTGGACACGTACGCCGAATACCTGGAGTGGACCAGCTACGTGCCAAAGCACCGGGAGCTGTCCACAGTCGCCCGCTCGCTGCGGAGGGGCAGTACGCCGGAGGAGACCGTACTCGCGGTGTCCAAGTGGGTCCACGACACGCTGAAGTACCAGCGCGGCACCACTGGTGTGCACTCGTCCGCTGTCGACGCATGGCAGGCCGGTGAGGGCGTGTGCCAGGACTACGCGCACCTGACCCTGGCCATGCTGCGCGCGGTCGGCGTCCCGAGCCGGTACGTGTCGGGCTACCTGCACACGAAGCCGGACGCGGCAGTGGGCGAGAAGGTCGTTGGCGAGAGCCATGCGTGGGTGGAGGCGTGGACCGGCGAGTGGTGGGGCTTCGACCCGACCAACGACATCTCGATCGGGCACCGGCACGTATGGGTGGCGACCGGCCGCGACTACGCGGACGTGTCGCCGCTGAAGGGCATCTACTCGGGTGACGCGGCGACGGCCATCGAGGTGACCGTCGACATGACCCGGTTAGCCTGAGCCGATGCGGGCCATGACAGTCACGCCGGGCAAGTCCGACTCGGCGACAGTGGGCAACGTCCCAGAACCACCCGTCGTCGACGGTTCGATCCTGGTGGAGGGCCTGCTGACGGGCATCTGCGGGACCGACCTGGAGCTGGTCTCCGGATCGTTCGGCAGCGGCCGGCCGGGCGCTGACCACCTCGTCATCGGACATGAGTCGCTCGGACGCGTGCTGGAGGCACCTCTCGGTTCGGGCTTCGCCACCGGGGACCTGGTCGCCGGAGTGGTACGCCGACCCGACCCGGTGCCCTGTCCGGCGTGTGCACGGGGTGAGTGGGACTTCTGCCGCAACGGGCAGTACACCGAGCGCGGCATCAAGGAGATGGACGGGTACGGCGCTGAGCGCTGGCGGGTCGACCCGTACTTCGCCGTACCGGTGCCTGCTGCGTTAGGAGAGCTCGGTGTGCTCGTGGAGCCGGCCAGCATCCTCACCAAGGCGTGGGAGCAGGTGGACCAGGTCGGAGCCCGATCGTGGTTCGCTCCGCAACACGTACTGGTGACGGGTGCCGGACCGATCGGTTTGCTCGCCGCACTGATCGCCCGGCAGCGCGGGTACGACGTACACGTGCTGGATCGGGTTGAGGACGGGCCGAAGCCAGAGCTGGTACGGGCGCTTGGCGGGACCTACATCACCGACCTGGAGCAGCTGGACGTCGTACCGGATGTGGTGATCGAGGCAACGGGTGCTGGGCAACTGGTGTTCGACTGTGCCTCGCTGCTGCCGGCCGCTGGTGTGATGTGTCTGGCAGGGATTCACCCCGGTCCAGCGACGGTCGACGTGCAGCTCGACGCGCTGGTTCGGCAGCTGGTGGTCCGCAACGCCGCCCTGGTCGGGACGGTGAACGCAGGGAAGCGGCACTACGCGGACGCCGTGGACGTGCTGCTGGCCGCGGACCGGTCCTGGCTGGAGCGGCTGATCACCCGGACCGTGCCGCTGTCCGAGTGGCCGGCCGCATTGGTGCGGGAACCGGAAGACATCAAGGTGGTCGTGGACTTGCTGCGGTGACCTGCGAGGATGGTGGGTGACGAGGGGCAGAGCGGGGCAGCCCCGCCGATGGAAGGAGCGCCGACACGTGTCGGACACGAAGGCTCGGACCGCCGAGCAGATCGAGGCGGACATCGCCGCTACCCGGGCGCGCCTGGCCTCGACCGTGGACGAGCTGGTCGACCGGGCGAACCCGAAGAACGTCGCCCTGCGGCAGGTCGAGCAGGCCAAGTCCCAGGTCTTCGACGAGCAGGGCCAGCTGCGGACCCAGAAGATCGTCGCGGTCGCCGGTGCCGTCGTCGGCGTGGTCGGCGTACTCCTGGTGATCCGCCGCCTGGTAGGTCGCCGGTGACTTCACGCAAGCGGCTGTCCGACGACAAGCTCCCGATCCGGATGCTGCACGACCGCGTCCTGGTCTCCCTCGAGCAGGAGGGCGAGCGGAAGTCGTCGGCGGGCATCCTGATCCCCGCCACCGCGCAGATGGGCCGCCGCCTCTCCTGGGCGAAGGTGGTCGCGATCGGCGCGAACGTGCGGACGGTCGAGGTCGACGACCGGGTGCTGTTCGACCCGGAGGACCGGGCCGAGGTGGAGGTGCGCGGCGACGACTACATCCTGCTGCGCGAGCGCGACCTGCACGCGGTGGCCGCCGGCCGCCTGGAGGACGGCCAGACCGGTCTCTACCTCTGAAATCTGAAACGAGCCGCCGTTGGGGCGGCGCCGGTGACCAGGTCGCGGACGAGCGCGCCGACCAGCGGCACGAACTTGAAACCCTGGCCGGAGAACCCGGCGGCGACCGTGATCGGTCCGGCGCGGTCGATGACGAAGTCGGACGTCGGTGTGTTGTCGTAGAGACAGCTGATCGCCGTGGACCTGTGGGGGTCCAGTCCCGGATACCACTGTTCGACGTACTCCAGCAGGGCCAGGTCCCGCTCCGGCTCCGGCTGGAAGTCGCGCTGGTCGGGGTCCACCTGCGGCCCGGTCGCGTGCAGTCCGACCTTGACCCCGGAGCCGGGCTCGTAGAGGCCGTAGCTGGTGGGGCCGTGGTGCAGGAAGGACGGCCACTCCAGCTCGTCTGACACGGGAGTGAAGAACCGTGGCTGCTCCTGGGTCACTGTGAACGGTGGCAACGGCACCAGTCCGTGCACCAGCTTCGGAGTCCATGGACCAGTGGCCAGTACGACGTGCCGCGCCCGCACCGCGCCACCTGGTACGTCGAGCTCGACCAGACCGTCGTGTACCCGCAGCGCCCGTACTGGTGACTGCACGCGGAACTCGGCGCCCAAACGACCAGCCACGACCTGTAGCGCGTGAACGGTCCGATCGGCGTACAGCCGGCCCGACCCCGGCTGGTACAGGACTGGGGTCTCGAACCGGAACCCTGGCCACCGCTCCGCTGCCTCTGCCGCCGGCAGCACCAACCCGGTTGCCCCGTGCAACGACCGGAAGGCCGCGATCGACGCGTCACTCATCCCGTGGTCGATCCCACCGGTCTCCTCGAGCAGCGTCTCGCCTGACTCCGCCTCGAGCTCCCGCCACAGCGGCCGTGCTCGCTCCGTCAGCTCAGCCACCTCGGCGTCGTCCGCAGCCGGCCGGAACAACCGCGTCGCGCCGTGCGACCCGCCCCGCTCGTGCCCGAGCGTGAACTGCTCCAGTACGACGACCTCTCGCCCGGCCGCGGCCAGTGCCCGCGCGGCCGCGGACCCCATCGCACCGGCCCCCACCACTGCCACGTCATACGTCATTCGGTCACCCCCTGTCCGCACTGATCGTAGTGATGTGGACAGGCAATCTCAGCTGCCGAGCGGGTGGGGGAGAATAGGCGGGTGATCTTCGAGACCTCCAGCCGGTTGCCAGACTTCCCGTGGGACAAGCTCGCCCCTTACAAGCAGAAGGCGGCTGCGCATCCTGACGGGATCGTGGACCTGTCGGTGGGCAGTCCTGTCGACCCGGTGCCGGCGCTGGTGAAGCAGGCGCTGGCCGACGCGGCGGACGCCCCGGCGTACCCGACGACGATCGGTACGTCGGCGGCGCGGCAGGCGGCCGTGGACTGGATGGTGCGGCGGCTTGACGTGACCGGCGTCGACCCGCAGAGCGGCGTACTGCCCGTGATCGGCACCAAGGAGCTGATCATGCTGCTGCCGACGCTGCTCGGCATCGGGGCCGGTGACACGGTCCTCATCCCGGACCTGGCGTACCCGACGTACGAGGCCGGTGCGGCGCTCGCCCGGGCCACCAGCGTCCCGGTCGCAGACCCGACGACGTACGACGGGCCGGTCCGGGTCGCGTACCTGAACTCTCCGCGCAACCCGTCCGGAGAGATCACCCCGCCGGCCGACCTGCGACGTGCGGTCGAGTGGGCGCGGGCGAACGACGTACTGCTGGTCAGCGACGAGTGCTACACCGAGTTCGGCTGGGACGAGAAGCCGGTGTCCGTGCTGCACGCGGACGTGTCCGGTGGCAGCTTCGACAACCTGCTGGCGGTGCACTCGCTGTCCAAGCGTTCCAACCTGGCCGGGTACCGCGGTGGTTTCGTCACCGGTGACCCGACCGTCGTGGCCGAGCTGCTCGCGGTCCGCAAGCACGCCGGGCTGATGGTGCCGTCGCCGATCCAGGCCGCGATGGCTGCCGCGTTCGCCGACGACGCTCATGTCGAGGAGCAGCGTGCCCGCTACCTGCGTCGCCGTGCCGTACTGCGGGACGCGCTGACCGATGCGGGCTGGGAGATCACCCTGTCCAACGGCGGGCTGTACCTGTGGGCGTCGCACCCGTCGTACGACGCGTACGGCTCCGTCGGCGCACTGGCGGACCGGGGGATCCTGGTTGCACCCGGTGCCTTCTACGGGACTGCGGGTGACCGGCACGTCCGGGTCGCGCTCACCGGGACCGACGAGCGCATCGACGCCGCTGTGAAGAGACTGCAGGAGTAAAAGAACTTCCCGCCTTCGTGTGACGTCTTCCCGGGTGACTGCCTCTTATAAGGGGTAGGTGCTGTCCAGGGAGGGTGAGGCGGATGCAACGCGTCGTTGGGGTGGCGGTCGCAGTTCTGTTGAGTCTTGGGTCGGTCGGTGTGGCGCATGCGGACGAGAGTCCTTCGCCGAGTGTCACACCGTCGGTGACTCCTACTGAGACGCCTACAGAAACGCCAACTGAAACACCCACTCCTACCCCCACTCCTACACCGACGCCTACACCGAAACCAGTGGTGACTCCGGCGGCGGCGTGGTCGATCACGTTGGACCAGCCGGCCGCGTCCTGGGAGGACAAGCCGACCGTCCTCACCGGCAAGATCAGCCAGCCGATCACCGGCTCGTACATCACGCTGTGGCAGCGCGTCCCCGGTGCGTGGGTGCTGCGCGCCTCGACCCGGACCACGACCGGCGGCGTGTACAGGTTCAGCTTCGTGTCGGCGTACACGGGCACCTGGGCGTTCCGCACGATGATCGGGGTCAAGGCAGAGACAGCGCTCGCGATCTCGGACTACCGGACCGTGCCGATTCAGGACCGGAAGATCCTGATCAACACCCCGGCGTCCTGGTACGCGACCCTGACCGGCGTATCGGTCACCGGACGGATGGTGCCGGCCGAGCCAGGCAAGGAGCTCGCGCTGCAGGAGTACCTCGGCAGCGGCGTGTGGCGACTGCTGAACATCGCCACGATGGATGCAGGAGGCAACTTCCGGCTGCGGGTCCCCGACGACCTGCCGAAGACGCGGACCGTCCGCGTCGTCACGCGGTACGTCGCCCAGCCCGCGATGGAGTACTCCGGTCTCGCGACGATCGTGATCAAGGCGGCACTGAATCCCAAGGTGTACGCCGTCTCCGCCGCGATGGTGCCGAACACGTACCGCGCCGGATGCCCCGTGACGCCGTCGTCGCTGCGGCTGCTGCAGCTGAACTACTGGGGTTTCGACGGTCGCGTGCACCGCGGCGAGCTGATCCTGCGGGACGCGGCGGTGGCGAAGATGATCACGGTGTGGACCTCGACGTTCGCGTCGAAGTTCCCGATCCGGCAGATGCGCCGGGTGGACGTGTTCGGCGGCAGCGACATCAAGTCGATGGCGGCCGACAACACGTCCGCGTTCAACTGCCGCCGCGTCACGGGCGATCCGTACTCGCTGTCGCCGCACTCGTACGGGTGGGCGATCGACATCAACACCGTGGAGAACCCGTACCTGGCCGCGAACGGCGTCTGGTACCCGTCGAACGGGCTGACGTACCGCAGCCGGTCCGTGGTGCGTCCGGGCATGCTGTTCTCGAGCAGTGTCGCCACGAAGGCACTGATCGGCCAGGGCTACTTCTGGGGTGCCGGCTGGGCCAAACCCGATTACCAGCACTTCGAGCCGAAGTGAAAGCCCTAGTAGTCGCCAGCGCGTTGTCAGTTGTTCTGGTCGGCTGCAGCTCCAACTCGGCCGCCCAGGAGCCCACACCGACATCAACACCGACTCCGATCCCCACCGTGGTCGGCGGGACGGTCCCGGTGCCCACCAACACTCTGAGCTCCACCAAACCGACAGATGCAGCAGTACCGCCGGAGGTGCCGGAGCAGGCGACCGCACCGCCTCCGGCAAACGCCGGTCCGCTCACCGCAGGCAACCTCCCGACACCTGACAAGCTCGGCACGGGCTGGAAGACCTACACAGACCCAGGCGGTGCAGAGGCAGGCTTCATCGGCAACAACACCTGGACCCGCCGACGCGACCCACACCAGGCCTCGTACGAAGCACTGCCCTCTGGCTGCGCCGGCCAGCCAGTCAACGGCTCGCTGCCTGTTCCCGCGTACGCCCTGACTGGCAGCTACCGCACAGCCGACGCGCTACCTGCTACGGCGCTCCTGCTCCGCTTCAGCAACGCCAACCAGGCGACGACCTACTACAAGGGCTACAAGGCACGCATGGACGCCTGCGGCACCGGCGGTGACCTGAGTGTCAAACAACTCTGGGCCGATGACGCAGCTGCTGCCGCGGTGCGTGCGTACGCCGGTGCGGAGTCGTACGTCGACCTGTCCGTCGTCCACGGCTCGACAGTCGCTCTACTCGCCACCACGTCCACACACCCAGATCAGCAGGCCGACTGGGCGCGCAGCGTCGTACCGACTCTGGACGCCGTCATCGACTAGCGTCGACCACTGCCTGCGCGAACTCCCGCGGTGCCTCTTGGGGCACGTTGTGCCCCACGTCGAAGGTGCGGTGCTCGTAGCGGCCGATGAAGTGGTCCCGGTACGACGACCCGTTCCCGGTCGGCGTGAACGGGTCGTAGCGGCCGTCGATGGTGATCGTCGGTACGGCGATCTTCGGCGTCTTCTGCAGTTTGCTCTCCAGTTCGGCGTACTCCGGCTCGGCCGGGATCAGGCTCTGCCGCCACCGGTAGTTGCCGATCACGATGGCCTCGTAGTCCGGGTTGTCGAAGGCGGCCGCGGTCCGGGCGTACGTCGCGGCGCTGTACTTCCACGTCGGCGAGTTGAACTTCCAGATGAACTCACCGATCTCCCGCTTGTACTGGTGCAGGCCTTCCACGCCGCGCTCGGTGGCGAAGTAGTACTGGTACCACCAGGCGTTCTCGGCCGCGGGCGGCAGCGGCTTCTTGTTGAACTCCAGGTTGGTGATCAGGTACCCGGTGACCGGGACCAGTGCCTGGACCCGCTCCGGCCAGAGCGCGGCGATGATGTCCGCGGTCCGCGAGCCCCAGTCGTAGCCGGCCAGCACGGCCTGCTGGATCCCGAGCGCGTCCATCAGGGCGAGGATGTCGAGCGCGAACGCGGCCTGGTCGACGTTGCGCGGCGTGGCGGCCGAGCGGAACGTCGTACTGCCGTGGCCGCGGAAGTACGGCACCACGACACGGTAGCCGCGACGGGCGAGCAGCGGGGCGACCTGCTCGTAGCTGTGGATGTCGTACGGGAAGCCGTGCAGCAGGAGCACGGGGATGCCGTGCGCCGGCCCGAGTTCGACGTACCCGACGTTGAGAACGCCCGCGTCGATCTGCCTGACCGGCCCGAACGGGAGCTTCGGAGAGGCGGCCGCGCCGGCTGTGAGGAACGGGGTGGCCAGCGCGGTGGCGCCGGCGGTCCGGAGGAGGGTGCGGCGGCTGACGTTCATGAGAATCCTTCCGAGTGGGAGTGGATCCAGATTCACCCGTGCAGGACCTGGGTCGCGCCCGTGAGACACCCTGGTCCGGACTCCCCAGGGTCTGAAGTCGGAGGAGAAGTTGTATTACCTTTCAGTATTTCGTGTCCTACACTCCGGTTATGGGTAACTTCGACCGGTATGCCCGCCTGACCGCGCGGCTGGACGCGCCGTACGCGGTGATCGACCTCGCCGCGTTCCGGCACAACGCCGACGATCTGGTCCGGCGCGCCGCCGGTACGCCGATCCGGATCGCCTCCAAGTCGGTCCGCTGCCGCGCGCTGATCACGGCCGCGCTCGAGCGGCCCGGGTTCCACGGCGTGATGAGTTACGCGCTCCCCGAGGCGCTCTGGCTGGCCCGCAACGGTGTCGACGACATCCTGCTCGGCTACCCGACGACCCACCGGGCCGCGCTCCGCGAGCTCTCCGAGGACCCCGAGGCGGCGTCCCGGATCACGCTGATGATCGACTCGCCGGAGCACCTCGGCTACGTCAGGGCCGCCGCGACCGGCGCTGCCCGGATCCAGATCTGCCTCGACGTCGACGCCTCGCTGCGGATCTTCGGCCAGCACCTCGGCGTCCGTCGTTCGCCGCTGCGGACCCCGTCCGACGTGGCGGCGCTGGCCCGTACCGTGGCCGCCGACGACGCGTTCGAGCTGACCGGCGTGATGTTCTACGAGGCGCAGATCGCAGGCCTCCCCGACACGTCGCCGGCCGTTCGCTGGGTGAAGCGCCGTTCGGCCGCCGAGCTTGCCGACCGGCGCGGCGCGGTCGTCGACGCGGTCAAGCAGGTCGCGCCGCTCCGGATCGTCAACAGCGGCGGGACGGGCAGCCTGGAGATCAGCAGCGCCGACCCGGTCGTCACCGAGGTCACCGCCGGCTCCGGCCTCTACGGCCCGACCCTTTTCGACAAGTACGACGTGTTCCAGCCCGAGCACGCGATGGCTTACGCGCTGGACGTCGTACGGCGGCCCGCGCCGCGGATCGCCACGCTCTTCGGCGGTGGGTACGTGGCCTCGGGGCCGGCGAAGAAGTCGCGGCTGCCGCTGCCTGCCGCGCCGTCGGGACTGAAGCTGCTGGGCACCGAAGGCGCCGGCGAGGTGCAGACTCCGGTCCAGGGACAATCGGCCGATCGGCTACACATCGGCGACAGAGTGTGGATGCGTTACGCGAAGGCGGGCGAGATGCTGGAGCGGTTCGACGTCCTGTACGCGATCGAAGGTGAGGACGTCAGCGAGCTCAAGACCTACCGGGGAGAAGGGAAGAACTTCGGATGAGCACCTGGCGGAACTGGGCCGGCACCGAGTCGGCCACCGGTATCGAGACCCTGCGGCCAGGTTCGGCCGACGAACTCGCGGCCGCGGTGAAGTCCGCGGCCGATGAAGGCAAGAAGCTCAAGGCGGTCGGCTCCGGGCACTCGTTCACAGGCTGCGGGGTGCCGCAGCAGGTGATGGTCCGGCTGGACGGCCTGTCCTCGATCGTCCACGCCGACAAGGAGTCCGGCCGCGTCACGGTCGGTGCGGGCACCGGACTGCGGAAGCTGAACGCGGGCCTGGCGGCGTTCGACCTCGCGATGGCGAACCTCGGCGACATCGACAAGCAGACCGTCTCCGGCGCGATCTCCACCGGCACGCACGGGACCGGCGCGCGGCTCGGCGGACTGGCCACGCAGGTCGTCGCGCTCGACCTGGTCACCGCGGACGGGTCGGTGCTGCACTGCTCGGCGGAGGAGAACCCGGACGTGTTCGCCGCGGCCCGGGTCTCGGTCGGCGCGCTCGGCGTGATCAGCTCGCTGACCCTGCAGTGCGTGCCGGCGTACCTGCTACGCGCGCAGGAGATGCCGCTGTCGCTCACCGACGTGCTGGACGGGTTCGACGAACTTGCCAACGGCAACGACCACTTCGAGTTCTACTGGTTCCCGCACACCGAGATCGCCCTGACCAAGCGGAACAACCGGGTCGGCCCGGGCGTCGGCGCCTCGCCGGTCGGCCGGGTCCGCGGCTGGATCGACGACGAACTGCTGTCCAACAAGGTCTTCGAGCTGACCAATCGGCTCGCGGTCCGGCGGCCCGGGATGGTGCCCCGGATCAACCAGCTCGCCTCGCGCGCGCTGTCGGCGCGGGAGTACGTCGACGCGTCGTACAAGGTGTTCTGTTCCGAGCGCACCGTGATCTTCCGCGAGTCGGAGTACGCCGTACCGCGTGAGCACGTCGTCGACGTGATCCGCCGGCTGCGGGAGTGGATCGACACGTCGAGGTCGCGGATCCCGTTCCCGATCGAGGTCCGGGTGGCCGCGCCGGACGACATCTGGCTGTCCACGGCGTCCGGGCGCGAGACGGCGTACGTCGCGATCCACCAGTACCACCGGCTGCCGCACGACCCGTACTTCCGGGCCTTCGAGAACATCGTCGCCGACTACGACGGCCGGCCGCACTGGGGCAAGCTGCACACGCTCACGGCGGATGACCTGCGCACCCGGTACCCGCGCTTCGACGACTTCCTCGCGGTCCGCGACCGGCTGGATCCGCAGCGGACGTTCGAAAACACCTACACCCAGCAGGTCTTCGGGGACTAGCCTGCGGACATGAGCACTCAGGAACGGCTCGAACCTGTCGTCGAGGACTGGCAGAAGGCGCTGGCCGTGGTCGCGCATCCGGACGACCTGGAATTCGGTACGGCGGCCGCGATCGCGCGCTGGACCGCACAGGGCAAGCAGATCGTGTACTGCGTGCTGACCTCCGGCGAGGCGGGCATCGACGGCGTCGACCCGGCCGAGTGCGGCCCGCTGCGCGAGGCCGAACAGATCGAGTCGTCCCGGATCGTCGGGGTCTCCGCGGTCGAGTTCCTCGGCCAGCCCGACGGCACCATCGAGTACGGCGTCGCGCTCCGCCGCGTGATCACCGCCGCGATCCGCCGGCACCAGCCGGAGATCGTCATCACGAACAACTTCCGCGACACCTGGGACGGCGACGTACTGCTGAACCAGGCCGACCACATCAACACCGGCCGCGGCGCGCTCGACGCGGTCCGGGACGCCGCGAACCGGTGGATCTTCACCGACGCCGGCGACAAGTGGGACGGCGTACGGCAGGTCTGGGCGGCGGGATCACCCGACGCGCGGCACGGGGTGGACACCACCGACACGTTCGACGTCGGAGTGCAGTCGTTGAAGGCGCACAAGGCCTACATCGACGGGCTGAACTGGCCACATTTCGACCCGGAGGAGTTCCTCGAAGGCACCTCGCGCCCGGCCGGTGCTCTGCTGGGCACGAAGTACGGCACGCGGTTCGAGGTCTTCACTCCTTGAGGTAGGCCCGCAGGTGCGGCGGCGTCGGCTTCGGACGCCGCGGCTCGCGGTCGCCGGCGGTGCCGGGGCCGGGCGGGTTGTCGGGGCCGACCCACGAGCGGACCAGCGCACGGCCGCCCTTGCGGGTCATCCGGTGCAGGTCGATCTGCTGGACCTGACTGGCCGGGATCCCGAGCTGGGCGAGGCTCCGGTTCGCCATCGCGCAGGCGGTGTCGTGCTTGCGCGGCGACATCTTCTGCTGCAGGACGACCGCGATCGTCCCGTCCGGCAGGTCCTCGATCCGCTGGAACCGCAGGCCCTTGTCCAAGGACCACGAGTTCAGGGCGAGGTCGATGTAGTCGGCGTTGGACAGTCGACGATCGGGCTTCGCGCGCGCAACCACTTCGTAACGGGCCATATCCCGATCATCCGTCGTAGGTCGCCGGATTTCCAGGAATCAATGCGGCGTCTGCGCTCAGCGAAGTGCGTTGATCGCGGCCGCCACCTCGGCCGGGTTGGAGATCGGAGTGAGGTGGTTGGCGTTCGGGATCAGCGTCGGCGCGGGGGCTCCGATGCGGGTCGCGGTCTCGGCCGGGTTGCCGCCGTTCGTGTCGTCGACGCCGAAAACGACCGCTTTGGGGAGCTTCAGAGCGCTCAGCTTCGCCAGCCGCTCGGGGGCGACCGCGGGGATGCCGTGCGCGGTCATCTGCCAGACAGCCTTCTCGGCGCCGGGCTGCCGGAACGGGCGGGTCCAATCGTCGACAACCATCTCCGGGCAGTCGGGGGAGCAGACGTTGTTGTAGATCTTCTTCAGCAGCCAGCCCTGGTTGAGCACCAGCCGGAACAGCGACGTCCGGTACGGCGGGACGATCAGCCAGCGCGGCGGCCCGGCCTGCCCGCCCGGCAGCGGCAGCCCGTCACCGTCGAGGAACATGATCCCGCCGATCCGGTCCGGCGCCTCCAGCGTCGCCTCGGCCGCGATCCCCGCGCCGAGCGAGTGCCCGACCAGGATCGGCCGCGGCTGACCCGGCCCGCCGAGATGCATCGCGTCCAGGAACCCGAGCAGCTGCGCCGCGAGATGCTCGACCGTGTACGGCGCCTTGCGCTCGGAGTACCCGTAGCCGGTGATGTCGTACGCGTACACGCGATGGTTGGTGGCGAGCAGCGGTACCAGCCGCGACCACGTGTCGACGGACTCCGCCGACCCGTGCACGAGTACGACGGGTGCTCCCGACGTACCCCAGGTGTCGTAGCGGGTGTTGACGTCGCCGGCCTGCACGTACTTGAGGCCGGGTGGAGGTGCTGCGGTTCCGTTGGTGACGAGGTTGTAGCCGAGAGATGCCGCGGTGACGACCAGCCAGAGCCCGAGAAGTCCCAAGAACCCCCGCCACAGGAACCGTTTCACAGGTCTTAGTTTTACAGGCCCTCGTTTACAGCTGGAGGATGCGCTGCGACTCGGTGAGGACTGCGGGGGAGGCGAGGGACTGCCAGCGCGGAATCTGTTCCTGGAGGAACGGGCGCAGCTTGAGGGCACGCTTCGCGTCGTGGTCGAGGACGTCGAGTTCGTTGACGATGGTCAGGTCGACGAAGTCGCGGAGGTCCTCGCTGCCGAGCTCCTCCGACGTACCGGTGAAGCGGTCCGTCACGGTGCGGTGCTCGGCGAGGTCGCGCCAGGTGGTCTCCCGGTCGCAGGCGCCGTACCGGTAGACGAGCAGCTCGGCCTCGGTGCCGATCACCGACTCCAGGACCGGGCGTTCGGTCTGCCAGTCGAAGAGGTGGGTCGGGAAGCCGTCGGTCCCGTACGCGGCGTGGGCGAGGCCACCCAGCACCAGAGTGTCGGACGCACCGAGGGAGCTGAGGCGCTTGGCCACGCGGTGCAGGTGGACGTACAGGCTTCCGCCCGCGTGGTCGATCTCGTCGGCGCCGCGCACCATCAGCAGCGAACCCAAGTCCTGGAAAGTGCTCATCTGACCCCTTCTCACCCCGGAGCGGCCAACCAGATCAAGGCCCACCGACCCGGCCCAGGTCACCCACGGTAAGGCCAACCCACCACCCCCGCCCACCACCCCGGCGTGCCGTTTCAGTCACACCAGCCCTGGCCTCCACTCGCCCGGTGCACAGGAACTCGTGTGGCCGGACAGGAAATAACCTGTTCAATGCACCCGCCACGCGGGCGCAGCCCCGGTTCCCGCGCGCAGCCACGCCGTCCCAGGTCCTGTCCACCACTCCAAGAGGCGCGCGTCAGGTTGTTGCGGTGGGCAACGGGGTCGACGCGCAGCAGGTTTAGGACAGCTTCAGTAAATCGTCAGAACCCGCCCGCAACCACCTCACACGGTTGCGGACGGGTTCTGCATTTCCTGCCCGTGGTTGATCAGGGAAGGTGACCGGCCACGGGGAGCCTGTCGTCGGGATCAGGCGGGATCAGGCGGGCGCTCAGTCGAGGTCGGCGAGGGCCTTGCGGGCGGCTTCGAGTTCGGCTTCGAGGGCGGCGACCTTGGCAGCCTGCTGGGAGCGAGCCTCCTCGATGACCTCGTCGATCGGGGTCGACAGGTCCTCGTGCAGCTCCTTCGCCGCACGCGACACCGCGGCCGCGGCAACGGCCAGGTCGCGGGCCAGGTACGTCGTGCCCTGCTTCAGCTCGGCGCGCCACTCACCGTCCGCCGTACCGGTGACGGTCAGCGTCAGCTCGATGGTCTTCGTCTTCTTGCTCGCGGCCTTCTTGGCCGGCGCCTTCTTCGGCTTCACGGCCTCGGTGGGCTCCGCGGGCTCGGCCGGCGCTGGGGTGGAGGTGGATTCGGGGGCGGCCGTCGACAGGTTGATCGGGTCGGGAGTGTCGGCGAGGTCGGACGGCGTCTCAACTGCCAGAGTGTCTACAGTCATCGTTGCGGCGATCTCCTTCGGAACTGACGCGGACGACCATTAGAACACATGTTCGATTGGCACGCCAACCAGCCTGCAGAGAAAACGATCGACCTGGTCCTCCAGGGGCGGCAGATCGGCCTCCGGCTCGTTGATGCGGATCGAGACCGCGCCGTGCACCGCCGAGCGCAGGTCGAGCGCCACAGCTGCCGCGTCGTCCGCCGGTGCGAGCCCTGCGTCCATGCAGGCCTGAACGGCGGCGATCGCCCGGACTGACAGCTCCTCCTTGAAGACCAGGTGCATCCGCCGGTTCAGCGTGCTCTCGTGCAGCACCTTGTAGAGGCCGGCGTACTCGCGCGACCAAGCACCGAGGAACAGCACGCGTGCGCGTAATCGGCGTACCGGATCGTCGCCGCCGCTCGCCTCGGCCTGTTCGAGGTCGCGCAGCAGGTCGGCGGTGGATTGTTCGAGCGCCGCGAACACGAGCTCGTCGCGATCGGTGAAGTGGATGTACACCGAGGTCGCCGCGATCCCGACCTCGCGAGCGACCGCGCGCAGCGAGAGTGCCTCGTCGTCGCCGAGCTCGTTCAGCATCCGCAACGCGGCGTCGATGATCTCGCGCCGCAGGAGCTCGCCCTGCCCGCGCCGGTTCCGGCTCCGCGTCGTCCCAGCGTCCATGAACCCGATTGTATTGCAACGCACGTTGCCTTACAGTCGTAGCACTACAGCTGTTCACTTAAGGATGACCATGAGCGAACTCAAGACACAAATCGCACCGTCGCCGGTGCTCACGCGGCGGTGGTGGGCGCTCGGGGCG
The DNA here is from genome assembly GCF_004331345.1 of Kribbella soli. Taxonomy (GTDB): domain Bacteria; phylum Actinomycetota; class Actinomycetes; order Propionibacteriales; family Kribbellaceae; genus Kribbella; species Kribbella soli. Next base: position 225,483 of record NZ_SJJZ01000006.1, on the reverse strand, counting down.
GTGGCCACGGCGCAGTTGATGGTGGGGATCGATCTGACGATCGTGAACATCGCGTTGCCGTCGATGCAGCAGGACCTGGGGTTGTCGGATCCGTCTAGGCAGTGGGTGATCACCCTCTTCGCGCTGGGGTACGGCGGACTTCTGCTGCTCGGTGGACGGATGAGCGACCTGATCGGGCGGCGGCGAGCGCTCTTGATCGGGCTGACCGGATTCGCACTGGCCTCCGCGCTCGGTGGGGCAGCGACCGGTGGGGCGATGCTGCTCACCGGACGTGTGCTGCAGGGCGTCTTCGGTGCGTTGCTGACTCCAGCCGTGCTGGCAACGCTCGCCGCCTCGTTCCCGGCGCCGGAGGAGCGTGGAAAGGCGTTCGGGATCTACGGCGCCGTCATGGGCAGTGCGTCCGGACTGGGCATCCTGGCCGGCGGCGTGTTGACGGAGTACCTGGACTGGCGCTGGTCCATGTACGTCAACCTCCCCATCGCTGCACTGGCCGCGGCTGGTGTCCTGTACGCCGTACCTCCGGTGCAACGCACTAGCGGCGTGCGCGTCGACGTACTAGGTGCGCTGCTGGCTACCACTGGGCTGATGGCAGTGGTGTTCGGATTCGGCCGAGCGGAGTCGAACGGCTGGAGCGCGCCCGCGACGTACGTGTCATTGGCTGCCGGTGTGGCACTACTAGCTGCGTTTCTGGCAGTGCAGACCCGAGTGGCGTCCCCACTGCTGCCGCTGCGAGTGGTGCGAGACCGCAAGCGAGGTGCCTCGTACCTGGCCGTCTTCAGCCTGGCGATCGGCATGTTCGCTGCCCTGTTCTTCCTGACGTTCTACCTGCAGACCGTCCGCCACTACTCGCCGATCCGCGCCGGTCTGAGTTTCCTGCCGCTGACAGTCGGACTGATGGTCGGCGTACGTGCGGTGAGCCGCCTGCTGGCCAAAGCGAGCGTGCGCGCGCTCATCTGCCCTGGACTGCTGACCATCGCGGCAGGTCTCGCACTGCTCGGTCTCCTGCGCCCGGACTCCAACTACTGGCTGCAGGTCATGCCGGTGTTCCTGCTGGTCGGTTTGGGCACCGGCTGGGTCCTGGTCACGGCCAACAGCACCGCCACCCTCGGCGCTGGTGCCGACAGTGCAGTTGCCGGCGCCATGGTCATGACGTCCCAGCAGGTCGGAGCATCAGTGGGTACGGCGCTGCTCAGCACAGTCGCCGGAACAGTGGCCGCGCACTCCGACGCCGTCCACGGGTTCAACGTGGCCGGCGTCGGAGCGGCGGGCTTCCTGTGTGTTGCTGCGGTTGCTGTCTACGCGGTCGCCTCGGAGCGGTCGCCGGACCACTCCAGGTGGAAGTTGCCCTCACGGTCGACGCGCTTGTAGGTGTGCGCTCCGAACAGGTCGCGCAGCCCCTGGATCAGAGCAGCAGGCAGCCGCTCCGCCCGCAGGCCGTCGTAGTACGAGAGCGCCGCCGAGAACCCAGGAGCCGGTACGCCGACGGTCGCCGCGGTCGCCACCACTCGGCGCCACGCGTCCTGGCCGCTCGTGACCGCATCCCGGAAGTAGTCGTCGACCAGCAGTGACGGCAGTTCCGGGTTGCGGTCGTACGCCTCCATGATGCGGTCCAGGAACCGCGCCCGGATGATGCAGCCGCCCCGCCAGATCTTCGCCATCGCGCCGAGGTCGATGTTCCAGCCGTACTCGTCGCTGGCCGCCCGGATCGCGTCGAAGCCCTGCGCGTACGCGACCAGCTTCGACGAGTACAGCGCGTGCCGTACGTCGTCGATGAACGCGTCCCGGTCAACCTCCGCCTTCACGTCCCCAGGCCCGGGCAGTACGCCGGCCGCGGCCTCCCGCCGTACGACGTCACCCGACAGGGACCGCGCGAACACCGCCTCGGCCATACCGCTGACCGGGATGCCCAGGTCGAGCGACGACTGTACGGTCCACCGGCCGGTGCCCTTCTGCTCCGCCTGGTCGAGGACGACGTCCACGAACGAGCCGCCCGTGGTGGGATCGGTCTGGCTGAGGACCTCGGCGGTGATCTCGATCAGGAACGACTCGAGGTCGCCGGTGTTCCAGTCCCGGAACACTTCCGCGAGCTCCGTCGGGGACAGACCGAGGACGTGCCGGAGCAGGTCGTACGCCTCCGCGATCAGCTGCATGTCGGCGTACTCGATGCCGTTGTGCAGCATCTTCACGAAGTGGCCGGCACCGTCCGGGCCGACGTGCACGCAGCACGGCTCGCCGTTCACGTGCGCGGAGATCTTGGTCAGCATCGGCTCCAGCGCCGCGTACGACTCCGGTGAGCCGCCCGGCATGATGCTCGGGCCGTTCAGCGCGCCCTCCTCGCCGCCGGAGACGCCGCTGCCGACGAAGTGCAGGCCCTTCTCCTTCAGCGCGGCCTCGCGGCGCCGGGTGTCGGCGAAATGCGCGTTACCGGCGTCGACGACGATGTCGCCCTCGGCGAGCAGCGGCACCAGTTCGTCGATGACCGCGTCGGTCGGTGCGCCGGCCTTGACCATGATGATCACCTTGCGCGGCGGCTCCAGCGACTCGACGAAACCCGCCAGGTCCGTGGAGGGAATGAACTCGCCCTCGGAGCCGAACTCCGCGACCAGCGCGTCGGTGCGGGCCTGGGAGCGGTTGTGGAGGGCGACGCGGAACCCGTTGCGCGCGAGGTTCCGGGCCAGGTTGCGGCCCATCACCGCGAGGCCGGTGACGCCGATCTGGGCTTTGGCAGAACTCATCGAAATCTCCCGCAGTCTCGAGTTGTGTGCGGACCAAGTCTCGCCTGCCCGGCAAGGGCGCTCCGCAGCGGGCTCGGCAACTGGACACCGGTGAGCTCTTCTCAAAGCGGTGACAACGATGGTAAACATCTCAGAAATCGATTTCCCATCACGAAGGAAACCGCCCATGCTCCGTCGTGCTGTCGTGGTCCTGATGTCTTCGGTGCTGATGCTGACCGGTTCGGTGTCAGCCTCGGCGAGCACGTCCGGGAGCAACGGACCGGTCGGTTGGGAGGTGTACCGCAACCTCGACCGCCTGCCCGAGCTGCAGACCGCCGTCCGCACCAAGCAGTTCTCCAGCTTCGGCCGCGACGGCACGAACAACGACGGCTTCGACGGCACCTATTCCTGCTTGCGTACGACGGACGCGGGCTGCGTGATCGCCGAGGACAGCGGTCCCGGTGAGGTCGCCTCGATCTGGTTCACGCGCGACGAGGGCAACGTCACCAAGACCGGCACGATCACGGTCGAACTCGACGGCAAGCAGGTCCTGCACGGTTCGCTGCAGGACATCGTCGACGGCAAGCTCGGCGCACCGTTCAGCTACCCGCTGGTCGCGAACGGCGTACAGACCAGTGGCGGCGTCTACATCCGCGTCCCGATGCCGTACCGCTCGTCGATGCGGATCACCACGCAGACGAACCCGTACTTCTACCACGTCGACTACCGCCAGTTCCCGGACGCGAACGGCGTACAGACCTTCGACCCGAGCGACAAGGCCGAGGACGTGCTCGCGCTGCTCAACGCGGCCGGCACGAAGGATCCCAAGCCCGCGCGGCCCGACGCGCGGACCACGAGCACCCCGCTGAACCTTGCCCCCGGCAAGCAGGTGACGCTGGCCGACACCCGCGGTGCCGGTGAGCTGAGCGCGCTGCGGCTGAAGCTGCCCGACATCGTCGGCCTCGACCTGAAGAGCTTCGCCGACGACGGTCGCGCATTCCTCGGCGGCAGCACGTTCACGCTGAAGATCGACCCGGCCAACACCGGCGTGAAGCTGACCCGCCGGATGGATCTGCGGATCGGCAACCAGCGCGCGAAGATCCTCGTCGACGGCGCATCCGCCGGCGAGTGGGCGCCACTCAAGGCACAGGGTGCGCAGTGGCACGATCAGTCCGTCGACCTCCCGGCCGCGCTGACCGCGGGCAAGTCGCAGATCACGATCACCAACGAGTTCGTCTCGTCCGACCTGGACTTCAACGAGTTCGCGTACTGGGCGGACTCGACGGTCGGCGGTCAGGTGAAGCGCACCGACACGCTCGACGTCGGGCCCAACCACGTCGCCGACGAGCAGGCCCACGGGTACGCGATCACCCAGCAGAACTGGAGCGGCGAGCACGCGATGTCGTACGCCGCGACGGACGAGGACGCCGCCCGCGTCAAGCCGTCCGACACGCTCCTGGCGGGTGTGCGGGTGCAGGTGACGATCGACGGCCAGAAGCGCGTCGACGCCCCGCTCGGCGAGTTCTTCGGCTCCGGTCTCGGCGAGAACCCGGTCCGCTCACTCTTCTTCGCCATGGACCCCGACGGCTGGTACTCCGCCTGGTGGCCGATGCCGTACGCCGCACGCGCCACGGTCACGTTGGTCAACAAGACGACGTACCCGCTGAAGGGGCAGGCCGAGGTGACGTCGGCTCGCGACGCTCGCAAGGCGACTGACCTCGCGGCCGGGAAGATCGGGTACTTCACCGCGATCTCGACGCGCGGCGAGACCACGCACGGCAGCGACTGGACATTCGCCGACGTGGCCGGCCGCGGCAAGTTCGTCGGTGTCTCGCAGACCATGGAGGGACTGCTTGCCGATGGCAACACTCGCGGTTATCTGGAGGGTGACGAGCGGGTGTACGTCGACGGCGAGCGGACGCCGGCCATCCACGGCACCGGCACCGAGGACTACTACGAGTCCGGCTGGTACTTCAACGCCGGCACCTACTCGACCCCGTTCCACGGCAACTCGGCGCACGAGGTCCGGGCCGGTTTCTGCACCAACGAGTGCGACGGCGCATGGCGACTGCACATCACCGACTCGGTCGCCTTCGAGAACCAGCTCGACTTCAGCATCGAGCACGGCCAGCAGGACGACCACCCGGCGATCTACGGCTCGACAGCCTTCCTGTACACCGCGTCAAAGTTCGGTGCCCGGGAGACCGACCGCATCGACACCGGCTCGGCGGACAGCCGTCAGCAGCACGGGTACGTCGACAACGGCACCCAGGCGGATCTCAGCTCGGTGTACGAAGGTGATCACGACGACATCACCCTCACCGACCAGGTTCGCTCCAGCACGCAGCCGATCCGCTTCAGTGTGAAGACCGATCCGGCGAACCGTGGCGTCACGCTCCGCCGGACGAGCGACCAGAACGCCGCCGGCCAGTCGGCGCAGGTGATCGTCAACGGCAAGAACGCAGGCACCTGGCTGCAGCCGCTGGGCAACACTCATCAACGCTGGCTCGACGACAACTATCAGTTGCCTGCAGCAATCACATCCGGCAAGGGCCGCCTGGACATCGAGCTCCGCCCGAGCGGGCCGGCGTGGACGGCTTCGTCGTACGTCGTCCAGTCGTTGACGGCGCCGTACAGCGACAACCGGGCGCCCGGCGCGGTCGGCGGCGTGACTGCCGTCGGTCGCTCCGACAACGCGATCAACGTGACGTGGAACGACGTCGGCGACGACAGCGGAGTCGCGCACTACAACGTGTACGGCGCGAAGGCGGGCGGTGCGGAGAAGCTGCTCGGCACGTCGCCGTTGCCCGGCTTCCTGCACCGTGGCCTCGGGCTGCACGAGACATGGACGTACCGGATCGCAGCAGTCGACCTCGCCGGTCACACGGGTCCGAAGTCGAGCGCTGTGCAGGGCACGAGCGGTAGCACCTTGCGGGTCGAGGGGGAGTCGATGCTGCCGCCGGTGTCGTCGACTGTCGCGGTCGATCCGCAAGGCAACTGTTGCGGGGTCAGTTGGTCGGGTGGCGCGCAGGCGTGGATCCACGGGACCAAGGCCGGTGACAAGACCGTGTTCGGGTTCAACGTTCCGACAACCGGTTCGTACCAGCTGTCGACCGTGCTGACGAAGGCGGCCGACTACGGGATCGTCGCCCTACAGATCGATGGGAACGCTGCGGTCAGCTTCGACGGCTACCAGGCGTCTGGTGTCGGTACACAGTCAGTTGCGCTGGGCACCGTCCAGTTGGCAGCGGGCGATCACCAGTTCGCGGTGACAGTTACCGGCAAGAACGGGGCAGCAACCGGCTACCTCGTCGGAGTGGATCTGCTGGATCTTAGGCTCGCCCCGTGAACCCTTTGGAGTCCCGTCGTACCGCGCTCGTCCTGATCGACCTGATGCCGCGAATCATCGCGCTGGAGACCGCGCCGCTGAGCGGATCGGTCGTGCTCGAGCGATCCGTGGAACTGGCCGCGGCGACGCGATCCGCCGGCGGTCTGGTGGTGAACGTCCGGGTCGACCGGCCCGGGGTGGAGGTGCAGCCGGAGGGCAGCGAGTTCGCACCCGAGGCCGCGCCGCAGCCCGGAGACCTGGTGATAGTCAAGCAGACGGTGGGCGCGTTCGGGCGCACGTCCCTCGACACCGAGCTGCAGTCCCGCGGCATCGCAAACGTCGTACTCGCCGGCATCGCCACGAACTTCGGCGTCGAGTCCACCGGCCGTGCCGCCTCGGACCTCGGCTACGAAACTTTCTTCCTCACCGACGCCATGACCGGCCTCGACGACCACGCCCACAACTTCGCCGTCTCCTACGTCTTCCCCCGCCTCGGCTCGGTCTGCACCACCACGGAGTACTTGAAGGCACTCAGCTAGGCGAAAAGTGCAGCGTTTTCCTGGGTCCAGGTTTGGAGGGTTCGGGCGGGGTGGCCGGTGACTTCGGGGACGGTGTTGGTGACGGTGGTTTCGTCGATGGTGCCGTCGGCGAAGAAGGATTCGATGGCTTGAGCGTAGGGCTCGGGCATCGAGGCGTAGAGCGCCTCGTGGGTTTCGGCGCGGCTCATCGGGTACGCCGTCAGCGGGCGGCCGATGGCTTCGGCGAGGATTGCGACCTGTTCGACCGGGGTGAGGGCGACCGGCCCGGTGAGACGCAGTACGTCGCCGTCATGGGCGCCCTGCAGCGCGCGAACCGCTACGTCGCCGATGTCGCGCGGATGGATCGTCGACACCGGTACGTCGGGGAACTGCACCCGCACCTCGTCGCCTGCTGCCAGTTGGTCGCGCCAGCGCAGCGTGTTGGACATGAACGAGTTCGGCCGCAGGAACGTCCACTCCAGTCCGGCCGCCCGGACCGCTTCTTCGGTGGCGTGGTGATACGCGGCAACAGCGTTCGTCAGCTCGCCGTCGAGTGAACTGCTGGACAGTACGACGACTTTCCGCACCCCGGCCTGCACGGCGTTCGTCAGCAGTTCGTCGAGGCGGTCGTAGCCGCTCAACAGGAAGATCCCGGTCACCCCGGCCAACGCGTCCACGAACGTCTCCGGCCGGTTCAGGTCGCCGTACACCGGCTCGATACCACCCGGTAGTTCGCGTTCCGAGCGGATCAGCGCCCGCCCCGGGATCCCTTGTTCCGCCAGCGATTGCACCACGGCGCCACCCGCGTTGCCGGACGCACCCGTAATCAGAATCGTCACCCGCGCAACCCTGTCACATTCCACACCGCGCGAACAGCGTCACCAGTCGCGAAACGCAGCGGCTGCCGCGCGGAGGCAGGTGGCGGGGTCGTCCTGGTGGTACACGCGTTCGGCGGGTTCGATGTTGTCCAGGAAGCGTTGGTACGTGAGGGCGTAGGTGAGGAACCCAAGGACCTTCATCGGCCGGATCGCTCGCAACGGATCGCTGCCCGGCGCATGCTCCTTCCATGTCGCGCACCAGACGTCCGTGACGTGCGGATGCTTCTCGGCGGGCAGGAAGTCGTGCAGGCGTTGGACGTCGAGCGCCGGGTGGCCGATGAACGCGTCGGCCCAGTCGACGATGACGCGGTTCGCGCCGTCCGACCGCCAGTTGCCTGGATGGAAGTCGCCGTGCACGACCGTGATCGGCAGACCGGCCGCGTCGAGTTCGTCGACGATGTCGGGGAGCTTCGCGACCAGTTGGTCCACGCTCGCCAGCTCGTCGGGGGAGAGTGCGACGCGAGGCAGCAGCCGAGTGACCTCCGCGAGCAGGTCCTCCGGTAGCAGGGAAGGAGCCGCGAGCGTGTCGGCCTCGGATGCCAGGGCGGCTTGCGCGGCGACCCAGCGGCTCACCACATTGTTGACGGTTGCATGGTCCGGCTCCCAGCAGTCGATGCCCGGGGCATGAGCCAGGAGCGACCACCTGTTGTCCGTCGACTTGCCGAGTACGGCGGGTGCCAGCGTCGCGTCGTACCGCTGGACATGCTGGATGATGTCCGCGTCGATGCTCCCGAACCGGCTGGTGGCCTTGGCCCACGCGCCGGGGAAGCGAATCAGGCACGACAGGTTCCACGTCTTCACCTGTACGGCGTCGTGCGGTCCGACAATGCTCTGCGCCCACTCGATCAGCCGGGTCGGTCCGTCGATCTCGGCCCAGGTCGATCGCAGCGGGTCGGGCGCGATGATCGAGTCCCACTCGGGCAGCGGTGTCTCGTCGAGTACGCCGTACCGTGGCTCCTCGAGCGCCTGGACGTGGTACACGACCCGTCCGCCGCGGCCGATCACGGCCTCGTCGGCGTGGACGAGTCGCAGTACCACTGTCCGAACCCCGAGCAGCTCGTCGAGATGCCGGGTGATCGCCTCGACCTCGGCCCACCACCCCGGCTCGACGTCGAACGCCGACGCCCGCCCGACGTACCGGTCGCCGACGCTGACCAAGGCCTCTACCGTCTTGAGCTCCACCCGCCTACTTTCGCGTGATCCGGTGCCAAGTGCGAGCGCCCGACTTCAGCACGACCCCGGCGTCGAGCTCGACGGCAGCAGCAGGATCGTCCATCCGTACGCCGTTGATCGTCACCGCGCCCTGCTGCAGCAGACGACGCAGCGCGGAGTTGCTGTCGTTCGGGCGGACGGCGCGCAGCAGGTCGAAGGCAGTCGCGACCTCACCGGTGACGACGACCTCGGGCATCTCGTCCGGTTCGGAACGCTCGGAAAACGTGTGACGGAAGGCGTCCAGCTCGGTCTTGGCGATGCCGGCGCCGTGGTACCGGGTCACGACGGCAGCCGCCAGCCGGAGCTTGGCGTCGCGCGCTGCCGGGCCGGTCGCATCCGCGAGCGCGGCGACCGTGTCGAGGGGCAGCTCGGTGTAGACCCGCGCGTACGCCTCGACCAGCGAGTCCGGAATGCTCATCACCTTTCCGAACTTGTCCCGCGGACTGTCTGTCAGCCCGATGTAGTTGTTGAGCGACTTCGACTGCTTGGCCCGGCCGTCGATTCCGGGCGTGATCGTCGTCGTGATCACCACCTGCGGCGGCGCGCCGAGCCGTTGCTGGAAGTGCCGCCCGAGCTGCTCATTGAACAGCTGATCCGACCCCACGATCGTCAGGTCGCTCTGCATCGCGAAGCTGTCGTATCCCTGCAGCACCGGGTACACCAGTTCGTGTACGGCGATCTCCCGGCCGGCCGCGACCCGCTCGCGGAACATGTCCCGGCTCATCAGCTGCGCCTGCGTGACCTGGGCGAACAGACTCAACAGCTCCGCCACCGGCATCGCGTCGTACCACTCGGAATTCCGGCGTACCTCGAAGACGTCGGGATCGGTCCGCAGGACCAGGGACACCTGTTCGAGGAACGAGGCGGCGTTCGCGTCGATCTGCTCCGGAGTGAGGATCGGCCGGGTCTCGGAGCGCCCGGTCGGATCGCCGACGCGGGTGGTGAGGTCGCCGAGCAGGAACACGACCCGGTGCCCGAGATCCTGCAGCTGGCGCATCATCCACAGGTTGACCGCGTGCCCGAGGTGCAGGTCGGGCGCGGTGCAGTCGACGCCGTACTTGATCCGCAGCGGCCGCCCGGACTCCAGGCGCTCGCGCAGGTCGTCCTCGCCGACAATGAGGTCGGTGGTACGGCGTAACCGGTCGATGACAGCGTTCATGAGGTTCCTCTCGGGACGAGGCACCTCCGAACCAGTGCCTCCGGCAAACGGAAAGAGGCAGGAACCGGACGGTTCCTGCCTCGGAGGCTCTGGGTGCAGCGACTGCGGGGACTACCGAATGCCGACTCCTCCCAGAGCCGGTCGATAGGTCACGCAGTGCTTGGTCACACTCTGAGGCTAGCAGCCGCCGAGCACCTGCCGGAATCCGATTAGGCTCAAGGCGTGATCGACGAGCGGGTTGTGCTGGTGGACGAGGGTGGGCGTGCGGTCGGGACCGAGGCGAAGGCGGCGGTCCACCACGCGGCGACGCCGCTGCATCTCGCGTTCTCCAGCTACGTGGTCGACGCGGCCGGGCGGGTGCTGCTGACCCGGCGGGCGCTCGACAAGCCCACCTGGCCCGGCGTCTGGACCAATAGTTGCTGCGGGCACCCACTTCCGGGCGAGCCGCTCGAGCAGGCGGTACGGCGCCGGCTCGCGGACGAACTGGGGATCGTTGTTGACGCCGTCGATCTGGTGTTGCCGGAGTTCCGGTACCGCGCCGAGATGCCGACCGGCATGGTCGAGAACGAGATCTGCCCGGTGTACCGAGCGTGGTGGACCGGTGACCCGATGCCGAACCCGGCCGAGGTCGCGGACTACCGGTGGGCCGAGTGGCACGAAGTACGGGAGCTTCCCGACCTCTCGCCCTGGTGCCTCCTGCAACTGGACGAGCTCCCGGAACCACCGGTCGACTGGCCGATCGCCGACCCGACGCGGCTACCGCCCGCCGCTCAGCTCCAGCTCTAGGAGATCCCCGTGTACGGCGACCGCCACCGTACTCGCATGACCCGCTGCGCCGATCGCGAGCAGCGCCGGACTCGTCGTCGTACCAACTGCGTAGATCCCAGGCATCGTGGTCCGCCCGCCCTCGTCCGTAACCACCGCACCGTCCGCGACCTGACACCCGAGCCGCTCGGCCAGATCACTCTGCTGATGCTGCCGTACCACCACAAACACCCGCCGCGCTGCCAACTCCGCCCCGCCGAGCAGCACGGAACCTGTCCGCACCTCTTTGACGTGCTCGGTGCGCACGGCGACCCCGGCTCGAGCCAGCTGATCCACCTGTAGCGCCATCAGCTCGTCCCCGTCCGTGCACAGCGTCACGTCGTCGCTCCACCGGCTCAGCAGCAACGCCCGCGCCACCGACCGCTCCGGCGACCCGCGCATCCCGAGCTGAACCAGCGGCTGATCCCGCACCTCCCATCCATGGCAGTGCGGACAAGCCACCACCGACCGTCCCCACCCGTCCGCCACCCCTGGTACGTCGGGCAACTCGTCCCACAGTCCGGTCGCCAGTACGACGGCACGCACCCGCTCCCCGCCGACGACGAACTCGTCACCATCCACGTCCACGTCGTCGACCCGCGAGTCCCGCACGTCGACGCCGTACGCCGACACCTGTCGCCGCCCCACCGCCAGCAGCTCACTCGGCGAAAGATCCTCCGCGCCGAGGAAGTTGTGCACGTGCGAGGCCGCACGGTTCCGTGCCTGCCCGTCGTCGAACAACACCACCCGCCGTCGCGCCCGCCCCAACGTCAGCGCCGCCTGCAGCCCGGCCACACTCCCACCAACCACCGCAACATCCATGCGTTCATAATACGAGAGACTTCATCTCGTATTTTAAGACAGCTCACGGAGGAGGTCAGGCCCGGACCACGAGCGGCGGTCCGTCTCGGCCGCGCGGATCAGGTCCACCAACCGCGCGTTGACCGGCGCGGTCCGGCCGAGGGACTCCGCCAGCCGGACGACCTCGCCGTTCAGGTAGTCGATCTCGGTCGTGCGGCCGGCCTCGAGGTCCTCCCACATCGACGTCCGCGCGAGCGGGTCGACGGCGAGCACCTTGCTCGCGAGCCGGCGGAACAGGAAGTCCGGCAACCGAAGGACAGTGGGGAAACGGTGCATCGGAACGGCCAGTAGCTGGGCCGGCCGGATCCCGGCCGCGTCGAGCAGCCCGAGGGTCTCGGCCTGCGCCGCAGCCAGGCAACGGCGGTACGCACGCTGCGAGAGCTCGTCGCGCAACGGCAGGTTCGACAGCGCGTTGATCGGGTTGTTCAGGTTCAGCAGGAGCTTCGCCCACTGCACCGGAAGGATGTCGTCGTGCTGCGCGAGCGGCAACCCGGCCCGTTCGAAAGCCTTCAGGTACGGCGCCAACGCGGCATCCCGCTGTACGTCGAGCGCGCCTTCGGTGCCCTGATGGAACACGCCGGCGCCCCGGTTCAGCACGTTGAACGGGACCATCCCGGTCACCACGATCTGCTCGGTCAACCGCGACCGCAGCACCTCGCCGTTCCGCACGCCGTTCTGGAAACTCACCACGACGGTCCCCGGCGACAGCACGTCGGCCAGCTCCTCCGCAGCGCCCGCCGTCGCCGCGGACTTCACCGTCACCAGCACCAGGTCCGCCTCGGCCGCGCCCGCCGGCGTCGTCTCGAACGGCACGTCAGCGACCCGGAGGTCGGCCCCCAGGTAGTCCGTCAGGTGCAGACCGTGCGTCGCCAGTTCGGCGGCGATCCGTGGCCGCCCGATGAACGTCACCGGCGTACCGGTCGCGGCCAGCCGGCCACCCACGTAACACCCGATCCCACCCGCGCCGTAGACAGCAATCACGAGGAACAACGTACCGAAGGACGGGCCACATACCACCCGTCCTTCGGTACGGCTAGTGAAGCCGAACCCGCGGATCGAGTACGGCGTACCCGATGTCGACCAGGATGTTCGCCACCACCACCGCCGCGGAGGCGAACAGGACGATGCCGATGATCACCGGCAGGTCCTGCTGGTTGATCGCGGTCACCGCCGTCTGCCCGAGCCCCGGCAGGCTGAACACGGTCTCGGTGACGACCACGCCGCCGATCAGCTGCCCGAGGTCGATACCGAACTGCGTGACCACCGGCGTCAGCGCGCTGCGCAGGCCGTGGACGACGACCACCCGGCTCTCCCGGATGCCCTTCGAGCGCGCGGTCCGGATGTAGTCCTCACCGAGAACGTCCAGCATCGAGCCACGGGTCAACCGGGTATACGTTGCCGCCAGCAACAAGGCGAGTGCGACCCAGGGCAGCAGTAGATGCTGGAACCAGGGCCCGATCCCGCCGGCGAGCGGCGCGTAGCCACCCGCGGGGAACCATCCGAAGCCGGACAGCGTGAGCCGGAAGTACAGGAAGTACAGCAGCAGCAGGCCGAGCAGGAACGACGGGAACGAGTAGAAGAACAACGCGAACAACGTCAGCCCGCGGTCCGCCAGCGATCGCGGGTGCGTCGCCGAGATGACGCCGTTGAACACGCCCAGCGCGAGCCACAGCACGGCCGCACCGAGCGCCAGCGACACCGTGATCGGCAGCGCCTGCCCGATGATGTGCGTCACCGGCACCTGGTGGTAGTAGTCGTACCCGAGGTTCCCCTTCACCGCGTTGCCGAGGAAGTGCAGGTACTGCTGCCACACCGGCAGGTCGAGACCGAGCCGGTGCTTGATCAACGCGATCGTCTCCGGCGTACCCTGGCGGCCGGCGAGCGTCTGCGCGACGTTGCTCGGAGCAACGAAGAACAGGGCGAACACCGCGACGCTGATCAGCCACAGGACCAGGATCCCGTGACCGATCCGGCGGATCAGGAACATGGCCATGATCAGGTCCGATCTGCGCGGGGGTCGAAGGCGTCCCGGACCCCGTCACCGAAGAGGTTGAAGGCGAGCGTGGTGACCAGCAGCGCCAGACCGGGGAACAGGATGAACCACCACGCGGTCGTGTAGTAGTTCTGCGACTCGCTGATCATCCCGCCCCAGTCGGGGGTCGGCGGCGGCAGCCCGAGCCCGAGGAACGACAGCGTCGCCTGGGTCACGATCACCACGGGGATCAGCAGTGTGGTGTAGACGATCACCGGCGCGATCACGTTCGGCAGTACGTCGACGAACATGATCCGCCGGTCGCCGGCCCCGAGCGAACGGGCCGCCTCGACGAACTCCCGTTCCCGCAGCGACAGCACCTGACCGCGGACGATCCGGGCCACGGACGCCCAGCTGAAGCAGCCGATCACCAGCACCGTGACGGTCAGGCTCGGCCCGGTCACGGACACCAGCGCGATCGCGACCAGCAGGAACGGTACGGACAGCACCACGTCGATCAGCCGCGCCAGGATCGTGTCGGTGATCCCCCCGAGGAACCCCGCCGCCAGCCCCAGTACGACGCCGATGACGACCGTGATGGCGGTCGCGATGACGCCGACGAGCAGTGAGATGCGGGCGCCGTACGCGATCCGCACCAGGATGTCGCGGCCGAGGTCGTCGGTCCCCAGCCAGAACGTGCCGTTCGGCCCCCGCGGCAGGCCGTCCGGTGTCAGTCCGATGTCGCGGTACTGCTCGTTCGGCGGATGTCCCGTCACGGCTGCGAACACCGGCGCGAGGATCGCCATCAGCACGATCAGCACGATCACGACGAGCGAGATCATCGCCACCTTGTCCTTGCGCAGCCGCCGCAACGCGAGCGAGAACGGACTCCGCCCCTCGATCGCCTTCGGCTCGTCGATGACGTCGACCATCTCGATGGCGCTGGTCATGGGGCCTCCCGGTCTGGACTGAGGAGCGGAGGGAGCGAAGCGACCGGAGCGACGAGGGAAGGCCGGGAGTTACAGCCGCATGACCCGCCGCGCCGGAGGCGTGGCATCAATACCGTCATGATGCCTTCAGATCCGGTACGGCGGTGGAGAGGTCTTCGCCCACCGTCAACGGGTAGAGGCACGCGGTGCGGTGCTGTGGTTGGTCGTTCAGGACTGGTTCGAGTGGCGGCTCCTCGGCTGTGCAGTCGAGCCGTGCCTTCGGGCACCGGGTGTGGAACCGGCATCCTGTCGGCGGGTTCGTCGCGGCCGGGATGTCGCCGCCGAGGATGATCTGCTCGCGGCTGTCGGCGGTGTCCGGGTCCGCCACCGGCAACGCCGACAGCAGTGCCCTCGTGTACGGGTGCCGGGTCTGCCCGAACAGTTCGCTGGTCGGCGCCAGTTCGACGATCTTGCCCAGGTACATCACCGCGATCCGGTCGCTCACGTGCCGGACCACGGACAGGTCGTGCGAGATGAATACATAGGTGAGGTCGAACTCGCGCTGCAGATCCGACAGCAGGTTGATGATCTGCGCCTGGATCGACACGTCCAGTGCCGACACCGGCTCGTCGCAGATCACCAGCTTCGGCCGCAGCGCGAGCGCCCGCGCGACCCCGATCCGTTGCCGCTGGCCACCGGAGAACTCGGCCGGGAACCTGTTGTAGTGCTCGGGATTCAGCCCGACCAGCTCCATCAGCTCCTGGACCTTCTTCTTCCGATCATTGCCGGAGGCAATGTTGTGGATGGCGAACGGGTCGCCGATGATCGACCCGACCCGGCGGCGCGGATTCAGTGAGCCGTACGGGTCCTGGAAGATCACCTGCACGTCCCGGCGCAGCGGCCGCATCGCCTTGCGCGAGAGCTTGCTGATCTCCTGGCCCTCGAACCACACCGAGCCCGACGTCACGTCGTACAGGTGTGCCATGCAGCGGGCCAGCGTCGACTTCCCGCAGCCGGTTTCGCCGACCAGTCCGAGCGTCTCGCCCTTGTGCACCTCCAACG
Source organism: Kribbella soli (assembly GCF_004331345.1). Classification (GTDB taxonomy): domain Bacteria; phylum Actinomycetota; class Actinomycetes; order Propionibacteriales; family Kribbellaceae; genus Kribbella; species Kribbella soli. The sequence goes on along the minus strand of NZ_SJJZ01000006.1, from coordinate 210,046 downwards.
AGACCCCGGCGACGGCCTGAACAACCTCCTTGGAATGCGTCGGGAACTCCTTCCGTACGTCGTCGACCTTCAGGAGTACGTCGGTCATGAAGCCACCGCCTCGTTCACGTCGTGGGGGAGCCAGCACGCGGACTGATGACGCGGGTCGCCGCCCACGTCGGTCAGCGGTGGTGGCTCCGAGCACTTGTCGAACACGTGCGAGCAACGGGCCGCGAACGGGCAGCCCTTCGGCAGGCTGATCAGGCTGGGCGGTGTGCCCGGGATCGGGGTCAGCCGGTCCTCGCTGCGGGCCGGCAGCGAGGCGAGCAGGCCCTGTGTGTACGGGTGGTGGTTGCGGTAGAAGATGTCGCGGCGCGGCGCGCGTTCCATCACCGCGCCGGCGTACATGACCACGACCTCGTCGGCCATCTCGGCCACCACGCCGAGGTCGTGAGTGATCAGGATGATCGCCGTACCGAACTGCTCCTGGAGCCGGCGCATCACGTTCAGCACCTGGGCCTGGACCGTCACGTCGAGCGCGGTGGTCGGCTCGTCCGCGATCAGCAACGCCGGGTCGAGGGCCATCGCCATCGCGATCATCACCCGTTGCCGCATTCCGCCGGAGAACTGGTGCGGATAGTCGTCGATCCGCTCCGCCGCCCGCGGGATGCCGACCAGGGTCAGCAGTTCGGCAGCCCGTTTCCGGGCCGCCTGCTTGCTGATCGTCAGGTCGTGCGCCCGGATCATCTCCACGATCTGCCAGCCGATCCGGTACTGCGGATGCAGGCTGGACAGCGGATCCTGGAAGATCATCCCGATCTGGGCGCCCCGCAGCCGCCGGAGCGTCGCCTGGTCCGCGGTGATCAGGTCGGTGCCGTCGAAGTACGCCGTACCGGAGACCTTGGCGCCGCGGGTGAGGCCGGTGATGGTCTGGGTGGCGACGCTCTTGCCGGATCCGGACTCGCCCACCACGGCGAGCGTCTGCCCGGCCTCCACGTCGAACGACAGCCCCCGGACGGCACGGACGGTACCGTCCGGGGTGTCGAAGGAGACCTTGAGGTCCCTTACTTGAAGCAGGGCCATGAGGTTCAGCCGCCCTGCTTGTCTTTGGACAGCCATACGTTGGTCGGGTCGTAGTTCTGCATGGACGGCACGTAGACGGCGTTGTTCACCTGCTCGGCGTGGTAGTTCGCCTGCTTGTTGCTGGTCAGCGGGAAGAACGCTGCCTGGTCCATCACCCGGGCGTCGGCCTTGGCCCACAGCTCGGAGGCCGCGTCGACGGTCGGTGCGGCGATCGCCTGCTCGATCAGCGTGTTGGTCTCCGGGTCGTTGTAGAGCCCGAAGTTGCTGCCGACCGGCGGGAACGACGGCTCACCCGAGAACAGCGGGTTGAAGAACGACAGCGCCGCGTTGCCGTACCAGTCCGCGCCCCAGCCGGCCAGCGAGACGTCCCAGACACCGCGCTTCGCGACGCTCGGCACCTGCAGGTACTTCACGTAGAAGTCCGCGTTCGGCGACGGTACGCCGACGACCGTGATGCCGACCTTGGACAGGTCCTGCTGGATCGTCTGGAAGGACTTGCTGCTGCCCTCGGTCGCGTTCCGGTAGAGGAACTTCAGCGTCAGGTGCGGGAACCCTGCCTCGGCCAGCAGTTGCTTGGCCTTGTCCGGGTTGTACGGGTACGGATCGATCTGCTTGGAACCGGTGATCACGTCCGGCAGCACGTGCGTCAGCGGCGGGTTCAGCGTCTTGCCGCCGAGCACCTGCAGGATGTGGTCGCGGTTGATCGCGTAGCTGATCGCCTGCCGCACCTTCGGGTTCTGCATCGCCTTGTCGTTGTTCGGCGAGACGGTGTTGTAGATGACGTACGGGTTCGAGCTCGAGGTGTCGCCGATGGTCAGCTTCGGATCCTTCTTGGCCTGCAGGGCAGGCAGCTGGGACGGCGGCGGCGCGACGTCGAACTCCATGTCGGCCGACGGCGTACCGGTCTGCAGTTGCTGCTGGATCGAGTCCTGGGTGACGGTCTCGTTGACCACGATCTTGTCGACGTACGCCTTCCGGACCGGGTCGGACGCCGCGTCCCAGTTGGGGTTGCGGGAGTACGTGATCGACTTGGTCGGCACCCACGAGTCGACCTTGTACGGGCCGTCGGACGGGAAGTTGTTGCCCAGTTCGGTGCTGGCCGGCAGGTACTTGAGCGACTCGACCGGAGCGGCGGAGAAGGCCGGCAACGTCAGCATGTCGACGAAGTACGACGCCTGCTGGGTGAGGTGGAAGACGACGGTCGTGTCGTCCTTGGCCACCACGCCCGGCAGTGGGGTCTTGTCGATGTACTCCTGGATCCCGGCCACCGTCTTCGGCGCCTTGGCGAAACCGTCGGCGAACGCCTTGTAGCCGACGATCAGGTTCGCGAAGTCCGGGATGCCGCCGAACGGCTGCACCGGGTTGGCGGTCCGCTTGACGCCGCGGACCAGGTCGGCGGCGGTCACCTGACGGGCCGGGGTGGTGCTCCACTTCGCACCGGGCCGGATCTTGATCGTGTACGTCTTGCCGTCCGGGCTGATCCCGCCGTTCGCCGCGGTCGGGATCTCGGTTGCGAGATCGGCGACCGGCGTGGTGTTCTTGCCCGCGGGGTCGGCCGGATAGGTGAACAGCTGCCGGCTCCACATCCGCAGGTTCAGGTAACCGACGGAGTAGTAGCTGATGTTGGGATCCATGTAGTCGACGTCGCCCGCCCCGAGCATGTTCAGGGTGCCGCCGCTGACCGGTGTGCCGGCACTGCTTCCGGATCCGGACGATGTTGTGCCGCCACTGCTGCAAGCCGCGAGCGCGATGCTCGCAACGGCGGCAAGTGATAGTGCCGCCAGCCCTTTCCTGGCCATTGGTCCTCCTCCGGGACTCGATAGCGCCGAAGCTAGGACTCCCGGACGGGCCTGGGACCGGGGTCACAGAACCGTCAAACAGATGTCAATCGGCCTCCGCGCGAAGATGACGGATTCATGACAGCTGTAACCGCCGTGCGGTCCGCCGGTGAGCGACACTGGTCCCGTGGCACACAGCTTGCTGCTGGTCGACGACGAGCCGCGCATCCGGCGGGTACTGCGACTTGCCCTGGAGGACGAGGGCTACGAGGTCGCGGAGGCCGCCAACGGGTACGACGCTCTGGCCGCGCTGCGCCGGGAGAAACCGGACGTCGTGCTGCTGGACCTGATGCTGCCGGACCGGGACGGTTTCGCGGTCTGCCGGGAGATCCGCCGGGCGAGCGACGTACCGGTGATCATGGTGACCGCGCGGACCGACAGTCACGACGTGGTCGCGGGCCTGGAGGCGGGGGCGGACGACTACGTGACGAAGCCGCTCGTCGCGAAGGAGCTGTCGGCCCGGATCCGGGCGCTGCTGCGCCGGGTCGAGCCGGCCGGCGCGCGGCAGGCCGACCTGCTGGAGGTCGGTGACCTGCGGATCGACGTACCGGGGGCCGAGGTGACGCGGGACGGCGACGTGCTGCCGCTGACCCGGACCGAGTTCAAGTTGCTCGCCGAGCTGGCCAATGCCGAGGGCAAGGTGCTGAGCCGTGAGCAGTTGCTGTCGAAGGTCTGGGGCTACGGGTACTTCGGTGACAGCCGGATCGTCGACGTACACATCCGGAGGTTGCGGCTGAAGATCGAGCGCGACCCGGCCAGCCCGAAGCATCTCGTCACGGCCCGCGGCCTGGGCTACCGACTGGTGAGCTGACCTTGCTGGGACGAGTCACGCTGCGGGGCCGCGTGATGCTGGCCTACGGCCTGCTGGCGCTCGGGTTGTCGACCGTGCTGTCGATCGTGACGTGGAACGTGGTCTCGGACTACCTGGTGCAGCAGCGTGAGGCGGCGGCGGAGACGATCACGGCGGACAACGGGGCGGCGTTGCGGTACGGGCTGTTCGGTCCGCCGGAGCCGTGCCGGCCCAGCCACGAGCGGGTCGAGTGCGAGAGCCCGACGCTGGAGCGCGGGGTGTCGGTGATGGAGGTGATGAACAGCCTGCCGTCGACCGACGCGGCGGCGACGATGCTGTACCTCCAGGACCATTGGTACGCGATGACCGGGAAGCCGTCCGATCTGCCGCCGGACCTGATCCAGAGCGCGATCAGCGGCAAGGTGGTGCAGCGGCGGATCGAGGTGGGCGGGCAGCCGGTGCTCGCGGTCGGCGTACCGATCGGTCGGCAGGGGGACGCGTTCTTCGAGTGGCATCCGCTGAGCAGCCTGGACGAAACGCTGCAGCAGATGAAGATCACGCTGATCGCGGCGGCGATCGCGACCGCGCTGGTCGGACTCGCAGTCGGCCGGCTGGCCAGCACGCTGGCGCTGCGCCCGCTCGCGGAGCTGACCCGGGTCGCGGACGCGGTGGCGCGCGGGAAGCTCGACGCACGGCTGCGGGCGGAGAACGACAAGGACCTCGGCGGGCTGGCGCGGTCGTTCAACCAGACCGCGGCGGACCTGGAGCGACGCGTCGCGGCGGACGCCCGGTTCGCCGGTGACGTGAGCCATGAGCTGCGTACGCCGCTGATGACGATGCTGAACTCGATGCAGCTGATCCAGAACCACCGCGCCGAGCTGCCGGCCGCCGTACGGGAACCGGTCGAGCTGCTCGGTGACGACCTGGACCGGTTCCGGCGGCTGGTGATCGACCTGCTGGAGATCTCCCGCGACGACGGCGGCGACCGGGGAAGCCGGGAGATCGTCCGAATCGCCGACCTTGTACGGGCCGCCGCCGACGCAACCGCCGGCCGGGAGGTGACGGTCGTCGAGCCGGAGGCCGAGGCGCTCACGTTGAACGCCGACAAGCGCCGGCTCGAGCGGGTGATCGCGAACCTGGTCGAGAACGCCGAGGACCACGCGGGCGGCTGCAAGGGTGTGGGGGTCGAGGCGGGCGGTCTCGGTGTCGTCATCACCGTCGACGACGCCGGGCCGGGCATCGCCGTCGAGGACCGAACCCGGGTCTTCGAACGCTTCGGTCGTGGCGAGACGTCGGGCCGCGGCCGCGGCGTGGGTCTGGGCCTCGCGATCGTCGCCCGCCACGTCCAGTGGCACCACGGCACCATCCAGGTCACCGACCGTCCGGGCGGCGGCGCCCGCTTCGTCGTCGAGCTCCCCGCGAAAATCAGCTGACGGATCTTGCCCGCCCCGGCTACCGTGGGCGCATGGCTACTTGCCTCTGTGTCTAGCTGGCGCACCCGCTTCTGCAGGTGAGGTGTGTCCACTAGCTACCACGGAGAGTAACCATCATGATCGCCGTTCGCGGTGTAGATATTCGGGTCGGTGCGCAGTTGCTGCTGGCCGATGTTTCGTTCGGTGTCGGCGCGGGGGACCGAGTCGGACTCGTCGGCCGTAACGGTGCCGGCAAGACCACGCTGCTGAAGACCCTGGCCGGTGAGGCCCGTCCCGCGACGGGGCAGGTCACCGTGACCGGGTCGATCGGCTACCTGCCGCAGGACCCGCGGGCGGCCGATCCCGCGATCACCGTCACCGCGCGCATCCTGTCCGCGCGCGGTCTGGACGTCGCCGTACGGCAGCTCCGCGCGGCGGAGTCTGCGATGAGCAGTGCCACCGGCGAGGCGCAGGAGAAGGCGATGGCGGCGTACGCGCGTGCCGAGGCCGCGTTCCAGGCGGGCGGCGGATACGCGGCGGAGGCGGAAGCGGCGCGGCTCGCGGCCGGTGTCGGTCTGCCGAACCGTGCCCTCGAGCAGCCGATCGGCGAGCTGTCCGGCGGTCAGCGCCGGCGCGTCGAGCTGGCCCGGATCCTGTTCGCGCAGCACGACGTACTGCTGCTCGACGAGCCGACCAACCACCTCGATGCCGACTCGGTGCTGTGGCTGCGGCAGTTCCTGCTGTCGTACCCCGGCGGCCTGATCGTCATCAGCCATGACAGCGAGTTGCTCAAGGCAACGGTCAACCGGGTCTTCCACCTGGATCCGCAGCGGCTGACGATCGACATCCACAACACCGGCTGGAAGAAGTACCTCGAGCAGCTGGATGTGGACGAGCGGCGCCGGCAGCGCGAGCGTGCGGTCGCCGAGCGCAAGGCAGCGGTCCTGCAGGCCCAGTCGGCGAAGATGCAGGCCGGTGCGAGTACGGCGATGGCGGCCAAGAACATGGCTCGTCGCGCGGACAAGCTGCTCGCCGGGCTGGAGCCGGTACGCCGGGCCGCGCGGGTCGCGAAGATCCGCCTCCCGGCCCCTGCGCCGTCCGGCCGGACTCCGTTGTCCGCGGTCGGCCTGAAGAAGTCGTACGGCGCCTTGCAGGTCCTGGACGGTGTCGATCTGGCCGTGGACCGAGGGAGCCGGGTCGTCATCCTCGGGCTGAACGGGGCGGGCAAGACCACGCTGCTCCGGCTCCTCGCGGGCCGCGAACAGCCGGACGCCGGTCGCGTCGTACCCGGTCATGGTCTGCGGCTCGGGTACTTCGCGCAGGAGCACGACACGCTGGACCTGGCCGGCACCGTCCGGCAGAACCTGGCGTCGGTCGCGCCTGGGCTGACCGACGGCGAGGTGCGGAACGTGCTGGGCTCGTTCCTGTTCAGCGGTGACGACGTGGACAAGCCGGCCGGGGTTCTGTCCGGTGGCGAGAAGACCCGGCTGGCGCTCGCCGGCCTGGTCCACTCCAGCGCGAACGTGCTGCTGCTCGACGAGCCGACCAACAACCTCGACCCGGCCTCCCGCGACGAGGTGCTCGGCGCGGTCGGCAGCTACCCGGGCGCGATCGTGATGGTCACCCACGACGAGGGCGCGATCGAGGCGCTCCGACCGGATCGCGTGCTGATCCTGCCGGACGCCACCGAGGACCTGTGGTCGGACGACTACCTCGACCTGGTCTCGCTGGCCTGAGAGTCAACCCTGGGGTTGAGATCCGGTTCCACCCGGGTCTCACCTCGGGGCTGACGTTCCGGGCGCCGCATCCGAGGAGGCTTGTCAGCAACGACAAACCTCCCTGGAAGGAACCGCTGACATGTCGGCCGTGCTCGGAATCTTGATTGGCCTGCTGGTGCTGGTGCGGGTGATCGGCCGGCAGGTGACCGGCTCGCTGGTCACGCAGAAGTCCCTGGTCGTGATGCCGCTGATCCTGCTGGGCGTCGGCGTACTCTCGCTGTCGTCGGCCGTCCACAGCGCCTCGACCGGTGAGCTCGCGTTCCTCGCGCTCGACTGTGTCGTCCTGCTCGGGTTCGGGTTCGCCCGCGGCGCGAGCATCCGGCTGACGCAGACCGACCAAGGTCTGTTCCAGAAGGGCACCGTCACGACGCTCCTGCTGTGGCTGGTGACCATCGGCATCCGGGTCGGTACGTCGTTCGCGTCGGCCGCGCTCTGGCCGCACGGCGGACTCAGCAAGGCGGCCCTTGCGCTGACCATCGGCATCACGATCGGCGCCCAGAACGCGATGATCTACCGCCGCTCGCTGGCCATGAACATCCCGCTGGCCATGCAGCAGGCATGATGAGGCCATGACCTGGAAGCCGGCAGGCCTGGTGCGGGAGAACTCCCTGCCCGGCCTGCTGCTGCGCGCCGTCCCCGGGGTGATCACGATCCTCTCGGTCGTCGTCGCCGCCCAGGACGACCAGGACCGGCGGCTGCCGTACCCGCTGATCGTCGCACTCGGCATGATCGTTGTCGTCAGCAACATCACGCTGTTCGGACTGAAGTACGGCGAACCGCCCGGCCCGGCCGGCTACGGCCTGCTCGTGTTCGCGATCGCCGGATCCGTGCTCTGGTACGCGTTGCCGGGCAGCGCGATGATCATCGTCCCGTTCTGGGTCAGCCGGGCGGCGGTCCGCTACTACCGCGCGCAGCCGCTCGAATGGATCATCGTTGCCATCAGCATCCTCGGCGCCAGCGTCCCGCTGTACCTCACCACGCATTCGCTGCCCGGGGCGTTCGGGGCCGCGTTCGGGGTGGTCGCGCTGACTCTCGCCGCGGTCAACCGACGGACTCGCGAGCAGCAGTTGGAGGACCTCGAGGTGTCGCTGGCCCGGAAACAGGCCGCGATCGAGGAGCACGAGCGGGCGGCGGCGCTGGCCGAGCGGGCGCGGATTGCGCGCGACGTGCACGACGTACTCGCGCATTCCCTGGCCGGGTTGTCGTTGAGCCTGCAGGGTGCGCGGCTGATGCTCGTGCGGGACGGGGCGTCGGCGGAAGCGATCGAGCAGGTGACGCGGGCGCAAGGACTGGCCGCTGATGGGCTGGCCGAGGCGCGGCGGGCGGTGGCGGCGCTGCGGGAGGACGCGGTTCCCGACGTACGGGCGCTCGGTGATCTGGTCACGGCGTACCGGCTGGAGAGTGGCGCGGGGGCGGAGTTCGAGGTCGGCGGCGAGGAGCGGGAGTTGCCGGCTGAGGCGATGAGCACGCTGTACCGGACGTTGCAGGAGGCGCTTGCGAACACCCGCAAGTACGCGCCGGGCGCGCCGGTGCAGGTGCGACTGACGTACGGCGACCTTGTCCGGCTGACTGTCGAGGACCGGCCGGGGCAGCGCCCGGAGCGAGTGGCGCCGGGTGGTTATGGTCTGCTCGGGATGCGCGAACGTGCCGACCTGGTCGGCGGATCACTGGAAGCCGGCCCGACGTCGACGGGCTGGCGGGTCGAACTGAAGGTGCCTGCGTGAGTGTGCGAGTGGTGGTCGCGGACGATCAGACCGTGGTGCGCGACGGGCTGGTGACGTTGCTCAAGCTGCTGCCCGGGATCGACGTGATCGCGGCCGCGTCGGACGGCCGGGAAGCGGTCGAGCTCGTGGCCGAGCACGACCCGGACGTCCTGCTCGTCGATCTGCGGATGCCCGCCATGGACGGTGTCGAGGCGACCCGGCGCGTGCGGGCCGACCATCCGCGGACCGAGGTCGTCGTGCTCACGACGTACAGCGACGACGACTCGGTGCTGACCGCCTTGCGGGCCGGCGCCCGCGGGTTCCTCACCAAGGACGCGGACGCCGAGTCGATCGGCCGGGCCCTGCAGGCGGCCGCCGCCGGCCAGTCGATCGTCGACGCCGACGTCCAACGCCGGCTGATCGAGGGCACGACCAAACGGGTTGAAGCCTCGGTTTCAGGGCTCACGCCTCGCGAGGTGGAGGTACTGCGGCTGATCGCCGAGGGCCTGTCCAACACCGAGATCGCGCGCCACCTGGTCGTCAGCGAGGCCACGGTGAAAACCCACATCAACCACCTCTTCGCCAAGGCCAACCTCCGCGACCGCGCCCAGGCAGTCGCGTACGCCTACCGACTCGGCCTGGCCTGACGCACCGCATCCATCAGCAGATCGAGATGCCCACGATGCTGCGCTGTCTCCTCCAGCCTGTGCAGGTAAATCCGACCGCCACGGTTCGGCCGACGGTACGTCGAGGAACTTGTGGCTGAACCACAGGTCCTCCATGGCCGCCAGATGCTTGACGATCCCGCCCACCGCGACCATGTTGCCGGTTCGGGGATCGGTGCACTACCGTTGATATATGAAGAGTTCTGCAGATGTGCAGCTCGACTCGTGCAACGTGCGGCTGGTCGACCCGGAGCGGGTGGCGAGCGTCAATGCCAGGATGCCGGGCGAGGAGGACATCGCCGACACGGCCGACGTGTTCGGTCTGCTCGGCGATCCGCGGCGGCTGAAGTTGCTCGTCGCGCTGCTCGACGGGGAGTTGTGCGTCTGCGATCTCGCCGCGATCACCGGGTTGAGCGAGTCCGCGACGTCGCATGCGCTCAGGTTGCTGCGCGCGCACCGCGTGGTCGGCGTACGGCGGGACGGGCGGAACGCGTTCTACCGGCTCGACGACGCGCACGTGCGGATGCTGCTCGACCTCGCGGTCGCGCATACCGAGCACACCGACGCCATTCACCCGGAGAGGTCGGAAGCATGAGCGCCGGCCACGGCCACGGGCACGCTGTCAGCGCCGCGGCGGACCGGAAGCTGCTGAGTGGTGCGCTCGCGCTGATCGTCGGCTTCATGATCGCCGAGGTGATCGTCGGGTTCGCTGCCGGTTCGCTGGCCCTGGTCACCGACGCGGCGCACATGCTCACCGACGCCATCGCCATCGCGCTAGCGCTGCTAGCGATCCGGCTCGCCGCGAAGCCGCCGGCCGGTGGATTCACGTACGGCTTCAAGCGCGTCGAGATCCTGTCCGCGCAGGCCAACGGCATCACGCTGCTGCTGCTCGCCGTCTACTTCGTGTACGAGGCCGTCAGTCGGCTGATCCATCCGCCCGAGGTCAAGGGCGCGCTGGTGCTGATCACCGGCGTCGTCGGCATCGTGGTGAACCTCTTCGCGACCTGGCTGATCAGCAAGGCGAACCGCTCCAGTCTCAACGTCGAGGGCGCGTTCCAGCACATCCTGAACGACCTGTTCGCGTTCATCGCGACCGCGATCGCCGGTCTCGTCGTACTGCTGACCGGGTTCGCCCGTGCGGACGCGATCGCGGCGTTCGTGGTCGCCGTACTGATGCTGAAGGCCGGCGTCTCCCTGGTCCGGGACTCGGGGCGGATCTTCCTCGAGGCCGCGCCGATCGCGATCGACCCACAGGCGCTGGGCGCCGAGCTGTGCGCGGTCGAGGGTGTGGTCGAGGTGCACGACCTGCACGTCTGGGAGATCACCTCGGGCGAGCCGGCCGCGTCCGCGCACATCCTGGTCGCCGAGGGGCTCGACTGTCACCAGATCCGGGTCCGCATCGAGGAAGTGCTTGCCGAGCGCCACCACCTGACGCACTCCACGCTCCAGGTCGATCACGCCACCGCAAGCCAGGGGTCGGAGCACTGCAGCGACTCACACGGCGTGGTCCACCGCGCGATCACAGGTGCTGGACCAGCACCTGACCCAGCCAATCCACATCATTGACCCGCGGTACGGCGAACTCGGCGTCGCGCGTGAAGCCCTGCTTCTCGTAGTACCGGACCAGTGCGCCGTCGCCGCCGGCGAAGCAGTCCACCCGCAGCAACCGCACGCCGTCCTCGCGGGCGAGCGTGCGGGCGTGGTCGAGCAGCGTTCCGCCGAGGTTCTGTCCGATGGAGAGGCGGTCGGTCACGAGCAGCCGCACGTACAGCTCCGGCTCGGTTGCCGGTGGCACGTAGTCGAGGGCTGCGCCAACAGCGAGCGCCCCGACCACTCGGCCGTCCGTCTCGCCCACCCACAGCCCGCCGTCGTCGGCGAAGCCGGTGATCTGCTCGACCCGCCGCGGGCTCGTCGAGTGCGGCGACGTACCCCACTGGTCGGTCCGCCCGCGCGCGACCAACCACTCGGTCGCCCCGTCGAGGAGCGCCAGCACCGCCGGTACGTCGTCCCGCCCGGCCCGGCGGATCGTGATCTGCACATTTCCCAGAATAGATTGGCGGGAGATGTCGAAACGCCGTTCGCAGTCTCTACCTAGGGGTGTAGAGAGGAGCTCACCGTGAGCAAGAAGACCGGAAAGCTGGACAAGACCTTCACCGCGCCGCTGCTGAAGAGCGACGCCAAGGGCGGTTGGACCTACGTGCAGATGCCGGATTCCGCGGCGTACTTCGGGACGCGCGGACTGGTCAAGGTCCGCGGCACGATGGACGGCCACCCGTTCGAGAGCTCGTTCATGGCGCTCGGCGACGGGACCCACAAGCTGCCCGTCAAGGGCGAGCTACGGACCCTGCTCGGCAAGCAGCCGGGGGACGAGATCACTGTGTCCCTGGAGGAACGTCTCGGTTGAGAGTGCCTTCCTTTTGAGCTGCACCGCCATTTGATCTGAGATCACCGTCACAGCCGGTCATGTTCTGAGTAAGGTCTCTGTGAAGAATCGATGCTGACCGGCTGCTCGGGTGGGGCTCACCGCGGGCCTGACCGTACCGTCGATGCCTGGGTGGTCCGACGAAGTCAGGAGTGATCGAAGTGCAACGGGGCTCACGGGGCTTGCCATCGGCATGCCCACCATCGGCGGATCCGGTCTGACCGTGATCTCGCTGAACAAGATTCTCGGCGCGGCCGGGCTGGTGCTGCTGGTCGGCGGCGCGCTGCTCGGGTTCCGGTCGGTCTCGGCGAGCGGGACCGACTGCGGTTCCGCGTTCCAGCCGGCCGGCGGGATCACCCCGATGGCCTGCGACAACGCACTGAACGGCGCCAGCACGTTGACCACGGTCGTGATGAGCGCCGGCGTGCTCTTGCTGATCGCCGCTGTCGCGGTCAAGATCATCCGCGACCGCACCCAGGAGAAAATCACCGCCTGACCGGCATTTTCTGTGTCAGAGTGCCGCGGTGACGATCGAACCGTTTCGGCTGGATGTGCCGGAGAGCGAACTGGATGACCTGCGTCGGCGGCTGGACCTGGTGCGTTGGCCCTCGGAGCTACCGGGTGTCGGCTGGTCTCGCGGCGTACCGCTGGACTACCTGCGGGACCTGGTCGGCTATTGGCGGGACGGTTACGACTGGCGGGCCGCCGAGGCGCGGCTGAACGCGTGGCCGCAGTACACAACTGTCATCGACGGGGCGGTCGTCCACTTCGCCCACGTCCGCTCGTCGTCGCCGGATGCGATTCCGCTCGTCCTCACGCACGGCTGGCCGGGCTCGATCGTCGAATTCACCTTCGTCGCCGAGTTGCTGAGCGACTTCCACCTGATCCTCCCGACCATCCCGGGCTTCACCCTGTCGGGCCCGACCAACGAGCCCGGGTGGGAGTTCAAGCGCGTCGCGCGTGCGTGGACCGAGCTGATGACGAGGCTCGGGTACGAGCGGTACGGCGTCCAAGGTGGCGACTGGGGTTCGGCGATCTCCCGCGAGGTCGGGCGGATCGATCCCGAGCGCGTGATCGGCGTACATCTGAACCTCATCCCCGGCGCGGGCGCGACCTCCGAACCGACCTTCGAGGAACTCGCGCCCCTCGACGCGGCCGAGCGCGAGCGGACCTGGGCGTCGTGGCACCGGCAGCAGGGGTTCGCGACGGAGCAGCAGGGGTACGCCGACCTGCAGTCGACCCGCCCGCAGACACTCGCGTACGCGCTAACTGACTCGCCGGTCGGGCAGCTGGCGTGGATCGCGGAGAAGTTCGCGACCTGGACGGATCCGGCGTCTGAGCTCGACCGTGATGTGCTGCTCACCAACGTGATGCTGTACTGGCTGACCAGGACCGGCGGATCGTCCGGCGCGATCTACTACGAGCGCGCGCACGCGTCGTACTGGGGCCAGCCGGCTGAGCCGTCGCAGACGCCGACCGCGCTCCTCGACCTGGCACACGAGAACTTCATCCCGCTACGGCACAAGGTCGCCCACACCGACAACATCGTCCGCTGGACCAGCCACCCGCACGGCGGTCACTTCGCCGCGCTAGAACAGCCCGAGGTGCTGGCCGCGGACATCCGTGCGTTCTTCACGGCTTGAGTACTAGCTTTCCAGTGGTTCGGCGGGCGAGCAGATCCTCGTGTGAGCGACGGGCGTCCTCCAGCGGGTACTCGGCGCCGACGAGCGGACGGAGTTTGCCGGCGGCGGTCAGTTGGAGCAGTTCGGTCAGCGGCTCGACGTACCCGCCTGGCTCGTCCATGGCAGGGACCAGCCAGAAGCCGGCCACCGAAAGGTTGCGTTGGGCAAGCGCACTCGGGTCGATGCTGGGTCGTCCCTCGCGACTGGCGTTGCCGTAGTTGACCAGGCGGCCGAACCCTTTCAGGCATTCGAGCCCGGCGAGCATGGTCGACCCGCCCGTCGAGTCCAATACGACGTCCACGCCGTCGGTCACCTCCCGGATCCGGTCCGCGTAGCCGTCCGGGTTGTTGTCCACAGCAACATCCGCGCCGAGCTCCAGTGCCAGCTCCCGCTTCGCCGCGGTCGACGCCGTCGCGATGACCAGCCCGGCTCCGAACTGCTTGGCGAGCTGTACCGCGATCGTTCCGACGCCGCCGGCCGCCGCGTTCACCAGCACGGACTCGCCTGCGCGGAGCCGTGCGCTGTTCCTCAGTACATGCCAGGCCGTCAGTCCTTGGATGAGCAGTGCGAGCGCCTGCCCGTCGCTGACCTGGTCCGGTACGTCGACCGCGCGGTTCGCCGGCGCCACGGCGTACTCGGCGTACCCTCCGCCGGTCTCGAGGATGGGGGAGAGGATGCGGCGGCCGGTCTCGGTACGGCCGACGATCTCGACGCCGGGAACGAACGGGAGCGTGACGCCGCCGCGGTAGGAGCCGTCGGTGCGATGCGTGTCGGCGAAGTTCACACCGGCCGCGCCGACCTCGACGAGCAGTTGGCCAGGACCCGCGACCGGTGGTTCGAGCTCGGTCGGTACGAGTACCTCGGGGCCGCCGAACTGGGTGACCTGGATCGCGCGCATGGGGTGTCTGTCCGATCTGCCGGGCGAACTATCGTTACCGCATGAGTTTTACCGGTTTTCCGGCTGCGGCGCTGGACTTCTACGACGATCTCGAAATGGACAACACCAAGACCTTCTGGACGGAGCACAAACACGTCTACGAGGAGTCGGTCCGGGCGCCGATGGCCGCGCTGCTGGCCGAGCTCGAGGAGGAGTTCGGTGCGGCGAAACTGTTCCGCCCGTACCGCGACGTGCGGTTCGCCAAGGACAAGACGCCGTACAAGATCCACCAGGGCGCCTTCATCGACGTCGCCCCCGCGACCGGGTGGTACGTGCAGGTCTCCGCACCCGGCGTACGGGTCGCGGCCGGTTTCTACGAGGCGTCGTCCGAGCGCCTCGCCCGTGTCCGCACCGCCATCGACGACGACCGCCGCGGCAAGCAGCTGGAGAAGCTACTCGCCAAGCTGGTGAAGGCCGGTTGGACCGTAGGCGGCGACAAACTCAAAACCAGCCCCCGAGGCTACGACCCCGACCACCCCCGCATCGACCTACTCCGCCACAAATCCCTCACCGTCAGCAAGAACTACGGCTTCGAACCCGTAATCCACACCCCGGACCTCACCACCCAGGTCCGAAAAGACTGGCGAGCCACCCAACCCCTCATCCAGTGGCTCACCGACAACACCTAACAGGGTGCTGTCAGCTCGGCCGACCGAGCTGTTGACGGTCCCTGTCCGAGTCCAGAGGTGAAGGACTCGGACAGGGACCGCTCGGTGACAGAGCCGGCAACTCGTGGCGACTGCTACACGAGCCCGCGGCTGATGAGACCGCCGCCGGCTCCGTCAGATCATGGCTCGTCCGCCAGCGGCGTCCGGGCAGCCGGATCGTTCGTGACCCGCAACGACACAAAGCGTCGCCGCATAGCGGCCTCGTAGGTGGCTGCCGAGTCGGGGTCAGAGACGTAATCGGCGATCAAATGCTCACCGAACCACACGCGTACCCGTCGGTCGGTTGGGAGCGGCAGTTGAGTCGCGGTCATCGGTCGCTCATGTTCCGCGCGATGTCGCGGATCATCAAGACGGCGACGACAGCTGTGGCGACGATCAGCGCCCACATGCCTGGGATCACTGCAAGCCACCTCGTTCAGTTCGTGCCCGAAGCGTTGACATGACACGACCGTACGGAGCGTGATGGTCCTTGTACCATACGAATCTGGGTACGGATCGGGCCGCAAATCTCGGACGAATGGTTGGCTGACTGATCGATTCGCTCGCGCTACGTACCTTGTCGGGCTCGAAACGAGAGGTTGTGGACAATGCCGAGACCAGCCGGCCCGCCGACCGTGCGACTGCGTCGGCTCGCGGCCGAGCTCAGCGCGCTCCGCGCCGACGCCCAGTTGACTCGCGAGCAGGTCGAGGAGCAGACCGGTGTCAACCAGGGAACGCTGTGGCGCATCGAGAAAGGACAGGCCAAACCCCACAACGGCACTCTCGAGACCCTCTTCGATCTGTACGGCGTGACTGAGTCGCGCCGTACCGAGCTCATCGAACTCACCAGAGGTGCAAAGCAACCCGGCTGGCTTGCCCAGTTCAAGGATGCGCTCCTCAAGGAAGCGATTCCTGAGGTCTATGCCGCGTACATCGGCTTCGAGACCGAGGCGAAGACCATGAACACCTATGAGTCGTCGTTCGTTCCCGGCCTGCTGCAAACCGAAGAGTACGCTCGCGCTGTCATGATCGACGGCTGGCCGATGGAAGCCGACGCCGTTGAACGGCGGCTCGAGACACGGATGCAACGGCAGATCGTCTTGTCACAGAAGAGAGACGGGCGAGATCCGCTCGAGCTCTGGGCGGTTCTCGATGAGGCGGTGCTGCGACGGGAGGTCGGCAGCCGTGCTGTCATGCGAGCTCAGCTCGGTCGGCTGCTCGAGATGGGCGAGCGACCAAACATCACCCTCCAGGTCATTCCCTTCAACCGGGGCGCCCACCCCGGAATGAGTGGCGCGTTCACCTGTTTCAAGTTCGGCTCATTGGCACCCAACATCGTCCACACGGAGAGCCTGGCCGGCGCCTTCTTCCTGGAGTTGGAGGCGGATGTCGAGCGGTTCGGCCTGGCGTTCGATCACGTGCGTGCCATGGCGCTCAGCCCACGTGATTCCGGCACCTTCCTCGCCATGCTGATGACCGAGTGATCGGTCCCGCAGTTATCCACAGTCTCGCGTTTCGGTTGCACTTCGGTACTGCGCCGCGCTGAATCACGCTCAGGCGAGGCCGATTCGGCTGCTCAGGTTCATATAGTGCGCGGCCGGTCAGACTCCGTACGTTCGTCGTGTGGCGACTGCAGAAGTGAACCCGGCGTGGTGGTCCAGCTCCGACCACGGGGGCGGGGCCAGGTCAGGTCTGATTGTGAGCCGCCGGTTCGACGCCGTGGTCTCGCCTTCGGTGGTGCGTCCGTCGACCGCGCGGCGCGTTCTGTACTGCTACGCCCACGAGGGTCTCACTCGAACGCTCCGTGACCTCGTCGGTGTGCAGGAGGCAGCCTATGCAGAGGCCGTCGAGCGCGGGTACCACCTTGGCCCGCTCTTCGTCGAAGAGGACAGCTCGGGCAATGCGATGCAGGCGCTCATCGAAGAGATGACGATCCAGCTCGGCAAAACCGCCGTCGCTGTTCCGCACCGCGGGCACTTGATTCCGCTCGGCGCGCCACAGGACTGGCAGTGGCTGCTTGAAGAGCTGACTGGTCATCCGCTCATGTTCATCAACCACGCCCCATGATCAGCGGGGCGGGCATGCTGGATCCCAGTCGCCCGTGTCCGTCCCGCTCTCCACAACACCCGCAAACGAAAGGGCACCCATGCGCGGCATCTCAACCGTGCGTCCGTGGCCGCGACCAACTGCTGTCAGCTCTCGAAGTCCTTTTTGATGGTGGCGAGGATGTCGCGGGTTTTGTTCGGGGGTGGGGCTGCTACGCAGAGGGCTTCCATGGTGGCGGTGTACTGGTCGAGGTCCTCGAGTTTGTCCAGGTACAGGGCGCTGCTGAGGTGCTCGATGTAGACCATGTCCGGGAGGTCCTGCTCCGGGAAACGGAGAATGCTGTAGGCGCCGCCAGTGGCTGCGTGGCCGCCGACGCTGAACGGCATCACCTGCAGCGTGACGTTCGGGAACTGCGACGCGTCGATCAGGTGGTCGAGCTGCTGGATCATTGCCTTGACGCCACCGATCGGCCGGCGGAGCACCGCCTCGTCGACGACGGCCCAGATCCGGACCGGCTCCGGGCGGGTCAGGACGCTCTGCCGGCTGGTCCGCAGCGCGACCCGGCGCTCGACCTCCTCGGCCGGGATCAGCCCGCGGCCGAGCTGGATCACCGCGCGGATGTAATCAGGGGTCTGCAGCAGGCCGGGGACGAACTGCAGTTCGTAGACACGAATCAGCTGCGCCGCGGCCTCGAGGTCCAGGTAAGAGTGGAACCAGCTCGGCAGTACGTCGCCGTACCGGTGCCACCATCCCGGGTTGTTCGCCTCGCGGGTCAGAGCGAGGAGGCGCTCGCGCTCTTCCTCGTCGTCGACGCCGTACAGAGTCAGAAGGTCACGGACGTCGCGCTCCTTGAGGCCGACGCGGCCGAGTTCCATCCGGCTGACCTTGGACTCCGACGACCGGATCTCCCACCCTGCGTCGGACCTGCTGATCCCTGCTGCCACCCGCATCCGGCGAAGGTGCCCGCCGAGAATGATGCGCAGCGCGGTCGGCCCGCTCTGCGCGTCCGACTCGGTCACACCCACCTCCCAGCGGCCCCAGCGGTCTTCATCGGCAACCTCATCCGCAGGTGCACATCATCGCATGCCCGAGCGCTGATCTGCCGGAGTTCTTACAAAAGAGCGTCGAATCCGCATCGGCGATCACGGAGCGTAAGACTAGCCGATCCGGGGTCAACCGGCTTTGTCAGCACATACTAGCCCGCCTCTTGAGGGTCGAACACTGTTCGCCGGCGGTCGATCCAGGCTCAATCAGGCGGAAAGTGGCCCGATCTGGTCTCGAAATGGAAAACGTGCGGATGCACGTGCATCGGGCGCTTGCATTCGTCGCGTGCCGACGCCATGATTGCTTCATGCACAGAAGGTGAGCTGGTTCTCGCGAAAAGTGACATCGCGTGATCCAGTAGGCCGGTCCTACAGAGCGCCGACGGCCCCCCGTTGGCATGACTGGTTGGGGAACCCGAGTCGATGAACGACGACGACAGTGAGGTTGTGGAGCAGACCGCCGCGATGGCAGGCGGCCGCGCGCCCGAGGAGCTGACGGAGCGGGAGATCCAGGATCTGGTCGCGCGTTGCCCCGAGCAACAGCGCTGGGCCTTCGAGGGCTGGTTGCGCGGCGTCCGCCAACTCGATGGCGACCCGATCGTGAGCCTGGCCCCATGACTACCGACAGAGCAACAGGAGGACGGAAGATGGTGCGGATCTGGCTGGGCGACCACCTGATCGCCGAGTACGTCGCCGAGCCGGACCGCGCGTCGCGGTACCAGCGGGTGATGACGCCGAAGTTCACCGGATTGCGAATCACCGTTGACAATGCGGCGACCGGGAAGGCTTCCGAGTTGCCGAGCGAGCAGCTCTGGCCGCTCACCGTCCAGTAGTCCGAACCCGCCCCTCGGGCAACGCCAGGACCGACTCTCTTCGGAGAGTCGGTCCTGGCGTTTTGCATGCCAGAGCGACCGCGCGGTACGGCGTCGGCCGGCGATCGGTCGTTGTCGTCCGCCGGGTCGTCGTACCGATGTTCTCAGGGCACAAGAAAGGGCCCCTTCGTCACTCGCCTGGCGAAGGGGCCCTTTGCTTCTGTGTCGCCCAGTGTTGCTGGTTCTTGCTCAGATCAGGTAGCCGAACTCGCCGTCCTGAACGCCGCCGAGGAACGCCTCGATCTCTGCCTTTGTGAACACCAGCGCCGGGCCGTCGGTGAAGCGCGAGTTGCGCACCGCCACACCGCCGTCCGAAAGCTTCGCAACCTCGACGCAGTTGCCTTGAGGGCCGCTGCGCTGGCTCTTCCGCCAGATCAGCTCGCTATTCGAGTCGCCGGGCATGCCGTTGTAGATCGCAGTCATCAGCTGCACCTTCCGTACGTCCTTGGCATATGCACGTGCATTTGGCCTTGCATCTGCATCGTACACACTTTTGGCCGACGTGTCCGCTCCCTTACGTCCTGTGATCTTTGCGGGGTAAAACGAGCGTTGGCTCATCGATTTCAGTCGCGATCGGTGACCTTTTCGGGCTCAGTGCATGAGTTCGAGGGAGGTGGGGTACGACTCCTCATGCAGGCATGACCGTGGTTCAGCGAAGTGCCACGCCGTGACGAGACAGTCGCGAGGTCATACCAATGGTTACGAGCATCATCGAGCGGGATTCCACCCGCAGCGGCGCCCCGACCGATCGGGCCGCCCGTGAAGCAGCCACCCGGAAACTGATGGAACGTCGGGCCGGTAGCAGCGCCGCAGACGAGCGGCAGGAACTTCTCGAACAGGTCGTCGAGCTCAACCTGGAAATGGCCAAGGGCATCGCGCGCCGTTTCCGCGGCCGGGGCGCCGAGGCCGACGACCTGGAGCAGGTCGCTTACCTGGGGCTGGTGAAGGCGGCCCATCACTACCGTCTGGACGCGGACACCCCGTTCATCGGGTTCGCGATCCCGACCATTCGCGGCGAGGTGAAGCGGTACTTCCGCGACTGTGCCTGGACGGTCCGGATCCCGCGCCGGCTCCAGGAGATGCAGGGCACGATCGCGGCCAAGCTGCCGGAGCTGGAGCAGCAGCTGAATCGCGAACCGACGCCGGCCGAACTAGCCGCCCATCTCGAGGTCGAGGTGACCGAGGTCGAGCAGGCGCTCGCGGCACGCGGCTGCTTCAACGTGCTTTCGCTGGACCGGCCCGCTGAGGCCGACGCGGAGCTCACGCTCGCGGACGTGGTTGCCGATGACGACGACGCGAGCATCGATCAGCTGGAGACGGTCGAGATGCTGGAGCCGGTGCTCGCCGACCTCGGCGACCGGGACCGCCGCATCCTGCAGCTGCGCTTCGTCGAGGGCTGGACGCAGTCCGAGATCGGCGACGACATCGGCGTGAGCCAGATGCAGGTCTCCCGGGTCCTGCGGCGGATCCTCAACGACCTCCGCGAAAAGCTGGCTCCGCTCCAAACAGCTGCTTAATCGTCAGCTGCCGGAGTGCCCTGGTGGTAGTACAGACGCCAGGCGCCGTCGGTCCGCCGCCAGATCGAACTGCGGCGGACCGGCGTACCGCCTGTCCGCCGGGACACATAGGTCACATGGACGAGGTCGTCGGCGAGCCGAACGCCGGCGACCTCGGTCGCCTCGATCGGATCCGCGTCGGTGATCTCCCCGGACGCCAACGCGGCAACGATCGCCGCCCGGTCCCAGCGCCGGCCGGACGCGCCGACCTCGACGAACTCCGGATCCAGCAGTACGTCGACCTCGGCGGACCCCCGCACCTCCGGCAGCAACAACCGCAACTCCGCCTCGACCGCGGCCCGCGCCTCTTCGTCCACGGCCCCGACCTTAGCGACCGAACCAGACCAGCCGACCGCCCCACATCGACCCCAGGGCCATCACAATCGGCCTGCCGACGCGGCGCTGAGCGGGCGCAGGTCGGTAATGCCTCGATTGTGATGGCCTGGCGATCCGCGACTCGCTGGCCGGGGCATCTCACTCAGGGTGGCGGCGGGGCGGCACAATGGGGGAGACGAGGGGATGAGTCGTTGCTGTTGGCCTTGCGGATGTTCAAGACCGTGCCCGCGGACGCGGTCGCGGTCCTGCGCGCGTATCCGCCGATGGTGGTGTGCTTCGCGGCCGCGCTGACCGGCACCGCACTGGTGTTCGACGTCTTCTACCTCGTCGCCAGTCCGGGACTCACGCTCGCGCTTGTCTATACAGTGCCCGTGCTCGCCGGATTGATCGCCGGGCTGGTCGCGGCGGCCGACGATGTCGGGCTCGCGCGGGGCGTACTGCTCCGAACGGTCGGTCTGGCCGTTGCCCTCGGCCTCACCAATGCGATCGTCGTCGCGATGATCGCCGCGATGGT
Source organism: Kribbella soli (assembly GCF_004331345.1). Lineage (GTDB taxonomy): Bacteria > Actinomycetota > Actinomycetes > Propionibacteriales > Kribbellaceae > Kribbella > Kribbella soli. Next base: position 188,743 of record NZ_SJJZ01000006.1, on the reverse strand, counting down.
CCGCACCGATCCGTCGAACTGGTCGTCCGGCGGCCAGTCGGTGCTGTTCGCGGGCTGCACGGTGCTCGCGGTCGCCGTCGCGATCGTTGCCTGCAGCAAACTGATCGATGCGCTCGGCCTCGAGTTGAGCACCCGGCTCCCACACCGCCGACCACATCGCAACCCGCTCGCCGCCCCGGCGGTCGCGAAGATCAAGCCGCGCGTGAGCAAGGAGTCGGCGGCCCGCGCCAAGCCCGCGCCACCCGCCGCGCCGCCGCCTGCCCCGCCTGCGGTCGACGAGGAGGAGACGATCCCGTTCTTCGTCCCGCCTCCTCCCAAGGTCGTCGACCTCGACGAGGCCCGCCCGGTAACGCCCTCAGGCCCGGTCACCCCCCACACCCCACGCCCTCGCCGTACCACCGCCCGTCGTCCCAACAAACCGGGCCGCCGCCCCGGCACCTAGCAGGTCTGATCGTCCGGCAGCCGGTTGGTGAGTAGATAGGTGATGACTGTGTTGTCGACGCAGGTGTTGCCGTACTCGCCGAAGATCCCGTGCTTGCGAGCGCCCGTCAGCGTCACCATCCGTGCGTTGGGCAGGTGCTTCTGGAGGGCTGTCGCGTACGAGTAGATGGTCCGCGGGTCGCCGTCCGCCGCCACGATCAAGGCCGGCTCCGAGTTGGCGATCCGTGTCGGCGGCTCCTGCGGCTGCACCGGCCAGTACGCGCACGGCGAGATCATCCGTGTCAGCGATGCGAAGTGCGGTTCGGTACGGCGATGCGCCTGGATGTCCCGCCAATACACCTGCGGATCGCTCGGCACCGCACGGTCGCCGCAGATGATCGCGATCTGCGCACTGGCCGGCTGCGACGACGCCGGCGTCAGCAACGCCTCCAGAAACCCGCCGAGCTCAGGCCCCGGTTCCACTGGTCCGTACGTCGCGTCGAGCAGCGTCCGCACAATCCCGGCGTACGTCGTCCGCGCCGCGTCCCGATCATCGGCGAGCGGACCGAACAACACCACCGGCACCGACCCGCCGTCGAGCCGATGCGTCCCGATCCGCAGGCCGTCCTTCGAGGCCACTCGCAGGATCCGATCCACCGACGCCATCACGCGCGACGGCGTTGCCCCGAGGTGGTACGTCGCATCTCGCGCAGCCGCCCACGATGCCCACGCGCGCAACGCCGCCTCGTTCGCCGGCCCGACCGTCCGCAGCAGCCGCGCGCTGTACAGCTCGGGATCCAGCGGACCGTCGAGGACCACCCGGTCCGTACGGCCCGGGAACATCTGCAGGTAGACCGCGCCGAGATAGGTCCCGTACGAGTACCCGAGGTACGAGATCTTCTGCTCACCCAGGGCGATCCGGACCCGGTCGATGTCCCGCGCGGTGTTCCGGGTGTTCACGTACTGCAGATAGTCGCCCGCGTTCGTGCCGCAGCGTGCCGCGATGTCCGCCACCTGCCGATCGACGCGCTCGAACGACGATCGTTCGGCGCCGCCTGCCCACGGCCAGCCCGCGAACGGGAGCTTGCAGTCGATCGGCGTACTGCGACCCACGAACCGCGGATCCAGCCCGATCAGGTCGTACCGCGTTCCCGCAGCCTTCATCGCCGTCCGCAGACGCAGCGGCATGCTCAATCCAGGACCGCCCGGGCCGCCGTCGTTCAGCACCATCGTGCCGATCCGGTCGCCGCTCGCCTTCAACCGCGACAGCGCGAGCGTGATCTGCGGGCCGTCCGGACGCCCGTAATCGAGCGGCACCTTCAGGTCACCACACTCGGCACCGGCCTCGTCGAGCGCGGCCCCTTCGGCGTCGGCTGCGTTCAGCTGACAGTGATGCCACTCGATCTGCGGGTGCTCCGCCGGCGTGGAGACGGGCGCACCCAGGAGCGCCAGTACCAGAAGCAGTTTCATCGATCCTCCTCGAAGTCACTCCCGACGCTAGGCATCGCGGCGCCGCGGCACAGTGCACTCGGAGACCGGCCGAGGGTCGCGCGGACGCTACCTGGAGCTGCAAGACTGTGGCTGGGGAGGCGCTTGTGTGGGATGTGATTGTTGTCGGAGCCGGGCCGGCGGGAGCGGCGGCTGCGATCGGTGCGTTGGCGGCGGATCCGAGTTTGTCGGTGTTGCTGCTCGATCGGCACGAGTTCCCGCGCGACAAGGCCTGTGGTGACGGGATCGCCCCGCACGTACTCGACCTGCTCGCCGGCGTCGGCGTCACCGGGATCCTCGACGACTGGACTCCGGTACGTCGGTTCGTGCTCAACCGCGGTGACGTCGGCGTGGATCGGCAGATGTCCCGACCGACCTGGGTGGTCCCGCGGACCGTGTTCGACCAGCGCCTGGTCGAGGCCGCGCAAACGGCCGGCGCGCAGTTCATTCGCCGACGGGTCCGCGGCCTCGCGATCCAGAGCGGATCCATCACCGTGGACGAGGACCTGGACACGCGCTTCCTGGTCGGTGCCGACGGTGCGCATTCCGTCGTACGGCGGGAACTCGGCCTGAAACCGGGTCCGGTCGCGCTGGCGATCCGCGGATATGCGCCGACCCCGTCTGCACGCGCGGCGAGTCAGGTGATCGCGTACGGGCCAGGTCGGCAGCCGTCGTACGCGTGGTCATTCGATCGTGGCGACGGGTGGTCGAACGTCGGGTACGGCGAACTGCTGGCCGGCGCCCGCCCGACGCGGACCGAGCTGCTGAACCACCTGGAAGCACTACTTCCGGGGGCAACCGAAGGCGGGGAGTCGTGGTGGGGCCACCATCTGCCGCTCGCCGGCCGGTCGTGGCGGCCGCGCAGCGGGCCGGTGCTGCTCGCCGGTGACGCGGCCGGTCTGATCAACCCGATGACCGGCGAAGGCATCTACTACGCCGTCGCGACCGGGCTGCTCGCCGGCCGGGCGATCGCCGACGCGTTTCGAGCGGGTACCTCGGACGCCGGTACGCCGTACCGCCGCCGCACGACCCGCCTGCTCGCCAGGCATCTCCGCGACACCGCGCTGGTTGCCCAGTTGAGCCGCTCGGACCGAGTCCTCGACGGCGGCATCCGCGCGGCCGCTGCCGATCAGCACGTGTTCGACGACCTCGTCGAGCTAGGCCTCGCGGACGGCGGCCTGACCCGCCGCCTCCTCCGCACTCTCCTGCCCTGAAGCCTTGATCGCGTAGTCGACGGCATCGGTGACCCGTTCGACCGGCCATCCGAGCCGGCGGGCAAGTTCCGCAGCGCGATCCGCTGCGTGGTGTGGTTCCCACAGAACTGCTAGCACTGCCAGACAGTCCTGGAAGCCCGCGCCGCCGGACATGTCTTCGCTGAGCCGCTCGAAGAACTCCGCCATCTGGGTGAGCCGCTCGCCCGCCGGAGTATCGCGCCCGACGAGGTCGACACCCTCGGCCGCGGTCTCCGCCCAGTTGTGGTTGGTTCGCGCGCTCACCTCCCACGCCTTCAGCCACACGTCCTCGGCGATCACGTAATGCTGCAACCGACGTACCGGATCGGGCTCGCGGTACACCATCCCGACCCGTTCGAGATAGCCGATCGCCTTCGAGATCGACGCCGGGCTGACCCGCAACGTGCGGACGAGATCGGCTGCTGTCAGCGTGCGGGTGTCGGAGGTATAGAGCAGTGCCAGCACCCGCGAGGCCATCCGTGGCAGCCCGCCGTCGACCATCATCGTGGCGAACCGCTCGACATACGCCTGCCGCGGCTCGACCGCCCGCGCATCTCCCCGGGCGTCCGTGTACGTCGGGCGTCGTCGGCGCGCGCGGGAGGCGGTGGCGTAGTGCGCGTGGTCGGCCCGGTACCCGCCCGCGCCGCCGTTGCGTGAGACCTCCCGGCTGACCGTCGACGTCGGCCGCTGGAGTTGCCGCGCGATCTCGGCGTACCCGAGCCCGTCCGCCAGTCCGGCCGCGATCTCGAGCCGGTCCTGGTGACTCAGCCTGCCTCCGGGCATCGGCAACCTCCGCGCATTCACTGTCAGCTCATTGCAACGGATTGCGTTCTCTCGCAATCCCATTGCACAGAATGCCATGTTTTACAGGGTTTCACGAGCTCGGGCCGCAGAATGACAATTGCCGATCCGCTGAACGCAACGTAACTTCCACGGCATGGTTCTGACAGTGGACGGCCTGCGGATGCGGTACGGCGACCGCGAGGTCCTGCATGACGTGACGTTCGACGCGCGCCCCGGCGAAGTGCTAGCACTGCTAGGTCCGAACGGCGCCGGGAAGAGTACGACGATCGAGATCCTCGAAGGCTTCCGGCTCCGGTCGGCGGGCCGCGTCGAGGTGCTCGGCGTCGACCCGGCCGCGGGGGACGAGCGGTGGCGGTCGCGGATCGGCATCGTTCTGCAGTCCTGGCGTGACCACGGAAACTGGCGAGTCGGAGAGCTCCTCCATCACCTCGGGGCCTACTACGCGCCGTACTCGACATCGACCGCGCCGCGCCCGTGGCCGACCGGCGAGCTCCTCGACGCCGTCGGCCTGAGCGCGTATGCCGGGCAGAAGGTCAAGACCCTCTCCGGCGGACAGCGCCGACGCCTCGACGTCGCGATCGGAATCGTTGGCCGCCCCGACGTACTGTTCCTGGACGAGCCCACGACCGGGTTCGATCCCGAGGCACGGTCGGAGTTCCACGAGCTGGTGCGCGGGCTCGCGGCCGACCAGGGTACGACGATCCTGCTCACCACCCACGACCTCGACGAGGCGAGCAAACTCGCGCACCGCATCCTCGTCCTCGCCGCGGGCCGCATCATCGCCTCCGGCACCACCGCACAACTCACCGAGCTGATCGCGGGTGAGGACGAGGTCCGCTGGTCCGTCGACGGGCAACCGTTCCGGAAGTCGACGTCCGACTCGACCACCTTCGTCCGCGAGCTCTTCGCGACGTACGGCGACGCGGTCCGCGAACTCGAGGTACGCCGGGCCTCACTCGAAGACACCTACCTCACCCTGGTCCGGGAGCAGGCATGAAAACGGGAGCAAGCATGAGAACCGGAGCCAGCGTGAGAACGGGATGGCAGCGTGGGCTGATCGAGTTGCGGCAGTCCTTCACCAACGGTCCTGAACTGTTCAGCCACTTCCTCTGGCCGGTGCTGATGCTGGCCGCGCTGTTCTTCCTCCGGCATCGCGACTTCGGCTCCACCGGCTTCCAGCTCGGTGCGCTCGCCCTGCCGAGCATTCTCGGGATGAACGCCGCGATGGGCATGGTCAGCATGAGCCAGCAGCTGACCGCAGATCGCGAGGACGGCACGTTGCTCCGCGCCAAGGCCATTCCGAACGGCATGGTCAGCTACCTCATCGGCAAGGTCGTCTCGGTCGCGGGCGGCCTGCTCGTAGATCTCGCGATCCTCCTGATCCCGGGCCTGTTCCTGGTCGAAGGGCTCGCGCTCGGATCGGCGCACTGGTTCACGCTCGTCTGGGTGCTGCTGCTCGGCCTGGTCGCGACGTTGCCGATCGGCGCGGTCCTCGGCTCGGTCTTCACCAGCGCGCGTTCCCAAGGCCTGATCCAGTTGCCGATGCTCGGTCTGATCGCGGTCTCCGGCATCTTCTACCCGATCACCGCGCTGCCCGGCTGGCTCGCAGCGATCGGCCAGCTCACGCCGGTGTACTGGATGGGCCTCGGCATGCGGTCCGCGCTCCTCCCCGACGAAGCGGTCGTGGTCGAGGTCGGCGAGTCGTGGCGCCATCTGGAGACGGCAGCCGTCCTCGGGCTCTGGGCCGTCGCCGGATTGCTGCTCGCGCCCGTCGTACTGCGGCGAATGGCGCGGCGAGAGTCGGGCTCCAAAGTCGCCGAGCGTCGCGAGCGCGCTCTCCAGCGGGTCGCGTGACGAGCCGCATGATGGAGATATGCAGCAGATGCAGGCGTGGGCAGTGGATCATCCGGGACCCGTCGACGACGGTCCGCTACAGCGCGTACGCCGTACCGTTCCAGAGCCTGGTGCCCACGAAGTACTGGTGCAGGTCGAGGCGTGCGGGATCTGCCGGACTGATCTGCATCTGACCGAGGGCGACCTGGCGCCGAAGCGCCCAGGCGTCGTCCCGGGCCACCAGGCTGTCGGGCAGGTGGTCGATCGCGGTACGGCGGCCGAGCGGTTCGCGATCGGGGACCGGGTCGGAATCGCCTGGCTGCGCGGCACCTGCGGCGTCTGCGAGTTCTGCCGGCAAGGATCCGAGAACCTCTGCCCGCGGTCGACGTACACGGGCTGGGACGCCGACGGCGGTTTCGCGGAGTACGCCGTGGTGCCGGAGGACTACGCCTACGCGTTGCCGGCGGATCGTCCCGCGGTGGAGCTCGCGCCGTGGCTGTGTGCCGGGATCATTGGCTACCGCTCCCTGCTCCGAGCGAACCTGCCGCCCGGCGGCCGGCTCGGTATCTACGGCTTCGGGTCTAGTGCGCATCTCACCGCGCAGCTTGCCCTGGCTCAGGGTGCCGAGCTGTTCGTGGTGACCCGTGGCGAGCGGAACCAGGCCCTCGCGCGTGAGTTGGGTGCTGCGTTCGTCGGGGATCGGCCGCCGGTGCCGCTGGACTCGGCGATCGTGTTCGCCCCGGCCGGCGACGTGGTTCCGTCTGCGCTCGAATCGCTCAAGCCCGGTGGAACTGTGGCGGTGGCCGGCATCTACCTGTCCGACGTACCGGTGCTGAACTACGAGCGGTACCTCTTCCACGAGCGCGATCTCCGCAGCGTCACCTCCAACACCCGTCGTGACGGCGAGGAGCTGTTCCGCCTGATCGCCCGGCTGCCGGTCGCGGCGCACACGTCGATCATCCCGTTCGACGCCGTCGACCGAGCCCTCGCGGACGTCGCTCACGGTCGCGCGAGCGGGTCCCTGGTCGCGGTCCTCGACCGCTGAACCGAAGCGGCCAGGGCAGCGTAGAACAGGGTGAACCGGTAGGCCCCAGGCAGCGTTAGAACGGGTGAACCGGTGTGGCCCGGGTCGCGTTAGAACTGGGTGAAGATTCCAGCAGGGTGCCCTGCCCAACTTCTGAGCAGCCTGCTAGCTGCGTTAGATTTGATCAAATCTTACCGAGCTGCCAGGGAGCTGAGGGTGCGTATGTGGGCTCTGACCCGCCAACAGCGGTCGGTCCTGCCTGACGCCTGCCCCCACATCACCGAGGACGGCCGGTGCTGAGCAAGGTCCTCGGCGCGGTGGGTGCAGTCCTGCTGATCGTCGGGGTGGTGCTCGCCGTCCGGCCGGTCCATGCCGGCGGGGACAGCTGCGGCTCGGTCTTCCAGCCCGACAAGGGCATCACGCCGATGCAGTGCGACGCCCGGCTGAGCAGCCGCGGCACCCTGGTCACCGGCTTCGGCGGCGGCGGGGCCGCCCTCCTGGTGACGACCCTCACCGTCGCCGCGGTCCGCGACCGCCGTACCCACGTCGCTTCCTGACCAGTACGCTCGTTCCGGCTTGACCTTGACACTGTGTCAAGCCGGAAGGTGGCTGCATGTTCACCATCGGAGACTTCGCGGCGTTCGGGCAGGTGTCGGCGCGGATGCTGCGGCACTACGACGCGCTCGGGCTGCTTCGCCCGGCCGTGGTCGACGCGGCGACCGGCTACCGGTTCTACTCGGCCGACCAGTTCAGCCGGCTGAACCGGATCATCGCGCTCAAGGACCTCGGGTTCAGCCTGCAGCAGGTCAGCGAGATCGTCGACGCCAAGCTGTCCGCCGAGGAACTGCGCGGCATGCTGCGACTGCGGCAGGCCCAGCTCGAGGACGAGTTGGCCCGCAGCGCGGCCCGGCTGACGAGCGTCGAGGCGAGGCTCCGACTCATCGAGAGGGAAGGTCACATGCCCACCGAAGACGTCGTCCTGAAACACATCGCCCCGACCCGGGTCGCCGAACTGTCCGCGATCTCACCGAGCTACGACGGTGCGGACATCGGCCCGGTGCTGCAGCCCTTGTTCGGGCAGCTCTTCGAACGCCTCGGCGCGGCCGGTGTGAACCCGTGCGGTTCGCCGGTCGCGTACTACGAGGACGCCGAGAACGACACGATCCGCGTGCACGCCGCCGTACCGGTGGAGACCGGGACGGCGGCGGACGTCGACGTACTGGAGCTTCCGGAGCTCGCGCAGGCGGCCACCATCGTCCACCAGGGCGACATGATGGAGGCCGATCGCAGCATGCAGACGTTGGCCCGGTGGATCGAGGACAACGGCTACCGCAGCCAGGGCTACGCGCGTGAGGTCACCGTGCAGTTCGACCCGGACAACCCGGCGAACTGGGTGCACGAGTTCCAGATCGCGATCACAAAACCAAACTGACCGTTGCAAAGGAGTGCGGCGGGAGCGTAACCCGCAACCCGCGCGGCTCCGGTTCCAGCTTCAACGGAACCGGAGCCACCGCATCCGGATCCGCGACAGTGTTGTAGGTCTGCGGTTTCGATGCCGTCAGCAACCGTCCCGTGACCTCGCTGGGCGATCCGCCGCGAAGATCCAGTACGACGTCCAGCGACGCAGTGGGGTCGAGGTTGCTGACGGACACCAGCGCCCGCCCGTCCTTCACCGAGGCGGACGCCGACACCAGATCCATCGCCTTGCCGTCGAGATCGTAGGTCGTCGGTTCGATCACGTGCACCGGCACCGACGTCGCGTCCTGATGTCCCTTGTTCATCTCGAAGACGTGGTACGTCGGCGTACGGACAAGCCCGCCTTCGTCGTCGGTGAGCAGCATCGCCTGCAGCACGTTGACCGTCTGCGCGATGTTCGCCATCACGAGCCGCTCGGCGTGCCGGTGGAACACGTCGAAGTGCAGGCTCGCGACGAGCGCGTCCCGCATCGCGTTCTGCTGGTACAGGAACCCGGGATTCGTTCCCGGCTCCACATCCCACCACGTGCCCCATTCGTCCAGCACGAGACCGATCTTGCGCTCGGGGTCGTACGCGTCCATCAGCGCCGAGTGCGCACGAATGATCCGCTCGATGTCCTGCGCCTTCGACATCGTCCGGTAGTAGTCGTCGACGCTGAACTCGGTCGCGCTGCCCTTGTTCTCCCAGCTCCCCGCGACCGTGTAGTAGTGGAACGAGATCGCCTGGTAGATGTTCTTGGGGTCGCGCCCGCAGCCCAGGCAGCTGACCGCCTTCAGCAACGCCTCGGTCCAGGCCAGGTCGTCGTTCGACGCACCCGCCGCGATCCGGTACAGCTTGTTGTCGCCGTGGTCCTTCAGGTACGTGGCGTACTGCCGCGCCAGGTCGGCGTACGCCTCGGCCCGCAGGTTCCCGCCGCAGCCCCAGGCCTCGTTGCCGATGCCCCAGAACGGCACCTGCCACGGCTCGTCCCGGCCGTTGGCCTTGCGTTGCCGCACCATCGGGCTGTCGCCGTCGCGGGTCAGGTACTCGACCCACTCGCTCATCTCCCGCACGGTCCCGCTGCCCACGTTCCCGTTCACGTACGGCGCGGCGCCCAGCAGCTCGCACAACGCCATGAACTCGTGGGTGCCGAAGTGGTTGTTCTCCTCGACGTTGCCCCAGTGAGTGTTCACCATCGACGGCCGGTCCGACTTCGGTCCGATGCCGTCCTTCCAGTGGTACTCGTCCGCGAAGCAGCCGCCCGGCCAGCGGAGGTTCGGGATGTTCAGCGCCCGCAGCGCCTCGACCACGTCCAGGCGGATCCCGCCTTCGTTCGGGATCGGCGAGTCCTCGCCGACGTAGAACCCGCCGTAGATGCACCGCCCGAGGTGCTCGGCGAAGTGGCCGTACAGGTGCCGGCTGATCGTCGGTCCCGGTACGTCGAGATCGATCGCGACGCGTGCTTCAGGCATTGAGCCCTCCTGGGTCTTTACAGTGGTCCGCATGGGGAAGCCATCGAGTGTCGTGACGATGGCCGACGTCGCCCGGTTCGCCGGGGTATCGACGATGACGGTGTCGAACGTGATCAACGGCCGGCCGCGGGTCGGTCCGGAGACCCGCGACCGGGTGCTGGCGGCGATCGGCGAGCTCGGGTATCAGGTGAACCTGGCCGCACGGCACCTGCGCGCGGGCCGCACCGGCGTGGTCGGTCTCGCCGTACCAGAGCTGGAACGCCCGTACTTCGCCCAGCTCGCCGCGCGTCTCGCCGACCGGTTCGAGGCGCATGGCCTGCGGATCGTCACCGAACGCACCGGCGCCAGCCGGGAGGGCGAAATGGACGCGGTCGCGTTCTCGCGGCTGCGGATGTACGACGGACTGATCCTCAGCGTGGTCGACATCGATCCGGCCGAGCTGGGCCAGCTCCGCACCGATGCGCCGGTGGTGATGATCGGGGAGCGGGCGCTGCCGTCGCGTTTCGACCACGTGATGATGGACAACGTCGACGGCGCCCGCCAGGCCACCGCGCACTTGCTCGCCACCGGCGCGCGCCGGATCGCGATGATCGGCGGCGATCCGACCGGCTCCGCGACCATGCCCGCGCTCCGGGCGGAGGGCTACGCGCTGGCGCACACCGAGGCCGGCGTACCGGTGGACCAGGAGCTGAACGTCCGCTGCTCGTTCGGCCTGCAGGACGGGTACGACGGGATCCGGGCACTGCGCGATCGCGGGACCGCCTTCGATGCCGTGTTCGCGCTGACCGACGTACTGGCGATGGGCGCGTTGCGCGCGCTCGCCGACGCCGGGCTCCGGGTGCCGGACGACGTCCAGGTGGTCGGCTTCGACGACATCGACGAGGCGGCGTACCTGGTGCCGTCGCTGTCCACGGTCAACCCGGGGCACGAGGAGATGGCCGACGCGATCACCGCGTTGCTGACGGCGCAGCTCGGCAGTCCGGGCGGCGACCCGAAGGAACTCGTCGTACCCGCGCAGCTGGTCCTCCGAGGCACGACGAAACCCGCCGCCTGACCTCCGCCGTCGTCGCACGGCAGTAGGTATATCGATAAACTAGCGCCAAGACAAGTGCTTGTCGCCCCTCAGGCTCACGTACGGTGGACGCTTCGGACGCCCACCAGCACGAGGAGCTCGACCAGTGACGACCACCTGGCGACGCTCGCCGGTCCGGATCCTGCTCGTCACGCTGATCGTCCTGGCGACGCTCTTCCTGGCCTTTCGGGTCGCCGTCATCGCATCACTCGAGGTCTATTTCGGCAGCGGGTTCGACCACCGCCGGTTCGACAAGCTGGAGACGGAGTTCGACCAGACGCAGGCGGCCTTCAGCGAGGCCGAGGGCCGAATGCGGGAGTTGGCGGCCGCCCACCCGCACGCTGAACGGATCGTGTGGACCCGAGCGTGGATCTGCGTGCGCGACGCCGGCCGGGCCGAGGTCTGTCAGCGGCCGACCCCTGACGATGAGGCGATGTACTTGGCTCTGCCGAGCACCGACAGGATCGTGCGTCAGGCGAAAGACCAAGAGCGCACGTTCTTCTGCTTCTACGGGGAAGACCCGCCGCGGTACACGATCATGCACGTACCCGACGGTACGAACGTGAAGGCGTTCGCGAAGGACCGCGGATTCCGGAGCACCCGGTCACTGGAGCCGGGGTGGGCCCTCCTCGGACCCATCCCCGACCTGAACCGTGAGAACGACCAGTGGCAGTAGGCGACTCAGGCGGCCAGTAGCTTCGCGACCTGTGTCATTTGGTCGTCCGTCAGCGGGCCGAGTTCCATCGCGCGGGTGTTCTCCTCGGCCTGCTCGACTGTCCGGAATCCGGGGATCGGCACCGTCCGCGGGCTCCGCGCCCACAGCCAGCCCAGGGCGCCCTGCGCGAGCGTCCGCCCGTCGCTCTGCAGTACGTCGCGGATCGCGGACACCTTCTCCCACCATTCCGGTGCCGGTACGCCGCCCTCGGCGAAGTATCGCAGCCAGGACGGCGGCAGGGTGCGGATGTCCGCGCCGGTCGCGGGCTTGTTCGCGTCCCGGCGGCCGAGGATGCCCATGCCGAGCGGGGTGCGGTTGATGCTCGCCAGGTCCTCGCGCTCGCACAGCGCGAAGAACTCCGGCGCATCGTGCAGAACACTCGCCTCGTGCTGGACCGCCGCGCAGTGCTCGCCCTGCGCGAAGAGTTCGGCGCTGTGCACCGTGTCGGTGCTCCAGGCGTAGCTGCGGATCAGCCCCTCGCGGACCAGTTCCTCGCAGGCCTCGCGCAGCGGCAGCGCGATCTCGTCGGTGGTGTCGAAGTGCAGCTGGTAGAGATCCAGGTAGTCGGTCCCGAGTCGTTCGAGCGACGCCCGTACGGCTTTGTGAACGTACTCGGGTGTCGTGTCCTGGTGGTGCATGGTCCGGGTCGACTCGTCGAAGGTGTTGCCCCACTTGGAGGCGATCACCACCTGGTCGCGGATCCCGGCGAGCGCCTGGCCCAGTACGCGTTCGCTGTGGCCGGCGCCGTACACGTCCGCGGTGTCGAAGAAGGTCACGCCGAGCTCGACCGCCCGGCGGATCGCGCGCACCGATTCCTCGTCGTCGACCACGCCCCAGCCGAGGGGTTCGCCGGCCGGGGTGCTGAACGGGCCCCCGATCGCCCAGCACCCGAATCCGACCGGGCTGACCTCGATACCTGCTCGTCCCAACGTGCGCATATCCATGCCGTCGAGCCAACCAGTTCGCCGATGATCCGTCCAATGAATCTTCTGCACAGAGTTGATGCGCACAGCGTATGTAACGAAATTGAGGCCTTTACCTACCATTAGTCGTTAGGTAACCTTCCTAACAATTCTGGCTCCGCGCCCCCGGAGGTATCTCATGAGACTGCGCCTGTTCGCGCTGGTGCTACCCGTCGGTCTGCTCGCCGCGCTCGGCGGTTCCGCCGCCAACGCCCGGATGAACGCCGACACCCTGCTGTCGCAGGGCAAGCCGGTGATTGCCTCGAGTATCGAGGACGACACCCTGACCGCAGGCAAGGCGGTCGACGGCAGTACGTCGACCCGCTGGGCCAGCGCCGAAGGTTCCGATCCGCAGTGGATCCGCGTCGACCTCGGCCAGCCGGCCGCCGTCGGCCGGGTCAAACTGAACTGGGAGGCCGCGTACGCGAAGGCGTACCGGATCGAGGTCTCCGACGACGGCACCACCTTCAGTACGGTCAAGACCGTTGCAGATGGCAACGGTGCGACCGATGATCTCACCGGCCTGCAGGGCCACGGGCGGTACGTCCGGGTCGTCGGCACGCAGCGCGGCACGTCGTACGGCTACTCGCTGTGGGAGCTCGAGGTCTACGGCACGACCGACTCGAGCGGTGACACCCAGGCACCGACGGTCCCGGCCGGTCTGAAGAGCACCGGCGCCACGGCCACCTCCGTCGCCCTCAGTTGGACAGCCTCGACCGACAACATCGGCGTCAGCGGGTACGACGTACTGCGTGACGGCACTGCGGTCGCGACGACGGCGAGCACGCAGTACAACGACACCGGGCTGACCGCGAACACGGCGTACAAGTACTCGGTGCGCGCCCGCGACCTGGCCGGGAACGTGTCGGCCGCGAGCGAGCCGATCGCAGTGACGACGCCGACCGGTGGGACCGGCGGGTTCGTGCTCGCGGCGGCCGGTGACATCGCAGACCGCTGTACGGCGTCCAACTCGGACTGCATCCATCCGAAGACCGCGAAGCTGGTCGAGGCGATGAATCCCACCGCGGTGATCACGATGGGCGACAACCAGTACGACGACGCGCACCTGTCGGACTTCCAGAACTACTACGCGAAGACGTGGGGGAAGTTCAAGAGCATCACCCACCCGATCCCGGGCAACCACGAGACGTACGACGACACTCCGTTCAAGGGGTACCACGACTACTTCGGCTCGATCGCGACGCCGCAGGGCAAGAACTACTACAGCTGGAACCAGGGGAACTGGCACTTCATCGCGCTCGACTCGAACGACTTCGTGCAGGAAGAGGGGCTCCGCGAGCCGGCACAGCTCACCTGGCTGAAGCAGGATCTCGCGAACAACACCAAGGGCTGTATCGCGGCGTACTACCACCACCCGCGGTTCAGCTCCGGCGACCACGGCGACAACCCGGACGCCGAGCCGCTCTGGCAGACGCTGGTGTCGGCGAAGACCGACCTGGTGCTGAACGGGCACGACCATCACTACGAGCGGTTCCTGCCGCAGAACGTCGACGGTGACAAGGACGCGAACGGCCCCGTCCAGATCATCGGCGGGATGGGCGGAGCGCCGCTGTACCCGGTGCACGCCGCGCATCCGGCGACGGCGAAGATCCTCTCGGACTTCGGCGTACTGAAGCTGTCGATGACCGACAACACGTTCGCCACGCAGCTGATCGGGCTCGACGGCAAGGTCCTGGACGGCAGCCCGACGTACAGCTGCCACTGATGTACCTCGCATCCGTCGGCCCGCTCCGGACACCACTGCGTCGTGTTCCCGGGAATGTCGTTGCCCTTGGCATCGTCAGCCTGGTGACCGACGTCTCGGCCGAGATGGTGACCGCGATCCTGCCGTTGTACCTGGTCTTCGGGCTCGGGCTGAACCCACTGCAGTTCGGTCTGCTCGACGGCCTGTACGCCGGAGCAACCGCCGTGCTGCGGTTGGTCGGCGGACATGTGGCCGACCGCTGGCGACGGTTGAAGACCGTCGCCGGCGTCGGCTACGCGCTCTCGGCGATCTCGAAGCTTGGCTTCCTGGCCGCCGGTTCCACGGTGCCGGCGATCGGCGCGGTCCTCGCGATCGACCGCGCCGGCAAGGGCATCCGGACCGCACCCCGCGACGCCCTCATCTCGCTGAGCAGTGATCCAGCCACGATGGGCCGCTCCTTCGGCGTCCACCGGGCCCTCGACACCATCGGCGCTTTCCTCGGCCCACTCGTAGCAACGCTCGTGTTGTGGGCAAGCCTCAACGACTACAACTCGGTCTTCGTCACCAGCTTCGCCCTGGCCACCTGCGGCGTCATCCTGCTGACCGCCTTCGTCCGCGACCAGTCTCCACCTGCCCCTACCTCGCGCAGTCTTCCGATGCTGAGTCTGCTGCGTGACCCGAACTTCCGCCGGTGCTGTCTCTGGGCGGCGGCACTCGGCCTGTTCACGATCACCGACTCCTTCGTCTACCTCGCCGTACAGCGTCGCTGGGACATCAGCACGAGCCTGTTCCCGCTGCTCCCGTTGGGGACCGCCGGCACCTTCCTCCTGCTCGCGATCCCGCTCGGACGCCTCGGCGACCGGGTCGGACGCTGGAAGGTCTTCCTCGGCGGACATCTCGCGCTCATCGTCGCGCTCCTGATCGTCTGCGGCCCGGTCGGCGCTTGGTGGCTGGTCCTCGCCCTCCACGGTGTCTTCTACGCCGCCACCGACGGCGTACTCCCCGCCGCTGTCGGCCCGCTCCTCCCCGAGAACCTCCGCGCCAGCGGTCTCGCCGTACTGCAAACAGGGCAGGCGCTCGCCCGCATGGCCGCAGCCGTCACTGTCGGTCTGCTGTGGACCCTCTGGGATCTCCGCCCGGCGCTCCTCGTGTTCACACTCGCCTTGCTCGCGGTCACGATCGCCGCCGCGATCTTCAAACCCTTGGAGGTACGCGTATGAGACGCCGTGTGCTTGCCGCCGCGATCGGTGTCCTCGCACTCGTCGGCGGCGCGATCACGTACGTCGCACACGCACGCAACGGTGGCGCTGCCGAGAACGCCGTACCGGTTGTCACGGGGCAGCCGATGCGGTTCGACGGCAAGACGCTGTTCTTCCGCAACCTTGCGGACGGACCGGACTCCGGCAAGCTGGCCGCCGTACCCGTGGCTGATCCAGGTGCTGCCCGGCGTGTGGGGGAGCTGCATTGCGAGCGGTTCGCCGCGGCGCACGGTACGGCGATCTGCCTGCGGCTGAAGGCCGGCTCACTCCCGGCGATGACCGATCTGATCATCCTGGACGCGAACCTCCGCGAACGGCATCGCGAGACACTCCCCGGTACGCCGAGCCGGGCGCGGGTGTCGCCGGACGGACGGATCGTGAACTGGACGCTGTTCGTGACGGGTGACTCGTACGCCGCCAATGGCTTCTCGACCCGCACCGGGCTGTACGAGGTGGACACCGGGCGGCTGGTGAAGACGATCGAGGAGCTCGCCGTGTTCGTCGACGGGAAGCGGTACTTCGCCTCGGACGTGAACTACTGGGGTATCACGTTCGCTGCCGACGGCAACCGTTTCTACGTGACGATGGCGAGCAAGGGGACGACGCACCTGATCGAGGCCGACTACCGCGCGTACCGCGGGAGTGCGATCGCCGAGAACGTCGAATGCCCGTCCCTGTCACCCGACGGCCGCCGAATCGCCTACAAACAAAAGGTCTCCAACGGCGTCTGGCGCCTCGCGGTCCTGGATCTGGCCAGCCGCCGCATCATCCATCCGCCCGACTCCCGCCCCGTCGACGACCAGCCCGTCTGGCAGGGCAACGACACCCTCCTTTACCCGCTCCGGAACTCCGACAACACCCTCGACCTCTGGTCCGTAGGCCTGACCACCCCGGCCAGGCTCCTCATCCCGCAAGCCACCACGCCGTCACTTGGCTAGCGCGCGGGGCGATGCCGGCGACGAACTCGGTGAGGTCGCCGCTCGGGTCGCCGCTCGGGTCGAACGCGATGGCACTGGTCAGTTCGGTGATCATCGCCATCACCAGCTCGGCCTTGCTCGGCCAGCGGCGGTAGATCGTGGTCTTCGCGACCCCGGCCCGTTCGGCGACGCGGTAGGACTATTTACGCAACTAGAGTAGCGGAAAAGAAACGCTGCCATGGATTGTCAGGGTTTGGTGTGACCGTTGACCGAGTGACCTCGCGACCCCGCTTGCTGCTGCCTGCAGCCTTCATCACGTCCCTCGGTAACAACATCCAGCTCCTCGGCGCCGCGCTGCTGCTGGTCCGCGCGCAGGGCTCGATGCTCGACGTCGGCTGGCTCTTCATCGCCGTCGCCGTACCGCAGGCCGTCCTTTCGCCGTACTTCGGTCGCCTCGCGGACCGTTTCGACCGGCGCATGCTGTGGATCATCTGCGACCTCGTCAGCGCGGCGGCCGCTCTCGCTCTCCCGGTCGGTCTGGCGCTCGGGGTGTCCCACCAGCCGCTCGTCTACGCGACCAACTTCGCTCTTGCCGTCATCGCGGCCCAGTTCATGCCGGCCAGTGCCGCTCTGATCCGCGAACGAGTCCCTACCGGGCAGCTTCGTCGCTTCAACGCGCACTACGAGATCGCCCTCCAGTGCGGCATGCTCCTGTCCGCTTCCGTCGGCGGGATCGCGCTCCAGTACTTCGGCCCGAAGCCGCTCTTCACCTTCAATGCGCTGACGTTCGCGCTCTCCGCCGTACTGGTGTTCGCGGTCGGAACGGGCCGCCACAGGCTGGAGGAGTTGCCGCAGGCAACAACCCGCACTGTGCGCGCGACCGCTGTACGGGCCATTCCACTCGCACCGCTGGCCTTGCTCTTCGGTCAAGGGCTCGTTGTCGTGACGGTCTTCAACGCCTTGCTTCCGGTGTTGCTGATCGGAGAGTGGCATCGCGGTCCGGCTGTCCTCGGTGTGGTCGACGCGCTGGGCGGAGCCGGCTTCCTGCTCGCCGCGGCCGTCTACCGTCGCTCTGCGGCACGCCTCGGTGACCTGAGACTCGCAGTCGGCGGATTCTTCCTCTGTACGACGTTGTTCGCGCTGCAGCCGTTGTTCGGCGTACCCGTGCTGATGGTGCTGGTGATGCTGGGGGCCTTCCTGTTCGGGCAGGCGCGGATCGCGACGCGTTCGTTGCTGATGACGTCGGTGGACGAGTCGCGGGTGGGACACGCGTTCGGTCTGGCCAACGGCTACGGTCTCGCCGCGACGATCGTCGTCATGCTGATCACCTCGGTCGTCACCGGTCACTCCGACACCCGCTACGGCTTCGCAACCGTCGCCGTGATCAGCCTGCTGTCCGCCGGGCTCGCCGCGGCGTGGATCTCAACCATTTCGCGCCGTGGCGCATCCAACCACCATGGAGCGCGACCAGTCGTTCGATCACCTGGCGGAGCGGTATGACCGGCTCGGCGAACTGACCGCCGACCACGTCGCCGACTGGCTCCCGACCGTCCTGCCCGAACGCCGCCGCCGAGCCATCGACCTCGGCTGCGGCGCCGGCCGGCACGCCGTCGTACTCGCGGACTACTTCGACCAGGTCGACGCGATCGACCTCTCCGGCCCGATGATCCGCCTCGCCCGCCACAAGCGTCCGCGCTCGAACATCACCTACCTCGAGTCCGGCATCCTCGAGACATCAGGGCAGTACGACTTCGTCACCACCTCGGCCACCCTGCACCACGTCGCCGAGCTCCCCGCAGTACTGCGGCACATCCGCTCCCTCGTCGCGGTCGGTGGCTGCGCGGCCCTCGCCGACACGGTGTCACCGCGTCCCGCGAACCCGCGCTGGTGGCTGTACGGCGGCGAGGTCCGGAAGCTCGCTCGCAACCTCATGCACCGCAATCCGCACGCCTGGGAGATCTTCGGGCTGGCGACCGGCGACTGGCTCGACCACCGCGTCTCCGACCGGTACCTGAGCCGCGCGGGCTTCGACCAGACGTACGGCGCCGTATTTCCGGAGGGCCGCTTCGTGCAGGTGGGCGGCCAGCGCGCGGTGATCTGGCGGCGACCAGATATAACAGCACTTATATAAGTGCTGTTATGATCGGCGCATGGAGGATCCCACTGAGCAGAGTTTGTGGCGGCCGTTGCACGAGTTGCTGGGGCGGCTGGATGCCGAGATCGGGCAGATCTACACCGATCGGGACATCAAGGGGCTGAAACCGACGTACGTGCGGGAGCTGCTCCAGCTGCACCTCAAAGGGCCGATGACGATCACCGAGCTGGCCGACGCGATCGGTCGGACGCACTCGGCGCTCAGTCAGAAGGTGGCCGCGATGCGCACCGCCGGCCTGGTCCGGACCGTGCCGGGTGCGGATGCGCGGAGCAAGCAGGTCACGCTCACCGCCAAGTCCAAGAAGCTCGTCGAGCTGCTCGCTGCCGAGTGGCGGGCGACGGAGGCCGCCCTCGCCGAGCTCGAGGCCGAGGTGCCGTACCCAATGACTCAGGTCGTCCGCGACGTCGAGGAAGCGCTGGCCAGGAAGAGCTTCCACGACCGGATCGCGGAGAAGCTGCAGTGAAGGGCGCGTTCATCGACCTCGAACCGCTGAAGGTCCTGACGTACCGGCGGTTGTGGATCGGACAGGTGCTGTCGGGGTTCGGCGGTCAGCTGACCTTCGTCGCGGTGATGTTCCAGGTCTGGGACCAGACCGCGAGCCCGGCCTGGACCGGCGCGGTCGGACTGGCGCAGGCATTGCCGCTGATCGTGCTCGGTCTGTTCGCGGGCACGCTTGTCGACCGGCTTGAGCGGCGCAAGATCTACCTGATCACCACGATCGGACAGTTGCTGACCGCGACCGTGATGGCCAGTCAGTTGGCGATCGGCCGGTTCCCGGTGGGCGTGCTCCTGGCGCTGGTCGCCGTACAGTCGGCGTTCGGCGCGACTGCCGGGCCGGTGGCGCGGACGGTGTTGCCGCAGTTGCTGTCGCGTGACCAGTTGGCCGCCGGGATCGCGCTCAACCGGATCGGGTTCCAAGGTGCGATGCTGCTCGGGCCGGCGCTCGGTGGCGTGATCGTCGGCACCTGGGGCGTCGGTGTCTGCTACCTCGTCGACGCGGTGAGTTTCCTCGCCGCGCTGTACGGCGTACTCGGGCTACCGCGCATGAAGATCGAGGGGGTTGCGAAACCAGGATTGCGCGGGGTCTGGGACGGGTTGACGTTCGTCGTCGCGACGCCGGTGATCCGGGGCGCGCTGATCACCGACCTGGCCGCGACCGTGCTGTCGATGCCGATCAGCTTGTTCCCGGTGATCAACGCGGAGCGGTTCGGCAACAACCCGCGGACGCTCGGTTTGTTCCTGACTGCGATCGCTGTCGGCGGGGTCGCCGCGTCGTTGTTCTCCGGGTCGTTCACCCGGTTGCCGCGGCACGGGCTGGTGATGCTGTGCGGTTCGGCCGGGTGGGGGATCGCGTTGCTGCTGTTCGCGTTCTCGCCGGCTGCTTGGCTGGCGTTGGTGTGCCTCGCGTTCGCGGGCGCCGCGGACACCGTTGCGGTCGTCTCCCGCAGCACGATCGTCCAGTTGCATACGCCGCCTGAGCTGCTCGGCCGGGTCAGCGCCGCCGAGCAGATCGTTGGCCAGGCCGGTCCCGATCTCGGCAACCTCCGCGGCGGCGTCGTCGCACAGCTCACCTCACCGGTCGCCTCGCTCGCCTCCGGGGCGTTGCTATGCATCGCGGCCGTTGCTGCGGTTGCAGCCAGTACGCCGGGATTGCGGCGGCCTGCCGTCACTCAGGACGCGTGAGACCGACCGTACGGAAGCCGGCGTTGCCCATCGAGGACTCCGGCGTGTTCGACGATCGGGCGGCGTTGCGGTAGCGGTTGCAGTACGAGTCGTGGCACAGGTACGAGCCGCCGCGCATCACCCGGGCCGCGCCCAGCGACGGTCCGGGCGGGTTCTCGGCGGGGGAGAACTTGTAGTAGCGCGGGCCGAACCAGTCAGCGCACCACTCCCACACGTTGCCGACCATCTGCCACAGCCCGAAGCCGTTCGGCCGGAAGGTGCGGACGGGGGCGGTGGTCAGGTAGCCGTCCTCCTCGGTGTTCGTCCGCGGGAACTCGCCCTGCCAGATGTTGCAACGCCACTCGCCGTCGGTTGGCTCGTCGCCGATCAGCTCGTCGCCCCAGGGGTACCGTGCGCCTTCGAGACCTCCGCGGGCGGCGTACTCCCACTCGGCCTCGGTCGGCAGCCGTCGCCCCGCCCACTTGCTGTACGCGACCGCGTCGTTCCAGCTGACATGGACGACTGGATGGTCGTCGAGCCCGTCGAGATCGGACCGCGAGCCGCCCGGGTGCCGCCAGTCTGCTTGGCGAACACCCACCCACCATGGGGTCCCGGACGCGGGTCCCATCACCTCGTCCGGTTCCGCGGCCAACGCCAGATGGAACACGGCGGAGTACCCAAAGGTCTCGGCCTCGGTCCGGTAACCGGTCGCATCGGCGAAGCGGGCGAAGTCGGCGTTCGTCACGCTGGTCGCGTCGATGCTGAACGGCGCCACCTCGACCTGATGCACCGGTGTCTCGCCGTCGGCGGCATTCTCGTCACCGTTGCTGTTACCCATCGCGAACGAGCCACCACTGAGCACAACCTGCTCGACCCCATGCTCCCCGCGCTGCTCCCCACGCGCCGGCGGAGGCGCCGCTGCCTCACCACGCGCCGGCGCACAACAGGACGGATGGTCATCGCTCATGCGTGCAAGCTTAGGTCGGCTGCACTCGTGGGGTCAGCCGAGGTTCGGTGGGCCTTGTTCGATGCGGCGCAGGATGGGGTCCAGGCGGTAGAAGTCGGTGCCGGTGATGAGTTGGCGTTCGTCCCACCAGGTGGCGCCCGCCTCGGCCAGTGGTTCGACGAGGGCGCGGGAGCGGGCGGGGTCGGCCGGGCTGATGCCGCCGACGATCACGTCGTACGGCGTACTGCGGTCCGCGCGCTGGTCGTTGATGAACGCGACCAGGTCGCGCAGTTCGTCGACCGGTGGGGCTTCGCCGTGGTTGGCGGTCTTGAACAGCGGTACGGCGCCGTCCCAGCGGGCGGCCCGGCGCATCGGGGCCTTCCGCGGCCAGTAGCCGGCGATCCAGACCGGCGGCCGCGGTTGCTGGACCGTTGCCGGCAGCAACTCGACGTCGTCGGCCCGGTAGTGCTCGCCGGCGTGATCGACCCGCTCACCGGACCAGTACGCCGCCAGCAGGTCGAGGCCTTCGTCCAGCCGCGAGGCCAGCACTTTCGGGTCCGTCTCGTCGCCGAAGCTGCCGAACTCGTCGTCGATCGGCCCACCGAGTCCGGCGCCGAAGATCACCCGGCCGCCGCTCAGTCCGTCGAGCGTGGCGACCTGCCGCGCGAGCTGCTCGGGCCGCCGCCGGGCGATCGGCGTCACCAGCGGACCCAGCTTGATCCGCGACGTCGCCAGCGCGGCCGCTGTCATCAGCATCCACGGGTCGCCGAACGGCTGTCCGCGCCGCCGCTCCTTGCTGTGCACCACGTGATCCCAGAGGAACAGCCCGTCCCAGCCGGCTTCCTCGGCAGCCTTCGCCACCTGCGCGACCGTGTGCGCGTCGGCGAAGTCCCCAAAGTTCGGAATATTGATCGAAAAGCGCATCGTCACTCGGCTCTCAGCTCGATGAACGGAATCGTGTCGCCCGGCAGCAGGTAGGTCTCCACCTCGACGAACCCGTGCGCCTTCGCGAACCGTACGCCGTCCTCGTTGCTGCTGAGGATGTGCGTCTCGACGCCGTCGCCCAGGGCTCGCCCGCGCCGCAGGCAGTGCTCGTAGATCGCCGTACCGAAGCCACGACGCCGGTACGCCGGGAGCACACGAGCGATCACCACCGCCGCCGAGGTCTCCTCGGACGGTGGGCGGACCGTGGAGCACCCGACGAGCATGTCTCCGTCGTACGCCACCTCGAGGATGTGCCGCGTCAGCCGCTCGCGGATCTCCTCGACCGACAGCGGCGCCGTCGGGATGATCTCGTTGTGCACTCGCTGCCAGTCCAGCAGCGTCTGGTCGTCCGTCACCGGCACGATCCGAAGCTCACTCATCCCGCAACCCAACAGCCGGGCGCGGCCAGCGGTCAAACGGATTCGGTCCGGGGGAGTAGTAGCGTCCGTGTCGTGCGGATTCTCTTCGTTGGTAACAGTTTCACCTCACGGAACAACCTGCCTGGGCTGATCAAGGGCCTGGCCGGGGCGCGTGGCATCGAGATCGAGCACAAGCTGATCTCGGCCGGCGGCGCATCGCTGCGGCAGCACCTCAACGCGGGCAAGGCGCTCGATGAGATCGCGAGCGGCGGTTTCGACACCGTCGTACTGCAGGAACAGAGCACGCTGCCGATCAAGAGTCCGGACCGCTTCCGCGAGAGCGCCCGCGACTTCGACCAGGCGATCACCGCCGCCGGTGCGCGTACCGCGTTCTACCTGACTTGGGCTCGCCGGAACGCACCGGAGACCCAGCAGGCGCTGACCAAGGCGTACGGCGGCGCCGCGGCGGAGCTCGGTGCGACGCTCGTACCCGTCGGAATGGTCTGGGAGCGCTTCCTCAGCCAGTACGACGAACCCGCGCTGCACGACGCGGACAACAGCCACCCCGCGCTTGCGGGCAGCTACCTCGCGGCGTGCGTGTTCCTCATCGCCTTGCTGAACGAGGATCCGGTCGGGACCGAGGTACCGGTGAAAGGCCTGACTGCAGACACCACCGCCCAACTCCGCCAGGCGGCATGGGACATCTGCTCCGACCTGGCCGCAGCCGAGTAACCCGCCACGACCCCCCGTGGCGGGTTACCCGATCACGCGCTCTCCAGAGTCGGGTGGATCAGTACCGCTGCGATCAGGCGGAGGCGTGCGGTAGCGCCGTCCCGTAGGGCTGGCCCATGTCGTCGTGCCATCGGGATCGGATGTGACGACCCATCCACCTTCGTGTTTGAGGCGGTGATGGTGCCGACAAAGGCAATGGAGATTGTCCGTCGTGGTGCGGCCGCCTTCGGCGAAGGCGACGCGGTGGTCGACGTCGGCGAACTCGGCCGGCTGGTTGCACCCGGGGAACTGGCAGGTTCGATCGCGCAGACGGACGAAGCGATCAGTAGCCGCATCCGGCGTGTACCTGTCCGGCTTCCCAGTCGGCGGCTCATCGCTGAGCCGAAGGCCAATCCGGGACCGGCCGGCGCCCCCGAGGAGGCTCCGAGTCAGGGCGCGAGTGAGGTGCTTACGCAAGGATTCCTGAGGAATCGGCCCGTAGC
Source organism: Kribbella soli (assembly GCF_004331345.1). GTDB lineage: Bacteria > Actinomycetota > Actinomycetes > Propionibacteriales > Kribbellaceae > Kribbella > Kribbella soli. The sequence goes on along the minus strand of NZ_SJJZ01000006.1, from coordinate 165,065 downwards.
GTTCGGCCGTCCCGCCGCTACCGTTCTCGCCGTCGATCAGCGCGCGGATCTCGGCGCCGGTCGCGTGGATGACCACTGTGGCGTCTGCGCCAACGGTCGAGTCGTCGTGCAGTTCAACGTCTGCATTGTCGACTGGCTTCCCCGGCCCGCAAGTGTCAGTTCGCGGCAGGAGCCGCGCCAGGGCGATGTCGGCGCGCAGCTGATCCATGGAGCGGGGGTCGCCGTGACGACGCCGGTACGCCGCCGCGCGAGTAAGACTGTTCATCACCGCGCCCGCATCCAAAGCGTCCTGCGTATGGATCAGCTCAGCCGTACCGTCACTGCTCGGGAAGATCCGCACCGACCGCTCATCCATCGCCCGGGCATGTGACTTGCTCCGCGCGTCCGGCGAACGCCGAGCGGCCTCCCGCTGCGCTTCCTGCTTCACCTTCTGCAACGGATGCTTCCCGGCCCACTCCAGCACCGCCGTCTCGGCCGCACGCCTCGCTTCCGGTTCCTCCAGGACCGACAACTCCCGCACGATCGTGAACGCGGCCCGCTCGGTCAGCTGCCCCACCTCCAGCGCCCGCAACGTGGCCGGAAAGTTGTGCACCAATTCGCACGACGTGTGAATCCGCGCCATCGCAGCGCCCTTGTGCATCTGCCACACCAACGCGAGCTCATCGGCAGTCGACCGCAGATCCCCGGCCACCCATCGACGCTCGCCCGGTTCGGCAGCCCGATCCCCAGGCTGGGGGTGGCGGCGCCCCAGATCGGCTGACACCCCGCGCAGCGAGGTCTCGTACCCAACGACCGCCTCTGCCTTCATCGCGGCCAGCCGCGCCTCCAACCGGCCGATGGCTTCCAGCCGATCCTGCCACCCGGAGTCGTTCAGCTGAGACGTGTCCTGGAACGCAACCGCCTCGAACAACCCGACACCACGCTCAGGGTCGTCCGGTACGTCGTACCGCCCCAGCAACCCGAACCGCCCAGCAACCTCCGCGTCCCGTCGCAACCGATCCCGCAGAACCGCTAACCCATCCTCCGGAACCACAGACAGCCGCGCACGCCCAGCAGACCCCTCCCCAGAAGGCTCGTCGACCGGACACTCGCTCATGTATCCGATCATACGTTCGAATACGACGCAAAGCCAAATCAGTCCGTCACTTAGCGTCGTGGAAAACCAACCCGAGCGTATGGCGCTGCCCCGAGCGGATCGCGGACACGCCGTGCCGCACCGGCGCGGCCGACCAGCCACGCGCCGACTTCACCGGACGATCGCGCGTCGTGAATACCAACCCATGCCCCTGCGGGATCAGCGTCGACGTACCCCGCGACTGCGCCCGAGGCCGCTGCTCGACCAGCAGGAACTCACCGCCGGTGTGATCGACGCCGGGGTCGTTCAAGTTGATCACGACCTGAAGCGGAAACACCTTGTCGCCATAGAGATCACGATGCAAGGCGTTCCAGTCGCCCGCGCCGTACCGCAGCAGGATCGGCGTCGGCCGCGCCTGCCCCGCCCTATGACACACGTCGAGCCATTCGTCGAGCGTGTCCGGCCACTCCGCCTCGCGTCCGAGCCTCGAATACCACTCCCGCGCGATCGGCAAAAGCCGCGGATACAGCGCCTGCCGCAACGCCTCCACAGCCTCCGGGAACGGCCGATCGAAGTACCGGTACTGTCCCTCGCCGAACCGATGCCGCGCCATGTCGATCGTCGCCCGGAACCGCTGTATGTCGTCGTACATCCCGGCGATCCGCACCGCCTCGGTCGGTGTCAGCAACTGTGGCAGCGGCGCACAACCGAGATCATCAACCGAAGCGGCCACAGCGTCCCAGTCGGCTCCGGCCACGCGTCGTTCGTACTTGTTCATACCTGTGGAACGGCACAGCCGACAGGTATGTGAGGGCTACTTCGGGAGCACCAGCAAGCTGCCGTAGTGATGCATGGCAATCCCCGCAAAAGCAGGTGAGGTCTCGGCCGCATACACCTTGTCCAGCTCGGACTCCATGTACGCGCGCCCCTCCTCGTAGAACGTCACCGTCTCCGGATCGCCCGTCCCCGACAGGTCCTTGCTCTCCACCCCGATGACCACAGACTGCGGAGCGCCGTACGCAATCTCATGCGAGGCGCGCGCAATGATTCCGCTAGCAGTATCGGTGTAGTCCATCAGCGCGACGTAGTCGGTGAGATCCTGCACATGGTCGCTCAGCGGAGCAGTCTTCCCGTGCCACGTGATCGCCGTACAGCAGTCCGAGCTGTCGAACCAGAACGGGATCGCCGGCCCGACGAGCAACTGCTGCCCGGACGCGTCCCGCAACTGCATGAACTTCTGCAGCAGATCGAGCCACACCGTCGGCAGCGTCGTACCCGGCTCCTTCCACTGCGGCAGCAGGTACGGCTCGATGTCCACGTTCACCCCGTCGAACCGCGCATCAGCCGGTACGGCGAGGTTGTAGTCGAGCACCTTCGTGAACTCACTCGCCGCGATGTGCTGGTACTGCGGCAACGCACCCAGGTACGGCGGCACCGTCCCACCCGCGATCACCGCCTGCACGTGGTACCCGCGCCCACGCGCCCACCGAACGAACGCCGCGACCTGACGCCGCGAGTCCCGCAGCATGTCCCGACCCTGGTACGCCGCGACGCCCAAGTACAACGTCCGCACCGGATCCGACCCGAACGTCGTCGTGTCGTCCATGAATCGACCGAGCTTGTCCCGCGCTGCCCGATCGAAGACCGCCGGGTACGAGTCCTGTTCCCACACCCACATCGCCCGGTCCTGCGAGTACCGCTGCTGCACCGGCTGCATCGCACCGCCAACCGCGACGTACGTACTCGCAGACAAACCAACCTGTCCCGTCACGTCGACCGCTCGCGCTTCGATCCCGGCGAAACCCTTCGCAGCAACCAAAAGAACGCGATACCCACCGGCCACCCGAACAGCAGTCCGCCACGCACCACCGTTGACACGCGCCTCGACCCGCTGCACAGGACGACGCGACGAAACCGCGACCGTCGCCTCGAACCGCAACCCCTCAACGGCCCCACCCAGAGCCGGCGACGTGACAACGACCGTCGGTTTCGCTGCCCGCGGGTTGTGCACGTTCACCGAGACGAACGCCGACCACTGGTTGTACAGCGTCTGCAGGTTCTTCCCGTACGCCGCGAGCCCGACCGTCCCGTCCACGTCCCGAAGATCGACCGTCGCACTCCACGTCCCGGTCGCCGCATCCATCGCCACCGGCATGATCCGCTGCGCATCGACGACCAACTGGATCCCCGACACCTGCTCATAATGCCCGCGAACAGTCACCGAACCCGCGCTGTCGGCAGGCGCCTCGATAGTGATCGTCGGCGCACCCACCTCAGCAGCCGCCGGCGTCACCGACCCGCCAACGAGCAACAGCGCGAGCAACGCAACGAGGCGCCTCACACCTGTTCCAGCACCATGATCGGGGCCAGCATCGTCGCGTCGTCGAGCGGTCGCTCCCCGGTCTCGAGCATCCCGAGGAAGACCTTCAGCCCAGGTACGACGTACTCCGAGTCGAGCCGTACGTCGCGACTCACCAGCCCCGTCCGCCCGACGAGCTCGGCATGGAACGGCACCCGCCCGTCGTCCGTTGGCTTCACCAACTGCAACGTCACCAGCACCCCGCCGCACACGTAGCGCACGACAACAGTGGATCCAACGCGCTCGACCGTCACGGGACCAGGCTCGCCAGGAGCCAACCGCTGTGCCAGATCAGCCGCATGAATCCCGTAGAAGAAGATCCCGCTGTACTCACTGTCCGGATCAGCAGGCCCGGTCACAGTGACTGCCTGCAGCTCACCGACCGAGGCCGCGGCGAGTGCATCCGCGTCCGCGACCCAGCGCACAGCGGAGTACGACGTCACCGGCGCACCACCGCGTTGTGACGCATCCAGGATCGCCCGCGCATCCGCCGTACTCGCGGCCAACGGCTTGTCCACCCACACCGGGACGCCTGCCTCCAGAAACGGTACGGCGTGCTCACGGTGCAACGCGCCGTCCCGATTGGTGGCGATCAGCGCGTCCACGCTGCCGAGCAACTCGGATGAGGTCGGCACAAGCTCGGTGATGCCACCGGTTGTGGCGAGCTTGCGGTTGCGTTCGTCATCCGCGCCGACGAGCGCGACGATGCGGGCGGTGTCAGCGACGGGATCGACGTTCAGATGCCGGACGATCTCGTCGGCGTGGCTGTTCTCGGTGCCGACCAGGGCGACGCGCAGCGGCATGGGTCAGTCCTCTTTCAGTTCGACCGGTTGCCCTGAACGGGCGGACTCGTAGACAGCGAGCACAGTCGCCAACGACCGCCGCCCTGCCTCCAGCGTCACAGCCGACGGGCGGCCTTCACGGACAGCAGCGATGAAGTCGCGGTACTGCGCGAGATGCGCGAGCTCGACCGGTCCCCACCCGTCCGGCCCCGCCAGCACGGCTGCCTCGGGTTCCGCAGCGTCCGCCGCGGCGAAGTACGCGAGCTGATCGTCGTCGAGGACCGCCGTCCCCTGATCGCCGTGGATCGTCAACCGCACCGGACGGCCCGGGTAGGCCGCGGTACTGGCGAGCATCAGCCCGATCGCCCCACTCTCGAAGACGATCGATGCACCGGCGAGATCCTCGACCTCGATCCCCGAGTGGGCGAGCCGACCGGTCTGCGCGCTCACCTGGACCGGGCGACCCAGCATCCAGACCAGCAGGTCGAGCGCGTGGATGCCCTGGTTCATCAGGGCGCCGCCGCCGTCGATCGCGAGGGTGCCGCGCCAGTCGTCGCCGTCGTAGTACGACTGCGGCCGGAAGAACGCCGACTCCGCGATCCCGGACGTCACGCGACCGAGGGCGCCGCTGTCGATCGCGGCGCGGATCTGCGCGACCGGCGGCTGGAAGCGGCGCTGGCTGATTACCGAGACGGTCAGCCCGGTCTCCCGCTGCGCCGCGATCAACCGGTCGGCGGCGGCCAGCGTTATGTCGACCGGCTTCTCGACGATCACGTGCTTACCGGCCCGCAGTGCCTCGATGGCGACGTCGGCGTGCAGTGCGCTCGGCAGGCAGATCCCGACGGCGTCGATCTCTTCCGCGGCGTACGCCTCGGCTGGTGTCGCATAGGCCCGACCGCCGTACTCCGAGACGAGTTTGCCGGCGCGGTCGAGGCTCTGGTCGACAACGGCGGCCAGGACGGCCTCGTCGCCGAGGGCTTCGATGAGGCGAGCGTGCACGGCGCCGATCGCGCCGGCACCGATGAGGGCGAAACGCATAGGACCTCTCTTCAGTCGGTCGTCCAGGAGATGGGTACGCCGCCGTTCTCGGCGGACCGTTGCGCGAGGAGTGCGAGTCGCGTCGCCAGTAGGCCGCGCTCGGTGGTGATGTCCGGTTCGTTGCCCGCAGCAAGCGCCTGCAGGACGGGCTCTGCCGGGCGATGACCAGCAGGCAGCGGTACGTCGTGTGGCGCCAGGTCGGTCGTGGTGAGGACGAGGCGGTTGCGTGCCCAGAGCAGTTCGGCGGTGCCTCCGGTGCCGACGAGCTTCATCCGGTAGTCCCCGTGCACGGGTGAGCCGGCTGGGTTCATCCAGTCCACACCCGCGGTGATGACCGCACCGGGTCCGCTCAGCGTCGCGACGCCGTACGAGCTGTCCACGATCGAGCCGCTCACGGTCCCGCTGGTCAGTCCGGTGAAGAGCAGTGCGGCGTCAATGTCGTGGACGGCGAGGTCGTTGAGGAGTCCGCCGTACCGCGCGCGCTCGAAGAACCAAGCCGGCCGGGTCGGGCGGTTCAGTTTGTGCGGGCCGGACGACGTCACGCCGTGGATCGTGCCGAGTTGATCCGCGATGCTCAGGGCGGCGAGGGTGACGGGGTAGTACCGCTTCTCCAGCAGGAGGGTCACGTGGCGGCCGGTGAGGTCCGCAGCCTCCGCGATCGCGTCGAGGTCCTCGAGTGTCGTGCACAGCGGCTTGTCGGCGATCACGTGGCAGCCGGCGTTCAGGGCGTCGACCACAACCTGGCCGCGGTCGCCGTAGATGCCGGCGACCATGACGACGTCCGGCTCGACCTCGCGCAGCATCTGCTGGTGGTCGGTGAACACCTTGGCGTCGTACGGCGCGGCCCAGCGCTCGGCGGTCTCGCGGGACGGATCAGCCACCGCGACCAGCTCGTACTCGGCGACCTGATCGACCTCCGCGGTCGCATAGGCCACGTGCGGATGGGCGGCGCCGGCGATGGCGATACGCGTCATGATCGTGATTCCAGCATGCAACCGGTTGCACGTCAACGCATCAGGGCGTCGACTTCGGCGCCGCCGCGGTCGTCGCGCGCGTCACCAGGTGGGTCGCGATCGTGACGCACTCAGCGCTCGGCTCGGCGCCCTCCAGTACGTTGACGAGCAGCTTCGCGGCCGCCGTACCGGCGGTTGCGGCACCGGCCGAGACGCTGGTCAGCGCCGGCGTGGTCAGGGCGGCGAGGGTGTCGTCGCAGCCGACCAGACTGAAGTCCGCCGGTACCGAGATGCCGCGTACCTCGAGCCCGGCCAGCACGCCTTGCGACACCACGTCGTCGAACGCGATCGCCGCGGTCGCTCCCGATCGGACGACCGCAGACACCGAGTCCCGCCCGGCCGCGTAGGTCGGCCGCCCGACCTCGACGATCTCCACCGTCAGCCCAGCCTTGGCGGATGTCTGCGTCAGAGCCTCCCGCCGCTGCTGGTCCGACCACGAGTCGCGCGGCCCGGCCAGGTACGCGAGCCGCTCGTGACCGAACTTCTTCAACAGCAGCACAGCCTCGGTCATCCCACCCGACGAGTCGATCAGCACCCGCGGGATCCCGTCCAGATCACGGTTGACCAGTACGACGGGACGTGTCGCGGCCAACTCGCGGATCAACGTCTCGGACAGCCGCGGCGAGGCCAGCACGAACCCCTCGACCTGCGGCGCCAGCCGGGCGATCAGCTTGGCCTCCCGCTCCGCGGACTCGTCGGAATCACCGAGGAACACCGCCAGGTCGGCGGTCTCCGCGGCCAGTTGCAGACTCCGCACCAGCGGCGGGAAGAACGGGTTCGCGATATCCGGTACGACGACCGCGATGTTCCCGAACCGTCCCGTCGACAGCGCCCGCGCCGCCTGGTTGCCGACGTACCCGAGCCGGACCGCGACCGCGCGGACGTGCTCGACGGTCTCCTGGCTGAGCAGTTGCGGCCGGGTGAAGGCGCGCGACACCGTCGACCGCGAAACCTGGGCGGCGGCCGCGACGTCGCCGATGGTGACCCCCGGCGCGCGGCCGGCCCGTGATGCCATGCCCACACCATAAGGTTCCGTGCAACCGGTTGCACACCTCTACTTCACGACCTCGAGGCGGAAGCTGAGGTTTTCGGCGGTGCGGACTCGGAGTTTGGTGGGCTGTACGCCGGGGCTGTCGTAGAAGCGGATGCCTTCGCCCAGCAGGACGGGGGTGATGTGGAGGACGATCTCGTCCACCAAGCCGGCCTCCAGCGCGAGGCGGGGCACCGCGCCGCCCGTGACCACCAGATTCTTCCCGGCGGCTGCCTCCAGGCCTCGCGCCACCCCGTCCCGGATGTCGCCGGAGACGTACGTGAACTCCGGGATCGGGTTCGTGGCCGGGTCCTTGTGCGTGTAAATGAGGATCGGGCCCTGCCAAGCTCCGCCGTACGGACGGTTCTCGCCGAAGACCTCGACCAGTTTGCCGCCGCACAGGAACGCGCCGCACGTCGCGATCACCTCGGCGCCGAGCCCGGACGGGCCGCCGTCGGCAGGGGACATCCAGCCGACCCCGTCGTCGCGGTCCCCGATGAAGCCGTCGAGGGACATCGTCATGTGCCAGATCACTGTGCCGGTCATGCGTCCAGCCTCCCCCCGGTCTGATCCATGCGTCTAATGCCAATGCCGAGACGGAAGCATAGATAGCGTCGATACATGCTCGATCTCATCCGGCTGCGCGTGCTGGCCGCAGTCGCCGCGCACGGTTCGGTGACCGCGGCGGCCGCGGCACTGCACTACACGCAGCCCACCGTCAGTCATCATCTCGCCCGGCTGGAGGCTGCGACCGGAGCGAAGCTCGTCCAGAAGGCCGGTCGTGGCATCCGCCTGACCCCCGAGGGCGAGGTGCTCGCGCGCCGCGCCGCGGAGATCGTCGGCCGTGTCGACGCCGCCGACGCCGAGCTCGCTGCCATGGTCGGCCTGCGCTCCGGCCTGGTCCGGGTCGGCGCCTTCAGCTCGGCGCTCAGCGAACTCGTCCCATCCGCGGCGGCCGAGCTCCGCCGCGAGCACCCGAACATCCAGTTCGAACTCACCGACGTCCACCCGCTGGTCGCCGTCCAGCAGCTCCGCGCGGGTGAGATCGATCTCGCGATCGTCTTCCGGTACGGCCACGACCAGCCGGACGACGGCATCCGGTACACGTACCTGCGCGACGACCCGATCCATCTGCTCAGCCGCCGAACCGGCGAAACGCTCGCCGACCATCGGGAGTCCGACTGGATCGCGGGCTGCGTGAACTGCCGCCGCGAGCTGCTGCAGCACTGTGCGGAGGCCGGCTTCACGCCCCGGATCGCGTTCACCAGCGACGATGTGATCGTCAAGCAGGCTCTCGTTCGCGCTGGTCTCGGTGTCACCACCACGCCCGGTCTGGCGCTGCGGTCGCACCTCGCCGACGGGGTGCGATCGACAGAGTTGCCGATCGTTCGCCGGATCCTGCTTGCGACGTACGGCGAACCTCCCGACCCGCCGGCGACGGCGGCCTTCATTGCAGCCCTGAAACGAGTAACACTGGAGTAGGAGCCGTTCGACTCCGGGTTGGAGACCGGTCGACGGGGAACCGGGGGAGCATGGTGGACGTAGAGCTGCGGTATCTCCGGATCTGGCGGGCAGCCGTGGGACTGCTGGCCAGTCTCGGTGTGGTCACTTCTTTGGTGTTCGTGTCGCCGGCGACGAACCTGGCGGTCTTCATGGTCGCCGCCTTCACCGCCGGAGCCATCTGTCTCAGCGTCGGTCTCGGCCGCGATCTGCCGACCTCGGACCTGCTCTACATGGTTCCCCGCGGCGCGGTGTTCGGCGGACTGTTCGTACTCGCGATCTGCGGGTACGCCGCCGCGATCGGGGCCCGCACAGCGACGCTGATCCTGCTGATGGTCGGCGTATCCCCGCCGGTTGTCGGCTGGTTGCGCTCAGGCCGGGCCGACCGGCCGGCGCGGACACTGCCTCGCCGGACGACACTGCCTCGCCGGTCGATCAGGTTGCCCAAGGCATCGAACCGTCAGCTGAACGCTGTCCAGGCCGAAGCTGACCCGGCTGCGGACTGGCCGATGCCGAAGTACCTGGTCGCCGTGGTGCGGAGCGTCGGCGAACTGAGCGACGAGGAGCTGTGCCTCGCCTGGCGACGAAGTTTCAACCAGCTCCAGCGCGCGATGGGCCCGGACCGGAGACAGGCGATGGTCGACGTACGTCGTGCCTACCTCGACGAACTCGAACGCCGTCACCCCGACTCGTTCACCGTCTGGCTGGCGTCGAACCCGCGCGCCGCCGGCAACCCGGCCCGCTTCTTCACCCACCGCGCCGACCACTAGGAAAACGCAGTACGGAGGTCCGCGGCGATCAGTTCGACCGCGTGCCGGCCGGCAGACAGTGCGGCCGGAAAGTTCAGGAACGCGTGCATCGTGTCCGCGTACTCGACCAGTCGCGTCGGTACGCCGTCCTGCTCCAGGCGACCCGCATACGCCAGCGCGTCATCGCGCAACGAGTCCCGCCCGGCCGCAAGCATCAGCGCCGGCGGAAGCCCCGCAAGCGAGTCGGCCCGCAGCGGCACGGCGGTTGTGGATACGTCGTCCGCGGGGAAGTACCACTCGTGCCACTCGACGTCCGGGTGCAGGTCCAACGTCGGGTAACACAGGATCTGACGGTCGGGGAGCGGACCACCTTCATCTCGAGCGAGCAGGCACGCCCCGGCAGCCAGCGCCGCGCCTGCACTCTGCCCGCCCACCGCGATCCGCCCGTCTGAGCTGAGACTCTCGCGGATCCATTGCAGTGTGTCGTGAACGTCCAGAAGCCCTGCTGGATAAGGATTCTCCGGCGCGAGCCGATAGTTGAGGGAGACAACGGTAACGTTGCTGTCGGCAGCGATCCCGGAGGTCGCGTACTCGATGTCGCGCAGATGCCCGCCGATGAACGAACCACCGTGCAGCCAGAGCAGAACCGGCCGAGGCTCCGGCGACATGCGGTAGATCCGTGCGTCGAGGGACCGCCCCGGCAGCTCGATCACGATGTCCTCGATCCCCGGCCGCGGATCACGCTCACCCGCCAGCGCCGGATCCGGCAGATCCTCCCGGTCCAGCAGCAACGCCTGATGGGGATCGAGCCCGGGGTAGCCGGGTTGATCGGCAAGCACCTTCAGCAGCGCGTCGGTCTCGGACCCGTACTCCGGGCTGTCGACCAGCTCGGGCGTCATGCGCTCACCGGCTGCAGGTGACGTGCCGCGTGCGCGAACAGGATCCCGTCGGGCGTCGTCGAGACGTACTCCGCGAGCGCCCCGATCCCGCCGTCGAACCCGGCGCCCGTCGACGGCTCCGTCCAGGTCTCCTCGTCGTACCGCGAGATCTCGTCGACGAGTGCGTCGCCGACGCTGTGGAACCGGTGCAGCACCAGTTCGGACGGGATCCGCCGGCCCGCCTCGACGCCGCCGAGGTTGAGCGCGCGCCCGATCTCGGCGGTCTCCCACCGCGGATCGAGACTCCAGTGCGGGCGTCCCGCCCGGGCGTCCCGCAGTACGGCAAGGGTGATCTCGTCCCACATCAGTACGTGCGCGACCAGGTCGTGCAGCGAGTCGCAGAAGTCCCCGAGCGGCCCGGCGGTCACGTCGTACGGCGCCCGCAGTTCGTCCTCGCTCAATCCCTCGATCCGGCTCAGCAACAGGTCCTGGTCCCGCCGGAGCATCCCGGCCGCCTGCGCCGGTGTTGTAGTCGGTGTACGCATGCCGACAATCAACCAGCCCGGACGCGGCCACCACGGTCGATTGCGCGAACCCCTCAATCCACCGCTCAACCCACGGCGCGGTACGTCGCCATCTTCGCGCGCGCCCCGCACGTGTTCATCGAGCACCAGCGCCGCCGCCCGGCACGACTCGCGTCGACGAACAGCAGCGAACACTCGTCCGCGGCACACGTCCGGATCCGGTCGGCGAGCGGACCGGAGAGCAGATCGACCGCATCCCTGGCCAGGCTGCTGAGCAGACCGGGCAGGTCGACCGTCGCACTCTCCGCGCGGAGCTCCGAGGTCAACCGGGGACCGGCCAACGGACGGCTGCTCCAACGATTGACCACCTCGAGATCGGCGGCGTGCCTCGTCCCGGTGAAGAGCCGGTACAGCGCCTCCCGCAGCTCGACGGCCTGGCGGTAGGCACGCCCCGGGACCGCCGGCTCGTCCTGAGTGAGCCCGGCTTCGCGGAACCAGCGGCCGAGATCGGCAGGCTCCGGGATCCGCTCGAACGGCGCCTGCTCGCGCTTGCCGAGGGTCGCGGTGAAGTCGACCGACGGCCGCCCGCCGACCCAGGTGAAGCGCGTGTCCATGACGCGTAGTCTATCATCGCTGTTACCAGTTGAACCGGTAACCGAGGGAGTGGCTTGTGAGGATCGGGATCGTCGGCGCGGGCGGTGTGGGCGGGTACTTCGGCGCGCGGCTGGCCGCCGCCGGGCAGGACGTGGCGTTCGTGGCGCGGGGCAAGCACCTGGAGGCGCTGAAGGCCGATGGGCTCGTGGTGCACAGCCCCGCAGGGGACTTGCAGTTGCCGGTGCAGGCAACGAGCGCGCCGGCCGAGATCGGCCCGGTGGACTACGTGTTGATCTGCGTGAAGACGTGGCAGTTGCCCGAGGCGATCGACACGATCCGGCCGCTGGTGGGTCCGGACACCGCGATCATCACGGTGCAGAACGGGGTCGAAGCACCCGATCAGGTCGCCGAGGTCTACGGGCGGGACGCCGTACTGCCCGGCGCCGCGGAGGTGATCGCGTACGTCGAGGGTCCTGGCGTGATCCGTCATCTCGGCAATGGGAAGCTGAACTTCGGCGAGTGGGACAACGCGGCCACGCCACGAACCGGTCTGCTGCGCGACGCGTTCATCGCGGCGGGACTTCAGGCGACCGTTCCGGAGGACATCTGGGCGGCGTTGTGGACGAAGTTCCTCTCGGTCGTCCCGGGCGGCGGCCTCGGTACGGCGACCGGCGCCGGGTACGGCGTGCTCCGCACCCATCCCGCAACCCGCCGGCTGCTCACCGAAGCCACCACGGAGATCCGCGACATCGCGTTGGCGCGAGGTATCCGGCTTGCTGAGGACGTCGTACCGCGGACGCTCGCCTGGGTCGATCAGCTCCCGGCCGACGGGACGACGTCGCTGCAGCGCGACCTTATCGCCGGCCGCCCGTCGGAGCTCGACGCCTGGACCGGGGCCGTCGTACGGCTCGGCGCCGAATCGGGCGTGCCGACACCGGTGAACACGTTCCTGTTCGAGCTGGCCGGCGCCCGAGCGCTTGCCGCCGGCAACTGACCGGCCAGGACCTACTCCAGGCCGAGGTCGGTGAGGACGTCGATCACCGGGCGGTTCGGCGGTGCCGCTGCGACCAGGCCTCGGATGCAGCCGGTCATCACCATCCGGAAATACGGCTCGGACGTGATCATCGGGAGTTCCTGATGCGCCGCGTGTAGCACCTCGTCCGCGGCGAGGAGCGCGTAGACCTTCTCCAGTTCGCGCTGATGCGAACCTTCGAAGTACGGGCGATGCCGCTCCTCGGCCGCGGTCAGGTTGATCGCCAGCGACGCGACGGTGCCGGACATGAGCACCGCGCCGGCCGGGCTGTACCCGCGCCGGCCGAGCGCCTCGACCGCCTCCCGCTGGAGTCGTACGCCGGCCTCGCCGCGCGGGAACAGCCCCTGCAGGTAGGCGGCGAGCCCCGGGTGTTCCAGGACGAACGTGTGCAGCTGCCGCGCGAACGACAACAGGTGCGCCTCGACGTCGTCCTCCGGGTCGTCGACGATGTGCAGCTCCCGCAGTACCGCCTCACCGACCAGCGCCTCGAGCCCGAGCTTGCCGTCGACGTGCCGGTACAGCGCGGTCGGGGTGACGCCGAGCGCGGTCGCGACCCCGTTCACGGTCAGGTTGGTCAGGCCGAGCCGCAGACCCTCCCGCTCGATGTCCGCGACGGTGATCTGCGCCTGGCGACCGCCGGTCTTCCGGCGGGGCGGATTCGCTGTCACAACCCTCCTCCGTGGGGCCTGACCCCAAAGTTATGCTACTAACTTAGATCGACACCGTCGCCGACGGTGATTGTTCTGTTCTGTCCCTCACTCCTCAGGAGATCATGGTGAGCGCACCTCGCCCCACCCGGCGCACGATGCTGAAGGCCGCCGGCGGGTTGACCGTCGCCGCCGGCCTCGGCGCCGGCACCATCCTGGCCACCTCCGTCGCCGCAAGTGCGGCCGACGACGGATTCGGCCTGCACATCACCGAGCGGAACGAAGACGATCCGCGGATGTGGTACTACCGCTTCCAGACCGACGCGATCGGCTGGGCCCCGGCGGTCAACGTCCTGCTGCCGAGTGACTATCACACCAGCGGGCGCACCTACCCGGTCCTGTACCTGCTGCACGGCGGCAACCAGGACTTCATCGCGTTCGACCGCCTCGGCATCCGCGACTGGACCGCGGGCAAGCCGATGATCGTGGTGATGCCGGATGGCGGCAAGGCCGGCTGGTACTCGAACCCGGTCAGCTCCAACACCGGCCCGCGCAACTGGGAGAGCTTCCACCTCAACCAGTTGGTGCCGTGGATCGACGCCAACTTCCGCACGTACGCCGAGTTCGCCGGCCGGGCCGTCGCCGGCTTCTCGATGGGCGGCTTCGGCGCGCTCAAGTACACGGCGAAGTACTACGGCCACTTCGCCTCCGTCAGCTCGCACTCCGGCCCGGCGAGCGTCCGCCGCGACGCGGGCCTGGTCGTGCACTGGGCGAACGTGTCGTCCGCGGCCGTCGACCTGGCCGGCGGCACGATCTACGGCGCCCCGGCGTGGGACGAGGCACGCGTCACCGCCGACAACCCGATGGAGAACCTCGAGCGCTACCGCGGCAAGCGCATCTTCCTGGTTGCCGGCACGAGCCCGAGCCCCGACCCGTTCGACTACGCCAACGAGACCCAGGTCCTGGCCGGCCAGCGCGAGTTCCGCGCCGCCCTGGACAAGGCCAACATCCCCTACATCGCCCACGAAGACGAAGGCGGCCACATGGTCCGCCCCAACCGCGTCATCGAAGACTTGGACGGCATCATCGCCCACCTGAAGAAGGCGTGAAATAGGACCGCCACGCAGGCAGAACCCGGCCGAAGCGCCGTTCTCGCGCCGAAAAGGCGACTTTCGCCTGCGTGGCGGTTCGCACCACCCCCGCTCACTCCTCCGCGAGGCGCTGGAGGAGTGAAGCGAGGGTTTGCTGTTCGGCGGCGGTCAGGCGGGACAGTTGGCTGACCATCACGTCGCGGCGCTTCTCGCGGAGGGTGGTCAGGATCTTCCGCCCGTCCGGCGTGAGGTCCACCAGGGTGGCCCGACGGTCGTGCGGGTCCGGCTGCCGTGCCACCAGGCCGGCCGCTTCCAGGTCGTCGACGACCGAGGTCGCCGACCGCGGCACGATCCCCAGCTGCGCCGCCAGTTCACTCAGCCGCAGCGCCTGCTCCGCGCGATCGAGCGTCCGCAGTACCCGGAACTGCCCGTGCGTGACGCTCTCGCCGAACCCCTCCCGGGACGCCCGCCGCTGGCGGCGAACGATCCCGTCCAGCAGGCCGGCAATCTGCTCCGCGGCATCCTCGGGGTCACGCATGCCCAGAGCCTAATGGGACCGGTCGCGCCCGCGGGGAACAAAACACCATCTTGTGAGGTTAGCTCATAGTGAGTTAACCTCAGTATGTTTGATCCCTGACTGGAAGGAACTGCATGTCGCAGATCTCCGGACTTCCGGGTGGGGGAGGGGGCGGCGGGCGTGCGATGCGCTCGCTGTTGAAGGACTCCTCCGTCCGGCATCACAAGCTGTCGGCGGGCACGCTCCGCCGGATCCTCGGGTTCGCCCGTCCGTACCGCGGCTATCTGGCCGCCTTTCTCGTTCTCGTCGCGCTCGACGCCGGCACCGGTGCGGTCACCCCGCTGCTGTTCAAGGCGATCATCGACCGCGGCATCGTGCCGGGCCACGCCCAAGTGGTCGTCTGGCTCGCTCTCGTCGTCGCACTGCTGGCGGTCGTGAACAGTGCGATCACCCTCGTCGAACGCTGGTTCTCGTCGCGGATCGGCGAAGGTCTCGTCTACGACCTCCGCACCGCCGTGTTCGACCACGTGCAGCAGCTCCCCGTCGCGTTCTTCAGCCGGACGCAGACCGGCGCGCTCATCCAGCGCCTCAACGGCGACGTACTCGGCGCCCAGCAGGCGTTCACCTCCACGCTCTCGAACGTGGTCAGCAACCTGCTCAGCGTCACGCTCGTACTCGCCGCGATGTTCGTGATGTCGTGGCAGATCACACTGCTCGCACTGGTCGTCCTCCCGCTCTTCGTCATCCCGGCCCGGCTGCTCGCCGGAAAGTTGCGCACGGCAACGGCGGAGACGTACAAGCTGAACGCCACCATGGCGCAGACCATGACCGAGCGCTTCAACGTCGCCGGCGCGGTGCTCGCCAAGGTCTTCGGCCGCACCGAGGACGCCTCGCGGGACTTCGCCGGCAAGGCGGCCCGGGTCCGCGACATCGGCGTCACCACCTCGATGTACGCCGGTGTCTTCCGCGTCTCGCTCACGCTGGTAGCGGCGCTCGCGGTCGCGCTCGTGTACGGCGTCGGCGGGGTCTTCGCCGTCGAAGGGGCGCTCGGAATCGGAACGGTCGTCGCGCTGACGGCGTACCTGAACCGGCTCTACGGGCCGCTCACCGCGCTCTCGAACATGCAGGTCGACATCATGACCACGCTGGTCAGCTTCGAGCGGGTGCTCGAGGTGCTCGACCTGCCGCCGATGGTTGCCGACCGCAAGGATGCGAAGACGCTCCCGCCCGCCGCGGAGCCGTCGATCGAGTTCGACCACGTGTCGTTCCACTACCCGTCCGCCAAGGAGGTGTCGCTCGCCTCGCTCGAGTCGGTCGCGACGCTGTCGGCCGAGACCGGTGAAGAAGTCCTCAAGGACGTCACGTTCACCGTTGAGCCCGGGCAGATGGTCGCCGTCGTCGGCCCGTCCGGTGCCGGCAAGTCCACGCTCTCCTCACTCGTCTCCCGGATGTACGACGCCACTGGCGGCGCGGTCCTGGTCGGCGGTCACGACGTACGCGAAGTCACCCAGGCCTCGCTCCGTGCGGCGATCGGCGTCGTCACGCAGGACTCGCACATGTACCACGACACGATCCGCGCCAACCTGCAGCTGGCCCGCCCGGACGCGACCGACGACGAACTGCACCAGGCGCTCGAAGCGGCGCAGATCGCGACCCTCGTCGACAGCCTGCCGGACGGTCTCGACACCGTCGTCGGGGATCGCGGGTACCGGTTGTCTGGTGGTGAACGTCAGCGGCTCGCGATCGCGCGACTGCTGCTCAAGTCCCCGTCGATCGTGATTCTCGACGAGGCGACCGCGCACCTCGACTCCGAGTCCGAGGCCGCCGTCCAGACCGCGCTCGCGAACGCGCTGGTCGGCCGTACGTCGCTCGTCATCGCGCACCGCCTCTCGACGATCCGCAACGCCGACGTCATCCTCGTCCTCGACGAGGGCCGCATCCAGCAACGCGGCACGCACGACGAACTGCTCGCAGAAGGCGGCCTGTACGCCGACCTCTACGCAACCCAGTTCGCCGAAGCCGCCTGATCCGTCTGGGTGACCAGCAGTCGGACCCCCGGTCGCGGGACGGTGTGTGGACGGGGGAGGATCGCGGCATGAGAGATCGGATGACTGCGGCCGCCACCGAGCTGACGTACGACGCTCCCGCCGCGGACTGGCTGGCGGCGCTCCCGCTGGGCAACGGCCGGATCGGGGCGATGTGGTTCGGCGGCACCACGCAGGACCGGATCGCCCTGAACGACGAAACCTGCTGGTCCGGCAGCCCCGCAACAACCCGCCGACTCGCCACTCCAACCGGAGGGCAGGATGGAGTGGGCGGGGTTGGGGCGGGTGCGGTTGAGCGGGTACGGGCGGCCCTGGCGGCGGGCGACGTACGCGCGGCCGAGGAGCTCGCGCACGGGTTTCACAGTGGTCACTCGCAGGCTTATCTCCCGCTCGGCGACCTGCTGCTGGACTTCGAGTCCACTGGTGCGGTCACGAACTACCGGCGCCGGCTCGACCTGGACACCGCGGTCGCCCGCGCCGAGTACGAGGTGGGTGGCGTCGAGGTCTGGCAGGAGGTCTTCGTCAGCGCGCCGGCGCAGGCATTGGTCCTACGTCTGGGCGCCTCGCAGCCGCTCACGGTGACGCTCAGCCTCACCTCGCAGCTCCGCGCGACCACGCAGGCCCTCGGCGACAACGGGCTAGCCCTGCTAGCCACCTGTCCGTCGTCGGTCGCCCCGCCCCACGGGAACGCCGCCGAGCCGATCCAGTACTCCGACGGTGACGACCGCGGGATGAACGCGGCCGTCGTACTGCGTGCGCACACCGACGGCACGCTCACGCCCACGAACGAACAGCTGACCGTCAGCAACGCCACGGAACTCCTGCTGGTGCTCTCCACAGCCACCGGCTACGAGGACCCCCACACCGCCCCGACCCGCACCGCGGTGGAGTGCCAAGAGGCGGCCGACACCACAGCCCGCACCGCACTCACCACGGGGACCGAGGTGGGGTTGCGGGAGGAGCATGTCCGCGATTACCAGGGGCTCTTTCGGCGGTCGGTGCTCGCTCTTCCTTCGGGTGTGGAACTGACGACCGATCGACGGCTTGTGGAGGCGGGGGACGACCCGGGGTTGGCCGCGCTGATCTACAACTTCGGGCGGTACCTGATGATCTCCAGCTCCCGCCCAGGTGGTCTACCGACCAACCTGCAAGGGATCTGGAACGAGCACCTGCAGCCGCCGTGGAGTAGCAATTACACCGTCAACATCAACACCGAGATGAACTACTGGCCCGCCGAGACCACCTCCCTCTCCGAGTGCCACCAACCCCTCCTCGACTACGTCAAACACCTCGCCGTAGCGGGACGCCGTACCGCCGAACACCTGTACGGCGCCAAAGGCTGGACCGCCCATCACAACGCCGACGCCTGGTGCTGGACCGCGCCCGTCGACGGCAACCCGAAGTGGTCGAACTGGCCGATGGCCGGCGTCTGGCTGTGCCGTCACCTCTGGGACCACTACGCGTTCACCGGCGACCGCGAGTACCTGAACGACGTCTGGCCGACGCTGCGAGGCGCCGCCGAATTCGCACGGGACTGGCTGGTCGACCTACCCGACGGCACGCTCGGCACAGCCCCCTCCACCTCGCCGGAGAACGAGTACGTCGCCGAAGACGGCCAACCCGCCTCGGTCACGACCTCGTCGACGATGGACCTGTCACTGATCGCCGACCTGTTCGACCGGTGCGCGCAGGCCGCCGCCGAACTCGACCTCACCGACCCGCTGATCGACGACCTTGCAGCGGCCCGCAAGCGCATCCCTGACCCGAAGATCGGTAGCCAAGGGCAACTACAGGAGTGGCTGGCCGACCTCCCTGAGGCCGAGCCGCAGCACCGCCACACGTCCCACCTGATCGGCTTGCACCCCGGTGACCAGATCACCCCGGACGGTACGCCGGAACTCGCCGCGGCCGCCGCCCGCACCCTGGAGCTACGTGGCGACAAGAGCACCGGCTGGTCATTGGCTTGGCGGATCTCGTTGTGGGCAAGGCTCCGCGACGGTGCCGCCGCCCACCGCCTGGTCCGCGAACTGCTGACCCCCGCGGGCGACTCGGGCACGGACTACGTCGGTGACGGCTCCGGTCTGTACCCGAACCTGTTCTGCGCGCACCCGCCGTTCCAGATCGACGGCAACTTCGGTGCGACCGCCGGGATTGCAGAGATGCTGCTGCAGAGCCACACCGGCGAGCTCGAGATCTTCCCCGCGCTCCCGGACGCATGGCCGGAGGGCTCGATCACCGGCCTCCGGGCCCGCGGCGGTGTCCGTGTCGACCTCACCTGGTCCCCGGATGCGGCCAACGCCGTACTCACGGCCGACCAGGACACCACCGTCGTACTCCGGCACCGAGAACAACGCGAGGAGGTGTCTCTCGCCGCCGGCGTTCCGCGTCACTGGTCAATTACTGGATGAGATTCGTCATCGGTCACGTCGCGGACGTGCAGCACGGTGCCGCTGGGGAGGTCGCGGTCGAGCAGCGACCAGATCGTCCGTGCCACGGTCTCGGGCTTCGCGAGGTTGCCGAGGGCCTGCATTTCGCGGAAGCGGCCCGAAACCGGCACCTCGTCGGAGCTGGCCGCTCTCAGTTCGGCCTGCATCGCTGTGTCGACCGAGCCGGGCGACACCGAGATCACCCGACAGCCGGGACTTCGGCGCTGCTGCTCCAGCCCGACCGTACGCACCCACTGGTCGATCGCTGCCTTGCCTGCGCAGTAACTGGATTCGCCTTCGTGCGGTCGTTTCGCCGCGCCGGACGACACCATGATCAGGTGCTGCTCACAGTCCCGTCCGGACACCGCGCTGAGGAACGACTGCCCGAGGACCTGCGCGGCCGCCGAGTTCAACAGCACGTTGCGCGTGTACTGCTCGGTGTCGACGTGATCGGCCGAGCCGAGCGGCGTCAGCGTCCCGGCGTTGTGGATGAACACCACCAGCTCCGGGTCGCCGGCCTCGATCCGTTGCCGGAAGTCCTTTTCCACCACCGGCCACGACTCCGGGTCGGCGAGATCCACCGCGACGTGGTGCGTGCCCGGCGTACCGCCGCGACGCGAGATGTCGATCAGTTCGGCGCTCTCGAACGGAATCGTCGCCGCCAGCGCAGCCCCCAGCCCCGCCGACGCACCAGAGATCCAGACCAGAATCCGCCGTAGCGGCGTCATCGGCCGGCCGTCCCCGAGCCCAGGCAAAAATCCAGCATCATGCAGCTCCCCCTGCAGACCCGACCCACCCCTTGGAGCAGAGACTACGTTGTGGAACGCCTGAGACGTACCCCTGTGGACGTTTCTGACCACCAGCGACCGCATGGTCGCCGCCAGCATGCGCAGGAACCCTCAATCGGTGCTCAGCGGGCTCACAGGAACTTGTTGCCCGAAGCATCGACCATTTGGTAAAGCGTTCGCGGGTGCTGGTCAGGCTCGTTAATCTCGGGTGGTGAGCGAGTGGACCTGGCAGTGGGATGCGAGTTTGTACGCCGGGAGCGCCCGGCATTACGCAGCGGGGCGGATGGCCTACCCGGTGGCGTTGGGGGAGGCGCTGCGGGACGAGTTGGGGCTCGACGGGCAGGGGCGCTTGCTGGACGTCGGGTGTGGTCCGGGATCGTTGACGCTGCTGCTGGCGCCGTACTTCACGGAAGCAGTCGGTGTCGACGCGGACGGTGACATGCTCGACGTGGCTGCCGCACGGGCCGACCAGGTCGGCGTACCCAATGCGGTGTGGCGGCAGCTGCGAGCCGAAGAGCTGCCGGGCGACCTCGGGACGTTCCAGGTGGTGGCGTTCGCGCAGTCCTTCCACTGGATGGATCAAGCTCTCGTCGCGGGTCTGGTGCGCGGGATGCTGGCACCCAGTGGAGCCTGGGTACATGTCGGCGCGACGACGCATCGCGGTATCGAGGGGATCGCGGAGCTGCCGCATCCGCGGCCGCCGTGGGACCGGATCGACGAGCTGGTGGCGCGTTATCTCGGTCCGGTACGCCGTGCCGGTCAGGGCGTACTGCCGACCGGGACCCGGCCGGGTGAGGAAGAGGTCATGCGCGCTGCCGGGTACGCCGGACCGACGCGGCTGATCGTCGGCGGCAACGAGATCGAGGATCGCACCGTCGACGACGTGGTGGCGTCGGTCTTCTCGTTGTCGAGCTCGACCCCGCACCTGTTCGGCGCGGATCGGGCCGCCTTCGAGGCCGACCTGCGGGACCTGCTGACCGATGCCGCGGACAACGGACTCTTCGCCGAGCAGCGCCGCGAAATCGAAGCCGTCGTCTGGCGCTGACGATTTGATGGGTCAACCAGTCAAATCGGGGGTTCCTGACCCGTTCTCAGGGTGTGGAACCCCCCATTTCCCTGGCTGACCCACCAAATGCGTTGGCTGACCCACCAAATGTGGGCGGGCGGCGGGCTCAGGACTGGTCGTCGGGGATGTCGTCGTTCTGGCCGTCCAGGTTGTCCAGCTGGTCCTTGGCCATGTCCGTGCCCTGGTCGATCTTGTCGCCGTACTTGCCGCCGGTCTTCTCGTCGGCGAACTCGCCGGCCTTGTCCAGGCCTTCGCTGACCTTGTCGCCGTGCTCGTCGACCAGATCGCCGGCCTTGTCCTTCATGTCGTCGAACATACCCATCGTGGTTTCCCCGTTCTCTCGATGGTTGCCTTCCACTACCGAGCCGCCAGTACCCGATCCGCTCGATCCCACACCACACGCGCCGCAACCTCGCGGTGATCCCCGCGAAACCTGCGGAGTAGTTGAAGATGACATAACAGGCTGACAGGTTGCCGCCACGACCGGGAGGGACTCGTGAGTCTCAGTCAGCCCACCGACGCCGAACTGGACGTGATGATCAGGGCGCGTCTGGCTTCCATCGGTATCGATCTCGAACAGTTGCCGGCCGGGAGCGCGCCGGATCCGGACACCGGGAGCCCGGGCCGTGACTCGGTGCTCGCCAGTCTGCGCGGCTTCATGCGCACGACGGTGCTGCCGTTGAGTTCGTACACGTTCGCCGCGGACGCCCGGCTCGCTCAGCAGGCCGCGCCGCCGAAGCTGTACCCGTCCATCGACGTCGTCCGGGAGGCATGATGAGCGCGCCGCAGGACAGCCAGGTCGATCGGCGATCGTTCCTCCACCGCGCGAGCGCACTGGCCGCCGCCACCGCAGTCGGCTCCGTGGCGCTACCGGCCGTCGCACACGCAGCCCCCGCGTCTCCCGCAGCCAGCAGTACGGCGTCATTGGTCGACGTACCGGCGAGATCGGTGGACGTCAGCGAGCTCACCATCGCCGAAGCCGCCACGTTGATCCGCAAGGGCAAGCTGACGCCCGAGCAACTGGTGGAAGCTCATCTGGCGCGGATCACCGCGTTCGACTCGGCGTACCAGGCGTTCAACCTGGTGCTCGCCGACGAGGCGCTGGCCCGGGCCCGGGCCCTTGGCCGGACCCGCGGCGGCGCGCTGCACGGCATCCCGCTGGCGATCAAGGACAACTACTACACCCGCGGTGTGACCACGACCGCGAACTCGTACCTGTTCGCCGACTTCGTGCCGCCCTTCGACGCGACTGCCGTACGTCGGCTGACCGCGGCCGGCGGGATCGTTCTCGGCAAGACCCAGATGGGGCCGCTGGCAACGACTCGGGCGACCACGCCGGACGGCCGGATCACCACCGTGAACGCGTGGACGCCGAACGATCCCAGCACGGATCCGGGCGGATCCTCGTCCGGATCGGCGACCGCGGTGGCGGCCCGGCTCGCGACGTCGGCGGTCGGGACGCAGACCGGCGGCTCGATCACAGCACCGTCGAACGCACAGAACCTGACCGGGCTGAAGCCCACTATGGGCCGGGTGTCACTGCACGGCATCGTGCCGCTGAGCTACACACGGGACCACCCGGGCCCGCTGGCGCGCGACGCGGTGGACGCCGCGATCATGCTGACCGCGATGGCGGGTGAGGACCCGGAAGACCCAAGAACACAAGGGCTTCCGCCGGTACCCGACCTGGTCGCGGCCGCGACACCGATGCGCCGGGGACGGGCACGCTGGCGGACCCGGATCGGCGTGATTCCCGGGTTCACCAGCGGCACGTCGGAGACCGCCGCCGCCCGTACGACGGCACTCGACGTCCTCGCGGGGATCGAGGGACTGTCGGTCGTCGACGTGACCATGCCGGACGAGTGGGACCTGCTCACGAACGCGGCCTTCAACAACGTCCGGCTCCCCGAACGGAGCGAGCCGTTCCTCCCGATGCTGCAGTCGGACCTGCGCGGCTTCGGTGTGTCCGTGGTGGGCTGGTTGCAGGGCGCGATGCTCGGAGCCAACGAGTTCCTGATCGGCCAGCGCGCCAAGGTGGTGCTGCTGGAGCGTGTCCTCGAGGACCTGTTCGAGCAGTGCGATGTCGTGGTGCAAACGTCTCCGACCCCGTTCGACGCGCTCGGACTTCCGGAGCTGGCGTTGCCGATCGGGTTCAGCGCGAACGGCGTACCGATCGGGACGATCCTCGGCGGCAAGCCGTTCGGCGAGGATCGCCTCCTGTCCGTCGCAGCCGCCTACCAGTCCGTCACCGACTGGCACCATCGCCGCCCCGCGGATCCGACCGCAGCCCCGGCCGCTCTACGGTCCGCCGAGAAGCAGGACCGCGGCCGAATCCACGCCGAGGAAGTCCCCGACCTCATGCAGTGAACGGATTTCGGTCCGCGGCGATCGCGGGCAGGAGCGCGTCGGCGAACTTGGCGTACAGGTGGCGCTGGAACATCGGGCCGAAGGTGACCCGGGCGACACCGCGGGCTGCGTAGTCCGCGACCGAGTTCGCGCCCTGCCCGTAGCCGGCGTTCACCGGGCCGCCGACTTCCGTGACCAGCGTTGCGATCAGGTCGAGATCGCCGACACCGATCGGGTACACACAATCGGCGCCCGCCTGCAGGTACCGCTGTCCGCGATCGAGCGCGGTCCGCACCTGCTCATCCGCGGTACCGGCCTGGCGGATGAATGCGTCGATCCGGGCGTTGATCACCAGCGCGTCACCGGCCGCGGCGCGGACCGCGGCCAGGAAGTCCGCCTGTTCACTGACGTCGATCATCGACCCGGTCGCCGGGTCGGAGTCCTCCAGGTTGAGTCCGACGGCACCGGTCGCGACGAAGCGCTCCACGAGTTCCTCCGGAGCCAGCCGGTACCCACGTTCGAAGTCGACCGTGACCGGGACGGACACCGACTGCGCGATCCGTGCCGCGCCCGCCAGTACGTCGTCGACTGGCGCGTGCTCGCCGTCCTCGTACCCGAGGACCGCGGCCGTCGCGTTGCTGCTGGTCGCGACCGCGGCGAAGCCGGCCGCTTCGACCATGCGGGCTGAGGCGGCGTCCCACGCGTTCGGTACGACGATCGGTGTGCCGGGGACCTGCAGGTCCCGCAGAGTGGTTGCCAATGACATCAAGATCTCCCATGGATCAGGGGCAGCCCGAAGGCTGGGAACAAAGCAGGTTGGTGGAATGCGAGCACGGCCGAGATCGCGTCCTTCGTGCACGTCAGCACCTTGATCGAGTGCGCGTGGAACAGGTCGTCGGTGCCGCGGATGTAGAGCGCGAAGGCCGACTGGCCGTTCGCCGATGTCTCGACCAGGACCCGTTGGCCCGGACCCGGGCGCAGTTTCGCGTCGAGCAACCGCAGTACGTCGGAACGCCCGCTGAACCAGGTCGGGATCGGCGGCATCTCCCACCGCGCATCCGTGCTGAACAGCCCTTCCAGGACGACGAGATCCTTGCTCTCCATCGCGGCCTGGAACTGGTCGAGCAACGCCCGCCGCAACGGTTCGTGTGGCTCGCTCAACTCGTCCTCACGCGGCCGCAGCCGGGCGAGCTCGGCCCGTGCGCGCTGCAGCGAACTGTTCACCGCGGCGGTCGTTGTGTCGAGCAACGAGGCGACGTCCGCGGCCGGCCAGGTCAGTACCTCGCGCAGGATCAGTACGGCGCGCTGCCGCGGTGGAAGGTGCTGCATCGCGGCGACCATCGCCAGCCGCAGGCTCGCGCGATCGCCGACCACCGTGGCCGGGTCGGCCCCGAGCAACTGATCCGGGAACGGCTCCAGCCACGGCACCTCCAGGGCCTGGGCGTGCAGCTCGTCCGGATCGTTGCCCGGGGCACCCAGCGCCGACGGGACGACCCGCCGGCTGCTGTGCTGCAGGAGGTTCAGGCACACGTTCGTGGCGATCCGGTACAGCCAGGTCCGCACCGACGAACGATGCTCGAAGTCCGCGTGACCACGCCAGGCGCGCAGGTACGTCTCCTGGACCGCGTCCTCGGCGTCGTGCAGCGAGCCGAGCATCCGGTAGCAGTGCGCGACCAGCTCACCCCGATGCTGCGCGAACTCCTCCTCGAGGTTCATCGGACTCGTTCCGCCTCCTTCGCCACCACGACATCGGCGGTACGACGGCGCGCCGCGATCGCCAGGCCCGAGACGGCCCCGAGCAACGACAGTACGCCGCAGCCCGCGAGCGCCCGGCCGAAGCCGTGGCCGGTGTAGCCGCCGGCCGCCGTGAACACCGACCCGAGGACAGCGACCCCGGCCGCGCCGCCGATCTGACGGTTCATGCTGTAGATCCCGGATGCGATTCCGACGGCGTCCCTTGGCAGCGCAGACATTGCCGCACTCTGGGCCGCGGGCATCGCGAGCGAGATCCCGCAACCGGTGACGACCAGCGGCACGATCAGTTCCCAGTAGTGGTCCGCGCCGCGGCTGACCCAGAACATGCCGGCGGTCTGCAGCGCCATACCGATCACCACCAGCGGGCGCTCGCCGACGCGGTCGACCAGCCGCCCGGCGATCGGGCCGACGATGAACAGTGTCGCGGTCCAGGGCAGCAGTTGCAGACCGGCCTTGAACGGCGCCGATCCGAGCACGGCCTGCATGTACTGCGACAGGAAGAAGACCGCGCTGAACAACGCCGCGCTGAGGAAGAAACCGGCCGAGTTCGCCGCGGTGAACGTCCGGTTCCGGAAGAACTCCAGCGGCACCATCGCGTGGTCCGTCCGCCGCTCCCACCACGCGAACGCCGCCAGCATCACGATCCCGATCGCGAACGCCCCGAGTACTTCGGTACTCGTCCAGCCGGCCGACTCACCGCGGACCGTGCCCCAGACCAGGCCCAGTACGGCGAGGCTGATCAGCACCGCGCCGGCCAGGTCCAGCCGTCGCGCCGGACCGGTGCTCTCCGGGATCTTCGTCAGCACCAACGCGATCGCGGCCGCGCCGATCGGCACGTTGATCCAGAAGATCCACTGCCACGACAGCCCCTCCGTGACCGCGCCACCGATCAGCGGCCCACCGAGTACGGCGATCCCGGTCACGCCGCTGAACACGCCGATCGCCTGCCCGCGCCGCTCCGGCGGGAACGCCGCTCCGAGCAGGCCCATCGCCAACGGCATCACCATCGCCGCGCCGACACCCTGCACGGCACGGGCCGCGATCAGGAACGGCAGTGTGGTGGCCAACGCGCACGCGACCGACGCGGCGGTGAAGAGCGCCAAACCGGCGGCATAGGTACGGCGTCGGCCCAGACGGTCGCCGATCGCGGCGGCCGTCATCAGAAGCATCGCAAGACTCAGTCCATAGGCGTTGACGGTCCATTCCAGCTGCTCGGCCGTTGCGCCGAGGTCGCTGCGGATCGTGGTCAGCGCCGCGGCCACCACGAGGGTGTCCAGCGCCACCATGACCGATCCGAGGGACGCCAAGCCCAGAACCCATCGTTGTTCACTAGTTGTCCGCACATCAGTACAGACCAGCCAGACACCCCGAACTCATCGGTCCGATGACCCCAAGTTTCAGCGCTCCGCCCGGACCTGGTGCGATCAGCAGCTCGAGCGTACAGATCACAGGCCTCGAGGAGCTGCGCCGGACCGCATCTCTCGACAGCGGGGAAACAAGTTTGCATATTGCGACGAGTTCTTTCCCCGCGACGACAGCGTTTCAGCGTTCGGGGCGGGCCTCGATCTGGATCAGGGTCTGCTGGCCGACGGCGACCAGGTTGCGCTGTTCGCCGGTGACCCCGAAGACCTCGAGGCGGCAGATCGTCAGGGTCCGGCCGGGTTTGATCACGGTGCCGACGGCCTCCAGCCGCTCGCCCTCGGCCGGTGCGAGCAGGTTGATCTTGAACTCGACCGTGAGCACCGACGTACCCTCCGGAAACAGCGTGAACGCGGCGTACCCGCCGGCGCTGTCCGCGATCGAGCTCGTCGCGCCGGCGTGGAAGTACCCGTGCTGCTGCGTCACCTCGGGCCGGCTCGGCAGCACGATGTGCACCTCACCCGGCCCGATGTGCGCGATCCGCGCCCAGAGATGCGCCATCAACCCCTGACGCTCGAAACTCGCCAGAACCCGGTCCCGTACGTCGTCAGCCGCCTCCTCCATTCCCGGGAGGCTACTAGGTGAGCGGAATTAGCGCCGCCGCCGGGAGCGTCGGCTTGGGGGATCCGCCGCTGGGCTCGAGGGTGAGGCCGAACGTCGTCATCCCGGTGGTCGAACCGTCGATGACCTGGGTGAGATCGCCGGCCGCGAGGCCGACCGAGTGCGCGGTCTGCCCGGGGTCGATCATCCACAACTGCCAGGTCCGGTTCGCGGGGAGCTTCGGCAGATCCCGCAGTACGACGACCGACTTGTCGGCCTTCGCGGACACGACGACCGTGGCCTGCCCGCCGCCCTGGACCGCCCCGTGAACGGTCCGCGCGTCGGGCTGCGAGAGTACGGCGGCGACCTGCTGGTTGGCCTGCTCCGCGGCGGTCCGGTCCCGGTACTGGTCGATCGCGATCCCGCCACTGACGGCGACCACAGCTGCCGCGGCGGCGAGCGTCAGTACCGATCGTCGGCCGAAACGCCGACGTACGGCGGGCTGACCGTGGACGACCGGGGGGAGTTGGCGCACGTGCTCGATCGCGGACATGACGTTCGCCTTGAGCGCGGGAGGCGGCGGGGTCGAGACCTGGGTGGCCAGCTTGACCGCGGCAGCGCGCAGTTCGTCGACGTCGGTGGTGCAGAAAGTGCATTCGGCGAGGTGGGCCTCGAAGCGGACCCGTTCGTCGTCCGGCAGCGCGTCCAGAACGTACGGGCCGGTGAGGGTGTGCACGTCGGGTTCCGTCATGGCCGCTGCCCCTTCGTGGTTCCCAGGCAGTCGCGCAGGCGGATCAGTCCGTCGCGCATTCTCGCCTTGATGGTCGGAAGTTTGGCCCCGAGCTGCTGAGCGACCTCGGGGTACGTGTAGCCGTTGTAGTACGCGAGCTCGATGGACTCGCGTTGCAGTTCGGTCAGCGAGCCGAGGCATCGCCGTACCTGCTCTGCTTCGAGCCGGTTGGTGACAGTGTCGGCCACCTGGTCGAAGGCGACGTCGGCGGACCGGGCGCCGGCCTGCTCGGTGCGGTCGGCGGCGGCCTGTTCGGAACGCACCCGGTCGACCGCGCGGCGGTGCGCGATGGTGAGGATCCAGGAGTGCGCGGAGCCGCGGTCGGCGTCGTACCGGGTCGCGGTGCGCCAGACGTCGAGCATGACTTCCTGCGTGACCTCTTCGGACTGCGCTGGGTTGCGGAGGATCCGGCGTACCAAGCCGAACACCCACGGTGCGACCCGGTCGTAGAGGGCGCTGAACGCGGCCGTGTCACCGGTCGCGGTCAGCAGCAGGAGATCGCCGTCCGCGACCGCGCCGGATCGCGGGTGCGATCCGGCGGGCCAAGGCAAAGCGGTTGGTTCGTTCACGGTCAGCTTGCCGGGGGCATCAGAACGGAGTCGATGAGGTACACCGTAGCGTTCGCGGTCTTCACGCCGCCGCAGATCACGTTGGCGTTGTTCACCTTCAGGCTGTCGCCGGAGCCGGTGACAGTGACGGCCTGCTTCTCCACGGTCGTCTGCTGGCCGACCACCGACGACGGGTCGAGCTGGCCGGGTACGACGTGGTACGTGAGGATCTTGGTGAGCAGCGCGTCGTTCGTCTTCAGCGTGTTCACGGTCGCGGCGGGGATCTTCGCGAACGCGGTGTCGACCGGCGCGAAGACGGTGAACTCGCCGCCGTTCAGCGTGGAGACCAGGTCGACCTTCGGGTTCAGCTTGCCGGAGACGGCCGCGACCAGCGTCGTCAGCAGCGGGTTGCCCGACGCGGCGGTGGCCACCGGCGCGGCCGCCATACCGTCGATCGAGCCGGCGCCCGAGGGGTTGGCCTTCGCGTAGTCGGCGCAGCCCGGTCCGACCAGTCCGCCGGCCGTGTCACCCATCGACGGCGTGGTGCTGGTGGGCGGAGCGCTCGTGCTGGTCGTCGTACCGCTGGAGGCGCTGCTGTTGTCGTCGCCACCCCCACAAGCGGATGCGGTCATTGCGAGGGCCAGGGCGCTGAGAGCGATTCCGGCGCGGCTGAAGTGCTTGTACATGACTGGATCTCTTTCTTGGGGAGGTTGCTGATGGGAGTACTTCGGAGCCGGTCGCGGGCCGGATGGGTCACTCGACCATCACGACCGTGTTGTGCAGGCCGCTCGAGCCGTTCGGCCGCGGCGGTGCCTGGCGATCGGTCTGCAGCTCGCCGGTCGCGTCGGTCGCGCGGACGGTGAGTTTGTGGGTGCCGGGCGTGGCGTTCCAGCGGAAGGTCCACTGCCGCCAGGTGTCCGGGCCGTCGACGGGTGCCAGCCGGGCCGGTTGCCACGGGCCGTTGTCGACCTGGACCTCGACCTTGCTGATGCCGCGGCGCTGCGCCCACGCGACCCCGGCCGCGACGGCGGTCCCGGCTTTGATCGTCGCGAAGCCCTTCGGTACGTCGATCCGCGAGGACGTCTTGATCGGCGCCTCGACGGACCAGCCGCGGTCCGTCCAGTACGCGCTGAAGTCCCGGAACCTGATGACCTCGAAGTCCACGATCCACTTGGTCGCGGACACGTACCCGTACAGACCGGGGACGACCATCCGCACCGGGAAGCCGTGCTCGAACGGCAGCGGTTCGCCGTTCATCGCGAGCGCGAGGATCGCGTCCCGTCCGTCGGTGAGCGCGGCGAGCGGCGTACCGATGGTGAGCCCGTCGACGCTGGTCGACTTCACTGCGTCGGCCCCTTCCCGAACGCCGGCCTCACGCAGCAGATCCGCGATCGGTACGCCGATCCAGCGGGCGTTGCCGGCGTACGGACCGCCGACCTCGTTGGACACGCAGGTCAGGGTGATGTCGCGCTCGATCAGGCGTCGTTCGAGTAGCTGATCGAACGAGAGCCGGAGCTCTTTGTCGACAAGTCCGTGGATCCGCAACTCCCAGTCCCGCGGGTCGATCCGCGGTACCTGGAGCAGCGTGTCCACGCGGTAGAACTTGGCGTTCGGCGTCGTGAAGGGGCTGATCCCGGGAACGTCGAGGCTGGCCTGCAACGGCCCCGCGGCATCGGTCGGCCGAGGCACCCGAACCCGCGCTCGCAGCTCCTGCCCCGACCCACCGGCAAACCGAGCAGCACCAGCAGCCCCGGCCCCCACCACAGCCACCGCCGAGACGGCCAGCAGGAACCGCCGCCGATCAAACCCCACCGGCTGTTCAGCCGCGACCCGCTGTCGAGTCGGACTTCGCGTGACCAGCGCCATCGCCAGTACGGCGACCACCAAGGTGACTGTTGCCGGCAGCAACCGATCGACCGTGCTTCCGGCGGCCGACCGGCTCACGATCGCGAACACCAAGCCCACCACCCCCAGCCCACCCGCGAGCGCGACTGCAGTCCGTCGGTGCCCCCGCGCGCCGATCACTCCGGCGACGGCGGCGACGATCGCCAGCGTCGCGCAGATGCCGACGCGGAGCAGCGGACGGTCGGCGGTACCGAGGGTCCGGACGGCCCAGTCCTTCACCGGGCCGGGGGACCAGTCGATGACCTGTACGCCGACCGCGTCGACCGGCCACGGTCCGCCGGTCAGGTCCGCAACGAGATATCCGGCCGCAAGCGCCGTACCGGCCGCGACCACACCACCCAACGCCCCGAGTGTCTTGTGCATGACAGAGGTTCGTCGCCGGCACCGCTCCGGATGGTTCGAGAGTTGGACCCACTGCACCGTCGGGCGCTTCGCACGGCCTCGGCCGCACCCTGCTGATCACCCCATCCGGGTGAGGGCGGCCTCTGTTAGCTCGTAGTGGAGGGGGCGGCCGGTTGCGTGGCGTTCGATTTCGCTGACGGTGATTTTGCCCATCTCGAAGTAGCACTCGACGGTGGCGGCGGCCTGGTGGGGTGTCAGGAGGACGTTCGGGAGGGCGCGGAACGGGTCGTCGGGTGGGAGCGGTTCCTCGTCGAATACGTCGAGGGCGGCGTCGATCCGGCCGGTGCGGAGCTCCTCGAGCAACGCGGCGGTGTCGACCAGCCATGAGCGGGCCGTGTTGACGAGGGACGCGCCGTCGGGCATCAGCGCGAGTTCGCGGGCGCCGATCAGCTGGTGGGTCTCGGGGAGGATCGGTGCGTGCAGGGCGACGACCCGGCTGGTGCGGAGCAGGTAGTCGAGTGCGGTACGACGTACGCCGAGCTCCGCCGCGCGCTCGTTCGTGAGGTAAGGGTCGTAGACGAGGACCTCCGTCGCCCGGAGCGCGAAGAGCATCCGGATGTATTCGAGGCCCGTCCGCGAAGCACCCACGACACCGATCCGCGACGCCGTGAGCCCGTGCTGCGGGGGCACGGCGTCCCGCCAAGCCCCGTCGCGCATCGCATGGTCGAACCGGTGAATGCGATGCAACAGGCTCAACGTGAACGCGAGCGACACCTCGGCCACCGGCTCCGCCATCGCCTGCCCCGCCTGCGTGATCCGCAACCCGCGCCGGAACACCTCCTCGGTGACGAAATGCTTCACCGACGACGCACTGTGCGCGACCAACCGCAACCGGTCCGCGTGATCCAGGACCGCAGCGGTCAGCGGCGTCGCACCCCACGACGTGATCAGTACGTCGGTGCCGGGCAACGCCGCCGTCAACGCCTCGGCATCGCCCGGATCATCCAGTACGACGACATCCCCGAGCGCCTCCAGCCGCGCCGTACTCTCCGGTGCGAACACCATCTCCCGGTACGCCGGCGTCGCCGCCAGCACCACCCGCAGCTTTTCGGTCACGACCGAATTCTAGGGTCTGGAAACGATCAGATGCAGCACCACGGTGGCCGCGAGGATGACGGCGGCGACACCGAGGAGGCCGGACGGTGCGCTGCCGGCGGTCAGAGCGATGCCGCCGACGGCGCTGCCGAACGCGGCACCGAGCGAGATCGCGCTGCCGTTGAGGGCCATGACGATCGCGGCGGACTCCGGGGCGAGGCCGCCGAGCCGAACCTGCTGCGGTACGGCCGCGCCGCCGTTGCCGGCGCCCTGGAAGAAGAACCAGCTCACACCGACCACCGCGAGCGCGGTGGCCGAGGTGAGCAGCAGGCCGGCCAGGCCGAGAACCGAGTTCAGCAGCAGGACGATCAGGACGACGGTGAGGACACGCGGTGCCGGGAAGCGGTCCGCCAGCCGGCCCGTGATCGCATTGCCCAGCGCACTGGCGACGCCGTACCCGAACATGATCGCGATGATCATCCAACCGGCCGGAAAGGACGGCCCGAGGATCAGGACGGCGTACGTGAAGCAGGTGAAGCTGCCGGCGAGGATGCCGCTCGTGACGAGCAGGGAGCCGAGTAGCCGGGGCCGGGCGAGTGGGCGAAGCTGGTCGGTGAGCCGGCCGGCCGGAAGCCGCCGGCGAGGGAGGCCGCGCAGGATGCCGGCCAGGGCGATCGTACCCATCACGGCGACGAGGATCATCGGGTAGCGCCAGCTTGACTGCCCGATCACCAGGCCGACCGGTACGCCGAGGGCCGTCGCGGTCAGCAACCCACCGAGCACGAACGACAACGCCTTCCCGCGGTGCCCGACCGGCGTCACAGCGATCACGTAACCGCTGACGGCCGCGTTCAGCAGGCAGGCTCCGAGCGCCGCCAGCACCCGCCCGGCGAACGCGATCGGGTACGTCGTCGCGAGGCCGACGACCAGGTTGCCGAGCACGAAGACCGCCAGCGCCGTGGCGATCGTCGTACGGCGCTCCCACCGCGAGGTCACCGTTCCGAGGACCGGCCCGGCGAAGGCCGCGGTCAGCGCGAACGCGGACATCAACTGGCCCGCGGCCGCCACGCTGACGTGCAGGTCCGCGGCGATGGTGGGCAGCAACCCGGTCAGGACGTACCCGTCGATTCCCATCGAGAACGTCGCCACGGCCAGCCAGACCAGCGGCCGGTACGAGAACTCCTGCTCCTCAACCGTGTCAGCGGCGCAGGTGTCCGTCACTAGACGGCGGCTTTGGCGGCGCCGGAGGCGCGGGCGACGAGGAGATGCAGTCCGACGGTGATGGTCAGGACGACGGCCGAGACGCCGAGCAAACCGTTCGCCGCGACGCCCGCGGTCAGGGCGACACCGCCCAGGCCACTACCGAGAGCTGACCCGAGCGAGATTGCGCTGCCGTTCAGCGCCATCACGATCGCCGCCGAGTCCGGTGCCATCGACGCCAGTCGCGCCTGCTGCGGCACCGCTCCGCCGCCGTTGCCGACGCCGGCCGAGAAGAACCAGATCAGCCCCCAGACGGCCGCCACCACGGCCGGGGCGAACATCAGCGCGAGCATGCCGAGTACGGCGTTCAGCAGCAGCCCGACCAGCACAACGGTCAGCACCTTGAGCGCGGTGAACTTGTCGACCAGGCGTCCCGTCACCGCGTTGCCGGCCATGCTCGAGACGCCGTACCCGAACATGATCAGGATCATCGCCCACTCGGCGTGGAAGTGCGGTCCGAGGATCAGCGTCGCGTACGTGAAGCAGGCGTAGCTGCTGCACAGGATGCCCGTGGTGACGAGCAGCCCCGCGACCAGCCGCGGCTGGCCGAGCGGGCGGAGACGTTCGACGAGGGTGCCGCCGGGCAGATGCAGTTGCGGGAGCCGGAGCAGGATGCCGATCAGTGCGATCGTGCCGACCACCGCGACCAGGATCATCGGGAACCGCCACGAGGACTGCCCGAGCAAGAGGCCGACCGGTACGCCGAGCGCGGTCGCGGTCATCCAGCCGCCGAGCACGAACGACAACGCCTTGCCGTGGTGCTCGGACGGGGTCAGCGCGAGCACGTACCCGGTGACGGCGGCGTTCAGGAGACTGCCGCCGAGCGCCGCGATCACGCGCCCGCTCAGCGCGACCGGGTAGTTGGTCGCGATCGCGACGACCACGTTGCCGAGCACGAACACTCCCAGTGACAGCACGATCGTCGTACGGCGTTCCCACCGCGACGTCAGCGTGCCGAGGACCGGACCGGCGAGCGCGGCGGTGAACGCGAACACCGACATCAGCTGACCGGCGGCCGCCGGGGTCACGTCCAGGTCGCCGGCGATCTGCGGCAGCAGGCCGGCCAGCACGTAGCCGTCGATGCCCATCGAGAACGTCGCGACCGCAAGCCAGATGAACGGGCGGTACGAGAAGCTTCGGCCCTCCGCCGCATCGGCGGGTCGCGTTTCCGTCACACAGCTATCTCACCGCGAGCACAGGCCTCACGGCAAGGGCAAATTGATCACTTGTGCCAGAAGTGACGATTTCAGGTGCAACTCCGATCACATTTACGGAGACTGAATTCCATAGTCGTGGATCTTCCGGTAGATGGTCGCGCGCGACATGCCGAGCGACTTGGCGGCGCGGCCCTTGTGCCCGCCGTTGGCGAGCAGGCTGTGGACGATGGCGTCGCGCTCGAGTGCCTCCAGCTGGCTGAGGCTGCGGCGGCTGACGGCCCGGGTGCGGGCGGGCAGGTCCGCCGGCGTGATGACACCGGCCCGGCGACGCCGTACGACGACCTGCTTGAGGACCTGGCACAACTCGGCCGTGTTCCCTGGCCACGACGAGCGCAGCAGTTGCTGCATGGTGTCCGGTGCACACGTGAGGTCACCGTGACTCAGCTGGTTGAGGAAGTGCGGAACCAGCTCGCGAACGTCCTCGATGTGGTGCCGCAGCGGCGGCACCTCCACGGTCAGCGGGAACAGCGTCAGCAGCTCGCCGAGGTCCGGGGTGTTGCCGTTCTCGCAGGTGAGCGTGAGCGCGATCCAGGGCGGTGCGGAGGGCCGGCGCTCGAGCACGCCGTACAGCGCCTCGACGAGGCTGTCGAGACCGTCCGCGTCGAGGCACTCGGCGTGCCGGATCACCAGGGCCTGTACGGAGTCGTCGGCCAGCTCCGCGTCGAGCTCGGCGGCGAAACTGTCACCCGGCCGGGCGGCGTCGACGATGTGGAACGGGCCGGCCGGGTTGTTCTGATGGTGCGCGGCCCGCGCCAGCGCGACCTTGCCGACGCCGCGTTCGCCGCTGAGCACGACCCACTGGCCGGCCCGGCAGGCGTTGTCGACCTCGCGGCTGCTGCCGAGCCACGGCGCGCTCCGCCCGACCAGTCCGGGGAGCACTGGACGCGGCGGCGGCCGATGACCGGACGCCTGCGTCCGCAGATCCACGCCGGCGGAATGCGGGCTGATATGGAGGATTCCGGCCCCTGCGCGGCCACCCAGCGGGCGGCCGGTGATCCGGACCCAGGCCCCGGTCGGCAACTCGGCCAGGATCGTCTCGGTGCCCCCGTGGCTGAGGATCTCCGCCGCGTGCCCGAGGACCGCGCGCTGGTCGCCGGCGTCGAGCGACTGCCGGGCCTTGGCGTTCATCAGCAGCAGGTCGTCGTCGATCGCGATGACCATGTCACCCAGCCGCCGGGACGTCTGCAGGTACGCCTCCAGCAAGGAGAGCTCCCGCATCGAGCTGTCCCGGAGCAGCGCCGTACGGATGCTCTCGGCCGTGCTCTTGGCGAGCGCCATCAGCAGCGACCCGGCGTCCTTGCGCCAACAGGTGAGGTCGATCGCGCCGATCGTCTTGCCGTTGAGCGGGTGCTTGATCGGTACGCCGGCGCACGCGAGGTCCTCCAGGTCCTCCGCGTAGTGCTCGTGGCCGAAGACGTGCATCGGTCCGCCGACGTCCAGCGCGGTCCCGATTCCGTTGGTACCGGCGAACTCTTCGGCGTAGCTGAAGCCCGGCGCCAGGTAGACCTTGTCGAGGTGCCGCGCCAGCTCGCTGTCCGCGGTCAGTCGTTCCAGCACGAGTCCGGAGCGGTCGGTGAGGATGACGCTGATCGGCTGACCGTCGAGGTTCTCGTGGAGTTTCCGCAGGACCGGCCCCGCGCTACGGGTGAGCGGGAGGTCCTGGTCCGGGTCCGCGACGTACGGCAAGGTGATCCGGTCGGCGGGCAGGTTCCAGTGCCGCGACCGGACCCAGGACGCGAGGATCGGCGGCCGGACGTCCTGCGGCGCGACCGGATCCAGGGTGAGAAAGTTCAGCCGGGCCGTCGCGGCCCGCCGGTTGTCCTCCATCGAGGGTGCGATCTCGTCCACCGGGGCCTCCTGACGCCAGGTGGAAACAACGCGGATCCGCGGCCCCACCCGGTCCTCTTCGAGCCTAATGCACGCAGCCGCAACTGCTGTCTCAGATTGAGACAACCGGCCGCACGCTGAGGGTTTGTGATGCGGGGAGGAGGTCTGCATGGAGAACGAGGAGTCGTACAACCCGTGGACCGTGGTCCACCTGGTCTTCGAGCACCTCGCGGACGCCGGCCTGCATCCGGTCCTCGGCGCGACCGGGCACCCCGGCGAGCCGGCCGCCGAACTGCTGCGCTGCCTCGGTATCCGGCCGGATCCGCAGGGGGACCAGCGGATCGCGCAACAGACCGCGGAGACGCTGGCGGAGCTGCGGGAACGAATGCTCGGGGCGCCGTGACGCCCTTCTCAATTTGAGACCTTCAGCGCGTCCCCTCCCACGTGTACTGCAGATAACAGCCGGTCACATGAGCGGGAGGAGTGCCATGAGTCGCCAGAGTGTGGCGAAGGCCCACCAGAAGATCCAGGAGTTGTCCTGGGAACCGGCGTACCACGAGCCGGTCTCCCAGTACGGCACCGACTACACGTTCCGCAAGGCGCAGAAGAAGGACCCGCTGAAGCAGGTCCTGCGGTCGTACTTCCCGATGCAGGAAGAGAAGGACCACCGGGTGTACGGCGCCTCCGACGGCGCGATCCGCGGCAACATGTTCCGCCAGGTGCAGGAGCGCTGGCTGGAGTGGCAGAAGTTGTTCCTGAGCATCATCCCGCTGCCGGAGATCTCCGCCGCGCGGGCGATGCCGCTGCTGTTCCGGACCGTCCCGAACCCCGAGCTGCACAACGGGCAGGCCATCCAGATGATCGACGAGGTCAGGCACTCGACGATCCAGCAGAACCTCAAACGCCTGTACATGAACAACTACATCGACCCGGCGGGCTTCAACTCGAGCCTGCGGAACTTCCAGAGCGACTACTGCGGCACCATCGGCCGGCAGTTCGCCGAGGGGTTCATCACCGGTGACGCGATCACGGCGGCCAGCATCTACCTGACCATCGTGGCGGAGACCGCGTTCACCAACACGCTGTTCGTCGCGATGCCGGCCGAGGCCGCGGCCAACGGCGACTACCTCCTGCCGACGGTCTTCCACTCGGTCCAGTCCGACGAGTCCCGGCACATCAGCAACGGCTACGCCACCTTGCTGATGGCGCTCGCCGACGAGGACAACCACCAGTTGCTCGCCCGCGACCTGCGCTACGCGTGGTGGAACAACCACCGGGTCGTCGACGCCGCCATCGGCACGTTCATCGAGTACGGCACCAAGGACCGCCGTAAGGACCGCGAGAGCTACGCGGAGATGTGGCGTCGCTGGATCTACGACGACTACTACCGCAGCTACCTGGTGCCGCTCGAGAAGTACGGGCTCGAGATCCCGCACGACCTGATCGAGGAGTCCTGGAACCAGATCTGGAACAAGGGCTACGTGCACGAGGTCGCGCAGTTCTTCGCCACCGGCTGGCTCGCCAACTACTGGCGGATCGACCCGATGACGGACAAGGACTTCGAGTGGTTCGAGTACAAGTACCCGGGCTGGTACGACAAGTACGGCGCCTGGTGGGAGAACTACAACCGCCTGTCGCGGCCGAACGGGCACAAGCCGATCGTGTTCGAGGACGTGGACTACGAGTACCCGCACCGTTGCTGGACGTGCATGGTGCCGTGCCTGGTCCGTGAGGACATGGTGATGGCGAAGGTCGACGGTCAGTGGCGGACGTACTGCCACGAGATGTGCAAGTGGACCGACGAGACCGCGTTCCGGCCGACGTACCAGGGCCGGCAGACGCCGAACATGGGCAAGCTGATCGGCCACCGCGAGTGGGAGACGCTGTACCACGGCTGGAACTGGGCCGATGTGGTCTCCGACATGGGCTTCGTCCGCGACGACGGCAAGACCATGGTCGCGCAGCCGCATCTCGACCTGGACCCGGACAAGATGTGGACGCTCGACCACCTGCGCAAGTGCCCGCCGCTGGCGAGCCCGAACGTGCTGCTCAACGAGATGACCGATGACGAGCGCACCGCGTTCGCCGCCCGCTACGTCAAGGGAGGCCCCGCCGGCCGTCCCGCACCTGCCGACGCCTGATCCGATGGGCGGCAAGCACGTCGTGCGGTTCGAGCCCGTCGGCATCGAGATCGAGGTCGACGAGGAACAGACGATCCTGCGTGCCGCGGCCGAGCAGGGCGTGATGCTCATGCACGGCTGCAAGGAGGGACAGTGCGCGTCCTGCAAGTCGTTCGTCCTCGATGGTGAGGACATCGACCTGGACCGCTACTCCACCTTCGCGCTGCCCGAGTACGAGCTGGACGAGGGCTACACCCTGCTCTGCCGGGCGCACGCGTTCGAGGACCTCACGATCGAGCTGCTCAACTACGACGAGGAGATGATCCGGTCCGGGCTGCCGATCCAGGAGCGCACCGCCGAGGTCGTGGCCATCACCCCGGTGACCCACGACCTGCGGCACCTGGTGCTGAAGCTGTCCGG
The DNA here is from genome assembly GCF_004331345.1 of Kribbella soli. Lineage (GTDB taxonomy): Bacteria > Actinomycetota > Actinomycetes > Propionibacteriales > Kribbellaceae > Kribbella > Kribbella soli. Next base: position 126,326 of record NZ_SJJZ01000006.1, on the reverse strand, counting down.
CCCCGGCGAACTGAAGTTCTTTCCCGGGCAGTACGTCGACCTCCAGGTGCCGGGCTGGGATGCCAGCCGCTCGTTCTCGATGGCCAACACGTCCAGCCGGGAGAGCGGGCAACTCGAGTTCGTCATCAAGGTCTACCCGGGCGGCCTGTTCTCGGAGTTTCTCGACACCGAACTGCAGGTCGGCCACCGACTGGAGCTGAGCGGGCCCTTCGGGGTGTTCACCCTCCGGGACAACCCGGGCGCCCGGCTGGTCTTCGTCGGTGGTGGCGCCGGACTGGCGCCGATCCTGTCGTTGCTGCGGTCGATGGCCGACCGCAGCATCGACCGGCCGGCGGTCTTCTACTACGGCGCCCGTACTCGTGCCGACCTATGTTTCGAGGACGAGCTCCATGAGCTGGAGGAACGGTTACCGCAGTTCCGGTTCGTGCCAGCCCTGTCGGAAGACGAGTGGGACGGCGAGAGCGGACTGATCACCGATGTGGTCCGCCGGCTCGAGCCGGATCTCACCGGCGCAGATGCCTACGTGTGCGGTCCGCCGCCGATGGTCGAGGCGGCGATCCCGCTGCTCGAACGGCTCGGTGTCGCGACGAAGCACATCTACTACGACAAGTTCACCACGACCGGCGACGCCGGTGACTCGAAGGTGCTGGAGGCAGGAAACCTATGACCACCACACAGGACTCACCTAAGTTCGAACGCAGTGTCCCCAAGCCGGTCTTCACCGACGCCGAGGCCGGCGCCAAGGAGTTCCCGGACTCGACACTCCGGCACTACAACTACTACAAGCCGCAGAAGCGCAAGCAGAGCCACTACGAGGACGTCACGGTCGACGTCCAGCCGGACCCCCGGCACTACCTCAGCCAGGGCTGGCTCTATGGGTTCGCCGACGGGCGCGGCGGCTATCCGCTGGACTGGACCGCGCTGAAGGCCTGGGGTTCCGACAAACCGTCACCGCAGCGCGGACCCGGGACCGGAGGGCTGATGGTCAAGGACTGGCCGGCCACCGGCTGGCACGAGTTCCGCGACCCGAACGAGGAGTGGGAACTCACCCTCTACCGCTACAACTCGAACGTCGTCCGCCAGGTCACCCAGAACGTCGAGGCGGCCAAGCAGTCGAAGGCCTTCGAGCAGTGGAACCCGAACTGGGTGCGCTTCGTCGAGCACCACGTCGGTGCTTGGATGCACGTCGACCACGGCCTCGGTCTGTACCTGTTCGCGAACGCGAACCGGCGCGCGCCGACGAACATGCACAACAACGCGATCTCGGTGAACAGCATGCACCGGATCCGCGCCGCGCAGGACCTCGCGCTCTACAACCTCACGCTCTCGGAGGAGATCGAGGGGTTCGACGGCAGCGCGCACCTGCAGACCTGGAACAACGACCCGGCCTGGCAGGGCGTCCGTGACGTCGCCGAGCAGCTGACGGCGATCGACGACTGGTGCGAGGCGATCTTCGCCGCGAACGTTGTCTTCGAACCGCTCGTCGGCGAGCTGTTCCGCAGCCAGCTCGTCCAGCAGGCGTCCCCGCGCAACGGGGACTTCGTCACCCCGACGGTGATCGGTGCGGCCGAGTACGACTTCGCCGAACGCGACCTGCGCTACACCACGGCGATGTTCGAGCTGCTCACGAACGACAAGGAGTTCGCGGACCACAACAAGGCGATCCTGACGGGCTGGTTGGGGTCCTGGACGGAGAAGGCGCTGGGCGCGGCCCGGAAGCTGCAGCCGCTCTGGTCGCAGCCGGACGCCAAACCACCACGGTTCGAGGACGGTCTCGACCGCGTGAAGAACCGGTTCAGCGGCATCCTCGGCCAGCTGGGCCTCGAGGCACCGAAGGAGTTGGCACAGTGACCACGCTCAGGGCAGTCGTCGAGAGCCCGTTCAAGTCGGACAGCACCGCGTCCAACAAGTGCGGTGTGACGCTGATGAACAACCAGGTCGGCGCGGTCGTGGCCGAGGTGATGACCGGTGTGGACAACGTCACCGTGACGCACCTGCCGTCGATGATCCGGGTCGACGCGATCGGCCGGATGGACTTCGTGTACGACGACATCTCCGAGGCGCTCGGCGAGGAGCCGGGGTACTTCGACCAGGCCGAGTTCGAGGAGAACATGTCCACCCACTACGGGCGGATGGTGCACCTGGACGACCGGACCATCATGTTCGCCAACCCCGAGGACGCCGCCGAGTACATCGGCTTCGACCTGACCGCATCCAGCTGACAAGGGGGTCTTTTCGTGTACGAGAAGAACGGTGAGAAGTACTTCGTGGTCGACAGCCACATGCACTTCTGGGACGCAGGCCCCGACAACTGGGTGCCGGGGGCCGAGCAGTACGCCAAGGGCTGGATCGAGTGTTTCCACGCCTACCAGAGCCTCGCGCCGAAGGAGACCCACTGGACCATCGAGAAGTTCATGAAGTACTCCGAGGACGACCTGATGAAGGACGTCTTCGAGGACGGCTACGTGGACGTCGCGGTGTTCCAGCCGACGTACCTGAAGGAGTGGTACAAGGAAGGGTTCAACACCACCGAGAAGAACGCGGCACTGGGTGAGAAGCACCCGGGCATGTTCGTCCACAACACCCGGTTCGACCCACGCGACAGCGACGCCGGCCTGGAGGAGCTGAAGGCCAACGTCGACCGGTACGGCTCTCGCGGCGTGAAGCTCTACACGGCCGAGTGGAACAACGGATCGCGGGGCTACAAACTCAGCGAGCCGGCTTCGTACCGCTACCTGGAGAAGGCGCAGGAGCTGGGGATCAAGAACATCCACGTCCACAAGGGCCCCACGATCTGGCCGCTGGACAAGGACGCGTTCGACGTCTCGGACGTCGACCACGCCGCGACCGACTTCCCGGAGCTCAACTTCATCGTCGAGCACGTCGGGCTGCCGCGGATCGAGGACTTCTGCTTCATGGCAACGCAGGAACCGAACGTGTACGCCGGTCTGTCGGTCGTCATCGGCGGTCTGATGCACGCGCGGCCGCAGTTCTTCGCCAAGGTGATGGGCGAGCTGCTGTTCTGGGTCGGCGAGGACAAGATGACGTTCGGCAGCGACTACGGCATCTGGGAGCCGAAGTGGCAGATCGAGGGCTTCGTGGACTGGGAGTTCCCCGACCAGCCGGAGTTCGCGGACTACCCGCGACTCGGGGTGGACGGCAAGAAGAAGATCCTCGGGCTGAACGCCGCCAAGCTGTACGACCTCAAGGTGCCGGACGAGCTGCAACTGAAGGAGGACACACCGGCCGCACAGGACGACTCCAAGCTGGTTTCGTCGTAATGACAACGATGGTTGCCGAGCGGGACCGGGTTCTGGACGCACTGGGTGCGGTCCGGGACCCGGAGCTGGACGAGCCGATCACGACGCTGGGTTTCGTGTCCACCTGCGTCGTGTCGGCCGCCGGTGACGTGGTCGTCCGGCTGCGGCTGCCGACGTACTTCTGTGCGCCGAACTTCGCCTTCCTGATGGTCGCCGACGCGTACGACGTGGTCTCCGCGCTGCCCGCCGTACGGTCGGTCGACGTCGCGCTGGAGGATCATTTCGCGGCCGCGCAGATCAACGCCGGCGTGGCGTTGCGAGCCGGGTTCGTCGCGTCGTTCGACGGTGAGGCGACGGCCGAGCTGGACGAGTTGCGCCGTACCTTCGTCGCCAAGGCGGTGCTGGCCGGGACCGATCAGGTCTGCCGGCCACTCGTTGCGTCAGGCATCGATCCGGCCGGCGTCGCCCGGCTGACGATCGCCGACGTGCCGCCGTCACCCGAGCTCGACCGGCTGGTCCGGCGCCGGGCCGAGCTCGGGCTGCCGGTGGGTCCGGACGCGCCGCTGCTCGTCGACGTCGGCACGGGTGCGGCGATCGCCGGTGCCGCGGCGGCACGGCACCTCGGGCTGGCCCGGTTGACCCGGACCGGTATCGAGGCCAACACCGGGATCTGCAGGGGAATGCTGAAGCACCGGTACGCCGAGTCCGGTGCGGGCGAGGAGGAGCAGGGATGAAGGCCGTTCGACTGCACGGGTACCACCAGCAACCAGTGGTCGACGACGTACCGGAACCGGTCGTCAAGGGCCCGCTGGACGTCGTCGTCAAGATCGGCGGCGCCGGAGTGTGCCGTACCGACCTGCACATCATCGAGGGTCAGTGGGACGCGGCGATGCACCCGTCGTTGCCCTACACGATCGGTCACGAGAACGCAGGCTGGGTCCACCAGATCGGCTCGGCCGTCACCAACGTGCAGGTCGGCGACACCGTCATCCTGCACCCGACCCCGACCTGCGGGTTGTGTCGCGCCTGCCGTGCCGGGGACGACATGCATTGCGAGAACAGCACGTTCCCGGGACTCGACAGCGACGGGGGGATGGCGGAGTACCTCCTGACCTCTGCCCGCGCGTGCGTGAAGCTGGACCCGAGCACCCGGCCGCAGGATGTCGCAGCGCTGGCTGATGCCGGAATCACGGCGTACCACGCGGTCCGCAAGGCGCTTCCGCTGCTGCCGCCGGGCACGACGGCCGTGGTGATCGGCGCGGGCGGTCTCGGGCACATCGGCGTGCAGTGCCTGGCGGCGCTGACCGCGGCCCGGATCATCGTCGTCGACCGTAACCCGGACGCGCTGAAGCTGGCCGAGCAGCTCGGTGCCGACCAGACGGTAGTTGCTGATGGCAAACAGGTGGACACCGTGCTGGAGCTCACCGACGGTGCCGGCGCGCACGTCGTGCTGGACTTCGTCGCCGAGCAAGGCGCGGAGCAGGACGGCTTCGCGATGACCGGCCGCGGCGGTTCCTACTTCGTGATCGGGTACGGCGGCCAGGTGCAGATCCCGACTCTGGACATCATCTCCACCGAACGCAACATCGTCGGCAACATCGTCGGCACGTTCAACGAGCTGGCCGAACTGATGGCGCTCGCCCAGGCCGGGAAGGTCACGCTGCACACCCGGACGTACCCCCTCGACGCGGCCGCCGACGCGGTCGCCGATCTCGATGCCGGCCGCGTCCGCGGCCGCGCGATCCTCGTTCCGTAACGACCATTTCCGGAGGGAACTGATGGCCAAGGAACTCAGATTCGGAGAGCAGGCTCGCGACTTGTTGCTGTCCGGCGTCGACCAATTGGCCGACGCGGTCAAGTCGACGCTCGGGCCCAAGGGCCGCAACGTGATCCTGGAGAAGATCACCGGGTCGCCGGTCGTCACCAACGACGGTGTGACGATCGCCCGGGAGATCTTCCTGAAGAACCAGTTCGAGAACATGGGCGCGCAACTGGTGAAGGAAGCCGCGATCAAGACCAACGACATCGTCGGCGACGGCACCACCACCGCGACCGTGATCGCACAGGCGATCATCCGCGAGGGCATGATCGCGATCTCCAACGGCGGCAACCCGGTCCTGGTGAAGCGGGGCATCGACGTGGCCGTCGGCAAGCTGGTCGAGCGGCTCCGTGAGGTCGCCCATCCGGTCGCCACCGAGCTGGACTTCGCCCGGGTGGCGGCGATCTCGGCCAATGACGACGACGTGGTCGGCGCCGCGATCGCGAAGGCGCTGTTCACGATCGGCGACGGCGGGATCGTCACGGTCGAGGAGTCCGCCGTCCACGGCATGGGGGTCGACTTCGTCGAGGGATTCGAGTTCGACAACGGCTACCTGTCGCCGTACATGGTGACGGACCCGGGCAGCCTGCAGGCCAACCTCGACGACCCGTACATCCTGTTGTGCAGCGAGAAGATCACCAAGGTGCAGGAGATCATGCCGCTGCTGGACAAGATCATGCGCGAGCCGCGGCCGTTGGTGATCATCGCCGAGAGCCTCGAAGGTACGGCGCTCAGCATGCTGGTGCACAACCACGTCAACGGGCTGTTCCAGTGCGTGGCCGTGAAGGCGCCGGGGTTCGGCGACCGGCGGCTGCACAAGTTGGAGGACATCGCGGCGATCACCGGTGGCGCGGTGTACAGCCGGCATTCGGGCTTCACCCTCGAGACGATGACGCTCGCCCAGCTGGGCCGCGCGGATCAGGTCCGGGTGAATGCGGACCGTACCGCGATTGTCGCGTCTTCCGGGCGCGAGCAGGAGGTCGCGTTCCGGATCGCGCAGTTGCGTGCCGAGCTGGAGCGCGCGACCTTCGGCGTCGACGAGGACGTGCTCACCGAACGGATCGGTTCGCTGTCCGGCAAGGTCGCGGTGATCCGGGTCGGCGCACCGACCCCGGCCGAGCTCAAGGAGCTCCAGCACCGGGTCGAGGACGCGTTGTCGGCCACCCGCGCCGCGATGGCCGAGGGCATCGTCGCCGGAGGCGGGATGGCACTGCTCCATGCCGCACCGGCGCTCGACGCCTTGGAGGTGAAGGACGACTACGCGACCGGTGTCGAGATCGTACGGCGGGCGTTGCGTGAGCCGGCGTACCTGATCGCGACGAACGCCGGCTACAACGGTGCGGAGGTGCTCGAGCGAACCGGCCAGATGGGTGTCGACGACGGTTTCGACGCACTCGAAGGCCGCTACGGCAACATGCTCGAGATGGGCATCATCGACCCGCTCCGCGTCGCCCGGTCAGCGCTGCAGAACGGCGCCTCGGTCGCCGGCCTGCTCCTCACCACCAACACCTTGATCGCCGAGGAACAAACCCCGTGGGGCGGCAGCGCGGCCCTGATGACCGAGTACGGCGCCCTGGATGAGGGCCTCCACCAGCCGTCCCCGGACTCCAGCACACCACAGTCCCTGGGCCTCGGCCCATCAGTCGGCTAACCCTGCCGCAGGAAGAGGTCCGGGCAGCCTCGTGCCAGCCAGCCAGCCAGCAGGAGATTCGCGCCCCATATCCGAAGCCAGCCACCCACTCACGCTGCCTGTCGTTCGGGCCCCAAACCGGTTTGGGGAGTCCTGCCCACCCGGATCGGGCAGTGGTGCTCCCCAGTCGGAGGGAAGAGCCTCCCCAAACCGGTTTGGGGAGGCGCGTCGGGTTCGGTTGGGTGGACTTATGACGCCACTTGCGGCGCAGGACACTTGCGGCTTGGACGTCAGCGGGGCCACTCCGCGGTGGCTCGGACCAGGGCTGTGAAGGCCTCTTCGGGAGGAGTGAGGATTCGGTCGGCGCGGCGGACGAGGGAGACCTCGCGCTGTGGGGGAGCCGGGCTGATGTCGAGACACACCAGGAAGCCGACCTCGACCTCGCGGCGTACGACGTGTTCGGACAGGACCGCCAGGCCCAGCCCCTGCTGTACTGCCTCTTTCACCGTGTCCGAGCCCCACAGGTCCCAGGTGTCGACCTGATCCAGTCCCCAGGCGCGGAGCGACTGCTCCTGCAGCCGGCGGGTCGCCGATCCCGGCTCGCGGAGCAGGAAGCGGCTGGTCGCGATGTCGGCCGCGGTGATCCGGCGATCCTTCAGCGGGCAGCCGGCCGGCGCGACCAGGACCATGTCCTCGGTCAGCACCGGCTCACTGCGGAGGGCCTCGGCCGTCGGGGTCGCCGCGCACAGGCCGAGGCCGACCTCGCCGGCCAGCAACCACGACTCGACCGTGTCCTCGTTCCCGACCCGGATCTGGCACGACACCTTGGGTGCGCGGATCGTGAACTCGCTGATCAGGCGCGGCAGCAGATAGGTGCCCAACGTCGTCGTACCGGCCACCACGAGCTGGCCGGTGTCGAGCCCGCGGTACCCGGCGGTCGCGTGCTCGAGCCGGTCCAGCAGGGCCAGGACCTCGCGCGCATGCTCCACGACGACCGCACCGGCAGGCGTCGGCTGGGCGCCGTGCGGCCCGCGCTGGACCAGGCTCACGCCCAGACTCCGCTCCAGCTGCCGGACGTGGTTGGAGACGGCCGGCTGGCTCATGTAGAGCGACTTCGCCGCCGCGGAGAAGCTACCTTCGTCGACGACGCGAACCAGGATCTCCAGCTGCGTGAGACTGAACATCGGCCGCCTTTCCTGCGAGAACGCGGCCATCGTCGCACGGAGACGTCAGTACCTGATACAGGCCGACCGGAGGTCGGTGTAGAAGTTCCAGACGTCCGGCGAGCATTCCGGCGCGCCGAGCTGGGAGGCCTTGGCGCCCATGTGCGGCAGGTGCGAGTACGCGCCCACACCGGGGCGGTTCACGTGCAACATGCCTGCCTGGAAGTCCTGCAGCGCCTGGAACATCAGCGCCGGGTTCTGCGTGAAGATCGTCCCGGACATCCCGTACTTCACCGAGTTGCTGATCCGCATCGCGTCGTCGTACCCGTCGCAGGTGATGACGGACAGGACCGGCCCGAAGACCTCCTCCTGGGCGAGTTCGGAGTCCCATGCGACGTCGTCGAGCAGCGTCGGCTTGACGAAGTACCCCGGGGTGCCGAGCTCGGCCGCCCCACCGCCGGCCAGCAGTTCGGCGCCGTCGGCAACGGCCTGCTCGATGGCCTGGAGACAGGCCTGGTGGCGCTCGTCGTTGACGACCGGACCGATGTCGGCGTCCGGCTGGTCTCCCGGACCGATCTTCATGGCGCGGACCCGCGGGGCGAGCCGGGCCATCAGCTCGTCGTGTACGGCGCGGTCGACGATGATCCGGCTGGTGGCCGAACACCGTTGACCCGACTGGCCGTACGCGCCGTGGACGATGGCGTCGCACGCCGCGTCGAGGTCGGCGTCGGCCAGCACGATGAGCGCGTTCTTGCCGCCGAGCTCGAGCTGGGTCCGCATCAGGCGGCCGGCGCCGGCCCGGTTGATGGCCTGGCCAACGGGCAGCGATCCGGTGAAGGAGATCCCGGCCACTCGCTCATCGTCGACGAGGGCCTCGCCGGCCTCGCGGTCGCCCTGCACGAGATTGAGTACGCCGGCCGGCACGCCCGCGTCGTGGAACGCCTGGACGAGCAGAGCCGCCGTCAGCGGAGTCAGCGGGGATGGCTTGAGGACCGCCGTACAGCCGGACAGCAGGGCCGGAGCGACCTTCCAGATGGGGATGGTGAGGGGGAAGTTCCACGGGGTGATCAGGCCGACGACGCCGATCGGACGCCGGAACGTCAGCACGACGGTGCGCGGCTCCTCGGCGGCGGTGGTCTCGCCGTTCATCCGGCGCGCCTCACCGATGTGGAACTCGAGAATCGCCAGCCCACGGGTTACCTCGCCGCGCGCCTCGCCGAGGCGTTTGCCCTGCTCGCGGGTGATCGCCGCGGCGAAGTCCTCGATCCGCTCCTCGATCAGCCGGGCCGCCTTGGTCAGCACCTTGGCCCGCTCGATCGGCCCGATCGCGTCCCAGTCCGGCTGAGCGGCCTCGGCGGCGTCGACCGCCGCGGTGACATCGGCCGCGACGGACTCGCCGAACTCACCGATCACGTCGCCGGTGTCGGCGGGGTTGAGGTTCGGCCGGGTCTGCCCACCGCTGCTCGGTGTCCACGTTCCGTTGACGTAGTTGAGCAGGTGGTCCGCCTGGACCTTGAAGTCGAGGCTCACGAGGAGATCTCCTTGAAATCGATGGCGATGCGCGGCGCACCGCCGGTACTGGCGGTCTTCGTCGCCTGCACGATGTCGGCCAGCGCGTACGGCGCCGGAATCAGGCCGGCGAACAACTGTTGCGCCGGCGTGCGCTCGAGGAAGTCGATCGCCTCGACAAGGTCGTCGACCCGGTAGTTGTGGCTGCCGACGACGGTCGTGAGGTTCTTGACGAAACCGCTCGGTTCGAAGCTGATCTCGGGAGCGGGCGACACCGAGCCGACCAGGGCGATCCGGCCGCCCAGATCGACCACCTCGAACGCTGACCGGACCGCGTGGCTGTTGCCGGACAGTTCGAAGATGACGTCGGCGCCGTACTCGCTCGTGGTGGCGGCGAGGTCCTGCGGCTCGACGACGGTGGTGGCGCCGAAGCGCGTCGCCAGCTCGCGGCGCGACGGATCGACGTCAGACGCAATCACAGTCGTGCAGCCGAGGTCGCGGGCATACGCCACCGCGGTCAGCCCCAACATTCCGCATCCGAGCACCACAACGACATCGTCCGCGGTGAGCTTGGTACGGCGAGCCGCACAGGTGACCGTTGCCGTGGCGCAGTTGGCGGGCGTGGCGACGGTGGCGGGCAAGTGGCCCGGCACCTTCACCAGACCAGTGCCCGCCACGAGGTGCACGTGCGTCCCGAAACCACCGTTGAGCTTCCAGTGGTCGTCGATCGCCTCGTGGCCGTACTTGCGCACTGACAGGCACTTCTGGGGTATGCCGCGCAGGCACCGGCGACACGTGCCGCACGCCGTACCGATCGTCCAGGTGATGCGATCACCCTCGCTCACCGGCTCTCCGTCAGCGGCGGTCACGCCGCCTCCCGTGGCGACGACGTGGCCGATGGCCTCGTGCCCGAGGACGGTCGGCAGCGGAGTGGGGCGGTCGCCGTTGATCGTGTGCAGGTCGCTGCCGCAGATCGTGGCCAGCTCGGTGCGGACCAGGACCTCACCCGGCCGCAGCACAGGCAGCGGCAGCGTGTCGACGGAGAAGCCCGCTTCCACGCCGGACCAGACCGCCGCGGTCGCGTTCACTGTCGTCATCATTGTGTCCCGTTCAGTCGTTTCAGCGGCGGATGGTCGACGCTACGGCGGCACTCGCCGTACAGCTGATCGCCACGATGAGAAAGATCAGCCCGGCGTCGCCGCCGTTGTGGTCCATGATGCGGCCGATGATGGGTTCGGCGGCGCCGGCGAACAAGTAGGCGAAGAAGTTGACCACGCCCACCGCCGTACCGGCCATCACCTTGCCGGCGAGGTCCGGGCACAGCGCCCAGAACGACGACTGCGGCCCGTAGACGAAGAAACCGGCCAGGAACAGCAGGACGATACCCAGGCCGACACCGGGGTGCAGGGCCCAGATCCCGAGGGAGCTGAGCGCCCCGAGCACCATGAAGAGCATGATCGGGCGGTCGCGGCGCGAGCCGAACAGGCGGTCCGAGAGCTGACCGTTGACGAGGGCACCTACCGCCATACCGACGGGCAGCGCCACCGTGATCCAGACCGCGTTGTCGGTCTTCTTCCAGGCGTCGCCGAGGAAGTACACCGGGACCCAGATCAGCAGGCCGTACCTGGCCGCGTTCTGGAACCCGATCGCGATACCGGTGAGCCAGATCCTGGGGATCCCGAGCACGGCCTTGTAGCGGTCCGCCGAGCTGGGCGCCGCTGCCTCGCTGTCGTACGCGACATCGTCGGCGTCATGGGTGAACGAGCGCGGTGGCGTGATCCCGGCACTCTTCGGGGTGTCCCGCGCGAGCACGAAGAAGGTGATCCCGCCGACGAGCATCAGCAGCACCGGAAGGCGGAACAGCCACTCCCAGTCCAGGCCGAACGTCGTGATCGTCAACGTCGAGGTGACGTAGACGAGAACCGACGACGAACCGGCCGCCAGCGTGTAGAAGCCGAAACTCTTGCCCCGTTCGTGGTGGCTCCACCAGTTGGAGATCACCCGGCCGCCGGCCGACCAGCCCATGGCCTGGACGAAGCCGTTGGCCCCGAGGGCGACGGCCATGCCCGCCGGCGAGGTCATGAAGCTGGCGATGATGCACAGGGCCGTCGACAGGACCGCCCCGAGAGCCATCAGGCGGCGACCTCCGAACTTGTCCGCGAGGTTGCCGTTGACCATCTGGCCGATGGCGTAGGACCACAGGGCGATACCGCTGATCGTGCCGACGGTCGCCTTGGTCCAGCCGAGGTCCTTCTGGATGCCGGTGATCGCGAAACCGAAGGCCTGCCGGCCGGTGTAGAAGAACAGGTAGCAGAACATTGCTGCGAGCAACATTCGCCAGGCGAGGCGCCGGAAGGAGGCGTCGGAGACGGGTTCGGCCGAGACGTTGCCGGTGCTGGGGTCAAGTGTGCTGGACATCCTCGTCGCAGACCTCTCTCAGGGGTAACGCGCAGGACGGGGTCGACTCACGACGCAGGGGCGGCCGCGAGGTCATGCTCGGACGCGAGGGTCGTGGCGACCCAGAACGCGTCGTAGTTGTGGATGTACGCCGGCCGGCCCCAGGGCTCGTCGAGCTCTTCCGGCCGGGGTAGCACCCGGTTGATCAGGAACGGGATCTGCAGCTCGCCCAGCGCGCCGTGCGACCGCAGGGGAGCATCGAGGCCGGTCAGGTCGTGCCAGGCGGCGTACCGGCCCAGGGCCGTGCCCTTCTCGGCGAGGACCACGATGTCGCCGATCCGGTCGGCAGGCAGCGAGAACCTGTCGGCGGCCTCGTCCCGGTTGCACACGGTCTGTACGCCGTCGATCGTCCGGAGCGCCTCGATGGTCGAGTCGAGGTCCGCGCCCGCGGGCAGGTAGACGCTGGCGAAGGAGCCCAGCGCACCGTGGTGAACGGTGTACGGGTCCGTGATCGGCAGGATGACGCGCAGCTCGTCCGACCCCGGCTCGGCGCCGGTCGAGCCGAGGATCCGGCGTGCCTCGTCCTCGACGAAGACGACGTTCGGCGCACCGGTGTCGTCGGTCTTCGCGCTCATGCCGTGGTCGGCGGTGAGGACCACGACCGCGCCGAGCGCTTCGAGTTGTGCGGCGTGCCGGTCGATCTCGGCGTACAGGTCGTTGGCCGCCTCGGTGCCGGGGGCGTGCTTGTGCTGGATGTAGTCGGTGAGCGACAGGTACATCAGGTCGGCGCCGCGGGTCTTCATGATCTCGACGCCCGCGGCCAGCGCGAAGATGGACAGGTCTGCCGAGTACACGCTGGGCAGCGGCCTGCCGACGAGCGCGAGGACGTCGTCGATGCCGTTCTCCTCGAGGTTGGCCTGGTCGGCCTTCTCGGCCGAGAAGCAGATCCCGCGCCGGCTCGGTTCGACGAACTCACCGGAGCCGTCGAGGCTGGGACCGGCCTCCACGACCCCGGCGCCGAGCAGCCGCCGCAGCTTGTCCTTGGCGGTGACGACGACGACGTCGAGGCCTGCCTCGTTGGCGGCCGCGAACAGCGTCGGCGCCCGCAGGAACGACTTGTCGTTCATCAGCACTTCCGCACCCGTTGAGGTGTCGAAGAGGTAGTTGCCACTGATTCCGTGTACTGACGGCGGCTGCCCGGTCGCGATCGACACGTTGTTCGGGTTGGTCAGCGCAGGCATCGCGCAGTGCGCCTCCCAGGACGTTCCCCGCCCGCTGTCGAGTACCTCGGCGAGCCACGGCATCCGGCCTGCTTTGACAGCCTCGAGGTGGTAGTCCGGCTCGCTGCCGTCGATACAGATCACAACGACCGGCGCACCGTGGGTGGTGTAGGTCCGGTCGTTGATGCTGAAGGTGGTGGTCACGGAGTCTCCTGCGATCGGGTTCTCGGGATCGATGTCACTGTCCAGCCCCGCAGGTCGCACCGGGAACCCCGGTTTGGGCTATGGACCGCATAGCCAGATCCCGCATACCGCGCGGAAGCACGGGCTGCCAGTGTTCGAAGTCGTCCGCCGGTCCGCCCCGAGGAGCCCGCTCATGCGATTACGTCTCACCGCCCTGACCACCTGCACAGCCATCGTGCTCGCCGCGGTCGTCGCACCCACCGCGACCGCCGCCACCGTCTCCAGCGTCCCGAAGGTCCTGTTCGTCGACATGGACGGCATGCGCTGGGACAAGATGCAGCAGGCCGGTACGCCGAACTTGTCCGCCGTCGGCGCGACGGGCCAGTTCGGGCCGGCGTACATCCAGGACAACGCCATCGCCGGGACGAACTCCGGTCCCGGTCACTCGAACATGTTCACCGGTGTCTGGCCGGACAAGCACAACGTGCTCGACAACTCGTTCAACGGCTACCGCAAGAGTCAGTACCCGGACTTCATCACGCGCGCCGAGGGACTCAAGCCTGAGTTGTCGACGTTCACCACGCTGGACTGGACGCCGCTGAACACCTACCTGATCGACCGGCCGGACGTGAAACTCCAGCAGGACGGCGCCAACCAGCAGATCACCGACCGGCAGAGCACCGACGCTGCGCTCGAGATGCTCGGCGAGCACGACCCGGACCTGATGATGGTCTACCTGCACGACGTCGACGCGACCGGTCACGCGCTCGGCTCGGACAGCCCCGACTACCTCGACGCGATCCGTCGTGTCGACGCCAAGTTCGGTGAGTTGGTCGCCGCGGTCAAGGCGCGGGCGACGTACCGGAACGAGCGTTGGCTGATCGTCGCGGCCACCGACCACGGCCAGACCGGCTTCGGTCACGGCGGCGACCAGCACACCTCACGCCAGGGCTGGATCCTCGCTGCCGGGCCGGGGATCCCGACGACCGCCACGCTGCGGCGGGAGTGGCGGCAGGTCGACATCATGCCGACGGTCTACCGGCATCTCGGCCTGCCGATCGACCCGGCCTGGGGTCTCGACGGCGTGCCGATCGGTGCCCGGAGCAACGATCCGTTCGACACCGTGCCGGCCACGTCGGGCGTGGTCGACGAGGCACCCAAGCCTGAGGGTGTCGGCGGCTGGACGACTGCGCTGCCGACTGCGTGGACCCGCGTCGACAAGACTCCCGCCGGCAGCGGGGTGACCGAGTACCGCGGCTGGCGCCTGATGAGCGGCGAGTTCTGGACGACCTCCCAGGAAGGTCAGGGCCGCGGCTCGTTCGTCCGGGGGCGTGACGTGATCGCCGTCGCCGACCCGGACGAGTGGAACGACAAGGGCGACCCGGCGGCCGGCGGTGCGCTGTTCGACAGTGCGCTCACCACGCCGTGGGTGCCGCTGCGCAAGGCTTCCGGCGTCCAGGTCGACTACCTGAGCCACTACAAGCAGGTCGCTGCAGGGCCGCCGCAGGACGCCGAGGTCGTGGCGGAGTTCGACAACGGCGTGAAGCGCGTGCTGTGGACCGCCTCCGCGGCCGACGGTGCGAAGTTCGACATCAGCAAGGCGATGCACTTGACCACCGCGGTCCCCACCGGCGCTACCCAGGTACGCGTGACCTGGCACCTGACTGCCGGCAACAACGGCTACTGGGCGATCGACGCACCCAAGGTCGCCGCCGGCTGAGCAGTGGCGCCCTCGGTGTTGATGAGGACGACGGCGTCCGGTGACGGGCGGGAGTCGGTGACTTGCAGAGCGGCCAAGGCGGCGGCTCCGCAAGGACCGGCGGGGATGTTGTAGCTGTGAAGCAGGGCCTGGGCGGCGCGGGTCTCGTCATCCGTGACGGCGATGGCGGCGTCCAGGCCGCGGTGGATGGTGGGCCATGCGGTGGAGGAGACCGTGCCGCAGTTGAGGCCGGCCATGATCGTGGGGGCCGAGGTGTCGACCGTGACTGGCCGGCCGGCGGCGAGGGACTTCGTGACGCAGGCGGCGGTGACCGGTTCAACGGCGAGGACCGACGTACGGCGGCCCGCCACCCGGTAGTGCTCGATCGCGGACTGCAGCAGCGACCCCACACCTGTCGGTACCACGACGAGTCCGATCTCCGACGGAAGCTGTCCGTCGATCTCCGCGAACAGCGTCGAATACCCGGCGACGATCCACCGTGGCACTTCCTCGTACCCGGGCCAGGCGGTGTCCTGGATCAGCACGTCACCATCGCGCACACTCGCCGCGGCGGCCTGTACTGCGTCGTCGTACGGGAGGCCGGTGTCGACGACCGACGCACCTTCGTCGCGGATCGCCTGCACCGGGGCCTCCGGCAGACCGGCCGGGACGTAGATGCGGGACCGGAGGCCGAGTGCCCGCGCGAGATACGCGAGAGCCCGGCCATGGTTTCCGTCCGTCGCGGTCACCAGCGTGAGCCGGCGACCGGCGACCAGCGAGACCAGTTCGGCGAACGTCCGCGCCGGCCCGAGCGCACGGTTGACCGCCCACGACGCGCCGAGCACCTTGAACGCCGGCAGCCCGAACCGGTTCGACTCGTCCTTCACCCACACGCTCCCGGCCCCGAGCAGCTCCGCGAGCGCGGGCACCTCGATCAGCGGCGTCGCGGCGTACCCGGGCATGCTCCGATGGAACTCCAGCGCGGACTCCCGCACTCCTGGCGCGATCCAGGACCCGGCCCCGGGATTCGTCGCCCACGGGCGCTGCACAGGCTTCGTCATCCTCCGCGTCTCCATCCGCTGCGCCGGCAATTGCCGGTACTGACATGCATCAATTCATCGCTGAGCGTGTCACAATGCAACAGAGCGCCTGACCCCGGACCCGCGTCGTTTGCTCGCAGAGGACACAGCGGACCTGGGGAGGACTGCAATGGGTAATGGGGAACTGGTCAAGGAGTTTCGGACCCGGCTGACCGAGCTGCTCGGAGAGCCGCTGATGGTCGAGGATCCGCTGGTCACCACCGCGCAAGCCGCGCTCCTGCTGGAGGTTCCCCCGCAGCGAGTCGCCGGGCTGATCCGGGCCGGGCATCTGCCGGCCCGATCCCGTTCGCACCGCCGCCTGCTGCTGTCCGACGTCGTCCGGTCGGGCCTCGACCAATGGATGTCGGTCGCCGAGGCCGGCGCGGTGCTCGGCCTCGGCCAGACCGGCGTACGGCGGTTGATCACGGCCGGACTGCTGACGGCGCACGGCAAGGAGCTGCCACTGCGACGCGACGACGTGGACGTCCTCGCACGCCTGCGCCAGGGGTGGTTGACGTTGTCGTCCGCCGCGACCGCGCTCGGAACGGATGTCGACGAGGTCCAGCGGATGCTCCGGACCGGTCACCTCACGCACACCTGCGACGTGGCCCGGCCGGTGTACCGGCACGAAGTCGCTGCCGTGCTGGCCAGGCGCCTGCCGGCCGCGATGGAGGCGTGAGACGACCGTTCGGTCTCGTAGTGGCGGGCTGGGTGGTCTGCCGCGTCAGCTGCCGTTGATCAGGTGCATGGCGAGGTCCGGGCTGAAGGTGCCGGCCGGAATTCCGGCACCGATTCCGCAGTCGCCGTCGGAGTCGCCGGGCACCTTGATCCACAGCAACATCTCCGCGCCGCCACCGGTCTGGGCCGTGACGCCGAGCTTGCGGCCGGGCGGGTTGCACCAGTCGTTACCCGTACCGTTGCCGTTCCGGCTGGTGTCGACGACGAACGGCTTCGCAGCGGACAGGTGGCTGTTGACCGCGTTGCCGTAACTCACGGTCTGCGCGGTGGTGTAGTAGTTCGAGACGTTGAGCGCGAAACCGTGCGCGTTCGCCAGGCCGGCGCCGTTGAGCCGCTGTGCCATCACGTCGGCGGCGACCCAGCCTGCGTTGCCGCCGTCGAGGTACGCCCACGCGTTCGGCGCCAGGTCCTTGAACTGCTGTACGGCGTAGGTCAGCATGCCGTTGCGCTCGGCGATCTGGTCCGCGTTCATGCAGTTGAAGTCGCCGAGCGAGTCGGGCTCGATCACGACCACGGCCGGGCGGTTGCCGACGGCAACGGCGAAGTCGTGGATCCAGGTCCGGTACGCGGCGGGGGTGCCGGCGCCGCCGCCGGAGTGGCCGCCGCAGGCGTCCCGGCCGGGGATGTTGTACGCGACCAGTACGGGCAGTTTGTCCGCGGCGTCGGCGGCTCCGACGAAGCTTCCGACCGCGGTGCCGATCGGGTTGCTCCAGTTGCCGAACCAGCGCGCCATCGGCTTCGTCGCGATCGAGTTCTGGATCGCGGTCCGGCGGCCGTCGTTGGGATTGTTGTTGACCCAGGCGGCCGGGTTCGAGTTCGGGTCGACGTAGAAGCCGCTGGTCAGCTGGACCGGGTTGCCGGTGGTGGCGGCGCCGGCGCCCTGGTGTGCGGGCAGGGCGACGCCGAGCGTCAGGCCGGCCGCGACCAGGCCTCTGAGGATCCATCGCATGTGCTGCTCCTGTCTCGAGTTTGGGGGCGGACACTCCGGGAGCGCTTCCAGTTACTGCCGCACCGATCGTGTCGGATCAGCCACCCAGTCGTCAACCATCTGTGCCCCAGCGATTCAAAACTGCACAACGCCTCAGCTCCCGCTCCCGAGAGCGCTCCCAAAGAAGACCCGCCATTACCTGGTAATTTGAGGATCAGATAATACGAAACTCAAATGATCAAGACAGGGAGAGCAGCATGAAGATCGTGGTGACCGGATGGCCCGGTACGAGCGTGGCGCCGGGCAGCCCGCGGAGGTCACCGACGAGGTGGAACGCGTCCTCGGGCGGCCGGCGCGCACCCTCGCGGACTGGGTCGCGGACCATGCTGCGGCGTTCCGCGACTGATGGGCTCAGTTCGCGGCGAGCTTCTCCGTGGACACGTGCCCGGCCTCGGCGCAGCGGTTCAGGAAACCGGCGATCAGGTCGAGCTCGTCCTCGGAGTAGCCGGCGCAGATCTTGTCGACCGCGCCGTTCATCCCGCGGTACGCCTGGTAGACCGCCGCCGCGCGCTCCTTGACGACGCTGACGGTCACCCGCCGGCGGTCGGCCTGGTCGCGGTCACGGACGATCCAGCCGCCGCGCTCGAGCCGGTCGAGAATCCCGGTCATCGTGGCCGGATGGATGCCGGCCCGCCGGGCCAGGGCGCTCGGTGTGAGCGCCCCGTCCCTGGCGAGCACGTCCAGGCAGTCCAGCTCGGCGTCCTTGAGGGACAGCTGGGACCCGACCTGATGATTCAGCAGGGCGAGCTGGACCCGCAGGTCCCGCAACGCGGTCCTGATCGCGGCGGTGCGCGACGGCGCCTTCGGCATACTTCCGCTCTCGTATCATCCGGGTTTCAGATCATCTCGAACGGCAGCCTAACTCACCGGACGCGCGCGGCCGAGCGGCGCGGGCGTGAGCACCGGGTGCGCGCGCAGGTAGGCGATGAAGCCCTCGTGGTCGCGGTCGTTGCGGACCGGATCGGTGAACCCGGCGAAGACCGTCGTACCGTCGCCGCCGATCAACGTGTAGGCCAGCGCGGCGACGCGGTAGTCCCGGTTCAGGTCGAGCGGCTTCCCGTTGATCTGTACGGTCGCGGGGTCGACGCGCTGACCGATCGGTTTCGTCGTGTCGTAGGTGTAGCTGACGTTCTGCGACACCGCGAACGGAGCGAACTTCTCGGTGCCGTTGGCCTGCGGCACCCACTGCGCCTCGAAGGCGGCGTGCAGTTGGGTACCCGGCAAGGTGACCGTCAGGATCGGGTTGCCGTACCCGAAGGCGCCCCACGCCTCGCCGAACAACACGGTGCCGTCCACGTCCGACGGATTGGTGCCCTTGGCAAACAAAAGGTCACCGGTCACGGCGTTCGACCCTGAGACCGGCTTGACCGAGATCAGGGCCAGGTCGGCGCGCCCGTCGCGGTGCTGGTTCGCGTCCCAGTAGGCGAAGTCCGCGGCCAGGTTGCCCATCGTGCTCTCGCCGGACGCGTTCAGCGTACGGGTGAAGTCGGCGGTGACTCGCGCGAGCGGTGTGGCGTAACGCTTCTTGCCCTGTGCGGTCCAGTAGTCGGCGATGTACTGGAGCTCTTCGTCGAGCGGTACGTCGCGGCTGTTGGCGTGATTGGTCGACCGGGTGAGCTCGCGGATGACCTCGCCGGTCCGCGGGTCCAGCTTGAGGTTGATCTCGTTGATCAGCGACCCGTGGTTGCCGGCTTCGACGACCGGCCGCGGTACGCCGTTCGGGTCCGGAACCATCATGTTGAACCGGCAGTGCCAGTGCCCGGTCACGATCGCGGCGATGTCCGGCGAGGCGTTCGCGGCCAGCTGGAACACCGGCCCCGACGGGTTCGTCCCCGCGTTGTAGTCGTTCCCGGCGACGCCGCCGTCGTGGATGTTGATGACGATCGCGTTGACGCCGCGCTTCTTGAGCTGCGCGGCCAGCTTGTTCGCCTGCTCCAGGTCGGACAGCGACCGCAGCCCGGGCTGGTACGACGTGGATCCCACCTCCGAACCCACCAAGGTCAGGTGGATGAACGCGATCGGCAGCTTCCGCCCGCGGCCGGCGTCGACCCATTCGATGTTGTACGGCGGAACGATTGGCCGGCCGGTGTCCGCATGCACGATGTTCGCGGTGTAGAAGCGGAAGTTCGCGCCCTGGAAGCGCTGTCCGGTCGAGTCGATGAAGTTGTCGTCACGCCCGCTGACCGGGTAGGGCTTGCCCTTCTCCATGTGGTCGACGATGAACTCCACCGAGTGGTCGAGCTCGTGGTTTCCGACGGTGCTGAACTGCAGGCCGAGCGCGTTCAGCGCCTCGATGGTTGGCTCGTTGGCGTGCGCGTCGACCTCGAACGGCCAGCCGTTGAAGTTGTCGCCGGACGAGAAGAAGATCGAGTTCCGCTGCCCCTCGCGCAGCCGCTTCAGGTGGGTGGCCAGGTATCCGGCCCCGCCGACGGTCACCTGGACGCCGCCGGCGCCGGTGATCACGCTGCCCTGACTGGGCGTCGTCGGCTGCAGGTAGCCGTGGAAGTCGGTGATGTTCAGCAGCTGTACGTCGACGTACTCCGAGGCGTCGTCGAGCGCGTGCGGCGTGGCGTACGCGACGTCACCGACCGCGGTCGCGGTGGCGATCGCGCCGGTGGTGGTGAGGAACGTCCGGCGGCGGATCCGACTGTTCACGGCAACCTGCTTCCTGGCGGAGGGGGTGCGCGTTAGTGCGCATTATTGCCTGTTTCCGACATTATTAGCTGCCGGACCGGACATGCGTCAACGGCCCGGTGAACAATCGGCCAACCTGAGGTCAGAGGCTGCGGGTGGTGAGTTGGGGGAGGGGACCGCGGCTCGGGGCGAGGAGACGCGTGTTGACGGCGTCCTGGGCGAGGCTGGCCGCACCGAGGGCCACACACAGGCCACCGAGGGCGGACGCGCGGACCTCCGGGACCCGTGGGCAGAGGCGGGTCAGCTCGGCGGTCAGCGGCTCCAGCAGTACGTCGGCCGCTTGTGAGAACGCCCCGCCGAGCACGAGCAGCCGCGGGTCGACGATCGCGATCGCGGTCGCGGCGGCCACTGCCATCGCGTGGGCGTACTTCCGGACGGCCGCGCGGGCAGGCCGATCTCCGTCGCGGGCGGCGGCGAACGCACGCTCGGCCTTGTCCACGGTGGGAATCTCCGCCGGTACGACGGCGTGCAGGTACTCGAGTGCGGCCTCCCAGGCGACGCCGCGCAGCGCCGACATGTCAGCCGCAGCGCCGTACGCGCCCCGCCGCAACCGCCCGTCCAGCACCAACGCCAGTCCGGTACGCAACCCCGCATGAAGAAACACCATGTCCGCTGGAGGATCCGCGCCCCCACGGCGTTGTTCGGCCAGGGCTGCGAGTTGGCTGTCGTTGTCTGCGACAACGAGTTGCGCCGTGAAATGCCCGGCCAGATCGGTGCCGCCCCAGTCCGGGATCGCGTTGGCCCGTACGACGGTGCCCGCGGCATCGACCAGCCCGGTGGTACCCGCACCGACCGCCCATACCCGCGAGACCGGCACCCCGGCGTCACGCGCGCAGTCGGCAATCACCTGGTCCGCCGTAGCGAGCCGCTTCTTCCGTGGCGTCTCCGGCGTCACCGGGTGTCGCGCGTTCGCGAGCATCCGCCCGTCGAGGTCGGTAAGTACGCCACGGACCGAGAACGCGCCGATGTCCAGCCCGACGATGTGTCCGGCCTCGGCGCGAAACCGGTAGCTGCGCGCCGGCCGCCCGCGCCCGCGGATGGCCGGACTCTCCTCGACCAGCCAGCGCCGCTCCACCAGGCTGGCCAGCACTTCCTCGACGGCCGTCCGCCCGAGTCCGCTCTGCTCCACGATCTGCGCAACCCGCAACTCCCCGGCGGATCGCACGGAAGCGAGCACGGCACGCTCGTTGAGCTGCCGCATCCGCGAGTGATCGCCACCGTCCGCCACCGAGGACCCCATGATCGCCCCAGCCTAGACCGACCTGGCGGGAGTTCAGTGGTAGGCGATGGTGGTGACGAGAGCAGCTGCGCAGGTTGTGAAGTACAGGGTCCACGGGGCGAGGTTGTGGTCGTGGACTCGGAGGTGGGCGGTCAGGGCGGCGAGGAAGTACAGGACGAGGCCTGCGGCGGCGAGGACTCCTAGTGGCGGTACGGCGAGGCCGGCCAGGAGACCGATCGAACCGGCGCCGAGGAGGAGGCCGAAAGGGAGGATCTACTTGTGGTCGACGCGGATCTTGTCGGCCTGGGCCTTGGGGTAGTCGTGGCGGAGGACGTTCGCGACCGCGGCGCTGCCGGTGAGTGCGGCGGCCAGGAGGGTGGTGGCGAGGTAGGCGACGTACACGAGGTCTCCGATCCGTGGGGCGTTGGGCGCCTCACGGACGAGACAGCTAGTACCTCGTCAAGGAACGTTTGGGTCATAACGCTCATGGGCGAGGCACGCCGCCGTGACCGCTGACTCTCATCGACGAACTCGCCACCACTCCGGCGAGACGTCTTCACCCCACCGACGCAGACCCTCCCCAAACCGGTTTGGGGAGGGTCTGCGCACAGACCGGGGAGTCCGACCTCCCGATTCGGGCAGGTAATACTCCCCAAACCAGTTTGGGGAGGAGGCTGCGCACAGACCGGGGAGTCTTACCTCCCGGTTTGGGGAGGCAGGACTCCCCAAACCGGTTTGGGGAGGGGGCACGAGCACGGCGCGCCGTCGCGCGGGCGTAGGAGGCGGACCGGGCGAGCTGACGGATTTGCGACCCGAACGATTCTTGACGGGGCACTAGCCGAGATGTGGAGGCCGGTCAGTTTTGCCGGATTGCTGACCATCTGGAGGGTTTGTACGGCGCTCGCTGGGTGTCCGGCCGTTCGGTGCGCGGTTGCCGATCGTGCTCCCGACGAACGCGGCACCCCGTTACCGGGCACCCCCGAGTCCTGACGTAGCGGGCACGAACTTCACGGCGCTGGTGCGGAGCCAGCCGGTGCCCGCCGCGTTGGTGAGGGTGATGTGGGCTGTGGTGCCGGCGGTGAAGGGGTAGCGACCGAGGAGGATCCAGCGGGCGCCGCCGGTTGTCTGGTCGAGGGTGGTCGCGTCGGATCCGCTCGCGTGGGTGACGGTGTAGCGAGCGGCGGTGGTGCTGTTCAGGTGGTTCGGGACCCAGGCGTAGACGTCGTACTCGCCGGAGGTTTCGAGAGTTGGGCGCCAGTCGGCGGTCGCCGTGGCGATGTTGCTGGTCCGGGTCGACGTGCCCTGCCAGCCGGCGACGCTCGACCCGGACCAGGTTCCTGTCTCGGTGTAGCCAGGGTCGGTGATTCCGACGACAGCCATCGGCTTCGGTGTCACCGGCACGGTCGCCGGCTTCGACTCGTTGCCGCTCTGATCCACCACGGTGACCGCGAGGGTATGGGTGACGTCGTTCGTGAGGTCCGGCACCGGGAAGCCGAGTGCGCGCGACTGTGCGTCCGCCGGGTTGCCGGTCGGTACGTCGGTGATCCGCCGCCCGTCGACGTACACGTTGTATCCGTGCAGATCTACCTCGGTGCTCTGCGGCCAGTACAGCACCGCGCCACCGTTGGTCGCCTCAGCCGACACTTGTGCCGGTGTTGCCGGAGGCACCTTGTCCACCGGGACACGAACCACGAAGGGCGTCGACGGCGCGGACTCCTTGCCGGTCCGATCGACCGAGGTCATGGTCACTCGATGCGTCTGTCCCGCAAGCAGCTCGTACATCCGGAACGAGCCACCGCGGACCGGCTGCCAGGTGACCCGATTCCCGTCGAGGTACACGTGGTACCCGATCGCGCCGGTCGGCAGCCATCGCACCTGGAGGACCTGGTCGCCGTTCGACGGGTTCGGCTGCACGAACGCAGTCACCGCATTCGGTGCTGACGGCAACTGATTGCGAGCAGGCGCCGCCAGGAACTTGACGGCGTCGGCGCGCACGACCCCACCCGACGCGCTGACCGTGACCGAACCCTTGCTACCGGCCTCGAATGCGAAGTTCCCCAGCTTGACCCAGCGATCAACCCCGAGGCTCAGATCCGGCGCGACCGTGCTGACCCCGCCGGCATGCGTGACGGTGTACGTCGGCGGCGTGGCCTCATCTGCGCCCACGCGAACGAACCGCACCACGTTGGTTCGCAGATAACCACGCCCCGCGGCGTTGGCGATCGTGACCCGTCCCGCCGTCCCCGCAGCGAAATCGTAGGTGCCCAACGACACCCACTGCTTGCCACCCGTCGTCTGATCGACCTCGACCGAACTCTGACCACCCGGATGATCGACCGTGTAGCGCGCCGCGGTGGTGCTGATCGCATCGTTCGGCACCCAGGCGGACACCTCGTACCGCCCGGCGATCGGCAGCTCCGGCCGCCACTCCGCCGTGGCCTTCGTGTCGTTCGTCGTCCTGGTCGCCGTACCGTCCCAACCGGTCAGACTCGAGGCGGCCCACGCACCGGACTCTGTGTAGCCAGGATCCGTGACTCCGATGCGAGTCTCGCTGTCCTGCCGGCCGTCCGGGATCCAGGCATAGACGTCGTACGTCGTACTGCGCGGCAACGTCGGCGCCCAGCGCGCCGTCGCGGCCGGGTCGCCCGACCACCGGGTGTCCTGCCCGCGCCACCCGGTCACGGAACTCGAGGACTGCCACGGTCCTTGTTCGCTGTACCCGGTCTGATCGTTGTCCACGACAACTGCCGGGACGAACTTCACCGCGTCGGCGCGCAGCGTGCCGCTGCCTGCCGGATCCGATGTGACGCGTACTCCTTGACCGCGGCCAGGCGTCATCCGGTAAGCCCCAAGGCTGACCCACTGCTGACCGGCGCTGTCCTGGTTCACGACCGCCGCGGTCTGGCCGCCGTCATGACTCACGGTGTAGCGCGCGGCCTTCTGGCCGGTGTGCAGGAAGCTCGGGTTCCAGACGAACACCTCGTACGACTGCTTGGCCGGCAGCTGTGGTCGCCAGGCGGCCGATGCCGTCGGGTCGTCGGTGCGCCGTACGTCCTTGTCCTGAAAGCCGAACGTCTGGTGGTGCCCGTCGGTGACGTCATCGGTCCACCGACCGGATTCGGCGTACCCGGAGTCGCCGTTGTCGACGACGACCGTGCCGGCGGACACGTCGGCGTCCGGCTGGACCGGAGCGTAGTACCGGAAGTAGTCCCAGGCCGTTTCGCCGGGCAGATTGGTCTCGTCGACCGGTGCGGTGAATCCGAGGGTCGTGAGCCAGATGTTCTGCAGGCCGTGCGGTCCGGGCTTCGGCAGGACGCGCGTCAGCTGGCCGTCGATGAAGTAGCGCACCTGGGTCGGCGTCCATTCGAAGCCGTAGACGTGGTAGCCGTCGGAGGAATCCGGACCGCGGTACACCCCGCCCGGATTGCCGACGTGCTGCGGCACGAACCAGTGCGAGACCTGGCTGAAGACATCGGGCGCGTGCGAGTCGACCTCGAAGCCGTCGATCTCGTTCACCCGGTTGTTCGGGCCCTTGTACTGCGGGGTGTCCGGCACGTAGTCGGACAGCCCGGTCGTCCAGAACGCCGAGTGGAACCCCTGGTCGCCCCACAGTTTCGCGCGGGTCTCGTAGTACCCGTAGCCGAAGGTCTTCTGGCTGATCACGCCACCGCAGGTGTACGGCATCCCGTTACGGTCCTCGCGTTTCAACGCGATGCGCAGCGAACCGTCGGCGACCGAGACGTTGCCCGGGTTGTTCGAGCAGATCGCCTTCTCGCCCTCGCGGTAGAACCACGAACCGGTGTCGAGCCGCGCACCGTCGAACTCGTCGGACCAGGCGAGCTGGTACCCCGGAACCGGCAGAACAGGCGTGGCCTCCACCGAAGAAGCAGGCACCGACGAAGCAGGCGGTGTGTTCACCAGTCCCGCGGCGAGCAGCACAGCGACGATTCCGGCGTGGACAGATTTGCGGACCTTCACGACCGCGACCTCCTAGTTTGAGCGGACGAGCTTGACGGAGTCGGCGCGGATACAGCCCGCCCCGTCGCGATCGATCCGCACGATGTACGACGTACCGCCGGTCAGAGCGTGGTTGCCGAGCAGGACCCAGCCACTGGGCTGCGTCAGATCGACCTCGGACCGGATCAGCGCGGTACCGCCGTCCCAGACCGTGACGGGTGCGTCGACCTGTCCGCCGGCGCCACCGGCTCGGTAGAAGTAGACGTCGTACGTTCCCGTGGCCGGGGGAGCGATCGTCCACCGCGCGGCGGTCCCGCTGTCGCAGGAGTAGCGCCCGGTCAGTCCGGCGAAGGCCCGAACTCCGGTCGCCCCCCAGCCGGTGCCGGTCTCGGTGTAACTCCCGCCGGGGGTGTCGTTGTCGGCGTACGCGTCGCGCTGGTAGTAGCGGAAGTAGTCGAACTGCACCTTCCCGGGCAGCGCGCTTTCGTCCACCGGATTCTCGATCGGCTTGTAGGCGATCGACGTCAGCCACACGTTGAGGTAGTTGTGCACGTAGCTGTCGGCCGGGTACGCCGCCGATACGTCGCCTTCTTCGACCAGGGTGCCGTCGACGTAGAACCGGACCGAGTCTTCCAGCCACTCGAACCCGTACGTGTGAAAGGCAGCCGAAGTGTCGAAGGTGAGGTCGTAGACGTTGCTGGTGGGCGTGTATCCCTGCCCCCAGGCGAACACGTTGTGCCGGATCTTCGCCGGTAGGTTCGAGTCGACCTCGAAGCCGTCGATCTCGGTCTGCGGGCTGGCGCCACCGCTCTGTGCCGCCCAGAACGAGGAATGCCAGCCGCTGCCGACGTTCATCTTCGCCCGCGTCTCGTAGTAGCCGTAGCGCAGCCTGCGTTTGCTGATCAGACCGCCGCCTGTGTACGTGTTGCCCGAGGCCACTGTGTTCTGGCAGTTCTCGCCCGCGCGGTTCTTCGGGCACAGGTAGATCGTCATCAGTCCACTGCCGACCTTGACGTTGTCGGCGAGCTGCTGACTGCCCTTCAAGTCCGTCCGGAAGTTCCACTCCGCGGTGTCCGGGGCAGTGCCGTCGAACTCGTCGGCCCACGAGAGCGCGTAGCCGGCCGCGGGCGCGGCATCCACTGCATCCACGGCTTCAACAGGCTTCGCCGCCACGAGCATCGACGTAACCACCAACAGCCCGACACCAGCCCCAGCAAGTCGCATCTCGCACCTCCGGTCCGGAACCTTGCAGGACCGTAACATTCCAGATCCACTATGTGAATATCCAATCCCACGCGAGCGAAAGATTGCCTGAAACTGCCTAGCCCGAGCACTTGACGTGCAGTTCCGCGCACTGGCTAACTGGCTTCACCCGCCCTGCCCGAGGAGACTCATGCGCCTGCTCCGGTCTGCTGTCAGCGTGTTCGCCCTGGTTGCCCCGCTCGCACTCCTGCCTCAGTACGCCGGGGCGACCGGTGCCGCGGTTGCTGCGGTCTCACCCGAGCCACAGCAACTCGTGCAACGTGCCGACGGCTTCCCGCTCACCCCGGTCGTCGGGCTGGTACGCACCTCGCGCACCGATGCGGATGCCGAGCGCGTCGTACGCCAGGCTTTGAACCGCGCCGGCGTGACGAGCATCCGGACCACGAACGGCAGCGACCCCGGTACGCCGACGACCATCTGGCTGGGCCGTGACGCGTCGGTGCTCGGTGCCTTGCACGTTCCGGACAGCACCGGCTTGCCCGTCGAGGGGTACGTTCTCGCCGCCGGTCGCGACCGGCACGATCGCGGTCACGTGGTCCTGGACGGCGTCGACTCCGACGGCACGTACTACGCGGCGCAGTCGCTCGCCCAGCTGATCCAGGCCCGCCCTGGCCGCGATTGGATGCCCGGCGTCGCGATCCGGGACTGGCCGACGATGCGCTACCGCGGTGCGATCGAGGGCTTCTACGGCACGCCCTGGTCGCACGCGGACCGCCTCGACGAGCTCAGCTACCTCGGCGACCATCGCATGAACACGTACGAGTACGCGCCGAAGGACGACCCGTACCACCGGGAGCAGTGGCGCGACCCGTACCCGGCCGACAAGCTCGCCCAACTCGCCGAGCTCGTCACCCGCGCGCGCCAGAACAAGGTCGACTTCACCTTCGCGCTCTCGCCGGGCCTGTCGATCTGCTACACCTCGGACGCCGACTTCCAGGCCCTGATCGCGAAGTTCCAGGCGCTGTACGACGTGGGCGCCCGATCCTTCAACGTGCCGCTCGACGACATCGACTACAACTCCTGGCACTGCGACGCGGACAAGGCGAAGTACGGCACCGGCGGGGGCGCCGCCGGCCGGGCGCAGAGCGATCTGCTCAACCGGGTGCAGCGCGAATGGGTGGAGACGAAGGCGGATGTCGCGCCGCTGCAGATGGTGCCGACGGAGTACTACAACGTCAGCGAAACGCCGTACAAGAAGGCTTTGCGGGAGCAGCTCGACACCGACGTGGTCGTGCACTGGACCGGCATCGGGGTGGTGCCGCGGACGATCACGGCGGCGCAGGCGGCCCAGGCGAAGGCCGTGTTCGGCCACGACATCCTGATCTGGGACAACTACCCGGTCAACGACTACGCCGCCGGCCGGCTGCTGCTCGCGCCGTACAGCGGCCGTGAGCCCGCGATCGCCGATCACGTCGCCGGCGTCATCTCGAACCCGATGAACCAGGCGGCGGTCAGCAAGATCGCGCTGTACTCGTTCGCCGAACTCGGCTGGAACCCGGCGAAGTACGACGAGCAGGCGTCCTGGCGTCGCGCGCTGGCCGAGCGGGCGGGCGGCAATGCGGCTACGACCGCGGCTCTGCAGGTGTTCGCGGATCTGAACACGTACGACGGCACGCTGCATCCGGAGAGTGCTCCGGTGTTCGGTGCCGCGGTCGAGCAGTTCTGGCAGCTGTGGCGATCCGGGCAGCGTGCCCAGGCGATCGCCGGCCTGCGCCCGCGGGTCAACGCCATCACCGCTGCACCGGGGACGATCCGGTCGGGAGTTGTCGATCCCGCCTTCGCCGACGAGGCGGAATCGTGGCTCAAGGCAACAGAGTTGTGGGGACAGGCGATGGGGCGCGCCCTCGATCTGCTCGCGGCTCTGGATGCCGGCGACGGAGCAGCGGCCTGGACCGCTCGGCAGCAGATGAGCGGTCTCGTGACCGAGGCCAAGGCGATCCGGGACGGCCGCCTGCCGCACAGCGGCACCTATCCGCGGATCGGCGAACGGGTGGTCGACGAACTGATCGCCGAGACCGGCCGCGTCCACGACCGCTGGCTCGGCGTACAGCCGGGTCGCACCGCGACGACGAACCTGGGGACCTACCAGGACAACGTGCCGGCGCGGATGGTCGACGGCGACCCGAACACGTTCTTCTGGAGCAACGGCACCCCCGATCAGGGCTCCGAAGTCCGCGTCGATCTCGGTGAACCGGCGACCATCGGCGCGATCGAACTGCTGATGGGCAAGACGTCCAGCCCGAACGACTACATCCAGTCGGGCGCGTTGGAGTACTCGCTCGACGGCACGCGGTGGACCGAGCTGACGCGCGCGACCACGGCCGAAGTGCGGACCACGGCACCGGCCGGCACGACCGCGCGCTACGTGCGGTACCGGTCGTTGTCCGCGACCGACTTCTGGGTGGTGGTGCGAGAGTTCTCGGTCGAGACGATCGGCGGGCGGAAGACGACGCTGACAGCCGGTGGTACGCCGGCGCCCGCGCCGGGATCGTCGTACCAGCGTGCGGTGGACGGAAACCTGGACACTGCCTACGTGCCGGTCGCGGCGCCCGGTCCCGGCGATGCGTTGACCGTCGGCCTGTCGGCGCCGAGGGAACTGGCGGGTCTCACGATTCTCCAGCAGTCGGCGAACGTGGGGTCGGCGGACGTGGAGGTCCAGGTCGGGGGAGCCTGGCAGCGGATCGGAACGGTGTCATCGGCGTACGCCGAGGTGCCGGCGAACGATCTTCGCGCCGAGGCCGTGCGGCTGGTGTGGAAGAGCGGAACTCCGGCTGTGGCTGAGATCGTGCCGCTGTGGAGTGACACGCCGCTCGCCGGGCTGCACGTCGACGCGGACCGGGCCGACGTGGTCCGCGGTGCAGCGTCGAGCTTCGTGATCGACATCTCCGCTGAACGCGGTGCGGACGTGACCGGTACCTTGCGCGTCGCCCCGCCGGCAGGATGGACCGCGGATCCGGCCAGTACGCCGGTCACCGTCAAACGCGGATTCACCCAGTCTGTCACCGTGAAGCTGACTCCTCCCGCCGACGCGGCCCTTGCAGACGTGGACATTCCGGTGACGTTCACCTCCGGCACGACCAGTTTCGACGCCGTCCTGCGGGTCGCCGTACGGCCTCGCACCGGTGCCGCCAACGTCGCGCTGGATCACCCGGCCGTTGCCTCGAGCATCGAACCCGGTACGTCGTTCACCGCCGGCCTCGCAGTCGACGGAGACACGGCCACGCGCTGGGCGTCCGGGTACGACGACGCCTCCTGGCTCCAGGTCGATCTCGGTACGACGACGCGCCTCGGCAAGGTCGTGCTGCGCTGGGAGGCGGCGTACGGCTCGGCGTACCAGGTGCAGGTCTCGGATGACGGGAGTACCTGGACGACCGCGGCCGAGGTGACCGACGGCGACGGCGGGACCGACACGCTCTGGCTCGACGCCACCGGGCGCTACGTCCGCCTGCAGGGTGTGCACCGTGCCACGCAGTACGGCTACTCCCTCTACGAGCTCGAGGCTTACCCGGCAATCTGACCTCTCCTCTTGCGGCGGCGGGGTGTGGCGCGCTATCAATACCTGTGACGATTAGGAAAGTTTCCTAACAGTCGAGCGCACCCTCCCTGCCTGGGCTCCGCCCCACCCGGAAGAAGGAGAAGAGCATGCGTACGCATTCGCTGAAGATGGCGTCCGGCCCGCCCTGGCGGGTCGTTGGACGGATCGTGACAGCCCTGGCGTTGGCCGCCGTACCGGCAACCGTGTTCCTCGGTGTCGGTCATGCGGCCGAGGCGGCGGACCTGGACGATCCGGTGAAGAAGGAAATCGCCCAGCAGATCGTTTCCTCCGCGGAGAACTCGTCCCTGAACTGGCGGGACCAGTTCGGCTACATCGAGGACATCGACGACGGTCGCGGTTACACGGCCGGCATCATCGGCTTCTGCTCGGGGACGCACGACATGCTCGAACTGGTCGAGTACTACACCGATCAGGTGCCGGACAACCCGCTCGCCGAGTACCTTCCGGCGCTCCGGGAGGTCGACGGCAGTGACTCGCACGAGGGTCTCGACCCCGGCTTCACCGACGCCTGGAAGCAGGCGGCCACGACGACGGAGTTCCAGGCAGCGCAGGAACACGAACGCGACCGTGTCTACTTCAACCCGGCCGTCACGCTGGCCAAGCAGGACGGCCTGCGGACGCTGGGACAGTTCGCCTACTACGACGCCATCGTCATGCACGGCGAGGGAGGCCTCGACAGCATCCGCGCCGACGCGAAGGACCACGCCGACACCCCGGCCGACGGCGGCGACGAGACGGAGTACCTGAACGCCTTCCTCGATGCACGCGTCGTCGAGATGAAGAAGGAGGAGGCGCACGAGGACACCAGCCGGGTCGACACCGCACAACGCGTCTTCCTCGACAACGGGAACCTTGACCTGAACACGCCGCTGGCCTGGGCGGTGTACGGCGAGCCGTTCCGCATCGACACCGATCCCGACCCCGGTACCGATCCGGGCCCGGACCCGGCCGGTGTGCTGATCTCGCAGCACCGGCCGACGACCTCCTCCTCGACGGAGGACTCGACGCTGACCGCCGACCGCGCTGTCGACGGCAACACGTCCACCCGCTGGGCGAGCGCCGAAGGGTCCGATCCGCAGTGGATCCGGGTCGATCTCGGAGCGGGAGTAACCGTTTCGAAGGTCAAGCTGACCTGGGAGGCGGCGTACGCGAAGGCCTACCGGGTCGAGATCTCCGCCGACGGCTCCACCTGGACGAACCTCACCACCGAGACGGCAGGCAACGGCGGCACCGACGAATGGTCGAACCTGAACGGCCAGGGCCGGTACCTGCGCATCTACGGCACCGCACGCGGCACGACCTACGGCTACTCCCTCTACGAACTAGAAGCCTTCGGCAAGACCAACTAGCCACATCGAACTGCGCGGTGGCGGGTTGTTTTACGCCTGGCGTGCTACAACCCGCCACTTGCGCAACAACCTGCCAGCCGCGCGAACAGCACGAGGCCTTGGAACATGAGAAGTCTGTAATGTTCGGCTCATGCGGTTCTTCGGGAGGGATCGCAGGCTTTGAGGATGCGATCTCCACGCGTGATCTACGGGGTCGTCGCCGGCGTGCTGGTGGTGGCCGGGTTCGTGCTGCCCCGGTACCTGGCCGGCCGGTCCGCGCCGGAACTCGGCGACACAGTCGTCGTACCGGCCTCTACCGTTACGCCGACCCCGGTTCCCTCGACGTCGCCGACCACGGGCAAGGGAGCCTCACCGGTTTCGCCCGCGCCGGCCCGGACGGCCGGGGTGGACGACGACGATGACGGTGTGGACGACCCGGACGACGATGGCTGACCGCCACCCGGTGGTCAGCGCCCGGGTGCGGATCATCGGCTGGATGTTCGGCGTTCTCACGCTCGCCCTGGGCGCCCTGGTCTTCCTCACCTGGCAGGTGCTCGCGGCCCGCGCCGACGACTCCGCGGACGACGAACTCACCCATGAGGCGAACAAGTTCCGCGCCTTCGCGGCGTCGCCCGCCGCCGCGTCCTTCCAGCGTCCGGAGGACCTGCTGGACCGCTGGCTACAGAGCAATCTGCCCGACGACTCCGAGGCCCTCTTCACCATCGTCAACGGCAACCCGTACCACCGCAGCCAGGGCAGTCCGCCCGCGCGTCTCGACACCGACGCGGCCTTCGTGCGGCGTCTTGCCGGCGCCAAGGAACCGGCGTACGGCTGGATCGACAGCAGCGCGGGCCGCGTCCGGTACGGCGTACTTCCGGTGCGGATCGGGGCGCAGCCGGTCAAGGCGCAGCTCGTCGTGCTCGAGTTCCGGGACCTGATCGCGCAGCCGTCGATGGAGGCGGCCAGCGCGCTGGTGATCATCGCCGCGATCACGCTCGTGCTGGCCGCCGGCGCGAGTTGGCTGGTCACCGGTCGGGTGCTCGCGCCGATCCGGCAGCTGCGGACGACGGCCGAGCGGATCAGCGAGACCGACCTGCGGCGCCGGATCGATGTCGTGGGCAACGACGACGTCGCGCACCTGGCGCGGACGTTCAACACGATGTTGGACCGGCTCGAGGACGCGTTCGTCGCGCAGCGCGAGTTCGTCGACAACGCCGGGCACGAGCTGCGGACGCCGATCACCGTGATTCGCGGGCACCTGGAGCTGATGGGTGACGACCCGCGGGACCGCGCCGAGACGAAGGCGTTGGTGCTGGACGAGCTGGCCCGGATGAACCGGATGGTCGACGACCTGCTGGTCCTGGCGAAGAGCGACCGGCCCGGATTCCTCGAGCTCGGCGAGATCAACCTGACCGAGCTCGTCGTCGAGGTGGTGGCCAAGGCGCGACCGCTGGCCGAGCGGGCCTGGCGAGTCGCGGCGACCGCGGACGCGACGATCGTCGCCGACGGGCAGCGGCTCACGCAGGCGTTGATGCAGCTGGTGTCCAACGCGGTCCGGCACACGAAGACTGATGACCGGATCGAGGTCGGGTCGTACCTCGACGCCGACGGGAGCGTGCTGCTGTGGGTGGCCGACTCCGGGCTGGGGGTTCCGCCGGAGGATCGGGAGCGCATCTTCGAGCGGTTCGCCCGCGGTACGGCGCAGCGCCGTACGGAAGGAGCCGGGTTGGGGTTGGCCATCGTACGATCGATCGCCCGGGCGCATGGTGGCGACGTCCGGCTCGCGGCCGGGCCGGGGGCGCGGTTCGAGCTGTCGTTGCCGGCCGGAGTGGAGGCGGAGTGAACCGGATTCTGATCGCCGAGGACGAGGAGCGGATCGCCTCGTTCGTCGAGCGCGGCCTGCGCAGCAACGGGTTCGTCACGACGGTGGTCGGCGACGGCGAGACGGCGTACCAGGAAGGTGCTACCGGCAACTACGACCTGATGGTCCTGGATATCGGGCTGCCGCGGGTGGACGGGTTCACCGTCCTGCGACGGTTGCGTGAGGCAAGGGTTGCGATGCCGGTGGTGATCCTGACCGCGCGCGACAGCGTCCGGGACACGGTCGCCGGTCTGGAGGGCGGCGCGGACGACTACATCGCCAAGCCGTTCGCGTTCGAGGAGTTGCTGGCGCGGATCCGGCTCCGGCTGCGCAGTGAAGGTACGCCGGACGCGAACATCCTGCAGGTCGGCGAGCTCAGCCTGGACCTGCGGACCCGGCGTGCGTTCGTCGACGGCGCGTCGATCGACCTGACGGCGCGGGAGTTCCTGCTCGCCGAGGTGTTCTGCCGCCATCCCGACCAGGTGCTGTCCCGCGAACAGCTGCTCTCGCAGGTCTGGGGCTTCGATTTCGACCCGGGCTCGAACGTGGTCGACGTCTACATCCGGTACCTGCGGCGCAAACTCGGTGCCGACCGGATCCAGACCGTGCGCGGGATGGGGTACCGCCTGCTTCCGTGAGAGCCCTCTAACGATCGGCTCAGCGAGCTCTCACGCACGGGCGGAAAGGTGGAAGCAACATCAGCCACCTGGAGGAAAACCATGTCCGGTCTGGGACTCGCGATACCCGCCGATCTGCTCGCCATCGGTCTGCTTGCCTACGGCACCTACTTCCGCCGCTACCACCGGCGCGACCTGCTGCTCGCGTACGTCGCGCTGAACGTCGGCGTCCTCGCGGTCACCGCGATGCTGGCCGGCAGCGGCGCCGGGACGGGACTCGGGCTCGGCCTGTTCGGGATCCTCTCGATCATCCGGCTCCGCTCGGACTCGATCACCCAGGAAGAGGTCGCGTACTACTTCATCTCGCTGGCCCTCGGCCTCGTCAACGGCCTGCACCCCGGCCCGTTCTGGCTCGCGCCCGCGTTGAGCTTCCTGCTGGTCGCCCTGATGTACGTCGTCGACCATCCACGACTCACGCTGCGGTCCCGGCGGCAGAAGGTCGTTCTCGATCAGGCGTATCCGGATGTCCGTGACGTCGGTCCGGCGCTCGAGCGGTTGTTGCGCGCCGACGTCCGGTACTTCGTCGTACTCGATCTGGATCTGGTCACGGACACGACCGTCGTGGACGTGCGTTATCGCACGCGGGTGGATGCGCCGGCCGCCGTACGTCCGTTCCAGCGGTACGCGTCATGAGGACCCGGGCCGCGTTGACGGGCGCGTTGGCCGAGTTGCCGCCGATCTCGTTGGAGGACGTGCTGGCGGAGGCGGCGTTGCAGGTTCGGGTGGATCGCAAGTACCTGGTGCCGGTCGGGGTTTTCGTCGAACTGGTGAACCGGCTGCGCGATCGGTTCGCGGTACTGGAGATCGACGGGCAGCGGACGTTTCAGTACGAGTCCGTGTACTTCGACACGCCGTCGCACGGGCTGTACCGGCAGCACCTCCAGCGCCGGCGCTACCGGTACAAGGTGCGCACGCGGACCTATCTCGACAGCGGCGAGTGCAGCTTCGAGGTGAAGCTGAAGGGCAATCGCTCCGAGACGATCAAGTCACGCTTGCCGTACGCCGCCTCGGATCGCGGACGGTTGACCGACCCCGCCCGCGATTTCCTCGCCGAGCAGCTCAGGACGGCGTACGGCGTGGGGCCCGTGGACGGACTGCAACCCGCGCTCGTCACGACGTACCGCAGGAGCACCCTCACCGACCCGACGGCGCACGAGCGCCTGACCTGCGACATCGACCTGCGCTTCTCCGACGCGACCAGGTCGATCGACGTGCTGCCCGAGGCCGTTCTCGTCGAAAGCAAGACCAACGGCCGCGCCGGAGCCGCCGACGCCGTACTGCGGGATCTCCGAGTCCGCCCGATCCAGGTCAGCAAGTACTGCGTGGCCGCTGCCCTCCTGAACCCCACGCTCCGAGCCAACCCTTGGCACCGAACTGTCCACAGCTTGGTTGTGGCCGGGAGGTCCGGGTACCGGGAGGCGTGACGGAAGGAGTGACGGACATGCCTGCTGGATCGAATCGGAAGCGTGAACGGCAGTACGAGCACATCAAGGAAGGCCTCAAGGACCGGGGCCGGAGCGAGGACGTCGCCGAGGAGATCGCGGCGCGGACCGTGAACAAGGAACGCGCCCGCTCCGGCGAGGCGAAGGAGTCGAGCCGTTCCTCCACCCACGACATCTCGTCCGGGCGCCGTGGCGGCCTGCGCTCGCACAGTGGGTCGAAGGGTCGGACGAAGGAACAGCTCTACAACGAGGCCAAGCAGAAGAACATCAAGGGCCGCTCCAAGATGACGAAGGCCCAGCTCGCCAAGGCCGTCGGCCGCTAGTCGGCATCCTTCGGGTGTTGTTCGAGGAGATGGAGGACCGGTACGCCGAGGTGCCGGCGGGCCTGGGCGGACCAGTCGACGTGGAGCAGTTGGGCGATGACGTGCGGGCGGGTGAGGACGACGACCTCCCGCCCGCCCACGCGCGGGATGTAGTCCACGAGTTCGTCGACCGGGTGCCGGTGCGTGATGATGCCCTCCGCCTCCCGGTCGTAGGACCGCAACCGCCCGACGCTGCGTTCCAGCGCCTCGGTGGCGTGCGCGTCGACCTCACGTTGCGCGTCGTCCCCCGCTCGCCGTACCTCGTCGTCCGGCGGGCCGCCGTACAGCTGACTCGGCGTCCCGAACAGATCCGGCCCGGCAAGCCCGGTCAACGACGCCTCGACCTGCGCCTTCGCGTTCTCACACGGAATCAGCACATGGAACTTCACCGGGTCAGTGGCGTCCGCGTACAACTGCACGATCTGCTTCGCATCGGGCGCGCTGACCTCTTCCTCGGCCAACACCAACACGTCATACATCTGAACCACCTCACACCCCCGGTACCCATCGGTATGACCGGGCCTGCGGCGGTCAGCGGCGGGCGCCTGCTTCGGTCATGACCTTGCGGGCCTCCGGCGGGAAGACGCCGTCGGTGATCTGGGTGTTGTCGATCACCTGGTTGTTGTAGCCGGGACCCTCGGGGTTGCGGGCCGGGCCGACGTCCCACCAGTTGCCGGTGACCAGGTTGTCCTTGGTGTTGAAGGTGTCCGGGTTGCCGGCGTCGGCGTTGATGTAGACCCAGCGGCTGCTGCCCAGGAACACGTTGTCACGCATCACGACGTACCTCGTCCCCTGGTCGATCAGGGCGCCGAACGTCACCTGGCTGTCGTACACGTAGTTGCGCTCGATCACGGTGCCGGGGCTCGACGACAGCGTGTAGATGCTGCCGCCGTCGTGCATCGCCTGCTTGGTGTCGTGGATCAGGTTGTAGGCGACGTAGTTCTCCAGGAACGTCGTCGGCGTCCGGTAGATCGGCTGGTAGTTGTAGAGCCCGGCCTCGAGGTAGTACTGGTTGCCGCCCGGGTCGTTGATGCCCCATCCCCAGCCGATGTCGACGCCGTCGTACGGCAGGTCGGTGAGGGTGTTGTGTGTGATCGTCGCGCGGGTGACGTACGTCGACAGGATGCCGGCATTGTCCCGGTAGTTCTTCGACACGCCCTTGATCGTGTTGTCCACGATGCGTACGTCGTGGTTCGTCATCCGCGGGTCCCGCGGATGGTGCGCGTCGGGCTGCACGCCACCGGCCACGATCGCGGAGGCGGCGCTGTTGGTGAAACTGTTGCCCCGGACATCGATCTCGGCGGCGCCGTACCCGATGCCGGACGCGTGCGCGTTCGGGTCCATGCCGAGGCCGAGCCCGACGGAACCGAGCTGCTCGAAGCTGTTGCCGTCGAAGGCGACGTGCTCGGCGGCGGACACCTGGACGGCGGCCGGGATCTGGTGCCATTCGTTACGGGTCTTCTCGAACTCGGGACAGCCGTCCTGGCAACTGGTCAGGAAGTCGGCCGGCTTGGCGTACTCCCCGACGATGTGCGCGCCGCTCTGCTGGTCGACGTACCCCTGCGGCCCGCTCGGGGAGTTCCAGGTCGTGTGCGCGAACGTGAGGTTGCTGAAGGCAAGGTTCTGGACGGGGTCGCGGTAACTGCCGCTGACCTGCACCAGCGACTCCAGCCGCGGCAGCCGTACGTCGGTAGCCGCCATCGACTGCCCGTCGGCCGGCCGGTAGAAGACCTTGCCCTTCGCGGAGTCGAGGTACCACTGGTTCGGGCCGGAGAGCAGCTCGTACGCGTTGTTCAGGTAGATCGCACCGCGGTTGTACGGCGACTTCAGCGTGTCGTAGCCGAAGTTGTTGTTGTCCCAGGCCGGCTGCTCCATCACCAGGGTGCTGCCGTCGACCGTCTGGACAGGGGAGTAGCGGTCCGTGAACGAGCCCAGCTCCTCGATCTCGAGGTCGCCGGGGTTCGACAGCCCGGCGATGCGCTCGGCCAGTGCCGGATCGTTGACGGTCAGACCGCGCTGGCTGAAGACCAGATGGTCGCGGGTCTTCTTCGACTCCGCCAGCAGCAGCTGGGTGCGCTGCGCGAGCTGTCCGTCGACGTACAGCTGGCGCGACCGGCTGCCGACCGGGACGTCGGCGGACCAGATGTTCTTCGCCGGGTCGGTCAGCGTCCAGCCGGTCACCTTGGAGCCACCGGACAGTACGGCGTGCTGCCCGGGCACGCTCTGCCAGGTGACGGTGTGCCCGTTGCGGCCGCCGTCGCGGGAGCCGAAGCGCAGCGGCTGGTCCAGCTCGTAGGTGCCGCCGGTCAGCAGGACCCGGACGTCGGCGGTCGAGTTCTTCGCCCGGGCCAGCGTCTGGGCGGCGTCGAGAGTGCGAACGACCTGGTCGGCGTGCAGGTCCTTGGGCTTCTTGCCGTCGGGGGCGACC
The DNA here is from genome assembly GCF_004331345.1 of Kribbella soli. Lineage (GTDB taxonomy): Bacteria > Actinomycetota > Actinomycetes > Propionibacteriales > Kribbellaceae > Kribbella > Kribbella soli. Next base: position 87,854 of record NZ_SJJZ01000006.1, on the reverse strand, counting down.
AGGATGACGTTGGTCGGCCGCGAGGCGGCCGAAGCGGGTGAGGCGGAGAGGGCGGCGGCGCCGAGGACGAGCGCGCAGGCGGCGGCGATCACTCGGAGCGGACGAGGTCGGGTCATGCTTGACTCCTATGTCGTCTGTTGTCTGACATCTGTCAGCGGCAACGTAGAAGCGACTTCTCGATCGGTCAACAGTTGATCTCGACCACCGAGACCACTGGTCCTGATTCGGCCTCCGGTGAGGGCTACCCGCGCGGGAGTGGGCGCCGGCGCTGCCAGGCGGAGTTGATGTGGTTGGTCATGGCCTCGGCGGCGCCGGCGGCGTCGCGGTCGAGGATCCGTTCCAGCACGATCCGGTGCTCTGAGTTCGTCGTACGGACGTCCTCGACGCTCGGGTGGCCCTGGTAGCGCATGCTGGTCCGGGCCTGGCTGTGCACCGTGCTCACGATGGACCGGGCCAGCCGGTTCCCGGATGCGGCCATGATCTGGTCGTGGAACTCGACGTCGGTCTGGATGAAGACCTCGGGGCGTGCCGTGTCGGCCTCGAGGCGGTGGAAGATCGCCTCGATCGCCGCGCGGTCCTCGTCGGTCGCCTGTGCCGCGGCCAGGCCGGCCAGGTTGGACTCGAGCGCGACGCGGACGCCGACCAGTTCGTCGAGGATGCCCAGATTCGCGTCGTTGCGGACCGCGGCCGCGAGCACCGCGGAGTCCAGCAGGTTCCAGTTCGAGTCGTCCTTCACCACCGCGCCGATCCCGCGGCGGACCTCGACCAGGCCCTTGGCCTCGAGGAGCTTGACCGCCTCGCGGACGGTGATCCGGCTGACCTGGAACTGCTCGGACAACGCTGATTCCGGCGGCAGTACGGCGTTCGGCTGGATCGCGCCGGACACCACCCCGTCGAGGATCGACTCGACCACGAGGTCGGCCAGCCGCGCCGGACGTTGCGCGGCCGCCGCCGGCGCGAGTCGCACGGTTGCCTGTCCGGGGTCCGACGCCATGATGCCTCCCGAGTTCGTCTGCACCGATGTCTGTCACCGGATTCTCGCCCATCCTTCAGCAGTCAACAAACTCTTGACAACAGACAACAGACAACTAACATCAAACCGAGTCGCAAGGCTCAACGAACTCGACAGAAGAAGGAGGGCGCCATCATGCCGACCGCCTCAGGTCCGACCACCCGGGGACTCCGCAGCTCGCGGCGCGGCTGGTTCGCGGCCGCTCTCGTTCCGGCGCTGGCACTCGTGTCCGCCGCGTGCGGTGCCGCCGCCCCGCAGACCCAGTCCGGCAGTGGGGCGAGCACGGGCGGCGGCAAGCTCGTCGTCTGGGACTGGCACTCCGGTGACGCGACCACGAAGGAGTACTACGCGAAGGCCAAGTCGGACTTCGAGGCCAAGCACCCGGGCGTCCAGGTCGAGTTCGTCGCGCAGCCGTACGACCAGTACTACACACTGCTCGGTACGGCGATCCAGGCCGGCAAGGGCCCGGACATCTCGATGTTCAACGGCGGCGCGCAGATGCGGGACCGGGCCTCCTCACTGCTGCCGCTGGACGACAAGGTCGGTGACCTGAAGGACCGGCTGGTCGGCTGGGACGCGTTCCGCAAGGGCAGCGCGACGTACGCCGTACCGGTCACCCTGCAAGGCTTCCCCTTCTACTACAACAAGGCCGTCTACAAGAAGGCCGGCCTCGACCCGGAGACGCCGCCGAAGACCCTGACCGAGCTGCAGACCGCCTGCGCGGCGATCAAGAAGTCCGGCAACGCCTGCTTCAACCTCGGCAACAAGGAAGGCCTCGGCATCGAGTTCTTCCTGTCCGGCTTCGGCCCCGGCGTGTTCAGCCCCGCGCAGTACGACGCCTGGCTGGCCGGCAAGCGGGACTGGAAGTCGCCTGAGGTCAAGCAGATCTTCGAGCTGTGGAAGCAGACGAACGACGAGGGCTGGTACAACAAGGGCGTCAACTCGACCGCCATGTTCATGGACCAGTTCACGATGTTCTCCGGCGGCAAGGGCGGCAACGTGATCGGGCTGATCTCCGACACCGCGCACTGGAAGTCGTTCGACGAGTTCCTCGGCCCGGACCTCGGCGTCTACAAGCCGCCGGTGTCGAACCCGGCGAACGTCACCTCGACCTTCCTGCCCGCGGAGGGCGGCATCGGGTACGGCGTGATGAAGTGGACGAAGGACCCCGCACTCGCCGTCGACCTGGTGAAGAGCCTGGCGAGCACCGACGCGGAGAAGTCGTTCTTCGAGAAGGCCGGCGCGATCGCGGCCGACAAGACCGTCGACACCAAGTCGGTCGACGTGAAGGCGGCCGGCGAGATCGTGTCCTGGCTGCCGGACAGCAAGCCGCTGCTGCACACCGCGCTGTCGGCGAAGACGCTCGACCTCATGCACCGGCTCTCCCAGCAACTGATCAGCGGTGACGTGACGGTCGACCAGGTGCTGACCCAGTTGGCGGCGTCGGACAAGTGACCCAACAAGTCGCAGGGTCCGGAGATCAGACGATGGCGCAGGCAGCCACGGCACAACGCAGTACGACGGCAGTCCGCCGGTGGCACCTCAGCGAGCACAAGATCGCGGCGCTGGTGCTGGTGACACCGGCGTTGCTGATCATCGTCGGGCTGCGGATCGTGCCGCTCGTCCTCGGTGCGCAGTACTCGCTCACCGGGGACGGGGACCGCAACGGCCTGTTCGTTGGCCTGGCCAACTACCGCACGCTGCTGGACGATCCGGTGTTCCGGACCGCGGTCAGGAACGTGGGCCTGTTGTTCCTGGCGTTGCCGGTCGCCGTCGCCGTACCCGGGCTGCTGGCCACCTTCCTGTTCCTGAAGGTTCCCGGCCATCGGTTCTACCGCAGTGTGTACTTCTTCCCGGTGGTGCTGTCGCCGGTGATCATCGGCGCGATCTTCAACATTCTGCTGTCGTTCGACGGTCCGCTGAACCAGTTGCTCGGCAAGGCCGGTATCGGGCCGGTCGACTGGCTGGGCAACTCGCACATCGCGATCCTGTCGGTGATCGGCGTGCACATCTGGGCGACGTTCGGGATGGCGCTGGTGATCTTCATGGCCGGGTTCTCGACGCTGGACCAGTCGTTGCTCGACGCCGCGCGGTGCGACGGCGCGACGCTGCCGCAGACCGTCTGGCACGTGGTGATCCCGGAGCTCAGCCGGACGATCCAGTTCGTCTTCGTCACCACGATGATCGGGATGCTGACCGGGATGTTCGGTCTGATCTATGTGATGACCGCGGGCGGGCCGGGCGGTGCGACGTACCTGCCGGAGTTCTACATCTGGGTCACCCAGAGCCAGATGAACAGCCCGGCGCTGGCCTCGGCCGCGTCGATGGTGCTGTTCGTGCTGATGCTGCTGGTCGGGCTCGCGCAGATCCGCCTGATCAAGCGCGCCACCAAGGAGGTGTGAGCGATGCGCGAACGTGGATTCGGACGCTGGGTCGTCGCGATCCCGATGTGCCTGCTGGCGCTGGCCACGATCTATCCGATGGTGTTCACGCTGAACGTCGCGATGAAGTCGCGGCGCGAGTACGTCCTGGACCGGTTCTCGCTGGCCGATCACCTGACCGCCGCGAACATCGCCGACGCCTGGAACTCCTCCGGTCTCGGTCGCTACACCTTCAACTCGGTGGTGGTCACCGCGGGCTCGGTCGCGCTGTTGCTGCTGCTCGGATCGATGGCCGGGTACGCGTTCAGCCAGCTGACGTTCCGTGGGCGCCGGTGGCTGTTCCTGGTCTGCCTGGGCGCGTTGATGATTCCGTTCCAGGTGATCATGGTGCCGTTCTTCCGGGTGCTCGGACAGATCCACCTGCTCGACACGCACGTGGGGCTGATCCTCGCCTACACCGGCCAGTTCCTGCCGTTCACGATCTTCCTGATGACGAGCTTCTACTCGCGCATCCCGGCCGAGATCGTCGAGGCCGCGCGGGTCGACGGCAGTACGACGCTCGGCGTGTACCGGCGGATCATGCTGCCGCTCGGACGTCCGGCCCTGCTCTCGGTCGGGATCCTCAACGCCTTGTTCTGCTGGAACGACGTCCTGATCTCGTTGCTGGTGATGCAGTCCGAGCAGCACCGCACGCTGATGGTCGGTGTCACCGCGTTGCGCGGTCAGTACTCCGACAACATCCCGCTGTTCGCCGGCGGAGTGCTCGTCGCGGCCCTGCCCGTGATCGCGATCTACCTGTTCTTCCAGCGCCAGATCACCGACGGCGTCACCGCCGGCTCGACCAAGGGATAGCCAGATGCGCATCACGGGATATCGCACCCTCACGACGGTGCACGACTGGGGCAGACCGATCGGTGATGCCAACGGGGCCGTCGGATCCGGCAAGACATCGGTGCCGGTCGTCGTACTGACCACCGACGTCGGTCTCGAAGGGATCGGGCTCGGCTCGCACGAGGGCATCGACACGCTCTTCCCCGCACTGGACGGCCAGGATCCGCGCGCGGTCGTGGCGCTGTACGACCGGATGCTCGCGTGGGTGTTCAAGCGTGGTCATGCCGGTGCCGTCTTCGGTGCCATCGGGGCGCTCGACATGGCGCTTTGGGACCTCAAGGCGAAGGCGGTCGAGCAACCGTTGTGGCGGCTCCTCGGCGCCCGCGATCACGTCGTACCGGCGTACGCGTCCGGCCTCGACGGGCCACTGGCCGACGACGAACTTGTCAGGCTGCACAAGCAGTTCGCGGAGCGCGGTCTGCAGGCGGCGAAGCTCAAGGGCGGGCTCGACGTGGCCGCGGACCTGCGCCGGCTCGACGTGCTGAGCGAGCTGTACCGGGACGAAACCGGGCAGGCCCCCGCGCTGATGCTCGACGCGAACGAGTCGTGGTCGCGCAAGGAAGCGGTCCGGCACATCCGGCGGATCGAGGAGCATGTCGACCTGGCCTGGGTCGAGGAGCCGGTACGGCGCTGGGACGTCGAGGGGCTCGGGATGGTCACGCGTTCGGTGAAGGCAGCAGTCGCGACCGGTGAGAACCTCACGGGACTCGAACAGTTCCGCCCGCTGGTGGCGGCCAACGCCGTGGACATCGTCCAGACCGGCAGCGTCTGGGGGATCACGCACTTCCTCCGGGTCTCCGCGCTGGCGCACGCGTTCGACCTCCCGATCAGCCCGGTGGGGTACGACGCCAATCCGCTCGGTCACGCGGCTGCCGTCGTACCGAACCATCTGTCGATCGAGATCCAGGACCTGTCGACGCCGGTCGGGATCAGCGCGGACCAGGAGATCGCCGACGGTCACCTCGTGCTCGGCGAGTCACCCGGCCTCGGGTACGCCCTCGACGAAGACGCCGTCGCGCGGCTCGGTGAAGCGGGCAGCTGGGACGACGACGCAGGTCCGCACGTACGCCCGGATCGGGCCGGCCGCCGTCTGGTCGGCAAGCCGGCGATCCGCGCCGGACGATGGGAGACGCAGGAATGAAGTCCGCTGTCGTGACCGGCGCCGGTGGGTCCCTCGGCCGGGCGATCGCGCTGCGGCTGGCACAGGACGGGTACGGCGTCGCGCTCCTCGACCTGCCGGGTGACGGTCTGGACGAGTCCGAGGCCGAATTGAAGGCGACGGGACATCCGCACGCCGCGCTCCCGATCGACCTGCGCGACGCGGCAGCGCTTGTGCGGACGATCGCCGCGGCCGAGGAGACCCTCGGCCCGCTCGACGTCCTGGTCAACAACGCCGCGATCTATCCCGCGAAACCGTTTCTCGACATCTGGCTGGAGGAGTACGACGACGTTGTCGCGGTGAACCAGCGCGCGTACTTCGTCGCGGCCCAGGCCGCCGCCGGGTCGATGCGGGAGCGGCGAGCGGGGTCGATCGTCAACATCGCTTCGATCACGTGGCACGGCGGATGGGAGAGGCTGGCGAGCTACGTCAGCACGAAGGGCGCCGCGGTCGCGCTCACCCGGGCCCTCGCACGGGAACTAGGACCCGAAGGCATCCGCGTGAACGCGGTGTCGCCGGGCGCCTTCCCGACGAAGGCCGAGACGATCCACGAGAATCCCGAGGCCTACAACGCCTTTGTGCTCGACCACCAGTCGATCAAGCGGCGCGGTACGCCGGCCGAGATCGCGTCGGTGGTGTCCTTCCTGGTCGGCCAGGACGCGTCGTTCGTCACCGGACAGACCCTCAACGTCGACGGCGGCTGGGTGATGGTGTGAACATCTTCGGAGACGAGTTGTCCGTCGCGGCTCTGCGGGAGCGGACCGGTGATCTGGCGAGCGTCGCGGGGGTCCGCGAAATCGAACTGAGCAACGGTGTCGAGCGTGGCGTGCGTGCGGTGCAGCTGCGGAGTGCGGCCGGGCTCGAGGTCGAGGTGCTCGTGGATCGCGCCCTCGATCTGGGATCCGCGCGGTTTCGCGGCGTACCGTTCGGCTGGCGGTCGGGAAACGGCTTCCGCCATCCGGGTTTGCACGAGAACAACGACGAAGGCGGTCTGTCCTGGCTGCGGGCGCTCGACGGGCTGCTCGTGTCCGGCGGCCTCGACCACACGCTGTTCGGCGATGAGATCGACGCCGGGCACTACCGCTATCCACCGAAACAGTCCGTGGCGCACGGTCTGCACGGCCGACTAACCGCGATCCCGGGCCGGCTGCTCGAAGCAGGCGAGGTCTGGGACGGCGACCAGTGCACTCTACGGGTGCGCGGCGAGGTCGTGCAGGCGACGTCGTTCGGTGAGCACCTGCGGCTGACCCGGACGGTCGAGATCGACTTCGACGGCCTCGAGATCCGGCTGTACGACGTCGTCGACAACCTCGGGTTCGAGCGCACGCCGCACATGTTCCTGTACCACTTGAACTTCGGCTGGCCGGTGATCGACGCCGGCACCGAGTTCGTCGCCCCGATCGCCGAGACGACCTGGTGCAGCGATTCCGTCGCCGAACAAGGCGTCTCGTACCGCGTCCAACCGGACCCGAAGCCCGGGTTCGTGGAGCAGGTGTACGAGCATCGCCTGGTTCCCGGCCCCGACGGCCGGCATCGCGTCGCGCTGATCCGCGGCGACAGCACGCTCGGCGTCGAGGTGACGTGGGACGCGGCCGCGATGCCGTGCTTCTTCGAGTGGCAGAACCTCCGCAGCGGCCAGTACGCCGTCGGCCTCGAACCGTCGACGCATCACGTCACGGGGAACGCCGCGGCGCGCGACGACGGCACGATGACCTGGCTGGAGCACGGTGAGTCGCGGGCGTACCGCACGACGATCCGGGTGCTCGACGGAGCCGAGGCCACCACCGCTGCCCGGGACGCGATCCGCCGCGTCGCCGGCCAGCCCGACTGACGACCTCTGGAGAAAATGTGAGCATTCTCGACGGCTACCGCGTACTCGACTGCTCGATCGCGATGGCCGGACCCTTCGCAGCCCAGCGGCTCGGCGACCTCGGCGCCGATGTCGTCAAGGTCGAGCCGGTGACGGGTGAGTGGCAGCGGCACGCCGCGGCTGGGGGCGCGAAGGGCAACGCGATCAACGTGTCGTTCCTGTCCCTGAACCGCAACAAGCGCTCGCTGGCGATCGACCTCAAGGCGGCCGAAGGCAAGCGGGTACTCCGGCGCCTGGTCGAGACCGCCGACGTGTTCCTGCAGAACTACCGGCCCGGCGTCGCGGAACGGCTCGGCGTCGACTACCCGACGCTGTCCGCCATCAACCCGCGCCTGGTCTACGTGTCGATGTCCGGGTACGGCGAGGACGGGCCGCACCGGAACCTGCCGGGACAGGACTTGTTGCTGCAGGCAAAGTCCGGCGCGATGCTGTCGACCGGACGGCACGGCGAGCCGCCGCAGCCGGCCGGGCAGTACCTCGTCGATGCCGTGACCGCGTCGACCGCGTTCGAGGCAGTGCTCGCCGGACTGCTGCACCGGGAGCGGACCGGTCAGGGACAGCTCGTGACGGTGAACATGCTCGACGCGATCACCACTCTGCAGATGCAGGAGCTGTCGGTCTTCACGGCCGGAAACGTTCCGCAACAAAGGGGTTCCGAGCCGCACGCGCATGTGTACATCAGAGCGCCGTACGGAACGTTCAAGACCGCGGACGGATTCCTCGCGCTGGCGATGCCTGATCTGCCGACGCTCGGCCGGGTGATCGGCGAGGACACGTTCCTGGCGATGGATTCCGAGGTCCACGGCTGGACGCATCGCGACGAGATCTTCCGGCTGACCGCCGCGCGTCTGCTCGGGCGGACCACCGACGAGTGGCTGGCGGACCTGGCCGCAGCCGGGATCTGGTGCGGGCCGGTGTACGACTACGAGCAGCTCGTCAACGATCCGCAGATCCGCCACAACGGCACCTTTGTCGAGTACGACCATCCCACCGAGGGCCGGGTCAAGACGCCTGGTTTTCCGTACAGCTTCGAGAAGACACCCGCGAAGGTCGAACGCGGTGCGCCGCTGGTGGGCGAGCACAGCCGGGAGGTCCTGGCGGAGGCCGGGTTCGACGCGGACGAGGTCGCGGACCTGCTGGCGACCGGCGTCGTCGCGGAGACTCCGCTGCCGGATCCGGTGCCGTGATGCCGCGATACCGAGGACTGACCTGGGACCACCCCCGCGGGCGGGATGCACTGGTAGCGGCTTCCGTCGATCGTGGGATCGATCTGACCTGGGACGTGCATCCGCTGAGCGGCTTCGAGTCCACACCGATCGAACAGCTCGCGGAGCGGTACGACGTCATCGTGCTCGACCACCCGCATCTCGGTGACGCCGTACGGCATCTTCAACCGGTCGACGACCTGCTGTACGGCGAATTCGTCGGGCCGAGCGTCTCGTCGTACCGGATGAACGGGCACCTCTGGGCGCTGCCGCTCGACGCCGCCACGCAGGTTGCTGCGACCCGTGTGGACCTGGCCGGCCCACCACCGCGGTTGTGGTCCGACGTGATCGCGCTGTCTCACCACGCACCCGTGACGCTGTCGCTGGCGGGACCGCACGCGTTGCTGACGTTCATGTCGATCTGCGTTGCGCTGGGGGAGGAGCCGGACTCCTTCGTGCCAACCGCGGCCGGACGCCGGGCCCTCGAACTGATGACCGACCTGACCACTCGCGCCCCGCGACACGCGGTGCCGCTCGATCCGATCGAGCTGCTGGACGACATGGTCTCGGACGACACCGTGGCGCATTGCCCGCTGGTCTACGGCTATGTGAACTATGCGTCGGTCGCTCTGGACCGCCGCGTGACGTTCACCGATGCACCGTCGGAGCGGCAGGGATCGCGGCCGGGTTCGACGATCGGAGGAACCGGCCTCGCGATCACCGCGCGCTGCACACCCGGCCCTGATCTCGTCGACCATCTGCGGTGGTTGCTTTCGGCAACTGCGCAGGAATCGTTCATCCCGGTGCACTCGGGACAGCCGGCGCTTTCGAGCGCATGGACGTCGGACCAGGTCAACGATCCGGTCTCAGGCTTCTACCGGTGCACGCTGCCGACGATCACGTCGTCCTGGGTCCGGCCCAGGCGCGCCGGATACATCGGCTTTCAGACCGCGGCGAGCGAGGTGGTCCGCGAGGTCGTGGACGGCGCCGTCTCGACCACTGCGGGCCTGGATCAGATCGCTGCCTTGTGGAAGGGGACCGACGATGAGTGAAGAGGTGCTGTTCGAGCAGCAAGGGCAGGTCGCCGTCATCACCCTCAACCGGCCGGCGAAGCTCAACGCGGTCACCGCGGAGATGTCCGACGCGCTGGTCGAGCTGGCTCGGCACTGCAACGAGTCCGACGACGTGCGCGCCGTCGTACTGACCGGGACTGGGCGGGCGTTCAGCGCTGGCTCTGACATCCGGGAGCTCGACAAGTACCCGACGCCGTGGGCGTTCCGGAACCGCGCGGACTACTGCGACTCGCTCAAGGTCCTGCGTAAGCCGGTGGTTGCCGCGGTCAACGGGTACGCGCTCGGCGGCGGTCTCGAAACCGCGTTGATCTGCGATATCCGGCTCGCGTCGACGACTGCCAGCTTCGCGGCGGCCGAGGTGAAGCTCGGATGGATCGGCGGTGGGGGCATGTCCGCACTGCTGACCCACAACATCGGGCCGGGCAATGCTGCGCTGATGCTGATGACCGGCGATCCGATCGACGCCTCGCGCGCACTGAGCTGGGGGCTGGTCAGCGAGGTGCTCGAGCCGGACGCGCTGCTGCCTCGTGCGCTGGAGTTGGCCACCACGATCGCGTCGCGTGCCCCGATCGCCGTCGAGACCGCCAAGGCGAACCTGTCAGCAGCATTGAACCTGCCGCTCGACCAGGCGGTCGCGTACGAGCGCGATCTTCAGACGGTCTGCTTCGCGACGAACGACGCGGCCGAGGGCCGAGCAGCCTTCTCAGAAAGGCGCGCGCCGCGGTTCACGCGGTCGTAGTGTCCGGTCCCAGGTTGCGGCGGATCCAGTTCTCGATGCCGGCGACGTGCGACAGCGACAGCGCGGCGGCGACGCTGGGCTGCCGGTCACCGATCGCGAGGGCGATCGCGCGGTGCTCGCGCTTCGTCTGTTCGAAGGCGTCTTCCTGCGTGACCGCTCGCCAGGTCCGGGCTTGGTGGGTGCGTCCGGCGACGCTGTCGACCAGTGAGCACAACACCGGATTGCCCGCGGCGGTCGCGATCCGGTGATGGAACTCCACGTCGTTCGCCACCATGTCGCCGACCGGGCTGTCGACGTCGACAGCCTCGGTCAGCGCGAGCAACTCGGCCACGTCGTCGGCGCTCATCAGGAGCGCGGCCTTCTCGGCGGCCATCGGTTCGAGCGCCCGGCGTACCTCGAACAGGTCGAGGATGCCGGAGTCCTGATGGAAGTCGATGATGAAGCTCATCGTCTCCAGCAGCAGGTCCGGCGTCAGGCTCGTGACATAGGTACCGTCACCCCGTCGTACGTCGAGGATCCGCAGCATCGACAGCACGCTGACCGCCTCGCGCAGCGGGCTCCGCGAGATGCCGAGCTGGTCGGCGAGATCCGCCTCGCGGGGCAGCTTGTCGCCCGGCTTGAGGCGGCCGTCGAGAATCATCGTCTTGATCTTCTCGATCGCGACGTCGGTCAGAGCCATCCGGCTACCCTCTCAGTCCTTTGGGCCGTCGGGGTCTTTGGGGCGGAGGCGCAGCGTAGCCATGCCGCCGTCGACTGCGAGCGCCGTACCCGCCGTCGAGCCGGACGAAGGCCCGGCCAGGTAGACGACGGCGAGCGCGACCTCCTCCGCGGCGACCAACCGCCCGTGCGGCTGGCGAGCGTCGAGAGCGGCCCGTTCGGCGACGGGATCGGGCGCCGCGTCGAGCAGGCGCTGCACCCAGGGAGTTGCCGCCGTACCGGGGTTCACGCAGTTGACCCGGATACCTTCGCGGAGATGGTCGGCGGCCATCGCCAGCGTCAGCGACTGCACCGCGCCCTTCGTGGTGGAGTAGAGCGCTCGCTGGGGGATGCCCGTGGTTGCGGCGACCGAGGCGACGTTGACGATCGCGGCGGCGGGCGACTGACGGAGGTACGCGAGAGCGGCCCGGCTGACCCGGACCGCGCCCATCACGTTGACGTCGAAGACCCGGTGCCACTGGTCGTCCGGGTTGTCCTCGATCGTGCCCTGTGCGCCGATGCCCGCGTTGTTGACCACCACGTCGATCCGTCCGAACGCCTCGACGACCTGCTGAACCGCCGTACGCACGCTGGCGTCATCCGTCACGTCGGCCTTGATCCCGAGCACACCCTGCGGGACACCAGCAGGTTCGAGGTCGAACGCCGCGACGCGGGCACCCCGCGCCGTGAGTTCGCGGGCGACGGCCGCGCCGATACCCGATCCGCCTCCGGTGACGATCGCGACCAGACCGTCGTACTCCCCGGCGCTCATCTGGCGGCCTCGAACGCGACGTACTCCTGGCGCTGCCGGCCGAGACCGTCGATCTCCACCTCGACAACGTCTCCGGGACGCAGGTACGGGAACCGGCCGGACAGCGCCACACCCTCCGGGGTTCCCGTCATGATCAGATCACCCGGGTCGAGCACCATGTACTGGCTCAGGTGATGGATGACCGTGGCGACGTCGAAGATCTGGTCGGCGGTGCTGGAGTCCTGCCGCGGCTCGCCGTTGACGAAGCTGCGCAGACTGAGCTTCTGATGCTCGACCTCGTCGGGAGTGATCAGCCAAGGACCGACCGGGCTGAAGCCCGCCGCGATCTTGCCCTTGCTCCACTGGCCGCCGGACTGCTCGATCTGGAAGGCCCGCTCGGACAGATCGTTGGCCACCACGAAACCGGCCACGTGGTCCAGGCTGTCCGCGGGGGAGTCGAGGTACGACGCGCGCTTGCCGATCACCACTCCGAGCTCGACCTCCCAGTCCGTCTTCGTGCTGCCCTTGGGGATGGTCACGGCGTCGTTCGGGCCGGCCAGCGTGTTCGGTGCCTTGAAGAAGATGACCGGCGACGACGGCGGCTCGGCACCCGACTCGGCGGCGTGCGCGGCGTAGTTCATGCCGATGCAGATGATCGCGCCCGGCCGCGCGAGCGGTGCACCGATCCGCAGGTCGTCGGCGTTCTCGACGAGCGGCAGTTCACCGGCGGCCAGTGCGGCCGCGACGCGGGCCGGCCCGTCGGCCTCCCAGAACCCGGCGTCGAGGTCCGTCGTGAGGCCGGCGAGGCTGCGGACGCCGTCCTCGGTGATGACAACCGGCGCTTCCGCACCGAGAGGACCCAAGCGGGCGAACTTCATCGCACTACCTCCAGATCGTATCTTTAGCCGCATCTGACCGTGCTTTTGGCGGCATCGCACCACATTGACAGGTGAAACATATGATGTCTAGCGTGCTGTCCACAGTTCAGAACGCTGGGGAGCAGACGTGATTGACGTACCGCGGTTCGGTCTCGGGTGTGCGCCGCTCGGCAACCTGTTCCGGCAGTACTCCGAGGCCGAGGCCGACGCGATCCTCGACGCCGCCTGGGACGCCGGCGTCCGGCACTTCGACACCGCGCCGCACTACGGGCTGGGGTTGTCCGAGCAGAGGGTGGGCCGCTTCCTCGCGACGAAGCCGCGCGACGAGTACGTCCTCTCCACGAAGGTCGGGCGCCTCCTGCGGGAGGATCCGTCGTGGGACGGATCGGCGATGGCCGCCGGCGGGTTCGTCGTACCCGCGCGTCTGCAGCGAGTGCTCGACTACTCGGCTGCTGGAGTACGCGCATCGGTCGAGGAGTCGCTCGCCCGGCTGGGTCTGGATCGGGTCGACATCCTCTATGCGCACGACCCGGAGTTGTCGGGGATCCCTGGCGCGACGGAGTCGGCCTTGGCGGCCCTCGCCGAGTTGCGTGCCGAGGGGACGGTCGCGGCGATCGGCACCGGTTCGCTCGGCATCGATGCTCTGCTGACCACGGTCCGCACCGGGCTGGCCGACGTACTGATGGTTGCCAATCGCTACACGCTGCTGGACCACAGCGCCGTACCGGAGTTGGTGGATGCGTGTGACGTGCACGGGGTGCGGATCGTGGCGGCGGCTGTGTTCAACAGTGGGCTGCTCGCTTCCACGCCGAGCCGCGACGCGAAGTACGACTACGAGGCCGTGCCTGAAAACGTTTTCGCTCGCGCGCTCGAGATCGACAAGGTCTGCGCCGACCACGGCGTCGACCTCCCCGCCGCCGCGCTCCAGTATCCGCTCCTCGATCCACGCGTCATCTCGGTCGTCGCAGGCGCCGCGACTCCCGACCAGCTCGGCCAAAACCTGGCTCACCTCAACGCCCCGATCCCTTCGGCGCTCTGGCAAGACCTCGCCTCGCTCAACCTGATCCAGTAGGTCGGGGTGCCTCCTCCTCGCGGAGGAGACACCCCGGGGCTCAGGACGTCGTGATCGTGTACCGGGCGGACGCCGTCGGCTGGGCGCCGTTGCTGGTGGTGACCGTGAAGGAACTGGCACCTGGTTTGCTGGGGATGCCGGTGATGGCGCCGGTGTCGGCGTCGAGGGTGAGGCCGGCGGGCAGGGAGCCCTTGGTCACCGTGAACTTCCGGGTCTGTGGTGTGTTGCTGGTGAGCTTGTACTCGTACAGCTTGCCGATCGTCGCCGCAGGCGGCGGGTCACCGATCAGCTGGGGTTGTGGGATTGTCACGGTCTGCGGGGCGCCGATCGGGGCACCGGCCGTGTCGACCTCCTGCAAGGACCATTCACGGTCCGGCGTGGTCATCGTCAACTGCCAGCGCTTCGTGGTGTCGCCCAGGGCGGCGCGCTGTGCTGTCGTGAAGGCGCCCGCGTTCCTCGCCGACTCCCAGGCGCGGATAGTTGCCAGCAGCTCCTTTCCTTCTGCTGTGTCGCCCAGCGAGAGCGACGCGTAGTACTGGCTGCCGGCGTTCCAGGATGCGGCGACCGCGAGCGCGCCGACGATCGCGTCCTTGCGCGTGGGCGTGAGGCTCGTCTGTCCCATCATCCCGGGAAGGAAATTGGCCCGGTAGAACCGGTTGTTGCGGATCACCTGGTCGAGAGAGGTGATGTTCGGTTCGCCCCAGCTCATCCGGGTCTGGACGCTCCAGGTGTTCGACGAGATCCGGCTGGCCTCGCTGACGAAGCCGTCGGCGGCGGCCGGGCCGAGGTCGCGGTAGAAACCGTTCACCATCCGCGCCACGCCGTACGAGCCCCATCCGCTCTGTGACGCGGACTCCAGGCCGTCGAACGAGATCCCCTTCAAACCGGCCTTCCCGTACAGCGAACCCAGGCGCTCGGCGACCTCGTCGATGACGCCGAGCCCGCCGATCGCACCGCCGTACGAGTTCTTCACGACGACCTGTGCCTCGTCGCCGGGGGAGTGTGCTGCCGCCGCGGACGACCAGTACCCGCGGGTGATCCCGGTCAGCTTCCACTCGTGGTCGCCGACCTTCTCCTGCGCCGTGTAGCGGATGAACTCGTCGCCGACGCGGAGGAGGTCCGCGGGTCCCGGGGTGAGTCGGTCCACGCCGTCGACGTACAGCTCCGTGCCGTCGGCCGCGAGCGCCTTGGTCAGCTTCGGGCCCGGCCGTACGGCGAGGCGCTTGTCAGCAGGTGCCTTCAGGTAGGCGTCGTTCGGCTCGATGAAGTCGGACAGGGTGTGCGCCCCGAACTGCACGCCGCGCTGCTTCACCCCGGCAACTGCAGTGGCGAGCGCGTCGTCGCTGTTCTGGTATCCGTCGTTGAGGCCGTAGTGCCCGGTGGACTTCCAGGGTCCTCGTCCACCGCTGGCGTCGTAGATCCAGTCGAGGCCGGCCTGCCGCGCGAGATCCGCGTAGGCGGTCGCGTTCTGCGAGTTCGTACTGAGCCAGAACTCCGACGCGGAACTGGCCTGGGACACCTTCTGCCATTGACCGTTCAGCGTCGGATGCGGCTGGTCCTCGCCCACCTCGATCTGGCCGAGAACGGCCGGTGCCAGATCCGGCGCGCTGCCGAAGAGCGCGATCGACGACCCGATGATGGAGGCGTCAGGACCGCTCAAGGGCCCGAGCTCGAACGTCGCCGGGCCGCCGAAGCCGTTGACTTCCTGTCGCAACCGCGGCTTGCTGTAGTCGTCGGAGTAGGCGCGCAACAGGCTTCCCCACGGCGTGACGGCTGCCGCGCTCCACTCGTACATCGTGTCGACCTGCAGGTCGTACGGATTCTCGATCACGTCGGCCGCGAACCCGTACTGCTCGTCCTCGATCGGCCAGGCGCCGACGGTCTTGTCGTTCAACGGCCGCAGGCCGATGGCGAAGTCCTGGTCGCGCACGACCCCGACCGCTTCGCCGACTTCCTGGTTCGGGTTCGTCCGCGGATTGACGACCGTGGGCAGCGGTCCCCAGAAAGCGGTCTGCACGTCGGCGCCCGGCCGGGCTTGCAGGCCGCTGATCACGAGCTTGCTGTACGTCGGCCGGCGCTCGACGGTCACGTCGACGGTTGCGCTCGGCAACTTGAACTGAAGGGTCGCCGGGGCGTGGCGCCCTGGCGTCACGGCCGTCGGTTCCTCGAGGTGTCCGTCCACCATCAGGCTGACCAGCGGGGCGGACTTGCCCGGGGCCAGGTAGTCCTTGCCGGAGCGGACGTCGGTCAGTGCCGTGACGCGTCCGCTGGGGCTGAGCCCGATCGACAGGAAACCTGCCTCGATGCGCAGCGGTGGCGCGGCGACCGCCGGTCCGGTCCAGAACGACGACATGGCGAGCGCGACAGCGACAAGACTGCCGGTGATCCGTCTCTTCCTCACGCACGGCTCCTTCGGGTCGAGTTATGCGAGAAGCTCGCATAACTCGGCCCATTGAAGCGACGCAGTGTTCCGGCGTCAAGGTTTCGAGTGACCCGAATGCCTGGATCTGCTTGCGGTTAAGGGATTTTCAGCTTCGGTTCGACAGTGCGAGCGGGGTCGGCTCGTCCGCACCGTCGACCGCGTGCAGCCGTGCCTCGACGTCGTCGAGGGCGAGACGGACGGCGCCGAGCGATACGCCGCGTCCACCGAGCGTCGACCAGCGGACGTCGATCTCCCACGGGCAGTGCGTGGCGAGCGCGGCCTCGAAGTCCGTCCGGAACTTTGGGCCGAGAGCGGCGAGCTGCCCGCCCAGGACCACGGTGTCCGGGTCGATCGTCAGCGCCATCGCGGCGACGCCGACGGCCAGGTCGCGCGCGACCGCACGCAGGATCCGGTGGGTAGCCGTCGCGCCCGCGTCGAGTGCTGCGAGATCGGTCAGGATGCGGTCCCAGTGCAGCATCGGCATCGTGCCGACCTCGCCGGCCCGACGATGCCGCCCGCGGTGCAGTTGCCCGTCGAGCACCACGCCGGCAGTGATCCGGCGGCCGGCATGGATCAGCAGTACGTCGCGTACGTCGGTGGCCGCGCCCGTCCAGCGCTCCGCGATCGCGGCGACGTTGCCGTCGTTGTCGACGAGCACCGGGCAGGTGACCGCCGCCCGCAGCGCACCGGCGACATCGAAGCCGGTCCAGTCCGGGAGCGTGGTGCTCAGTGAGATGCGGCCGGCGTCGACGATGCCCGTCGTACCGACTCCGAGACCGAGCAGCGGTGCCGGGGTGGATGCCTGGTGGATCGCTTTGTCGAGCAGCTTCCGGGCAGCGTTCAGCCGGCGTCGCGCGGTCCAGTCCAGCTGGGCCTCCGCGGCGACCTCGGCCAGGACGGTACCGGAGAGATCGGTGACCAGACACTCGATCCTGGCCGCGCCGAGGTCGATCCCCGCGACCAGGCCGGCGTCCGGCCGGAACCGGAATCGTCGTGCCGGACGGCCGACCGCACGACGCTCAGCCTTGGCGGCTTCCTTGCCGTTGGCATCGACCGGGGCCGGGTCCGAAGGATCCGTGGCGGACTCGACCTCGACCCAGCCCTGGGTCAGCAGGTCGGCGAGTGCGTCCTCGACCGTCCTGCGGGACAGGCCGACGCGGGTGACCAGCTGTGCGACGGTCTGCTGCGTTCCGGCCTCGAGGGCGCGCAGCACCGCGGAGCGATTGATCCGGCGCAGCAGCGCCGGGTTCTCCCCGGAGAGGGTCCTGCTGTCGGTCATGCCGCTCCTTCCGGCAGTCACCTTACGCGCATCGCTGCATCCCCTCAGCTGGTCCGCAGCGGTCCGGACCAATCACACTCCTGAACGATTCAGGTTTTCGTAGATGTGCGAATTAGGCCTTGTTCAAACATCTTTGCTCATATACGGTCACGTCCAATCAGATCCCTGTGACGGAGCATGCGAGGGGAGTGAGGACTGATCAGCAAGTCAGCCAGCCTGCGGTACCTCGGGCGGCGCCTCGGGTTCTACCTGGTGACGTTCTGGGCGGCGTTGACCTTCAACTTCCTGATCCCGCGGTTCATGCCGGGTGATCCGGCGGCAACCATGCTGCGGCGGATCCAGCAGTTGACGGGGCAGGCGCCGACACCGGACCAGATCCGCTCGGTGCGCCTGTTCTTCGGCGGCGCGCGGGAGAACCTGCCGGCGCAGTACCTGCACTACCTGAACGATCTCGTGCACTTCCGCTTCGGACTCTCGTTGAGCGAGTACCCGACGCCGGTCAGCGATCTCATCGCGCAAGCGCTGCCGTGGACCCTGCTGCTGGTGGGGACGACCACGATCATCGCCTGGATCGTCGGCACCGCGCTGGGTGCGTACATGGGCTGGAAGCCGGGCAGCCGGTTCGATGCGATCTTCGCGCCGACCACGACGTTCCTGCATGCGATTCCGACGTTCTGGCTGTCCCTGGTCGCGCTCTGGGCGTTCGCCTTCCAGCTCGGGTGGTTCCCGGTCTCGGGTGCCTACGACCCCGACGTCCCGTACCAGATCAACAACCTCTGGTTCCTGCTCAGCATCCTCAAGTACGGCGCGCTGCCGGCGCTGACCCTGATCTTCATCGGGTTCAACGGCTGGCTCTTCACCATGCGGAACGTGATGGTGACGACCGTCAGCGAGGACTACGTGCTGCTGGCGAAGGCGAAGGGCCTGCCCACCTGGCGGGTGTTGTTCAAGTACGCCGCACGCAACGCGCTGCTGCCCAACGTCACCGGACTCGCGCTCGCGATCGGGGGCATCCTCGGTGGCGTCCTGCTGACCGAGGTGGTGTTCACCTATCCGGGCCTCGGGCACCGGCTGTACCGCGCGACGGTCGACCACGACTTCCCGGTAATGCAGACGATCTTCCTGCTGATCACGCTCACGGTGCTGATCGCGAACCTGATCGCCGACTCGATCTATGTCCTGCTCGACCCGCGAACGAGGGACGAGGCCTGACCCATGCTGAACGGATTCCTGCGTAACTCCAAGGTCCGGATCGGACTCGGCGTCTTCGCCGCCTTCCTGCTGCTGGCGCTGCTCGGCCCGTGGTTCGTGTCGGCGGTGATGCACACGACGCCGCGCACGATCGACTACGACGCGCTCGGGCAGCCCCCGAGCGCGAAACATCTCCTGGGTACGACGTTGCCCGGTTCCGACGTCCTCGCACAGGTGATCGTCGGCGCCCGCGGCTCGGTCTTCGTCGGGATCACGAGCGCCGTCCTCGCCACCGTGATCGCCGCGCTGGTCGGCGTACCCAGTGGGTTCCTCGGGGGCCGGCTCGATCACGGACTCACGGCGTTCACCAACCTGTTCCTCACACTGCCGAGCTTCGCGCTGACGCTGATCATCGCGGGCTACGTGCAAGGTGCGGCGTGGTGGGTGATCGCGTTGATTATCGCGGCCTTCGAATGGCCCGGTGGTGCGCGGACGTTGCGGTCGCAGACGATGTCGCTGCGCGGCCGGGACTTCACCGTCGCGATGCGGATGCTCGGCGAGTCCAAGACCAGGTTGGTCTTCGCCGAGGTGATGCCGCATATGACCGGCATCGTGTCCGCGATGTTCCTGCGCGCCTGCGTCGCCGGGGTGTTCGCCGAGGCGGCGCTGAGCTTTCTCGGGATCGGCACCACCGGCAGCGTGAGCTGGGGCACGATCATCTCCGAGGCGCAGGGACAGAGCGCCATCCTCAACGGTTTGTGGTGGTGGTTCGTACCACCGGGCCTGTGCATCGCGTTGCTCGGCACCGCGACCGCGCTGGTCAACTTCGGCATCGACGAGATCAGCAACCCACGGCTGTCCGCCGCGAACCGCAAGCTGATGAAGCGCTTCCGTCGCGCCGCCCGGACCGCGGAACCGGAGGTGGCCCGATGAACGAGGTCTTGCTGGAGGTCGACGGCCTCACCGTCGAGTACCTGTCCCAGACGGGGTCGGTGAAGGCCTGTGCCGACGTGTCGTTCACGTTGCACCGGGGCCAGATCCTCGGTGTCGCGGGCGAGTCCGGCTCGGGCAAGTCGACCCTGATCACCGCGTTGACGAGGCTGCAGCGACCGCCGGCGGTGACGTCCGCCGGGCGGCTCGTGTACCACTCGTCCGACGGTGACAAGGTCGATCTGCTGACGCTCTCGGAACGTCAGTTGCGCGCGTACCGCTGGTCGGAGCTTGCGATCGTCCTGCAGAGCGCGATGGACTGCCTGAACCCGGTGATGCGGCTGGGTGACCAGTTCGAGGATGTGCTGCGGTACCACGATCCGCAGCTGACGCAGCGGCAGGCGTGGGAACGGGCCGAGGAGCTGGTCGCGATGGTGGGGATCGGCTCGGATCGGCTGCGCTCGTACCCGCACGAGCTGTCCGGTGGCATGCGGCAACGGTCGTTGATCGCTCTCGCGCTGGCCTGCGATCCGGATCTCATCGTGATGGACGAACCGACCACGGCCGTCGACGTGGTCATGCAGCGCCAGATCCTCGCCCAGCTGCTGCAACTCCAGGACCGGCTGGGGTTCGCGGTCGTCTTCGTCACCCACGACCTGTCGTTGCTGCTCGAGCTGGCGGACCAGATCGCGATCATGTACGGCGGCCGGATCGTCGAGCTCGGCTCCGCCAGGGAGATCTACACCGCCCCGAAACACCCGTACACCCGCGGCCTGCGCGACTCGTTCCCGCCGTTGCACGGCGAGCTCACCACGATGCGTGGCATCCCCGGTTCTCCACCGGACCTGCGGACACCGCCGTCCGGGTGCGCGTTCCATCCCCGCTGCGCGGACCGGCTGGACGCCTGCGACCAGCAGATCCCGTTGCTCCGCCCGGTCGGCCGCAACGACGTTGCCTGCTTGCTGTACGAGGAGACCCCATGACAGCTCCGGTGCTGGAGGCAACCAATCTGAGCAAGGAGTTCCCGGTGCACGGCCGCGGCTCCCGTGGTACGACGGTCAAGGCTGTGCAGAACGCCAACGTCACGCTGCACAAGGGCAGCATCGTGGCGCTCGTCGGCGAGAGCGGATCAGGCAAGACCACCGTCGCTCGGATGCTGGCGCTGGCGTACCCGCAGACCGCAGGCACGATCCGCCTGAACGGTGCCGAGGTGTCGCACGCCCGGAACGCCGAACGCTCCTACTTCCGCCAGGTCCAGCTGATCTTCCAGGACCCGTTCGCCTCGCTGAACCCGCTCCACAAGGTGCGGTACACCCTCGGCCGGGCCCTGCGGATCCATCAGCGCACCCTCCGCGGCAAGGAGCTGGAGGAACAGACGCTCGAGCTGCTGCGCAAGGTGAATCTGACCCCTGTCGAGCAGTTCATCGACAAGTTCCCGCACGAACTGTCGGGAGGCCAGCGCCAGCGGATCGTCATCGCCCGGGCGCTCGCCGTACGGCCGAGTGTGCTGCTCGGAGACGAGCCGATCTCGATGCTGGACGTCTCGATCCGGCTCGACATCCTGAATCTGCTCGCGAAGCTGCGTGACGAGGAGGGCCTGGCCCTGCTCTACATCACGCACGACATCGCGAGCGCACGGTACCTCTGCGACACGATCCAGGTGATGTACGCCGGCCAGATGGTCGAAGGCGGCCCGCGGGACTCGGTGATCCAGTCGCCGAAACACCCGTACACGAAGCTGCTGCTGGACTCCTCGCCCGACCCGGGCCGATCCCTGCGGTCCGGTGACACCGGTCTGTTCGACGTGGCGGACGATCTCGGCGAGCCACCCAACCTGGTCGACCCGCCGAGCGGCTGTCAGTTCCACCCCCGGTGCCCGTTCGCGATGGACGAGTGCCGGCAGACATTCCCCGAACGCACCGAGTTCCCTGACGGCCAGTGGGCGCACTGCTGGCTGCATCAGAAGGACAGGGGCCACGTCCTGGAAGGAAAGCCATGATGCATCGCAAACTCGTCGCGGTCGCGGCGGTCGTCACCCTCGCGGCGGCAGCCGTCGGGTGCAGCACCGACAAGGGGACCGGCAGCAGCGGGGGAACCGCCGGCGGCAAGGCGGCGGTGGACACCCTGAACATGACCGCGTCCGCCGCGGCGCCGACGTTCGTGAAGAACTGGAACCGGTTCTCGCCCGCGGACAAGAAGAGCCCGGCCACCAACCTGCTGTACGAGCCGTTGATCCGGATCGACCACCTGGCCGGCAAGAAGCCCGAACCGTGGCTCGCGGAGTCGTTCGAGTGGAGCCCGGACGGCCAGACGCTGACCTTCAAGCTGCGCACGGACGTGAAGTGGTCCGACGGTACGCCGTTCACCGCGAAGGACGTGAAGTTCACCTTCGAGGCGCCGAAGTCGAACCCGAAACTGACCCAGAACTCGCTCGGGTTCAAGACCATCACCACCCCTGACGACCACACCGTCGTGATCAGCTACGACGACGTCGCGTACCAGAAGCTGGCGTCGTACGGCGACGAGCGGATCGTGCCGCAGCACATCTGGTCCCAGCAGAACCTGGAGACCTGGACCAACCCCGAGCCGATCGGCACCGGGCCCGCCAAGCTGACGAAGTTCTCGCCGCAGCAGATCACCTTCGACTGGCGCGACGACTACTGGGGCGGGAAGTCCAAGGGCGTCAAGCACATCAACATCAAGCCGTTCGCCGACCCGCAGGTGGGCAAGGCGATGATGCTGAACGGGCAGCTCGACTGGAGCACGATGTCCTGGCAGGACGCCGACAAGCAGTTCGTCGCGAAGAACCCGACGACCAATCACTACTGGACCTACCCGACCGGTGGTGACGAAGGCCTGAACTTCAACGTCGCGAAGCCGCCGCTCGACGACGTCCATGTCCGGCGGGCCCTGTACGGTGCGATCGACCCGGAGAAGCTGCTCAAGCTCAACGTGACCGGTCAGAGCCCGACGAACGCGACCGGGTACGACGCGAAGGTGTACGGCGATCTGCTCGCGCCGGAGTACAAGGACAAGCCGCACACGCAGGACCTGGCCACAGCGAAGGCCGAGCTCGCGCAGGCGTCGTACAAGCTCGATGCCAGTGGCAACCTGTCGAAGGGCGGGAAGTCGTACCCGCTGACGATGAAGCCCGTGGTCGAGTACTCCAACTGGAGCGCCTGGGGCCTCGGGCTGGCCGAGCAGTGGCGAACCGGGCTCGGCCTCAACGTCAAGGTGGTGCCGACACCGGAGGACCAGTTGTGGGGCCAGATGGCGAAGGGCGACTACCACATCGCGCTCGACTGGCAGGCTGGCGGCAACACTCCGTGGGCCGGGTACGACGGCGTGCTGAACAGCGCGAACGGCGCTCCGCTCGGCCAGGAGGCGTCGACGAACTACACGCGCTGGCAGGACAAGACCACCGACGACCTGCTGGCGAAGTGGCGCGTCACCAACGACGAGGCGAAGCAGAAGGAGTACGCCGCCGCGCTGCAGAAGATCGTCGTGGACAACGTGCCGTTCGCGCCGCTGTTCACCGCAGCGTGGTTCATCGAGGTCAACTCCAGCCGATGGACCGGCTGGCCGGACCCGGCGAGCGCCGAGTACGTCCCGCACTCGCTGCTCGGGCCCGAGACCATCCTCACCATCCAGAACCTCACACCGACCAAGTAGCCGAACGCGGCTAGTGGTGTTCGGCGAGGGTCGTGACGAACGCTGCGGCGGCGGTGAAGGTCAGCGGTGGTTCGGGATTCCAGGGCAGCACCTTGCCGGTGCGTACCCCTGGGACCTCGGACCACCCGGGGATGTCGGCCAGGCGATCGGCGCCCAGTGAGTTCGGGCCCTGGTCGTACAGGACGATGCCCGCGGGGTGCTTGGTGGCGAGCTCGGTCCACTTCACCACCTCCCACCCGCCGGCTGTGGTGGTCGGTGTGAAGTGGACGCCTGCGTCGGCGAGCAAGTGCAGGCTCGGCCAGTAGGCCGGGTTCGCCACGTAGGCGTCGGTTTCGGTGCCGCCGGACAGGGCCACCACCTGCACCGGCGGATCCTGAGTGAGCTTGGTCCTGAGTGCAGCGACCGCCGACGTGAGGTCAGCTTCGGAATCCGGGATGCTGTCCGAGGTCAGTGCTTGTGCCAGTTCGTGGAAGCGACCGATGACGGATTGGAGAGTCCGGTCGCCGGCGATGCCGATCAGCAGACTCGGCGCGAGGCCTTCGAGTTCGTCGGCCACAGGCGGCGCGACGCCGTACACCTCACCCGCGTAGGTGACACCCACCACGAGGTCGGGACGCAGGGACTTGACCAGGTCGATGTCGATGCCGTCACCGGAGCCGACGCAGGGCCCGTCCAGCCCTGCCGCCGCGGGAACCGCACCACTCTCGGCGTGGTGCTGAGAGCCGAAATAGCCCACAACCGGTACGCCGAGCTGCTCCAACGTCTGTGCAGCCTGAGCGTACGCAAGCACCCGCGCCGGGCGACCGGCCAGCGCTAGGTGCTGCTGCCGATCATCGTCGAACGACCAACCACTGGACTCCATGCCGGCACAGTCCTCCCGTCGAGTTGACACGCAGAGACCATCATCAGTCGTCTCACCGCTAGCCGCAGCGGTACAGCGTGTCAGGGGCGCCGCCGAGGACGGCCGGCGGCTTGGACATCATCCTTCGCTTCCCAGCAGAGCACCGAAGCTCTGCTCGACTGCCTTGAGTGTCTGCTCGACTGTCTGACCATCGACCACGATGACGTGTGCGCCGGTCCCCTCGAGCTGACTGCGGACCAGCTCCCAACCCCAGACCAGACCGTTGTGATCGCCGCCCGGATTCCTGCCTTCCAGTCGTGCGAGCTGCTCGTCTTTGGAAGGCATCAGCCACACGGCGTTCTCGGCAACCCCAGCCATCGCGGGAGTGACAAAGGCGCCCTCGACAACAACCGACACAGGCAGGGCCTGAATGTCCTCGATGATCATCGGCCGACGATCAAAATCCCCCGGCCCGGTCCCCAACACATGAAGCCCCGCCGCAGCCGCCCGCTCCTCATGATCGAAAGCATGCGCATCCACGCTGTACCAATGAAACCCGTACTTCCGCGCCAGCAACTGACTAACCGTCGTCTTACCCGCACCCGCCGGGCCACCCACCCAAAAGATCATATAAATCAAGTCTATCCAGGGCGTCCTAGTACTACGGCCGGACTCCGTGACAGGAGCTCCAGCCCGGGTGCACAACCTGGCCCGGGGAGGATAATGTGCCGAATCGGGCACAAAATCCTCCCCAACCCGCCGTGCGCGACGGCGGCGATCGGTTGCGATCGGTTGGTGAGTGATACACGTCCGGGCATGCGCCGACATCACGAAGTCCGGCTGTAGTACTAGATGGTCGGGGCGGTCAGCTGCACGGTCTGGCCGGTGGTGATGGAGTCTTCGATCGCGCAGATGATCTGGGTGACGAGTACGCCGTGGTCGATGTCCGGTCCGAGGTCTCCGCCGTCGACGAGTCCGGCCGCGAAGTCCTGCACCATCCAGACGGCAGGGCCGACCTGTGATCGCCCGATCCGGCCGGAGACCGGCCACGCCGACCGGTACTTGTCGCTGACCACGGTGAGGCCCTGATGCGACAGATCCGCGGTCACCGACCCCTCGGTGCCGATCACCTGGAACCGGAAGTCGACGATGCCGTCACCGGCATCCGGGAGGGTCCACGCCGACGAGAGCGTCGCCGTCGATCCGTCGTCGAAGGCAACCAAGGCATGTACGACGTCCCACGTGTCGACGCCGCGCTTCGCCAGGACACCACGAGATCCGACCGCGCTGACCGATACGGGCCTCCGGCCCGTCAGCCACAGAACAAGGTCGACGGTGTGGGGCATCAGGAACCACGCCGGTGATGACTGTGCAGCCCACGACAGCATCGTGGTCGGCACGAAGAAGGAGTTGCTCAGGGTGGCTGATGCCGTGATCGGTTCACCAACGCTCGCCATCGCTGCTTTGGCTTGTACCACGTGAGGGTTCCAGCGGTTCTCGAAGCCGACAAGGCAGCGAACGCCCGAGCGGTGGACCGCAGCGGCAATGGCGAGGGCGTCGTCCAGGGTGGTGGCGACCGGCTTCTCGATCAGCAGGTGCTTACCGGCCTCGGCTACGTCGACGGCGATCCGACGGTGGGCGAAGTCGGGGGTCGCCACGATCACGGCGTCCGGATCGAAGGCCTCGAGCAACTCGGGATGCGACGCGGTGACGGGTAGACCCGTGGCGGCCCTGGCCTCCTCGGCCACCTTGGCCGAGGGCTCGGCGAGCCCGACGACGGTGACCTCCGGCTGCCCTCGGAGGGCCTCGGCGAACAGCCTCCCGCGCAACCCGGCGCCGACAATTCCTATGGTGACCATCAGAACAGTGTGAAGCCGCCGTCGACCTTGACGACAGAGCCGGTCATGAAACTGGACGCCTCGCTCGCCAGGAAGATCGCCACCGGACCCAACTCCGGCGGCAAACCGTAGCGCTTCATCGCGGCGGGATCGACACACCACTGCTTGAACTCCGGCTGGTCGACAGGCGACATCTCCGTGAGGAAGTACCCCGGCGCCATGGCGTTCACGCGGATCCCGTGCGGCGCCCACTCGGCCGCCAGTGCCTTCGTCAGTTGATGGACCGCGGCCTTGGACGACAGGTACGACGCCTGCCAGCGAGGCTGGTTGACGATCTCGGCCGACATGGAACCGACGTTGACGATGGTGCCGCCTCCTCGCTGCGCCATCCGGCGGCCGACCGCGCGACTGCAGTACCAGACGCCGTCGACGTTGACGGAGAACACTTCATGCCACGCCTCGTCGGGCGTCTCGAAGGCCCGGCCGGCGACGCCGATACCGGCGTTGTTGAGCAACACGTCGATCTCGCCGAACTCGGTACTCACCTGCTCGACAGCACGTTCGACGTCCTCGACATCGGACACCTCGAGCTGGACGCCGTACGCGCGAATGCCGAGCCCGCGCAGTTCGTTCGCGGCAGCTTCGGCCGGTGCGAGCGTGCGCGCCGTCACCGCCACCGCCGCACCCGCGTCGCCGAGCGCCTCGGCCATCGCGCGTCCAAGGCCCCGGCTGCCGCCGGTGACCAGAGCGACCTTGCCCTCGAGGGAGAACTTCTGCATGGCGTTCATGGCGTCCTTTCGATGGGGTGGTGCGTCAGCCGGTGTGCCGTGGCTTGAGGATCGCACGTACGTCAGAGTGAGATCTCGTACAGCTCGCCGCGGAAGACAGAGACGAGGAGGATGAGCGGATGATCGCGCATACCGGCGACTCGCGGCTCGCCTCGCTGAAGGGCGGGCTCGTTGTGTCCTGCCAGGCGTACCCGGGAGAGCCGATGCGGTCCCCGGCCATCATGGCTGCCGTCGCGCAATCCGTCGTCGCAGGTGGTGCGAAAGGCGTCCGAGCCCAGGGCATCGAGGACCTACAGGCCATTCGCCCACTCGTCGACGTCTGCCTGATCGGATTGGTCAAACGCGGAGCCGACGGCGTCTTCATCACGCCGACCGTCGCGGACGCACTGGACTGTGTCACGGCCGGAGCGGACATCGTCGCCGTGGACGGAACGCGCCGCGACCGCCCCGACGGACAGCCCCTGGCCGCGACCGTAGCCGCCGTCCACGCAGCAGGTGCCCTGGTCATGGCCGACTGCGGCAGTCTCGACGATGCCCTCTACAGCGTCGCAGCGGGCGCCGACTGCGTCGGAAGCACGCTGGCCGGATACACCGGCGAGCGTCCGGTCACCCGGGGGCCTGACCTCGACCTGCTCACCGAACTCGTCGCGCAGCTGACCGTCCCGGTCATCGCCGAAGGACGCATCCGCAACCCCGACGACGCCCTGGCCTGCCTCGAAGCCGGCTCGTACGCCGTTGTCGTCGGGTCCGCGATCACCCATCCCACCCGCATCACCCAAACCTTCGCAGAACAACTGACCCACGGTAGGACGGCGTTATCCGATGAAGGCCGTCATCCGGATCGAGACGAGTAGCCCGGGGAGGTCGGGGCCGAGTTTGGCGACGTACCGTGTCGGCGGCTCGGACGGGAACCAGCGCGCGTATTCCTCGTTCAGGCCGGTGAAATCGGTGGGGTTGGCGAGTAGCACGCCTACCTCGATGACGTCGTCCAGTGTGGCGCCGGCGGCGTGCAGGATCGCCTCGCAGTTCGTCAGTGCCTGCCTTGTCTGAGCCTGGATGGTGCTTTCGACGAGGCTGCCGGTGCTCGGGTCGATACCGGCGGTGCCTGAGACGTGCACATGGGGTCCGGCCTTGACTGCCTGGCTGTAGAGCGGCGAAGTCGGCGCGTTCGCGGTCGTGATGATCTGCCGTGCCATGACGGTTCCTCCCTTGGTCAGCTTGTGTAGCGGGCGATCAGGGTGTTCATGGCTTCGTCGATGCTGGGGTCGACGCGGCGGCGGGCCGCGTCTTCGTCGTACCAGCTGACGATTTCGCGGGCGCCGGACTCGAACGGGATGGTGGCGACGAAGTCCGGGACGACTCGGCGGAGTTTGGTGTTGTCGAAGACGGCTGAGTGGGTCTTGTCGCCGAGCAGACCGGCACCCCACGCCGGATGCACGGCGGCGATGGCGTCCGACGGGACGTGCACGATCTGGGCGGAGGTGCCGGCCGCGGCGGCTAGTGCGTTCGCGATCTGGTCCCAGGTGAGGACGTCGTCGGAGGTGATCTGGAAGGCCTCGCCGAGGGTGCGGGGGTGGCCGAGCAACGGAACCAGCCCGCGGGCGAAGTCGCGGTGGTGGGTCAGGGTCCACAGAGAGGTGCCGTCGCCGTGGACCACGACGGGCTGACCGCGGCGCATACGTTCGACGATCGTCCAGCCGCCGTCGAACGGGACGAGGGTGCGGTCGTAGGTGTGCGAGGGCCGCACGATCGTGACCGGATAACCCTCGTCGCGATACAGCGCCGTGAGGAGGTCTTCGCAGGCGATCTTGTTGCGTGAGTACTGCCAGAACGGGTTGCGCAAAGGTGTCGACTCGGTGATCGGCAGCCGGGCCGGTGGTGTCTGGTACGCCGATGCCGAGCTGATGAAGACGTACTGGCCGACTCGTCCTCGCAGCGCTTCGGTGCGAGCGCGCACCTGCTCCGGTGTGAACGCCAACCAGTCGACCACGACATCGAAGTCCTGGCCGGCAACTGCGGCGAACGCCGATGCGTCGTCGACGTCAGCGGTGAGTACTCGCGCCTCCGGAGGAAGCGGGCGAGTCGAGGTCTTGCCTCGGTTGACGACCGTGAGGTCGAGCCCTGCCTCAACTGCTCGCCACGAGCAGGCCGAACTGATGATCCCCGTCCCGCCGAGAAAGAGCACACGCAAGCCAGTCATTCAGACAACTCCTCGAGGTCGCAGATCATGACGTGAGCAAGCTCGACGTCAAGGGTAGGCCGCGCCGTTGTTGCCCGCGTCATCAACGAGGAGCAGGCTGGTTGAGACCGTCCTCGTCGTGGAGGCCGGTGAGCATCTCGTCGCGGAAGTGGATCAGGTGGCGGCGCCAGATGTCGGCGGCCTCGCCTTGGCTTCCCTGGGTGATGGCCTGGATGACTTGGCGGACCTCGTCGACGTGGCCCTCGCGGATAACCTCGGGGCGGAGGGCGGAGGACCGGAGCTCGATCCAGCGGGTCGATTCAGTGTGCCGCAGGGCTTCCTCGAGCGCGGTTTCCAGGACGGGGTTGCGGGCGGCGCGGGCGACGGCGCGGTGGACCGGTAGGTCGCTGCGGTAGTGACCCGTCTCGGCGAACTCCTGCTCCAGTTCGGCGCCGGCTTCCTGCAGCGCCGCCATGTCGTCGGGGTACCGCTTCTCCGCCGCGAGCCGGGCGAGTTCGGGCTCGATCACCAGTCGAGCCTCGAACACCTGGATCGGCGTGACCTCGGCACCCCAGTTCGCCACATGCGCCGGAGACGCGATCACCACCGTGCCGTGGCCTTGTCTGGACCGCACGAGGCCGGCCAGTTCCAGGCCGGCGAGTGCTTCACGCAGTGTCGGCCTGCTGACGCCGAGGAGCCTGGCCAGTTCGCGCTCGGCGGGGAGGCGGTCGTAGCGCTGGATCTGGCCGTCGCGGATCGCTGCCACAACTTGGTCCGCGACCTGGGCGGGTGCGCTCCGGGGTGTGGCCACCGGGGCGAAGGGGCTCTCGTCGGACGTGTTCACCTCAAAAGTCTAGAACAGGTTGACAGGTGGTCAGGCCAATCGCCATAGTCCTGTCCATGAATTGGTCTGACCACCTGGCGAATCTGAACGGCGGTGAGATCTTGTACGGCGCTCAGACCGCACAGGCTCTCACCAACTTCCCGCTGGCCGGGCCGCGGCTGTCCGAGCGGCCCGAGCTGGTCAAGGCAGTCGCGGCGGTGAAGATCGCCGCCGCCCGGGCCAACGTCGCGCTCGGCGAGCTCGACGAGACCCGTGGCCGGGCGATCGTCGCGGCCGGTGCGGAGGTCCGGGCCGGTCGGCATCTCGGCCAGTTCGTGCTGCCGGTGGTCCAGGGCGGCGGCGGTACGTCGACCAACATGAACATGAACGAGGTCCTCGCCGCCCGCGCATCCCAGTTGTCGGACCTCGTCGTACACCCCAATGACCACGTGAACCGCGGCCAGTCCACCAACGACGTGATGCCGACTGCGATCGCGATCGCCGTCATCCCGTTGATCGACCAGGCCCTGGTGAGCCTGCGCCGGGTCGCGGAGTCCCTGGAGAACAAGGCCGTCGAGTACGACGACCTGGTCCATCTCGGGCGTACCTGCCTGCAGGACGCCGTACCGATCCCGGTCGCCGACTTCCACCGCGGTCAGGCGGCCAGCATCGGCCCGGCGATGGATGCCCTCGTCGCAGCTGCGTCCGAGCTGTACGCCGTACCGCTCGGTGGGACCGCTGTCGGTACCGGACTCGGAGCCGCGCCCGGTTTCGCCGAGGCCGCACTGGACGAGCTGACGGAGATCACCGGCCTCGCACTCACCGCCGCACCGAGTCCGTCGTACTCGCTGGCCTCGCTCGAACCACTGACCGCGGTCACCGAGGCCGCGAGCCGGGCCGGGCGGGTGCTGGCGCGGATCGCGCGGGACCTGCGGCTGCTGGCGTCCGGGCCGGTCGGCGGGATCGGGGAGATCGAGCTGCCCGCGGTACAGGCCGGGAGCTCGATCATGCCGGGCAAGGTGAACCCGGTCATCCCGGAGCTGGTGATGCAGGTGTCGTTCCTGCTGAACGGCGCGACCGCGACGGCGCGGAGTGCGACCGAGGTCGGCGAACTGGAGGTCTCAGCGATGGCCCCGGTCGTCACGCTCGGCCTGCTGGACGGACTCACCAACCTGCACAGGGTGTCGGAGGTCTTCGCCGAGCGCTGCATCACCGGCCTGCGCTGGCGCGAGGACACGGTCGCCCGCAATCTGGCAGGCTCCCTCGAGCCCGCCGTACTGACTGCCACGACCGACGGCTACGAATCCGCGGCGCGGAGCGTACATCGATAAGGAGATGTCATGACGCATCGATCGCAGGGCTTCTGGGGGTGCCTGCTCGCAGGCTTGCTGTTGACGACCGCCGCCGCGTGCGCGGATCCCACTACCGTGTCCGATGCGGCCTCCACTCCCGGCTCGACGCCTGCGTCGACCGCCGCGACGGTGCCCGTGACCAAGGCCGATCCCGCGGTCGAGGCGCTGGTGCCGGCGGCCCTGAAGCAGAAGGGCACGCTGGTCCTGGCGACGAACGCGCCGTACCCGCCGCTGGAGTACTGCAAGGAGGACAACAAGACCCTGATCGGGTACGACATCGATCTGGGCAACGCGATCGGCGCCGCGATGGGGCTGAAGGTGGAGTGGAAGAACATCTCCTTCGACTCGATCATCCCGGGTCTGCAGGCCGGTAAGTACGACGGCGGGATCGCCGGGTTCAGCATCGAGCACGAACGGCTCGGTACCGTCGACTTCGTCTCGTACTACCTGTCCGGCGGCGGGTTCCTGATCAAGAAGGGCAGCGGGACCAAGGTCGGCTCCTTCGCCGACCTGTGCGGTTACCGGGTCGCGGTCCAGAAGGGCGTCAGTCAGGTCGACGCGCTCACCGACGCGAGTAAGGACTGTGTTGCCGAGGGCAAGAAGGCGATCACGATCAACCAGATCCCGGACCAGAACGTCGTCGTCCTCAACCTCGCCTCGGGCAGGGCCGACGTGGTCGTCGGTGACAAGCCTCAGGTCGAGTACGCCGCCGGCCATGCCGAAGGACTGTGCGTCGTCAGCACGTACCAGACGGGTCACAGCATCGCGGGCATCGCCGTACCCAAGGGCAAGAAGGACGTGACCACGGCGCTGCAGGCGGCGATCAACCATCTGATCGAGAACGGTGACTACGCGCAGATCTCGAGGTTCTGGAACACCGGCGTCGCGGTCGAGGGCGCAACCCTGTCGGACCAGTACCAGAAGGTCAGCGCGCCGTGGGGCGTCGGGCCGGACGGCACCGTGAACAAGTCGCTGGTCTTCACCGATCCGGCCGCGATCCCGCCGGGGCACACGTACTACTACCAGCCGATTCGTGAAGGCTGCGCATGACCACCGAGGTGCAGGACACCCCACGGACCGGCGAGCTCGAGATCCGCGCGATCCCGCCGAAGCACCCGTGGCGGTGGGCCGCCGCGGCCGTCGTCGTCCTGCTCGCCGCGATGCTGGTCTACTCGATGCTGACCAACCCGCGCTACCAGTGGGACGTCGTCTTCTCGTGGTTGCTCGCACGGACGATCCTGCGCGGCCTGCTGCTGACGCTGGCACTGACCGCTGTCTCGATGCTGACCGGCATCCTGCTCGGCGTCGTCTTCGCGGTGATGCGCGGATCCCCGAACCGGCTGCTGTCCGGCGCCGCCGGCGTCTACATCTGGTTCTTCCGCGGTACGCCGCTACTCGTCCAGCTGGTGTTCTGGTTCAACCTGAGCGCGCTGTATCCGCGGATCGTGGTCGGCGTCCCGTTCGGCGGACCGGAGCTGACCGCTCTGAACGCGAACGCGCTGATCTCGCCGATGACCGCCGCGTTCCTCGGGCTCGCGCTGAACGAGGCGGCGTACATGGCCGAGATCGTCCGGGCCGGCATCGTCTCGGTGCCGGCCGGTCAGCTCCAGGCGGCCAGTGCGCTCGGCTTCACCAGGATGACGACGATGCGCAGGATCGTGCTGCCGCAGGCGATGCGGGTGATCATCCCGCCGACCGGGAACCAGACCATCTCGATGCTGAAGACCAGTTCGCTGGTCAGCGTGCTGGCGATCCCGGAGTTGCTCTACAGCGCGCAGATCGTCTACGCGCGGACGTTCCAGACCATCCCGCTGCTGATCGTGGTCAGCATCTGGTACCTGGCGCTGACCTCGGTCCTGACCGTTGCCCAGGGCAAGATCGAACGCCGGTTCTCGGCAGGAGAAGAAACATGACCCAGCACATGACCAGGCCGTTGCTGCAGGCCCAGCGGGTCTACAAGAACTATGGTGCGAACGAAGTACTGAAAGGCGTCGACCTCGATGTCATGCCGGGCACGGTGGTCTGCATCCTCGGGCCGTCCGGTTCCGGGAAGAGCACGTTCCTGCGATGCATCAACCATCTCGAGCGGATCCGGTCCGGCCGGATCTCGATCGACGGCGACCTGATCGGCTACCGGCAGGACGGCGACAAGCTGCACGAGCTGGACGAGAAGGCGATCAGCAGGCAGCGGGCCGAGGTCGGGATGGTGTTCCAGGACTTCAACCTGTTCGCGCACTACACAGCGGCCGAGAACGTGATGGCCGGTCCGGTGCTGGTCCGGGGCGAGGACCGTACGTCGGCGCGGGCCCGGGCCATCGAGCTACTGACCCGGGTCGGTCTTGCCGACAAGGTCGACGCCTATCCCCGCCAACTGTCCGGTGGCCAGCAGCAACGAGTGGCCATCGCGCGAGCGCTGGCGATGCGCCCGAAGCTGATGTTGTTCGACGAACCGACGTCGGCACTCGATCCGGAGCTCGTCGGCGAGGTGCTCGACGTGATGCGGGCGCTTGCCGCCGAAGGGCAGACGATGATCGTGGTCACCCACGAGGTCGGGTTCGCCCGCGAGGTCGCGGATGTCGTCGTGTTCATGGATCAGGGCGTGATCCTCGAGCAGGGGCCGCCGACCGCCGTACTGAACAATCCTTCCAACCCACGCACACAGTCTTTTCTCTCGAAGGTGCTGACATGACTTCGTACGACGTGGCCGTTCTCGGACTCGGAGCGATGGGGGCGGCCGCGGCGTGGCGCGCCGCCGCGCGCGGGGCCTCGGTGATCGGCCTCGAGCAGTTCACGCCGGCGCACGCGCGCGGATCGTCGCACGGTGGGTCGCGGATCTTCCGCAAGACGGTGTTCGAAGGCATCGACTACGTGCCTGTCGTCAACCGCGCGGAGCGGCTCTGGGCGCAGCTCGAGCGTGACAGCGGCGCCACGGTGTTCTACCGCTCGGGTGGCCTGTGCGTCGGCGCCGCGGAGGGTGAGTTGGTGCGTGACGCGGTGCGGTGCGCGGGGGAAGGTGACGTCGAGATCGAGTTGCTCGATGCCGATGCGCTGGCTGACCGGCATCCGCAGTTCGCGGTCGCGCCGGGCGATGTAGGTGTATTCGAGCCGGGCGCCGGCGTACTCGATCCGGAAGGGTGTATCCGCGCGGCGTTGGGCCTGGCGAAGGCCGCCGGCGCCGAGTTGCGGTTCGAGACTCTGGTCACCGGGCTGGAGTACGACGATGCCGGCGTACGGATCGCTGTCGGGGCGGAGACGATCTCCGCGCGGCGGGCGATCGTTGCTACCGGCGCCTGGTTCACCGATCTGGTGCCGGAGCTGGGGCTGCCGTTGCAGATCCAGCGGTCGCCGCTGGTGTGGTTCACCGGAGCGGATCGGGCGGCGTACGGTCCGGAGCGGTTCCCGACGTTCATCTGGGAGAGCGGAGACCTCGACGGGTGGGGGATACCGGACGTGGACGGGCGCGGGGTGAAGGTGGGTGTGGGGTCGGCGTCGGCGTTCAAGCCGTTGCTGGAGCATGCCTCGGGCAACGACTATCCGATCGGCCCGGTCGACACGGACCCCGTCGAGGCGTTCGTACGGCGTGCCTTTCCCGGGCTCGACCCGGTCGCGGCGGCGGCGACGCCGTGCATGAACTCGAAGTCACCGGACCGGGACTTCGTGATCGGGATACCCGCTGCGGCACCGTCACTGGTGCTGGCGGGCGGGTTCTCGGGGCACGGGTTCAAGCACGCGGCCGCCGTCGGTGACATCACCGTCGACCTCGCCGTAGAAGGTGCCTCGGACATCGCGCTGGGTCGCTTCTCGCCGGACCGGTTCGGAGCGACGGCATGAGGACGCTGGGGCGCTCCGGCGTACGGGTGAGCCCGATCGCACTGGGGACGATGAACTTCGGCCCGGTGACACCTGAGGACGAGGCGCACACGATTCTCGACGCCGCGACCGACGCCGGCGTCAACCTGATCGACACCGCCGACGTGTACGGCGCGGACGCGAACCGGACCATCGCCGACGACTCCGCGGAGAAGGGGCTGACCGAGCGGATCATCGGCAACTGGCTGGCGAAACACCCGGGACGACGGGATCAGATCGTCCTTGTTTCCAAGGCTTATGGGCGCATGGGGCCCGGTGTGAACGACCTGCACCTGTCGTCGGTCCACCTCCGGCGGGCCTGCGACGCGTCGTTGCGCCGGCTCCGGACCGACCATCTCGACGTCTTCATGCTGCATCACGTCGACCGCTCGACCAGCTGGGACGAGATCTGGGAGACCCTGAGCGATCTCCGGCAGGCCGGGAAGATTCGCTACGCGGGAACGAGTAACTTCGCGGCCTGGCAGTTGGTCCAGGGCCAGGAGGCCGCCGCTCGCCGCGATCTGCTCGGCATCGTCGTCGAGGAGAGCATCTACAACTTGATGGAACGCGCCGTCGAACTCGAGGTGCTTCCCGCGT
The DNA here is from genome assembly GCF_004331345.1 of Kribbella soli. Lineage (GTDB taxonomy): Bacteria > Actinomycetota > Actinomycetes > Propionibacteriales > Kribbellaceae > Kribbella > Kribbella soli. The sequence continues at coordinate 52,366 of NZ_SJJZ01000006.1, read as the reverse complement.
GTACGTCGTACGGCATCGGAGTCATGCCGTACTCACCTCTGAACTCGGGACTGTTGGCCGGCATCCTGTCGAAGTCCGACAAGGCTGCCCGCAGCGAAAGCTCCCGCGCGACCAGCAACTTGATCACCCACCGGGAGAAGCTCGAACGCTACGAGAAACTCTGCCGCGACTTCGGCCACTCGCCCGCAGTCGTAGCCCAGGCGTGGCTCTGCCACCAGCCCGCCGTTGTCGCGCCGGTCGTTGGCGCTCGCACCGTGCAGCATCTCCAGGACGGCATCGCCGCCGCCGAGCTGACCCTGCCCCGGGACGTTCTCGCCGCCCTCGACGAGATCTTCCCGGGACCGGGCACCGCACCCGAGGCCTACGCCTGGTAGGTCCGCAGGACCTTCGTGATGCTGCTGAGCGCTGCGTCCAGGTAGCCGGGTTCCAGCCCGTGGGTGATGCGCAGGTGCGACTCGATGCCGAAGTGTTCGCCTGCTCCGACCAGAACACTGCCTTCAGTACGAAGGGCGTCGGCGACCTCGGCGCTGGTCATCGGAAGGTCGTAACGGACGAAGGCCAGCGCCGTGGACTGCGGTGCGACGACGGACAGCAGACCGTTGCTGTCGGCAACCCACTTCGACAGACGGTCGTAGCCGTCGCGGATCAGCGCGCGGTTGCGCGTGAGAAGCCGGTCGCGGGACCGCAGGGCGACCTCTGCAAGGTGCATGGACAGCATGCTGGTGGCGATCGTGGCGTACTCGTGGCGGCGCCAGGTCGCCTCGACCATCGCAGGCGGTGCGACCAGCCACCCCAGCCGCAACCCGGGCAGACCGAACGCCTTGGACAGACTTCCGACGCAGACGAGCTTGTCGTAACCGCCCCACAAGCTCGGCGTGATTTCGTCCGTGAGCCGCTCGGTGCCGCGGTAGACCTCGTCGGCCAGTACCCAGGCGCCGACTCGCTCGGCGACCGCGACGACGGCCGCGAGTTCGGACGGCGTCAGGATCGTGCCGACCGGGTTGTTCGGGTTGGTGATCGCGATCAGCTTCGTGTCCGGACGTACGACGCTTTCGAGCGCTGCGAGATCCGGGCGCCACCCGTTGTCGGGATCCAGTGGGAACGCGTCGACCTCGGCGCCCGCGTTCAGCGCGAGGCCCCGCACCTGCCGGTACCCAGGCTCCATCACCACCACGTGATCGCCGGGGGACACCAAACTGGAGACGGTGATCGCGTTGGCCTCGGCTGCGCCGACGGTGACCAGGACGTTCGCGGGGTCGGCGCCGTGCCACTCGGCGATCAACGCGCGCAGTCGATCCGTCCCGCCGACCGGCGGGTAGTGCAGGTCGATCGCGAGCAACCGCCGTACCGCCTCGGGATCGTCGCCGAGCAGTTCGCCCAGCGCGACCGGGTGGCATCCGCTGTCGGCGAGGTTGTAGGCGACCGAGTGCTCGTACCGCGACTGCCACTCTTCCAGTGCGAACGGAGTGAAGGACATCGAGGACCTCTCAGCTGGACGGAACGAGCAGACGGGCAATGGCGAGGTCCTCGATCCCGAGGCCGATCGAACGGAAGAACACCGGACGCTCGCCAGTCGGGCGCTCGCACGCGCCGGTCAGCAACTCGGGCAGATCACCACGCAGTTGCTTCGGCGCCCAGACGCCTTGCTCGGCGGCGATCACCATCTCCCCGGCGGAGGCCGTGACCGTCGGCCGATAGTCGCCGTACACCTCGAGGTCCGGCAACGCGGCCGGCGCGATCTCGTGGGCCCGCGGAACGTTGGTGCTGATCGAGGTCACGAGGGTGCCGGCCGGGAGTGCGCCGACGTCGATGACCGCCTCGCCCGCCGAGGTGCAGAGCAGTACGACGTCTGCTCCGGCAGCGGCCTCGTCCGCACTGGCGGCGATCGTCCCGTCCTGAGCCGCGCGCAGCGACCGGCTGTAGATCCGTACGTCGGCGAACGACCGGACTGCGCGGGCATAGCGCAGGTGGGCGTGCGCCTGAGCGCCGGCGCCGATGATGGCCAAGGTGGATGCGTCGCGCCTCGCCAGCAGGTCGATGGCAAGTGCGGTCGTCGCCGCGGTCCGTTCGACGGTGAGCGCTTTGGAATCGCACAGCACGACCGGGCGACCAGTGTGAGTGCTCAGGACCAGGGTCCACGCGGTGACGATCGCGGAACCGTCAGTCTGAGGGAGGTACGGCGACACCTTCGCGGCGTACGCGTCACTCGTCGCGGCCTGGTACGCGATCACGTCGCCACCGCCCGGCAGTAACGTGACGGTCTGCGGCGGCTGGACCGCGGTCCCGGCCGCCAGTTCGGTGAACGCCGCCCGCACCGCGGACAGGACGTCCTTGGGCGGCAACGAAGGCAACTGCTCCACAATGGGTATGCTGATGCTCATAGTGGGAAATATAGTGCGCATCTCGGAGGGTGGATGTCAACGGACGAGAACCGGAGTACGGCGTTCATCGAGCGGCTGGGCCGTGAGGTACGACGGCGCCGCCAGGCCGGCGGCATGACCGTGCAGACCCTCGCGGACCGGGCCGGCCTGAGCCGGCGGATGCTCACCCAGATCGAGCAGGGGACGGCGAATCCGAGTCTGGTCACCGTCGACAAGATCGCCCACGCGCTCGGTGTCGACTTCGCCGCCCTCTCGGCACCGTCGTCCACCGAGCCGCTGCAGGTGTCCGAACCGACGGAGGTCTGGCGCAACGACGCCGGGAGCCGGGCCGTCCTGCATGCGGCCGGCTCCCGCCGAGGCGGTCCGGAACTCTGGGAATGGACCCTGCAACCAGGCGATCGCTACAACGCCGAACCCGACCCGTCCGGCACCGAGGAACTCATCCTCGTGACCGCCGGCATCCTCGTGCTGACCGCTGACCAGCAGGCAGTCACCCTCACCCCCGGAATGTCTGCCCGCCTGGCCAGCGATCGCACCTACTCCTATGCCGCCCCCACCAACAGAACCACGTTCATCCGCGTGGTCCACCCCACCACCTGAGTCCAGAACTACTCCCCGAACAGCAGCGGTTCTATGCCGGGCTCGAGGATGTGGCGGAAGTAGACGGGGTCGGTGAAGGTTGCCGGGACCTTGCCGAGGCCCTGGATGACGGTCGAGGTGCCGTTGGCGTGGCCAACGGCGTACAGATAGCCGGACTGGGTGTCCTTGTCGATGCCGAGCAGCAGCGATCCGTACACGCCGCACTTCGTGAGCACCAGCGCCTCGAAGCCTTGCCAGGTCGAACTGCGGACCTGCTTGACGATCGGCTTCATCGGCGAGGTCAGCGGGAGCCGGATCGTGTAGAGAGCGCCGCCCCGCGTGGTCGCCAGGAAGGTGTCGTACGTCGACGTCTGGCTGAGCAGCGCCATCGTCTTCACTGCCGCGAACCCGCCCGCGGACTGTGGGTTGGTCCAACCGAACCCGCCTTTGGAGTCCCACCGGGTGAGCGTGCCGTTGCTGCGCAGCGAGTAGTGGTTGACCAAGGCCCAGGGGTCCGTATCGTTCGGGTAGCTCGACTCGAGGAAGGTGGCGTCCCCCCAGCCGCCGCCGACCCGGAAGTTGTGGTGCTGCTCCGGGTCGATCTCGCCGTTCTCCTTGACGATGTAGTAGCCGCTGTAGAGGCCCGAGCCGATCACCACGTGGCCGGAGTACATGCGGCCGGGACTGGGGAGGACGAGTCCGTTGGTGATCGCACTGCTCATCCGAGGCAGGCCCTCGGGGTAGATGTCGGGATAGCTCGGCTTCTCCTGCACCGTTGCCGGCGAGCCGGCGGTGATCACTCTGTCCGTGTGACCGCGAGCGGCGGTCACCGACCCGACCTCGATCTTGCACGCCGCGGTGGCGGTGGTGTCAGCGGCCAGGGCCTCGCCCGGAGCCACTGCCAGCATCCCCGTCACCAGCGCGGCAGCAGCAGCCACACGCCCCGCAGTACTGCGTCGTTTCGACATCATGACCTCACTCCCCGAACAGCATCTGATTGTCGCCCGGGCGGAGGACGTGGCGGAAGTAGACGGGGTCGGCGAACTTCGCCGGGACCTTGCCGAGTCCCTTGATGACGGTGGCGGTGCCGTTGGCGTGGCCAACGGCGTACAGGTAGCCCGCACCGGTGTCCTTGTCGATGCCGAGCAGCACCGTTCCGTAGATGCCGCACTTCTCGATCACCAGGGCCTCGAAGCCCTGCCAGGTCGAGGCGCGAACCAGCTTCACGATCGGCTTCATCGGCGAGGTCCGGGGGATCCGGATCGTGTAGAGCGCGCCGCCCCTGGTGTTCGCCAGGAACGTGTCGTACGTCGTGGTCTGGCTGATCAGCGCCATCGTCTTGACCGCGGCGAATCCGGTCGCGGTCTGCTTGTTTCCCCAGACCGACCCGGAGCGGTCGTCCCAGCGGGTGATGGTGCCGTTGCTGCGGAGCGAGTACTTCGTGGTGAACATCGGGGGATCCGGATACTTCCAGTACGTGGTCGAGTCGAAGAAGGTCGCGTCACCCCAGCCGCCGCCCACCCGGCTGAGGCCGACCGTCGGCCGGTCGACCGAGCCGTCCTCCTTGAGCAGATAGCCGCTGCCGTACATCGTCGAGCCCATCACCACGTAGCCGGAGAACCGCCCGCCGGTCCCGGTGACGTCCGGATCATTCTCGAGGGACCCGCTCAGCCGAACCTGGCCGTCAGGGTAGATGTCGGTGTAAACAGGGGTCTGCTGCACCGTCGGCGGCGACGTGGCCGTCACGATAGTGCGCGTGTGGTCGCCGCCGGCCGTCACGGATCCCGGGGCAAGGCGGCAGGCTGCGGAGGCGGCCGTACCGGCCGTCGTTCTTGCGGTTGCGACGCCAGTACCGGCCCCCGTCAAGAGGATCGCGGTGGCGGCTGCAGTGAAGGCAGTGGTCAGTCGAACGGACATGATGGTCCTCATTCTCCGAACAGCATCTGGGCGTCGCCCTGACGGATCTGGCGCCGGAAGTACACCGGATCTGCGAACGTGGCCGGCACCTTGCCGAGCCCCTGGATCACGGTGGCCGTGCCGTTCGCGTGCCCGACGGCGTACGCGTAGGCGGACTGGGTGTCCTTGTCGATGCCGACCAGCATCGTTCCGTACTGCCCGCACTTCTCGGCCACCAGCGCGTCGAACGCCTGCCAGGTCGAGGTACGGACCTTCTTCACGATCGGCTTCATCGGTGAGGTGCGGGGAACCCTGATCGTGTAGAGCGCTCCGCCGCGGGTGTTCGCCAGGAAAGTGTCGTACGTCAGCGTCTGGCTGATCATGGCCATCGTCTTCACCGCGGAGAACCCGGGCGCGGACTGCTTGTTCGCCCACTTCACCGTGGCGTTGGCGTTGTTGTACTGCATGTCCCAACGGCTCAGCGTCCCGTCGGCCCGCAGCTGGTACTGCCTGATCAGGTTCGGCAGTTTGGGGTAGTCCCAGAAGCGGGTGGTCTCGAAGTACGTCGTGTCACCCCAGCCACCACCGACCAGATAGGTGGTCGGCCTGGTCCGGTCGACGTCCCCGTCCAGGGTGAGGTAGTAGGAGGTGGCGTACATGGACGAGCCCAGCACGGTGTATCCGCCGATCCACCCGCCGTACCCGGTCACGTCCGGATCGGCTTCCATCGACCCGCTGACCCGGACCGCCCCGGCCGGGTAGACGCCGGTGTCCGGCTCGTCGGTCGACGCAGCGCCGACGGTGACCAGCTTGCCGCCGTGGTCGCCCCCGGCGGTCACGGATCCGACATGGACATAACAACCAGCTGACGCCTGCTCTGTCGCAGACCTTCCCGCACCCACCGCTTGCGCGGCCCCAGGGGTGACTCCTATTACCAGGAACGCGGCAACCGCCGCCTTGCTCAGTCGACCGGACATTGCCAGCCCCTCGGGTTCACCGTACGTAGTAACGCTTCTGCTTACTCGATACCGCGCGGGACCGGAAAGTTGCGCCCGGACACCCGCCAACCCACCCCCGCCGAACAATGAAATGATTGATTGATGGATCGACCACAGGTACTCGCGTACTACTTCCCCGATTGGCACCGCGATCCTCGGAACGCCCAGTGGTTCGGCCAGGACTGGGACGAATGGAAGCTTCTCGAAGCGGCGCGGCCACGGTTCGAAGGGCACCGGCAACCGCGCATCCCTGTCGACGGCCGCTTCGACGAGTCCACCCCGGCCGCTGCGGAACACCAGATCCGGCTTGCCAAGCAGTACGGCGTCGACGGGTTTCTCGTCGACTACTACTGGTACGACGACGGCCCGTATCTCCAGGCGGCCCTCGACAATGGCCTGCTCGCCGCCCGGAACAGCAACGACGTCAAGTTCGCGTTGATGTGGGCGAACCACGAACTCGTCGACATCTTCCCGCACGACGACCCCTCGAACGACTCACCCCAGCGGCTCAAGAACGGGGCGATCGATCGTGCCGCCTTCGAGAAGCTGGCCAGGCACGTCATCGACACGTACTTCGCGCGCCCGAACTACCTCACCGTCGACGGTCGGCCCTGGTTGTCGATCTACGAACTCGGCAACCTCATCATCGGTCTCGGCGGCGTCGAGGAGACAGCGGACGCGTTGCAGTGGTTCGACGAGCAGACCCGGCAGGCGGGCTTCGTGGGGCTCCACCTCGATGCGGTGATCTGGGGCGTCGGCGTACTGCCCACGGCGATCACGGTCGACGAGCCGGCCGACCTGGTGCGGAAGCTCGGCTTCCGGTCGGCGACGTCGTACGTCTGGGTGCACCACGCCGACCTGGGCGGGTTCGAGTTTCCGCGCGCCGAGATCGGCCCGCTGCGCGATGCCGCGTTCGCCGAGTACGAGCGGTACGCCGCGGAGCTCGACGTACCGTTCTACCCGAATGTGACCGTCGGGTGGGACGCTTCGCCGCGCACCGACCAGAGCCGCGCGTTCGAGCGCGGCCGCTATCCGTGGACGACGACGTTCGATCCATCGCCCGAGGAGTTCAAGGAAGGGTTGCTGCTGGCCAAGTCGTTCCTCGAACGCCACGGTCAACCGCATCCGATCATCACCGTCAACGCATGGAACGAGTGGACCGAGGGCTCGGCGCTACTCCCCGACATTCACAACGGCTATGGCTTCCTCGAGACGATCCGGGACGTATTCGGCCAAGGCTAGTAGCCGGGGAAGACCTTCCGGAGTTCGTCCAGCGTGACGTTGCCGGTCACGCTCACACCTGCGGCGTGCCCGGCGCCGAGCCGTCCGTTCAGCAGCCGCACTACGGCCTCTGCCGGACCCTCGAAAGTGGCCGTCGGGTCGTCGACCGCGTCGGCCACGGTGACCGCGTCGGTGATCTCGATGCCGCCGCCCGGGATCGCCAGGCGGACCTCTTGCTCGAGCTGGTCGGGCTTGCCGGAGAAACCCAGCAGGAAAGCCAGCGGCCCGCCGAAGAGCTCGATGAGCAGCTCCGCCGAGTCCGGCTCCACGGTCGCCGACGCGTCGGCACCGACGCGGACGTCCCAGGCGTGGTTGGCGACCTCGTTGAGCCGCAGGCCGAGCGCGACCGCCAGCGGCACCGGCTGGGGCAGGATGCCCGTGTCGATCTGGCGATCACGCTGCTCGGCGCTGAGCCCGGCGACCGTGTCGAGGTACGCCGCGTTGTGTTTGACGAACCCGGCCGCTTGGTCGGCCGGCGACGAGGCGTTCCAGCGGGCCCAGATCGACTGGTTGTCCTCGGCATCGACGTGCTCACCTGCGGCGACCGCGATCGGCTTGCGGGAGATCTCGGCACCGCTTCCGAGGTGCGAGAGCGCCTGCGCGACGGTCCACTCCGCCGCTCCGCTGCGGCCCTTCAGCTGTTCGTCGGACAAGGTCGGCACCAGTGCGGCGAGGGTGTCGTGGTTGGCACGTAGCGCCGCGAGGATGCGGTCGACAAGTGTGGTCATACGAGGCCCAACCTCAGAGCCCACGGCTTTCTTCCGCCGGCCGCCTGGTTCGGGCTACGTGAGGCTGTTGCTGATGAAGGTCAGGGTCAGGGCCTCGATCCGGCGGAGCTCGGCGTCCGGGGCGTCACGGAGCGGTCCTTGGCCGGTGAGTTCGGCAGTCCCGTGGACGGCGGACCAGATGGGGTACTCGATGCCGTCACGTCGTTGTGGATCGAGGACGCCGGCTTCCACGAGTTCGTCCAAGGCGGCGCGCAGGAGTCCCAGCGGGGTGCTGCGAATCGATCCGTCTGTCGCGCCGTCGCGGTCGGCGTACGAGTGCCGCCGCGGCACGGCGAAAGCGGTGGCGAACAGGCCGGGTTCTTCCTGAGCGAACCTCAGGTAGGCCGACCCGATCGCACCCAGCCGGCGTCGCGCCGCGTCCGGATTGCCGCGTTTGCCGCGGATCCGGGTGAGGTCGGCCGTCATCCGGTCGGCCAGTTCGTTCATCGCGGCGGTGCAGACCTCGGCGAGGAGTTCGTCGCGGTCGGCGAAGTGCCGGTAGGCGGCGTTGGGTACGACGCCGACGATCCGGGTGGCTTCGCGAAGCACCACCGCTTCGGGCCCACCGCTGCGGGCCAGTTCGACTCCGGCCGCGATCAGGCCGGCGCGCACGTCGCCGCGCGGTCGCCGTCGCGATCGTGGTGCCTGGTCCGGTGCCGCTTCGCCGTTGTCCACCGGGCCACGATAACAATGTGGACGCTGTCCACTATGTCGAGCTAATGTGGACAGTGTCCACTAAGGGTGAAGTGAGGGACCTCTGATGGAGGAGAAGGTATGAGCGACAGCAGGCTGTCCACCCAGTACGTGACCGGGACGTCCCGGGCCGACATCGAGCAGGCCTTGATTGCCGCGGGCAAAGATGTGCACGCGCTGCAGGCCGCCGACCTCGCGATGCTGGAGGATTACCATACCGGCGGGCGGATTGCGACGGCACAGCTCGCCGATCTGGTCGACATCACGCCCGTGAGCTCAGTGCTGGATGCCGGTACGGGCGTCGGAGGAACGGCACGTTATCTCGCATCCCGGTTCGGATGCGCCGTGGCAGCTGTTGACCTCTCCGACGAGTACTGCGAGACCGCTCGGTGGCTCAATCGCCTGGTGGGCCTCGACGATCGGATCATGGTGCGGCAGGGGGACGTGACTGCGCTGCCTTTCGACGACGCGTCGTTCGATGTCGTGTTCAGCCAGCATGTCCAGATGAACGTGGCAGCCAAGGACGAGCTCTACCAGGAGGCAAGGCGTGTCCTGAAGGCCGACGGTCGCCTCGCGCTGTGGGACATCACGGCCGGTAACGGACGCGAACTCGACTACCCACTACCGTGGGCAGAGATACCCTCCCACAGTCATCTGAGCACGCCGGCAGCCCTGCGTGCCGGCATCGAGGCAGCCGGATTCACCATCGACCACTGGGCGGATCCGACCGAGGAGGTCGCGAAGCTGATGCAAGCGGTTCGAGCATTGCCGCCCAGCCCGCTCGGCCTCCACGCGTTTGTCCCCGACTTCCGTGAGCGCCTGCAGAACCTCACCACTGCCCTGTCCGATGGCCGTCTCCAAGCCATCCGAGCGACAGCCCGGGCATGAGCCGGGGCGCCGGATCAGGTTCGCTCCCTGGTGTGGGTCAGGCGCACGACGCGGGCGGAGGGCTCGGGGGTGTGGGCGGTGACGGTGAGGACGTCGTCGTCGGCCCAGGTGTAGGTCCAGTCGGTGTCGTCGGCGGGGAAGTGTGGGGTGATCGTCGCTCGAGGGATGGGGAGACTGATGGTGGCGGGGCCGGCCGCGCGGTGCCACAGGGTCAGGTAGGTGGTTTCCGGGCCGTTGAGGCTGAGGGCGATCCAGTCGTCTGTCCATCCGGGCAGGCCCAGGGGCCAGGCGGGGACGAGCGAATCGAGATCCTCGAGGATTTCCCGATGGGCGGCGAGTGCCGAGCGGACCAGTTCTAGCTCGGCCGGTGTGATGCGGTTGAGATGACCGGAGAGGTACAGGCGACCGGGGATGCCGTTGACGAGAGCGAAGGTGAACTGTTCGCGGGTGGTCCCGGTGATCGGGTAGGCCCAGTGGCCGGCCTGTTCGGGGAGTACGGCGGCCGGCGCGGCCGCGGTGATCGGTGCGTAGAGCAACGGGTCTTCCTGGTCGGAGGTCGACTGCAGGTGGAGGCGGGACAGCATCGCGTAGTCCATCCGCATCGCGCCGGAACCGCAGTTCTCGATCAGCAGGTCCGGGTGGCGGGTATGGATACCGTCGAGCCAGTCGAGGATCGCCCGGTTGTGTTCCAGCAGTCCGTGACCCAGCGACGTACCGCCCTTGTCGGTGCCAGGACCGGTGACGGTGTTGTTGTCGAACTTGAAGAAGCCGACACCGAACTCCTCGATCAGCCGATCGACGGTGTCGTCGAGATGCTTGCGGGCGGCAGCGCTGCGGAGGTCGAGCAGGTAGCGACCGCCTTCGGCGATCCGGATGCCTCGGCGGGTGAGGAACGCGTCGTCGGGCAGTTCGCCGGCGATCGGCGACCGCACGCCGATGACTTCCGGTTCGAGCCACAGCCCAGGCACCATGTCGCGATCGTGGATACGTTTGATCGCCTCGGCGAGCCCGTTCGGGAAACGGGTGGTCGAGGGTTGCCAGGCCCCGACGGTGTTCCACCAGTCGCCTTCGGCGTACCAGCCGGCGTCGATGCAGAAGTAGTCCGCGCCGGCTTCGGCGGCCGCGTCGATCAGCGGCAGGAGCTTCTCCGTGGTCGGATCGCCCAGCAGGGTGTTCATGTAGTCGTTGAAGATCACTGGCATCCGGTCGTCGATCGGCCGCCGCTGACGGATCGCTCGGCGTTGACGGGTGAGTGCGGCGAACACGCTGTCGCGATCAGTCCCGGCGACGAGCGACACCGGCACGGACGTGAACGGCTTGTCCTCGGTGAGTTCCACGGTCCACTGGTGTTCCAGGTCGGTCGGGCCGCTCAGCAGCAGGTAGCCTCCGCGCCGGCTCTCTCCGAGCTCGTAGTGCCACGGTCCGTTGTGCTCGATCTGCCAGCCGTGCGCGTACGCCGTACTTCGATCGACCAGGACGCCGATCGGCAGCCGTTCGCCGCAGGACCACGAGTTGGTGCTGGTCACCGCATGCCGCGTGTTGGCGACGTGATGATGCCCCTCGCTGACGATGTCTGCGAGCGCCCCCGCGCGCAGTTCCTGTGCTGACCACCTGCTCTCAGCCATCCAGCTGTTGGCGGCGGAGTACAGCTCGGCGTCGACGGACTCGAGACCGACGACCAGGGAGGAAAGGAAGGTCAGCTCGAGCGTCCCGGGCTGGGTCATCGATGCTTCCGACCAGGCGCGGACGCCGGCCCGCGCCTCGAACACGCTGGTGACCAGCAGTCCGGACTCGGGGTCCTCCTGCAGGATCCGCAACGTGGTCTCGCTGTCCTCGTGACGGACATAGCGCAGTCGCTGACCGAGCACGGTGTTCGCGTGCCGGTTGCTGCTGTGCCCGTATCCGATGGCCGAGACCTCGACCAGCGGCTGGCTCGGATCCGGCAGGGGACCGTCGGGCTGAGTGGTTTCGCGTACGGCGACCAACCGCACCGGCCCGTCGGCGAGCGTGAAGGTGAGGGTCAGGTCAGGGGTGCTCCAGTGCAGCAGGCTCACGCGCTCTCATTCAGTGCTCGGGTTCACGACGCTTCGTTCGAGGAGGTAGTCCTCGACCGTGAACAGATGGGCGGACATCCGGGTGCGTGCCCGGTCGGGATCGTGGGCAGTCAGTGCGGCGAGGATCGAGAGGTGTTCCCGGTGGGCGGTCTCGTCGGCGCCGGGCTGCGCGATGGAACGGCGTAGCCGGTCCCGCATCGTGCGTCCGCCGAGGGCGTCGATCAGCGCGGTCAGCACCGGGTTGCCGGCTGCCTCCGCGATGATGCGATGGAACGCGATGTCGTTCTCGATGACCGTCTCGTGGTTCGGTTCGTCGAGCGCCAGTTCGGCCTCGTTGTGCCGGAGCAGTTCGGCGGCGGCCTCAAGTTCCTCGACGCCTACCCGCTGCGCCGCCCACGCGGCGGCCTCCGTCTCGAGGATCCGGCGTACCGAGTGCAGGTGGGTTGTTCCGGTCCCGTCGTGCAGGTCGACCACGAAGCCCATCGGCGCCAGCAGCATCGAAGGGTCCAGCTTGGTGACGTATGTGCCGTCGCCCTGGCGCGTCTCGAGAACTCCCATCATCGACAGCGCGCGAACCCCTTCGCGCAAAGGGTTCCTCGACACGCCGAGGGCCGCTGCGAGGTCCTTTTCGATGGGAAGCCGGTCGCCCGGCCGGAGCAGGCCGTCGATGATCATCTGCCGGATGCCCTGGACCACGACGTCGGTCTGTGAGACGCCGGGAGTACGAGGCTGCTCAGCCAGCTTGCCCGAGGTCATGGCTGCGGTTCCTCGGCTGCGCGTGACGTCCAGTAGGCGCCGTCCGGGAACCGGTAGGTCTCAACTGACTCCGTGTACATCTCGGCACTGTAACCGGGCGCGACCGGAAGCACGTACGAACCGTTCCGGACCACGCAAGGCTCGACGAAGTGCTCGTGCAGGTGGTCGACGTACTCCGTGACGCGACCGTCAAGACTGCCCGAGACGGCGACGTAGTCGAAGATCGCGAGGTGCTGAACGAGCTCGCACAGACCGACACCGCCCGCGTGCGGGCAGACCGGTACGTCGAAGCAGGCGGCGAGCAGGTAGACCGCGAGTACTTCGTTCACGCTGCCGAGGCGGGCCGCGTCGAGCTGGCAGTAGTCGATGGCGCCGGCCTGGAACATCTGCTTGAACAGCACCCGGTTCATGCCGTGCTCGCCGGTCGCGACGCCGATGGGCGCCACGGCCTTGCGGATCGCTGCGTGACCGAGGATGTCGTCGGGACTGGTCGGCTCCTCGATCCACAGCGGATCGAACTGGGCGAGTGCCTTGACCCATTCGATCGCCTCGGGGACGTCCCACACCTGGTTGGCGTCGATCATCAGGTGGCCGTCCGGCCCGAGGACCTCACGGGCGATGCCGCAGCGCCGGATGTCGTCGGCGAGATTCGCACCCACCTTGAGTTTCACGTGTTTGTATCCGGAGGCAACAGCCTCTTCGCAGAGCCTGCGCAGCTTGGCGTCGGAGTACCCGAGCCAGCCGGCGGAGGTCGTGTAGCACGGGTAGCCGGTCGTCTCGAGTTCCTCGATGCGTTCCTTCCGGCCTGCTTCTTGCCGGGTCAGCAGAGCGACGGCCTGGTCCGGAGTCAGGACGTCGGACAGGTAGCGCAGATCCGCGGCCGCCACCAGTTGCTCGGGTGACATCTCGGAGAGCAACCGCCACAGCGGTACGCCGGACCGGCGGGCGGCGAGGTCCCACACCGCGTTCATCACCGCGGCCAGCGCGAGGTGGACGACGCCCTTGTCCGGGCCCAGCCACCGCAACTGGCTGTCCGACTGCAGTTCTCGATAGATCCCGCCGAGATCCTCGCAGAGCTCGTCGACGCTTCGCCCCGGCAGCGCCGCGGCGCGTTGGGCCGCCGCGGCGACGCACAGGTCGTTGCCGCGCCCGATCGTGAAGGTGAAGCCGTACCCGGACAGCGCCGGATCGTCGGTGTGCAGGACGACGTACGCCGCCGAGTAGTCGCCGTCCTTGTTCATTGCGTCCGACCCGTCCTGGGTCAGTGACGTCGGGAAGCGGACGTCGACAACCTCTACCGAGGTGATGCGCGGCATGGCGGCCCTCACTGTCACAGATAGATGGGATCTTTCTTCAGTCGAGATGGCGTTCAGTATGGACCACCGCGACCAGTAGCGCTACGATCCCGGAAATTCGTGGGATTAATAGCTGATCTTCTGACTCGGGTTTATCGATCATCTTGCCGACGCAGCGTGGACGAGGAGAGCTGATGGCAACTCTGACAAGTGTCCGGCCACCGGCCGGTGAGGCACCTCGTCAGCGCCGGAAACGTCGCCGGGAGCGCCCCGGCATCGTGGGGTTCCGTCGCAGCCTTCGCCGGCACTGGACGCTCTACCTGCTGATGGTCGTGCCGCTGATCTGGTTCGCCGTCTTCAAGTACATCCCGATGTCGAACGCGGTCCTGGCGTTCAAGAGCTTCAACGTCACCAAGGGCATCTGGGGCAGCCCGTGGGTGGGTTGGCAGAACTTCGAGCTGTTCTTCCACAACCCGGTGTTCTGGAACCTGGTGAAGAACACCTTCCTACTGTCGGTCTACACCGTCGCGGCCAGCTTCCCGATCGCGATCATCCTCGCCCTGGCGCTGAACGAGATCCGCACCGGCCTGTTCAAGCGGACCGTTCAGCTCGTGACGTACGCGCCGTACTTCATCTCGACGGTGGTGGTCGTGTCGATGACGATCCTGGTGCTGTCACCGCGGCTCGGCATCGTCAACGAAGGGCTGGGGTTCTTCGGCGTACCGGGGATCGACTTCCTCGGGAACCCGGACTACTTCCGGCACATCTACGTCTGGTCCGACGTGTGGCAGACCACCGGGTACTCCGCGGTGATCTACCTGGCCGCGCTGTCCGGCATCGACCCGGCGCTGCACGAGTCGGCGCGGATCGACGGCGCCACCCGGCTGCAACGGATCCGGCACGTCGACCTGCCCGGCATCATGCCGACCGCGGTGATCATCCTCGTTCTTGCCGTCGGCAACATCATGGCGATCGGGTTCGAGAAGGCCTTCCTGCTGCAGAACCCGCTGAACCTGAGCGAGTCGGAGATCATCGCCACCTACGTCTACAAGACCGGCTTGCTGAACGCCGACTTCAGTGGGGCGACCGCGGTCGGCCTGTTCAACTCGGTGATCAACCTGGCGTTGCTGCTGGGGGTCAACGCGGTGGCCAAGCGGATCACCGGGAACGGATTGTGGTCATGAGCGTGCAGACTGAAGTGAGAACGTTGCCGGGCAAGCGGTCCGAGCGACGCGCGGCGCGGGCCCGCAGGATCCGCGAGCCGCGCAGCGACCGGATGTTCCTGATCTGCGTGTACCTGCTGCTGTCCGTTTTCTTCCTGGTCGTGCTGCTGCCTCTGCTCTACATCGTGGCCAGCTCGTTCAGCAGCCCCGCGGCGGTGTCGTCGGGCCGAGTGCTGTTCTGGCCGGTGGAGTTCTCACTACGCGGGTACAACGCCGTGTTCGACAATCCGCAGATCGTCCAGGGGTACCTGAACTCGTTGTTCTACACGGTGGTCGGCACGATCGTCAGCGTCACGATGACGGTCGCGATCGCGTACCCGCTCTCGCGTCGTTCCCTCGTCGGGCGCAACGTCGTGATGACCCTGATTCTGTTCACGATGCTGTTCACCGGCGGGCTGATCCCGACGTACCTGGTGGTGCAGTCGGCCGGACTGCTGGACACCCGGTGGGCGCTGATCCTCCCGCAGGCGATCGGGGTTTGGCAGGTGATCATCGCCCGGACCTATTTCCGTACGGCGATACCGGACGAGCTGGTCGAGGCCGCGCAGCTCGACGGTTGCGGCGACCTGCGGTTCCTGTGGTCGGTGGTGATCCCGTTGGCCAAGCCAATGATCGCGGTGGTCGCGTTGATGTACGCGATCATGCAGTGGAACTCGTACTTCGACGCCCTGATCTATCTGAAGAACCCGGATCTGTTCCCGCTGCAACTCGTGCTGCGCAACATCCTGATCCTGAACACGACCGGCGGTGGGGCGGTCGACGCCTCCGTCGTGATCCAGCGCCAGGAACTCGCCGATCTGCTCAAGTACTCGCTGATCGTGGTCGCCAGCGTGCCGGTGCTGCTCATCTACCCGTTCGTCGCCCGCTACTTCACCAAGGGAATCCTGATCGGCGCCGTCAAGGGCTGATCCCGGCACCACCTCCGTATCACCTCAACCCCTGTGAGGGACGTATGTCTGGAAAAATCAGTACGCGGAGGCGTGCCGCGGTCGTCGGCACCAGCCTCCTGGCACTTGCCCTCGTGGCCTGCTCCGGCAGCGGATCGAACGACGACCCGGCGAGCAAGCCGTTGCCGACGATCACCGGGAATCCCGCGACCACGCTCAGCGTCTTCGCCCCGCAGGCGGCCGACTGGAACCTGGCCACGAACGACTTCACCAAGCTGGTGAAGGACAAGCTCAACCTGACCATCAAGTGGCAGACCACGACGTTCGACGGCGGGCCGGCCAAGGAGAAGCGGCAGATCTCGCTCGCCAGCGGTGACTATCCCGCGCTGTACCTGCTGATCCCGTGGGTCGACCAGTTCAGCACGGTCGAGCTGCTCAAGCTCGGCAATCAGGGTGTCGTCCTGCCGCTGAACCAATTGATCGACCAGTACGCGCCGAACATCAAGAAGGCCCTGGACGCCACCCCGGAGTGGAAGGCGATGGCAACGGCGCCGGACGGCAAGATCTACGGTATGCCGCAATGGGTGGACTGCTTCCACTGCTCGTACCAGGACAAGCTCTGGATGAACTCGGCGTGGCTGAAGAAGCTCGGGCTGCAGCAGCCGAAGACGACCGAGGACATGCGCAAGGTGCTGGAGGCGTTCAAGACCCAGGACCCCAACGGGAACGGCAAGGCCGACGAGATCCCGCTCAGCTCGTCTGCCGGCAACTCCCTCATCCCGTACTTCATGAACGCCTTCATCTACGACCCGCAAGCCGGCGACTCCAACAACAACGCCTCGACGCTGGTGCTGAAGGACGGCAAGGTCGACCTCCAGGCGAACAAGGACGGCTGGCGCGAAGGGCTGCGGTACATCAACTCGCTCTACAAGGAAGGCCTGATCGACAAGGGCGCGTTCACCCAGAACGGGGATGCGCTCTTGCAGCAGGGCAACCACGCCGGCTCGGTCATCCTCGGTTCCTCGACCGTGCTGCACTCGGGTCAGTTCGTCAACATCGGATCGGCAGACGGCCGGGACCAGCAGTACGACGCCGTACCGCCACTGACCGGGCCTCAGGGCGCGAACTACACGGGCTACAACTTCCCGAGCGTGCCGGGCGGCACCTTCGTGCTGACGAACAAGGCGACGCCCGAGCAGCAGATCGCGGCGATCAAGCTGCTGGACTACATCTTCACCGACGCGGGCCAGATCAACGGCCAGTTCGGGCTGGAAGGCAAGGGCTGGACCAAGCCAGGCCCCGGCGACGTCGCGCTCGACAAGTCGCTGAAGCCGGTGTTCAAGCAGATCCCGCAGAAGCCCGGCACGCCACCCCGGAACACAGCCTGGCAGGCGCTCGCGCAGTACAACAACACCGCCTACTTCCGGAACTCCGAGGCCATCGGCACCGACACCCACACCCAGGCAGGCTACGAGCGCAAGCTGTTCGAGGCGACCAAGCTGTACGCCGGCCATGAGGACAAGGCCCAGATCTACCCGTTCTGGAAGGTGTGGATCGAGCCGGCCCAGGCCACCGAGGTCGCGACGCTGCAGACCAACATCGACAACTACCTGCAGCAGAACGCCCTGCAGTTCATCACCGGGTCCAAGAACCTCGACTCGGACTGGGACAGCTACGTCAAGGGTCTCGACGGCCTCGGCCTCAAACGGTATCTGGAGATCCAGCAAACGGCGTACGACAAGGTCCCCAACAAGTAGCCCGGCCCCTGGACCGGCCGGAGCACGCCGGCCGGTCCACCACCCTCTGACCAAGGAGCGACCTGTGCCGTTCGATGCCACCTTCGAGTCTCTTGCCACGTTCGAGTGCCCCGACTGGTTCCGCGACGCCAAGCTCGGCATCTGGTCGCACTGGGGAGCGCAGTCGGTTCCTCGGTACGGCGATTGGTACGCGCGCAACATGTACCGGGAGGGCACCGACCAGTACCGCTACCACTTGCGGACCTACGGGCACCCGTCGCAGTTCGGCTACAAGGACGTCGTCCAGTTGTGGAAGGCGGAGCGGTTCGATCCGGACGAGCTGATGGATCGTTTCGCGGCCGCGGGTGCCCGGTACTTCGTGGCCCAGGCCGTGCACCACGACAACTTCTTCAACTACGAGTCGGCCGTCAATCGCTGGAACTCGGTGAAGTTCGGGCCGGGCAAGGACATCGTGGGTCTGTGGAAGACCGCCGCGGACCGTCACGGGCTGCCGTTCGGGATCACCGAGCACCTCGGGGCCACGCTCGGATGGCTGGCGGTCAACAAGGGCGCCGACAAGCGGGGGCAGTTCGCCGGCGTACCGTACGACGGGTCCGATCCGGCGTACCGCGACCTGTATCTGGACAACAGCCGGTACCTGCCGGACGTCGACGTCGAAGTACAGGACCCCTGGTACAGCGACGATCCCGCGTGGCACCGGCACTGGCTCGAGGCGGTGACCGAGATGATCGACCGCTATCAGCCGGACCTGTTGTACTCCGACGGCCCGTTGCCGTTCGGCGAGGTCGACTACACACCAGGTCTCCAGGCGGTGTCCCACCTCTACAACACCAGCGCACGGATCCACGGGACGAATCGCGCGGTGTATCAGCAGAAGGACCGCCGGCCCGAGGTGAGCGACGTCGGCGTGATGGACATCGAGCGGAGTCAGACGCCCGGCATCCATCCCGCGCCGTGGCAGACGGACACGTCGGTGGGTGACTGGTTCTACAACGTCCGGGACGTGTACAAGACCTCCGCGCACGTCATCGAGCTGCTGGTCGACATCGTGTCGAAGAACGGGAACCTGTTGCTCAACGTGCCGCAACTGCCGGACGGCACGATCGACCTCGAGTGCTCGCAACTGCTCGACGACCTCGGCGCCTGGACGCGGGTCTGCGGTGAAGGCATCTACGGCACGAGACCGTTCCGGGTGTTCGGTGAGGGACCTTCGACTGTGGTGATCAAGGGTTTCACCGAAGACCGGGTGAACTGGACGAGTTCAGACTTCCGGTTCACCCGCCGGGACAACACCGTCTACGCATTCCAGCTGGCGTGGCCCGACGACGGACGCGCCGTGATCCGCAGCCTTGCGGGCCATGAGGCGGTGACCGGCGTCCGGCTGCTCGGGCACGGCCCGCTTCCCTTCGAACAAGCGGAGGGAATTCTGGTGGCCAGACTGCCTGAAACCGCTCCGCTCGACGTCGCGAACTGCCTCGCCCTCGACCTCCGCGCCGAGTGACCGTTCGTGGGATGCGTCAGGCCTCGGTCGGCTGGTGATGCTCGACGGTCGCCTTGATGGCAGACAGGGTCCGTTCGAGCTCGTCGTCGACTGGACTGGCCGCGATGGTGTGCACGCGGACGGTCAGCTTCGAGGTTCCGTCGGCGACGAAGTCGACGATCAGTTCGCCGTGGTATTCGTGGGGGCCGTCCATGCCCCAGCGCAGGACACGGTCCTCGTCGATGACGTCGATCCAGCCTGCGCGGTGCCCGCCGCCGACGGTCACATCGACGTCCTCGTGCACGGCCTGGTGCGGCTGGCGCGCCTCGGGCCCCTGGGCCGTTGTGGGCACCTCCGCGGTGCGATGCAGCGACGTGAGCCAAGGGACGCTGCCCGCCAGGTGGTCGAGGTCGGACAGCTGGTCCCACAGGATGTTCGGCGCGACGTCGATCGTGGTCGAGGCTTCGTGGTCACTCATGGGAATGCTCCTTCCGAAGGTGGAGTTCGGGCAGGACCTCCGTGCGGTAGAGGTTCATCATGTCGACGGTGTGCGGTCCGATGTTGGCGACGTACACCTCGTCGAAGCCGGCCTCGACGTACGGCGTGAACGCGTCGACGTGGACGTCCGCCTTCGGGCCACAGGCAACGGACTGCGCCGTGGACTCCTTGGTCACCAGCTGGCTGGCCTGCTCGAAGTGCCGGGGTGAGGGCAGCACCTGGGCGAGCTCGCTGGGCAGGCCGGAGTTGCCCCAGATCCGGTGAGCCTGCTCGACGCCTTCCGCCGCGGTGGGTGCGTAGCTGACCTTGAACCCGGCCTGTGCCGGCTTCGACCCGCCGCCGTTGTCCCGGAAACGCTGCAGCAGTTCGCGGTCCGGCGAGGTGGTGATGTAACCGTCGGCGATCCGTGCCGCGAGATCCGTTGCCTCGGGCCCGAATCCGGACAGGTAGATCGGTAACGGCTGCTGCGGACGGGTGTAGATCCTGGCCGTGTCGACGGTGTAGTGCTTGCCGTGATGGCTGACGAACCCGTCCTCGGTCCACAGCCGGCGCATGATCTCGACCGCTTCTTCCAGCATCTCCAGCCGTACGTCGACCGTCGGCCAGACCGTACCGAGAATGTGCTCGTTCAGCGCCTCACCGGTGCCGACCCCGAGCGTGAACCGGCCGTTCAGCAGTACGGCGCTGGTTGCGGCCGCCTGTGCGATCACGGCCGGATGCGTCCGCACCGTCGGGCAGGTCACCGCCGTCGTGACCGGCAGCTCGCACACCTGCGAGATCGCGCCGATCGTCGACCAGACGAACGCGCTCTGGCCCTGCTCGTCGTTCCACGGATGGAAATGGTCACTGATCCACAAGCTGTCGAACCCGGCCTCCTCGGCCATCCGAGCCTGTTCGAGGAGCTCCGCGGGCGTGTACTCCTCGCTGGACAGGAAATATCCGATCTTCACGCACACCTCCGATGCTTCGCGATTACCCGCCCGAGGCGGTCGAGGGCACGCATCCAGAGCCTGTCGTACTGGGCCAGCAAGCTGTCGCGGATGCCGCCGTGGGTCAGGATCAGGTACGTGCCGTCCTGCCCTGGGACCACGTCCACCAGGACCGTGCTGGCGGGGTGCGGCGGGTCGTCGAAGGCGGCCCGGAAGTAGTGCGGGGGATCGCAGATCGTCACGATCCCGGTCTGTTCGGCCGGCGCCCGTGTCACGACCATGAACCCGCCGTACTGCGTCTTGCTCAGAACGGTCGGCCCGAGCCAGCTACTGAGCTGCTCCGGCCTCGTGATGAGCCTCCACAAAAGGTCCGCATCACAACCGAACGTCCGCACATACCTCAGCTGCGGCGCCTGATCCGCGTGCGTCGCCCGTCGCATATCTGTTGTACGAGCCATACACATCCAGTGCCCACCGACCGCCTTCCGCACGCGCCGCACCTGGGTCTGACCTGCGTTACAGGAACCGTCGTACTCGTATCGTTCAGTTACCGGGGGTCGGGGCTGGTGCGGAGTTCGGGATAGTGGCAAGCTCTGCGTTGGCGACTGTTGGGCAGTCAGCAGCCGGATGCGTCATTTCGGGCTGCCCGGGAGGAACCATGGTCGTCGGTGGCGTCGACACGTATTACGACTACGACGAGAAGCGGTGGAAGAGCCGCAGGCTAGGCGGGGGACCGATTCGTCGCGGGCCGGTCTGCCCGGAACCGAAGGCGACAGAAGTCTCACCGCAGCAGGGGACCCGCGCCGGCCGAGCGTCGTACCCCCGGACGGTTGCGCGCGGCGCCGATGCAGAAAATTATCGTCGTGCCGACAGGAACGTTCCTAGGTGAGCGAGCTCGAGGATGACGCCTTCCAGCTGGCCGCTCACGAGCTGGCACCCGAGAGCCGGTGGCGGATGGCGGAGATTGTCGACGAGACGGCCAACGTCTTCGCGCGGCTGGCGGTCGAGTTGTACAGCGCCGGTGGCGTCGAGGAAACCATTGATGCGGTTGTCCAGTTTGCCCTGCAGGCCTTGGGCTGCAGCTATGCCGGGGTAGTGCTCGGCAACCGAGGTCGGCGGCCGGAGATCCCGGCCGTCACGGATCCGGTCGTCGCCCAGATCTACAACCTGCAGATCGACGACGATGCCGGCCCGCTGATCGAGTCGTTGCACAACCAGACGGTCGTGCTGGTCCGTGACACCGCGGTGGATATCCGTTGGCCGGTGTGGGCTGCAGAGGTGGCTCGTCTCGGCGTCCGCAGTGTGCTGGACGTTCCCTTGGCTGTCGGCGCTGCCAGTTCGCGGTCGTTCGGCGTACTCGGGTTGTACTCCCTGGAGCCGGACGCTTTCGGTCCGGACGACGAGGCGATCGCCCACATCCTCGCGAGGCACGCGTCGGTCGCGCTCGCGACTGCCCGGCACGAGCAGACGCTGACCCGGGCCGTCGACGCGCGGAAGCTGGTCGGCCAGGCGATGGGGATCCTGATGGAACGCTACGGCCTCGACGGCGACCGCGCGTTCGCGATCCTCAGGCGCTACTCCCAGGACACCAACACCAAACTGCGCGACGTCGCCCAGCAACTCATCGACACCCGGAAGCTGCCCCGCACCTGATGCCCCGCACCTGATGCCCGGACCGGTTCGCGGGCCTGCTCGTCGAGCTCGCGAGTGACCTGAATGAAGTGGAGCGCATCGGGCACATGGTCCGTTATGCCTGAGCTTCCCGCACCGCGACCTGTTCTGTGGCCACTGCGGCCGCAGGAGTCGGCCCGCGTCTCGAGGACGACCACAGACGGCCAGGTGCGCGTGACCATCGAGCACGCCCCGCTCGCGGGCGTCACGCCGGAGATGCTGGCCTGGTGGTACCGGCACGTGCCCGGGACCATGAGGTACGCCGGCACCCTGCAGCCGCGCTACCTCGTCTGGCATCCACTCGATCACATCTCCTACGAGATCGAGTCGCCAGGGATCGACGGCGGCGTCAGCGCCGGCGCCCGGCTGCACATCACCGAGGCGCTCGGGCGGAACCTCGACACCCTCATCGACATCCACGTCGGTGTCGACGAGATCGACGACCGCTCGGCCTCGATCGCCAAACGATTCCTCGGATCCAGTCTCGTCCGCCTCGAGAACGAGTACGTCCCGATCGGCGGCGCCACCCGCTACGTCACCCGCCTGACCCTCGGCGACGACACCGTCCCCGGCCGGCTCCTGCTCAACAAGGTCGCCCGGACGAAGGCCTTTCCGGAGCGCAAACTCACCCCGTGGATCCGGCACCACATCGAGGAGATCGGCAACCTGGAGAACTTCCTCCCGGACCTCGTCCGCTACCACGCCGATCACGAGCCGTAACTCGAGGTCTCCGCTCCCACTCATCCGTCCAGGGCCGCGTCGGCGCCTTGGCTGGTTTCGTTGATGATGGCTGCCGCTACCTCGCGCAGTTTCACGTTGCCGGTCTGGGAGGTTCGGACCAGGAAGTTGAACGCACCGTCCCGAGTCAGTTTGTAGCGCTCCATCAGGATTCCGATCGCCATGCCGATCTGGTCCCGGGTTTGCAGCGCGGCCTGTGCGTCTTCTTCATGCCGCGCCCATCCCATTGTGATCGCGACCTGGTTGGCGAAGAGAGCGCCGATCTGCATGGTCGGATCACCCACGGCTCCGGGTTGTTCGCAGTACAGGTTCAGCGCGCCCCGGACGTGGCCGTGGTGAGCCTGGAACTGGAACGCGACCTGTGAGCCCAACCCGGCTCGCGCCGCCCACGGTCCGTACGACGGCCACCGGGCGTCACGGGCCAGGTCCTCGGCCAGGACAACCGGTTCCTCGAGGGCGGCCTCGAGGCATGGGCCCTCGCCGAGCTGATACTGCATCGCGTCGGCCTCGGCCGCCAACGGTGCCGTCGGGGCCAGCGTGACGATCTGGCGATCGTCCCGGGTCAGCGAGATGCTCGCGTAGTCCACGTTCGCCAGCGTGTCGACGGTAGCGCTGGTGATCGCCTGCAACGTCGCCGGCATGTCGACCGGCGCATGCATCGTGGCAATCACCTTGGACATCGCCGTACCAAGGCTGTCCAGCGGATCGAGTCCCATTTCCCACCCCTAGCAGACCAACTGCATGCTTCCCCGACGGTGCCCGCCGTACGCAACATCATGCGCGCGAGCGGCCGGCGAATCCGACCGCTGCCGCCGTAGCGCCTGCGGCGAGTGCGCCGACCAGTCCGCGATGCCTGGAAGCCCACGTCTGGAAGCTGCGCGGTGACGACTGTCCGTCGAACGCCCCGTGCGCGCCGTAGTCGCGTTCTTCGTCGGCGGGTTTCCACAAGTTCGCGGCCTGCTCGCCGCCGGGCCGGTCGGTCTGTTGCGCCTTGTAGCCGGTACGTGCCAGATAGCGGTCGAGGAGTCCGGCGGCGAACTTGTTCGCGATCAGTGTGCCGACGGTCGGCGCGCCGACCCAGTACTCGCGCCGGCGCGGATGATCGGCGGCGTACAGGACGGCGCCCGCGGCGACCTCGGGCTGGAAGATCGGCGGCACAGGCTGCGGATGCTTCGGCAGCCGGGACAGCACCCAGGAGAACTGCGGCGTGTTGACGGCCGGCATCTGGACCATGGTCACGTGCACGTTGGACTTGTCGTGCAGCAGTTCGCACCGCAACGAGTCGTGGAACCCTTTGATCGCATGCTTCGCCCCGCAGTACGCCGACTGCAGCGGGATCCCGCGGTACGCGAGCGCCGACCCCACCTGCACGATCGTGCCGTGACCGCGCGGCTGCATCCGGCGCAGCGCAGCGCGGGTTCCGTAGACGTAACCGAGATAGCTCACCTCGGTCGTGCGCTTGAACTCGCTCGGCTCGATCTCCAGGAACGGCGCGAACACCGAGGCGAAGGCGACGTTCACCCAGATGTCGATCGGTCCGAGTTCCTGCTCCACCTGCTCTGCGGCGGCTTCGACCTGTTCGTAGTCGGCGACGTCGACCGAGATGGGGAGCCCGATCCCGCCGGCGGCCGTGACATCGCGCACGGCGCCTTGCAGCCCCGTCCCGCCGCGCGCCAGCAACGCGACCTTGTCACCGCGCCGACCGAACGCGACCGCGCTCGCCCGGCCGATACCACCACTGGCGCCGGTCACCACGACAACCTGTCCCACGCGATCCTCCTCGGTCGTTGGTCTGACTATCGATCCCCTCCGGTGACCACGACGGACGACCCGAAACCCGTTTGCTGCCGAATACCCCGGGTACCGGCCGGGGTCGGCCAGGTCCCTTCGGGAGGATTGTCATGGGCACGACAGTCGGCGACTACGTACTCGAGCGTCTGCGTGACTGGGGCGTCGAGCACGTCTTCGGGTACGCCGGGGACGGCATCAACGGACTGCTCTCGGCCTGGCAGAAGGCCGGCAACGAGCCGCGGTTCGTCCAGGCCCGGCACGAGGAGATGGCAGCCTTCGAAGCAGTCGGGTACGCCAAGTTCACCGGCCGCGTGGGCGTGTGTACGGCGACCAGCGGGCCGGGCGCGATCCACCTGCTGAACGGGTTGTACGACGCGAAGCTCGACCACGTTCCTGTGGTGGCGATCGTGGGCCAGACGGCCCGGAGCGCGATGGGCGGCAGCTATCAGCAGGAGGTCGACCTGCACACGCTCTACAAGGATGTTGCGTCCGACTACTGCGAGACGGTGATGGTCGCGGAGCAGTTGCCGAACGTGCTCGACCGGGCGATCCGGATCGCGGCGGCTCGGCGTACGGTGACCGCGCTGATCATTCCCTCGGACGTGCAGGAGCTGGACTACA
This sequence comes from Kribbella soli, assembly GCF_004331345.1. Classification (GTDB taxonomy): domain Bacteria; phylum Actinomycetota; class Actinomycetes; order Propionibacteriales; family Kribbellaceae; genus Kribbella; species Kribbella soli. The sequence goes on along the minus strand of NZ_SJJZ01000006.1, from coordinate 27,183 downwards.
CGCCGCCGTCGCACGCGTTCAAGATGGTGCCGTCGAGTACGGACATGACCTGGTCGGCGCCGGTCCCGGCGGCGGACCAGCTCGATCGGGCAGCGGAGATCCTGAACGCGGGGGAGAAGGTCGCGATCCTGGTCGGTCAGGGGGCCCGCGGCGGGGTGGCGGAGCTGATGGAACTCGCCGACCTCACCGGGGCGGGTGTCGCGAAAGCCCTGCTGGGCAAAGACGTACTGACCGACGAGTTGCCGTGGGTGACAGGCTCGATCGGGTTGCTCGGAACGCGGCCGTCGTACGAGCTGATGACGGGTTGCGACACGCTGCTGGTTGTGGGATCGAACTTTCCCTATTCGCAGTTCCTGCCGGAGTTCGGGCAGGCACGGGGGATCCAGGTCGATCTCGATCCCACGATGATCGGGATGCGGTATCCGTTCGAGGTGAATCTCGTGGGGGACGCGGCCCGGACCCTCGGTGCGCTGATCCCGTTGGTGCGCCGCAAGGACGACCGGTCGTGGCGGTCCGGGATCGAGGACAGCGTCGTGCGCTGGTGGGAGGTCATGGAGCGCCGCGCCTTCACGTCCGCGGATCCGATCAACCCGGAGCTGGTGTTCCACGAGTTGTCGCGGCGGCTGCCGAGCGACGCGATCCTCGCGGCGGACTCCGGCTCGGCGGCGAACTGGTACGCGCGGCACATCCGGTTCCGTGGGCAGATGCGGGGATCACTGTCCGGGACGCTCGCCACGATGGGGCCTGGCGTGCCGTATGTGATCGGCGCGAAGTTCGGGCTCCCGGACCGGCCCTGCTACGCACTGGTGGGTGACGGCGCGATGCAGATGAACGGGCTCAACGAGCTGATCACGATCGCGAAGTACTGGCAGGAGTGGGCGGATCCGCGGCTGGTGGTCGCTGTACTGCACAACAACGACCTGAACCAGGTGACGTGGGAACTGCGGGCGATGGGAGGCTCGCCCCAGTTCCTGCCTTCGCAGGAGCTGCCGGACTTCCCGTACGCCGCGTACGCGAGGCTGCTCGGGCTGCACGGCGTGACGGCCGAGAAGGCGGAGCAGGTCGTGCCGGCCTGGGAGGAGGCGCTACGGGCAGATCGCCCGTGCGTGGTCGAGTTCCGCACCGATCCCGCGGTTCCGCCGATTCCACCGCACGCGACGTGGGATCAGATCGAGAAGGCTGTGGAGTCGATTGTCCGCGGTGACAGCGACCGTTCCTCGATGATCAAGCAGGGGTTCAAGTCCAAGGTCCAGGAGTTCCTGCCCGGCAAGTCCTGACGCTGCTGTCACGGGGGTCCCGGCCGGGTCCAGAAGCCGATGCGTACGCCGGCGTGGTTGAACGTGCCGGGCATCGCTCCGGCCAGCTTCGTGCGAGTGGCTGGATCGACATCGAGGTCGTAGCTACTGGCGATGTGGCTGACCGCGGTGCTGGTGGCGAGCAGTACGACGTTCCGTCCGGGGCACTCTGCGGGACCTTCGCTGAACGGGATGATCGGCCAGGGACCGTCAGCCCGGCCGTCCAGCCAGACAGCCGGCTCGAATCGGTTCGCGAACTCGAGTGCGTCGTCGTCGCGATGGAACACCGAGCTCACGATCACGAACTCGGTTCCGGCCGGCGCGGTCCTGCCACGCCATTCGGTGTCCTCGTGCGACTGACGCAGTACGACCAGCGTTGTGGGCCACAGCCGGAGGGACTCCTGCATCGCGGCCCCGGCTTCGGCCAGCAACGGCGAAGCCTCTGGGTGATGTGCCTCGGCGACGAGGGGCTCGAGTCTCGACCGGTGGGTGCCGAGTACGGCGAGGAGTCGCCAGAGCGCAATGCCGGCGGCGTCGAAGGCGAACAGCCAGTGCGGCACCTGACCGGCCGGGTCGAGCGACTCGGACTCTCGGTCGAGGGCATCGACGAGACTTCCGGTTTCGGCCCTGTCGACGTACTGGGAAAGGGCCGCGAGGAAGCGGGCGCGGACCGCGTCATGGTCCCGGCCCAGCTGCGCCCAGTTCGCGTCGGCGCGGAGCTGGTCGAGTTGCTCGGTGAGTTCCACGTCGTTGCGGGCGGCATCGCCGAGCACGATCCGGCGTACGACGCGGGACCAGACGTCGCGAAACTCGTTCCAGCCGAGGGTCCTTCCGTGCAGACCGTCGAGCTCCTGGTGGACCACGTCGACGAACCGGTGGCCGTGACGGTGTGCAGGAAGGTGACTGTCGAGCGCCTTCTCGTTCAGCTCACGACGTCCGAATCGCAGCGGCGGGTTGGTCACCAGGACCGCGTGCGGTTGGAAGTGCGTCAGCGCCCCGATCTTCAAGCCTGTTGCGGCGGCGAACGGTTCGGGTGTTTGTCTCAGCAGCCGGTGGACGTCGTCGGCGGCGAGGACGAGTGCGATCGTGCGTCCAGGGATCCGCAGCAGTACTGGGCCGTCGCCGTACCGGCGACGAAGCCGCCGGACGCGATGCAGTGCGCGGTCGTCGACGCGGAGCTTCTCGGCGAGCGCGCCCAGCCCGGGTCTGCGAAGGATCGGTCCCTGGGCGACGACCGGGCCGAGGACATCGCGCAGGATCCGGGCGCTGTCCGGCGCGGACGCGGTTGGCAGCAGAGTCGGCATGGTGATCCGGTGTCCGCCGCTGCGCGGCCGAAACGGTCAGGGTTTCGCCAGGCAATTGCGCGGGCACCGATGGGTTGCACGGGGACTCGACCCGTCGGGTCAAAGCCCGGCTTTGGAAAGGGGAAGGACCATGGGATTAATTCTGTGGATCATCGCCGTGATCCTCGTGGTGTCCGGAATCGTGTCGCTGTTCCGTGGCCAGATGATTTGGGGCGCCGCGCTGATCGTCCTCGGCCTTCTGGTCGGACCTGGTGGAGTCAGCCTCTTCACCTGATCCATGTCGTACGTCGCCCCCACGCGGTCCTCCGCGTGGGGGCGACGTACGACGCGTGCCCGGCCGGGGCCCGGGTACCGGGAGGGTATGCGACTTGACGGGCGGGTGATCTATCAGCTGGATCCGGCGGTGTTCTTCGACGCCGACGATGACGGTGTCGGCGATCTCGCGGGGATCGTCCGGAAGCTGGATCATGTCCGGGCGGTCGGGGCGGACACCATCTGGCTGCAACCGTTCTACGTGTCGCCGTACCTGGATGCCGGGTACGACATCGTGGACCATTGCGGCATCTCCGCCCGGTTCGGCACGATGACCGACTTCGAGGAGCTCGTGGACCGCTGTCACGAGCTGCAGCTGCGGGTGATCGTCGACCTCGTCGTCCAGCACACGTCGGTGCATCATCCATGGTTCCGGGCGGCGCGTGACGACCCCGGTTCGCCGTACCGCGACTACTACGTGTGGTCCGCGGAACCGCGCGATGATCCGGCCGTGCAAGGCCCGGTGTTCCCGGGCGTCGAGGACTCGATCTGGGCGTACGACGAGCACGCGGGAATGTACTACCGGCATGCGTTCTACCGGCACGAGGCCGATCTCGACGTAGGCCATCCGGCGGTCCGTGCGGAGATCGCGCGGATCGTCCGGCACTGGCTGGACAAGGGCGTCGACGGGTTCCGGGTCGACGCGGTGCCGTACATGGTGCGGCAGGCCGCCTTGACCGATGACCGCGACGACGGGTTCTGGTTCCTCTCCGAGCTTGCGGCTGCGGCCGACGGTGCGCCGTTGATGGGTGAGGTGGATGTGCCGCCGGACCAGTACGACAGGTACTTCGGCAACGGCAGCCGCCTGCACGCGGTGCTGGATTTCTGGACGAACAATCTGCTGTTCCTCGCGATGGCGCGTGGTGACGCCGAGCCGCTGGTCCGGGCGCTCCATGCGCAGCCTGAACCTCCGGACGGGTGCACCTACGTCAACTGGCTGCGCAACCACGACGAGCTGGACCTGGACCGGTTGTCGGCGCCGGAGCGCGACGAGGTGATGGCGGCGTTCGCGCCCGCCGCGGAGATGCGCGCGTTCGGCCGCGGGATCCGCCGCCGGCTGGCGCCGATGCTCGGTGACGTCCGTCGTACCGCGTTGGCGCACGCGATCGTGGAGTCGTTGCCGGGGGCACCGGTTGTCCGGTACGGCGAAGAGATCGGGATGGGCGAGGACCTGTCGCTCCCGGAGCGGATGGCGGTGCGGACGCCGATGCAATGGTCGTCCGAACCGAACGGCGGCTTCAGCAAGGCGCCCGCCGGGGTGGTCGCTCCCGCCTCCGTCCAGCGCGGTCCGTACGGATTCTCGCAGGTCAACGTCGCGGAACAGGAGCTGCGCCCCGGGTCGCTGTTCAGCAAGGTGGCGCAGCTGGTCCGCATGCGGCGAGAGCTCGGCGAGCTCCCGTCGCACCGCTGCGAGGCGCTGGATCTCCGTCAGCGCTCTGTCTTCGCCGTCCTGCACCACCGTGGCACCGACTCCGTCCTGATGCTGGCCAACCTGTCCACCGACGAGCTCGACGTCGATCTTCCGTACGACGTACAGACCGACCTTCTCGCCGACAGCAAGTACGAACCCGCGTCGAAGAACTCAGTCCACCTCACCGGCCACGGCTACCGCTGGATGCATTGTCATGCGACTGCGGCGTAGTCATCCGGAGCAGGCCGGGTTCACCCGCGTCCGGCGAGGACGCGGGTTCAGTTACCTGGATGCCGAGGGCAACGTCATCGACGACACGGACGTGGTGGAGCGAATCCGGACGCTGGCGATCCCGCCGGCCTGGGAGGAGGTGTGGATCTGTCCGTTCCCGAACGGGCACATCCAGGCGGTCGGGACCGATGAGGCCGGGCGCCGGCAGTATCTCTACCACGACGACTGGCGGTCGGCGCAGGACGCGGACAAGCACGATCGCGTACGGCAGTTGGCCCGCAAGCTGCCCGCGTTCCGGGAGGCGGTGGACGAGGATCTGTCTGCGCGCCGCCTGGAGCGGCGGCAGCCGGGGTGCGGCCACGTTGCTGCGTGACGACGTACGGGTCAGCCACGGGAAGCTGGTGTTCGACTTCCGCGCGAAGGGTAGGCAGGAGTAGTCGCGGGTCAGGTGGTGCGGGGGAGTTGCTCGTCCGGGTCCTCGTCCGGTTCGGGCTCGGGTTCCGGGTACGGCGTGAGATCGGGATCGTCCGTTGTGCCGCCACCCGGGCGGTTCGGGTCCTCCGGGTCGAGGATCGGGGGGACCGGGGCTTGCGGTGTGGGAGCCGTAGTCATGTCTGCCTCCTCAAACGAACGTGCTCACGCACCGGTGCCCGCCGCCGCGTCGTACATGCGTGCCCGGCGGAGCGATCCGCAGCAGCAGGCTCACCGGCGTGTCCTCGGGCCGTTGCGGGTACCGGTACGGCGCGATACGAGGAAGGTGAAAGCGCAGTGAGGTTCATGACGTGGAACGTGTGGGGACGGTTCGGTGACCGCTGGCCGCGGCGGCAGCGGGCGATCGCCGAAACGGTGCGGGCGCAACGACCCGATTTCCTTGCCCTGCAGGAAACCTGGCGAGGTAACGGACAGTTGCAGGCCGATCAGCTCGGGTTCGAGCTGGGGATGTCCGCGGTGTTCGCGCCGTCGCGGATGCCGCGCGACCCGGATCCCGACGTACGTCTCGGCCTGGGCATCCTGAGCCGCTTTCCACTGCGGGCGGTCGAGCAGCACACGTTGTCGACCGGCACCGTCGCGCTCCGCGCGGAGATCCGGCTGGGCGAGGCCGGCCTGCACTTCATCACCAGCTGCCTGGACTGGGAGGAGAACCATCAGCGGGAACGCTTCGAGCAGGCGAGTTCGCTGGCGTCGCTCGTGTCCGAGCTCAGAGCACGCGGTGACGACGTGGTTGTTGCCGGTGACTTGAACGCGCCACCCGACTGCCCCGAGCTCGAGCCGCTGCTCGCCGTGCTCGACGACTGCTGGCAACGCCAGGTGTACGACGGCGTCACCTACAGCTCGTGCAATCCCTATCTGGGGAACGGCGAATGGCTCGAGGACCATCGGATCGACTACATCCTGGCCAACGACGGTCTGGTCGCGACGGACTCGCGCCTCGCCGGATTCGACGAGGACCACGGCCGCCCGCCGTCGGATCACTATGCCGTCGTAACCGACGTACCGGTCGCCTGATCGCGCTGCGAATCCAGCAGTGACAGTGGCCGTCAGGTGTTGGGGAGGCGGCGGCTGTCGATCAGTTGCTGGGCGACCTCGCGGAGCTTCGTGTTGGTGTCCTGCGAGTAGCGCCTCAGCACCTGGAAGGCCTGGTCGCTGGTCAGGTTGTAGCGCTCCATCAGGATGCCCATCGCCTGGCCGACAAGCTTCCGGGCGTCGACCGCCACTCTCAGATTCGCCTCGCGCCGTGCCGTCGCGACCGCAATCGCGGCGTGCCGGGCGAGGATGTAGGCGATGGCTTCTTCGTCCGGCCCGAAGGCGTTCGGTTGCGCACTGTAGAGGCCCAGAACACCGACCGTACCGGAGTTTGTCCACAGCGGTACGTCGAGAACGCTACGGACCCCGAGCTCGAGGACCTTCTTGGTCCACTCCGGCCACCGTGTCTCTTGGACGAGATCAGGCACCGAGACAGTCGTGCGGTCGTGCATGCACTGAACCAACGGCCCGGCCGGTCCAGCCATCTGGAACTGGTAGATCTCGGCGACCGTCGGGTCGGTGACCGCCGGTACTTCCGGGCGACCGCCGGCGGTGTGCAGCGCGACGCCGGCGTAGTCGCAGTGCAGCGCTTGCAACGCGAACTCGACCACTGCCTGGACGGTCTCGTTCATGCTCTCCGCATCGTGCATCTCCAGAGCCAGCCGGGAGAAGTCCTCAGCGGCCCGTCGAAGATCTGTCTGCACCGGAGGCACTACACATGGCCTCTCGGGGCGCGTGATTCGCCGACTGGTATCCGTCACCAGCCCATCATGCAACGCACTGGCACGCGAGCCCAAGATGCTCGGGTGTCCTGGCTGAGTAGGTGTACTGATTCCAGGGGCGGTGGGGGCGGGCAGTCTGCTGGGTATGTCGAAGATCTGGGTGTTCTGCGGGGCTGTGGTCGTCACGATTGTCGCCATCGTGCTGGTCGCGATCGCCGACGTACCGCTCCAGGAGATCCTGTCGTTGTTCCTCGGCGTACTGTGCCTGCTCTGGTTGATTCTGCTGCTGACTGTGCCGTGGAACCTCTACCTTCAAGCGTATGCGCTGATTCATGAGATCCGGACGAGCCGTGACCGTGGCATCGACGTACCGGCCGAGCGGGAGCCGGAGGCGCGACGCATTGCCTCCCGCATGCGCTGGTTCGCGGTCGGCTCCCATCTGGCGTCCGCGGCACTCGTTGCCCTGATCACCTATCTGTCCGACGGCGCGATCGGCTACTACCTGGCCGGTCTCTACTTGATCAGCACGTTCTTCCGCCCGGCCGGCGCGTACTTCAGCTACCTGCGCGACCGGATGACCACGATGCTGCAAGGCGTCAAGCACCCCCGCGACGACCTGATCGAGACCCTCCGCCGCCTGGACACCCTGAAGGCCGGCCTCGAGACCTTGCACGACGAATCAAACGATCAGAACATCCGTCTCGCTCACCTGGAGCAAAGGCTGGCCACCGCCGAGGCCAACGCCACGGCCCGAGACAGAGCCCTGCACGCCAAGGTGGACGCCCACGCCCGCCAGTTCGAACACTCTCTGACCCGCCTCACCGACAACCAGGAAGTCATAGCCGGCCTCAAAGCCTTCCTCCGGCTGGCCCGCTCAGAACTTAGCTAGGATCGGCCGTCTTCTTGCGCCGCCGTGGTTCCGCCGACCGCGGCGGCGTCTGACGCATGTGGTCTCGTGCACGGGCGAGGACGTCGGCGAGTGTCTCGATGTCGGAGCGGGACAGTGGGGCGAACAGCAGATCGTCGAGGACAGCGATGTGTCCAGGGAAGACTCCCGCGAGCACGGCACGTCCCTCGTCGCTGATGGTGACGGTGATGCTGCGCTCGTCATCGGAGGACGGTGTCCGGGTCACGAGGCCCCGCTTCTCCAGCGTCTGGGCCTGGTAGGTGAGTCCGCTGCGGCTGTAGACGACGCCGTCGGCCAGATCGGTCATCCGCCGGCTGCCCGTCGGGGAGTCGCCGAGGGTGGCCAGGAGCTGGAACTGCACGTAGCTGAGATCCCCTGCGTCCCGCAGCTGCTGCTCGACCGCGTGCTTCAGCAGGCTGCTCGCCTCGATGAGAGCGAAGTACGCGCCCAGCTGCGTGGCATCCAGAGGAGGCGGCGACGAGGTCATGGGCCGAGCCTATCAGTGCTTCTAACTCGAAGCACTTGCTTTGAGTTCGAAGCATTGCTACGGTGATGCTCAGTTGCTTCGAATCCGAAGCACATCACCGAAGGGGTAGAAATCATGAAGGCAGTTCGGTTCCACGCGACGGGCGGTGCGGAGGTTCTGCGCTACGAAGATGCCGACCAGCCGGTCCCCGGCGCGGGTGAGGTGCGCATCCAGGTCGCCGGGGCGGCGTTCAACCCGGCCGACGGCGGCATCCGCGGCGGCTTCCTGCCGATCCCGGTGACGCTGCCGCACGTTCCGGGGTACGACGTCTCCGGCACGATCGACGCGCTCGGCGACGGCGTGGATGGCCTCACCGTCGGCCAGAACGTCGTCGGATTCATCCCGATGAACGCTGACGGTTCGGCAGCGCAGTACGTCGTCGCGCCGGCGAGCGCGCTGGTGAAGGCTCCGGTGCGCATCCCGCTCGCCGATGCTGCCGGGTTGCCGTCGGTCGGGCTCACCGCGTCGCAGGCGCTCTTCGAGGCCGGCGAGCTCAAGGCTGGTCAGCGGGTGCTGATCAACGGTGCCGGCGGTCCGGTCGGCGGGTACGCCGTACAGCTCGCGAAGCGCGCGGGTGCGTACGTCATCGCCACAGCGAGCCCTCGCAGCCGCGACATCGTCAAGACGGCCGGTGCGGACGAGATCATCGACCACACGGAGACCTCCGTGCTCGACGCGGTCACCGAGTCCGTCGATGTGCTGCTCAACCTGGCCCCGATCACCCCCGACGGGTTCACCGCCCTGGTTGCACGGGTCCGTGACGGCGGCGTGGTCGTCTCCACGACACCGACCGTGACGACGCCCGGCGACGAGGAGCGAAACGTACGCGCGGTCACGATCTTCGTCCACCCTGACGCGGACGTGCTCTCGCACCTCGTCGCCCTCATCGACAGCGGTGACCTCCATGTCGAGATCGCCCGGCGCGTGCCACTGAGTGAGCTGCCAGCGATCCATCAGCAGGCCGACGCGGGACAGATCCACGGCAAGGTCGTAGCCGTCCCACCCGCCGCGATCAGCTGATGTGTCACCACCCCCGTTGCGATGGGGATTTATCCCATGATTGTCCGGGATCGTAGCGCTAGGCGCGGAGGTCATCCATACTGAACGGCATCGATGATCAAGAAAGATCCCATCTATCTGCGGCGCGACCGCTGCGGACGGTCGTCGGGTCGGGCGGGCAGACGACGCTGACGGACGGACCGGCCAAGGACCGGTGGCGGCTGAACGCGCGCTACCTGCGGAGTCTCGGCGCCGACGGCCTGCTGCGGCCGTACCGTGCGGAGGCCGGCTTGTGGAGCTACTCCGGGTCGTGGGGTACGACGGTTGGCGCCGCAGTCACCGACGGACCGGAGGACTGGCACTGGGGCTGGGAGTCGATCACCTGCGAGCTGCGTGGCCACATCCTCGGACATTGGCTGGCCGCAGCGGCTCGGATCGGCCGCCAGGACCCTGAAGTGGCCGCTCGAGCCTCCATGATCGTCGCCGAGCTCGCCGCGTGCCAGCGCGCCAACGGCGGCCGATGGGCGGCGTCCATCCCACCGGCGTACTTCGAACGGCTGGTCGCGGGCAAGCCGGTGTGGGCACCGCAGTACGTCGTCCACAAGACGCTGATGGGATTGCTCGATCAGTACCGGATCGCCGGCAACGCAGAGGCCCTCAGCGTGGCTTCGGCCTTCGCTGAGTGGTTCCACGACTGGAGTGGGCAGCTGTCGCGTGAGCAGCTGGACGACGTACTGGACCAGGAGACGGGCGGGATGCTCGAGGTCTGGGCGGACCTTCTCGCGTTCACCGGTGACCAGCGCGCCGCCGATCTCGTCGACCGGTACGACCGACCGCGGTTCTTCGAGCCGCTGCTCGCCGGCGTCGATGTGCTGACCAACAAGCATGCGAACACCCAGATCGCGGAGATCTTGGGCGCCGCGCGGGCTTGGGAGGTCACTGGCGTGCAGCGCTGGCGCGACATCGTCGAAGCCTTCTGGGACGCTGCCGTGGAGGCGCGTGGAACCTACTGCACGGGCGGGAGCAGTTGCGGCGAGGTCTGGCAGCCGCCCGGTGAACAGTCCGCGCGTCTCCATGCGGTGCAGGAGCATTGCCTTGTCTACAACATGATGCGGCTCGCCGACGTCTTGTTCCGTTGGACCGGCGACCACCGGTACGCCGACTACTGGGAACGTAACCTGGTCAACGGCATCTGGGCGCAGCAGCACCCGGATACCGGCATGCCGGCGTACTTCTTGCCGTTGGCAGCCGGAAGCCGCAAGCAGTGGGGCCGGCCGACCGAGGACTTCTGGTGCTGCCACGGAACGTTGCTCCAGGCACACGCCTCGATCGACGAGGCCGCGCTGTATGTCGACGGCGCCGGGATCTCGATCAGTCAGTACCTGAACTCGGTCACGACCTGGCCCGATCTGTTCGGCGGACGTGTGCAGCTCAGCATCGGAGCCGACCCCGAGGAAGGGGTCGTCCTCGGGCAACGACAGACCTTCCACGGTGCCGCCGGAATCCAGGAATTGCTGTCCCGACCGCTACCGCCGCGGAGGCCGAACCAGCGCGTCTACGTTCTCGACGTGCACTGCGATCGACCGTCGAGGTTCGAGATCAGGCTTCGGGTTCCATCCTGGGTAGCCGGTGCACCGATGCTCGAGATCGACGGCAAGTCGGCGACGGTGACTGTGGACAACGGCTGGATCGTCGCCTCACAGGTCTGGAGCAGCCAGCACATCCGGCTGACCGTGCCGTCAGGGCTGAGCACACTGCCGTTGCCGGATCAACCTGGCACGGTCGCGGTGCTCGACGGTCCAGTGGTCCTGGCCGGTCTCACGAGTCAAGAGTCCATCCTGTACGGCGAACCGGACGAGCCGACGAGTTTCCTCACAGCCGACCAGGAACGGCACCACAGTTGGTGGCGGACGGGGACGTACCGAACCGTCGGTCAGCCCACAGGCATCCGATTCGTCCCGCTCGCCGAAGTCCGCGACGAGCCCTACACCGTCTACTTCCCCTTGCAATCGCCGGCCCAACGGTCCAGCGATCGTGGCCCGGCGGCCGGCTAGTCGCCCCTCGTATCTGGAACTCTAGCATCGTAGAGGTAGGTGCTCTACGATGACAGAGTGAACATGTTGAGTGCCGCGCCCTCGCGGCAATCCCGTCGTACCGCGATCTGTGAGGCTGCGCTGGATCTGGTCGCCGAAGGTGGGAACCATGCGCTCACCCACCAGGCGGTCGACAAACGGCTTGGTATTGCCCAGGGGTCGACGTCGTACTACTTCCGGAGCCGCCACCTGCTGGTGATGGGCGCCATCACTCACCTGGCAACCCTTACCCGGTCGGCGTTCACCGCGTCCGCTGGCTCGGCCCCTGCCGATGACACCGTTGAGCACACGGTCGAGGGCGTTGCAGACGTCATCGCTGCGCAACTCGACACCCTGCTCGGCGCGCGCAGGCGTGATGTGCTCGCACGCTATGCGCTGCTGCCCGAGGCCGGACACGATGAGGAGCTCCGGGTGGCTCTCGCCCAGTCCCTGTTCAGCCCGGAGGTGGCCGGAAATCTGATGGCGTCTTTCGGTGCCACCGACTCCCGAGCGGCGGCGAGCGATTTGCTGAGCCTGCTCGAAGGGCTGCTCTTCGACCGCCTCTACGGGACCCGTGCTGAGCTCGCTGCCGGAACACCGGAGAGCATCGAGGATCTGCGCCGACCGGTCGCATGCTGGCTGACGGCCCTTCGATCGACTTAGGGGATGCACATGCCGATCGGATACGAGTCCAGCAGCGTGATCCTGCCGGTGGAGGCGACACAGTCCGCTCCCGCTGTGCTTCTTCGCCCGTGGCGTGCGGCGGACATCGACCAGCTGATCGAGGTCTGCCGGGATCCAGGCCTGCGGCGCTATACGAGTGCCTCCGTGGACAGTGTCGCGGACGGGGTGCGTTGGGTGCGGACCCAGGAGTCGGGGTGGGCGGCTGGGCGGCGGTTCAGTTTCGCAGTGGTCGGCGACGGGCCGGGTGCCGAGCGCGTGCTCGGCAACGTCGTACTGAAGGAGTTCGCCGACGACGGGTCGACGGCCGAGGTGGGCTATTGGACCGCGGCGTGGGCCCGAGGGCAGAGCCTGGCGCCGCGCGCACTCGACGTACTCACGGAGTGGGCTTTCGGCACCTTTGCCGCGCGCGGGCTCGAGCGGCTCGTGCTGCGTCATCAGGTGGACAACGTCGCATCGTGCAGAGTCGCGCAGAAGTGCGGCTTCGCCTTCGACCAAGCCCTGGCTCCGGAGCCGCCGAGGTTCCCGCTCGAAGGGCACCTGCACGCACGGCGGGCCGGATGAGTGGAACCACCAAGTCGTCAACTGACAAGGAGAACTGCCGCAATGGACCGGCCGGACGCAGTCGAGACCGTTCGTTCGTTGATCGGGGACCGATATCCCCAGGCCGTTCAAGCGTGGCTCGGCGGCTCCGCGGCCGCGGGGCGGTTGACCGAGACATCGGACCTCGACGTCACCGTGGTGCTGCCCGAGACCTCGGTCTATCGGGAGGCGCTGACGTACGCCGGGTGGCCGATCGAGTTGTTCGTCCACACCGAGGAATCCGTACGCCGCTTCGTCCAGCTGGACGAAGCCAAACGGCAGCCGTCGATGGCGCGGCTCGTCGCGAGCAGTATCCCGGTGCTGGCAGGCGATGGTGGTGCCGGGCTGCGTGCCTACTGCTCGGCAGTACTGGAGGAGGGACCTGCTCCGCTGGGCGAGGACGAGGTGCGGTTGGCGCGCTATGTCCTGACCGATCTTCTCGATGATCTCGACGGAGGTGGGGCGGAGCCGGCGATGGATGCTGTCATCGTCGAGGTGTGGCGCCGCGCGGCCGAGTTGCTGCTGGCGTCGGAGCGGCGCTGGAGCGGGTCCGGCAAATGGCTGGTCCGCGAGATCGAGGCGCTCGACACTGCTGCCGGCAGTCGCTACGCCACGCGGTTCCACGAGTCGCTTCAGACCGCCGTCAACGGCAAGCCGGAGGACCTCACCAGTCTCGCCGACGAGGTCCTCAACCGCGTAGGTGGACGGTTACGAGACGGATTCCACCTCTCCGCGGATGGGCGGGATTGCAGCTGACCCTGGCGGCTAGCATCGGGCGAGTGACCCGCCAATTTCCGCCTGCCACGGCCGACGAACGTCACATGCTCACGGGCTGGTTGGACCGCCGGCGCGCCACCTCGGCCACCTCGACGCCATGCGTGAACTGATCGACGGCACGACCGGCTACTGAGTTCCCCGTTGATGACGCCAGGGGCGGGCCCCCGCTTGGCCCCGCCCCTGACGCGCTTTCCCCGGCGTTGTTGAAAACGACCAGCGGCAGGGAGCGTTACGAGCACGTGGCGATTCAGAAAGATGACTGTCTGGACGGACAGACCGCGTTGTTCAAGGTCACAATTGGATCGGTCATCACCTTGCTGTGGGCAACGATCGCGGTCGAGGATCTGAGCGGGATGCGTGGAGTTCAGAGGTCGAGGTCGGCGTAGATGGCGGCATGGTCCGAGGCGGCGTGGACGTCGGCGGTGAGGGTTTGGTAGATGGGCCAGGGGTTCTTGGTTCTGGGGCCGTGCCATACGCCTTGCCGGAAGACTGCGCCGCCGGTTGCCCGGGCGAACAGCGCGGGTGACAGGAGCACGTAGTCGATCTTGTCCTTCTCGCCTCCGCTGCCGAAGGTGCCCAGGCGCGGCCCGAAATCGAAGGCAGGGTGGGTACTGATGTCGCGCAGATCGGTGCCGTGGATCAGTGGCTCGAGCGCGGTGCTACCGGGATCGTCGTTGAAGTCGCCGAGGACCGCGATCAAGTCGTTGCCTGCGGCCCGCAGAGCGTCATAGATCTCGGTGACTCGGACCGCTTGCCGGCCGCGTCGCTTTCGTCCCAACTGATCGCCCGGCGTGCTGTAGCCCTTGGACTTGAAATGGTTGACCAGCACGACCAGCGACTGGCCGCCGGGTGTGGTGAAGTGGTACTCACAACAGTCCCGGCTGAAGACAACGCCTTCGGCGTCGGTGTCGAACACGTGGCTGCGGATCGCTCCCAACGGATAGTCGGCGCGGGCAAGGACGCCGACGTCGATGCCGCGATCATCGTTGCCGTCGATCAGCATGACCTGCTCGTAAGGTTTGCCCCCGACCTTGGTCAGCAGCGCCTCGGAGAACAGCTTCAGCAGCGGACGGTTGTCGGCCTCGACCACGCCCAGCAGATCGGCGTTGACGTCGCGCATGACCATCGCCGTGTGCTGCATCGCCAGCTCGTCGACCTCCTCGGTCTTCAGTTCGATCCAGCCGATCCAGGACGCGCGACCCGCCGCGACCACTTGTACCGGACCGGATCGCGGTCGACGCAGCAGCTGGCCACGGAGCTTGCGTAACCGGACGAACTCACTGTCGTCCGACCGCTGCAGACCCAGGATCTCCAGCAGGGCCAGGATCCGAGCCTTCACGGCATCGGTGTACACCGGCTCCTCAAGTAACGCATTGAGCTCTGCCTGGGCCGCCAGTACCGGCTTCCCTGCCGCCCACGATTCCTGATTGAGCACCTTGGCACGTGCGAACAGGTTCTCGACATTGAACGATGCAATGCGCACGACACATCCCCCTCGATCTCGCCGCAACTTGGCGGATCGACCGTCCCCTATGCCAGCCGACCTCACGCACCATCGAACGCGGCAGAACATCTGTCATGCTCGCGTACCCAATGTCACGTAGCAACAGCTCGTCACACAGCGATACTGACTCGTCGAACCCGCGGCGGCAGTCTTTACCGCTGCGGCTGGGTGCGGAGTCCGTCGAGGATGAGATCGAGCATGCGGGGAGCTCGGTCCGTGGGGCTGGTCGCAGCGCGCCAGAGCGCGCCGGTGAGCTGAAGGAAGACGCCGGCGTCGGCATCGTCCCGGATGCTGCCGTCCTGCTTACCTGCGTCGAAAAGGTCGGTGATTGCGGCAACGACCGGCCCGTAGGTCTGCTCGGTGATCGCCTGGTGTGCAGTGGGACCGAGCGCATCACCGAGGCCGTGCTTTCTGCGCATTGCCTCGACAAGACCGATCGTCCAGTGCCGGAGCGCTTCAAGGGGCGGCAGCTCGGCCAGCAGACCTGGCACGGTTCCGACGATCCGTTCGACCTCGTCCTGATAGACGGCGAGAACCAGCGCCTCCCGGGTGGGGAAGTTGCGATACAAGGTGCCGGCGCCGACGCCCGCGCGCTGCGCGACCTGATTCATGGACGTAGCGCCGTCCTCGGTGAAGGCCTCGCGGGCAGCCACGAGGATGCGGGCCCGGTTCTCGCGGGCGTCTGAACGAACCATGGAAAACCCTCACCTTGCTAAGTGGAGAGCTCTCCACTACGTTATCTGGAGACCTCTCCACATAATTTAGAGGAGCATCATGCACTACATCAAGCTCGGCACCACCGGCCTGGACGTGTCGCCGATCGCGATCGGCGCGATGACGTACGGCGAGCCCGACCGCGGCCATCCGGTGTGGTCGAAGAGCGAGGACGAGGCGCGACCGCTGATCCAGCACGCGCTGGAGGCGGGAATCAACTTCTTCGACACCGCGAACATGTATTCCAACGGGTCCAGCGAAGAGATCCTCGGCCGGGCGCTCAAGGACTTCGCCGACCGGGACGACGTGGTGGTCGCGACCAAGCTCCGGCACCCGATGCGTACCGGCCCCAATGGTCGCGGCCTGTCGCGGAAGGCGATCATGACCGAGGTCGAGCATTCCCTGCGCCGCCTCGGGACCGACTACATCGACCTGTACCAGATTCACCGCAACGACCACTCGACCCCGCTGGAGGAGACTCTCGAGGCGCTCAGCGAGCTCGTGAAGGCCGGCAAGGTGCGGTACGTCGGTGCGTCGTCGATGCACACCTGGGAGTTCGCGAAGGCGCTGCATCTGCAGAAGCAGAACGGCTGGGCGCGGTTCGTGTCGATGCAGGACCACTACAACCTGCTTGCTCGCGAGGAGGAGCGGGAGATGATCCCGCTGTGCCTGGACGAGGGCGTCGGCACGATCATCTGGTCCCCGCTGGCCCGAGGCCGCCTCGCCCGCGGCTGGGACGACGCCAAGTCGACGGCGCGCTCCGAGACCGACGGCGCCTTTGCGGACCTGCTCTATTCGCCGGAGCAGGAGGCGTCCAACCGCGCGATCATCGACGCGGTCGGACAGGTCGCACACGGCCACGGCGTCAGCCGCGCCCAGATCGCACTCTCCTGGCTGCGCCATCAGCCGGTCGTCACCGCACCGTTGGTCGGGGCCGGCTCGATCCAGCAGATCGACGAGGCCGTGGCCTCATTGGACGTTGAGCTCACCGACGACGACGTACACGCCCTCGAAGCCCCCTACGCGCCGCGCTACGACTGGCAGGGCATCTCCGACGAGGCCGAACTGGAAGCCATCCGCCGGCGGGTCCCAGGAATGGCGCTGTCGTAAATCCCCTCGTGGGCTCGGTGTCGGCAGTTGACCGACGCTGACGTCTGGCGTGGCGAACAACGTCGGCAGTAACGTCGAACAAATCCCACTGCGATCTACCGCCGGCTCGCCCGCCCGGCGGTAGCGTTCCAGCGTGCCTGAGGATCCCGGCACGGGCTGATGCCTGAGGCAACAAGAACCGTGCCGGCGGACGACCGAGACGGACGGAGACGGACATGGCGAAGGCAGTCGGTATCGACCTGGGCACCACCAACTCGGTGATCGCCGTCGTGGAGGGCGGCCAGCCCACGGTGATTCCGAACAGCGAAGGATCGCGCACCACGCCGTCGGTGGTGGCTTTCACCGATGACGGTGAGCGTTTGGTGGGTAACTTGGCGCGCCGGCAGGCGATTCTGAATCCGAAGGGCACGATCTATTCGGCGAAGCGGTTCATCGGCCGGCGGTACGACGAGGTCACCAGCGAGATGACCGCGGTGTCGTTCGACGTGGTCGAGGGGCCGGACGGATCGGTGCGGTTCGACGTACGGGGAAAGCTGTACGCGCCGGAGGAGATCTCCGCGCTGGTACTGCGCAAACTCGTCGAGGACGCGTCGAAGTTCCTGGGGGAGAAGGTCACCGAGGCGGTCGTCACGGTTCCGGCGTACTTCAACGACACGCAGCGGCAGGCGACCAAGGATGCCGGGAAGATCGCGGGTCTGGAGGTCCTGCGGATCATCAACGAGCCGACCGCGGCGGCGCTGGCGTACGGGCTGGACAAGAAGGAGAACGAGACCGTTCTGGTGTTCGACCTGGGTGGCGGCACGTTCGATGTCAGCGTGCTGACGGTCGGGGACGGGGTCGTCGAGGTGTTGTCGACGTCGGGTGACGGGCATCTGGGCGGTGACGACTTCGACCGGCGGCTGGTCGATTACCTGGCGGATGAGTTCAAGAAGACCGAGGGCGTGGATCTGCGGGAGGACGCGCAGGCGTTGCAGCGGTTGTTCGAGGCGGCCGAGAAGGCGAAGGTCGAGCTGTCGTCGGTGTCGCAGACGCAGGTGAACCTGCCGTTCGTGACCGCGACGTCGACGGGTCCGAAGCATCTGGTGGTGACGGTGATGCGGTCGACGTTCGAGGAGATCACCCACGATCTGGTGGAGCGGTGTCTGGGGCCGGTGCAGCAGGCGATGGCGGACGCGAAGGTGACGGCGAACGACATCGACGAGGTGATCCTGGTCGGTGGGTCGACGCGGATTCCCGCCGTACAGCAGCTGGTCCGGCGGTTGACGGGTGGCAAGGACCCGAACATGACCGTCAACCCGGACGAGGTGGTCGCGATCGGCGCCGCGACCCAGGCCGCGATCATCAAGGGCGAACTGAAGGACGTGCTGCTGCTCGATGTGACGCCGTTGTCGCTGGGTGTGGAGACGCTGGGCGGGATGATGACGAAGGTCATCGAGCGGAACACGACGATCCCGGCGCGGCGGACGGAGACGTTCAGTACGGCGGAGGACAACCAGAACGCGGTCGACATCGTGGTGTTGCAGGGTGAGCGGGAGCGGGCCGCGGACAACCGGGTGATCGGGCGGTTCCGGCTGGAGGGGATCCGGCCCGCGGGCCGTGGTGAGCCGCAGGTCGAGGTGACGTACGACATCGACGCGAACGGGATCCTGAACGTGTCGGCGAAGGACAAGGACACCGGGGTCGAGCAGCAGATCACGATCACCGAGAGTTCCGCACTCGACCCGGGCGAGGTCGACCGGATGGTCGCGGACGCCGAACAGCACCGGACCGAGGACACCCGGCTGCGCGAGGAAGTCGACGCCCGCAACGAACTGGACGCGGTCGCGTACCAGGTCGACCGCCGGCTGAGCGAGCTCGGCGACACGGTGGCGGTGCACGAGAAGGCTCGTGCGGAGACGTTGGTGGCCGATGCGCGGCAGGTGGTGAAGGAAGGTGCCGGGATCGACCGGGTACGGCCGCTGACACAGGAGTTGCAGCAGGTGTACCAGAGCCTGCTCGCCGGCCGGTCCCCAGATGGCCCGCCGCCCGGCCGGTCCGGTAAGCAGGACTCGGTTGCGGACGACGACGACGTGATCGACGCCGACTTCACGGTCGACTGATGCCGGGCGAGCAGTCGGACACGGCCGCCGCCTCAGCCGAAGAAGCAGCAGCCGTCGTCGACGAGAAGCCGGACAAGGATGAGGAGATCGCTCGTCTCGACGATCAGTTGCGTCGTACGGCGGCCGACCTGGACAACCTGCGGAAGCGGTATCAACGCGACCTGGACCGGGAACGGTCCGCCGAGCGTGCTCGGGCTGCGGTCGCCTGGCTACCGGTCGTGGACAACCTCGAGCTGGCCTTGCAACACGCCGACAGCGGCGCGGAGGCGGTCGTCGAAGGGATCAAGGCGGTCCACGAGCAGGCCGTCGCAGCGCTGGGCCGGCTCGGGTATCCGAGGTTCGACCCGACCGGTGAGCCGTTCGATCCGGCCGTGGACGAGGCCGTCAGCACGATCGCCGACCCGAACGCCGAGCCCGGCACGGTGATCGCCGTGGTCCGGCCCGGATACGGGACCGCGAACGAGCTCCTCCGGCCGGCCTCGGTCGTCGTCGCGAAGCAGTAGTGCCATGGCCGACTTCTACGAACTGCTCGGAGTGGGTCGGGATGCGACGGCGGACGAGCTGCAACGGGTGTACCGCAAGCTGGCCCGGCAGTACCACCCGGACATCAACAAGGACCCGGGGGCCGAGGAGAAGTTCAAGCAGATCTCTGAGGCGTACGACGTACTGTCGGATCCCGACCAGCGGAAACGGTACGACGCGTTCGGCGACGACTTCCGAAGGGTCCCGCCCGACGTCGACCCGGAGGCGTGGGCCAGAGCGCAACGCGCCGGAGGCGGTCGCGGTGCGCCCGGCGGGTGGTGGACCGGCCAGGACGGCTCGGCGGCGACCGGCAATCGGGGTGGCTGGAGCGGGTCCGCGGGCTGGGGCGACGGCGCCGGGGACGTGGACCTGGAGGACCTGCTCGGCGGCATGTTCGGGGGCCGCGGGCGGCGGCAGTGGGGACCGATCCCGGGCGCCGACCAGGAGGTCGAGCTCGAGCTCACCGTCCCCGAGGCTTACAACGGTGGGCAGCGGCGGCTGACGATCTCCGGACCCGACGGCGAGCGTACGGTCGAGGTCTCGATCCCGGCCGGTGTCACCGACGGGCAGCGGATCCGGCTGGCCGGGCAGGGCGGGCAAGGCAGCGGCGACGCGCCGGCGGGCGACCTGTACATGGTCGTCAAGCTGCTCCCGGACAAGCGGTACCGAGCCGAAGGCCGCGATATCTATGTCGACTTGCCGGTGTCCGCGTCCGAGGCCGCGCTTGGTGCGCGGGTCGCGCTCGAGACACCGGGCGGCGAGGTCAAGCTCCGCGTTCCTGGTGGTACGTCGAGCGGGAAACGCCTGCGTTTGAAGGGCCGCGGCCTGCCGTCGAAACGGACGCCCGGCGATCTGTACGCCGAGATTCGCATCGTCATGCCCGACAAGCTCTCCGACGAGGAGCAGCAGCTGTACGAGCAGCTCGCCGCCGTCACGACGTTCGACCCGAGGAGGCAGCGATGACTACCGCGTTGGCCCGGCCGCTGCTGCTGGATCTGGAGGCGTTCGCGCGGCTGACCGGCGTCCATCCGCAGCTGGTCGCGCGGTTCGTCGCCCTCGGACTGCTCGAACCCGCACGGGACGTGTCCGGCCGGCTCTGGTTCTCGTACGCCGATGTCGCGGCCGTGGCCCGCATCCAGCGGCTGCGGGCCGCGTTCTCGCTCAACTACGCCGCGGTCGGACTGGTGATCGACCTGCTCGACCGGCTCGCCGCCCAGGAACAAGCACTTCGTGCCAAACAGTCCGGAGGCCGATCATGGATATGAACCGCCTGACGCAGAAGTCGCAGGAAGCTTTGCACGACGCGCAGACCAAGGCACTACGTTTCGGGCACCAGCAGGTCGACGGCGAGCACCTGTTGCTGGCGCTGCTGGATCAACCCGACGGACTGATTCCCCGGCTGCTCACGCAGTCCGGGACCGACCCGGACCGGCTGCGCGCGGATCTGGAGTCCGATCTCAGTCGCCGTCCCAAGGTGACGGGGCCCGGTGCTGAACCCGGTCAGGTGTATGTCACGCAACGGCTGTCGAAGGTGTTCGACACCGCCGAGCGCGAGGCGAAGCGGCTGAAGGACGAGTACGTCTCCGTCGAGCACCTGCTGATGGCGCTGCTCGACGAAGGCGCGGAGACAGCAGCGGGACGGCGGGCGCGCGAACAGGGCCTGACCCGGGAGAAGTTCCTGCAGGCGCTGACCGCGATCCGTGGGAACCAGCGCGTCACGTCGGCGATGCCGGAGGCGGCGTACGAGGCGCTGGAGAAGTATGGCCGCGAACTCGTCGCCGACGCCAGAACAGGGCGGCTCGATCCGGTGATCGGGCGTGATCAGGAGATCCGGCGGACGATCCAGATCCTGTCCAGGAAGACCAAGAACAACCCGGTCCTGATCGGTGAGCCGGGCGTCGGCAAGACCGCGATCGTCGAGGGACTGGCGCAGCGGATCGCGAACGGCGACGTACCGGAAGGGCTGAAGGACCGGGCGGTGTTCGCGCTCGATCTCGCCGCGCTGGTGGCGGGAGCGAAGTACCGCGGTGAGTTCGAGGAGCGGCTGACGGCGGTGCTCAACGAGGTCACGGCCGCTGAGGGACGCATCCTGTTGTTCGTCGACGAGCTGCACACGGTGGTCGGCGCCGGCGCGACCGAAGGCGCGATGGACGCGGGCAACATGCTGAAGCCGATGCTCGCGCGCGGCGAACTGCACATGATCGGCGCGACCACGCTCGACGAGTACCGCAAGCACATCGAGCCGGACGCGGCGCTCGAACGCCGGTTCCAGCCAGTCGTGGTCGACGAGCCGTCGGTCGAGGACGCGATCTCGATCCTGCGCGGTCTGCGGGAACGGCTCGAGGTGTTCCACGGCGTGAAGATCCAGGACGGTGCGCTGGTCGCGTCCGTCGTACTGAGCCATCGCTACATCACCGACCGGTTCCTTCCCGACAAGGCGATCGACCTGGTCGACGAGGCGTGCGCGATGCTGCGGACCGAGATCGACTCGATGCCGGCCGAGCTCGACGAACTGACTCGCAAAGTCACTCGGCTGGAGATCGAGGACGCCGCGCTCTCCAAGGAAGAGGACGCGGCCAGCGAGTCCCGGCTGGAGGAACTGCGCAAGGAACTCGCCGACCTGCGCGCCGAGTCGGACGCGATGCGGGCGCAGTGGGAGTCCGAACGCCAGGTGGTGCACCGCACGCAGGACCTGCGCGGGCAGATCGAACAACTGCGCCACGACGCCGACCAGGCCGAACGCGAGTACGACCTCAACAAGGCTGCCGAACTTCGGCACGGCAAGTTGCCCGAGCTCGAACGACGGCTGCTCGCCGAAGAGGACCAGCTCGCCACCAAACAGGGTGGCGGCCGGCGGTTGCTGCGCGAGGTGGTCACCGACGAGGAGATCGCCTCGATCGTGTCCCGATGGACCGGAATCCCGGTCACGCGGTTGCAGGAGGGCGAACGCGCGAAACTGCTGCGGCTGGACGAGATCCTGCACGAACGCGTGATCGGCCAGGACGAGGCCGTCAACGTCGTGGCCGACGCGATCATCCGGGCTCGGTCCGGGATCAAGGACCCGCGCCGGCCGATCGGGTCGTTCATCTTCCTCGGGCCGACCGGCGTCGGGAAGACCGAGCTGGCCAAGGCCCTGGCGGCGGCGTTGTTCGACTCCGAGGACAACATCGTCCGGATCGACATGAGCGAGTACCAGGAACGGCATACGGTCAGTCGGCTGGTCGGTGCGCCGCCCGGGTACGTCGGGTACGACGAAGGCGGTCAGCTGACCGAAGCGGTACGCCGCAAGCCGTACTCCGTCGTGTTGTTCGACGAGATCGAGAAGGCGCACCCGGATGTCTTCAACACGTTGCTCCAGGTGCTCGACGACGGACGGTTGACCGACGCGCAAGGACGGACGGTCGACTTCCGGAACACCGTGATCATCATGACGTCGAACATCGGGTCGTCGTACCTGCTCGACGGCGTCACACCGGACGGCCAGATCAAGGAGGACGCACGGGACGCCGTGATGGCCGAACTACGGCACCACTTCCGGCCGGAGTTCCTGAACCGCGTCGACGACATCGTGTTGTTCACGCCGCTCACGCTGCCCGAGATCGAGAAGGTCGCCGAATTGATGCTCGGCGACCTGCGCACCCGGCTCGCCGACCAGCAGATGACCCTGGACGTCACCCACGACGCGCTGCGTTTCATTGCAGAACAAGGCTTCGACCCGGTGTACGGCGCGCGCCCGCTGCGCCGCTTCATCGCCCGCGAGGTCGAGACCCGCGTCGGCCGAGCACTGCTGACCGGCGACGTCGTCGACGGAGCAGTCGTCATGGTCTCGCTCGACGGCCAGAAGCTCGTTGTCGACGTCCAGAACCCGCCACAACCCGCGGCTGAGTGACCCACAACGACAGGGACTACACCGAACGCAACTGACCGGCGAGATCTCGTCGGAAGGAGGGGCCATGACGACGGAAGCCGAAATCGTCAGTTGTCCGCACTGCGGCCAGAAGAACCGGGTGCAGGCGACCGGCGACGGGAAGCCGGTCTGCGGCAAGTGCGGCAAGCCGCTGCCCTGGGTCGTCAACGCCGGCGATCAGGACTTCGCGAAGGTTGTCGAGCAGTCCCGGATCCCGGTTCTGGTCGACGTCTGGGCGCCATGGTGCGGTCCGTGCCGGATGGTCAGCCCGGTGCTCGAACAACTCGCCACCGAGAAGGCCGGCGACATCAAGCTGGTGAAGATCAACGCCGACGAGGCGCCGGAACTGTCGCGCCGGTTCGACATCCGTTCCATCCCGACCCTGATGGTGTTCCGGTCCGGCGAAGCGGTCGCCACCCAGATCGGTGCCGCGCCGGCCGCCGTACTGCGTCCTTGGCTCGAGGATGCCCTGAGCAACTGATTCGTCCACTGACCCACCGGCCGGCGGGCCGGTCGACCGAACCGCAGGAGCAGCACATGTTCAACCACCGAAGCGATCTGCAGTTTGCTTGCCGGCCCGACCGGCCGGATCTCCGGTACGCCGACCGGCTGGAACACGTTCTCGCCGATCAATATCACGAGATCACTGTCGCTACCCACTACCTGAGCGGGTGGACCGCGCCGGTGCCCGGCCGGTACCGCGACACGCTCGTTCACCTCGGCGTGGACCAGGTCGCGATGGTCGAGATGCTCGCCACGATGATCGCGCGACTGCTGGAAGGCGCACCCGCGGAAACCGTCAACCGGGTGCTGCGTACGAACCCGATGGTCGCGGCCGTGATGGGCGGAACCGACCTGGAGAGCGCGCTCGTGTCAATGGCCGGTCGGCAGCCTGAGGAGCCGGCGAGTGCCGGTGCCTTGCCCAACCCGTGGCGTCAGTCCGGCACGACCGACCGGCAGAACCTGCTCGCAGACTTCCTCGCGAACGCCCATGCCGAGCGTGATCACCGTCCGGCGATTCGCGACGTGCGTGACGGCAGCGACGACCCTGACATCCGGCTGCTGATGTCGTGTCTACTCGCCCGCACCGACGAACACCGCCGGGAATGTGCCACGGCGGTGGCTGCCCTCACCGAGGAGCCGGAGGAGCGTGTCTACCCAGGGAAAGCCCGACCGCGCGACACCCAACCGAAGAAGACGGGAGCCAGCAGATGAGTGACGGTCAGTTGCAACGTGATGTCAACAACTGACCCCGTGACGGCGCGGAGGCATCGATGAGGCGCGGCATGCCGACGACGGCGGCTTGGCGGCTGTTCGTAGCGCTGGCCGCCGGGTGCGTCGTGGGAGCAGTTGTCGCGCTGGTCTGGAACGTGCCGTTGGGAGTGCTGTCGGGCATCGCGGCGCTCGCTGCGGCGTTCGTCGTCACCGGCGTACTCGTGTTGTGGCCGATGCCACCGGCCGCCACTCAGCACTTCGTCGGCCGCGAAGATTTCCGGCCCGCCGTCGAGGAGTTGGCCGTGGTGGCGGCGACACTCAGCGGCCTCACCGGCATCGCTCTACTCCTGGTGCTCGGTGACTCGCACAGCCAGGATTCCGCCGCCGCCATCGGCCTGGCCGGCGTCTTCATGAACTGGGCCGTCCTGCACATGATGTACGCCGCCCGCTATGCGCACCTCTACTACCTCCAGCCCACCGGTGGCATCGACTTCAACAGCAAGGAATCGCCTGCCTACCGTGACTTCTTCTACTTCAGCTACAACCTCGGCATGACCTACCAGGTCTCCGACACCAGCGTCTCCAGCTCAGACATCCGCTCGGTCGTACTACGGCATTGCCTGCTCTCGTACGCGTTCGGAACCGTCATCCTCGCCGCGACCATCAACCTGGTCGCCGGCATCGTGACCAGGTGAACTCCTCGAAGGAGGACAGCTGTGCAATTCGGGATCTTCACCGTCGGCGACGTGACGCCTGATCCGACGACCGGCCGGACGCCGACCGAGGCCGAGCGGATCAAAGCCACCGTGGCGATCGCGAAGAAGGTCGAGGAAGTCGGCCTGGACGTGTTCGCGACCGGTGAGCACCACAACCCTCCGTTCGTTCCGTCGTCGCCGACCACGCTGCTCGGGTACGTCGCGGCGCAGACCGAGCGATTGATCCTGTCGACATCCACCACGCTGATCACGACCAACGATCCGGTGAAGATCGCTGAGGACTTCGACGTACTGCAGCATCTGTCAGACGGGCGCGTGGACGTGATGCTCGGCCGCGGCAACACCGGCCCGGTCTACCCGTGGTTCGGGCAGGACATCCGCGAGGCTGTCCCGCTGACCGTGGAGCGCTACGAGCTTCTACGCCGCCTGTGGCGCGAGCCGGTGGTCGACTGGGAAGGCCGGTTCAGGACGCCCTTGCAGGGTTTCACTGTGACCCCGCGACCGCTGGACGACGTGCCACCGTTCGTGTGGCACGCCTCGATCCGTACTCCGGAGATCGCCGAGTTGGCTGCGTACTACGGTGACGGGTTCTTCGCGAACCACATCTTCTGGCCGGCGTCCCACACGCAGCGGATGGTCGCGGTCTACCGGAGCCGGTTCGAGCACTACGGCCATGGCACGGCGGCGCAGGCGATCGTCGGTCTCGGCGGGCAGGTGTTCATTCGTCCGCGCAGTCAGGACGCGGTGGCGGAGTTCCGGCCGTACTTCGACAACGCGCCGGTGTATGGGCACGGGCCGTCGCTGGAGGAGTTCATGGCCCAGACACCGTTGACGGTCGGGTCTCCGGAGGAGGTGATCGAGAGGACGTTGGGTTTCCGTGAGTACGTCGGTGACTACCAGCGGCAGCTCTTCCTGGTCGATCATGCCGGGCTGCCGCTCAAGACGGTGCTCGAGCAGCTCGAGCTGCTTGGTGGAGAGGTGGTTCCGGTGTTGCGCAAGGAGTTCGAAGCCGGCCGTCCGGCCGACGTACCCGAGGCGCCGACGCACGAATCCCTGGTGGCAGCTGTACGTCGGGAGCAGGCGGCCGGCTCGGACGATGCGGGGCAAGACTCATGACGCAGATTGTGGTCGTCACCGGTGGTCTGCGGCAGCCGTCCTCCACCCGGCTGCTCGCTGACCGGATCGACGCCGCCGTCCGTGCGGAGCTGGGTCGGTCGGGGCTCCCGGTCACGTCGTCGTTCGTCGAGCTGCGACCACTCGGTCGGGCGATCATGGATGCGATGCTGACCGGCTTCGCGGTGCCGGAGTTGGAGTTCGCGTTCGAAACCGTCGCGGCCGCGGACGGCGTCATTGCCGTGACGCCGGCGTTCAACGCGTCGTACAGCGGGTTGTTCAAGTCGTTCTTCGACGTACTGCCCGCGGAGACACTGGCCGATATGCCGATCCTGATCGCCGCGTCGGGCGGGACGGACCGGCACTCGCTGGTGCTCGAACATGCGTTGCGGCCGATGTTCTCCTACCTGCACGCGATCGTGTCACCGACCGGCGTCTACGCCGCGACCGACGATTTCGGTGGCCAGGCGCGTGCGTCCGGTCTCGCTGTCCGGATCCAGAAGGCAGCCGCTGACTTCGTCCGTCTGATGACGGCCTGCGGTACGCGGACCCCGCGAGACACCTTCAACGAGGAACTGGACGAGATGACCCGGCTGCTCGCCGACCGGCAACCGGGACCCTCGTCAGGACACGTTGAGGACTGACATTCAGCAGGCCCTCTGAATCCAGCCCTGGCCGCTAGCCCTTGGCACCGCACAGTTCTCGGTTTCTGCCGGCGCTCTCAAGCTGATCGTCCAGCTCCTCGTCGATCATTCCGGCTGCGAGTGTCCACCCGTCGTGGGCGTCGATGAGCAGGAAGGATCCGGTGATGGCGTTGCTGGAGTACGGGTCGGCGGCCAGGGGTGCGGCGATTTTGAGTTGTACTTTGCCGATGTCGTTCAGTGCGAGCTCGGTGGCGTCGATGACTCCGAGCGTGTCGAGGTCCAGTGCGCCGGTGATT
>NZ_SJJZ01000005.1 GCF_004331345.1 Kribbella soli | reverse complement strand
GGGTGAAAAAGATGCCCAATGCCTGTGAACGGGGATACTTCAATTTCGGCATTGACTTTCGGCACGCTGTTGAGTTCTCAAGAATCGGACGCACACCGCGCTTCAGACTTTCGTTTGAAGCTCCGGGGCAACTCGCCCAACTTTACTGTTTCGCTTCCAGCCGGTCAAATCGGCCTTTTCGATCCAGTCTCCCTGCGCGACTCAGTGTCCGAAACCCGCCGAGGCGTGTTTCGGCTTCCGAGACCTTCAGGGAGTTTGTTGAAGGGCCGGCCGCTTTCGCGTCCTGCGCCTCGCTCCAACAAGAAGAACATTACTGACATTCGTGGTGCAGATGCAAATCGGGGTCCCGGACCCTCGTCCGAGCCTCCCGGCACCTGCCCTCGGCACCGTGATCCGGCGTCGAGGGAAGCAGTGCTGGTCCCTCTGTTCACTCCACTCGCACGCGTCTCCGCGAGCGACACTTCCATCATGCCGCACCGCACAAGTCGTTTTCGGGCGGGAGCCCCATGCAGGGCGCAAGGCACCCGGGAGACGACAAGGTGGGAGCCAGTCGGCTCCCACCTGTCACGTACAGCACCGCCCAGCAGACGCCTCTCGGCGAGTGGCCGCTCGTAGCGGCTTAGGTTGAGGCCCGGGGTCATGTTCCGGACGGCACCAGGTGTAACTCCACTCCCCCGGGACCTATTCCCGCACACACACGACCCAGGCGCCTCCCCGCTGCAACGAACAGTTGACCGCGCGCACCGCACCGCAAGCCGTCGTACTGTCGCCCCTATGTCTCCTGGCTTCCAGAGAGCGCTGGCCACCCTGGCTCGCTTCAATGACGCACATCCTTGGTCGCACAACGACGCATACGCGGCGCTCGTCCTCCACCATGCACGTCGCGTCCGCGCAGCCGGTGGGACGGAGGCGCTGGACGTGGGCTGCGGAACAGGAAACCTCGTCCGCCGGCTTGCCGGTGTCTTCCCCGCCGCCACCGGCATCGAGCCCGACGCCTCAACCGCGGCGCAGGCTCGGCGCACAACCGCAGACCTCACCAACGTCCGCATCCTGACGCAACCCTTCAACGAGCTCCAGGGCAACCGCTACGACCTGATCACCTTCGTGGCGGTGCTGCACCACCTGCCGTTGAAGGCGACGCTCGAGAAGACGCGCGAGTTGCTGCGCCCGGGTGGCCGGCTCGTCGTGGTCGGCATCAGCCGAGAAGCGCCCGCAGACCTTCCCTGGTCGATCGCCTCCATGGTCCTGAACCCGATCGTTGGCATCGCCAAGCACCCTCGACGATCACACACGATCCCCGCGCACATGACCGCTCCGACGGCCATGGCCGAGGAATCGTTCGAGGAGATTGCCCTCGCAGCCGAACACACCCTGCCGGGCGCGCGACTCAGACGCAGCCTGTTCTGGCGCTACACGCTGTGCTGGAAAGCCCCAGGCTCGCCGTGGCCGGCTATCGCGACGGCTGAGGTGCCGAACAGTCGATCTTCGGGTTGGCGCCGACGTAGTTGAGCGGTCCCGCGACGACCGTGACGAGCACTGTGCCGACCTTGGCGCACGACGTGCGCGAACTCTCGAAGTAGTTCCGCTGGGCCGCAGCCGCCAGGCCGATGAGCAGCCAGACGAGCACGACGATCGTGATGGCCCGGGAACGGGACGTGGAAATTCTGCGGGTAGGCATGTCCATCTCCTGCCGTGGACGAACCCCCGTGCGACCCACCTCAAGTGCCCGCTGCGAACGTGACAGAAACTCAGATCTCGCGGACGTCGTAATACGGCTTGATGTGCTTGTTGACGTACGCGCCGATGCTCGGTGCGGCCAGGAGCGCCGCATAGGTCGGCTGCGGTACGTCGAAGTACTGGTAGATGTAGCCGTTGACGTACTCGAGCTCGAGCGTGCCGTCGGACCATCCGACCGATCGCACACTCGACGAATTCACCAGGCGTCGCCTCATCCGCGGCTCCTTCCGCGCTCGCACTGCGGCGCCCAGTCTGCCCTTCCGGCAGTCAAGGCGAGGGCGATCGCTCCGGATCCTCGGCCTGCAGGCGTGCCAGGACGCGCGTCAGGTCGCCGAGCGCCGTGTTGAGCTGAGTCAGCACGGTCTTGTCGATCGGTCCCCGGCCCTGGTCGAGGCCGAGGTTCGCCGCGAACCGGAGATGGGCGTCGGGCGGCGCCTTCTTGAGGTAGGTGTCGAGGGCCTCCTGGAGAAAGGGACTGGGCACGAGCTCGGGTCTCTCGCGCCACTTCGTGAGCGTGCGCGGCGAGATGCCGAGCTGCTCGGCGAAGGCTTCGTTCGTCAGCCGCAGCGCCGTACGCAAGGCGTGCGCATGCCGGCCGGTCCATTCCTCGATGACTGTCATCCATGCTCTCCCTTGCGTGTCAATTACTCCCTGCAATGAGAATATTCGTTTCGGTCACCGCCGGTGGGCAGAATTTGTGCGCTGTGGATACCGGTTGAGTTCCTGGTGAGGACGCCCGGCCGCGCGTTGACTTGGCGCATGGACGAGATCAGCGGGAGAACCGCGACGCTGCTGCGCACCACGCGACAGCGTCATCTGCGCATCGCGAGCAAGTCCGGACCACGCCGCTTCGAGCTGGTCCGGTACCGCGACATTTCCGGTGTCAGCGGTACGGGCGTTGTCGCGGAGGGAGTCGAGTGGAGCGACGGGACGGTCGCACTGCGCTGGGGCGGCCACTACCCGACCACGACCGTGTGGCAGGACGGGATCGACGCGCTGGTGAGCATCCACGGGCACAACGGTGCGACCACGGTTCGCTGGCTGGACGACTAGTCATGCGCACTCGACTCCGGTGGGGCGGGCCCACCCTGCAGACAGCCCGCCTCACCGGACTATTCGGTGAAGAACTGCTCCCGGTACGCCGTGCCCGGCTCGGACCTGGAGCCATTCAGTTCGGACCGGACGGGACCGGTCTCATGACGGCCGTCCTCGCCGGCACCGGCATCCCTCGGCACCGCACGCTGCTCCGAATCCCCCGAGCCGTCCTCGGCCGGAACAGTGCTGTCCCGGCCCGGAGCGGTGTCGTCCTGGGCGGCCTCGGCCAGGTCCTCTATTGCCGTGCTGAAGGCGAGTTCGGCGCGGGTCGGCCGTTGGCGTTCGATCTCCTCGGCGGTTGTTCGCCGTACCGGGAGATCGTTCGCCGCGGCCGACAGTTCGGCGAGAGTGTCGAGCAGACCGAGGGCCGTCTCGACCTCACCCGGATGGTTGACCATCCACCAGACCGCGGCCGATCCAGGCGTGGCGAAGACGTCGTCCTTCAGGTACGCGCGTTTGTCCTGCTCCATCCGGCGTTCGAGCAGCGTGGTCTGCTCGCGGCGATGCAGGGCGGCGAGGTGCTGCAGGTGCTTCTGATCCGCGTCCGGCAGCCGCAGTCGTACTTCGGTCGCCCAACTCCGCACCTGCCCCTTCTCGTCCAGCGCCGGCTCGCCGAGGAGCGCCGCCAAGCGGTGCTGGTTGAGAGACTCCTCGGTCACCTGCTGCCGTACGGTCAGCGCTCGCGCCCTGTCCAGCAACGCATCGACCGCGACCGCGCCGAGGTCCGCATGGCGCGAACCCGACAGCACCGTCGACCACTGCACGACGGCCGAGAAGCTGAACTGGAAGTCCGGCGACGCCGACGGCAACCGCACGTCGGCGACCGTCCTCGACGGCGGTCCGGAGAAGACCGGCTCCGGATCCGGGAGTACGACGGACGGCGCCGGCGCCTGCTTCGTGACGACAGGACGGGGCTCGTCGGGCTGCTTCCACACAACGGCCAGCAACACCAACAGCACCACGGTCAGCACCACAGCCGCCCAAGCCGGCAGCCCAACGATCAGCGAAACGACGTACAGAACCAGCACAATCGCGGCAGCCGTGAGGAGGGAGTTCCGGTGGAGCTTCATGGCGGCGTTCCTTCACCGGCGTCAGGCGGACGACGAGTCCCCAAAAGTCTCACACGGCTCACCCAAAGTAGCCGCCGGGCGCGTGTCGGTCAGCCGGTGAGGGAGCGGAGGGCTTGGCGGGAGGGGGTTAGGAGGACTGGTTTGTAGGGGCAGGGTTTGTCGGTGAGGGTTTCGTAGGCCCGGATGGCTCGGTTGGCGGCGTCCCAGCCTTGTTCGGCGGGGGTGCGGCCGAGGCCTCGGTTGCGGACCAGGGCGCCGTAGAAGGCGGAGCAGAAGACGGTGGCTTCGTACCAGCCGATGACGGTGCTGGTGCCGATGTAGGTGACGTCGCCCTGGATGCAGTCGCGGATGGCGCGTTGCCACTTGCCGATGCCGGTCTTGCAGCCGTCGGCGATGACCACGCCGCTGGCGATTCCCCACTGGTGGTCGAGGAACCAGTCGGCGAGGGACTTCAGCGACACCTGGGTCTTGCCGTCGGTGGACAGGAACGACGGCTCCTCGCTGTGATCACCGTGTGCCATCACGTGCAGGACGGTCGACGGGGTGGTGAGGGCCGAGAACGCGGTCTCGTGGTCGCGGGTCCGGACGAAGTTCACGTCGATGAAGGGCTGGTCCCAGCCGGCGTTGATGTTGCCGGTGATGCCCTGCACGAACGACATCGACGCGTCGAACGAACTGTCCAGACCGAGATCCACGAGAGTGACCAGCCGATTCTTCACAAGCCCACCCCTCCAACGCTTTTCGTCGCCCGTCGCACCATGATGACCCACGGGTCCGACAGTTCGCGTACGGATATCCCGGCGCTGAGACAGCCGGTTCCAGCCGTACGCCGTACGGCGGAATCGGGAGACCGCGACGGCGGGTGCGGACCGTGATCGGCCTATCGTGGCCAGGCGCGTACGCCGAAGGAGGAGACAGGATGAGTCAGGTTCCAACAGTCACGTTGAGTCACGGAACCGCGATGCCGCGGGTCGGGCTCGGGACATCGCCGATGAACGACGCGGACGCCGAGCGGGCGGTGAGTACGGCGCTCGAGCTCGGGTACCGATTGATCGATACCGCGGAGAACTACCGGAACGAGGTCGGCGTCGGACGGGCGCTGCGGAACGCGCCGCGCGACGAGGTGTTCGTGACGTCGAAGTTCAACAAACGCTGGCACAGCGTCGACGGGCCGCGCCAGGCGTTCGACGCGAGCGCCGAGAAACTCGGCGTCGAGTACCTGGACCTCCTGCTCATCCACTGGCCGAATCCCGAGCAGGACCGGTACGTCGAAGCATGGCAAGGACTCATCGCGCTCCGCGAAGCCGGCCTGGTGCGCGCGATCGGTACGTCGAACTTCAAACCCACGCACCTGCAACGGCTGATCGACGAAACCGGCGTCGCGCCCGAGGTGAACCAGGTCCAGCTCAGCCCGGTCTGGGCGAAATCCGCCGAACGCGAGTTCCACCAGCAGCACGGGATCGTGACGGAAGCCTGGAGCCCGCTCGGCAAGGGAACGGACCTGCTCACGCACCCAGCGGTGCAAGAGATCGCGAAGGCCCACGACCGAGCGCCGGGTCAGGTCGTGCTGCGGTGGGAGACACAGCAGGGCGTCGTCCCGATCCCGAAGTCCGCCGACCGCGGGCGGCTCGCGGACAACCTGGCGATCTTCGACTTCGACCTGACCGACGCCGAGCTGGCCGCCCTGTCAGCTCTGGACGGCACCGCCAAACCCCCGGCCGACTCCGACCACAGCGGCCACTAGACCTACTTCTGAGCGATGTAGTAGGCGTTGAAGGCATCAGCCTCCACGTTGGTGACCTGCACCGAGGAGAAGCCGGCCTCGGCCAGCATTTGGCGGGCCTTCTGCTCACCCCAGACCGTCCCCAATCCGTCCCCGCCGAGTGACAGCGAGACAGTCATGCAGTGCATGGTCGAGACGCCGTAGAGGAAGGTCGCGAAGGGGTTGTCCAGGTTCTCCTCGAGGTTGCTGGAGGCCTGGATGTCGACCATCAGGAAGGTGCCGCCAGGGCGCAAGGCCGCCGCGATGCCGGCCAGGACGTGGGCGGGGTGGGCCTGGTCATGGATCGCGTCGAAGGCGGTCACCAGGTCGAAGCGCTCGTGCTCTCCCAGCTCGGCGACGTCGCGGACGACGAAGTCGGCGTTGGTCAGACCGAGCGCCGCCGCCTCGGCGCGGCCGGCAGCGATGCCTTCGGCGGAGAAGTCGTAGCCGACACAGCGGCTGCGGCGGTAGGCCCCGGCGATCAGATTGATGGCGTGCCCGCTGCCGCAGCCCACGTCCGCGACCTCGATCCCCTCCTCGAGCCGCTCCGGCAGCCCGGGCACCAGCGGCAGGATCGAGTCGAGCAGCGCGGCGTCGAACACTGCACCGCTGTCCTCGGCCATCAGCCGGTGGAACTCGGTGAATTCCTCGTACTGCACGCCACCACCGTGGCGGAAGCAGTCCACGAGCCGCGACTCGACCCCGGCGAGCAAGGCGATGAACTGGGTCGCGGCAGCCAGGTTGTCCGGTCCCCCGGCCCGGGTCAGGAAGACCGCATGTTCGCGCGGCAACCAGTAGGTACGGCCGGCGGCGTCGTACTCGACGACGCGGGCGACGGTCATCGCACCCAGCCATTCCCGGACGTACCGCTCGTTCAGGCCGGTCGCGCCGGCCAGTTCGTGACTGGTTGTCGGCGGCAGCTCGGCGAGCGTGTCGAAGAGGCCGACCTGGTGGCCGATGCTCAGCATCAGCGCGAGCATTCCGTGATTGAGTACGTCGCCCATCTGTGCGCCGAAGGCCTCGACGCGCGTGGTGTCCAGCAATGCTTCACTCATTGTCCTTACCTCCCACGGACAGCGTCCCGTGGGGAGGTCGGACCGCGCATCGGTGAACTCGCCTATTCGGTCGCCCGGTTGAGGCAGGCGGCCGCCTCGGTCCGATTCCGGACGCCGAGCTTGGACAGGATGCTCGCGACGTGGTGCTCGACGGTACGGCGGCTGATGTACAGGCGGGCCGCGATCTCCGGATTGGGCAGGCCTTCGGCGAGTACGGCGAGGACGTCGTGCTCCCGCTTCGTCAGCAGGCTGAGCCCTCTCGGACCGAGGCGACGAGCCACGGTCGCACCCGCCGAGCGCAGCCAGGCGGCCGCGGCGTCCGCATCAGCGGACGCGCCCAGATCCTCGAAGACGCCGTGCGCGATCCGCACCTCGGCGACGGCCGGAGCGAGGTCGTAGCCGGCCATGGCGTCGGCCAGCATCATCCGAGTGCGCGCAACCTCGAGCGGCATCTCCAGCAGACCGAACCAGGACAACGCGGCGGTCAGCCGGGCGACGGCCTCGCGTGACTTCCCCTGTGCCGTGAGAGCCCGTCCACACAGGCGGGCAGCGCGTGCTGCGATCAGACCGCTGTCAGTCGCCGTACCCAGCGCAGTCAGCTGCTCAGCCTCCGCAGCAGCTCCCGCGATGTCACCGGCGGCCAAGCAGGCGGAGCCGAGCACCTCACGAAGCCGCGCTTCCTCCAGAGGATGCGCGGAGTCGAGCTGGCGTCGTACCAGGGACACGACCATCGCCGTCTCCCCCGCGGCCAGATACAGCGCTGCCAGCAAGGGCTGTACGACGGGGCGGTCCTCGAAACCGGTGAGCAGCCGACGCGCTTCGGCAAACTGGCCCTGTCCGAGCCGGAGCTCAGCTAGGAACGCTGCCGCCTCGGCCCGGATCGCCGGCATCGCATCGCGCGCCAACTCGGTCGCAGCGGTCAGTTCGGTCTCGGCTCGCGGCCAGTCACCGATGGACACCAGTACGGCGCCGTACGACGCCCGGCAGGTCGCGTGGAGGTACGGGCAGCCGTAGCGCTCTATGAAACCGTCGAGCGAACGCGTCCACTGAACAACGCGGAGGAAGTCGCCACCGCGTACGCACGACCGCATCAGCAGACAGCTCGTGAAGACCACGGTGTCGGGTCGGGCGCCCTCACCACCCAGCGCACCGGCCAGGGCCTCGTCCAGCAACGCCATCCCCTCGAGCACCTGCCCGAGGTTGACCAGCGCCGAGCCCCAGAGACTGAGCGCACACAGCTCGAGGTCGTGCTCGCCGACGGACACAGCAACGTCGTACGCCGCTTCCGCGCTGCTGACGACGCGCGCCGGGTCGTCCGTGGATCCGGCCTGGGCGAGCGAAGCCCACGCGACCACCACCGGGTCACCGACCTGCGACGCGATACGGACCGCGCGGGCAGCCCAGCCTTGCGCCGCGGCACGGTGGCCGAAGTTGGCGTCGTACAGAAGGCTCAGACCCAGGGCCGTGAAGACGGCCCGGGCTGGGTCGCTGCGGCTGAACAGTGCGTACGCCCGTTCCCAGCAGGCGAAAGCGGCGCGGGTGTCCCCGAGCCACCAATGGGCGTCGCCCAGCCCAGAGAGGCCTGCGGCGCTGGCCTCGCGGCTCACCGCCGAGTCGAACGCGGTCCGCGCCGCGATCCACTCCCCGTCGCCGAGCGCTTGCTCCCCGGCCGCGAGGAGACCGTCGATCTCCTCCACAGCTTCGACGGTAGACGCGCTGCGGCCCCCGGGGAAAGTGGGAAGTTCCCGGGGGCCGTGGCGCTATCAGCTGATGGTTACCAGCCGGTCAGCTGCAGCCGGAGGTGCTGCCGCAGCCTTCGCAGACGTAGCAGGAACCGCTGGGGCGCATCTTCGTGCCGCAGGTGAAGCAGAGCGGGGCGTCCACCGACGTGCCGGTGATGAGCTCCAGCATCTCGGCGGTGGTGTGGGCCTCGCCCTTCACCGGCTTGGCTGCTGCCGCGTCGGCCGGCTTCGCGGGAACGTCCGTGATCTCGGCGACGTCGGCGGCCGGCTCGACCGTCTTCAGCGACTCGGCCTCGGACACCTCGACCGGGGCCGGCTCGTAGGAACCGGTGTCGAGCTGCCGGGACCGCTCGTCCGCCGAGTAGATACCCAGGGCGGCCCGCTCGTCGAACGGCAGGTAGTCCAGCGCCAGGCGGCGGAAGATGTAGTCCATGATCGACTGCGCCATCCGGACGTCCGGGTCGTCGGTCAGACCGGCCGGCTCGAACTTCAGGTTGGTGAACTTCTGGACGTAGGTCTCCAGCGGTACGCCGTGCTGCAGCGCGATCGAGATCGCGATCGAGAAGGCGTCCATCACCCCGGCGAGCGTCGAGCCCTGCTTGCCCATCTTCAGGAAGACCTCGCCCAGACCGTCGTCCGGGTAGGAGCCGGCGGTCATGTACCCCTCGGCGCCACCGACCGTGAACGACGTGGTCCGCGACGGCCGCGACTTCGGCAGACGCTTCCGGGTCGGCCGGTACTCGATGACCTTCTCGATGATCTTCTCGGCGACCGCCTCGGTCTCCGCGTCTGCGGCATCGGCGGCCTTCTTCGCCTTCGCGTCCGCCAGCGGCTGACCGACCTTGCAGTTGTCGCGGTAGACCGCGAGCGCCTTCAGGCCGAGCTTCCAGCCCTGGAAGTAGACGTCGGCGATCTCCTCGACCGTCGCGGTCTCCGGCAGGTTCACCGTCTTCGAGATCGCGCCGGACAGGAACGGCTGCGCCGCCGCCATCATCCGGACGTGGCCCATCGGCTTGATGGCCCGCTCACCCATCGCGGTGTCGAAGATCTCGTAGTGCTCCGGCTTCAGGCCCGGGGCGTCGACCACGTGACCGTTCTCGGCGATGTACTCGATGATCGCCTCGATGGTCTCTTCGGTGTAGTTGTACTGGCGCAGCGCCCGCGGGACCGTCTGGTTCACGATCTGCATCGAGCCGCCGCCGACCAGCTTCTTGAACTTGACCAGCGAGAAGTCCGGCTCGATACCGGTGGTGTCGCAGTCCATCATGAAGCCGATGGTGCCGGTCGGCGCGAGCACCGAGGCCTGCGCGTTCCGCCAGCCGTTCTTCGTGCCGATCTTCAGCACGCCCTCCCACGCCGCGGTGGCGTACTTCTGGACGTCCTTGTCGATCTCGTGGATGGTCCGGATCGCGTCGTTGGCCGCGGCGTGCTTGCGCATCACCCGGGTGTGCGCGTCCTTGTTCCGCTCGAAGCCGTCGTACGCGCCGACGATGCCGGCCAGCTCGGCGGAGCGCTTGTACGACGTACCGGTCATCAGCGAGGTGATAGCGCCCGCCAGCGCGCGACCACCGTCGGAGTCGTACGCGTGACCCGTCGCCATCAGCAGGGCGCCGAGGTTCGCGTAGCCGATGCCCAGCTGCCGGTACGCGCGGGTGGTGACGCCGATCGCCTCGGTCGGGAAGTCCGCGAAGCAGATCGAGATGTCCATCGCGGTGATGATCAGCTCGACCGCCTTGACGAACTTCTCCGAGTCGAAGAGGTCGTCGTCGCGGAGGAACTTCATCAGGTTCAGCGAGGCCAGGTTGCAGGACGAGTTGTCCAGGTGCATGTACTCCGAGCACGGGTTGGACGCGGTGATCCGGCCCGTCTCCGGCGTCGTGTGCCAGTCGTTGATGGTGTCGTCGTACTGCAGGCCCGGGTCCGCGCAGGCCCACGCCGCGTGCGAGATCTTGTCGAACAGCTCGCGGGCGTCGACGGTCTCGATCACCGAGTTGTCCAGCCGCGCACGCAGCCCGAACTCGCCCTTCTCCTCGACCGCACGCATGAACTCGTCCGAGACCCGGACCGAGTTGTTCGCGTTCTGGTACTGCACGGAGGTGATGTCGCGACCGCCGAGGTCCATGTCGAAGCCCGCGTCCCGCAGGACCCGGATCTTCTCCTCCTCGCGCATCTTGGTGTCGACGAACTCCTCGATGTCGGGGTGGTCGACGTCCAGCACGACCATCTTCGCCGCGCGCCGGGTGGCGCCGCCGGACTTGATGGTGCCGGCCGACGCGTCCGCGCCGCGCATGAAACTCACCGGGCCGGACGCCGTACCGCCGGAGGACTGGAGCAGTTCCTTCGAGGAGCGGATCCGGGACAGGTTCAGGCCGGCGCCGGAGCCGCCCTTGAAGATCAGGCCCTCTTCCTTGTACCAGTTCAGGATCGAGTCCATCGAGTCGTCCACGGCGAGGATGAAGCAGGCCGACACCTGCTGCGGCGAGGACGTGCCGACGTTGAACCAGACGGGCGAGTTGAAGCTGAAGTACTGGTGCAGGAGCATCCAGGTGAGCTCGTGCTCGAACACCTCCGCGTCCTGCGGCGTGGTGAAGTAGCCGTGGTCCTCGCCGGCCTTGCGGTAGGTCTTCACGACCCGGTCGAGGAGCTGCTTGAGGCTCCACTCACGGTTGTCGTGGCCGATCGCGCCACGGAAGTACTTCGTGGTGACGATGGTCGACGCGTTGACGCTCCAGAAGTCGGGGAACTCCACCCCGCGCTGCTCGAAGACCGTCTCACCCGTCTTCCAGTTCTGCTGTACGACGTCACGACGCTCCCACGTCACCTCGTCGTACGGGTGGACGCCTTCGGTGCTGAAAACGCGCTCGATGGTGAGTCCCGTGGGCGCGTTCTTGCGCCCTCGGAACCCGGCCGCCGACCGCTTGGTCGACCCCGAGTGGCCGGTCACCGTCTCTGTCATGGTTGCTCCTCGCCCTGTGTCTACTACCGCGGTCTGTCGGGACCGCCCCGTTGGAGTACTGCGTAACGCCGCTACTGCAACTACCTGGAACTACCGTTCCCCCGGTTTATGTCTGCTGGGTCGGCTTCAGCGGGTCCGGCTCGGTGCCCTGCGGCTCCTTCTCGGCCCGCAGCAGCGCGATCTCCGTCTCGAAGTCGTCGGCGGACTCGAACTGCCGGTACACGCTCGCGAACCGCAGGTACGCGACCTCGTCGAGCTCCCGCAGCGGCCCGAGGATCGCCAGTCCGACCTCGTGCGCGGGCACCTCCGGCGAGCCGCTGCCCTTCAGCGCGTCCTCGACCTTCTGACCCAGGCGCGCGAGCTGGTCGGCGTTCACCGGCCGGCCCTTGCACGCCTTTCCGACCCCGTTGATGACCTTCTCCCGGCTGAACGGCTCGGTCGCGCCGGAGCGCTTCACAACCGTGAGCTGCATCTGCTCGACGGTGGTGAACCGCTTCTCGCAGACCGGGCACTGCCGGCGGCGGCGGATCGCTCCGCCGTCCTCGGCCACCCGGCTGTCGACGACCCGGGAGTCGGCATGCCGGCAATACGGACAGTGCACGACGAATCACTCCTCCCGTGCCCACCCGAACCGGGTGGGTTGTGGATCAGCCTGGGGACAACTTGTGTAGAACCTGTGTGCAACCAACCACTACCTGTGGAAAATTACACCCGTGTAACCACTACATCTAGGGATCCTAGATCGCTGCTCCGACAGTTTGCAAGCACGCCCCGATTGCCCGCGCGTGTCACAGGTTTCAACACCCGCGCGGCCCGGTGTACTCCCGCGTGGCGCCACCGCGACGACCCTTTCGAGGCGCAAACTACGGCCCGCACAGACCACTCCCCAGGACCGGCCGAAGCCGCCCTGGGGAGCTTGTCCACAGATCACCGGGTCGTCGAAACGATCTGCCGTTCAGGTTCGGCCGGAGCACGCGGAGTACGCAGCGACACAGCAGCCAGTACGGCGCCGACCGCCGCGATCACGGCCGCGCCGACGACGGCCGCCGAATACCCCTCGGTCAGCGCCACGACGTCGTCCAGCAGGTCGGCCCCGTTCGCAGCAGCCACCGCGGTCATCGCCGCCAGCCCGAGAGCCGACCCGATCTCGTAGCTGGTGTTCACGATGCCGGACGCCAGACCGCCCTCCTCGGGCCGCGCGGACGACAAGGCGATACCCAGGCTGGGGATGAACGCCAGCGACATCCCGGCGGCGGCGACCAGCGAGCCCGGCAGTACGTCGACCCAGAACGAGCCGGTGGGGCGGATCAAGGAGAGTCCGAACAGGCCTGCGGCGAGGACCGCCATACCGCCCACCAGCGTCTTCTTCGGACCCACCTTGGCGATCACGCGCGGCGCGACGACGATCATCCCGACCATGGTCAGCGTGGTCATCGGCACCAACGCCGAGCCGCTCGGGAACGCGCTCAGCCCGAGGACCTGCTGCAGGTACAGGTTCAGGAAGAACCACATCGGCACCCAGGCCGCGCCGAGCAGGAACTGCGCGATGTTGGCGGCAGCCAGGTTCGGCGTCGCGAAAATCCCGAGCCGCATCAACGGCTCGCGCCGCTTCGCCTGGACCGCGACGAACACTCCGAGCAGCACGACGGCCAGCGCGCCGACGAGCAGCGTCGGCGCCGACGCCCAGCCGACCTGCGGCGCGCGGACGATGGCGTAGACACCCGCGGCGAGACCGCCCGTCACAGTCAGCGCGCCGACCACGTCGACCGATCCGGAGCGGGCAGCGGCCCGCGGCATCAAGGCAGGTGTGGCGAGCAGCGCAGCCAGCGCGATCGGGACGTTCAGGTAGAACACCCACGGCCACGACAAGTACTCGGTGATCACCCCACCGAGGAACACACCCGCCGTGCCTCCGGCCGGCGCCGCTGCGCCGTACAGAGCGATCGCCTTGTTCAACTCACGCGGGTTGGCGCCGAACAACATCATCAGCAGGGTCAGGGCAGACGGTGCGATCAGCGCGGCACCGACGCCCTGGACAGCCCTGCCGGCGAGCTCCGAACCGACGCCGGTTGCCAGTCCTGCGACCAGCGAGCCGACCAGCAGGACGCCCCAGCCGGCAGCGAAGACGCGGCGGGCGCCGAGCAGGTCCGACAACCGGCCGCCGAGCAGCAACAGCCCACCGAACGCCACGACGTACGCGTTGAACACCCAGGACAGGTTGCCCGGGCTGAACCCGAGTTCGGCCTGCATCTTCGGCAGCGCGACGCCGACGATCGAGGTGTCCATGATCACCACGAACTGCGCCGCGGCGATGACGGCGAGCGCCCACCACCGTCGCGACGACTTCGTCTCACTCATATCTAACTCCTTACCGGTATGGGGTATATCCCCAGACCGCAACAGGTTCAGTCGACAACTGAAGGATCGCGGATACCCTAGGGGGGTATTCTTGGAAATACAAGAGCGGTCCGGCGGACGATAGGGTTCGGCGGGACCCAGGGAGGATGTGGTGATCGTGACCGAACCGGTCGACGAGCATGCGCAGCACGGTTACATCGGCGACAAGAAGGCGTACCTGGCGCGGCTGAAGCGGATCGAGGGTCAGGCCCGCGGGCTGCAGCGCATGGTCGAGGACGAGAAGTACTGCATCGACATCCTCACCCAGATCTCGGCCATGACGAAGGCGCTCGAATCCGTCGCGCTCGGTCTGCTCGACGACCACCTCACGCACTGCGTCGTCGACGCCGCCGCGGCCGGCGGTCCGGAGGCCGACGCGAAGATCAAGGAAGCGTCCGCCGCAATCGCACGGCTGGTGCGCTCCTGACCGGCGTGCAGCAGGATGGCCGCATGAAGCCGGTGATTCTCGACGTCGACACAGGCCTGGACGATGCGTGCGCGCTGCTGCTGGCCGCCCGGCATCCCGAGCTCGACCTGAAGGCCGTGACCTGTGTCGGCGGGAATGTCGGCATCGACGACGTCGTGCGCAACACGCTCACGGTCCTCGACGCCGCGGGCCGGCCCGACGTCCCGGTCGCCCGCGGTGCCGCCGTACCGCTGATCCAGCCGGTGCGGTCGGCGCGGCATGTTCACGGTGAGGACGGGCTCGGGGATCTGGACTGGCCGCGGTCGACGCGGCCGACGGACCCGCGGCATGCCGTCGAGCTCCTCCACGACGTACTGCGGGATGCGGCGGCGACCGGTGAGCTCATCACGTTGATCCCGTTGGCGCCGTTGACGAACATCGCGCTGTTGCTGCGGACCTATCCGGAGGCGGCCCGCGGGCTGCGCGAGATCGTGTTCATGGGCGGCGCGGCCGGGATCGGGAACGCGACCGCCGCGGCGGAATTCAACATCTGGACCGATCCGGAGGCGGCCGCGATCGTGCTGGCCGCGGCCAAGGATCTCGGCATCGCGGTGACCATGTACGGGCTGGATGTCTTCTACGACGTCGTGGTCACGCTCGATCAGGCGCGTGCGTTGAGCGGATCGCCCTCGGCGGAGCTGGCGTGCAAGCTGATCGAGAAGCGCAGCGAGCGGTACCAGTCGGACGGCGGCAGCATCGGCGACGGCGGCGCGGTGTGCGCGGTGATCGATCCGTCGGGCCTGACGACGCAGCAGTACCCGGTACGCATCGAGCTGTCCGGGAGTTGGTCGCGCGGGCGGACGATCGTCGACACACGGGGCGCGTCGGACGTCGCGAACGATCTGCAGGGACCGGCGGCGACGATTCGGGTCGCGACAGCGGTGGACGGCAAGCGGTACGCCGAGCTGTGGCTGGCAACCGTCAGCTGAGCAGGGGTGTCTGGTGGAACCATCAGACACCCCCTAACTCGATAAGCCGGGCGCGTACGCCGTACAGGAACAGGTCGAGGCCGTCCGCGAACAGGTCTGTGTCGTCGGCATGCTCCGCGACGACGGCGGCCAGGCTCCATCGAGCGGTGACCTCGAAGAGGTGACGCGCCTCGGGCTCCGGCACGCCGATCCGCACGAGCGCGTCGATCTGGGCGCGGATGAGTTCGGCTCGCGATCCGGCGCCCTGGTCGCGATCCGGCGTGGCCTTCGACTGCATCAGCCCGGCCAGGCCCGGATGATCGGCATAGAAAGCGCGGAGCTCGAGTGAACCGGACCTCGTGAGCTCGATCCACTCGTCGACGGTCGTGAGTTCCCCGTACGCCGTGCTGTCCGCCGTGAACTGGTCGAACGCGTTACGGGCGACCAGGTCGAGGAGCTCGGACTTGTTGTGAACGTGGTGGTACAGGGATGGGGCGCGGACCTGGAGACGCTCCGCGACGGCGCGCATGGTGAGACCGTCCACACCGTCGGCGTGGATGATCGCCA
This sequence comes from Kribbella soli, assembly GCF_004331345.1. Lineage (GTDB taxonomy): Bacteria > Actinomycetota > Actinomycetes > Propionibacteriales > Kribbellaceae > Kribbella > Kribbella soli. The sequence continues at coordinate 678,281 of NZ_SJJZ01000005.1, read as the reverse complement.
GGGCGGCGTCGGCGATCGCGGCGACGGTGATACCGGCCGCCGCATGCGACGAAGGGTCACGCCTGGTCACGAAATCCGTTGTCCGTCTGGTCACGAAATCTGTTGTCCGCGGTCGTGGAGGATAGGTACTGTCTAACGTCATTAGACAGCTTAACCGAGGATGGTGCCGTGACTGGATTCCGACCCGCGTACCCGCTGCTGACCGAGCGGCTGGAGTTGCGGCCACATCGGATGGACGACCTGGACGACCTGTTCGCGTTCCACTCACGGCCGGAGGTCGTGCGGTACACGCCGTGGCCGGTGCGGAACCGGGAGGAGACACGGGCCGCACTGGAGCGGAAGCTCCCGCAGGGTGAGGTGACCGCGGACGGTCAGTGGCTGGTGCTGGCGATCGAGCTGCGCGAGACCGGGACCGTCATCGGCGAGGTGCTGCTGAAGTGGGCGAGTGAGGCCGACCGCCAGGGCGAGATCGGGTTCGCGCTGCACACCGACTACCAGGGCAAGGGGCTCGCCGCGGAGGCTGCGCGGGAGATGCTGCGGGTCGGCTTCGAGGAGCTCGGGCTGCATCGGATCGTGGCGATTCTCGACGACCGGAACGCCGCCTCGGCCCAGCTGCTCGAACGGCTGGGGATGCGGCGCGAGGCGCATCACCTGCATGCCTCGCAGTTCAAGGGCGAGTGGGCCAACGAGTACGCGTACGCACTGCTCGACGACGAATGGCGCGCCGGGCGGAGCTGATCAACAGGCGGGGCTGATCAACCGGCGACGGGGATCTGCAGGGTCTGGCCGGGGATGATGTCCGCGGGCGTGGCGAGGTTGTTGAGGTTGGCGATCTTCTCCACGACCGCGGCGGGGTCCTGGCCGGGGTTGGTGTCCTCGGCGATGGACCAGAGGGTCTGCCCGGGGGCGATCTGCATCGGAACGGTGTGGGTGAAGTGCGGGCCGGGCTCGAGGACGCCGGCGACCCGAAGGCCGAGGACGAGGATCGCGGCGCCGAACACGAGGACCGAGACAGCGGTCAGCAGCATCCGGCCACGTCGGGTCAGCCGGAGGGTGGCCGGCTCGGGCTGCACAGACGCCCGGCGCCCGAGCTCTTCACCCGAGCACCCGCGAACCGGCAGCCGGTCCGTGGTCGCACCCTCGATCCGCGGACGCCGACGCGGCGCCACCGTCGGCGCCGGGGCGACCGGCGACTCGGTGGGCGCGGCCGGGACGGCCCTGAGGTGAGCGGTTGCTGTCCGCCGGCGTGGCGGTGTGGCCTCCGGCGAGCGGTGTCGGCCCAGTGCGTCGGCCGCTACGGCTGCTGTGCTCATCGGGTCCTCCAGACCTCTGTTCGGTGCGCGTCCTGCGGTGTCGAGTCCTGTCTATCGGCTGCCTCCGACAGTTTCTGGAGACCAGCCTGTCCGACCGACCCGAACACCTGTTCGATCGAACGCCTGTACGAATGATTAACCGACAGCCGCCCCTCGCGCAACCACTTCCAACCAGGACACGCCCAGGAAATTCCCTTCCGCCGCAGCACCCCGCGTGCGCCTTATAACCTGACACCCGAACAAACATGCGAACCGACACGCCTTCGAACAGATGTTTGAAGAATCTCAGGATTCGGTCTACGGTCATCTCAGTCGAGCAAGTTTCGGCCGGTGGGACGATCGCCGGCCCGACCCGAGGAGTTGCCACCGATGGCCAGGACGCCGAGCGGTTCCAGCAAGGACGAGCGCACCGGCGCGGACAAGGCCGTGGACAAGAGCACGGGCAAGGCGGACCGCACCGTTGCGGAGCTGCCGGACGGACCGGCAGACGCGACCGGGCTGACCCCGCGCCAGCGCCGCGTGCTGGACGTGATCCGCGACTCGGTGGACAGCCGCGGCTACCCGCCGTCGATGCGCGAGATCGGTGAGCGGGTCGGCCTGACCAGCTCCTCCTCGGTGTCGCACCAGCTGCGTGTGCTCGAGCAGAAGGGCCTGCTCCGCCGCGACCCGAACCGGCCGCGGGCGATCGAGGTCCGCTATCCGGGCGAGCTCGACGCGGCGGCCCGGCGGTCGGCGCTCGGCTCGGTGCGGCAGACGACGTACGACGAGACCGGGGCCGGCGACGCACACCCGGACGCGGTGTATGTGCCGGTGGTCGGCCAGATCGCCGCCGGTAACCCGATCCTTGCCGAGCAGGAGATCGAAGAGGTCTTCCCGTTGCCCAAGGCAATGGTCGGCGAGGGCACGCTGTTCATGCTGAAGGTCAAGGGTGAGTCGATGATCGACGCGGCCATCTGCGACGGCGACTGGGTGGTCGTGCGGCAGGAGCAGACCGCGGAGAACGGCGACATCGTGGCCGCGATGATCGACGGCGAGGCGACCGTGAAGACGTTCAAGAAGACCAAGACCGAGATCCTGCTGCTACCACACAACCCCGCTTTCGAGCCGATCGACGGCAAGGACGCGGTCATTCTCGGAAAGGTCGTAACAGTTCTGCGGCGAGTCTGACATATCGGACGGCGAGCGAAGTCGGGCGTGTCGTGTCAGCATTGAGTCATGACGACTGTCTATGACTTCAGCGCCACGCGGATCGAAGGCAATGAACAGTCTCTTGCCGATTTCCGCGACCAGGTGCTCCTGGTGGTGAACACGGCCTCGCAGTGTGCCCAGACCCCGCAGTACACGGGTCTGCAGAAGCTCTACAAGACGTACCGTCGGCAGGGTTTCTCGGTGCTCGGTTTTCCCTGCGACCAGTTCGGTCACCAGGAGCCTGGTGACGAGAACGAGATCGCGAACTTCTGCTCGACGATCTACCACGTCACGTTCCCGATGTTCGCCAAGATCGAGGTCAACGGGTCGCGGACGATCCCGTTGTACAACTGGCTGAAACGCGAGCAGGGCGGCCTGCTCGGCGGCCGGATCAAGTGGAACTTCACCAAGTTCCTGCTCGGTCGTGACGGGGCGGTGATCGCGCGCTACGCGCCTACTCACTCACCCGAGAAGCTGGTCGACAAGATCGAGTCCGCACTGGCGGTGCCGGCGCCGACCCGGGAAACGAACGACTGACATTCGGTCATTTTCTGCGACAGTTGAACAGCGAATGTCTCAGCGCCGCAGAACATTCTCCGCATTTCGAACAATTCGGTCGGTGACCGCATGTCTCGAAATGCATTCAGGCGCGCTCTACGAGAACCGACTCCGGGTTGATGTCGAGGCGCAGACCGCGCCATACCGGATGTCGCAGCCGGCCGTCGCCGCCCCAGCCGGAGTAGGTAACCTCGGCGACCAGCGCCGGATCGAGCCAGTGCGCGCGGCGCCGGTCCGTCATCGGGATGCTCGACGGGTCGAACGCCGGCCGGTCGACCTCGAGACCGGTCAGCTCGGCGCTCAGCAGATCCAGTGTCGCGAAGTCGAGTCCGGACCCGACCTTGCCGATCAGCACCAGCTCGCCGTCGGCGTACGCACCGCAGTAGAACGAGCCGATCTTCCCTTCCCGGTTCCCCTCCCCCGGATGCCAGCCGCACAGCACGACGTCTCTGGTCAGCACCGGCTTGATCTTGATCCAGTCGGCGCTGCGCCGCCCCGGCAGGTACCGCGACTTGCGCCGCTTCGCCACCACCCCTTCGAGCCCTTGCGCGGCAGACTGTTCGAGCGCCTGGTCGCTGTCCAGCAGCGCCGGCGGCACCTCCCAGAACGGGTCGCCGATGTCCAGCGACTCGAGCAGCCCGCGACGATCGTCGTACGTTGCCTCTAGCAACCACTCGCCGTCGAAGCGGAGCAGGTCGAACAATCGCACCGACACCGGCACCTCGGTGATCAGATGCCGCAGCTGGCGGGGGTCGCGGACATGCATCCGCCGCTGCAGCAGGCCGAACGACGGTGCCCCGTTCTCGTCCAGCGTGACGATCTCCCCGTCCAGCACGGCGGGCAGCCGCAACCCCGGCGCCTCCGCCAGACCGATCAGCTCGGGGTAGCCGCCGGACACGTCGTGGCTGTTCCGCGACCACAGCCGGCAGACCCCGTCGTCGACCTCGGCGATGACGCGGATGCCGTCCCACTTCATCTCGTACGACCAGCCCGCTCCGGACGGCATCTGCCCCAGCGCCGCCATCATCGGCAGCACGGGCGGACCGGTCACCGGACTCATGTTGACTGCAACCGCTTGAGAGCGCCGAGCACCTTCTCACGATCGGCGGTCGGCCACATCGGCGGCAAGGAGGCGCGCAGGAAGGCGCCGTACCGCTGGGTGACGATGCGGGGGTCGAGGATCGCGACGACGCCGCGGTCCGAGCTGCGGCGGATCAGCCGGCCGGTCCCCTGCGCGAGCAGCAGTCCGGCGTGCGTCGCGGCGACGGACATGAACCCGTTGCCGCCCGCTTCGTCGACGGCACGCTGGCGGGCCGCCATCAGCGGCTCGTCCGGGCGCGGGAACGGGATCCGGTCGATGATCACCAGGTTGCAGGTCGACCCCGGTACGTCGATTCCCTGCCACAGCGACAGCGTCCCGAACAGCGAGGTCTCGGGGTCGTCGACGAACTCCCGGGCCAGCTCGCCGAGTTGCGCGTCGCCCTGGCAGAGCACCTTGAGGTCGGTGGCCTCGCGCACCGCAGCGGTCGCCGCCTCGGCCGCGCGGCGGGACGAGAACAGGCCGAGGGTCCGTCCGCCGGCCGCGGTGATCAGGTCGATGATCTCCTCGAACTGCTTCTTGCCCAGTCCGTCGCGGTGCGGTGCCGGGAGGTGCTTGGCGACGTACAGGATCGCCTGCTTCTCGTACTCGAACGGGGAGCCGACGTCGAGGCCGCGCCACGGCAGCGGAGCCGTCTCGGAGTCATCCAGCTCCGGCATCTCGTCGTCGTCGGCGAGCTTGTCGGCGGGCCGGAGGCCGACCTGACGGGCGATCGCGTCGAAGTCACCGCCCAGCGTCAGCGTCGCGGAGGTGAGGATCGCGGTGCGGTCGCGGAGGACCAGTTCGCGCAGCAGGCCGGCCACGGTCAGCGGGGCGATCCGGAGCTCGCGGCCGAAGCGGTCGCGGTCGATCATCCAGACGACGTCGAGATCGCTCAGCGCGGCGACGCGTTCGGCGACGTCGAAGATCTCCTTGACCGCGCCCTTGGACTGCCGCTTGGCGCCGTCCGGGTCGTCGTCCTTGTCGTCGGACTTCTTGTTCAGGTCGGAATACATGCCGCGGGCGGCGTCGCGGACCAGAGCGGCGGCCTCCAGCACCGGCCCGTTGGACGCCTCGATGCGACCTTCGCGGGTGCCGTCAAGTGCGGCGCGGAGCGCGTCGGAGGCGTCGATCAGGTCGTCGGCCTTGTCGTCGTCGACGAACCGGCGGGCGCGCTTGGCGGCGCGCTCGACCATCTGCGGTGACAGCTCGTCGCCGGCCGCGCCGGTGACCCGGGCGGGCAGCTCGTGCGCCTCGTCGACGATGACGACGTCGTGCTCAGGCAGGACGGTCCGGTTCTCGAAGGCGTCGATCGAGAGCAGCGCGTGATTGGTGATGACGATGTCGGCCTTGCGGGCGTGTTCCTTGGACTTCTCGGCGAAGCATTCCTCGCCGTACGGGCATTTCTGCGCGCCGAGGCACTCGCGCGCACTGATCGCGACCTGCTGCCAGGCCTGGTACTGGTGCGACGGGGCGTGATCCCGGTCGCCGGCCTCGCCGTCGGCGAGCTGCTGCTCGGCCCAGTCGCGGAGCTCGACGACCTGCCGGCCGATCTCCCCCGACGGCGGCACGTCGATGAGCATGCCGTCGTCGTCCGGCGCGCCCTCCCGGATCCGGTGCAGGCAGGCGTAGTTGTTCCGACCCTTCTGGATCGCGTACTTCGGTCTGCGCGGGAGGAGCTTCTCGGTCGCGTCGAGCAACGCCGGGACGTCGCGGTCGACGAGCTGGGACTGCAGCGCGAGGGTCGCCGTAGAGACGACCACGCGACGGTCCTCGATCGCGTGCAGCAGCGCGGGCACCAGGTACCCGAGGGACTTTCCGGTGCCGGTGCCTGCTTGGACGAGCAGATGCGATCCGTCGTGCATCGCGGTGTCGACGGCTTGCGCCATCTCCACCTGCCCCGGCCGTGTCTGACCGGCGATCCCGGCCACGGCAGCTTCCAGCAGATCCCGCACATCAACACCCACCGCCATACCCTAGCCCGCGCCCCCGACAGATTTCCGCTCCGCCAGGCGCCACTGTGGATAACCGGCTCTTGTGATGCATGTGTGGGTGGGTTGGCCTGATCCGTCGACCCCTCAACCGCCGTGCCGCAGGCATCCACGTCTCCTCGAGTCGTGGGTTTCGGCGGCCAAACGCAGCCCCGATCCACGACTCGACGGTGCGGGCGCGACCCCGGATCGGGCTGATCTTTGTGCACCGGATCCGTGGGGCGAGGTCGTCGCGGTACGGATCCGGTGCACAAGGTGGCCGATCGCCACGGTGGGTCAGACGACGGCGCCGCGGTCGGGTTGGGCGTCGCGGTCCACCTGGGAGCGCTTGGGGCGCGGTGGTGGGGCCGGGTAGCGGCGTTCGAGTTCGAGCAGGAGCGGGGCCGCGGTGAGGTTGGAGGAGTAGGTGCCGACGAGGATGCCCAGCAGCAGCGCCAGGGCGAAGTCGGCGAGTGAGTCGCCGCCGAGGAACAGGAGGGCGGCGAGGATGAAGAGCGTCGAGATACCGGTGTTGATGGTTCGTGGCAGCACGTTCACGATCGCGGTGTCGATGGTCGTGCCGAGGTTGTCGGTGGCCCGCGCGCTGCGGGTCTCGCGGATCCGGTCGAAGACGACCACCGAGTCGTTCACCGTGTAGCCGATGACGGTCAGGATCGCGGCCAGGAAGATGCCGTCGATCGGCCTCCCGGTCCAGGCGAAGACGCCGACCACGACCGCGACGTTCTGCAGCAGCGCCAGGACGGCGCCGGCGCCGAACGTCCAGCGGAACCGCGCGGCGAGGTACGCCAACTGGGCGAGCAGAGCGATACCGAGGGCGATCAGGCCCTTGTTCCGCAGTTCCTCACCGAGCGACGGCCCGATGCTCTCGTTGCGGACCATCTCGGCGTCGCCGCCGATCCGGGCCAGCGACTCCTTGATCTTCACCGCCTCGTCGTCGCTGATCGTGCCGGTCCGCACGGTGATGTCGTCGGTCCCGGACGCCTGCACGACCGCGGTCGGGTACCCGGCCTCGGCGACGGCGGCGCGCGCCTGGTCCGGCGTGATCCGCTGCGCCGTGCTCACCTCGATCAGCCGGCCGCCGGTGAACTCGATACCGAGGTTCAGGCCGCGGACGGCGACGCCCGCGGCGCTCACGATGATCGCGACGGCGGTGATGACGAGCCAACGGCGGCTGTGCTTCATCAGCGACGGCTGCCGGGCTTCCAGCCAGGTCCGGACCCGGCCGTGGCCGGCGATCCCGCTCAGGCCCGGGCGGCGCAGGACGAACCCACGGGACACGACGAACTCGGCGAGCACGCGGGTCACCACGAGGGCCGACAGCATCGACGCGATCACACCGATCGAGAGCGTGACGCCGAACCCGCGGACGGGACCGGCAGCCAGGACGAACAGCAGGCCGGCCGCCAGGAGCGTGGTGATGTTGGAGTCGGCGATCGCGGACAGCGCGTTCTGGAAGCCGCTGCGCAGCGATCGGCGGAGGCCGTCGGTGCGGCCCGCTATGAAGTCCTCGCGGGCGCGTTCGAAGACAAGGACGTTCGCATCGACCGCCATCCCGATCGCGAGCACGAACCCGGCCAGGCCGGGCAAGGTGAGGGTGGCTCCGATCACGGTCAGCGTGGCGTACGACATCGCGGCGTACCCGAGCAGGCCGAGGACCGCCATCAGGCCGACGAGGCGGTAGACCACGATGATGAAGAGCGCGGTCAGCGCGAGGCCGATGATGGCGGCGAGCGCGCTGGCCTGGATCGCGTCCTGACCGAGCGACGGGCCGACCGTGCGCTGGTCGATGACCTCGACCGGGACTGGCAGCGCGCCGCCGGAGATCAGCGCGGCCAGGTCCTTCGCACCCTCCTCGGTGAAGGAGCCGGAGATCGTGGTGCTGCCGCCGGCGATGCCGACCTTGCAGAGCTGGTTGCCGCCGTTCGGGTCGACCTGCGGCGAGCTGATGACCTCGTTGTCGAGCACTATCGCGATCAGCCGCTGCGGGGTGCCGACCTGGTTGCAGGCGGCCTTCCCGGTGATGTTCGCCCAGATCTTGCCGCCGTCGCCCTTGAAGTTCATCTCGACGAACCAGCCCTGCGCGACCTGCTGCGGGTCGAGCCGGCCCTCGGCACCGCTGACCAGTTCACCGGTCATCGCGGGTTTGGCGAGCCGCAGGAGGCCCTGGCCGCCCTCGGGCGGCAGGTAGGTCTCCCCCGCCGCGGGTTTGGCCGGTTTGGCCGCGACCTGGTCGAGCACCTCGTGGAAGGTGAGCTGCGCGGTCTTGCCGATCACCTTGGCGGCCTCGCGCGGGTCCTGGACGCCGGGCAGCTCGACGATGATCCGGTTCTCGCCCTGGCGGGTGACGTTCGGCTCGCTGACGCCGAGCGCGTCGATCCGCCGGTGCAGCACCTGGGTGGCCTTGTCGGTGGTCTCCTTGGTCGCCTTGACCGTCGGCGAGTCCTTCGCCTGCAGGACGATCTGCGTGCCGCCGCGCAGGTCGAGACCGAGCTGTGGTTTCGCGGTCAGCGTGACGTACGTCGACGCCGCCAGGACCAGAAAGGCGAGCAGTGCGCGGACAAGGGACGACCGGTTCACCGAATCCTCCGGAGATAGGCACCCGCAGTGCAGGTGTCGTGACAGAGAGCACCCACGCGGACGTGGAACGCACAGTGTACGAACGCCATTCAACCGGCACCCCGCACAAACCCACAAGCGACCGTGTCGCAACCGCAACGGTCCTCTGACCCACGCGTGGGCTGGTCAGTCTGTGTCGAGGCCGTTTTCTATGGCGTAGCGGACGAGCTCGGCCCGGTTGTGTAGTTGGAGTTTGCGGAGGGTGTTCTGGACGTGGTTCTCGACTGTGCGGTGCGAGAGCACGAGGCGGGTGGCGATCTGTTTGGCGGTGAGGCCGCGGGCCACCAGGCGCAGTACTTCGGTTTCGCGGTCGGTGAGGTGCGGGACCTCGGGGCCGGTCGCCCCCAGGCGGCGGTACTCCCCCAGCAGCAGTCCGGCCAGGCCTGCGCTGAAGATCGCGTCGCCCTCGGCAGTACGGCGTACCGCCTCGTCGAACTCGTCCAGGGACGCCGACTTCACCAAATACCCGGAAGCGCCGTTCTTGACGGCCGCGAGTACGTCGTCCTGCTCGGCGCTGGCCGACAGCACGAGGACGCGCGTGTCGGGGAGGGCCGTGGTGATCTCGCGGGTCGCGTCGACGCCGGAGCCGTCGCCGAGTTGCAGGTCCATCACCACGACGTCCGGGCGGGTCGCCAGTGCGATCTTCACGGCGCTCGCGACGTCCGAGGCGGTCGCGCAGACGTCGTACCCGCGGCTCCCCAGGTCCCGCGCCACGCCCTCCCGCCACATCGGGTGATCGTCGACGATCATGATGCGGGTCATGAGACCTCCACCTTCAACTCCCATTCGGTTCCTTCGCCGGGGGCGGTCCGGACGCTGACGGTGCCGCCCAGGTCGGCGATCCGGCCGCGGATGGACTGGCTGACGCCGAGGTGCCCGTTCACGCGGGCCTGTTCGAGGCGGGCGGGCGTCGTACCGACTCCGTCGTCGCGGATCGACACCCCGACCTCCCCGCCGAGGTCCTCGACCACCACCCAGGACCGGGCGTCGGCGCCGGCGTGCTTCGACACGTTACTCAGTGCTTCCTTGACCACGGCAACCAGTTCCCCGGCCGTGGACGCGGGCAGCAGGACCTGCGTGGCGGGTACGACGACGTCGATCCGGGTCGTGGCCAGCGGCAACAACAATCCACACAGATCAACGCGATCGGCCACCGCGGCGGTCGGGCGCGTGGACATCAAGGTGCGGAGGGCAACTTCCTGTTCGGCGGCCAGCTGAGCCAGTTCGGTCGCTTCGCCACCGATCGCCGTACCGCGACGTTGCACCTGGGCCAGCACCTGCAGTACGCCGTCGTGGATCGAGCGACTGAGCCGCAGCCGTTCCGCGGTCGCGCTCTCCGCCGCGATCGCCTCCCGCAGCCGCACCCCCGCCTGGCGCAGGGTCGAGGCGGCGTACCCGACGACCAGACCGGCCACCAGCAACAGTTGAACGTTGCTGAGGATCTTCGACACGTTCTCGACCCCACGCAGCGACAGCAGCGCCAGGCTGATCGTGGCGGCACCGAGCAGTCCGCCGTCGCGGCCGCGGGAGATGGCGAGCGCGAGGACCGGGCCGGCCGCCCACACCGAGGTCAGCACGGAGGCGCCGGCGCGGATGTCGAGCAGCGGCTGCGCCCACAAGGTCGCGAACATGCAGCCGACCGTGACGATCAGGTCCGCGAACGCGAGCCGCGTGTTGCGGCGGCCCCAGCGGCGGCTGTAGCCGTACGACGAGATCAGCGTCCAGACTCCCATCACGGCCAGCTGGAGCACCGCGCCGTACGGGCGGACGATGCCGTCCCAGCGGGTCCACACGCCGAAGCACGCGAACGCCCAGGTCAGCAGGCGGAACACGACCAGCGCACGCCACAGCGGCTGCAGCAGGTCGACGGTCTTGGGCTCCACGGGCAACAGTCTGCCAAGCGCCGGGGCTGGAACGCGTGAGCCCATCTACTCAGATGCCCAGTTGCTCAGAACGCAGGTTTCCCCGCTCGTTCACAGCATTTCCTCAGTTCCACTTCAGCTGACGCTAATTTCCCCGTACTCTCGCGCAAAACACGCTCGGGGGAGCTACGAACACACTGCGTTATCAGACACGGAGGGGAATCGTGCGCAAGCTACCCGCTGGGCTGTTCAGCCTGGCTTTGGCGGCGACGACCGGGCTCGGCATCGCCGCGGCCACGGCCGGGAACGCCGCCACACCGTCCAAGCAAGGGTCGGCGCCGAGCGCGAGTGAGCCCGCACCGGCATCCGACGAGCTGCCCAACCCGCTCGAGGACAAGCGCCGCGAGCTGCGGGAGGAGGCCCTGACCAAGGTCATCAACGGTCAGGCCAAGGCCGAGCAGCGCAACGGCAGCACGGTCGTCAAGCTCGGCACCAAGACCGCCGGCGCGAAGGGGGCGAAGAGCGCCAAGAGCGCCACGAGCCGCGTCGACCAGTACGTCGAGCTCTCCCGGGAGAAGACCGACCGGATCTTCGTGGTGCTGGCCGAGTTCGGCAACGAGCGGCACCCGAGCTACCCGGACAAGGACCAGGCACCGAGCATCCCCGGCCCGGCCACCTTCGAGGGCCCGCTGCACAACGCGATCCCGGAGCCGGACCGCTCGGTGGACAACTCCACCGTCTGGCAGGCCGACTACAACCAGCAGCACTTCGCGGACCTGTACTTCGGCAACGGCAACTCGGTGAAGAAGTACTACGAGAAGCAGTCGTCGGGCCGGTACTCGGTGTCCGGTGAGGTCACCGACTGGGTGAAGGTCAAGTACAACGAGGCCCGGTACGGCCGATCGAACGGCTACCCGTGCGCCAGCAACGTCTGCAGCAACACCTGGTACCTGGTCCAGGACGCGGTGAACCAGTGGGTCGTCGACCAGCAAGCGGCCGGGCGCACCAAGGCGCAGATCACCGCGGACCTGAAGACGTTCGACCAGTGGGACCGTTACGACTTCGACGGTGACGGCAACTTCAACGAGCCGGACGGCTACATCGACCACTTCCAGATCGTGCACGCCGGTGGCGACCAGGCCGACGGCGACCCGCAGCAGGGCGAGGACGCGATCTGGTCGCACCGCTGGTACGCCGGCTTCCCCGGTGGCCCGGCGAACAACCCGATCGGCGGCACGCAGATCGGCGACACCGGCCTGTACGTCGGCGACTACACGATCCAGCCGGAGAACGGCGGTATCAGCGTCTTCGCTCACGAGTACGCGCACGACCTGGGCCTGCCGGACGAGTACGACACGTCCGGTGCGGCGGTCGAGAACGGCGTGAACTGGTGGACGATCATGGCGCAGAGCCGGGTCAACGCGGCCACCGACGGCGGACTCGGCGAGCGCGCGGCCGACATGAACGCGTGGGACAAGCTGCAGCTCGGCTGGCTCGACTACGAGATCGTGAACGCGGGCCAGAACAGAACGCTCGAGCTCGGACCACACGAGTACAACTCGTCCAAGGCGCAGGCGGCGGTCGTCACGTTGCCGAAGAAGCTGGTCACCACGCCGCTGCAGACGCCACCGGTCGGCACCAAGTCCTGGTGGAGCGGTGAGGGCGACGAATTCACCCACACGATGAACCGGCAGGTCGCCGTACCTGCAGGCACCACCACTCTGACGTTCCAGGCCAACTGGGACATCGAGGACTGTGGCCCCGACGCCTGCGACTACGCGTACGTCGAGGTCGACGACGGCACCGGCTACAAGCCGATCGCCGGCACGATCACCAAGGCGGCCGAGGGCAACGGCATCGACGGCCAGAGCGGCGGCTGGGTCCCGGCGTCGTTCGACCTGTCCGCCTACCAGGGCAAGACGATCGGCCTGCAGTTGCGCTACTCGACCGACGCGAACACCGGTGGCTACGGGTTCTTCGCCGACGACATCAAGGTGATCTCGGGCTCGACCACGCTGGTCGACTCCGGTGCCGAGGCCACGCCGGAAGGCTGGACCCTGAACGGCTTCAGCTCGGTCGGTGCGACCATCACGACGCCGTACGACAACTTCTACATCGCCTCGAACATCAACTACGTGTCGTACGACCAGTACCTGAAGACCGGGCCGTACAACTTCGGCTGGGCGAGCACGTTGGGCGACAAGGTGGAGCACTTCCCGTACCAGGACGGCCTGCTGGTCTGGTACTGGGACACCTCGCAGCGCAACAACAACACCAACACCCACCCGGGTGAGGGTCTGATCCTGCCGGTCGACAGCCACCCGGTGCCGATCAACCGCATCGACGGCCAGCTCTGGCGTCCGCGGGTCAGCGCGTACGACGCGACGTTCGGTCTGGAGAAGGCGGATTCGTTCACCCTGCACATCAACGGGCAGGCGAGCTACATCCGCGGCCAGAACGCCGTACCGACCTTCAACGACAGCAAGCAGTACTGGTCGGCCGATCTGCCGACCAGCAGCGTGAAGGTCCCGAACAACGGGGTCAACATCAAGGTCGTCTCCAAGACCGGCACCACGACGAAGATCTCGATCTCGAAGCGCAAGTGATGCCGTGAGCAACAAGTAGTACCGGCGGCCCGGGAGTCCTGCTCCCGGGCCGCCGTGTCTCTGCCTACGGGCAGAGGGGGCGGCTGCGTGTCCTGCTCGGCAAGGCGCTCACGGTCGGTCGACCAGATGGCAGGCACAGGCACCGGCTCTGTTCTCGAGCCGGTGCCTGTGTTGTGGCTGCGTACGTGCTGCTCGCCGTCGGCGGTGGGGCAATTGCCTTGCTCCGCCGGGACGTTTAGCTCGCCTTGGTGACCTGGTACGGCGTGAGGTCGCCGGCGAGGGCCGGGTGGACCCGAGCCGTCAGGTGGGTGCCTTCGCCGGTGTGTTCGAGGTGCTCGACCGAGCCTTCGGAGTGGATCCGGGAGACCAGGTCGCCGCGGTCGTACGGCAGCAGGACCTCGAGGGCCACGTGCGGCTGGGGCAGGGCGCCCTCAAGCAGTTCACGGAGCTTGTCGATGCCCTCGCCGGTGCGGGCGGACACGACGATCGCCGTCGGCTCGCGGTGCAGGATCGGCGCCAGCGCGAGCGGGTCGGCGGCGTCGGCCTTGTTGATGACGATGATCTCCGGCACGTCGCTCGCGTCGATCTCGGCCAGCACCTCACGGACCGCCTGGATCTGTGCCAGCGGGTCGGGGTGCGAACCGTCGACCACGTGCAGCAGCAGGTCCGCGTCCGCGACCTCTTCCAGCGTCGAACGGAACGCCTCGACGATGTCGTGCGGCAGGTGCCGGACGAACCCGACGGTGTCGGTCAGCGTGTACACGCGGCCGTCCGCGGTCGTCGTACGGCGGGTGGTCGGGTCCAGGGTCGCGAACAGCGCGTCCTCGACCAGCACACCCGCGCCGGTGATCCGATTCAGCAGCGAGGACTTGCCGGCGTTGGTGTACCCCGCGATCGCGACCGACGGAACCAGGTTCCGGCGACGCTCCTGGCGCATCGTCGACCGGGTGCTCTTCATGTTCTTGAGCATCCGGCGGAGCTTCGCGATCTTGGTGTTGATCCGGCGCCGGTCGGTCTCGATCTTGGTCTCACCGGGACCACGGCCACCGATACCGCCGCCGGCCGCGCCGACCCGTCCACCGGCCTGGCGGGACAGGTTTCCACCCCAACCACGCAGGCGCTGCTTCATGTACTGCAGCTGGGCCAGCTCGACCTGGGCCTTGCCTTCCTTGCTCTTCGCGTGCTGCGCGAAGATGTCCAGGATCAGCGCGGTCCGGTCGACCACCTTGACCTTGAGCCGGTCTTCCAGGTTGCGCAGCTGCGCGGGCGCGAGCTCGCCGTCGGCGATCACGGTGTCCGCACCGAGCGACGCGACCAGGTTGCGGAGGTCGGTCACCTTGCCGGAACCGATGAAGGTCGCCGCGTCCGGCTTCTTGCGCCGCTGGATCACGCCGTCCAGTACTTCGGAACCGGCGGTCTCGGCGAGCAGCTTCAGCTCGGCCAGCGAGTTCTCCGCGTCCTCGGCGCTGCCCTCGGTCCAGACGCCGACCAGCAGCACCCGCTCGAGCAGCAGTTTGCGGTACTCGACCTCGCTGATGTCCGTCAGCTCGGTCGACATACCGACCACGCGCCGGAGCGCTTGGCGCTCCTCGAGCTCGAGGCCCTCGGTGGTCAGTTCGTTGTCATACTCATCGTGACCCGTCAACGAATCGCCGGAGTCATCGCCCTGAGTCAGGTCGGTTTCGACGTCGGTGGTCTCTTCGTATGCCTGTGAATGGGTCGTCATATACCTTCCATGGTGGCACGGGCCTCAAGTACAAGCGACCCGTTTACCAGGAGTCAACGCCCCACGCAGGAATCAGATTCCCAGCCACGCCCGATCGAACTCGCCGCGAGCGTGCAGAACGGCCGGTCCGGTCAGTTCCAGGTGGTTGTCGGCGCGCCACGTCACGCTCACCTCACCACCCGGTACGCCGACGCGGTACGTCACCGGGCGCTCGTCCCGGGCTGCCCGCGCGGCCGCCACGGTCACGGCGCAGGTACCCGTGCCGCACGACCTCGTCTCCCCCGCCCCGCGCTCGTGCACCCGCATCTGGACGTCGCGCGGACCACGCCGTACGACGAACTCCACGTTCACCCCGTGCGGGAACGCGTCGGTCGGCGACCAGGTGGGCTGATCGCACAGGTTGCCCGGCTCGTTCAGGTTGTCGACGAACGCGACCGCGTGCGGGTTGCCCATGTCGACGTGGACGGCGGTCCACTGGTGACCGTTGGCCTCGACCACGATTCCGGCAGCGTCGGGGATCTTCGGCTCGCCCATGTCGGCGGTCAGCGTGCCGTCGTCGTTCTGCGCGACCTCCTTGACGCCCGCGCGGGTGCCGACCCGGACCGGCTTGCCGTCGATCAGGCCCGCCTCTGCCAGGTACTTCACGAAGACCCGGATGCCGTTCCCGCACATCTCCGCGATCGAACCGTCCGCGTTCCGGTAGTCCATGAACCAGTCGCCGCCGTCCTCGACGTACGACTGCTTGTCGCCCTGGATCACTCGCAGCACACCGTCGGCGCCGAGGCCCGCGTGCCGGTCGCAGAGGAACCGGACCACCGACGCGTCCAGCTCGCCGTGCACGGAACCGTCGGGGTCGGGCAGGATCACGAAGTCGTTCTCGGTCCCGTGCCCCTTCAACCAGGGAAACGTACTCATGGCGCCAAGCCTACGTTGACCAGCCTTTTCACCGAGCCGAAAACCATCATCCGCGTGGACCGCGCTCACTGTCAGACTTCGAACTGTGACGCTGCGGATGGTCTTCGACCGGGACGACCTCCACCGGGTCCGGCTCGCCGATGGGCCTGATCCGCTGTGGGAGCTCGTCCTGAGCCTGCATGCCGCCCGAGAGCCGCAGGTGCCCGCGCATCTCGCCCGGTGGCGAGAGCAGGCCTCGATCCGTGTCACGGCCCACGACCACGCCCGGAAGTGGCTGGGCATCCTGTTCACCCTCGTACCGCTCGAGGGCAACTTCCCCGACTTCCTCACCCCGGCGTACTCCGGCGACAGCATCGACGCCGGCTCCGAGACCATCGCGCGTACGAGGCGCTCGTTGCTGCGTCCGGACCTCGAAGCGGTCTTCACCGGCCGCACCCCGCCGCAGTGGGTCCGCGAGCTCGCCGCGGGCGATCATCGTCGCCTCACCGACGTCGCTGGAGCGATGCATACCGGGTACGACGTACTCCTCGAACCCGTGTGGCACGAGCTGACCGGAACTGTCGGCGCCGACCGGAGGACCCGGACCGACGCTCTCGCCCGCGGCGGCGTTGACGCGTTGCTCGGGTCCATCCCCGGGGTGATCGGCTGGGACGGGCAGGTGCTGGAGATCGGCTACGGCCTCCGGGATCACACCGTGCACCTGCGCGGCCGTGGCCTCACCATCCTGCCGAGCTATTTCTGCACCGAGCGCCCGATCACGCTCATCGACCCCGAACTCCCGCCGGTCCTCGTCTACCCCGCAGCCGACGGGATCCAGTCCGGTCCGCGTACGGCGTCCGCACAACTCGTGGCCCTGCTGGGCAGGACCCGCGCCGAGTGCCTGGCCGCGCTGGCTACAACCCTCACCACGAGCGGTCTCGCGGCCCGGGTCGGTACGTCGGTCGGCAGCGCCAGCAAGCACGCGACGGTACTGCGGGAAGCCGGCCTGATCACCACCGTCCGCCACGGCGGCGCCGTCCGCCATCACGTCACCGAACTGGGAGCAGCCCTCCTCGATGAACGCTGACCGTCTGTCCCTCTGCCTACTGCTCCTTGTCGGACTCCTCACCGCATGCTCCGGCCAGGACGACCGGGTGAAGCTCAAGGCCGCCCTCGAGAAGGGGCCGTTGTCGGTCTCGGTGGACTCGTCGGGCAAGGCCGACTTCGGCGCCGCCGAGCAGTTCGAGCTCGACATCCTCCACCCCGGCAAGGGTGTGTCCACCGCCGAGGAACGCGTCGAGGAGCAGCGTTCGAAGGAGGCCGCCGAGCTCCGCTGGTACGTCGTGTTCGTCCTGGCGTCCGAGGGTGGGAAGGAGGCCGTGTTCGAGTTCGCGCCGGACGGGCTGCTGCAGGTCTCGCTGTCGGGGAAGGTCGTCCAGTCGCTGCGGATGCGGATCACGGTGGTCGAGTTGACCCCGGGCGCGACCGCCGAGATCACTCAGATCGCCGCCGCGACGTCCGGCCCGGGCGGCACCTTGCCGGATCCGCTGTTGCCGAAGGAGCTGGTCGGCCGGTGGACCGGGAAGCTCAGCTTCTTCGAGCGCAGCAACCCGCTGGGCAAGGGATACACCCGGCCCGATCGCCCGATCACCATCACGATCCCGGCCCGGAAACTTCCCGCCTCGGGCGTCGTCGGTACGGCGTACCTGCCGAAGGCGGACTTCACCGTCAATTTCGGCGACCGGGAGCAGAAGGAGTCCCGGCCGGCCCAGAGGAACACGCTCGTCCTGGCCACGACCACGGACCGGCCAATCTCGATCAGCCGCGTGTATGTCCGCCTGAATCAGGGCGGCGGGTCGCCGTTCAGTCTTACAGTGCTTGCCAACGGCAAGTTGTACGTCGAGCAGTACAAGAGCGTCGATGCCCAGTCCGAGCTCGACCTCGCGCAACTCGAGCAGGCCGCGCTGCTCACGAGGGCGGGCTGACATGCGGCGGCTGATGCTTCTTGTCCCCGTGTTGCTGGTCTTGGCGGGTTGCGTGCAGAAGGACTCGATCTCGTTCGGTCCGGTGGAGATCTCGGTCGACGAGGCTGGATCGGTCGAGGTGTTCGTCGGCCCGTCGTTCGCGACCCCGATGGGCGACTTCAAGGTCGGGGCCGCGATCACGGTGATCGACCGGCAGCCGGACGATCACTGGTACGTCGTCGTACGGCACACCCAGCAGTCCGTCGTGACGGACACCGTCTACCGGCTCAGCTCCGCGAGCGGGTTGCGGATCGAGTCCGGCGGGCAATTGGTCGAGGAGTTCGCCAGACATCGCGCGTTGATCGTCGTACCGCCCGGGAAGGCGAACACGATCAGGATCAGTCCGATCGGCGACGGCGAGTACTCGGTGCGCGATGCCGGGGCGGTTGCGATGCCGGCCGGGCTGGCGGGCTCCTGGTCCGGGTCGCTGCGCGGCGGCAATCGCAACGTGTGGACGAACAAGACGAACGAGTACTGGCCGCGGACGCAGGTCCGGCTGCGGTTGTTCGGCGGCGAGGTCGGGCAGCCTGTCGGTGAGTTCAGCTATCCCGCGTGGAACTGTTCAGGAGTCGTCGTCCTCGCAAACGTCGGAACCAAGTTCCGACCGCTCACCGGCGAGGACGGGAAGCCTGTCGTCGGGATCCGGCTGAAGCACGTCGTACTGGAGAGTGGCCGCACCCAGCGCTGCGGTGGATTCGTCAAGGCCGGTCAGGGCGATCCGGACCAGGGCTGGCTGCTGCTCCGGACCGTTGCCGGCGGCAAACTCAGGATGGACACCAGCCTGGAGTGGACTCCCGAGGCCACACAGGACGAGCCGGACGCCAAGCGACCGATCTCGACCACGCTGGCTCGCTAGAACGCAGTAGCGTTTCCTCATGATCGCGTACTTCTGGGAGCAGGACGACGCCGTCGCAGTCGCGGAACGGCTCGGCGGGCAGGTACGGCGCGGCCGCTTCCACGGCGAGGACGACGACGAGGACCACCCGTGGCTCGTCGTACTGGAAGAGGTGGACCGCACCGCCCTGGACGCCTTACTGACCGAGCACGACGGCTGGCTGGAAACCGACACCGACGACACACCCGCGCCCCCTCCCCCACTCCCAAACGCCCCCAAACGCTTCAAGAAATGACGCGACCGCTGCCGATGTGAGCTGGTCGGCCGGCGAGAAGGACGTGGTTTATGCCGGTGGACAGTTGCCAAGGGTCGTCGTACGTCGAGTTGTCGATGATCCTGTGGGGGTCCAGGACTGTCAGGTCGGCGACTGCGCCTGGTTTGATGACGCCGCGGTCGGAGAGCCCTAGGCGGGATGCCGGGAGTGACGTCATTCGGCGGATTGCTTCGGGGAGCGTGAGTACGCCGCGGTCGCGGGCGTAGTGGCCGAGGACGCGGGGGAACGTGCCGAAGTTGCGCGGATGCGGGTGCCCCGGGCCGGTTGCGTCCATGATCCAGCCGTCGCTGGCGACCGCCGTCCGCGGATGCTCGAGAACGGTCGTCACGTCGTCCTCGCTCATCGCATGGTTCACCACGCTGACCGCGGCCTGGTGGGACTCCAGGATGCGGAGCACGATCTCCGCAGCGTCGACCCCGTCGCGCTGCGCCATCTCGGTGAGGCTGAGGCCGCGGCTGTCCTCGTAGCGGCCCGGTGGCAGCGACGCGATCACGACGGAGTCCGGCGAGAGCAGTGCATCGGCACGGAGGGCTTCGGCGATCCGCTTGCGTTCAGCCGGGTCAGCGAGCCGGTCGAGCAGGGCGCCACCGGCCAGTGCCCAGGTCGGGAGCCTGGTGGTGAGCGTCGTACTGGTGGCGGTGTACGGGTAGGCGTCCCAGCCGAGATCGACGTCATCGACCTTGTCCAGGTGTTCGAGCGCGGCCTCGACGAGACCGTAGTTGGCCTTGCCAACGGCCTTGAGATGCGAGATCTCCAGCTGCGCGCCGCCCACCCGCGCCGCCGCGATCGCCTCGTCCAACGCGGCCAGCAGACCGGCGCCCTCGTTGCGGATGTGGGTCGAGTACAACAGCCCGCACTCAGCAGCGGTGGCGACCAACGCGGCCACCTCTTCAGGTGATGCGTACGCGCCCGGCGCGTAGATCAACCCGGTCGAGAAGCCGACCGCGCCCTGATCGGCGGCCGCCCTCAACAGGTCCTGCATCGTCCGGAGCTCCTCGGGCGATGGCGGCCGCTTCGCACTGCCCATCGCGGCGATCCGCAGCGTGCAGTGACCGACCTGCAGAGCCAGGTTCACCGCCGGTTGCAACGTTGCAGCGAACCCGGCGAGATCGTTCCACGACCACTCGTGCTTCGGTCCGAGGAACGCCGTACCCGCGCGCAGGGTCTCGAGGTCGGTGATCGGGAACGGCGACCACCCGCAGTTCCCCGCGACCAGCGTGGTGACGCCTTGGGCGAGTTGCGACTCGGCGGCCGGACTCGAGCCGAGACTGAAATCCGCGTGTGAGTGCAGATCGACGAACCCCGGTGCCACAATGTTGCCCGTGGCATCGATGACGTCGGCTTCGGCGACCGGCTCACCGGGTGGCAGCACCGCGGTGATGCGCTCCCCCTCGACCAGCACCGTCCCGGGTGCCAGGTCGGTGCCGGTGCCATCCGCGATCAGACCGCCGGTCAGTGCCACGCGCATCGAGTCACTCCTGTTCTGGCCCGAGGGACAGCTAGGCGAATTCTGGTCCGAAGGACTGCTGGGAGACCGTGTTGGCGGCGATCAGCTCGCGGTCCACGGTATGGCCGAGACCAGTTGCCTCGGGCACCTGTACGACGCCCTGGACCGCGACCACGGCGGGTACGACGATGTCCCGGGCGTAGTACTTCTCCGAGGCGGACACATCCGATGGGAGGGTGAACCCGGGGAGACTGGACAGGGCGACGTTCGCGAGCCGGCCGATGCCGAACTCGTGCATGCCGCCGCACCAGACGCCGATCCCGGCCTGCTGCGCCCGATCGTGCGCCGCGCGCGCCGCGCCGAGACCGCCCATCCGCGACACCTTGATGTTGAGGACCTGCAGCGCCTCTAACGCAAGGGCCGTCTCCAGGTCGTCGACGGTCTCGATGCTCTCGTCGAGACACACCGGCGTACCGATCGTGCGTTGCAGCGCGGCGTGGGTCAGCAGGTCTCGCGGCGCGAACGGCTGCTCGATCATCGTCAACCCGAACTCGTCCAGCTTCCGCACCTGCGTCAGGTCGTCGGCCGTGTAGATCCCGTTCGCATCCACATGTAGATCAAGCTCGGGGTACGCCGTACGCGCAGCACGGACCGGCTCTACGTCCCAGCCCGGAGCGATCTTCAGCTTGACCCGTGGATACCCGGCGGCGACCTGGCGCTCGACCTCGGTCAGCAGGTCGTCGATCGTCGGCTCGATGCCCAGCGAGACACCCGCGACCACCTCGGTCCGCGTACCGCCCAGGACGGTTGCCAGCGGCACCGATTGCGTCTCGGCCCACAGGACCCAGGCGGCCATGTCCACGCCGGCCTTGGCGAAGTTGTTGCCGCGGACCTTGGACCACACCTTGGCCAGCTGGTCGGGGTGCTGCCACGACTGGCCGAGCACCGCGGGCAGCAGGTACTGCGAGGCGACATGCCAGCAGGACTCGACCGTTTCAGGCGCGTAGTACGGGTCGGAGGACGACGCGATCTCGCCCCACCCGACCGCTCCCGACGCGTCCTCCAGTTCGACCAGGATGTGGTCGAGGAACGTCTTGCGGTGCGAGCTGGTCTGGAACTCGTGCACCAGCGGCATCCGCACCCGATGCAGCCGGGCGGCGACGATCTTCAGCTCAGTTGACATACAAGCCCAGCTCCGTGTTCAACCGATCCCGCTCCATCAGTCGGCGTCGCGCGCCCTTCGAGCTCGCCGTGGTCAGCGTCGCGAGCACGTGCAGCACCGACGCGACGACGGTCGGCGAGTCGACGTACGACGCACTCCCGGTCGCGACGTAGATACTTTGGTCGGCGAGCTTCGCCAGCGGGGCGTCCTCGAAGTCCGTGACCGCGACGAGCTCACCACCGGCCTCGACGAACCGGCGGGCGATGTCGACGGTGTCGCGGCGGTACCGGCGGAACGAGAACGCGACCATCAGGTCGTTGGACCGGACGTCGGACAGGACGTCGACACCGCGGACGACGGTGCCGTCGATCAGCGTCACCTGCGAGAGGCCGACGCCGAGGTCGAACGCGAGCAACGACGCGTACGAGTACGACTTCGCGGAGCCGATGATGAAGCGCCGGCGGGCGGCGACGATCCGGGCCGCTGCCTGCGCGATCGACTCGTCGGTGAGGATCTGGTCCAGGGCCTCGTCGATCGAGGCGCGTTCCTGCTCGACCACGCGGCGCTGCAGGAGCGTCGACGAGCGGCGTTGCAGCCGAGCGTCGTACCGCTCGTGGGGGCTCGCGAGCTCGCGGTTGAGGGGATCGTCAGGCATGGTCGGCCGGCCCGAAGTAGTAGGCGTCGGTGCCGTCCGGGAGCCGCCGGCACGAGACGGCGACGAGTCCCTTGCCGAGCAGGCCCTCGAACGCCTTGCGCAGCTCTTTGGGATCGGTCGGCACGACCAGCTCGGTGAGCTCGGCCTCATCCAGGGCGGCCGGTTCGTCGCGGGTCAGATCCCACTCGATGACCACGCGGTCGGTGCCCGGACCGTACATGTCCGGCGCGAACCAGCGGCCGCGGGCGCCGAGCACGTCGAGGTTGAAGTGCGCGTTGCGGATCTGCGCCGGGTCGTAGGTCCAGCGCATCCGCGACATACCGTGGCTGAGGGCAACTTCTCGCTGGGCGTGCTTGAGCATCCGGCCGAGACCGCGGCCCTGCTGCCCGGCGGCCACCACGGCCGACTGCGAGTAGTGGTAGAAACCGCGCCGGTCGGTCCCACAGAAGCCGTACGCGAACGCAACCAGCCGGTCGCTCTCGTCGAGGATGCCGACCACCGAGCCGCCGTTGCTCGCCAGCGCGCCGAGCAGTCGCGGGTTCAGCCCGTACGCCGGGTCGAGGTAGCCGAAGACCTCGCGGTACAGCGCCGAGGCCTCGGCGAACCGGGACGCCGTGGTGAGCGAGACCGCACGGAAGCTCACCTCAGAGATACGATTCATATCTTCATCCTAGCCCCGCGTAGTCGATGCTGGTCAATTGCTGATCGGATGATGATACGTTGGCTATCTATGATGATCGAGCGACTCAAGGAGTACGTCGGCGCGGAGACCCCGACCGGCGACGCGGCCGCGCTGAACGCCTTCGCCGACCGGCTGGGGACGCGGTACGCCGAGCTCGGCGCGACCGTCCGCCGAGTGCCGACGCCGACCGGCGACCACCTGGTGGCCGACTTCCCCGGTCGCGGCCCGAGGGCAACGGATGCGCCTCTGCTCTTCCTCACGCATCACGACACCGTCTGGCCGATCGGGCAACTGAACGGCGCGATGCCTTGGTGCGAGCAGGACGGCGTGATCCACGGACCCGGCGTCTTCGACATGAAGGGCGGCCTCGTCGTCCTCGAGACCGCCCTGGAGCAGATCGCCGATCGTGATCACCGACCGCTGAAGATCATCGTGGTCGCCGACGAGGAGGTCGGTTCCCCGTCGGCACGTTCGCTGGTGACGGCCGAGGTGAAGGGTGCGTACGCCGCGTTCGGGTTCGAACCGCCGCATCCGAACGGCGACCTGAAGACGTCGCGCTGGGGCAGCACCAGGGTCCGTATCGAGGTCACCGGCCGCGAGGCGCACGCCGCTCTCGACCCGGCCAGCGGGGTTTCCGCGATCGACGAGCTCGTCGACCAGTTGATCGCCGTACGGCGGATCGTCGCCGAGTACGACGAGGTGCTGTGCAACGTCGGCACGATCACGGGTGGCGGGCGCACCAACGTCGTACCGGGATCGGCGGTGGCCGACATCGGGTTCCGCTTCGTCGATCCGGCGACCGAAGAGGCCGTGCTGCAGGCCGTTGGCGAATTGCAGCCGGTGCGGGACGCCCAGTTGACGGTTCGCGTGTTGTCGAACCGACCGGCCTGGCAACCGTCGGCTGCGACTGACGAGTTGCTGGCGAAGGTGGCTGCGGCCGGGCGGTCCGTCGGCCAGGAGGTCGGCGGTGCGGCCGCGACAGGCGCGGCCGACACCAATCTGACCGGATGGTTGGGCATCCCAACGCTGGACGGCCTGGGCCCGATCGGCAAGGGCGCCCACGCCGTCCACGAGCAGGTGATCGCGGCGACCCTGACCGAACGAGCCGACCTGGTCGCCGCGATCATCGTTTCACTTTAGGGGCCAGGCCGTTCCAGCTGCTCCCCCGCCGCGTCGGCTCGGCTCAGCCGCCGCGAGGATCGCACCACCCGGCAGGAATTCGAGCGCCGCGACCGCTCCGATCTCGGCGGCCGAGCTCCCTGGCACACCCGCGGGCGTGAACGTGTGCCCGTATGGCGCCAGCGATGCGCCGTACCGATCGATGAACGCCTGCTCAGCTGTCACTGACGCTGTGTTGCGCTGCGACGCCCGCGGCGCCGCGATCGCCTCCGGCAGCGTCATGCGGCGATCGAGCCGGTTGGTCAGGGTCTGCAGGACGGTCGTGATGATCGTCGAGCCGCCCGGCGAACCGAGCGCGAGATACGGCTTGCCGCCGCGCAGCACGATCGTCGGCGACATCGACGACCGCGGCCGCTTCCCGGCCTCGACCCGGTTCGGGTCCTTGGGGTCGGGTACGGCGGAGAAGTCGGTCAGCTCGTTGTTCAGCAGGAACCCGCGACCCGGCACGGTGATCCCGCTGCCGCCGGTCTGCTCGATGGTCAGCGTGTACGAGACCACGTTGCCCCACTTGTCGGCCGCGACCATGTGCGTCGTCGACCGTCCCTCGGTGTCGGGGCGCTGCTCGACCGCGCTGCCCTTGGCACACCGCGAGTATCGGCCGTCCGGCGAGCCCGCGGCCACCGGCTTGGTCGCCGCGTGCTGCGGGTCGATCAGGCAGGACCGCTCGGCCCCGAATCCTCGCGACAGCAGTTCCTTCAGCGGTACGTCGACGTACGCCGGGTCACCGACGTACGCGCCGCGATCCGCGAACGCCAGTGCGGTCGCCTCGAGGTAGGTGTGCAGCGCCTGCGTCGTCGACTGCTGCCGCAGGTGCTGCGGTTGCAGGATGTTCAACGCCTCGCCGACGGTGGTGCCGCCCGAGGACGACGGCGGCATGCCGTAGACGTCCAGGCCGTCGTACCTGACCTTCGTCGGGGTGCGGTCGATCGCCTTGTACGACGCGAGATCGCTGGTCTCCAGGTAGCCGGGGAAGAACGGCAACGTCGCGTCCGGGGTCTTCGGCGGGTTCTTGGCGACGGCCGCCATCTCGCCGGCCAGTGCGCCGCTGTAGAACGCCGACGGGCCCTGCTGCCCGAGCAGCTTGTAGGTGGCGGCAAGCTCGGGGTTCTTGAACAGCGTGCCGACCTGCGGCGCGTCGCCGTTCGGCAGGAACAGCTTCGCGGTCGGCACGACCTGCGCGAACCGGTCCTTGTTCTCCAGCGTCTGCAGGCGGAACGTCGGGTCCACCACGAACCCGCGGTCGGCCAGATCCGCGGCCGGCTTCAGCGCCTTTCCGAGTGACAGTGAACCCCACTGCTTCAGGGCCTTGTCCCAGGTCGCGAGCGTTCCCGGTACACCGATCGACACCCCCGACGTCACGAGCTGCGCGAACGGGTACGCCGCATGGGTGGCCGGATCCACGAACGCGTCGGACGGCATGGTCGCGGGCGCGGTCTCGCGGCCGTCGATCGTGTACACCTTGCGGGACCTGGCGTTGTAGTAGACGAAGTACCCGCCGCCGCCGATCCCGGCCGAGTACGGCTCGGTGACACCGAGCGCCGCGGCCGTTGCAACCGCGGCATCGACGGCGTTACCACCACGACGCAGTACGTCGAGGCCGACGTTCGTCGCGTCGGGGTCGACCGAGGACACCGCGCCGCCGTACCCGACAGAGGTCGGCTGCCGCGTTGGAGCTTGCGCTTCTGCGGTGGTTGAGGCGGTAAAGGCAGTGAGAACGAGGGTGCCTGCAGATAGAGATGCGACGAGCTTTTTCACGAGTTCCCCCCAGACGGGCTCGGGGACAGGGACAAGCCCCTGCCTATCTCACCTGGAGGTTGTGCGCTAGTCGCAGCGCGTCTAGCTGACCGTGCAGGAGTCCAGGAAGCGGCGGAGTACGTCGTCGGGCCACTCGACCGTGCCGGTCGGGAGCTCGACCAGCAACCACTGGTCGGACAGCTTCACCTGGCCGGTCAGGCGGCCTTCGAGGGTGCCGATGTGGAAGGTCTTGCCGCTCGCGTCGGTGACGCGGACCTGCGACAGGCTGCGGGCCTGCGGCGCGGCTTGCAGAACCACCTTGGCGGCGCTGTCCGCGGTCCGCATCTCCGGCTGGGACAGCACGACGCGGTTGGCCGTCATCGGGGTCTCGGGACTCCACCCCTTCGGCGCCAGGGTGCAGTCGAACGCGCTCCACGCCTGCTTGTTCGCGACCAGCTCGACGACGGACGCGCCGAACATCGACATCGTCTGACCGCTCGACGGCGCGGCGCGCGGCACCGTCGTGGGGGTCGCGGACGCGGCGGTCGTCTTCTGCTCGGGAGGGCCGCCGGCCACCTCGTTGCCGTTCCCCCACCACTTCACCTGGTTGCCGATCGCGAGCACGAGCGTCGACGCGGCGGCGACGCACAGCACCCCGGTGACCCGGCGCCGGCGCTTGATCCTGCGCAGGGCGAGCCGTCCGCGCGTGACGTCCGCGTCGATATCCGCGTCCGGCAGCCCTTCGGCGGCCTGGTCCGCGAACCCCTCCAACAACCTCTTGACCTCGTCCATCGGCGGTCTCAGCTACTCCCCGTCTCTTCCGTCATCAGTTCCTTGAGGCGCTTGAGCGCCTTGGCTGTCTGGCTCTTCACCGTGCCTTCAGTGCATTCCAGGATCCGCGCGCAGCTGGCGACATCGAGATCCTGGAAGTACCGCAGTACCAGGACCGCGCGCTGCCGCGGCGCGAGATCCAGCAACGCGTCCCGGATGGCGAGCGTGTCCGCCTGGTCCGGTACGTCGGTCAACCGCGGCTCGACCGCGTCCGCGGTCATCACCTCCGGGTGGCGGCCGGCCCGGCGGCGTTCGTCGAGGAAGGCGTTGACCAGGATGCGGTGCGCGTACGGTCCGGCGCCTTCGTGCTTGATCCGGTGCCAGTGCACGTACACCCGGGTGCACGCGGTCTGGACCAGATCTTCGGCGGTGTACACATCCCCCGCGGTGAGCAGCAACGCCGTGCGCATCAGCCGCGTGCGGTCCGCGAGCAGGTACTCACGGAACTCGGCCTCACGGTCACCCCCTCGCATCTCCGGCCCCTGCTTTGGTGTCCGGGCCGCTGTTCACCTCGACTACGCCGGGGGCGCCTTCGCGGTTGCCTTGGGCTATCACTTGAAGTGCCTTCTCCACGAGATCGGGGGCGTCGTACGGGAGCCACGTGATGCGTTGGTCCTTACGGAACCACGAGTCCTGCCGGCGCGCGAACCTGCGGGTGGCCTGGGCGGTCCGCTCCCGGGCCTGTTCTTCGTCGATCTCACCGTTCAGCAACGCG
Source organism: Kribbella soli (assembly GCF_004331345.1). Classification (GTDB taxonomy): domain Bacteria; phylum Actinomycetota; class Actinomycetes; order Propionibacteriales; family Kribbellaceae; genus Kribbella; species Kribbella soli. The sequence goes on along the minus strand of NZ_SJJZ01000005.1, from coordinate 650,851 downwards.
ATCACCTGCGAATACCCGAGTGCGCGGTTGGCAGTCCTCCCTTCAATCAAACCCTTGTTCAGCAGACCTCGCACCTCGGCGACGAATCCGGCGTCGAACATCCGGTCCACCCGGCGGTCGATCCGCTCGTCGAGGACCGGCCGCGGTACGTCCAGACCGAGCTGGATCGCGCCCGGATAGACGTAGCGGTGCTCCGGCAGCGTGGCGACGTACGGGCCGCCGGTGATCTCGATGACCTCGAGCGCGCGGACGATCCGCCGACCGTTGCTCGGGAGGATCTGTTCGGCGGCCTTCGGGTCGCTCGCGGCCAGCTCTTGATGGAGTGCTCCGGAGCCCTTCGCCTCGAGCTCGGCCTCCAGTCGTGCGCGGACGGCCGGGTCGGTGCCGGGGAACACGAAGTCGTCGAGGATCGCGCGCACGTAGAGTGCCGAGCCGCCGGCGAGCACCGGCACCTTGGTCCGCTCGATGCAGTCGTCGATCGCGTGCCGGGCGAGCTCCTGGAACTCGGCCACGGTCGCGGTCTCGGTGACGTCGAGGATGTCCAGCAGATGGTGCGGTACGTCGGCGCGCTCCGTCGTACTGACCTTCGCCGTACCGATGTCCATGCCGCGGTACACCTGCATGGCGTCCGCGTTCACCACTTCGCCGCCCAGACGTTGCGAGAGGGCGACGGCAAGGTCGGACTTCCCGGCCGCGGTGGGGCCGACGACCGCGACGACGAGTGCAGCAGGCATCGCTCCAGTCTGGCAGCTCACCGCTCAAGACTTGGCCAAGAGGTCTGTACCAGCCTTGTGGATGACCCGGGATGAGCGATAGGAACTCTGGAGTTCGAGACATTTCTACGGGAGGAACGCAAGTGACGAATCCGTTCGAGGAAGAGGCTGACGCGGCCAAGGACGCGACCAAGGACGCGCTCGGCCTGGGGGACAACGCCGGCGACGTGGAGCCGGGCGGAGACTCCGGCGGCGACGTGGAGTCGGGTGGCGATGTCGAGTCGGGTGGCGATGTGGAGTCCGGCGGCGACGTCGAATCCGGCGGTGGCAGCTCGGACAGTGGTGGCGACGTAGAGTAAGTCCCGTCCGGCATCGTTTTGGGTACGGCGCTCGCGGAGATCCCACAGTTCAGGCGTTGTAGGTGCGAAGATCGCCGCTAGCTGTCTGTAAGCACTTAACTACGCAGGAATGGGAGCCCCGAGATGGGCATCTTCGACAAGTTCAAGGGCAAGGCCGAGGATCTGAAGGACAAGGCCACCGACCTGGTCGACGGCCACGGCGACAAGGTCGGTGAAGGTCTGGACAAGGCCGGCGACTTCGTCGACGAGAAGACGGGCGGCAAGTACGGCGACAAGATCGACGGGGGCGTCGCCAAGGCCAAGGACGGGTTGGACAACCTGGACGGCCAGAACGACGACATCCCCGACGGGCCGACCAAGCCCGCCTGACGTACCCCCGAAGGGCCGCGAGAACTTAGGTTCTTGCGGCCCTTCGTCATGCCCGGCCGGGCATGCGGGACAGGCGGCGGGGACTGGGAACACGCTATTGCTTGTTCCCAGTCCCTGGGGCCCATCCCCAGTTCCCGGGGATATCCGGCCCGGCCGGATCGCGCCGTGCGAAGATCTGGCATGGCGCTGACGAATCCGTGGTTGTCCGGTCCGGCTCCGACGACGAAGCTTCCGCATGACCAGCTGTCCGAACGGATCCTGAACCTGCTGTCGAGCCAGAACATGTGCGTGCTCGCGACGGTCGGTCCGGACGGTCCGTTGGCGACGCCGGTCCGGTACTACCACCTGGATTTCGCGCTGATGTTCACGGCTTCGGCGCGATCACCGAAGATGCGGAACCTGGCTGCGGACCCGCGGGTCTCGGTCGGGATCTTCGCGCCCCTGGTCGGTCAGGCGAGCAGTCGCGGCGCCCAACTCTTCGGTCAAGCGCAGGTCCTGACCCCTGACGACGATGCGTTCGCTGACTACTGGGAAGCATTCCGCTGGCAGTCAGACCACGTCGAACGCGGAAACTCGCTCGCCGAACCCCCACTCGGACCCCTGGTAGTCGTCACCCCCGACCGAATCGTCTACACAGAACACTGGCTCCGCCGCGAAGGCTACGCCCCAAGACAGCCCTGGAAACCGGCCGACTAGGGACCGCCGTCTCGTCGATGAGGCCGCCGACGTGGAGGGGTGTCGGTGGGGGTGTTTAGGGTGCGGGTATGGATCGGTTTCGGGTGGTGCCGGCGGCTTATGTGATTGTTCGGCGCGGGGACGAGGTGTTGTTGTTGCTGCGGGCCAACACCGGTTACATGGACGGGCATTGGGCGGTTCCGGCCGGGCATGTGGAGCGGGGTGAGTCGGCGGTTGCGGCGGCGGTGCGGGAGCTCAAGGAGGAGGTCGGGCTCGACGTCGACGCGGCGGATCTCGTGCCGGTGACGGCGATGCATCGGACGGGCGGGAACGGCGATCCGATCGACGAGCGGGTCGACTTCTTCTTCATGGCATCGAAGTGGACCGGCGAGCCGAGGTTGAGGGAGCCGGAGAAGGCAGCCGGCCTCGACTGGTATCCGCTGGACAAGCTCCCCGAGCCGCTGGTGCCGCACGAGGCGCGGGTGCTCGGTGCGGTGGCGGACGGTGATGCGCTTCCTGCGGTGATCGCCCAGGGTTTCGCCTGAGTTCACACTTCCGTGGGTCGCCTCACTCTAGTGTTCGCTGCGGTGTCAGTGACCTTGTGGAGGCGGCAATGGATCAGCAGAACGACGTGACGAGCCGGCGGCGGCTCCTGCAGGCGGGCGCACTCGGCGCCGGTGCGGTGGTCATGCCGGGCGTGCTCAGCGCCGGCGAGGCCGCAGCGACCGGCACCGGCGGGTCGGCGAGCACCGGGTCGACGACGAGCGGCACGGTGAGCACGGCGAACGCGGGGCGGATCGATACCGAGCACGCGCGCTTCACGCTGGCCGTCGTACCGGATACGCAGTACCAGTACGACGAGGACCGGGGCGACCCGGCGCCGCTGACCGCGAGCTTCGAGTGGCTGATCGAGCAGCGGTCGGCCGAGAACATCGTCTTCGTCGCGCACCTCGGTGACGTGGTGCAGAACGCGCTGGCGATGGAGTTCGCCCAGGCCGACCCCGTCTTCAAGATCCTGGACCGGGCCCGCTTCCCGTACTCCGTGCTGGCCGGCAACCACGACATCGACGGGTCGAAGGACGACACGCGCGGCGACTCGCCGTACCTGCACACGTTCGGGCCGCAGCGGTTCCGCCGGATGGCGACGTACGGCGGATCGACGTCGAACGGCTACAACTCCTACCACGTGTTCCGCGCCGCCGGGCAGCAGTGGTTGCTGCTGGCAATGGACTGGCGGCCGTCGGACGCGAGCTTCGCCTGGGCCCGGGACGTGATCGCCAAGCACCCGAAGCTGCCCGTCATCCTCACCATCCACGAGCTGGTGAACGCCGACCACGGCAACCCGGTCGCGTACTTCAGCGACCACGGCGGCCGGGTCTGGGAGCAGCTGGTGAACGACAGCGACCAGATCTTCCTCACGCTGAACGGCCACTACTGGCCGCCCGGCCGGGTGACCCGGAAGAATGCCGCCGGCAACGACGTGCACCTGCACATCACCAACTACCAGGACCGGTTCTACGGCGGATCGGGCATGGTCCGGCTCTACCACTTCGATCTGGCCCGGAACACGATCGACGTGGAGACCGTCTCGCCGTGGATCATGGACCAGGACCCGGCCAAGCGGAACGAGCTGGCCGAGGCCGAGATCGAGCTGACCGACGACACCAACCGGTTCAGCATCCCGATCGACTTCGCCGAGCGGTTCGCCAAGTTCGCGCCCGTCCCGGTTCGTCCGGCCCGGCCGGCCAAGCAGCTGGTGATTCCCGGCACAGCGGCGTACTGGCGTTTCGATGGGCCGGCCGCCGACCAGGTTGCCGACCAGTCGGGCAAGGGCAACGACCTGACCCGCGTGCTGCTCGCCGGTGATGCGCCGTCGGCGAGCGCCGAGTTCCATCCGGACCAGCCGGGGCACGCGAGCTGGCTGTTCCCGGGCGGCAAGAACCCGGCCCGCGGCGGGTACCTGAAGACGGCCGACGATGCGCCGCTCAACGCCATGACGTTCAAGAGTGGCTACACGATCGAGGCGTTCGTGAAGCTGGCCGACGACGGGCAGGACCACTCCTGGGAGGGGCTGCTCTCCCGGCTCGGCACGGGCCGCGACGCGGGCAAGACCGGCAGCGACCCGGACGAGCCGACGGTCAAGCTCGGCTTCTCCGGTGGACTCGAGCTGCAGTGGGCCGTGTACCCGGTCGACAAGAACGACACGTTCACCAACTGGGGCCACGAGATGGTCGCCGGCCGCTGGTTCCACCTGGCGATCGTGAACGACGGCCGGCACAGCACGGTGTACGTCGACTCGTCCGAACTGCTCCGCAACCCGGCGACCCCGTCCAACGGGCTGTCGACTGCCGGCAAGCCTTGGCTGGTCGGCGCCGGGCACTACGCGAACACGATCGACCAGGGCTTCGCGGGGAACATCGGCGAACTCCGCATCGTCACCCGCGCACTGAAGCCGTCGCAGTTCCTGAACGCTTAGAGGTGGGACCGGATCAGGGCTTCCTGGGCGGGGAGGAGTGCGAGCTCGGCGGGCGTCAGCGTCCGGTTGTTGCCGCGCCGCTCCAGTGCGTCGGGAAGCCCTGGTGTCGGGTCGATCGAGTTGGCCAGGTACGTCGCGAGCGCGTCGCGCAACAGGTCGGTGAGGTTCTCGTAGGCGGGGTCGAGGGCGACCTGGGCGAAGATGATCGCGGTCATCGCGACGTCGAACTCCGCGGTGCCCTCCTCCGCGTTCCGCCAGTCGATGACGACCGGGCCGTCGGCGGTGGCCATCACGTTCAGCGGATGCAGGTCGCCGTGCACGACGACGAGATCCGGCGTACCGCTCGGGGCCGGGATCGCCTGCAGCCGGCGGTGCAGGTCGGCGTGGATGAGGCCGATCTCGGTCGCGCTGAGATCGCCCGCGATCGCGGCGTCGCCGAGCGTCGGCCCGTCGAGCCGCTGCAGGACCATGTCCGCACCCTCGACGTCGCGTACCGCAGGCACCGGGTAGCCGTACTGCCTCACGTGCCGCATGAAGTCGGCCTCGTCACGGACCGGATGGCCGTTGCGGTACCGCCGCAGCACCCACTCGTCGTCGATCGAGTAGATGTCCGCGTCTCTGCCGAACGCGAACGGCTCGGCGTCCGGCGGCAGGAAGGCTGCCCCGCGGGCCGCGCGATCCGATCCGGCGGACTCGTCCGTCATCCGACCTGGCAGCCGCCGACTGCCGGCTCGAGGGGCGTGGCGCCGACGGTCGGCATGCCGAGCATCACGCCCGACGGGCCGGCCGGTGCATCCTGCGTGCGCTGCCACGCGTCCCCGGCGCGCGTCCGGCGTACGGCGCCGAACACGTCCGCGACCAGGTGATGCGGAGCGGCGTACGTGACCTCGACCGTTGCCACGTCACCCGGTCGCGGCGTCTCGACACCCTCCGGTACGGCGAAGTGGACGAGCCGGTTGTCCGCTGCACGACCGCTGAGCCGATGGGTGGCGGCGTCCTTCCGCCCCTCCCCCTCGGCCACGAGCACCTCGACCGACCGGCCGACGACCAGCTTGTTCTCCGCCCACGCCATGTCGTCCTGCAGCGCGACCAGCCGCTCGTACCGATCCTGGACGACGTCGCGCGGGATCTGGTCCTCCATCGACTCGGCCGGCGTCCCGGGACGCTTCGAGTACTGGAAGGTGAACGCCCCCGCGAACCGCGCCTGCCGGACCACGTCGAGCGTGCCCTGGAAGTCCTCCTCGCTCTCGCCCGGGAACCCGACGATGATGTCGGTGGTGATCGCCGCATCGGGCATCGCCGCCCGAACATCCTCGATGATCTTCAAATAGCGATCCCGACGGTACGACCGCCGCATCGCCTTCAGAACGGCGTCCGAACCCGACTGCAGCGGCATGTGCAGCGAAGGCATCACGTTCGGCGTCTCGGCCATCGCCTCGATCACGTCGGCGGTGAAGTCCCGAGGGTGCGGCGACGTGAACCGGACCCGCTCCAGCCCGTCGATCTCCCCGCACGCGCGGAGCAGCTTCGAGAACGCATACCGGTCGCCGAACTCCACGCCGTACGAGTTCACGTTCTGGCCGAGCAGCGTCACCTCGAGCACGCCCTCGCCGACCAGCGCCTCGACCTCGGCGAGGATCTCGCCCGGCCGGCGGTCCTTCTCGCGGCCGCGCAGCGCCGGCACGATGCAGAACGTGCAGGTGTTGTTGCAGCCGACGCTCACCGACACCCAGGCGGAGTACGGCGATTCGCGGCGGGTCGGCAGCGTCGACGGGAACACGTCGAGCGACTCGAGGATCTCGACCTGCGACTCCTGCTCGATCCGGGCCCGCTCCAGCAGCACCGGCAGCGCGCCGATGTTGTGGGTCCCGAAGACGACGTCGACCCACGGCGCCTTCTTCGTGATGGACGCCTTGTCCTTCTGCGCCAGGCAGCCGCCCACGGCGATCTGCATGCCGGGTTTGCGCGCCTTCACCGGCGCCAGGTGACCGAGGTTGCCGTACAGCTTGTTGTCGGCGTTCTCCCGGACCGCGCACGTGTTGAAGACGACCACATCGGCCTCGTCACCCTCGGGCGCGCGGACATAGCCCGCGTCCTCCAGCAGCCCGCGCAGGCGCTCGGAGTCGTGGACATTCATCTGACACCCGTAGGTGCGGACCTCATAAGTACGCATAACAGCCACCAAGAGTACGTGCCGCGGTAGACATTTCCCTACCTGGGACCGGCTGCCTGCAGCCCCTGCGCCGATGCCCCGGCTCGACAACAGTGGAGGGCATGAACAGTTCTCGCCGTCAGTTCCTCGCCCGTACCGCCGCCGGAGCCGCCGTGCTCGGCGGCGGCACCTTCGCCTCGACGTCCCTGTCGGTGGCCGCGCTGAAACCCACCCGGATCACCGCGCTCACCGACGTCACCGTCATCGACGTCGCCACCGGCCACCGGGACCGGCACCAGACCGTACTGATCAGCGGCGACCGGATCATTGGCGTCGGCCGGATCCCGGTCCCCCGCGGCGCAGTCGAACTCAACCTGCCCGGGAAGTACGTCATCCCCGGGCTCGCCGACATGCACGTCCACAGCCTCGGTGACGAACGCGTGTCGCCACCTCTCTATCTGGCGAACGGCCTGACCACCGTCCGCGAGATGTCCGGCCAGAACCCGATGCTGTACGACTGGCGCGACCGGATCGCGGCCGGCACCTTGCTCGGTCCGCGCATGGTGGTCGCGAGCAACATCATCGACGGCGACCCGACGCTGTGGGACCCGAACCTGATCCAGGTCATCGTCGTCGACGACGCCGACTCCGCGCGGGCCGCCGTACGCCGGGTGAAGTCCGAGGGTGCCGACTTCGTCAAGGTGTACTCACGCCTCAGCCGCGAGTCCTGGCGCGCGATCATCGACGAGGCCCGCAAGGTGGGTCTGACCGTGCACGGCCACGGCCCGGACCAGGTCTCCTCGAAGGAGGTCAGCAACGCGGGCCAGCGCAGCATCGAGCACATCCACTCGCTCGGGCTCGCGGTATCGACCCGAGAGGCCGAGGTACGGCGGATGCTGCTCGAGATCACGGTGCCGACCGGCGACTACAACTCGTGGTTCCGCCAACTGCACCCGATCGAGTGGATCGCTGCCAACACCTACAGCCCGTCGCGGGCCGCCGACGTGTTCGGGACGCTCCGCCGCAACCTGACCCGGGTCACGCCGACGTTGACCATGCACAACGTGCTCGACCAGATCGACTACACCCAGCTCGACCCGTCGCTGGCGAAGTACCTGAGCGAGGAGTCGATCGGCACCTACGACTACGTGATCCAGAACCTGTACGCGGCCAACCGCACCGCGGAGGAGATCTCGCACCAGCGCCAGATGTGGGCGTGGCGGCAGCGGTTCGTCCGTGAGTTGCTCGCGCACGACGTACCGATCCTGGCCGGGACCGATACAGGTACGCCGTACTCGGTGCCGGGATTCGCTCTGCACGAAGAACTCGCGCACCTCGTCGACGCCGGGGCCACGCCGCGTCAGGCCCTGTACGCCGCGACCGTGGAGCCGGCCAAGTTCCTCGGATCAGAGACAGGTGCAGTGCAGCCACGCAAGATCGCGGATCTCGTCGTACTCGACGCCGATCCGCTGACCGACATCCGCAACACCCGGCGCATCCACACCGTCGTCACGCGAGGCCGCGTGATCGGCCCCGCTCAGCGCGAGCAACTCCTCTCCGACGTCGAGGCGGCAGTGAAGGAGCCGCCAACCACCGCGACCCTCGCGGCGGGCGGATGCTGCGGAACCCACCGCACGACCTGAACCGCACTTTGTGCACCCACCAACCAAAATCCTGGCCGAACAATGGTTGGTGGGTGCTCAAAGTGATCAGGCGGGCGGGGTGATGCTCCAGATGCCGCGGCCGTGGGTTGCCGCGTAGATGTTGCCGTCGGGGCCGGACTCGATGTCCATGACCGTTGTGGTGGGCAGGCCGGTGCCCAGGACCTGCCAGTTGGTCGCGCCGGGCGCGCGGTAGAAGGTGGCTAGGTCGGACCCGACCACCAGCGCGCCGTTGGCCAGTTGCTTGACCGCGCTGGTCGGGATGTCCGGCAGGTTCGCCGAGATGTCCGACCAGGTCGTGCCGCCGTCCTTGGTCTCGTAGACGTGGCCGACGCCCGCACCCGGGCCTTCGGTGAAGCGGCGCGAGAAGCCGTTCACGGCGACGTACGCGTGCTGCCCGTTGGCCGGATCGATCCCGACGCCGGCGAGGTAGCGGTTCGGGAAGCCGGCCGGCAGGCTCACCTGGTGCCAGGTGCCGCCCGAGTTGGTGGCCAGACCGCGGGCGAAGCCGTCGTTGTTGCACGGTCCGCACCAGCTGACCCAGCCGACGCCGCCGCGCATCGCGACCGCCGTTGCCGAGTGTCCGGCGCCGAGGTCGAAGGCCTTGGTCCACTCGGAGGCGCTCCGCATGCCCCAGCCCTTGGTGGACGTGTAGACGTACTGCCCACCCGCGATGAAGCCGTTGGAGTTCGCGGAGTCGATCGCGATCGGGGCGATGAACCGCGGGCTCGGGTCACCCGGGTCCAGGCTCCACGAGCTCGCCTCGGCCGCACTCAACGCGCCCTTGTTCAGCGCGCAGTTGTTGGTGATCTTGACGGCCAGGGCGACGTACTCCTGCAGCTGGTTGCAGCCGTTCTGTGGATCGGCCGCGCCGTCGCCGCCGTCACCGCCGAAGTTCGAGCCCATCTTGGTGTCGGTGTCGCCGCCGTTCGGCTGCACTCCGAACAGGTTCGAGACGCCGTTGTCCTGCAGGCCGCCGGACACCACCACGCCACCGTTCTTGGTGTCCTTGCCGACCGACACCGAGTAGTACTGCAGGGCGTCCATGGTGCCGTCCGCCGTCAGCGAGGACCAGTCGGTGCCGTTGTGGTTGGCGTTGACCTGCCCGTTCACCGGACGCTTGTAGATGCCGCCGTCGTTGCCGACGAAGACGACCGGCTTGCCGCCCGACGTACCCACGGCGACCGAGTGCTGGTCGGAGTGCGGCGCCATCGGACAGGTGTTCTTGGTGTCGTCGATGTTCCAGCACGAGAAGCCGAAGTTCCAGTACGGCCCGACGGTCGCCCAGTGCGATCCCGCGTCGGTCGTCTCGAACACTTCTTCCAGGCCCGCCCACACGTGGTCGGCGTTGGCCGGATCAACGGTCAGGAACTGGTTGTACCAGGCCTGCACGCCGACGGCGTACCCCTTGCGGTCCAGTGCCGAGCCGCTGTTGTGCAGGATCTGCGGATCGGCGATCTTGTTCCACGGACCGGACGGGCTGCCGGTCTTGGAGACGAAGATGCCGGCCAGGCTCGTGCTGCCGTTGATCTTGCTCGGCTGCTGCACGAGCGCGTACAGGCGGTCACCGGTCTTGCTGAACGCGAACGTCGTGTAGCCGACATCGGTGCTGTTCTTGATGCCGCCCAGCACCACGCTCAGCCGCTTCCAGCTCGACGGCCCGGCGGTGTAGTCGTTGGTCTCGTAGAACCCGTTGTAGGTGTCGCCCGAGCGCCAGCCGATGGCAGCGATCAGGTGCTTGGGGTTCTTCGGATCGATCGCGATGTCGTTGACGATGTTCTTGTACGCCGCGTTCGTCGCGCCACCGGTCTGACTGCCGGCCGGCACCAGCACGTTGCCGGCGTCGTCCTTGATCTCCGGCATGAAGTCCGGGTTCGGGTAGTAGGCGACCTTCCAGGCGCCCGCGGTGGTCGACGCGTCGTGGTACCAGACGCCGCGGTTCGTCGCAGCGAACACCTGCCCGCCACCCCACCGCAGCCGGCCGACGGTGGTCGACTCCAGTTCCTTGCCGCCGACCCGGTCGGACGGCGAATAGGTGCCGGTCACCGGGTTCGCGAGACGGTAGACACCTGATCCGACATACGACGTACCGCCGGTGTTCGCCTCGCCCGTCGCGTACCAGAGCGAGCCGTCACCTGCGAGCTGCAGGTCGCCGCCGCTGAGAGACGGCAGCGAATCGCTGAGCGGAGTCCAGTTGCCACCGCCCGAGGTGGAGCGCCACACACCCCCGTTCGCGCCGGCCGCGTACACGTGGTCGGCGTTGTCGGCCGCCAGGCCGGTGATGCGGCCGGTGACGTAGCCGGCGCCGCCACTGGAGTTGGAGTACCAGTCACGGTAGCGGGCGTCATCGGCGTCGTACGGGACTCTGGTGACGTCGTGCCAGGTCCCTGCGGTGTGCGGGAGCGCCGTGAGCTGGGCGAACGCGGCCGAGTACGCGCCCGGGGCGACGATGCCGCCCGGTGCGGTCCTGGCCTGCTCGAACTCGTCGGCGATCGTGAAGGCTTCCTTGGACTCGCTCTGCATCTCCGACGGGTTGCCGCCGGCGATCATCAAGGCCTTCTCCATCACGGCGGCGTTGTAGTGCCGGCCGGCCCATTGGTGCTTGAGCCACTCTTCCTTCAGCTCATAGCGGCCGGCGTAGCCGCCGATCCCGGCTGCGATCAGGACGGCCCCCAGGCCGCCGGCTATAACTTTGCGGGTGCGTGTGGCCAGCGAGATTCGCATGACGTACTCCGGATGTTTCTTGGCGGGTCGCCGTCCCTAGGCGGCGCTCCCGTAGCCCTGGGTCAACGCACAGAGCCGCGGAGACCATACGTCCGTTGCATCGGCCACGGAAGTAATTGGTCGCGCTCCGCAACAGGCAAGGGAAAACCTGCAGCTCCCAGCCTGGGCGGGTCCGGCGCGAGGGAGCCGTCGGGAGCCACGTGAGCAAAGATCTGCTCGACCAGTGCGATCACGTGGGGGTCCTGGACGGTGTAGAACTGCCGGCGGCCCTCTCGTCGGGCGGTGACCAGGCCGGCGAGGCGGAGTTTGGCCAGGTGCTGACTCGCCGTCGGCACGCTGACGCCCACCCGGGCAGCCAGCGTGCCGACGTCGTACTCGCCACAACTCGCCAACGCGACCAGGTGCAGTCGGACCGGCGCCAGCAACAGGCCGAACGTCCTGGCCGCGGTGGCGAGCTGTGGCGAGGTCGGCTCGATCATGCGTCCACGTGGGCCCTGGGTTCGATCGGCGTCCCGTGCGGGTCCCGGGTCGGGTACCCGAGCGCGGCATCGATGAGGTCCTCGAGCCGGTCGCTCAGACCCTGCGCGAGTACGACGGCCTCGTCGTGCACCTCGTCGAGGCCGACACCGAGAACCCGGTGCAGAAAGGTTTCCAGCAACTGGTGCCGTCGCTCGTCCATGGTGCGCTCCGCTCAGTAGATGTTGGACGGCCGGACCATGCCCTCGGCGAGATCGCCGAAGCCGGGCGCCATGATCGCGCCGGGGTTGCCGAGGATCTCCTCGACGACCGCGGTCTCGGTGGTGATCAGCAGCGCCGCGATCGAGGCCGCGCTCTCGAGCGCTGCCCGGGTGACCTTCAGCGGGTCGATGACCGCCTCGGCGACCATGTCGCCGTACCGGCCGGTGAGCGCGTTGAAGCCGTGGCCGCGCGGTAGTCCGGCGACCTGGGCGACCACTTCGTCGCCGTCGTAGCCGGCGTTGATCGCGATCCACCGCAGCGGTTCCGGCAGCGCCCGCCGGACGATCTCCCGGCCGATCGCCTCGTCGCCGGTCAGCTCCGGCTCCGACAACGCTGCCTGTGCCTGGACCAGGGCGGTTCCGCCGCCGGCGAGGACACCCTCCTCGAGTGCGGCGCGGGTCGCGGCCAGCGAGTCGTCGACCCGCAGCATCCGTTCCTTCAGCTCGACGCTCGTCGCGCCGCCGACCCGGATCACCGCGACCTTGCCGGCCAGCCGCGCCATCCGCAGTTGCAGACTGTCCTGGTCGGCGTCGATCTTGGCCCGCTCGAACTGCGTCTCCAGCTGGGCGATCCGCGCCTCCACCAGGGACGCGTCGCCGTGACCGCCGACGATCGTGGTGCTGTTCTCGGTGATCGTGATCCGGTCGCAGGAGCCCAGGTGGTCCCTGCTGACCTCGTGCAGGTCGAGGCCGGTGTCCTTCGCGATCACGGTGCCGCCCAGCGCGGTGGCGAGGTCCTCCAGCTCCGCGATCCGGCGGTGCCCGAAGCCGGGAGCGTGCACGACGACGGACCGCATCGTGTTGTGCATGTTGCCGCCGACCAGCAACTGCAAGGCCGGCCCGTCGACGTCCTCGGCCAGTACGACGAGCGGACGATCCGCGCGCTTGGCGAGCTCGACGGTCGGCATGATGTCCTGCACCTGGGTGATCTTCTTGTTCGTCAGCAGGATCACCGGGTTGTCGTAAACGGTCTCCATCCGCTCCCGGTCGGTGACCATGTACGCCGACACGTACCCGTGGTCGAACTCGATGCCGTCGACAACCTCCACCGACATCCCGAGCGTGTCGGACTCCTCGGTGGTGACGACGCCGTTGCGCCCGACCCAGTCGACCGCGTCCGCGATCACCGCGCCGATGGTCTCGTCGTCGCTGGCCGCCAAGGTCGCGATGTGCCGCAGCTCGTCCCGGCCGCCGACCTCGACGGCCCAGCTCCGCAGCGTCTCGATCACGACCGGCACGGTCTGCTCGATGCCGCGCCGTACCCGCATCGGGTTCGCGCCGGCGTCGACCTCGCGCAGTCCTTCGCGGACCATCGCCTGGGCGAGCACGGTCGCGGTGGTGGTGCCGTCGCCGACCACACCGTTGGTCTTCATCGCGACTTCCTTCACCAACTGGGCGCCCATGTTGGCGAACGGCTCGCGCAGCTGGATCTCCCGCGCGATCGTGACACCGTCGTTGGTGATGGTCGGCGGGCCGGTGAGCTTCTCCAGCACCGCGTTGCGGCCTTTCGGCCCGAGCGTCACCTTGATCGCGTCCGCGAGCGCGTTCACCCCGGATTCGAGCAACCGTCGCGCGTCCGTGTTGAATCGCAGTTCCTTCGCCATGGTCAGACCACCTTCGCTGTCACGGGATGAGGATCGCCCGGCCGCGGACCCGGCCGTGGTCGAGATCGTCGAGAGCCTGCTGGAAGTCCTCCAGCGGGTACTTCGTGGTGTGCAGCGCGACCTTTCCCTGCGCCGCGAGCTCCATCAGGTCCTGCAGGTCGTTGTAGGAGCCGACCAGGTTCCCGATGAAGTTGATCTCGGTCGAGATGATGTCGATGGTCGGTACGTCGAGGTTCTCGCCGTACCCGACGACGTAGTAGTTGCCGGCCCGCCGCAGCATCGCCACGCCGTCCGCGGTCGCGCCGCCCTCACCGACGAAGTCGATCACCGCCTCCGCACCGGCGCCGCCGGTCAGCGCCCGGACCTGTTCGATCTGGGTGCCATCGGCAACGATTCCGTGATCGGCGCCGATCTGCACCGCCAGGTCGACCGCCGCCTGGTTGCGGTCGACGACGATCAGCGTCGCCGCCGAGATCGCCTTCAGCACCTGGATCCCGATGTGCCCGAGCCCGCCGGCGCCGATCAGTACACAGACCGCGCCGGGCCGGAGTGTTCGCGCCGCCTTGGCCGCGGCATGGTACGCCGTGAGCCCGGCATCGGCCAGCGCCGCCACGTCGGCCGGCTCCAGACGGTCGTCGATCCGGACGACGCTACGGGCGGTGGTCCGCAGATAGTCGGCGTACCCGCCGTCGGTGTCGATGCCCGGGAAGCTGCTCGCCTCACAGTGCACGTCGTCGCCGGAGCGGCAGGCCCGGCACAGACCACAGGTGATCAGCGGGTGCAGGATCACCTTGTCGCCGACCGAGACATGCGTGACGGCGTCGCCGACCGCGTGCACCCAACCCGCGTTCTCGTGCCCGATCGTGTACGGGAGCCGTACGCCGCTCTTCTCGGCCCACTGGCCTTCGAGGATGTGCAGATCGGTCCGGCAGACGCCCGCGCCACCGACCCGCACGATGACGTCCAGCGGTCCGGTGATCTTCGGTTCCGGGATCTCCGTGAGCTGAAGCTTGGTGTGATACCCGATCACCTGCACCGCTCTCATGTGGTCCTCCTCGTATCGGTGATGAGGGCGCCCGGCTCGTTGTCGTACCTGGTGGCCAGCAGGCCGCGGCAGAAGTGCGCGTTGCCTTCGACCGAGATCCGCACTGCCTTGGCGAAGCGCAACCGCGCCGGCACGGCATCGGGCGGCACCGGTACGCCGTCGTCGTCGACCAGCACCAGGTCGTCCGGCCGGATGCCGAGCCCGATCGCAGCGCGGCGACGCAGCAGAGCCTCCTTGTGAGGCCCGCCGGGCAGTTGCCCGAGCGTGAGCCCGGGCAACTGCTCGACGGTCGTACCGGTGGATCTGAGCAGCGCCATCACGCTGCGCTCCATCGCGGCCGTGTGCGCCTTGCGCTGGAAGATCCGGCGCAACTCATCGAGGTCCTGCTCGGCCTCGGATCCGAAGGTGCCGACGTAGCCCGCGTCCGCGGCCAGTCCGGCGTTGATCTTGTCCGAGTCGTGGTGATCGTCGAGCAGGACGGTCACCTTCCCTACCTGAGGCACCCGACGAAGGGCGTCGACCGCGTCGGATGCCATCAGGTAGGCGAAGTTCGGTGCGCAGAACGAGGTCGGCAGCCGGAGGTGGACCGTCACACCGGTCCGGTCGATCCGGATCGACCGGACGAAGCCGAGGTCGGTGATGGGCTGGTCCAGCTCCGGGTCGACAACGGTCGCCAGGGCCGCGACGACCTCGGACTGCAGCGACGTGGCGACCGCGATCATGACGCCACGGCTTCTTCCCGGGACCCGGCACCCGCGGGCAGCCTGAGCTCCTCGGGTACGTCGAGGCCGTACAGCGCTGCCGCGTTCAGGCCGAGGATCTTCTTCTTCTGCGCAACGGTGATCGGCGCGTACTCGGTCAGCTCCCCCGGGATCTGGAAGTCGACGAACGCCTCGACCAGCCACTTCGGCGTCCACAGCGCGTAGTCGCTGGAGAACAGGATCCGGTCCTCGCCGATCCAGTAGAGCAGCTCGCCGATGATCTGCGCGAAGTAGCCCGGCCGGGTGTGGATGAACGGCATCGCCACCGCGAGACCGCCGTACACATTGGGTTCCTGGGTCGCGATCCAGCAGAAGTCCTCGAGCCGGGGCAGGCCGACGTGCTCGACGATGAAGTTGAGCTCGGTGTAGTCGGTCGCCACCTTGTCGATGTCGGCGACGTCGAACGAGTCCCGGTCCAGCGGCCTGATCGTCGGGCCCTTGTGCACGTGGATGTTCTTGATCCCGAGCTCGAGGCACTCCTCGAGATAGCGCCGCGACCACGGGTCGTCCAGCTTCCAGCCGCGCGAGTCGCCGTACCACTCGGCGGTGTAGAGCTTGACGCCCTGCAGGTTCATCCGCGCGGCGTCCTTGCGCAACTGCTCGAGCCCGGCCTCCGCGTGCCGCGGGTCCCAGGCGTGGTTGTACGTGAGTTTGCCGGGGTTGGCCCGGGTCAGCGCGAGGGCGTCCTCGGTCTGACCGAAACCGTTGACGTAGAAGTCGCTCAAGATCGCCGGCTGGAAGATCGCGTGGTCGACGTACCCGTCCTCGAAGAGGTCCTTCAGCAACCGCTGCCCGCCGTAGTAGGTGTAGGTGTCGTAGTCCCAGACGACCTCTTCGGGGCTGAGGTTGCGGTGGTAGTCGTAGAAGCAGTCGATGAACTGCTTGCCGTGGATGTTCTTCTGGTTGGCCGCGCGGGCGTCCCACAGGGCGATGTGCGCGTCGACGATGAAGTACTTCTCGCCGTTCTTCTCGTACATCCCGGCCTCACTTCGTGGTGAGGTCGAAGCCGATGTACTCGGCGGCGTCCTCGGGGCTGGCGAACAGGATGGTCTTGTCGTCCAGGTGGACCATCCGGCCGTAGTGGGTCGAGCTGATCTCCTCGAAGACGGAGCCGTCGAACTCCGACCCGAGCGCGTCGGTCAGCTCGGCGTAGTCGAAGTTCAGCAGGCCCACGCCGTCGACCCGGATCATCGAGGGGTACTCGGTGAGCTCGACGCCGTCCTTGGCGCCCATCACCTCCGCCACGACCCGGCCGATCGGCGTGTTCATCAGGGTCACGCCGCACTTGTTGGAGAACTCGGTGGCCGATCCGAACTGCATGCTCACTGGTCCAGCTCCTTCGGAGAGTCGAGCCCGAGATCTTCGAGCAGCGAACGGAACTTCTGCTTGGCCGCGTCCAGGCTGGACGCGAACGTGACGGACTTCTCGGCCGGCTGCGACCAGATCGGCTGCAACGCGTGCGCGGCGTCCAGGCAGCGCGGCACCCAGGTCGTGAGCCACTCGCCGAACAGCGCCTTGTTGCTCTCGCCGTACTCGGCATCCCGGGTCAGCAGCCGGAACAGGTTGCGGGTGTAGCCGAGGTCGCGGTCGTAGTCGTACTCGCCGGTGCCGACGATGGTCGGCGTGATGTAGTCGCCGTTACGAGCGGCGATCTGCATCACCAGCTCGGTCCGGAACAGTGACCCGACCAGCTGCTCGAACACGATGTTGGTGGCGAACAACAGCTCGCACCAGTCGCCCACCGCCGTCAGCCGCTCGACCACCTCACGGGTCGGCTGCCACTCCGGTGCGCTGTGCCAGACCTCCTTGTGGGCGGCGCCGTCGAACGGTACGTCGGCCTCCGACAGATCCAGGTTGAACAGAGCGAGGTCCTGGGCGAACCGCATCTTGTGGGCGGCGTTGACCGCGACCGCGGTGTTGATCATGTTCGTCGGGCCGGATCGCTGGATGCTGGTGAAGACATGCAGGGCGAGGCCGTTCTCGGCGTGCATCCAGGCACCCAGGTTGCGCTCGATGAACTTCAGCCAGGCCGGGTTCCAGCTGTCGTACGCACGGGCCCGCTTCGCGTTCTGCAGGCACAGGTCGACTTGGTGGACGACAGCCGAGTTGTTGCGGTAGATCGTCTGGTCCCACTCCTCGTTCGGGTCGAGGAAGGCGTGCCAGTTCGACGACTCCGCGGCCGTCCACTCCTTCGGATAGCCGCCGGGACCGTCGCCGAAGCCGTAGATCCAGCCCTGGCTCAGGTGCCGCTCCGGGTCCGGCTGTACGTCGACGGTGACGTCCTCGTACATCGTCGCGCGCAGCTTGGCCGGCTTGTAGTAGTTGTACGCGCGGCTGGTCGAGCTCGGGAACTCCAGCGCACCGGCCTCGGAGTCGGTGAACTCGATCGTCGGGAAGCTGCGCTGCTTGGTTTCTGTCATCTCAGGCTCCATCGGTAGTCGCTGGGCTGGTGAACTTGTCGTAGAAGACCTGGTCGTTCGGCACGTTGCTTGCCTCCAGCAACGCCAAGGCGGCGTCCACCATCGGCGGCGGGCCGCACAGGTAGACCTCGCTGCGGTGCAGCTCGGGCTCGCGCCGCCGGACGATGTCGGTGACGTTGCCTTCCTCGAACCGCAGGCCGTCCGCGTCCTGAGCCGACTCGGACAGGCAGGCGACGAACTCGAAGCCGGTCAGGTCCGCACCGAGCTCCTGGATCGCGTCGAGGTAGAACAGGTCGGCCGCGGTCCGGGCGCCGTAGTAGAACCGGACCGGACGGGTGCTGCCGGTCTCCCGCAGGTGTCGCAGGATCGACAGGATCGGGGCCATCCCGGCCCCGCCGGCGACGCAGATCACCGGCAGCACATGGCCGTCCTTCAGCGTCGACGAGCCGTACGGCCCGGTCAGCGACAACTCGTCGCCGACCGCGAGCTCGCCGTCGAGCAGGGCGGAGAACTTGCCGCCCGGGTACTTCTTGATCAGGAACTCGATCTCGTCCGGCGTCGACTGGGTGGTCGCCATCGAGAACGAGCGGTGCTCGTCGGTGCCGGGGATGGTGATGTCGGCGTACTGCCCCGGCCGGAACTCGAAGGATCGCTCGGTTCGCAGCCGGAGCGAGACGATGTCCCGGGTGACGGGATCGATCGCCTCGACGCGGGCGCCGACGGTCTGGATCGGGATGCCGCCGAGCAGCTCGTCCTCGTCGAAGTTGAGCAGCTCGATCGTGCAGTCGCTGAAGGCATGCGCCCGGCACAGCAGCACGTACCCCTCGGCGACCTCGGCGTCGTTGCACGCGAAGGTGGAGTAGCGCTCCATCTGCAGGTCACCGTCCAGGACGTACGACTTGCAGGCGGAGCACTGCCCCTCCCGGCAACCGTGCATCAGGTGGATGCCCTGCCGGAACGCCGCGTCGAGGATCTTGTCGTCCTCGGTGACGTCCATCTCGATGTCGACCGGTTCGAAGCGGATCCGGTGGGTGTCGGCCATGTCAGCCTCCTCCTGATACTCGGTGGGATTCAGGCCGCCGTCGTGCCGTTCGCGCGGTAGGCCGCCACGTGGGCCTCGCGCTCGGCGTCGGACATCTCGTTCAACAGCACGTTCGGGCTCATGAACGTGTTGCCGCGGACGTCGTCGAGGGTCCACAGCTTCTTCGGGTCGTCCAGGTCCAGGTGCGGCTGGCCGATCAGCGTCTTGCCGTCGTCACGCACGTACCCGAGGTCCTGCACGATGTCGGCCAGGTCCTTGTTGTGGTGCAGGGTCTCCCACTCGCGGAACCCGGTCAGGCGGCCCATGTTCGGCGTCGGCCGGCCGTCGTACTCGCCCCGGAACGCGACCGCGTCCGTCCAGTAGCAGGTCTCCGAGCAGTACGTGCGCCACTGGTCGTCGACCTTCTCGGTGACCATGTCCTCGCGGATCAGGCAGGGCACCATGCAGGTCCAGCAGCGGTGCGGGTACTGGTACCCGACCTCCTCGAAGGCGATCGGCTTGTTCCGGCCCGGGTAGGCGAGCCGGTTGTAGTTCTCCCACCACTTGCCGTACTTCGAGTACCAGCCGGGGTACTTGCCCTCGAACCACTCGAAGTCCTTGTCGGTCATCGCGTCGATCCGCCAGTAGTTCACCGGCCAGCCGGTCGCGAAGAACCGCGCCACCTCGTGCACGTAGCCCTTGTTGGTGATCCGGTTCCACGCCTCCTCGACCAGGTCGTGCGGAATCGTGAGCCCGTACTTCTCCAGCGGCAGCAGGTAGCTGCGGTAGTAGTCGTCGTAGATCCACCGCCGCCACATCTCCGCATAGCTCTCACGGTCCTTACGGCGGTCCTTGGTGCCGTACTCGATGAACGTGCCGATCGCCGCGTCCACGACGCAGTGGTTGTTCCACCAGGCGTAGCGCAGGTCGCGCTCCAGCAGCGGCCGGTTGCGCTCGTCGGCCAGTGCCATCAGCAGGATCGAGTAGCCGTTGCTGATGTGGCGCGACTCGTCGGACTGCACCGAGTGGAAGACCGTCGGCAGCAGGTAGTCGCCGTTCGCGGCCGCCTCGTCGGGCATCGCGACGAAGAGCGTGTTGGTGAACGCGGTCTCGGCGACCACGGTCAGGTAGATGTTCGCGGCGGTGATCGCGTCACCGGTGATGAACCCTTCGCCGAACTGCCGGCCGATGGTGCCCGCGTAGTTGTTCGCGAACGCCTTCTCGGTCATGTCGAACCCGGCCGGGTCGATGTAGTTGTTCATGTACAGGCGCTTGAGGTTCATCTGGATCGTCGAGTGCCTGACCTCGTCGATCATCTGGACGGCGAGCCCGTTGTGGATCTCCGGGTTCGGCACGGCGTCGATCGCCATCGGCATCGCCCGGGCCGCGGAGATCTCCGGGAACGGGATGATCGACAAGAACAGCTTCTGCCACTCCAGCCAGCGCTGCTGCACCTGGCGGAACATGTTGCCGCGGATGGCGCCGTCCATGGCGCCGTACACGCGGTTGTCCTTCTCCTCCTCCATCGGGAAGTAGGACCGCATGATCTGCTTCAGCGGGTCCTTCTTCGGCGCCTTCTCGAACGTGTAGTCGGTGCCGAACCGGGTCGCCGGGGTCGCGAAGGTCGGTTCCCACGACAGCTCGGTGATCTTGGCGTGCGCCTTGGTGAGACTCTGCCTGCTCAATGTGGGCCTCCATCATCGGGGTTGAACAGTGATGAAAGCCGCCCAGTGGACGTGTCTGTGTCTCAATGTGAGATGGCGGTCCCGCGCCAGGCGGCTACCGTGGGAGCAGTTCCGCTGGTGACGGACGTGAAGGAGACGGCCATGGGCGCTGCACATCCGGTCCGGGATCCGATCCGGGTCTCATGGGAGCGTTCACACGCCTCCCAGGTGGATGTCGACCGCCCGGCGCCGGTGTACTTCGACCGGATCGACCGGGAGACCACGCTGATGCGGGCGGCCCGGCCGGTCATCGACGCACTGTCGGCGGAGCTCCACAACGAGCCGGTCTGCATCATCCTGACCGATGCGAAGGGCGTCGTCCTCGACCGTCGCGGCGGCGACCCCGCCCTGCTCCGGCGGCTGGACTCGGTCGACCTCGCGCCCGGCTTCCAGTACGCCGAGTCCGCGGTCGGGACCAACGGGATCGGTACGGCGCTCGAGGTGTGCGGGCCGATCCTGGTCGACGGCGCCGAGCACTACAACGGCAAGCTGCGGATGTTCTCCTGCGCCGGCGCACCGATCACGCATCCGGTCACCGGCGGTCTGCTCGGCGTACTGGACATCACCACCCAGGCCAGGAACTCGAACTCGATCCTGTTGTCGTTCGCCAAACTCGCGGCGCGGCGGATCCACGAGCGGGTCGTCGAGGAGGCGAACGCGCTCGACCACGCCTTGCTGAGTGACTACTACGCCGCCTGCCGGCACAGCGGCGGACCGGTGCTCGCGCTCGGCGACGAAGTCTTCATGATGAACGCCTACGCGCAGGCACGATTCGACGCCATCGACCAGGCGGCCCTGATCGACCGCACCCGCGACGCCCGCGGCGGCACGAAGCCACAGATCTTCCTCACCGATCTGCCCAGCGGGACGACCGCCCGGATGGCCTATCGCCCGACCTTCGTCGGCGACACCCTGGCCGGCGGGGTGATCCAGATCAAGGAGCAACGTCTCCCGGCCCGCGGACACCAGGTCACGCGGTTCCCGGTGGTTCCGGGGACGACCGGAACCAGCGCGGTCTGGCAGCACATCATCCAGGAGATGCTGGATGCGTGCAGCCGGTCCGAGTGGCTGATCGCCGACGGTGAGCCGGGTGCGGGCAAGCTGTCGCTGCTGCGCGCGGTCCGCAGGCACGTGGCACCTGACCGACGGCTTGCGGTCCTCGATCCGGCGGTGACGGGTGAAGACCTGGTGGCCGAGGCCCGCGCGGAGCTGGAGTCCGGCGCCGACCTGATCATCCGGCGGGCGCATCTGCTGACCGGCGAGGCCCTTGACGGCTTCACCGAGCTCCTGCAGAGCGTCCGGGACGGCGCGACGGCCGGGGAAGCCTGGGTCGCGCTCACGCTGCCGGCGGACCGCGCCGAGATCGCCGACCAGCTGCTGGCCTTCTTTCCGCGGACCGTCGAGGTGCCGCCGCTACGGCATCACGTCGAGGACGTTCCGGCACTGGTCCGGTCGCTGCTCGCGAAGGCCGGCATCAACGGTCTGACGTTCTCTACCGCCACGATGAACCAGCTGATGCGGTTGCCATGGGCAGGCAACATCACTCATCTGCGCTCGGTCCTCGCAGCCGTGGCCAGGCGACGCCGGTCCGGCGTGGTCGAGCTGGCCGACCTGCCGCCCGAGTGCCGCGCCACGACCCGGCGGCAGCTGACCGCGATCGAAGCGCTCGAGCGGGACGCGATCGTCGACGCGTTGTCGACGTACGACGGGGACAAGAAAGCCTCGGCCACCGCGCTCGGGATGTCCCGGGCAACCATCTACCGCAAGATCCGGGAGTACGGAATCGTCACCTGACGCGGCGCCCCGATCAGAAACGAGCAAACCCGAGCAGTCTGTGACCGGAGCATCACGATCCGCGTTGTTCATTGCAGATCGTTACCACCGTGGAACCACCCGGGCCTGCGACCGCACCCCCGGCTCCGCTAGGTTCTGGCCATGAGCGATTCCGACACGCTGACGAAAACTGGTCTGGTGGCGCTGACCGGGGTCAACAAGCATTTCGGCGAACTGCACGTCCTGAAGGACATCAACCTGTCCATCGATCAGGGCGAGGTCGTCGTGGTGATCGGCCCCTCCGGGTCCGGTAAGTCGACGCTCTGCCGCGCGATCAACCGGCTGGAGACGATCGACTCCGGCAACATCCTGCTGGACGGCCAGCCGCTGCCCAGCGAGGGCAAGGCCCTCGCCAAGCTGCGTGCCGACGTCGGCATGGTCTTCCAGTCGTTCAACCTGTTCGCGCACAAGACGATCCTGCAGAACGTCACACTCGGCCCCTTGAAGGTCCGCAAGACCGACCCCAAGCAGGCCGAGCAGCGGGCGATGGAGCTGCTGGAACGGGTGGGGGTGGCCAACCAGGCCTCGAAGTACCCGGCTCAGCTGTCCGGTGGCCAG
The DNA here is from genome assembly GCF_004331345.1 of Kribbella soli. Lineage (GTDB taxonomy): Bacteria > Actinomycetota > Actinomycetes > Propionibacteriales > Kribbellaceae > Kribbella > Kribbella soli. The sequence goes on along the minus strand of NZ_SJJZ01000005.1, from coordinate 628,019 downwards.
CAGCAGCGCGTCGCGATCGCGCGGGCCCTGGCCATGGATCCGAAGGTCATCCTGTTCGACGAGCCGACGTCGGCGCTCGACCCGGAGATGATCCAGGAGGTCCTCGAGGTGATGATCGACCTGGCCAAGCAGGGCATGACGATGGTCGTGGTCACGCACGAGATGGGCTTCGCCCGGACCGCGGCGAACCGGGTGGTGTTCATGGCCGACGGCGAGATCGTCGAGGAGGCCACCCCGGAGACCTTCTTCACCAACCCGACCTCGAGGCGGGCCCAGGACTTCCTCGGCAAGATCCTCAAGCACTGACGTCCGCCCGCAGCCGTACCCAGCAACGAAACGAAGGGGAACCTGATCATGAGAATGCGCACCCTCGTCGCCGCCTGCGGCGTCGCAGCGCTCGCGCTGACCGCTGCCGCCTGTGGCAAGGACGAGCCGAGCGCCGGCGGCGGCAACAGCGGCGGCAACGCGACCGACTCCTGCGGCGAGCTGCACAAGTTCACCACCGCGACCGGCGTGGACGTGGCCGGCAGCACGGCGTTCACCAAGATCAAGTCCGCCGGCAAGGTGACCGTCGGCGTCAAGGCCGACCAGCCGAACCTCGGCTACAAGGATGCCGACGGCAAGCGCTGCGGCTTCGACATCGAGGTCGCCCGGATGGTGTCGGCCGGCCTCGGCATCGACCCGGACAAGATCGAGTACAAGGAGATCCCGTCCGCGAACCGCGAGACCGCGATCGCCGGTGGTGAGATCGACTACTACGTCGGCACCTACTCGATCACCGACAAGCGCAAGAAGCAGGTCTCGTTCGCCGGCCCGTACTTCATCGCCGGTCAGGACCTGCTGGTCCGCAAGGACGACACCTCGATGGACGCCGGAAAGACCGCCCTGAAGGGCAAGAAGGTCTGCTCGGCGACCGGCTCGACCCCGATCCAGCGGGTCAAGGACGAGCAGCTGACCGAGGCCAGCAACATCTCCGAGTTCAAGACCTACTCGGAGTGCGTCTCCCAGCTGCTGGACAAGAAGGTCGACACGGTCACCACCGACGACGCGATCCTCAAGGGGTACGCCGCCACGGCGCCCGACGAGCTGCGCGTGGTCGGCAAGCCGTTCAGCACCGAGAAGTACGGCATCGGCCTGCCGCTGGCCGACAAGGCGCTGCGCGACAAGGTGAACACCATCCTGGAGACGTCGGCCTCCGACGGCACCTGGAAGGCAATCTACGGCGAGACGCTCGGCAAGTCGGGTTCGGACTCGACCCCGCCGCCGCTCGAGAAGTACTGATCCATCAGCCGGCCGCGGTGTCCTCGACTGGGCGCCGCGGCTCGGCTTTGTACATGTAGGCACAGGTAGGTAAGAGGAAGGTCGCGATGTTCTCGGTCCTCACCGACAACTGGCCGTTGTTCCGGGACGGCTTCTGGCTGACCATCAGGCTGTTCCTGGTGTCCGGCGTACTCAGCCTGGTCTTCGGCACCGCACTCGGAGCGTTCCGCGTCTCCCCGGTGCCCGCGCTGCGCGGCTTCGGCACCGGCTACGTCAACATCCTGCGGAACACGCCGCTCACGCTGGTTTTCGCGTTCCTGTTCTTCGGCGCCGCCAAGATGGACCTCGCCCTGCCCAACCCGTTCTGGACCGCGGTCGGCGCGCTGACGATCTACACGTCGGCGTTTATCTGCGAGGTGGTCCGGTCGGGCGTCAACACCATTGCCCCAGGCCAGGCCGAGGCGGCGCGCGCGGTCGGCATGTCGTTCGTGCAGGTGCTCACGATCGTGGTGCTGCCGCAGGCCTTCCGGGCGATCATCCCGCCGTTGATGAGTGTGCTGATCGCCTTGCTGAAGAACACCACGATCGCGGCCGGCTTCTCGGTGGTGGAGGCGGGCTCGATCCCGGCAGCGATGTCCGAGCGCGGTGAGAACCAGCTGGTCACGCTGTTTTGGATCACGATCGGATTCCTGATCCTCATCGTGCCGCTGATCTTCCTGCAACGGTGGGCCGAACGACGGACGGCGGTAGCCTGATGAGCGCAGTTCTGTACGAGGCGCCCGGGCCGCGCGCGAAGCGCCGGAACCGGATCTCCAACATCGTGGTCCTGGTGGTGCTGCTCGGCGCGATCACGTGGCTGATCCTCCGGATGTACGACTACGGCCAGTTCGAAGGCCGGCTCTGGCGGCAGTTCCAGTACTCGTCGATCCAACGGCAGATGCTGGACGGTCTGCTCAACACGCTGAAGGCCGCAGGGCTGGCGGCTGTTCTCGCGCTGTTGTTCGGTGCGGTGTTCGCCGCGGCGCGGATCAGCGACCACAAGTGGCTGCGGACCCCGGCGACGCTGATCGTCGAACTGTTCCGCGCCGTCCCGCTGCTGATCCTGATGTTCTACTTCTACTTCGGCAACATCCAGTTCGGCCTCGGACTCGGCCCGTTCTGGGCGGTCGTCTTCGGTCTGACCCTGTACAACGGGTCGGTCCTCGCGGAGATCTTCCGGGCCGGCATCGCGGCCGTACCGAAGGGTCAGCGCGAGGCGGCGTACGCGCTCGGTCTGCGGAAGAACCAGGTCGTCCGCCTGGTGCTGTTGCCGCAGGCCATCAGTGCGATGCTCCCGGCGATCGTGAGCCAGCTGGTCGTCCTGCTGAAGGACACCGCGCTGGGCTTCATCATCACGTACGGCGAGTTGCTGTACGTCGCGAAGCAGATGGGCGGCAGGTTGACGTACGGCTTCCCGTACATCCCGACGTACATGGTGACCGCGGTCATCTACATCGGCCTGTGCTCGCTGCTGTCCCTGCTGGCCCGCTACTTGGAGGGCCGCTCGAGGCGTCGCCGCAAGATCACCGGCGCCCCGCCGCCGCTCCCGCTGACCACCGATCCCGGCTCGGCACCGCCGATCTGATCGAGGGCCGACGCAGTGCCCCTGGGATGTCGATCCCGGGGGCACTGTCACGTTTCGGTCAGTTGCTGGCGCGTCGAGGTGTTGCCACTTAATCTTGCGCGCATGGCTGACGAGGTGTGGCCGTTGAAGCCGGACGAGCAGGTACCACTGTCGTCGTTCAACGGAATCGGATTCGGGCTCAAGGGCTTCACCCGCAAGGACGCACACGGCAGGTACTTCGGGACGCGGTACTTCACCGTGCTCTATCTGCCGATCGTTCCGCTGGACCGGTTCTACCTGGCGGAGGTGTCGAGCGACTTCCAGAACCGCGGCGTCAGCCAGAAGACGGTCACCCAATACCAGATCGCCGGCCGGTCCCGGCTGCGGGGCGGTGAAGTCCTGCTGACCTACCTCGCCAACTGGATCGTTGCCCCCGGCATCGTTCTGGGGCCGATCGCGCTCTGGCTCGGCCACGCCGACCAACTCGCCGACAGCATCGGTCTCATGTGGGTGATCTTCGGCTTCATCGGCTGGCTCTTCCTCTCGCTCTGGGGCGTCGGCTACCTCGCCAAGCACTACCGGTCACACTGGTCTCCGCTCCGCGAGGCCGAGCCGGTCGCTGCTCCTCCTGGTACGTGACGCTCGAGACGCAGCAGTCGTCGCACCAGAAGGCGTAGAGGCAGCCGTCGAGGCTCAGCAAGCCGTACGGCGTCAGGTCGCCGGTGATCGAGACGAGGAACGGCGTCAGCGCAGGGTGTTGAAGGCGTCGCGGATGATCTCCAGGGCTTCGGTGGTTTCGGCTTCGGTGAGAGTCATCGGGGGCGCCATCCGCAGGACGTTGCCGTAGAGGCCGCCCTTGCCGACCAGCAGGCCGCGGTTCTTGGTTTCCTGCTGGAGCTTGGCGGTCGCGGCCGCGTCCGGGCTGTTGTCGTCCGGTTTGACCAGCTCGGCGGCGAGCATCAGGCCCTTGCCGCGGACGTCGCCGAGTTCGGGGAACTCGTCGGAGATGCCGCGCAGGCCGTCGACGAGCTGCGCGCCGCGCTTGGCCGCGTTCGCCTGCAGGTCCTTGTCGAGCAGGTAGTCGATCGTGGCCTTCGCCGCGCTGGTCGAGATCGGGTTGCCGCCGAACGTCGACAGCGAGTTCGCCTTGACGCTGTCCATCAACTCAGCTTTTGCGACAACCCCGCCGATCGCGAACCCGTTCCCGAGACCCTTCGCGAACGTCATCGCGTCCGGTACGACGCCGTGCGCCTGGATCCCCCAGAAGTGGTCGCCGGTGCGGCCCCATCCGGTCTGCACCTCGTCGGAGACGAAGAGGATCCCGTACTCGTCCAGGACCTCCTTGAACGCGGCGTACAGACCGTCCGGCGGCGACGAGAACCCGCCGACGCCCTGGATCGGCTCCGCGATCATGCACGCGACGTCGCCCGCGGTCGTGGTCTCGATGACGTTGCGCAGGTCGTCGACGCAGACCTTGATGTACTCCGCGTCGGGCAGGTCGCGGAACGGGCTGCGGTACCGGTACGCGCCCTGCACGTACTGCACGTTCACCGGCGACAGGCTGCTCGCGGACCAGCCGCGGTTGCCGGTGATCGCGACGGTGCCGAACGCGCGGCCGTGGTACGAGTTGCGCATCGCCAGCACCTGGTTGGAGCGGCGGTTCTGGGTGGCGAGCAGGAGGGCCGTCTCGTTCGCCTCGGTGCCCGAGTTCGCGAAGAACACCTTCGCGTCCGGGATCCCGGACAGCTCGGCGATCTGCTCGGCCAGCTCGATCTGCTTGCGGATCAGGTACACCGTCGAGGTGTGCGCGATCCCGGACCCGAGCTGCTCGCGCACCGCGTCGGAGATCTCCGCGATGTCGTACCCGATCGCGTTGGTCAGGATGCCGGCGAAGAAGTCGAGGTACGTGTTCCCCTCACCGTCGGTGACCCGGCGCCCGGACCCCCGCACGATCTCGATCGGCTCCTCGTAGTACAACGCGAGCCAAGCCGGCATAACGGCCTTGTGACGCTCCCAGAGCTCCGCATGTGTCATGCCTAAGCATTACCTCAGCTGACAGCAGCCGTCTATTAATGTGCTCTGCGTGACGTTGCCGAGCATTCCGCATGTGGACATCGAGTCGTTGGAGCAGTTCGACCGGCTGCTGGCCGCGGGCGCCACCGCGATGGCCGGGTGGCGGGTGCAGTCGGTGGATCTGACCGGACGTACGGCGGAACTCCTCGGGCTGCAGCCGACCGGCTCGGTGTTCCTCGGCTGCTCGCTGGAGGACAAGGTCGACGGGTGGATCCGGGACGGCGGCGGGCTGGTGTTCCCGGCGATCCCGGAGCTGCCGTTCGACGCGTACCGCGGGCGGCTGTACGACGCCGACGAGCTGTACGCGGGCCTCGAGCACGGGTACGAGGCCACGCCGGACGCCCGGATCTACGCGTGGTCCCGTCAGCACGACGAGAAGGGCGACACGAGCCGTACGCTCGCCGCCGCGCTCCACGACCACGCGATCGCGGATGCGCTGGGGGAACTGCCCGACGACGAGCCGTGGGTCGGGGTGATGGGCGGTCACGGCGTACTGCGTGGCGACGGCAACTACCGCGCCGCCGTACTGCTCGGCCGTACGCTTGCGCGGCGCAACCACCTGGTCGTCACCGGCGGCGGTCCGGGCGCGATGGAGGCCGCCAACCTCGGCGCGTCCCTGGCGTCGTACGACGAGGCTGAGGTCGACGCCGCGCTGGCCGAGCTGGCCGCCGTACCGTCGTTCCGCCCGTCGATCGGCGCGTGGGCGGCCGCCGGGCTGAGCGTGCGCGCCCGGTTCCCCGGGAACGGCGGGGTGTCGATTCCGACCTGGTTCTACGGTCACGAGCCGCCCAACGTGTTCGCCGGCTCGATCGCGAAGTACTTCTCGAACGCCCAGCGCGAGGACGTCCTCCTCGGTCGCGCCCGCGGTGGCATCATCTACCTCCCCGGCGCCGCCGGCACCGTCCAGGAGGTCTTCCAGGCCGTCACCCCCAACTACTACGGCGACGCAGCCACCCAGATCCCCCTCATCCTCGTCGGCGTAGCGCACTGGACGACGCAGCTCCCGGTCTGGCCCCTCCTCCAGTCCCTGGCCACCAACCGCCCCATGACCCACTCCATCCACCTGGTAGACACCATCGACGAAGCAGCTTCGTTGGTCAGCTGAGCGTCTTCGTCAGCTTGACGTCCTCCTCCGCGAAGCCGAGGTGGCTGTAGAACGTACGGGCGTTGGTGTTGGCGGCGCCGGTGTCGAGGGTGATCGTCACCAGGCCCTGCTGCCTGGCGTGGTCGGTGACTGCATCCATCAGCGCGCGGCCGACGCCACGGCCCTCGTGCTGTGGGGAGACCACCAGTTCACCGACGTACAGCTCCCGGTCGCCGGACCAGTGGGCGCGTTGCTCGCCAGAGACGAAGCCTGCGATGTCGCCGCCGTCCTCGGCGACAAACACGAAACGGTCGGGTTCGCCGGCGTGGTGGAGCGCGTCCGCGACCCATCCGGTGACGGCTGCGAGCACGCCGCTGGGTGGGCGCCAGGGCGCGACACCTTCGGTCAGGCGTGGGGCGAGGGCGAGGACGGCTGAGCGGTCTGCCTCTTCGTACTGGCGAATGTGCATGGTCCTCAGTTTGTCGGTGGGGTGGTTTACGGTGCGGGGCATGGTGGATTTTGTGTTGGTGCCGGGGGCTTGGTTGGGGGCGTGGGCCTGGGATGAGGTCGCGGGGGCGCTGCGGGGTGCGGGGCATGGCGTTCACCCGGTCACGTTGAGTGGGCTGGCTGAGCGGCGGGGTGTGGATGCGGGTCAGCAGCAGCATGTCGCCGACATCGTGGCTGTGGTCGAGTCCCAGGACCTGCAGGACGTCGTACTCGTGGGGCACAGCTACTCCGGGATCCCGGTCGGGCAGGCGGCGGGGCGGATCGGGGACCGGTTACGGCGGGTGGTGTACGTCGACTCGAACATCCCGACCGACGGGAAGTCGTTCGTGGACGGCTGGTCCGAGGAAGGGCAGGCGTGGGTGCGGGAGCAGATGGCGACGTCCGACGGGTACTGGCCGCCGCTGACGGCCGAGGACTACGCCGACCAGGACCTCACCGACGAGGCGATCGAGCTGATCGTCTCCCGCGGTACGCCGCATCCGGGGCGCTCGATCTCGGAGCCGGCCGAGCTGGTCAAGCCGATCGGCGAACTACCCACGACGTACCTCAAATGCCTGATGGACGGTACGACGCCATCGACCGACGTGCTCGAGCAGCTCAAGTCCCCGTCGTGGGAGCTGGTAGAGCTCAAGACGGGCCACTGGCCGATGTTCTCCCAACCCGCAGCACTCGCGCAGCTCCTGAGCGCTGCTGCTGGGTGAGCGTCAGGCGACCTGGTGTGGCTTGAACTGCATCGACGGGTTGGCGTAGGCGTCCTGTGATTCGACGAGCTGCAACTCGCGCTCTCCCGACTCGTGGGTGCGCGTGAGCAGATCGAAGACGCTCGAGGTCGTGCGCGCGAGCGCCTCCGCGAGATCACCCGTACGGCGGTAGTGCGCCGTGAAGAGCGCGGCCGTCACGTCACCCGAGCCGTTCGCCTTCATCGGGATGTACGGCGTCTGCACGAGCCACGCGCCGCTGTCGTCGACGGCCAGCATCTCGATCGTGCCGTCCTCGCGATCGGGGCGCTCGACGCTGGTGACGAGCACCGTGCGCGGTCCGGTCACGCGGACCAGCTCCACCGAAGCCAGCGTGGACTCGAGCGTGTCCGGCTCGGTGCCGGTCAGGAAGCCCAGCTCGAACTGGTTGGGCGTGATGATGTCGGCTGCCGGAACCACCCGATCGCGCAGCAGCACCGGGATGGCGGGAGCGACGAAGCACCCGGACTTCGCGTTGCCCATCACCGGGTCGCAGGAGTAGACCGCCTCAGGATTGGCTGCCTTCACCCGCTCCACCGTCTCCAGGATGACGTCAGCGATCCCCTCGCCGCCCTGGTAGCCCGAGAGCACCACGTCGATCTGCGGCAGGACTCCGCGGTCCTCGATCCCCAGCAGAACCTCTCGTACGTCGTCCGGGCTGATCATGGGCCCACGCCACGCCCCGTAGCCGGTGTGGTTCGAGAAGTTCACCGTGTACACCGGCAGCACCTCCACACCGATGCGCTGGAGCGGAAACACAGCTGCCGAGTTACCCACATGCCCGAACGCAACCGCCGACTGAATCGAGAGGATCTTCACCACCCGATCATCCCATTCGCTAGCTGAGCCAACCCTCGGCGGTGTCGAGGAACAGGTCTACGTCTTCGATGTCGTAGCCCTCGGTGAGGCGGACGGAGCTGAACTGGATGCCGCGGATCTCCTTGGCGGTCACCGGGCGACTCACGGGAAGCCCGTTCACCGTCGCCATCACCCGTTCGACGAACTCGTCCACCTCCGCGGTCGCGTATCCCTCACGCAGCCGGACCGTGTTGAACAGGGGCGCGGGCTGGACTCCCGGAGCCGGCGTGGCAGCCGACGTACCGGCGCCTTGGGCGGCCTGACCGCCGGGCAGCCAGCGTTCTGCCTCCGCGAGGAAGTTGTCGACCTCCTCGGCCGAGTACCCCGGGCCGAGTAGCGGCGTACGGAACGCGGCGTTGCGGAGGTCGTCGACGGTGACGTCCGGACCGACCGGCCGGTGTTCGGCCGCGGCGATGATGCGGTCGACCAACGCGTCGACCTCGCCACGGTCGTAGCGCTGCCCAAGCCGGCGCACGCTGAACGCGGGCTTCAGCATCAGGACTTGCTCGCGGCGGCCAGCTGCCCGCAGGCGCCGTCGATCTCCTGACCGCGGGTGTCGCGGACCGTGACCGGGATCCCGCCGGCTTCGAGACGGCGGACGAACTCGCGCTCGTCGGCCGGGTCGGACGCCGTCCACTTCGAGCCCGGCGTCGGGTTCAGCGGGATCAGGTTGACGTGCACCCAGCCCCAGTCGCCGCGCGCGTTCAGCTTCTCGGCGAGCAGGTCGGCCCGCCACGCGTGGTCGTTGATGTCGCGGATCATCGCGTACTCGATCGAGACCCGCCGCTTGGTCTGCTGCGCGTAGCCCCAGGCCGCGTCCAGTACCTCGTCGACCTTCCAGCGGTTGTTGATCGGGACCAGTTCGTCCCGCAGCTCGTCGTCCGGTGCGTGCAGCGACAGCGCGAGCGTGACCGGGATCCCCTCGGTCGCCAGCTGGTTGATCCGCGGCACGAGACCGACCGTCGACACGGTCACACCACGCGCCGAGATCCCGAGACCTTCCGGCGACGGATCCGTGAACCGCCGGACGGCGCCCATGACGGCCTTGTAGTTCGCCATCGGCTCGCCCATGCCCATGAACACGATGTTCGAGACGCGGCCCGGTCCGCCGGCGACCTCGCCGCGCGCGAGCGCCCGCGCACCGTCGACGACCTGCTCGACGATCTCCGCGGTCGTCATGTTCCGCGTCAGGCCGCCCTGTCCGGTCGCGCAGAACGGGCACGCCATCCCACAGCCGGCCTGGGAGGACACGCACATCGTCACGCGGCCCGGGTACCGCATCAGGACCGACTCGACGAGCGAGCCGTCGAGCAGCTTCCACAGCGTCTTGCGGGTCTCGCCGTTGTCGCACTCCAGGTCGCGGACGCGCGTCAGCAGCGGCGGCATCAGGTCCGCGACGAGCTTGTCGCGGGTCGCGGCCGGCAGGTCGGTCATCTCGGCCGGGTCGGACACCAGCCGGGAGAAGTAGTGGTTGGACAGCTGCTTGGCCCGGAACGCGGGCTCGCCCAGCGCCTCGACCGCCGTACGCCGTTCCTCCCCGGTGAGATCGGCCAGGTGCCGCGGCGGCTTCTTGGCACGGCGCGGCTCATCGAACACAAGGGGAAGGGAAGTAGACATAACCGACCTATTGTCGCCCGCCGGTACGGCGGTTCACAAATTCACATCCCCGGCGTGCTGCGGATCACTCTCCTTGCGGTCCGAGTGGCCGAGCTTGCGGTCCGGCGCGATCCGGTCGCGGACCATCTGCTTCAGCACCGGGATCTCGGCGAATCCGCCCTCCACCTTCCGTGACCACAACAGCTCTCCGTCCAGGCTGACGTCGAACACTCCCCCGGTCCCGGGAACGAGTGCCACCTCCCCCAGCTCCTTCGGGAAGGTGGTCAGCAGCTCCTGGGCGGTCCACGCCGCCCGCATCAACCACCGGCACTGCGTGCAGTACTCGATCTCCAACCGCGGTTCTCTGGCCACGTGCACAGTATCCCGGTCCGGCAGAACTCTCCCCGAACCGGTTCAGGGAGAGTTCTCCAGCCGCCCTAGGAGGCTTTTGCTGCATATACGCGCCAGAAACCCTCCTAGGTCCTGCGGTCAGGCCGAGTAGCCCTTCGGCGGGATGAGGGTGGCTAGTTGGTTGAAGGTCAGCCAGTACGTCGCGGTCGGGGCGAAGCCGGCCGGGTCGGCGATCAGGACGGTCTGGTCGCTGTCGTCGTACCCGATCACCGTGAAGTAGTGGTAGATCGTGTAGTTCGGGTAGCCCGGCGGGTGGTTGCTGGCCGGGGCGACGATGTTGGCGACGATCGGGTAGTTGTTGTCGATGTCGAGGACGACGTCCCGCCAGAGCAGATCGCGCTGCGCCTGGGTGGGCGGGTCGTTCGGCATCTCCTTGGTCTCGTACCAGCCGGTGCCGAGGTGGTTGTTGAGCACCGGGGTGACCTGGCCGATCCAATCGGTGCCGTTGGTTGTGGTCGGCAACTCGTTGGCCAGTTGCTGCTGGCTCGGCGGCGAGATCCGGGCCGAGAGCGCGATCCGGGTCGCGGCCGGGCCACACCAGTAGCCGGTCTGCTGGTACTGGAAGTCGATGTTCAGCGTCTTGACGGTCTGCGTCGAGTAGCCGAGCTTCGGGACCGGCTTGGCCGCCGCTACCGCTTCAGCCGAGACGGTGTGTGTGGCCGGCGCGGCGGCGCCGGTGGCAGTCGGTGCGGCAGCCAGAGGCACGGCCGCGGCAGCGATCAGGGCGAGACCGCCGAGGGCGGCCTTGAACTTCGTCGTGGGGGTCATGTCAGCTCCTCACTGGACGACCGGGGCGGATCGTCCTGTGTTTGATCCTGACACAACGCGTTGCTCTGCGGTGAAAAAATCACCACTCGTTTCCATCTCAGTGGAAAGGGTCGATGATTTCGCGGACCAGCCAGCGCACAGCCCGCTCCGGGTACGGGCGAGGCAGCGAGAGCACGATGTGGTCGAAGCCGAGTTCAACGGCTTTTCGTACGATCGCCCGGGTCTCGGCCGGGTCGTCGTACGAGACGATCTGCTGCAGCGAGCGGCTGAGCGTCGACGGATCGCGTCCGAGCCGCTCGCATTCCGCGTCCAAGCGGCGTACCCGATCGGCGAGGGTGTCGAAGTCGACGTGCGGCGGGCCGCTGATGTTCCAGGTGTCGGCGTGCTCCGCGACGAGCCGCAGCATGCGGTTGCCCCAGCCGCCGATCAGCAGCGGCGGGCCACCTTTTTGAACCGGTTTCGGCGCATTGCGGGTCCGCTCGAGCGTGTTGTACCGGCCGTGGAAGTCGAACTCGTCCTCCGTCCACATCCGGCGCAGGATCTCGATCGTTTCGCGCAGGCGGTCGACCCCTTCACCCGGCGGCACGAGCGTCAGCCCATAGGCGGCGTACTCCTCGATCGCCGGATTCGGGCCCGGGATGCCGCTCAGACCGGCCGGTTGGTGGGTGCCTCCGGCGCCGAGGCCCATGATCAGCCGGCCGCCGGAGATCACGTCCAGCGTGCTGGCGATCTTGCCGAGCACGGCCGGCGGGCGGATCCGGTTGCTGGTGACGAGCAGGCCGAGACGAAGCCTCGTGGTTTGCGCGGCGAGCGCGGTCAGCAGGGTCCAGCCCTCGAGTACGTCGCCGACCTTCGGACCGGCGAGCGGGAGGAAGTGGTCCCAGAGCCAGGCGTCGCGGATCTGCGGCACCTCGTCGGCCTCGAGCCAGACACGGCGGATATCGGCGTACGGGACGTGCATCGGGGTGGTCTTCAGACCGAAGGTCGGTTCCATAATCGTCAGGGTAACTGATGATCAGCATTCCTGACGATCAGTTGCCCGGTAGATTTGACGGTATGGCGTCCGACCGGCTGGGGTACCTGCTCAAACACGTCCTCGCGCAGCTCACCGAAGCGCAGACGTCAGCGTTGGCGCCGCACGGCCTGAACGGGCGTGACCTGGCGGTGCTGGCGGCGATCGTGTCCGGTGAGCCGCTGTCGCAGCTCGAGGTCGCCGCGCGGCTGCGGGTGGACCGGACGTCGATCGGCGATCTGCTGGACGGGCTCGAGGAACGCGGCTTCGTCGAACGCCGGCGCAGCCCGGAGGATCGGCGGCGGAACGTCGTCGTACTGACGTCGCTGGGCGAGTCCACATTCGAGACCGCGGAGCGGATCCGGTTGGAGGTGGAGCGGGAGTTCCTCGCTCCCCTGTCCTCCGCGGACCGTTTCCGCGACGACCTGAGGTTGCTGCTCGGGGAATGAGCGCTCCGGCGGACAGGTTGGACTCTGCATGCTTTCCGTCCCGCTGTCAGTCCTGGACCGCTCCCGGACTCGAGTAGGCGAGTCAGAGGCGGAGACACTGCGCGCGACCGTGGAGATGGCGCAGCAGGTGGAAGAGCTTGGCTACAAGCGTTTCTGGGTGTCGGAGCACCACAGCGTGCCAGGGGTGGTCGGCTCTGCGCCGACAGTGCTCGCTGCGGCTGTTGCCGCTCGCACGGATCGGATCCGCGTCGGCACGGGCGGAGTGATGCTGCCGAACCACAAGCCCCTGGTCGTGGCGGAGCAGTTCGGCGTACTGGAGTCGCTGTACCCGGGCCGGATCGACATGGGCCTCGGCCGCTCGGTCGGCTTCACCAACGGCGTACGGCGGGCTCTTGGTGTCGAGAAGGACGCGGCGGACGACTTCACCGCGCAGGTCCGCGAGCTCCTCGGGTACCTCGCCGGTACGTCGAATGACCAGGTTCATGCGCGACCGGGTGAGGGACTGCGCATCCCGCCGTTCGTTCTCGCCGTCGGCGAAGGTGCGACGATCGCGGCGTCGCTGGGACTCCCCGTGGTGCTGGCCGCTCGCTCGGACTCGGCCGACCTGCTCGAGGATTACCGGAGGACCTTCCGGCCGTCCGCCTGGGCGTCGGAGCCGTACGTCATCCTCGCGGTCACCGCTGCGGTAGCCGACTCCACCGAGGCAGCGCGAGAGCTCTTGTTGCCGGAGGCATGGGCCAGCGCGTACTCACGTACCCGTGGCGTGTTCCCTCCGCTGCAGCCCGACGTACCGGACGAAATGACCGCGCGCGAGCAGGAATTCTTCGAGAACGCGCTCCGCGGTCAGATCTACGGCACGCCCGCCGACGTCGACGAGGCGCTGAACGATCTGGTACGCCGTACCGCTGCCGACGAACTGCTGATCACCACGAACACCTACGACCGCGCCGCGCTGCTGGCGACCTACGCGGCGCTGGCGAAGCTCACCGGTTGATCCGGTCCTCGAGCCGCTTCCGCACATCCGGCCACTCGTCGGCCAGGATCGAGAACACCACCGTGTCCCGGAACGAGCCGTCGGCCGTGCGCATGTGCCGCCGCAGCACGCCCTCGCGGGTCGCTCCGAGCTTCGCGATCGCCGCCTGCGACCGAGTGTTCTTCGAGCCGGTCTGGATCTTCACGCGCCCGAATCCACAGTCCTCGAAGGCGTGCTCGAGCAGCAGCAGCTTGGCCGCCGGGTTGACTGCGGTCCCCCAGACGGCCGGCGCGTAGCCGGTGTAGCCGAGGTGGATCCGCTCGTTCGCCACGTCGACGTCGGCGAGGCTCGACGTACCGACGACGGTGCCATCGGCAACCAAGCGGACGATGTACGCGAACCGCTTGGCCGCGGCCGGGATCCACTTCGCGCGCATGTCCTCAGCGCTGGCCGGCATCGCGGCGAGACCGCCGCCGAAGCCGCCCACGTACACCTGCTCGTTGGCGATCGCGGCGTACAACTCGTCGATGTCGGACTCCTGCAACCGGTCCAGGCGTACGACGTCGCCGACCAGGGAGCGTCCGTCCGGTGCGACCGTCATGCCTTCACCAGCAGGTGCAGGAGGAGCCAGACGACCGGCGCGGTCGCGAGGAGCGAGTCCAGCCGGTCCATCACGCCGCCGTGACCGGGCAGCAGGTTCGACATGTCCTTGATCCCCAGGTCGCGCTTGATCATCGACTCGCCGAGGTCACCGACCGTCGCCGTCAGGACGGCGACAGCGCCCACGATCGCTCCGACCCACCAGTCGCCGTCCAGCAGGAAGACGACCGAGGCGATACCGGCGCCGATGCACGCGAGCGTCGAACCGGCGAAGCCCTCCCAGGACTTCTTCGGGCTGATCGTCGGCGCCATCGGGTGCTTGCCGAACAGCACACCGGCCGCGTAACCGCCGACGTCACTGGCGACTACGACCACGAAGAACGTGACCACGCGCCCGGGGCCGTCCGCATCCGGCTGGACCAGCAGGATCGCGAACCCGGCCAGCAGCGGCACGTAGCCGATCAGGAACACCCCGGCGCTCACGTCCCGGACGAACCCGATCGACCCGCCCGGCATCCGCCAGAAGATCGTCCCGAGCACAGTGATCCCGAGCGCGACGAGCAGCGCCATCGGTCCACCGAAGTACGCCGCCACCAGCATCGCCGTCGTACCGACGAACAGCGGGACCCGCGGGATCATCGCCCCGCCGGTGCGCAGCGCCTTGATCATCTCGTCGACGGCAATCAGGACGACGGCCAGCACCAGAACGGTGAACAGGACCTTCTGCCAGTACAGCGATCCGAGGATCAGTGCGCCGAGCCCGACTCCCACCGCGATCGCCGCGGGCAAATTACGCCCGGCACGGCTCGGGCTGGGACTCGGCGCGGGCGTGCTGTCGACGCCCATCACACCTCGAGCAGTTCGGCTTCCTTGTGCTTGAGCAGGTCGTCGATGGAGTCGACGAACTTCTTCGTCAACCCGTCGAGCCGCTTCTCAGCACTCTTGCCCTCGTCCTCGCCGGCGTCACCGTCCTTGACGGTCTTGTGCACCTGGTCCATGGCGTGCCGGCGGATGTTGCGGACCGAGACCTTGGCCTCCTCGGCCTTGGTCTTCGCGACCTTGATGTACTCCTTGCGGCGCTCCTCGGTCAGCGCCGGCATCACGACCCGGATCACCGCGCCGTCGTTGCCCGGGTTCACACCCAGGTCCGAGTCGCGGATCGCCTTCTCGATCGCCGTCATCGCACCCTTGTCGTACGGCGAGATCAGCACGGTCCGGGGCTCCGGCACCTGGAAACCGGCCAGCTGCTGCAGCGGGGTCGGGCTGCCGTAGTAGTCGGCCAGAATGCCGGCGAACATCTGCGGGTGCGCCCGGCCGGTGCGGATCGCGGCGAAGTCGTCCTTCGCAACCTCCACGGCCTTCGACATCTTCTGCTCGGCATCGCGGAGAGCTTCGTCGATCACGACATTCCTCGCTTCCTCTGGGCCACCTCGGCGCGGCCACACTCCTACCCTACGAACGCGGGTCTACCAGATAACGGACATCCACCCGTGTTCGACGATCCTAGTCGTACACGCCGGTACCGAATACGCCGGGTACGCCGGGTTACTGCCCCTGGGAGACGACCGTGCCGATCTTCTCGCCGTGGATCACCCGGGCGATGTTGCCCTCCTCGAGACCGAAGATCACGATCGGCAGCGCGTTGTCGCGGGCCAGGCTGATCGCGGTCGCGTCGGCGACCCGGAGCCCGCGGGCCAGGAAGTCGTCGTACGACAACTGGTCGAACTTCACCGCGTCCGGGTTCTTCTTCGGGTCGGAGTCGTAGACACCGTCCACGCCCTGCTTGCCCATCAGCAGCGCCTCGGCGCCGACCTCCAGCGCGCGCTGGGCGGCGACCGTGTCGGTGGAGAAGTACGGCATACCGGAGCCGGCGCCGAAGATGACCACGCGGCCCTTCTCCAGGTGCCGCTCAGCCTTGCGCGGGATGTACGGCTCGGCGACCTGGCCCATCGTGATCGCGGTCTGCACCCGCGTCTCGATACCGAGCTTCTCCAGGAAGTCCTGCAGCGCCAGGCAGTTCATCACGGTGCCGAGCATGCCCATGTAGTCGGCGCGGTTCCGCTCCATGCCGCGCTGCTGGAGCTCGGCGCCGCGGAAGAAGTTGCCGCCGCCGACCACGACGGCGACCTGCACGCCCGACCGCGCCACGTCCGCGATCTGCTTGGCGATCGAGTTCACCACATCGGGGTCGACGCCGAGCTTGCCGCCGCCGAACACCTCCCCCGACAGCTTCAGCAGCACGCGGTGGTAGGCGGGCGAGGACGGCGAAGAGGCCGGACTCGTCTCGGTACCCAGGGTTTCCGTCACGATTCCGGCCTCCTCGTTCGTTGCCTGTGCTTCGATGCCCGTGCGCTCAGATCCTTCGCGGGATCAGGCGCCGACCTCGAAGCGGGCGAACCGCTTCACGGTGACACCGGCGGCGTCGAGCACAGCCTTCACGCTCTTCTTGTTCTCCGTGACCGACGGCTGCTCGAGCAGCACGACGTCCTTGAAGAAGCCGTTCACCCGGCCCTCGACGATCTTCGGCAGGGCGCCTTCCGGCTTGCCCTCCTCGCGCGCGGTCGCCTCGGCGATCCGCTTCTCGTTCTCGACCGTTTCGGCCGGGACCTCGTCGCGCGTGGTGTACAGCGGGCGCATCGCGGCGGCCTGCATGGCGGCGCCACGGGCGGCCTCCACGTTGTCGCCCTCGAACTCGACCAGTACGCCGACCTGGGCCGGCAGGTCCGCGGCGCGCTTGTGCATGTACGCCGTGACCTTGCCGTCGAAGACGGCCACCTTGCCGAGCTCCAGCTTCTCGCCGATGACCGCGGCCAGCGCCTCGATGTTCTCGGCGACCGACTTGCCGTCGGTCAGCTTCTCGCTGAGCAGACCCTCGACGTCGCCGACCTTGCTCGCCGAAGCGTGCGCGACGATGTCGGCGGCCAGCTGCTGGAACTGCTCGTTCTTGGCGACGAAGTCAGTCTCGCAGTTCAGCTGGACCAGAGCGTTCTCCGCCGCGGCCACCAGGCCGTTGGTGGCGGACCGCTCGGCGCCGCGCTTGGCCGCCTTGGCCGCGCCGTGGATGCGCAGCTCCTCGATCGCCTTCTCGAAGTCGCCGTCGGTGCTCTCGAGCGCCTTCTTCGCGTCCATCATGCCCGCGCCGGTAGCGTCGCGGAGCTTCTTCACGTCAGCGGCGGTGTAGTTCGCCATTCCTCGATCTCTCGTCTTGTTCTGATGCGGCTGGGTGGGCGGGCAGCGCCGGCGGTCGGGCCGCGGCAGCTGGTGCCGCCCGGGATCGACCCGGGCGGCATCAGCGGGCTGTCAGGCCTCGTCGGCCTTCGGGGCGTCGTCGTCCTTCTTCGCCTCGGTGACCTCGGCGTCGGTCGCGACCGGCTCGGTCAGGACCTCCTCGGCAGCCGGAGCGGCCTCGGTGACCTCAGCGGCCGGAGCGGCCTCGGTGACCTCAGCGGCCGGAGCGGCCTCGGTGACCTCAGCAGCCGGGGCAGCCTCAGCCACCGGGGCAGCCTCAGCGGCCTTGGCGGTCTCGGTGGCCTTGGCGGTGCCGTTCTGGCTCTCCAGCAGCTCGCGCTCCCAGGCGGCCATCGGCTCTTCCTGGCCCAGCTCCTCGCCGGCGGCGGCGGCGCCCTGGCCGGAGCGGCCCATCAGGCCGTCGGCGACGGCGTCGGCGACGACCCGCGTGAGCAGGCCGACCGAGCGGATCGCGTCGTCGTTCCCCGGAATCGGGTAGTCGACCTCGTCCGGGTCGCAGTTGGTGTCCAGGATGCCGATGATCGGCAGCTTCAGCTTGCGCGCCTCGTCGACGGCGAGGTGCTCCTTCTTGGTGTCCACGATCCACACGGCGGCCGGAACCCGGGCCATGTCGCGGATACCGCCGAGGGTCTTGAGCAGCTTGTCGTGCTCGCGACGCTTCTGCAGCAGCTCCTTCTTGGTGACACCGGAGGCGGCGACGTCGTCGAAGTCGATGAGCTCGAGCTCCTTGAGCCGCTGCAGCCGCTTGTTCACCGTCTGGAAGTTCGTCAGCATGCCGCCCAGCCAGCGCTGGTTCACGTACGGCATCCCGACGCGCGTCGCCTGCTCGGCGATCGCTTCCTGGGCCTGCTTCTTGGTGCCGACGAACAGGATCGCCCCGCCGGACGCCACGGTGCTACGCACGAACTCGTACGCGCGGTCGATGTAGGACAGCGACTGCTGCAGGTCGATGATGTAGATGCCGTTGCGCTCGGTGAGGATGTAGCGCTTCATCTTGGGGTTCCAGCGCCGGGTCTGGTGCCCGAAGTGCACGCCGCTCTCGAGCAGCTGCTTCATGGTCACGACGGCCATGAGGTGGTCTCCTTTGGCGACCCGGCTGATGCGTCCGGGTCTACTCGGTTGTCTCGCGTCGGATCGGGTGATCCGCAGCTCCTGATGCCCGTCGCGCCGGTCCGCCCGGACAGCTCCGGGACCGCTGGAACGCCGCACTTGTGCGGGCATGCGTAGTCGCCCCATTCACATGGGGCGCCACCGGAAGTGTACGGGACCACCAGCACCCGACGCGAACCGGCCCCGGTTGTCCACAATTCCGCGATCGCCGGTCCACAGCCACCCCGAAACCGGCATCTTCCCTGGCATGAACCTCGCCCTGCTCCCCCTCGCCGCCCCGCCCCCGCCACCCACACCCAGCCCACCGCTGCAGGCCATCGCGGCCTGGCCGCTCCAACCCCGCCCGGACGTCGTGCGCGGCTTCGAGCTGCCCGCGAAACCCTGGCTGCCCGGCCATCGCGGCGTCGACCTCGCCGGCCACCCCGGCCAACCCGTCCTCGCAGCCACCCCAGGCACGATCACGTACGCCGGTGCACTCGCCGGCCGTGGCGTCATCACGATCACCACCGGCCCCCTCCGTACGACGTATGAACCGGTCATCCCCGAGGTCTCGGTCGGAGCCACCGTCAAGACCGGCACCGTCATCGGCCGCCTGTCCGCCGCGGGCTCGCACTGCCTGCCCAGATCCTGCCTGCACTGGGGCCTGCTCCAGGGCAAGCAGTACCTCAACCCCCTGACCCTGCTCCCCAACCGCCCCGTCCGCCTGCTCCCACTCACCGAAGAACGGACCCGATCAGCCGGGCAAGCACCACGCGGCACGTCGCCTGATCTGTCGCCTGACCCGGCATCCGAGGTCCCGCCGGACAGCAACCGGCGCGCGGCCAAGCTCGTCATCGCCGCCACCGCAGCCCTGACACTCACCGCCGGCCTGCTGATCAGACGCGAATGAGCCTTACTCGTGCGGCAGGTTCAACTGCCACGACACCCCGTACCGGTCGTTGACCCACCCGAACTTCTTGCTGAACCCGTAGTCACCCAGCGGCATCAACGCGCCCCCGCCCTCGACCAGCGCGCCGTACAGCCGGTCGAGTTCCGCCTCGTCCGCACAGTCCACGAACAGCGACATCGAAGGAGTGAAGGTGAAGCCATGGTGCTGATAGCTGTCGCTGCACATGAACTGCTGCCCGGCCAGCCGGAACACGGCCACCGTCACAGACCCCTCGGGACCCGGCCCGTCGGCGCCGTACTTGACCATCGACACGACCTCGGCGTCCTTGAACAGCGACAGGTAGAAGGTCATCGCCTGCTCCGCGCCGCCCTCGAACATGAGGAACGTCTTGATCTGCTGCATCACTCATCTCCTACAGTCGCGACTTATATAAGTCACGACTGTAACACGGGCTCAGCTGCCCGGAACCCGGGCCTGCCAGGCGTCCTCGTCCCGCGAGCGGCGCTCGACGCCGGCCGGGAGCTTGTTCTTGGCGAGGTCGATCAGCGTGGTGTTCTCGAGTACGTCCCGGAGGCTCGCGCGGGCGGCGATCCAGACCCGCTGCAGGACGACCGCGTGCTCGTTGTACGAGACGCTCTCCGGCCGGACGCCCGAGATGCTCACGATCGGGCCGTCGACCGCGCGCATCACGTCGGCGACGGAGATCTCGTTGGGGTCGACGGCCAGCCGCCAGCCACCCGACTGTCCACGCTGGCTGGACAGGACGCCGGCGCGCCGCAGATCGGCCAGGATGCCCTGCAGGAAGCCGTGCGGAATGCCCTGCGCCCGGCTCAGCTCCTCGGCCGACACCACAGCAGCATCGCCGGCCACCCACCGCTGGGTGATCTCGATCAGAGCTCGCAACGCATAGTCAGACTTCGCCGAAACCCGCATGTCCCGCAGTCTGCCGCATCCTGGCACCCACGCGCCGCATCCCCTGCCAGTGTCATGCCCTGGGGTGGGCCTGCTGGTAGGCCTGACGGAGACGATCCGTGGAGACATGGGTGTAGACCTGGGTGGTCGCGAGCGACGCGTGCCCCAGGAGCTCCTGCACGCTCCTCAGGTCCGCTCCACCTTCCAGCAGATGCGTGGCCGCCGTGTGGCGCAGACCGTGCGGCGCGAGATCCGGTGCGTCGACGACAGCGATCCGCTCATGCACCATCCGCCGTACCGCCCGCTGATCGATCCGGCCGCCACGCGCCCCGAGAAAGGCCGCAGGCCCACTCCCTTCACGCGCCAACTTCGGCCGCGCCTCGACCAGCCACCGCTCGACCGCCTGCCCAGCCGGTACTCCGTACGGGACCGACCGCTCCTTCCGCCCTTTGCCGAAGACCCGTACGACGCGGCGCGAGTCGTCGATGTCGTCGACGTCGAGAGCGCACAGCTCGCCGACCCGGATCCCGGTCGCGTAGAGCAGTTCCATGATCGCGAGGTCACGCAGCCCGACCGGACTGCCGTCGTCCGCCGCGACCGCTGCGGCGTCGAGCACCGCGCGGGTATCGGCCTGACCGAGTACGCCCGGGAGGCTCTTGTGCGCCTTCGGACTGGCCAGCAACGCCCCGGGATCCGTACTGATCCGCCCGGTCCGCTGCGCCCAGGCGGTGAACACCCTTGCGGCCGTCGCCCGGCGGGCCATCGTGCTGCGGGATTTCCCGAGACTTTGCTGTTTGGCCAACCATGACCGCAGGCTCCGGATATCCAACTGCCCGAGATCATCGTGACCAAGCCGAATCAAATGTTCGAGTAAATCCGCGACATCTCCGATGTAGGCTCTCACCGAGTGAGTGCTGAGGTCTCTTTCCGCCGTCAGATGCCTTTCGTAGTCAGCCAGTAACACAGCGAAACCTTCCGGCCAGGAACGGTTTCCGCTGACTTCGTCCGGCGTCATACCTCGACGATGCGTGAGGTGGCCCTGCATCGCAAGCCACCGCGCGGAGACCGAGGAGAGGAGGGCTGGTCGATAGCCCAACGGTCGACTACTGTTCGGCCCGATTGCCCTAGTAGCAACGGAGGCACCCCTGACCATGGCCCCCTCAGCGAACGGACAGACCGTAGGCCGGCGCCTGCCGGTCGAGTCGGCGTTCACTCGAGTCGAGGACGCGCGGCACCGTCTGCCGCGTTTGTTCGGTCGTCGCGACCTGGTTGTACTTGGCCTGGGCGTGATGATCGGCTCCGGCATTTTCAGCATCAGCGGCGTGCAGGCGGCAAATGTCGCCGGACCGGCAGTGATCCTGTCGTTCGTCATCGCCGCGATCGTCTGTCTGCTGGCCGCGGCCTGTTACGCCGAACTGTCGTCCACCATCCCGGTTTCCGGTAGCGCGTACACGTTCAGCTACGTCACCTTCGGCGAAGCGTGGGCGTGGCTGGTCGGCTGGGCGCTCGTGCTCGAACTCGTCACCGCGGCGGCGATCGTCGCCCGGGTCTGGTCGGCGTACTTCCTGGCCACGCTGGACGGCTTCGGAGTGACACTGCCTGACGGAGTGGCGCAGTTCTTCGGTCCCTCGGCCAAATTGAACCTCGTGGCCCCGCTGCTGCTGCTGATCCTGACCGCGCTGATCGTGACCGGCACCAAACTCTCCTCCCGCGTGCTGACCGTCGTCGTGATCGCGAAGGTCGCGGTGATCCTGCTGGTGGTGATCGTCGGTGCCGCCCACATCAACATGGACAACTACCACCCGTTCGTGCCGCCGGCCCGCGCCGCGCCCGCGACCGCGAGCCCGACGTTGCTGGGCTGGATCCTGGACTCGTCGTTCGGCTCGTTCGGGACCATGGGCATCTTCACCGCCGCGAGCACGATCGTGTTCGCCTACATCGGCTTCGACCTGATCGCGACCGCGTCCGAGGACGCCCGCAGCCCGCGCAAGACCGTCCCGCAGGGCATGCTGCTCGGCGTGGGCGCGGTGACGATCCTCTACATCGCGATGGCGGTCGTCCTGGTCGGCATGCGCCCGTACGGCAAGCTGGGCGGCGGCGCACCGGTCTCCGAAGCAATGGCCGCGGTCGGGGTCGGGTGGGCCGCGAAGGTGGTCAACCTGGGTGCGTTGCTCGCGTTGATGACGGTGATCATGGTGGTCCTCATCGCGCAGAGCCGGGTGCTGTTCAACATGGGCCGTGACGGCCTGCTCCCGAAGAGCCTCGGTCGGGTCAGCCGCGTGTACTCCTCCCCCGCCCGCGCCGCCGGCTTCGCAGGCCTCGCCGCGGTGGCGCTCACGCTCTATCCAAAGGTCCTCGAGCTCGAGGAGCTGCTGGTGATCGGCGCCCTGTTCTGCTTCGCGTTCTGCGCGGTCGGCGTCCTCACGCTGCGTCGCTCGGAGCCCAACCTGGAGCGCGGCTTCCGGGTGCCGATGGTCCCGTTGATCCCGCTGCTGTCGCTCGCCGCCACGGTTTGGCTGATGCTGAACCTGAAGACCAGCACGTGGACGAAGTTCGGCATCTGGATGGTCATCGGCATCGCGATCTACGGCCTCTACGGCCGCTGGCACAGCCGCCTCGCCAACGAGGACAGCTGGGACTTCGACCTCGGCGACACCGACCCGGGCACGGGCGGCCTCCAGGCCATCCGCCCCGACCACGACCGCCCCACCGAACTCCGCGCCATCCGCACCCCACCCGAACAGCAACAACCCCAAAAACCCACCCGCGGCAAACACATGCGCAACTAACACCCCCGCCGACGCCGAAGACCGTCGCTCGGCTCATTCGCCCTTGTAACAAAGGCAGAACGGGTGGCCGGCCGGGTCGGCGTACACGGGGCAGCTGCCGCCCTGCGGCGGTAGCCGTGTTCCTCCGAGCCCGAGGGCGAGGCGTTCCTTCTCGATCCGGTCGTCGACGCCGATGTCGAAGTGCATCTGGGGCGGGTATTCGGGGTCGGGCCAGCGTGGTGGTTGGTAGTCGGGGACGCGCTGCAGGGCGAGCATCGGTAGCCGGTCGTCGTCGCGGGCGATCACGATCCGGTCGGGTGAGTCTTCGACCGTACGGGGCATGTCCAGCACGCCGCCCCAGAACCGGGCCAGCGGTAGCGGATCGGCGCAGTCGATCACCACACGGGCGAGTGTGCCGAATCGGTCCGTGGGTTTGGTGAGGCCGGGGTACAGGCAGAACGGATGACCGACCGGGTCGGCGTACACGCGCCAGCCGGGGAAGTCCTCCAACTTCGTCGCCCCGTGCTCCAGCACCGCGTGCTCGGCGGCCTCCAGGTCGGCGACGTGCACGTCGAGGTGGATCTGCGTCGGGTTTGCCGGGTCGCGCCAGCGTGGAGGGCGCATCCGGCCCTCGCCTGTCCCGATCCGTCCATCGGTGAGCATCGAGTAGAACGCGCGCAACTCGTCCTCTCGCTCCTCGGGGCAGCCCACGACGACCCAGAATCGTCCGTCCTGCTCGTCGGCGTCGACCGACGTACCGACGACCTTGGCGGCCTCGTCGAGCACCACGCTCACGAACGCCTGTCCACGGTTGCCGACCAGGACGACGTGGACCATCTGGTCGTTGACCTGCCGCGCACTGCTCACCGTCCGGTCCGAACCCGCGAGCTCATCCACTCTTGGCCGCCACGCCTCGGCGATCCACGGACCTGGATCCCATCCGACGAGACCGCTGACCGCGTTCGCCGCCCGTACGTCCGCCCGTTCCAACGCGTCGACCCACCGGCATGCGACTTCGACGAGATCCCGAGGCATCTCCGCAGTCTCACACCGGGCGGGCCACCCGCTCAACACTCGGCGAACCGATCGTCAAGGCAAGTCGGGTGGGCTGGTTCGCAGCTGCCGCCGCGGCCGTCAGCACCCGCCAGGAGCCAGCGGGCCTCTGACGCGCCGTGGTCCGGCGAGGCTTACGTTTGTCAGATGAGCCGAATCTTTACCGTCACTTTCGCGTCTGTGTATCCCCTGTATGTGACCAAGGTCGAAAAAGAAGGGACGCACGAAGGCCGAACTCGATCTGGTGATCGAATGGCTGACCGGTTTCGGCCCGGCGGCGTTGAAGGATCACCTGGCGGCGGGTACGACCTTCGAGGACTTCTTCGCCGAGGCACAAATCAACCCGCAGGCGTCGTCGATCACCGGAGTCATCTGCGGCGTACGCGTCGAAGACATCGAAGACCCACTGATGCAGAAGATCCGCTACCTCGACAAACTCGTCGACGAACTGGCCAAGGGCAAACCAATGGCCAAGATCCTGCGCCCATAGCCGGACCGCCGACTCATCGGCTCGTCAGATCTCCGTCAACCGTTGCCGGCATGGGCTCCCAGACGAATCCGTCCGGGTCGACGAAGTTGCCCGCGTCCCCGCTCAGGGCGATCCGGTGCGACCCGCTGCCGTCGATCGGTACGCCGGCGTCCTTCGCCAGGGCCTTCCGCCCGTACAGTCCCAGTTTGATCGGGCCTGTGGTGGCGAACTCGACGTACTTGCGCCCGAAGCTCCTCGCCACGGCCACCCCGTGGTCCACGTAGAATTTCTTGCTCACGGCAACATCAGCGCATCCGAGCAGCAGCACGACGGAGTCGATCGCGCGGGTCGCCGGACCGGTGTCCTTCTTCGCCGAGGTCGCCACCTTCCAGATCGTGCCGTCGGGCGCCTGGACAACACCGCCGTACCCCCACAGCGACTTGGTCACCGGCTTCACCACCGTCGCACCGGCATCCACCGCCGTCTCGAAGAGGCTGCTCACCGTACTCGGCTGAGCCACCGTCAACGACAACGTGAAGTCACGAAAACCAGTCGTTTCCGCGCTCGACTCACGCACCCGCACCTGCCCACTCAGCCCGAAGGCATCCGTGAGAAACCGCTCTGCCGACGCACGGTCAGCGACTTCCAGAACCACACTGTGAAGAGTTGTCATGTCTCCAACCTAGGGAGCCAGGCTGCGGCTTGCTTCTCGATTCCTGACCAGATCCGAACGGCTGAAGGTGGTTTCGTTGTGTTGGGCCCGTGGTTGTCACGGGGACCGCGGCGGTGGGGTGGGTGGTAGGCGCCAGCCGGTGGGGGTTTGGGTTATGAGGGTCAGGGTGGCGAGGGTTTGTAGGCATTGTTGGGTGGTGGGGAGGTCCAGGCCTGCGGTGCCGGCGATGCGGTCGGCGGGGGCTGGGTTGTGGACCGGGACGGCGTCCAGGGTTCGTTGGAGGTCGGGGTCGAGGGTGTCGGTGAGGGTTGGGGCGGCTCTCGGGGGCTGGGTGAGGTTCGTGCCGAAGGGCGAGATTGCTTCGATGATGTCGGCGACGTTGGTGGCCAGGACGGCGTTGCGTTCGCGGACCAGTAGGTGGCTGCCGGCGGACATGCGCGAGGTGATCGGGCCGGGGACGGCGAGGACGGGGCGGCCGCATTGTTCGGCCCAGCCGGCGGTGTTGAGGGCGCCGCTGCGTACTGCGGCTTCGATGACGACGGTGCCTTGGGTGATGGCGGCTATCAGTCGGTTGCGGGCGAGGAACCGGAGCTTGGTCGGGGCGCAGCTAGGCGGGAGTTCGGCGACGACGAGGCCGTCCTCGGCGATGCGGCTGAGCAAGGCGGAGTTGCGTTTCGGGTAGCTGACGTCCACGCCGCAGGCGAGGACCGCGATCGTTACGCCGGCGGCTGCGAGGGCTCCGCGGTGGGCGGCCGCGTCGATGCCGTAGGCGCCACCGGAGACGATGGTCAGGCCGTTGTCGGAGAGGCCGGAGGACAGTTCGGCGGATACGTGTTCGCCGTACGACGAGCAGGCGCGGGCGCCGACGATCGCGACGGCTCGGGTCACGGCGTCGCGGAGGTTCGCGCGGCCGCGGACCCAGAGGCCGAACGGTACGCCGGCGCGGCGGGTCAACTGACCGGCTTCTTCGAGGACTTCGACCTCGGCCGGCCATTCGTCGTCGCCGGGGATCACGAACCGTGCGCCGGCGGCCGCGGCTCGCTCCAGATCTCGGTGGGGGTCGGCCGTGGCGAGTCGGGTGGACCAACGCTCCAGGCCAGGGGCGTTGTGCTGGAGACGGTCCCAGATCTCCAACGGGGGCAGGCCGTCGAACGTCTTGAGCGCGGCGAGGTCACCCGGCTCGACCACCCGGGACAGACCCGCGCGAGCCAGACGCTCCTCATCTCCGTTGCCACCAGCAACCGACTCGCAATCGTCCGTTCCTCTCCCGGAGCCAGAACCTTCGGTCGTTAGTGCGTAGGTGGGGGTCATTGGGTGGGTCCTTTGAGGGGGCGGAGGTCGGCTAGTTGGGTTAGGGGCTCGCCTGAGCGGAGCTGGAAGGCTTCGTGGGTTTGGTCGACTGTGGGGATGGTGGCGCCGGCTAGGTCAGTCAAGGTCCAGGCGAGGCGGACTACGCGGTCGAAACCTCGGGCGGTGAGGCGGCCGGCGGCGTAGTGGTCTTCCAGGAGTTGTTGGCTGGCGTCGTCCAGCGGGTGTTCGCGGCGCAGCACCGGGCCGGGGATCTGGCTGTTAAGAGTCCAGGCGGTCTCGCGGTAGCGGTGCGTCTGGCGATCGCGGGCGGCCCGGACACGAGTGGCGACGACGGCGGTCGACTCCACAGGTTGGCCGTCGGTGACGGTACGGGCGGCCGGCAGGATCTGGCGCTGGATGTCCAGGCGGTCCTTGATCGGGCCGCTGATCCGCTGGCGGTACCGCGCCAGGTGCTGGGGTGTGCAGCTGCAGATGCCTTGGTTCGTGCCGGACAGGCCGCAGGGACAAGGGTTGGCGGCGAGGACGAGCATGAAGCGGGCGGGGAACTTGGCAACGGCTGCGGCCCGGTGGAGCTCGACGAATCCCGACTCGAGCGGCTGCCGGAGGGTGTCGAGGGTCAGCGGATGCATTTCGGGCGCCTCGTCGATGAAGAGGACGCCGCGGTGCGCGCAGCTGATAGCGCCAGGTCTCGGCACGCCACTGCCACCGCCGACCAGGCTGGCCAGTGACGCCGTGTGGTGCGGAGCGATGAATGGCGGCCGGCGGACCAGCTCGGCGTCGTTGGTGAGCAATCCGGCGAGTGAGTGCACGGCTGAGACTTCCAGCGAGTCATCCGTGCCGAGGTCCGGCATCAGTCCCGCGAGGCGCTCGGCGAGCATGGTCTTGCCGGAGCCCGGTGGGCCGTGCAGGAACAGGTGGTGGCCGCCGGCGGCTGCGGCCTCGATCGCGCGTCGGCCCTCGTGCTGGCCGATGATGTCGTCGAGATCGACCCCCGGCACCCGGATCAGCGATTCGGACACCAGGCGCGGCTCGGCGCGCGGTGGTGCTTCGTCGGGGATCTCGGTGCCGCGAAGCAGGGCGAGAACCTGGCGCAGCGAGCGAGCGCCGTACACCTCGATGCCGGGGACCAGGCGGGCCTCGCCGACGTTGAGGTCGGGGACGACGATGCGGTCGAAGCCGGCTCGGGACGCGGCCAATGTCATCGCGAGTGCGCCGCGGACCTCGCGGATGCGGCCGTCGAGGCCCAGTTCGCCGATGATCGCCGTACGGCGGAGTGCGCCGGGATCGACCGCGCCGGCCGCGGTGAGCAGGCTGAGGGCGATGGCGACGTCGTAGTGCGAGCCGGTCTTGGGCAGGGTGGCGGGTGACAGGCCGATCGTGACCTTGCGATCGGGGAATCGCTCGCCGCTGTTCACGACAGCGGCACGGACGCGGTCGCGGGCTTCGGACAGGGACGTGTCGGGAAGGCCGATCAGGGTCGTCTTCGGCAGGCCCTGGGCGATGTCGGCCTCGATCTCGACGAGGTGGCCCTCCAGACCGACCAGGGCAACGGACCAGGTGTGTGCGAGGGCCATCAGATCGCACCTCGCACGTGGTCCACGGTCGGTGGCGTGTTGTGGTCGAACAGGATCGAGATGACGTCGATCCGGATCTCGGCCGGTCTGAGCTGATGGGTCTGCAGCCAGCGGCCGGCCAGCCTCCGGAGCGTGGCGAGCTTCCGGTAGGTGATCGACTCCAGCGGGGTGCCGTAGTTCAGCCCGCGCCGGGTCTTCACCTCACAGACGACGAGTGTGTCGCCTTCGCGCGCGACGATGTCGATCTCGCCGAACTCGCAGCGCCAGTTGCGCTCGAGCACGGCGAAACCGTGGGTGCTGAGATACCTCGCGGCGAGATCCTCGCCGTACCGTCCGACGGTGTTCCTGGTCCGCATCGATGACCACCTCCGGCAGAGAAGATGCCGGGATCAGGCCTCGGAAACGGACCTCGCCTTCAGAATGTGGAAAACCGCCCGCCTGTGGACAGCGTCAGCGGCCGAAGTCGGAGTCCTTCGGGACTTCCAGGTCGGACTTGGCGAGTTCCTCGATGTTGACGTCGCGGAAGGTGACGACCTTGGCGTTCTTGACGAAGCGGGCGGATCGGTACACGTCCCAGACCCAGGCGTCCGCCATCGTCACCTCGAAGTACACGTCGCCGCCCTCGGTGCGGACCTTGAGGTCGACCGCGTTGCACAGGTAGAAGCGCCGCTCGGTCTCCACGACGTACTTGAAGATCCCGACGACGTCCTTGTACTCCCGATAGAGCTGCAGCTCCATATCGGTCTCGTACTTCTCGAGGTCGTCAGCGCTCATGCCTGGCTCTCCACTCCGGTGGGACTGGTCACATTCTGTCCCATAACGGGCCGCAGACTGCGGCGGACATTCTCAAACCGCCGTCGATGTTGTGGGCACGGGCCGTATTCGTCCAGTGCCGCCTGGTGTTCAGGGGTGCAGTACCCCTTGTGGATCCCGAACCCGTACTGCGGGTACACCTTGTCCCAGTGCTCCATCACCCGATCCCGGGTCACCTTTGCGATCACTGACGCGGCAGAGATGCAGGCGGCCACCCGGTCGCCCTTCCACATCGCCAGGCCCGGTACGCCGAGACCGTCGACACCGAAGCCGTCGGTCAGCACGTACGACGGCCGCACGTCGAGCCGGAACAGCGCCCGGCGGAGCGCCTGCACGTTCGCGACGTGCATGCCGAGCCGGTCGCACTCGTCCGCCTCGATGGACACCACCGACCAGGCCAGGGCACGCTTGCGGACCTCTTCGTAGCAGCGCTCCCGCGCCTTCGCGGTGAGCAGCTTCGAGTCGGCCAGTCCCGGGATCTGACCGCGCTTGCCCTCCGGCAGGATCACCGCGGCAGCCACCAGCGGCCCCGCGCACGGTCCGCGACCGGCCTCGTCGACACCGGCGATCGGGTCCAGGCCGACGCGGCGCAGGGCTCGCTCGTACCCGTACAGCCCGGCGTCCCGCCGTACCGTGCTCCCGCGCGGCAACGCGCTCATCCAGCCCTCCGCATCACACAACTCACCCTAGGCGTCCGAGGCGACAGAACGGTTACTTGGGTGGTGGCGTGAGGGATATCGAGGGTTTGTCCGGCGCCGGACCGGCCGCCGGGACCGCCTTGAACGTGTCCGGTACGCCGAGTTTGCCCCAGCGACCCGCCGGCCAGACGATCATGATCGCCCGCCCGGTGACCTTGTCGAGCGGAACGAATGCCGCGTCGCCCTGGTTGCCGCCGTTCGCGTCGAGGTCCTGCAGGTGCACGCGGGAGTCCCCCGAGGCGGACCGGTGGTCGCCCATCACGAAGATCCGGCCGGCCGGGACGGTGACCTGGAAGTCCATCTGGGACGGCGCGTCGCCCGGATACAGGTAGCTGGTCTCGTCGAGCGGCTGGCCGTTCACGAGCAGCCGGCCCTTCGCGTCGCAGCAGGCGACCTTGTCGCCGGGCATACCGACGAGGCGCTTGATCAGGTGGCCGTGGCTGGAGTCCGGCAGCAGACCGACGATCTCGAAGAACCTGCCGATCGAGCCGCGCTTCTGGCCGCTCTCCTCGGCGCCGAGCCAGCCGCCCGGGTCCTCGAACACGACCACGTCACCGCGCTTGACGTCGGTGAGCTTCTCCACCACGACCCGGTCACCGACCAGCAGGGTGTTCTCCATCGACTCGCTCGGGATGATGAACATCTGCCCGACGAACGCCCGCAGGATCGAGGAAACGATCAGGGCACCGACCACGATCAGCACGAACTCGCGGGCGGCCGCCGCGAAGCCCGAGCGGTGGGCAGGTTTGCTGTCCGTCTTGGTCGGTATATCGGTCACTTCTTCAGCCCCGGCTTCTTGAAGGTTTCCGGAGGACGCAGCATCGTCATCCGGTCAGACGGCCAGATTACGCAACAGGCCCGGCCAACCACGTTCTCGACCGGCACGAATCCGCCGCCGGGGCCGCCCATGTGGGCGCGGGAATCGGCGGACTCGGCCCGGTTGTCACCCATCACCCACAGATGACCGGCCGGAACCAGCACGTTGAAGGGCAGCTCGGACGGCTTGGCGTCCTTCAGAAGGTACTCCCGCTCGTCGAGCGGGATGCCGTTGACGGTGATCTGGCCCTGCTTGTTGCAGCAGATCACCCGGTCGCCGCCGATGCCGATCACCCGCTTCACCAGGTGACCCTCGCCGCTGCGCGGCAGAATGCCGACGAACTCACCGATCCGGCGCACCGTGCCCGGCTGGACCTCTTCCTCGTTCAGCCAGTTGTCCGGGTCCTTGAAGACGATGATGTCACCGCGGTCGACGTCGCGGTGCAGGTAGCTGATCTTCTCGGCGAGGATCCGGTCGTCCTTCGTCAGGGTGTCGTACATCGACTCCGACGGGACGTAGAACGCCTCGGCGACGAACAGCCGCAGGACCACCGTGATGACGAGCGCGAGCACCGTGACGGTGCTCATCTCGACGAGCAGGCTGAGCAGCGGATTCCGCTGCTTCAGCCTGCGGTGACGTCCCTTGCTGCGACGTGCCCTCTTGGATACCGGTCGAGGGCGAGCGCGAGTCGCAGTGCTCGGCGCCATAGGTGACCGTCGTCGCTACGCGGCGTCAGGAGGCCGGAACTTCGCGCTTCTCCTTGATCTTCGCCGCCTTACCGCGCAGCTCGCGCAGGTAGTACAGCTTGGCGCGGCGGACATCGCCGCGGGTCACGACCTCGATCTTGTCGACGATCGGGGTGTGCAGCGGGAAGGTCCGCTCGACGCCGACGCCGAAGCTGACCTTGCGGACCGTGAAGGTCTCCTGCAGGCCACCGCCCTGGCGGCGGATCACGACACCCTTGAACACCTGGACGCGGGACCGGTTTCCTTCGACGACCTTCACGTGCACGTTCACGGTGTCACCGGCGCGGAAGGCCGGGATGTCGTCGCGCTTGCTCGAGTTGTCGAGCTCGTTCAGGATGTTGCTCATCAGGTGTCTCTTCCTCGCGCGTGCCACAGGTCACCCACGAAAATGTCGATGGTGAGAGTCATCAAAAGGCTGCCGGTCGGTGGTCACCCCCTGTGGCAGGAGCACCGAAGGGCAGCAACAGACAATCTTGCCACACGCCCCGCACGGCGACGAAATCCGGTGCCGTCGACCGCGCAGGGTGATCACTTACGGCGTCTGCGTTTGCCCAGCCGAACCAGGTCGACCTTGGGCGTCTGGGGCTCCCGGCTGAGCTCCCGGTAGCCCGCTTTCCGGTACAGGGCGAGGTTCCGGTCGCTCAGCGCGCCCGTGTTCAGCGCGTACGACGTGACCTCGGCGGGAGCCACCTGCTCGGCCGCACGCAGCAGGCGAGCGCCGAGCCCGCGGCCCTGCCAGTCCGGGGCGACGATGAGCCGTTCGATCTGTCCGACCGTGTCGTCTACGAGGAGCTGGACCGATCCGACGATGCGGGTGCCGGCCACGGCCTTCAGGACGGTCCCCCGCTCCAGGCGGGCGGCAGTCGCGGCAGGGTCGTCGGTCAGCGGCGGGATCGTGTAGTCGTCGTACAGCTGCGCTTCGGACAGGAAGGCGGCCAGCTGCAGTACGTGGATCTCGCCCGCGTCAGCAGCCGTAGCGGGCAGCAGGCGGACCGCTGAGGTGGCGTCGTCCTTCTGAGCGACCACATCGCCCCACGCTGCCAGGAGGTCCGGCCGACGTTCCGCAGTACGCCGTACCGACTCGTCGTGGCGCCAGTCGGCGATCAGGCCGTGGTTTCCGGACAGCAGGACCTCAGGTACGTCGTACCCGCGCCAGCTCGGCGGCTTCGTGTAGACCGGGTACTCGAGCAGGCCGTCGCCCGAGTGGGACTCCTCCGCCAGGGACTCCGGGTTGCCGATCACGCCGGGCAGCAGGCGAGCCACTGCCTCGACCATCACGAGTACGGCGACCTCACCGCCGTTCAGCACGTAGTCGCCGATGGACACCTCGTCGACGCGCATCCGCTCGCCGGCGTACGACGCGACGCGCGCGTCAATGCCTTCGTACCGGCCGCACGCGAACGCGAGCCAGGGCTCAGCGGCGAGCTCGTACGCGAGCTCCTGCGTGAAGGGCCGCCCGGCCGGGGTCGGCACGATCAGCCGCGGCTGCGAGGGACCGTCCACGGGGGCGACCGCGTCCAGCGCCTGTCCCCACGGCTCCGGCTTCATCACCATGCCCGCTCCGCCGCCGTACGGGGTGTCGTCGACGGTCCGGTGGCGGTCGTGGGTCCACTCGCGCAGGTCGTGCAGGTGGATGTCCAGCAGGCCGCTCTTGGCCGCCTTCCCGACCAGGGAGACGTCGAGGGCGGCCAGGTACTCCGGGAAGATCGTGACGACGTCCAGGCGCATGTCAGTCTCCCGGCTCGGTCTGGACCACCTCTGCGCCCTCGGGGTCGAGCAGGCCGGGGCGGTCCGCCACGACGACGTACCGCTTGTCGATGTCGATCTCCGGGACGAGTTCCTCGACCATCGGGACCAGCACGAGGTTGCCCGCGGTACGCCGGATCTCCAGGAGGTCCTGCGACGGCAGGTGCACGACGTCGGTCACCTCGCCCACGTCGGCGCCGTCGGTGGTGCGGACCGCGAGGCCGACCAGGTCGCGGTCGTAGTACTCCTCCGGGTCCTCCGGGCGTTCGTCCTCGGGGACCTCACACTGCACGAACAGGTTGCGCAGCTGCTCCGCCGCGGTCCGGTCCGGCACGTCGGCGAACTTCACCAGCAGCTTCCCGCTGTGCCAGCGGCTCGAGGCGATGGTCAGGGTCCGGGACACCTTGGCATCGGTCACGACGGTCGCGCCGTCGGCGAACCGGCGGTCCGGCTCGTCGGTGCGCACCTCGATGCCGACCTCGCCCTTGATCCCGTGTGCGCGGCCGATCCGCCCGACGGTCACCAACACCTGCATTACTCCTTTGTACTAGAGGTCACGCGGTCAGGTGGCGCCGTCGCGAGCGCCGTCCCGCGGAGTGCTGGGCAAGGCGGAGGAGGGAGACGGGACGGAGTCCCGGCGACCGACGACAACGCCGCCCAGTGCCCGCGGGGCGGTGCGCAGCAGGCGCCACCTGTCCGCGTGACCTCTTAGATGAAGGGCCGCACCCCAGACCGGGTGCGGCCCCTCACAGGACTGCTGTGGACTACCGAGTCAGCGGCGCGGGCGCCGGTTGAACTCGTCGACGAAGTCGATGCGCAGCGAGGACTCGGAACTGAGGGCGCCGACGACGGTGCGGATCGCGGTGGCGGTGCGGCCGTTGCGGCCGATCACCTTGCCGATGTCGTCGGGGTGGACGTGCACCTCGAGGGTGCGGCCACGCCGCAGGTTCCGGGCCCGGACGCTGACGTCGTCGGGGTTGTCCACGATGCCTCGGACCAGGTGCTCGAGCGCCTCGGTCTCCATCATCGTCAGGCCTCGGTGGTCTCGGCCGCAGCCTCGGCCTTCGGCTCGTCGGCCTTGGCCTCAGCCTTCGCGTCGTCGGCCTTGTCAGCCTTGGCCTCGTCGGCCTTCGGCGCCTCGGCGGCAGCCTCGTCCTTCGCGGTGTCGTCGGACTTCGGGGCCTTCTTCGCCGCCTTCTTGGCGGTGACCGCCTCGGTCTTCAGCGAGCCGTGGGCCTCGGCCAGCGCCTCGTTGAAGATCTCCTGCTTGTCCCGCTTCGGCTCGGCCACCCGCAGCGGCGCCGGGGCGTCCAGGCCCTTGAACTTCTGCCAGTCGCCGGAGGCCTTGAAGATCGCCTCGACGGCCTCGCTCGGCTGCGCGCCGACGCCCAGCCAGTACTGCGCCCGCTCCGACGAAACGCGGATGAACGATGGCTCGGTCTTCGGGTTGTAGATCCCGATCTCCTCGATCGCCCGGCCGTCCCGCTTGGTGCGGGCGTCCATGACGACGATGCGGTAGTGCGGGGTGCGCTTCTTGCCGATGCGCTTCAAACGGATCTTGACTGCCACGTTTGTGGGGTCTCCCTTGGAAATTACTGTCTTGATGAACTGCACGACGCGTCGTGGGGACAACACAGTGACAGCTCGATGGGCCGGCCGGGCAGTGGAGTTAGAGGGCTGCACAGAACCTGGACGGACTCAGCAGGCCATTGTGCCAGAAACAGGGCTGCCCAACCAATTGGCCTCAGGGGCGTAGGTACGCCAGGTTCGGGAGATGGTCGACGTACGTATCCAGGAGGCTGCGGGCGACCGTCACCGAGTCCACGAGCGGATGGTAGGCGAACGCCTTCACAGCCGTGTCCCGGGAGGCAGTGGTCGCGGCCTCGATGGTCGCGCGCTCGACGGCTTTCACAGCGCTCACCAGACCGGCCTGGTGGTCGGTCAGTTGTGACACGGTCACCGGCAGTGCCCCGTTGGCGTCCACGGTGCAGGGGATCTCCACCACGGCGTCGTCGTCGAGGTGACGCAGTACGCCGCGGTTGCGGACGTTCAGGATCAGCGAGGCCCGCTCGTTGTGAGCGATCGCCCGCATCAGCGACAGCGCGACCTGCTCGTACCCACCGGCCGCCATGTCGCGCTCGTCCCGCTCCCCCGCGTCCGCGACCTCACGGCTCTCCACCATGTACGTCGACTCGCGCTCGGCCCGGGTCTTCTGCCACAGCTCGAACGCCTGCTCGGGATGCTCCCCGGTCTCGGCGTAGAACGCGGACTGCTGCTCCAGCAGGAACGTGCCCCGCGTCTGCCGCACCCCTTGTACGGCGGCCAGCGTCTCGCGAGCGAAGTAGTAGTAGTGCAGGTACTCGTTCGGAATCGACCCCAGCGACCGCAGCCAGTCCACACCGAACAGCCGGCCCTCCTCGAAGGAGGCCAACGCATCGGCCGACTGCAGCAGGTCCGGCAACCGGTCCACTCCGCCGGACCGCAGCCCGCGCAGCCAGCCGAGGTGGTTCAGGCCGGCGTAGTCGTAGAACGCAGTAGACGGGTCCACACCGAGTGCCAGCGCCGCCCGCCGCCCCAGACCCGACGGGGAGTCGCAGATGCCGATCACCCGGTCGCCCAGGTACGGAATCATCGCCTCCGTCACCATGCCGGCCGGGTTCGTGAAGTTGATGGTCCACGCTTCCGGAGCGACCGCCGCGATCCGCTGAGCGATCTGCACGGCGACCGGCAGCGTCCGCAGCCCATAGGCGATCCCACCGGCGCCGACGGTCTCCTGCCCCAGGACGCCGAGGCCGAGGGCGACCCGCTCGTCGATGGTGCGCCCCTCGAGGCCGCCCACCCGGATGGCCGAGAAGATGAAGTCGGCACCGCGCAACGCCGCATCGAGGTCGGTCGTCTCGGTCACGACCGGGGGCCGCTCGGGGCCGGCTGCCTGCTGGCGGAGCACGGCTCCGATCGCCGCAAGCCGCGTGCGGTCGGTGTCATAGAGGACAACGTCGGTGATCCGTCCAGCTCCACGGTCGCCGAGCAGCGCGTGGTACACGAGCGGAACCCGGAAACCGCCCCCACCCAGGATCGTCAGCTTCACGCCAGAACCACCTCTACTCCCGCTTCGGTCAGTTGGGCACAGGTTGCCTTGTCGGAGTCAGATTCGGTGACGACCATGGAGAGCTCCCCCGGCTCGCACACCCGAGCGACGCCGTGGCCCGGGAACTTCGTCCGGTCGGCGAGCAGGACCACCCGGTCGGCGGCGTTGATCATCGCCCGCTTGACCGGCACCTCGATCATCGTGCTGTCCATGACACGGCCGTCCGGGCGGACCCCACTGGTCCCCAGGAACAGCCAGTCGACATGGATCTGCCGCAGACTCTCCTCGGTCAGGTAGCCGACCAGCGACCGGTAGCTGCGCCGCACGAACCCGCCCAGCACGATCAGCTCGATCTGCTCGTCGTTCTGCAGCTCCTCCAGTACGGCGAGGTTGCTGGTCACCACGGTCAACGACCGGCCGTGCAGGTGCTGTGCGACCCGGAGTGCCGTCGTACCGATGTCCAGCAGCACCGACTCGCCGTCGGCGACCAGCTCGGCAGCACGACGCGCGATCCGGTCCTTCTGCTCGGCATGGACGGCGTTCACGTCGGCGAACGGTTCGTCACCGCCGTCGACCGCGAGCGCACCGCCGTACACGCGGGTCAGGCGACCCTCGGCGTGCAGCTGCTCGAGGTCGCGCCGGATGGTGGCCTCGCTGACGCCGAGCTTCCCGGCGAGCACCTTGACGCCCCCGGCCCCGTCGACCCGGAGCGCGCGGACGATCTGATCCTGACGCTGCTTTGGCAACACAGAGAGACCGTATCACGCAAACTCCGTCATTCTCAGTCAATCTTCTGATCAGGTATTGCGCATCTTGCGCACTCGACTTTAGATTCGTGCACGAGTTTGATCGAGCGTGCAGGAGTGTGGCGCAGCATGCATGAGCTGGACGTAGTGGTGTCCGGTCTGGTCTTCCAGGACCTGGTGCTTGGCCTGCCTTCTGCGCCGCGTCCCGGCACCGAGGTCTGGGCCACCGAGTCCCACGAGAGCCCGGGCGGCATCGCGAACTTCGCGGTCGCCCTCGCCCGGCTCGGGCTGCGGACCGGCATGGCCGCGGCCTTCGGGGCGGACGCCGACGGTGACCGGGTCTGGACGTACCTGACCGCCGAGGGCATCGATCTGACACTCTCCCGCAGACTCGCCGGCTGGCAGACGCCCCTCACCGTGGCCCTTGCCTACGACAACGACAGGGCACTGGTCACCCGGGGTACCCCTCCCCTGCTGTCGGCCGACGAGCTGATCACCACGCCGCCGGCTGCTCGAGCCGTCGCCGCCCACATCGGATCCTGGCCGAACGAGTGGCTGGCGAAGGCGAAGGCGGCCGGCAGCGTGGTGTTCGCAGACGTCGGCTGGGACCCGACCGAGCAGTGGGACCCGGCAGTGCTCGACCAGCTCCAGCACTGCGACGTTTTCCTGCCGAACGCCGACGAGGCCATGCACTACACGCGGACGGACTCACCAGAGCAGGCCATGCGCCGGTTGGCGGAGCAGGTGCCGCTGGTGGTCGTGTCCAACGGTGCTGCGGGCGCCACTGCACTCGACGCGAGTACTGGCGAGCAAGTCGCCGTACCTGCGTATGCGGTCCCGGCGGCGGACACCACCGGGGCGGGTGATGTGTTCGCCGCCGGCTTCATCGCCGCCACGCTCTGGGACCTGCCGCTGGCGCTGCGGGTGCGGTTCGCCGCACTCACCGCGGCGCTTTCCGTCACTCGGCTGGGCGGTGCGGACGCCGCACCGCGCTGGGCCGACCTCGTGGCCTGGCAGGCAGCCCATCCCGAAGACCACCACCTCCAGGCACTGATCAGTGCACACTCAGGAAGGTAGAACCATGGAGCTCTCACGTCGGACATTGCTCGGGGGCTTCGCAGCCGTAGCGGGCGGGTCGCTGGTCGGCTGCTCGTCAGGAATGAACAGCACCGGTACGCCGGCCAAGAAGAACGTCGCCACCGAGCTCACCATGTGGTGCTGGCCGGGCGGTCTCGGCAAGTCGGTGCTGGACGACACGATCGCGCACTTCCCGGACCCGAAGATCAAGTACTCCGAGATCGGCGGCGACTTCAAGCAGAAGCTGATCACCACCTTCAACGGCGGTACGTCGATCCCGGACATCACCGGCCTGAAGGGTGAGGACATCGCGTCGCTCCTGCCCCAGGCCGAGCGGTTCGTGGACCTGAAGACCGTCGGAGCCGACTCGATCCTCGGCGACTACCTGGAGTGGAAGGTCAAGCAGGCCACCACGCTGGACGGCAAGGTCATCGGTCTGCCGATCGACGTCGGCCCGACCGCGCTGTACTACCGCGAGGACGTCTTCGCGGCGGCCGGGCTGCCGAGCGACCCTGCGAAGGTGGCCGAGCAGCTCAAGACCTGGGACGACTTCTTCGCCGCCGGTGTCCAGCTGAAGGCGAAGAACCCGAAGGCGCTGCTGGTCTGGGACGCCACCGACCTCTACGACATGGTCATCGGCCAGGGCACCGAGCGGTACATCTCCAAGGACAACAAGTTCATCGGCGACCAGGACCACATCCGCAAGGCCTGGGACACCTCGGTCAAGGCGATGACAATGAAGATCGACGGCAAGACGCCGAGCGGCTCGCCGGACTGGAACGCCGGCCTTGACCAGGGCACGGTGCCCGCGCATATCGGGGCGGCCTGGGTCGCGCTGGACATCAAGTCCGCGGTGAAGAAGACCGCGGGCAAGTGGCGGCTCGCACCGACACCGAGCGGTGCGGCGAACTTCGGCGGCTCGTTCCTCGCGATCACCAAGAACGCCGCCGATCCGCAGAAGGCGTTCGACGTGATCAAGTACATGCTCAGCGCCGACAACGAGGCCAAGGCGTTCGCCGACGCCCAGATCTTCCCGTCGACGCCGGCGGCGTACGACAAGCCGCAGCTCAAGGCGGCCGACACGTTCTTCGGCGGCCAGGTCCCGATCGACGTCTTCGGCCCGGCCGCGAAGGCGATCCCGGTCGCGTACCAGAGCCCGTTCGACGACGCGGTCGCCGCGCCGTTCCACGACGAGCTGAAGACCGTGCAGACCGGCGCCAAGACCTCGGACGCGGCGTGGTCCGCCGCCGTCTCGAAGGCGAAGGCGATCGCCAAGCGGCAGGGGGTGCAGTGACAGCTACGGCGACTGTGTCCACGCCCACGTTGACGAAAACACCCGTCAAGCGGCAGATCTGGTCGTACTGGCGGTTCTACCTGGCGCTGTCGCCGTTCTACGTCCTGTTCGCGGTGTTCGGGCTGTACCCGATGCTGTCCACGATCGTGCTGGCGTTCCAGCGCTGGGACGGCCTGAGCGCGCGCCGGTTCACCGGGCTGGACAACTTCGCGTTCCTGGTCAAGGACCCGACGTTCTGGCAGTCGCTGGAGAACACCGTCGTACTGTTCCTGATGTCGACGGTCCCGACGCTGGTGCTCGCGCTGATTCTGGCGGTGATGCTGCAGTCGGCGGTCCGGTTCACGAACGTCTACCGGATCGCGTACTTCATCCCGAACGTCACGTCGCTGGTCGCGATGGCGATCTTCTTCAGCTCGATCTTCAGCACGAACTTCGGTCTGGTGAACGCCGCGCTGCGCTCGCTCGGCATCCCGCAGCAGGACTGGCTCGGGCAGCCGTGGGGCATCAAGATCGCGATCTCCACGATGATCGTGTGGCAGTGGGTCGGGTACAACACGCTGATCTACCTGGCCGGTCTGCAGGCGATCCCGAAGGACCAGTACGAGGCCGCGAAGGTGGACGGGGCGGGAGTGGTACGGACGTTCTTCTCGATCACGTTGCCGCAGCTGCGTCCCGTCGTACTGTTCACCGTCATCATGTCGACGATCGGCGGACTGCAGACGTTCACCGAGCCGCAGGTGATGGTCGGCAACAGCGGCGGCACCGGGCAGAGCGGGATGACCGTGGTGCTGTTCTTCTACCGGGCCGCGTTCCTGGACAACGACTACGGGTACGCCGCGGCGATCGCGCTGAGCATCTTCGCGCTCGTGTTGTTGTTCACGGCAATCAACTGGCGGATCTTCCGTGGACGGAGTGAGGACCGATGACGCGGTACCGGCTGCGCGGCCTCGCGCTGCACGCGGCGCTCGGGCTGGCGCTGCTGGTGTTCATGTTCCCGTTCTTCTGGACGATCGTGATGGCGTCCAACACGACCGCGGACATCTACCGGTTCCCGCCGAAGTTCAGCTTCGGCGGTCATTTCGGCGACAACGTCCGGCACGTGCTGGAGAACGTCGCGTTCTTCCAGTCGATGGCGAACACCGCGGTCGTGGCGATCTCGACCACGTTGCTGGTGCTGTTCTTCGACTCGCTGGCGGCGTTCACGTTCGCCAAGTTCCGGTTCCCGGGGCGGAACGCGTTGTTCGTGATCCTGCTGGCGACGATGCTGCTGCCGGCGCAACTGGCCGCCGTACCGCAGTTCCAGACGATGGCGATCCTCGGCTGGGTCGGCTCACTGAAGGCGCTGATCATCCCAGGCGCGGCGAACGCGTTCGGCATCTTCTGGATGCGGCAGTACTTCCAGAACTCGATCCACGACGAGCTGATCGAGGCCGCGACGCTGGACGGCTGCGGCTTCTTCGGAACGTACTGGCACGTCGCGCTGCCGTCGGCGCGGCCCGCGCTGGCGTTCCTCGGCATCTTCACGTTCGTCGGTTCCTGGAACGACTACATGTGGCCGCTGATCGTGCTGACCAACCCGGACCACGTGACGCTGCAGGTCGCTCTGTCGACACTGAACCGCTCGCACGGTGTGGACTACAGCATGGTGATGACCGGCGCGTTGCTGGCGATGATCCCGCTGGTGATCGTGTTCGCGATCTTCGCCCGCCAGTTCATCAAGGGCGCGACGGAAGGCGCAGTGCGCGGCTGAGCACAGCGGCGATCACGAGCGCGTTGCCGACGAACGCGGTCGCCGCGTCCTGCGCCGGGGCGAC
Source organism: Kribbella soli (assembly GCF_004331345.1). Lineage (GTDB taxonomy): Bacteria > Actinomycetota > Actinomycetes > Propionibacteriales > Kribbellaceae > Kribbella > Kribbella soli. The sequence continues at coordinate 587,241 of NZ_SJJZ01000005.1, read as the reverse complement.
GAGTTGTCTCAGGCCGGGGTCGTCGTACTGATCGTTCGCGACGACGAGCGCGACCCGGGCGCCGTCCATCTCACACGTCCGCCCCGGCGTGCCGTCGTACGAACGCGTCGACCAGTTGCTGCTGCAGCTCGCCGGTGGCGCCGCTCAACTCGATCACGTCGCCGTCGATGGTGACCTTCACGGTCCGTACGGATCCCGATCGGCGCAGCCATTCCCGGATCACCACGATGATCGAGCCGAGGGCCTGCAGTCCCGGCGCCACCGAAACACTCAGCAGCCCGGCGACTGCCGCCGGACCGCCCTTCGAGCCTTCCGGCGCGGTGCCCTCCTGATACGGCTCGACCGAGTCCACGTCGAGCATCAACAGCTCCTGTCGCAGCAGCAGCGCCAGGACTTCGAGCTGGTCCTCGTCAGCCTCCGCTTCGACGACCTCGAGCCGAACGTCTTCGGCCATGGCCCCTCCCCATCCCCCCAGGCCGTGCGTGCGGACATCACAACCATGCGCCCGCGAGCCGCCGATCACAAGGCGCGATCACGCCACCGGCCGTGGTCTAGGCTTCGGGGAACTGGAGCAGGCGGAAGTGCGTCGGAGGGGCAACATGGTAGGCAAGCGGGGGCGGGTGATCGGCCGGATCGCACCCGGGATCGTCGGCGAAGTGATGTTGCCGGTCCGGGGTGCCACCGAGGCCTTCTACGCTTACCCGGCGACCGACGAGGTGCTCGAGGTGGGGACGCAGGTTGTCGTCGTCGACTTCGACCCACCCCGCACCGTGTACGTCGCTCGCGCCATCTAACTGACGTTCCCTTGGAGGGGAAATGCTCTGGACGTACCTGATCACCGCGGCAGTCGCGGTGGTCGTCCTTCTGATCCTGTTCCGGATGGTCTGGCGGGTGGCGGAGCCGAACGAGGCGCTGATCATCTCGGGCCTCGGCGCACACTCGAGCACCGAGCAGGTCAACGAGACCCTCGGTTTCAAGATCGTCGTCGGCCGCGGCACCGCGGTTCTCCCAGGTTTTCAGACTGTCCGGCGGTTGCCGCTGGACATCCGCGCGACGCCGCTGACCGTGACGTGCGTGTCCAGCCAGGGCATCCCGCTGCACATCAAGGGCGTCACGGCGTACAAGGTCGGTGACGACTACGGCTCGATCGCGAACGCCGCCCGGCGGTTCCTGGAGCAGAGCGACGAGCAGGTGATGGGCACCATCCACGAGCTGTTCGCGGGTCACCTGCGGGCGATCGTCGGCTCCACCACGGTCGAGGAGATGCTGCACGACCGGGAGACGTTGACCACCAACATCCGCGGCTCGCTGGCCGGGGACATGGAGAAGCTCGGCCTGGTCGTGGACTCGCTCCAGATCCAGGAGATCGACGACGAGTCCGGCTACATCAAGAACCTCGGCCGTCCGCAGGCCGCGGCGGTCGAGGCCGCGGCGCGGATCGCGCAGGCCGAGCGGGACCGGGAGGCGACCGAGCGCGAGCAGGCCGCCGCCGCCCAGAAGGCCGCGGCGGTCCGGGAGAGCTCGATCGCCCAGGCCGGCTACCAGGCCGAGGTCGACCAGGCGAACTCGAAGGCGTCGCAGTCCGGTCCACTGGCCGAGGCACTGGCCCGCCAGGAGGTCGTGGTCGCCGAGACGGAGACCGCCAAGCTGAACGCGTCGCTGGCCGAGAAGCAGCTGGAGTCGACGGTGCTGAAGCCGGCCGACGCCGAGGCGTACCGGCAGCGCACGCTGGCCCAGGCCGCCCGTGACTCGCAGATCGCGGCCGCCGAGGCGAACGCCCGGGAGGTCCAGCTGCGCGGTGAGGCGCAGGCGAAGGCCACCGAGCTGAACGGTAAGGCCGAGGCGTCCGCCGTACAGGCCAAGGCGATGGCGGAAGCGGCCGGTATCAAGGCGCGCGCCGAGGCGCTGGCCACCAACACCGAGGCGGTCGTCGCGCAGCAGCTGGCCGAGGCCTACCCGGAGATCGTCACCGCCGCGGCGAGCTCGTTCGACAAGGTCGGCAACATGGTCGTGCTGAACGGTGCCCAGGGCATCGAGGACACCCTGGTGAAGACCATCACGATGGGCGGTTCCGGTTTCGCGCTGGCCAAGCAGCTGATCGACTCGCTGGCCACGAAGAAGGACGAGACCCCGAAACTGGAGTCGGTTCCGGACGAAACCGCCTGACAATTAACTACAGGCGCAAACCGTTGAAGGTTGCTGCTTGACGTCTGACACTGAGCAGCATGCCGCCCGGAAGGATTCTCGCAGTACTCGCCGCGCTCCTGCTCGGCGCCGCCACCCTGGTGGCGGTGCCGACGCAGGCGCAGGCCGCGCCGAACTTCAAGGCCCCGTTCCCGTGTGGCCAACGCTGGACCTACAGCCACCACTCCGGTGAGGTCCGCCGCGCACTCGACTTCATCCGCGCCGACGGCGGGACGACGAACGGTACGCCGGTGCTCGCATCCGCCGGTGGTACGGCGTACCGCTTCTCGCAACCGAGCGGCGCCGGCAACTACATCGCCATCGAGCACGGCGGCGGCTGGAAGACCTACTACTTCCACCTGTCCGCCTACTCCGTCGCCAACGGCCAGCAGGTCTCGCAGGGCCAGCAGATCGGTGTCACCGGCAGTACCGGCAACTCCACCGGTCCGCACATCCACTACGAGCAGCTGCTCAACGGCGTCGGTCAGAACATCGTGATCAACGGGTCCGGACTGGCCTACCCGGGCTCGTACGGCTCCTACTTCCTCACCAGCGACAACGGCTGCTCCGGCCCGGGCAAGAACTACATGACCTGGGGCTCCGGCGTGAACGTCCGCTCCGACGCGCACCTGAGCTCGCCGGTCGTGACCACGCTGGCCGGACCGACCTCGGTGTGGGTGCTCTGCCAGAAGCAGGGCGACACCGTGAACGCCGAGGGCTACACCAACAACTGGTGGTCGAAGCTACGTGACCAGAACGGCTTCATCAGCAACATCTACATCGACGATCCGAACGCCCAGCTACCCGGCGTACCGATCTGCTGAACCTGTGGGATCCCCTTGCGCGCAAGGGGATCCCACAAGCCGTCAAGCGGTGTGCAACGTCAGCCCGTACGCCTGCAGGATCTCGTTGACCGGCTGGAACCACGTCTCGCCGCCGCTGCTGCAGTTGCCCCAGCCGCCGGACGTGACGCCCTGCGCCTGGTCACCGGTGATGAACGACCCGCCAGAATCGCCACCCTCGGCACAGACGCTGGTCTTGGTCGCTCCGTAGAACAGTTGACCGTTGCCGTAGTTCACCGTCTCGTTCTTGGCCAGGATCGCCCCGCAGTGCCAGTGCGTCGTCGAACCGCTGCGGCAGACCGACGAACCGATCGGCGCCTCCCACGACCCGCGGACCAGCTGGTCGCTCACCTGTCCCCAGCCCAGCACGACCGGTACGGTCCACCAGCCATAACCCGTGGCGACCCAGGCGTAGTCGTTGCCGGGGAACGACCAGCCCTGGAACGAGCCCTGGTCCGTGCCGTCCCAGCCGCGCACGATGCCGCTCCGGCCGCAGTGGCCGGCTGTCACGTACCCGCCGTACACCGAGAAGCCGATCGAGCAGCGGATGTTGCTGACGTAGTACGGGTCACCGCCGACGGTGCCGGCCGCGAAGGTGCGTGGCGCTTGCGCAGCGACCTCCTTGACCGTGACCGCGCCGGCCTTGGCGACCTTGGCGACGAACGCGTCGACGGCCTGGGAACGCTTGCCTGCTTGGACGTTGATCACCACGCTGCCGGTCCGCGGGTCAGCAGCCCAGCCGCTGACCGCAGCCGGCACCGCTTTGCCGGCCAGCTTGTCGACTACTGCCTTCTGCTGGTCCAACGCCTTTGCCGGCACCGGTACGGCGGCCACTTGCGCACCTGTGGCACGTACTGCGGCTGCGCGCGCAGAGCCGACCACACCGACGACCAGCTTCTGGGTGGCCGCGTCGTACCAGGCTCCGCCGAACGCGACGCCGGCCGCTTTCTGGGCCGCGGGCAACAGCTTGGCTGCCGAGGTCTCGGCGGCCAGGCGCTGCTGCATCTGCTGCTCGGTCAGCCCGAAGTCACGTTGCATGGCGGCAGATTGGCCGGGCACAGCCAGCGGCTCTGGTGCTGCCAACGCTTGCGCGGGCACAGTCAGGACAGCCGCCGTGAGTACGGCGACCAGTAGGACCTTCATCGGAACTCTCCTCACCTAGGGGCGGTTCGGTGCGTGAGAGCGCTCTCTGGATGAGAGTGGCCTACGTTGTCAGGCGCGTCAAGAGCTCACAGACCGAGGTAGGCGAGAACGGCCAGGACGCGGCGGTGGCCGGAGTCGGTCGGCGGCAGGTCGAGCTTCAGGAACACGTTGCCGACATGCTTGTGCACGGCACCGTCGGAGATGACCAGCTTCTCCCCAATCGCCGTGTTGCCGAGGCCTTCGGCCATCAGTGCGAGTACTTCGCGTTCGCGCGGCGTGAGCCGGTCCAGCGGGCTGCTCCGCTTCACCATGAGCTGGCTGACCACCTCCGGGTCCAGCACAGTCCCTCCGCCCGCAACCCGGCGTACCGCTTCCAAGAACTCGTCGACGCGGGACACCCGGTCCTTCAGGAGGTAGCCGACGCCTTCGCTGCCGGCTGCCAGGAGTTCGGCGGCGTACACCTCCTCGACGTACTGCGAGAACACCAGCACCGGCAGCCCCGGCCGGACGCGGCGGGCCTCGATCGCGGCGCGCAGGCCCTCGTCGGTGAAGGTCGGTGGCAGCCGTACGTCGACGATCGCGATGTCCACCTGGTGCTCGTCGATCGCCTTGGCGAACTCGTCCGCGTCGGTGGCGACGGCGGCGACCTGGAAGCCGGAGTTGTCGAGCAGCAGGCTCAGGCCCTCGGCGAGGATCGGGTTGTCCTCGAGGATGATCACCTGCACGGAAGGATCACCTCGACGGTGGTCGGCCCGCCGATCGGACTGTTCAGCTCCATGTGACCGTCGATCGCCTGCACGCGATGGAGCATGCCATGCAGGCCACTCCCCCGGCCCAGCAGATCGGACTGCTCGCTGACTCGCGCTCCACCGATGCCGTCGTCCGTCACAGCCAGGTAGAGCTCAGAACCGCGCCGCTCGAGCTGTATGTCGACATGTCCAGCGGCACTGTGCTTGGTGATGTTGGTCAGGGACTCCGCGACCACGAAGTACGCAGCGGCCTCTACTGCTGCTGGGACCTCGCCCAGCTCACCGATGCGGAGCTCCACCGGTAGTGGGCAGCGGGCGGCCAGTGCGGAGACCGCCCCGGCCAGACCGCGGTCCGCAAGGATCGGTGGGTACATGGTCCGCAGTACGCCGCGCAGCTCGGTCATGGCCTGCTCTGCGCCGTCACGGGCGTCGTCCAGCAGTTTGGCCGCCTTCTCGGGGTCGTCAGCCATCGTCTGCTTGGCAATCCCGATCCGCATCGCCAACGACACCAGCTGCGCCTGCGTGCCGTCGTGCAGGTCTCGCTCGATACGGCGCAGCTCTGCGCCGTGTGAGTCGACAGCACCGGCCCTGCTCTTGGTGAGCTCCTCCACACGCTGCTCCAGCTTCGCTGTCTCCAGCTGCTCCTCGCTCGGTGCGAGTGCCCTCAACACCGTCCGGGCGTGGCCACGGGCCAGAGCGGGCGCCACTCGTCCCAGAAACCACAGGCTGGCGCCGATCTGCAGCGGACCGAGGGTGAGTGCCTCCAGCCAGCTGTCGACGCCAAGACCCATCAGGCTGAAGTTGCCCGGGTCAAGCTTCCACAGCAGCATGCCGAGCACTGCGGAGGGCGCACCGACCACAGCGATCACTGCGACGAGCAGCTCCGGGATCATCACCACCGGCATCAGCAGGCAGCGCAGGCTCCGCTTGAACGACTTGTCCCGGAACAGCGTCACCACGTCTCCGGGCTGGCGCGGCAGTGCCGGCGGCAGCTCCTCGGCCTGCGGCAGGCCGAGGTACTTCGCTGCGCGGTACCGCTCGCTGTTCGCGAGCCGCACCAGACCTGCGGTGGCACCGGGGATGACCCAGCCGAGAAGCAGGCTGATCGGTATCGCGGCCAGCAACGTGACCGACTTCAGGTACCGGATCACCAGATACCCAGCGGCCGGGCCACCCCGGGAAATGATCTTCGAGAGCATGTACCCATCCTGCGGCACCCGCGGCGCCGCAGTCGGTACAGCAGGCTCTACCTTTCGCCTTCTAGCAGTCCGGTACGCCGGGCAGCTTCGCGTTCGGGTCGTCGATGTAGATGTTGGTCATGTAGCCGTTCTGGTCACGCAGCTTGGCCCACCAGTTGTTGGTGTAGCCGCCGGCGGTCACCGTGTCGCCCTGGACCTGGCACTCGACGAACACGCGGGTCGGGCCGGGCAGCGTGGTCACGACCGACGCGGACAGCTTCGGCGCCGAGCGGACGTTCACACCGGCACCCCAGGTGGTGAAGTTGTACTCCGGCGGGTTCGGGTCGCCGCCGTTCACCAGCTGCATGTAGTAGTCCCAGTTCCAGTTCGGTCCCGGGTCGGTGTGGTCGTTGTTCGGCATCTCGCTGTGGCCCTTGATGTGGGCCCTGTCCTTCGGGATGCCCCGCCGGTCGGCGATGTTGCGGGTCAGCGCCGCCGACGAGCGGTACATCGCGTCGGTGAACCAGGACGGCTCGTCGACGAACCCTTCGTGCTCGATGCCGATCGTGTACGGGTTCTCGGTCCGGACGTGCCAGGCGGTGTCCTTCTCGGCCACCATCTGGGTGACCTCGCCGTCGCTGGAGCGGACCACGTAGTGCGCGCTGACCTGTGCGGACGGGTTCTTGAACCAGCTGATGGTGCCGGCGTACGAGCCCTGGGTCACGTGGATCACGATCGTGGTGATCGCCGCGGTCCGGCCGACGCGGTAGTTGCTGGTGCTGGCCGGGTTCCAGATCGCGCCCGGGTAGTCGACGGCCTGGACCGACGCCTTGGACCCGATCGGGGCGACCTTCGCGTAGGCGCCGAGCGCCGGCGTGACCTTCTTCGGGTCGGTCGAGACGCCTGCGGTACGGACGCCGCGGGCGATCACGCGGTAGACCTCGTCGGTGTACAGCCGCGCGGTCGGCGCGTCGGCGGAGTGCGAGTACTTCGCAATCACGCCGTACCACTTGCCGAGATCGGATCGATCCGTCAGGCCGGCCTGGTCGGCGTAGGAGTCCAGAACAGCGGCGGCGCCGAGGATGTTCGACGTGTCGTCCTTGGACAGCTCGGCGACCGGCAGTCCGGTCAGTTTGCTTGCCTCGGACATCGTCTTGTTCACGTTGTTGCCGGCCAGGTGCATCACGCCGTAGCCGTTCGCCTGGCTCGGCGTGCCGTTGTGGCCGTCGAGATGCGTCTCGGCGAAGCCGACACCGACCAGCACTTCCCGCGGTACGTCGTACTTCGCGGACGCGGTCTTGAACGCGGCCGCGAGGTCGGGTTCACCAGTGGGTTGTGCCGGCTCGGCGGCGTTGCTCGGAAGCGCGGTGAGCGCGAGTGCGCCGACGGCCAGGACTGCGGCCAGTTTGGGTACTCGGGACATGGGGCGGTTCCTTCCCGTATCTGGTCCGCCGAGGGGCGTCGGCGGTCCCGGAAGCCACGCTAAGGGAAGATCTTCCGTTACATCCAGTGTTTGAGTGAATTTCTTCCCGTCACCGGGAGAAGACCACGTTTCCACGCAGTGCGATCAGCCGCGGGTGCGTCAGTACGGCGGGGTTCGCGCGCGGGTCCTCGTCGTACACGACCAGGTCGGCCGGATCGCCGGGGCGCAGCTCGCTGGGCGCGCCGAGCCAGGCGCGGGCCGCCCACGATCCGGCGGCGAGCGCCTGCTCCCCCGACATACCGATCTCGGTGAGGGCCTGGACCTCCTGCGCGACCAGACCATGTCCGAGGACACCGCCCGCGTCGGTCCCGGCATACACGGGCACGCCGGCCTCGAAGGCGTCCCGCAGCCGGTGCAGGCGGCGCTCGTACAGGTCGCGCATGTGGGCCGAGTAGACCGGGAACTTGGCCTCGGCCTGCTCGGCGTACTGCGGGAAGTTCTCGAGCTGGATCAGGGTGGGTACGACGGCCACCTGACGCTCGGCCATCTCGCTGAGCAGGCCGGGCTCGATGCCGGTGCCGTGCTCGAGGCAGTCGATGCCCGCGGCCAGCAGATCCGGGAGTGCGTGCTCACCGAAGACGTGCGCGGTCACGCGGGCGCCGAGCTCATGGGCGCGGGCGATCGCGGCGTTCAGCGCCTCGGCCGGCCAGCACGGGGTCAGGTCGCCGGCGTCGCGGTCGATCCAGTCGCCGACGAGCTTCACCCAGCCATCACCACGGCGAGCTTCCTGCTCGACGTAGGCGACCAGTTCGTCGGGCTCGATCTCCCAGCCGTAGTTCCGGATGTACCGCTTCGAGCGGGCGATGTGCCGGCCGGCGCGGATGATCTTCGGCAGGTCCGCGCGGTCGTCGATCCAGCGGGTGTCGACCGGCGAACCGGCGTCGCGGACCAGCAGCGCACCGGCCTCGCGGTCGGCGATCGCCTGCTGCTCCTGGATCTCCTCGCCGACACCGCCGTGCTGGTCGAGGCCGATGTGGCAGTGCGCGTCGACCAGACCGGGCACGATCCAGCCCCCGGTGTGCACGGTCGTCACATCAGCAGCGGTGGGCCGGTCGACGACCAGCCCACCGCTGAGGTGAAGCTCCTGCTGCTCACCGGCCGGCAGAACCGTGCCGACCAGCCTGAGTACGCCGGAATCACTCATGGAGCGACCGTATCCGGCGAACCTTTATCCGTGCGAGCCGCCGCCCGGCGTGCAGGTCGGGGTGGTGGTCTCGTTGCCGGCGCACGGTGATCCGGACGGGGTGTCCGTCGGGGTCGGTGTGGGCGTCGGGGTCGGAGTCGGCGTGGGGGTCGGAGTCGGGGTCGGCGTCGGCGTCTTGGTCGGCGTCTTCGTCGGCGTCTTGGTGGGGGTCTTGGTCGGCGTCGTCGTCGGCGTCCTGGTGGGCGTCCTGGTCGGCGTGTCGACCGGCTTCGGCAGCGTCGGCGTCGCCCACGGCGTGGACGGCGGGACCGCGGTCGGCAGCGTGGTCGTCGGCACCGCGGTCGGGGTCGGCGTCGGCGTCTTGGTGTCGTCCGGCACGTCCGGGACGTCCCGTGGGTCGACCCGGCGGTCGGCGTTGCCGTTCGTCTTGGCGCTCGCGATGTTGCCCTTCGCGTTCGGCACCAGGACCGCGTTCTTGCTGTAGACGCGCATCCACTTCAGCACGGTGGCGACGAAGTCCTTGGAGTGCTGGTAGCGGAGCAGGGCGGCGACCAGGTCGCGCGGGCTGCGGAGGTCGTCACCCTCGGCGCAGAGCACCACGGCGACCGTGGTGACCGCGTCGTACACGTTGTTCGGGTTGCGGTAGCCGTCGCCGTTGCCGTCGGCCCCGTACTCGTCCCAGACCTGCGGGATGATCTGCATCGGGCCGACCGCGCGGTCCCAGGTCGAATCCGCGTCGTACTTACCCTTGTCGGAGTCGGTGATCCGGCCGTTGCCGTGCCGGCCGTTCAGCACCGGGCCGAGGATCCGGCCGCGGGTGGTGCCGGCCACGTCGACGCGACCGCCGCTCGCGTGGTCGGACTCGACCTTGCCGACACCGGCCAGCAGCGGCCAGGTCAGCCCACAGTTCGGCCGCACGACCGCGAGATTCGCGGTGGCGCGGCGATACGCGGGGAACACCCCGCGCGGGATGCCGTTCACGGCACCCGGACGCCCGGGACGGACGACCGACCGGCCGTCGGTGGCCCCCTGCACGGGGACGTCGTCACGGGCAGGTTTGTCGGACCCGAGCCGGCCGTCCACTCCGGGACGCTGCGGCACGATCATCGTCAGCTCGTCGAACTCACCGCTGTTCAGCCCGGCCCCAGGCGATGGGGCGACCGGGTTGCCTGCCGTGAGCGGTCCGGAGGCACCGGCTCCGCCCGAGGCGACGGTCACGATGGCCCCGACCAGGAGCGGGGCCGTACACAATGAAGCGATGATGATTTTGACCCGACGGTTACCACTACGGGTTAGGCGCATAGCCCCTTCAACGAACCACGCGCCAGAAAGTTACATCAAGACGACGCAAAGTTACGCCGCCCAGAAACCCCTCGGAAAACCGGCACCGAGGTAACGATCGCCGCTACCTCACACTACCGAACGTCAACGACCGGACACCAATCGCTCGGGCCGATCCCAGTCGGGCCTTAGCCGGCAGGCGGGGTTCAGCCGGCGGCCGGGGCGTCGCTCGGGCTGGAGGCCGGCTCGCTCGGGTTCGATTCCGGGGCGGTGGAGCTGCACGGGCTCGGGGTCGGCGTGGGCGTCACCGTCGGCGTGGTCGTCGGCGTCCCGGTCGGGGTCGCCGTCGGCGTGCAGGTCGGGTCGGTCGGAGTCGGCGTCGGCGTCGGCGTGGTCGTCGGCGTGGTCGTCGTCGGTGTCGTGGTCGGTGTCGACGGCGGCGGGCTCAGCGGCGGCCTGGTCGGCTTCGTCGTCGGGTTCGTCGTGCCGGGGCTGTTGGTCACGGACGGGGTCGCCGTCGTCGAACCGGTCGCGCTCGGGCGAGGTGACGTCGGGACGGTCGTCGGCCGCGTGGTCGCCGGCGCCGTGGTGGGCACGGTGGTCGGGACCGTCGTGGGCGCCGTTGTCGGCGCGGTGGTCGACGGCGACGTCGTCGTACGGGTCGAATCCCGCTCGTCGTTGTTGCCGTCGTCGTCCGGTGTGTCGATGATTCCCGGCTTGTCCGGGATCGTCACGGTGTCCTTGCTGTAGGTCTGCATCCACCGCAGCACGGTTGACACGTAGTCCATCGAGTGGTTGTAGCGCAGCACCGCCTGGACCAGACCCTGCGGATCCGCCAGGTTCGCGCCGCCGGAGCAGAGGTAGTCGCCGGCCGCCCGCGACGCGTCGAACACGTTGTGCGGGTCCTTGAGCCCGTCACCGTTCCCGTCGGCACCGAACGCGTTCCAGGTGCCCGGCACGAACTGCATCGGCCCGACGGCACGGTCCCACGTCGTGTTCCCGTCGTACACGCCCTGGTCGGTGTCGGCGATCGCCGCCATCCCGGGGCCGCCGTCGAGGACCGGGCCGAGGATCTTGCCGCGGGTGTTGCCGTTCGCGTCGACCTTGCCGCCGCTCGCGTGCCCGGACTCGACCTTGCCGATCCCGGCCAGCAGCGGCCACGTGATGTGACAGCCCGGCATCGACATCGCGAGGTCGCGCGCAGCCTTCTGGTACGCCGCCAGCACGGTGCCCGGGATCCCCGAAGTGTCCCCGAACACGCCGGGGATCGGCTTCACGGTGCCGTCCGTCGTACCGGTGATCGGGACCTGGACCGTGGACTTCTCCTGCGTCGGCAGGCTGCCGTCGACACCCGGCTGGTTCGGTACGTCGTCAGCCAGGTCGTCGAACACCGCGTCCTGCCGCGGGGCGGCCAGCGCATGCGCGTCGACGATGAACGTGTTCGAGGTGACTCCGCCGACCACGAACACGGCGACCATGGCGGTGGGCGGAGCCAGGCAGACCCAGGTAGCGGTCAGTTTTCCCCGCCAAGTGTCCAGGTTCTTGAACTGCTGCCTCATCCGAACCGTCCTCGACGCATTCCGCAATTGGTGTGTCACTCGGGCGTAGGGATGATCTTAGCCCCCGGAAGGTCGGCTACAACCGGAGCCGGTGCGCCGTGACCGAGTACCGAACAGGCAAGTTCAGGTATTCGCCCCCGGATATTCACTCCCCCACGCCTGACCACGGTAGGCCGCAGGCAGCACCGGGCGCGCCGGGTGAACGGATGACAATTTCGCCATCCGTTCGGCCGACACGGGTCTGCCCTTTCGGGAAAGGTTCAGTTGCCGCCGAGCATCTTCTTCAGGTCGTCCGGCAGCTCGAAGTCGCCGCCGTCCTGCCCGCCGAACGCGGCCGGCAGCTGACCCGGCTGTGGGGCCTGCGGCTGCTGGTTGCCCTGGTTCGCCCGCTTGGCGGGGTTGCCGGAGCCGCGTTTCTTGCCCTTCTTCTGCTGCTGCTTGGCCTTCCGGCCGCCGGCCCCCATGCCCGGCATCCCCGGCATCCCGGGCATTCCCGGCATCCCCTTGCCGGACGCCATCGCGGACATCATTTTGCGGGCCTCGAAGAACCGCTCGACCAGGCCGCTGACGGTCGCCACCTCGGTCCCGGAACCCTTCGCGATCCGGGCCCGGCGGGAGCCGTTGATGATGTTCGGGTCGTTCCGCTCGGCCGGCGTCATCGAGTGGATGACCGCCTCGATCCGGTCGATCTCGCGCTCGTCGAAGTTCTCCAGCTGGTCCTTGAACTGGTTCGCGCCCGGCAGCATGCCGAAGATCTTGGTCAGCGGGCCCATCTTCCGGACCGACTGCATCTGGGCGAGGAAGTCGTCCAGGGTGAAGTCCTTGCCACCCTTCTTCTGCAGCTTGGCCGCGGTCTTGGCGGCCTCCTCCGCGTCGAAGGAGCGCTCGGCCTGCTCGATCAGGCTCATCACGTCGCCCATGCCGAGGATGCGCGACGCCATCCGGTCGGGGTGGAAGACGTCGAAGTCCTCGAGCTTCTCGCCGTTGCTGGCGAACATCACCTGGCGGCCGGTGACCTGCGCGATCGACAGCGCGGCACCACCACGGGCGTCACCGTCCAGCTTCGACAGCACGACACCGTCGAACCCGACGCCGTCCAGGAAGGCCTGCGCGGTGGTGACCGCGTCCTGGCCGATCATCGCGTCGACGACGAACAGGATCTCGTCCGGGCTGACCGCGTCGCGGATGTCGGCGGCCTGCTTCATCAGCACTTCGTCGACACCCAACCGGCCGGCGGTGTCGACGATGACCACGCTGTGCTGCTTGGTGCGCGCCTCGTCCATCGCCTTCCGGGCGACCTCGACCGGGTCGCCGACGCCGTTACCCGGCTCGGGCGCGAACACCGGTACGCCGGCGCGCTCACCGACCACCTGCAGCTGGGTGACCGCGTTCGGGCGCTGGAGGTCGGCGGCGACCAGCATCGGGGTCTGGTGCTGGGTCTCCTTCAGCCACTTGGCGAGCTTGCCGGCCAGGGTGGTCTTACCGGCACCCTGCAGACCGGCGAGCATGATCACCGTCGGCGGCCGCTTCGACATCCGCAGCTCGCGGGTCTCACCGCCGAGGATGTTGACCAGTTCCTCGTTGACGATCTTGATGACCTGCTGCGCCGGGTTCAGCCCGCCGCGCACGTCTGCCCCGGCGGCACGTTCCTTGACCGCCGCGATGAACTCCCGCACGACGGGCAGCGCGACATCGGCCTCCAGCAACGCGACCCGGATCTCCCGGGCGGTCGCGTCGATGTCGGCGTCGGTCAGCTTGCCCTTGCCCCGCAGAGTCTTGAACGCGGTGGAGAGCCGATCGGAAAGCGTGTCGAACACGAGAAACAGTCCGTTTCCTCGAAGCGATGAACTCCCCGAGTCTACCGGCCCCCCAACCTGTGGATAACTCCACCGGCACAGTCCTCTTTCTCGCTACCGTGCTCCCATCCCCACCGTCCCCCAAGGAGCCGAGAGATGCCCCTCGACATCCCCGCTTTCAACGACGCGTTCGGGCGTGCCCGCGATCGGGTGCGCGACGACGTACACCCGACGGACGTCGCGGCGGAGCAGGAGAAGTTGCGGGCGCTCGTACCCGCCGACGCCTCGGAGGAGGACCGCAACTGGACCGCTCGCGTCATCGCACGCCTCGGTGAACCTCCGGCGCCGCCCCGTGAGTGGAGCGAGCTGTACCACGAGGCTGACCGCATCCACGCCGTCGCGTACCCGCCCACCGGTACCACCGAGGAGCAGATCACGATGCTGGCGGACGCACGCCGGCAGATCTGGGAGATCGCCGAGCGCGCACCCCGGGACGAGCAGGACGACATCCGGGCCATGACCCAAGACCTCGAGTCGCTCGAGGGCTTCCTCCGCGACCCACCGTTCCCGCTGACCGACGAGCCGTTCCCGTCGACCGATGGCTGAGTCCGCCCAACGAGTCCCCCAGGACTCGGCGACGTACCGGGAGTTCGCCCGGTTGTACGACGTCGCGCGGCGTCTCCGCCCGACGGGGATCGACCGCTGGAACGGTGAGCTGTATGCGACGAGCGGGCTCGGTGGCTTCGATCAACGGACCGGTGCGATCGGAGTCCACGAGCCGATCCTGCGTGAGGGCCTGTCCCAGACGCCGGATCACCGGCGGCAGGCCCACGCGCTGGCGACGGTCCTGCACCGCGCTACACAGGCCGGGATGGACCTGGACGCACCTCACGAGGCGAACGCAGTTCGGACCAATCATTCCCTGGGCATCGCCGACGGGTTTGCGGCAGTCCGCGCCGCCAACGACTTCACCACTTTCAGCGAGCTGGCGGGCTACGAGGGGCTGGTCTTCGACGAGCAGCAGCACACCGGTTCGCGCGCGGCGACGACCAACCTGATCGCGCAGGCCGCCGGTCCACGTGTCGACAGGCGCGATCTGATCAACCGTCTGAGCCAAGGGCCGGCGGCTCTGCACTTCGATCGGTTGGCTGAGGGGGTGGTGCGGAATCGGCTCGAGGATGTGGTGCCTGCGGAGGGTGCGGATCGGCGGGCGGTTCGCGGGGAGTTGATCGGGGCGATGCTGCATCCGCGGTGGGAGGAGTTGGCGCGGCGGTCGCCTGAGGCTGGGCGGCAGGTGGCGGAGGAGATCGGGCAGGCGCTCAACTCGAAGGTTGACGAGATCCGGCAGAGGTTCCAGCACACGGCACAGGAACCCGCGGCGGACGGCGTACGGCAGCAGGTTGTGGAGCCGACGCCCGTACGAGAGAGCAAGGCGCCCGTGCGAGACAGCAAGCCGTCGGAGGTGCCGGCGGCGCGGTTCTTGAGTGGTGTTGCGCCGGCTGCCGGAGCGCCCGGGCATCGGCCCTCGTTGGGGGACGGTTCGCGGGCGGCTGTAGACCGTGGGACTGCGACGGTGCGGTCGCGCGGTACTGGTGAAGCGCCGCGCAGGTGAGCTGGTTGACAGGTGGGGATGGAGGATCGAGGATCTAACCAATCTTGTAAGGCTTACCGGTTAGGAGACTCGGGTGCGGGTTGTCGTGGACGGTCCTTCTAATTTGGGGTTGCGGGCGCCCAGTGCGGGTGTGGTGCCGGGGTGTTACAAGTTGGCGGGGGCGGTGCGGGACCGGGGGTTCGTGGGGCGGATCGGGGCGGAGGACGGTGGATGCGTGACGCCGCCGCGGTACGACATGCACGACTGGAAGCCCGGGGACGGCGTGTTCAACGCGGCAGGCATGGCGTCGTACACGCTGCAACTGGCGGATCGGGTGGCCGGGTTCGTCGAGGAGGGGAAGTTCGTGGTGTTGCTGGGTGGTGAGTGCAGCAACCTGCTCGGGCCGGCGTTGGCGTTGAAGCGGCTCGGGCGCTACGGCGTGGTGTACCTCGACGGCCACTCGGATTTCCGGACCGTCGACAACTCGCCGTACGTCGGGGCCGCGGGCGGTGAGGCGCTGGCGTTGGTCACCGGCCGGGGCCAGGCGGACCTGACCGATCTCGAGGGACGGGGGCCGTACACGCGCGACACCGACGCGGTGCTGCTCGGGATCCGGGCGGACGACGAGTACGTCGGCGATGTCGAGAAGGCCAGGATCCCGGTCTGGCCGGCGTCGAAGATCGCGGACGACCCGAACGCGGCTGCCCAAGGAACGTTGAAGCACCTGGACGTACTGGCCGGGTTCTGGGTGCATCTGGACGTGGACATCCTCGACGCGGCGATCATGCCGGCCGTCGACAGCCCGGACCCGGGCGGGATCGACCACGACCAGCTGCGGACACTCCTCCGCCCACTGCTCGCGTCCCCGAAATGCGTCGGGGTCGACATCGGCATCTTCGACCCCGACCTCGACCCCGACGGCACTTACGCCACCGAACTCACCGACACACTGGTCGCCGCTCTCAGCTGAACGAGACCGGGACATAGACGTTGCCGGTGCGGTCGCTCATTTCAAGGTCTCCCCCGGTCCCCACACCAGGCCCTGTCCGTGAGGTTCGGCACGACCCAGGTCCCGGCGCTCTCCGCCCGGCCAGGTCTGCAGGTCGACGCGGTACTCCCAGCCGGTCGCGCCGGGACCGTGGGCGATCACCTGGTGCGGCTCGAGCCGCAGACGGGCCAGTGGCGCGGACGCGGTGGCCGATGCGCCGAGCTCGTCCAGGCGCGCCTCGATCGCGGCCCGGTCCGGGCGGCGCAGGTACTGCCACATGATCGAGTGCCACACCACAGTCACGTGCCCCGACGACAGCTCCAGCCCGCGCAGGAACGAGACAGCGTCCTCCCGTCGTACGTCGGCCGGCACCTCCCGCGCGACCTTCAGCGCACCACGGAGCCGCTCCAGGCGATCAGCCATGTCCGGCCACACGTATGACGTCAGCGTGAGCGCACCGTCCGCTGTCAGCGGGTTCACCGGGGCGATGTCGCACCCCACCCGCTCAGCGATCCGGAGCTCCACCGACGGCACCTGTCCGGACCACGCCGACTCAAACACCACCGGACTGTCAGCAGGCCCGTACGACGCCCCGTCCGTCACGTACCGGTACCGATCGGCGCGTAGGTTCAGGCCGCCGCTGGCACCGATCTCGAACAGCCGCACCGGCAGCGGCACCGCCTCGACCAGGTGCAGCAGTCCGCCGTACAGGGAAGCCGACCGCCCTACCTCGTTCGTTTGCGGCGGCTGCGTCAGTAGTGACCGCACCTCTCCCAGCCGCGACTGCAGTACCTGCTCGAACGCCTCCCAGCCGAGCACTGGATCCCACGTCCCGCCGACACTCGGGTAGAACGCCGCCAGCTCAGGCGCCGTACCGGACAGAACCATGCCGTGCACAGCAGCCAGCAACCGCAGTCCGATCGCCTCACCGAACGAACGGCCCTCATACCCGGCCAGTACCTCGACCGAGACCCCACCGACCTCGTAGTCGTCCACGAGCAGCCGGAGCAGCTCGGCGTACATCGGGGACCCCAGGTCCTCGCAGGCGGTCGCTTGTCGCTGCAGAGCCTCTACAACATCCACATAGCCGAGATTAGAAGCTCAGTCGATCCAAGACTGACTTTGCGGTCGTCCGCGCGTCCTCGGATTCGAGTGGCGCGCCATGGCTGTCGGTGAGGTAGAAGACGTCCACACACTCCGCACCGAGCGTGCTGACGTGTGCGGAGCGGATGTCCGCACCAGTGGAGGCGATCGCCGCTGTGACGTCGTACAGCAGGCCCGGACGGTCGTGGGCGCGCACCTGCAGCACCGTGGCTGTTTCCGATGCGTCCGGCAACAGGTCGACGCGACTCGCGACACGAGCGCGCGACGAGTCCCTTGCGGCCAACCGCCGTACGACGTCAGTCGAGTCACGCAACGCCACCGCGAGCCGGTCGCGTAGACGCACCGGATCGGGAGGTGAGCCAGCGACGGTCCACTGCGAGATGCCCAGCCCGTCAACGGACGTGATGACCGCGGACCGCACCGCCAGCCGCTCCACCGCGAGTACGGCGGCAACGGTCGACAGCGTCCCTACTTGATCGGGTACGGCGACGTTCACTCGCAGGTCGCCGTGATGGTCGGACACTGTGACGCCGAGCCGCCCCACACCAACCACCTGGTGCAGCACCGGCACCGCAACGGGCGGCGCCTCGGTCCACATGCCCTCGCCACCGCCGGCGAGCTCACCACGCACGCGGCGGCAGAGCTCTCCAACCAGCCGCATCCGCCACGGCGACGACGCAGCCGGGCCGGCTGCACGCGCGTCGGCGTACGTCAGGGCCTCCAGCAGGTCCAGCGTTTCGGTGCTGCGCACGATGCCGACGACCATGTCCACGGTCATCGGGTCTTCCAGGTCTCGCCGGGTGGCGACCTGCGCAAGCATGAGGTGCTGACGGACCAGCAGGGTGATGGTGTCTGCGTCGGCCTCGCTGAAGCCGATGCGACGCGCCACCCGGGCCGCGATCCCCGCACCGGTGACGCTGTGGTCGCCGTCGAGCGCCTTCCCCAGGTCATGCAGCAGAGCAGCAACCAGCAACAGGTCAGGTCGCCGTACGTCGCGCACCATCGCGGACGCTTCGACACAGGTCTCGAGCAAGTGCCGGTCGACGGTGAACCGGTGGATCGCCGACTGCGGCGGCCGGAACCGTACGGCGTCCCACTCGGGCAGGATCCGGGAGATGTACCCGGCCTGATCCAGCGCCTCCCACACCTCAAGCAGTCCGCTGCCCGCACCGAGCAGGGCGCACAGCAACCGCCGCGCCTCCCCCGGCCACGGCTCGGGCAGGTCCGCAGCCGACGCTGCCAGCCGCGCACAGACAGCAGGTGACAGCACGAGCTCACGGTCCGCGGCAACTGCAGCAGCACGCAGTCCGAGCACAGGGTCCCGCTCCGGACGTGCGTCCGGCATCAGAACGACCTCGCCCTCGTGCTGGCCCACACCCTCGTCCAGTGCGAGCAGCAACGGCCCACCGCTCCGCTGACGACGCCGGGACCGCGGCGGCTTGGTCATCAGGCTCTCGACACGCCGCCAGGACACGTCACACACGTGCGCCAGCGTCCGGCCCGTCGCGTACACGTGCCGCAGCAACTCGTCCCGCCCCGACATCCCGAGCCCAGCCGCCACTTCACCGGCCAGGTCGGCAACAAGCCGGTCGGTCGCGCGACCAGCCACCTCGTGCAGTGCGTCGCGGACCTCGAGCAGGTCCCGCCGCGCGCGCTCCAGCACAGGATGCGGTACGTCAACCAACCACGACGCCACCAATGCGCGCAGTACGACGGCATCGCGCAGGCCGCCGTACGCCTCCTTCAGGTCGGGCTCCGCGAGGTGTGCGAGCTCTCCGACCGTGGACGCCCGGTCGCGGCACGCCTGCGCCAGTCCGGGCATTCGGGACCGCGCCGTACGCCGCCAGTCCGCCATCAGCACCGACCGCAGTTGCAGGGTCAGGTGCGAGTCTCCCGCGACATGCCGTGCGTCCAGCAGCCCGAGGGCCACGCGGTCGTCCGCTGCTGCGGCCTGCTGCGCCTCGGCCAGTGTGCGGACGCTGTGGTCCAGCTTGGTCCTCGAGTCCCACAGCGGGTACCAGATCTGAGCAGCCAGCTCATCGATCCGCGGGTACCCCTCGGCGTGCACGAGCATCACGTCGAGGTCGCTGTACGGCGACAGCTCCTCACGCCCGTAGCCGCCCACCGCAACCAGGGCGACGCCCTCGGTAGGTACACCGAGGGCGTCACAAGCCTTTGCGAGCAGCAGCTGCAGCAGCGCGTCGGCCTCTTCGGCACGACCGCGCCGCTGCTCTGCTCGATCCAGCACTACAGTGCGTCTCCGTCCAGCTCGCCGGTGCGGACCCGGACGATCGTCTCCACCGGGGTGACCCAGACCTTGCCATCGCCGATCTTGCCGGTCTGTGCGGCCTTCACGATGACATCGACCACGTCGGCGCTGTCACCGTCCTCGACGACCACCTCGAGCCGCACCTTCGGCACCAGGTCCACCTCGTACTCAGCGCCACGATAGACCTCGGTGTGGCCCTTCTGCCGGCCGTAGCCGCTCGCCTCGGTGACCGTCATGCCGGTGACGCCGAACGTCTCCAGCGCGGCCCGGACGTCCTCCAGCTTGTGCGGCTTGACCACCGCGGTGATCAGCTTCATGCCTTGACACCTTCCTTCTCCGAGGCCTCAGTGGTTCCATTCTCGGTCTCGGCGGGAGCCGGTGCCGGGCGGGTCCCCAGCGCGCCGCGCAGGCCGCCGGCGCTGAGGTAGTCGTACGCCGTCTCGGCGTGCTCGGTCTGGTCGACACCGGTGACCTCGTCGTCCTCCGTGAGCCGGAAGCCGATGGTCTTGTCGATGACCTTGCCGAGGATGAACGCGATGGTGAACGAGTAGACCCCGACCACCAGGTTGGCCACCGCCTGCTTACCGAGCTGGGAGGCTCCGCCACCGTAGAAGAGGCCGTCGACCGCGGACGGCGCCGCCGCCGAGCCGAGCAGACCGATCGCCAGCGAGCCGAACAGACCGCCGACCAGGTGGACGCCGACCACGTCGAGCGAGTCGTCGAAGCCGAGCTTGTACTTCAGCGACACCGCGAAGGCGCAGATGGCACCGGCGAACAGGCCGAGGATGATCGCGCCGACCGGGGTGACAGCACCACAGGACGGGGTGATCGCGACCAGACCGGCGACCGCACCGGACGCCAGACCCAGCGTGGTGGCCTTACCGTGCGTCAGTCGCTCGATGATCAGCCAGCCGATCACCGCGGCAGCGGTAGCGACCTGGGTGTTCACGAAGGTGACGGCGGCAGTGGTGCCGGCGCTCAGTGCGGAGCCGGCGTTGAAGCCGAACCAGCCGAACCACAGCAGGCCGGCGCCGAGCAGCACCAGCGGCAGGCTGTGCGGCCGCATCGGGTCCTTCTTCCAGCCGATCCGCTTGCCGAGCACGATCGCCAGCGCGAGCGCGGCAGCACCGGCGTTCACGTGCACCGCCGTACCGCCGGCGAAGTCGATCGCCTTCAGCTTGTCGCCGATCCAGCCGCCGTTGCCGTCGTCGAGGAACCAGACGGAGTGCGCGACCGGGAAGTACACGAGCAGCGTCCAGCCGACCACGAACACGATCCAGCCGCGGAACGTGGCTCGGTCGGCGATCGCGCCCGAGATCAGCGCGGGGGTGATGATCGCGAACATCAGCTGGAAGGCGACGAATGCGAGCGTGGGCGTCGTCCCGCTCACCGCCTCGGGTGCGAGCAGGCCCTTCAGCCCGACTTCGGAGAAGTCTCCGATCACGTGCCCGGTGTCACCGGCGAATGTCAGCGAGTAGCCGACCACCACCCAGAGGATGGTGACGACGGCGATGGTGACGAAACTCATCATCATCATGTTCAGCACGCTCTTCACGCGCACCATACCGCCGTAGAAGAAAGCCAGGCCCGGGGTCATCAGCATCACCAGGGCGGCACTTGCCAGAACCCAGGCGGTATCGCCGGCGTTGATCTCCATCAACGTCATCCCTTCCATCGAACTGGGGGTGGCCGGCGTCCTCAGTCGGGAGGTCTCCACAACGCCGGGGAGCCCGCCGCTCGGCCACTCCGCACACGGTGTCGGCGCGCCGTTTCAGCCGATCGGTCGGTTTGTTTCAGGCATGTGACAAAGCGGCCTCCCAGGTGACATCGAGGTGACATGGCTCACCGAAGGCCAACTTGTGGCACTCTGGCCTGGACCACACGGGCCGCAGCCGCGCCACTGCACCCGTCTGAGCTGGGGAACGACGAAATGGAGCCGAACCACGGGGTGAGCCCGCGCCGCGGCAGGCCACGGGACCCGGAAGCGGAGCCGAGGATCCGCAGGTACGCCGTGCAGCTGCTGCTGGAGCGGGGATTCGAAGGAATGACGGTGGACGATGTCGCCGAGGCCGCTGGGGTCGGCAAGGCGACGATCTACCGGCGGTGGGCCAGCAAGGAGCTGCTCGCCAACGACGCCATGGCCGATTTGTTCGACCTGGAGATCCCGGACGCGGACACCGGTTCGATCGCGGGTGACCTGCGCCAGGTCTACCGCGTCGCGCTGGCGTTCGCGAACAGCGAGTACGGGCGGGCGATGATTCGCCTGGCCGTCTCGGAGGCGAACCGCGACGAGCGGTCCGCCGCGATCTATCGAGGTGTACTGGAACGCCGGATCGAGATGACCCGGCAAGCACTTGAGCGCGCCCGGGCGCGTGGCGAACCGATCAAGAGCACCGCGGACCCGGTGCTGATGGTCGAGTGGATGGCCGGGGTGTTCGTGATCCGAGCCCTGACCGGACAGCCGATGCCGCCGCCCGAAGATGCCGATCGCCTGGCCGACATCACTCTGCGCGCAGTACTCGAGTTGCCTGTCTCAGAGCCGTAGTCCAGGGCCCAGAGCCACCTGGTCCACGCGCATCTCGGTGACGCGTCGGACCCGTCCGCTGTCGAGGTTCCAGGCCAAGACCCAGCCGTGGACCCGGAACAGCACGTTGCTGTCGTCGTACCAGCCGAGTACGACGCAGCAGCCGGCCTCACGCACGAACGGACGATCCCCCGCCCCCTCGTAGGTCGGGGGACTGTCCTGTGGTTCCCCGAGCACCAGCAGCCGGCTGGGCAGCGTCCGCAGCGTGGAGATCGCGGCCAGCACCTGAGGCTGCGACACCCTGGTCGGGACCTCCGGGAGCTTCTCCGCGATGAACATGCGTGCCGCGGCGGAGTTCGACGACATCGTCTGGCCCTGCCAGGACCGGACCGGCAAGGTGAGAGGACTGTCGTCTATCCACTGGCCGTTGAACTGGTACCGCATGACGGCCCCGGTCTGCATCCGGTACGGCGACGTGGCCTCGTCCGGGTCGTCCGGCGCAGAGACCGGGAGCACTGCCCGCTCACCGTCACCGCCTTCGCCGACGACCACCTGGTAGGCGACCCCCGGCCCGCTGACCAGCACGCGCTGCTCGTCCTGCACCCAGGACACGCTGCGGAACTCACCGGCGGACAGGGGAAAGTGCGAGATCTCGGCCGTCGACGCATTCACCGTGATCAGTTCACCCGGCTGGGGGAACGCGACGACCCGGCCGTACGGAGAGATCGCTCCCGGGCTGAGTGGCGACTCGCCGCCGACCGCGACGAGGCCGACGTCGGCCTTTGCCCAGGACCCGTCCGCACCGAGCAGCAGCGGTGCATAGCGGTCCCCCTGCTTCACCAGAACGACGGCCGCGACGCTGTTCAGGGTGTGTTTCGCCAGGGGACGCACCTTGTCCGGCAACTCCAGGCGATCGCCGAGCGGTGTCTCGAGCCGGTCGAGGAAACGCTCGCTTCCCGGCGGCGGCGCAACCCAGAAGTCGATCCCGCTGATCTGTCCGGACGCTTCGACGTACCCGGGCGGAGTCCGCGGTGGGGTGATGTCGTCGGCATTGCCCGACGTACCCACCTGGATCAAAATCGACGCGACGATCGCCAGCACGATGAAGGCGATCACGCTGATCACGACGGTACGGCGCCGACGCCGACTGACTCGCACCCCGGCTGCCCATGCTGCGTCGGCCAGCTCAGGCTCCGGTAGCTCGTCGGCCGCCTGAAGCAGCAGGGGCTGCACGTCCTCCCGTCTCATCGGGCATCACGCCAGTCCCCCGCGCCAAGCGACGCACGGAAGCTGCCGAACGCGCTCATGCCGTGGGCGTGTACGGCGGTGTGCGACAGACCGAGCAGCTCGGACACCTCGAACTCGGTCAGCTCCTCCAGGTGCAGCAGCACGAACACCGTGCGCTGTGCGGGCGTCAGCTCGGCGAGTGCGCGCTTCACCGGGTCTTCCTCGTCCGGAAACGGCTTCGCCCGGTTCCAGGGCCGCATGGCCGGCTGGTAGAGCATGCGCTGGACGAAGGCGTCCGGGTCGTCCACCCTGGTCCAGCGCACGGACAGCTGCGTGAAGGCGCGCAGCAGTAGCTCCTCGGCTCGGTTCAGGTCGCCGTACACGAGGTACGCCGTACGGAGCCATCTGCCCTGCCGCGCATCGACGAACGAGGCGAAGTCCGGGTCGACCGTGTCGTGCATCCACCCTCCCGGCCTCTATTCAACTCCTCAACTACTGCGCGCTGCTACAGCCAGACGCGTCTCTTCGGTGATCAGGTCGAAGTTGATGCCTCCTGCGGCCGCCAATCCGGCCGCTGCGGAAGGCATGACCTGCGCCATCGGGTTGCTGACGTTGCCGGCTGCGAAAACCCCAGGGACCTGTGTGGCACCCATGGCGTCGACCTGGACCGCAGTACCGACCTCTACTCCGTTCGACTCCACCAGAGTGGTCTCGAGACCCAGGTCGGCCAGGAAGCCCGCGCGTGCGCGCATGGTGGTCTGAATCGCCAGCACCTGCCGCGGAACGACCTTGCCGCCCTCCAGCCGTACACCGGTGATCCGGTCGTCCGTAACCTCGACCTGCTCGACCTTCCCTTGTACTACGGCGATTCCGCGCGCAGCCAGTTCCTCCCACTGCTCCTCGGTCGGCTCCGGCGCAGTGTGCAGGAACAGCGTCACGTCATCGCTCAACTCCCGGAACAGCTGCACCTGGTGCATTGCCATGGAGCTGGTCGCCAGCACTCCGATGGCCTGGTCCTGCACCTCCCACCCGTGGCAGTACGGGCAGTGCACCACGTCCTTCCCCCACCGCTCCGCCAGCCCAGGTACGTCGGGCAGCACGTCAGTCAGCCCTGTCGTCACCAGCAGTCGCCTGCTCCCGTACGTCGTTCCGTCGGCCAACTCGACCGTGAACCCATCGTCGTCGCGCCGAGCCGTCGTCACCGTGCCGTCGACGAACTCACCGCCGTACCCCTGCACCTCCTGACGGCCGATCGCGTAGATCTCCTGGGGAGGTACGCCGTCACGCGTCAGGAAGTTGTGCACGCCGTCGGCGGGCGCGTTGCGCGGCGTACCGTCGTCGATCACCAGGACCGACCGGCGGAACCGGACCAGGGCCAGCGCCCCGCTCAGCCCGGCAGCGCCGCCGCCGACCACGATCACGTCGTACTTCGTCATCTCTGCACTCCTCTGTTTCAGCGTCTGCACCGAGGATGCGTCGTGATTTTCATTTTCGACAAGTATTGTTGCCGGTATGGCAAACGACGAGGACGTTCTCGAGTCGGTCGGGCCGCGGCTGCGGGCGCTCCGGAGCGAACGTGGCACGACGCTCGCCCAGCTGTCCGATACGACCGGCATCTCGGTCAGCACGCTGTCTCGGCTGGAGTCCGGGCAGCGCCAGCCGACGCTGGAGCTGCTGCTGCCGCTGGCCCGGGCGCACCAGGTGCAGCTGGACGAGCTGGTGGACGCACCGCCGACCGGAGACCCGCGGATCTACCAGAAGCCGATCAAGCGCCACGGCACCGTGCACATCCCGCTGAGCCGGCGGCCGGGCGGCCTGCAGGCGTTCAAGCAGATCCTGCCGGCGGGCTATCCGGGCAATGACGTGGTGCAGAAGACCCACGAGGGCTACGACTGGTTCTACGTACTGTCGGGCCGCATCCGGCTCAAGCTCGGTGACCAGGACTTCATC
Source organism: Kribbella soli (assembly GCF_004331345.1). GTDB lineage: Bacteria > Actinomycetota > Actinomycetes > Propionibacteriales > Kribbellaceae > Kribbella > Kribbella soli. The sequence goes on along the minus strand of NZ_SJJZ01000005.1, from coordinate 562,229 downwards.
GTCAAGGAGGGTGAGGCGGTCGAGTTCGACTGCCGGGTGCCGCACTGGTTCTCCAACCCGGGACCTGGACCGACCGAGGTGCTATGTCTTTACGGCCCGCAGGGGGAGCGGATGCACGTCAGAGCTCGCACTACATGACTCGCACTACCTGAGGAGAGACCTAGTGAGCGTCGCGTTGTTCACGCTGGGCGGGACCATCTCGATGGCCGGTACCCATCGCCTTACCGGTGACGACCTCACCGCCGCGATGCCCGGGCTGCCCGAGTTGGGCCATCCGGTAGAGATCCAGGACATCGAGAAGGTTCCGAGCGCGAACCTGACGGCCGCCAAGCTGCTCGAGGTCGTCGACGCCGCCTCCAAGGCCGTCGCCGCCGGAGCCGTGGGAGTCGTCGTCACCCAGGGAACCGACACCCTGGAAGAAAGCGCCTTCCTCGCCGACCTGGTCTGGCCGCACCCGCAGCCGCTCGTGTTCACCGGAGCGATGCGCAACCCGACGCTGGCCGGTCCCGACGGCCCTGCGAACCTGCTGGCCGCGCTGCGGGTCGCCTGCTCCCCCGCGGCACGTGACCTGGGCGCACTGGTCGTCTTCAAGGAAGAGATCCACGCGGCGCGGTGGGTGCGGAAGACCCACAGCACGAGTACGGCGACGTTCGTGTCACCGAACACCGGTCCGATCGGCCACGTCGTCGAGGACCAGGTACGCGTACTCACGCGCCCGCTGCGGCTGGACGGCGTACAGGGCAGTGCTGAGCCCGCCGAGCTCGACAACATCCACGTCGCGCTCTACACCGTCACGCTGGACGACGACGGTCTACTGCTGCAGGGCCTGGCCGACACCCACCAGGGGCTCGTCGTCGCCGGGTACGGCGTCGGGCACGTGCCGGCTGCACTGGCACCGGTTCTCGGCGAGCTGGCGACGCGGATGCCGGTCGTCCTGACGTCACGGACCGGCGCAGGCTCGGTCGTCCGCAACACGTACCACTCCCCCGGCTCGGAAGCCGACCTGTTGCAGCGCGGCCTGATCGACGGCGGGTTCCTCGACCCGTACAAGGCGCGCGTCCTGCTCCGGTTGCTCCTGGCAACAGACGACGACCTCGCCGCGGCGTTCGCGCAGTACAGCTAGGTCCTCGCTGGATCACCAGACAGGACCTAACTCAGCGACGCGGCCTTGGTCATCAGGTAGTCGCGTTCCGGCAAGCTCGTCGTACCGCGGGCCGCCGCCCGGAAGTGCTCGGCGGCGGTCTCGTGGTCGCCGCGCATCTCGTAGAGGTGTCCGCGGGTGGCGTCGAGGCGGTAGTGGCCGGCCAGCTCGTCGTCCAGCGGTGCGAGGAGCTTCAGGCCGGCGTCCGGTCCGTCCACCATGGCGGCCGCGATCGCCCGGTTGAGCTTCACCATCGGGTTGCCGGACAGGTCTTCGAGGAGGCCGTACAGCCCAAGGATCTGCGGCCAGTCGGTGTCCTCGGCGCGGTCCACCTCGTCGTGCAGTGCAGCGATTGCTGCCTGGATCTGGTACTCGCCCAGCGGGGGTGTGTTGAACGCCTCGACCGCGAGCGCCACGCCCTCTGTGACGGCGTCGTGGTCCCACAACGCCCTGTCCTGATCAGCCAGCGGGATGATCTCCCCACCCTTACCGGTCCGCGCTGTGCGACGGGCGTCGGTCAGCAGCATCAGAGCGAGCAGTCCGGTCACCTGTCCGTCGTCCGGCAGCTGAGTCCGGACGGCGCGAGTCAGACGAATCGCCTCGCTGGAGAGGTCGCTGCGGTGCAGCTCCGGGCCACTGGTGCTGGTGTAGCCCTCGTTGAACATCAGGTACAGCACGTGCAGCACGTTGCGCAGCCGGTCCGGGTCGGCGTCCAGCTCGAAGCTGGAGCCCTTGAGCTTCGACTTCGCCCTGCTGATGCGCTGCGCCATCGTCGCCTCAGGAACGAGGTACGCCGTGGCGATCTCGGCCGTGGTGAGGCCGCCGACCGCCCGCAGGGTCAGGGCGATCGCCGAGGCCGGCGTGAGGGTCGGGTGGCAGCACAGGAACAGCAGCCGGAGCGTGTCGTCGTGCTCCTCGACCTCGCCGGCCGGCACCTCCCGCAGCGCCGCCCGCTCCTCGCGGCGCCGACGGGCCTGCTGCTGGCGGACCTCGTCGATCAGCCGCCGTGACGCCGTCTGGATCAGCCAGCTCTTCGGATTGTCCGGCCGGCCGTCCCGCGGCCAGGTGGTCGCTGCTGCGAGCAGCGCCTCCTGGACCGCGTCCTCGGCCGCGGCGAAGTCACCGGACCAGCGCACGACGGCGCCGAGGACCCGCGGCGTCAACTCCCGCAGCAGGTCCTCGAGCTCGCCGTCCGGTTCAGAAGTCGTGGAGATCGGCATCCGACTCCATCACCCGGCGGACCTCGATCGGTTGCTCGAGCGGTACGCCGCCGGGTCCAGGGGCGGCGGACTGCCACGCCGCGATCTCGTAGGCCCGCTCCTCCGACTCCACGTCGATCATCGTGTAGCCGGCCAGGACCTCCTTCGACTCGGCGTACGGACCGTCTGTCAGCACCGGCGCGGTCACGCTGGCCGCCCGCACCACCTTGGCGTGCGACGGCCAGGTCAGCCCCTGGACCTCGACCAGCTCGCCGCTCTTCCGCAGTCGCTCGATGCCCTCGCCGAGGTGGTTCATGTGGGCCTTCATGTCGGCCTCGTCCCACTCCAGCATCGGGGTGTCGCTGTTGCCGCCATCCATGTTCATCAGCAGCATGAACTTGGTCATCAGAGTCTCCTCCTTGTTGAGTCTTTACCCTGAGACGGAGCCGGTGACCGGTTCTCTACATCAATCCAGCAGAGCGTCGACGAATTGTTCGGGCTCGAACGGGGCCAGGTCGTCCGGACCCTCACCGAGGCCGACGAGCTTGACCGGTACGCCGAGTTCGCGCTGCACCGCGATCACGATGCCGCCCTTCGCCGTACCGTCCAGCTTGGTGAGCACCAGGCCGGTGACGTTGATGACCTCGGCGAACACGCGGGCCTGGGTGAGGCCGTTCTGACCGGTGGTGGCGTCGATGACCAGCAGCACCTCGTCCACCTCGGCGGACTTCTCGATGACGCGCTTCACCTTGCCGAGCTCGTCCATCAGGCCGGTCTTGGTGTGCAGGCGGCCCGCGGTGTCGACCAGGACGACGTCGGCCTCCTCCTCGATGCCCTGCTTGACCGCGTCGAACGCGATGCTCGCGGGGTCGCCGCCCTCGGGTCCGCGGACGGTGCGGGCGCCGACCCGCTCACCCCAGGTCTGCAGCTGATCGGCGGCGGCCGCACGGAAGGTGTCGGCGGCACCGAGGACGACGTGCTTGTCCTCGGCGATCAGCACCCGGGCCAGCCGGCCCACGGTCGTGGTCTTGCCGGTGCCGTTCACTCCGACCATCAGGATGACCGCAGGCTGCCCGTCCTTGCGGCTCACCTTCAGCGAGCGGTCCAGCGACGGGTCGACCAGCGCCACCAACTCCTCGCGGAGGATCTCCCGGGCCTCTGCGGCGCCGACGCCCTCGACCCGCATCCGGGTGCGAAGCTTCTCGACCAGCTCCTGCGTGGGCGCCACACCGACGTCCGCGGTGATCAGCGTGGTCTCGATGTCCTCCCACGCCTCCTCGTCGAGCTTGTCACGGGAGAGCAGCGCAAGCAGCCCCTTGCCGAGGGAGCCCTGCGAACGCGCCAGGCGGGCGCGGAGCCGAACGAGCCGGCCCTGCGCGGACTCAGGCTTCTCGAGCGTCTCCACGGCGGCCGCGGGCTCCGGCAGCTCGGTGTCCTCGAGCGTCCGGGTCGGGGTGTCCCGCGGTTCCTCCGCGTCGTCACCGACCTTCGGCTCGGCGGCCTCGGCGGACTCCACGGCGGGCTTCGCAGCGTCCGGCGGCAGCTCGGCGCGGCGGCGCCGCGCGACGACCAGGCCGGTGGTTCCGACGACCAGAACGACCGCGATGACCACGACGATCGTGATGAGAGCCTGGTCGGTGAGCAGAGAAACGAGCTGTGAGGTCACGGTTCCCCATCTTGACAGACGCCCGGCCCGCCGCCCGCATTTGTCACGTCAGGCAAACCAGTTGTCGCGGTACGTGAGTGGGCATCAACTCGGGGCGATGAGTGAGCAGAACCACGGTCCGGTCGCCCGCCGCCGCGAACAGGTCGGCGAGCAGCGCCCGCCCCGTCTCCTCGTCCAGGTGCTCGGTCGGCTCGTCGAGGACCAGTACGTCGCGATCGGCCAGCAGCAGCCGTGCGAACGCGAGCCGCTGGCGCTCACCACCCGAGAGCCGCGCACCGTGCTCCCCGACCATGGTGTCGAGGCCCTCCGGCAGCTTCTCGACGAGCAGCCCGAGCCGCGCCCGGTAGAGCGCCTTCCACAGCTGCAGGTCGCTGACGCCCGGCTTCGCGAGCAGCAGGTTCTCCCGGATGCTCGTGTCGAACACGTGGCTCTCCTGGGTCAGCAACCCGACGACGGACCGCACCTGATCGCCTTCGAGCTTGGCCAGGTCAACACCGTCCAGCAGTACCTCTCCCCCACGCGGCTCGAGGAACCGGAGCAGGACCGAGGCCAGCGTGCTCTTGCCCGAGCCGCTCGGGCCGGTGATCACCACACGGCTCCCGGCCGGCATGTCCAGGCTGAGTCCATCCAGTACGTCCGGGCCGTCGTACCCGGCTCGCAGCAGGTTCACCTGCAGGTCGCGTCCGGTTGGCAGGGGCAGCGGCTTGGTCGGCTCGGTGACCGGCGCTGGAGTGTCTACAAGTTCCTGCACCCTGTCGAGGGACGCCCGTACGCGGATGGCCAGCTGGGCGGCTGCCGGGATTCCACCGAGTACGTCGGCCAGAGCGAGCGGGGTGAGGACGAGTACGGCGAAGACAGCACCGGTGATGTTCGCCGTACTGCCGAGGACCAGCGCGGCCACGCTGGCGCCCCCGACGCACAGGGCGAGCAGGGCGCTGCCTAGGCCGGCGCTCCAGGCGGACCGGCGTTCGGCGGCGGCCAGGTGAGCGTCGCGGCGGCTGAAGTCGTCCAGCACCGAGTCGATCGCGTTGAAGGCGACCACATCGGCCGCGGTGAGCAGGGACTCGGTGGTGGTCGCTGCGACGTCGCCACGGGCGCCGGCGAGGTTGCGCTCAGCTCGCTCGGCGGTCCGGGCAGTCAGCCACGGTACGACGGTGCACGCGATCAGGACCGCCAGCGCGACAGCGGCACCGGCTGTTGGAAGCAGCAGCGCGAGGAGGCCCACCGTGGCGGCTGCTGTGACAGTTGCGACCGCAACGGGCAGGAGGACTCGCAGCCAGAGGTCGAGGACCGCATCCACGTCCAACACGAGCCGGGCGAGCAGATCACCCTTCCGCTGCGAACCGAGTGGTGCGAGCTTCTCCAGACGCCCGGTGATGCGAGCGCGGGTCTCACCCAGCACCCGGTACGCCGCATCGTGTCCGACGAGTCGTTCGACGTACCGGAAGACGCCTCGCCCGACACCGAAGGCACGAACTGCGACGATTGGGACCATCAGCAGCAGCACAGGTGGTTGTGCCGAGGCTGCTGTGATCAGCCAGGCCGACGTAGCGAGCAGAGCAACAGCTGACCCGGCAGCCGCGACGCCCAGCACGAGCGCCAACCACAGCCTCCACATCACGCCGCGCTGCGGCCGAGCTAGTTGCAGGCTCTTCATGCGTTCACCAACTCTCGGGCGCCTACGGTGACCGTGCGGTCGGCCGCGGCGATCAGGGCTGGGCGGTGGGCGACCATGAGGACTGTGCGGCCGCTGGAGCGCAGACCGGTGATGACGGACGCTTCCGTGTCGGCGTCGAGACCGGCGGTTGGTTCGTCGAGCAGCAGCACGGGGGCGTCGGTGAGGAGCGCACGGGCGAGTGCGACCCGGCGTTGCTGACCGCCTGAGAGTTGCTGGCCCTGCTCCCCCACCGGTTTGTCCAAAAGCAGGTCGGCAGCGCCAGCAGCCAGGAGTGCCAAGCGGACCTCGTCGTCTGACGCATCCGGCCGGCCCAGCCGCACATTGTCGGCCACGGTCCCCAGCCGCAGCCCGGGACGCTGCGGCACCCACGCGAACTGCCGCCGCCACGCAACCGGATCGAACTCATCCGCCGCACTGCCTGCAGCGACGACGACACCGCGCTCGGGCTCAACGAACCCGAGCAGGACAGCCAGCGCCGTCGACTTCCCAGCGCCACTCGGCCCGGTCAGCGCCACCACCTCACCCGGCCGCAACTCCAGATCGAACCCCTCCAGCGCCGGCACATCCCGCCCCGGGTAGCTGACCGTCACGTCGTACAGGTACAGCGGGCTCACCCGCAGATCGGGTACGTCGGTGCGCTCGCCACGTGCAGGCAGTGGCGTCTCCAGCACGCGGAACACCTCTTCGCTCGCCGCAACCCCGTCCGCGCTCGCATGGAACTGCATGCCGACCTGTCGCAACGGCAGGTACGCCTCCGGCGCCAGGATCAGCACCATCAACGCAGTCTCGAGTCCGAGCTTCCCGTCAACGAGCCGAAGACCGACGCCGACAGCAACCAATGCGACCGACAGGCTCGCCAACAGCTCCAACGCGAACGACGACAGGAACGCCAGCCGCAAGCTCCCCATCGACGCCGCGCGGTGCTGGTCGGTAACCCGTCGTACCGCAGGCTCCTGCGACTTCGCGCGGCCGAACAGCTTCAGTGTGGTCAGTCCGCCGACCACATCCGCGAAGTGATGCGCCAGCACAGCCAGCGCGTGCTGACGCTGCCTGCTACGCGCCTGCGTCACCCAGCCGATCAGTGCCATGAAGATCGGGATCAGCGGCAAGGTGATCAGCACTGTGCCGGCAGCGATCAGGTCGCCGGTTGCCATCCAGCCGATCACGCCTGCCGGCACGGTGGAGGCTAGGACGAGCTGTGGCAAGTAGCGGGCGAAGTACGGGTCCAGATCGTCCAGGCCCTTTGTCAGCAGAGTTGTCAGCGCACTGCTGCGTTCACCGCTCAGCCAGACCGGTCCGAGCTTCAGCGAGTGCTCAAGCACCTGCCGCCGCAGAGTGGACTTCACTGCGGCGGCTGCGCGTTGTGCGACCACGTCCTGCGCCCACACCAGCAACGCCCGACCTGCAACGACTGCAGCCAGCCCCCAGGCCACGGCGGTCACCCCGCTGCCCCGCAGTACGACGCCTGCGATGCCGTGTGCGAGCAGCACGGCCTGCACGATGATCAGCGCACCACTCGCGACACCGATCAGTACCGACGCGGCCAGGAAGACCCGGGCACCACGGGCGCGCTTCAGCAGCCGCGGGTCGAGCGGCTTCACGACACCGCCACTGGCTCAACGGTGACGCGCTTGCGGAACACCCAGTACGTCCACCCCTGATAGACCAGCACCAGGGGGAAGAAGATCGCCGTGATGATCGTCATCGCCTTCAACGTGTACGCCGAGGACGCTGCCTCGACTGCGCTGAGCGTCGACCCTGGATCCAGCGTCGACGGCATCACGTCGGGGAACAGCGCGACGAACAACGACACCACGGCCAGTCCGATCGCGAGCGTCGTACCGACGAAGGCCCAACCCTCGCGGCGCAAGAGGTTCGCGACCAGGCCGCCGGCGAACGCGACGACCGCGGCGATCGTCACAACGACCGAGACGGTGTCGCCGCGCAACGCCTGCGCCCAGGCGAGGAAGGCGATCGTCAGCACCGCGGCAACGACACCGGTGCGGGTGGCAAGCCGGTTGGCGCGAACCCGCAGGTCGTCGGTGGTCCGCAACGCAAGGAAGATCGCGCCGTGGGTGACGAACACCGCGACGAAGGTCAGGCCGCCGAGCAGCGCGAACGGGTTGAGCAGGGTCCCGAAGCTGCCGACGTACTCGTGGTCGGCATCCAGCGGCACACCGCGCACGATGTTGCCGAAGGCAACGCCCCAGAGCAAGGCCGGCAGCACCGAGCCGATGACAATCATCGCGTCCATCCGCGCGCGCCACACCGGCTCGTCCCGCTTGCCGCGGTACTCGAGTGCGACGCCGCGCAGGATCAGTCCCACCAGGATCGCGAACAACGGCAGGTAGAACCCGCTGAACAACGTCGCGTACCACTCCGGGAACGCCGCGAACGTGGCCGCGCCGGCCATGATCAGCCAGACCTCGTTACCGTCCCAGACCGGGCCGATCGTGCTGATCGCGGCGCGTCGTTCGGGCTCGTTCCGGCCCAGCACGCGGTACAGCATCCCGACCCCGAAGTCGAAGCCCTCGAGCACGAAGTACCCGGTCCACAGCGTCGCGATCGCGACGAACCATACAGTCGTCAGTTCCATCAGACGCCCCTCAGTACGCGAACGACAGTGGTTTGTCGGGCTGGTCCGGAGCCGTGTCCGGCGGCGCGTCCGTCCCGGCCAGGCCGCCCCGGATCGTCCGCAGCAGCAGCTTGGTCTCGACCACCGCGAGTACGCCGTACAGCGCGGTGAACCCGACCAGGGACGTGATCACCTCGCCGCTGGTCGTACTGGGCGAGACGCCCGACGCCGTCGGCAACAGACCGAACACCAGCCACGGCTGCCGACCGGTCTCGGTGAAGATCCAGCCGAACGTGTTCGCCGCCAGCGGCAGTAACGGCAACGGGGCCGCCAGCCAGACCAGCCAGCGGGTAGGAGCTCGGCCGCGGCGCGTGGTCCACAACAGCCACAGCGCGATCGCGGCCGACGCCATCCCGACGCCGATCATCAACCGGAAGGTCCAGTAGGTCAGGGGGATGTTCGGTTTGTACGACCCCGGCCCGTACAGCTGCTCGTACGCGTCCTGCAGCGAGTTGATCCCCTTCACCTCACCGTCGAAGTGCCCGGTGGCGAGGAAGGACAGCAGGTACGGCAGCTTGATCGAGAAGATCTCCTTCGAACCGTCCAGCGTGCCGACGGTGAACACCGAGAACGACGCCGGCTTCTCGGTCTCGTACAGCGCCTCGGCCGCCGCCATCTTCATCGGCTGCACCTCGGTCATCACCTTGCCCTGCAGGTCGCCGCTGATCGCGACGCCGACACTGGCCACCAGTACGACGGACGCGCCGATCTTCAGCGCCGACCGGAACACGTCCTTGTCGACCGTGGGACGCCGTACCAGGTGCCACAACGCGACACCGGCCACGAACGCGCCGCCGACCATGAACGCGGCGAAGATCGTGTGCGGAAAGGTGACCAGCACGACCTTGTTGGTCAGCACCGCCCACAGGTCCGTCAGCTCCGCGCGACCACGATCAGCGTTGTAGCGGAAGCCGACCGGGTTCTGCATCCACGAGTTGGCCGCGAGGATGAAGTACGCCGACAGTTGCGTGCCGAGCACCACCATCCAGATGCAGCCCAGATGCACCAACCTAGGCAACCGCTCCCAGCCGAAGATCCACAGACCGATGAACGTCGACTCGAGGAAGAACGCGAGCAGCCCCTCGAGCGCCAGCGGGGCGCCGAACACGTCGCCGACGAACCGCGAGTAGTCGCTCCAGTTCATCCCGAACTGGAACTCCTGCACCAAGCCGGTGACCACACCCATCGCGATGTTGATCAGGAAGAGCTTCCCGTAGAACTTCGTCAGCCGGAGGTATTTCTCCTTCCCGGTCCGGTACCAGGCGGTCTGCAGGCCGGCGGTGATCGCGACCAGCGAGATCGTCACCGGCACGAAGAAGAAGTGGTACACGGTGGTGATCGCGAACTGCCACCGCGCCAGATCCAGGGTGTCCATCGGGAAGGCCTCCCCAGCCCATCTACGACGTGTCGTAGTAGATGCTAGCGCGGATCTACTACGACGTGTAGTTATACTGGTCACGTGGCGAGTGAGGAGAAGGGACCACGCCCCCTGGGCGACCTGGAACGCCTGGTGATGGAGCAGCTCTGGGCAGCGCCGGCCGCGCTGACCGTGCGTGAGGTGCACGAGCGGCTGGCCGGCACCCGTGAGCTCGCCTACACCACCGTGATGACCGTTCTGGACCGGCTGGCGAAGAAGAAGCTGACCGAGCGCGAGCGCGACGGCAAAGCCTGGCGCTACCGGGCCGCCGCGCCACGTGAGGAGCTGGCCGCCGACCTGATGCGGGACGCACTCGACCGTGCGGGCGACCGGCGCGAGGCCCTGGTCCGCTTCGTTGGTCAGGTGTCCGACGAGGAAGCGGCACTGCTCCGCGAGGCTCTCTCCAAGCTGGACGACCAGGAGCAGACGGGGTGACCACCCCGGTCCTGCTGGCCGTTCTGGCGCTGGTACTCACCGGCCCCGCACCGGCACTGCTGGCTCGTTCCGACTGGCCCTACCGGGTCCCCCGCGCCGCAGTCATCCTGTGGCAGGCGATCGCACTGGCCGCCGTACTAGCTGCTCTGGGTGCCGGTATCGCGTTGTCCTACTCGATTGCTGGGCGGCCTGGTGAGCCACGGTTCGATCCGTCGTCGGCACGGGACCTGGTGGCCGCGGCGATCCTCGCCATGGTCGCGCTGGTCGTAGTGCGGCTGCTGTGGGCGATCGGACGCGTAGCGGTCGGCACGCGGTCACGGCGCAAGCGGCACCGCGATCTGGTCGACGTACTGGCCACACCGGACGGGCTGATCCCAGGACTGCGAGTACTGGCGGAGGAGACGCCGCTGGCCTACTGTCTGCCGGCGCTGCGTGGCGCGCGGGTCGTCGTCTCCGTTGGCGCGTTGGACCGGCTGGACGACAGCGAGCTGAAGGCTGTCCTCGCGCACGAGCAGGCGCACCTGCGAGCGCGGCACGACCTGGTGCTGGAGGAGTTCACCGCGCTGCACCACGCCTTCCCACGCTGGGTACGTAGCGACGTTGCGCTGGAGCAGGCACGCACACTGGTCGAACTGCTCGCCGACGACGACGCTCGCCGCCGCAACGGTCCACGCCCACTGGCGCGTGCGCTGGTCGCGCTCGCCGGTTCACCTGCACCAGAGGCTGCCCTGGCAGCGGCCAAGTCCTCAACGGTCCTGAGAGTGCAACGCCTGGCCGGCCCGGCCCCCAACGAGTCCAGGCTCTCCGCTGTCACGTACGCCGCCGCGGCCGCACTCCTGATCCTGCCGACGATCACCATCGCCGCACCGATCGTGAAGGCGATCGTCGACGCGGTCAGCTAGCCGGCCGGTACCGCACCAGTACGCCGCCCGCACCCCACGGACGCGCCTCGATCAACTCCAGGCCCACTGGCGAACCACCACCGGACGGGAAGGCGCTCTTCCCCACCCCCAGCAGTATCGGGCAGATCCGCAGCTGCACCTCGTCGACCAGCCCGGCCCGCAGCAACGACTGGAACAGCGTGATGCTGCCCCACAGGATGATGTCCTTGCCGGTCTGCTCTGCCTTCAGCGCACGCACCGCATCCAGGTCCCGGACCACCAGACCAGGCTCGTACGGACCCCACGGCGCACTGGCCAGCGTCGTCGACACCACGACCAGCCGCAACGCGTTGAGCTTCTCGGCGATCGGCTCGTCGGCCGACGCCTCGGTCGGCCAGAACGCGGCGAACAACCGGTACGTCTCGGCGCCCAGCAGCATCGTGTCGACACTCTCGAGCAGTTCGAGGTTGTCGTTGTCCGGCTGCGAGCTGATGGCGTCGAAGAACTCCAGCCCACCGTCCGGCCCCGCGGCGTACCCGTCGAGCGTCACGTACTCCTGGAAGATCAGCCGCCTCATCCAGCGAGGCTACCCGAAATGTTTTCCCTCACCCCGTGCTACAGCCAGGAGCACCAGCCCCGACAGAACCAGCAGAACCACCATGGTGACGACGAATGTCAGCACTTCTCTCCCCAGATCCCCACACCCAACACAGTGCCTGACGATCTCAGTGCGCCAGAAGTTCCCCGAACGCCTTGGCGATCTCGTCGACCTGCCACTCCAGCGACGCCGGCGTCATCACCAGCTCGACCCACGACCAGCCCGGTACGTCGGCCGGCTGCCACGGACCGCACAGCGACTCGTGCGTCCGCTCCATCCGTTCGACCGCAGCCTGCTCGATCGACTCCGCGGCGCGCGGCGCGTAGACCCGGAACGAGTTGGTGTGCGGGGGCTCCGGGAAGACCCGGAATCCTTCGCTCTGCAAGGCCATGGCGACCTCGACGGCCCGCTGGTGCAGGTCGTCCATCAGCGGCAGTACGTTCCGAAGGCCGTTGCGCGCGGACACGGCGTACGGGAAGAGCGAGTACAGGTTGCCGCCGAGTCGCCGCTGCCACCGCCGTACCTCTGCGATCACGTCCTCGGGCCCGGCGAGCGCTGCACCGCTGATACCGCCCAGCACCTTGTAGAACGACACGTACACCGTCGACGCCAGCGCAGCGATCTCAGCCAGGCTGTGCTCCAGGTACGGCGTGCTCTCCCACAGCCGCGCACCATCCAGGTGCAGCGGTACGCCGCGCTCCGCACAGGACTCGGAGAACACAACCAGCTCGTCCCAGGTCGGCAGCACGAACCCCGCATCACGCAGCGGTAGCTCCACCGTCACCGCGGCCAGCTTGCCCGGAATCGCGGCCAACTCGTCCGGTCGCGGCTGACGCGGTTCTGACGTCAGCCGCTCGATACGCAGGTGGTGCACCTCTTCCAGCGCGTTCAGCTCGTGCACCAGCAGGTGCGCGAGCCCGTGGACCGCTACCCGGCTGGTGCCCGCGCGGTCGGCGTACACCCGCAGCACGCCCTGCTGGGCCAGGATGCCGGTCGGCAGGAACACCGCGGCCGGCTTTCCCAGCAGCTCGGCCACCTCCTGCTCCAGCGCGGCTACTTCACCACCGTTGCCGTAGACATCGACCAGGTCGTCCGTTGCGACATCTGCGAGCTGCCGCAGCCGGTCCGCTGCCGGCACCCGCCGCTGGGACAGCCAGCGCTCACAGTTGTCCGCCGCGTTCTTCCGGCGCTCTCGCAGGTCCTCGGAGGTAGTAGCCACAGCTCCATCCTCTCGCGCCCCTCAACGGGGTTAGATCGTGGCTGTCACCACATGCTTTCCCTGCACGGTCCTGATCTCCACCGAACGCACCTGGTCGGGCGGAACCAGCACACCGCCGCCGAACGCACTCCCGCTCTTCGCAGCCTTCTCCGACACCAGCCAACTGCCCGCTACCCAGCGCGCGCCAGACTTGTCGGTGATGACCATCTCGCACTGGTCTCCGGCCTTCAGACCGCTCACCTGTACCTTCACCCAGCTCCAGCCCGCCCGTGGCTCTACCGTGGCGGCCATGGTGGCACCCGTGGTCGTGTCGGACGTCGTGACCTGCTTGGAGCCGGCGACAGGCTGATCGGCGTCCGGTGCAGTAGCCCGGCCCAGTACGACGCCTCCGCCGAGCGCACCAGCCACCACGACAACCGCGGCCGCGATCAGCAACCAGCGGGACCGCCGCTTGGGCGGAGCCTGTACCTCGGGCTCGCGGACCTCCCGCAGCGTGCGCTGCAGCAACAGGTCGCCACCCTCGGGTGGTCCCTCCAGGAACGCCTCCGGTGGCACCTCTCCCAGGAAGTCCTTCATCTCGGTCAGCTCAGCCAGCTCCGCGCGGCACTCCGCACAGGTGGCCAGGTGCTCGTCGACAGCCGCTGCCTCGGCCGGCTCCAGAGCGCCGAGGGCGTAGGCGCCCAGTTGCGTACGGTCGTGCTCACTCATAGGACACCTCCCTTGAACTCCCTGCCATCACCGCGCGCAGAGCTCGGAGGGCGTAGTACGAACGCGATTTCACGGTACCGGGTGGAACACCCAGCTCTTTGGCAGCCTCCGCGACGGACCGGCCGCGGTAGTACAGCTGCACGAGTACTTCGCGGTGCTCGGGCGACACCTTGTCCAGCGCGTCCATCACCACCATGGTGTTCACCACGGACTCGGAGTGGTCGCCTGTGACCGGTGGCTTGTCCACCACGTCCGCCACCTCGGCCGGCCGCACCGCACGAGCACGCGCCCGGTCGGTGACCAGGTTGCGCGCCACCGTCAGCAGCCAGCCCCGCACCGACCCTCTGCCGCTGGTCAGGTCGTCCGCGTGCTTCCAGGCCCGCAGCAGCGTCTCCTGTACGACGTCCTCGGCCGCGGCCCGGTCTCCGGTGAGACGGGTCGCGTAAGCGAGCAGGCTGCGGCCGTGTTCGGCGTACAGCGCCCGGATCAGGGTCTCGGCGTCGTGCGGCCCTGGGTTGTCAGCCACCGACCGCACGATACCGGGATCAGCGGGCGCCCACACCACGACAGCACCAGCCAGATCAGTAACCGTCGCCATTGCCGGAACCACCCGGCTTGGTGGTGATCTTCTGACCGTCCGCTCCGACGACCCACCAGACACCGCCGACAGCCTGACCCTTGGCCTCGCCGGCGTCGCTGTCGCTGGCGAACAGGTACAGCGGCAGCCCCTTGATGGCCAGCTGCTTGCTGCCGTCCGCGCGGGTGACGGTGCTGACCAGGGACGCGTCGATGCCGTCCAGCTGCGGTGTGCCGTCACCGGCCGGCACCACCGGCCACTTGGCGAGGCAGTCGCCCGAGCAGTTCGACGTACCGGAGGTGTCCTTGTCGAACACGTACACGGTCCGTCCGTTGCCGTCGACAATGACCTTGCCGTAGTCGCCGACCGTCGCGGTGGCCAGTTTCACCGCGGCCGCGCTCGGCGAACTGCCGGCCGAACTGCTCGGCGCCGCGCCCGCGGGCGAGTCGTCACTGCCGCACGCCGTCAGCCCTGCCAGGCCGAACACACCGACTGCCAACCCACTCATCACACGCTTCGTCAAAGACTTCATCCCAGGCTCCTCGGTCAGGTCCGAACGTCACCCGCCACACGTGCCGAACCGCCGATCGGTTCAAAGACAGGCGATATCGTCGTCGGCATGAGCCAAGAGATTCCCGCAGCGGTCCAGCGCGCGCTCGACGCGATCGACGCCCTGGACAACGACGCGTTCGTGGCGGCGTTCGCCGCGGACGGCTACGTGAACGACTGGGGCCGCGAGTTCCGCGGCCACGACCGGATCCGCTCCTGGAGCGACAACGAACTGATCGGCAAACGCGTCACCTTCACCGACACCCAGGTCACCACCGCCGGCAACCCGCTGACGATCCTCACCCAGGTAGGTGGCGACGGCTTCAACGGCCCGTCCCACTTCACCTTCGAGACCACCAACGACGAACTCGCCTCGATGACCATCACTGCCTGATCGGCCGCTCGACAGGCCCTAGACCGGTTCGGGTTCGCGGATCCGTTGCGAGATGACCGCGGAGACGCCGTCGCCGCGCATGGTGACGCCGTACAGGGCGTCGGCAACCTCCATGGTGCGCTTCTGGTGGGTGATGACCAGGAGCTGGCTGTTCTCGCGGAGCTCCTCGTAGATCTCCAGGAGGCGGCCGAGGTTGGTGTCGTCCAGCGCGGCCTCGACCTCGTCGAGGATGTAGAACGGCGACGGGCGGGCCTTGAACAGCGCGACCAGGAACGCGACCGCGACCAGCGACCGCTCACCACCGGACAGCAGCGACAGTCGCTTGACCTTCTTGCCCGGCGGACGGGCCTCGACGTCGATACCCGTGGAAAGCATGTCGTCGGGGTCGGTCAGCACCAGCCGGCCTTCACCACCCGGGAACAGCCGGCTGAAGACGTGCTCGAACGCGATCTCGACGTCCCGGTACGCCTCGGTGAAGACCTGCTCGACGCGGTCGTCGACCTCCTTGACGATGTCCATCAGGTCGCGCCGGGACTTCTTCAGGTCCTCGAGCTGTTCGGAGAGGAACCGGTGCCGCTCCTCCATCGCCTCGAACTCCTCGAGCGCGAGCGGGTTGATCTTGCCGAGCTGGTTCAGCGCCCGCTCGGCCTGCTTGAGCCGCTTCTCGACCTTGGTCCGGTTGAACGGCTCGGCCTCGAGCTCGAGGGTGTCGTCGTCACCGGCCTTGGGCAGCGGCGGCACCAGCTGGTCCGGTCCGTACTCCGTGACCAGCGCGTCCACCTCGATACCGAGCTCGCCGAGCGCCTTCTCGTACAGCTGCTCCAGGCGCATCTTCTGCTCGGCACGGGCCAGCGCGTCCCGGTGCACGGTGTTGGTGAGCTGCTCCAGCTCGGAGCTGAGGTTCCGCGTCGCGGAGCGGGCCTGGGAGAGCGCCTGCTCCCGGTCGGCCCGCTGCGCCTGGATCGCCGCCCGCTCGGACGCCGCCAGCTGCAGCGACGACTCCAGCCGCGCCAGCACGTGACCAGCAGCCAGGTGTACGGCGTTCGCCGCCTCGGCCTGCCGCGCCCGGCGTGCCGCCCGCGCGATCGACCGGGCCCGTGCCTCGCGCTCCTGCCGGGCCGCGCGCTCCAGCGAGTCCGCGCGACCGGACAGCGCCCGGGCCCGCTCCTCGGTGGTCCGCAGCGCCAGCCGCGCCTCCATCTCGGCCGCGCGACCGGCCTTGGCCTCCTCGGCCAGCCGGTCGCGCTGCGACGTGTCAGGCTCGTCGCCGTCCTCGTCGAACGCCTCAGCGTCCGTCAGCCGCTCTTCGAGCTCGGCCAGACCGGACAGGTTCCGGTCGCGTTCCTCCTCGGCGGCGGCGATCGCCTCGGCCATCCGCTCCGCCTCGCCGCGAGACGCCTTCGCCAGCGACCCGAAGTGCCCGAGCTGCTCGGCCACGGCCGCCATCGACGCGTCCGACTCGTGCAGCCGGGCCAGCGTAATCTCGACTGACTCCTTCTGCCGGCTCCGCTCGTCCTCGAGGCCCTGCAGCTCGAACCGCAGCCGCTCGCTCCGCGCCGTCGCCTCGGTCAGCTTCTCCGCCGCCTCGTCGACCGCGGACTGGACCTCGATCAGGCTGGGTGCCGCGTCCGACCCGCCGTACGCGAAATGCGCTCCGAGTACGTCGCCGACGCGCGTCGTACACGTGACGTCGGGCAGGTTCCGTAGCAGGGACCGCGCCGCGTCCACGTCGTCGACGACCGCGACCTTGCGCAGCAGCCGCCGCAGGGCGGGCCGCAGGGTCTCCGGGCATTCCACGACATCCACGGCGTACGACGCGCCGTACGGCAGCACCGGCCACATGGCGTAGTCGTCGGCCGGGGCGTCTCCGAGGAGCATCCCGGCGCGACCGAGATCGTGCTCCTTGAGGTGACCGACGGCGTGCAGCGCCGCGTCGGTGTGGGTGACGGCGACCGCGTCCGCGGCCTCGCCGAGCGCCGCGGCGATCGCGGTCTCGTACCCGGACCGCACGCTCAGCAGGGCGGCGACCGAGCCCATCAGCCCGTTGACCTGCTCCGAGGCGGCCAGCAGCGCGCCGGCCCCGTCCTTACGGTTCAGACCGAGCTCGAGCGCTTCCTTCCGCGCGGCCAGACCGGTGCGCTCACGCTCGGCGTCACGCTCCTCGGCCCGCAGCTTCGCCAGCCGCTCGTCCAGCTCGTCGAGCACTGCCTGGGCAGCCTCGTACTGGTCGTCAAGCCCCTTCTCGCCGGCGTCCAGCCCGGCGACCTGGGTCTCCAGCGCGGTGAAGTCGTGCTGAGCCTTCGCGGCCCGCTGCTCGGCCTCGTGCCGGTTGTTGGCGAGCCGGCCGATCTCGGACTCGGCGGCGGCCGCGCGGCTCTTCAGCGCGTTCACCTGGCCGGTCAGCCGGGCGAGCCCTTCGCGGCGGTCCGCGGCGGCCCGGATCAGCGCCGAGATCCGGCGCTCCTCCTCGGCCTCCTGGGCTTCCAGCTGCTGGCGGCGCTCGACGGACTCGGCGAGCAGCTCGGAATGCGCCTCGACCTCGGCCTCGATCTGCGCCTCGGTCTCGCGGACCCGGGCCGCTTCCAGTTCGAGTTCCTCGGGATCCCGGCCCGAGCGCGGGCCGTCCTCGGCCTCGTCGTTCAGCGACCGGATCCGGTCCGCGGCGATCCGCGCCGTACCTTTGATCTTCTCGCCGAAGCCGGACAGCTGGTACCAGGTGTCCTGGGCGGCCTGCAGGGCCGGCGCGTCCTCGCGGAGCGCGTCCTCCAGCTCGGCCTCGAGCTCGCGGGCCTCGCGCAGCTTGGCCTCGGTCTCGGTACGCCGCTGCGTGAGCGCGGCCTCGTCCCGCAGCTCCGCCTCGAGCGCGGACTGCGCCTGCACGATGTCGTCGGCGAGCAGCCGCGCGCGGCCGTCCCGGACCTCCGCCTGGATCGTCACCGCCCGGCGCGCGACCTCCGCCTGGCGCCCGAGGGGTTTCAACTGGCGGCGGATCTCCTGGATCAGGTCCCCGAGCCGGTGCAGGTTGCCCTCGGTGGCCTCCAGCTTCCGGATCGCCTTTTCCTTGCGCTTGCGGTGCTTCAGGACGCCGGCGGCCTCCTCGACGAACCCGCGGCGGCCTTCCGGCGTGGCGCGCAGGATCGAGTCCAGCTGGCCCTGACCGACGATGACGTGCATCTCGCGGCCGATACCGGAGTCGCTGAGCAGCTCCTGGACGTCGAGCAGGCGGCAGTTCTGGCCGTTGATCTGGTAGTCGGACCCGCCGTTGCGGAACATCGTCCGGCTGATCGTCACCTCGGCGTACTCGATCGGCAGCGCGCCGTCGGTGTTGTCGATGGTGAGCACCACCTCGGCGCGGCCCAGCGGGGCGCGGCCGGAGGTGCCGGCGAAGATGACGTCCTCCATCTTGCCGCCGCGCAGCGACTTGGCGCCCTGCTCACCCATCACCCAGGCCAGCGCGTCGACGACGTTGGACTTGCCGGAGCCGTTCGGCCCGACGATGCAGGTGATGCCTGGTTCGAAGTTCATCGTCGTCGCGGACGCGAACGACTTGAAGCCCCGGAGCGTCATGCTCTTCAGGTACAAGGCGAAGCTCTCCAACCCGTGAAAGGACAGACGGTACCGAAGGAACCGCCGTAGCTGAACGTCACGCTGCCGCTACCCGGGGGAAGGTGTTCCGCTTCGCAGTCTACAAACAGATTTGCGTAATCCAGCGGAGGCCAGGCCGTTGAGAGATGGCCGGCGATCGTGGGTGCACAACATCAAGTGAACCTACAGTGCTGTCACATACTGCGGCGGCGGAGGCCCGGACGGGGGCCACCGCCGTTCCGCGAGCGTTGCAGCTTAGTGCGGACGGTCGAGATTGTTGCTCTGGTGCGTCAGACGGAAGCGGGGGTGCGCAGTGCCTCGTCGACGGTGAGCAGCCGACCCTCGTGGATCTGGGCCACCAGGTGGTCGTTCTCTGCCTGGAGCCGCATCACGTGCGCCTCCAGATCTGCGACGCGCCGGTTGAGCAGACGAACCTGCTCGAGCATGCGCGGGTCAGTGCCTCCAAGATGCCCTAGAAGAGCCTTGGCCATTGTGCTGTCCTCCGGAAGGGTTCTGGCCGGTCGCGCTCCGTATCGGGGTCATCAGGGAGCGCCGAAAATGTGTGCCGTCTTTCAGGGTGACACCGGCGAGGGCGACGGGTCAACCTGGGCCACGGTTATTAACGATACCTCGCTCACCAGCGGACGTGCCGCGGGACCGGCTGACATTTCGGGCACCGGTACGACGAACGGTTCATGAACGGCTCGCGACGGATCGGCCGGCCGTCCCGCGGGCACGGCGATCCCTCCTGCCCGTAGACGTTCAGGCCGCGCTCGAAGTACCCGGATTCCCCGTTCACGTTGACGTACAGCGCGTCGAAGCTGGTGCCACCAACGGTCAGTGCCTCGGCCATCACGGCCTGCGCCTGGTCGAGGATTCCCTTTATTTGTAAGGGTTTCAGCGTTTCTGTCGCCCGGGCGTAGTGCAGCTTGGCCCGCCACAACGCTTCGTCGGCGTAGATGTTGCCGATCCCGCTGATCGCGGTCTGGTCCAGCAGCGCTCGTTTGAGCCCGGTCCGGCGGCGGCGGATCTTCGCCGTCGCCAGCTCCGGATCGAACAGAGGATCGAACGGGTCGCGGGCGATGTGGGCGATCTCGGCGGGCAGTTCGGCACCGCCCTCGGAGTACGACAGACCACCGAACATCCGCTGGTCCACAAAACGGACCTCTCCGCCGTCGTCGGCGAACCGGAACCGGACCCTCAGATGCGGTTCGTCGGGCGCGCCGACCGGCTGGACCCGGAACTGGCCGCTCATTCCGAGGTGGGTCAATACCGCGTCACCGGACGTCAACGGCAGCCACAGGTACTTGCCGCGACGCGCCGGCTCCGCGAAAACCTGCCCCTTGAGCCGGGACACGAAGTCCTCCGGCCCGGCGGCATGACGCCGTACCGGGCGGGGGTGCAGCACCTCGACGGTCTCGACGGTCCGCCCGGTGAGGAAATCCACCAGGCCCCGCCGGACGACTTCTACCTCGGGAAGCTCAGGCACTCAGGGCTGCTGCGAGGGATCCGTGCTGTCGGGATGCGCGGCGCGCAGGGCCTTCCAGGCGGTCTCGGCGGCCTGCTGCTCGGCTTCCTTCTTGCTGCGGCCAATGCCGTGGCCGTAGGTGTCGGAGCCGATCCGGACCCGCGCCTCGAACGTCTTCGCGTGGTCCGGTCCGGACTCCGCGATCACGTACTCCGGGACGCCGACGCCGAGCTGGGCCACCAGCTCCTGCAGCGACGTCTTCCAGTCCAGGCCGGCGCCGAGCCGGGCCGACGACTCCATCAGGTCGTCGAACAGCCGGTGCACGACCCCGCCCGCGACCTCGAAGCCGCGGTCCAGGTACACGGCACCGATCAGCGCCTCGACGCAGTCGGCAAGGATCGACGACTTGTCCCGGCCGCCGGTGGCTTCTTCGCCGCGGCCGAGCCGCAGGTACTTGCCCAGCTTGAGCTCGCGGGCGACACCCGCGAGCGCACGCATGTTGACCACCGCGGCCCGTAGCTTGGCCAGTCGGCCCTCGGACAGGTCCGGGTGGTTCCGGAACAACGACTCCGTGACGATGACGCCGAGCACGGAGTCCCCGAGGAACTCCAGCCGCTCGTTCGTCGGCAGCCCGCCGTTCTCGTACGCGTACGAGCGGTGGGTGAAGGCGTGCTCCAGCAGTTCGTCAGCCAGCGATACGCCGAGCCGCTGGTTCAGCTCGGCGTAGAGCCCCGTTTCGTTGGCAGAGTTCACTGTGAAGGTGGCCGTTTAGCTCTCGACGACCTGGCGACGCTCGCCCTTGGCGCCGTACTGGCCGCAGTTCGGGCAAACGGTGTGCTGCAGGTGCTTCGAGCGGCAGGCGGGGTTCACGCAGGTGACCAGCGACGGGGCAGTCGTCTTCCACTGCGCCCGGCGGCTCCGGGTGTTGCTGCGCGACATCTTCCGCTTCGGAACGGCCACGGTTATGACTCCTCGGTTCGGCCGGGGGCTGGTGGACCCGGCCGGCTCAGTCTGACGATTTCGGTGGTTCGGTACTTCGGTGTTGCGGTGGAGCTGTTTTCAGTTGTCCTGCTCGTCCTGCGTGAGCAGTCCGCCGAGGGCGGCCCAGCGTGGGTCGGACCCGTCCTCGTGTTTGTGGCCGGGCTCGTCCGCCAGGCGTACCCCGCAGTCGGGGCACAGACCCGGACAGTCGTCCGTACACAACGGCTGGAACGGCAGTGCGAGCACCACCTGGTCCCTCAGCGCCGGCTCGAGGTCGATCAGATCGCCCTCCATCCGGCTGGCCTCGTCCGGCTCGGCTTCGCTCTCCGGGTAGACGTACAGCTCCTGGACGTCAGCGAGGAACTCGTCCTCGATATCGACCAGGCACCGCGCGCACTCCCCGACCAGACGGCCATGGGCCGTTCCGGTGACGAGCACCCCTTCGACCACCGCTTCCAGCCGTAGATCGAACTGGATCGGATCGCCTTCGGGGACGCCGATCACGTCGATTCCGAGATCCGCCGGTGCCGGGCCCGAGAAGGTGACTTCGCGTTGGGACCCAGCTCGGCGGCTCAGCTCGTGCGTGTCGATCACGAGTGGGGACCGCGGGTCCAAGACGCTCAGGACATCCCTTTCAGGCGTAGGCAGGCAAGAACTCGGTCTCGTCGAGACCGGTGATCAACACTACCAACTCCGCGGCGTTGCGCCCAATCCGGGGACACTCACAGAGTGTTCAGTAACCGTGCGTGAACAGCCGGCGTCACGAATGTGCTGACGTCGCCGCCGAGGCGGGCGATCTCCTTGACCCAACTGGAGGAGATGAAGGCGTTTTCCGGGGCGGTCGGCAGGAAGTGCGTGTCGACGCCGGTCATCCGCCGGTTCAGCTGCGCCATCTGCAGCTCGTAGTCGTAGTCGGCGGCCGAGCGCAGGCCCTTCACGATGACGCCGGCGCCCTCGGCCCGGCAGTAGTCGACCAGGAGCCCTTCGAACGTGCCGATCCGGACGTTCGGGAACGGCTCGACCAGCTCGGTGAGCATCTCGATCCGCTCCTGCGGCTCGAACAGCCGGTTCTTCGACTGGTTCACCCCGGTCGCGACGATCAGCTCGTCGAAGGCAGCGGCCGCCCGGGTGATGATGTCGAGGTGCCCGACCGTGGGCGGGTCGAACGTCCCTGGAAAGACCGCCTTAACCATGGCGGTGACCGTACCAAAGGCGCGCCTCGCCGTACTTGCGGTCCCGCAGCGCGGCGAACCCCTCGGGCCAGTCCCACGGCTCCCGTTTCCCGCGTTCGACGACCACGACCGCGTCGTCGGCGAGCCAGCCGTGCGCCACCAGGTCGGTCAGCACGTCCTGCAACTCGGCCGTCTCCAACTTGTACGGCGGATCCGCGAAGACGAGGTCGAACACCGCGGGAGCGTCACCCGCTGTCACCTTCTCCACCGGCCGGGTCAGGAGCGTCGCTCCCGGCAGCCCCACGACCCTGATGTTGGCCGCGATCACCTCGGCCGCTTTCCGGTCCGATTCGACCAGCACGATCTTCGCGGCACCCCGGGACAGCGCCTCCAGCCCGATCGCGCCGGATCCGGCGTACAGGTCGAGGACCGCGAGCCCGTGGAAGCTGCCGAACTCCGACTCCAGCGACGAGAACAGCGCCTCGCGCACCCGGTCCGCCGTCGGCCGCGTCCCACTCCCCGGCGGTACGACGATCCGCCGCCCACCGGCCGCGCCGCCGATGACCCGTGTCACGGGGCCTCCCGTTCTGGACTGAGGAGCGCAGGGAGCGAAGCGACCGGAGCGACGAGGGAAGAACGGGAGGCAAAGCCCCGTGGCCCCCGCGCCGGAGGCGCGGCATTCAACACAGTCACGTTTTCTCCAGGTACTCCGTGGTCTCGGACTGCAGGGCGCTTCGGACGATCGCGAGCAGCTCCGGGAACTCGGACAGGGCGGGGTCCACCCCGACGATCCTGGTCGCCTCGTGCCGGGCCGCGAGGATGATGTCCTCGTCCCGCAGCACGCTGAGCAGTTTGAGGCTGCTACGTCGCCCGGACTGCGCCACACCGAGCACGTCGCCCTCGCGGCGGGTCTCCAGGTCGATCCGAGACAGCTCGAACCCGTCGGTCGTCGACGCGACCGCGTCCAGGCGCCCGTACGACCTGGAGCCCGCCCATAGGTCCGTGACCAGCAGGCACAGGCCGGGAACCTTGCCCCGCCCGACCCGGCCGCGCAGCTGGTGGAGCTGCGAGATGCCGAACCGGTCGGCGTCCATGATCACCATCGTCGAGGCGTTCGGTACGTCGACCCCGACCTCGATGACCGTGGTCGCGATCAGTACGTCGATGTCCCCGGCCGCGAACCGGGACATCACCGCGTCCTTCTCCTCGGCCGGCAGTCGCCCGTGCAGGATCTCGACGCGCAGGTCGTACAGGATCTCCGCGAGCGCCTCGGATACCTGCATCACCGAGATCGGCGGACGGGCCTGCTTCTTCCCGCCCTCATCGGTTTCGAGGAGCTCGCCTTCCTCGTCCTTCGCGTTCTTGACGTCGTCCCCGATCCGCGGGCAGACGACGTACGCCTGGTGGCCCTTGCCGACCTCCTCGCGGACGCGCGCCCAGGCCCGCTGCAGCCAGTCCGGCCGCTCCTTGGCAGGGACCACCGACGACTGGATCGGCGACCGCCCGGCCGGCAGCTGGGTGAGCGTCGAGACCGCGAGGTCGCCGAACACCGTCATCGCCACTGTCCGCGGGATCGGTGTCGCGGTCATCACCAGCACGTGCGGCGTGTTCTCACCGGATTTCGCGCTCAGCGCGGCCCGCTGCTCGACCCCGAACCGGTGCTGCTCGTCGACCACCACGAGCCCGAGATCCGCGAACTGGACCTTGTCCTCGAGCAGGGCGTGCGTCCCGACCACGATCCCGGCGGCGCCGCTGGCCGCGTCGAGCATCGCCGTACGGCGGGAGGCCGCGTTCAGCGAACCGGTCAGCAGACCGATCTTGGTGGCGCGTTCCGCGCCGCCGAGCATGCCCTGCTCGGCCAGGTCGCCGAGCATCTTGGTGAGCGTCTTGTGGTGCTGGACGGCCAGCACCTCGGTCGGCGCGAGCAGGGCCGCCTGGCCGCCGTTGTCGACCACGGACAGCATCGCCCGCAGCGCGACCACGGTCTTGCCGGAGCCGACCTCGCCTTGCAGCAACCGGTGCATCGGGTGCGGCCGGGCGAGGTCGGCGAAGATCTCCTCCCCCACCTCGGCCTGCCCTTCGGTCAGCTCGAACGGCAGCCGCTGATCGAAGTCGTCGAGCAGCGCACCGGCCTGCCGCGGCCGCGGTACGGCGCTCTGCGCGTCCATCACCGCGCGGCGCTGGGCGAGGATCGTCTGCATCACCAGCGCTTCCTCGAACCGGAACCGCTGCTGCGCGTCGTTGATGTCCTTCTCGGTATCCGGAAGATGCACCTTCTGCAGGGCGTCCCGGAGACCGAGCAGCTTCTCGTTGCGCAGGACCACGTCCGGGACGGGGTCGTCGACCCGGTCGTCGAGGCTGTCCAGGACGATCTTGATCGAGCGCTCGATCGTTGCGGTCGGCAACTTCGCGGTCGCCGGGTAGAGCGGGCGGAACGGCCGCGCCCGGCGTTCGATCTCGGCCTCGGTGAGGTCTTCCTCGTCGAGGATCTCGGTGCCGGGGCCCTTCAGCTGCATGATGTCGCGGAACATCGTCACCTCGCCCCAGAACAGGGCGGCGGTGCCGGGGGTCAGTTTGGTCAGCAGCCAGGGCTGGTTGAAGAACGCCAGCTCCAGGTCGTTGCGGCCGTCGGTGACCACGACCTTGGTGATCGTCCGCTTCTTGCGGAACTTGTAGACGTCGTCGGGCCGGATCTCGACCTTGGTGTCCAGCGCGCGGGCCGTGACCTTCTTGACCCGGCCGCTGACGGTCGCCTGGTCGCCGACCTCGAGTTCGTCGAACGGGGTCAGCTCGCCCTTCTTCAGGTACCGCCGCGGGTAGTGCCGCAGCAGCTCGCCGACGGTCTCGATCTCGAGCACGTCCGCGAAGGTCTTGGCGGTCTTGGCCCCGAGGAAGTCCCGGAGCTTGCGGTCCATATCCGTTTTCATTCGACCCCGATCAGGAGCGGATACCTGTCCTGTCCTCCGTCGTACACCACGACATCGACATCTTTGCGTTGCCGGCGTACGTGCCGCTCCACGGCGTCGGCCAGCGCCGGGTCGGCGTCCCGGCCGGTGACGATCGTGAGCAGCTCGCCACCGCCGCCGAGCAACCGGTCGACGACTTCCAGCGCCGCCTCCTCCAGGTCCCCGGTGATCAGCGCGAAGTCGCCGTCGACGACTCCGAGCGCGTCGCCGATCCGGCACCGGCCGGCCATCGTCCAGGCGTCCTTGACCGCGATCGTGACGGCGCCGTGCCGGGTCTGCCCGGCGGCGGCCGAGAGGTGGACGACGTCGTCGTCGAAGCTGCGGTCCGGGTCGTGGACGGCGATCGCCGCGAGCCCCTGGACCTGGGCTCGGGTGGGGATCACCGCGACCCGGATCCCGTCCTGGCGGGCGGCGGTGGCCGCCGCCTCGGCGACCGCGATGGAGTCCTGGTCGTTCGGCAGGATCACGATCTCGGGCGCCTGCGACTGCTCGATCGCCTGGAGCAGTTCGCCGGTGGAGCAGCGGCGGCCGGGGGCGCCGCGGATGATCCGGGCGCCGGCCTCGGCGAACAGGCCGGCAAGTCCGTCGCCGGCCACGACCGCGATCACCGCACGGCCGGGGGCGGGTTCGTGGTGATGGGCCTGGTCGTCGAAGTGGGTGACGCGGATCCGGTACGGGCGGCCGATGTCGATGCCCTGCTCGATCGCCGCGCCGACGTCGTCGGTGTGGACGTGGACGTTCCAGAGCCCGTCGCCGCCGACCACGACGACCGAGTCGCCGAGCGCGGCGAGGGTCTGCCGGAAGTCGCCGACCTTGTCGTCGGGCGCGTCGAGCAGGTACATCACCTCGTACGCGGGCCCGTCCTGGCTCTCGGCGCTCTCGCCCTGTGGCTCGACTCTGGCCGGTACGTCGACCCGCACGTGCTGCCCGGTGAGCACCGATTCCATCGCGCCCAGGATCACGACGAGACCTGCTCCTCCGGCGTCGACGACGCCCGCATGCCGCAGTACGTCGAGCTGGTCGGTCGTCCTGGTGAGGGCCTGGCGGGCGGAGGCGACCGCGGCGAGGCAGACGTCGGCGAGGGCCTTGCCGTCGTTCGCGGCGGTCATCGCGCCGGTGGCGGCGGCGCGGGCGACGGTGAGCATGGTGCCTTCGACGGGCTGCGCGACGGCCCCGTAGGCGGCGTCGGCGGCGTACTTGAGCGCGTCGGCGAAGGCGGCGGCCTCGCTCATCCGGGGATCGGCCAGGACGCCGTCTGTCTGGTGGTGCGGGAGGTTCTCGTCGAGGCGGAGGCCGAAGGCGCGGATCAGCTGGGAGGTGATCACGCCGGAGTTGCCACGGGCGCCGAGCAGTGCGCCGCGACCGAAGGCCTGGATCGCCTCGGTGAAGGTCAGTTCGCCCTTGGGCAGCGCGTCGCAGGCGGCTTCCCAGGTCAGGTAGAGGTTGGTGCCGGTGTCGCCGTCCGGCACCGGGTACACGTTCAGCTCGTCGATCTCGGTCCGGGCCCGAGCCAGATCGGCCAGTGCGGTCCGGGCCCAGGCCCGCAGCACGTCAACGGTCAATTCCTCCACGCCCGGAAGGCTAACGCGTACCGAAGGACAGGTAGTGGTCCCGTCCGGGGTGAGTTCGGCGCGGCTTGCAGGCGTGCGGCGGCGTATACGTACGCGACTACGTCCAGTCGTTCGGTACGGTTCCCGGGTGAGCGGCGGCAGGAGTGTGTTGTTCTCGGCCGCGGCCGACAGTTACGAGTTGGCTGTGCGGGAGATCCGGGGCGAGTTCGGGCGGGACGTGCGGGTGCAGCGGGTCGGCGCGGAGCTTGGGCGGGTCGACGGGCCCTCGGTGCGGGAGCTGGCGGCGGCGTGTGATGCGGGGCGGATCATGTTCGTCCGGCATCTGACGGTGGAGATCGCGAGCTTCGAGGAGCTGCCGCCGGAGTACGAGCTGGCCGAGCTGGTGCTGGGCGAGCTGCCCGAGTACCCGAAGGCGCTCGCCGTACAGGCCTGGACCGACGCGGCCGGCACCGGCGGGTCGTACTACCACCGCCTGGAGGAAGCGCTGGACGGCCGCGGGGTGGCCGTCACGCGCTCCGGGCAGGAGTACGTCGTCTCGTGCTTCGCGGGGCGCAAAGCGGTGCTGCTCGGGCTGAACCGGCTCGCGGACAGCCTGTCGGACTGGCCGGGCGGGCGGATGCGGCTGGCTCGGGGTGACGAGCGGGTATCGCGGTCCGAGTTCAAGCTGGAAGAGGCGATCGCGACCTTCGGGCTGGAGCTGCCGCGGGGCGGCAAGGCAGTCGACCTCGGCGCCTCACCCGGTGGGTGGACGCGGATCCTCCGGCAGTACGGGCAGGAGGTGTGGTCGGTCGACCCGGGTTCGCTGGATCCGCGGCTGCGCGGTGATCGCCGGATCCATCACGAGGCGACGACGGCGGGCCGGTTCTTCGCCGCGAACCGGGTCCGCTTCGACGTGGCGGTGAACGACATGCGGATGGACCAGGTGACGAGCGCCCGGATGATGCTCGACGCAGCGGCGCACCTGCGCCGCGGCGGTCTCGCGATCGTGACGCTGAAAGGCGGCGGCAGAAACCCGCTCGACGGCGCCCGCCGCGGTATCGAGGTCCTCGGCGAGCGGTACGACGTACTCCACGCTCGTCAGCTGCACCACAACCGGAACGAGATCACCGTGGTCGCACGCAAACACGACTAGGCGCCCGGGGTGAACCGGGCGCCTGGTCGAAGGCCCTACACGGAGGAAAGCTTCAGGTCAGCCGACGACGCGCTGGACCTTGCCGGCCTTGATGCAGGAGGTGCACACCTTCATCTTGGTGGGCGTGCCCTTGATGATCGCGCGGACCGGCTGGATGTTGGGGTTGAACCGGCGGGGCGTACGAGCCTTGACCCGCCGGATCATCGCGCCCTTACCCAGGCGGGCAACGCTGTTGCCGAACGTCGGCTGCTTGCCGCAGACATCGCACTTCTTAGACATGATTCTCCGTGTTCAGGGTCGTGACACCGACAGACCATGTTACATGCGTGTCAGCGCCCCACCAATTTGGCTGTCAGGCAGTGAGGTAGGCCACTTCGTCGTCCGTCAAGGACACCGAGAGCCCCGGAGTCGAGGTCCGGGTTTCGCTGACGTGCCGCGGCCCGATCAGCGGAAATACAGGATACGGCTGGTGCAGCAACCACGCCAAAGCGATCGCGGTCGGCTCGACTCCCTTGGCCTTCGCCAACTCCCGTGCCCGGTCCAGCCGGCGGAAGTTCTCGTCGGAGTAGAAGCAACGCACGAGCTCCTGGTCCGAGGTGTCCTCCGGCTTGGCCCGTCCGGTGAAGAACCCGCGCGCCTGGCTCGACCACGGGAACAGCGAGACCTGCCGCTCGCGCAGCCATTTCTGCGACTCGTCATCGGCCACGTGCCGGCATCCGGCCCACGGTACGTCGTACGCCCGCGCGAGGCTGAGGTGGTTGCTGAGCAGCGTGAACGGCTGCTTGCTGTTCGCCTCGGCGTACGCGTTGGCCTCGTCGAAGCGCGCGGTGGACCAGTTCGAGCCGCCGAACGCCTTGATCCGCCCGGCCTTGAAGTGCTCGTCGAGGACGTCGACGAACTCCGAGACCGGGATGTCCTCGTTGTCGCGGTGCATGAAGTACAGGTCGACGTGGTCGGTCTGCAGGCGCTCGAGGCTCTCGTCCAGCTGCCGGGTGATCGATTCGGGGTCGCAGTACGGCGTGTGCGCGCCCTTGCCGATCACCACGACGTCGTCCCGGTTGCCGCGCGACTTCATCCACTGCCCGAGCAGCTTCTCGCCGCGTCCGCCGCCGTAGATGTACGCCGTGTCGAACGTCGTACCGCCGCGCTCGACGAAGTCGTCGAAAACCACCGCTGCGTGCGAAAGCGTCTGCTGGTTGTCGACGCCCATGACGAGCCGGGAGACCTGCCGGTCGACGCCCGGCACCTTGCCGTACGTCATCGGGGCGTCCTCGCGGCGGGTCAGCGGCCGTCCGGTCGCGGTCGGGATGATCGCGTCGTCCCGCTCGCTCGCGTACTGCTGCCCGATCGCGGCCCGCCACTGGTCCTGGACCGTGAGGTTGCCGAGGGTGTCGGCCCAGGTCATCTCCGGCGCCTGCTTTGCGCCGGTCTGGATCGCGGCCTGCACGGCCTCGGCCTCTGCCGTGTAGATCAGCGCCGGCTCCGCGGAGATGTCCCGCGGCTCCTCCCCCACCCGGTGCAGGGTGACGTGGGTCGGTTTGCCGTCGCCGCCGAACCACGGGTCCTCGACGACGAGGTATCCCTCGCTGCCGAAGATCCGGACCTGGTTCTGGTCGGCGAGCCGTACGCCGGTGCTCACCTGGGCGGTGACGCCGCCGTCGAAGAACAGTGTCGCCACCGTCCATTCGTCGGCACCGGTCTCGCCGACGTGGCCGACCGCGCTGACGGCGGCCGGGTCGGCGTACGGCTGTCCGGTCGCCGCGCCGGCGATCAGGCGGGCCATCGACACCGGGTAGCCGCCGACGTCGAGGATGCCGCCACCGGCCAGGTCGTCGGCGAAGATCCGGCTCTCCGGCCGGAACCCGGCGGCGAACGCGAACGTGGCCTGGATCTGGTGGACGGTGCCGATCTCGCCGTCGCGGACGAGTTGGGCGATCAGCTTGGTCTGCGGCAGGCACCGGTACATGTACGCCTCCATCAGGAAGACGTCATTGCGTACGGCGGCCTCGATCATCGCCTCGGCCCAGGCGCGGTTGATCGCGAGCGGCTTCTCGCACAGCACGTGCTTGCCGGCCTCGGCCGCCTTGATCGCCCACTCGACGTGCATCGGGTGCGGCGTGGCGATGTAGACGGCGTCGACGGTGCCGTCGGCGAGCAGGTCGTCGTACGAACCGTGCCGGTTGGCGATGTCCCACTTGTCGGCGAAGGTGTTCGCCGATTCGAGGGACCGGCTGCCGACGGCGACGACCTCGTTGGTCTTCGACGTCGGCACCTGGCTGGCGAACCGGGAAGCGATGTTGCCGGTGCCGATGATGCCCCAGCGGAGCTTGTGGTCAGTCAAAAGAGATCCCGTGTGTGGTTTGTCGGTTGGGTCAGAACTTCATGGCGCCCGCCGCCAGGTCGGCGATGAAGGATCGGGCGCCGATCAGGAAGACGCCGATCAGCGGGATGACGCTCATCAGCGCACCGGCCATCACCATCGAGTAGTCGGTGCCGTAGATGCCGTTCAGCTGGTCGAGAGCGACCTGGAGGGTGAGGCGGTTCGGGTCGGTCATCACGATCAACGGCCAGAGGTAGTCGTTCCAGACGTTGATGAAGGTGAAGATGCCGAGGAAGGCCAGACCGGGCCGGAGCACCGGCAGGCCGACGGTGAGGTACTGCCGGAAGAATCCGGCGCCGTCGACCTTGGCGGCCGAGATGAGTTCGTCGGGGATGGCGCCCTTGGCGTACTGGCGCATCCAGAAGATCCCGAACGCGTTCGCCGCGCCCGGGATGATGAGGGCCTTCAGCGACCCGATCCAGCCGAACTCGGCGAGCGTCACGAACTGCGGCACCAGCGACAGCTGGGCCGGGATCATGAAGGTCGCGAGCAGCACGCCGAACAGCACGTTCCGGCCGGGGAACTCGTACTTCGCGAACGCGAACGCGGCCAGCGAGTCGAAGAACAGCACCAGAACCGTGACGCCGAGGGACGCGATCAGCGTGAGCAGCATCGAACCGAAGAAGTCGATGTTGTCGAGCACCTTGCCCATGTTCTCGAACAGGTGCGAGCCGATCAGGAGCTTCGGCGGGTAGCTGAAGATGTCCGGGGTGGTGTTGGAGGCCATCACCACCATCCAGTAGAACGGGAACAGCGAGACCAGCACGCCGAACATCAGCACGATGTGACCGACGGCGGTGCGAATGCGCTCAACGGACATCTGCGGCCTCCCTCTTGGCATTCTGGGCTGCGATCCTGCGTTCCACTCGCCGAGCGGCGCGTCGGGTCAGCCGTTCGTCGTCGTTTCCGCCGATCAGCCGCCAGTTGATGATGCTGAAGAGCACGATCAGGACGAACAGGGCCCAGCCGACCGCGGCGCCGTACCCGAACTGGTTCTTGATGAACGCGCTCTGGTACAGGTACGAGACGATCGTCAGGCCGGCGTCGCCGGGGCCGCCGATGCTCGAGGTGTCGCCGAACAGCACGCGGGACTCGGTGAAGATCTGCAGTCCGCCGATGGTCGAGGTGACCGCGGTGAACAGGATGACCGGCCGCATCATCGGGACGGTGATCCGCCAGAACGTCTGCCGCGGGCTGGCGCCGTCGACCTTGGCGGCCTCGTACACGTCGGCGGAGATCGCCTGCAGACCGGCCAGGTAGATGATCGCGTTGTAGCCGACCCAGCGCCAGGTGACGATGGTCGCGATCGCGATCTTGATCCCCCACGGCGAGGTCAGCCATTGGACCTCGCCGACTCCGATCGAGCGCAGGAAGGCGTTCAGCAGGCCGAAGTTGTTGCTGAAGATCGAGCCGAACACCAGGGTGATCGCGACCACCGAGGTGACGTTCGGGATGAAGTACGCGATCCGGTAGAAGGTACGCAGCCGGGTCGCGTTGTGCAGGGCGTTGGCGATCACCAGCGCCAGCAGCAGCATCGGGACCGTCGAGAGCACCCAGATGAGCAGCGTGTTGCCGATCGTCTTCCAGAACGTGGCGTCGCTGAGCAGGTAGTGGTACTGCTCCAGGCCGACCCACTTCATCTGCCCGATGCCGTCCCAGGAGTGGAACGAGATCCAGATCGAGAACAGCACCGGGAACGCACCGAAGATCGCGAACAGGATGAAGAACGGCGAAACGGCGGCGTACTGCGGGAACGCCTGCTTGTACTTGTTCGGTGGCTTCTCCGCGGTCGTGGACGGTCTGCTGACTGCCGCCGGCGCAGTCTTGCTGGTGACAGCCATCTCAGATCGCCCCCGCTCGGGTGAGTTCGCGCTCGATCTGGCGCTGGGCGTCGGCCCAGGCCTGATCCGGATCCTTGCCGGAGGCCTCGACGTTCACGAGTTCGGAGCTGATCGGCGTGTCGATGATGCTGTCGTACGGCGAGAAGTAGGCGCCCGGGTACTTCTTGGCGGATTCCGCGAACACGTCGACGATCTTCTGACCGCCGAAGAACGGATCGGGCGCACTCAGCCGGGAGTCGGTGTAGCTGGCCGGCGTGGACGGGAACAGGACCGGGTCCAGGAACGCCTGGGCCTGGTTCTTCGCCGACTCCAGCCAGCTGATGAACGCGAACGCAGCCTTCGGGTTCTTGCAGTACTTCGTGATCGCCAGGAAGGACCCGCCCCTGTTGCCGGCACCACCAGGAGCCGGCGTGACCCGCCAGAGTCCCTTCGTCTTCGGCGCCGCGTTCTTCGGCCCGAGCTGGGCCCACCAGACGGCCCCGATGTACGCGACGAGCTGGCCGTTGGTGACGACCGCGTTCTTGTCGGTCGAGTTCTGCGCGTTCGCCGAGAGACCTTCCTTGACCACCCGGACGGCGAGATCGAAGGCCTGCCGGACGTGGTCCTGATCGCCGAGGTACTGCCCGTCCGGCGTCATGTAGCGCTTGGACTGCTGCGCCATCCGGTAGGAGTAGATACCGGTGATGTTGTCGGTGATCGCGGAGCCGGGTACGGCCTGCTTGAGCTTCTTGCCGAGCGCGATGTAGGTGTCCCAGTCCGGGGCGAGCCCCGCGACCGCGGCCGGATCGATGTCGACACCGGCCTTCTGGAAGATGTCGGTCCGGTAGAACAGGGCCGTCGGCCCGGTGTCCATCGGATAGGCCATCATCTTGCCCGCCGGCGTGATGCCCCACTTCCACTTCCAGGGCAGGAAGTCCTTCTCCAGCTCCTTTGCGCCGAGCTCGTTCAGGTCGTAGAACTGGTCGGCGTTCGGGAAGTACGTCGCGACGTCGTCGTTGATCGCGACGATGTCCGGGACGAGAGACTTGCCGGCCAGGGCGGTCAGTACCTTGGTCTTGTAGTTGGAGCCGATCCGGGTCATCGCCAGCTTCATGCCGTCGTACCCAGGAATCGACTTCTCCGCCTGGCCGATCAGGTCGTCGTTGACGGACCCGACCCAGGTCCACATGCTGAGCTCGTTCGAGCCGCCCAGCGAGCTGCGGGAACCACAGCCGGTGAGTCCCGCGGCGGCTAGAGCGGAGCCGGCAGCGAGGAAGTGCCTTCTGCTCAGGGTCATAGCCTCACCTGGCGCTTTCTGTTGGATTTCGCCGGAAGGTGTCCACATATGTTTACGTAGCCATTAGGTAAGCGCATACCGACTGAACCGGTCAAGCCTCCGATGACAAGATTGGGTTTCATGAGTCCCAGCGCAGTCCTCTTTGATGCCGATGGCGTCGTGCAGCGTCCGAATCGCGACTGGTGGGGTCAGCTGACCTCGCTCGTACCCTCCGGCGGCGACGCATTCGTCGCTGACCTGATGGCGGCCGAGAAGCCGGCGCTGGTCGGGAAAGTCGACTTCCGGGACGCGCTGGCCGACGTACTGCGGCGCTGGAACTCACCGGCATCGGTCGACGAGGCGCTCGAGCCGTGGACCTGGTTCGTCGCCGAGCCCGAGGTGATCGCGCTCATCCAGTCGCTGCGTTCGGCCGGCATCGGGTGCCACCTGGCGACCAACCAGCAAGGGTACCGGCGGGCGATCATGCAGGACGAGCGCGGGTACGGCGCCTGGTTCGACCGGACGTTCTACTCGTGCGACCTCGGGCTGGCCAAGCCGGACCCGGCGTACTTCCGGGCGATCCTCGGCGCGTTGGAGCTGCCGGCTTCGTCGGTGCTGTTCATCGACGACAACGTGGCCAACGTGGCGGCCGCTTCGAGCGTCGGGGTGCGGGCCGAGGCGTACGACCTGTCATCCGGCGTACCGGCCTTGGTCGACCTGCTTCGGCGCTACGACCTGCCGATTCCGGGCTGAGGTCTTGTGATGACGTGAAGGCTGTGACATCGTCTCCCGGCAGATGACAACGTAGGACAGTCCACCAGCCGCTCCCTGGAGGCGACCACATGTCCGACCGCCGCCGCACGCTCTCCCGCCGCAGTGCGCTGGGCCTCACCGCGGGCCTGGGTCTCGCCGCGACCGTCTCACCGTCCCTCGCGTTCGGCGCTGCGCCTGCTCCGTCGGCGTACCCCAAAGGACAGCGGCCGCGGATGCTGAACGTGTTCGCCGAGGACTCGCTGAGCCTGCCCGAGCGGACCCTGGCGACGACGCTGCAGGGCCTGATGGCACGGGGCGGCAGCGAATCGCTGTACCTGAACCTGCCGACGCTCGGCTACCAGCACTGGCTCGACGGCCTGGTGTCGCAGTACGGCGTCCGGACGCGGCCCGGAGACCTGTGGAAAACCGTCAAGCGGTCCGGCGTCTCCGGATATCTTCTCTTTCGCGCGGGCACCCCGTCGGTCAACGTCGCGACCACGCTCGCCGGCGTGACGGGTGCCGTGGCGATCGAGGAAAGCTTGGAGGCACTCGCGATCCGGAACGGGTTGCGCAAGGTCCTGGACGTGCGGGACAAGGACGACCGCTGGGTGTTCGAGACGTACTGGCCCCGGCTTCGGCACGATGTCGCGGTCGAGCAGCGCGCGGACATCCCGGAGCGGCTCCGGGACTACGTCACGATGGCCGGGACGCTCGCCTTCTTCGACGGCAACTCGGAGTTCCGCGCCGACGTGGTGGACGCGCTGGACGACGACGGCACAGTCATCGGCTGGGGCGACGCCTCGGCGGGCGAGGACGCCTTCATCGGCGTGAACTCGGCCACCGGCGTCAAAGCCCTGCCCGCCGACCACGCCCGCAACCTGTCGGTGCTCTCAGGCATTTACGAAGACCGCCTGACGCAGCACGTCTCGGCGCAAGCCCCGACTCCGGACCCCGACGCGCATTACGTCACCTTCCTGATCACCGACGGCGACAACATCCAGTGGGCTCTTGGCGACTTCCCCACCGATCCGCGGTGGTTCGGGAGTCCGCGCCGCGGTGAGGTCGACCTCGGTTGGGGCATCTCTCCGTCGCTGATCGATCTCGCGCCGTCCGTCATGCGCTGGTTCTACGACCAGTCGCGCAAGGACCGCTGGGTGGTCGGCCCGTCCGGCGGCGGCTACATGTACCCGAGCCGCTACCCCGCCGCCGCGCTGGACAAGCACACCGCGTCGCTCGCGCGGGCCATGGGGCGGGCCGATCTCTCGGTCGTGCAGATCATCGACTTCGACGCGTTCAAGAACACGCGGCTCTGGTCGTCGTACCTCAAGAGGCCCGAGATCGACGGCCTCATCTACCTCGAGTACTCGAGGTACGACGGTCTGAAAGGCAAGGTCGTCTGGTCCGAGGGCAAGCCCGTCATCTCGGCCCGCACCATGCTCTGGGACGGCCTCGACGGCGCCGACGAGGCGTCCGTGACCGCAGAACTGAACGCCGCGACCCGCAATCCCTACTCCACGGCCGGCTACTCCGTCGTCGTCTGGCACGCCTGGAGCAAGTCCGTCGACAACGTTCTCTCCGTCGTCGACGGCCTCGCCCCACACGTCAAGGTCATCCCGCCCGACACGCTGGTCCGGATGGTCGGACAACACGCCAAACCGTAGCCGCGGTCAGGTGCGGGGGACTTTGAGCTTGTCCCAGGTTTCCTTGCCGGGGATTCCGTCGGCGTCGGAGCCGGGTTGGGCGACCGAGCCCTGGAAGCCGAGTTTCTTCTGCCAGGCGGAGTAGGACTTGAGGTCGCCGGTGCCCCAGGTGTCCTTGTTCGTCTGGGTTTCGTACTTGTTGCAGCCGACGGCCACGAGCCGGTTGTGCATCGCCGCGATGATCGGGCTCTTGCGGCCCATCACGAAGAACGACTTGCCTGGGAACGTGACGAACCCGGTGCGCGGCCCGGCCGAGTGCACGTACGACGGCCGCCCGTAGCCGGCGATCGTGCTGGACATCCGCGTGTGCCGGCCGCACTTGTTGCTGTAGTTGCCCTCGATCGTGTAGACCTTCGAGCCGCTGACCCCGGTGACGAGTCCCACGTGGTCGATCCGCGCCTTGATGTCGGTGCCGTCCCAGTCGAAGAAGACGATGTCACCGCGCCGGATGCCCGCGATGTCCACGTGCCACTGGCTGTGGTTCTTGAACGCCTTCGCGTGGGCCGTGGTCAGTGCGAAGTCGCCGCCGAACGTCACCGCGGCCTCGTTGTCCGAGTGCCAGGCCCAGAACGTGATCGACGCGTCGCACCACGCGAAGTTGCCCGCGAACGCCGAGCCGTTGCGGTCGCGGTA
Organism: Kribbella soli; assembly: GCF_004331345.1. GTDB lineage: Bacteria > Actinomycetota > Actinomycetes > Propionibacteriales > Kribbellaceae > Kribbella > Kribbella soli. The sequence continues at coordinate 525,695 of NZ_SJJZ01000005.1, read as the reverse complement.
CCACTTCTGGATCTTGTTCGGCTCGCCGAGTCCGATGTCGAGCTCGGCGGTGTGGATCATGTCCTCGAGGCCGCTCATGATCCGGCCCCGCCGGAGTACGTCGGTGCCGGGTCGGCGACCCGCCCCCGGCCGTACTCACCGTCCTCGGCGGGCCCGAACTCGGCCTCCAGCTCCTCCGCCTCGTTGTCGATGTCATGGTCGAAGCTCGGTTCGACGAGCAACTTGGCCTGCTCTTCCTGCGACATCTCGTCCGGCAACTCGTCCAACTCTTCCAGCGACGGCCGCCCGTTGTCGGTCATGGCAATGCCTCCCCCTCACCACGATGAAAGCCCCCAGCCCTGATCCCTTCATCATGCTCCAGCCCGTGAGGTTCGACTACAGCTCACGGAAGTACACCGCCACCGGCAGTTTCACGCATCCGATTGACTCGTAGAACGCGCGCGCCGGCGCGTGGAAGTCGTCGCCTCCGGTGCCGATCTCGACGTACTCCGCGCCCTCGGCTCGCATCGCCGCGAACGCGTGCTCACAGAGCACGGTCGCGATGTTGGAGCGGCGGTGCTCACGCGCGACTGCCAGGAGCTCGACTGTGGCATGGCGGCGGGCGGTGTCGAGATGCCAGGCGACGTACCCGGCAGGTACGTCGTCAGCGACCGCAACGGCGACGTACTTGTGTGCGGCCGGATCGTGCAACCCGGCGACCTGCTTGCGGTAGTCGCCGCGCCAATCGCCGTGCTGGCGGGTGAAGATCAGGTCACCGACCAGCGGCCGGAACGATTCCTCGTAGAACGGCCCGAACGTGTCGATGGTGAGGTCGATGAGCCGGGCCAGGTCAGCGTCGACGTACGGACGAAGGTGCATGGAGCGTGCCTCTCGCGAGTGAAGGAGAAATCCGGGCAGGCGCGACCGGCCCACCGCACGCGCGCAGGCGACGGGGGTGGGCCGGGATCAGCGCCGGGTACGCCCGGCGGCGAAGCACTCCATGTCCGCGATGCTAGCGAGCGACCGGCGGTACGGCGACCGGAATCGTGTGGATCTGCCCGGTCCGCGGGCCGTTGGTGAGGCGGCCGAGGTTGTCGGCGATGCTGTCGTCCATCCGCCATTCCGCGGTCAGGATGCACAGCGTCGGGCCGTCGAAGTCGACCAGGCCGAGCGCGAACGGCGCCCGGTTCGCGGGGAGGTCGATGCGCTCGAGGATCTCGCCGCCCGCCGCGACGCGGACCACGCCCTCGCCGCCGGTCTGGCACCAGATCGCGCCCTCGGCGTCGAGGCAGATGCCGTCCGGGCCGAGGTTCTCGGCGTACACGCGGCGGTTCGACAACCCGCCGTCCGGCTCGACGTCGAACGCGGTCAGCCGCCCGGCGAACGACTCCGCGATCACCAGCGTCCGGCCGTCCGGCGTGAGAATCATCCCGTTCGGAAACTGGATGTCGTCGGCGACCTGCCGCACCTGGCCGTCCGGTGTGACCAGCTTGATCCAGCCGGGTTTCGGCGCCTCGCCACCGGCGAAGTCGAAGTCCGCACCGTCCAGATAGATGTTGCCCTGGGCATCCACCACGATCTCGTTCGCGCCCTGCTCGGCGAGCACGGTGATGGTGCCGTCGGGCTCGTACCGGCGCAGCTTGTCGCCGGTGGTCAGCATCCGGCCGTCCGGCAGCCAGTCGACGGACCAACCCATCAACCGTTCGACCGGCGCCTCGAAGGATTCGGTCTTGCCGCCGGCGTCGACAGCGATGATCTGCTGCGCGATCCAGTGGCAGAACCACAACCGGCCGTCGTGCCAGCGCGCCGACTCAGGAAAGGCCAGGCCGTCCAGCAGAAGCTTCATCACGTCACCTCGTTCGTCGTTTTTCGGGCTCGTTCACCCTCTACACGAACGAAGCCCGGTCAGATCGACGGCTGAGCAGAAAGAGTACGGCGATCAACGGCAGCGTCACGAGGTACGCCGTCCGCAGATCGACGACTCGTGCGAGTACGGCGAGGAGCGCCGGCGCGACCAGGATCGCCGTACCCGAGGCCATTGCACCGACCGCGGCGAGGCGGGCCGAGCTGAGACCGGGGGTCGCGACGAGGGCTGCGAGCGTCACCGGATACAGAGGGGCAACTCCGAGACCGGCCACGACCAGGCCGAGTGCGACCGCAGCCGGCGCGTCGAACAAGCTCACCAGCAACGTGCCGCAGGCGGCGAGTGCGCCTGACGGGAACACCGGCGACCACCCGCGGTAGCGGATCGGTCCGATCGCGCGGCCGACCGCCATACCGATCGGGAACGCACTGCCGAGCAGCGCGGCCGCTGCAGTGGGCAACCCGCTGGCCACCAACCGCGCCACCGCCCACACCACGAAGCAGAACTCGACGGAGACTGCGAGCACGACCCGGAGCCATCCCGCGCCGACGTCCATGACGACCCGCCGCCCCACTCGCCGCCACTTCTGCCCCAGGCCGACAGCCGGAGCCGAATCAATCAGCACCGGCACGCCGGCCCCTGGCCGCTCGCCTTCCGCGCCGCGCTCCGCTGTTGCCCGGGGCGGTCGAGCGCGCCGAGTTAGCACCGCTAGGAAAAGGAGCGGTGGCGCGGCGGCAAGCATGGCGTAGCGCCCGCTGGGGCCGAGACCGTCCAGGGTGCCGATTGCTAGCGGCGCTAGGATTCCGGTCCCGCTGGCGACGGCGTTGACCCGGCTCAGGCGGGCGGCGGCCGTCGGGCCGTTGAGCATCAGCGGGGCGACCAGGACGAGGAGCGCGCCGCCGAGGCCGACCAGCAGCCCACCGGCGATAGCTACCGCGTACGTCGGGGCGACGGCGATGAGGACCGCACCTACCGCGCAGACGACCGACCCGAGCGCGAGCACCGTCGGCATCGGCCAGAGCTTGAGCATCCGCGGACCGACCACCGCGACCAGCAGCAGCCCGACCGCGAACCCCGAGGACATCAGCGCCAGCCGGCCGGTCGGCTCGTCGAGATCCCGCGCGAGGATCGCCACACACGCGCCGAGCCCGGCCAGCACGAACCCCATCGCGGACAGCGCGATACCGATACGGATCTCGTCGCCGCGGGCACCGCTCCGCGGCGGAGCCTGTGCGTCCGCGGTCATTCCAGACCTTTGAACAGCGCGTCGAGCCGGTGCAGATCAGCCAGCTCGATGTCCGCCGAAATGCCCTTCAGACCGGCCGTGAGCGCACCTGCCGCCTGACCGGCCGACAACCCGACCACAGTGTCTTCGACTACCAGACACTGCGTCGCGGGTACGCCGAGAAGCTCGGCCGCCTTCAGGTACCCCTCCGGGTCCGGCTTGCCACAGCTGACGTCGTCGACCGTGACGAGGATCGACGGCGCGATCCCGGCCGCGGTCAGCCGCACCTTCGCGAGCTGGGCCGGCGCACTGGTGTAGACCGCCCACGGCAGACCGATCCGGTCGAGCGTGTCGAGCAGCTCCAGCGCCCCCGGCTTCGCCACCACACCGTCGACGTCGTTGACCTCGAGCTCGAGCACCCGCGCCCCCGCCGCCGCACGCTCGGCCGGCGTCGCGTCGGGCAGCATCTGCGCGATGGTCGCCACCGCGGGGTTCCCGTGCGCTACGGCGAGCACCTCGGCCGGCGATACGCCGTACTCGATCGCCCAGCGACTCCAGCTCCGGTCGACGATCGCGTCGGAATCGACCAGAGTGCCGTCCATGTCGAACAGGACCGCGCGGATGTCCCGGATCTCCATGACCCCTCCCATTAAACTCGTCCTCCGAGCATAACGGGAAGGGCAGCGATGACTCCAGTACGTCGTGGACAGTGGCAGACGGCTGCGGACGTGCTGACCCAGCTCACGCGTCAGCCCGGGATCACGCGGGCGGCCGTCGCGCGGGCGCTGCGGTTGAGCACGGGTTCGGCGACCGAGGTGACCGCTCGGCTACGCGACGTACAGCTGCTGACTGAGGTACCTGCGCCCAGTCAGGGCCGTGGTCGGCCGACCACGGTGCTGCAGCCGCATCCGCACGGACCTGTGGTGCTCGCACTCGACCTGCGACAGAGCAGTTGGCGGAGTGCGGTGGTAGAGCTCGACGGGTCGCTGCAGGAGCCGCAGTACAGGCGGCACCGGAGTCGGCGCGCACAGGTGGTGCTGAACAACCTGCGGCGTGAGGTGGAGCAGGCGCAGCAGCGGTACGGCGCTCGGCTCCAGATGGTCAGCCTCGCCGTACCAGGCACTGTCCGTGACAACCACCTGATGCAGGCCCCGACGTTGGAGTGGGTGGAGCTGGACCTTGCACAGGTCATTGGCGACACCGGCGTACCGCTGCTTGCTGGCAACGACGCGACGCTGAGTGGTGTGGCCGAGGCGCGTACTGGCGCTGCTGCGGGAGCTGGTACGGCGGTACACCTCATCATCGAGGTGGGTATCGGCGGAACGCTCCTGATCGACGGGGTGCCGGCACAAGGCGCTTCGGGTGCAGGTGGCGAGTACGGCCACATGCCCTTTGGTGACCGTTCCCGTACCTGTCCGTGTGGTGCACGTGGCTGCTGGGACCTGGAGATCGACGGACGCGCTCTGGCGCGCTACCTCAAGCAGCCGACGCCGGATGACCCCGTTGCCTACACAGAAGAGGTACTGCGGCGCACTGACCGGGCTGCCCGCGCTGCAGTGACCAGAGTGGTCGCCGCACTGGGCTACGGGATCGCAGGTCTCGTGAACGCGCACGACCCGGATGTGGTCACGATCGGCGGCCTGGCGATCCCCCTGCGAGCAGCCGCGGAGGACACCTTTGCGGAGGCGTACGAGAGCGGTCTGATGACGTTCCACCGCAGTACTCCCCCACCCGTGCTGCCGGCCACGCACCAGCCAGACGGGCCGCTCCGTGGCGCGGCCGCGCTGGCACTCGACCACCTCACCACCGAGCCGGCCATCGCAGCCTGGGTCGCCCAGCGCTAGTCGGCCACCTCTGCGCCGTCAGCCGCCTCTTCTGCGGCCTCCACTGCCTCTTCGACCTTGGGCTTGGGGACGATCGGGGGCTCTACCTTCGCAAGGATCTCGAGGATGTCGTGCCGGTGGTGCTGGATCTCGTGGGCGGTGTGCCGGATGATCCAGCCCAGCGTGCGCGGCGCCCGGACCGGGTAGTTGTACAGCCCCAGCTTCCCCAGCTCCTGCGGCTGCAGCACCCGCGCCGCCGCCCCGAACTCGCGCGCGAACCGCACCAGCGCGGCCGCGACCTCCATCGGGTCCTGGTTCTCGTACTTCTCCTGCTTCACCCGCCCGGTCCGGTCCATCGGCGCGTACACCGGCCGGTCCTCGGCCAGGCACTGCGCGATCCGGTGCCGCTGCACCTCGAGTACGTCGCGCACGTGGCACGCGTACTCGATCGCCGACCACACGTCCGGCTCCGGTCGCAGGCGCACCACGTTCGGGTCCGGACCGGCCGCGGCCTTCGTCAGCGCCATGCTGCAGTCCGCCGACTGCCGGACGAGCAGCGTCACGGTGCCCTGCAAGGTCCCGGTGTCGTAGTTGAAACCGCACTGCTCGCAGTACCCGTCGACCGGGGGCTGCTGCTTGCTCAACTGCTGCTCCCTCTGAATCTCCACGCATGATCAACCGGACCGATGCCGTCGCCGAGCGCGAACCCGGCCGCGATCGCCCCGGTCACGTACTCCTTCGCAGCGCCGACAGCACCCGGTACGTCGTACCCACGAGCAAGGTACGACGCGATGGTGCTCGCCAGCGTGCATCCCGTGCCGTGGGTGTGTCTGTTGTCGGCCCGGAGCGCGCTGTACGAACGCCGTACCCCTGGACCGTGCAGTACGTCGACCGACGCCGTACCGACGTCGTGGCCGCCCTTCACCAGCACCCAGGACGCACCTGCCTCGAGCAGAGCCTTCGCAGCGAGCTCCCGGTCCTCTACCGTCTCCAGGTCGATGCCGGAGACCGGTCCGAGCTCAGTGAGGTTCGGAGTGAGGACTGTAGCCAGCGGGACGATCTCCGCGCGCACGGCCTCCATCGCATCGGCCGCGAGCAGTGCGTCGCCGTGCTTGGACACCGACACCGGATCGACCACGACCGGCACCTCCGGCGGCAGGGTCCGCAGCAGCGACGCGACGACGCGAACCATCGACTCGGACGCCAGCATGCCGGTCTTCACCGCGTCGACCCCGATGTCGTCCACCACACTGCGGAACTGGGCCCGGACCTGCTCCTCCGGCAGCTCCCAGGCGCCCTGGACGCCGACGCTGTTCTGCGCGGTGATCGCGGTCAGCACGCTCATGCCGTGCACACCGTTCGCGAGCATCGCCTTCAGATCCGCCTGGATCCCGGCCCCGCCGCCGGAGTCGGAACCGGCGATGGTCAGCACTCTGGGGGGCGGCATCTCAACTCCTGAAATGGGCGTGTCCGGTGTCCGCAGCATACGGCGCGCCGTCCACGGTCACCGTCCCGGCCGGTCGCTCCTCGTTGCCCTCAGCAACCGAGCCGATCACGGTCCAGCCCTCCGGGACGTCGGCCGGCTCGAAGGTACCGACCAGAGCGTGGTCCTCGCCGCCGGTCAGCACGAACTTCAGCGCGTCCACACCGGTCGCCGCAGCCACCGCCTGCAGCGGCTCAGGCACGGTCAGCGCCTTCGTGTGCACGTCGATGATCACCTGGCTCGCCGCCGCGATATGGCCTAGGTCGGACAGCAGGCCGTCGCTCACGTCACACAACGAGGAGGCCCCGGCGAGCGCGGCCCGCGGACCCTCGGCGTACGGCGGCTGCGGGCGCCTGTGCGCCTCGACCACGGCCCGTGGCGAGCGGAACCCGCGAGCGAGCACCGCCCAGCCCGCCTCGGCCCAGCCGAGCCGACCGACGTACGCGACCTCGTCACCCGGGCGGGCACCCGAGCGCAGCACCGGAGGACGGCCGTCCAGCGAACCGAAAGCGGTCACCGACACGACAATCTTGTCGGACTGGACCGTGTCGCCGCCGATGATGCTGGCCTCGACCAGCTCGCACTCGTCGGCGATGCCTTGGTTCAGCTCCAGCGCCCAGGCGGTCGGCAGCTCGGCAGGGCCGCCGAAACCGACCACGAGCGCGGTCGGGCGGGCACCCATCGCCACCACGTCGGCCAGGTTCTGTGCGGCGGCCTTGCGGCCCACGTCGTACGCCGACGACCAGTCCTGGCGGAAGTGCCGGCCCTCGACCAGCAGGTCCGTCGTGATCACCATGCGGCCGTCCGGCACCGCCATCACGGCCGCGTCGTCACCAGGACCTACCAGGACGTCCTCACCTGTGGACAGCCCTTTGGTGACGGCCGCGATCAGGCCGAACTCACCCGTGCTCCCCAACGTCTCTGTCACGTCAGCAGACCTCCCATATCGCTAGGCGGAGTCTAGGCGGTACCGTGACCGGGCAACGAAGAGTACGCCCGGCCGCCCCGCAGTACGCCTGTGGGTGACCGGAGCCAGCTGAGGACGACTGAGTGGAGAACGACGTGGTGGTCCAGGCCTACATCCTGATCCAGACCGAGGTCGGCCGTGCGGCCGACGTCGCGGCACAGATCGCCGAGGTCCAGGGCGTCACCCTGGCCGAGGACGTCACCGGTCCGTACGACGTGATCGTCCGCGCGGAAGCCCGCAACGTCGACGAGCTGGGCAAACTGGTGGTTGCCCGGGTCCAGAACGTTCCCGGCATCACCCGCACGCTGACCTGCCCCGTCGTCCACATCTGATTCTCCGGCACGAGGACCGCCACTTCTCAGCATGCCTAAACTCCCATCCACCGGACCAGCCCGTGTCCGGACCGTTGGTGCTGCACTCTGTCTGCTGCTGATCGCCGGGTGCAGTCCCGGGCCGACGCCTGTGCCCGTGCCCTCCCCCGCGCCCGAGGTCGCCGCCGCCTGCGCCGACCTGGTCAAGGCACTCCCCGCCAAAGTCCTCGACGCCGAACGCCGCGAGGCCTCGCCGAAGAGCCCTCTGACCACGGCGTACGGCGACCCGCCGATCGAAATGACCTGCGGCGTGACACCCCCGGCCGGCATGGCCGAGGCCCAGTCTCAGTGCTTCGAGGTCAACGGCGTCGGCTGGTTCGCCAAACAGGTCGAGAACGGCTTCATCTTCACCACGATCGGCCGCTCCCTCTACTTCGAGGTCGCAGTCCCCTCCGAATACACCCCCGAAGCCAACGCCCTCACCGACGTCTCCGACGCTGTCCACAAATTCGACAAACTCGTCACCCCCTGCACCTGACGACTGCGTCAGTCGATCAGGTCGGCGAAGACCACCAGATTGGCCTCGTACTTCTCCGACACTGCATCGAGCCCACCGCACGTGATCAGTCGCAGCCCGGCGTGGTCGATATCGCCGTAGATTGCGGCGCTCGGGAAGCTGGCCTTCGGGTACTCCTTGACCCGGCTCACCCGGAACGTTGCGGTTGAGTGGTCCTGCCGGGCCACCATGATCTTGTCGCCGGGCTTCAGCGAGGCCAGCCTGGCGAAGACACCGGGCCGGCCGGCCCAGCGGACGTGGCCGGCAATAACGGCCGGGCCTGTCTCGCCGGGTGTGGGAGCACCGGTGAACCATCCGGCCGGGAAGCCGTTCGGCGGCACCTGCAAACTGCCGCTGCGGGTGATACCAAGACGCATGAGGCGTGAATCCACCCCGATCGCGGGAATCCGCACCCGGATCGGGGTGGACGACCGCAGCGAGGCCGGCTTTCCGCGCCTCTGACCTTGGGGTGATCGTCGGGACGGTTCGGCGGATGGCTCCGTGCGGAGTGTTGGACTGTCCTTGCCTACCGCAAGGGTTGGTCTCCCGGTCGGGCCTACCGCAAGCGTTGGTGTCCGGGTCGGTGCGCCCGTGTTCTGTGTGCTCGGTGTGCTCGGCGTGGGTGTGATGACGGTGGTGGTCGGCGCGGCGGCTCCGCTCGCGACCTCGACTGAACGTGCGCCTTGAGTCTGCCCCGTGCCCGACTCAGTGCTACATCCGGTCAGAGTGAGGATGGTCGCGAGGAACAGAACCGCCGCGCCCGTCCTCATGGGGTGCCGGCCACGATCCCCCAGAACCACGGGAAGGTCGGCGGCCCCACGAGGAGGATCGACAAGCCGGACGCGTCACCCGTTCCGACAGGGCCCCCCGGAGTCCTCGTGACCTGCGGCGGCCTAGGCGAGACCGTCGGCACCGGCGGTGTCGTCGGCGGTGTCGTCGGCGGCGTGGTCGGCGGCGTGGTCGGCGGTGTCGTCGGCGGTGTCGTCGGCGGCGTGGTCGGCGGTGTCGTCGGCGGCGTGGTCGGCGGCGTGGTCGGCGGCGTGGTCGGCGGCGTGGTCGGCGGCGTGGTCGGCGGCGTGGTCGGCGGCGTGGTCGGCGGCGTGGTCGGCGGCGTGGTCGGCGGCGTGGTCGGCGGCGTGGTCGGCGGCGTGGTCGGCGGTGTCGTCGGCGGAGTCGTCGGAGGCGTGGTGCTGCAGGTCGGTTTGGTGAGGGTGTTGGTGTCCAGCGTCACCGACCCGTTTCGAGCCAGCATCCGGCCGACCGCAGTGGCACCGGTGTTCATCGTGATCGAGGCCAGCGCCAGGACAGTCCCGCGGAACTGGGTCGCCGTACCGATCGTCGCCGAGCTACCGACCTGCCAGAACACGTTGCAGGCCTGAGCACCGTTGGTCAGCACCACGCTGCTGCTGGACGCCGTGGTGAGGGTGGAGCCCGCCTGGAACACGAAGACCGCCCCCGCGTCGCCTTCGGCGTTCAGAGTCAATGCGCCGGTCAGCCCCATCGAGGAGGCCGAGTTGTAGACGCCCTGGGTCAGCGTCTTGCCGCCCAGATCGTCGGTGATCGGCGTCGGCGGCGACTCCCCGGCGGCGACGTTGTAGGCCGTGACCAGATCCTTCTTCGCCTCCTGGGTCACGTTGTCGCCGGCGTGGTTCGTTCCGGTGATCGTCATCGTTCCGGTGCCGGTGATCGCCGGGTTCGGGAAGCTGCCGATGTCCCCCGTCAGCACGGTCGGTCCGGTGTTGGTGATTCCCGCTCCGGCCAGGACCACGAAACTCTCGTCGGTGCCGAGTGGCACCGCCACGGCTGCGGCCTGCGCATCGCCTCCGGTGACGAGCAAACCGCCCGCGGACACGACGAGTGCAGCGGAGACCGCCAGTACGCTCAGCCGTAACCGGCCGAGTGTGGGCGCATAGGTGGGCAACTTCATGATCGGTTTCACCCTCAGTCCATCGATAAGCCGCCTGATCGGTGACAGGACGACTTGTTGTCCGGGCAGTTCGTAGGAGGATCCGCGGTCGCAAGAAATGACATCGAGCGATCCGGGACAGGTCCAGGCCCGGTAACAGGACATCGGGAGATCGCCACGGGCAGCAGAAACTTCGCTGTCCCGCCATCGTGCTGGCGTCCCGTTCGATCAGCGGCGGCCTTGCGGGCCGTCTCACGCCGATCACAATTCGTTACAGGTAGATGACGCTAGGTCAGTGATGACTCACTGTCAACAGTCTGATGCGGGCGCTCGGCAATCAACTGCGGTCGTTGCTTCATTCAACTAGTACCGTGCCGCGATCTACCGCCGATGCGATCGCTGTGCCACGGTTCCCACCGGCATACTCGCTGGTGAGGTCGGATTCGTCGGCTGGTGGTGTCCGGTTGGGGATCTCGGGTGCGACGTCTCGGGTGGAGGCGCCCGCGGTGGGTGCCCGGATGACGGGAGTGATCGATGAAGTACATGATCCTGACGTACGCGTCGCAGCAGGACTACGACGGGATGGCGGGGAAGGACACGGGGAAGCCTGCCTGGAAGCCGGAGGACTTCGCCGCGATGGGGGCGTTCATGGAGAAGTTCAACAACGAGCTGATCGAGTCGGGTGAGCTGGTCGAGACGCGCGGGCTGGCGGCGCCGGTGCTGACCCGGCGGCTGGGGTCGAAGGACGGGCAGTCGGTGGTGACCGACGGGCCGTACGCCGAGACGCAGGAGGTGCTCGCGGGGTACTGGATCGTCGAGTGCGAGTCGTTCGACCGGGCCACGGAGATCGCTTCACGACTCGCTGACACTCCGGCACCCGAGTTCGCCCGCGCGACGGCGTACGCGGACATCCGCCCGCTCGTCGAGGGCCGCGACGATCTGGTGGAGTGATCGACGATGACCGCGCTTCTGGATGGGCTGCCGGCGTGGTCATGGGACTGTGACTCATGACCGCGCCGCTCGAGGACCTGATGCGCGAGCTGACGCCGCAGGTTCTTGGGGCGCTCGTCCGGCGGTACGGGCACTTCGACACGGCTGAGGACGCGGTGCAGGAGGCACTGCTCGCGGCGGCGCAGCAGTGGCCGCTGGACGGGGTGCCAGACAGTCCGCGTAGCTGGTTGATCACGGTCGCTTCTCGTCGACTGACGGATCTGCTCCGGCGGGAGCAGGCCCGTCAGCGGCGGGAGGAACGGGTCGCGACCTGGGCCCTGCAGGGTGAGCCGGTCGGCGACGCGGACGACACCCTGGTGCTGTTGTTTCTGTGCTGCCATCCGTCGTTGTCGCCGGCATCGCAGATCGCGCTGACGTTGCGCGCGGTCGGTGGTCTGACGACGGGAGAGATCGCGCGGGCGTTCCTGGTGCCGGAGGCAACCATGACGCGGCGGATCACCCGGGCGAAGGCGAGTGTGCAGGACAGCGGCGCGCGGTTCACGATGCCGGCCGATCGCGACGAGCGGCTGGGAGCGGTGCTGAAGGTCGTGTACCTGATCTTCAACGAGGGTTACGCGAGTACGACGGGCCCGAGCCTGCAACGCGTCGAACTGGCAGCCGAGGGGATCCGGTTGGCGCGGCTGCTGCACAGGCTCCTTCCGGATGATGCCGAGGTCGCCGGGTTGCTGGCGTTGATGTTGCTGACGGACGCGCGGCGGCCGGCGCGCACGGGGCCGCTCGGCGAACTGGTGCCGATGGCGGAGCAGGACCGGTCGCTGTGGATTCCGGAGCTGATACGGGAGGGCGTCGAACTGATCACGGCGACACTGCCCCGCGGACCGGTCGGGCCGTACCAGTTGCAGGCGGCGATCGCGGCAGTGCACGACGAGTCCCCGACGGCCGAGGACACGGACTGGCGGCAGATCGTCGCGTTGTACGAGGTACTGCTACAGCTCACCGACAACCCAATGGTTGCCCTCAACCACGTAGTCGCGGTCGCAATGGCGCGAGGCCCGGACGAAGGGCTCGCGTTGCTCGGGTCAATCGAGCACGACGACCGAATCGCCAAGGACCACCGCCTATCGGCAGTCCGCGCGCACCTACTGGAGATGTCCGGCGACACCCCCGGCGCAAGAGCCGCATACGAAGAAGCAGCAAACCGAACCACCAGCATCCCCCAACAACGCTACCTCCGAACCCGCGCCAACACCCTCCCCAACACCTGACGCCCCATCCGCCGCACCACATCCGCGGCACCACATCCGCCATACCCCGCCCGCGCCACACCCCGCCTGCGCACACCCGCGCCGCACCCGCCCGCGCCACACACCCCGCCTGCGCCCACCCGCGCCACATCCGCTGCGCCCGCCCGCGCCTCATCCGGTGCCCCCCGTCCGCGCACATCGCGTTCCGCGGCCCGTCCGCGCCTCATCCGCTGCGCCCCATCCGCCCCACATCCGTTCCGCGCCCCGCCCAGTTCTGGGGGCGGTACCTGCGTGGCGGGGGCGTTGAACAGGTTATTTCCTGGGCACTCGCACCAGTTCCTGTGCACCGACCCCCAGTTTGAGCCAGCAGGCTCCCGGGCCGACGGCGGCCGGCGGCGGGGGCGTTGCCTGCGTGCCGGGGGCGTTGCCTGCGTGGCGGGGGCGTTGAACAGGTTATTTCCTGGGCACTCGCACCAGTTCCTGTGCACCGCCCCAGTTGAGCCAGCAGGCTCCGAGGCCGGCGGCAGTGGGCAGGCGGCGGGGACGGGGCCTGCGTGGCGGGGGCGTTGCCCGCGTGCCGGGGGCGTTGCCTGCGTGCCGGGGGTGTTGGACAGGTTCTTTCCTGGGGACTCGCACCAGTTCCTGTGCACCGGCCCTCAGATGAGCCAGCAGGCTCCCTGGCCGGCGGTAGTGGGCAGGCGGCGGGGCGGTACCTGCGTGGCGGCGGCGGTACCCGTGTGGCGGCGGCGGTACCCGTGTGGTGGGGGCTGGGCTCGTGTGGCGGGGGTGTTGGACAGGGTATTTCCTGGGCGCTCGCACTAGTTCCTGTGCGCCGGGCCCAGTTCAGGCGGCAGGCTCTGGGGCCGGCGGCGGGGGCAGCGGCGGGGGGTTAGTGGGGGGTGGGGCCAGGGTTGGTGTTCGTGGTGGTGGTGGAGGGGGTGTTGAAGTGGCGGGTTGTGGGTTGTTCTGGGGTGTAGGGCGGCCAGTCGGGGGTGCCGGTGGTGGCGAAGTTGAGCCAGGTGCGGTGTACGAGGTCCGCTAGGTGTTGTGGTGGGGCGGGGCCTAGCATCGGCGCTGTTGAGGGGTCGTCCAGGTTGTTGAAGACGAAGGCGAGCTCGAGGGCGTGGCAGGCGCCTAGGGTGCCGTCGCAGGCGGGTGATCGCCAGCCGAACTCGTACATGTACGTGCCGCGGTGGGCCTCGGCGAGGCGGATCGCGGGGATGCGGTAGTACGAGTCCGTCATCACCGCGGCCAGCACATCACCCGCCGTGGCGCCGGGGCGGTTCGCGCGGTAGCGACGTACGCCGCTCACGGGCAAGCCGAAGCGAAGCGCAGCAGCGGCGTACAGGAGCGGTGTGTTCATCCGGGCGGCGACGCCGGTTGGTACGAGGAAGAGCCGCGCCTCTTCGCTGTTCGTGCCGATGAGGAGGTCGACGTCAGCGGCAGCGCCGGCCCGGATGCGGTCGAGGGGTGCACCGGGCAGGAGGTCACCGTCGACCACGGGACTGAATGGCAGGAGTGTGCGGGCAACGTCGCCCCACCGCTTGGCGCGCGGCTTCGCCGACACCTGCTGGCTGAGCATGTCCTGCGCCGCAAGCAACTGCGGGACCGGTACGTCGGCGATGGCCTCACGAGTCGGCGCCGTACCGAGCGCTGCGGCCAGGCGCGTGCCGACCAGGCGGGCGCTCTCGGGACTGATCGTGTTGTGACCGGCGCCCGACTGGGCGATCGCCCGATGGAACAGGCCCTCGGCAGCGGGCATCGCGAGCAACGTGCAGACGCTCATCGCACCGGCCGACTCGCCGAAGATGGTCACGTTGCCCGGGTCGCCGCCGAAGCCGTCGATGTTGTCGCGGACCCACGTCAGGGCCGCGATCTGATCGAGCAGCCCGAGGTTCGGCGTACCGTCCCCGAACCACAGGAACCCGTCGGCGCCCAGCCGGTAGTTGATCGTCACCAGTACGACGCCGTCGCGGGCGAACCGCGTGCCGTCGTACACGGACAGCGCTCCGGAGCCGCTCGTGAACGAGCCGCCGTGGATGAAGACCATGACCGGCGCCCGTCCGGTCAGGCCCGGCGTCCAGACGTTCAGGTTCAGGTAGTCGTCGCCCGGAATGATCGTCCGCGGAATCAGCTGACCCATCACGCCCTCGATGCGGGTCTGCGGAGCCGTCGCCCCGTAACCACGCGAGTCACGGGGCGACGTCCACGGCTCCGGCGGGCGCGGCGGCTGGAAGCGGTTCGGGCCGACGGGCGGCGCGGCGTACGGAATGCCCTTGAAGGACAGCACGTCGGCATCGGTCCCCCGGACCGGGCCGTACTGCGTGCCGGCGAGCGCCATCCGGTGAGGTCAGCGCAGGCCGGTGGGGCGGGTCATGGCCAGTTGCAGAAGATGCTCGACGAGGGCCGCGTAGTCCCTGCCGGAGGCCGCCCAAAGCCGCGGGAACATGCTGGTCGGCGTGAACCCGGGCATGGTGTTGATCTCGTTGATGACCACGCGGTTGTCGGCGTCCAGGAAGAAGTCGACCCGCGCCAGCCCCTCGGCCTCGATCGCGTCGAAGGCGGTCAACGCCTTCGCGCGGACCTCGTCCGCGATCTCCGAAGGCAGGTCGGCCGGCACCGAGAGCGCCGTGTACTCCTCGCCCTCCGGCAGGTACTTGGTCTCGAAGTCGTAGAAGTCGTGCCCGCCGCCCGAGACCGAGATCTCGCCGCAGACGCTGACCTCCGGGTTGCCGCCGTTCAGGCCGCCGAGGACCCCGACCTCGATCTCCCGCGGGCTCTTCGCCGACGCCTCGACGATCACCTTCGGGTCGTGCGCCCGCGCCACCGCGACCGCCTCGTCGAGCTCGTCCAGGCTGTTCACCTTGCTGATCCCGAGGCTCGACCCGCCGCGGGCCGGCTTCACGAACACCGGGTAGCCGAGCGCGTCCACCGCCGCGCGGCACGCGTCGGCGTCCCGGATCCAGTCCCGGTCGCGGATCACGACGTACGGCGTGACCTCGAGCCCGGCGGCCTGGAACACGACCTTCATGTAGTGCTTGTCCATGCCGACAGCACTGGCGAGGACGCCGGAACCGACGTACCGGATGTCGGACATCTCGAGCAGGCCCTGGATGGTGCCGTCCTCGCCCCACGGGCCGTGCAGCAGCGGGAAGACCACGTCGACCTCGCCGAGCGTGCTCGGCACCTGGTCGGGTTCGCTGACCACGAGTTCGCGGTTCGCGCCGAACAGCACCGGCATCGCGGTCACGTCGACCTCGGGGAGCTTGCCGTCGGTGATCGACAGCCGCTCGGGATCGCCGCTCTCGAGCACCCAGTGCCCGCTGGTACTGATGCCGACCGGGACCACGTCGTACTTGTCCCGGTCGATGACCTGCAGGACGTTCGCGGCGGTCACGCACGAGATGGCGTGCTCGCTCGACCGGCCGCCGAAGACGACGGCGACACGGGGCTTTCGCTGACTTTCTGAGTACTCACTCACCGGCTCGACTGTAGCGGCCCGGAGATCAGGTTCCGACCGGGGTTCGGTTAAGAACCCTTCAGATCGCAGTAGGTAGCGGGTCGTCCCAGGTGACTGGCAACGCTGTCACTCCGTACACGAGCGTGTTCTCTCGGTAGTCGATCTTCTCGAACGGTACGGCGAGTCGCAGCGTCGGAATGCGGGCGAACAGCCGCGTGAACACCTCCTGCAGTTCGACCCGCGCGAGCTGCTGGCCGATGCACTGGTGCGGCCCGAACCCGAAGGCCAGGTGCGCCGCGGCGTTCCGCTCCAGATCCAGCCGATCCGGGTCGTCGAACACGCTCTCGTCGCGGTTGGCCGAGGACAGCGCCGCGATCAGGTAACCGCCGGCGTCGATCGTCAACGGGCCGACGGGCAGGTCGTCGGTGACGTACCGGAACAGTCCGAAGTGCACCACGGACAGGTACCGCAGCAGCTCCTCGACCGCGGCCGGTGCGAGCGAGGGATCGGCCCGCAGCGAATCGAGCTGCGCCGGATTCGCGAGCAGCGCTAGCGTGCTGAGCGCAATCATGTTCGCGGTCGTCTCGTGGCCGGCGATCAGCAGCGTGACCCCGACCGTCACCAGCTCCTCCAGGCTCAGCGGCGTACCGAGGTCCTCGCCGCGGGTGATCAGCCGGGACAGCAGGTCGTCTTCGCGATGCGCCTGTTTCGCCAGCACCAGCCCGACGATGTACTGGTTCAGCTCGTCGCTGGCCCGCCCGATCTCGTCGGTCCACCCGTCGACCCGGACGAGCAGGGCACTCCGCTCCTGGAACTCGTCGCGGTCCGCGTACGGAACGCCCAGCAGTTCGCAGATCACCAGCGACGGGATCGGCAACGCGAACTCCTGCACCAGGTCCACCGGCCCACCACCAGCCAGCATCGCGTCGATCCGTTCCTCGATCATCGACGCGATCCGCGGCCGCATCGCCTCCATCCGCTTGACCGCGAACTCGGTCGCCAACATCCTGCGCAAACGTTTGTGCGCCGCCCCGTCCACCTGCAGGATCGACCCCGACTCCACCTCCCGGTCCAGATCCGCATCCGGTACGACGTGATCGGAGGGCGCCAGCCGCGAACTCAGCCGGCTGTCCCGGAGCAGGGTGCGGACATCGTCGTACCGGCTGATCACGTACGCGTCGACACCGGCCGGCGTCGACACCTTCGCGGGCGCCTCGGTACGGCGGAACGCGGCGTACTCCTGCGCCGGATCGAACGGGCAACCGGACGGCCTGCGGACGGGAAAGCTCTCGGTCATCGCGCGCCCTCTCGTAAGATTTTGGTAGTGACTACCATATGACTGACGCTTCCGATTAGGAACACCCAGCGGCGCGTCGGAGGCGATACCCTGCCCGCGGAGGTGCTGATGGGACTGCGCGAGGTGAAGCGGGAGCGGACCCGCCGGCTGATCGCGGACAAGGCGTTCGAACTGTTCAGCGACAACGGGTTCGGCCGGACGACGGTCGAGCAGATCGCGGCGGCGGCCGAGGTCGGGCCGAGCACGCTCTACCGGTACTTCCCGACCAAGGAGGGGCTGGTCCTCGAGTTCGTCGACGACTGCCTGGCCGACGCGGTCGACTGGTTCCACCAGCAGCCCGCGATGCACCTGCCCGACGGTCTGCGCGCGGTGATCGAGCGGGTCCTCGAACAGCTCGAGAGGAACCCGGAACGGATCCGCGCGGTGTTCGACCTGGCCGAGCAGACCGGGTCCGTGAGCGCGCACCTGAACGAGCTGATCTGGCGCTTCCGCACCGATCTCGCCGACGAACTGGTACGCCGGCTGCCCACGGACGACCCGCGCCGCTCGGAGTTTGTCGCCGCACTGTCCGCGGGGATCGCGATGAACATCATCGAGACGGTCGTCCGCGTCTGGGTCGACACCCCGGACACCGTCGAGGCGAAGGCGCTGGCCCGGCGCGCGATGCGTCTGCTGTGCACCGGCGGCGTCCCACTCCCCGGCGCACAAGACGCCTGACCCGCAGGACGCTTGACCCGCCCGACGCGAACGGCCAAGTAGCAGGGACAATTCGGGGCATGACTCCTGACCTCGATCCGTCCACCGTCGTCGTCCATGCAGGTCGGCCGGAGCGGGTACCGAATGCTCCCGTCGGCGAGTCCCCCGTCTTCAGCTCGACGTACGTCGCCGGTGGCGATCGTGGCTACGGACGCTTCGGGAACGACGCCTGGACCGCGCTCGAGGAGACCCTCGGCGCGTTGGAGGGTGGTCGCGCGCTGACGTTCGCCTCCGGGATGGCGGCCGCGGCGGCCCTCATCGATCTGATCCCGGTCGGTGGCCGTGTGGTCGCGCCGCAGCACGCGTATTCCGGCGTACTCGCGCTCCTCGACCAGCAGGCCGCGACCGGCCGGCTGAAGGTCGACCGAGTCGACATCGCCGACACGGACGCAGCCGTCCAAGCGGTCGACGGCGCAGACATGCTCTGGATCGAATCACCGACCAACCCCGCGATGGAGGTCGCCGACATCCCCGCCCTCGCCGCGGCCGGTCGTGCCGCCGGTGCGACCGTTGTCGTCGACAACACGTTCGCGACTCCCCTGCTCCAGCAGCCGTTGCGGCTCGGCGCGGATGTCGTGATGCACTCGGCGACCAAGTTCATCGCCGGTCACTCGGACGTTCTTCTCGGCGCGGTCGTCACCGCGGACGACGACCTGTGGTCGGCGATCGACCTGCGTCGCCGCAGCCTCGGTGCGGTCCCGGGCCCGATGGAGGCCTGGCTCGCGCTCCGCGGCCTGCGCACGCTCGCGCTCCGCCTGGAGCGGGCCCAGTCGAACGCCGCGTTCCTGGCCGAGCGGCTGCGTGCGCACCCGCGGGTCAGCCGCGTGCGCTACCCCGGACTGCCGGACGACCCGGGACACGACCGCGCGGCCGCGCAGATGTCCGGCTTCGGCGCGATCCTCGCCTTCGAGCTCGGCGGCGACGCGACCGGGGCCCAGAAGGTCTGCGAGAGCACCAAGCTCTGGGTGCACGCGACCAGCCTCGGCGGCGTCGAGTCGATGCTGGAACGCCGCCGCCGCTGGCCGATCGAGGTCCCGACGATCCCCGAGGACCTGATCCGTCTGTCCGTCGGCATCGAACACCCCGACGACCTGTGGGCCGATCTCGAGCAGGCGCTCAACGCCGGGATTTGAGCACCGGTCCGCCGAAGAACGTCAGCACACACAGGAGGACCGGCAGGATGAACGCGATGTTCAGCGGCATCCAGTGCGCGAGGCCGCCGATCAGTGCAGGGCCTGCCAGCAGGCCGACGTACCCGAGGCCGACGACGCGGGCCATCAGGGCGCCGGACGAGCGCGGGTCGAGGTTGCCGGCGGCGGTGAACAACTGCGGTACGCCGCCCGCGAGGCCGAGGCCGAAGATCGCCCAGCCGACGAGCGCGGCGGGCACCCACGGTACGACGATCACGAGCGTCAGACCGACCGCCGCCATCGCGGCGCCCCAGCGCACGATCGCCGCCGGACCGACGACGGCCGCGACCCGGTCGGTGAGGAACCGTCCGACGGTCATCGCGACCGCGAACGAACCGTACGCGAAGGCCGCCGTACTGACCGAGGTGCCGAGGATGTCGCGGAAGTGCAGCGCGGCCCAGTCGTTGGCCACACCCTCGGACAGCATCAGGCCGAACGCGAGCCCGCCGAGCGCCCAGACCAGCTTGGCCGGCGGCTTCTCGCGCGGGGCCCCCGCATCCGAGTCCTCATCGGAGATCGTTGCCTCCAGCAAGAACCGGCTGGCGGCCAGCGCGATCGCGATACAGACCAGGCCGGACAGGCCGAGCGTGACCTCGGTCGGTACGCCGGCCTTCAGCGTGGCGGCGCCGATGACGGCGGCGATCGCCCCACCGATCGACCACATCGCGTGGAAGGCGGCCATGATCGGTCGCGGGTAGCCGCGCTCGACCACGACGGCCTGCGCGTTCATCCCGACGTCGATCGAACCGTTGCCGAAGCCGACGAGGATCAGCGTGAGCCCGAGCGTCCACCAGTTCGTGGCCAGGCCGGGGCCGGCGAGCGCGATGCCGAGCAGGATGCCGGCCGCAGGCACGAGCCGGCGTTGACCGAGTTTGTCGACGAGCGGCCCGGCGACCTGCATGCCGATGAACGCGGCGCCGCCGAGGACCAGCAGGAGCAGTCCGAGGGTGCTGTGGGTGATCCCGGTCTTCTGTTCGATGCTCGGGATGTGCACGACCCACATCCCGACGGCGAACCCGTTCAGACCGAAGTACAGCCAAGTGGCGACACGAGCGGCTCGGGGCGGTGCGGTCTGCAGCTGTTCGGTGGCGGTCAAGGAGCCACCTCTACCAGTACGCCGCGTTGGGTCAGCATGGTTCGTTGGTCCTCGGGTGCGGAGTTGTCGGTGATGATCAGGTCGGGGCGATCTGCCGGGCAGACGTAGGCGAGGGCGGCGCGGTCCCATTTGGCGCCGTCGGCGAGCACGATGGTGCGGGTGGCAACGTTCATCGCTTCCTGCTTGACCTCCGCGTCGCCGAGGTCGAAGGCCGTCAGCCCGGCGTCGAGGCTGAACGCGCACGGGCTCAGTACGGCGGCGTCGAACCGCAGCGCGCGCAGCGAGGCAACGGTCAGCGGGCCGACCAGCGACAGCTCCCCCTTGCGCGCTTCGCCGCCCGGCATCAGCAGCCGGATCCGCGGCGCGTCGGCCAGTTCGTGCGCGACGTGCAGCGAGAGCGGCATCACCGTCATCGCCCGGTCGTGCAAGAGCTTGGCGGTCTCGAGGGCCGTCGTACCGCTGTCGAGCACGATCGTCTCGCCGTCGCGAAGGTGCTCGACGACGGCGCGGGCGATCGCCTGCTTGGCGGCGACGGCGGCCTGGGCACGCAACGAGTGCGGCGGCTCCAGGCCGGACGGCATCGCGGACACCGCGCCGCCGTGGACGCGTTTCAGGACGCCCTGCGCGGCCAGGAAGTCGAGGTCACGGCGGACCGTCATGTCCGAGGCCTCGGTCGCTTCGACCAGTTCCTGGACCGACACTCGGTCAACGACTCGTAGTCGTTCTACGATCACTTGGTGCCGTTCCGCACTTCTCATGCGCAGAAAACTACCATCCGCCTGATTGTTCAAACAGATTGTTTGTTTGCTTGTGACTGAAGACACCACACTCGTCAAGCGGTCGCGGTACGCCGTGGCTGCCGTCTTCTGCGTGCACGGATCGGTGACCGGGTCGTTCGCGACCCGGGTGCCCTGGATCCAGGAGCACGCGGGGGTGTCCGCGGGCCAACTCGGCCTGGCGCTTGCGTTCCCAGCGCTCGGAGCGGCCCTGATGATGCCGCTCGCCGCCCGGGTCAGTCACCGGTTCGGGACCCGGACCGCGCTGCGCGGGCTGCTCGCGCTGTGGACGCTCGCCCTCATCTTGCCGTCGTTCGCCCCCGGCCTGCTGACGTTGTGCGCCGCGCTGCTGATCTACGGCGGTACGGCGGGGATGGCCGACGTCGCGATGAACGCGCTCGGCGTCGAGGTCGAGCACCGGCTGAAGAAGTCGATCATGTCCGGGCTGCACGGCCTGTGGAGTGTGGGCGCGCTGGTCGGATCCGCGGTCGGGACGGTCGCGGCACATGCGAATCTCAGCGCGCAGGTCCACCACACGGTCGCTGCCGTCGTGCTGACCGTCGTCGGCACGGTGGTGTGTCAGTTCGTTCTGAACATCCATCCCGAGGAGGACGAGGAGCCGCCGGCGCGGTTCGCGTTGCCGCCGAAGTCGGCCCTGCTGATCGGGGCCGTCGGGTTCTGCGCGGTGTTCGCGGAGGGCGCGAGCCTGGACTGGTCGGCCGTGTACCTGCGCGACGTCCTGGACAGCTCGGCGGGTGTCGCGGCCGGCGCGACGACCGGGTTCGCGTTGACGATGGCGATCGCCCGGCTGACGGGTGACGCGGTCGTCGACCGGTTCGGCGCCGTACGGACGGTGCGCTGGAGCGGCGTGATCGCGACCCTCGGCGGTCTGCTCGTCGTCCTCGCACCGAACGCGATCGCCGCGATGGCGGGC
This sequence comes from Kribbella soli, assembly GCF_004331345.1. GTDB lineage: Bacteria > Actinomycetota > Actinomycetes > Propionibacteriales > Kribbellaceae > Kribbella > Kribbella soli. Next base: position 503,877 of record NZ_SJJZ01000005.1, on the reverse strand, counting down.
TTCGGCCTGATCGGCGTCGGCATCGCGGTCGTCGTACCGCTGGCCTTCGCCGCCGCCGGCCACACCGGCCCCAACCCGAGCCAGGCGATCGCCGGCGTCGCGACCATCACCTACGCCTCCGGCCTGGTAGCCCCGTCGATCATCGGCGGCATCGCCCAGGCCAGCAGCCTGACCATGTCCTTCATCGTCGTCACCGCACTGGCCGCCGGGCTGGCCGTGTTCGCTCGGGTCCTCGCAACAGGTCGGCCGGCCAGGGCAGGAGCTGAACCACTCCAAAGCTGACCTCCACCACCAGGAACACCACGAGGATCCTGGGAGCGCCGTGCGTCAACGCGTACGCCTGCCAGGACGCGAACAGCACCCGGGCAATGCCGTCGTACAAGCCATGCAGCGGCAAGGTCCGGAAGAGGCGCAGGAGTGCCCAGACAACCACGACCGAGCCCATCAGGTTGGCGTACAGCGTCTGGATGGTGTCGGCCGGCGGAAAGGCCCCCAGTGACGACAGGGCCCGGTGGACGAGCACGTAGGTCCAGGGTGTGGCGAAGCCGGCCGTGACGATCAGGTCGTACCAGGCGCTGGCGCGGACGATGCGGAGATAACCGCTGTTTTGGGGAGACACGCGTTTGAAGGTAAACAGTGGAGTGCTGTCCAAGGTCAAGCCCGACGGAGGATCCCGTGCGCATCGGTGAGCTCGCTGAGCAGACGAACCTGTCCAAGGACACCATCCGTTTCTACGAGCGGATCGGCCTCGTCGAGGGCGAACGCCGCCCCAACGGCTACCGGGACTTCCCGGCGGAGATGGTGACCTGGCTGCATTACGTGCGTACGGCGCAAGCGCTCGGCTTCTCGTTGTCCGAGATCACGAAACACGGCGACCAACTCCGCGACTCCCCCGACTCCACAGCCGCCCTCTCCGCCCTGCTGGCCGACAAGGTCCAGGTCATCGACAACCGGATGGCCGAACTCGCAACCCTGCGCGCCGACCTCACCGACCGCATCGGCACCGGCTGTCCGCTGCGACCGGCCTCGGACAAGTAGGTTCACGCTTCGGACAGGGCCCGGGCGACACGCAGCGCCGGTGATACGAATCGTGGGTGACGGAATCTGAGCTGCGGTTTCGGGTAGCTGGGGCGGATGACGCGGCGGCGGTCGCGGAACTGCACGGAGACAGTTGGCGGCGCCATTACCGGGGTGCGTACGCGGACGGGTTCCTCGACGACGAGTCGGCGGAGTATCTCGGCGCCATGTGGGCCGGGCGGTTGGCGGCGCGGGAGGGGACGCTTACGACAGTCGCGGAGTACGGCGGGGAGCTGGTCGGGCTCTCGCACCTCATGCTCGGCGCGGACCCGAAATTCGGCGCCCTGGTCGACAACCTGCATGTCCGCGCGCCGCTCAAGCGGCAAGGCATCGGGACCCGGCTGCTCGCGTTGACGGCCGAGGGGCTGCAAGAGGCGGCGCCGGGTTCCGGAATCTATCTGTGGGTGCTCGAGCAGAACACCGCCGCACAAGGCTTCTACGAGGCGCGCGGAGGCATCCAAGGCGAGCGCAAGGAGGTCCCGCCGCCGGGTGGCGAGCAGCGTCGCCTCAACGGCCGGCCGGCCTGCTTCCGGTACTACTGGCCGGATCCAGCGACCTTGACGGACTCGATCAGCGCGTACGACGCCTGACTCGCCGCCTCGGGATCACCGGCCCGGATCGCCTCCAGTACGTCGACGTGCGCGTCGAGGATCCGGTGGTCCTCGGGGATCGTCGCGGTTTCCCGGATCGACTCGGCGAGGACCTCGGCGAGCGCGTCGTACAGCCGCAGCAACAGCGGGTTCCCGCTCGCGACGACGACGCCGCGGTGGAAGTCCGTGTCGACAGCCACGAACGCGTCCAGGTCACCCGCCGCCAGCGCGGCACCGCGGGCCTCGAGCGCGTCGGACAGTGGCGCCAGGCGGGCCGGATCCGCATGCTGAGCGGCCAACCGAGCCGCAGCTGCCTCGATGCCCGCGCGGGCGTCGAGGACGTGCGTGAGCGACGCTGAGAGCTCGTCCCGGACCAGTACGCCGCTGATCTCGTTGGTTGCCCGCACGTACGTGCCGTCGCCGACGCGCGGCTCCAACAGGCCGGTAAGACTCAGCGAACGCAACGCCTCCCGCACTGTGCCGCGGCTGACCCCGAGTTCACTGGCGAGCTGATTCTCGCCGGGGATCCGCGACCCGCGTGGCCAGGCGCCGGACTCGATCTGCGCCCGGAACCGCTCCGAGACCTGCTGCACGAGCGGCACCTGCCGCACCGGCCCTTCGAGTGACCCATTCAACGACATCACCTCTTCATGAGTAGCGTACTGTGTAAATGTAGGACATCTGCACAGGAGAGAGGTGTGTTGTGGCGGTCATGACCGAACCAGTGGCTCGAGACCGGTCGGCGCTGATCACCGCGACCGCCTTCGTGGTCGCGCTGAGCCTGCGGCCGGCCCTGACCGCGGTCGGTCCGGTGCTGCCGCGGATCGGGCTCGATCTGCACCTCGGTGAGGCCGCGCAGGGCCTGTTGGGCACACTGCCGCTGCTCGCGTTCGCGGTGGCCTCTCCCCTGGTCCACCTCGCGTCACGGCGGTTCGGGATGGAGCGAGCGGTGTTCGTCTCGCTCCTGGTGCTCGCGGCGAGCAGCGCACTCCGCCCGTACACAGGTCAGGCCGGCCTGTGGATCGGTACGGCGGTGGTCGGTGCCGCGATCGCGGTCGGCAACGTGCTGGTGCCGGTCATCATCAAGCGCGACTACGCCGGACACGTCTCCCGTGCGACCGGCGTCTACACCGCCTTCATCACGGGCGGCGCCGCGATCGCCTCGATCCTCGCCGTACCGATCGCCGACGCGGTCGACTGGCGGCTGTCACTCGCGGTCTGGGGCGGGCTCGCCGTACTCGTCGCCGTGATCTGGTTGCCGCGGACCCTCGCGCCGGAGCCGATGCCACCGGCAACGACGGACGACGGCGTTCCCCCGGTGAGCGTCTGGCGGCAGCCGATGGCCTGGCTGGTGACCGGGTTCATGGGTCTGCAATCGACGAGCTTCTACCTCTTTGTGAACTGGCTGCCCACCATCGAGATCGCCACCGGCGGTGTCTCGGAGCGGTCCACCGGCGTACACCTGTTCATCTTCCAGGTGTTCGGTCTGATCGGCGGGCTCAGCATTCCGCTGCTGCTGAAGCATCCGACCAACCAACGGGCCGGCTTGATGACCGCAAGTGTGCCGATTCTGCTAGCACTGCTAGGTCTGCTGGTTGCGCCGCACCTGGCGATCGTCTGGGCGATCGTCGGCGGGCTGGGTCAGGGCGCCGGACTGGTCGCCGCGCTCTCGCTGATCAGCCTCCGCGGCCGCGGCCACCACGAGACCACACAGCTGTCCGGGATGGCGCAGGCAGTCGGCTACACGCTGGCCGCCGCCGGTCCGGTCGTCGCGGGTTACCTCACGCAGGTGACCGGCGGCTGGAGCACGACGCTGAGCGTGTTCGCGACCTTGGCCGCCGTACAGGTAGTGCTCGGCTTCGCAGCCGGCCGCGACACCCGCTCTACTTGAACTAGGAGGGTTTCGCCCCGTGTCGCAGGCATAACCCTCCTAGTACTCCAGTCGTAGATCGTGGCCTGATGCTGCTCATGCGCCCGTCACCCGCAGCGCGATCGAGATCAGTTGACCTGGCCGGCGGGCCGCATAACGAGGTGGTTGATGTCCACGCCTTCGGGTTGATTGACGGCGAACAGGATCGCCTCGGCGACCTGCTCGGCGGTCAATGTCGGCGCCGCCGCGGGTGATCCACCGCGATCGTCCCAGAATGAGGTGTCCACAACCCCTGGGGCGACAAGAGTGACGCCGACGCGGTCCTTGGCCACCAGGAGCCGGACGTTCTCGGCCAGGGCGTGCGCGGCCCACTTGGTGACGGAGTACAGGTTGCCGGGCGTGTTCCTGGTGCCCGCGACCGAACCGACGATCACGATCCGGCCCTTGGACTTCCTCAGGTGTGGCAGTGCCTCGCGTACCAGCAGAGCCGGGCCGAGGATGTTCGTGAGAACCATGGCACGCATGGCCGCAGGGTCGTGGTCCTCCAGCGTGCCGGGCAGGGAGAACCCGGCGTTCGCGATCACCGTGTCCAATCGGCCCCACGAGCCCACGACTTGACGCACGGCAGCGGCGACATGGCTCTCGTCGCCGGCGTCACCGGTGATGGTCAGCAGCCGCTCGCCCGCTCCGGTCGAGGTGGCGAACGCGGCCAGGCGATCGGCATCGCGGCCGGTGATCGCCACACGGTGGCCTTGCTTGAGCAGGACCCGGGCAGTGGCCGCACCGATCCCGCTCGAACCGCCGGTGATCAACGTGACGGGTTCCATGGCGCGGCCTCCTTGCTGACGGCGGTACGGCCGGAATCGCCGGACGAACCGGGGGCGGCGAGGTCGAGGAGCGTCATCGCGTCGTGGTCCGGGCTGCCGGGCGGCGCCATGTAGACGATGAGGCGCTGGCCTTGTGCGCGGTTCAGCGACAGCCCTTCGTGCGAGAGCGTCATCGTGCCGACCTCCGGGTGCCGGAGCGTCTTCTCTCCGTCGCCGATCGTGCGCACCTCGTACCGCTCCCAGAGCCGGTTGAAGTCGGGGCTCTTGACGATCAGCTCACCGACAAGTGCGGCGAGATCCGGGGCATCCGGATCGGTGCCGGCAAGCGCCCGTAACTGGGCGACGCACCCCTTGGCCTTCTGTTCCCAGTCCGCCCACAGCTCGCGGGCAGCCGGGTGCAGGAAGACGTATCGGACGGTGTTCCGCTGCTGCTCCGGCCAGTCGGCCATGCCGGGGAACAGCCGCAGCCCGCCGGGATTGGCTGCAAGCAGGTCGTTGGTGCGGCTCACGACGTACGCCGGGTTGGGCCGGAGCGTCTCCAGAAGCTGCATGACGGTCGGACGTATCCGCCGCGACGGCTGGGGACGGGGTTCGGGCGCACGCCGCGCCGCCCGCGCCGCCAGCTCGCGCAGGAAGCCGCGCTCCTCCTCGTTGAGGCGGAGCGCGTCGGCCAGCGCCTCGACCACGGAGGGGCTCGGATGGGTCTCCTTCCCGCGTTCCAGACGTACGTAGTAGTCAATGCTCACACCGGCCAGCGCCGCCAGCTCCTCCCGGCGCAGACCCGGCGTACGGCGCGTGCCGGTTCCGGCGGGTAGCCCGACGTCTGCCGGGCGTAGGTCGCCACGGCGAGCCAGCAGGAACCTCCCGAACTCGGTCATGTCGTCATTTTGCCAGCGTGTGGTCACGAGTCCAGCCGGGAGCGTGGCCCTGTCACACCCCCTACGGCGCACCCCGGAAGATCACGGTCTGCCTAGCCCCCGCGAACCTCACCAGCCTGGACGGATGACCCCTCTTGCACCAGCCCGCGTGTCACAGTATGCCCGGCAACGCACGGCCGCACCGAAGCTCGTCCTGGCGACCACGTTCATGGGCATCTTTCTGCTCAACTTCAATGCCATGGCGATGAACGTGGCGCTTCCGGGGATCGGGCGGGCCTTCGGCGGCAGCATGGCGGGACTGCAATGGATCGTGGACGCCTACACGCTGATGTTCGCCGCGCTCCTGCTGTCCGCGGGTGCGCTCTCCGACCGTATCGGGGCGAGCCGCGCGTTCGGCGCCGGCGTCGCGGTCTTCACGGTCGCCTCGGCGGCCTGCGGACTGGCACCGGGGCTGGGCGAGCTGATCGCCGCCCGCCTGTTCCAGGGGAGCGCGGCGGCGATCATGCTGCCCTCCTCACTCGCCCTCGTCCGGCAGGCCTTCCCGGACGCGGCCGAGCGGGCACGGGCCATCGCGTTGTGGACCGTCGGCGGCGCGGTCGCGGTTGCCGCCGGCCCGGTGGCCGGCGGGGTGCTGTCCAGCATCCTCAGCTGGCGGGCGATCTTCGTCGTCAACCTACCCGTCGGCATCGCCACCCTCGCGGTGTTGACCCGCGCGGAGCGCTCGCCGCGCCGTCCCACGCCGCTCGATCCGTACGCCCAACTCACGGCGATCGTCGCGCTCGCGACGCTCACCTTCGCCGTGATCGACGGAGGGGAGAACGGCTTCGGCGAGCCTCTGGTGCTGAGCTGCCTGGGGCTCGCAGTGGTGGCCACGGCCGCGTTCATCATGATCGAGGCACGTACCGCCGCGCCTATGGTCCCGCTCGACCTCTTCCGTTCGCGCACGGTGACGGTTTCGGTCACGATCGGCTTCGTCGTCAATGCCGCGTACTACGGGTCGGTGTTCGTGCTGAGTCTGTTCTTCCAGGACGTTCTGAACCTGTCCGTCATGGCGACGGGGCTGATGTTCGTACCGATGATGGCCGTGATCGCCGGGGCCAACCTGGCCTCGGCCAGGGCTGCGGCACACTGTGGGCCGCGGATGCCGATCGCCGTGGGACAAGCGATCTTCGCGCTGGCGATGTTCGGCCTGCTCTGGATGGACGAGGGGACCAGCAGACCAGTGATTGCGGCGATGCTCATCCCGGTCGGCCTCGGCCTGGGTTTGGTCGTACCTTCCCTGACCGCCGTCCTGCTGAACGACATCGCCGCAGACCGCGCCGGAATGGCCGCCGGGATCCTGAACTCCTTCCGGCAGACGGGCGGCGCGCTCGCGGTGGCCGTCTTCGGAGCCTTGGTCGCGGACCGAGGTGAGTTCATCGTGGGTCTGCGGGTCGCCTTGTGCATCGCGGCTGTGATGCTGGTAGCCACCACGGTCGCGGCCCTTGTGCTGCGCACGGCCGGCCGCGACACTCGCCCTGTTTGAGCAGCTTGGGGAGGGTTTTGTCCCGTTTCGGGTAGAAAACCCTCCCCAAGTTCGGCTACTTGTCGGTGGCGAAGGCGGCGTCGAAGGCGGCTTCGGGCTTGTCGAAGGCGAGGGCACGGATGACGTTGACCGCCTCCGCCGCGCCGACCTTGCGCTCCATGCCGGCGTCCTCCCACTCGACCGAGATCGGGCCGTCGTAGCCGATCGAGTTCAGCACCCGGAAGCAGTCCTCCCACTGCACGTCGCCGTGCCCGGTGGAGTAGAAGTCCCAGCCGCGGCGCGGGTCGCCCCACGGCAGGTGCGAGCCGAGCCGGCCGTTGCGGCCGCCGCCGACCCGCATCCGGGTGTCCTTGCAGTCCACGTGGTAGATCCGGTCCTTGAAGTCCCAGAGGAACGCGACCGGGTCGATGTCCTGCCACACCATGTGCGACGGGTCCCAGTTCAGGCCGAACGCCTCACGGTGGCCGATCGCCTCGAGGGTGAGCGTGGTGGTCCAGTAGTCGTACGCGATCTCCGACGGGTGCACCTCGTGGGCGAACCGGACGCCCTCCTCGTCGAACACGTCGAGGATCGGGTTCCACCGGTCGGCGAAGTCCTTGTACCCGGCCTCGATCCGCTCCGCGGGCACCGGCGGGAACATCGCGACGTACTGCCAGATCGACGAGCCGGTGAAGCCGATGACGGTGTTCACGCCGAGCTTCTTGGCCGCGCGCGCGGTGTTCTTCAGGTCCTCCGCGGCCCGCTGCCGGACACCTTCGCCGTCGCCGTCGCCCCAGATCCGGGACGGCACGATCGCCTGGTGACGGAAGTCGATCGGGTTGTCGCAGACCGCCTGCCCCACCAGGTGGTTGGAGATCGCGAAGACCTGCAGGTTGTACTTCTCCAGGATGTCCTTGCGGCCCTGGACGTACGAGTCGTCGTCGACGGCCTGCTGGACGTCGAAGTGGTCACCCGAGCAGGCGATCTCGACGCCGTCGTACCCGGCCTCGGAGGCGAACTGGCAGACCTCCTCGAACGGCAGATCGGCCCATTGACCGGTGAACAACGTGATCGGGCGTGGCATCTCACAGACTCCTAGGAATTGTCGACGGTGATCCAGGCGCTGTCGCTCGCGGCAGACCGCAGTACGGCGTCGACCACGCGAGCGGACCGCGCTCCGGCGGCGAAATCGGGCAGGCCGTCCGGGCGGTCACCCAGTACGGCGGCATAGCTGTCGGCGACGAACGAGTCGAACGCGTCCTGGTACCCCTGCGCATGGCCGGCCGGCAGTCGGTTCACCCGCGCCGCGGGCGGGCTGAGCGTCTCGGGGTCGCGCGTCAGCAGTTGCGAAGCGGTACGACGGCCGACCCACAGGCGATCCGGGTCCTCCTGGTCGAAGCCGAAGCTCGACTCGGTGCCCGACACCTCCAGGTACAGCCGGTTCTTCCGACCGGCCGCGACCTGGCTGACCACGATCGTCCCGACCACACCGGCCTCGGTCCGGAACTGCGCAGTGGCCAGGTCCTCGGTCCGTACGTCGACGCCGCCACGCTGCGCCCGTACCGTCCGCAGCTGGGCGCTGATCGCGGCGATCCGGTCGCCGGTGACGAACTCGGTCAGGTCGCACCAGTGCGAGCCGATGTCGGCGAACGTGCGCGACGGTCCACCGGTCGTGTCGTCCACACGCCAGTTCTGGTCGTCCGCGCCGGCGAGCCAGTCCTGCAGGTACGAGCCGTGCAGACTGGTGATCACGCCGGCGTCGCCCGCGGCGATCCGGGTCCGCAGCTCGCGGACCATCGGGTGGTAGCGGTACACGAACGGCACAGCGCCCACCAGCCCAGCCTCGACCGCGGCAGCCTGCAGTCCGGCTGCGTCCTGCACCGAGGTCGCGAGCGGCTTCTCGCACACCACGTGCTTGCCCGCTTCGAGAGCCTTCAGCGCGACGTCGCGATGCGTGTTGTTCGGCGTACAGATGTGCACCACGTCGATGTCCGCAGCAAGGAGGTCATCGAGGGTCGCGAACCCACGCTCCGCACCGGTCGCCTCGGCCGCGGCGTCAGCCTTTGCAGGCGACGATCCGACAGCGCCGACGACAGTGGCGCCGGAGACCAGCGCCGACCTGCCGTGCACCTGGCCCATGAAGCCGCCGCCGACGATTCCTACCCTGAGCCGTTTGGTGGACACGTCGTAGGACGCTATGGGACCCTTTTGAACCCTGTCAAGCAAAAGTCCACGACCAGTACGACGGAAGTCCGGTGATGAGCGATCTCGGTACGGCGGACGCGGTGCTGCGGCTGCTCCTCGACGGGCGACCGCGGACGCGCGCCGAACTGATCGAACGCAGCGGTCTCGCGAGGTCCACGGTGACCGGGCGGATCGAGGCGTTGCTCGCGGAAGGGCTCGTCGTGCCGTCGGGTGAGGCGGCGTCGACGGGTGGCCGGCCGCCGGCGCGGTTCCGGTTCAACCCGACCGCTCGGCTCGTGCTCGCCGCGGACGTCGGCGCGACGCACCTGTCCGTCGCGCTCACCGATCTGACCGGCGCGATCCTGCACCGGTCGACGACGCCGCTCAAGATCGCCGAAGGACCGGAAGTCGTTCTCGATGCGGTCGCCCAGGCAGGACACGCGCTGCTGCGCGAGGCCCGAAGGTCACTGGACGATCTGGCGGGCACCGGGGTCGGGCTGCCCGGGCCGGTCGAGCACAGCACGGGGCGGCCGAACCATCCGCCGATCATGCCGGGCTGGGACTCGTACGACGTGGTCGGTCGACTGAGCCGGGAGCTCCCCGGGCCGGTGCTGGTCGACAACGACGTGAACATCATGGCGCTCGGCGAGCACGCGACGACGTACCCGGACGTCGAGCACCTGCTGTTCGTGAAGGTTGCCACCGGCATCGGAGCGGGCGTGATCAGCGGCGGCCGGTTGCACCGTGGCGCGCAAGGGGCGGCCGGGGACATCGGTCATATCCAGGCGCCCGGGCACACCGAGCGCTGCCGCTGCGGCAACACCGGCTGCCTCGAAGCGATCGCGTCCGCGGCCGCGCTCGCCCGCAAGCTCGGAGTGCGAACCAGCCAGGACATCGTCGAGCTCGTCCGCTCCGGCAACACCGCGGCCACCGCCGAGATCCGCCAGGCGGGTCGCGAGATCGGCACGGTCCTCGCCGCCGCGGTCAGCCTGCTCAACCCGTCCGTGATCGTCGTCGGCGGCTCCCTCTCACAGGCCGGCGACAGCCTCCTGGCCGGCCTCCGCGAAGCCGTCTACGCCCGATCGTTGCCCCTGGCCACAACCCACCTGCGCGTCGTCCGCTCCCAGGCCGGCCACGACGCAGCCCTCCTGGGCGCCACCACCCTCGTCCTCAACCAGGTTCTGCAGGTTTAGTCGGTCCAGCTCACGGCGAGTTGGTCGCAGAGGGTAAGCAGGTCGTCCAGCTCGACGCCGCCGCGGGCTCGACCGAAACCGTGCCGGCGGCCCCAGAACGCCGATTGGACCATGTTGAACTGGGACCATCGCCGGATCCGTTCGGGATCGATCTCGGCAACCTCGGCGAACAGCTCGAGCTCGTGCCGCAGCACCTTGATCAGATCGTCGGCGCCGAAGAGGTGAGCGGCCCGGGTCCGGAGCAGTGTGGTCGCGTCGTACGCCGGGTCGCCGACGTACCCCTTCGGATCGACGGCAAGCCACGGTTCGCGGTCCGCGCTCAAGATGTTGCGGGGATGGAAGTCGCCGTGGATCAAGATTTCCGGTTGATCGCGGCCGAGGTCGTCGACGACCTCGAGCGCCGCGTCCACCACCGCCGCCGGCAAGGGATGATCCAGCTCGGCGGCGTCCTTGCGGAGCTCCTCCGCCCATCGGTCGGCCTGCTCCGACAACCGCGGCAGGCCGTCAGGAGCGGGGATCGTCAGCTGGCGATGCAGTACGCCGGCGATCATGACGACGTCCTGGTCGTGCTCGAGCAGCGTCGTGGGATGCGCCCGTTCGAGGAGCATGGCGTAGCGGGCGTCGTGGCGTTCGTACAGCTTGATCGCGCCACAACCTCCCCACGCCTCGAGGGCATCCGGCTCGTGATCGTTGCCGGGGTGTGGGAACGACACCTTCAAAGCAGCATCGCCCACCGGCACGACGACGCCCACCTGGCCGTACGCGATCTCGCCGTCGACCGTGCAGTCCCAACGGGCCAGCAGGTCCTCGATGATCCCCGGCAGCTCGGCCAGCCACGCCGACCCTGCCTCGCCCTCGCGAGCGACAGTGCTCTGCGCGAAGGCCGCCGGGATCAACCCCACCGCTCCGACTTCGCCGAGCGCGACACCAGGCTGAACAGCATGTCCTTCGGCGTCATCTCGCCGGCGACGACCTTGGTGACATGCTCGGCGATCGGCATCTCCACGTCGTGCCGATGCGCCAGTTCGCTGATCGACGCGCAGGACTTCACGCCTTCGGCGACCTGCCGGGTCCCGCTCGCGATCTCCGCGACCGTCATGCCCTGACCGAGCTTCTCGCCGAAGGTCCGGTTCCGCGACAACGGCGACGAACACGTCGCCACCAGGTCGCCCAGCCCGGCCAGCCCGGAGAACGTGTGCTCGTCCGCGCCCAACGCCGTACCCAGACGGGCGATCTCGGCCAGCCCGCGGGTGATCACCGACGCCCGGGCGTTGTCGCCGAACCCGAGGCCGACAGCCATCCCGACCGCGAGCGCGATCACGTTCTTACAGGCGCCGCCGAGCTCGCAGCCGACGACGTCGTTGTTCGTGTACGGGCGGAACGTCGGGGAATGGCACAACTTCTGCAACCGCGCCGCGGTCCCCTCGTCCGCGCACGCCACCACGGACGCGGCCGGTTGACCCTCGGCGATCTCCCGCGCCAGGTTCGGCCCCGACACCACCGCGATCCGCTCGGGACCGGCGCCGGTGAGCTCCGCGATCACCTCGCTCATCCGCTTCGTCGTACCGAGCTCGACGCCCTTCATCAGGCTGACCAACGGTACGGCGTTCGGCAGCACGCCGGCCCAGTCCGGGAGGTTCTCACGCAGCGACTGCGACGGCACCGCGAGGACGACGGCCTCCGCCCCGTCGGCCGCCGCGGCGGGATCGTGCGTCGCGGTGATCGCGTCCGGCAACCGCAGTCCCGGGAGGTAGTCGGGGTTCTCGTGCGCGGTGTTGATGTCCGTGCACAACGTCTCCCGCCGGGCCCACAGGGACACCTGGTTCCCCGCATTCGCCAGCACCACGGCGAACGCCGTACCCCAGGATCCGGCGCCGAACACCGCTACCTTCGTCATGCCTTCTCCTCACCGTCGGCGGATTTCCGGGCCTTGCGCAGGTCGTAGAGCTCCTTGGGCGGGGTCTCGCCGCGCAGTTCACCGAGGGTGTCGGCCACCCGGGCCATGATCACCTCGGTTGCCTCGTGCAACAGCTGGTTGGTCAGCGGCTTGCCTTGGAAGGCGCTCAGGTCGACCGGCGCACCGGCCCGCACCTGCAGGGTCTTGCGCGGCAGCAACCGGAACCTGATCTTGCCCGTGTAGGACCGCAGGATCTCCTGCGCACCCCAGTTGGCGATCGGGATCACCGGGCAACCGGTCTGCAGTGCGATCCGGGCCGCACCGGTCTTGCCGGTCATCGGCCACAGGTCGGGGTCGCGGGTGATCGTGCCCTCCGGATAGACGCCGACACACTCGCCCTTCTCGACCGCGGCGACGGCGTCCCGGAACGCGTCCGCGGCCTGCGTCGACTCGCGGTGCACCGGGATCTGCCCGGCACTGGTGATGATCCGGCCGGCGATCGGCAGCCTGAACACCGAGGCCTTGCCGAGGAAGCGCGGGATCCGGCGGCACTCCCAGATGAAGAACCCGAGCACCACCGGATCGAAGTGCGAGATGTGGTTGGCCGCGAACACGACCCCACCCGAGCGGGGCATGTTCTCCCGGCCGGTGAAGCGTGGCTTGGTGAACGCGAGCATGAACGGCTTGACGATCGCGACGATCAGGCCGAACCAGAAGCCCCGGCGTGGCCGGGGATCCCGGGTATCACCGCCTTGGCCGTCCACTGCTGCCTCCTGCTGCTCGTCACTGCCATCCGTCATGGGAGAATCCTGCCTGATGGCAGACCTACAGGTCGCTCCCTGGACCCTGGTGATCCCGGTGAAGCGTACGGCGATCGCGAAGAGCCGGCTCGCTCCGGCCTACCCTCAGCACCGTCCCGAACTGGCCCGCGCCTTCGCTGTCGACACTACTGCGGCCGCTCTCGGTTCTCCCCTGGTGCAGACCGTCCTGGTGGTCACCGACGACCCGCTGGTCGCCGCAGACGTCACCGCGGCCGGCGCGCACGTGGTCCCGGACCTGCCGGCCGCCGGTCTCAACGAAGCCCTGCTGCATGGAGCCACTGTGGCCGCTGCCGAGTTCGGAGGCAACGGAATCGCAGCCCTCTCAGCCGATCTGCCCGCGCTGCGCCCGGCCGAGCTGACCGCCGTCCTCGCGGCCTGTACGGCGCCGCGCTCGTTCGTGATCGACCAGCCCGGCACCGGTACGACGTTGCTCGCCGCAGCGCCCGGGGTGCCGCTGGATCCGCGCTTCGGTGTGGGTTCCGCCCTGGCTCACCAGGCGTCCGGCGCGATGCCGATCGAACTGACCGCGATCGAGTCGGTACGGCGTGATGTCGACACGGCCGCCGATCTCGCGCACGCCGTACAACTGGGTGTCGGTCCGGCGACCGCGGACGTGATGTCGCTGGTTCTCGGTGCCGCGACCGGGACCGAGGGTCTAGCCTGCTGACATGCAGGCAACCGTGAGCCGCTACGACGGCGAGACGTTCTCCGGAGCAGTGCTGACGGATACCGGGATCGAGCTCCCGTTCACCGTGCACGCCGTCGCCAGCACGCCCGTCCGGCACCTCCGCGTAGGGCAACGAGTACGGATCGAGACCACCGGTTCGGGTGCGGAACTGGCGATCACCAAGGTGGAGTTCGGCACCACGCTGTAGTTGCCGTAAGCATCTCCGGACACGGCGAAGGCCGGTCAACCCTGGTGTGGGGTGACCGGCCTTCGCTGTTGTGCGGTATGCCGCGATGCGTGAAGATCAGCGAGCGGTACGCTTCGCCGCGGTCTTCTTGGCGGGGGCCTTCTTGGCCGGCGCCTTCTTCGCCACGGTCTTCTTGGCCGGGGCCTTCTTGGCAACGGTCTTCGCCGGAGCCTTCTTGGCGACGGTCTTCGCCGGAGCCTTCTTGGCGACCGTCTTGGCCGGGGCCTTCTTCGCGACCGTCTTCTTCGCAGCGGCGGTCTTCGTCGCAGCGGCCTTGGCCGGAGCGGCCTTCTTCGCCGGGGCAGCCGCCTTGGTGGCGGTCGCGGCCGGCTTCGGGGCTACCAGCTTCGGCAGCTTCTTGGCGCCGGAGACAACGGCCTTCAGCTCCGCACCCGCGCGGAACTTCGGAACCGTGGTCTTCTTGGCGCGCTTGGTCTCACCGGTCCGCGGGTTGCGCACGATGCGCGCACCTCGCTCGATGGCCTCGAAGGCACCGAAACCGGTGATGGCGACCTTGCCGCCCTTCTTGGTCAGCTCGCGCTGGACGGTGTCGATCACCGACTCCAACGCGTGCTGGGCCTGGCGGCGGTTTCCGTCGAAGTGCACTGCGAGCGCTTCGACCAACTGGCTCTTGTTCACTGCTTCCCTCCGTGAACGTAGGCGTCGAGCACAGCGCTCGATCTCACAGGAACGTTATGGACTCAACACGCCGTTCACAAACACCAACGCGGCAATTCGGCCTTGTTTTAGGCGATTCGTGCCACAATTTGGCCCGATTCGGCACTCAGACAGGGTTTTCGGGGTGGTTCAGAGCCAACCGCGGCGCTTGAAGATCTGGTGCAGACCTCCCCACACCAAGGCCATCAGGCCGATCGCGAAGGGGTATCCGAACTGCCAGTGCAGCTCCGGCATGTGGTCGAAGTTCATCCCGTAGACGGTGCCGATCAGCGTCGGGGCGAACAGGATCGCCGCCCAGGCAGAGATCCGCTTCACCTCTTCGTTCTGCTCGCTGCTGGCGATCGCGAGGCTCTTCATCTCCTCGTTCTGCTGCTGGGCCACCAGGGTCGCGTTCACGGTCAGGATGTCGCGCAGCAACTCCCGGAAACCGTCGACCTTCTCCACCACTTCGGTGACGTGGTCGGCCACGTCGCGCAGTGAACGTTGCAGTTCCTCGTCGACGCCGTACTTCTGGAAACCGCCGCGGAGCTGCTCGAGCATGCCGACCAGCGGCCGGGTCGCGCGCTGGAACTCGATCACCTCACGGGACAGTTCGTAGATGCGCCGCGACACCTTCGGGTCGCCGCGGAACACCTCGGTCTCGATCTCGTCGATGTCGTTCTCCAGACCGGCGACCACCGGTGCGTACCCGTCGACGACCTTGTCCATGATCGCGTAGAGCACCGCTTCGGCACCGCGGCCGAGGAGTTCGGGGTCGCGCTCGACCCGGCGCCGTACCGCGGCCAGATTGGGCGCTTCGGCGTGCCGGACCGTCACCACGAAGTCCGGGCCGACGAAGACGTGCACCTCACCGAACTCGACCTCCTCGGTCGCGTCCCGGTACCGCGCGGCCTTCAGTACGACGAACAACGTGTCGCCGTACCGCTCCAGCTTCGGGCGCTGATGCGCCTCGTTGGCGTCCTCGATCGCCAACTCGTGCAGGTCGAACTCCTGGGCCAGCGAGGCGAGCTCGCGGCGGTCCGGCCGGTACAGGCCGATCCAGGCCAGGCTCTGCGGCGAGGTGTGCAGCGCCGCGTAGGTGTCCGCGAGCGAGTCCGGGGACGCGATCCGGTTGCCGCCGCAGTAGATCGCGCTGTCGACGACGCTGTGTCCCTTGGGCTTCTGCGGATCGCGGGACGGCCGCTCGGCCGGCTCGATCGCGGTCGCGGCGGCGGATGCGGCGTGCTTACGGGCGGCGGCACGCAGTGACGGGGTGCGGCTGAACGCGCGGAGCGAACGCAGGCGCAGGTCGGACATGAGTCCTCCAGGTGCGGTGGATCAGGTGAGTGATGAGCGCACGTCTGCCCGACCCGCAACTACTGGAGGCTCTGCTATTGCTAGAAGAAGAAGGCCACCGACGGTCGAGCGAGACCGGTATGTCTGGAGGGTTCGCTGCCGTTGTTCATGAGCGTCCCACCTCCTCGGTCTCGCAAGCCTTGTTCTGACAACCACGCAAGGGTAACACCAGAGTTATCGCCCCCGACCGGCCAAACGTTACGGGGGCGCTAACTCTGGTGGAGCTTTCAGGCCTTCGCTGGAAGGGTTGCCGGCTTGAAGGACGGCCGGGTCGCTTCGTAGGCAGCGATGTCGTCCGCGTGCGACAAGGTGATGCCGACGTCGTCCAGACCGTTCAGCAGCCGGTACCGCGTGTAGTCGTCGATCTCGAAGGGTGCCGAGACGTCACCGGCCGAGATCGTCTTGTTCTCCAGGTCGACCGTGACCTTGGTCCCCGGGTCTGCCTCGATCGCGGTCCACAGTTGCTCCACGACGTCCTGCGTCACCAGGGCTGCGAGCAGACCGGCCTTGCCCGAGTTGCCGCGGAAGATGTCGCCGAACCGCGACGACACGACGACGCGGAACCCGTAGTCGAGCAGGGCCCAGACCGCGTGCTCACGGGAGGACCCGGTGCCGAAGTCCGGTCCCGCGACGAGTACCGAGACACCGTCGTACTCGGGCTGGTTGAGGACGAAGGAAGGATCGTTGCGCCAGGCCGCGAACAGCCCGTCCTCGAAGCCGGTCCGGGTGACCCGCTTCAGGTACACGGCCGGGATGATCTGGTCGGTGTCGACGTTGCTGCGGCGCAGCGGAGCCGCCGTACCGATGTGCTGGGTGAAGGCGTCCATGGTTCCTCTGCTCCTCAGGCGTTCGCGGGGACGGCGACGGGCGGCAGGTCCGCCGGAGCGGCGAGCGTTCCGGTGACAGCGGTCGCGGCGGCGACCAGCGGCGACACCAGGTGGGTGCGGCCGCCCTTGCCCTGGCGACCTTCGAAGTTGCGGTTCGAGGTGGAGGCGCTGCGCTCCCCGGGGGCCAGCTGGTCCGGGTTCATTCCCAGGCACATCGAGCATCCGGCGCCCCGCCACTCCGCGCCGGCGTCCTTGAAGATCGCGTCCAGGCCCTCGGACTCGGCCTGCAGCCGGACCCGGCCGGAGCCCGGGACCACGAGCATCCGGGTGCCCTCGGCAACCTTCCGCCCGGCCAGTACGCCGGCCGCGGCCCGCAGGTCGTCGATCCGGCCGTTGGTGCAGGACCCCAGGAACACCGTGTCCACGTGGATCTCGCGCAGCGGCGTACCGGCGGTCAGGCCCATGTACTCCAGGGCGCGCTCGGCAGCGACCTTGTCGTTCTCGTTGTCGAAGTCGTCCGGCGACGGCACGACCGCGGACAGCGGAACGCCCTGGCCGGGGTTGGTGCCCCAGGTGACGAACGGCGCGATGTCCTCGGCACGCAGCACGACCTCACGGTCGAAGGTGGCGTCGGCGTCGGTGGCCAGGCTCTTCCAGTACTCGACGGCGGCTTCCCAGTCGACGCCCTGCGGCGCGTGCGGCTTGTCCTTCAGGTACGCGAACGTGGTCTCGTCCGGCGCGATCATGCCGGCCTTCGCGCCCCACTCGATCGACATGTTGCAGATCGTCATCCGGGCTTCCATGCTCAGGGCACGGATCGCCTCGCCGCGGTACTCGACGATGTAGCCCTGGCCGCCGCCGGTGCCGACCTGCGCGATCAGCGCCAGCACCAGGTCCTTGGCCGAGACACCGTCGGGCAGTACGCCGTCGACCGTGACGGCCATGGTCTTCGGGCGGGCCTGCATCAGCGTCTGGGTGGCGAGCACGTGCTCGACCTCACTGGTACCGATGCCGAAGGCAATCGCCCCGAACGCGCCGTGCGTGGAGGTGTGGCTGTCACCGCAGACCACGGTCATCCCGGGCTGGGTCAGGCCGAGCTGCGGGCCGATCACGTGCACGACACCCTGGTCCGGGTCGCCGAGAGTGTGGATCCGGATGCCGAACTCCTCGGCGTTCTTGCGCAGTGTGTCCACCTGCGTCCGCGACACCGGGTCGGCGATCGGCTTGTCCACGTCGAACGTCGGGACGTTGTGGTCCTCGGTGGCGATGGTCAGATCCGGCCGCCGCACCGGGCGGTTCGCCAGCCGGAGGCCGTCGAACGCCTGTGGACTGGTCACCTCGTGCACCAGATGGAGGTCGATGTAGAGGAGGTCGGGCTCTCCGTCGGCATGGCGCACGACATGCGCATCCCAGACCTTTTCCGACAACGTCCTACCCATCAGACTCTCCTTTGAGATTTGTACAGTGGAGTGCTCTCGCTCACAGTGCTCCGGCGCGGGCTGCAGAAGCCACTTGCGTTCCACGATTCGAGACGGCAATATCGTCTCATGGACAACTCTAGCGGAGTCGGTGTTCTCGACAAAGCAGCCCTCGTACTGTCCGCCCTCGAGTCCGGGCCGGCGACCCTGGCCGGTCTGGTGGCGGCCACGGGCCTGGCCCGTCCGACGGCCCACCGGCTGGCGGTCGCGCTCGAGCACCACCGCCTGGTCGGCCGCGACATGCAGGGACGCTTCGTGCTCGGGCCGCGACTCAGCGAGTTGGCCTCGGCGGCCGGTGAGGACCGGCTGCTCGCGACCGCCGGTCCGGTACTGGCGCGACTGCGGGACATCACCGGTGAGTCGGCGCAGCTGTTCCGCCGCCAGGGTGAGTACCGGGTGTGCGTCGCCGCTGCCGAGCGTCCGTCCGGTCTGCGCGACACCGTCCCGGTGGGTAGCCAGCTGACCATGGCGGCCGGGTCGGCCGCTCAAATACTGCTTGCATGGGAAGACCCGGAGCGGATGCACCGCGGTCTGCACAACGCCTCGTTCAACGCTGCCGCGCTGGCCGGCGTACGGCGTCGCGGCTGGGCGCACTCGGTCGGCGAACGCGAGCAGGGTGTCGCGTCCGTCTCCGCCCCGGTCCGCTCCCCCAGCGGCAAGGTGATCGCCGCCGTGTCGGTGTCCGGCCCGATCGAACGCCTGTCCCGCCAGCCCGGCCGCATGCACGCTCCCGCGGTCATGGCCGCCGCGGAACGCCTCTCCGAAGCCCTCCGCCGCGCCTCTGAGTAGTCCACACAAACAGAAGGGCTCTCTGGTCCAGAGAGTCTTTGGCGCGAGGCCGTCAACGCTTGACTGATAGTCGGCCAGCGAGATGATCACCGCAACGGTGTGTCGTCGTCGGTGAGATCTACCCGTTCGTGCGCCCCAGCGGCCCGCGCCACCAGGGCTCCGAGTTCAGCCGGCCCGTCGGCCAAGGACTGACGCGAGGAGCCGATGATTGCCGTAAATGAGCAATCGGATCACCATGAGGAGAACGAGCCTCAAGGAGGTCGACATGGAGCGGGACTGGCTGACTCTCGGCTGGAAGATGCTGCTCGTCCGCGGTGTGCTCGGAATCATCTTCGGGATCCTCGCCATCGCCTGGCCGATCTCGACGGCGATCGCGCTGGCGCTGTTGTGGGGCTTCTGGGCCCTTGTCGACGGCATCGGCTCGATCGCGCAGGCCTTCCAGCCCGAGTCCCGCGGCAGCCGGCTCTGGCTGATCGTGCTCGGCGTGATCGCCTTGCTCGCAGCGTTCTTCGCGATCACCAGCCCCGGCATGGCTGCCACGACGCTGACCTGGATCCTCGGGATCTGGCTGATCGTCCGCGGCGTCTTCGAACTCGCCGGTGCGTTCCGGAGTCAGCAGGTGATGCCGCGCTGGCTGCTCGTGCTCAATGGGCTGCTGTCGCTCCTGATCGGCGTACTGTTCGCCGCCAATCCCGGTGCGGGCGCGGTCGGCATCGCCGTACTGCTGGGCGTCACGGCACTCATCTGGGGCGTCGTTCTGATCGGCGTCGGATGGTCGATGCGGCGCGCGCTCTCGGCCCCACCCGGACCTACTCAGTCCAGTCCGTCGCCGGCCTGACGATCAACTAACCGAGTACGTTTCCCCGGTTCCAGCCGCCGTACGGCACTGTGAGGATTTCGAGGTTGTGGCCGTCGGGGTCGTCCCAGTACAGGCCGCGGCCGCCGTCGTTGGTGTTGATCTCGCCTTCGCTGCGGTGGAAGGGGTCCGCCCAGTACGTCAGCCCGCGGTCGACGATCCGGGCGTGGATCTGGTCGAACTCCTCCTCCGAGACCAGGAAGGCGTAATGCTGCCGGTGCGGCTGCCCTTGGCCCTCGGCGAAGTCGAGCGTCGTGCCGTTCCCGAGCTGCACGACCGCGAACGGCCCGTAACTGCTCGGTTCGCCGACCCCGAGGATGTAGGCCAGGAACCGCGCCGAGGCGTCCTTGTCGGTGCAGTCCACGATGGTGTGATTGAACTCGACCGCCATCCCACCAGGCTACTCGGATTCGGTGCAGCCGCAGGAGATGTTGGGAATCAGCTCGTAGTCGAGGACGTGGCGGGCCGCGGGTGGGTTGGTGCGGTCGAGCAACAGTTCGACCGCCTGGCGTGCGGTTTGCTCGATCGGCTGGCGGACGCTGGCGAGTGGCGGGATCGTCACTGAGCATTCGCTGGTGCCGTCGAAACCCATCACAGCCACGTCGTCCGGCACCTGCAGCCCGGCTTCCCAGGCCGCGAACAGTACGCCGAACGCCTGCTCGTCCGTCGAGCAGTAGATCGCCCGCGGCGGCCGCTTCTGCGCGAACCACCGCCGTACGGCGTCCCGCGCGGCGAACCGCGATACGGGCGCGGCGACGTACCGCGCGGAGGCCCGTGGATGCGCCTTCAGCGCGCGTTCGATTCCGCGGCGGTGTTCCGCCGTACCGGGTGAATCCTCGGGGCCGGTGACGACGCCGAGGGTCCGGTACCCGTGGGACAGCAGGTGGTCCGCCGACGCCTCGGCGCCCGCGACGTAGTCGATCGAGAGCGTGGAAACCGTCACGCCGTCGGGCACCGGATGCAGTGCGACAACGGGTACGCCGGCGGTCGCGAAGCGCTGGATCGCCGGCGCGACGAGCAGCGAGACGAGAACCACGCCGTCGACCTTGCGCTCGATGAACGACCCGATGTGGGCCGATTCCTGCTCCGGGTCGCCGGCCGAGTCGCCGATCAGCAGCAGGTGGTCGTGCTGCCGCGCGTAATTCTCCAGGTGCTCGGCGAGCGTGGCGAAGTACGGGTTGCGGATCTGCGGGATGAGCAGCCCGAGCGAGTACGTGCGTCCCGCGCTCAGCGCCCGGGCGAGGATGTTCGGCCGGTACTCCAGCTCGGCCGCCGCTTCCAGCACGCGCCTGCGGGTCTCCGCCGACACGGGCCGGGGACCGTTGTTGAAGACGTAGCTGACGACCGCGGTGGACGTGCCCGCGCGCTCGGCGACGTCACGTGCGGTCGCCATCGATCTCCCCACGAGCCACAGGGTATGCCGTCCCGGCCGCCACGATCCGCGCCGTGATCTCCTCGGCCACCTGCTCGGCCTCCACCGCGGTGATGATCCGCACGGTGCCGTCCGCAGCAGGCGCGAACGTACTGTGCCCCGCCCGCTCTCCCTCGACCTCGATCGACACTCGTCCGAGCTTGGAGAACGTGAACAGCTCCGGGCGACTCAAGGCGAGCACCGCCACCGGGTCGTGCGGCACGTTCCACGTCTCGTTCCAGTACGCCCACCACTGCTCGATGTCCGCCCCGAGCGCGGCGCCGAGCGGGCCCGCTGCGCGGATCCGTTCCAGGCGGGCAGCCTCGATCGTGACCTGCTGGGTGATCTCCAGCCCCGTGATCGTCGTCGGGATGCCGGCGGTCAGCACGGCCTGCGCGGCGACGTCGTCGGACTTGAAGTTGTGCTCGCACACGTCGTCGCCGAACGATCCACCCATCACCCACAGGTGCCGGATCCACCAGGCTGCCTGCGGTTCGAGGGCCAGTGCGGCCGCCACGTTGGTCAACGGACCGATCGCCGCCACGTCGAGCTCACCAGGTTGCTCGCGTAGCCGTGCCACCAGCCGTTCGGGCGCGCTGTCCGCGCTGATCGTCTCCTGCTCCAGGTCGTCGTGCAGCGTGCCCTCGTGCCCGGCCCACCAGACCTTCCGCCCCGACAACGGTTCGACGACACCGGGTACGACGTCCAGGTCGCGACCTGCGAGTACGCCGTACCGCCGGGCGAGCTGGGCCCGTAGCCGAGTGTCGCCGTACACCGTGTGCACCTCGACGAGGTCGAGCTCCGGGCTGCCCAGGAGCTGGGCCAGCGCCATCGCGTCGTCGACGTCGGAGCCGATATCGGTATCGAGAATGATGGATCGCACAGATCTCCTTACTTGAGCCCGGTGCTGGACACGGACTGGACGAAGTACCGCTGGAAGCCGGCGATGACCACCAGCGGGATGACGGTGAGGACCACGGCGCCCGCGAACACGAGACCGTAGTCGGTGAAGTTCTGACCCTGCAGGTTGGACAGCGCGACCGGGCCGAGGATGTGCTTGGCGTCGGTGCCGATCAGCAGCGGCCAGACGTAGGCCTGCCATTGGAAGAGGAACAGCATCAGGCCGGCGCCGATCAGCGCGGGCTTCGACAGCGGCAGGTAGATCCAGCGGAACACCCCGAACCAGCCCAGCCCGTCGAGCCGGCCGGCCTCGACCAGTTCGGCCGGGATGCCGAGGAAGAACTGCCGCAGCAGGAAGATCGCCATCCCGTTGCCGATCCCCGGCAGCACCAGACCCGCGAACGTGTTGGTCAGGTGCCAGTCCCGGAACATCGTCGACAACGGGATCGCGATCGCGTCGAACGGCACCAGGAAGCTCAGTACGACGATGCCGAACACCAGCCCGCGACCGCGGAACTGGAACGCCGCCAGTCCGAACGCCGCGGTCGCACAGACCGCCAGACCGATGACGACCGTGGCCGCGCTGACCAGGATCGAGTTGAGCGTCGCGCGACCGATCGCACTGTTCAGCAGGGCGGAGTAGTTGGTGAGGGTGGGACGCAGCTCGAGGAACGTCTGCCAGGACAGCGGACTGAGGTTGGCGAAGGTCTCCGATCCGGGGCGCAGCGAGTTCGTGACGACCCAGAGCAACGGCAGGAAGAACAGGATGCCGACGGCACCGCCGAGCACCGAGAGGCTGGCCCGCTTCACTGGTCACCTCGCAGCAGCCGGAACTGGCCGGCCACGATCGCCAGCGTCAGCGCGACCAGGATGACGACCTCGGCCTGCGCGACGTGGATGTCGCCGATCGCGTACGCGCGGGTGTAGACGTCGTACATCAGCAGGTTGCTGTTGCCGTTCGGGCCGCCCTTGGTGAGGATCTGCACCGGCGCGAACACGAGCAGGTTCGACACCGTGTCGGCGACCAGGACGAACGCCAGCGGACGACGTACCAGCGGAAGGACGACGGAGATCATCCGGCGCCACGGGCCCGCGCCGTCGAGCAGCGCGGCCTCGCGGACCTCTTCCGGGACCTCCTGGATGCCCGCGATCAGGAACAGCATCCAGTACCCGACGCCGATCCAGGACAGCATGACGATCAGCGACGGCAGTACCTGACTCGACGAGGTGAGGAACGGCTGCGCGGGCAGACCGAGCCGTTCGAGGACGCCGTTCGCGAGGCCGTCCGGCCGGTAGATGACGCTCCAGATCACTGCCGACACCGCAGGCGGGGTGGCTATCGGCAGGATCACGAGCGTGCGCCAGAGCTTCGCGCCCGCGGCCCGCTGGGTGAAGAGGACCGCAAGCAGGAACGAGACCACGACCTGGATCGGGTTCACCAGCACGGTGAAGAGCAGCGTCACGCCGACCGACTGCCGGAAGTCCTTGTTCGACAGCAGATCCGTGTAGTTGCCCAGGCCCGCGAACACCCGCCCGCCGCGCAGCAGGCTCTCGGTGTAGAAGCTCTCGACCACGGCCGAGATCGCCGGGACGATCCGCAGTACGGCGAGACACACCAGCGCGGGCGCCAGGAAGGCGAGGGCGATCAGCCCTTGCCTTTGCTTCACTTGATCGACTTCCAGGCGTCGGTGAGCTGCCTGGTCGCCTCCTGCAACCGGGTGTTCGGGTCGGTCCCGTTGCGGATGTCGGCGAACGCCTTCCCCATGACTTCCTCGAACTGGATGTACCCGACGCTCACCGGCCGCGACACCGCGGTGTGCTCACTCTCGTACGTCGTGATCGCGGCAGCACCGGCCGTCTTCGCACCGGAGAACTTGTCCATCTGCGGGGTGTACTGCTTCTGCGCCTCGAGGTTCGCCGGGATGATCGTCGTCGTACTCGTGGTGACCAGGTTGCCCGCCGGGTCCAGCGTCGCGAACTCGACGAACTTGCGCGCCATCCCCTGCTGCTTCGACGCCGGGTTGATGCCGAGCGACCAGGAACCGGTCGGGGTGACCGGCTTGCCGCCCTGGAAGTACGGCATCGGCGCGACACCCCAGTCGACCTTCGAGCTGCCGAAGATCTTCAGGTCCCACGGGCCGCCGACGAAGAAGGCGACGTCACCGGCCGCGAACACCGGGCCGGTCTGGAACCCGCCGATGCCCCGCGGCGACAGTCCGCTCGCGAACGTGGCGCCGTACCACTGCATCGCCTTCTTCCAGCCGTCGGTCTCGACCGCCGGGGTGAGGGCGTCGTCGCCCTCGATCCCGGATCCGCCGCCGAGCGACTCGGCCAGCGGCTGCAGCTGGTAGTACGCCTCGGGCTGCTCCATGAACAGGCCGTACTTCGTGCCGCCCGACTGCATCGCCTTCCGGCCGGCGGCCTCGACCTGTTCCCAGGTCCAGCGCTGCTCCGGGTCCGCGGTCGGCGGCGTCACCTTCGCCTTGGCGAGCGCGGTCTTGTTGTAGAAGAGGAACTGCGTCGAGTTCCACATCGGCAACGACCACAGCTTGTCGCGGAAGCGGTTGGTCTTGTACGCCGTCGCGCTGAAGGACGTCTTCACCTTGGCGTCGAGGTCGCTGAGGTCGGTGAGGAAACCCTTCGCAGCGAGCTGCGAGACCCGCGGCTCGTCGACCGTGTAGACGTCGATGCCGGTGTCCTTCGCGCTCAGCCGCTGCTGCATGGTCGCGTTGAACTGGTCGAACGGGATCTGGGTGTAGGTCACCTTGATCCCGGGGTTCTTCGCCTCGAAGGCCTTGATCACGGGCTGGTACGTCTCGGCGTTGTCGGTACCCGTGAACGTGATGGTCCCGGTCTCCGGACCGGGGTCGGCCGTGGCGCCAGAACCGGACGAATCACCGGACGAGCCGCCGCAGCCGGCCAGCAGCAGGGCCGCGGCAATCGCCACGGCCGGAAGAGCGAAGAGGTTTCGCCGCACAGCGATCCCCTTTCCAGGCAGGAGAGGTCTAAGCGGTTAGACTCTAAGCGCTTAGACCTTGCCTGTCCAGCAATCGTACGAAGCGGCTCAGTGGGCGACCTCCCGCTCCTTGGGGTCGATCGGCCCGAGGTTCTTGACCACCTTGAGCGTGCCGCCCTGCGACTGCGCGATGTACATGTTCAGTCGAAGGTGGTGCTGACCTGGCACCATCTCCGCCGGTCCGCCCGGACCTTCGGCGATCCTCGCGTGGTCGAGGGCCGCGGCGACGTCCTCCTGACGCAGGGAGCCGGCTTCGTTGACCGCGGCTTCCCACAGCTTCAGTCCCCGGTACATCCCCGAACACGCGCTGCCGGCGGTGAACATCGCGCTGCCGGGGAACCGCTCGTCGTACCGCGCCAGCAGCGCCTCGCTGAAGGAGTCGGTCACGTCGAGGTAGTAGTCGAGGCACCCGTACAGGCCCTCGACGTGCTCGGCAGGCACGAGGTTCAGGAAGTTCTCGTCGAAGTAGGTGCACACGAGACGACCGCCCCGCTTCGTGAAGCCCGCCTCGTGCAGCCGCGCCAGGAAGGGCGTGAGTCCTGGGGGGACGATCGTGTTGAACACGACCTCGGCGCCGCTCGCCATGATGTCGTCGACCAGCTGGTCGTAGTCCAGATGATCCAGCGGGAAGTACTGCTCGCCGACGACCGTGCCGCCCTCCGCGGTGACGACCTCCCACACCTTCTTGTTCATCGTGTGCGGCCAGATGTAGTCCGCGGACGGCAGGTAGAACCGCTTCGCACCTGTGTGCCGCATGAGCCATGGGAAGAGCGGGTCGAGCTGCTGCGCGGGAACCGGTCCGGTGCAGTAGATCAGCGGGTCGCACTCCTGGCCTTCGTACTGCTCGGGGTAGATGTAGAGCGTCCTGCCGTCCTCGACGGCCGGACCCTTGATCGCTTGACGGGTCGAGCTGTAGATACCGCCCAGCACGACGTCGACGTGTACCTGATTCACGAGCTTGGCGGCTGCCGCGGCGGCGGCTCGGTCTTCGGTCGCGCTGTCCTCGATGAACAGCTCGATCGGATGGCCGAGCAGGCCGCCCTGTTGGTTGATGTCGTCGACCACCATCGTGGCCGTGTTGGCGTTCGCGATCCCCATGAAGGAGAGCGGGCCGCTCTGATCGGTGATGATGCCGACGCGCGCGGGCCGGCCGTTCGAAGTCGTCATCGTCTCGTCACCTCAGTTGGTCAGGCGCGGTAGGTGCCGGCCGGCTGGGCGGCCTGCGGCTTGCCGACATGGCCGGCCTCTTTGAGGATCGGCGGTACGTCGGGATCCGACACGAATGCCGCCCAACCTGCCTCGTCCCAGTCGAACAGGACCCAGACCCGGTCCGCTTCGTTCGGGTCGCGGAAGACGGTAGATCCCTTGGACCCGTGCTCGGCGCGCTTGTCCGCGCCCTTCGTCGAGAAGACGTCCAGGAAGTGGCTGACGTCCTCGACCTTCGTCGTTGCCAGGATCATGGCTCTTGCTCCTTCGTGCGGCGGCGAAGCTTCCTTCGCCAGGTGTCGCCAACCGATTGGCTGGTGTGACTTGGATCCTGCTCTCGACGGCGAAGGCCGGCATCGGGAGTTCTCCCCATTTCCGGTCGCCATGACGAGGGCGCGCCGGGCGCGTGGAGCTTCGGGCTCAGCGAGCGCTGTCGTTGGGCACGAGCTGGTGCCGCACAGCCCACCGGGTCGCCGCGGAGCGGTTGGACACGCCGATCTTGGTGTAGATGTGCTGGATGTGGTGATCGGCGGTCTTCGCAGAGATGAACAGTCGCGCTGCGATCTCGCTCGTCGTGCGGCCTTCGGCCACCAGCTTGAGCACGTCGATCTCGCGACGCGTCAGACCGGCGGTACGAGCGCCGTTGGCCTGCTGCCGGAGCTCGCGGAGGGCCGAGGTCAGCTCGTCCCGGGTCCACGCGGCGGCGGCGTTGAGGTCATAAGCCAGCCCCGCCGACCGGAGCTCTGCGGATCGTTCGGTGCCTAGCCGCCGGCTCAGCCGCTCGCCCAGCTCGGCGAGCTCGGGGACGTGGTGGAAGGCAGCGGGCTCGCCCGACAACGCCGCGAACAGTGTCATCGCCGCTTCCACGCGATCGAGGCGCTCGAACAGGGCGGGCACGCTGGCCAGGCTGATGATCAGCTGCGCGACGTTTCCCGCCTGGCGTGCCGCGCCGATGGCGGTGTCGAAAAGCGCAAGGGCGCGGTCGGCCTCGCCGTCCGACGTGTGCAGCCGTGCCGCGTCGCGAGCGAGGAACCCGTCGAAGAAATGCACCCCGTGTTCGCGGACATGGTCGACCGCTTCGTCCCACGTCGCCAGCGCACGTTTCCGGTCGGCCTTCGCGAGGGTCAGCCCCCCGATCCACAACGCGTAGGCGATCCAGTAGGGGTTCCCGAGGTCGCGAGCGGCGACGATCGACGGGGCGACGAGCTCGAGCGCCTCGGCAACCCGGCCGCTGGCCTGCAGGCCGTCCACGTACGACGCCAGGCCGTAACCACGCGCCGCGCCGAACTGCCTTGCCACTGCACCGGTCAGCTCGACATAGCGGTCCAGGTGTCCGCTGTAGACCTGGCCGAGCGCCTCGACGAAGGTCGCGTACCCGGGCTCGCAGGGGTCGCGGCCGGGCTGCGACCCCAGCTCCACGGCGCGGTGAGCGTTGCCTGCCGCTGCCTCAGCGCGCCCGACGAAGCAGGCGTAGCCGGCAGCGGTGTAGAGGCGCGGGAGCCGTGCAACAGCCGTTCCGGCGGCGGAATCCAGTAACTCCTCCGCCCAGGCCACTGTCTCGAAAAGCTCGATCGAGAATCCCATCAGCGCGGCATGCGCCGCGATGTCGGTCGCGACCTCCAGGCGCCCGCGCTGCGTGCTCCATCGGAACGCGGTTCGGAGGTTGCCGAGCTCGGCCTCGACCCAGTCGACTGCGCTGCGCCAGCCTGGGCCGTCCCAACCCTCCCAGCGTGCCGCAGCCTCGACGGCGAAGTGTGCCGCATGCCGATCGCGCATGCGCGCGAGGCCGCCGGCCTCGGACAGCCGATCCTCGCTGAACTGCCGGATCGTCTCGTACAGCCGGTAGCGCGTGTGGTCGGCGCCGTGATCAGCGACGACCAGCGACTTACGGACGAGCGAGTCGATCTGCACGAGGACGTCGACGTCGTCGGCGCCGACGACGGCCGCGAGGCTCGCCAGATCGAATCCGCCCGAGAACACGGAGGCGTTGCGCATCAGTTTCTGCTCGTCGGCGTCGAGCAGGTCGTACGACCATCCAACGGCGCGGGACAGCGTCTGCTGGCGGTCGGTCCGCGCCGCCGGCCCCCGCAGCAAGCGGAAGCGCGCGCCGAGCCGGTCCCGCACCTCGATCGCACTCATGGCAGCCATCCGCGCGGCCGCCAGCTCGATGCCCAGCGGCAGGCCGTCGAGTGTCAGGCAGATCTCTGTCGCCGCCGCCGCGTCCTGTGGGTCCTGCAACCCGAACGCCGGCCGAACGGCACGAGCCCTCTCGACGAACAGATGCACAGCGTCGGACGCGACGCCCCCGGTCAGCGCCAGCGGCGACACTTCCACCAATGTCTCGCCGGCGATCCACAGGTACTCCCGTGACGTCGCCAGCACCCGGACGACGCCCGATCTGCCGAGGATCTCGGTGATGGCGGCCGAAGCTGCCCGGAGAACGTGCTCGCAGTTGTCCATCAGCACGAGAGCGCGCCGGCCGGCCAACGCTTCGGCGACGGTCTCGACGAGCTCGGTATCCGCACGCGGGGAGATTCCCAGTGCGGTCGCGATCGCGGCGGGAACTGACGCGGCGTCGCCGACGGAGGCGAGTTCGACGACCCACACGCCGTCCGGGAACTCGTCGGCGAGACCCGCTCCGACCTCGAGCGCCAGACGGGTCTTGCCGACGCCGCCGGCCCCGCCGAGTGTGACCAACTGGTTCGAACGGACGAGCTCAGCGACCTCGAGGACCAGCCTGTCCCGCCCGACGAAGGAGGCCAGCTGCTCCGGCAGGTTGCCGATCCGCGCCGAAACACCTCGCAGCGGCGGAAAGTCCGAGGGCAGCCCGTCGGCGACGATCTGGTACACCGTCATGCGACGGTCGAGGTCACGCAGCCGGTGCTCGCCCAGGGAGCGCAACGTCACTCGGCTGCGCAGCAAGAGCTCGGTCGTGTCCGAGACGACGATCTGCCCGCTGTGAGCGATCGACGCCAAGCGCTCTGCCCGGTTGACCTCCGGACCGACGTAGTCCGGCTCGCCTTTGGTCGCCTCTGCCGTGTGGAGGCCGACCCGGACCTGGAACGCGAGCCTGTCGCGCTCGCGGATCAGCTGTCGCTGGAGGTCAACCGCGGCCTCAGCGGCGTCGACGGCTGCGGCGAACGCCGCGATGGACCGGTCGTCGCCACTCGCGAACAGATAGCCGCCACTTCGTCCGATCGCGTCCCGGACGATCGAGTCGCGCAGGACAACCGCCGCGGCCGCGTCAGCGGGCGTTTCGTCGCTGCGGACCCTTCGGTCCACGTCGACGACCAGGAACGTCATCGTGCCTGCTGGTCGCTCGGCCCCCACACGCGCATCGTACGTCGGGGTGGATCGCCTGAGCGCGGCATGGTATGCAGGGTCGTGGAGGGCCGCCGCGCACACGGGTGCTGAAGTGAGCCTGCAGCCAGGCAGTCAAGGGATCGGGATGAGCGGACCAATCGACGTCTGGCGCGAAGCCGCCGGCAAGTGGACCGCCGTCT
Organism: Kribbella soli; assembly: GCF_004331345.1. Lineage (GTDB taxonomy): Bacteria > Actinomycetota > Actinomycetes > Propionibacteriales > Kribbellaceae > Kribbella > Kribbella soli. Next base: position 474,123 of record NZ_SJJZ01000005.1, on the reverse strand, counting down.
GTTCGAAGGTCGGCGACGATCAGTGGAACTGCCGCACGCCCTGTGTGGAATGGAACGTTCGGGCGTTGGTCGACCACACCCTGGAATGGCAGGCGACCGGCGGCGCGTTGCTCGGCGCCTCCCTCGCCGCGGGCGACGACTGGGAGACCATCCGCGAGGCGTACGCGACGCACCTGTCGGACCCCTCGAACCTCGAAGGGGCCGTGGCTGAGTTCGCGGGCATTCCCAAGCAGGAGCTGGCCGCCTTCCTGATCGGCGACCTGCTGATCCATTCGTGGGATCTGGCGCGATCGGTCGGAGCCGACGAAGCCCTTCCGCCAACCGCCGTCGAGGCGACGATGACCGGTCTTCAACACGTGCCACAGGAGTTGTTGAGAGGTCGCAACCCGCTCGGCCAGCCGATGATGGGGCCGGCTGTGCAGGTGTCCGAAGCGGCGAGCCTCCAGGACAGGATGCTGGCGTTCACCGGTCGCGTTCCGTAAGAGCCGCCCGACGCACGAAGACCCCCATCCGATGGACGAGGGTCTTCGACTCTCTGGTAGCCCCGACGGGATTCGAACCCGCGCTACCGCCTTGAGAGGGCGGCGTGCTAGGCCGCTACACAACGGGGCCAGAGGTGTGTCATCCGGTCCTCACGGGCCGGGCAACGAGGTTGAACTCTACCGATTTTCACCGGTGCGGTCCAATCCGCTGGGGTACTAGGACTCGAACCTAGACTAACTGAACCAGAATCAGACGGGCTGCCAATTACCCCATACCCCAAAGGCATTTCACTGGGTCGAGAGTTTGTTTCCGCCCTCACCAACCCGGCTCGGAGAGCTTACCCGAGGCAGGGACCGGACAGCAAAACGGGCCCCCTCCAGGCTGGTTGTCACTCCCGTCACACCCGTCCCGGGCCGCCGACCGGCAACGCGGTCAACGGCAGCTCGGAACGATTGGCCAGTTTCATCCGCCCGGACATCCACCACGCGATCGCGCCGAACGCCACGAACTTCACGACGTCGATCGTCACCAGCGGCCAGGGCGCGTCCTTCACGCCGAGGCTCGCCCCGACCGTGTCGGTCATCGCCGCGAACACGAACGTCACCACGTTGTTGGCCGCGTGCGACGCGATGCCGGCCTCCAGTCCGCCGGTCCGGACCACGAGCAGTCCCGCGATCAGACCGAACGCGAGCCGGTCGACGAACAGCGCCGGACTCTGCCACGGCCAGATCCCGTGCGCGGCGGTGAACAGCACCCCGGTGACGATCACGGCCACCAGCGAGGTCCGCACGAACGACCCGACGGCCTGCAGCAGGTACCCGCGGAAGAAGTACTCCTCCCCCGCGGCCTGGATCGGCGAGGTCAGCAACGTGACCGCGATGACCGCGATCGCGTCCGGCGCCACGCCGCCACCGTGACGTTCACCGGTGGCGAGCGGGACGTTGAAGATCTGGATGATCGCGAACGCGATCAGTTCGAGCCCGATCGAGACCAGCGCGAACCAGGCCAGCGGACGCCACCGCAGCCGGCCGACCACCGACGACAGCAGTCCCGGTGTCTGCTTGTTCAACGCCCGGGCGATCAGCATCGACAGCGGGATCAAGGACATCACGGTCAGGTTGACGCCCAGTAAGCCGAACCAGGACAGCGTCCCCTCCGCGTCCTTGTGGATCGCGAGTTGGACACCCTGGATCACGACGCCGGTGATCATCCAGCCGACCAGGATCGTGAACGAGCCGAGGACGACGAACGCGCGCGGCGTGATGTCGTTGTCGAGGAGCCGCTGGTACGGCGTGGTCTGCTTGCTCATCACGTCGTACGGCGGGCGCGCTCGAGCCGGTGCAGGGACTTCTCCCGCCCGAGCAGTTCCAGTGACTCGAACAGCGGCGGCGAGATCCGGCGGCCGGAGATCGCCACCCGGACCGGGCCGAACGCGTTCTTCGGCTTCAGCCCGAGCCCGTCGATCAACGACGCCCGCAGCGCGGCCTCGATCGCCTCGGTCGTCCACTCCACGTCTGTCAGCGCCTTCGCCGACGCATCCAGTACGGCGCCGGCGTCACCGGTCAGCACCTTCGCGGCAGCGTCCGGGTCGACCGTGAACAGGTCCTCGGAGACGAACAGGAACCCGAGCATCTCGTCGGACTCCGACAGCGTGTTCATCCGCTCCTGCACGAGCGGTACGGCGGCCCGCAGCACCGCGAGCTGCTCCTCGGAGGGCTGCTCCGGAAGCACCCCGGCCGTGGCCAGGAACGGGATCATCCGCTGCGCGAACTCCTCCTGCGGGAGCAGCCGCATGTGGGCGGCGTTGATCGCCTCGCACTTCTTCGGGTCGAAGCGGGCCGCGTTCGAGTTCACCTTGCGGATGTCGAACGCCTCGACCATCTCCGCCATCGTGAACACGTCGCGGTCCTCGGCGATCGACCAGCCCAGCAGCGCCAGATAGTTCAGCAGCCCCTCGGGCAGGAACCCGCGGTCGACGTACTCCGTCAGCCCGGATCCCTTGTCCCGCTTGGACAGCCGCTTGTTCCCCTCGCCCATCACGAACGGCAGGTGCCCGAAGCGCGGCGTCCGGCCGCTGCCGACCCCGATGTCCGCGAGCGCCTCGTACAGGGCGATCTGACGGGGCGTCGACGGCAGCAGGTCCTCGCCGCGAAGGACGTGCGTGATCTCCATCAGCGCGTCGTCGACCGGGTTCACCAGCGGGTAGAGCGGGTAGCCGTTCGCGCGGACCAGTACGTAGTCGCCGAGGTTCTCCGGCAGGAAGGTGATCTCGCCGCGGACCAGGTCGTCGAACACGATCGGGCGGTCCGGCATCCGCAGCCGCACCACGGGCCGCCGGCCTTCGTCGACGTACGCCTGGACCTGCTCGGGCGAGAGGTTGCGGCAGTGGCCGTCGTACCCGCTGTGCTGGCCGGCCGTGCGGGCGGCCTCGCGGCGCTGGTCGAGCTCCTCCTGCGAGCAGTAGCAGTGGTAGGCCCTGCCGGCCGCCATCAGCTTCGCGACGACGTCCGCGTAGATGTCCATCCGCTCGGACTGCAGGTACGGACCGAAGTCGCCGCCGGCCTCGGGGCCCTCGTCCCAGGTCAGGCCGAGCCAGCGCAGGGCGTCGTAGGTGTACCGGTAGCCCTCGGCCGTGTTCCGGGCTGTGTCGGTGTCCTCGATGCGCAGCACCAGCTTGCCGCCGAAGTGCCGCGCGAAGGCCCAGTTGAACAGCGCGCTGCGGATGTTGCCGACGGTCAGCAGGCCGGTCGGGGACGGTGGGAACCGGACCCGGACAGCACTCGGTTCCAGACCGCCCAGTACGGCGTCAGTCACGCACGATCACCTTGTTCGTGAGGGTTCCGATTCCTTCGATGCTGACCGAGACCTCGTCACCGGGCAGCATCGGGCCGACGCCCGCCGGGGTGCCGGTGAGCACCACGTCACCGGGCAGCAGCGTGGTGAAGGAGGTGATGTAGGCCAGCACCTCGGGGATGTCGAAGATGAACTGCGACGTCCGCCCGTCCTGCTTGGGCTCACCGTTCAGTTCGGTGCTGACCCGCAGGTCGGACACGTCGAGCTCGGTGCTGATCCACGGACCGAGCGGGCAGAACGTGTCGAACCCCTTGGCCCGGGCCCACTGCCCGTCGCTCTTCTGCAGGTCGCGCGCGGTCACGTCGTTCGCGATCGTGTAGCCGAAGATCACCTCGTTGACCCGCTCCTTGGGCAGGTCCCGGCAGATCCGGCCGATCACGATCGCCAGCTCGCCCTCGAAGTGCAGGTCGTTGGTCTGCTCCGGGTAGACGATGCCGTCCCGCGGGCCGATCACGCTGGTGTTCGGCTTCAGGAAGATCATCGGCTGCTGCGGTACGTCGTTGCCGAGCTCCGCGGCATGCGCCGCGTAGTTGCGGCCGACGCAGACCACCTTGCTGCGCGGGATCACCGGCGCCAGCAGCCGGACGTCCGCGAGCTGCAGCTTCTCGCCGGTGAACTGCGCCGACCGGTAGAGCGGGTCCGAGTCGAGAACGTTGACAGTACCGGTGAGGCCTTCGGGGTCGTCGGTCTCGACGACGCCGTACTTCGGCTCGTCGTCCACGGAGAATCTGGCGATACGCACGGGCCGAGCCTACCGGGGGTACGGGATGAGACAGTTAGGCGGTGACTATCGACATCCGGCCGGCCGTTCCGGAGGAGTACGACGCGGTTGGTGAGCTGACCGTCGAGGCGTACTCGCACGACGGCTTCGTCAAGGGTGAGTACGCGATGACGCTGCGTGCAGCCGCGGACCGGGCCGCGAAGGCGGAGCTGTGGGTCGCGGCCGACTCGTCCGGTCTGCTGGGCACTGTTACCTACTGTCCTGTCGGCTCGGTCTACCGCGAGATCGGGCGGGACGACGAGGGCGAGTTCCGGATGCTCGGCGTGGCCGGTCGCGCGCGGGGCCTGGGAATCGGGACCGCGCTGACCGAGCAGTGCATCGAGCGGACCCGCGAGCTCGGCCAGCGCCGGATCGTGATGAGCAGTGCCGTCTACATGACCACGGCGCACCGCATCTACGAACGTCTCGGCTTCGTCCGCCTGCCCGAACGTGACTGGTCTCCCATCCCGGGCGTCGATCTGTACGCCTTCGCGCTGGACCTATGAGCGTCACGCTGCCGTTTGCCGAGTGGTCGTCGTACGCCGAGGATCACGCCGCGCGAGTCGACGTACTGCTGGCGGGCCACCTGGAACGGCGGCGCCGGCGGGAAGCGCATCCGGTCGAGGACTTCCTCTTCACCTACTACCCGACGCGGCCGAACCAGCTCCGCGTCTGGCACCCGGGCCCCGGGATCCGCCTGCAGGATGCGGCTTCCTACGGCGATCGGCGCGGGTACGTCGTCGTCGACGGGACCGCCACGCTCGATCCAGCCGAGATCGAACGCCGCGCGGACAGCATCACGTGGATCCGCCGGCTGCTCGCGTCGACGCTCGATCGGCAGGCCCAATTCGGCTGCTTCGGTCTGCACGAGTGGGCGATGGTCTACCGGACTCCCGACGTACGGCACACCTCCTGGCCGCTGCGGCTAGGGGCCGAGGGCACCGATCAGGTCGTCGAGTCGCACAAGATCAGCTGCTCGCACTTCGACGCGTTCCGCTTCTTCACGACCCCTGCCCGTCCGCTCAACACGCTCCAGCCCGACCGCGAGTCCCAGCCCGCCTTGGAACAGGGCGGCTGCCTGCACGCGAACATGGACCTCTACAAGTGGGCGACCAAGCTGATGCCCTTCACACCCAGCTCGCTGCTCCTGGAGTGCTTCGAGCTCGCCCGTGACATCCGCACCCTCGACATGCGCGCATCACCGTACGACCTGGCCGCGCTCGGCTACTCCCCCGTGCGGATCGAAACCCCTGACGGCAAAGCGGAGTACACCGCCGCCCAACGCGCCTTCGCCGACCGCGCCCGCCCCCTCCGCCGGCAACTCACGACCCTCTGCGACGAGCTACTCGGCTAACCTCCCTGCATGGGAAAGATCGTCGCCATCGCGTTCGCCGTACTGCTCGTCGCGATCGGTGGGGTCTGGACGCTGCAAGGCCTCGGGTACCTCAAGGGCAGCTCGATGACCGGCAGCACCCTGTGGGCGACCGTCGGCCCGATCGTCGCGGCCCTCGGCGTTTCCCTGCTGTACGTCGCGATCCGCGGGCCTAGGAAGCGCTGACTCGCAGCACTGCCCACTGGTAGTGCATGACGCGGTCGTCGTCCCAGGTCATCCACTGCTCCACCACGCCGTACCGGCCGAGCACCTGGCGCAGTCCCTCGTCGCTGCGGATGCTGAAGAACCGGCCGGGACCGTAGCCCTTGCCGTCCTCCCAGACGCGTTCGCCTGAGCTGACGTCACCCCAGAGTCCGACGGCCAGTGGCGCGCCTGGGCGCAGTACCCGGATGATCTCCTGCAGCGCTTGGTCGAGATCTTCGTCGGCGACGTGCAGCAACGTGCTCATCGTCCAGCCGGCGTCGAACGTCGCGTCGTCGAACGGCAGGTCGAGCACCGACGCGACCTCCGCGCGCAGCCCGAGTTCGCGGCAGGCGTCGACGCTGGCCGGCGACAGGTCCACGCCGGTGTAGGTGAAACCGGCCGCCGCGATCGCTTCTCCGTCGCGGCCCGGACCGCAGCCGAGCTCGAGGACCGTGTCGCGGCCTTCGGCGCGGAGTTGTTCGAGGTACGCCGTACGCCGGGCGACTCGCGGCTCGGGGAGGTCACGCTCGACGCGATCCTGGATCTCGTTGGAGTAGTAGGTGATGAGGTCCTGCTCGCGTTCCGCGCGGCTCATGGTTTCGTGACCTTCAAGGCGAAGAGGAGTGGGATACGAGGCGCGATGTCCGGCAGGCGCCACCAGCCGTCGGGAGTCTGTTGCATCGATGGCCAGCGAGGCCACGGTAGTACTTCGGACTCGCGGAGGCTGCTGAGTTGGAAGCCTGCGTCGGCGAGGGTCGTGGTGATCTCGCCGAGGCCGTGGCGCCATTCGTAGCTGGTCTGGCGGCCGGGGACCTCGTCGCCGGTGTAGGTGACGGTGGAGTCGTGAGCGATTGGCCCGCGGCCTTCGAGGTAGTCGGCGCGGAGCACGAGGTCCTCGGACTCGCCGGGCAGGGAGACCTCGCGGAGCGCGTTGAGCAGCGGGTGGAATTCGACGATGTAGAGGACGCCCCCGGGCTTGAGCAGGTCGCGGACGACCTCGGCCCACTGCTTCAGTTCGGGCAGGTAACAGAGCGCGCCCTTGCCGGTGTAGACGAGGTCGAACTGCCGTCCGTCGACCGCGTCCACGGCGTCGTACACGTTGGCGTGCAGGTAGTCGACCTCGACGCCGGCCTCGGCCGCGATCTGCCGTGCGGCCTCCAGCGACTTCTCGGACAGGTCGAGCCCGCTCGTCCGCGCACCCCGCCGCGCGAACTCGATCGTCTCGGTGCCCAGGTGACATTGCAGGTGCAGTACGTCGCGACCGTCGAGCGGGCCGAGATCCTCCCACTCGTAGTCGGCGAACCAGAACTCCGCGGGCCGGTCGTAGAAGTCGCTCGCCGCGTGCAGCGGCGCCCGTGCGTTCCAGTCGGCTTCGTTGGCGGCCACCATCTGCTGAGTCTGCGCATCCAGAGTCACAACCAGAAGTCTCCCCAGATCCGGGTCCACAGCAGGTTGTTTATCCACAGACCTTGTTCAAGGTTTGTGGATAAGCTTGAATAAGGGTATGGCACGGGTTGAGTTGCACCGCTGGCCCGGGCACCCCGACGGGTTCACCCGGGCGGAGCGCCTGGGCGGCTCGTACGAGCTGTATTTCCCCGACCCGCTGGTCGGGCGGGAGTTCGACCTGTCCGACGACGTGCTCGCGCTGCTCGAGGACGCCGCCGGCGATCTGGCCCGCCTCGACGCGACGGCCGCCGTACTGACCAACAGCGAGGCGCTGGCGCGGTTGCTGCTGCGCGCCGAAGCGGTCGGGTCGTCGCACATCGAAGGCCTCGTCGTCGGCGCGCACAGGTTGCTGAAGGCCGACGTACTGCGAGAGCGCACCCGCGACGTGACCGCCGAGGAGGTGCTCGGCGCGGTCGACGCGATGACGTGGGCGACCGAGTCCGTCCAGGCCGGGGACAAACTCGAGGTCGACCACCTGCTCGAGGCGCATCGCCGGTTGATGGCGCAGTCGCCGCACCCGGAGTACGGCGGCGAGATCCGCTACCTGCAGAACTGGATCGGCGGCCGCTCCCCCGCCGAGGCGTACTACGTGCCGCCGCCGGCGCAACTGATCCCCGAACTGCTCGCGGACCTGATGACGTTCGTCCGCGAGTCGGGGCTGCCGGTGCTGGCGAAGACCGCGATCGCGCACGCGCAGTTCGAGACGATCCACCCGTTCGCCGACGGCAACGGCCGGACCGGGCGCGCGCTGATCCACCTGATCCTGCGCGCCGAGGGCCTGATCACGCGCACCGTGCCACCGGTCTCGCTCTCGCTCGCCACCCACGCCGCGGAGTACGTCGAGACACTCACCGCCTTCCGGTACGTCGGACGCGCGACGACCGCGAAGGCCCGCGCGGCCGCGAACCCGTGGCTGCGGATGTTCGCGAAGGCCTGCACGCACGCGACTGCCGAGGCCGCACGCTTCGAGCAGAGCGCCGCAGACCTCAAGGCCGCATGGCGGGAACGCGCGGCACCGGTCCGCGCCGGCTCTGCGGCCGAACTCCTGATCGAGGCGCTGCCCGCCGCGCCGGTCCTGACGCTCGCGGCCGCGGCCCAGCTCATCGACCGGTCCCAGCAGGCCGCCAACCAAGGCCTCGCCCGGCTGGTCGAGACCGGCATCCTGCGCGAGATCACCGACGGGCGCCGCAACCGCGTCTACGAGGCGCCCGAACTGATCGACGCCTTCACGCTGCTGGAGCGTCGCTTCGCGAGTCCGGCCGCGGACACGCGGATCGAGCCGCCTAGCAGACCGGTCCCCGCGAGGCCAGAACCGACACACTAGGCGGTTTGACTTTCCGGTCGCGATCGAGCAAGAATTCGAACATATGTTCGATCGTACAGGGGAGTTGTGATGCCGGAGGCGTTCGACTGGGACATCCTGCACCGGCCGTCGGCGATGGCGATGGTCCGCGGCCAGCTCGGGTTCAGCTGGATGGTGCTGTCCGGGCGGCTCGCCCACCTGACCGACGAGCAGTACTTCTGGCGACCGAGCAGCGAGGCGCTCACCGTCGTCCGGCGGCATTACACAGGGCCGTTCCGGCCACTCGGGTCCGGTGAATGGGTCGCGCAATGGCCGGACGAGCCGGACCATCGCGGACCGCGGACGATCGCCTGGCTGATCGCGCATCTGACCGAGATGTTCTTCGAGCGCTGGGAGTGGACGTTCGGCGAGAGCCGGCAGGGGCGGGCCGACATCACGCTGCACGGCAACGCCCGGGACGCGGTCGCCTGGCTGACCTACTGGGTCGAGGCCTGGCAGGACGCGATCGCCGGTCTGGACGAGGACGCGGCGCTGACGATCGGCCTGAGTCAGGCCAACGAACTGGACGCCGCCGAACCGTTCGGCCACGTCGTCCTGCGGCTGAATCGCGAGCTGATCCATCACGGCTCGGAGATCATGACACTCCAGGACCTCTACGCGGTCGCAGCGTAATGCGGGGACGAGGACCACAAGATGTGCGACACGCGGCGTGGCGCTACCACAAGATCTAGGGCGACCCACCTAGCATCACTACTACTGGTGGTTCGGGACGGTCGGCACCACAAGATGTTGATTGTTCCGAGGCAACAGGGGAATCCGGTGCGAATCCGGAGCTGCCCCGCAACGGTGTGCGGACGTGACGTCGAGTCGTGTCCGCGAGCCCGGATACCTGCCACCGGTGCGTGTACCGCCGGTGCACGCGGTCCGAGATCTCGCGGGTGGGTCGCAGGGCGTGACGGCAGTGTTCCCGGCCGGTGCCGCCGGTCCCGTCATGCGCCCGCTCGCGTGGTCCCGGGCTTCCGAACTCTTCTGGAGCGCACACCTGTGACCATTGCTTCCTCATCTGTGCCGGCTGCGTCTGTGCCGGCTGCTTCTGTGGCGGCTGAGCTTCGCACGGAGCTCACCGTCATCCGCCGCGACGGCAGCAGTACGCCGTTCGACGCCACCAAGATCTCCGTCGCCGTGACGAAGGCGTTCCTCGCCGTCGAGGGCGCCGACGCGGGCGCCACCCACCGGGTCCGTGACCTGGTCGCCGACCTGACCGGCCGGGTCGTCGCCGCCTTGACCAGCCGCGGTGACAGCCGCCGCAGCGTGCAGGTCGAGGACATCCAGGACCAGGTCGAGCTGGCGCTGATGCGCGCCGGCGAGCACCAGGTCGCCCGTGCCTACGTGCTGTACCGCGAAGAGCGGACCAAGGCCCGCACCCCCGCCGACCCGACCGGCGTCACCGAGAAGCCGGCGCTGACCGTCCGCGCGGCCGACGGCAGCCGGTCCCCGCTCGACGTCGACCGGCTCCGGGTGATCGTCGCCGAGGCCGCCGCAGGACTCGACGCGGTTGAGCCCGAACTGATCCTGAACGAGACGCTCGGCGCCTGCTACGACGGCATCGCGCAGCACGAGGTCGAGCTCGCGCTGGTGATGGCCGCGCGGTCGTACGTCGAGACCGAGCCGCAGTACAGCTTCGCCGCGTCCCGCCTGCTGCTGGACCAGATCCGCCGCGAGGCGCTGGGCCGCGTCCACGGCGAGCCCCGGCAGGCCAGCCAGGCCGACATGACCACGGCGTACGTCGACTACTTCCCGCGCTACATCCAGGTCGGTATCGAGGCCGGGCAGCTCGACCCCGAGCTCGGCACCTTCGACCTCGACCGGCTCGCTGCCGCGATCAAGCCCGAGGCCGATCTGAACTTCACCTTCCTCAGCCTGCAGACGCTCTACGACCGGTACCTGCTGCACCTCGACAAGGTGCGGTACGAGTTGCCGCAGGCGTTCTTCCTCCGGGTCGCGATGGGGATGGCGCTGCGCGAGGACGACCGCGAGGCGCGGGCGATCGAGTTCTACGAGCTGCTCAGCTCGTTCCGCTTCATGTCGTCGACGCCGACGCTGTTCAACTCCGGCACCACCCGGCCGCAGCTGTCGTCGTGCTTCCTGACCACGGTCGAGGACGACCTGTCCGGCATCTTCACCGGCATCCGCAACAACGCCCTGCTCGCGAAGTACTCCGGCGGCCTCGGCAACGACTGGACCCCGGTCCGCGGCATCGGCGCCCACATCCGCGGCACCAACGGCGAGTCCCAGGGAGTCGTCCCCTTCCTCAAAATCGCCAACGACACCGCCGTGGCCGTGAATCAAGGTGGAAAAAGAAAGGGTGCGGTGTGTGCGTATCTCGAGACGTGGCACATCGACGTCGAGGAGTTCCTCGATCTGCGGAAGAACACCGGCGACGAGCGGCGGCGTACGCATGACATGAACACGGCCAACTGGGTGCCGGACCTCTTTATGCAGCGAGTGGAGGCCGGTGGGGAGTGGACCTTGTTCTCCCCCGACGAGGTGCCGGACCTGCACGATCTGTACGGCGCCGCGTTCGCCGAGGCGTACGCGCGGTACGAGGCGGCTGCGGATCGCGGGGAGATCCGGGTGTTCAAGCGGGTCAAGGCCGTTGACCTGTGGCGACGGATGCTGACCGTGCTGTTCGAGACCGGCCACCCGTGGATCACCTTCAAGGACGCCTGCAACCTGCGCTCGCCGCAGCAGCACGACGGCGTCGTCCACTCGTCGAACCTGTGCACCGAGATCACCCTGAACACGACCGTCGACGAAACCGCGGTCTGCAACCTCGGCTCGGTCAACCTGGTCGCCCACCTGGCCGCGGACGGTCTCGACACCGACCTGCTCCGCGACACCGTGAAGACCGCGGTGCGGATGCTCGACAACGTCATCGACGTGAACTTCTACACCACCCCGGAATCGGAGCGCGCCAACCAGCGGCACCGCCCGGTCGGCCTCGGCCTGATGGGGTTCGCCGACGCGTTGTTCACACTGCGGATCCCGTACGCGTCCGACGCCGCGGTCGAGTTCGCGGACCGCTCGATGGAGCAGATCAGCTACCACGCGATCGAGGCGTCCAGCGATCTCGCGGCCGAGCGCGGCCGGTACTCGTCGTACGACGGATCGCTGTGGAGCCTTGGGATTCTGCCGATCGACTCGCTCGACCTGCTGCACACGGCGCGCGACGGCGACGTGATCGTCGACCGCGACACGCAACTCGACTGGGACGCTCTGCGCGCGAAGGTCCTGCGCGACGGCATGCGGAACTCGAACGTGATGGCGATCGCGCCGACCGCGACGATCTCCAACATCTGCGGCGTGAGCCAGTCGATCGAGCCGACGTACAGCAACCTGTTCGTGAAGTCGAACATGTCCGGCGAGTTCACCGTCGCCAACCCGTACCTGGTTGCCGATCTGAAGGCCCGCGGGCTGTGGGACCAGGTCATGGTGTCGGACCTGAAGTACCACGACGGCGTCGTCGCGGGGATCGAGCGGATCCCGGCCGACCTGCGCGAGCTGTATGCGACGGCGTTCGAGATCGACCCGCTCTGGCTGGTGAAGGCCGCGTCGCGGCGGCAGAAGTGGATCGACCAGGCGCAGTCGCTGAACCTCTACATGGCGAAGCCGTCCGGTCGTGCGCTCGACGAGCTTTACCGGTCAGCTTGGCGTTATGGCCTCAAGACGACTTATTACCTGCGTTCCCAGTCAGCGACCCATGTCGAGAAGTCCACGCTGAAGGGCACCGACGGCCGACTCAACGCCGTACCCGTATCCCTCGCCGAACCAGCACTGCCCGAGCCCACCGGAGCGGTCTGCTCCATCGACGACCCTGACTGCGAGGCCTGCCAGTGACCACCGGACTGAGCGAGATCACCGTTGGCGCATCCCGGGTGCAGGTCACCGACAAGGCGATGATCAACTCACGCGCCGACGTGAACCAACTGCTGCCGCTGAAGTACACGTGGGCCTGGGAGAAGTACCTTGCCGGGTGCAACAACCACTGGATGCCGACCGAGGTGTCCATGCAGGCGGACATCTCACTGTGGAAGTCGAAGGACGGCCTCACCGACGACGAGCGGCTGATGCTGAAGCGCAACCTCGGGTTCTTCGCCACCGCCGAGTCCCTGGTCGCGAACAACGTCGTCCTCGCCGTCTACCGCCAGCTGAGCAACCCCGAGTGCCGGCAGTACCTGCTCCGCCAGGCGTTCGAGGAGGCCGTGCACACGCACACCTTCCAGTACATCTGCACGTCGCTCGGTCTCGACGAGGGCGAGCTGTTCAACATGTACCGCGAGGTGCCGTCGATCTCCGACAAGGACGCGTGGGCGCTGAAGTACACGCAACACCTGGAGGACCCGGATTTCCGCACCGGTACGCCGGAAGCGGACACCGCGTTCCTGCGCGACCTGATCGCGTTCTACGTCGTGTTCGAGGGGATGTGGTTCTACACCGGCTTCGCGCAGATCCTGTCGCTCGGCCGGCGCAACAAGATGGTCGGGATCGCCGAGCAATACCAGTACATCCTGCGCGACGAGTCGATCCACCTGAACTTCGGCATCGACTGCATCAACCAGATCAAACAGGAGAACCCGCACCTGTGGACGACCGCGTTCCAGGTCGAGGTCCGGCAGATGCTGACCGAGGCGTGCGAGCTGGAAGTCGCCTACGGCCGCGCGACCATGCCCAACGGCATGCTCGGCCTGACCGCGGACCTCTGCGAGCAGTACATGCACTTCGTCACGGACCGCAGAGCGGAACAAATCGGTATCGAACCGATTTTCGGTGAAACACGGAACCCCTTCGGATGGATGTCAGAGGTGATGGACCTGAAGAAGGAGAAGAACTTCTTCGAGACCCGGGTCATCGAGTACCAGTCCGCCAGCGGACTCAGCTGGGACTGACTCGATCCGGGACCATCACAGACCGGGAGGCCCGCGGTGCAACTCGCCGCTCCGCGGGCCTTCCGCCCGTCCGCGATCGGTCAGCGTGGGTTGTTGGCGTGGGTCAGCGTCTCCCAGGCGAAGAAGTAGTTGGCGCCTGCGGGGCGTTTGGCTTCGGTGTAGGCCAGAGTTGTGGGCATCTGCTGGCCGAGGCGGTTGTGGTAGTGGTTGTAGACGATCTCGGTGACGGCGCCCAGGCCCAACTTCACCGTTCCACCGCAGAGGTCGGGCGGAACAGCCGCGCCGTTCTCCAGGCGGGTGTGGAAGTAGTAGCCGTCGGTCAGGCGCTTGCCGGCTTCGCCGTACAGATTGACACCCTGGTGCCAGGCAGTCTCGGCGACGTGGGTGGCGGCGGTCAGACCCCAGCCGGTGTGGCCGAAGTCGCGGCAGGTCTCCTGGGCGAGGCCGTTCGTGAACGTCGACTGCCCCTGCCAGTAGTCGACGATCTCGTCGCGGGTGTCCATCGGGCAGGTCGTCGGCGCCTTCGGGTCGGCGCCGTCGCTCGTCTCATAGATGTAGCCGGGCAGCCGGCCGCGCCAGATGCTGATCGCCTTGTTGAAGGCGGCGTGGTCGTCGAGGAACACCGCGATCCCGATCGCGGCGTCGGTCATGATCAGTTCCCAGTTGCCGTTCTTGCACCCGGCGCCGTTGCGCACCTCGGGCAGGTAGATGGTGCGCAGCATCGTCTCGAAGCGCACCCGCTGCGTCCACGGACCGCCGTACGTGTGCTTGATCAGCTCGCCGGCGCGGGAGAACGACGCGCCGGACCAACCGGTTTGCAGCGGTGCGTTGCTGTTCGTGTGGTCGCGCAGTACGGCGGACCACGCGTCCATGATCTCGATCGACTTCTTGGCGTAGCGGTCGTCGCGCGTGATGTACCAGAGCAGCGCATGCGTGTACGCCGCCAGCGCGTCGTTGCGCTCGTCGGAGCAGCCGTAGTTCGGGTTCGAGTTGGAACCGCACTCGACGATCGCGCGCGGCTTCGGGGTGTACGCGAGGTCGGCGTACGAGCTGGCTTTCATCGCGTCGTACGCCGCCTTCTGCGGCTGGGCTCCGGCCAGGACCTGCTGCCGGGCGAAGTCGAGTTGCGCCTTGTCGACAAGCACACCGGGATGCTTGAACGCGGCCGGCGCCGGCGGTGGACCGGCGGTGCTCGGCTGGGCGACGGCCAGTACTGCGGTGGCCGCGATCAGCGCTGTGGTCAGGGCAAGGAGGAGTGGGCGGTGCAGTCGGATCATGGGCGGTCTCCTGGGCGAAGGGGCGCGCCCAGGAAGCTACCCAGCGACCGGGTATTTGTAAACCTTCCTAGCCAAATTCAGTCGAGCAACGCGAGGATCTCCGCCGTCGAGCTGCCCGCCGCCTCTTGGCCGACTAGCTGACTGCCACCTCGAGGACGCCGATCACCTTCTCGAGCCGGGCGGCTACCCGCCCGGCGTCGAAACCGTTGCCTTCGACGACGATCCGCAGCTCGCCCCGGTCCAGCGACAGGGCGAGCTCGCGGACGTCGTACGGATTGAGCAGTACGGCGATCCGCGCCAGCAGACCGGTCGTCTCGACCACCTCGGCGGTGAAGACCGTCATCGTGCGCTCGACGGCGAGCAGGCTCATCGGACGACCTCCTTGTGGCGCAGGAGGCCGAACGTGAAGCCGTCGACCAGTGCCTCCCAGGAGGCCTCGACGATGTTGTGGCCGACCCCGACCGTCACCCACGAGCCCTCGCCGTCCGCGGTCTCGATCAGCACTCTGATCACCGCGTCCGTCCCGTGCCCCTGGTCGAGGATGCGGACCTTGTAGTCGACCAGCTCGAACTTGTTCACCACCGGGTACGCGCGCTCGATCGCGGTCCGCAGCGCGTGGTCGAGCGCGTTGACCGGGCCGTTGCCCTCGCCCGTGACGATCTCCCGCTCGCCGCCCGCGACCAGCTTCACCGTCGACTCCGACACCGCCTCGCCGTCGGCGCGCGACTCGGTGATCACGCGCCAGGACTCGACGTCGAAGAACGAGGTCCGCTGCCCGGTGACCTCCTCGGTCAGCAGCAGCGAGAACGACGCGTCCGCTGCCTCGAACGTGTACCCGCGGGACTCCATCTCCTTCACCCGATCGGTCACCCGGGTGACCAGCTCGCGGTCGCTGCCGAGGTCGAACCCGAGCTCCCGGCCCTTCAGCTCGACGCTCGCCCGGCCCGCCATCTCGGACACCAGCATCCGCATGTCGTTGCCGACCTTGGCCGGATCCGTGTGCTGGTAGAGATCCGGGTCCACCTTGATCGCGCTGGCGTGCAGGCCCGCCTTGTGGGCGAACGCGGACACACCGACGTACGGCTGCCGGGTCGACGGCGGCACGTTCGTCACTTCGGCGATCGCGTGCGCGAGCCGGAACGACTCGGCGAGATTGCCCTCCGGGAGCAGTCGCAGGTCGCGCTTGAGCTCGAGGTTGGCGACGATCGCCAGCAGGTCGGCGTTACCGGTGCGTTCGCCGTACCCGTTGATCGTTCCCTGGACGTGCGTGACGCCGGCCTCGACGGCGGCGATCGTGTTCGCCACCGCGCAGCCGGCGTCGTTGTGACAGTGGATGCCGAGCCTGGCCCCGGTCGATTCGAGTACGTCGCGGACGACGTCCTGGAGCTCCCGGGGCAAGGTCCCGCCGTTGGTGTCGCACAGGGCGACGACGTCGGCACCGGCCTCGGTGGCTACTCGTACGACCTCGAGCGCGTAGGCACGGTTCGCGCGGTAGCCGTCGAAGAAGTGTTCGGTGTCGAGGAAGACCCGCTGACCGTTCTCCCGCAGGTGCCGCACGGTATCGGCGACCATCCGGAGGTTCTCGTCGAGCGTCGTACGCAGCGCCCGCTCGACGTGCGCGTCGTGGCTCTTGGCAACGAGTGTGACGACGCCGGCGCCGGACTCCCGCAGCGCGGCGACCTGCGGGTCGTCGGCGGCGACGGCCGCCGGCTTGCAGGTCGCACCGAAGGCCGCGAACGTCGCGTGCCGCAGGTGCAGTTCGGTTTTCGCCCGCTCGAAGAACTCGGTGTCCTTGGGTACGGCGCCCGGCCAGCCGCCCTCGATGAAGCCGACACCCAGCTCGTCCAGGTAGTGCGCGATGGCGATCTTGTCGGCCACGGACAGTGCCAGACCCTCCTGCTGCGCACCGTCGCGCAGAGTCGTGTCGTACACGTGGAAATCGTCCGAGATAGTCATGGGGGTCGGCCTTCCGGAGGGGTGTGCGGCGTCGATACGGGCAAACAAAAAACCTCCCGCAAGGTGCGAGAGGTCTGCGCGCTCAGGTACAGCTTGCCGAGCGCGCCTAGGAAATAATCACCCGATAGTGCTTCATGACGTTTTGCAGTCTGCCACACAATGTCCGGACCATGACGGGCCCGTCTCGCATCACGAACATTCAGTACGCGGAGGCGTACTGGAGTTCAGGCCCGAAGATTAGGCCCGAAGATTAGGCACTGAGGGACCAGCCGGGATCATCCCAGGCGGTGTAGAAGTCTTCGCGGGTGAGCGGACGCAGGCCCCAGTCCTCGCGGTCGAGGGACTGGTCGGTGAGCATTCCCTCGTCGTCCTCGAGGCGCTGCCACCAGTACCGCCGTACCTCGCCGTCCTCCCCCACCCCGAGCTGGCGGACGACGACCCATTCCCGCTCGTGCCAGACCGCCTCGTACAGCCAGTCGGTGCCGTAGTCGTCGACAGCCGCGCCGTACGTCCGAGACGCCGTCCCACGATCCAGATCCCGAATCAGCTCAACCGTCGACCGAATCGCGGCGGACGTCTCGGCGGACCATCCCCGGCGCTCGGCCAACTCGGCGTAGTAGCCCTCGACGTCGTCCGGGAAGCTGCTCATGGCGCCCGACCCTATCGAACCGGACCTGTGGACAGCGACCGCCGGTCCGGCCCTCAGACCTGAAAAGATCCTGTGAAACATCCGCTGGAGAGATGGGATTCATCAAGTGAGTGAGCCCGACGACCAGGTTGACCTGAACGTCCTGAAGGCTCCGTTGCCACCGCGGGGCGAAAGAGATCCCCTGCAACGGCTGCGGTTCCAGCTGCTGGGTTACGCCACCGCGCTTGCGGTGCTGGTCACGCTCACGCCGACCTGGCTGACCCGGGAGTACAGCCGCGGCAGCCTCCACCTGTACACCGGATTCGGCATGGCCCGCGACGCCACGATCCTCGGCAGCGCGGCCAACCTTCTGTTCATCGCGTACGTCGTCCTGGTGCTGGTCGCACTGGCCACGCCGACGAAGATCGCCGCCTTCGCCTGTGCGTACGCCGGGCTTGTGGACACGATCGTCATCATGCTGCTGAAGCCGGAGGGGAGTCGGCAGACCGAGATCGCCTGGACCGGGGCGCCGATCCTCGCGCTCGGCCTCTGGCTGCTCCTGGCCGTCATCAACACCATCGGCTGGTTCGAGACCAGGCCCCGGTCATGACGAAGGCCCGGCGGTAGATCGCCGGGCCTTCGTCACCTGCTTCAGGAGATGCGGGTCATCCAGCCGTGGGGGTCTGCGGCGCGGCCGTACTGGACGTCGAGGAGGGCGGTGCGGACGGCTGCGGTGACCGGGCCGCCGTTGCCGTCGCCGATCTGGGTCTCGCCGTCCTTCCACTTCAGCGAGGCGACCGGGGTGACGACCGCGGCGGTGCCGCAGGCGAACACCTCCTTCACCTTGCCGGAGGCCGCACCCTCGCGCCACTCGTCGACCGAGATCTTGCGCTCGGTGACCGTGTAGCCGAGGTCGGTGACCAGCTTCAGGATCGAGTCCCGGGTGACGCCCTCGAGGATCGTGCCGGACAGCTCCGGTGTGACGACCGAGTTGTCGTCGAGGACGAAGTACAGGTTCATCCCGCCGAGCTCCTCGACCCACTTCTTCTCGACCGCGTCGAGGAACGCGACCTGGTCGCAGCCCTGCTCGATCGCCTCGGCCTGGGCCAGCAGCGAAGAGGCGTAGTTGCCGCCGGTCTTCGCCGCGCCGGTGCCGCCGGGGGCCGCGCGGGTGTACTCCTCGCTCAGCCAGATCCGGACCGGCTTCACGCCGTTCGCGAAGTACGACCCGGCCGGCGACGCGATCGCGCAGTACGTGACCTGCGCCGACGGGCGGACGCCGAGGAACGGGTCCGAGCCGAACATGAACGGCCGCAGGTACAGCGATGTCTCGCCGCCGCCCGGCACCCAGGCCCGGTCGATCTCGACCAGCTTGTGCAGCGAGTCGAGGAACGCCTCGGTCGGCAGCTCCGGCAGCGCGAGCCGGTGCGCGGACCGCTGGAACCGGATCGCGTTCGCCTCGGGGCGGAACAGGTGGATCGAGTCGTCGGGATGCCGGTAGGCCTTCATCCCCTCGAAAATGGTCTGGGCGTAGTGGAACACCGAGGTCGCGGGAGACAGCTCCAGCGGTCCGAAGGCGGTGATCCGTGCGTCGTGCCAGCCCTTCTCGGCCGTCCAGGTGGCGATCGCCATGTGGTCGGAGAAGTACTGCCCGAATCCCGGGTTCGCCAGGATCTGGGCGCGCTGGTCGTCGCTGGCCGGTTGGGTGTTCGGCTCAACTGAGAACTGCAGATCGGCGCTCATAACCGCACCGTACCTCTCGGCTGACTGGTCATGCGAGCATCAGCCTTTCTCAGCCGGCCGCGCGCTTGGCGATCGCGTCACCGATCTCCGCGGTACTGCGGGCAACGCCCGTGCGCTCCTCGATGTCCGCCGTGACGGCGTCCTCGATCGCGCGTGCGGCCTCGGTCAGGCCGAGGTGCTCGAGCAGCAGCGACGCGGACAGGATCGCCGCGGTCGGGTCGGCCTTCTGCTGGCCGGCGATGTCGGGCGCGGAGCCGTGCACCGGCTCGAACATGCTCGGCGCGGTCCGGTCCGGGTTGATGTTGCCGCTCGCGGCCAGCCCGATCCCGCCGCTGATCGCGGCCGCCAGGTCGGTGATGATGTCGCCGAACAGGTTGTCGGTGACGATCACGTCGAACCGGGCCGGGTCGGTGACCAGGAAGATCGTCGCCGCGTCCACGTGCAGGTAGTCGACAGCGATCTCCGGGAACTCCTCGGCGACCTTGTCGACGGTCCGCTTCCACAGGTGGCCGGCGTACACCAGGACGTTGTTCTTGTGCACCAGCGTCAGCTTCTTGCGCGGACGGGCCTGCGCGCGGGCGAACGCGTCCCGAACGACCCGCTCGACGCCGTACGCCGTGTTCACCGACACCTCGGTCGCGATCTCGGCCGGTGTACCGACGCGGAGCGCGCCGCCGTTGCCGACGTACGGGCCCTCGGTGCCTTCGCGGACGACGACGAAGTCGACCTCGCCCGGGTTCGCCAGCGGCGAGCCGACGGACGGGTAGATCTTCGACGGCCGCAGGTTCACGTAGTGGTCGAGGGTGAACCGGAGCTTGAGCAGCAGACCGCGCTCGAGGACGCCGGACGGGACGCTCGGGTCCCCGACCGCGCCGAGCAGGATCGCGTCGTGCTTGCGGATCTCCTCCAGCTCGGCGTCCGGCAGCGTCTCACCGGTGGCGTGCCAGCGCTTCGCGCCGAGGTCGTACTCGGTCCGCTCGAACGTCACGCCGTGCTGTGCGGCGACCGCGTCGAGGACCTTGAGCGCCTCGGTAGTCACCTCGGGTCCGATCCCGTCACCGGGGACGACGGCCAGCGTGAAGTTCTTCGTCTCGCTCACTTCTTGGGTTCTCCCCCATTGTCACGGCGGTTCATGGCCTCTTGGACAGCCTTGACCTCGTCGCTCGCCTGGCGCGTGGTACGGCGACGCCGGGTCGCCTTCCGCTCGCGCGCATCGATCGAGGGCCAGTTGGCTGGATACATGTCGTACATGCAGCTGCTCCCAAATATGTCGTGGGCGGCAGGATGCGCACGAATTTACTCGCACATCCGACTATTTCTCCACCATGCGGGCAGCTTGTCCCGGAATATGAGATCCGGGTGGGGTCACTGGACCGGACCTGTGCGACTCTCAGCCGGTGAGTGCTCCTCCAGAACTGCCGCCGCTGGTATCAGCGGCCCTCAGCCTGTCCGGCCGGCGCGGATTCGTCAGCTCCACCAGGAACGAGACCGGCCGCCTGCTCGCCACCCTCGCGGCCTCGAAGACCGGCCTGCTCGGTGAGCTCGGGACCGGCTGCGGCGTCGGCTCGGCGTGGCTGCGCAGCGGCGCCGGCGAGAGCACGTCGATCGTCACCGCGGAGAGCGATCCGCAGCTCGCGAAGGTGGTCGCGGAACTGTTCGCCGACGACGAGCGGATCGAGGTCGTCTCCGCCGACTGGACCGCGCTGATCGAGCGCGGCCCGTTCGCGCTGCTGTTCGTGGACGCCCGCGAGGCGAAGCTGTCCGCCCGCGACATCATCGCGGACGTGGTCGAGCCGGGCGGTTTCGTCGTACTGGACGACTTCACGCCGTCGGCCGTCTGGCCGCCCATGTACGAAGGGCGCGTCGACACGCTCCGTCAGGAATGGCTGATGGACAAGCGCTTCACCACCGTCGAGGTGATGGTCGCCCCCGACGCCGCCGTACTGCTCGCCACCCGCCACTAACCACCGCACCACCCGTACCACCACCACCCGTACCGCTGCCCCAGCGCTCCCTCCTCCTCCGGCATTTGGCTGGTTGACCCATCAAATGCGGGGTTACGGACCCTGGTTCAGGGTGTAGAACCCCTTAGCTAGCTGGCTTACCCAGCAAATTGGCTGGCCCACCCAGCAAATCGGACCACGGGACGACCGGCGGGACGGTCGTGGTGGGCGGGGGGTGGGGCGGGGTGCGGTACGGCGGGGGGTGGGGTGCAGACGTGAAGCGGGCCCGAGCTATGGAGCTCGGGCCCTTGTCAGCCGCCATGCGCCTGCGGGCGGCTGACCGCTTCCAGTAAATCAGTCGTTCGGGTGAATCAGGCCTCCAGGTCCACGGTGCGGGCCGTATCTGCCTGCACCGCGACGGCGATGTCGTCGAGGACCGTCGGCGCGACCTTCGAGTCGACCGACAGCGCCACGAGCGCCTTGCCGCCCTTGCGGTCCCGGCTGACCTGCATACCGGCGATGTTCACGTCGGCGTCGCCGAGGATGCGGCCGATCTGCCCGACCGCGCCCGGCCGGTCCTCGTAGGTGAGGAACGCCAGGTGCGCGGACAGCTCGATCTCGAGGTCGTACCCGTCGATCTCGACCAGCCGCTCGGACTGCCGGACGCCGACCAGCGTGCCGGACACCGACACCTGGGCGCCGTCGGCCAGCGTGCCGCGGAGCGTGATCAGGTTGCGGTGCTCGGGGCTGTCGTGGTCGGTGACGAGCCGGACCTCGAGGCCCCGCTCGGCCGCCAGCAACGGCGCGTTCACGTACGAGACGTTGTCCTCGACGACATCCGCGAAGACACCCTTGAGCGCGGCGAGCTCGAGCACCTTCACGTCGTACTGCGTGATCTCGCCGCGGACCTCGACGTCGAGCTGCTGCGCGACGCCGCCGGCCAGCGCGGTGAAGATCCGGCCGAGCTTCTCGGTCAGCCCGATGCCCGGGCGGACGTCCTCGGCGATCACGCCGCCCTGGACGTTGACCGCGTCCGGGACCAGCTCACCCGAGAGCGCGAGCCGGACCGACTTGGCGACCGCGATACCGGCCTTCTCCTGCGCCTCGTCGGTGGACGCGCCGAGGTGCGGCGTGACGACGACGTTCTCGAACTCGAACAGCGGCGAGTCGGTGCAGGGCTCGGACGCGAACACGTCCAGACCGGCGCCGGCCACCCGGCCTTCCTTGAGCGCGCTGTAGAGCGCCTGCTCGTCGACGATGCCGCCGCGGGCCGCGTTCACGATGATGACCTCGGGCTTGACCTTGTGCAGCTGCTCGTCGCCGATCAGGCCGATGGTCTCCGGGGTCTTCGGGAGGTGCACGGAGATGAAGTCACTGGTCGCCAGCAGCTCGTCCAGGGTGGCGAGCCGGACGCCCATCTGCGCGGCCCGGCCGGCCTGCACGTACGGGTCGTAGGCGATCACGTTCATGCCGAAGGCGGCCAGCCGCTGCGCGACGAGGACGCCGATCTTGCCGAGGCCGACGATGCCGACGGTCTTCTCGAACAGCTCGACACCCGAGTACTTGCTGCGCTTCCACTCGCCCTTCTTGAGCGACTCGTTCGCGGCCGGGACGCGGCGCGCGGACGCGAGCAGCAGCGCGACGGCCAGCTCGGCGGCGCTGGTGATGTTGGAGGTCGGCGCGTTCACGACCATCACACCGGCCTGGGTGGCGGCCTTGACGTCCACGTTGTCCAGACCGACACCGG
The DNA here is from genome assembly GCF_004331345.1 of Kribbella soli. Taxonomy (GTDB): domain Bacteria; phylum Actinomycetota; class Actinomycetes; order Propionibacteriales; family Kribbellaceae; genus Kribbella; species Kribbella soli. Next base: position 451,462 of record NZ_SJJZ01000005.1, on the reverse strand, counting down.
CCCGGGCGACGACCTTCAGCTTCTTCGCGGCGGCCAGGGCCTCGGCGTCCACCTTGGTGGCGCTGCGGATCAGGATGGCGTCGACGTCGGCGATGGCCGGGAGCAGCGCGGCGCGGTCGGCGCCGTTGGTCTGGCGGATCTCGAAGTCGGGTCCGAGGGCCTCGACGGTGGCCGGGCTGAGCTCTTCGGCGATCAGGACGACGGGCCGGGTTACGTCAGTCATGGAGGAATCTCCTGCAGAAGCGGTAGGGGCTCATCAAGAACAGAGCACCGCGCTGTGCCCGCTGCTTCGATGGTACCCCGTCCGCTGCACGCTGTGTGAGGGGACCCGAATGCCGGTCACAGGGGGTGTCTGATGGTTCCACGCCGTCGCGAGGAGGTGCTCGGTGCGGTGCATCGGCGTGCGGGGGCGAAGGTCTCGATGCGGAGCATCGTGGCCTTTGCACCCGTGCGGCGAGGTGCCGTGCCGAGTGCCCCGCAGTAGGCGTGGAACCATCAGACACCCCCTAGCTGTCGCAGGGCACCGCTGGGGACATCGGTGAGGTTCGGTCGATGACCAGCTTGCCCTTCGAGCGGACCAGTTGGAACTTCGTGTCCAGGCGGCTGCAGTTCTGCCCGTCGGCACCGGTCGCGGTGGGAGCGAACAGCACGTTGTACGACATCCGCGCGTACGACCCGTCCGAGGCCAGATCGGTGAGCTTCGGGCTGAAGAAGTACGACGTCTGGTGCTTGCTCCGGTCCTGTTCCTCGGTCAGGCTCTTCGCGAACCGTGGCGAGTACAGGGCCTGCAACGCGGCGAAGTTCTGCCGGTTCTCCAGGGTCAGGTAGTTGGCGAGCAGCCCCTGGACCTCTACCGCCAGCGGGGTGTTGGCGACCTGCAGCACCGGCGCGATCGCGCCCTGCGGGCCCTTCGACTGTTCACAGGTTCCGCCCGCGGCGACGGTAAGGCCCGTCGACGCCGAAGCGACGTACCCACGGAGCTTGTCGAGACCGACGATCGTGCTGGCCTGGACGGTGTCGCCGACCACTAGACCGATGAGTCCACCGGACTTGTCGACGACCGGGCCGCCCAGCTTGGCCGCGTTCATGACCTCGCCCAGCGCCGTGGGGTCGGCCGCCGAGCCGATCGCGTTGATGACCTGCTTGCCCGCCGCTGTGTAGCCGACCAGTGCCCGCTCGGCCTTCGACTCGGGGTTCGCCGGCGGCAGGTGCAGCGGCTCGCCGTCGAATCCGATCGACTGCAGGACTGCGACGCCGTCGGTGCTGGTACCGAGGAGGTTGGCGCGCCGGATCCGGCCGTCGGGCATCACGACCACGATCGATCTCGGCTCCTCGACCGCGGACGTCGCGGTCAGGATGCGACCGTTGTCGATCAGTACGCCGGACGCCTCGCCGGTCCCCGTACAGGTCGACGCGAGCACCCGGACGACAGACGGCCCGACCGACTTCAGCACCTCGTCGGTGTTGATCTGCAGGCTCTCCTGCCGGATGAACCAGCCCGCTCCGGCGCCGCCGGCGACGATCACGATCAGGACGAGAAGACCGGCCAGGATCCGGCCGAAGATCCACGGACCCCGTGGCGGCGGTTCGGCCCCGGCCGACCGGCTGGGAGCCTCCAGTTGGGTCAGCGTGCCGGCACCCGCCGGAACCCGCCGCGGCGGCCGCGGAAGCCCGCTCCTGCCGTCCTCCACCGCTCGCCCTCCCCCCAGATCACCAGTACAGACCACAACCGTCACACATTGTGTCAAACAAAAGGGCCCGGACCACCCACCTGGATGGTCCGGACCCTCGAGTCACCTGCGGGGTCGTTCGTCAGCGCGCGGCGCTGCCCTCGACGTAGTCGTCGTCGTGCGACTTGACCCACGCCATCAGACCGCGAAGGTCCTTGCCCACCGCCTCGATCGGGTGCTCCTGGCTCTTCTTGCGGAACTCCGCGAACTCCGGCGCGCCGGCGTCCTGGTCGGCGATGAAGCGGGCCGCGAAGGTGCCGTCGGTGATGTCACCGAGGACCTCCTTCATCCGGGCCTTCACCGACGCGTCGATGATCCGCGGGCCGGACACGTAGTCGCCGTACTCGGCGGTGTCGGAGACCGACCAGCGCTGCTTGGCGATGCCGCCTTCGTAGATCAGGTCGACGATCAGCTTGAGCTCGTGCAGGCACTCGAAGTACGCGACCTCGGGCTGGTAGCCGGCCTCGGTCAGGGTCTCGTACCCGGCCGTGATCAGCGCGGAGACACCACCGCAGAGGACGGCCTGCTCACCGAACAGGTCGGTCTCGGTCTCCTCGGTGAAGGTGGTCTTGATACCGCCGGCCCGCAGACCGCCGATGCCCTTGGCGTACGAGAGCGCCAGGTCCCACGCCTTGCCGGTGGCGTCCTGCTCCACCGCTACCAGCACGGGTACGCCGCGACCCTCGGTGTACTCGCGACGGACCAGGTGACCCGGGCCCTTCGGGGCGACCATGAACACGTCGACACCCGCCGGCGGCTTGATGTAGCCGAACCGGATGTTGAAGCCGTGACCGAAGACCAGCGCGTCGCCGTCGACCAGGTTCGGCTCGATGGCCTCCTTGTAGAGCTTGCGCTGGGCGGGGTCCGGAGCGAGTACGACGATCACGTCGGCTTCCTCGACCGCCTCGGCCGGGGTGACGACCCGCAGGCCCTGGGCCTCGGCCTTGGCCCGGCTCTTCGAGCCTTCCGGCAGACCGACCCGGACGTCGACGCCGGAGTCGCGCAGCGAGAGCGCGTGGGCGTGGCCCTGGGAGCCGTAGCCGAGCACGGCCACGTGCCGGCCCTGGATCACCGACAGGTCGGCGTTGTCGTCGTAGAACATTTCAGCAGCCACTTCGGGCACTTCTCCTTAGTGTTGATTCGGTACGGCGGCGGCGGTACGGCCCGGCGGCGGGGCCGGCACCGGGTGGTGTGAGGAGCCGGCACCGGCAGGCCGCGCCTGCACGTTCGGGGGTCCGGTCTGCACGTGCGGCGGCGGCACTGGCACCGGTCGCAGGGTGCGGTCGGAGATGGAGCGGCTGCCCCGGCCGATCGCCACCATGCCGGACTGCACCAACTCGCGGACGCCGAAGGGTTCCAGCACCCGGAGCATGGCCTCGAGTTTCTCGGGATTGCCGGTCGCCTCGATCGTGATCGCGTCCGGTGCCACGTCGACCACCTTCGCCCGGAACAGCTGGACGGTCTCCAGCACCTGTCCACGGGTCAGGGTGTCCGCCTTGACCTTCACCAGCAGCAGTTCGCGCTGAACCGTCTGCGTGGGTTCGAGTTCGACGATCTTGATCACGTTCACCAGCTTGTTGAGCTGCTTGGTGATCTGCTCCAGAGGCTGCTCGTCCACGCTGACCGCGATGGTCATCCGGGACACCTCGGGATGCTCGGTCGGACCGACCGCGAGGGAGTCGATGTTGAACCCGCGCCGCGAGATCAGCGCGGCCACGCGGGCCAGCACACCGTGCTTGTTCTCCACCAGGATGCTCAAGGTGTGCTTGGACATCAGAGTTCCTCGCCTTCCCACTTCGGCGCCATGTCGCGGGCGATCTGGATCTCGTCGTTGCTCACGCCGGCGGCGACCATCGGCCAGACCATCGCGTCGCGGTGCACGACGAAGTCGACCACGACCGGCTGGTCGGTGACCGACATCGCCTTGTCGATGGTGGCGTCGACCGACTCCTTGTCGGAGCAGCGCAGCCCGACGCCGCCCATCGCCTCGGCGAGCTTCGCGAAGTCCGGGATCCGGGCCGAGTGCAGATCGGTGTTGGAGTAGCGCTTGTCGTAGAACAGCGTCTGCCACTGGCGGACCATGCCCAGCGACTGGTTGTTGATCACGGCAACCTTGATCGGGATGCCCTCGAGGGCGCAGGTGACGAGCTCCTGGTTGGTCATCTGGAAGCAGCCGTCGCCGTCGATCGCCCAGACGGTCTTGTCCGGCCGCGCGACCTTGGCGCCCATCGCGGCCGGCACGGCGTACCCCATGGTGCCGAGGCCGCCGGAGTTCAGCCAGTGGCCGGGCTTCTCGAAGGGCAGGTAGTGCGCGGACCACATCTGGTGCTGGCCGACGCCCGCGGTGTAGATGGCGTCCGGGCCGGCGATCTTGCCGATCCGCTCGATCACGTACTGCGGGGACAGCGTGCCGTCCTCGGGTTCGTCGTACGCCACCGGGTACTTCGCGCGGACCGACTCGAGCTGACCACGCCAGGCGTCGTACGACGGGGTGCGGCCGGCGCCCGCGATCTCGGTCTTCAGGGCCGCGATCAGATCGGTGATGACCTCCTTGCAGTCACCCACGATCGGCACGTCGGCGGCCCGGTTCTTGCCGATCTCGGCCGGGTCGATGTCGGCGTGGATGACCTTCGCCTCGGGGGCGAACGAGTCGAGCTTGCCGGTCACCCGGTCGTCGAACCGGGCGCCCAGGGTGATCAGCAGGTCGGAGCGCTGCAGGGCGCCGACCGCGGACACCGAGCCGTGCATTCCGGGCATCCCGAAGTGCAGCTCATGGGTGTCCGGCAACGCGCCGCGGGCCATCAGCGTGGTGACCACCGGAATGCCGAGCAGCTCGGCGAGCTCCTTCAGCTCGACGCTGGCCCGAGCGCGGATCACACCGCCGCCGACGTACAGCACCGGCTTCTCGGCGGCAACGATCAGGCGGGCCGCCTCGCGCACCTGCTTGGGGTGCGGGCGGGTCACCGGCCGGTAGCCGGGCAGCGACAGCTCGGTCGGCCACTGGAAGTCGACGCCCTTGGTCTGCATCGCGTCCTTGGTCACGTCGACCAGCACCGGGCCGGGGCGGCCGGTGGAGGCGATGTGGAACGCCTCGGCGATCGTGGTGGCGATGTCGTTGGGGTCGGTCACCAGGAAGTTGTGCTTGGTGATCGGCATCGTGATGCCGCGGATGTCCGCCTCCTGGAACGCATCGGTGCCGATCGCGGCGCCGGCGACCTGGCCGGTGATCGCGACCATCGGCACCGAGTCCATGTACGCGTCGGCGATCGGCGTCACCAGGTTGGTCGCGCCCGGCCCGGAGGTCGCCATACACACGCCGGTCTTCCCGGACGCGGCGGCGTACCCCTGGGCGGCGTGACCGGCGCCCTGCTCGTGACGTACCAGGATGTGGCGGATCTGGGTCGAGTCGAGCATCGGGTCGTACGCCGGGAGGATCGCGCCGCCCGGGATGCCGAAGACGGTGTCGACCCCGGCATGTTCCAGTGCGCGGATCAGAGCCTGTGCCCCGGTCAGCTGCTCACTCATGAGTGCCTTCCTTGTCCTGTCACGTTATGCCAAAAAACAGATACTGCTTCGCGACCGATCCATCCTCGCTCGTGGCCGTTGTCGTTGCACTACTGGGTCGCAGATAGTCGCATTGGCAACAAAAAACCCCCTCCGCCGGGTGGGCTGAAGGGGGCGCGCTCGACTCAGTGGTCGCGTCAGTCGGCGCGCCGCACAAGTACGAGGAGAATCGATCGCATGTAGGCATTATTCGCCGACAACCGGCAGCCGGGTCAAGTTCGGTGTCCGCCCGTCCCAATGGATGAGATGCCTGTCTTACCGATAGACGGCTGACCCCAACCGCCTAGATGCAGACGGCGCCTTCTGAGGCGGAGCGGACCAGGCGGGCGTATTTGCCGAGGACGCCCTTGGTGATGGCCGGGGTCTTCGGGGTCCAGCCCTCGCGGCGGCGTTCGAGTTCCTCGGGATCGACGTGGAGTTCGAGGGTGCGGTTCTTCACGTCGAGGGTGATCCGGTCGCCGTCCCGGACGAAGGCGATCGGGCCGCCGTCGACGGCTTCCGGCGCCACATGCCCCACGCAGAGTCCCGTCGTACCGCCGGAGAAACGGCCGTCGGTGAGCAGCAGGACGTCCTTGCCGAGGCCCGCACCCTTGATCGCGCCGGTGACCGCGAGCATCTCGCGCATGCCGGGGCCGCCCTTCGGGCCTTCGTACCGGATCACCACCACATCACCGGGATTCAGCGAGCCGACCGCGTCCATCGCACCACGCTCGCCGTCGAACACCCGCGCCGTACCCTCGAAGACGTCCGAGTCGAAGCCGGCGCTCTTCACCACCGCACCCTCGGGCGCGAGCGAGCCGTGCAGGATCGTGATGCCGCCGGTGCCGTGGATCGGCTTGTCCAGCGCGCGGATGATGGTGCCGTCGACGTCCGGTGGCGCGATGTCGGCGAGGTTCTCGGCCATCGTCTTGCCGGTCACCGTCAGGCAGTCGCCGTGCAGCAGGCCGGCGTCGAGCAGCGCGCGCATGATCACCGGGATGCCGCCGACGCGGTCGACATCCGTCATCACATAGCGGCCGAACGGCTTGAGATCACCGAGATGCGGGACCCGGTCGCCGATCCGGTTGAAGTCGTCGAGCCTCAGATCGACCTCGGCCTCGCGGGCGATCGCGAGCAGATGGAGTACGGCGTTCGTCGAGCCGCCGAGTGCCATCACCACGGCGATCGCGTTCTCGAACGCGTCCTTGGTGAGGATCTGGCGGGCCGTGATCCCCTTCTGCAGCAGGCCGACGACGGCCTCGCCGGACTTGCGGGCGTACCCGTCGCGGCGGCGGTCCACCGCGGGCGGGGCGGCGGAGCCCGGGAGCGACATGCCGAGGGCCTCGGCGGACGCGGCCATGGTGTTGGCGGTGTACATGCCGCCGCAGGCACCTTCGCCGGGGCAGATCGCGCGCTCGACCGCGTCGACCTCGTCCTGGGTGATCAGGCCGCGGACACAGGCACCGACCGCCTCGAAGGCGTCGATGATCGTGACGTCCTTGTCGCCGAGCTTGCCCGGCATGATCGAACCGGCGTACAGGAAGACCGACGCCAGATCGAGCCGGGCCGCGGCCATCAGCATGCCCGGCAGCGACTTGTCGCAGCCGGCCAGCAGGACCGAACCGTCCAGCCGCTCGGCCTCCATCACGGTCTCGACCGAGTCCGCGATGATCTCGCGGCTGACGAGCGAGTAGTGCATGCCGACGTGGCCCATCGAGATGCCGTCGGACACGCTGATCGTGCCGAACTCGAGCGGATATCCGCCGGCCGCGTGCACGCCGTCCTTGACCGCCTTGGCGAGCCGGTCCAGCGACAGGTTGCACGGGGTGATCTCGTTCCAGCTCGACGCGACGCCGATCTGTGGCTTGACCCAGTCGTCGTCCCCCATCCCGACCGCGCGCAGCATGCCTCTGCTGGCGGTCGCTTCCAATCCGTCGGTGACTGTCCGGCTGCGGGGCTTCACATCGACCATGCGGCTCACTCTATTCCCCAGTAATTTAACGACACTGTGATGGCAATCCGTAGTTAGTTAATTACATACTGACCGGGCGGACCGTGTTGGAGATTTGTCCCCTCTGATTGGAGCAGTCTGATGCGCTTGTGCCTTCGAATGCTGCTGTCCTTCGTCGTCATAGCCCTGCTGGGCTCACTGTCACTGACCGCCTCCGCGGCCGACACCCGGACGGCGATCGTGAACGCGGCGAACGGCGAGGTCGGGCAGCAGGAAACGCCGCCCGGCAGCAACTGCAACCCGTACGGGCCGTGCGAGGCGTGGTGCGCGCACTTCGCCACCTGGACCTGGCGGCAGGCCGGTATCGACATCCCGAACTACGGTTTCACCGGCGACATCTACACCTGGGGCCAGGACAGGGGCCGGGCACACTCCGGCGACACGGGCATGCAGCCCGGCGACATCGTCCTCTACGGCACCGGCCCGGAGAACACCGACACCAGCGTGCACACCGGCGTGGTCGTTGCCGTCGGCACCGACGGGAGCATCACGACGGTGGAAGGCAATTCGGAGAACCAGGTCCGCAAGCACGGGCCGTTCGACCCCCAGCACGCGCAGGACGCCGGACGCCCCGGCGACATCTATGGGTGGGTCGCGGCCCAGTAAGGTGCAGTGCGTGATCGATGATCCGTACGGCGACGAGCAGTTGGTGGAGCTCTATGACCTGGACAACCCGTCCGGAGAGGATCACGCCTATTACCGTGCCTTGGCCGAGGGCGCTGCGAAGGTCCTGGACTTCGGCTGTGGAACCGGTCTGCTCACACGGTCGCTGGCCGTGCCTGGCCGGCTGGTGATCGGCGTTGATCCGAGTCCCACCATGCTCGGGTACGCGCGCCGACAGCCCGGTGCCGACGCGGTGACCTGGATCGACGGGGACCATCGCTCGGTGGAACCGACCGGCGACGTGGATCTCGCGGTCAGCAGCGGCAACACGATGATGCACGTCGCGGAGCACGCGGACGCGGTCGCTGCGCTGGCGGCCGCGCTGCGTCCCGGTGGGGTGCTCGCGTTCGAGTCGCGCAATCCGGCGGCGCGTGCGTGGGAGCAGTGGACGAGCGAGGCGACGTACGGCGAACGGGACACGCTGGCCGGGCACCTGAAGGAGTGGCTCGAGCTGATCGAGATCGCGAACGGGCGCGTGACGTTCGACGCGCACAACGTCTTCGAGGACGGGCGTGACGCGGTCTACCGGAACGTCCTGTACTTCCGCTCCGCCGACGAGATCACCGCTGACCTGCGGGCGGCGGGCTTCTCGGACGTGGTCATCGAGGGCGGTTGGCACGGGGAACCGTTGGGCGAGGCATCACGCCTGCTGGTGGTGCGCGCGACGAAGTAGGCTGGGCGCACCGCGACTGGCGAGGGTGGAGTACCACCGGGGAGCGGGTGTGTTCGTACAAGGCGTCGTCCGCCTGGGCGCCTCCGATTCAATCGGAGGTCCCGATGCGTCTGCGGTACGGCATGAATCCTCATCAAGCGGCGAGCCTCGACTCTGCGCCGTTCACGGTGGTTGCGGGCGAGCCGTCGTACATCAATGTCCTCGATGCGCTCACCGGGTGGCAGTTGGTGCGGGAGGCTGCCGAGCAGTTCGGCGTACCGGCTGCGGCGTCGTACAAGCATGTGTCGCCGGCGGGTGCTGCGCTGGGCGAGACGGTGGCGGCCGCGTACGCCCGGGCGCGGGACGCTGATCCGAAGTCGTCGTACGGCGATTTCGTGGCGGTCTCGCATCCGGTCGATCTGGAACTGGCCGCGGTGCTGAAGCGGGTGGTTTCGGACGGGATCATCGCGCCCGGGTACGACGAGGGTGTGGTGGAGATCCTTGCGGCGAAGAAGCGTGGGACGTACCTGGTGCTCGAGGCGGACGCGGAGTTCGAGCCGCCGGCCGAGGAGGTGCGTGAGCTCTACGGGGTGCGGCTGACGCAGACGCGCGATGCGCTGCCGTTGACGCGCGGCCTGCTGAGCGCCGAGGTGCCGGACGATACGGCGCGCGACCTGCTGCTGGGGATGATCGTCGCCCGTTACACGCAGTCGAACACGGTCGTACTGATGAAGGACGCGATGGCGATCGGCATCGGTGCCGGGCAGCAGTCGCGGGTGGACTGTACGCGGCTCGCCGGCGAGAAGGCCGCGCTCTGGTGGGCCCGTCATTCGACCGATCCGCTCACCGGTGTCTCGATGGTTTCCGACGGTGCGCTGCCGTTTACCGACAACGTCGTGGAGGCCCAGCGGTACGGCGTCTCGCACATCGCCGAGCCGGGTGGTTCGATCCGCTCACCCGAGGTGGCGGCCGCCTGCGCGGCGGCCCGGATCACTTGGTCGGAAACCGGCGTACGGCTGTTCAGACACTAAGACTCAAGCGCTGAGCAGGTAGTCGCCGGAGGCAACGGCTTTGCGGACCTCGGCCGCGGTCCGCGGCGCGTCGAGCAGGGTGGTGTCGATCGCGTGCGGCTCGAGCGCGCCGAGGTCCGCGAACGCACCGTGCAGACCGGTGAGCGCGTCGGCGTCGGTCAGCTCGGGCTCGGGCCGCGCCTGTCCACGGTCCAGTGTCGTATCGAGGTCAGGACGCAGTACGACGTACGACATCGTCCACTCCCCCGCCGCGGCGGCCGCGCGGAACGGGGCGAGGAACCACGGTCCGATGATGCCGTCGACGACCACGTCGTACCCGCCGCGCGCGTACACGCTCACGGTCGCGACGATCGCGTCGACGACGACCTCGTTCTGGCGGTGCGCTCCCGGCAGGTACGGCGCGATGAACCCGGTGCGGATGCCGCGGTAGAACTCGTCGGTCGTCAGGTGCATCGTCGGCCGCGGCGCGCCGGTGGCCACGAGCCGGGCCACAGTCGTCTTACCGGAGCCCGACGGGCCGGTCAGGAGGAGGACGTTGCTCATGGCGCCCGACGTTAACCAAGCCCGCCGCGGAACGGCAGTCTTCTCTTTTCGCCGGCGCCGGACGTCAGCCGCCGGCCACGCTCGGGAGGATGAGGAGCTCGTCGCCTTCGGTGAGCTTGGTCTCGAGCCCGGAGAGGTCGCGGATGTTGTCGTTGCCGAGGTAGATGTTCACGTGCCGGCGGACCGCACCCTGCTCGTCGGTGAGGCGGCGGCGGAGCGCCGGGTGGTTGGCTTCGAGCGCCGCGAAGACCGAGGCGACGGTCGGCGAACCGTCCACCTCGACCTCCACACGTTCGACGCCGCCCGCGAACGGGCGCAGCACCGTCGGAAGGCGGACCGCGATCATCCAAGCACCGCTGCGCGCACAGTGAGGACGTCGGGAAGATGCCGCGCGACCTCGGTCCAGCTGTCGCCGGCGTCGGCGCTCGCGTAGACGCAGCCGTCCCGCGTGCCGACGTACACGCCGGCCGGATCGGCGGTGTCGACGGTCATCGCGTCGCGCAGCACCGGGGCGTAGGAGACGTCCGGCAACCCGGCGGCCAGCGGCTCCCAGGTCGAGCCGGCGTCGCGGGAGCGGTAGACCCGGCACTGCGCCTCGGTCGGGATCCGGTTCGCGTCCGCGACCAGCGGGAAGACGTACACGGTCTCGGGCTCGTGCGGGTGCACCACGATCGGGAACCCGAAGTCCGACGGGAGGCCGTCCGCGATCGACTTCCAGATCGCGCCGGCGTCGTCCGACCGGTACACGCCGTGATGGTTCTGCGCGAACATCCGCTCAGGGACGTCGGGGTGCGCGGCCAGCTTGTGGACGCACTGACCGAACTCCGGATACGGGTCCGGGAAGAACTTGGCCTGGATGCCCTGGTTCCGCGGCGACCAGGACTGCCCGCCGTCGGTGGTCCGGTACACGCCACCGGTCGACATCGCGACACTCACCTGGTCGGCGTCGGTCGGATGCGGCAGCACGGTGTGCACCGCCTGGCCGCCGAATCCGGCGCCCCACTCCTTGCGGTGCGGGTGGTCCCACAGGCCGCTGACCAGCTCGAACGTCACGCCACCGTCGGTCGACTTCCACAGGGCCGACGGCTGCGACCCGGCGTACACGACGCCCGGTTGGCCGGCCGCGGCCGGCTGGATCTGCCAGACCCGCTCGAGGGAGGCCTCGGCGTCGGCAGGGAACCCGATCGAACCCTCCGGCGGCTCCGCCCAGGTCGCGCCGAGGTCGTCGGAGTGGAAGACCGCCGGGCCCCAGTGCTCGCTGGTGCCGCCGACGAACAGCCGGGCCTGATCGCCACGGGTGTCGATGCCCACGGCGTACACGCCCTGCATCTCGAACTCCGGCACCGGTCCGTCCAGCCGCCACTCCTCGCGGTCAGCACTCCGGCCGATCCAGAGCCCTTTCTTGGTTCCGATCAGCAGTACGGCCTCGGACATCGTTGTCCTCCTCCTTCAGCGTGGCGGACCTGCCACCACATTGATCAACGGTTCCCCGGACGCGTAGCGCTCCAGTTGCGCGCGCACCAGCCTGGCCACCCGCGGCGCGAACGCCGTCGAGGCGCCGCCGCGATGCGGATTGATCAGTACGTTCGGAGCAGACCACAGCGGATGTCCGGTGGGCAACGGCTCGGGATCGGTCACGTCCAGCGCGGCCCTGATCCGCCGCGTCCCGAGCTCGGTCAGCAACGCGTCGGTGTCCACGACGACACCGCGCGCGACGTTCACCAGCAGCGCGCCGTCCTTCATGCTCGCCAGGAACTTCGCGTCGACCATCCGTTTGGTCTCCGGCGTCGCCGGCGTCAGCAGCACGACGACGTCCGCACGCGGCAACAGCTCAGGCAGCTCAGAGATCGGGTGTACGCCGTCCCGCTCCCGCCGGGCGACCCGGATCACGTCGCACTCGAACCCGGTCAGCCGGCGCTCGAGCGCCTCGCCGATCGCGCCGTACCCGAGGATCAGCACCGTCCGGTCGGCCAGCGAGTCGTCGACCTCGTCGTACGACCCCGGCCAGACCTGCTGCTCCTGGTCACGGACGGCGCGCGGAAGGTTCCGGAACGACGCCAGGATCAGCCCGACCGCCAGCTCGGCCGTGGACGCGTCGTGCACGCCGCGCGCGTTGCACAAGGTGACGCCGTCGGCGAGCCGCGACTGCGCGTGCTCGAACCCGGCCGTCTGCAGCTGCACAACCTTCAGTGCGGGCATGTCACCGATGACGTCGAACACGTCACCGCCGCCCATGTAACTGGGCACGTAGAACTCCACCTCGTCGAGCGACTTCGGCCGCTCACCGCCGGAGTAGAAGTCCACGTCGAAACCCTTGGGCACCTCGCCGAGGAACGCGTCCGGGTCCTCCCACGGGAGCCATGCCTTCACCACGTCAGCCATGGCACGAACCTACTCGCGACCCTGGACACTTTTGAACTCCCGTGCTTGAGTCCGGGCGCCGTCGTACTCTGGATTGGTGCCTTCGACATCGGATACGGCGGTGGTGGTCGCGCACGATCAAGCCGTGGGGCGGCTGCGGGAGTCGTACGAGCTGATCCCGCGGGGCGAGCCCGTACGGCTGGCGAAGCGCAGCTCGAACCTCTTCCGGCCGCGGACCGAGATCGAGCGCCCCGGCCTGGACGTTTCGAAGCTGACCGGCGTGATCAGTGTCGATCCGGCGGCGCGGACGGCCGACGTCCAGGGCATGTGCACGTACGAGGACCTGGTTGCGGCGACCCTCCCGCACGGACTGACGCCGATGGTCGTGCCGCAGCTCAAGACGATCACGCTCGGCGGTGCGGTGACCGGTCTCGGCATCGAGTCGTCGTCGTTCCGCGCCGGCCTCCCGCACGAGTCCGTGCTCGAACTGGACATCCTCACCGGTGCCGGCGAGCTCGTCACCGCGCGCCCCTCGGGCGAGCACGCCGAGCTGTTCCGGATGTTCCCGAACTCGTACGGCACGCTCGGGTACGCGACCCGGTTGCGCATCGAACTCGACCGCATCTCGCCGTACGTCGCCCTCCGGCACGTCCGGCTCGACCTGGACGCGCTGGCCCCGGCCATCGACGAGATCGTTGCCTCAAGCACGTACGACGGGGAGCCGGTGCACTTCGTCGACGGCGTCGCATTCAGCCCGTCGGAGGCGTACCTGACCCTCGGCCGGAACAGCGACGCCGCGGTGCGGACGAGCAACTACACCGGTCAGCAGATCTACTACCGGTCGATCCGGCAGCGCCCGAAGGACTTCCTCACCGCACACGACTACCTCTGGCGCTGGGACACCGACTGGTTCTGGTGCTCGGCGGCGTTCGGTGCGCAGAATCCCGTCGTACGTCGGTTGTGGCCGAAGCGCTGGCGCCGCAGCGACGTGTTCCACAAGATCGTCGGCTTCGAGAACCGGCACCACGTCGCCGCCCGGCTGGACCGTCGCCGCGGGAAGCCTGACCGCGAGCGCGTGGTGCAGGACGTGGAGATCCCGGTCGCCCGGCTGGCGGACTTCCTGCGCTGGTTCGACGAAGAAGTCGGGATGCGCCCGGTCTGGCTCTGCCCGCTGCGACTGCGTGGACAGGAGTCCTGGCCGCTCTATCCGCTGCAACCCGCCGAGACCTACGTGAATGTCGGTTTCTGGGGCACCGTCCCGATCGCCCCCGGCGCCGCCGACGGCGACGTCAACCGGCGGATCGAGCAGGCCGTCACCGACTTCGGCGGCCACAAGTCCCTGTACTCCGACGCCTACTACGACCGTGACACCTTCGACCGGCTCTACAACGTCGCAGCGCTGGACCAGGTGAAGAAACGCTACGACCCGGACGCCCGGCTCACCGGGCTCTACGAAAAGGCGGTGACGCGCCGATGACGACGCTTGCGACCCACGTATCGATCGCCGAAGCCCTCACAGCCGTGACGCCGGACGGGCTGCCGTTCCGGTTCACGGCGTACGACGGCAGCGCGACCGGACCGGAAGATTCACCCGTGCACATGCACCTCGCCTCCGAGCGTGGACTGTCGTACGTGCTGACAGCGCCCGGTGACCTCGGTCTGGTCCGCGCGTACGTGATGGGTGACCTCGAGATCACCGGCGTGCATCCGGGCAACCCGTACGACCTGATGCGGATGATGCTGAACCAGTTCCACTTCCACCGGCCGACGCCCAGCGAAGCGCTGCGCATCGTCCGTGGGCTCGGCTGGAGTCATCTGAAGCCGCCGCCTCCACCGCCGCAGGAGCACCTGCCGAAGTGGCGTCGTACCTTCGAGGGTCTGCGGCACTCGAAGGCGCGGGACAAGTTGGCGATCCACCACCACTACGACGTGTCGAACCGGTTCTACGAGTTGATCCTCGGACCGTCGATGACCTACACGTGCGCGGTCTACCCGTCACTCGGCGCCACGCTCGAGGAGGCGCAGGCGGAGAAGTACGACCTGGTCGCGCGCAAACTCGACCTGCGACCCGGGCAGCGACTCCTCGACGTCGGCTGCGGCTGGGGCGGCATGGTCCGGCACGCGGCCCGCGAGTACGGCGTCAAGGCGCTCGGCGTCACGTTGTCCGCGGCCCAGGCGGAGTGGGCGACGCAGGCGATCAAGCGGGACGGCCTGGAGGACCGCGCCGAGGTGCGGTTCCTCGACTACCGCGACGTCGCCGAGCGCGACTTCGACGCGATCAGCTCGATCGGCCTCACCGAACACATCGGCGTCCGCAACTACCCGTCGTACTTCGGTTTCCTGCTCGACCGGCTGAAGCCGGGCGGCCGGCTGCTCAACCACAGCATCACCCGGCCGGACAACCGGTTCCGCTCGACCGGTGCGTTCATCGACCGCTACATCTTCCCGGACGGCGAGCTGATCGGCTCCGGCCGGATCATCGCCGAGGCCCAGGACGCCGGCTTCGAGGTCCGCCACGAGGAGAACCTCCGTGAGCACTACGCGCTCACCCTGGCCGGCTGGTCCGACAACCTGCTCGCGAACTGGGACGAGGCCGTGGCCGAGGTCGGCTACCCGACCGCCAAGATCTGGGGCCTCTACCTGGCCGCCTGCCGCGTCGGCTTCGAACGCAACACCACCCAACTCCACCAGATCCTCGCCGTGAAACTCGACGCCGACGCCGACGCCCACTTCCCCCTCCGCCCGAGCTGGCTCAGCTGACTCGTCCTCCGCAGTTCATGCGCGTCCCGCATGAACTGCGGAGGAACTTGGCATTGGACCGGCTCCTGGACGCCGGGAGACGGTGGGTGGGTGACTGTCGAGTTCGGTGTCTTGGTGGACGTCCGGGAGGAAGGGGCGGGGTACTCGGGCGAACGGGTCGAGGAGGTTGTGGCCGCCGACCGGCTCGGGTTCGAGGGGGCCTGGTTGTCGGAGCACCACCTGACGGCGGACGGGGTATTACCTTCACCTTTGGTGATGGCGGGGGTGCTGGCGGGACGGACCTCGCGGATCCGGATCGGGACCAACGTGCTGGTGTTGCCGTTGCATCACCCGTTGCGGGTTGCCGAGGACGTCGCCGTACTGGATCTTGTGTCCGGCGGGCGGTTCGTGCTCGGGGTCGGGCAGGGGTACGCGGAGCGGGAGTTCGCAGCCTTCGGAGCGGACCGGCGGCGGCGCGGAGTGCTGCTCGAGGAAGGTGTGCGACGTATCCGGGAGGCGTGGTCGGCCGGGGACGTGACGCCGCGGCCGCGCGGCGAGATCCCGATCTACGCTGCCGGGGTGACCGCGGCAGGACTGCGGCGGGCCGCCCGGGTGGGTGACGGCGTGATCATCTACTGCGCGACGCCCGCGGATCTGATCGCTCGCCGCACGCTCCTGGACGAGGTCGTCGACGATCCGCCGCCGCTGATCTGCACCGGGATCATGCACGTGGACGACGACGCGGACCGAGCCTGGGCGGAGGCCGCGCCGGGAATCGCCTACCTGGAAGGCGAAATCGCGTCGTACGGCGGGACCGAACCGCCGCGCCTGCATCGCACGGACTACCTGGTGGGTACGCCGGAAGACATCGCTGCCCGGTTGATCGACCTGCACGCGGCGACCCGGTTCGTCCACTTCGCGCACTGGCTCCGGCTACCCACGCTCTCGCATGAGGCCGCCGTACGTTCGCTCGAACTGATCGCGCGCCGGGTGGTTCCCGCCGTACGGGCTGGTGTGAGCCGCTAGCTTGGGGACAGGACGACCTGAGGGAGCGGCGATGGGCAGCGGGCGGGCGACGGCTGTGGTGGCTGCGTTGGCGTTGGTCAGCGGGTGCTCGGATGCGGCGCCGACCAGTTCCCCGTCCACGTCGGTTCCGACGAGTTCAGGTACGGCGGTGCCCACGGGCTCGCTCAAGCTGACGGTCGCGTCGACGGTGGCAACTGGAATTCAGGTGCCGTGGGGCTTGGCGTTCCTGCCGGACAAAAGCGCGCTGGTGGCGGAGCGGGACTCCGGGAAGATCAAGCGGATCGCCGGGCAGGACGTGACCGACGTCGGGACTGTGGACGACGTGAAGTCGTCGTCGGAAGGCGGGTTGCTGGGGCTGGCGGTCGATCCGGGATATCCGGGGAAGCCGTACATCTACGCGTACTACTCGGGCGGGGACGACAACCGGATCGCACGGATCACCTACCGGGACGGCAAGTTGTCGGACCAGCAGGTGATCCTGGACGGGATTCCGGCGGCGGCGATCCACAACGGCGGGCGGCTCCGGTTCGGGCCGGACGGGTTCCTGTACGCCGGGACCGGCGACGGATCGGACCGGCCGAACTCGCAGGACGACGACTCGCTGGGCGGGAAGATCCTGCGGATCACCACCGAGGGCAAGGCCGCGCCGGGCAACCCGGACGGCCGGGTGTGGATCACCAAGGGCCATCGCAACGTCCAGGGCCTCGCGTTCGACGGGAACCAGCTGTACGCCGCCGAGTTCGGGCAGAACACCTGGGACGAGCTGAACGCGATCACCCCCGGATCGAACTACGGTTGGCCGGCCGCCGAGGGCATCAGCCAGCTGGACGGGATGACCGACCCGATCGCGCAGTGGCACACGGCCGACGCGTCGCCGTCGGGGATCGCGTTCGCCAAGGGGCACGTCTTCATGGCGTCGCTGCGCGGCGAGCGACTCTGGGCGATCCCTGTTGCCGGAGGCAAACGAATTGGCGAGCCGCAGGCGTTCTTCACCAATCAGTACGGGCGTCTGCGCACGGTCGAACTCGCACCGGACGGCTCGTTGTGGGTCACCACGTCCAACACCGACGGCCGCGGCGGAACCCGTGACGGCGACGACCGGATCCTGCGCGTGACGCTCAGCACTTCCTGATCCGTCAACCGTTTGGCTTCGTCGGTCGTCTGGTACTTGTCTGAAGAACAGTGACTCGAGGAGGAGATCGGTATGCCGACCGGCCAGGCGTCTGGCGTCCCCAGCAGTGTGATCGCAGCGGTGAGCAGGTTCGACGATGCTCAGCGAACAGTCGAGTACCTCAGAAGCTACGGGATGAACGCGGCGAACCTGGAGATCGTCGGCGCCGGACTCCGGCAAGCCACCAGACGCAGAGCGGTGCCGGTCGCCCGGCTCACCGCAACGACCGCGCTGCAGGGCGCGTTGCTCGGCGTCCTCGCGGCCGTCTTCATCACCCTGGTCGCGGAAACCACGCTGACCGGTCTCGCGGTCGTGGTCTGGGGCTTCGTGTACGGCGTACTCGTCGGAGCCCTCTGGGGTTTGTTCCGCGGACTCGTGCGGAACCGGCCGGACCTGGTCCGCACCGAGATCCTGCCGACCCGCTACGAGGTCCGCTGCCCGGCCGGCGAACTGTCCGTCGCGCAGACCTTGCTCGCGGACGCAGCCGACGTGGACGACGGCCGAGTAGACCGCGGAGTAATCGCCGACGCCCCGCACCCCGAGAAGGACGCAGCCTGACTACGAGGGGGTGCAGCGAGCTGCACCCCCTCAATCAGTCAGATACCCAGTTTCTCGTTCAGGAGTTGGCGGACCTTGGCGGCATCCGCCTGGCCGCGCATGTCCTTCATCACCGCGCCGATCAGTGCACCGGCCGCGGCCGGCTTTCCGGAGTTGACCTTCTCGACCACGTCCGGGTTCGCCGCGATCGCGCGGTCGATCGCCTCGAGCAGCGCCGAGTCGTCCGACACCAGCGCCAGCCCGCGCTTCTCGATGATCTCGGCCGGCGTACCTTCACCGGCGAGCAGACCTTCGAACACCTGCCTCGCGAGCTTGTCGTTCAGCGTGCCGTCGTCGACGAGCTTCTGCACCTCGGCAACCTCGGCCGGGCCGACGCCCAGCGCGTCCAGGTCCTGACCGGACTCGTTCGCCGAGCGGGCCAGCTCACCCAGCCACCACTTCTTCGCGGCGGCCGGCGTGACGCCGAGCTCGATGGTCGCCACGATCGGCTCCAGCGCGTTGCCGTTGATGACGTCGCGCATCTCGAGGTCGGTGAAACCCCAGTCCTCCTGCAGCCGCGCACGACGTACCGAAGGAGCCTCGGGCAGCGTCGCGCGCAGCTCCTCGACCCACTCGCGCGACGGTGCGACCGGGACCAGGTCGGGCTCCGGGAAGTACCGGTAGTCGTCGGCGTCGGACTTCTCCCGGCCGGACGTGGTGATACCGGTGTCCTCGTGCCAGTGCCGGGTCTCCTGCAGGACCTTGCCGCCGGACGACAGGACGGCCGCCTGCCGGGTGATCTCGTACGTCACCGCACGCTCGACCGAGCGGAACGAGTTCACGTTCTTGGTCTCGGTCCGGGTGCCCAGAACAGTCGAGCCGTGCGGCTTCAGCGACACGTTAGCGTCACACCGCAGCGAGCCCTGGTCCATCCGCACGTCGGAGACGCCCAGCGCGAACAGCAGGTCGCGCAGCATGCTCACGTACGCACGCGCCACCGCCGCGGCCTTCGCCGGCGGCACCTCGATCGTCTTGGTGACGATCTCGATCAGCGGGATACCGGCCCGGTTGTAGTCGACCAGCGAGTGCGAGGCGCCGTGGATCCGGCCGGTCGCGCCACCGACGTGGGTGGACTTGCCGGTGTCCTCCTCCATGTGCGCGCGCTCGATCTCGATCCGGTACGTCTCGCCGTCGACGACGACCTCGGTCCAGCCGTTGAACGCGATCGGCTCGTCGTACTGCGAGGTCTGGAAGTTCTTCGGCATGTCCGGGTAGAAGTAGTTCTTCCGGGCGAACCGGCACCACTCGGCGATCTCGCAGTTCAGCGCCAGGCCGATCTTGATCGCGGACTCGACCGCCTTCGCATTCACCACCGGCAGCGCCCCCGGCAGACCGAGGCAGACCGGGCAGGTCTGGGTGTTCGGCGGCGCGCCGAACTCGGTCGGGCAGCCGCAGAACATCTTCGACTTCGTGTTCAGCTCGACATGGACCTCGAGACCCAGCACCGGGTCGTACGTCGCCAGCGCGTCGTCGAGTTCGAGTACTGCGGCAGTCATCGGGTCACCTCCAGCTCCGGAGCCTTGGTCATCAGTACGCCGCCCCACTGCTCGGCCAGCGCGGACTCCAGCGCGGCGCCGACCTTGTAGAGCAGGTCGTCGCGCATCACCGGCGCCATCACGTGGAAGCCGACCGGCAGGCCGTCCTCGTCGGCGAGGCCGCACGGGAACGACGCGGCCGCGTTACCGGCCAGGTTGGACGGGATCGTGCACAGGTCGTTCTTGTACATCGCGATCGGGTCGTCGATCCGGTCGCCGATCGCGAACGCGGTCGTCGGCGTGGCCGGCGAGACCAGCACGTCGACCTGCTCGTAGGCCTTGGCGAAGTCGCGGGCGATCAGCGTCCGCACCTTCTGCGCCTGGCCGTAGTACGCGTCGTAGTACCCGCTGGACAGCGCGTGCGTGCCGAGGATGATGCGGCGCTTCACCTCGGCGCCGAAACCGGCCTCGCGGGTCAGGCTCGTCACCGTCTCCGCGCTGTTGGTGCCGTCGTCGCCGACGCGCAGCCCGTACCGCATCGCGTCGAACTTGGCCAGGTTGGACGAGGCCTCGCTCGGCAGGATCAGGTAGTACGCCGGGAGCGCGTACTCGAAGTGCGGGCAGGAGACCTCGACCACCTCGGCGCCGAGCTTGGTGAGCAGCTCGACCGCCTCGTGGAAGCGGGCCTCGACACCCGGCTGGTACCCCTCGCCGCCGAGCTCCTTCACGACACCGATCCGCAGACCGGAGACGTCACCGTTGCGGGCGGCCTCGACGACGGCCGGGACCGGCTGGTTGATCGAGGTCGAGTCCATCGGGTCGTAACCGGCGATCGCCTCGTGCAGCAGGGCCGCGTCGAGCGTCGTCCGCGCACACGGACCAGGCGTGTCCAGCGATGACGCCAGCGCGATCAGCCCGTACCGCGAGGTCCCGCCGTACGTCGGCTTCACACCGACCGTGCCGGTGAACGCACCGGGCTGCCGGATCGAGCCGCCGGTGTCGGTGCCGATCGCGAGCGGCGCCTCGTACGCCGAGATCGCGGCCGACGAACCGCCGCCGGAACCGCCCGGGATCCGGCCCAGGTCCCACGGGTTGTGGGTGGTGCCGTACGCCGAGTTCTCGGTGGAGGAGCCCATCGCGAACTCGTCCATGTTGGTCTTGCCGAGGATCACGATCCCGGCCGCCTTCAGCCGCTTCACGACCGTCGAGTCGTACGGCGGCTTCCAGCCCTCGAGGATCTTCGAGCCGGCCGTGGTCGGCACACCCTCCTGGGTGAGCACGTCCTTCAGCGCCAGCGGTACGCCGGCCAGCGGGGACAGCTGCTCGCCCGCGGCGCGCTTGCCGTCGACCGCCTTCGCCTGCGCCAGCGCGCCTTCGGTGTCGACGTGCAGGAACGCGTGAACGTCACCGTCGACGGCGCCGATCCGGTCCAGGTGGGCCTGGGTGATCTCCACCGAGCTGGCCTGCCCGGACGTCATCAACTCCGCGAGCTCCGCCGCGGTCTTCCTGGTGAGGTCACTCATCGTCAGTCCTCCTCCAGGATCCGCGGCACCCGGAAGCGCTGCTCCTCCGCGGCGGGCGCGCCGGACAGCGCCTGCTCGGGGGTGAGGCACGGGACGTTCTCGTCGGCGCGCATCACGTTGGTCAGCGGCAGGGCGTGCGAGGTCGGCGGGATGTCGTCCGCCGCCACCTGGCTGACCTGCCCGACCAAGGTGATGATCTGGTCGAGCTGCGGCGCAAGGTGGTCGAGCTCGTCGTCGGAGAGCTCGATCCGCGCCAGTCGCGCCAGGTGCGCAACCTCTTCGCGGGTAATCGATGGCATGAACTGATCCAATGGTTCGCAGGACTTCCGCAGCGTGTTCCGCCGCGACCCGAGCCATCCTAGTGGGCCGCTGTGACAGGCACGTTGCGTCGCCCCCTGGGGGTGTGGACAACGACAGGATGCGGGCGGGATGAGATGGCCGGGCGTGTCTCTGCCTACCGCTCTGTAACATGGGCCGCGACAAGGCGTTACGTGCAAGGTGATCGGCTGGGAGATGATCGTTCGGTGTTCCTGCTGCGCTTGATCATCCCCGACCGGCCCGGTTCGCTGGGCGTGGTGGCGACGGCCCTCGGTGAGGTGGATGCCGACATCCACGCCATCGAGATCGTCGAGCACCGGCGGGAGAACGGCACCGCCGTCGACGACATCGTGGTCGACCTGCCACCGGGCGTGCTCCCGGACCGCCTGGTCTCCGCCTGCAACGGCGTACCCGACGTCGAGGTCATCTGGTTCTCGCGGTACGGCGCCGGCGGCGGACTGCACATGGACCTGGAAGCGGTCGAGCAGATGACGTCGGCCCCCGCGGACGCGATCGACATCCTGGTCGAACAGTCACCGGCCGTGCTGCACGCGGACTGGGCAGCGCTGCTCGACGGCACCGGCAGCGAGGTGAAGGTCGCACTCGAGACCAGCGCAACGCCCGAGTTCGGCGATATGGCCGGCGGCTGGCTTCCGCTGGAGAAGGCGACGACGCTGGCAGCTCCGGACCACAAGGGTCTGTCGGAGTCGGTGCTGGTCGCCGCACCGCTGGATTCCGACCGCCGCGTGCTCGTGATCGGCCGCCGCGGCGGCCCCGAGTTCCTCGGCTCCGAGGTCGCGCGCCTCTCCTACCTGGCCTCACTGGCCGTCACCATCCGCGCCACCGCCTGACCCAACGCGAAAACCCCCGCTCGCCGAATCGCTGCGAGCGGGGGTTTCCGGCTGTCTCAGGTGAACTGGAAGTACGCGAGGGCCCAGAGGCCCGCGATGATCAGCAGGACGACGACGCCGATCAGGCTGACGATCAGGATCGCCTGGCTGTTGCTGCCGTTCCGGTCCGGGAGGTCGAACTGGGTGGGACCCCAGGCCCCACCGCCGTCGACCCGCTGGACCGCCTCGGGCGGTGGCTGCGCCATCGTCCGAGACTCCCGCTTCTCCCGGGGGAACTTCAATCCGTCCTCCGTGCTGCTTGCGTGCTGCTGGTCAGGCGTAGAACGACTCGTACTGGATCGAGACCTGCTGCGACGTGTAGCTCGCCGAGCTGTTCCCGCTGATCTCGACCTTCCAGCCGCCTACATAAGCAGCGTACGACTTCCCGTCGCTGTGCGCCTCGACGTACGACTTCACGGCGGCGATGTTGCCGCCCTTGAGGGCACCGAACGCGTCGCCCAGCGCGGCCGGAAGCGCCTTCTTGGCGTCCTCGGCCTCACCGGAGGCACTGACCTCGATGTCCTTGATGCCCTTGCCGCTGCTCGCGTAGAAGAAGACCCGCTGGTAGCCGTACTTGCCGACGTCCTTCTTGCAGGAGGTCGTGCAGACGTAGCCCTTGGCCTTCAGCGCCGTCACCAGCTGCGCCTGGGTGGTGTCGAAGGTCTGGTCCGGCAGGTCCATCGAGTCCTCGCCGGACTTGTGACCGGACAGCCGGACGCTCTGGCCCTGGTTGCTGAGCTGGAACTCTCCCCAGGTGGTGCCGACCTCGTCGGAACGCTGACCGGTCTTCACCGCGTCCTGGACCTTCTTGACCTGGTCGGCGCCGAACGTGTCGTTGCCGACCGCCTGCAGCACCTGGTCGAAGGCGACCTGGGCGTTGTTGAAGTTGTCGTCGTCCTCGGCCTGCAGCCGCACCGCGACGATGGTGCCGTCGGACTGGAACTGGAAGATCGCCTCGGCGCCCTTGCGGCCGTCCTGCTTGAAGCAGCCGCGGTGCGCGCCCTGACCGGTGTTGAACAGGTCGCTGCAGCCGAAGCCGAGGCCCTGCAACTTCTCGGTCGCCGCCTTGGCCTGGCCGGTCGCGTTGCCGAGCTCGCCGTTCTGGCCGGGACCGCCGGACGTGGACGTCGTCGGGCTGCCGGTCGGCTCACCGGTCGGCTGCTCGGTGGTCGTCGGCTGCGTCGTCGGCTCGTCGTCGCCGCCGAACGCGCGGATACCGAGGAACACCAGCAGGCCGATCACCACGAGACCGACCACACCGCCGCCGATCACCAGCGGCAGCTTGTCCTTGCTGATGCCACCCGGGCCCTTGGAGCCCGGACCGCCCGGCTGCCACTGCTGGCCCGGACCGCCCTGCTGCTGGTGCCAGCCGCCTTGCTGCTGCTGGCGCTGGCCCCACGACTGCTGCTGGTACGCGCCACCCTGCTGCGGCGGCTGACCCCAGCCTCCGGCGGGCGGCTGTCCCTGCTGCGGCTGTCCAGGCTGGCCAGGTTGTCCCGGCTGACCAGGTTGGCCCGGTTGCCCGGGCTGCTGGCCCCAGCCGCCCTGCTGCGGACGCTGGTCCTGCTGCGGCGGCTGACCGTGCGGAGGCTGGCCTTGCTGCGGCTGCTGCGGCGGCTGTCCCCAGCCACCACCTTGGCCCTGGCCCGGGGGCTGCTGTCCCCAGCCGCCCTGCTGTGGCGGCTGGCCGCCCTGCCCCCCGTGCTGCCCGCCTGGCTGGCCCCCCGGCTGCCCAGGACCCCATGGTCCCTGCGGCGGCGTCGTCATATTCGCTCCTTCTGACCCAGGTGTCGACGTGCAAAGTTAACAGTCGGACGGCTCAGGTCTCCCGACGGATCCATCCGGTTCGCGGACTGCCGAAATCGTTACGATTCCTCGGCTGTCGGTGTTGTCGCCACCGCGTCGGCCGCCTCGGCACCGTCGTCCAGGAGCACCTGGAACCCGGCGGCGTCCAGAATCCGTACGCCGAGTTGCACCGCTTTGTCGTACTTCGATCCCGGCGAATCGCCGACGACCACGAACGACGTCTTCTTCGACACCGAGCTCGCGACCTTGCCACCGCGGCCGACGATCGCCTCGGTCGCCTCGTCCCGGCTGAACCCCTCGACGGTCCCGGTCACCACGACCGACAGCCCGGTCAGCGTCTGCGGCAGCGTCGGGCCGGTGCGCTCCTCGCGCATGACCAGGCCGGACGCCAGCCACTTGTCCACGATCGCCTGGTGCCACGGCACCTGGAACCACTCGATCATCGCCTGCGCGATGGTCGGCCCGACGCCCTCGGTCTCGGCCAACTGTTCCTCGGTGGCCGCCCGGACGTCGTCGATGGTCCGGAACACCTCGGTCAGCGCCACCGCCGCGGTCGGCCCGACGTGCCGGATCGACAACCCGACCAGCACCCGGGACAGCGGCTTGGTCTTCGCCTCCTCGAGGTTCGCCAGCAGCTTGCGGGCGTTCGCCGACAGCGCGCCGGCCTTCGTGGTGAAGAACTCGCTCTCGGCCAGTTTCTCCTCGGTGAGCGCGAACAGGTCGCCCTCGTCGGCGATCAGCCCGCCGCGGATGAGCGCGTCGGCCGCCTTGAACCCGAGCCCCTCGATGTCGAACGCGGACCGCCCGGCCAGGTAGAACAGCCGCTCCCGCAACTGGCCCTGGCAGTACTGCGAGTTCGGGCAGCGGATGTCGACATCGGATTCCTTCGCCGGCGCCAGCACCGTGTCGCACCACGGGCACCTGGTCGGCATCTCCCACGCCGGCAGGCCCTTCGGACGCAGGTCCACCACCGGTCCGAGGACCTCGGGGATCACGTCACCCGCCTTCCGCAGTACGACGGTGTCGCCCGGGCGGACGTCCTTGCGGGCGACCTCCTTGGCGTTGTGGAGGGTCGCGTACTCGACCGTGGAACCGGCCACGCGGACCGGCTCCATGTGCGCGAACGGGGTGACCCGGCCGGTCCGGCCGACGTTCACCTCGATCTCGATCAGCTTGGTGTTGACCTCTTCCGGCGGGTACTTGTACGCGATCGCCCAGCGCGGGGCGCTCGAGGTCGATCCGAGGGCGCGCTGCAGATCGACCTCGTCGACCTTCACGACTACGCCGTCGATCTCGTGGTCCACCGAGTGCCGGTTCTCGCCGTAGTACGCGATGAACTCGTTGACCTCGTCGAGTGTGCCGACCCGGCGGGCGCGGTCGCTGACCGGCAGACCCCAGGCCTTCAGCTGGTCGTACGCCTCCGAGAGCCGCCCGAAGTGGTGGCCCTCGACCTTGCCGAGGCCGTGCACGACGAACCGCAGCGGCCGGCCGGCCGAGACCCGCGGGTCCTTCTGACGCAGTGATCCGGCCGCACTGTTCCGCGGGTTGGAGAACACGTCCTTGCCGGCCTCGACGAGCTGGGCGTTGAGCTCCTCGAAGTCCTCGACCCGGAAGTAGACCTCACCGCGGACCTCCAGGAACGTCGGGAGGTCGTCGCCGCGCAGCTGCTCCGGGATGCTCTTGATCGTCCGGACGTTCGGCGTGACGTCCTCACCGGTGCGGCCGTCGCCGCGGGTGGCGCCGGTGACCAGCTTGCCGTTCTCGTACACCAGGTCGAGGGCGAGGCCGTCCACCTTGAGCTCGCAGAGGAAGCCGCTGTCGTGGATCTGCTTGACCGTGACCTCGCGCTCGAGCCGCTTGGCCCAGGCCTCCATCTGCTCGGCGGAGAACGCGTTGCCGAGGCTCTCCATCCGCATCGGGTGGTCGACCGGCGTGAACAGCGTGGAGATCGGCGCGCCGACCTTCTGGGTGGGCGAGTCCGGTGTCCGGAGCTCGGGGTACTGCTCCTCGAGGCCCTGCAGCTCGTGCATCAGCACGTCGAAGTCCGCGTCCGAGATGATCGGGCTGGCCAGGTAGTACCGCGCCCGGTGATCCTCGATCTCCTGGCTCAGCTCCGCGTGCCGTGTCCGGACCTCGGCGGGCGCAGCCCCGTTCTCCTCCGTGCTCATGAGGTGAATTTACAGGGGTTCACCGACAATTTTGGTCAAGCGTCAGCAGCTTCGCCGACGACGTCGACGATGTCGCGGAGGAGCTTCAACCGCGCTCTGGCATCGGCCGGTGACGGAGCGGCCGCAAGCCCGCAGGCGGGCGTGATGACGACCTTCTTCAGCAGTTCCGGGTCGAGGCCGAGTTCGCGCCAGCGGCGTACGAGCAGGTCTGCCGCCTTGTGCGCGGTCGGCAGCGCGCCGGTGGTGGGTACGACGCCCGCGTAGATGGTGGTGCCCGCCTCGGCGGCGATTGCGATCTGGTCCCAGGCCGCCGTGTTCAGCAGGGCCGTGTCGACGGCGACCCCGGTGGCGCCCGACTTGGTGAAGACCTCGATCGGAGGGCGGGCGGCGCAGCAGTGGACGACGGTCGGTACACCCGTGGTGAACAGGCTCAGGAGCTCGACAGCACCGGGCCCGTCGACAGACCGGTGCTTGCTCCAGCCAGAGGCCGTCGGCACAGCTCCCGCGAGTACGGCGGGCAGCCCGGGCTCATCCACCTGCAGCACGACCTCGGCTCCCGGAACCCGCTTCCGTACGTCGGCCACGTGCTGCTGCACACCATCCGCCAGAGCCTGCGCCAGGTCCCGCCGCGCACCGTGGTCCGCCAGCATCTTGTCCCCGCGCGGCCGCTCGACCGCTGCAGCCAGCGTCCACGGCCCGGTGACCTGTACCTTCAGCCGCCCCTGGTACCCGTCGGCGTACTCCTCCAGCACGTCCAGGTCTTCGTGCAGCCGCGCCCGCGCCCGCCGCTGGTCCAGACTCGCCCGCGCGTCCCCACCACCGGTCACCCGCCACCCGACCGGCTGCAGGTCCGCGCCCAACTCCGTCAGTACGGCGACAGTCCGGCTGATCATGTCGCCGTACGGACGTGCCGGTAGCTCGGGCAGGAACGGGAGGTCGACCAGCTCGAGTACGGCGCGCATCCACTCGCGGATGTCATCGCCGGGGAGCGAGCCCAGGCCGGTGGTTGTCATACGGCAGCAGTGACTCGCTCGACCGTGTCGATGGTCGCGGAGCCGATCACGCGCGTGCCGTCGTACAGGACGACCGCCTGCCCGGGGGCGACCGCCGAGGTCGGCTCGGTGAAGCTCACCTGGACCTCGTCGCCGTCGACCTGTGCGGTCACGGCGACCTCTTCACCGTGCGCACGCAGCTGTGCCTTCACCTGCAGCTCCTCGGTGGGAGCCGGGCCGCACCAGCGGGGCTTCGACGCGGTGAGCTGCGAGACGGCCAGCTCCGCGCGGGATCCGACGGTCACGGTGCGGTCGACCGGGCTGATGTCGAGGACGAAGCGCGGCTTGCCGTCCGCGGCCGGCGTACCGATCCGCAGGCCCTTGCGCTGGCCGATGGTGAAGCCGTGCGTGCCCTGGTGCTCGCCGAGCTTGTTGCCCTGCGCATCGATGATGTCGCCGGGCGCCTCGCCCAGCTGCGCGCTGAGGAAGCCCGGGGTGTTGCCGTCGGCGATGAAGCAGATGTCGTGGCTGTCCGGCTTGGCCGCGACCGACAGCCCGCGGCGCTGAGCCTCCTCGCGTACCTCGGTCTTGACCGTGTCGCCGAGCGGGAAGAACGCGTGCGCGAGCTGCTGCTGCGTCAGCACGCCGAGCACGTACGACTGGTCCTTGGCCGGATCCACCGCCCGGTGCAGCTCACGACCTTCAGGCGTGTCCACGATCCGCGCGTAGTGCCCGGTCGCGACCGCGTCGAAGCCGAGCGCGAGAGCCCGCTCCAGTACGGCGCTGAACTTGACCTTCTCGTTGCAGCGCAGGCACGGGTTCGGCGTCCGGCCGGCGGCGTACTCGCTGACGAAGTCCTCGACCACATCGGCGTGGAACCGCTCGGCCAGGTCCCAGACGTAGAACGGGATGCCGATCACGTCCGCGGCCCGGCGGGCGTCACGGGAGTCCTCGATCGTGCAGCAGCCGCGCGCGCCGCTGCGGTACGACTGCGGGTTGCGGCTCAGCGCCAGGTGCACGCCGGTCACGTCGTGCCCGGCCTCGGCCATCCGCGCGGCCGCGACGGCGGAGTCCACTCCGCCGGACATGGCTGCGAGTACCCGCATCAGGTGTTCCTTCCCACGTTCTGCAGGCCGGCGGACTTCGCCCGCTCCACGACCGGCCCGATGTTCTCCAGTACGGCGTCGATGTCGGCGCGCGTACTCGTGTGCCCGAGGGTGAACCGGAGCGAGCCGCGGGCCCGCTGGTCGTCGTACCCCATCGCCAGCAGTACGTGGCTCGGCTCGGCGACCCCGGCGTTGCACGCGGATCCGGTCGAGACCTCGATCCCGCGGGCGTCGAGCAGCAGCAACAGCGAGTCACCCTCGCAGTCGCTGAAGGACAAGTGTGCGTTACCGGGCAAGCGGTCCGTCGGGTCCCCCGACAGCAGGGCTCCCTCGACGGTGCCGGTGATGCCGCTGATCAGGGTGTCCCGCAGCTCGGTCAGCCGGCCGGCCTCCTCCGCCTGGTGCTTCACGGCGTGCTCGGCCGCCACCGCGAACCCGGCGGTCGCGGGAGCGTCGAGGGTGCCGGACCGTACGTCGCGCTCCTGTCCCCCGCCGTGCAGGATCGGCGTCAGCTGCGTCTCCTTGTGGACGACGAGCGCCCCGATCCCGTACGGACCACCGAGCTTGTGTGCGGACACCGTCATCGCGTCCACGCCCAGCTCAGCGAAGTCCACCGGCACCTGCCCGATCGCCTGCACGGCATCGGTGTGCACGGGTACGCCGTACTCCTGCGCGATCGCCGCGACATCGGCGACCGGCTGCAGCGTGCCGACCTCGTTGTTCGCCATCATCAGCGTGATGAACGACACGGACTCCGGGTCGCGCTCGACGGCCCGCCGTACGTCGTCCGGCTGCACGCGACCCAGCTCGTCGACGGGGAGCCACTCGATCTCGGCGTGCTCGTGCTGACCGAGCCAGATCGCCGGGTCGAGCACCGCGTGGTGCTCGATGCCGCTCAGCAGGATCCGGCGCCGGCGCGGATCGGCGGCAAGCCGGGACCACCACAGGCCCTTCAGCGCGAGATTGTCCGCCTCGGTGCCGCCGGAGGTGAACACGATCTCGCTCGGCTGCGCCCCGAGCGCCGCGGCGATCGATTCGCGGGCTTCTTCGACCGTCCGCCGCGCACACCGGCCGGAGCCGTGCAGTGACGACGCGTTACCGGTCCGGGCGAGGTGATAGGTCATCGCCTCGATCGCGGCCGGGAGCATCGGGGTCGTCGCCGCGTGGTCCAGGTACACCGTGCGACGGTCGGAAGCAGTCATATCGGTTTCAAGGGTATGTCCGGCACGGATGTTCCCGCTCCTCGGGAGTCAGCGCGCGAGACTGAGCGTGCACCGCTCCTCGAACCGGGCCCCGATCTGGTGGAACTTCCCGGCCGCCTCCAGGAGCGTGTCCCGGTCCCCCGTCAGACGACCCTGAGCCCTTCGCAGGACCGCCTCCGCCCAGGCGTTCTCGCTCACCGCCCGCTCCAGGTACTGCGCCGCGTCGGGGTACTCGGACACCACGGCGAGCTCCGCACCGGCGGCGTGGGCGTACGGAATCCACCACGGCTCAGGAAACGCTGCACACGCCCGCTCAACCACACCCGCCACGTCACTCAGCTCGCTCAGCGCAGTCGGGTTGGTGTCGTGGCGGTGGACGGCGAGGCGAGCTTCTACGAACGCGGCGGGGGCCGCGAGGCCCCCGTCGTCGGTTGCGTCGGTCACGCGGGCGATCTCCAGGGCGCGGGCCTGCCAGACCCCCTCCTGGCCGCTGCCGAGCAGTCCGTGGGCGAGCGCGGCCGCCGCCGCAGCCGAGGCCATCCAGACCCGCGGCGGACATCCAGCGGCACGCCAGCCGCTCCACATCACGTCTGCCGCCTGTACGGCGTCCTCGAACCGCCCGGCAAGCGCATAGGCACGGACCTTGCGCGGGGCGGTGATGTACGGATGACCGTGCACCGGGTCACTGATCAACTGCGCCAGCCGGAGGGCCTCGACGATGTCGCCGACCGCGATCGCCGTGGTCGAGGCGACGTGGAAGGCGTCAACGATCTCGGCTGCCGCACGCGGGTCGTGCGCGGGGAGGTCCGCGGCCAGCTTCAGCCGCTCCTTCGCCGACGCATCTGCGTCGCGCAGCCGCCCGGCCGCGGCGACCGCGGTGCCGTACGCGTCGAGGGCGCTCATCAGGTCCAATGGCTGGTTCGCCCGCCGAGCGGCGGCGACCGCGGCCTCCGCCGACGCGACGCCGAACCGATCCACCCAAGCCCGCGCCACCCGAACCAGCACACTGTCGCCCGATCCACCCGATTCACCCGGGAGCAGGCTCGCTCCCCGGTCGTCGGGCAGCTCGGCCGGGCGGGTCATCTCGTAGCGGTTCAGGATGGTGACCGCGTACCCCGCAGCGTCCGGAGTCCCGTCCGCGGCCGATCGCATCATCAACTGGTAGGCATGTCCGCCGTCCGCGACGACCATCGCGGCATCGGCAGCATCCCGCAGATCGTCGTACCGCTCGGCGGCGTCCGCAGCATGCGCGGCAGCAACCAGGTAGTGCTCACGCGCCTCCAGGAAGCGCCTCCGGGCAAAAGTCAGATGGGCGAGCTTGCGCGCAAGCGGCCGTACGGCGCCGCTCGCCACGCGCAGGTCCGGAGCCAGCAGGTCGAACTCCTGCTGCCAGTCCTCCCCTGCCTCCAGTTGCTGTTCCAGCTTGGTGGCCAACTGGTCGGCCCACGCCACATGCAGCGCAGCAACCTCGTCGTACTCGTCCTTGAGCTCTTCGAGCGCGAAGACCCGCACTGTCTCCAGCATCCGCCAGCGGCTGATCCCCGCGTGCTGACTACGGTGCAGGAGGCTCTTGTCGGTCAGCCGACCGAGGAGGTCGCTCAGCTCGCTCCTGGTACTGCCCGGCGTCACACCAGCGACCGCAGCGAGGTCGAACCCACCAACGAAGACACCCAGCCGCCGGAACAACCTGCGCTCGTCGTCACCAAGCAGGTCGTAGCTCCAGCCGATCACCTGGGCCAATGAGTTGTGCCGCTCGTTCGGACCACGTCCTCCGGACAGGAGCCGCAGCCGGTCGTCCAGCGCCGCCAACAGGCCGTCCGGCCCCAGCGACCCAGCACGAGCCGCAGCCAGCTCGATAGCCAGCGGTACGCCGTCCAACTCTGCACACACCTTCTGCGCAAGCTCACTGTCATCCGCCAACTCAGGCGCGACCAGAGCAGCCCTGTCGCGGAACAGCTGTTCTGCCTCGGTTCCTAGCGTCAGCGGACCGAGTTGCACTGGCCGCTCCCCCGCTACGCCGAGACGTTCGCGACTGGTGACCACTACTGCCGTTTCCGTCGCCTCGGTGAGGATGCGGGCGACCAGACCGGCCACGTCGTCCAGCAGGTGCTCGCAGTTGTCCAGAACGAGCAGTGTGCGACCGCGCTTGAGTCGTTCGAGTACGGCGTCCGCAAGGCTGTGGGGTGGTTGCTCGGTGGCCTGGAGTGCTTCAGCGACCGCAGCGACCACAAAGCCAGGACGTACCGGGACGAGATCGACCACTGCACCGCCGTACGGGTAGTTGTCGGCGACGTCCGCTGCGACGCGCAGCGCCAGACGGGTCTTGCCTACGCCACCAGGGCCCAGCAGGCTGACGAGGCGGTTGCTGCCGAGTGCTCTGGTCAGCTCTGCGCGGTCCTGCTCGCGGCCGACGAACGTCGTACCTGGTCCGGCCGGTGTGCTGAAGCCCGGCGGTTGGGACTCGGCTACGTCCGCGAGTGCGGCGAGCTCATGCCGGTCCGCGACGCCGTACTTGCGCAGCAGCGAGGAGATGTGGCTCTCGACGGTCCGGATGCTGATGTGCAGCCGCCGGGCGATCTGGGCGTTCGAGCGGTCGCCCGCGAGCGCCGCGAGTACCTCTGCCTCCCGCGCCGACACGTCCTTCGGACCAGCCATTGGCCCATCATGCGGGATCCGTGGTCCTTCCGTGGCCGGCACGGAGGACTTTCCGTGGCGCCTGCACCGACTGTGGAGGCACAACCTCGGAACCAGGAGAAGATCATGGGACGCGTACTGCTGGACATCACGATGTCGCTCGACGGATTCGTCACCGGGCCGGGTGCGGACCTCACGCACGGCCTCGGGATCGGCGGCGATCCCCTGCACGACTGGATCGCCGGCGAGCAGGCAGCCGACCGCGAGGCGTTCGAGCGCACCAGCGCGAACATCGGCGCCGTACTGATGGGACGGCGGACGTTCGACCTCATCGACGGGCCGCAGGGATGGAGCGCCGACGGGTTCAGCGGCGAGCGGCCGGCGATCTACGTGGTGACGTCGAATCCGCCGAGCCGGGTCCGGCTGGACGGCTGGTTCGAGTTCGTGCCGGACGGGATCGAGGCCGCGCTCAAGCTCGCCCGGACCGCCGCGGGTCAGCGGGACGTGATGATCATGGGCGGCGGTCACCTCTGCCGGCAGTACCTGTACGCCGGGTTGGTGGACGAACTGCGGGTCCACGTCGCGCCGATCGTGCTCGGTGACGGCACCCCGCTGTTCGAGCGGACCACGCTGACACCGATCCGGCTGGTGCCACGAGACACTACGAGCACACCGAACGCGACCCACCTGACGTACGACGTACCTCATCAGGAGCAGGGATGATCCAGGAGATCCTCGACCGGCGCGCGGCGGCGGTCATCGAAGCCAACAAGTACATGGCGCTCGGGACGGTCGGCGACGACGGACTGCCCTGGGTGACGCCGGTCTACTTCACGCCGGACGGGCACGACAGGTTCTACTGGGCGTCGTCACCGAACTCGCTGCACTCGCGCAACGTGGCCGAGCGGCCGGACGTGAGCATCGCGATCTTCGACTCGACCGTGCCGATCGGTGAAGCATCGGCGGTGTACTTCCGCGCGCAGGCCGCTCTCGTCCCGGACGACGAACTGGAAGCCTGCGCGACGCTGTTCTCGTCGCGGTACGCAGAGTTGCGCGCGTACACCGCCGACCAACTGCGCGACGAACTCCGGCTGTACTGTGCCCGCGCCACCGAGCATTGGGTGCTGGTCACGGGCGGCGACCCGGAGTACGGCACCGGGCGCGACTCGCGGCGACCCGTGTGGGCCTGATGACCCGCTGACACGCAATCCTTCCGGAGAGCAATGTCTGGTGGAGCGGAAGGCAGGACATGAACGACTGGTGGACCGATCGCAAGCAGAACCAGCAGCTCTCCAACCTGGAGAGCGAGATGTCGTATGCGCGCCAGGAGGCCTCCAGTCTCCGGTCCCAGTTGTCCCGGGTCCAGGGCAGCCTGCAGAGCCGCGTGGACAGCATGTCCCGTGCGTTCGACGCGTTCGTCGAGCTGTCCGATCTCCGCCACGAGACGGCCGGTTTCGTCGACGCCGCCGAACTCCGCCGCTACGCCACCCGGGTCCTCTCCGCGATGGCCTCCAGCGCCGAGATCCCGGAAGCGGGCGCCCCCGTCGCTCGATACTGGTTGAGTCCCGCCACCCAGGCACTGATCTCCCTGCACGCGTCCACACCGGACGAGCAGGCGATCAGTACGGCGATGGAACTCGACCAGCGCCGTACGTCGATCTACCTGTCGCTGGCGTTGGCGGTGCTCGGGCAGCGGCACCAGGTGCAGAACGAGTGGCTGGACGTCGCGTTCGGCGTACCGGCCGCGGACGGAACGCTGACCCGGGTGCAGCGGGTGCTGTGGACGACAGCCGCACGTGGTGGCTTCGGGGCGGACGGTCTGGAGCTCGTGGTGAAGCGGCTGCAGTCGGCCGCGTCTCCCGACGGCGGGTGGCTGTCGCGACTCGAGAATCGCGGCAGCTCGAGCCGCTCGAACGGGCCGCGGCTCAAGGCGACCGAGCAGCAGGACGAAGCCGCGAACCGCTTGAGCCGGGTCCGCGACGCCGTCGAGACGATCCTCGGCAACACCGAGGCCCGCGAACCCGACCCCGACCTGAACTACCCGGAGACCCGCAAGACCGACAGCACCCCGGACGACGCCAAGTCGTCCCGTCGCGGCGCCAAGTCGTCCGGGCGCGATGCCGACGACGAGCCGCCCGCGGACAGTGCCGCGGCCATGCTGCGGCTGCTGATCTCCGAAGGCAGCGAGCCCGAGCGCGAGACGCTGGCCCGCATCGCCGTACTGCGTGCACGGGTGACCGGGGCCGCCGAGGCGGCCGCCCAGACGCTCGACGATCCGGCCGGCACCGTCGACGCGCTGCTCACCGAGGACCTCGGCCTGTCCGCCGACCCGCACCTGTCGACCGCCGCCCTGCGCGTCGTCGGTCCGTTGGTGCTGCCCGCGGTCGAGACGGTGGCGCAGACCGCCGAGCTCCCGGGCCCGTCGGAGGTCTCCATCGAGAGCGGCGCACACACGATCACGATCCGCGCCGATGGACCGGACCAGCTCGAACTGGGCAAGGCGACGTCGGCGCTCACCGCCTCCGCCGGCGTCATGACCGCTGGACAGCGCGCCACTCCGATCGGGCTGCTGGTCGGTGGCGCGGTTGTGGCGATCGGTCTCGGATTGCTCCTGCACTGGTTCTGGATCGTGGTCGGCCTCGTCGTGATGGCCTTCGGCCTCAACAGCTACGTGAAGCTGCGGCACGCCATCAACGACGACAAAACTAGAGCCGCCGGGGAGGTCGCCAACCTCAACGAACGCTGCGCGACGGCCGCGACCGCACTCGCGAACTACCTCAACAACGCTGACACCCGAAAAGCCACCATCACCGACGACCTCGCCACCATCCGCCAGCAACTGACCACCTGACTCAACGGATCCGGTCACACACCCCCGGTCGACAACGGGAGGGGATATCCCTTGCTCTGTTGGCTTCTCCCCTCGAATACCAACAGAGAACCCACAACCCGAGGGGATATCCCCTCCAGGGATGCGACAGCCCGGCTCGGGAGTGCCGAGCCGGGCTGTTGGTGCAGGGTGGAGCCGTGGGTCAGGACTTGCGCTTGGTGACTTCTTCGGTGGCGGTGGGGAGGACCTTGTGGAGGTCGCCGACGACGCCGAAGTCGACCAGTTCGAAGATCGGGGCCTCGGGGTCCTTGTTGACCGCGACGATCGTCTTCGAGGTCTGCATGCCGGCGCGGTGCTGGATCGCGCCGGAGATACCGGCCGCGACGTACAGCTGCGGCGACACCGTCTTGCCGGTCTGGCCGACCTGGTAGGCGTGCGGGTACCAGCCCGAGTCCACCGCCGCGCGTGACGCACCGACAGCGGCACCGAGCGAGTCGGCGAACGCCTCGATCGGGCCGAAGTCACCGCCCGTACCGCGGCCACCGGACACGATGATCGCGGCCTCGGTCAGCTCCGGACGACCCGTGGCCTCCCGCGGCTTCGACTCCACGATCCGTGCCGTCTTCGCGGCGTCGGAGATCGTGACGTCGAACTCCTCCACCTCCGGCGAGGTCTCAGCGGCCTCGGGGGTGGCGGCGTTCGGCTTGACCGTGATGATCGGCGTGCCGTGCGTGACCTTCGCCTGCACGGTGAAGTTGCCCGCGAACACCGACTGCGTCGTGACCGCGCCACCATCGGCCGCGACGACGTCGACGGCGTCGGTGATCAGGCCCGAGTCCAGCTTGACCGCGAGCCGGGCCGCGATCTCCTTGCCCTCGGCGTTCGACGAGATCAGGATCGCCGACGGCTCGATCTTCGCCGCGACCTGCGCCAGCGCCTCGGCCTTGGGAGCGACCAGGAACTGCGTGAGCTCCGGGTTCGACAACGCGATCACCTTCGTCGCGCCGTACTGCCCGAGAGCCGGCAGGGCATCCGCGACACCCTCACCGACGAACACTGCGACCGGCTCGCCGAGCCGGCGGGCGATCGTGAGGAGCTCGGCGGTCGTCTTGCGGACCGTGCCCGCGGTGTGGTCAACGAGAACCAGAACGTTCGACATAACTAGACCCGCACCCCTCAGAGGAACTTGTTCGTGGACAGGAACTCGACCAGCCCGGCAGCACCGCTACCGTCCTCGTCGGTGACGATCGTGCCGGCGGTCCGCGCCGGACGGGCGGTCACCTCGACCACCTCGGTCCACGCCGACGAGCCGCCCACCTGCTCCGGGGTCAGCTCGAGGTCGGCCAGCGACCAGGTCTCGACCGGCTTCTTCTTCGCCGCCATGATCCCCTTGAACGACGGGTACCGCGGCTCGTTCGCCTGGTCCGACACCGACAGCACCAACGGCAGCGTGCCCTCGATGGTCTCGCTCGCGGTGTCACCGTCACGACGGATCCGCACGGTCTGCCCGTCGACGGTCACCTCCGAGCCCAGCGTCACGGCCGGCAGTCCGAGCCGCTCCGACACCATCGCCGGAACGACGCCCATGCCGCCGTCGGTCGAACCCATGCCGAACACGACCAGGTCCGCTTCCAGCTTGGCCAGCGCCTTGGACAGGATCAGCGACGTGGCGACCGCGTCCGAACCGTGGATCGCGTCGTCGAGAACGTGGACACCGGCGTCGGCGCCCATCTGCAGACTCTTCTTCACCGCGTCCGCGGCCTGCTCCGGGCCGACCGTGAGAACGGTCACCTCGGCGTCCCCGGCCTCCTTGACGGTGAGGGCGGTCTCGACGGCATACTCGTCCAGCTCGGACAGCAGCCCGTCGACACCCGCACGGTCCACCGTGTTGTCCTCCGAGCGGAAGCGGCGGTCCGCGGTGGCATCCGGCACGAACTTCGCGCAGACGACGATCTTCATAGCGTGTGGGACCCCTTCTGGTTAACGGTCTCTGCCAAGCCTGCCACGGATGTTACTCGCGAGAAACATAACGGCGGTGCGAGTCCCATCACAGTCTCGTGGACGACTAGTCTGAGTCAGTGACCGAGACGTTACCGCTCACGGGCGAGAGGACCGCGCCCGGGATCTGGCACGAGAACTATTGGTTCGCGCGCCACGACGCCGCCTATCGCTGGATCACGACCCAACTGCCGATCGGGACCGGCCGGGTCCTCGACGCCGGCTGCGGCGAGGGCTACGGCGCGGAACTGCTCCGGCTCGCCGGGGCGAGCCAGGTGACCGGTCTCGACTATGAAGATACGACGTTGCGGCACGTCCGCCGCGTTTATCCACAGGTCAAGGTGGCGCGCGGCAATCTCGTGCAGACACCCTTTGCGGACAACGCGTTCGAGGCCGTGACCTCACTGCAGACGATCGAGCACCTGTGGGAGCAGCCGCGGTTCGTCGCCGAGTGCGCGCGCGTTCTCGCGCCCGGCGGGACCTTGGTGCTGAGTACGCCGAACCGCCTGACCTTCCCGAGCGGGAACTGGTACCACACGCGCGAACTGACCGCCGCCGAGTTCATCGAACTGCTCGAGCCGCACTTCGCCATCACGCAGGCGCTCGGACTCCACCACGGCGACCGGCTGACGTCCTGGGAGACGCAGTACGGATCCTGTGTCGACGCGCAGCTCGCCGCCGAGCACGACCAGTGGGACGACAACCTGGCCGCGCTCGTGCGCAGTACGACGTACGCCGACTTCGAGATCCGCCCAGGAAACCTGGACGAATCTCTCGATCTGGTTCTGATCGCTACGGCCGGATGATGCGTTCGACGATCTTGCCGGCGATCAGGTAGACGAGCGCCGCGATACCCCAGTTCACCAGCAGGGTGTTCTTCGCGGTCTCGAGCCGGAACAGGTCCTTGAACGGGCCGACCAGGTCGTGACCGCGCTCCAGGATCCAGCGCACGATCTCGTTGCTCTGGTTGGTCTGGTCGAGCGCGGTGAACAGCGCACCGAGCGCGAGGACCGCAGCCGCGAGAACCGCAGCGAGCCAGATCAGCGACGCGATCAGATTGCGCAGCTTCCGGACACCGGAACCGACCGAGGTCAGCGCCTGCTTGCCCATGCCGGATCCCGACGAGCCGCCCTTCGCGGCCGCCGGTTTGTTGCCTGAGGCACCTGTCGGCTTCGCGGCCGGCTTGCCCGCCGCAGCACCCGTACCAGTGGCCGCCGCAGCCGGCGCCTTGTCAGCAGCAGCATCCTTCGAGGCGTCCTTGGCCGTGGCATCCGGCCGACCGGACGCGGCATCCTCCGAGGCGGCCGCGTCCGTGGCCGGGGCCTCTGCCGCCGCCTTCTCCCGGGCCCGCTGCTCCGCCACGATCTCCGCCGCCGTCTTCGGCCGGGCAGTCTTCGTCGCGGTCGCCGTACCCGAACCGCTCGCGCCTGTACCGGTCTCGGTGCCAGTAGCGGTGTCCGGCGTCGTGCCGGCCTTGTCGGCCGTCCCTTTTTCGTCCTGCGTACCCACGTCGTCCATCTCCTCAGCCGGGGTCCGTTCCTCGTCCGTGGCCACTGCGGCGGCCGGCGGTCTCCTCCGCCGGCTGACCGGGACCGGGCGTGGCGACAACCTGCGGCGCGCGCCCGCAACCGGTGCCGCTGCCGTACTGCCGTCCACTGCCTGTGCTTCCGGGTTCACGCTGTTGTTCACGCCCATGTCTGACTCGTTCGTTTCAAGCACTGGTTCCAACGTAGCGCTGCCGGCGACCACTGGCTCGGCCACGATCGGCACCGGGTCGACCGCGCGGGTCCTCGCCTGCGTGATCGAGTTGTCGGCCGCGGCCTGGTCGAGCAGCGATCGGGCAGCCTGGTCGGCCGGCTCGATCGCAGCCTGGTCAGCCACGCTACTTCTCCTCTCCGATGCTCATCCGGTCGTGGGCGTCCGACCGGATGTGGGGGCCATAGTGCCCGACTGGTGAGTAACTTGAGAACCCCTCACGCTCTCTTTTTCACCATCTGCTTCTACACCGTCACCACCCGCATCCCCCGGCGCCACGCTCTGGGACGGCCCCTCGGAAGGCACAGTCGGGGTTTCACCGGAGCGCAGCAGGCCGGCGGTCCGGGTGTTCGCCGCGGCCAGGCCGGCCAGGTACTTGCGGCGCTCGGCGTTGGCGGCGTACCGGGTAGTGCGGTCACCGAGGATCTTGGCCGGAACGCCGCCGGCGATCGCGTACGCCGGGATGTTGCCGCGGGCAACGCTATTGGCGCCGATCACCGCACCACGGCCGATATCGGCGCCTCGGGTGACCGTGACCTTCGTGGCCAGCCAGCAGTCCGGGCCGATCCGGACCGGCGACTTCACCAGGCCCTGGTCCTTGATCGGCAGGTCGAGGTCCTCGGTCTTGTGGTCGAAGTCGCAGATGTAGGTCCAGTCCGCGATCAGCGTCGACGCGCCGATCTCGATGTCCAGGTAGCAGTTCACCGTGACGTCGCGGGCGAACACCACCTTGTCGCCGATCCGCAGCGTCCCCTCGTGCGCGCGCAGCCGGGTCTCGTCACCGAGATGCACCCACTTGCCGAGCACGATCCGCCCGTGACCGGGCCGCGCCACGATCTCCAGGTGCTTGCCGAGGAACACGAAACCCTCGGTGATCACGTGCGGATGGCGCAGCCGGAACCAGGCGAACCGCCAGTAGCGCTTCAGGTAGTACGGCGTCCACGCCCGATGGCGCACCACCCAGCGCAGATTCGCCACGGACAGCAACCGCATCAACACACCCTACTGCTTGTCGGCTACCCCGGTGATCGAGACGTTGTAGTACAGCTCGTCCGGTACGACGGCCGACAGCGCCTTGTCCACCTTGGACAGCTGCAGCCACGACTTGTAGGCGAACATCCGCCACCCGAACCCGAGCTTCTGCTCCGGTACGGCGGCCTCGAACGTACGGATCGGCCACCCGACCCACGCCGCCAGCAACTCCTCCGTGACGGTGCGAACGTCCGTAGCCCCCGCCCGCGACGCCATCCGCGCCAGCGTGTCCGGGTCGAACGTGTGCAGGTCGACGACCGCTTCCAGCGCGGCCGCCCGCGACGACTCGTCGAGCTCCTCCTGCGGTCGCCGCCAGTGCGCGAGCGCGGGCAGCTTGGTCACGTTGGTGGTCGCCCACCAGGTGAACCGGGACAGTCGCCGGGCCACGAGGTCGCCGTACCGGGTGGGTTCGCCGCAGATCACGAAGCGGCCGCCCGGCTTCAGCACCCGGAGCATCTCGCGGAACGCCAGCTCGACGTCCGGGATGTGGTGGATGACCGCGTGCCCGATGACGAGGTCGAACGTGTCGTCGTCGTACGGCAGCTTCTCGGCGTCCGCGACCTTGCCCTCGACCGCGAACCCGAGGGTCTTCGCGTTCTTCTTCGCGGCCTCGACCATGCCCGGCGAGAGGTCGGTGACGTGCGCCTCGTCGAGAACGCCGGCCAGCTTGAGGTTCAGCGTGAAGAAGCCGGTGCCGGCGCCGATCTCGAGCGTCTTGCCGTACGGCCAGCCGCGGGTTCCGGCGACCGCGGTGAAGCGGTCCCGGGCGTAGTCGACGCAGCGTTCGTCGTACGAGATCGACCACTTCTCGTCGTACGTCGACGCTTCCCAGTCGTGGTACAGCACCTGGGCGAGCTTGTTGTCGTTCCAGGCCGCCTCGACGTCTTCAGCAGAGGCAGCAGGCTTGGAGGTAGCAGACATCAGATTCCCTTGAACTCAGCTTTTCCAGGACCGTTCTCGACGAAGGACTTCATCCCGATCGCGCGGTCCTCGGTGGCGAACAGCGCCGCGAACTGCTGACGCTCGATCTCCAGCCCGGTGGTCAGGTCGACGCCCAGCCCGGAGTCGATCGACTCCTTGGCCGCACGCAGCGCCATCGCCGCGCCGCGGGAGAACTGCGACGCCCAGGCAACGGCCGCGTCGTACACGTCGGCGGCCGGGACCACCTTGTCGACCAGACCGATCTGCAGCGACTCGGCGGCATCCACGAACCGGCCGGTGTAGATCAGGTCCTTGGCCTTCGACGGGCCGACCAGGCGGGACAGCCGCTGGGTCCCGCCGGCGCCCGGGATGATGCCGAGCAGGATCTCCGGCTGGCCGAGCTTGGCGTCCTCGGCGGCGATCCGGTAGTCGGCGCAGAGCGCGAGCTCGCAGCCGCCGCCGAGCGCGTACCCGGTGATCGCGGCAACGGTCGGCTTCGGGATCGCCGCAACCGCGGACAACGAGGACTGCAGCGGGCCGGAGCGCTTGGCCATGTCGGCGTACGACATGTCCGCCATCTCCTTGATGTCCGCACCGGCCGCGAACACCCGCTCGCCGCCGTAGATGACCACGGCGCGTACGTCGTCGTTGGCCGTGGCCTCGACCGCGGCGGCCCGGATCTCCTCCTGGACCTGGACGTTCAGCGCGTTCATCTTCGGCCGATCCAGCCGGATCGTGCCAACACCTGCACTCACGGTGAGGTTGACGAACTCGCCCATGGCGTCCACTCCCTACGGTTCCCGGGGCCTACCGGTCGGTCACATCCCCGGGAACCGTACCTGACGGAAGCGGGACCTTAAACATCCACCGCCTGGCCGGAGGCCGCCGAGCGGCGGGCTGCGTCGACGATGCGGAGGGTGCGGAGGCCGACAGCGCCGTCCGGCTGCGGCACGACGGCCGGCGCCTGGCCGGGCTGTGCCGGGCCGGACGTCCGGACGGCGTCCAGGAACGTGTCGAGCAGCGACGCGTCCAGGTTGCCGCCGATCGCGAGGAAGACCTCGCCGGAGGCGTCCGTGCCGCCGACGTGCGCGACGAACGGCTCGATCTCCACGGACCCGTTGGTGCCGGTCACCTGCAGCGACACACCACCCCAGGTCGCACCGTTGTCCGGAACGCTCCACGAGCAGTCGATGGTTGCCAGCAGCCCGTTGTCGTAGTTGATCGTCACCAGACCGCCCGTCTCCACCTCCACACCCTTGTCCTGGTGCAGGATCCGGTTCGCGGCGGCGTACACGCGGGTGGCGGACGCGCCACCGGTCAGGCCGTCGATCAGGTCCGCGCAGTGCACGGTGTGGTCGACCAGCGCTCCCCCACCGGCGAGTTTCGCGTCGGTGAACCACTGCCGGGCGGCGTACGGGATCTTCCCGTTGTTGGTGCCGAGGATCGCGAACACGTCACCGAGGCGGCCTGCCTCGACGTTCGCCCGCAGTTGCGCGTACGACGGCGCGAACCGGACCGGGTACGCGACCATCAGGATCGTCCCTGCCGCCTCGCACGCCGCGAGCATGGCCTCACCGTCCGCGACCTCGGTCGCCAACGGCTTCTCGCACAGGACATGCGCACCGACAGCGGCGGCGCGCTCGACCAGTTCGCGGTGGCCCGAGTTCTCGGACGTCACCACGACCGCGTCGGGTCCCCACGCGAACAGTTCGTCGTACGAGTCGACGTACGGGATGCCGAACTGCGCGGCGAACTCGGCACCGCGCGGACCGGGATCCGGCGCCCCGGCACCGTCGGGGTCGGCGGACAGTACGTCGATGTCCGGCAGCGACGCGAGCAGGTGCGCGTACGAACCCGCGTGAACGTGCGCGAACGAAGCGATCGCGACCTTCAATGTCATGCCACTACTCCCGTCGAGACGAAGGTCTTCATGTCGATCGGCTGACCGGACTCCATCGACGCGCGCGCCGCCTCGGCCAGGTAGACCGCGGTCGCACCGTCCGACGCGAGAACGCGCGGCTCCGGTCCACCGCGCAGGCCGATCGCCAGCTCCCGCAACTGGGTCAGGTACGGGCTCTCGCCCAGCGCCGACTCGGGAATCAGCAGGTCGCCGGCGGCAGCGCCGTCCTGCAACTCTTCCTTGTAGCCCGTGTCGCCGTCGGACTTGAACTTCAGTACGCCGCTCGAACCCGCGACCGAGAAGCCGGTCTGGAACGTCGTACCGGTCGCTCCCCACGTCGCGCGGCAGTGGCTGATCGCACCGGACTCGTGCGTCAGCGTCACATGGGCCGCCACGTTGACGGGGCTGACCCCGTCCACGGTCGGCGGGTTCTGTACGGCGTACACCGTGGTGACCTCGCCGCACAGCCAGCGCGCCTGGTCGAGGTCGTGCACCATCAGGTCCATGATCACGCCACCGGACCGGGCCACGTCGCGGTACCAGCCCGCACCGGCCGGCGAGGACGCCTGGCGGTAGAACCGCGCTACCGCGACCTCACCGATCCGCCCGGCCTGGATCGCGTCGTACGCCGCCTTGTACGCCGGGAACCACCGCACCACGTGCGCCGGGTACAGCCGGACGCCGGCCGCCGCGGCCGCGTCGATCACCTCGTGCGAGTCGGCCGCCGTCAGCGTCAGCGGCTTCTCGCAGATCACGTTCTTGCCCGCCTTGATCGCGGCCAGCGTGATTTCCTTGTGGGTCGCCGACGGCGTGACGATGTCGACGAACTCGACCGCGGCCAGCAGCTCGTCCAGCGACGCCACGACCTCCAGCCCGTACCGCTGTGCCAGTTCCTCCGCGCCTTCGAGTGAATAGACCAGGACCCGGGCGCCGACGGCCTTCCAGGACTCGGCGTGGATGCGCGAGATGTTGCCCGCGCCGATCAGACCGACGGTCAGACCGGCCAACTCTTCCGACATGTGTTCCCCTGGGGGTGGGTAAATTAGTAACGGTCCTTGCGTATCACTGCGCACAGGCGTTCGCAACTACCGTCTCACGAACACAACCACCTCACTATCGTGAACTCAGGCCGTACTGTGCAGAATGTCCCGGTGATGGAAGCGACCGCCGCCTCGAGCGCGCCCGGCCAGTCCACCGCGACCGGTCCGCGTCAGGGGGCAGTGGTCCAGACCGATGGGACCACCTTCACGCTGTGGGCTCCGGCGGCGGAACGGGTCGAGCTCGCGCTGATCGCCGACGACGGCAGCCAGCGGAACCTGGACCTCACGCACACCGGTGAGTTCTGGACCGGGTTCGTCCCGGGCGTCGGCGCCGGCCAGCGGTACGGGTACCGCGTGCACGGTCCGTTCGACCCGTCGCACGGTCTGCGCTTCAACCCGTCGAAACTGCTGCTCGACCCGTACGCGCGGGCCGTCGACGGCTCGCTGGACTTCACCAGTCCGCTCGTCTACGACTCCTCCGACGGCGACTCGGCCGGACATGTCCCGGTCGGCGTGGTGGTCGCCGACTCCGCACCGCCGCCGCCGATCAGCAGGCCGGTGCACTGGGGCGAGACGGTCATCTACGAGCTGCACACGAAGGGGTTCACGAAGCTGCATCCCGACGTACCCGAGCAGCAGCGCGGCACGTACGCCGGTCTCGCGCATCCGTCGGTGATCCAGTATCTGACCGAGCTCGGCGTGACGTCGGTGGAACTGTTGCCGATCCACCACTTCCTCACCGAGCCGGCCATCGCGGGGCGCGGCCTGCCGAACTACTGGGGCTACAACACGCTCGGTTTCTTCGCGCCGCACGCGCCGTACTCGTCGTCCGGTTCGCGCGGTGAGCAGGTGGCCGAGTTCAAGGCGATGGTCGCCGCGTTCCATGCCGCGGGCATCGAAGTGATCCTCGACGTGGTCTACAACCACACCGCCGAGGGCGGCTTCGACGGACCGACGCTGAGCTTCCGCGGGATCGACAACCGCACGTACTACCGGCTGGCCGGCGGGGCG
The DNA here is from genome assembly GCF_004331345.1 of Kribbella soli. GTDB lineage: Bacteria > Actinomycetota > Actinomycetes > Propionibacteriales > Kribbellaceae > Kribbella > Kribbella soli. Next base: position 406,794 of record NZ_SJJZ01000005.1, on the reverse strand, counting down.
GCGATGTACGACGTGACCGGCACCGGCAACTCGGTCGACACCTCGCACCCGCACGTCCGGCAACTGGTGATGGACTCGCTGCGGTACTGGGTCGAGGAGATGGGCGTCGACGGGTTCCGGTTCGACCTCGCCGTGACGCTGGTACGCAACGAGCGGCACGAGGTCGACATCCCCGACCACCCCTTCCTGTCCGAGGTTGCGGCCGACCCGGTGCTCGGCCGGGTGAAGCTGATCTCGGAGCCGTGGGACGTCGGGCCGTTCGGCTACCAGGTGGGCAACTTCGGGCCGCCGTGGTCGGAGTGGAACGGCAAGTTCCGCGACAGCGTCCGCGACGTCTGGCGCAACACCTCCGACGGCGTGAAGGACCTCGCCTACCGGCTCTCCGGGTCCAGTGACCTGTACGGCGACGACGGTCGCTACCCGTTCGCGTCGATCAACTTCGTCACCGCGCACGACGGGTTCACGCTGCGGGACCTGGTCAGCTACGACCACAAGCACAACGAGGCGAACCACGAGGACAACCGGGACGGGACCGACGACAACCGGTCCTGGAACTGCGGCGTCGAGGGCGAGACCGACGACGCCGGCGTGATCGCCTTGCGCAAGCAGCAGATGGCGAACCTGATGTCCACGCTCATCCTGTCCACCGGCGTGCCGATGATCACCGCCGGGGACGAGTGCGGGCGGACGCAGGACGGCAACAACAACGCCTACTGCCAGGACAGCGAGATCTCCTGGTTCGACTGGTCACTGCCGAGCACCTGGTCCGATCACCTCGAGCTGACCAAGAAGCTGCTGGCTCTCCGCGCCGCGCACCCCGCACTGCGGCAGTGGCACTACTTCTCCGGGCAGCCTGTCGTGTCCGGCGGCCGCAAGGACCTGTCGTGGATCGCTCCGCACGGCGGTGAAATGACCGACGCGGACTGGTTCGACGGGAACCTGCGGACGATCGGCATGTTCCTGCGCGGTGACGCGTTGCGGGCCACCGACGCGGAGGGCAACGCCCTGACCGACAGCTCGTTCCTGCTCGCCCTCAACGCGACGGCGGAGACCCGGAACGTCGTCGTACCGGATGCGTCGTGGGCGCCCGCGTACGAGGTGGTGCTGGACACCAGCAACAGCACGGTGACCGAGGTAGAGGCCGGCGCAACAGTGCCCCTCGGCCCACGCTGCCTGGTACTGCTGCGCGCTCTCTGACTGCCCAGGTGCAGCAACTTCTGCGACCATCAGGCCTATGGCCTCCGCCACCGGACGGATCATCACCGTCCGGACCGTGTTCCTGATCCTCGGGCTGGTGTTCGGGGTCTGCACACTCGTCCTCGTCCGGCAGGCCCCGGAGCACTCGTTCAGTGGCGGTTCGTGGCCAGGTCGAGTCGCCGAGCTGGCCGTGGGATGGGCGCTGGCCGGCGCCGGGTTCGCCGCAGTCAAACGGCAGCCGACCGCGTCCTTCGGGCTGACGCTCACGGCTGCGGGACTCGCCTGGTTCCTCCTCGAATGGAACAACCCGGGGGTGGGTTCGGCGATCGTGTTCACGGTCGGACTGGTCACCTACGCCGGCTGCGCGCCGCTGGTGGCTTACGCCGTACTCTCGTACCGGACGGTCCGGCTCTCCGCAGCAGATCGGTTGGCGTTGGCAACCTTGTTCGTCAGCGCGTTCATCGGCCTCGGTCTGGTTCCGGCCGTGCTGACCGATCCGGCCGCCACGGGGTGCGCGACCTGCCCCGGCAATCTTCTGCTCGCGCACGCCGACGCGTCGGCGGCCGGGACCGTGAGTCGCGTGGGCCTCTGGCTGACCGTCGCCGGAGTCCTGGCAGCCGCGGCGTTGGCCGTTCTGCAGCTGCTCCGATCGTCGGTCGTACGGCGGCGGATGATCGCGCCCGTCGTCGTTCCAGGGATCGCTTACCTGACGCTGGTTGCGTGGTGGGGTGTGCATTCGTGGGGTCGGGGATACCTGAGCAACGATCCGGTGGATCGGCGTCTCTGGTTCGGGCAGGGCGCGGCACTTGTCGCGATGGTCCTGGGCGTCGCGGCTGAAGGGTTTCGCGCGCGGCGAGCTCGTTCGGCGGTCGCGCAGCTCGTGGTGGAAGTCGCCGGATCGCCACCGCCGGGCGGCCTCCGCGACGCACTCGCCGGTCTGCTCGGAGACCCATCGTTGAAGGTGCTGTACGAATTGGCCGACGGCCGACTGGTCGACGGCCACGGTCGGCCGTCAGTGACAGCTGCCGGGCAAGCTGTCACCCGGTTGGTACGTCGCGGCGAGACGGTAGCGCTGGTCACGCATCGGCCCGGGCTGCTGGACGATCCCCAACTGGCAGACGAGATCACCGGCGCTGCTCGTCTCGCCCTGGAACATGAACGTCTGCAGGCCGAGTCCGCTGCACAACTGGAGGATCTACGGTCGTCCAGCGCGCGCCTTGTCGAGGCCGGTGACGCCGAACGGCGCCGGCTGGAACGCGACCTGCACGACGGCGCCCAGCAGCGACTGATCTCGCTCGCGCTGTCTTTGCGGCTGACGGCGTTGCGATCCGACAGTAGTTCTGAGCGACTCCACGAAGCGGAGGCGCAGGTGAAGGCGGCGCTGGCCGATCTCCGCGAGATCGCGCACGGGCTCTATCCCAACGCACTCGCCGACGAAGGACTGGCAGCGGCTCTCGAGATGCTGGTGGAAGGACACCCGATGCGGATCGTTCTCGGTCCGCTGCCCGATGGCCGGTTCGATCCCCCGGTCGAGTCGGCGGCGTACTTCGTCGTCGCCGAAACGCTGAACCGCAGCTACCAGAGCCGGCTGGCGACCGTGCACGCAGCGCAGACGAACGGTCGCCTCGTGGTGGACATCGAGACCGACGGACAGCCGCCTCGTGATCTGACCGATCTCGAGGATCGCGTCGGTACGCTGTCCGGGCAGCTACTGGTGGAACGCCTGCGCACCGGCGGCACCCGGATCCATGCGGAGGTACCGTGCGCGTCGTAGTGGCTGATGACGAGGTCCTGCTGCGGGAGGGGCTGGCCCGCCTCCTCGGCGAGGTCGGCGTCGAGGTCGTGGCCACGGTCGGCGACGCACCCGCACTGTTGCGCCAGGTCGAGCTGGACCGGCCCGATGTCGCCATCGTCGACATCAAGATGCCGCCGACGCACACCGACGAAGGTCTCGTCGCGGCCCTGGCGATCCGCGATCGGCATCCGTCGATCGGCGTACTGGTGCTGTCTCACTACCTCGAGTCGCGGTACGCGCTGCGGCTCTTCGAGCGGCAGCCGGAGCGCGTCGGCTACCTGCTCAAGGACCGGGTCTCCGATATCGCGGTGCTGGTGGACAGCCTGCACCGCATCGCCGAGGGCGAATGCGTGCTCGATCCAACGATCGTCTCCCGCTTGCTGGCGCGACGACGCGCGTCTACTCCCCTCGACCAGCTGACCGCGCGAGAACGAGAGGTCCTCGCGCTGATGGGCGAAGGACGGTCCAACCAGGGCATCAGCCAGCTCCTGCAGCTGAGCCTGAAGACAGTCGAAGCGCACATCAGCCACATCTTCGTCAAACTCGGGCTTCCCGCCACCGCTGAGGATCACCGCCGGGTCCTCGCGGTTCTCGCCGCCCTCCGGAGCGGCTAGGCACCTCCCGATTCGAGGGTCAGCCCTGACTTCCCGTCGTCGAAGCTGTGCGACGATCGACGCATGGCCGAGCGGGTCCTGATCGTCGACGATCACGCGCCCTTCCGTTCGATCGCCCGTGCGCTCCTGACGGCGGAGGGGTTCGAAGTGGTGGGTGAGGCGGGGGACGGCCGATCCGCGCTCGAGGCGAGCCGCCGGTTGCGCCCGACCGTGGTCCTGCTGGACATCCAGCTCCCCGACCTGGACGGATTCGAGGTGGCTCGGCAGCTGGCAGCGGACCCGGACGGTCCGGCCGTCGTCCTCACGTCCAGCCGCGACAGCTCGTCGTACCGTCGGCGCCTGGCCGGCAGCACCGCGCGTGGCTTCATCGCCAAGGCAGAGCTGTCGGGAGCCGCAGTGGCCGCCCTGGTCGGCTGAGCGGTGCACGACTTCGGCCTCACCGTCGCCGACACGATCGTCGGTCTGACGATGGCGGGTCTCGGCCTGGCCACGTGGGTGAAGCGATCCCGGGCCGTCGGGCTGCTCATGGTGGCTACTGCTGCTGCCTGGTTCGCCGGCGATCTGGGCGGCTGGGCCCTGTTCCTGCACAGGGGACCACTTGTCCAGCTACTCCTCAGCTATCCGCGCGGATGGCCCCGCAGGCGACTGGACCGAGTTGTCATCGTCATCGCGTACGTCGACGCGCTGGTCTACCCGCTCGGACGGATGGACAGCGTGACGGTCGCCTTGGCCGTCTTGGTCATCGGGACAGCGTTGGTCGGCTATGCCACCGCAACCCAGAGAGAGCGGCGCGCGCGGGTGCCCGCGGTCGTCGCGACGGTCGGCATCATGCTGGCGCTCGGCCTGGGCGCGACCGCCCGGCTGATCGGTGCTCCGGCTGACACCGCGGCGCTCTGGGCCTACGAGCTGGCGGTCGGTGCGTCAGCCGTCATCTTGTTCGTGGATCTCCGCTGGCGTCGCAGGGACGGCGCGGCCATCACGGGCCTCGTTGTCGATCTCGGTGAGGCGGAGCGCACCGGCGTACTGGCCGACAAGCTGGGACAGGCGCTCGGCGATCGATCGCTGGTGCTGGGCTATTGGCTGCCGGAGATGCGCAGCTATGTGGACGAGGCGGGTCGCCCGGTCGACCTGCCCGACAGCGATCCCACGCGCGTGCTGACCGAACTGGTGGCCGACGGTCAGCGCGTCGGGGTGCTCGTCCACGACACCGCCGTACTCGACGATCCCCTGCTGGTCGAGTCGGTGGTGGCGCTCGCTCGGATGGCAGTCACGAACGTCCGCCTGCAGGCCGAGGTGCGGGCACGCGTCGGCGACGTCGAGGCAGCCCGCCGCCGGATCGTCGAAGCCGCCGATGCCGAGCGCCGACGGCTGGAGAGCCTGCTGCAGAAGGGCGCGATGCGCCGGTTGTCGGAGGTCGCCGAGCTGCTCACAGCCGATGACCCGGACGAACTGCAGGCGCACCTCGACACGTCGCAGGTCCTGCTCCGCGAGTTTGCCCGCGGCATCCATCCTCGGGTTCTGACCGAGTCGGGTCTTCCGCGTGCACTGGCCGAGCTGGCCGGCGCTTGCCAGACGCCGGTGGCGCTCGAGGTCCTGTCTGCTCGGCTTCCCACCGCTGTCGAGGCAACGGCGTACTTCGTGTGCTCCGAGGCTTTGGCCAACATCGGCAAGTACGCGCAGGCCGGCCACGCCCGCATCGAGGTAGCCAGGGCGGACGGCGTGGTCGTCATCGAGGTGACCGACGACGGAGTCGGTGGCGCGGATCCGACCCGCGGCTCCGGCCTTCACGGTCTGGCCGACCGGGTCCAGGCGCTCGGCGGAACCTTCCTGGTCGAGAGTCAGCCGGGTGCGGGCACCCGGCTGACTGCGCGGATTCCTGGGCCGACGGTCAGCCGACCCGTCTCCACGGCTTGACCAGATAGGTCGTCGGCCCGACCCCGAGCGCATCGTCGCGCCGGAAGGTGAGCGTGTCCCGGAAGAGGTTCCAGTGGAACCCGAACGTCTCGCCGGTGCCGCTGTAGGTGAGCCGAACCGTATCCCCTTGCACGGTACAAGTGCCGGTGTCCGAGAAGCCGCCGCGCTGGGACAGGGAAACCTGCCCTTCCTTGATGGTGAGCGTGAGGTCGCCCCAGTTCTCGTCGTCGTTGACCTCGCCCTGGTCGTACAGCAGTGGCGACGCCGCCAGCTCCGCTTTGGTGAAGCTCGTTTCATAGACCCCATCCAGCTTGCTGGCCGCCGTACCGACCGACGGACCGACTGCCGGACAGGTCAGGGCCTTGTCCGTTGAAGCGGCCGGCAGTTGCGCCCGGAGTTCCTGAATCCGGTCGAGGTTGGACCGGGTCTTCGGGTCTTCCCGCAGCCAGGTGTAGACCGGCTCGAATGCAGCGTGGAGCTGCTGGATCTGCGCCGCGCTCGCCGTGACGAACTGGAGTTTGCCGCGACGGCACAGCACGGCCGCCGCTTCGGTCTCGGCGTTGCGCTGGAGCTCAGCAGTGCTCTGGACCGCCGCGTTGGCGGCTTTGCGCAGCACGTCTGCCTGCCCGGCACCCAGCTTCTTGCCATTGGCAACGACGACGAGCGGCCGGGCCCAGAGGCTGACGTTCGCCGTGATCGTCCGGGCCACGGTGTCGTAGCCCTCGGCCTGGATGTGCGTGACCTGATGCTCCAGCCCGTCCATCCCGGTCAGCGGTGTGCCGCCGAACACGGACGGCACGGTCGTGGCTCCCAGGGCTTGCAGAGACCGAGCTCCCACGTCCGACAGCGAGAAGCCGATCCGCGCACCGCGGAAATCCGCAGGCCCCAGCAGCTTGCGGGTGATCCCCACGGGCCTGCGCATCGTTCCTGGCAGGATGCCGATACCGGCGAGACCGATCGTGTCGACCGAGGTGAGCATGCCGGTCGCCAGGTCACTGGCCAGGACCTTCTGCTGCAACGCAAAGCTGTCCACTGCCATCGGGGCGACCAGAGCATCGAAGTCCTTGATCCCGCGGGCGTGCCAGGCACGGGCCGGGACGACAGCGAGGTCGACCTCGCCGGCTTCGACGGATCGAATCAGCTCGGCCTCGGTGGTCCCGGTGGTCGGTCGATGGACGATTTCCAGGTGGATCGATCCCTTGGAGACCCGGCCGACCTCGTCGACGAAGGGCTGGCTCTCCTCGAGGATCGGGGTCGCGATCGTCAGTGTGACGGGACCGGGCGTCTGGCTCCCGCCCGCCTTGTCAACAGGTCCACCGCAGCCGGCAACGGCCGCGACGACCATGAGCGCAGTTCCGGACTTACTGACCAGGTTCATCGAAAGCTCCTCTCCCCGTGTTCGAAGCTATCGACCCGTTCCGTCCGGCGAATCCAGACGCGCACTGATCCACGGATGGGCGTTGTCAGGGAGAACCCCAACACTGGCCGAGAGGTCACCCCGATTCGCAACTGCCTCGTGGCACCTAGCTTCGACCGCAAGTACCGAGAACTCCAGGCCTGAGGCGAGGAGCGAACCATGTCAGAAACAAGAAACCGAGCACTCTCCGCGGCGATCGTGCTGGGAGTGGTGGTCGCCGGTACGGCGTTCAGCACGGCGTCGGCCCAAGCTGCGAAGGCCACGCTTCACTGTGGGGACACGATCACCGCTGACACCACGTTGCACGCCGACCTGGTCAACTGTCCGGGCAACGGTCTGGTGATCGGCGCCGACAACATCACCGTCGATCTCAACGGACACACCGTCGACGGGGACAACGCGGCCGAGTGCCCCGACGACGTTCCCTGCGACGTCGGGATCTCGAACCTCGCCGGCCATGACGGCGTCACCGTCAGCGGCGGAGTGATCCGGCAGTTCGACACCGGGGTGTTCTTCGCCGGTGGTCTCGCCCACACCCGGTTACGCCAGCTCACCGTGCGGAACAGCTTGGGGATGGGGATCGTCGTGGTCGACTCCACCGACACCGTGATCGAGAAGAACCGCCTGTCCGGCAACGGTTTTGTCGGGATCGTGTTCGGCGAGTCCCACAACGCTCAGCTGGCCGGAAACTCGGTGACGGGATCCGGGGCCAGCGGCATGTTCCTGTTCGACGTCCACGACAGCACGGTCGAGAAGAACACGCTCGACCACAACAACCACGGGATCGTCGCGGTCGCCGGCAGCTCCCGCGTCACGATCCGCAGCAACGCGGTCTCGCACAGCAACGGGGGGGCGATCGACCTCGGTGAGAACGCGACGGCCAACCGCGTCGAGCACAACCACCTTGCCGACAACGGCGACGGCATCATCCTCACGGAGGTTGCCGGCAACCTGATCAGCGACAACGTCGTGACCGGCACGGGCTTCTTCGGCTTCCCGGACGCGGGCGGATTCGGGCTCATCCTCGATGGCGCCGATCGGAACAAGCTGGACCGGAACACGGTCACCGGCGGCCGTGGACCGGCGATCCTCGTGCTGACTCTGGACGCGCCGACCGCGGCCGTGGGCAACATCGTCTCGCGGAACATCGTCAACAGCAGGCAGAGCGACGGGATCTACATCGGCAACGGTGCGACCGGGACCGTCGTCGAGCGCAACATCGCCAACCGCAGCGGCAATGACGGCATCAAGGTCGACGCGCCTACGACCAAGCTGACCCGGAACACCGCCGACTACAACCACAACCTGGGAATCGAAGCCGTCCTCGGTGTCACCGACGGCGGCGGCAATCACGCAAGCCACAACGGCAACCCGCTCCAGTGCACGAACGTCGCCTGCTGACCTCATGCCGGCTGCGCGGTGAGCTCAGGCTTGAGTTCACCGCGCCGCCGGTCCCGGCCGTTCGTACTCTGCGGGGTCGTTAACCTTCCCCCTGTACATTCGGCGGTCACCTTCTGTTCATGTCTGGGGGGACCGATGTTTTTGCTGCGCCGAGGGGGTCGTGAACGGACCACGCCGATTGGTGCGTTGCACCAAGCGATCATGCGTTGGGGCGAGGCCGAGCGGACCAGCTCGCGGCTGGCGATCCAGCGCTGGGTGGACGGCGTGGCGTACGTCGACGTACAGGCGCGGACGTATGCGGAGTACTGGACGCAGCAAAACTCTCTGACGCTGACAGCGGAGGGACCGCTCTGGGTGGTCCTCGGCGACTCGACCGCGCAAGGACTGGGCGCTTCGTCGCCGCTGCACGGGTACGTCGGCCAGGTGCTGAACGCCCTGCGCCGTCAGGGAACGCCGTGGCGAGTGCTCAACCTGTCGCGGTCCGGTGCGCAGACACGGCATGTGCTGGAGGATCAGCTCCCGTTGCTGGACGGTCTGACGCCGGCACTGGTCACCTGTGGCATCGGCAACAACGACATCCTCGCTACGCCACCAAAGCGTTTCCGCGACCACCTCCGCCAGGTGATCGATCGACTCCCCTCCTCGTCCGTCGTGATGGACCTGACGGTCCCGGACCGCTTCTGGCGGATCGGTGGAGCCGTCAGCCCGTACGTCTCGGGAATCAACCAGCTGATCAGCAACACAGCCACGTCCCGTGGCCTCCCGGTGGCCGAGGTGTCTCGCTACGCCCGCCCACCATGGCGCGGCATGCTCGCACCAGACGCCTTCCACCCCAACAACCTCGGCTACCGCCGTCACGCCGACGCACTACTCGCGGCACTACCGGCCGGCGTACTCAATCCCTGAGAAGCTGTTGTAGCCGGTCCAGCGCCTTGCTGCTCTCCTGTCGCACTTTGATCGGGATGATCGCGCCACGGCCCGGTACCCGAATGCCGCCGGTCAGAGCTACTCGCGTGCCACCACCTGGTTCGGCGGCGACTGCCATGCCGATGATCAGGAAGCGGCTCTGCAGCCAGCACCACCCCGGGCGGAACTGACCCTTCAGCCGCGCGCGTTGCCCTCTGGCGCCTTTCGCGAGTACGACGACATAGTCGCCGTCGCGCTCCTCGAGCGTCGCCGAGACGAGGTCTGCGTGGATGGTCGCAAACACGTCGAGGTCGGCGAGCATCGCCTGCACCCGGTCGGGTTCTTGCGGCAGCACGCGTTCGGTGACGGCTGCACCCGGCACGGCCGCCGCGAGCGCCCGGAACCGCTCGACGTCCGTCAGTTCAACCTGTGGCCAGTTCATGAGCTCCACGCCTTCCGAAAGCTTGCCCGCGCCCGGTGCAGCCGCGACTTCGCCGTACCCTCTGGGACGTCGAGTACGGCGGCCGCTGCCTGTTCGTCCATTCCTTCGAGATCGCGCAGTACCAGGACCGCTCGATGCTCGGGCGACAGCCTCCTGAGGACGTCCTGTACGTCGATCGCGAGCTGCGGATCGTCCGCGGCCGGCAGGTCCGTGAGCTCGGCGGGCAATTGCCGCTGCCCGCGGCGCGCAACCCGGACCGCCTCGCGGACGGCGATCGCCCGCGCCCAGCCGAACAGGGCCGCCGGCTCCTGCAGGCTGTGCAGCCCGCGGAAGATCGCGATCAGTGCTTCCTGTGCCGCGTCGGCTCCGTCGTGCAGCGCGATCGGCCCACAGATCCTCCCGACGTACGGCGTCAGCGCGTCGAGCACCTCGTTCATCGCGACCGTGTCGCCACGTTGCGCCGCGCGAACCAGATGTTCCTCGATCATCTGGAGAATTCTGGCACCAGCGGCCGCTGCGCTCGGACGAGCTTCAGATCAGCTACGCACAGCGCGACACAGAGCGGGGTGTAGAGCAACAGGTTGAGCCAGTAGAACGCCGTACTCGTGTAAACCGCGCCCGAGATCCAGACCAGTCCAGCGGCCGCCCGCACGGCCAGCCCGGCCACCAGTCCGCAGACCACGAGTCTGCTGAGTCGCCACCTCGCGCTGGTGAGAATGGCGCCTGCCAGCAGGAGGTGCAGTGCAGCCAGTGGCAGCACTACTCCGGGGCCGAAGCTCACCTGCAGGTTGAGGACGGTCAGCGAGAGGCTGCGCTCATCCCCTGCGGGCCAAGTGGCGCCTGTTGCCCAGTAGACGTGCACCGCCGCAAGCAGGAGGTGTGCGCTCGCGGAGACCTTTCGAGAATCCATCTCGACTCCTTCTCAGATGTGCGTGACAGCTGAGAAGAGGAGCCGTTCGGCCGAGACGTTCCCCTGCGTGATGCAGGTCTCAGGCTTCAGGTGCCTTCGGGGCCTCGGGGATCACCGGGGCGTCGGCGAGCAGCAGGTAGAGCGAGCGGCGAGCCTCGGCGAGGATCTTGGCGGCTGCGGTGCGCTGCTCCTCCGAGCCGCTGCGGCCAACTTGCCGAGTCGCCGAGTGCAGCTCCTCGAGCAACGCGCGCAGGTCGGTCGCGGGCTCGGTGCTCGCGAAACCGGCGAACGGATCGATCGACGTCTCGCGACGCGTCTCGACGTACTCGCGGCCGGCGTCGGTCAGGGTGACGAGCTTGCGGCCGGCCTCGGCGGTCACAGTGACCAGGCCCTCGTCCTCCAACTGGTTGATGGTCGGGTAGATCGCGCCGGGGCTGGGGGTCCAGCGCCCGTCGCTGCGGTCGGCGATGGCCTGCATCAGCTGGTAGCCGTGCATCGGCTCCTCGGCAAGCAGCATCAGGACGGCCGCTCGGACATCGCCGCGCGGGGCCCGGCCGCGGCGGGTGCCGCGTCCTTCACCACGACTGGGGCCTCGGCCACCACGTCCGCGGTGCATCGGCAGGTCTTCTCCCATCCGCGGTCCGCCGCGTCGGGGGTGGTGGCCGCGTCGGCGGCCTCGGGTTTCGTTGGGGGTGTTCATACTTTCCTCCTCGATATTCTTCATGACACTAACGATATATCGTTACTGTCTCCAACGCAAGACCCTTTTCAGCCGAGACTCCCCCGCGTGGCGCGGGGGCTCAGGCGTCGGCGAGCAGCAGGTGGATCGAGTGGCGGGCGTCGGCCAGGATCTTGGCGGTCGCCGTGCGCTGCTCCTCCGAGCCACTGCGGTCGACCAGTCGAGCGGCCGCGTGCACCTCCTCGGCGAGGAACATCAGGGCGTCCGCCGCGGCGGGGACAAGCGCGGGGTCCTGCCGGAGGATCGCCTCCTGGAGTTCGTCGATCTCCGGCACCGGATCCACACCGAGTTCGCGATTCAGCACCGCCCGCAGCCGAAGTACTGTGTCCAGCGCTTCGGCCTGCCGGCCGGACCGGTACTGCGCTGTGGCGAGCAGAATCGACCGCCGCTCACGCAGCGGGGCTTCGGCGACCAACGCCTGAGCCCTGCCGAGGACGCTGCTGTGCCGACCCGACCGCAGCGCGGCCTCCACCGCAGTCTCCTGCGCGAGTTGCCGCAGTTCTTCGAGCCGCGCGGCCTCGATCCGGGCCGCGTCCCAGCACTCGACCTCGATCAGCGGCCGGCCCCGCCACAGACGTAACGCGCCGGACAGCACCGCGGCCGCGCGCTCGGCATCGGTCGCCACCAGTACGCCGGCCCGCTCGACGGCTCGCTCGAACCGCTGCGCGTCGATCTCGTCGGGCGGGACCGTGAGCCGGTAGCCGCGCGGCGACGTCTCGATCGAACGATTGCCCAGCGCCTTCCGCAACCGCACCACACAGCCCTGCACGATCTTGGTCCACGACGCCGGGAGTTCGTCACCCCACAGGACGTCCGCGAGTACGTCGGCACTGACGACGTCCCCCGGATGCACCACGAGCGCAGACAGGACGACGCGATCACGCCGGCCTAGATGTTGCCCCCCATCGACCGTGAGTGGGCCCAGAACGGCGATACCCACCTCTCGACTGTCGATGGCGCGGCGCGGCGCGTCAAGACCGCACTCGATACCGCGCCGATACCTGGTGGGAGCAGACTCGTGAGGTCAAGGGGGAAGTACCATGTCCGCACGAGCTGGACGGACGCAGGCACCACAAAACAAGCGATCAATCACGACCTGGTTGCGGAGATCGGCAGCCGTAGTCGTGTGCAGCGCGCCGCTGATCGCACCTGTCCCGGCGATGGCGGCGAACCATCCGCGGCCGGACGGCGCGTCGGCGAGCTACAGCACTCAGGCACCCGACCGCAACGGCGCTCTGGACGCAACCTCGGTCGCCGTCGGAGCGGCGAGCGGGATCGCCCTGACCTGGCTCGGCCTGGGCGGGTACCGGCGCCGGGATCGCACCGCGAAACCCTGAGGCGCCAATACTACGGATTCGGATAATCTGGATTCGTGGAAAATGACGAGTTGCTGCTGGTGCTTTTGCAGCGGGCGACACATGTGACGTTGCAGGTGCTGGGGACGGAGCTGGCCGACCTAGGGTTGACGGCTTCCGAGCTGAACGTGCTGGCGAACCTCGCGGACGGGCGGCCGCGGACGGTGTCCGAGATCGGGGTCGCGGCGGGCGTGCGGCCGACGACGCTGACCGGCGTACTCGATCGGCTTGCCGACAAAGGGCTGCTGACTCGTGCCGCGCGCAGCGGCGACCGGCGTGCCGTGGAGATCTCGCTGACCGCAGCCGGCGCCCGGACTGCGGCCAGGGTGGCCAAGGCGTTCAAAGCGGTGGAGGACCGAGCGTTGGACGACGTACCAGAGTCGGCGGTCAAGCAGGCCCGGCGGGTGCTGAAGGCGTTGGCGGAATCATGACCGTCTTCGACGAGCTGATGGGTGAGTTGATGTCGACCGCTGAGCGGTTCGGTCATCGGGAGCACGTCCGCCTGACGTGGCTCGCCGTACGGCGGTGTGGGACGGCCCGCGCGGTGGAGTTGATCAGCGACGGGATCCAGAAGACGGCTCGGTACGCCGGGGTGCCGCAGAAGTACAACGCCACGGTCAGCAGGGCCTGGGTCGAGCTGACGGCGTACCACATGACCGAGGCGCCGGGCGAGGACTTCGACGAGTTGGTGCGACGGAACCCGGGGCTGCTGGACAAGCGGCTGCTGACGCGCTTCTACAGCTCACGCGCCTTGGCGTCTCCGGCCGCACGGACCGGGTGGGTGGAGCCGGACATCAAGGCGTTTCCCTTTACTCTGCCCCAAGGGCAGGGGGTGTGATGGTCCGGTGTTGACGATCAGTGAGTTCGGGCGCAGGGCCGGGCTTTCGCACAAGGCGCTGCGGTTGTACGACGTGTCGGGGCTGCTGGCACCGGCGCAGGTGGACCCGGCGAACGGGTACCGCTTGTACGACGAGGAGCAGCTGGAGCGGGCGCGACGAATCAGCGTTCTGCGGCAGTTGGACATGCCGCTGACCACGATCGCCGAGGTCCTCACCGGAACAGATGAGGACGCGTTGATCCGGCTCGACCGGTGGTGGGCCGCCGAGGAGGCGACCACGGCCTCCCGGCGGGCGACGCTGCAGTACCTGCGGGACCGGTTGTCGCGCTCCGGTACGACGGGGCTCGCTCCGCGACCGGTGCACACCCGGGACGTGCCGGCGACGAAGATCGCGTCGATCCGGGCCGACACCAACCAGCAGTCGCTGATCGGGGTGATCGTGACGTGCACCGACGAGCTCACGTCGTACCTGCGGGCCGCCGGTGCGACCGCGAACGTCGGGTCGTGGGTGATCTACCACGGCGCGGTGACGCCCGAGGGTGAGGCGACAGTCGAGGTGTGCGTACCGTTCGAGGGCCTGGTGGACCCGGCCGGCCGGATCGGGATCCGGGTCGAGCCCGCACACCGGGAGGCGTACTGCACGATCACGATGGACGAGTGCGCGTACCCGCGGATCATGCTCGCCTACGACCTCGTCTTCGACTGGGTCCGGGCGTCCGGCGGCCCCGAAGCGGGTCCGCCGCGGGAGGTCTACCGCCCGGACTGCCACCTGCTCCCCCGCAACGAACCTGCCGTCGACATCGCACTGCCCATTCTCGAGAGGAACCTTTGATGGACTACGCGATTCAGACGCGCTTCAGCGATCCCGGCGTACACGCCGGACTGTTCGACGCGCTGCCGGACGATGTCACCGAGATCGCCGCGGTGGTCCGCAACCTGCTGATCCACTACCGCGGCGGCGGCATCGAGTTCACCGGCGAACGACTCGCCGAGATCGACAACCGCTGGGTGTCGGCGATCCTCGCCACCGACCAGAAACGCAACGGTACGCCGCTCGCGGTGCCGCGGGAGCCGGTGGACCGGGTAGTCGGCTGCTGCCGCGACTACACGCTCCTGTTCGTCTCGATCCTGCGCCACAAGGGGATCCCGGCGCGCAGCCGGGTCGGCTTCGGGAACTACTTCACCGAGGGCTTCAACAACGACCATGTGGTGGCCGAGTACTGGAACGGCGACCGATGGGTGATGATCGACGCCGAGATGGACCCGGCTGATCCACAGTTCACTTTCGACGTGGCGGACATGCCGGCCGGACCGTTCCGGTCCGCGGCCGAGGTGTGGCAGGGATACCGGGCCGGTGAGCTCAACGGCGATCTCTTCGGCGTGGACACGAATCCGGACGCTCCGCTGAAGCTGCACGGCGGCTGGTTCATTCGTACCTATGTGCACTACCAGCTCGCGCATCTCAACGGCGACGAACTTCTGCTGTGGGACAACTGGGGCACGATGTCCGACACGCTGGACGGCGCTGACGTCGAGCTCACCGACCGGATCGCCGGCCTGATGCTTGCCTCCGACAACGGAGACGACGCGGCGACGAAGGAGGTCAATGACCTCTACCGCACCGACCCCGGCCTGACGTACGCCGGCCGCGCCTTCGTCACCTCACCCGCCGGCGGAGAGTTCGTCTGGAAGGACCTGGGCTAGCCTCACCCGCACCGCCCTCGCCGCCGCACTGGTTGCCTGGGGCATCGTCCGCAGTCGGGCCTGAGCACCCCCGCCGGTGCCGCGAGACAGGTTATTGCCTGTCCCCGGCCACCAGTACCTGTTCACACCCCCGGCTCGCGGCGGTGCAGTACACAAAACACCCCCGCCTGGTGAGGCAGGCGGAGGTGTGTCTTTTGTGGTGGTGGCTCAGAACTCCGAGCCGGCGGGTAGGTCAGGGGTGGACGGGTCGTCCGGGTCGGACGGGCCGGCGGCGAGGCCGAGTTCGGCGACGCTCGCCAGGCCGGTGTGGTTCGGGACGACGCGGACCGTGTAGCCGAACGGGCCGGTGCGGTCCAGTTTCAGTTCGCCCTCGTACCGGTGCCGGTTGCCCTCGTACGTCTCGGCCAGCGAGAGCGTGGCGCGGACCGGGTCCGTGATCTCGTCGTTGGTGTCGACGCGACCGTGCAGCACCTCGACGCAGATGTCCGACGGGGCGAGGTCGCCGAGCGCCGCGAAGGCGCGGATCCCGACGGTCGTGCCCAGCTGCGGTACGTCGCCGAGGCCCTGGAGCTCCACGTGGTCGACCCGGATCTGCGGCCACGCCGCCCGGACCTTCTGCTTCCACGCGGCCAGTTCGCGTGCGCCGTCGTACGTCGAGTTGAGGGCCCGCGACGACTGCGCCGCCGGCACGTACAGCTGCTCGACGTAGTCCTTGACCATCCGGGTGGCGAGCACCTTCGGGCCGAGCTCCTTGATCGTGTGCCGCAGCATCTCGATCCAGCGGGTCGGCACGTCACCGTCGTAGAAACGCGGCGCGACCTGCTTCTCGATCAGGTCGTACAGCGCGTGCGCCTCGAGGTCGTCACGGCGGTCGGTGTCCTCGATGCCCTCGGCGGACGGGATCGCCCAGCCGAACTCGTCGTCGTACCACTCGTCCCACCACCCGTCGCGGATGGACAGGTTGAGTCCGCCGTTGAGAGCGGCCTTCATCCCGGACGTGCCGCACGCCTCGTACGGGCGGAGCGGGTTGTTCAGCCAGACGTCGGTGCCCGGGTACATCGGCTGCGCCAGCGCGATGTCGTAGTCCGGCACGAACACGATCCGGTGCCGCACCTCCGGGTCGTCGGCGAAGCGGACCATTTCCTGGATCAGCTTCTTGCCGCCCTCGTCGTGCGGGTGCGCCTTGCCGGCGATGACGATCTGCACCGGACGCTCCGGGTGCAGCAGCAGCGCCTTCAGCCGCTCCGGGTCACGCAGCATCAGCGTCAGCCGCTTGTACGACGGAACACGCCGGGCGAACCCCATCGTCAGGACGTCCGGGTCGAGGATCGAGTCGACCCAGCCGAGCTCGGCATCGCTGGCGCCACGGTTGATCCAGGACTGCCGCACCCGCGAACGGGTGTCGTCGATGAACCGCTGCCGGAGCAGCCGCTTGGTCTCCCAGATCTGCGCGTCGGTGGTCTTGTCCAGACCCTCGAACACCGAGTCGCCGTCGGCGGTGTAGTTCGCGTACGTCAGGTCGTGCACCTCACGCGCCACCCACGTCGGCGCGTGCACGCCGTTGGTGATCGAGGTGATCGGCACGTCGATCGAGTCGAAGCTCGGCCACAGCCCGGCGAACATCCCGCGGCTGACCACACCGTGCAGCTTCGACACGCCGTTCGCGCGCTGCGCCAGCCGCAGCCCCATGATCGCCATGTTGAACAGCGCCGGGTCGCCGCCCTCGAAGTCCTCGGCGCCGAGCTCGAGGATCCGGTCGACCGGGACCTCCGGACCGAACACGTCCGGCGAGAAGTGCTGCTGGATCAGCTCGACCGGGAACCGGTCGATACCGGCCGGGACCGGGGTGTGCGTGGTGAAGACGGTGCCACCGCGGTTGACCTCGAGCGCGGTGTCGAAGTCGAGGTCCTTGTCGGCGGCGAGCTCGCGGATCCGCTCGATGCCGAGGAAACCGGCGTGACCCTCGTTGGTGTGGAACACCTCGGGCGCCGGGTGGCCGGTGATCCGGCAGTACGTGCGGACCGCGCGGACACCGCCGACGCCGAGCAGCAGCTCCTGGAGCAGGCGGTGCTCGGTCGAACCCCCGTACAGCCGGTCGGTCACCTCGCGCTCCGACGGCTCGTTCTCCTCGATGTCGGAGTCGAGCATCAGCAGCGGCACCCGGCCGACCTGGGCGACCCAGATCTGCGCATGCAGCTCGCGGTTTCCGGGCAGCGTCAGCGTCACGGTCGCCGGTGCGTCACCATCCCGGAGCAGGCTGATCGGCAGCCCGTCCGGATCCACCAGGGGGTAACGCTCCTGCTGCCAGCCCTCACGGTTCAGCGACTGCGCGAAGTACCCGTGCCGGTACAGCAGACCGACGCCGATCAGCGGTACGGCGAGGTCGCTGGCCGCCTTCAGGTGGTCACCGGCAAGGATGCCCAGACCGCCGGAGTACTGCGGCAGCACGTGGGTGATGCCGAACTCCGGGGAGAAGTACGCGACCGCGTCGAGCGGCGAACCGCCCGCGGTCTGGAACCACCGGTCTTCGGTCACATAGCTGTCCAGGTCGGCTACTGCCAGTTCCAGCCGGCGCAGGAAAGCGTGGTCGTTGGCCAGCTCGTCGAGCCGGGCCGCCGGGACCTCGCCGAGCAGCTTGACCGGGTCACCGCCGGTGCTCCGCCACAGCTGCGGGTCGACGGCCTCGAAGACGTCCTGCGTCTCCGGGTGCCAGGCCCAGCGGAGGTTGTTCACCAGGGTTCCCAGGCCGGTCAGCGGCTCGGGCAGGACAGGGCGGACGGAAAATCGTCGTATCGCTCGCACCGGGACACCGTACCGGCCCGGGGGCCGCAGAACACCTTCGGGATGCATCGATCTTGCAACGCGAGCAAGAATTTGCAGCTCTGCATGTCACAGACAGGTGCTGGGAACCGATACCGTCAGCAGTGCAGTTCCCGACGTACTTACCCATCCGCCGGATCCGCAAATCGGGCGGTACCTCTATTCGGAGAGTGAAGGTTCGTCTACGCCATGACTGGGCGCATCCCGATCACCGACGTCACCCCGACCGTCGACGCCGGAGCTTATCCGGCGAAGTCCGCGGTCGGCGAGACGTTCACCATCGCGGCCACGGTCTTCCGGGAAGGCCATGACGCGGTGAACGCGAACGTCGTACTGACCTCGCCGTCGGGACAGACCAGACGGATGCTGATGGCACCGGTCGGTCAGGGCACCGACCGCTGGACCGTCGACGTGACGCTGCAGGAGCAGGGCGCGTGGACGTTCGCGGTCGAGGGCTGGAGCGACCCGTACGGGACCTGGCGGCACAACGCCGAGATCAAGATCCCGGCCGGCCTGGACGTCGACCTGATGTTCGCCGAGGGCGCCGCGTTCTTCGACCGCGCAGCCGCCGGCGTACCACCCGCCGTACGGGCGGACCGTGGCACGCTGAGCGATGCGGCGCATGCACTGGCCAACGGCGCGCTGCCGCCGGAGGCGCGGCTGGCCGCGGGCATCTCCCCGCAGGTACGGGCGGCTCTCGGGCGCTACCCGGTGCGCGAGCTGATCACCTCCTCCGAGACGTACCCGGTGTGGGTCGACCGGACCCGCGCGCTGTACGGCAGCTGGTACGAGTTCTTCCCGCGCTCCGAGGGTGCGGAGTACGACGAGGAAGCCGGTGTGTGGAAGTCCGGGACGTTCCGGACCGCGGCGCTGCGGCTCGAAGCCGTCGCGAAGATGGGCTTCGACATCCTCTACGTGCCGCCGATCCACCCGATCGGCCACTCGTTCCGCAAGGGCCCGAACAACACCCTCGACCCGAAGCCGGGTGACCCGGGCTCGACCTGGGCGATCGGCTCCGAGGACGGCGGCCACGACGCGATCCACCCGGAGCTCGGCACGTTCGAGGACTTCGAGTACTTCGTCGGCCGGGCCCGTGAGGTCGGCCTCGAGGTCGCGATCGACCTGGCCCTGCAGGCGTCGCCGGACCACCCGTGGGTGAAGGAACACCCGAAGTGGTTCTCGGAGCGCGCCGACGGCTCGATCGCGTACGCCGAGAACCCGCCGAAGAAGTACCAGGACATCTACCCGATCAACTTCGACAACGACCCCGAAGGCATCTACGCCGAAGTACTGCGGATCGTCCGGCTGTGGATCTCCAAGGGCGTGACGGTGTTCCGGGTCGACAACCCGCACACCAAGCCGGTCAACTTCTGGGAGTACCTGCTCGGCGAGATCCGCAAGACCGACCCGGACGTGGTGTTCCTGTCCGAGGCGTTCACCCGGCGGCCGATGATGCAGGAGCTGGCGAAGGTCGGGTTCCACCAGTCGTACACGTATTTCACCTGGCGCAACGAGAAGTGGGAGCTGGAGGAGTACCTGGAGGAGCTGACCAAGGAGACCGGGCACTTCCTCCGCCCGAACTTCTTCGTGAACACGCCGGACATCCTCACGGCGTACCTGCAGTACGGCGGCCCCGGCGCGTTCAAGATCCGCGCGGCGATCGCGTCGACGTCGTCACCGGCCTGGGGTGTGTACGCCGGGTACGAGCTGTTCGAGCACGTCGCGCTGCGGCCCGGCTCGGAGGAGTACCTGGACACCGAGAAGTTCCAGCTCCGCCCGCGGGACTGGGAGGCTGCGGAGGCCGAGGGTCGTTCGCTGGCGCCGTACCTGACGCTGCTGAACAACATCCGTCGCCGGCACCCGTCCCTGCAGCAACTGCGCAACCTGACCCTGCACTCGGTCGATGACGAAGCGATCATGTGCTACTCAAAGCGCTCCACCGCACCCGACGGCCACACCGACACCGTCATCGTCGTCGTGAACACCGACCCGCACTCGGTCCGCGAGTCGATGGTCCACCTCGACATGACCGCCCTCGGCATGCGCCCCGAAGACACCTTCACCGTGTACGACGAAATCACCGGCGCAACGTGGCGCTGGGGCCAACAGAACTACGTAAAACTAGACCCCAACGGCGAACCCGCCCACATCCTCGCCGTCCGCCGCGGCCAAGCCTAAGCAACAGCACGCGGGGCCGGTGACGACTAACCGATCCGGCCCACGCGCGCTACGCACGGCACCTGAACTGGTGGCTGTGAACAGGAAATAGCCTGTCTCCACCCACCGCGGCCCGCCACCACCCACCACGAACGGCCACCAACATACGCCCGCCCCAGCCAGCCGATCGTGTGCAGTTCGGGCTGGATCCTTTGCTAGAGCGGGACTGTTTCTGGGTATTTGAGGCCGGCGCCGGTGTTCAGGGCTACTACCTGGTCGTTGGCCTGGATCCAGTTGGATTCGCGTAGGGTGCGGATTGCGGCGAAGTTGGCGGCGCCTTCGGGGCAGATGAAGGTGCCCTCGAGTTGGGCGACGCGATGTTGTTCGGCCAGGATGTCCTCGTCGTCGACCGCGATCGCGCAGCCGCCGGTCTCGGCGATCGCCTGTAGTACAAGGAAATCGCCGAGGGCCTTCGGGACAGTGATGCCGAAGGCAACCGTCTTGGCGTCTACCCACGGCTCACTTTCGGGGAGGCCCTTCTCCCAGGCGCGGACGATCGGTGCGCAGCCGGTCGACTGGACGGCGACGAGGCGCGGTAGCGGCCCGTCGATCCAGCCGAGGTCGCGGAGTTCGTTCAGCGCCTTCCAGATGCCGATGATGCCGACGCCGCCACCGGTCGGGTAGACGATCACGTCCGGCAACTGCCAGCCGAGTTGTTCCGCGATCTCCAGGCCCATCGTCTTCTTGCCCTCGATCCGGTACGGCTCCTTCAGCGTCGACGCGTCGAAGTACCCGGACTGCTCCCGGATGTACGCCGCCGCGTCGCCGATCAGCCCGTCGATCAACTGCAGCCGCGCACCGACCGCGATCACCTCGCGCCGGCAGATCTCCGGCGCGGCGATCGGCATCGCGATCAACGCCTCCATCCCGGCGCGCGCGGCGTACGCGGCCCAGGCCGACCCGGCGTTCCCGTTCGTCGGCATCGCGATCTTCCGGACGCCGACCTCGTACGCGCGGGACACACCGACGGCGGCGCCGCGGGCCTTGAACGTCCCGGTCGGGATCAGCCCCTCGTCCTTCATCAGCAGGCGATCCACCCCGAGTTCGGCGCCGTACCGCGGCAACGGCAGGAGCGGCGTCATCCCCTCCCCCAGCGTCACCACGTTCTCGGGCGACCGCACCGGCAGCAGTTCGTGATACCGCCACAGGTCCGCCGGCCGAGCGGCGAGATCCGCCTTCTTCAGTGCCGACTGAACTACCGGTACGTCGTACCGCGCGAGCAGCGGCGATCCGCACGGGCACAGGCCGATGATCTGATCGGCGTCATGGGTGACGCCACAACGAGGACACTCGAGATGACTCAGCGCGGAGAAGGTCACGACAACAGAAACTACCCCGCGCGCAGATCGGTGATCATCGGGCGCTGGTGATCGGTGAGCCGGAACCCGATGCCGCGGACGGCGTCGATCGTGACCGTCGTACCGAGGTCGTCGAGCTTGCGGCGCAGGCGCTTCACTACCGAGTGCACGTCGGCGGTGCCGCGGATGTTCCGGTCCCGCCACACGGTGTGGTGCAGGGCGTCGTACGACCAGACCCGCAGCGGCGCGGACATCAGCCGGCTGAGCAGCTCCTGTTCGAGGTCGGTCAGCTGGATCTCGCTACCACGCCAGCGCGCGACCGAGCGCCCCCGATCGATGGTGAGTACGTCGGCCTCGGGGTCCCCGCCGGTTGCGCGGACGGCGGTGGCATCGACCGCATCGGGCTCCGGCGGCTCGGGCTGCCCAGGTGCGGCGGGTGGTGGTTGCTGAGCAGGAACCAGCAGTCTGCGCAGTTCGTCGAGGCTGGAGACCAGGAGCAGCGGCGCGACGTCGTCGACGAGCTCGGCCAGCCGGACGCGCTGCTCGGGCGAGGCCGCGACCGCGATGAGCAGTGGGAACGGTTCGGATCTGGTGGTGGTCAGATCGACGTCCGCTGGGGCGGGGACACGGGCGGTGACCATCTGATCACGATGTCAACATCTGCCTCGGATCGTCAACGGAATGCCAACGTTTGCCCAGGTTGCTTCGATCGGCGCGACAGCTAGTCACAAGTTGCTCACCAGGCGTGCTTGTTACCACGTTGTTCTGACACATAAGGTCCACGTCAGGCTTGCGGTGTCACATGCCGCGACCTGGGGGGTACACAACGTTCGTATGCCCTCCTGCAGCAAATGACTCGGGGGAGTCGACTCGGGGTCGTTTCAAGTGAGGGGCTGCAGAGATGTCACATCAACGAAAGGGACTCGCCAGATCACTGGTGGGTGCCCTCGCGACGGTGGCAGTCGTCGCAACCAGCCTGGCCGCCGCCGGCCAGGCCCAGGCTTCATCGCCCACCAAGCCGGAGGCCACACCAGCCTCCAAGATCAAGCCAGAACTGCTGGAGAAGCTGGACGGCAAGGATGCCAAGTCCGCGACGGACTACTGGGTCCGGTTCGCGGCCAAGGCCGATCTGACCGCCGCCGGCAAGATCACCAACTGGAACGAACGCGGCACCGCAGTGGCCGCCGCGCTGAAGAAGGCCGCCGCGGACAGCCAGGCGAAGATCCGCGCCGAGCTGGACGCGCAGCACGTGAAGTACCAGTCCTTCTGGGGTACGAACGCGATCCGCATCGAGAGCGGCTCGCTCGAACTCGCCCAGAACCTGGCCGGCCACACCGAGGTCGAGGGCCTCTACGCGCCCGTCCAGATCGAGGTACCGAAGGTCACGCCGGGCCAGCAGGAGAAGGCGATCCAGGCCGTCGAGTGGGGTGTCGCCAACGTCAAGGCGAACCAGGTCTGGTCGCAGTACGGCGACAAGGGCGAGGGGATCGTCGTCGCCAGCATCGACACCGGTGTGCAGTACGACCACCCGGCGCTGGTGAACCAGTACCGCGGCAACAACGGTGACGGCACCTTCAACCACAACTACAACTGGTTCGACGCGGCCGGCACCTCGCCGAACGCGCCGGCCGACGGCAACGGCCACGGCACCCACACGATGGGCACCATGGCCGGCGACGACGGCGCGGGCAACCAGATCGGTGTCGCCCCGGGCGTGAAGTGGATCGCCGCGAACGGCTGCTGCCCGAGCGACGCCGCGCTGATCACGTCCGGCCAGTGGATGCTCGAGCCGACCGACCTCGCCGGGCAGAACCCGGACGCGAGCAAGCGGCCGAACGTCATCAACAACTCGTGGGGCTCGCAACTGCCGTCGAACGATCCGTTCATGGAGGACATCACCCTGGCCTGGACCGCGTCCGGGATCTTCGGGACGTTCGCCAACGGCAACAGCGGTGAGGGCGGCTGCAACACATCCGGCTCACCGGGCAGCCTGACGAGCAACTACTCGGCCGGCGCCTACGACATCAACAACAACATCGCGTCGTTCTCCGGCCGTGGTGTGGGTCAGGGCGGCACCATCAAGCCGAACATCTCGGCTCCGGGTGTCAACGTCCGCTCCAGCCTGCCGGGCAACACGTACGGCGCATTCAACGGTACGTCGATGGCGACACCGCACCTGACGGCCGTCGTGGCCCTGTTGTGGTCGGCCTCGCCGTCCCTCAAGGGTGACGTCGCCGCCACGAGGGCGCTGCTGGACTCGACCGCGATCGACACGCCGAACAGCCAGTGCGGCGGTACCGACGCGAACAACAACGTCTTCGGTCAGGGCCGCCTGGACGCGCTGGCGCTCCTGAACGCGGCGCCGATCGGCGACACCGGCACGCTCTCCGGCACCGTCACCGCCGCCACCGGTGGAGCCGCTCTCGCCGGCGCCAGCGTGACGGTGAAGGCGGAAGGCCAGCCGGACAAGACGCTGACCACCAGCAGCAACGGCGCGTTCTCGTCCGTGCTGCCGGCCGGCGACTACAGCCTGACGGTCGCGTCGTTCGGTTACGCGACGCAGACCGCCACCGCGACCATCACCACCGGTCAGACCACCACCAAGGACTTCGCTCTGGTGAGCACTCCGCAGGTGAGCGTCGGCGGCACCGTCACGGACGGCTCCGGCCACGGCTGGCCGCTGTACGCGAAGGTGACGGTCGAGGGCCCGGGTGGCGTGTTCGACTACACGACGCCGAGCAACGGTCGCTACAGCCTGAAGGTCCCGTCCGGTGCGGCGTACTCGCTCAAGGTCGAGTCGAAGTACCCGGGTTACCAGGCCGTCAGCCAGCCGATCACGGTCGGCACCGGCAACCTGACGCAGAACATCGCCGTACCGGCCGACGGCACCTCGTGCAGCACCGCGCCCGGTTACAAGTGGGGCTCGGACGGCGTCTACGAGACCTTCGACTCCGGTGCCGCGCCGAGCGGCTGGACCGTCGTCGACAACAAGGGCAACGGTCAGGTCTGGAAGTTCGACGACCCGGGCAACCGGAGCAACCTGGCCGGCGGCAGCGGCAAGTTCGCGATCGTGGACAGTGACAAGTACGGCGGTGGCGGGTCGCAGGACACGTCGCTGGTCAGCCCGGTCGTGGACCTGACCGCGGTCACCGCTCCGGTGATCCGGTTCAACCAGGACCTGAACTACCTCGGCGGCGAGAAGGCCGACATCGACCTGTCGATCGACGGCGGTGCCACCTGGAGCAACGTGCTCACGCAGGGCACCGACGCCCGCGGCGTCAAGGAGATCGCGATCCCGCAGGCGGCCGGCAAGTCCGCGGTCCAGGTGCGGTTCCACTACTACAACGCGTCGTACGAATGGTGGTGGGAGGTCGACAACGTCCTCGTCGGCAGCCAGATCAGCTGTGTGGCGACCGGCGGCGGCATCGTCGTCGGCAACGTCAAGGACGCCAACACCAGCGGCTTCGTGAACGGCGCCGTCGTCACCCGTGACGGCAGCAGCGAGTCCGCGACTACCGTGGCGACGCCCGAGGACACCGGTCTCAACGACGGCTTCTACTGGCTGTACTCGTCCGCTGACGGCAACCAGGGCTTCACCGCCAAGGCCGGCAACTACGTCAGCTCGACCGCGACCGTCGGGGTCGAGGCGGACTGGACGACCACGGCCGACTACACGCTGAAGGCCGGCCAGCTGGCCGTCACGCCGGGCACTGTCACCGGCAACCTGAAGCTGCCGACCGGCAAGGTGACCAAGTCGTTCAAGGTCACGAACACCGGCGGCGCGGACGTCGACGTGAAGTTCGGTGAGAAGGACGGCGGTTTCGTCCTGCAGAACGCGAACGGCTCCACGACGACCAAGGCCCAGGTGGAGAACGGGCCCGGCGCCCCGCTGCAGCGGCTCGCCGTGGACACCTCGTTCGCCCGGATGCTGACCGGCAAGACCGGCGCAGCGCCGGCCGCCGCGAAGCCGATGGCGGCTCCGTGGGCCGACATCGCCGACTACCCGGCGTCCGTGATGGACAACCGGGTGGTCAGCCTGGAGGGCAAGACGTACTCGATTGCCGGTGGCAACGGTAGTGCGTCGACCGCCAACAGCTACGTGTACGACCCGGCGACCCTCGCCTGGACCGCGATCGCCCCGCTGCCGGGTGCTCGCAACGCCATCAGCGTCGGTGTGATCGGCGGCAAGATCATCGCCAGCTCCGGCTGGGGAGCATCCGGCCCGGCGCCGGAGACCTGGTCCTACGACCCGGCCGCCAACGCCTGGACCGCACTGGCCGCCAACCCGGCCCCGCGGGCCGCAGCCGGTCAGGCCGTGCTCGACGGCAAGCTGTACGCCGTCGGCGGGTGCACCACCTCCAGCTGTCTGCCGATGAGCAACACGGTCGTCCGCTACGACGCCGCGGCGAACGCCTGGGAGACGCTGGCGAACTACCCGCAGTCGGTCGCGTTCGCGTCCTGCGGTGCCATCGACGGCAAGTTGTACTGCGCCGGTGGTAACGACGGCACGAACTCGCTCAAGGCGGCGTACGTCTACGACCCGGGAGCCGACTCCTGGACCGCGATCGCGGACGCTCCGGCTGACCACTGGGCGGCGTCGTACGCCGTCGCGGGCGGGAAGCTGCTGATCGTCGGCGGTGTCCAGGCCGGTGCGGTCACCAACGCTGGGTTCTCGTACGACCCGTCGTCCGAGAGCTGGACCGCACTGCCGAACGCCAACCTGCCGCGGTACCGCGGTGGTGCGGCGTGTGGCTTCTACAAGATCGGTGGTTCGTCCGGCAGCTTCAACGCGACCGTGGACAGTGAGGCCCTGCCGGGTCTCGAGGACTGCTCCGAGTCGTCGGCGGACGTGAGCTGGCTGTCCATCGACCAGACCGAGGCCACCCTGGCCCCGGGACAGTCGACGACCGTCAAGGTCACGCTCTCCGCGAGCGTCGACCAGCCCGGTACCTACAGCGGTGCCGTGACGATCGGCGAGAACACCCCCTACACGGTCGCTCCGGTCGGCGTGACGATGAACGTCACCCCGCCCACCACCTGGAGCAAGCTGCAGGGCACCGTCACGGGCGTCAGCTCGTCCGGCGCCTCCGCTGCCCTCCCGGGCGCGATCGTGCAGGTGGACTCGTGGGCCCAGTCCTACACCTTCATCACCGACAAGGACGGTAAGTACGCCTACTGGCTCGACCGTCGCAACAACCCGCTCACCCTGATCGCCGCGAAGGACGGCTACAAGCCCCAGACCCGCACCACCAAGCTGGTCGCCGGCACCCCCGTCACCGAAGACTTCGCCCTGAAGTCGATCAAGTAAGCACCTAGTAGAAACTCGGCCCCCGGACCCCTGTGGTCCGGGGGCCGAGCCCTGTTTGCGGAAGGAGTGCGGAATCCACCGCACCCGGGATGATAGGTAGCACTCCCCACCCCCTGGATTTATGCACAGGAGCGAGGTTGGGGGCGTTTGGGCGTGGGGATCGGTGCATGTTCTTGAGGTGGAACGGGAATTCGAAGAGGTTTTGCGACGGCAGCTAGGAGCGTTCAGCCGGGCACAGGCGAACGCGGCGGGGATGTCGGACCGGTCACTCGCGGCCAGGTGCCGGGCGGGACGTATTCAGCGGCTCTACCGCGGGGCATACGTGCATTTCTCCGGTCCGGTGCCCTGGGAGACGCGGCTGTGGGCTGCATGGCTGGCATACGGGCCGGAGGCAGCACTCGCCGATGAGACAGCGCTTCGGCAGTACGGCATCTATCGAGGTGAGAGTGATGTGATCCGGCTGGAGATACCGCACCGGCGTAGGTTGCGCGCTGAAGCCGGCGTAGCCATCACCCGGACTCGCGACTTCGCTCATCGCGTGCTCGAATCGCGGGAGCCGCCGATGGTCCGGCTCGAAGTCGCTGTCCTGACCGTCGCGAGTCGACGGGCCCGCCCGGACGATGCGGCGGCGCTCGTACTCGACGCGTGCCGTCAGCGCCGTACGACGCCACAACGTCTGCTCGCCGAGTTGGCCCGGATGCAGCAACTCCCCGGGCACGGCCTCCTCGTCCAGATCGTGAGTGATCCCTGCGGTGCCGCGGTCCAGGTCGCCACGGTCCTCCGCGCGCGGAGCTGGCCAGGCCTCCCCACCGCGTGCGGCCCCGAGTGCCCGATCGGGTTGGGGAATGCAGCGAACCTGGATTGACCTGCTGGATTCCCCACCGCACGCCGGCTAGGTGGTGGGGAGGAGGTGGAAGCCGACGCCGCGGACGGCGTGGATGGTTACCGTGGCGCCGAGGTTGGTGAGTTTTTGGCGGAGGCGTTTGACGACCGAGTGGATGTGCGAACCGTGGCCGAGGTGCTCGTTGCCCCAGACCGCGTGGTGCAGGCGCTGGTACGTCCACACCCGGCCGGGTTCGGCGACCAGGCAGTGCAGGAAGTCGTGCTCCAGCCGGGTCAGCGGCATCTCGCGGTCCTTCCACCGGACCACCCGGCGGTCGACGTCCAGGCGTAGCTCGGCGACCGGCTCGGGTTCACGCACCGCCTGCATCCGGCGCTCCACGGCCGCCGCGACGGTCGGCCCAGCCGGCACAGGCAGCCCAGTCGGCACAGCCGGTACGCCGCCTGCTGCACTGATTGCCGCGCTCGGCGCGACCGTGACTCCCGTGAGCTCCAGGAAGGCGCGCGCCTGGTCGGCGTTCGAGACCAGCAGCAGCGCGTCGGCGCCGCCCAGCAGGCGGGCCAGGTGTACTCGTTCGGCCGTGGACGCGGCCACGCCGATGATCAATGACGAATCGGACGGCCTCTCGATCGGCATCACAAGCTCGCCCCTCCCAGTCGAACCGGCAGGACCTAAGTACGGTTTACGGCGCGAACTAAGTCAAGTGATTCGGGGCGCAGCGGGCTGGCACATATGCGTCCTGTCCGAGACAGGACAGGCAAACCTTGGCAAAACCTCGCGACGCTCCCCGGACAGGTGTGCGATCGGCCCGCCAGGCGGAGTAGTCTCCTGCCGCACGGTCACTCTGACCGCATCCACGGAGGAACAGTGCCCGGTCTCGTTCGACGGCCGCTCGTCATCTGGTTGCTCGCGGCCCTCGCAGTCCCTGTACTGCTGACGGCTGTGCTGATTCCCGCCAGGGCCGGCACTACCGAAGACGACCTCCGCGAACGCACGACAGCCGCACTGAAGGCCCGCGGTATCGAGACCGGCAGCGTCGACTTCGACGGCCGGAACGCGCGCGTCAGCGTGCCGTCCGGAGTGGACCCGGCGGTGGTCCGGGACATTGTCTCCGGCGTCGACGGCGTACGGTCCGTCGAGCTCGTGAACGGGCAGGCGGCCGGCGCAACGCCGACACCTGCTCCGACCAGCAGCAGTACGCCGGCGCAGTCCGACGTACCGGCGTTCGAGGTCGGGCGGACGGACCGGTCGATCCGGGTCCAGGCGCCGGTGCGGAGCCAGGCGGTCAAGGACGCGATCGCGGCTGAGGTCGAGCAGGTGCTCGGCGAGGGCCGTGAGTACGACGACCGCACGACGATCGACGCCGCGAACGGGCTCGCCGAGGCGTCGACGGTGTCCGCGCTGTTGCGGGCACTGGCGATCGGCGGTGGTGACGCCTCGGTGCGGTACGACGGGGAGACCGTGACGCTGTCCGGTCAGGTACCGGACCAGGCGACCAAGGCGACGATCGGCCGGGCCGCCGCGACAGCCGTTCCGGGCGCGGTGATCGCGGACGAACTGACGCTCCCGGCGCCGCCGAAGAGCGCGGTCAGCGAGCCGTGCCGTACCTTCCCGAGCCGGCTGGCCCAGTTCAGCCGGCAGTACCCGATCAACTTCCTGTCCGGTACGTCGATCGTGAACGACGCGTCGAAGCCGGCCGTGCTGAAGGCCGCCGCCGTCCTCAAGTCGTGTACGACGGTGCGCGTCGAGGTGGCCGGTCACACCGACGACCTCGGCTC
Organism: Kribbella soli; assembly: GCF_004331345.1. Classification (GTDB taxonomy): domain Bacteria; phylum Actinomycetota; class Actinomycetes; order Propionibacteriales; family Kribbellaceae; genus Kribbella; species Kribbella soli. The sequence goes on along the minus strand of NZ_SJJZ01000005.1, from coordinate 377,300 downwards.
GCCCGCGACCAGCCTGCCGCTGTCCGAGCGCCGGGCCGCCGCGCTGAAGGCCGAACTGGTGCGGCTCGGGGTCGGCGCGGACCGCATCCTCGCGCACGGGTACGGCGAGGCGTTCCCGATCGCATCCAACGCCACCGGCGCCGGGCGGGTCGCGAACCGCCGCGCCGAGATCCGAGTAGTGCAGGGGAATTGAAATGAGCTGGCTGATCGCCGAGACCTGGATTCTGCTGCTGGTCGCGTTCGTGCTGGGCAGCGCGGCCGCCTGGCTGGTGCACAGACTCGTCCGCCACTCGGCCGGAGGGGCGCGCTGATGAGCTGGCTGCTACGCGACAACTGGCTGGGCTCCCTCCTCGCGTTCTTGGTCGGCGCAGCCATCACCTGGCGCCTCCTGGACCGCCGCCGCCCCCCCCCCGCACTCCCCACCCCCGCCCCACAGCCGACCCCACCCGAGCCCGTTGCCGGCACCACCACCGCGCCCAAACCCACGGCCTCCCCCGCTCCCCCAGCACCCGCACCAGCCGAGCCCGACCCCGCTCCGGCGCCTACCCCACCACCCGCGGCATCCGCGGCTCCTCCACCACCCGTGGCACCCGCTCCGGAAGCTCCCGCGGATTCGGGTGGGGAGGTTGGGCGGCCGGTGTTCTCGCAGTTGATGGATGGGGAGGCGACGCTGTTCGACCACATCCAGCCGACCGCTGACACGGCTCCGGAAGCGCCCGCCGACGTACGGGCAGGACGGTACGGCGAGGGGTCGGCCGACGCGGTGCCGCATCAGGGGCCGCCGGACGGGTTCACGATCAAGGGGAACGCGCAGTCGATGCTGTTCCACACGCCCGATTCGCCGTACTACGGCCGCACCAAGCCGGAGGTCTGGTTCCGCACCGAGGCCGACGCCGAGCGAGCCGGCTTCACCAAGTACACCCGTCGTCCGCGCAAGGCCGCGGACCCGCGCGACTGACCCCGGGAGAGACCGTGCGACGCCAGCTCCACCTTCCCTTCATCGTCGGCCAGGACGAGGACGGCACCTGGATCGCCGAGGCGGCGCTCACCCCGGACATCTTCGTCTCCGGCGAGGGCGAGACCCGCGAGGCGTCCCTCGACGACCTCCGCGTCCAGATCGCCCGCGTGGTGGCCGATTCCGGCGCCCCCGAACAACTCGTCGTGGACGTGGACGTCCCGGAGAACTGACCCCGCCCCGGTTCTACGATCTCGACAACACTGAGTAACCAGGAGGCGTAGTGCAGCGTGACATCACAGTTCCTTTCGTTATCGCCGAGGACACTGAAGACGGCGGCTGGACCGCGTCGGCGGCGCTGACGCCGGACGCGTTCGCCAACGGTGAGGGTGAGACCCGCGAGGAGGCCATCGAAGATCTCAAGTCGGCGCTCCAGTTGCTGGCCGAAGAGGTCGGTGTTCCCGAGCAGCTCGTCGTGACGGTCGAGGTTCCGTAATGCCGAAGAAGTTCCGCGACGCGGACAAGGACCTCAAGGACGCCGGCTACACGCCGTCCAGGCAGAACGGCAGCCACATCACGTACAAGAACTCCAGCGGCAAGACGGTCACCGTGCCGAAGCACAAAGAAATCAAGACCGGTACCTGGAGCAGCATCATGAAGCAGGCCGGCCTCAAGAAGTCCAAGCCGAGGGCCGTGCCGGACGCCGATCAGGTGAAGCGGCTCGCGAACGACGGCGTCGCGCGTCCTGGCAGCGCCCAGGTAGGCGGGTCCGGCACGCAGAACCAGCCGGCCGCCACGCCGAATCAGCAGGCCGGCAAGAGCGCGGCCCGCGGCGCCTCCGGCCTAGACGGCAGATAAGCAGATATCGAGACGCAGATAACCTGTCCGGCCGGCCCCCGGGGTCGGCCGGGCCATCTCTGAGCACTGGGAGAGGCCGATGGAATCGGAGTCGTCGGAACCCCTCGAGCCGGACCGGATCATCACTCCGGACGAGCAGACCACCGACCCGCGTGAAGGCGTGGCGGACGCGCGTGGCGCCGTTCGCCGGCGGCCGCGGGCCTGGCGCGGGCGGGGTGGGCGGGGCAAGCCGCCCTCGTCCGAACGGCAGAACGAGGGCCGTCGCCGCTGAGTGCGAGCGAGCCTATTTGCTTGTACTGGCAAAGGGCCGCCAGACTGTGCGGAACGCCTTGCGGACCCGTCCGGCCGACGGCGTCACCACATCACCGCTGTACCCCCGGGAGTTGTCCGGGCTTTTCGCACTGCCCTCCCCTTTTAGGTGCGCCCGAACGGGGTACGGGATCCTAGGTTTGGAGACACCTGATGGAGGTGAGCGTGACCGACATGCTGCCGGAGCAGCACCACGGACTGACGAAGAGTGACCCGCTGTGGTTCAAGCGGGCCGTCTTCTACGAGGTCCTCGTGCGGTCCTTCAAGGACTCGAACGCCGACGGCATCGGCGACCTGCAAGGCCTGACCGAGAAACTCGACTATCTCGAGTGGCTCGGCGTCGACTGCCTCTGGTTACCTCCCTTCTACCCGTCGCCGCTGCGCGACGGCGGCTACGACATCTCGCACTACACCGAGGTGATGCCGGAGATCGGCACGGTCGCCGACTTCGCGGAGTTCCTGCAGCAGGCGCACGCCCGCGGCATCCGGGTGATCGTCGACTTCGTGATGAACCACACCTCGGACCAGCACCCCTGGTTCCAGGCGTCGCGGGAGGACCCCGAGGGTCCGTACGGCGACTTCTACGTGTGGTCCGACACCGACGAGAAGTACGCCGACGCGCGCATCATCTTCGTCGACACCGAGTCCTCGAACTGGACCTGGGACCCGGTGCGCGGCCAGTACTTCTGGCACCGGTTCTACTCGAACCAGCCGGACCTGAACTTCGAGAACCCGGCCGTCGGCGACGCGATGATCGAGGCGCTGAAGTTCTGGCTGGACCTGGGCGTCGACGGTTTCCGGCTGGACGCCGTGCCGTACCTGTTCGAGGTCGACGGCACGAACTGCGAGAACCTCCCGCGTACCCACGAGTTCCTGAAGCGGGTCCGCAAGGAGGTGGACGCGAACTACGAGGACCGCGTCCTGCTCTGCGAGGCGAACCAGTGGCCGGCCGACGTGGTCGAGTACTTCGGCGACCGGGACTCCGGCGGCGACGAGTGCCAGATGGCGTTCCACTTCCCGGTGATGCCGCGGATCTTCATGGGCGTCCGGCGGGAGTCGCGGTTCCCGATCTCCGAGATCCTGGCCCAGACGCCGGAGATCCCGGGCACCTGCCAGTGGGGCATATTCCTGCGCAACCACGACGAGCTCACCCTCGAGATGGTCAGCGACGAAGAGCGCGACTACATGTGGGGCGAGTACGCGCAGGACCCGCGGATGAAGGCCAACATCGGCATCCGCCGCCGGCTCGCTCCGCTGCTGGACAACGACACCAACAAGATGGAGTTGTTCACGGCGCTGCTGCTCAGCCTGCCCGGCTCCCCGATCCTGTACTACGGCGACGAGATCGGTATGGGCGACAACATCTGGCTGGGCGACCGGGACGGCGTCCGGACCCCGATGCAGTGGTCCCCGGACCGCAACGCCTCGTTCTCGACCGCGACACCGGGCAAGCTCAGCCTGCCGGTGATCATGGACCCGGTCTACGGTTTCCAGGCGGTGAACGTCGAGGCCGAGATGGAGAACGCCTCGTCGCTGCTGCACTGGACCCGGCGGATGATCCAGACCCGTAAGCAGCATCCGTCGTTCGGTATGGGCACCTTCACCGACCTGGGCGGCTCCAACCCGAGCGTGCTGTCGTACGTCCGGGAGTTCGGCGACGACATGGTGCTGTGCGTGAACAACCTGTCGAGGTTCCCGCAGCCGATCGAGCTGGACCTGCGGCAGTGGCAGGGCGTGGAGCCGATCGAACTGCTCGGCGGCGTGCACTTCCCCACCATCGGTGAGTTGCCCTACCTTCTGACCCTCGGCGCGCACGGTTTCTACTGGTTCCGGCTGCCGGTGGCGAGGCCGGAAGACCACGAGGAGAGCATTTAAGTGACTTCCCATCTGGACCAGGTCCAGTCCTTCTGCGCGAGCCAGAGGTGGTTCGGCGAGAAGGGACACGACGTTCACGTCGAAGCGGTGGCCACCTCGACGTGGCTGTCCGACGCGGACGCCTGGCCGGCGGTCCGGATCGGGTTCGTCTACTGTGCGGGGCCACCCGGGGCGGAATCCCCGATCCGGGTGTACCAGCTACCGCTCAGCTACCACCGCGCACCGGTCGAGAACCTCGGCCACGCGCTGGTCGGTGAGTGGACCGAACCGGACCTCGGCGACACCGAGGTCTGGGTGTACGACGCTCTGCACGACAAGGAAGCGACGCCGTACTGGCTGGACGGGCTCACGCACGGACGGAATCTGGACGGGCTGGAGTTCCATCCCGTCCAGGCTCCGGAAGGCTCGATCGAGGTACCGGAGGACGCGCAGTCGCTGGTCCTCACGGTCGAGCAGAGCAATACGTCGCTGGTGTTCAGCGACGTCGCACTGTTGAAGGTGTTCCGCCGGCTCGAGCCCGGGAGCAACCCCGGGGTCGAGATCGAGTCGGCGCTCACCGAGGCCGGGTCCGAACTGGTCCCGGAGGTGCTGGGGTCCGCGCGTGGTCGGTGGCCGCGCGCGGGCGGCGGCACCGACAGCGGCGAGCTGGCGATGATGACGGCGTTCCAGAAGAACGCGACCGACGGCTGGACGTTCGCGACCTCGTCGGTGCGGGACCTGTACGCCGAGGCCGACCTGCACGCCGAGGAGGTCGGCGGTGACTTCGCCGCCGAGTCGCACCGGCTCGGCGCGAGCACGGCGCAGGTGCACTCCGAGCTGGCGAAGGCGCTCGGCACCGACATCTGGGAGCCGGCCAAGCTGGTCGAGCACGCGAACGCGATGCGTCGCCGGCTCGACAAGGCCGCTGCTGCGATCCCGGAGCTCGCGCGGTACGCCGACGGACTGGCGCGGGCGTTCGACGCGCTGGCGGCGTACGACCAGCCCGTAACGGTGCAGCGGATCCACGGCGACTTCCATCTCGGTCAGGTGCTGCGGACCATCGACGGCTGGAAGCTGATCGACTTCGAGGGCGAGCCGGCCAAATCACTGGTCGAGCGGCGGGCGCTGGACACCGAGGTGAAGGACATCGCCGGGATGCTGCGCTCGTTCGACTACGCGGCCCGGTCGCTGCTGGCCGATCACCAGGGCGACCAGCAGATCGCGTACCGCGCGGCGGAGTGGGTGACCCGCAACCAGCAGGCCTTCTGCGACGGGTACGCCGAGGCGGCGGGCAGCGATCCACGCGAGCAGAGCGTGCTGCTGAACGCGTTCCTCGCGGACAAGGTCATCTACGAAACCCTCTACGAAGCCCGCAACCGCCCGAGCTGGCTCATGATCCCACTGTCGGCTGCCGCGCAGTTGGCCGAACATTAGTACCCGCAAATCTCGGCCAGGTGCCCCGCTACACCACCCGCTTCGACGCTTTGCCCGGTTGAGTTTGTGTACTTCAGGACTCGGCGGGTACGGGGGTGCGGTGTAGCGGGTCGGGATCGGGCAGGATGGGGTTCATGGGAGAGCGTGAAGCTTTTGAGGAGCCAGTGGTGGCGGCCGACGAGCCTGTGGTGACAGCGGTTCCGGTCGCTCGGACCGATCTCGAACGACTGGTTGCCGGCACCTTCCACGATCCTCATCAGGTGCTCGGCCCGCATGTCGGCGAGCACGGCGTCACCGTCCGCGCGCTGCGCCCGTACGCGAACAGCGTGACGGTGCTGTACGACGACCAGCGGCTCGCGCTCCGGCACGAGTACGACGGGATCTGGGTCGGCGTACTCGATATCGACAAGGTCCCGGACTACCGCCTCGAGGTCACCTACACCGACGGTCCCGCGAGCGAGGTCGACGACCCGTACCGGTACCTCCCGTCGCTCGGCGAGGTCGACCTGCACCTGATCGGCGAGGGCCGCCACGAGCAACTGTGGACCGTGCTCGGCGCCCACGTCCGCCGGTACGAGGGCCCGGGCGGCGCCGTGACCGGTACGTCGTTCGCGGTCTGGGCCCCGAACGCGCAGGGCATCCGGCTGACCGCGGACTTCAACTTCTGGGACGGCCGCGCGCATCCGATGCGCTCGCTCGGCGGCTCCGGCGTGTGGGAGCTGTTCGTGCCCGGCGTCGGTCCGGGCACGCGGTACAAGTTCGACATCTGCGGCCGGGACGGCGTCTGGCGGCAGAAGGCCGACCCGATGGCGAACCTGGCCGAGACTCCCCCGGCGAACGCGTCCGTCGTGCACGAGTCGACGTACGAGTGGAGCGACTCCGACTGGCTGACCAAGCGCGCCGGCGCGCAGGCGTACGCCGAGCCGATGAGCGTGTACGAGGTGCATCTCGGCTCGTGGCGCAAGGGCAAGTCGTACCGCGAGCTGGCCGACGAGCTCGTTGCCTATGTCAACGACATGGGCTTCACGCATGTCGAGCTGATGCCGGTGATGGAGCACCCGTTCGGCGGCTCGTGGGGCTACCAGGTCACGTCGTACTTCGCGCCGACGTCGCGGTTCGGCGACCCGGACGACTTCCGGTTCCTGGTCGACAGGCTGCACCAGGCCGGCATCGGCGTACTCGTCGACTGGGTGCCGGCGCACTTCCCGAAGGACGCCTGGGCGCTGGCCCGGTTCGACGGTACGCCGCTCTACGAGCACCCGGACCCGCGCCGCGGCGAGCAGCCCGACTGGGGAACGCTGGTGTTCGACTTCGGCCGCCCGCAGGTGCGCAACTTCCTGGTCGCGAACGCGCTGTACTGGGCCGAGGAGTTCCACATCGACGGCCTGCGGGTGGACGCGGTCGCCTCGATGCTCTACCTGGACTACTCGCGGCAAGAGGGTCAGTGGGTGCCGAACCAGTTCGGCGGCCGCGAGAACCTGGAGGCCGTGTCGTTCCTGCAGGAGATGAACGCGACGCTCTACAAGCGGGTCCCGGGCGTGATCACGGTCGCGGAGGAGTCGACGTCCTGGCCGGGTGTCACCCGGGCGACGCACCTCGGCGGCCTCGGGTTCGGCTTCAAGTGGAACATGGGCTGGATGAACGACTCGCTCCGCTACCTGGAGCACGAGCCGGTGCACCGGCAGTACCACCACCACGAGCTGACGTTCTCGATGATGTACGCGTACTCCGAGAACTTCGTCCTCCCGCTGTCCCACGACGAGGTCGTGCACGGCAAGGGGTCGCTGCTGCGGAAGATGCCCGGCGACCGCTGGCAGCAGTTGGCGAACCTCCGCGCGTACCTGGCGATGATGTGGGCGCACCCGGGCAAGCAGCTGCTGTTCATGGGCTGCGAGTTCGGCCAGGAGTCGGAGTGGTCGGAGAAGGGTGAGCTGGACTGGTGGCTGCTGGAGCACAGCGACCACAAGGGTCTGCAGGACCTGATCCGCGACCTGAACCGGGTCTACAAGGACAACCCGGCGTTCTGGCGGACCGATCACGACGCGGAGAAGTTCAGCTGGATCGACGCCAACGACGCCGGGAACAACGTGTTCTCGTTCGTCCGGTACGGCGAGGAGGGCGAGCCGACCGTGGCGTGTATCGCGAACTTCTCCGCGCTCCCGCACCACGGCTACCAGCTCGGCCTGCCGTACGCCGGTCGCTGGGAGGAGGTCGTCAACACCGACGCCAACTCGTACGGCGGATCCGGCGTGGGCAACTTCGGCGCTGTCGAGGCCGACGGCCCCGAGTGGCACGGCATGAAGTCCAGTGCCGAGCTGTCCGTGCCACCCCTGGCGACGGTGTACCTGCGCTTCACCGGGTAGCGTTCACGGCGTGACCGCCTTACATCCCCTGTCAGATGGTGACCTGACGCTGCACCCTTCGCAGCCGAACGGGCAGGTGGTGACCTTCGACGTCGAGCACGGCGAACCTCTCGGCAAGGTCGAGGTACGCCAGACGACGCCGGGCGTCGGCCTGGTCACGTGGGCGTTGGAGGGCGGTCCTGGGGCGGCGCAGCAGGCTCTGCGGCTCGTGGCCGAGTACGCGTTCGGTGAGCTCGGTCTGGAGCGGCTGCAGGTCGAGGTGGATCCCGAGCTGCACTCCTCCGCACGGGTCGCGGTCCGCTCCGGCTTCCGGCGGGAGGGCGTACTACGCGGAGCAGCTCTGGTGGAGGGCGAGCGCCGCGATGTCGCCGTGTACGGGATGCGCGTCGACGATCCGCGTCCGGACACCGTGACGGGCTGGACCGCGTTGATGGACTCGACGCTGCCGAAGAAGCGCGTGATCGCGCACGTCGTCGTCCGCGACACCGGTGGACGGGTGCTGCTGTGCCAGGTCAGCTACAAGAAGGACCTGGAGCTGCCCGGCGGGGTGGTCGAGCCGGACGAGGACCCGGCGACCGGTGCGTCCCGCGAGATGGAGGAGGAGCTCGGTACGGCGCTCCCGCTGCTCGGCGTACTCGCGATCGACTGGCTGCCGCGCTGGGAGGGCTGGGGCGACGCCGTCGAGATCCTGTACGACGGTGGTGTGCACGACCCGTCGCTGATCGACCGGTTGCAGCCGGACGGGTTCGAGATCAAGGGCATCTCGTGGCATCCGCCGGACAAGCTGGCCGGGCTGGTTTCGCCGCTCAATGCGCGCCGGCTCCCGATGCTCCTGGACGCTCCGGACCAGCTGCACAACCTCCGGGACGGCTCGCCCATCACCTCGTGAGCTGGTTGACGCACCAGGCGTAGTGTCCGTCACCGGCGTTCTCGTCGTAGACCGTCGCGGTGACGATCGCGTACGCCCTCCGGTAGAGGTGCATCCGCTCCCGATCGTGCCCGAGTTCCTCGAACCGGGCCGTGAGCAGGTCGTCGAGTCGGCGCGCATCGGGCGAATACATGTCGAAGAAACCCGCCGCCAGGGACGCCTCGAACGTGCTGTCCCCCGCGGTCGACAGGAACCCCCAGTCCAGCACGGCCGCCACCCGCTGCCCGTCCATCAGCAGATTCGGCGGACAGATGTCGCCGTGCACAACGCTCGACGCGTCCCCGAGCTGGGTCAGGCCGTCCAGCACTTCCTCCAGCAGTTCGGGGAAACCGGCGACGTCGCGCTCCAGGTGGACGTTCGAGGCTTCCGCGCGACGGCGTACCAAACCCGCCAGGCGATCGCCCCACGACTGCCCCCAGAACTGCTGCCCGAGCACCGGCATGTCGTTGCTCGCCTGCCCGGGCCGCACCTCGCGCAACGCCTCCACCACGGCGACGAACGCGTCCAGCGCAACCTCTTCCGGCAGCCCGGCCTCGTGCAGCGGCGCGCCGGTCAGCTTGTCCTCGACGCTGACCGCCAGCCCGTCCTCCCCCGCCGTGATCTCCCGGATCCGCGGCGTCCGGAACGGCAGCTCCGGCAGCTCGTCGAGGAACGCCTGCAACGGCCGCACGTCCTCCGGCCGGCGATCGAACCAGACCTTCCGCACGGTCCCGTCGCCGAGATCGTAGACGGCCCCTTCCATCCCCTGCCCGATGAGTTCCACCGGGCCGACCCTATAGGCCGTGTCCAGCTAGGCCTGTCTAGCGGATGAAGCGGATCGTCAACGGATACCTGTAGTCGTTCCCACTGGACGCCGCGACGGTCGCCAGAATGATCACCACGAGCGCCGCGATCGCACCGATCACGACGAGCGGTACGACGATCAGCACCCCGAGACCGAACGTGATGAAGATCAGCACGGCCGAGAGCGCCGAGTAGATCAGCAGCGAGATCTGGAAGTTCAGCGACTCCACCGCATGCCGCCGTACGAAGTCCGAGCGGTCCCGGAAGACCAGCCAGACGATCAGGGGGCACAGGAACCCCATCGCCAGCCAGGCCGCGATCAGCACACCGATGTGCGCGACCATCGCCCACGTGCGCTCTTCTGAGCCTGACAGCGGCGTGCTCATAGTCCAGTCAAGCACACCGATTCCTTTTCGCGGTGTCTCCAGTCAGTACCGGTGACATACCTGCAACGAAAGGGATGACGATGGCGAGCAAGGAGTCGGAAGCGGTCCGGCGGCACTGGGCCGCGAACCGGAAGGCTGCCGAGGAGAACATCCAGGACGGCGATCAGGAGCTGGCCGATCACCGCTGGGCCGGGCTGACGACCGAGCCGGCGGACGTGGACTACCTGGCGGTGCCGGGACGCCGGGCGACGTGGATCGTGCCGCACGGCGCCGCCGCGGATCGGGTGCTGCTGTGTCTGCACGGCGGCGGTTTCATCGGCGGATCGCAGTACTCGCACCGGAAGCTGTTCGCGCACCTCGCCCGCACGGTCGGAGCGCGGGCGCTGGTCTTCGACTACCCGCTGGCGCCCGATCACACGCATCCGGCCCAGGTCGACGACGCGGTCGACACGTACCGCTGGCTGCTCGACCAGGGCATCGCGCCCGAGCACATCCTGTTCACCGGCGACTCGGCCGGCGGCGGGCTGGCGATCACCACGCAACTACGCGCCCGCTCGGTCGGCCTGCCGCTGCCCGCCGGCGCGATGCCGTTCTCGCCGTGGGTGGACCTCGAGGCGACGGGTACGTCGTACAACGAGAACCAGGACCGCGACGCGTTCTTCCACCGGGATCTGGTCCGTGGACTCGCCTGGATCTTCCTCGGACCGGACGGCTCGCCGCGCGACCCGTTCGTGAACCCGCTGTACGGCGACCTGACCGGACTCGGACCGATCTACATCCAGGTCGGCGGGGACGAAGTACTGCTGGACGACGCGCAACAACTCGCAATTGTCGCGGCGAAGGCCGGGGTCGAGGTGCAGCTGGACGTGTTTCCGGAGATGCAGCACACGTTCCAGATGGCGGCTGGGCGCGCGCCGGAGGCGGACGATGCGATCCAGCGGATGGGACGCTTTGCTCAGCGGGTACTGCAGTTGGAGACGCCATGACTCAGGGAGCTGTGATGGAGGATGAGGCCGAGTTCGCCGACCGGACCGAGCCCTTCCGCAGAGAGTTGCTGGCGCACTGCTACCGGATGCTCGCGTCCGTGCACGAGGCCGAGGACGTGGTGCAGGAAACCTACCTACGGGCGTGGCGGTCGTGGTCGTCCTTCGAGGGCCGCTCGTCCGTGCGGGTCTGGCTGTACCGGATCGCGACCAATGTCAGCCTCACTGCGCTCGAGCAGCGTGGACGCCGGGCTCTGCCCTCCGGTCTGGGAGCACCTGCCACCGACCTCAGTCCCGGCGTGCCGCCGGACGATCCGGCGGTGCGGTTCGTCGAGCCGATCGCCGAGACTCTGGTCGTCTCCGATCCCGCGTCGATCGTCACCGTCCGGGAGAGCCTGCGGCTGGCGTTGATCGCCGCCCTGCAGTACCTGCCGCCGAAGCAACGCGCCGTACTGATCCTGCGAGAGGTGCTCGCGTTCCCGGCCGCAGAGGTCGCCACGATGCTGGACACGTCGGTCGCGGCCGTGAAGAGCACGCTGCAACGCGCCCGAGCCCGCCTGGACGAGAAGGCGCCGTCACAGGGTGACGTCTCAGCGCCCACTGACCCCGAATCGCTAGCACTGCTAGACGACTACATCGCCGGCTTCGAGAACGCCGACACCGCAGCCCTAGAACGCGCTCTCCGCGCGGACGCCGCGATCGAGATGGTCGGTACGACGGCCTGGTTCAACGGTCGCGTGATGTGCCTGCAGCTCCTCGCCTCCGCGGTCGGTGCACCGGGCGACTGGCGGATGATCCCGATCATCGCGAACGGCCAGCCCGCAGTGGGCGCCTACTTCAAGGGCGAGCCGTACGGCGTCGCCGTACTCACGCCCACGCCGACCGGACTGACCCACATCCATGTGTTCAGCGACCCGAGTCTCGTCACGCACTTCGGTCTGCCCCCTACAGCTCCTGCACCGTAAGACGCGCACGGCGGCTCGTGCTGATCAGAGCCAGCGCCAGTACGACGAGACCCATCGCGATCGTCGGCCACCAGACGATGTGCTCGGCGCGGACGAACCGACGCGGATCGGTCGTCGCGGTGGCGCCGACGATCGATCCGGCGATCGCGACACCGAGCGACGTACCGGTCTGCCGGCCGACCGAGGCGAGCGAACCGGCCAGACCGGCCATCGCCGCCGGCATCCCGGACACCGCTGAGTTCGCGATCGGCGGGTTGATGGTCCCGAGGAAGACGCCGAAGAACAGAAGGATCGCGAGCACGTTGATCAGCGGTGTGGACGCTTGGATCGTGAGGGATGCGAGCGCTCCGAGCGTCAGCGCCGTACCGGCGACGACAAGTGGCAGGCGTGGGCCGCGCGATCCGACGACCCGGCCCGTCAGCGGTGAGAGGACGCAGATGAGGAGTCCGACGGGCAGCAGACAAAGACCCGCGTCCAGGGCCGACAGGTGGCGAACGCTCTGCAGGTAGAGCGTTGTGACGAACAGGAACGCGCCGAACCCGGTGTAGGCGAACATCGCGATCACCACCGCCGAGCTGAACGGGACGCTGCGGAACAACCGGAGCTCGAGCAACGGCTCCGCGCGGCGGCGTTCGTACGCGATCAGGAAGACCGCGGCGACGGCGGCCGCGACGATCAGCGGCGTACGCCACGCGTTCTTCTCGATGATCGCGGACACCACGCTGCCGAGGAGCACGACGACCAGGAGCTGGCCGATCGGGTCGAAGCGGCGGCCGTGCGCGGCGCGGGACTCGGGCACGTACAGGCTGGTGAAGATCACCGCGAGGACGACGATCGGCAGGTTCACCCAGAAGATCGACCGCCAGCCGAGACCGTCCACGAGCGCGCCGCCGAGGATCGGGCCGAGGACGAGCGAGAGGCCGGCGGTCGCGCCGAAGATCCCGATCGCGCGGGCCCGCTCGGCGCGCTCCGGGAACACGGTCACCACGATCGCCATCGCGACCGGGTTGAGCAGCGTGCCGCCGACGGCCTGGACGGCGCGGGCGGCGATCAGCGTCTCGATGCTGGGCGCGAGGCTGCAGAGGAGCGAGCCGAGGCCGAAGACGGTCAGGCCGAGGCGGAACATGCGCTTGCGGCCGTACCGGTCGGCGGTCGAGCCGGCCAGCAGCAGGAAGCTCGCAAGCACCAGGGTGTAGGCGTCGACGGTCCACTGCAGACCGGCCGTCGAGGCGCCGAGATCGTCCCGGATCGCGGGCAGCGCCATGTTCACGATCGAGATGTCCATCACCGAAATCAGCAGGCTCGCGCAGCAGATCGCGAGGACGGCGTACCGGCGGGCACTGGTCAGACCAGTGTCCTCGAGCGTTGGAAGGGTCATACGAGCAACGCTAGGATTTAGAGCGTGCTCGAAGTCAATGAACGCGGGATCAGCATCGCCGAAGCCGCCGAACGCACCGGCGTCAGTGTCCACACGCTGCGGTACTACGAGCGCGCCGGCCTCGTCGTCACCACCGTCGACCGGACCGCCGGCGGGCGCCGCCGCTACCGTCAGATCGACCTGGACTGGATCAAGATCTGCACCAGGTTCCGCGCCACCGGCATGCCGATCCGCACCATCCGCCAGTACGCCGAACTCGTCACAGCCGGCCGCGGCAACGAGAAGGACCGCCTCGAACTCCTCGAGACGCACCGCGCCGAGATCCTCACCCAACTGGCCCAGCTCACCGACAGCCTCGAACTCATCGACCACAAGATCGACGTCTACCGAGGCCGCATGCAAGCCGGCGACGCCGACCAACTCTGGGCCCCCCGCGAGTAACCCCCTCCCCTCCCCTCCCCTCCCCTCCCCTCCCCGCGCCGCGCCGCGACGAGACCCCCTGCACACGAGGGGATATCCGTCGGCGTTGTGCCTTCTCCGTTGGTATGCGAGGGGAGAACCCACAACACCAGGGGATATCCCCTCGTGTGCTAGCGGTTCAGGTTGGTGAGGCGGGTGGTGAGGAAGCGGCGCTCGGTTTCGTTGGCGGTCAGGTGGATCGCCTGCTTGTAGGCCTCGGCCGCCTGTTCGGGACGGTCGAGGCGGGTGAGGACATCCGCCCGGGTCGCGGGCAGGTAGGCGTACGTCGCGAGAGCCGGCTCCTTGCTCAAGGCATCCAGTTCGACCAGGACCGCCTCAAGGTCAGCTCCCGGGACCAGGCTGCGCGCGGCCACCCGGTTGAGCGCGACGATCGGGGTCGGCCAGCTCACCATCATCGCGTCGTACATCCGGACCACCTGCCCCCAGTCCGTCTTCTCCCACGACGGCGCCGTCACATGCAGACCGGCTACGGCCGCCTGCAACGCGAACCGCCCATGCCCGCGCTGCAACGCCGACGTCGCCCGCGAGACACCCTCGGCCAGCAGCTTCCCGTCCCACCGCGACCGGTCCTGATCGGCCAGAAGCACCAGTTCACCGTCCGCGCTGACCCGCGCGTCACCACGCGCCTCGGTCATCAACAGCAGCCCTAGCAGTGCTAGCGGTTCCGGCTCGTCCGGCATCAAACGCTCCAGCATCCGCGCCAGTTCGATCGCCCGCCCGGTCAGATCGGCCCGCGTCAGCTCCACCCCCGTGGCGACGTACCCCGCCGTGTAAACCAGATGTACGACGGTCAGCACCACATCCATCCGCGCCGGCAACTCGTGATCCGCCGGGATGCGATACGGAATCCCGGCCGCCGCGATCTTCTTCTTCGCCCGGGTGATCCGCGCCGCCGCCGTCGCCTCGCCGATCAGCAGCACCGCGGCCACCTCCCGCGTGGTCAACCCGCAGATCAGCCGCAACGTCAACGCCACTTGGGACTCCCGCGCCAACGCCGGGTGGCAGCACGTGAACACCAGCCGCAGCGGGTCCGTCGGCTGCTCGGCCTCGTCGGGCTGCTCCACCAGAAGCGGCAGTTTCCGCCGCAGGTTCGTCTCCCGCCGCAGCCGGTCCAGCGCCAGTCGCCGGGCAACGGTCGTCAGCCAGCCGGCCGGATTGTCCGGAATCCCGTCCGGCCAGGTACGCAGCGCCTGGACGAACGCGTCCTGCGTGCAGTCCTCCGCGAGATCCAGGTCCCGAGTGAGCCGGACGACGGACGAGAGCACCGTCGACCAGCTCTCCCGATGCGCCCGGTCCACCACCCGGGTCACCTCTACCGCCTCAGTCACCATCTCCCCTGTCCCCCTGCCGTGGGTACGCCGACGGGACCGAGCGCCGGCGTCCCCGGGTCGAACGGCACGATCCGGACGATCCTCCGTGCACGATCGCGATCGCGATCCGATCGTCCGTGCGCCGTCGCTGGTCAGGCCGGCGGGGCCGCGTCCTCGGTCGTCGGCATCACCGGACGGACCTCGATGTTGCCGGACGGGCAGAGCTTGGCCAGCTCCAGCGCCTGGTCGAGGTCACGCGCCTCGATCACGTAGAACCCGCCGAGCGCCTCCCGCGTCTCGATGAACGGCCCGTCCGTGACCAGCGGCTCGGCACCCTCGCGGTTCTTGACCGTGCTCGCCGTATTGGACCGCTCGAGCGCCTCCCCGCCGAGGATCCGCGCCCCGGCCTTCTCGACCGCCGCCGCGAACTCCCCGTGCAACTTCATCGCCTGCTGCCACTCGTCGCGCGTCAGGTTGTCGTACCACTCCTCGCTGTCGAACAGCAGGAACATGTACTGCGCCATCTCGGGCTCCCTCGTTGAGGTCTTCTACTTGGACATCTTGCTGACGAACGTCGCGACACGGAATCGACAACACCCGGAAAGAATTTTTATTACCGTGGGGTACATGGAGCACCTCGACGTCCTGATCGTCGGCGCGGGCCTGTCCGGGATCGGCGCGGCGTACCGGATCCAGACCCGGTGCCCGGACCGCACGTACGCCGTCCTTGAGGGCCGCGACGCGCTCGGCGGCACCTGGGACCTGTTCCGGTACCCGGGGGTGCGGTCGGACTCCGACATGTTCACGCTCGGGTTCCCGTTCCACCCGTGGAAGGCGGCGAAGGCGATCGCGGACGGGCCGTCGATCCTCGACTACCTGTACGAGACCGCGTCGACGTACGGGATCGACAAGCACATCCGCTTCGGACAGCGCGTCGTCCGCGCCTCGTGGTCGTCGGCGGACGCACTGTGGACCGTGGAGACGGCGGACGCGGCGTACACGTGCTCGTTCCTCTACGTGTGCAGCGGCTACTACGACTACGACTCGGGGTACGTCGTCGACTTCGACGGAAAGAATGATTTCCAGGGGCGGATCGTGCACCCGCAACACTGGCCGGACCAGTTGGACTACGCCGGCCAGCGGGTGGTCGTGATCGGCAGCGGCGCGACCGCGGTGACTCTGGTGCCCGCGATGGCGGGTACGGCGGAACACGTGACGATGCTGCAGCGGTCGCCGAGCTACGTCGCCTCTCGCCCGGCCCACGACGCGATGTCCGACCGCATCCGCGCCGTACTGCCCGAGAAGCTCGCGCACCGGTTGATCCGCGGGAAGAACGTCGTCGCGAGCACCGCGGTCTACAGCGCGTTCCGGAAATGGCCGGCGCATGCTGCCTGGCTGTTGAACAGCTTTGTGGCGAAAGAGCTGCCGGAGTCGATCCCGGTCGATCCGCACTTCACGCCGCGGTACAAGCCCTGGGATCAGCGACTGTGTCTGGTCCCGGACGCGGACCTGTTCAAGGCATTGCGTAACGGGTCGGCCTCGGTGGTGACCGACGAGATCGATCGGTTCACGCCGACCGGACTGCGGCTGCGGTCCGGGCGTGAGCTGGAGGCCGATCTCGTGGTCACCGCGACCGGCCTCCGCATGGTTGCGCTCGGCAACATCCAGGTGACGGTGGACGGGCGGGCGGTGGCGCCGCACGACACGTTCGTCTACAAGGGCATGATGCTGAGCGGCGTACCGAACCTCGCCTGGTGCATCGGGTACACCAACAACTCGTGGACGTTGCGCTCCGACCTCACCTCGCAGTACGTGTGCCGGCTGCTCAACCACCTCACCGCAACCGGCACCCGCGTCTGCCTCCCCGAGGTCGACCCCTCCGAGTACGACGCCCCACCCCGCCCCGTCGTCGACCTCTCCTCCGGCTACATCCGCCGCGCCGCCCAGATCCTCCCCCGCCAAGGAACCCAAGGCCCCTGGCGCCTCCGCCAGAACTACCCCCGCGACCTCATCACCCTCCGCTACAACCGACTCGACGACGGCGTCATGCAGTTCAGCTAGGGACGGGCGCGGGAGGCTGCGGGCCGACGTACGTCGCGGCCGGGCGGATGATCTTCGGGTCGGTGGACTGTTCGAGGATGTTGGCGGACCAGCCGATGATGCGGCTGACGGCGAACGTCGGCGTGAACATCGCGCGCGGGATACCGCACAGCTCCATCACGACGCCAGCGTAGAACTCGACGTTGGCGTACAGGTTGCGACCCGGCTTCAGCTCGGCGAGTACGTCGACGATCCGCTGCTCGACGGTCGTCGCGAAGTCGACGAGCTCGCCGCCGATCCCGCGAGCGATGTCGCGCAGCATCAGCGAACGCGGGTCCTCGGTGCGGTACACCGCATGCCCGAACCCCATGATCCGGTCGCCGGCGGACACCTTCGCGCGGACCCAGTCGTCGATGCGGTCCGGCGTACCGATCTCGTCGAGGCTCGCGAGAGCGCGATCCGGCGCGCCGCCGTGCAGCGGACCGGAGAACGCACCGATCGCACCCGCGACGGCCGCGACCACGTCCGCACCAGTGGACGCGATGACGCGGGCGGTGAAGGTGGACGCGTTGAAACCGTGGTCGACGGTCGAGACCAGGTAGTGCTCGATCGCGGTCGCGTGGACGGCAGTGGGTTCGGCGCCGGTCACCAGATAGAGCCAGTTCTCGGCCGCCGACAGGTCGGCGCGCGGCTCCAGCGGCTGCTGTCCTTCACGCAGCCGGTAGAGGGCCGCGAGGATGGTCGGTGTCACTGCGCAGACCAGCATCGCGTCGGCCTTACGGCGAGCCGGGTCGGCGTCCCAGAGCGGCGGGAGACCACGGACAGCCGCCAGGAGCGACAGGGCGGTTCGGAGGCCGGCGAGCGGGTTGAACGTCGTACCGGCGGTCGCGATCGCCGGGAGGACCGCGCTGACCTCGTCCGGGAGGACGCGCAGCGGGGCAATCTCGGCGACGAACCGCTCGCGCTCGGCGGCGCTCGGGAGGTAGCCCTCGAACATCAGGTACCAGACGTCTTCGAGAGTCTTGGACTTGGCGAGATCGATCGCCGAGTACTCGCGGTAGTGATAGAAACCCTCGTCGCCACGGACGTCGCCGAGGGTCGTCTCGGTGACGACGACATTGCGCAGGCCGGGCGGAACATTGATCGTTGTTGACATATCTTCAGAGTTGACAGGCGATCAATGATTGTCAATATTGATCCAGTCAACATGAATGGTCCGAGGAGCGGGGATGCCGTCCGAAGGTGACGAGAATTACCTGACCACCGCCGAGGTGGCGCGCCGTCTGCAGGTCAAGCCGGCAACGGTTTACGCCTACGTCAGCCGGGGCCTCCTGACCAGCGTCCGAGCCCGCGGCCGCCGCGGCAGCCTCTTCCCCGCCGCCGACGTCGAACGCCTCGCCGCCCGCTCGGTAGAACATTCCGGCGTAGTCGAACGCATCGAATCCGAACTGACCCTCCTTCAGGACGACAACCTCTACTACCGAGGCCACTCCGCCCAATCCCTAGCCACCACCGCCACCCTCGAACAAGTAGCCACCCTCCTCTGGACCGGCCGACCCCCAACAGATTCGGGTGCGGTGCCGCAAGCGGAGAGTTTGTTCGGGGTGGAGCGGGAGGGGGTGGAGTTGGCTCGGGCGGCCATGGAGGTGGTGCCGGCAGGGGCTCGGTTGACGGATCGGTTGCGGGTGGCGGTGGCTGTGTTGGGGGCCGCGGATCCATTGCGGTTCGACCTGTCGACGGCGTCGGTGACTGCCGCGGCCGGGAGGTTGATCGGGACGTTGGTCGCGGCACTCCCGGGACGGATCGTCACGCGTACGACGCTGGGCGGGAAACTCTGGCCGAAGCTCTCGGACGAAGAACCGCGACCGGAAGTACTCGACGCCGCACTCATCCTCCTGGCCGACCACGGACTCGCCGTCTCCACCGTCGCAGCCAGGGTCGCGGCCAGCGCACGCGCGAACCTGTACGCCGTCATCTCGGCCGGACTCGGCGCACTCGACGGCCAGTACCACGGCGCCGCGCCGACACTCGCCTACGAGTTCCTGGACCGAGCGAAACACGACCCGATGAAGGCGTTGTCCGACCAGTTGCGTTCCGGCGAACCGATCCCCGGCTTCGGCCACCGCATCTACCAGCACCGCGACCCGCGCGCCGACGTACTGCTCGAACTCCTCGGCGACGACCCCATCGTCAGCACGATCCACGCGATCGCCGAACGTACGCCGACGTTCCCCAACAGCGACCTCGCGATCGCCGCCGTCATGCACGCCTACAACTTCCGTCCCGACGCCGGCGACGCCCTCTTCGCCCTCGCCCGCATGATCGGCTGGACCGCCCACGCCCTGGAGGAATACGCAGCCCCACCCCTCCGCTTCCGAACCCCCGGCATCTACACCGGCCAAACCACCTAACTCATACCCACCTGCCGCACACCACCTGGCCGCACACCACGTGCCCCGCCAGAGAGCCGCCGCGCACGGCGCGTCGCCCCCGCGCGGAACCATCGCTCGCCCGATATCACGCCGAGTCGTGGCGTTTGGTTGGTCTCCGAAACTGCGAGTCGTGGATCGAGGCGGTGTTCGGCAGCCGATGTCCACGACTCGATGGACGCCGGGCCGGCCGTACGCCGGGTCGGCGGGGCGGCGGGTTGGCGGGTTGCCTCCTGGAGTGGCGGGTTGCCCGGTGGGGATTCCGTGGGCAACTCTCCAGTTGAGGAGGCAACCCCCGACGTGTGGGTTACTTGGTGGTTAGTTTTAGGAGGGTTGCGGCGCCGGGGTTCAGGGAGATGGGGATCGGGGCTACGCGTTGTGGGGTGTATTTCTGGCGGGCCGGTTGGAAGATTCCGATCGAGCCGACCGTTTGTTCGTTCACCGATACGACTGCTCGCGCCCGCGTGCTGTGCGAGCGGTTGGCGACCAGTAGCCACCGATCGCCGGACGTGGTGTCCCGGGATCGGAAGGTGCCGACCACGACCGCATCGCCGGTGATGCCCGACACCAGGTTCGTCGGGGTGAAGCCGACGGCTCCGTTCGGCAGCGGTGTTTCGTTGGCGTGCTCCACGGTTTCGGACACGAGCGGCTTGAGTTCGCGGCCGACCTGGTGCAGCCAGGTGGTGTTGATCTGTTTCGCCGCGTCGTACCGCGAAGTTCGTTGCCCGTCGACGGTGATCAGCGCCGGCCCGAACCCTTCACCCCGGGCAGCTTCGGGCGTCCAGTAGGTGAAGTACTGGATGCCCTTCGCGCCGTACGCGAGGCTGATGTTCACCTGCCAGAGCAGCTCGGCCGCGGTCGGTTCGCGATGGTTGTTGTAGGCAAGCGTCTGGATGAACACCCAGGACGGGATGTCGCCGTGCAGCGCGGCGTCCCGGACGATCGCCCAGTTGTGGAAGTAGTTCGCGTCCTCGCGACCCTCGGAGAGCAGCGGGTACCGGTCGAACGAGATCAGCGACGGCTTCACCACATCGACGAAGCCACGGTAGTACGACGCGTCGTCGGACGGGAACAGGTTGATGTACGGCAGCAGTTGCGGCGCCAGCTCACGGGAGATCGACAACGCCTTCGCCAGCGTGGCGAACCAGCCCGCGCCGGGTTCGTCGTAGAAGTTGAAACCGGCCAGCGAAGAGTACGGACCGTACGCGTCGCGGGCCCGAACGTAGAGCGCGGCAGCCTCGGCCGGGGTGACGCTGAGGAAATCTGACGTGGTGTCAGAAATCGAGAACCAGCGGGACATGTTGCGGATCTGGATGTCGTCGGAGATCAGCATCTTCAGGCCGGCGTCGCGGGCGAGCCCGAGCTGGTACTGGAAGATGTTGCCGTCGCCGGCGTAGTTGCCGGAGATGACGAAGTCGAACCCGGCGTTCTTGATCTCGGCGAACCGTTCCGCCGTACTCGCATACGGGTGCGGCGGCCAGAACAACCCGATCGGGAAGTCGGCCCCGCCCGTCAACGGCAACGTGTCAGGTGACGGTACGGCGACCGCAGCCGAGCCGGTCGCACCGGCAGCCGCACCGGCAGCGGCACCCGACGCGGATCCTGCGGAAGCGGACGCTGTGGTGGAGGCGGATGCTGTGGCGGCGGATGCCGCAGTTACGGCTCCTGCGGTGAGGGCGGTGGCGGTGGCGCCGAGCAGCAGGCTGCGACGGCTGGGGCCGAGGATCTCGTGCGGACTCTGCATGTCTCTCCTTCGAAAGGCGGTCGAACGGAGTGGCGAGGGTTGTTCAGGAGCGTTGCCGGTGCGTGGACACTGCGTCGGCAGTCGCGTCGAAGGCCTGTTCTGCCAGCGGATAGTCGCGTTGGGCGACGCCGAGATAGATGGCGTCCATGACGATCATCTGGGCATGCCGCCCGGACAGTCCCCCGGTGCGGAAGGTGACGTCGCGGGCCGCGGTGACCAGAACGATGTCCGCCGCGCGGGCCAGCGGCGACCGGGGATAGTTGGTGATGGCAACAGTCGTCGCGCCCTGCCGGCCGGACCGGGTCATCGGTTCCAGGACCTCGATCGTCTCGCCGCTGTGCGAGATCCCGATCGCGACATCCCCGGTGCCGAGCAGCGCGGAACTGGCCAGCGCGGTGTGTACGTCGCTCCAGGTGCTCGCGCTACGCCCGATCCGGTGCAGCCGCAGCCGCAGGTCCTCGGCGACGGACGCCGACCCCGCGACGGCGTACAGATCGATCCGCCGCGCGTCGGAGATCGCCCGGACGGCCCGCCCGAGCGCGTCGACGTCGAGCGCCGCGACGGTGTCCTCGAGCGCGCGGGTGTCGGCGCGAAGCAGGGTCCGGAGTACGTCGTCCAGCGAGTCGTCCGGACCTACCTCGGAGCCGGTCCCCCGCTCCCAACTCGGACTGGTCCGACCACTCTCGGCCGCCAATGTCAGCCGCAACTCGGCGTACCCGGACAGACCGAGCGCGAGGCAGAACCGGGTCACGCTCGGCAGCGACGTACCGCAGCGGGCCGCCAACTGGCCGATCGTCGACGAGGCGACCGCCGCCGGGTCGCGGAGCACCTCGGCGGCGATCCGCGCCTGCGCCGGGCTGAGCACCGGCAGCAGGCCGTGGATCCGCGCCTCGAGACTCGGCGACGGCGGTGGCGACTCGACAGCGCTCATGTAAAGAATTCTCAGAGCACCTCAACTGCAATTACAAGGATTCACACTGTCCGATTCCGGCCAGCCACCGACTCATCCGCCGAACAGCGAACTGGTCCGACCAGTCAGCGACTCTCATCCGCCGGATGGTGAACTGGTCCGACCAGTCACTGACTCATCCTCCGGATGGTGAACTGGTCCGACGAGCCGCCGGCGAGCAGTACGTCGATCCGCCCGCTCAGCACATAGGTGCCGTACGGCGTGACCGCGGCCGTTGTCGGACCGGCGACCGGCCATGGCTCGATCGATCGGACCTGTGCGGTTCGGTAGTTGTCGCGACTGCTCAGCACGGTCGCCTGCTCGACGCCGGGGGCACCGAGCTTGTTGGTGATCGCGATCAGGCGACCGTCATGCGTGAGAGCCAAGCCGTCTCCGCCGACCAGTGCACTGGTCAGACCAGTGGTACTGAGTTCACCGCGCGGCGAGATGCGGAACAAGGTGCCGGTGTCGTAGCGGACCGTCAGGAGGTAGCCGGCCGGGTGCCAGACGATGCCGTTGGCGCCGATCGTGTCGCTGCGCAGGCGCTCGTCGCGGATCAGGACGGTTGCGGCGCCCGCCGGCGTGACCTTGTAGATCGCGTCGGATGCCGGGTCGGTGACGTAGGCGTTGCCGGCGGCATCGATCGCCAGGTCGTTGACGCCGTGGTGGCCGCCGGCCGGGTTCAGGCGGGGTGTGTTCAGGTCGACGCGCTGCTCGAGTTGGCCGGTGCGCAGGTTATAGATGGCGACGCCGGATTGCTTGTAGGTGGTGGATTCCGATGACCGCTCGCCGTTGCCGATGTCGGCGTACGTGACGAGCACTCGGTTGCGGACGGCATCGACATGCAGGCCGAAGGTGGAGACGCCGGGTGCGACGCCGAACGGATGCGGTACGCCGTCGCGGCCGACCACGGAGATCCGGCCGGTCGCCATCGACCCGACCAGGAACGCCCGCCGAGTCGGATCCCAGGCGATCCCTTCCGGATACCGATCAGTCGTCCGCCCGTCAATCTGCACAACCCGGCGCCCCACCGCAGGAGCCGACGCGACTGTGGTGGTGCCGGTCGTGGCGGCAGCCGTGGCGGTTGTGGTGGAGAAGGCGGTGGTGATGGTGGCTGCGGGTAGGGCGGTTGCCAGGGTTAGTAGGGCTGTTATTGGGGCGCGGAACCTCATGGAGGGCCTCTCTCCTGTTGGATACGAACACAGACACTAATCAGAGCTCTGATGGTCGTCAATGCATATATCACCAACGTCGTTCGTACGATGGTCCCCATGCGGATGTCCTTCGACGAACGGCTCGGGAGTCACCTCAAGCGGGTCGAGCAGGAACTGCAGGCAGCGAAGGCGGCCGCGGTGAAGCCGGCCGGGCTCACCGTTCCGCAGTACGCCGCCCTGTTCGTCCTGGACGAGCAGCCGGGAATCTCGGCCGCCGAGCTCGCCCGCCGATGCCTGGTCACGCCGCAGACGATGACGACGATCCTGCGCAACCTGGAGTCGGCCGGCCTGATCGAGCGCACACCGCACCCACTGCACCGACACGTCATCGAGACGCGCCCGACCGCAGCGGGCCGGAAAGCTCTCGAACAGGCGGACAAGCGCGCAACCGGCGTCGAGCGCAGACTGGCCGACGCCTTCAGCGAGGAGGAGGCGGAGACCCTCCGCACCCTCCTCGCCCGGGTCTCACAGGCCCTGACAACAGACCCGATCCTGAAGACCTAGAACAGGGCGGCCATCAACCGGCGGCGGGCCTTGACGACCCGCTCGTCGTCGGCGCCGACGACCTCGAAGAGCTCGAGCAGGTGCAGCCGGACCGCATTCCGCTCGTCCCCAGCGGTCGCCTGGACCGTGGAGATCAGGCGTGCGAACGCGTCGTCCACGTGCCCGCCCATCAGGTCCACGTCGGCCACCAGCATCTGCGCCTCGACGTCGGTCGGGTTGTCGGCCGCGCGCGTCCGGACATCGGCCGGCACGTCCTGCGTACGCTTCACCAGCTGCACCCGGGCCAGCCCGGACTTCGCCTCGGCGTCGTTCGGCGTCTCCTGCAGCAGCTCCTCGTACGCCGCGATCGCGCCGTCCAGATCGCCCGCGCCGACCGCGTTCTCGGCCTTCTCGTACCGCGGGTTCGGCGCCTCTTCCTCCTCAGCGGCCTCGGCCACCGGACCGACCGGCTCGGCGCGCCCGGTGATCCCGTTCGCGACCGCGACCGTCAGCAGCTGGTCGAGGTACTGCCGGACCTCGGGCTCACCGAGGACGCCCTGGAACAGCGGCACCGGCTGACCCCGCAGGATGGCGATCACGACCGGCACCGCCTGTACGCCGAACGCCTGGGCGACCTGTGGGTTCGCGTCGACGTCGATCCGGGCCAGCAGGAACTTCCCGGCGTACTCGGTCGACAGCTGCGCCAGCACTGCACCGAGGGCGTTCGAGCCCTGCGACCGCGGCGAATACAGCTCGACGACGACCGGAGCCTGGAGCGAGCGCTCGATGACGTCGGCCTGGAAGTTGGCCTCGCCGACCTCCAGCACGTACGCACCTGTGGCGCCACCCGCTGGAGCACCAGGAGCACCAGGAGCGCCAGGCGCACCGGCCGGTTTACGGAGGGACGACAGGTCGACCGCCCCTGGACGGGAGAAGTTGGACTGGCTCACCACTGTCCTCGCATTCCGTGCACACTCCGTACGTTCACAGGTCCATCCTCTACGACGCGGCCGACTTGCGCTGCGCCCGGGTCACCATCAGGAGCCGCGCGAGGCCTGCTCGGGTCCCCGCGACCGCCAATCGGGTCCCCACCTTGACCGGCCGCTCGGACGCCGGACTCCACTCCCAGGGTCCGTGCAGATCCTGCCGCGCGAGCACTCGCAGCCCCTCGGCCTCGTTCAGTTCGCCGAGCCGCCGGCCGTCGGCGACCGACCCGGGCTCGACGGCCACCTCGGTCAGCAGCAGCACGCGGCGGCCGGCCGGGATCGTGACCTGCTTGCGCCGGTTCGCGACCGCGGCGGCGATCGCCGGCGCCACCAGCATCGACACCGACCGGCTGTGGCCGAGGCCCAGCCGCCGCTCGACCCGCTGCGCCAGGTCGTGGTCGAACATCCGCATCGTGATCCGGGCTTCCGGGTTCAGGTCCCGGGCCACCATCGCCGACTCCAGGTTGGTGATGTCTCCGTCGGTGATCGCGAGCACCGACTGGCACCGCTGTACGCCGGCCGAACGCAGCGTCTCCTCGTTGCTGCTGTCCCCGATCACGACCGGGATCTTCAGCCGGTGCGCGACCTGGATGCCGGGCGCGTCCTCGTCCTGATCGACGCCGACGACCGCGACGCCCCGCTCGGTGAGAATCTCGAGCACCCGCGCGCCGACCGTACCGAGGCCGCACACGACGACATGGTTGCGCGGCCGGCCCCGGACACCGCCGATGATGCGCGACAGCCGCGCGCCGATCAGCGAGTCGACCACGACGGCGGTCAGCAACGCCATCAGCACGATCCCGGTCAGCTGCACCACCACAGCGGCGACCTTCACCCAAGGGTCGGCGTCGGAGAACGCGTTGTCCTCGATGCCCGCCGACGTCACCGCGCCGGCGGCCATGTACACCGCCCGCCACCACTCGATCCCACCGACGAAGTGGATGACCGCCGTACCGGCCGCGACCAGGAACGCCATCACCGCGGCGATCTTCCGGACCCGGCTGTCGAGGATGTCGCGGAGCGCCATGAACCAGCCGGCCGGGCGTACGTCGCGGCTGGGCCAGATCGTCCGTACGCCGGTGCCGAGCACGATGTCACCGTCCGGGTCGGCGCTGGCCATCGGCAACAGCTGCGGCGTCGCGGACGAGGTCGTGTCCGCGAGCACCGTCAGATGCGGTTCGCCGATCAGGTCGGCCTGTCCCACGACCACCCGCCGACCGCCGAGCTCCATCCAGGTCAGCTCGTCGTCCTCCAGCGCGTCCGAGACGAACGCGGGCGCGGCCAGCGACGGCCCGTTGATCACCACGCAGTCGCCGAGCAGGCTGTTGAGCTGTTTGCTCAGCCGCGGATTCACCATCTGTACGACGATCCGCAGCTCCGGATCCATGTCCCGCGCGGTCAGCGCGGTGTGCACGTTGTGGACGTCGTCGGTGTCCAGGAGGACCAGTGCGCGCGCGGTGGACGGCGTACCGTCGTCGGCGGCGTCGACCCCGGCCCGCCGCAGCAACGACTCGCTGATCACCCGCGCGCCCATCACGGTCGCGCCGAGCTCACCGATGCGGTCGTAGTGACGGGAGGCGGGGTTGACGATCGCGGTCACCCGTTCGCCCGAACTCACCAGCTCGGTGACCACCCGCAGCATCGTGCGGTCCGAACCGCAGACCACCACTCGCCGTCCGTCCGAGGAATCGGCCGCGCCGGAGGCCTCTCGCCCGGACGGTGGCGGCTCCTCAGAATCGGGCGGGCTCTCGGTACTCTCCCCACTGTTCCCGAAGAACGTGACAGATTTCCCCCATCGTGGCCTCCGCACGCACTGCCTCCAGCATGGGCTCGATCAGGTTGCCAGTGCCCCTGGCCGCCTCCACCAGAGCCGACAGCGTACGCCGTACCCGGTCCTCGTCGCGGTGCGCCTTGCGTTCCGCGAGGACGCGGCACTGCTCGACCTCGACCTCGTGCGAGACCCGGAGGATCTCCAGCTCGCCGGACACGGTGTCGGTGAGCGTGTTGACGCCGACGATCTTCTTCTCGCTCTTCTCGAGCTTCTGCTGGTACTCGAACGCGGCGTCGGCGATCTCGGCCATGAACCAGCCGTCCTCGATCCCGCGCAGGATGCCGCCGGTCATCGTCTCGTCCGGGCTCATCTCCTTGATCCGCGCGAAGATCGCCTCGGCCTCGGCCTCGATCGCGTCGGTCAGCGCCTCGACGTACCAGGACCCGCCGAGCGGGTCGGCGACGTTCGTGATGCCGATCTCCTCCATCAGCACCGACTGAGTCCGCAGCGCGATCTCGGCCGACTCCTCACTCGGCAGCGCCAGCGTCTCGTCGAGCGCGTTGGTGTGCAGCGAGTTCGTCCCGCCGAGTACGGCGGCCAGCGCCTCGACAGCCGTCCGTACGACGTTGTTGTACGGCTGCTGCGCCGTGAGCGACACCCCGGCCGTCTGCGTGTGGAACCGGAGCCACTGCGCCTTGTCGGTCTTGGCGCCGTACACGTCCCGCAGCCAGCGCGCCCAGATCCGGCGGGCGGCCCGGAACTTCGCGATCTCCTCGAAGAAGTCCAGGTGGCTGTCGAAGAAGAACGACAGGCCCGGCGCGAACACGTCGACGTCGAGTCCGCGGGAGAGCCCGAGCTCGACGTACCCGAAGCCGTCGGCGAGCGTGTAGGCGAGCTCCTGCGCGGCGGTCGAGCCGGCCTCGCGGATGTGGTAGCCGGAGACGCTCAGCGGCTTGTACGCCGGGATCGTCGTCGCGCAGTACTCCATCAGGTCGCCGATCAGGCGCAGGTGCGGCTCCGGCGGGAACAGCCACTCCTTCTGCGCGATGTACTCCTTGAAGATGTCGGTCTGCAGCGTCCCGTTCAGCTTGGAGATGTCCGCGCCCTGGCGCTCGGCGGCGACCAGGTACATGCAGAACGCCGGCACGGCGGGGCCGGAGATCGTCATCGACGTGGTGACGTCCTGCAGCGGGATGTCCTTGAACAGCCGGTCCATGTCGACGGCCGAGTCGATCGCGACGCCGCAATGGCCGACCTCGCCGAGCGACTTCGGCTCATCGGAATCGCGCCCCATCAGCGTCGGCATGTCGAACGCGACCGACAGACCGCCGCCGCCACCGTTGAGGATCATCCGGTAGCGCTCGTTGGTCTGCTCCGCGTTCCCGAAACCGGCGAACTGGCGGATCGTCCAGGTCCGGCCGCGGTACCCGGTCGCGTACAGACCGCGGGTGAACGGGAACTCCCCCGGCCAGCCGATCCGCTCCATCCGCGGGTCGACGACGCCCTCGGGCGGCCCGTACACCGGCTCGACCTCGGTGCCGGACAGCGTGGTGAAGTCCGCCTCCCGCTTGCGCGCGGCGTCGTACCGCTGCTGCCACCGGCTCCGGCCGGCCGCAATCTGCTCGGCATCCATCAGTCAGACCTCCTCGGGAACTGGTCCCAAAATACTAGGACGTCCAACTATTTCCAACCGCCTCGGACGCTTTTCCAACCGGCGCGGACGCCCAGGCCATCACAATCGACCGACTCGGCGCTCCTCCCGCGGGACGGGTCGGCGAGACCGCGATTGTGATGGCCTGGAGATCCGGCCCTACCCAGCCAACCTGAGCCCGCGCCGACGCGACTGTTCGCGGGGGTCCGGGACGGGCGCCGCCTCCAGGAGGCGGACGGTGTAGGGGTCCTGGGGTGCGCGGAGGACGGACTCGCGGTCGCCCTGCTCGACCAGGCGGCCCTGGCTCATCACGGCGACGCGGTCGCAGACCTGGTCGACCACGGCGAGGTCGTGGCTGATGAACAGGCAGGCGAAGTGCAGCCGGTCCTGCAGCGAGCGGAGCAACTCGAGCACGGTGGCCTGCACCGAGACGTCGAGTGCGGACGTGGGCTCGTCGGCGATCAGCAACCCGGGATCGAGCGAGATCGCCCGCGCGATCGACACCCGCTGACGCTGACCGCCGGACAACTCGTGCGGGTACCGCCCGGCCCACGCCCCCGGCAGCTCGACACTGTCGAGCAGCTCCTCGACCCGGCGACGGAGCTCGGCGCCACGGACGCCGCCATGGACCGCGAGCGGCTCGCCGACGGACTGCCCGATGGTGCCGCGCGGGTTCAGCGAGCCGGCCGGGTTCTGGAACACGACGCCGATCCGGGCACGGGTCTTGCGCAGGTCGGACGCCGACGAGGAGGTGAGCGCCTGTCCGGCGACGTGGACCTCGCCGGAGGTGATCGGTGCGAGACCGAGCACCGCTTTGCCGATCGTGGACTTCCCGGATCCGGACTCACCGACCAGACCGACGACCTCACCCGGATTCAGCAGCAGATCCACGTGACCTACCGCCTGCACCGTCCGGCCCCGGCGACCGCGGTACTCGACCACGAGATCGTCGATCCGCAGCGCCGCAACGTCCGCGTCCACAGAAGTCGACTCGCGTGGGCCGCCCCGCGGCACAGCGTCCAGCAGGGCCTGGGTGTATTCCTGCGTCGGGTGGTCGAACAGCTCGTGTACGTCGGCCGTCTCGACCACCGCGCCCTTGCGCATCACAACGACCCGGTCGGCCACGTCCGCGACCACGCCCATGTCATGGGTGATGATCATGATCGCCCCGGAGATCTTCGACCGCATCGCAAGCAGTACGTCGAGCACCTCCTGCTGCACGGTCACGTCGAGGGCCGTGGTCGGCTCGTCCGCGATCAGGAGTTCCGGGTCGCACGCCAGCGCGATCGCGATCATCACCCGCTGGCACTGGCCTCCGGACAACTGGTGCGGGTAGTACTTCAGCCGGTTCTCGGGGATCTCGACCATCCGCAGCAACTCGATCGCCCGCTCCCGCGCCGCGCCCCGCGACAGCGACGGCTGGTGCGTGCGGATCATCTCGACCAGCTGTGCCCCGATCGTGAACACCGGATCGAGCGCCCCGGACGGGTCCTGGAAGATCATCGCGATCCGCCGCCCACGGAGCGCGGTGAGTTCGGCCCGCGACATCTCCAGTACGTCGGCGCCGCCGAAGCTGATCCGCCCGCCTGCCCGCGCGTTCGAGGGCAGCAGACCTAGCGCTGCTAGCGCGGTGACGCTCTTCCCGGACCCCGACTCACCCACGACCGCGAGCACCTCGCCCGCCCGGACCCCGAAGCTGACCCCGTCGACCGCGCGCTGCGTCGTACCGCCGACGGTGAAGTCGACCGTCAGCTCCTCGAACCGCAGGACCTCGTCGCTCACTCGCTGTCCCCCTGATCCGCTTCGAGCTTGTCGCGGTGTTCCTGCCAGTCAGCGAGCATCTTGCGGTGGTACGACGCCAGCCACTCGAAGTAGTTGCGCGCGTTCCGCAGTCGCTTGGCCGGACCGGGCATCCCCTCGGGAAGCTCGGCGAGCATGTCGTCGAACAGCCGCTGCTGTCTGCCGAGCGACCGCCGCTCCCCCGCCAGGAAGCTCCCCCAGACGTCGTCCTCCACCTTGAAGTAGTGGTTGCGATCACCCGGTACGGCGTGCCGCACGATGAACCCGAGATCGATCAGCCGCCGGGTCGCGCTCGAGATCGAGCCGGCACTCGCCGACAACGCCCGGGTCAGTTCGGCCGATGCGACGTACGGCTTGTTGCTCACCATCAGGTAGCCGAGGACGCGCCCCTCCATCCGGGGCGAGCCCGCCAGCTCTCTCAGCAGGGCGAACTGCTCGACGAAGTCCGCGCGGCGCGAGTCCTCCTCCCACGCGTCGTCAGGCATCGTCTCGTCACTCATCCCGACCTCCCAGAATGGCTCCCGCGATCTGCGCCGTACGGCGTTTCCGGAACGCCTCGACCGGCCAGCGTGAGCTTCCGCCGTACCGGACCAGCGACGGCCGGCCGTCCGCGTCCCAGGTGAACTCCACCTTCTCGCCGATCGATCCGAACCCCGCCGAAGGTACGACGGCCAGCGTGTTCTCGTCGACGACCTGGAGCTCCTCGTAGCTGTCGACCGGATCCGGTGCGGCCGGGAAGAACGCGACCAGGCGCCCGCCGAGCAGCGCGATGCTGAGCACGCCCATCAGGTTCGCGAAGTTCCCGCAGAACCGCCGGGCGTCGATGTCGCTCGGCACCCGGGTACCGGCCGGCGGTTCGGCCGCGAGGTTCAGCAGCTTGACCACACCCGTGGCCAGGACGCCCGCCGGCCCGCCGATGCAGTTGGTGAGGACCGACACGACGATCTGGTCGGCGGGGTCGATGAAGGTCCGGGTGATGTGGCCCGGGTACCCGCCGCTGTGCCCGACCAGCCGCCGTCCGCCGATCGTGATGATGTCCATGCCGAGTCCGTAGCGGCCGATCTCGCGCCCGTTGGCGTTCACCAGGCTCTCGTCCCGCTGCAGCAGCCGCTTGCTCGCGTCACCGATCAGCTGGTCCGCCCCGAAGAAATGCGCGGCACCGTAGACGGCCAGGTCCTCGGCGGTGGAGTAGAACCCGGTGGCCGCCGCCATCGCGCGGGTGTCCACGTGCGGGATGACCTCGCGTACGTCGTTCCCGTCGAGCAGCCCGGTATGACCGCCGGCGTACTCACCGGCCCGCGCACGCTCCCACTCGGCGCCCGTGTTGGTCAGTCCGAGCCGATCCACGATGTTCGCCGCGACGTAATCGCCGTATGACGACCCGCTCGCGGACTCGATCACCAGGCCGAGCAGCGAGTACCCGATGTTCGTGTACTTGAAGTACTCGTTGCGCTCGAACACCTGCCCAGCAGACCGGCAAAGCTCGATCAGCCCGTCCCGGTCCGGGAACGGATCCATCAGCTGCCAGTAGTCCTTGTCCACGCCGTCCCGGATCACGCCTGCTTGATGACCGAGCAACTCGCGCACGGTGACCGGCGCCAAGGCACTCCCGTCCAGCTCGGGGACATAGGTATCGATCGGGTCGTCCAGGCGGACCTTGCCTTGTTCGACCAGCTGCAGGATCGAGGTCGCCGTGAACGTCTTGCTGTGCGACGCGATCCGGAACAGGTGGTCCGTGCGCAGCGGCGTACCGGCGACCTCGTCGCTGTGACCGAGGGCGGTCGAGAGGATGAGCTCGTCACCGACCCGGATCGCCGCCTGGACTCCCGGCGTGCGCAGATAGCCACGCTGGTACTCCAGCCAGCTCTCGATGGCCGGTGCGGCTTCCCTGGCAATAGCTGCGTCGAACAAGGCGGCGTCCGTTCTGTCGAGTGTGGTCATCAGGAGCGTCCCTTCGGGTTCACCGCGTCGCGGAGCACGTCGCCGAGGGTGATCAGGCTCAGTACCGTCGCGGCGAGGAAGATCGCCGGGTAGATCAGTGTGTGCGGCGCCTGCTGGAAGCGCGACTGCGCGGTGGCGAGTTGCAGGCCCCACGAGATCGACGGCGCCCGCAGACCGAGGCCGAGGAAGGTCAGGGTCGACTCGGCGACGATCACACCGCCGACGGTCAGCGTGGCGACCGCGAGCACCGGGCCGATCGAGTTCGGCAGCACGTAGTGGCTGAGGATCCGGGTGGTCGGGAACCCCATCGCCTTCGCGGCCTGGACGTACTCCGCGTCCCGGGTCGCGCGGACCGTCGTACGGACCATCCGGGCCAGGGTCGGCCAGGAGAACACCGCGAGGACGAGCGACACCGACAGGACCGACCGCTTGCCGAGGCTGTTCAGTACGACGATCGCACCGAGCAGGAACGGGAAGCCGAGGAAGACGTCGGTCAGCCGGGCCAGGATCGAATCCGCCCAGCCGCCGACGTACCCGGCGACCGTTCCGACGCCGACGGCGATCACCAGGGCGATCAACGTGCACACCAGGCCGACGGACAGCGACGCGCGGGCGCCGTGTACGACGTTCGCGTAGACGTCGCAGCCCTGGAGGTCCTGGCCGAACGGATGGCCGGGTGAGGACGGGCGCGCGCTGGCGGAGATGTCGCAGGCGCGCGGGTCGGCGCTGCTGAACAACTGCGGGACGATCGCCATCAGCAGCAGAACCGCTAGCACTGCTAGCGGTAGCCAGAAGAGCACGCGGCGGCGGACGGTTACCCAGACACCGCGGCGCGCAATCACGTCCTCGTCGAGAGTCCGGGCGAGCACTGCATCAGTCATGGCGGATCCTCGGGTCGAGGAGGGAGTTGAGCAGGTCGACGACGAGGCTGGTCAGCAGGAAGATCAGGATCAGGGCGGTCGCGATGCCGACCACCGTCGGTCCTTCGTGCACCCGGATCGACTCGAACAGCAACTGACCGACGCCCGGCAGGTTGAAGATGCCTTCCGTCACGACAGCGCCGCCGAGCAACGCGCCCAGATCGATCGCGAGATACGTCAGCACCGGGATCGCCGAGTTCCGCAGTACATGCACGCCGATGACCCGGCGCCGGGACAACCCCTTGGCCCACAGCGCGCGGACGAAGTCGGAGCTCATCGTGTCCACCACGCTCCCCCGGGTCAGCCGCGCCACCGCGGCCAGGCCGTAGATCGCCAGAACCGTTGCCGGCAGCAAGTACGACGTCGGCCAGCCGTCCGTCACGCCCGCGATCGGCAGCAGCGACAGCTTCACGCCGAACACGAGCTGCGCCGTCACCGCCATCACGAAGATCGGCACCGACGCGATCAGGATCGTCAGGATCAGCACACCGCGATCGATCCAGGTGTTCTTCCGCAGTCCGGCGACCAGACCGAGGCCGACGCCGATCACCACCTGGATCACCCAGGCCGTCAGCGCCAGCCGGATCGTCACCGGCCAGCGGCTCGCCAGCCGCTCGGCCACCGATCGGCCGCGGAAGTCGACGCCCAGGTCGCCGGTGAGCAGATGGCCGAGGTAGCGCAGGTACTGCGACCAGAGCGGATCGTTGAGGTGGTACAGATTCCGGATCCGTTCGACCACCGCCGGCGACAGCGGCTGATCGCCGCCGAGGCTGGAGATCGGGTCACCGGGCAACGCGAAGACCGCCGCGTAGATGGCGAACGTGACGCCGAAGAACACCAGCACCAGTTCGATCAACCGCCGGATCGTGAACCGCGCCATCAGTCGGCCCGCCTCCGCACCGCGTCCAGCAGTGCGAGCGCGGCGGCGTACTGCACCCCGACCAGATCCTTGATCGGGATCGTCCGCAGCTGCGTGTCGAGTGACGCGGCCTCGTCCTGCCATCCGCGGTAGAGCTCGCGAAGCCGCTTGGCCGGTCCATGAAGTGCGGCCGCAGCGCTGCCGCGAGCGATCTCTCCCTCGACGGCGCGGACCAGCATCCCGCCGTACCGGAGCCGGAACATACGGTTGGTGTCAGGCAGGCCGAACGCCTCCGCGACGGTCGCGCGCCGGCTTGGGTCGATCTCGGCCGCTCGCCGCCGGTCGCGCTCCGGCCGCCGGAACAGGTACGGCAGGAACGCGGTGATCCCGCGGACCAGCTGCGAATCGTCCGACAAGTACGGCCGGACCTGCTGGAAGATCTCGTCCATCTCCCGCAGATTCCGCTCGAGCTCATCCGCCGCGTCCGCGAGCACCTGTCCGTACGGCGCATCCGTCGACGACTGGTCGTCCACCGCGGGGTGCGTCCAGTACGGCAACTCGGCGACCAGCGTGACCGTCCCGTGCCGTTCGGCGTACGCGGCTGACGAGCCACCCGATCCGCTCGGCGTCGGCAGCCCCAGACGCTCGGCATAGTCGTACGTCGCCTTGGCCGAGATCATCTCGTACACCGCCGGCCCGAGCGGGCGGGCCACGGGCGTCTCGGGCTCACCGAGGTCGAGCGGCAATCCGAAGGAGGCTGCCACCGCGTGCAGCTCGTCGACGTACCCCTCGAGCTCCTGGGTGACGTAGTAGTAGACGCCGCCGAGCTCGGTGTTGTGCAACGAGACGGCGATGATCGGTTTCAGCTCGTCAATCACCCGCATCAGGGCGAGTGTCTCGGGCAGCACCTGGTCGAAGTACGCGTTCTTGTACTGGAACGGGAACGACCACTCGACCTGCTCAGCGGGAGCGGGCCGGTGGAAGTGGGCGCCGTAGTGGACCCGGGTGAACGGGCCGTCGAACCAGCCTTCGTTCAGGCGGGTGCCGTCGGGGTCGATGCAGCCGATGATGTTCCAGCGGCACGTCGCCCGGAGCTCCGGATCGGCGCACAGGTCCTCGGCGAGGTGGATCGCGGTCCAGAACCCGATCGGTTCGTTCGGGTGCACGCCGGCGTACACGAGGGCCTGGTCCGGCCCGTCGCCGATCGAGTACATGGTGATCGGGTCGCCGAGTCTCGACGTACCGATCCGGCGCCGGGTGACGAGGTCGGGGTGCGCGTCGGTCAGAGCGTCCAGCCGCGCGGTGATCTCGTCGATGCCCGGGAAGTGGGTCAGGTCGGGGACGCGGTGGGCCCGCTCCAGGATCGCCTGGAGCGGGCCGTCGGCAACAGCCGCCATCAGTTGTCCGCCAGCGTGGTGTTCTCGAGCTCGAGGCTGCCCGCACCCTCGGCCA
The DNA here is from genome assembly GCF_004331345.1 of Kribbella soli. Lineage (GTDB taxonomy): Bacteria > Actinomycetota > Actinomycetes > Propionibacteriales > Kribbellaceae > Kribbella > Kribbella soli. The sequence continues at coordinate 342,075 of NZ_SJJZ01000005.1, read as the reverse complement.
GCTTGGCGATCCGGTCCGAGGTCGCGTACGTGTACTTCTCGAAGAACATCGGCGGCGCCGGGAAGTCCTTCAGGATCGCCGTCTGTACGTCGACGTACCCCTCGATCGCCTTCTGCGGGTCGACCTGCGCGTCCGCCTTCGCGAGCAGCTGCTCGACCTGCGGGGTGTAGTACGGGATGCAGTTCACGCAGCCGCCGGCCTTTGTGTAGAAGGAGCGCAGGGTGTTCTGCTGGCTGGCGTAGAGGGCGCCCCAGCGGGAGAAGTACGGGCCGCTCAGCTTCTGGTCGTTGCGCAGCTTCTGGAACTCCGGGAAGTCGGTGGTCGGCGTCGCGGTGACGTCCTTGATCCCGAGGTTCTGCCGGAGCTGGTTGGCGTAGGCGTTGTAGAGGTCGTCCAGGCCCGAGCCACCCGGGTAGCGGATCTCCATGGTGCCGCTGAAGCCGCCGGCCTCGGCCAGGAGCTGCTTGGCCTTGGCCGGATTGAACGTGCACAGCTCGCCGCACAGGCCCTTCGGCGTACCCGGCTCACCCGGCGGGGTCAGCGCCGTCGCGGGCTCCCAGATGCCGCCGTAGATCACGTTGCTCACGGCCTGCCGGTCGATCGCCATCGAGATCGCCTGCCGCACCCGGACGTCCTGGTAGCGCTTGTCCCACAGCGGCAGACCGAGGTAGTTCATGCCCAGGCCCTGGAAGACGTACGCGCGGTCGCCGAAGTCCTTCTTCACCTGCGCCATTCGGGCCGCCGGCACGAACAGGATGTCGGTGTTGCCGGCCTGTACGTCGGTGTAGGCCGTGGTCATGTCGGTGTACGGCTTGAAGACGATCTCGTCGACCGTGGGCTTCGGGCCCTGGTACGCGTCGTACCGCTTGACCGTCATCGGCTCGTTCTCGGTGTAGCTGCCGACCATCTGGAACGGCCCGTTGCCGATCGGCTGCTTGCCGAAGGCATCGAAGTCCTTGTACGCCGCTTCCGGCAGCGGGAAGAACCCGCTCTGCGCCTGCGAGAGCTGCACGGGGAACTGGCCGTCCGGGCTCTTCAAGGTGACCGTGAAGGTGAGGTCGTCGACCACCTTGAGGCCGGACAGTTGCGTGGTCGTGGGCTTGCCCTTGGCCGGGTTCAGGGCGTCGTACCCGGCGATGTTGACCAGCTGGCCGCTGTTCTCCCAGGCGTTCGGGCCGTAGGCGACGGTGTTCCACGCCTTCACGTAGCTCTCGGCGGTGACCTTCTCACCGTTGTGGAAGGTCCAGCCCGGGCGCAGCTTGACGGTCCAGTGCACGGCGTCGGACGACTTCACCGACTCCGCGTTCAGATAGGTCACCGATCCGTCGCTCTTGACGAAGGTCAGGCTCGCGAACAGCTCCTTGACCTGGGCGAACGCGATCGTCTGGCGACCGGGGTTGAGGGTCACCGGGTCGGAGACGGCGAACGAGATCGACTTCGTCGCGCCATCGGCCGACCCGGAGTCGCCGCCGCCGGAGCAGCCGGCCAGGGCCACGGTGGCGGCGAGGAGAACAGCGGCAGCACGCTTCATGAGGTCCTCCAGGGACGTGTGCCGGCCTGCAGGGGTGGCCGACTCGTCTCCGATCCTGGACGCCGATCCCACTACCTGGCAATAGGGAAACTTGGGAAGTTTCAGTAGGAAATGAACTTTTAGCGCAGGCGTAACACAAGGAACGTCGGTCAGGACTGGGTCAGTTGAAGTCGCCGGCGTTGTGGCGGAGGGGTTCGAGGACGGACCAGAGCATCTTGAGCTGGTCGTCGGTCAGGCCGGACAGCGCGAAGTCGGCGGCGACCAGGTCGGCGGTGGCACGTTCGACCAGGTCGCGGCCCTCGGGGGTGATCTCGCAGAGCACCGCGCGGCCGTCGTCCGGGTGCGGCGTCCGGGTCACCAGCCCGGCCGACTCGAGCCGGCGGACGATCGAGGTCACCGACGTCGGGTGCACCTGCAGGCGCTCCCCCATCTTCCCGAGCGGCAGCGACCCGCGCCGGGAGAAGGTGAGCAGCACCAGGGCCTCGAAGCGGGCGAACGTCAGCCCGTGCTTGCGGAGGATCTCGTCCAGTTCGTTGATCACGATCTGCTGCGCCCGCATCAGCGACGTGACGGCCCGCATCTGCTCGACGGCGCCCCAACGCCGCCCCCATTGCCGCGACGCCTCCTCGATCGGATCGAACGGCAACGCCCTCTTCCTGGCCATGACCGGAACCTTAGCCCGACACTGATCGGACTATGTCGAGACTCAGAGATTCGGACTTTCCTGTCCTCGGGACGGACGCACCCGCGGAGCAGTTGATCAGCATTCGCTTCCGCTGGTACGCCGCGCAGGCCCGGCGCGCCCGCATCTGGTACCGGGCGCTCGGCACCGTGCAACTCATCGCCGCCGTGGTGATCGCGATCTCGGTGGCCATCAAGGCGCCCATCTGGCTGGCCCCTTCGCTCGGTGGGGTGATCGCGCTGGCCGAGGGGATCCGGACGTTGTTCGGGTTCAAGGACTCATATCCGACGTACACGCGGACCGCGCAGGAGCTGCGGAACGAGGCCTGGCTCTACTCGCAGAAGGCCGGCCGGTACGCCAAGGCCGGCGAACCGGTGAAGTTGCTCGCCGAGCGAGTCGTCGAGATCAGCTACTCCGAGACCCAGGACTGGGAGGCAGCCTTGAAGGCGCGGAGCGTCTGAAACTGTCGGCGGGCTCTGACAAGGTGCCGACATGAGATTTCTGGAGCACGTGCGGGCCGAGAGCGCCCGGCTCGGCGAGGTCGCGCGGACTGGGCTCGACGCAGCCGTGCCCAGTTGTCCGGGGTGGACGGTGGACGACGTGGTGCGACACGTCGCGATGGTGTACGTCCACAAGGTCGAGGTGCTGAAGCTCGGCGCCCGCCCCGACCCGTGGCCGCCGGACTTCTCCGGGCTCGCTTCCCTGGAGTGGTACGACGACGCGCGCGCGGCGATCGTCGACGCGCTGGAAGCGGCCGGGACCGAGACGCCGACGTGGACGTTCAGCCCGCGCGACAGCACGTCCGCGTTCTGGTACCGGCGGATGGCGCACGAGACCGTGATCCATCGGATCGATGTCGAGCAGGCGCACGACGTCGTCACACCGATCGACACCGAGCTGGCCCTCGACGGGATCGACGAGGTCCTCTACCCGACGCTCGGTGGGCCGTGGTGGGAGGAGGGCGACACCGCCTACCCGATCGACGCGGCCGTTCGGCTGACCGCGGGAGGCCGGTCCTGGACCGTGTACGCCGACGCGAGGAGTGTCGACGTACGGCAAGGGGCTGAGGGGGATGCAGCGGCGGAGATCTCTGGGGATCCGGCGCAGGTCTATCTGTGGTTGTGGGGCAGGGCGGGCGACGACGCGATCCAGACAGCCGGTGATCCGGACGTGGTGCGGGCGTTCCGTGGACGACTTTCGGAGGCCTCGCAATGAGGATGTCCTCTCGGGAGAAGGCTGTTCGTTCCCTTGCTGAGAGACCACAGTGGTCTCAGCGAGAAGGAGGACTCCGATGGCGCAGTACCTTGCACTGACCTACACCGCTGACGTCGATTGGTGGGCGCCCGAACAGGCCGACGAGCTGGCCGAGTACCGGAGGTTCGGCGTCGAGTTCGCCGAGCAGGTGAAGGCGAGCGCCGTACTGCATCCGACCTCGACGGCGACCGTCGTCCGGGTCGAGGGTGCCCGCGGCGGGCCGGTGGTCACCACCGACGGACCGTACGCCGAGACCAAGGAAGCGCTGACCGGCTACTACCTGATCGAGGCCGAGGACCTCGAGGAGGCGGTGCGGGTCGCGGCCGAGATCCCGGCGGCCTGGGGCGGCGCGGTCGAGGTCCGGCCGGTGATCGTGGCCAAGTAGAGCAGGTCCCGTGAACGAGCGGTACGACGCGGTCGCCGAGACGATCCGGATCGAGGGGACGCGGATTCTCGCGACCCTGATCCGGACGGTCGGCAATGTCCAACTCGCCGAGGACGCGGTCCAGGAGGCGGCTCTGGCGGCGCTCGGAGCGTGGCCGGTGACCGGCGTACCGCCCGAGCCGCGGGCCTGGCTCACCGTGACCGCCCGGCGGAAGGCGATAGACATCATCCGCCGTGAGCAGGCCCGCGGCACCAAGGAGCGCGACGGCGCGGACCTGATCGAGCTGACCAAGCGCGAGGTCGAGACCGACGACGTCGTCCAGGACGACCTGCTGCGGCTGATCTTCACGTGCTGCCACCCGTCGCTGTCTCCTCCGACCCGCGTGGCTCTCGCGCTCCGCACGCTCTGCGGCCTCTCACCCGCACAGATCGCCGGCGTCCTGCTGACGACCGAGGTCGCCACGACGAAGCGGCTGGTCCGCGCACGGCAGAAGATCGCCGCCGCGCGCATCCCGTACCGCGTGCCGGCCGAGGCCGAGCTACCCGAACGACTGCCTGCGGTCTGCGCAGTCATCCACAGCCTCTACACCGCGGGCCATGCGCCGGCCGAGGGCGAGGCGGCGTACGACGTCGACCTGTGTGCGGAAGCGATCCGGCTGGCTGAGCTCCTGCACTCGCTCCTCCCCGTCCAGCCGACACCGACGGCGGTGCTGGCGCTCCTGCTCCTGACCGAGGCGCGTCGACCGGCCCGCGTCGACGACTCCGGCGAGGTTGTGACGCTCGATCTGCAGGACCGCTCGCTGTGGGATCAGGACCTCATCGGCCGCGGCGTCGCGCTCCTCAACGAGTCGCTGGAGCGGTCCGCCCGGCAGGCCGACGCGTATCAGTTGCAGGCCGCGATCGCAGCCGAGCATGCGCGCGTACCCAGCTACACCGCGACCGACTGGCGCGAGATCGTCCGGCTGTACGACCTGCTGGTCGAGGTCTCCCCCAGCCCCGCCGCCGAACTCGCCCGCGTCGTCGCGATCGCCGAAATCGGTGATGTCGACAGGGCCCTCAAGCTGCTCGACGAGATCCCACCCAGCTCACGCCGGCATGCGGTCCGCGGCGAACTCCTCGCCCGCAGGTCCCGCTACGACGAGGCCGCCGTCGAGCTGCAGCAGGCGCTGGACACAGCTCCGCCCAACCACCCGGAGCGCTTCCACCGGGAACGCCGCCGCAACCACTTCCGCGACCTCGCCGACCTCACGAAGACGTGAGGGTCATTCGCTGTCGGTCCAGTTGCCGCGTTCGCTGTTGAAGATGGACTTCGAGGCGGACGAGGTCGGTGGGGACGCGGGGCGGGACGGCTGCGCGGCGGCCGGGGCGCTGCTCGCGCTGACTTCCTGCGCGGAGTCCATCCCGATCGGGCCGGTGCCGTCGTCGTCGGAGTCCTCGTCCCCCTGCAGTACGTCGACACTCGCGGAGGCCCGCAGGCCGGTCCGCTGGATGACGCGCTGAATGGTCAGGTCGCGGTCGTCAGGCCGGCTGACCCACTTGATCTCACGGAAGCCCTGGTCCTGCGCGGCCGACTCGAAGACGAAGTGGCCGTAGCCCAGCATCCGGCCGATGATCGGCTTCTGCAGGGTGATGTCGAGGACCCGGGCGATCGGGGTGGTCGCGACGGTCTGGGAGAAGACGCCCCGGATCCGCATGACCCGCATGTTGGTGACCACGAACCGGTCCCGATGGTGGGTGAGGAATTGCCAGAAGGCGTGGGTCAGCAGCACCAGCACGATCGCCAGCAGCACCGGCTGCCCACCGATCGCGGTGGTGGCCATCGTCAGCAGCAGGGCCGCCGCGAGCACGACCTCGAGCATCGGCACCGAGTACACCACCCAGTGCTGCCGCACCTCGTCGATGACGACTTCGCCCTCGTCCGAGATCAGATGGCGCCGGACCTTCGGGTCGAAGATCCGGAACAGGCCTATTCCGGCCATCCGTTCACTCCCCTGTCACGCTGTTGTGTGACCCCGTACGACCAAGTGTCCCGCACGACGACGTGCAACGGGACACAGAGGCGACAGATCAGCTGAACAGCGCCGTCAGGAAGGTGATGACGCTTCCGAACGCGTCACCAACGGCCGAGAACGCGCCCCCTACCGCTCCCGCGGCGTTGGCCGGCTGAGTGAACAGATAGAAGCCGGCAAAGGCGATGAGCGACCAGATCAACAGCTTCTTCGGCATGTCGCCACTCCTTGTTCCTAACCACTCGGTCGACTGTGTTTGAGTTTGTATCACGGACCGTGACCAATTGTCACTGACTGAACACAGCCCACCGCACAATCCTCTCCAGCTACAAGGTCCATTCTGTAACGGATCCGGGGGCATGGCAGCCATCGGCGCGCCGCCCTGAGACGCGGATCGCCGTACCCGGTGGAAATCCTGCGGCATTTGCCCGAAATCAGCACAACTTCCGGTGAACGAAAGGCAAAGACACGATGTGACACAACGTGGTCGATTGTTCCACGGCGAGACAAGTGTCACAAAGCAGCGATCAACTCGTCGGCCGCCGAATACGGGTCGGTGCCGCCGTCCGCGACCTTCGCGGCGAGTACGTCGAGCCGCGCGTCCCCGTGCAGGTGCGCGAACCGGGCCCGCAGCGCGGTCGTGGCGATCGCCTCGATCTCGTCCCGCGCGCGACTGCGGCGACGCTCGGTGAGTACGCCGTTCCCGCGCATCCACTCCAGCCGGTCCTCGATCGCCTGCACCACCTCGGGGATCCCCTCGTTGCGGGAAGCGACCGTCTTGAGGATCGGCGGCGTCCAGGCTCCTTCGGACCGCTCGGCCAGCGCCAGCATCGACCGCAGGTCCCGGGTGACCGACTGGACGCCGTCCCGGTCCGCCTTGTTCACCACGTAGATGTCACCGACCTCGAGAATGCCGGCCTTGGCCGCCTGGATGCCGTCGCCCATCCCCGGCGCCAGCAGGACCAGCGTCGTGTCCGCCATCCCGGCGATCTCCACCTCGGACTGCCCAACTCCGACCGTCTCCACCAGCACCACGTCGAACCCGGCCGCGTCCAGCACCCGCAACGCCTGCGGGGTCGACCACGACAACCCGCCGAGATGCCCGCGGGACGCCATCGACCGGATGAACACCCCGCGGTCGGTCGCATGGTCCTGCATCCGCACCCGGTCCCCGAGCAGCGCGCCGCCGGAGAACGGCGACGACGGGTCCACCGCGAGTATGCCGACCCGCTTCCCGGTCTCGCGGTACGCCGACACCAGGGCCGACGTCGACGTCGACTTGCCGACCCCGGGCGAGCCCGTGATGCCGACGATGTGCGCGTGACCGGCGTACGGCGCCAGCTCGGCCATCACCTCGCGCAGCAGCGGGGACTCGTCCTCGACCAGCGAGATCAGCCGCGCGACGGCCCGGGATTCACCCTCCCGGGCCTGCGCGACCAGCTCACCGACCGGCGCGGTACGTCGTGGCATCAGCTCTCTATCAGCTCTGGTCTCAATCAGCTCTGGGGAACGCGGACGATCAGTGCGTCGCCCTGACCGCCGCCACCGCACAGGGCGGCCGCGCCGACACCGCCGCCGCGGCGGCCGAGCTCGAGGGCCAGGTGCAGCACGAGGCGGGCACCGGACATCCCGATCGGGTGGCCGAGCGCGATCGCGCCGCCGTTCACGTTCACCTTGTCCTCGCCGATCTGCAACTCACGCGCGGACGCGATCCCGACCGCCGCGAACGCCTCGTTGATCTCGATCAGGTCGAGGTCGGCGGGCTGGATGCCTTCCTTCGCGCAGGCCTTGGCGATCGCGTTGGCCGGCTGGCTCTGCAGCGACGAGTCCGGTCCGGCGACCGAACCGTGCGCGCCGATCTCGGCGATCCAGCTGAGCCCGAGCTCCTCGGCCTTCGCCTTGCTCATCACGACGACCGCACAACCGCCGTCGGAGATCTGCGACGCCGAACCGGCCGTGATCGTGCCGTCCTTGCCGAACGCCGGCCGCAGCTTGCCCAGCACCTCGACCGACGTGTCAGCGCGGACACCTTCGTCGCTGTCCACCACGATCGGGTCGCCCTTGCGCTGCGGCACCTCGACCGGCACGACCTCGTCGGCGAAGACGCCGTTCTTCCAGGCCTCGGCGGCGCGCTGGTGCGAACGGGCGCTGAACTCGTCCTGCTCCACGCGGCTCAGCTTCTGGCGCTCGTCGTTCGCCTGGTCCGTGAGCGCGCCCATGGCCTGGTCGGTGAACGCGTCCCACAACCCGTCGTACGCCATCGAGTCGACCAGCGTGGTGTCGCCGTACTTGAAGCCCTCGCGGGACTTCGGCAGCAGGTGCGGCGCGTTCGTCATCGACTCCATGCCGCCGGCGACGACGACGTCGTACTCACCGGCGCGGATCAGCTGGTCGGCGAGCGCGATCGCGTTCAGCCCGGACAGGCAGACCTTGTTGATCGTGATGGCCGGCACGTCCATCGGGACGCCGCCCTTGACCGCGGCCTGGCGGGCGGTGATCTGACCGCCGCCGGCCTGCAGGACCTGGCCCATGATCACGTACTCGACCTGGTCCGGCGCGACGCCGGCCTTCTCGAGTGCGCCCTTGATCGCGAACCCGCCGAGCTCTGCTCCGGTGAAGCCCTTGAGGCCACCCAGCAACCGCCCGATCGGGGTCCGTGCACCGGCGACGATGACGCTGTGGTTCCGCGTGTCAGACATGCCGTCACGATACCTGCGACCGCACTGGTACGCCGCTGCTCGATGACGTCAGACGGGTCACACGGATCGTGTCGACTGGGCCACTTTCGATGGCCTCGCGGTACGGCGTGCGCCAGGCTGACGAGATGGATCAGCTGTTCGACGCGATCGACCACGTCGGCATCGCGGTGCCCGACTTCGACGAGGCCGTCCGGTACTACGCCGACGTGTTCGGCATGACCGTGGCGCACGAGGAGATCAACGAGGAGCAGGGCGTCCGGGAGGCGATGCTCTCGGTCGGCGACTCGGGCTCCTCGATCCAGTTGCTGGCGCCGCTGTCGGACGCCTCGCCGATCGCGAGGTTCCTCGACCAGCGCGGCCCGGGCATCCAGCAGCTCGCCTACCGCGTCCGCGATCTCGACGCGGTCTCCAAGGTCCTGCGCGAGCGCGGCGCCCGCCTGCTCTACGACGAGCCGAAACGCGGTACGGCGGGTTCCCGCGTCAACTTCATCCACCCGAAGTCGGCCGGCGGGGTGCTGGTCGAACTCGTGGAGCCACGGGCCTCACACGCGGGGTGACGGCGCGCGAATTGGAGTCTCCTCGACCGGGTTGGCGGACTACTCTGATCGGGTGCTGAAGGACAGCGCCACCGACTCCTTGCACGGTGCGCCGGCCGGATTCCTGCACGACGCCTTTGTCCACGTGTCGGACGAGGAGTTCGTGCAGCGCTCGGCTGCGTTCGTACAGGAGGGTCTGGCGGCGGGGGAAACCATCGTGGCCGTGCTGCCGCCGGAGCGGACCGCCGTACTGCGCGACGCTCTCGGACCGCTGCACCATGAGATCCGGTTCAACGACATGACCGTTGCCGGGGGCAACCCGGCGCGGCTGATCCCGTACTGGCGCGGTGTCATCGAGAAGCACCCCGGACCGGTGCGCGGACTCTGTGAACCGGCGTACCCGGGACGCAGCGCGGCGGCGTACGACGAGGTGCTGCTGCACGAGGCGCTGTCCGACATCGCGTTCGCCGAGGACCGGGCGTTCCGGTTGTGCTGCGCGTACGAGGCGTCCGTCGGCATCGACCCGACCGTGACGCACTCGGGCGCAGAAGCTCTTGCGGAGAAGGGGTTCCGGATCGCGCTCGACGACGTACCGGACCGGGCCGAGCGGTGGGAGTTCGGGCCGGACGAGCTCGGGCAGATCCGGCAGTGGCTCAGTGGCCAGGCGGCGTCGCACGGCGTGTCGAGGGACCGGCTCGAGGACCTGTCGCTGGCGTTGCACGAGATCTGCACGAACAGCATCCGGTTCGGCGGCGGGCGCGGGCGGCTGGCGGTGTGGATCGCCGACGGCACGCTGATCTGCGACGTACTGGACTGCGGGCGGATCGACGACCTGCTGGTCGGACGGGTGCTGCCGCCGCTGGACGGGCTCGGCGGGCGCGGCGTCTGGCTCGCCAATCAGCTGTGCGACCTGGCGCAGCTGCGGTCCGGTGACGACTTCACCCAAGTACGGCTCCACACCAGACTGCGCTGATAAGACCACTGACAACGGTGGACTGCAAAAGTGACGGTCGTCTCAACCGTCCGTCGGTGTGTTACAGGGCACAGCCACGCGTGCATACTCGACGGTAAGTTCCGCTCACCCAGACCGCCGCTTCAGGAGGTACGACGTGAAGCAGATCCTCGACGCGATCCTTGCCGGTGACAGCGCCGCCGTCGGAGAGCTCGACGTACCGGACCATTACCGCGGAATCACCGTGCACGCCGACGACGCCGCGATGTTCGACGGGCTGGACAGCAAGGAGAAGGATCCGCGCAAGAGTCTGCACCTCGACGACGTACCGACGCCTGAGCTCGGGCCGGGTGAGGCACTGGTCGCGGTGATGGCCAGTGCGATCAACTACAACACCGTCTGGACGTCGATCTTCGAGCCGGTGTCGACCTTCTCGTTCCTGAAGCGGTACGGGAAGCTGTCGCCGCTGACGGCCCGGCACGACCTGCCGTACCACGTGGTCGGCTCCGACCTGGCGGGCGTCGTACTGCGGACCGGACCGGGCGTGAACGCCTGGAAGCCGGGCGACGAGGTGGTCGCGCACTGCCTGTCGGTCGAGCTGGAGTCGCCGGACGGGCACAACGACACGATGCTCGACTCCGAGCAGCGGATCTGGGGCTTCGAGACGAACTTCGGCGGTCTCGCCGAGATCGCGCTGGTGAAGTCGAACCAGCTGATGCCGAAGCCGGCCCACCTGACATGGGAGGAAGCGGCGTCGCCGGGGTTGGTGAACAGCACGGCGTACCGGCAGCTGGTGTCCGCGAACGGCGCCAACATGAAGCAGGGCGACGTGGTGCTGGTCTGGGGCGCGTCCGGCGGCCTGGGTTCCTACGCGACGCAGTTCGCGCTGAACGGCGGGGCGATCCCGGTGTGCGTGGTGTCGTCGCCGGAGAAGGCGGAGATCTGCCGCGCGATGGGCGCCTCGCTGATCATCGACCGGTCGGCCGAGGGCTACAAGTTCTGGAAGGACGAGCACACCCAGGACCAGAAGGAGTGGAAGCGGTTCGGGGCGCGGATCCGGGAGCTGACCGGCGGCGACGACCCGGACATCGTGTTCGAGCACCCGGGGCGGGAGACGTTCGGCGCCTCGGTGTACGTAGCGCGGCGCGGCGGCACGATCGTGACGTGTGCGTCGACGTCCGGCTTCATGCACGAGTACGACAACCGGTACCTGTGGATGAACCTCAAGCGAATCATCGGCTCGCATTTCGCCAATTACCGCGAGGCCTGGGAGGCGAACCGGCTGATCGCCAAGGGCATGGTGCACCCGACGGTCAGCAAGGTCTACCCACTCGAGGACACCGCGCAGGCGGCGTACGACGTCCACCGCAACCTCCACCAGGGCAAGGTCGGCGTCCTCACGCTGGCCCCGACCGAAGGCCTGGGCGTCCGCGACCCGGCGCTTCGCGAGCAGCATCTGGCCGCCATTAATCGCTTCCGCAACAGGTAGTTGCCGCCGACTCCCGATTGGCTGGTTTCGGGTGGGTTCTGACAGGCTTATGGTGGGGGATTCACGCTGAGCCGCCAGAAGGGAACCTCGGGAATGCCTGACGAGTCGAGCCTGCCGTTCTTCGACCGCACGGCGACGGCGGCCGGGGGCTTCCCGGTCAGTCGCCGCGGATACGACAAGCAGGCCGTGGACGATTATGTCCGCGCGCTGGAGATGCAACTCGTCGAGGCACGCAACCGCGCCGACGGGCTGCAGCAGAGTGTCGCGCCGATGCAGCACCAGCTCGCGGAGACGCGGCGCCAGCTCGAGGCCAGCGCCAACCCGTCGTACGCCGGGCTCGGCGACCGGGCCGCGCAGATCCTCCGGCTCGCCCAGGACCAGGCGTCCGAGGCGCTCGAGGAGGCCAAGCGCGAGGCCGACGAGCTCCGTACGAACGCGGCCAAGGAGGCGGCCGCGGCGCGGGCGACCGGTGACCGCGAGGCCGAGGACATCCGGACCGTCGCGCTCAACGAGGCGGACAGCATGCGCCGGACCGCCGAGGGCGACGCGGCCGAGCTGCGGCGTACGGCGGAGACCGAGGCGGCCGAGGTACTGCAGGCGGCCCGGCGGAAGGCCGAGCAGCTGCAGCTGACCGCCGAGTCGCAGGCGAGCACACTGAAGAACGGCGCGCTGCACGAGGCCGAAAAGATCCGGACCGCGATCCAGCGCGAGTCGGCGGCGCTGCGCGCGCGGCTGGCGGACGAGCGCGAGCAGCAGGCCAAGGAACTGGCCGACAAGCACCAGCAGATCGCGGCCGACACCGACAGCCTGACCACCCAGATGAAGGAGGCCGCCGAGGCGTCCGAGCGCCGGGTGGCCGAGGCGACCGAGCAGGCCCGCAAGATCCGCGCCGAGGCCGAGGAGTCGGCCGAGCGCACGCTCTCGCGTTCCCGCCGGGAGGCCGAGCAGCTGCTGACCACCGCGCGCACCCGCGCCGAGTCCGAGCTGGCGAACGCGGCCGACGAGGCCGAGCGGTCCCGGACCGTCGTCGCTCGCGAGACCGAGCGGCTGGCGAAGCGGCGCGACGGCATCCTTACGCAGATCGCCGGCCTGAACGAGATCGCCAGCAACATCGCCCGGCAGGCCGCCGAACTGGACTCCGAAACCGCCGCGGCCCCGTACGTGAACCCGTTCGCGCGGCCGGCCGAGTCCCCCCGGCCCCCGCTCGATGCGCCGGGCACGGGCGCCGGCAGCCCCTTCGCCGCCGAGCCCTCGGCCGCGTTCCCCTCCGCCCCACCCAGCTCGAGCACCTCCTTCGAGTCGTCAGCACCCAGCCCAACCCCGTCGGACTCGGCGCCACTTGGCTCGACTGCGGCCGGCTCGGGTTCGCTCGGCTCGGCTCCGGCCGGGTCCGATTCGCTCGGCTCGGCTTCGGCCGGGTCCGGTTCGGCGGCTGACTCGGGCGCTGCCGCGGACTTCGGAGATGACGAGAGCCCTTTCCCGGCGGCGACGCCGGCTGACAACCCGTTCCCGGGTGCGACGCCGGCCGCGGGCCTGTCCACGGGATCCTCGCGCGAGTCGTCGTACGACACCGAGGGACCGTTCACCGGTTCCAGCCCGTTCGTCGGCATCGGCGCCGGGGACGCCCGCGTCGACGAGACCCGGATCGACACCGGTCTGCGCATCGACCCGAAGAACGCCGGTGACCTCGCCGACCTGACCAGCAAGACCGCCGGCGGCCCGGCCGACCCTGACGCCGACGCCGCGGACCTCGCCGAGCTGGCCGCCCTTGCCGACGATGCCGACCTCGCCGACACCCCCGAAGCCACCAAGGATTCGGACGGCGACGAGGAGCCGAAGGACTCGACGATGGTCGACGAGTTCCGGCTGGGTGACCTCGCGAGCGAGGAGACTCGGGGCCAGACGCGGCGCTCCAGCTCGGCGAAGTCCTCCGACGACGAGACGCCCGCGGACGACGACAAGACCGATGCGGCCACCTCGAGCGCGCGATCCCCGAAGGACAAGATGTGACGCCAGCCGGCGACGACACCTCCACAGCGACCCCCGACAAGGACCTCGCCGACGCCGCGCGCGAAGCGAAGTCCGCCGCCGCGGAAGCCCAGGCCGCCGCCGACAAGAGCGAACAATCCGCAATCGACGCCGCCAGCTCCGCCGACGAGGCCGACGCCTCTGCTGACCAGGCAGACGAGTCCGCCGAGGAAGCGGACGACGCAGCCGACAAGGCTGCAGCGGCAGCTGCCGCCGAGGATGCGGAGGACGGCGACACCAACCTCGCGGACGAACTGCTGATCGAGGAGCGGCACCCGTCGGTCGGCATGGGTACGCCGGGTCCGCCGCTGCGCCGGGGGAACCCGTTCACGTTCGGGTTCTTCGCGGCGCTCGGCGTACTCGTCGCGGTGGGTCTGTGGAACGCGGCCGGCCAGGCCCGCTCGGTTCTGATCCTGCTACTGGTCTCGATGTTCATCGCGGTCGGCCTGAACCCGTTGGTCGAGTGGTTCATGCGCCGCGGCCTGAAGCGCGGCCTGTCGGTCGGCGTGGTGTTCCTGCTGATGATCCTCGCGGTCGCCGGCGTCGCCTTCGCGATCGTCCCGGTCGTCTCGGACCAGATCAACAGCCTGATCAAGAACGCGCCCGAGTGGCTCGACCTGCTGACCAAGTCGAGGACGCTCAACGAACTGGACAACAAGTACCACTTCATCCAGAAGGCGCAGGACTACATCCAGGACCCGGCGCTGGCGCAACGCGCGTTCGGCGGGATCCTCGGCGTCGGCAAGGTGGTCGCGGGCGCGCTGTTCAACACGTTCACGATCCTGGTGCTGACGCTGTACTTCCTCGCCTCGCTCCCCTCGGTGAAGCGGGCGGCGTACAGCCTGGTCCCCAGCACCCGCCGTACCCGCGTCTCGATCCTCGGCGACGAGGTGCTCGGCCGGGTCGGCGGCTACGTCAGCGGCCAGTTCCTGGTGGCGCTGATCGCCGGCGTGATGATGTTCATCTTCCTGGAGATCATCGGGCTGCGCCAGTACGCCGTGGCGCTGGCGATCGTGGTGATGTTCTGCGACTTCATCCCGATGGTCGGCGGCTTGATCGGCGTTGTCGTGGTCGCCCTGATCGGCTTCACCGGCGGCCTGTGGACCGGCCTCGGCTGCCTGATCTACGGCGTCATCTACCAGCAGGTCGAGAACTACTTCGTGGCACCCCGCATCATGCGTCGGGCCGTCGACATCCCCGGCGCCGTCACCGTCATCGCCGCCCTCCTCGGCGGCGCCCTCCTCGGCGTGGTCGGCGCCCTCCTCGCCATCCCCTCAGCCGCCGCCATCCTCCTCATCATCCGAGAAGTCTGGGTCCGCAAAGCCGACGCCTCATAACCCACCAACTCACCAACTTGGGGAGCGTTACCTACCTGATTCGGGTAGGAACGCTCCCCAAGCCTTTTGACTACGTGACGCCGAGGATGAAGTGTTGGGCGGGGGTCAGGCGGTTGTAGGTGTTGAGGCGGATGTAGGTCTGCTGGTCGAGTTGCTGGGGTAGGTGGCGGCGGGCGAAGTAGGAGTGCAGGGCTCGGCGGGGATTGTTGGTGTGGTTCTTGGTGCCGCCGTGCCAGAGGTGGCTGTTGAAGATGACGACGGTGCCGGCTGTGCCGAGCAGCTGGATCTGGTCGGGGTGGTCGGCTCCCGGGTTGGGCATCTCGTCGCCGGGCATGGTTGCGCGGCGGTGGGAGCCGGGGACCACGCGGGTCGCGCCGTTCTCGGGGGTGAAGTCGTCGAGGAGCCAGATCGAGTTGCAGACCTCGTACTCGCCCGGCTGGACGGGATGTCCGAAGTCCACGTGCAGGCCCTGGTGCCCTTCACCGGGTAGGGCCGCGCGGCTGTTGAGGGACGAGAGTTTGAACTCGCCGAGCACGTGCCGCATCGCCGCCAGCACGCGCGGGTGACTGAAGCACACCTCGAATCTCGGATCCTTGTTCACCAGATCCGCCAACCGGTCCGTACCCCGCTCCTGATGCACTTCGAGGCCGGCCCGATCCCCCTCGGCCGCGGTCAGTTCGGCGAGCCGTTCGTTGATCGCGGCCACTTCCTCCGCTGTGAGAATCCCTTTCAGCGGAAGGAATCCGTCGCGGTCGAGCTGGTCCTTCTCGTCCTGCGTGAGTACGTCGTCCGTCACGCCGAGCTCCCGCAGCGCCACATCCATATCCATCGCAGTGCTCCTTCACAAGATGCACGAATCGATGCCAGCATCGTTCCGACGTACCGGAGAAACAATGCAGGAGGCGACAGGGCTTATGCACAAATCGCCACGACTGCTCGGCGCCGGCGTACACACCGCCGCGCCCGGCAAGGACTACCCGTCACACGCGCACACGTCGTGGGAGCTCGTGTACTACGTTCGCGGCCGGATCACCTGCCCCGTCGGCGACGAGACGTACGACGCCACGCCTGGGACCGTCCTCCTCACCCCACCGCACACCTGGCACGCCGAGCAGAGCCGCACCGGGTACGCGAACCGCTTCCTCCAGGTCGACGCCGCAACCACCCACCCGTGGCCGCGCCTGTGCTACGACGACACCGATCACACCCTGCGCCGCGTCTTCGACGCCCTGGTCCGCGAAACCGAGAGCGACGACCTCCGCTCGCTCCTCCTCGCCGAACTCGACCTCCGCCTCCGCCGCGCCGTGGACACCCCTCCCAGAACGCCCGCCGAACAACTCGTCGCCCAGGCAGAGCAGCTGTTCGAGGAACGCTTCGCGGCCGGTCTCCGCATCGCGCACGTCGCAGCCGACCTCGGCGTCTCGCAGTCAGGCCTCCGAGCAGCGTTCACGCGTCTCCGAAACACCAGCCCGCAGGCCGCCCTTCAGGCAGTACGCCTACGCCACGCACTAGCCCACATCCGCAACTCGACGCTCCCGCTCCAGGCCATCGCTGACCTGACCGGCTACCACTCGGTCAGCCACCTGACCCGCCACATCAAAGCCGCCACGGGCTCCCCACCGGGAGCCCTCCGCATCGCAGACGATGGACAGCAGCGCCGAACGGCTCCTTCGGTCAAACCCGCCAGAGGCTCAAGGCCTCCGCAAGCCGGCCACTGATCGCCCGAACGATGACGTTGAGTTCGTCGAACGTACGGTCCCACAACGCTTCAACGATCCCGAACATCGGCATCGCCGCATCAAGCGCAAGGGATCGGCTTCGGATCTCGTAGTGCATGCAACGATTCCGCACTTGCCGTACGCCGCGATCGTCGAGCAGCCCACGAGTCGACGATTCGTCCAGCAAGGACCGAACTCGGATCGTCGCCGGCGAATCGGCTGACGGATCTGCATTCAGCATCTCCTCCACCGCACGGAGTGCGTGGTACGTACTGATCATGCGAGCCCGAAACACCGCCTCCTCGTGGCCTCGCTCGATCAGCGGCAGGACGACGTCCGTGGTGTTGATCTCAGCCTCAACCATCAGCAGCAGAAGCTTCGACTCCACCGGAAGAACCGGGTCATACCGTTTCGCGAGATACGCCAACGCCTTCCGGTCCTTGCCGACCATGCGCCCCAGGTTGGCGTAGTCGAACGTCGAGGTGGGCGGTGTCGCGTCGCCGGCGGCAGCCGCGAGTACAGACAGCGCTCCGCCTTGTTCCTCTGCGACTTCGAACAGTTGACGGCCCATCTGAGCCAAGCTGGTAGCGCTGCTCAGCCCTGCCCGAAAATGTCCGGTCACATTGTTGCCCAGGATGCGACCGCTCGGCGCGCAGTACAGCCCGAGATCAGTCTCAAGCCAGCGAGCGAACCACACTGCATTGCCCGAGAACTCGTCGTGATGAGCAAGGTAGAACGCGGACATCTCGTCCTTGAGTTGCGCGTAAGACTTCAGCGTGTCGTCGAGCAACTTGCCGGCGTGCCGAGACCGTTCGATTGTTTCGCCGTACCGGTCATCCAGAAGCGCGGCCAGGAGTGGCTTCCCTGCAGCCGGGTCTGACGAACGAAGCAGGATCGATCCCTCGTAAACGATCCGTGAACTGTGACCGATCAACACCAGTGGCAACCATCCCGAACCACTCTTGTGGTTTGAAGTCGACATCATGGCGTCGGCGATCCATCGCGCGTCCTGGGCAACCATCGCGCGGGCGGCCTGCGCCCGAGGTTCAGCACCGTCACTGACCACAGCCTGCGACCCTACCAACCCGGGCACCCATCCGGCGGCTGCCGAGTCGTGGCAGAAGGTTCGCACACAGAATCCCGAGTCGTGAATCGGTGTTCATTTCACTCGCCTTTTCGCACGACTCGACAGCTGCGCGGAAGGCTAGTTCAGTCGGCGAAGGCTGCTTGGACGGTGGTGAGGGTGACGGAGCGGTCCTCGATGGCCTGGCGGATGTCTGGGTCGGTGACGATCGCCTGGTCGGTGAGGCGGTATTCCTCGGCCCAGCGGTAGGTGTAGGAGCCGGGGCGGTGGATGGCGGCCAGTTCGGGTTCCGCGGCCGCGCAATGCGTGACGAGCAGGTGGACGCCGGGGGTGAGCTTGTCCAGGTAGTCGAGCAGCCAGGGCTTCTTGTCCGCGGCGTCGCGGTCGCTCAGCGTCTCGATCGATGCGAACCGTTTCGACTCCTCGGGCCCGTAGATGAACGGCTTCCCGAGCGCCGCCGACACCTCGTCGTACGCCGCCGGCGCCGCCTGCCCCATGTGGACGTCGAGATACTCGAGCGTCAGCCCTTCCGCCGCGAACTTCGCCGCCTGCGCCGACAACTCCCGCACTGCGTCCGCGTGGCTGATCGCCGCCTTGGACTCCTCGACCGTACGCCGGAACGTGCCGTCCTCCCCCACCAACGACGGTCCGTCCGTCACCGGGCGCCACCGGAGGAAGTCCCACTCGCACGTCAACGTCTGATGCACACCCACCGGGATCGCGAACTCCCGCGCGAGCGCCGCCGCCTCGGTGAACCACGGACAGGCCGCCATCGTCGACGCCTGCGTCACGATCCCCTCGCGAAACGCCTGCACCGTCCCCACGTTGACCGCATGACACATCCCGAAGTCGTCACCCTGAACAACCAGCCGGACTTCACTCACGCCTACTCCCACCATCCGCCGACAGAGCCAACACCGACCGTACGACCAAACACCGACAGATCTCCTATGGTCCGGCGAGTTTGGTGACCTCTGGGGACTGATTGGTGTGGAAGGCGCACGCTCGGGGGTACGAGGCCAGGCAACCGCGAGTAGTCATCAGGGCGGTGTAGTAGTCGATGTAGCGGAACCCGTAGGTCTCGCCGCGGGCGAAGGCCTGGTGCCGGATCGCGGACACCCAGCGGTAGAAGGCCTCGTCGGAGATCGGGACGTACAGCGAAGGCGTGAAGCCCTCCATGTCCTCCCAGTTCTCGGCGTGCAGGAAGGACCGCACACCGTGCCGCGGCAGCGCGGCGAGCTTCTCGGCCAGTGCCGGGTACGGCGTGATGGCGGCGAAATCGTCCGCGGGATCGATCGGCAGGCCGGCCAGGAAGCGGGCGCGCTCGGCCAGCGCAGCGGTGTGTTCGTGATCGCTGTGGATCGAGTGTTTCCAGTGCGTGATGATCGTGTCGGGCTGCTTCTCGCGGATGATCTGGGCCAACTGCAGGGCCACATCGTCGGTGTCGGGGAGGAAACCGTCGCTGTGGTCGAGGACCAGGAAGTCCGCGCCGATCGCCTCCGCGAACGCCGTACCCTCGGCGATCTTCTGCTTCTTGTAGTCCGCCGGCGTCAGCCGCGGGTGGCCGCGCTCCCCCGGCGTGAGCGCGACGATCGTCGCCGACGCGCCCTCCAGGACGAGCTTGGCCAGCGTCGGCCCGGCGGTCAGGTCCATGTCGCCGATGTGCGCCCCGATGGCGAGTACTGATCTGGTCACAACGGTCTCCTCATTTCAGGCCACTGAGTACGACGCCACGCACGTAGTACTTCTGGAACACCAGGAACACGACCAGCACCGGCAACGTGCTGATCACCAGGCCGGCCATCACGATCGGCATGGTGCGGTCCGGATCGAGGAAGCTCTGCAGCAACTGGATCCCGACCGGCAGCGTCTGCAACGAGGGGTCGGACGACGAGATCAGCAGCGTCCAGATGTACTCGTTCCAGGTGCCGATGAACGTGATCAGCCCGAGCGTGATCGCCACCGGCTTGGTCTGCGGCAGCACGATCAGCCGCCAGATCTGCCACTGGTTCGCGCCGTCGATCTTGGCCGCCTCGAGCATCTCGTCCGGCAGCGAGATCATGAACTGCCGCATCAGGAAGATCCCGAAACCGGAGACCGTGAACGGCAGGATCAGCGCGAGCAGGCTGGTCGTCAGCCCGCCGTCGCCGCCGCGCCCGAGGAAGTCGTTACCGCCGGCCAGCGGCCAGTTGAGCATGATCAGGAACGTCGGGATCAGCAGCAGGAACGGCGGCAGCATCATCGTGGCGAGGATGAACCGGAAGATCACCGCCCGCCCGCGGAACCGCAGCTTGGCCAGCGCGTACCCGGCCAGCGCCGACGTGATCAGCACCGACACCGTCACGCTGACCGTGACGATCACGCTGTTGCGGAACAACCGCGGCAGCTCCAGTTGCGAGAACGCCTCGCGATAGTTGTCGAGATTGAACGACTCCGGCAACAGCTTGTACGGAATCACGCCGTACTCGCCCGCGCCCTTGAACGAGCTCATCACCATGTCGAGGAACGGCATCACCATCGCGACGCCGCCGAGGATCACGACCAGGTACGCGAACCACGGGAACTTGCCATGCCGCCTCACGAGGTCTCCTCCCCGCGCCGCCGGGCGACCCACAGCTGCAGCAGGGTGATCGCCAGGATGATCACGAACAACACCATCGCCATCGCGCTCGCCGTACCCCAGGCGCCGTACTTGAACGCTCGCTGGTACATCTCGAACGCCGCCACGTTGGTCGCGTTCACCGGCCCGCCGTCACCCGTCATCACGATGATCAGCGCGAACGACTGCAACCCGCCGATGAACTGCGTGATCAGCACGAACAGCAGGGCCGGCCGCAGCAACGGCAACGTGATCGACCAGAACATGTGCCACGAGTTCGCCCCGTCCACCTCGGCCGCCTCGTAGTACATCTCCGGGATCGCCTTCAGCCCGGCCGTCAGGATCAGCACGGCGCCGCCGATCGAGGCCCAGGCCTGGACGACGGTCACCGACGGCAGCGCGTACGACGCGTCGGACAGGAACCCGATGCTGTTCACGCCGAGCTTGTTCAGGACGCCGTTGATCAGCCCGGCCGGCTGGTACATCATCTTCCACACGTTGCCGATGGCCACGACCGTCGCGACCACGGGCAGGAAGTACAGCACTCGCCAGAACCCCTGGAACGCCAGCCGATCGATGCAGTAGGCAACCAGCACCGACCCGAACGTGGCCAGGAACACCGACCCGAACGCGAACAGCAGCGTGTTCACCAGGATCAGCTTGACGAACGTCCCGTCGAAACTCAGGACGTCGCCGAAGTTCGCCGTACCGGCCCACTTCAGGGTCCCGAGATCGAAGCCGCCCCAGTCCGAGAACGCGAGCACGATCGCGAAGACGAACGGCAGGATCAGGAACACGCAGAAGAACAGCAAGGCCGGCGCGAGGAACAGGTACGCCGCCCGTCCCTCGCGCTGCAGCCTGCCGAGCCGCCGGGCCGGCGACGCCGCTAGGCGATCGTCACCGACCCGGCCGACCGCCGTCGTCATTGCGGCTTGACCGCCTTGGCGGCCTGCGCCAGCGCGTCGTCCGGGTTCTTGCCGTCGGCAAGCACGCCCATGATCGCGTTGTGCAGCGCGGTCTTCGCCTCGTACGCACCCGGCTGGTTGGGTTCGGCCATCGCGTACGTCGCCGCGTCGTAGATCGGCGCCAGGTTCGGGTCGGACAACGACTTCTTGTACTCCGCCTGGTCTGCGGTCCGCGGCGGGATCAGGCCCTGGTCGGCCAGCCACTTGCCGGTCTCCGTCACCTGCCCGTCGGCCGCCTTGTGCTCGTTCATCCAGGTGAGGAACTTCCACGCCTCGTCGGCGTGCTTGCTGCGCTGGTTCACGCCCATGAAGAACCCGTACGCCAGCGAGCCCTTGCTGCCCGCGGTCGGCCCCGGGATCGCGGTCACGCCGACGTCGGAGGAGTACTTGTCCTTCATCTGGGTCTTCAGGCTGCCGATCCACCAGCCGGCCTGGATCGCCATCGCGACACCGCCGCTGCGGAACTGCTTGGTCGGCATGATCGACGGGTTGGTCGCCTTCGCGGCCGCGAGATCGGCCTCGAACTTCAGCGCCGCCTTGCCCGCGGCGTCGTCGAACTGCGCCGTACCGTCGGGGCCGAGGAACTTCCCGCCGGCCGCGTCGAGCAGCGACAGGAACGGGTGCACGGACTTGTTGTCGCCGTCCTGGATCAGGCTCAGGCCCTCGACCTGGATGTTGCCCTTGGCATCGCGCTTGACCGTCTTCTTGGCTGCGTCGGCGAGCTCGGCCCAGGTGGTCGGCGGTTTGCTGATCCCGGCCGCGGCGAGGATCTTCTTGTTGTAGAAGAGCACGTAGGTGTTCAGCTCGGTCGGGTACCCGAGCAGCGTGTCGCCGGTGGTGACCGCGCCGAGCGCGGCCGGGCTGTACTCCGCCTTGATCTTCGTCGCGATGTCGTCCGGCACCTTGGCCACGACGTTCGCCTTCATCAGCTGACCGCCCCACAGGCCGTACGCGCTGACGATGTCGGCGCCGCGGCCACCGGTCTGCCGGACCGTCATCGTGGTGAGCAGGTCGTCGAACTTGACCACCTGCGCCTTCACCTGGACCTTCGGGTTCTCCTTGTTCCACTGCTGGATCATCTTGTCCAGCCCTTCCTTGGACGGGCCGTCGCTGTAGTGGCTCAGCAGCGTCAGCTCGACCTTGTCACCGCCTCCGCCCGCATCGCCGCAGGCCGCGGCCGTGGCGAACAGTCCGAGCGCAACGGCAAGCCGCAGACCTCTGGAAATCCTCATGTCATTCCTTCCCGCCATCCGGGGGCAGGGGCGCCCGGAGGATGGTGAACGTGCGGGTGATGTCGAAACCTGTCTTCAGGTACAGCTGGCCGGCGGCGGACTTCTCGCCGGTCCACAGGAACCAGGCGCTGTGCGCGCCGGCGGCGACCATCCGCTCGAGCGTCAGGTGCAGCAGCACCTTCCCGAGCCCGGTGCCGCGGGAGGCCGGCAGGACGCCGAACGGCCCGAAGCGGTCGATCACCGCCTCGTACGTCCCGTGCATCGCCCAGCCGAGGATCGCCCCACTGGGATCACGTGCCACCACGATGCGGTCCAGTGGCAGACCGGACACGACGCCCTCGCGGATCGCGCGCGCCCAGTCCGGGTTGAACTCCGCGCCGGCGATCGCGATCAGCGCGGTCAGCTCGTCGTCGGATGGTGTACCAAAGCTGTAGCCCTCGGCCGTCAGCGCCTCGATCCGCTTGCGGACCTCGTCCGGAACGGCATACCCGACCAGGCTGCGGTCCATCGCGACAGCGTCGTACCCGCGCTCGAAGCCGAGGCCGGCGAGCAGCCGGGCCGCTGAGGGGTAGCGTGCCGCGTCGAGACCGGGGAGGAAGTAGTTCGGCGTGTACGACGAGAAGTACACCTCGGACCGTCCGTGGGACCGGAGCCAGTCCATTGCCGCGGACAACAACTCACGCCCGAGGCCACGACCGCGATGCTCCGGATGCACGAAGAAGAACGGGATCCAGCCGGAAGTGGGCTCGAGATCGTCGGCGTCGACCGCGATCAGCCGGCGGACGGCGTACGCGGCGCCGACGATCTGATCATTGATCACGGCTACCTGCAGACCGGCCGCGTCGAAGTTGCGGTCGAGCAGGAACAGGTCGCGGAACCGCTGGTAGCTGATCGGGTCGGCCGGCGCTGCGGCGGTCCAGGCCGCAGCCAGTGCCTGCCCGTCGCCGACCTGGAACGAACGGATCATCGGGCAGTCCCTTCGTAGAGCAGTACGCCGTCGCGTACCCACGCGGCCGGTGTGGTTGCCGCGGGCAAGAGCTCGACCGGGTCGTCGCCCGCCTCCAGCGCTTTCCGCAGCGAGTCCGAACCCCACAGCTTGTCGAGCGACGGCAGCAGCCCGAAGTCGTCGGGATAGAGCTCGTTCAGCACCCGCAGCATCACCAACGCGGTCCGCACCGGCTCGAACGCCTCCGGATCCACGACGTGCAGCTGTACGCCGGACAGCGCCTGGCCCGCGTACTTGTGGAACACCGGCTCGAACCACGTCCGCCGGAAGATCACCCCGGGCAGCTCACACGCACGCAGCGCCGGCACCAGCCGGTCGTCGACGTACGGCGCCCCGATCGTCTCGAACGGTCGCGTCGTACCGCGGCCCTCGCTGAGGTTCGTGCCCTCGAACAGGCCGGTCCCGGGGTATACCAAAGCCGTGTCCTGCGTCGGCATGTTCGGCGACGGCGGCACCCACGGCAGCCCGGTCCCGGTCGACGTACGGCTCCAGCCCTCCGCCTCGACGACTGTTGCCGCACCCAACTGCAGGGCGAGTTCGCCGACCGTCAGCCCGTGCCGGAGCGGGATCGGGGCCCGCCCGACGAAGCTCTCGAACCCGGGCTGCAGCAGCGGCCCCTCGACCCGGACGCCGCCGAGCGGGTTCGGCCGGTCCAGGACCACAAATGGCATACCAAGCCGGGCGGCCGCCTGCTGGCAGTCGTACATCGTCCAGACGTAGGTGTAGAACCGCGTCCCGATGTCCTGGATGTCGAACAGCAGCACGTCGACACCGGAGAACAGGTCGTCGAGCTCGCGCCCCTGCCGCCGGTACGTGTCGAACACCGGCAACCCGGTATCCGGGTCGACTCCTTCGCCTTCGCTTTCACCCGCTTGTGCCGTACCGCGGAGGCCGTGCTCGGGACCGAACAACGCCGCCAACGGCAACCCGGCCGCACGCAACGCAACCGACGTCGGCGTGAGGTCCGGCAGCACGCCGGTGAAGTTCGTGATCAGTCCCAGGCGCCCGTCCGGCACCAACCCCGGGTCCTCGGCCAGACGCTGCGCGCCGGTCCGGACCACCATCGCTACCACCAACCCAGATCGTGGATCCTGCAGGAACTGGGTTGAAAACTTACCGATGGATTCAGGTAGAGGTCAATGGATTACGGACAACCGTTTACCCGAGGAACGGTGTCAGGGCCGCCAGGAAGTCGTCGAGGCGCTCGGCATGCACCCAGTGGCCCGCCTCCGGGACCTCGGCGTACTGGACGTGCGGGAAGTACGTCGCGATGGTCGCTCGGTGGTCCTGCTGGACGTAATCGGACTTGCCGCCGTAGATGAACAGCGTCGGCCCGTCGTACCGCAGCCCGTCGACCGTGGGCCAGCCGGAGATCGCCGGCAGCGCGGCCTCGATCACCGGAAGGTTCGGCCGCCACCGGGCACCGTCGGAGTCGAGGATCAGGTTCTGCAGCAGGAACGCCCGCGTCCCGGGCGTCGGTACGGCGTCGGCGAGCTGGGCGTCGACCTCCGCACGGCGAGTGATCGAGGACAGGTCGGCGTTCCGCATCGCCCGGGCGTACTCGACGAACGCCGGCGGGTACGCGACGGGCGCCGCGTCCACGACCACGAGCCGCTCGACCACCTCGGGGTGCTGCAGCGCGGCAAGCATCGCGGTCTTGCCGCCCATCGAGTGCCCGACGAGCGCGACCGGCCCGACCCCGAGCGACTCGATCGTCTCGCGGACGTCGTCGGCCATCTCCGGGTAGCTCATCGTCTCGACGTGCGGCGAGGTCCCGTGGTTGCGCAGGTCGAACGCGAACACCCGGTGCCGGTCCGCGAGCCGGCGCGCGGCGGTCATCCAGTTCCGTCCCGAGCCGAACAACCCGTGCATCACCACGACCGGCGTACCACTCTCGCCGTACGCCGTGACCGGAAGCTTCATGCCCTCCACCCTTTCACCGACTGCGCTGCCAGCAGGCCGTGTGCCAGTGGCGCCGCTCGTCCAGCGACTGGCTGCCACCGATCGCGCCGAGCAGGCTGGGGTTCTCCGGCCACACCACGACATGCGGGGTGGCCGGCAGGATCTGCTGGTCGCAGCCCGGGCAACGGTACGACTTCGCGGACGCGGAGCCCGATACCCGCCGGACGTTCCACTCCCCGTCGGCCTTGGCCTCACGACTCTGGGTACCACCAAGGAGCGGCCGGTCGCTGACCGGCCGCTGCCACTTGGAAGGCCTTCTGCGCGACATAGCTCGTCCAGGCTATCCGTATGAGCCAGGTCACTCCGGCAGGAGGCAGATCAGCTCGCGCGGAGTTCCTCACCGACGTCGTGCATGTGGC
Organism: Kribbella soli; assembly: GCF_004331345.1. Taxonomy (GTDB): domain Bacteria; phylum Actinomycetota; class Actinomycetes; order Propionibacteriales; family Kribbellaceae; genus Kribbella; species Kribbella soli. The sequence goes on along the minus strand of NZ_SJJZ01000005.1, from coordinate 316,249 downwards.
GCAACCCCATTCGGTACGAATCGATCAGACTCGTTGAGACGTAGGGCATTCCGATCTGCTCGCAGTACTCGCGCACGATCGGCTGGGCGAAGCGGAGGTTGGCGCGCGGCATGCTCGGGAAGAGGTGGTGCTCGATCTGGTAGTTGAGCCCGCCCATCATCCAGTCGGTGACCAGACCGCCGTTCACGTTGCGTGAGGTGAGCACCTGCTTCTCCAGGTGGCCCCAGTTGCTGTCGTCGTCGGGCATCTCCATGCCCTTGTGGTTCGGCGCGAACACGCTGCCGAGGTGCAGCCCGAAGATCATGTGGTGGACGACCGCGAAGACGACCGCCTGGCCCGGCGACAGGATCAGGAACAGCGCGGTGAAGTACAGCGCCAGGTGCGCGGCCATCAGGCCGATCTCCGTCTTCTCCGTACGGCGGCGGCCGATCAGGAAGCGGATGCCCGACACCTTGAGGTTGAAGCCCTCCAGAGTGAGCAGCGGGAAGAAGATCCGCGCCTGGTTACGGCTCAGCCAGCCTTCGACGCCCTTGCGGCCGGAGGCCTGCTCAAGGGTCCAGACCAGTACGCCTTCGCCGACGTCCGGGTCCTTGTCGGTGTGGTTCGGGTTGGCGTGGTGCCGGTTGTGCTTGTCGTTCCACCAGCCGTAGCTCATGCCGAGCAGGAGGTTGGCGTGCAGCATCCCGATCCAGTCGTGCAGCTTGCGCGAACTGCCGATCTGCTGATGCCCGGCGTCGTGCCCGAAGAACGCCGCCCGGGTGGTCAGGATCCCCATCGGCAGCGTCAGCAGCAATGCCCACCACGAGCTGCCGATCACCGCGACGGCCGCCCAGGTCAGGCCGAGCAGAACCACGTTGATACCGATCGCCATCGCGTACGCCGCCGTACGGCGTTCCAGCAGGCCGGCAGCCTTGATCTCCCGTAACAGCGGGGAAAACTCGGAACGGCGGGTAGCAGCAGGTGACGCGACAGGCTGTGCCATCAGGTCCTCGTCTCGGTAGCGGGGGAAGGCCTAGGCGTACAGCCGCGGCCAGCGTAATACATCAAGCCTTGTCCCCCTAACCTCCGAAAGCATGAGAGTTACTACCCAAATCGGCTGTGGAGTCAGCTCCCAGCGGACAGTGGAGATAACACCACTGCCGTAGATCTCACGCTCGGTCATGATGGAGGCATGAACGAACGCAGTGAGTTCATCAGAAGGCACAGCGCATCTCGTGTCTCATCCGCGCCCGGAGCGAAGCGAGGACGTGGATGAGCACTGTTGCCACGACTGAAGCGCCGCCGATGCGCTACCCCAAGCTTGCGCAGCCGTGGATCGCACTGTTCCTCGCGATCCTGGCCGAGCTGGGGATCGCCCTGTTCGTGCTCAGCGTGGTGTCCGTCCCGCTGATCGCCGTGTGGGTCGGGATCCCGATGCTGCTGGTCGTCGTACCGGCCGCGCGATGGTTCGCGAACTGCCACCGCACGCTGCTGGCCGGCTTCCTCGGTGAGCGGATCCCGCGCCCGTACAAGAAGCCTCCGATGCCCGGCATGCTGATGCGCCTGCGGACGATCCTGACCGATCCGCAGACCTGGCGGGACATCGTCTGGCTGCTGGTGAACGCGGTGATCGGGTTCACACTGTGCCTGCTGAGCGCCGTGCTGTTCCTGGCCACACTGTTCTACCTGGTCTACCCGCTGCTCGTCGGCGTCACACCGGAGGGCGTGTTCACCGAGCCGTTCGGCGGGCTGCTCACAGTGAACTTCTGGACCAGCTTCCTGCTGATGCCGGTCGCGCTGCTCGCGTTCATGATCTGGAACGCCGCCGGCGAGCGGCTGCTGAAGGCGAACGCGTTCGTGGCTCGCTCGCTGCTCGGCCCGACCGAGAGCGCCAAGCTGGCGATGCGGGTCCGCGAGCTGGCCGAGTCCCGGGCGGAGACCGTCGACACCCAGGCGGCCGAGCTGCGCCGGATCGAGCGGGACCTGCACGACGGCGCCCAGGCCCGGCTGGCCGCGCTCAGCATGAACCTCGGGATGGCCGAGGAGATGGTGGCGCGTGACCCGGCCCAGGCGGCCGCCCTGCTCACCGAGGCCCGTGAGTCCGCGAGTACGGCGCTGTCCGAGCTGCGCGACCTGGTCCGTGGAATCCACCCGCCGGTGCTCGCCGACCGCGGTCTGGACGGCGCGGTCAAGGCGCTCGCGATGTCCTGCCCGTTCAAGGTCGACGTCACCTTCGACGTACCTGGCCGTCCGCCCGCGCCGGTCGAGTCCGCGGCGTACTTCGCGATCGCCGAATGCCTCGCCAACACGGTGAAGTACTCGGCGGCGACCACCGCCTGGATCCAGATCACCCACGAGGACGAGAAGCTGCACATGATCGTCGGCGACGACGGCGTCGGAGGTGCCGTGATCAGGCCCGGTGGCGGTCTGTACGGTATCGAGCGGCGGCTGGCCGCCTTCGACGGTACGTTGACCGTGGTGAGCCCGAGCGCCGGGCCGACCACCGTGATCATGGAGCTGCCTTGCGAGTCCTCATCGCTGAAGACCACGCCCTCCTCCGGGACGGCCTGATCCGCCTGCTGGAGGCGCACGACTTCGAGGTCGTCGAGGCGGTCGACAACGGGCCCCGGCTGGTGCCCGCGCTCGTGGAGCACCGGCCGGACGTCGCAGTGGTCGACGTACGGCTGCCACCGACTTTCACCGACGAGGGCCTGAAGGCCGCGATCGAGGCGCGCCGCCAGGTCCCGGGGCTGCCGATTCTGGTGCTTTCGCAGTACGTCGAGCAGCTGTACGCGCGGGAGCTCCTCACGGGCGGCGGTGGCGCGGTCGGCTACCTGTTGAAGGACCGGGTCTCCAACGTGGCCGAATTCCTCGATTCGGTACGCCGGGTCGCGGCCGGCGGCACAGCGATGGACCCGGACGTGATCGGTCAGCTACTGGCCCGGAACACCCGCGACGAACCGATCAGCCGGCTCACGCCGCGCGAGTCCGAGGTCCTCGGCCTGATGGCCGAAGGCCGCTCGAACGCCGCGATCGCCGCCGCCCTGTTCGTCACCGAGAAGGCCGTCAGCAAACACACGAACAACATCTTCTCGAAACTCGACCTGCCCCCGTCCGAGGACGACAACCGCCGCGTGATGGCGGTCCTCACCTACCTGTCGTCCCGCTGACCCGACGCAGGAACTCCCGGGTGCGGTCCTCGCGGGGGTCGTCCAGGACCTGCGCGGGTGGGCCGATCTCCAGGGGCCGGCCGTGGTGCAGGAAGCAGACCTGGTCGGCGACCTCGCGGGCGAAGGCCATCTCGTGGGTGCAGACGAGCATCGTCATCCCCTCGGACTTCAGCTCGCGGAGCAGGTCGAGGACCTCGCCGACGAGTTCGGGATCGAGCGCCGAGGTGACCTCGTCGAGCAGCATCAACTGCGGCGAGTTCACCATCGCGCGGGCGATCGCGGCGCGCTGCTGCTGACCGCCGGACAACTCGTCCGGCTTGGCGGACGCCTTGTCCGCCAAGCCGACACGCTCCAGCATCTCCAGCGCCCGGGCCCGCGCCGCGTCCCGCGGCACGCGGTGCACGCGGATCGGCGCCAACGTGATGTTGTCGAGCACGGTCAGGTGCGGGAACAGGTTGTACGCCTGGAACACGATCCCGATCCCGGACCGCACCCTGTCCGCATCGACCCGCGGATCCGTGATATCCGCCCCGGCCAGCTCGATCACGCCGTCGTCGACCGTCTCCAGCAGGTTCACGCACCGCAGCAGCGTCGACTTCCCGGACCCCGAGGCCCCGATCAGTACGACGCACTCCCCCGCCGCAACGTCCAGATCCAGTCCGTCCAGTACGACGTTCTCGCCGTACGCCTTCCGCACTCCGCGGAGACTGAGCAAACTCATACCGGTCCGCCTCCCCCGCCGTACCAGCCTTGGCGTCGGGCGACGTAGTCGGTCAGCCGGGTCAGCGGGATCGTCAGCGCGACGAACAGCAGCCCGGCGACGACGTACGGCGTGAAGTTGAAGTCCTCGGCCGTCTCCAGTTGCGCGGCCCGGATCGCGTCGATGACGCCGAGCACTGCGATCAGCCCGGAGTCCTTCTGCAGGCTCACGAAGTCGTTCAGCAGCGGCGGCAGCACCCGCCGTACCGCCTGCGGAAGGACGACGAAGCGCAACGTCTGCCGATAGGTCAGCCCGAGCGACCGCGCCGCCGCCCGCTGCGACGGATGCACCGACTCGATCCCGGCCCGGAAAACCTCGGCGACGTACGACGAGTACGTCAGGACGAGGGCCGCGCCGCCCCAGATCACCGCCTGGTTCGGTAACCCGCGCAACTGCAGGGCCGGTACGCCGAAGCCGAGCAGGAAGATCACCAACAGCAAGGGCAGACCGCGGAACACGTCCGTGTAGGCGGCCGCGAACACCCGCAGCGGGAAGAAGATCGGGCCCCGCGACGTCCGCATGATCGCCAGCGTCAGCCCGAACACCACGATCAGCACCGCGCAGACCAGCATCACCCGGATGTTCAGCCAGAGGCCCTCGGCAACGACCGGCAGCGCCTCCCAGCCGCGGTGGACGTCGAAGAACGTCGCCCGGACCCGCGGCCAGCCCGGCGTGGAACCGATGCCCACGACAACCAGCGCGAGCAGGATCACCGAGCTGACCACCGCGATCACGGTTGATCGCCGCGCCCGCCGGCGCCGATACGCGATCCGCTCGCGCTGCAGCGCCGATGGTTGCCAGGTAGTCACGAGAGTTCGGGCGCGCCGGACTCGGTCAGGTACTGCTTCTGCAGGTTCGCCAGGGTGCCGTCGGACTTGAGCGCGTCGACGGCCTGCGTGACGCAGCCGGTCAGCCTCGAGTTCTTCTCGAGCACGAACCCGAACTGCTCCGCCTGCCCGCCGGCCGGCAACTGCCCGACGATCTTGCCGTTGTCGAGCTGCGCTGCGGTCATGTAGAACGCGGTCGGCAGGTCGACGACGATGCCGTCGATCTGCTTGTTCTTGAGCGCCTGCACGGCCAGGTCGTTGGTGTCGAACACGGCCGGCTTCTGCTTCGGCTTCACCTGGTCGCGCAGCGCGGTGTAGCTCGTCGTACCGACCTGGGCCCCGAGTTTGGCGTCGACAAGGTCGGCGACGGACTTCGCGTTCGCGATCTTGCTGCCCTCGGTGGTGATCACGGTCTGGCGTACGTCGTAGTACCCCGAGGAGAAGTCGACGGCCTTGCGGCGGTCCTCGGAGATCGACACCTGGTTCACATCCAGGTCGAAGGCCTTCGGGCCAGGTGCGAACGCGGTGTTGAACTGCACCGTCTGCCACTTCACCGCAGCCTGCTCGAACCCGAGCTTCTTCGCCACCGCGTAGGTGACCGCCGACTCGTACCCCTTGCCGTTGCTCGGGTCGTTGCCGCTGAACCACGGTTCGTACGCCGGCTTGTCGGTGCCGACCGTCAGCGTGCCGGCCGTCTTCACCGCCAACTTGTCCTTCGCACAGGCATCCGCCCCCGACGGAGTCGACGACCCGGACGAGCTCTCCTCCGGTGCACACGCCCCCAGCCCCACGACCGCCAGGACCGCCAGCCCCACCACAGCACGCGTTCTCATGGGCAGAACTCTAAGACCTGCGACGGTACGCCGTGGGGCTCGATCCAGTGTGCAGACGGAAGCGGGTCGCGAAGTAGAGCGGGTCGGCGTACCCGACCTGGGCCGCAACCGACGCGACCGACCGACTGGTGAGCTCCAGGAGGCGGGCCGCCGCGTCCAGCCGGCGGCGCTCGACGAACTGTTGCGGGCTGACGCCGAGCTGCTCGCGGAACAGGTGCGCGAACCGTGACACCGACAGATTCACGGCACGCGCCAGCCGCGGTACGTCGAGGCTCGCGGTCAGGTCCTGGTCGATCAGCTCGATCGCACGTAGCAAGCGGTCGTCGATCTGCACGGCCTTCGGGTTCTGGGTGTCGCACCACAACAGCGCCGCCTCCAGCGAGTTGGCACTGAGCTGCTCGGCCTGCGGTAGGACGCTGTGTTGATGCCGTACGGCGTCGCGCAGATGGTCAGCGATGCGCGCGAAGGTCGGCGCGGCCGGATGGAGCTGAACGATGCCGGGAGCAACTTCCGGCCAGTCGAGCAGCGGCAGCCAGTCCGGCTTCGGGTGCATGTGCGCGTACCGGAAATGCCAGCGGTCACCGACCGTGGCGTAGTCGTGCAGGGTGCGCGGGCGGACCAGTGTGACGCTGCCCGGCGCGGCCGCGACCTGACCGAATCGTCCCTGGCCGTCGAGAGTCTGGACCAGCAGCCAGTCGGTCGTCCCGCGCCGCCGATACGTCGCGTACTCAGGGCCTTCGTCGAACTCACCGGTCACCAGCCGGCGCACCACCGGATGCGGCGACTCAGCAGGATATCGAAGGTTCACAGCTAGATAGGCTATCGCTGGGCGCGGCCGGCCCGCCGCATTCTGGAGACATGACAGTCGTGGACATCTACCAGCGGGACGGCATCGTCCAGGTCCCCCAGCTGCTCGAACCCGCCGAGGTCGAGCGGATCAGGACAGTCTTCATGGAGCAGGTCGCCGTCGACCACTCGCTCGCCATCGACGACGGCGTACCGGACGACGATCCGCTGGCGAAGTACCCGCGGTTCGTGCACCCGCACCGGGCGAGCGACACCGACGCCGGGAAGGTCGCGATGGAGCTGATGCTCGACGACCGGATCCTCGATGTCGTCCAGGCGCTGATCGGTCCAGCGCTCGGCGCCCAGTCGATGTTCTACTTCAAGCCGCCGGGCGCCCGCGGGCAGGCGCTGCACCAGGACAACACGTTCCTGCGCGCCGACCCGGAGACCTGCCTCGCGGCCTGGATCGCGGTCGACGACGTGGACGCGGACAACGGCGGCCTGGCGGTCGTCCCCGGCTCGCACAAGACCGAGCTGGTCTGCCCGGAGCCGGCCGACCTGACCGAGTCCTTCACCAATGCCGAGGTCCCGGTCCCCGACGGCCTCAGCAAGGTGCAGACGAAGATGAAGGCCGGCGACGTCCTCTTCTTCCACGGCAGCGTCGTCCACGGCTCCCGCCCGAACAGCACCGACGACCGCTTCCGGCGTTCGCTGATCTTCCACTACATCCCGGAGGACAGCGTCGAGATCGCAGCCTTCTACAACCCGTTGGTCCGCCCCGACCGCCGCGAAACGGTCCTCCCCGAAGCCATCGGCGGCGGCCCCTGCGGCGACTACGCCGAGATGGAGCCGTAGGACGCAGGCTGGTTCTGCAGGCAGGCAGAACCCCCGAAATCAGGGCTGAAGCCCGCCGGAAAGGTGGGTTCTGCCTGCGCGGAGGTCCCTAGTTGGAGTAGTCGCGGAAGCCGCGGCCGGTCTTGCGGCCGAGGTAGCCGGCGGTGACCAGGTGTTCCAGCAGCGGGGCCGGGGCGAAGCCGGGCTCGCGGAACTCCAGGTACAGGGTGCGCTGGATGGCGAGCGAGACGTCCAGCCCGACCACGTCGAGGAGGGCGAACGGGCCCATCGGGAGGCGGCAGCCGAGCTTCATCGCGGCGTCGATGTCATCGACACCGGCGTAGTGCGCCTCGAGCATCCGAACCGCGTCGTTCAGGTACGGGAACAGCAGCGCGTTCACGATGAAGCCGGCCCGGTCACCGCAGCGCACCGGGTGCTTGCCGGCGGCAACGGCCACGGCGGCCACCGTGTCGGCGACCTCGGTGGACGTGCTGACCGTGCTGACGACCTCGACGAGCTGCATCACCGGCGCCGGGTTGAAGAAGTGCAGCCCGACCACGTCGCCCGGCCGCTTGGTCGCCATCGCCAGGTCGATCACCGGCAGACTCGACGTCGTCGTCGCCAGGATCGCGCCCGGCTTGCAGATCTCGTCGAACGTCTCGAACAGCGCCTGCTTGACGCTGAGCTCCTCGACCACGGCCTCGATCACCAGGTCGACACTCGCCAGGTCGTCCAGCTTCGCCGTACCGGTCACTCGGCGCAGCGCCGCGTCCCGCTCCTCCATGGAAAGCTTGCCGCGCTGGACGCCCTTCTCCAGCGAGCGCTCCAGCACGCCGCGGACCCGGTCGACCTTCTCGGTGCCGCGGGCGACGTACAGCACGTCGTACCCGGCCTTGGCGAGGACCTCGACGATGCCGACCGCCATCGTGCCGGAGCCGACGACGCCGACCTGCTTGATCGGGCGGACGGCGATCTCGTCACCGTTGCGGTGCGGCGTGCTCTCGTCGTCGACCACGACCGGCGAGTCCGCCGACTCGTAGGTGTAGAAGCCGCGCCCGGTCTTCCGGCCGAGCAGGCCCGCAGTCACCATCTGCTTGAGGATCGGGGCCGGCGCGTGCAGCCGGTTGCGGCCCTGCTTGTACATCGTGTCGAGAATCTCGTACGCCGTGTCCAGGCCGATCAGGTCGAGCAGCGCCAGCGGTCCCATCGGGTACCCGCAGCCGAGCCGCATCGCCGCGTCGACGTCCTCACGGGTTGCATAGCGGGACTCGACCATGGAGACCGCGTGGTTCAGGTACCCGAACAGGAGCGCGTTGGCGATGAACCCGGCCCGGTCCGCGGCGACCACCGGAACCTTGTCGAGCCGGCGGGCCAGGGCCTGCACGTCCTCGACCACGTCCGGCTCGGTGACCACGGTCTTGATCACCTCGACGAACTCCTGCACCGGCGCCGGGTTGAAGAAGTGCATGCCGACCACGCGCCGCGGGCGCTGGGTGGCGACGGAGATCTCGGTGACCGACAACGACGAGGTGTTGGTCGCCAGGATCGCGTCGTCGCGGACGACCTTGTCCAGCGCGGCGAAGATCTCGCGCTTCAGCTCGAGCCGCTCGACGACGGCCTCGATCACCAGGTCGCAGTCCGCGAGCGCCTCCAGCGAGGTGGCGAACGTGACCCGGTCGAACAGCGCCTGCTGATCCTCAACCGACAGCTTGCCGCGCTTCACGGCTCGGTCGGTCGAGTGCTGGATGTGCCCGCGGCCGCGCTCGACGGCTTCCTCGTCACGCTCGACACCGACGACCGTCAGGCCGTTGCGCGCGAACACCTCGGCGATCCCGGCGCCCATCGTGCCGAGACCCACCACACCCACCGTCGTCAATTCCCGAGCCATGCTGTGCACTATGCCAGTCCGGGCACTGGTCCGCCCATGAGCTGGGTCACCGGCGAGGTCAACCTCACAGTCACACTGGCTCGTCGATGACGACCGGCGTCGCCATCCAGCCGTCGAGCAGCCACCACGGGTCCGGTGCGCCCTGGAGCGCGGCGGCAATCGGCCGCGGCCGGAGGTCGCAGGCGGCGAGGTCTGTCACCGGCAGCCACACGGCGCGGTAACTCCCCCGCTCCGAATCGGCCGGGCTGTCCAGCTCCGGACCGTCCCCGGTGCCGAACTCGCCCCCGATCAGGTCGGCGACGAAGTAGTGCTGCGTGCTGTCGCCGAAGTGCACGACCGCGACCGCCGCACGGATCTTCACCAGCAGACCGAGCTCCTCGTGGACCTCCCGGCGCGCGGCCTCCGCGGGGCTCTCCCCGTCCTCGACCTGACCGCCGGGCAGCACGTGATAGGTCCGCCCGTCGCGAACCCGTTCGATCGCGGCAATCCCGTGTTCGCTGAGCAGTACGACGCCCGCGCGGATCACGAGCGCGTCGCCAGGATCTGGAACCAGGTGCCGATCTTCGAGTCGCCGCGCTCCAGCCGCGCGACCGTCCATCCGGTCGCGGTCAGCAACTCACGGAGCGGATCTTCCTGCCAGAGAACGAAATGTCGCGGCAGGTCCAGGTGCCTGTTCGACCACTCCTCGCCTTTGCCCTCCCGGGTCGCGAACGCGAGGACCGGCGCGGCCTTGGCCGCCTTCCGCAGTACGCCGGACAGTTGCGCGCGATCGAAGTGCAGGAACACCGCGCTCGCGTACACCGCGCCGTACGGGCCGCCGAAGTCGTCGGTGATCGCGTTCAACCGGTCGGCGGCGTACCCGTCGGATCGCATCATGTCGACGAACGCCTGCGTCGCGTCGGTACGGTGTACGACGTACCCGCGGCTCTCGAGTTCGATCGCGTCCTTGCCGGTGCCGCTGCCGAGCTCGAGCACCTGACCGCCCGGTGCGAGGCGGTCGGCGAGCAGGTCGATCAACAGGTGGTTGGGGTCCTTGGGGATCGAGTCACGGAACTTGCCGGCGGCCTGTTCGTACGCCGCGAGCGTGACCTCGTTGCCCGAGGCGACCCGGGTCCAGCCGTCGCCGGTGTGCTCGACGACGGCGGGGAGTTTGAGGCCGAGGTCCAGCCCGAGCACGACGACGGTCTCGCCGCGATGCAGGTCCGCGATCGACCGCAACTCGGCGTCCGGCTGCTGAGTCAGCTCGGGTACGACGGTCAGCCGCACCGCGAGCGCCTCGGCCAACCGAGCGCCCGCAGCCGCCTCGAACGTCCCGGCGTACACCTGCACGATCCGCTCACCGACCAGCGCGTCCTGGACATCGCCGGGCAGCAGCAGGATCCGGGCGGGACACATGAGATTCATTGAGCGACGTACTCCAGGGCCTCGGCGGCGTAGTCCGGCCAGACGGCCGACTGGTCGAGCGGGATCCTTACCCACTCCTTCATCGGCCGACCCATCCCCGGATCGAACTGCTCCGCGCCGGGGACGGCCAGCGCCTTCTCCCGCGGCTCCGGTGGGAGTTTGAAGGTCATCGCGTCGCCGTACATGCCCGCGAGTACCTTCTTGCCGATCTTCAGGCACGGCATCCCGAACATGCTGCCGCGGACCACTCCGGCCCCCTCGAGCCCGGCCGCAACCGCGTCGTACGCCGCGACCGCCTCGTCGCTCACCTTCGGCATCATGCTCACCACCTTCCCACTCCGGCGGCCCGGTGCACTACGGTGCTTTGTCGTGCGCTTGGTGATTGCTACGTGTTCTGTTGACTACTCGGGGCGGCTGACGGCTCATCTGCCGATGGCGCCGCGGCTGCTGATGGTGAAGGCGGACGGATCCGTGCTGATCCACGCCGACGGCGGGTCGTACAAACCGCTGAACTGGATGTCGCCGCCGTGCAAGCTGACGGAGGACGAGGGGGTCTGGAGCGTCACCAACAAGGCTGGTGAGGAGCTGCGGATCACCATCGAGGAGGTGCACAGCGACACGGCGTACGAGCTCGGGACGGACCCCGGCCTGATCAAGGACGGTGTCGAGGCGCACCTGCAGGAGCTGCTCGCCGAGCACGTCCAGACGTTCGGCGAGGGCTGGACGCTGGTACGCCGGGAGTACCCGACCGCGATCGGCCCGGTCGACCTGCTGCTCCGCGACGCCGACGGCAAGCACGTCGCGGTCGAGATCAAGCGCCGCGGCGAGATCGACGGCGTCGAGCAGCTGACCCGGTACGTCGAGCTCCTGAACCGCGACCCGCTGCTGGCCCCGGTCCGCGGCATCTTCGCCGCCCAGCTGATCAAGCCGCAGGCACAGTTCCTCGCCACCGACCGCGGCCTCGACTGCCTCACCGTCGACTACGACGCCCTCCGCGGCATGGAGTCCGACGTCCTCCGCCTCTTCTGACCGACTTTGAGAAGCCACCGACCAATTCTCGCGGCGAAATATGGTTGGTGGCTTCTCAAAGTGTGTGAGGCAACTCCTGACAAAGCAGGAAATTTGCCCGATTTCGGGCAGATGCTTGGCGTTGGCCCCGGAAAGACTGCATGGTGGACGCGTGATCAGTGAGGCGGCGGCCGTGGAGCCGGTCGACGAGCTGGCCGATCAGGTCAGCCGCACGACCGGACTGTCGGCGGATGTCGCGCGGCGCGTGGTCGCCGACGTACTGGCCTATTTCACCGAGACGACCGAGGAGTACGTCCGGCGCCGGCACCGCGAGCTGCAGACCTACGGCGCCCGCAACGACGAGATCTTCGCCCGGCTCGGCACCGAGCTCCGGCACTGGCCGGTCCGCTCACCCGAACTCTCCGCCCGCCAGCTACGACGGATCGTCTACGGCTGACGGGCAAATCACGGGGCACACGCAGACCTACGAAGGGGCACCATTACATGTGCGGAATCGTCGGGTACGTCGGCACCAAGCCGGCCGCGCCCATCCTGGTGGACGGACTGGCTCGGCTCGAGTACCGGGGTTACGACTCGGCGGGCGTCGCCGTCCTCGGGTCCAGCGAGCTGAAGGTGCACAAGGACGCCGGCCGGGTCCGTGAGCTGGAGGCGTCGCTGCCGAAGCGCTTCGGCGGCAAGCTCGGCATCGGCCACACCCGGTGGGCCACCCACGGCGGCCCGAGCAAGGACAACGCGCACCCGCACGCCAGCGGCAACGAGCGGATCGCGGTCGTGCACAACGGCATCTTCGACAACGCCGGTGCGATCCGCTCGCAGCTCGAGGACGCCGGCGTCAAGCTGCGCTCCGAGACCGACACCGAGGTGCTCGCGCACCTGATCGAGCAGGCCGACGGCGCCACCCTCGAGGAGAAGGTGATGGCCGCCCTGCGCCGGATCGAGGGCACCTACGGCATCGCGGTGATCGACCTCGACTTCCCGGACCGGATCGTGGTCGCCCGCAACGGCAGCCCGCTGATCCTCGGCATCGGCGACGGCGAGATGCACATCGCCTCCGACGCGGCCGCGCTGATCCGCTACACCCGCCAGGTCGTCTACTTGGACGACGGCGAGCTGGCCACCGTCCGCGCCGACGGCTACCGCACCTTCACCCAGGACGCCTCCCCGACCACCAAGACCGCGAAGACGGTCGAGTGGGAGGCCGAGGAGTTCGAGCGCGGCCTGCACGAGCACTTCATGATGAAGGAGATCCACGAGCAGCCGGACGCGGTCGGCCGGGTCATCCGGGGCCGGCTGGACGAGCGTTTCCACACCGTGCACCTCGGCGGCCTGAACATGGACGCCCGCGAGGCGCGGGAGATCAAGCGGGTCAAGATCCTCGGCTGCGGTTCGGCGTACTACGCGGGTCAGATGGGCGCGCAGTTCATCGAGGAGGTCGCGCGGATCCCCGCCGACGCGGAGCCTGCCTCGGAGTTCCGGTACCGCAACCCGGTGGTCGAGCGGGACACGCTGTACGTCGCCGTGTCGCAGTCCGGCGAAACCCTCGACACCCTGGTCGCGGTGCAGGAGCTGAAGCGCAAGGGCGGTCGCGTGATCGGCCTGGTGAACGCGGTCGGTTCGAGCATCGCCCGTGAGGTCGACGGCGGCGTGTACCTGCACGCCGGCCCGGAGGTCTCGGTGGCGTCGACGAAGGCGCTGACCAACATGGCGGTCGGGTTCGCAATGCTCGGCATCCACCTCGGCCGGATCCGGGACGTCTCCCCCGCCGACGGCCGTCGGCTGATCGAGGGCCTGAAGAAGCTGCCGGCGGACATCGCCGCGATCGTCGCCCAGGAGGAGGAACTGGCCAAGATCGCCGGCCGCCTCGCCAAGCACGAGAGCCTGTTCTTCGTCGGCCGCACCCGCGGGTACCCGGTGGCGCGCGAGGGCGCGCAGAAGCTGAAGGAGATCTCGTACCGGCACGCCGAGGCGTACCAGACCTCCGAGCTGAAGCACGGCCCGCTGGCGCTGATCTCGCCGGACGTGCCGAGTGTCGCGATCGTCCCCGACGACGAGCTCCTGGACCGCAACATCGGCGCGCTGCACGAGATCGGCGCCCGCTCCGGCCCGCTGTACGTCGTCACGCACCCGGGCGTCGAGGTTCCGGACGGGGTCGCGGCGAAGATCGTCGTACCGAAGAACGAGCCCGAGCTGGACCCGATCCTGCTGACGATCCCGCTGCAGATCATCGCGTACTACGCCGCGGTCGCCCTCGGCCACGACGTGGACAAGCCGCGCAACCTGGCGAAGTCGGTCACCGTCGAGTAGCGGACCGCCAGGCCATCACAACTGCGACACCACGGCCCCCGTCACGCTCAGCGTGGCGGGGGCCGTTCATTTGTGATGGCCTGGAGGATCAGAGCTGGTGGCCGGGCTGTCCTGTGCGGCGTCCGGTCGTCCCGGTCCGCTCGGCGTCGGCGACCTTCACCGCACCGCCTGTTCCGTCAGCGGCCACGACCTTCGCCGCACCGCCCGACCCGGCTCGGGCCACGCCGCCCAGCGCGCGGTCGGCGGCGCTCGCGGCCTCGGCGCGCTTGTCGGCCTCGTTCATGTGGCCGCCGATCTGGTGTGCGGCGACCCGGCCGCGCTCGGCGCCCATTGCGCGGTACGGGTGCAGGCCGAACTCGTTGACCAGCCGCTTGCACACCTCGACCCCACGCACCGAGTTGCCGACCGCATCCAGCCGCGGGGAGAACACCACGACGGCCATCTGCTTCGACGGCACCACCATCATGACGTTGCCGGACACGCCGCTCTTGGCCGGCAGCCCGACCTGGTTCGAGAACTGTCCGGAGTCGTTGTACATCCCGCTGTGGCCCATCACGGACAGCACGCGGGAGGCGGTGTCCGCGGAGAACACCTGCCGGCCGCTCAACGGTGCGACTCCACCGCTCGCGAGCGTGGCACCGGCCCGGGCCAGCCGCTCCGCGTTCATGGTGAGCGAACAGACCATCGTGTAGAACTCGTTGGCGTCTTCCGGAGCACGCCGATCGGTCGGACTGGCGCCGTACAACTTCCCCACCTTCGCCAGCGCGTTGGCGAACGCGGCGTTGCCGAATCCGGTGTCGCGCTCGGCCACGAACGTCGAACCGTGCAGCTGCGGCCGCTCGCCTGTCATCGACCTCCACGTCTCCTGGACGGTGGTCAACCGACCGGACTGGTCCTTGCCGGCGTCGACCAGCGCGAGCGTCCCGATCGCTCCGGCATTGATCATCGGGTTGTGCGGCCTGCCGTCCCGCCCCAGCGACAGCAAGGGATCGTTGAAGGGACCACCGCTCTGCTCCTGGCCGATCCAGCGGTGCACCTCTTCCGGGCCGAGCTGCTCCAGCGCGATCGCGTAGCTGAACGGCTTCGACGTCGACTGCACGCTGAACTCTTCCGCGGTGTCGCCGATCGAGAACACCTGGCCATCGGCCGTGCAGACCGCGATCCCGAACTTCTCCGGATCGGCGTCCCGCAGCGTCGGGATGTAGTCCGCGACCTCGCCGGACCGCTCGTCCAGCAGGTCCGCGTGGATCCGCTCCACCGCGTGCGCGAACTCCGCGAACTCGTCTGCGGGGACCGCGAGGTCACCGGTCAGCGCTTGCTGCACCACGGCGTGCTGCGCGACCTCCGCGAAGGTGTCGAAGTCAAGCTGGACCGGTTGGGCGTACGGAGTGATCGCCGGGCGGCCGGCGGCATCACGGACGCCGTCCAGCGCCGCGCGGACCCGCGGATCGTCCGGCATGATCCCGGCCCGGCCGAGCGTGTTGAGCAACTCCCAGGACCAGATCCGGCCGTCGTTGTCCTCGTCGATCGTCGCGTACGACCGGAGCAGCTTCTCCGAGACGTCCATTGGCTGCTTCCTTCCCCAGATGGCGGCAGGCGGGCGCGCACGACCACGCTGTCGGCGCGCAGCAGCTTGTCCTTCTTGTGTTTCCAGAGCAGTCACCTGGTGTTACGGCGATGTCAAACGGGCCCGTTGTAGGACAAGTTGACTACTTGTATGATCACTGCCCATGGACCGCATCCGCCAGGTGAAGCTCTCGTCCGTCGTGCTCCCGCTCGATCAGCCGATCAGTGACGCCAAGGTGCTGACCGGACGGCAGCGGCCGATGACCGAGGTGGTGTTCCTGTTCGCGGAGATCGCGACCGAGCAGGACCAGCACGGCATCGGGTTCAGCTACTCGAAGCGGGCCGGCGGACCGGCGCAGTACGCGCATGCGAAGGAGATCGCGGCCAACCTGCTCGGCGAGGATCCGTCCGACATCGCGAAGGTGTACGACAAGCTGCTCTGGGCCGGCGCCTCGGTCGGCCGATCCGGCGTCGCGACGCAGGCGATCGCCGCGATCGACATCGCGCTGTGGGACCTGAAGGCGAAGCGCGCCGGCCTGCCGCTGGCCAAGCTGCTCGGCGCGCACCGCGACTCGGTCCGCGCGTACAACACCTCCGGCGGGTTCCTGCACGCCCCGATCGAGGAGGTGAAGGAACGCGCGTCGAAGTCGCTCGCCGACGGGATCGGCGGGATCAAGATCAAGGTCGGGCAGCCCGACAGCCGGATCGATCTCGACCGCGTTCGCGCCGTACGGGAACACCTCGGCGACGACGTACCACTGATGGTGGACGCGAACCAGCAGTGGGACCGCCCGACCGCGCTGCGGATCGGCCGGGTGCTCGAGCAGTTCGGCCTGGTCTGGATCGAGGAGCCGCTGGACGCGTACGACGCGCTCGGGCATGCGGAGCTGGCGGCGGCGCTCGACACCCCGATCGCGACCGGCGAGATGCTGTCCAGCGTCGGTGAACACGTGCGGCTGATCGAGGCCCGCGCGGCCGACATCATCCAGCCCGACGCGCCCCGGATCGGCGGCATCACGCCGTTCCTCAAGCTCGCGACGCTGGCCGACCACAACGGTCTGCAGCTCGCGCCGCACTTCGCGATGGAGATCCACCTGCACCTCGCCGCGGCATACCCGCGTGAGCCCTGGGTCGAGCACTTCGAGTGGCTGAATCCCTTGTTCAACGAGCGTCTGGAGACGGTCGACGGGCGGATGCTCGTACCCGACCGCCCGGGGCTCGGCTTCACGACGACCGAGCAGTGCGCGCGCTGGACGGTGGACAGCTGCGAGTTCCGGTGAGTGGTCTTGCCGATCAGATCGTCGACGATCTGAAGCGGCGGATTCTCAGCGGGCGGATCGCGCCGGGCGAGAAGCTGCCGGGTGAGAACGGTCTGGTCGAGGAGTTCGGGGTCAGCCGGACCGTGGTTCGCGAGGCGGTCTCGCGGCTGCAGGCGGCCGGCCTGGTGGAGACGTTCCAGGGGCGCGGTTCGTTCGTGCTCGAGGTCCCGGAGCGTACGCCGGGGTTGCGCGAGGTGCGGTCGCACCGCGACGTACTCGACCTGATGGACTTCCGGATCGGCGTCGAGAGCGAGGCGGCCGGGCTGGCCGCGGTACGGCGTACCGAGCATCAGCTGAAGGGGATCGAGCGGGCGCTGGACGACTTCCGGCGGGTCGGCGACGATCCGGGCCGGTCGGTGGAGGCCGACTTCGCGTTCCACCTCAAGATTGCCGTTGCCTCGGGCAACCGGTTCTACGGCGACCTGATCGGTGAGCTCGGGCCGATGATGATCATGCTGCCGCGAACCCGGCTCGACCCGGCGTACGAGATGTCGGACCCGGACCACCTGACCCGTGTGGTACACGAACACGAGAACATCAGCGCGGCGATCGCGCGGTCCGAGCCGGAGGCGGCGCGGGCGGCGATGCGGGTGCATCTGTCGAGCACCCGGCACCGATTGCTGACCCACCACGCCGGATAGCGTTGCCGGCATGGCGCAGCTCGTGCACGCCCGCAAGCCGGTCCCGCCGCGGAAGCGGTTCGAATTCGGCGGGGCGGTACGCCGGCATCCGGATTGGATCGAGGTGCGGCCCGATCGCATCACCGCGTTGCGGGCTTCCGGTACGTCGTGGGAGCTCGTCCGCAACGACGACAGCACCCTGCGCGTCGCGGAGTCCCGCGGGCAGCCGCAGCTGTACCTCGAAGGCATGACCTCGAACGGCATGATCCCGCTCGCCCGCTTCGACGTAGAAGAGTTCCGTCGCGCCGCCACCGCCGAGGGCTGGCACTGGTCAACACCAGAGGCAGACCCGGCCGACGCGCCGGCACCTCCGCAAGCTGTTGCACCGTCGGGTCCGGCGCGTCGGGAGACTCGGGTTGTGCTTCGGGATGGGGCTCGGGGGCCGTTGCCGTGGGCCAACAGTGGGTTCAGTCCGAAGCTTGCGGTGGCGTTTGCGGTGGTGGTCGGGATGGGCGTGATGGCGTTGGCGTTCGCCAGCGCGTCGACGACCGTGATCGTCATCGCCGTATTCGGTCCGAGCCTCGTGCTCGCACTCGCGTTGGTCGTCCTCGCCATCCGGCACGCCCTCGGAGTCACTCTGTCCGTCACGATCGCACCGGACCGAGTCTCGGTCACCCACGGCACCCTCGCCTCGCAGGTCGTCCAGCGGACCGCGGTCACCTCCATCAAGGTCGGCCGCCGCTACGCCCGCCTCCGCGGCCCGGACGGCAGCCGACTCATGTACGTCCCGCTCAACCCGCAGCGCACCGCCGTACTGAACGCTCTCTCCGCCAGCGGCTGGCCCGTCTGACTACCAGCGCGCTGTGTTGGGGCTGAACTCCGGATCGATCGTCCGCATGTACGTCGTGTCGTCGCGCCTCCGGATCCCGCACGCGAGGTACTGCTCGTGCAACTCCCCCAGCGCGTCAGCATCCAGCTCAACGCCGAGCCCAGGCCCACCAGGCACCCGCACGCTCCCCGACTCGAACGCCAGCACACCGGGCTTGATCACGTCCTCGGTCTTCCACGGGTAATGCGTGTCGCACGCGTACGTCAGGTTCGGCGTCGCCGCGGCCAGATGCGTCATCGCGGCGAGGCTGATCCCGAGGTGCGAGTTGGAGTGCATCGACAACCCCATCCCGAAGGTGTCGCAGATCCCCGCCAGCAACTGCGACCGCCGCAGCCCACCCCAGTAGTGATGATCCGACAGCACCACCTGCACGGCATCCGCGAGCACGGCCGGCTTCAGGTGCGCGAACGCGATCACGCACATGTTGGTCGCCAAGGGAATCTCGGTCTGCCGCGCAACGGCCGCCATACCGTCGATCCCGGGCGTCGGATCCTCGAGATACTCCAGTACGCCGGTGAGCTCCCGAGCGACCTGTACCGACGTGTCCACGGTCCACGCGCAGTTGGGATCGATCCGCAGCTTGTGCTCCGGGAACGCCTCGGCGAGCGCCCGAACCGCCTCAGCCTCCTGCGCCGGCGGGAACACGCCGCCCTTCAACTTGATCGCGGTGAAGCCGTACTCCCCGATCATCTTCGCGGCCTGCCGCACGATCCCATCAGGATCGAGGGCCTCGCCCCACGCGTCCGGTGCACCACCCGGATGACCAGCCCACTTGTAGAACAGATACGCGCTGAACGGCACCTCGTCCCGGACCGCCCCGCCGAGCAGATCCACCACCGGGAGCCCCAGCTGCTTGCCCTGAAGGTCCAGCAACGCAACCTCGTACGGCGACAACACCACGTCGACGGGGTCTTGGATGTTGAGCATCCCGCCGACCTGAGCTCCACCGCCGCTGGTCAGTACGTCGCTCACGCGCTGACGCAGGCCGTTCACGTCGAAGATGTCCAGTCCGGGCAGTACGTCGGCGACGGCGCGCAACCGCGCCAGGTGGTCGTCGGCCGCGTACGTCTCCCCCAACCCGACCAGCCCGTCGTCGGTCCACACCTGGACAATCGTCCGCAGCGCGAACGGTTCGTGGACACCGACCACGTTGAGGAGCGGTGGGTCCGCGAACGCGACCGGGGTGAGTTCGACGCGGGCGATCTTGCTCATACGAGTTCCTTCTCCTTACGTCGACGTACCAGCAGGCGCACCGCGGGCAGGACGAGGACGATGATCAGCGCCACGAGGACCGTGCCGGAGATCGGCCGGGTGAAGAAGCCGGCCGGGTTGCCGCCGAAGATCAGCAGCGACTGCCGGACCGCGATCTCCATCACGCTCCCCAGGACGAACGCGAGCACCAGCGGCCCCGGCTCGAACCCGAACTTCTTCATCAGGTACCCGAGGACGCCGAACACGATCACCAGGAAGATGTCGAACACCTGGTTCGCCACCGTGTAGACGCCGAGCAGCGTGATCAGCACCGTGATCGGCGCGAGGACGGCGGGCCGCACCTTGAGGATCTTCACGAACACCCCGACCAGCGGGATGCTCATGATCAGCAACAGGATGTTGCCGAGATACATCGAGTTGATCACGCCCCAGAACAGGTCCGGGTGCTCCGACACCAGTTGCGGGCCGGGCGCGATTCCCTGGATCAGCAGCGCGCCGAACATCAACGCCATCGTCGCGTTCGCGGGGATCCCCAACGTCAGCAGCGGGATGAAGGACGAGGTCGCGGCCGCGTTGTTCGCCGTCTCCGGCGCCGCGACACCCTCGACCGCACCGCGACCGAACCGCTCGGGCTCCTTCGCCCGCCGCTTCTCCACCGCGTACGCGACCAGCGACGACAGCGTCGCGCCACCCCCGGGCAGTACACCGAGCACGAAACCGATCACCGAGCCGCGGCCGATCGCGCCGCGCGCCTGCCGCAGGTCGGCTCGCGACGGCCAGATGTTCGCCACCGCGGCCGGTGTCTGCACCTTGTGGTGCCGTTCCTCCAGGTTGTAGAGGATTTCGCCGAGCCCGAACAGGCCCATCGCGATCGGCACGAAGTCGATGCCGTCGGCAAGGTTCAGGCTGTCGAACGTGAACCGGCTCGCCCCGGTGAAGGTGTCCCGCCCGACCGTTGCCAACAGCAACCCGAGGCCCGCGGCGATCACCGCCTTCAACCGGCTGCCGTTCCCCACGGTCGCCACCAGCAGTACGCCGAACAACGACAAGGCGGCGTACTCCGGCGGACCGAAGTCGAGCGCCACGCTCGCGACCACCGGAGCGAGCAGCGTCAGCCCGATGATCGACACCGTGCCGCCGATGAACGATCCGATCGCGGCGATGCCGAGCGCCGTACCGGCTCGTCCTTGTTTGGCCAGGGCGAACCCGTCGAACACCGTGACCACGGACGACGCCTCGCCCGGTAGCCGCAGCAGGACCGACGTGATCGTGCCGCCGTACTGTGCGCCGTAGAAGATGCCGGCCAGCATGATGATCGCGGACACCGGCTCCACGCCGTACGTGATCGGCAGCAGGATCGCGATCGTCGCTGCCGGGCCGAGCCCGGGGAGGACGCCGATCAGCATGCCGATCACGACGCCGATCAGGCAGTACAGCAGATTCCCGGGCTGCAGGACGACGCCGAAACCATCGATGAAGCCGCCCATCAGATCAACCTGGGCAGCGGAATCTGAAGGATCAGCACGAACAGGACGTAGAACGCGGCGACCGTGCCCACGCTGATCGCGACCGACGACACCCAGGACTCCTTGCCGAGGAACCGCAGCCACACGAACGTCAGCAGCAGCGACGGGAGCTCGAACCCGATCAACGGCAGCACGGCCGCGAAGACCACGAGCGTCAGCACGGCGACCGCCGTCAGCACACTCGACCGCGAGAACTTCTCGGTATCCGTCCCGTGCCGGCCAACCAGTGCGAGGGCGATCGACAGGACGGTCACGACAACGCAGACCACGAACGGCCACAGCCCCGGGCCCGGCTGGGTCAACCGGCCCAACCCGAGCGTGAGCGACCCGATCACTCCACAGAGACCGACGACACCGGCAACAACCGCGGCCCCGAACTGAGACCACGGCCCAGCGTGCGGCGGCCGGTCCTCGGCCCACTCCGCACGCAGAGACTCCTGGTCGATACTCACTTCTTCACTCACTTCTTGGCCGCCAGCGAGATCCCGAGCTGGTCGAGCTGTCCCTTGTACTTCGTCGCGTACCCGTCGAGGATCTTCCGCACCTCGTCCGGTGACACCTCGATCGGCGTCAGGCAGTGCGCGTCGTTGAACTTCTTGTACGCGTCGGTCGCGTAGGTCTTCTTCGCCGCGTCGGCCAGCTTCGTCTTCACGTCGTCCGGCGTCCCCTTCGGCGCCGTGAGGAAGCGGTACTGCGACACCACGACGTCGTACCCCTGCTCCTTGGCGGTCGGAACGTCGGGGAGGAACTTGATCCGCTCGGCCGAGAAGACCGCGAGCGGGACGACCTTCTTCGCCTTCACCTGCTCGATACCGTCACCGACCTGGATCGTTGCCACGTCGACCTGACTGCCGAGCAACGCGGTCAGCGCCGGGGCACCACCGTCGAACGGTACGTCGGTCGCGGGGATGCCGGCCTGCTTGAACGTCAGTGCGGACGCCAACTGCGCGCCGGTACCGACGCCGGTGGTGCCGTACTTGATGTTCTTGCCGGCCTTCTTCAGGTCGGCGATCGTCTTGTACCCGGAGCCGACCGGCGCGATCAGCACGTAGTCGTCCTGCGAGATGCCGCCGAGCAGGTCGAAGTCGTCGAGCTTCACCACCTCGTTGGCCGACACCGCGAGCGGGGTGATGGTGAACAGCGAGGCGTTCTGGACCGCGATCTTGTAGCCGTCCGGCTTCGCGGACTGCAGTTCCTTGGCGTTCAGCGCGCCGTTCGCGCCGGGTTTGTTGACCACCGGCACCGAGACGCCGAGCTCCTTGCCGACGCCCTCCGCGATCGCCCGCGTGATCAGGTCGGTACTGCCGCCGGGGGACGCGCCGACACTCATCTGGATGTTGCCGGTCGGATAGTCACCCTTACCGCCGGTGGAGGTCGTCTTGACCCCACCGCAGCCTGCCAACAGGACGGAAGCACTGACCGCCGTCACCAGGACGCGGCGGTTGAGCTTGCTGAACAGCATCGGATCCTCCTTTGCGGAGAGTGGTCCTCCGGCTCGATTGCGTGAGCGTAGGGAGGGTCGATCATGCGTGTCCAAGGCCGATGTGGCATCGAGTGATACCTTTCGGGAATCATGTTTTCGCTCGACCAGCTGAGCGCGTTCGTCGCGGTCGCCGAGGAGCTGCACTTCGGTCGTGCTGCCGAGCGGCTGAACATGACCCAGCCGCCGTTGAGCCGTCAGGTGCAGAAGCTCGAGCGGGCCGTCGGCGCGCGGCTGCTTGAGCGCGACAACCGCAAGGTCGAGCTGACCGAGGCCGGGCAGGCGTTCCTCACCGAGGCACGCCGGCTGCTCGCGCTGGTCGAGACCGCCGGTGATCTCGCGCGCCGGGTGGACCAGGGTGCGGCGGGGACGCTGCGGCTCGGGTTCACGGCCACGTCGGCGATCCGGACGCTGGGCCCGCTACTGCGCCGCCTGTCCGAGGAACTGCCGGACGTCGACGTGATCCTGCACGAGCGTGTCACCCCCGGACAGATCGACGGGCTGCTGCGCGGCGAGCTGGATCTCGGGCTCGGGCGGCCGCCGTTCGACTCCGACGTACTGGACTCCCGGATCGTGTCCCGCGAACCGTTGTGTGCTGTTGTCCCCGGCAACCACCGGCTCGCCGCGCTCGGCCGGCCGTTGACGTCGGCGGACTTCAGCGGGGAGCAGGTGATCAGCTACTCGCCGACCCAGGCCCGGTACTTCCACGAGCTGACGGTGCGGTTCCTCGCCGAGTCGCACCCGCGGATCGAGCAGCGGGTGCAGCAGATCCTCACCGTGATCCTGCTGGTCGCCGCCGGCCGCGGTGTCGCGCTCGTGCCGGCGTCGGCCCGGCACCTCGGCGTCGAGGGCGTGACGTACTGCGATCTCGCCGGACCCGGCCAGGCTGTCGAGTTGCACGCGATCTGGCGGCGGGACGCGACCAGCCCGGTCCTGCAGCGCGTGCTCACGATGCTCCCAGAGCATCATTAGATCCAAAATCGATCTTGGACAGGTATCCACGCGGCTTCCTACGCTGAGCCGCGTGACCAATGACTCCCCCCGGTACTCCCCCGCAGAACTCGCCGCGCAGCTCAAGACCGGCCTGCTCTCGTTCCCCGTGACGCACTTCCACGCGGACCTCAGCTTCAACGAGGCCGGGTACCGCGAGCACCTGTCCTGGCTGAGCCAGTACGACGTCGCCGGCCTGTTCGCCGCGGGCGGGACCGGCGAGGGCTTCTCGCTGACACCGGCGGAGATCGACACCGTCGTACGGACCGCTGTTTCGGAGGTGAACGGGCGCGTCCCGGTGATCGCGCCGGCGACCGGTGGGACCGCCTCCGCGGTGGCGGGTGCCCAGGCGGCGGAGGCGGCCGGTGCGGACGGGGTGCTGCTGTTCCCGCCGTACCTGACCGAGGCGGGTCAGCGTGGTTTGATCGAGCACGTGTCGACGGTCTGCCGCAGTACGAGCCTCGGGGTGACCGTCTACAGCCGGGCGAATGCGATCCTCGACGACGTGACGGTTGCCGAGCTCGCGGACCGGAACCCGAATCTGGTCTGCCTCAAGGACGGGGTCGGGAACGTCGAGCAGATGACGCGGACGTACGCGCGGGTCGGCGAGCGGCTCACGTACGTCGGCGGGCTGCCGACGGCGGAGACGTTCGCGCTGCCGTTGCTGCAGCTCGGGTACAGCACGTACTCGTCGGCGATCTTCAACTTCGTGCCGGAGTTCGCGCTCGGCTTCTACGCCGACGTGATCGCCCAGGACCGCGATGCGGTCTACCGGAAACTGCGGGAATTCGTCATTCCGTATCTGGACATCCGCGATCGGACCAAGGGGTACGCCGTTTCGATCGTGAAGGCCGGCGTCAATGCGATCGGACGCGGCGCCGGGCCGGTGCGACCGCCGTTGCAGGACCTCAGCGATGAGGAGATCGCGCAGCTGACCGCGTTGATCGGGAAGGTGAAATGACGCCTACCGTCACCTCGGTGGAGGTCGTGCCTGTTGCCGGGTACGACAGCATGCTGCTGAATCTGAGCGGCGCGCACAGCCCGTTCTTCACCCGCAACGTCGTGATCGTCACCGACAGCGCGGGCAACACTGGCCTCGGGGAGGTTCCGGGCGGCGAGAAGATCGCCACCACGATCCGCGAGGCGGCTCCGCTTCTCGTCGGCCAATCCCTGGGCAGGCACCGCCACCTACTGCAGACCGTCTCCACCAGGTTCGAAGGCCGTGACAGCGGGGGCCGTGGGTTGCAGACGTTCGACCTGCGGACCACGGTGCATGCCGTGACCGGGCTCGAGTCGGCGCTGCTGGATCTGCTCGGGCAGCATCTCGGCGTACCGGTCGCTGAAATGCTTGGTGACGGGCAGCAGCGCACCGCGGTCCCAGTACTGGGGTACTTGTTCTATGTAGGAGATGTAGCGCGAACGGACCTGCCCTACCGGACGGACGGCGACACTGACAAGTGGTCGCAGCTAAGGCGGAGGCCGGCTCTGACGGCTGACGCGGTGGTGGAGCTGGCAGAGGCTGCGCAGGAGCGGTACGGGTTCGCGGACTTCAAGCTCAAGGGCGGCGTCTTCGATCCGCACGTCGAGGTGGACGCGGTCCGGGCGCTGCACGAGCGGTTCCCGTCGGCGCGCATCACGGTCGACCCGAACGGCGCGTGGCTGGTCCGCGAGGCCGTCGCGGTCTGCTCGGGTCTGGACGACGTACTGGCGTATGTCGAGGATCCGTGCGGTGCCGAGTCCGGGTTCTCCGGGCGGGAGACGATGGCCGAGTTCAAACGGCAGACCGGTCTGCGGACGGCGACCAACATGATCGCGACCGACTGGCGCGAGCTCGCGCACGCGATCCGGACGGACGCGGTCGACATCCCGTTGGCGGATCCGCATTTCTGGACGATGGCAGGATCGGTGCGGGTCGCGCAGTTGTGTCACGACTTCGGGCTGACCTGGGGTTCGCACTCGAACAACCATTTCGACATCTCGCTGGCGATGTTCACCCACGTCGGCGCGGCCGCGCCCGGTGACATCACTGCGCTCGACACCCACTGGATCTGGCAGGACGGGCAGGCGCTGACCAAGGAGCCGCTGCAGATCGCCGGCGGCGAGATCGCCGTACCGACGCGGCCCGGGCTCGGGATCGAACTCGACCGCGACGCACTGGCGGCCGCGCACGAGCTGTACCTGGAGCACGGTCTCGGCGCGCGCAACGACGCGATCGCGATGCAGTACCTGATCGAGGACTGGGAGTTCGACCCGAAACGGCCTTGTATGGTGCGGTAGATGAGGATCTTCTTGTCCACCGACATGGAAGGTACGGCGGGGGTCGTCGACTGGAGTCAGTGTCGCGGACCCGGTGCCGAGTACGAGTACTACCGGGGTCAGCTGCAGGCCGAGGTGAACGCCGCGATCGACGGCGCGCTGGCCGCGGGCGGGACCGAGTTCCTGGTGAACGACTCGCACTCGACGATGCAGAACCTGCGTCCGGACGAGCTGCACGGCCGCGCGAGCTACCTGTCCGGGAAGCACAAGCCGCTGTACATGATGCAGGGCCTCGACGACTCGTTCGACGCCGCCTTCTTCGTCTCGTACCACGGGTCGGTGGGGTCGACGTCGTCCGTGCTGCACCACACGTACAACCCACGGGCGATCGCCGAGGTTCGGCTGAACGGCGCGATCACCGGCGAGGCAGGGATCAACGCGCTGGCAGCGCTGGCGTACGGCGTTCCCGTCGTACTGATCTCGGGCGACCAGGTGACGATCGACGAGGCACAGGCGTTCTGTCCGGAGATCGAATCGGTCGTCGTGAAGGAATCCGTGTCGCACAACGCGGCCCTGTCGGTGCATCCGGAGCGAGCCCGGGAGCTGATCCACGACGGCGCCCGCCGCGCGCTCGCCCGGTTGAGCGACATCCGGTTGCCGAGTATCACGCTGCCCGCCGAGCTGACCGTTCGCTTCCACAGCGGGGCGTTCGCCGAGCTGGCCTGTGAGCTGCGCGGAGTCGAGCGCCGTGAGGAGAAGGTTGTTGCCTTGCGCAATGATGATCCGCTGCAGCTGTACCGGACCTTCATCGCGGCCGTGCTGCTGAGTCGCGGCGTCAGCGAGTAACCATGCGTTCAACTGCCGTTGTGCAGGATAGGTTTTGATCGCAGCTGTCGTCCCTCTTCTAGGAGTCCGGAATGCGTTGGCAGAAGCCGTTGGCCGCAGCAGTTGTCCTGACCGCACTCACCACGACGCTCACCGCGTCGGCGACTCCTGTTCAGGGCGGCGGTGCCTGCTCCTCGAACGCGACGCTCCTCGGCTTCAGCGATGCGCTCGACAAGACGACGTACGACGGCCAGCCGGTGGCCGGGCTGTCGGCACTCAACGTGACCGGGCCGCACAGCGCGGTCGCGCTCGTCGACAACGTCGGGACCACGCCCGCCCGGGTGTTCGGCCTGAAGGTGAACAGCAAGCCGACCTCGGTGCAGGTCGACGCGATGACGATTCTCCGGCGTCCGGACGGTACGCCGTACAACGGTGGCGACTTCGACGGTGAAGGCCTCGTCGTCGAGCGGGGCGACCGGACCATCCTGGCGACGTCGGAGCGGGAGCCGTCGATCCGGCGCTTCCGCCTGTCGGACGGCCAGCAGATCGGTCAGCTGCCGGTGCCGGCCCGCTTCCAGGTCGCGCCGGCCGGCGAGGCGACGAGCAACGCGACGTTCGAGTCGCTCGCGGTCAGCCGTGACGGTCTGTCGCTGTACGCCGGCATGGAGGGCCCGCTCGCATCGGACGGGACCGACGTCGACAACCGCACACGGAACCGAATCATCCGGTACTTCGGTCTGCCCGGACACGAGTACCGTCCGGTCGCGCAGTACGCGTACAAGCCGGACCCGGGACTCGCGCTCGTCGAGCTCGCGTCGGCGAGCCCGACCGAACTGGTGTCGATGGAGCGGACGTTCACCCCGGGCGTCGGGAACACGATCCGCGTCTTCACCGTGTCGCTGCGGCGGGCAACCGACGTGACGGCCCAGGCATCGCTGGCGGATGCGCCGTCGTCCGTCTTCCTGCAGAAGAAGCTGCTGTTCGACCTCGTGGACTGCCCGCCGTCGGGCGCGGTCGCGAAGCAGCCGCAGCCGAACCCGTTGCTGGACAACGTCGAGGCGCTCGCGCTCGGCGAGTACCTGCCGGGCGGACGGCGGCAGCTGTACCTGATGTCGGACGACAACAACGGCGCCACCCAGATCACCCGCTTCTACTCCCTGGCCGTCGACCTCCACTAGCCCGTCTGGCGTGATCACCGTGTGTAGGTAAGACTGTGGGAATGCGCGTGATCGTGGTGGGTGCGGGCGTGATCGGGCTGAGCTGTGCCATCCGGCTCGCCGAGGGCGGGTACGACGTGGCGGTGTTCGCCCGCGATCTGCCGTTGGAGACGACCTCGTCGGCGGCGGCCGCGATCTGGTACCCGTACCTGTCGGCCCCGGAGGACCGGGTGGCCGGCTGGTCGCGGGCGACGTACGAGGAGTTCGCGAAGCTGGCGGAGATCGAGCCGTCGGTGCAGCTGCGGCACGGGCGCGAGTTCCTGGTGGAGCGGACGCCGGATCCGCGGTGGGCCGACGTACTGCCGGATCTCACGCGGGTCGCGTCGCCGCCGGCCGGGTTCGTGGACGGGTGGGCGTTCACGACGCCGGTGATCGACATGCCGGCGTACCTGCCTGCGTTGGTGAAACGGCTCGAGGCTGCGGGCGGGACGCTGACGCGGGCGGCGTTGTCCGCGTTGCCGACCGGGGCCGATCTGGTGGTGAACTGCACCGGGCTGGGCGCGCGGCTGACCGCGAGCGATCCGACGGTGACGCCGGTGCGCGGACAGGTGCTGACCGTCGAGCCGTGCGGGCTGACCGACTGGCTGCTCGCGGACCGTTCGCCGGACGAGCTGACGTACGTGATTCCGCGCCAGAACGACGTGGTCGTCGGCGGCACCAGCCAGCCCGGCGACTGGACCATGGCCGTCGACCCGAAGACGACCGCGGAGATCATGGAGCGGGCGGCCGAGCTGGTTCCCCAACTGCGCAAGGCGAAAATCATCCGTCAGCGCGTCGGGCTGCGGCCTGCACGACCGGCGATCCGGTGCGAGCTCGTACGCACCCGCTCCGGCGAGCCGATCATCCACTGCTACGGCCACGGCGGCTCCGGCGTCACCCTCTCCTGGGGCTGCGCGGACGAGGTCTTCGAACTTGTCCAAGGTGTCTGACCACCTGGTCATCCTCGATGGCGGTCTGTCGAACGCCTTGGAGGACCGCGGCCACGACCTGTCCGACGCACTGTGGTCCGCCCGTCTGCTGCGTGACGCGCCTTCGGAGATCGCTGCCGTGCACCGCGCGTACTACGAGGCGGGCGCGATGGTCGCCACGACAGCGAGCTACCAGGCCAGCGTGGTCGGCTTCGAACGCGCCGGTGTCGAACGCGCCGAGGCCGAACGCCTGATCACGGGCAGCGTCCGCATCGCTCTCGCCGTCCGCGACGAGTTCGACGACCGGCTGGTGGCGGCCTCTGTTGGACCGTACGGCGCGATGCTCGCTGACGGCTCCGAGTACCGCGGCCGGTACGGCGTGAGCTCGCAGGTCCTCCGCGACTTCCACGGCCCGCGCCTCGAACTCCTCGCCAACGCCGGCCCCGACCTGCTCGCCGTCGAAACCATCCCCGACACCGACGAGGCCGACGTCCTGGTGGAGCTACTGCGTGAACTCGACTTCCCCGCGTGGTTCTCGTACTCGATCGAGGGCGACCACACGCGCGCCGGCCAACCACTCACGGAAGCCTTCGCGATCCCCGCCATCGACCAGGTAGTTGCTGTCGGCATCAACTGCTGCAAGCCGACCGACGTCCAAGCCGCCGTGCAGACAGCCGTCGCCGCATCCGGCAAGCCCGCGATCGCCTACCCCAACCACGGCGAGTCCTGGGACGCCGTCGCCCGTAAATGGGTCGGCAACGGCGAGGGCCCAGCAACCTTCGCACCCACCTGGGTCGAGGCGGGTGCAACGTACATCGGAGGCTGCTGCCGAGTAGGCCCGGACGACATCCGAGCGCTGGCGGCGGGCGTTGCGTAGCTGCGCGCTACCTGCTGTTCCTCGCGACCAGAGCCCCGCACACGAGGGGATATCCGATGGCGTTGTGCCTTCTCCGTTGGTATGCGAAGGGAGAACCCACAACACCAGGGGATATCCGGTCTCCTGGTGTTGTGCGGGTGATGTGTTGCCGGGCACCTTTGCGGAACATAAAGGTCATCTGGTGGCGAAGAGGTTCCGGAAATCGCGGGCTGCCCGACGCGGTCGGCAACCGAAGTGGTGTTCTCGTGGGCCTCAGACCGACCGCCCGAACCAGCACATCCCGGGGCGTTGCCGAGGAAGTGGTGGGTGGGAACAGGCTATTTCTTGTGTAGTGCCCCCCGTTCTTGTGCGAACCCCCGGTTGGTGGCGCGGCGGGCTAGACGCCGAGGACCTGGCAGAGGAGGTCTAGGGCTCCGGGGTAGGCGTGGTCGGGTGGGGTGCCGTAGCCGACGATTACTGCCTGGCGGGTGGCTGGGGTGGGGTTGAAGTGGTACGTCGTGAGCGTGGCGAGGCCTAGGCCCTGGCGGGCGGCTCGGGCGACCATGTCTTCGGCGTCGCCGGGAACGTCCAACAGCACATGGAGGCCCGCCGAGATCCCGGCCACCTCGACGGTGGGCGCGCGCACCGCGAGCAGTTCGACGAGGCGGTCGCGGCGGCGACGGTAGTGCAGACGGGAACGCCGTACATGCCGGTCGTAGTGGCCGGAGGCAATGAATTCCGCGAGGACGAGCTGTTCGAGGGTCGCGGTCTGATAGTCGGCCGTCCGCTTCGCCGCGACCACCGGCTCGATCAACCGCTGCGGCAGCACCATCCACGCGAGCCGCAGCCCGGGCGCGAGGCTCTTGCTCGCCGTACCCGTGTAGACGACCCGCTCCGGATCGAGCGCCTGCAACGCCCCGACCGCCTGCCGGTCGTACCGGAACTCGCCGTCGTAGTCGTCCTCGATCAGCACCGCCCCCGACTCCCGCGCCCACTCGACGGCAGCGGTACGGCGCTCCGGCGCGAGCGGCACGCCCGTCGGCATCTGGTGCGCCGGCGTGAGCAGCACGCCCTGCCCGGTCAACCCGGTCGTCTGCGCACCCAACTCGTCCACCGGTACGGCGGCCACCTCCAGCCCCCGCGCGCGGATCACGTCCCGGTGCAGCCCGTACCCGAACTCCTCGACCGCGATCGTCGTACCGCCGAGGGTCCCGATCGCCTCGCTCAGCAGACTCAGCGCCTGCACGTACCCCGAGCAGATCAGGATCCGCTCCGGATCGGCCCGCACGCCGCGCGCCCGGGCCAGGTAGTCCGCCAGCACCCGCCGCAACTCGATCCGGCCGCGCGGATCCCCCAGCCCGAACGCCTCGTTCGGCGCCGCGGTCAGCGCCTTCCGCGCCGCGGCCAGCCACTCGGTCCGCGGGAACGTCGCCACATCCGGGGACCCCGGCGTCAGGTCGTACCGAAAACTCCGGGCCTCGGGCAACGAAACGCTCGGCGCCGGCGGTACGGCGGCCCGGTTCGCGACCACTGTCCCGGACCCCTGCCGCGCCATCAGCCACCCCTCGGCGACGAGCTGCCCATAGGCATCGGCAACCGTGTTCCGCGCGATACCGAGGTCGCGAGCCAGCGACCGCGACGACGGCAACCGCGTTCCCGCCGGCAGCCGTCCGGTCCGGATCGACTCGTGCAGGGCCTGCACCAGATCGTTCCGCCCCCGCGTCGCCGCCAGCTCGAGATGCAGGTCCGAACCGGCCCAGGTGGCCTGTGGGTCCTCCATGGAGTGGACCCTATGCCCACGCCCGCGCCCAACTCCCCCTGGGTCGGCATGAAGCCAACGCTTGTCCTCGAGGGCCGGCACCGCGTCCTCCCCGTCATCTGGGCAGCTGCTGCGGTCCTCCTGTGGGTTCGGTGCGCCCGATGTGCAACTTCCGGCCCGCCTGGTGCATCTAGCTGAGTGTCCTGAGGGGGGCATCGTGAAATGTATTCCGACCATCGACATCCGCAGACCGATCCGCACCGCACTCGCGGTGCTCGCAATCGCCGCAGTACCGGCGGGAGCGGTCGCTGTACCGGCGCTCGCCGGCCCGTCCAGGGCATCCGTCGTCAGCACCGCTGCCGCCAGCTGCCCGACCGGCTGGGGTTCGTTGCCTGAGGCAAGTACGTTCCAGGGCTTGGGTCACCTGACCGACGTCCGGACCGGACAGCACGCGTGTTTCGACCGGATCGTGTTCGACATCGAGGGCAAGCCGTCCTGGTTCCGCGTGGAGTACGTGAAGGACATCTCCACCGTTGGCGAGGGCAAGCTCATTCCGGTCCGCGGTGGCGCCAAGCTCGCGATCGTCCTGCTGGCACAGTCCTACGACGAGACGAACCACTACACCTACAACCCGGCGAACTACGACGAACTGACCGACGTCACCGGCTACCGGACCTTCCGGCAGGTCGTCAGCGCAGGCAGCTTCGAAGGTGAGACCACCATCGGACTCGGCGTCCGCGCCCGGCTCCCGTTCCGCGTCTTCACGCTCACCGGTCCAGGTACGACGAGCCGGGTCGTCGTCGACGTCGCCCACAGCTGGTGAGGGACGACGCCATGAAGACACTTCGCACGTTCCGCCTTCGCACAGCACTCGCAGTCCTCGCGGTGGCCGCAGTACCGGCGGGAGCGGTCGCTGTCCCGGCGACCGCCTCCGCGGCTGCGTCGCATACAGAAGCGACTTCCACGGCGACTGAATCCTGCCTGGTCTCACTGGGCTCGCGGACCGCCGGCGGTGACCACCGGGCACGTCACGTCAGCGCGACCGTGCCGCCCACAGCGGGCGGCAGCGAGCTCGTGGCACACGATGTGTACCCCGACGGACTCGTCCGGCTGAGCACCTCGATGATCGGCACCGACGACGGGTACGACGGCCTCGACGTCAGCGGCTTCGTCGTCATGGGCGATGCGCTGTACGGCAGCGGCTACAAGGCCGCGAACGGCGAGATCGTCAACGCCGGCCTCTCGCGGGTCGGTGGCGGCTGGAGCAGCTTCACCGCGTTCGAACGGGCCGAGTACCGGTCGCCCACCGGCGACTTCTGGCGGATGAACGCTTACGGGCTCCGCAACGACGGCACACTCTTCCGCTGGACCTTCGACCGCACCGGCGCCTGGCGCAGCAAGGCGTCGTACCCAGGATTCACCGGGGTGAAGTCGATGGCCCTGATCAGCAAGACCCGGACCTACGACACGTTCCTCGCCAACAGCCGCAGCGGGGCGCTCTACACCATCCACATCCCGACGACCTCGCCGATGAAGCCGGTCGTGAAGCTCGTCCGCCGATCGACCTGGCAAGGATTCGAAACGATGCTCGCCCAGCCGTGTGGTCGCAACGGCACGCTTCTGCTCGGCATCGACAAGGACACCAAGGCCGGGTACCTGTACGCGGTCGGCCACGCCAACGGCCTGGCCACCGTCATCCAAGGCCGCGGTCAGGTCCCGATCACCTTCGACGATCCGGTCAACTTCCGCTGGATCCCCCGCTACGACGACTGGCTCCTCGGGGAGTAGCGGTCAGGCGGCGGGGCGTTTGTGGGGGGTGATGGCGCGGATCGGGGCTTCCACCATGTAGATCGTGGAGCGGATGGCCGACGAGTGCCACACGTTGCGCCATCTCGACCATTGGCGCCGCTTGTCCACGCAGACGACCTTGGTCTCGACCACTGCATCCGGATGGCCGAAGTGGGCCGCCACGTTGCCCAGGGTCTGGCTCCAGAACAGGTCCTCCTGGCGATGGCCTCCCATCGTCAGGGCCAGCTCGAAGATGGGGTCCGAGGCCCGCATCAGCACCTGGGACTGTACGACGGTCTCGTCGTCCTGCCGCGCCGCACTGAACGTGATCCAGCCCGCGAACATGTGCCCCTGCGGCGTCATCAGCGTGAACGACTCCTCGTCGGCGTACAGCACCATCACCCCGGTCGACAGCGTCGTACCGCCGGGCATCCGCAGGTTCAGGAGCGCGACGTCACCGGGTTCGATGCCGGTGAGCGGTGCGTAGAAA
Source organism: Kribbella soli (assembly GCF_004331345.1). Lineage (GTDB taxonomy): Bacteria > Actinomycetota > Actinomycetes > Propionibacteriales > Kribbellaceae > Kribbella > Kribbella soli. The sequence continues at coordinate 282,734 of NZ_SJJZ01000005.1, read as the reverse complement.
TGGTTGCCCTTCGGCCAGAACTCGCCGAACTGCCGGCGCCAGGTGGCGATCAGCTCGGTCGGTGTGACCCGCTCGCCCGGCAGACGGACCACGTAGGTCTTCTGCCACATCTTCCCGAACCCCTGGATCGGGCTGGTGAGCTGCCGGCCGTCCACGTTGAGGTTCACGGCGCCGTCGGGCACCTGTGCGACCTTCAGTCGCGAGACCAGTTTGGCCCAGTTGGCCGCGTCGCGGTTCGCCGCGGCGGGCTGCTCGTCGTTGCTACTCATGGTGTCCGCCCCTCTACGCCGCGCCGGCCGCGGCCAGCGCGTCCTGCTCGGTGTCGTGGATGCCGATCGCCTCGTCGAGGCGGGTCAGCTCGAAGATCTGCCGGTAGTGCTCGGACAGCCCGTACGCCAGCAGCCGTTGCGAGCGCCGCCTGGCGCGCACCAGCAGGGTGACCAGCAGACCGATGCCACCGCTGTTCATGTACGACAGGCCGGCGAAGTTGAGGATCACCGCCGTGACGTCCCCCGCGCCCTCGTACGCCTTCATCAAGACGTCCTCCGAACCCGCTGTCACGTCTCCCCGGATATCGAGGACACCGGCCGTCCCCTGCCGGCGTACGTCGAATGTCGCTGTTGCCTCAGCCATTTCCGTCCCCTCCCGCTCCCTGCACGGCCCTCTGTACTGCGCTGTCCTCGTCGTCCTCGATCGCCATGAAGTCGGCCAGTCGGGTGATCTCGAAGATCTCCCGGTAGTGGTCGCTGAGTCCGTAGGCCCGGATCGGGATCCGGTGCGTCCGCGCACTCGCGAGCAGGCCGACCACCAGCGCGATCCCGGTCGAGTTGATGTAGCCGCTGTTCTCGAAACTGAGCACCACGGCCTCGGGTCGCTCGCTCGTCGCGGCGGTCCAGGCTTCGTCCAGGGCCGGCTCGGCCGCGGCGTTCAGGTCACCGATCAGCTCGATGACCGCCACGCCTTCCCGCCGCCGGACGCGGGCGACCGCTTCACGTGTCGTCATCGTCGTCTCCTTTCTCCTGCACCGCTTTCTCCGGCACCGCTTCGAGGTGCATGACGAGTTCGACGATGTGGCGTTCTCCGACGCTGGTCTCCCGCGCTTCGTCGACCATGTTCTTGATCAGGAACAGTCCCCAGCCGCGCGGCCGCTGCAGTCCGGCGAGCTTCGCCTCCAGGTCGGGTACTTCGGTCTCGCCGGGAGCAGACGTGCCAGACCTCGAGACGCCACCGAGGTCGGCGACCTCGACCCGGACCTGGGTCGGCTCGCCGTACACGCGCACGGTGACCGGACGGTCGGCGCGGTAGGAGTTGCCGTGCTCCATCGCGTTCATCGTGGCCTCGGCGACCGCGGTCTCGAGGCGGCGCAGCCGGGCCGCCGGGAGGCCGAGCGGGCCGACCAGGCCGGCCACTCGTTCGAGCGCCAGCCGCTCGTTGCCCTCGACGCTCGGCACCTCGAACTCGGCGAGCAGCTTCGGACTGATCCTGCCGTTGCCCGGCGCCGGCTCCCGTTGCAGCACGACCATGGTGATGTCGTCCTCCTGCTCGGCGCCGGGCCCGGTGTGGGCGTGCAGATCGGCGAGCACCAGCTCGATCAACTCGCCGCCGCCCGGGTAGCGCGCCACCAGCTCCTTGAGGCGCGGGAAGCCGAACATCTGTCCCTGCGGGTCGTGCGCTTCCACGATGCCGTCGGAGTGCAGCAGCAGCGAGTCGCCGGGCGCGAGCAGAGTTTCGTGCTCCTCGTACGTCATCCCGCTCATCAGGCCCAGCGGCATGCCCCGGGCGCGCAACTCGACCGACCCCTCGGCGGTCTTGACGTACGGCAGATCATGACCGGCGTTGGCGAACCGGAAGCGGCCGGTCGCCGGATCGAGAACGCCGTACAGGCAGGTGACGAACATCTTCGCGGGCATGTCCGGGCAGAGGTGCTCGTTGACCCGCTCGAGCACCTGGCCGGGCTCGATCAGTCGCTGGGCGGAAGCGCGCAGCACGCTCCGGGTAGCAGCCATCACCAGTGCGGCCGGTACGCCCTTGTCGGTCACATCACCGATCACGAAGCCGACCTGACCGTCGGCCAGCGCGATCACGTCGTAGAAGTCACCACCCACTTCCCGGGCCGGCTGGTAGCACGCCGCGACCTGCCAGCCGGACAGTTCGGGCAACTCCTTGGGCAGGAAGTTCTGCTGGATCAGCCGGGCGACCTCGAGCTCCTGCTCGAAGCGCTGGCGGGTCCGAGCTTCGGCCTGCTGCTGGCGGACCAGTTGGCCGACCCGCAGGGCGGGCGCGGCCTGCGCAGCGAGATTGTCGAGCAGTCTGCGGTCGTCGCTGGAGTACTCCTGCTCGGACCGGCGCGGCCCGAGGTTGAGCACACCGATCAGCTCGCCCTGGCTCACCAGCGGTACGGCGAGCTTGACGCCGGCGGCCTTGAGCTCCGCCAGGGCCGGCGAGTCGAGTTCCAGAGCCTCCACGTCCACCGCGCCGCTCGCGCTCTGCAGGTAGGCGAGGAGTGGGTCGTTGGGTGCGATGTCGACGGGCGTTGGCTCGTCGCCCGGAACCGGCTGCACCAGCTGCTCGGACGCGGGCCGTCCGACTTCGGCGGCGGTTCGCCTGCGGAAGCGGCGGAGAGTGCTGCTCAATGCGACCATCACAAGCCCTTTCTACGGACCCGGCGTCCGGGAATCGTTACGGTCACGCAGCCACAGCGTCACGTGCGCCGGTTGCATCGTGTCGCGTACGACGTTGCGCAGGTCAGCGCCCAATGCGTCCAGATCCAGTTCGTGACGCAGTCGTACGCCGAAAGCCTCCAGCGTGCGGGCGGCGTCGTACCGGCGCCGGAAGAACCGCCGGTCCACCACTGCCTGGATGCGCGACCGGACCGGTCGGAACAACCCCGCCACCGCAAGTGTGGACACCGCGACCGCCGGTCCTGAGCCGTGCGTCACCGGACGCAGTACGAGCTGGAACACGAGCACACTGCCCAGATATCCCGCGGCGAGCGTGACCGTTAGAGCGCCGTACACGATGGTGCGGTTGATCACCACGTCGATGTCGTAGAGGCGATGGCGCAGAATGCCGATGCCTGTCGCGACGGGTAGTCCGAGAACGCTGAGCAGGATCGCGACGTTGGCGACGGCAGGGGTCAGGAGGTCGTAGCCTGCGGTGCCGATGGCGATCATCGCGGCCGCGAGCGCGCCGGCCCAGACCAGCCACTTGATCTGCTGACGCTGCTCGAAACCAGCTCTGCGGAACCGCAGAATCAGCGCCAGCGGCGAGGCGACCAGCACACACAGCACCACCAGTGCGGACAGACCTTCACCCACCGTCCGTACGACAGAGTCGATCGCGTACGGGTTCGGCAGGCCGGGGTAGTCCTCGAGCGCACCTGGCTGTGTGGCCGACGTCAGGAAAGCGGCGGCGATTCCGAGCCCGGCGCACCAGGCCACCGGTCGCCAGCGGCGGGACGGAAGCCGACCGTCGGGAAACAGCAGTGGCAGGTACGCCACCGGGACCAGGACGACCGGAATCCACGACGCGGTCGCGTACCCAGCGGCCGCCTCGGCCAGGAAGCCGGCTGAACCGGATCCGGCTTGCCGGTAGTCGGCGTACCCGGCGGCCAACGATCCCAGGCCGTTCAGCACCGCGGACGCACAGAAGATCCAGCCGATCGGATTGCGCGGGTGCCGGGACGTGATCATCAGGCCGACGGTGCAGAAGACCAGCACCATCACGATGCCCAGGCTTCCCCAGCCGAGGTCGACCGTCCCGGCGGCCGCGGCCAGAGCCGTGGCGGTCGCGGTGAGAGCCACTGACACACCGCTCAGGACCCACGCCAGGACAGGTACGGCGCGGGCGCTCATCGAGGACTCCGCAGCCACAACGACATGTGAACCGGCTGCACGGTGTCCCGAACCACGGCCTGCAAGTCGTTGCCCAGCGCATCGACATCCAGTTCGTCGCGCAGCTGTACGCCGAATGCCGCCAACGTCCGCGTCGCGTCGTACTTGTGCCGGAAGAAGCGCCGATCCACCAGGAGCTGGATCCGGCGCCGGGCCGGACGGAACAGCGCTGCGACCGCGAGCGTCGACATCGCGACCGCCAGGTCCGATCCCTGGGTCAGCGGATCCAGCACCAGTTGCAGGAGCAGCACGCTGCCGAGGTACGCCGTACCGAGCGTCAACGTCAGTGCCGCGTACACCAAGGTCCGGTTGATGACGATGTCGATGTCGTACAGGCGGTGGCGCAGGATCGCGATGCCGATCGCGGACGGCAGCCCGAGGAGAAGCAGGACGACCAGCGACCACCAGGCGATCACCTGCACCACGTCCAGCGAGGGCGGGACGTTGTCGCCTGCGACCAGGCCGACGAGCGCGAGTACGACGAACGGAACGAGGGCCACGATGCAGATGTAGGCGAACCAGGTGACCTGCTGACGCTCGCGACCGTGCGAACGGCGCAGGCGCAGGAAGACGGACAGCCCGCCGAGCACGAGCGTGCCGGCCGCGAGCAGCTCGCCGGCGCCGGACAGCCAGGAGTGCGCGTCGCCGACGAGCCCGCTGACCCCGAGCGGATTGCGGATCGGGCGATCTGCGTGGATGTCCAAGACGCCCGGCGCGAAGGCGGTTCCGGCGATGTTGGCTGCCACACCAGCCACACCGATCCCGACGACGGCCCGCCACCGTCGTGACAGCAGCCGACCGGTGGGGAACACGAGGGCGAGGAACAAGGCCGGCAGATAGAGCCACACGAACAGCAACCAGCTGTTGAGCCAGCCCGCCCAGGCCGCGCCGGGCAGGGTTGCCCGGCTGACGTAGACGCTCATCAAGGTGTCGATGCCTAGGGCAACAGCGGCGACGAGCAGCAGCCACCCGACCGCGTTCGTGGGTTGCCGTGATGCCACCAGCGCGCCGACGAGCGCGAACCCGATCCCGGTCGCGACCAGCGCGTCCGACGCGTTCCCGTCGCGCACCGCCACGAGCACCGGCGTTGCCACCGCCAGCGCCACGAAGAGCCCGAACAGGCTCCACGCGAGCCACTTGGCGACGCGGCCGCTCATCGTTCGGCCTTTCGCAACCACAGCGTCACGTGCGCCGGCTGCATGGTGTCGCGCACTACGGACTGGAGATCGGTGCCGAGGGCATCGAGATCCAGTTGGTCACGTAACCGGGTGCCGAACGCCTCCAGGGTCCGGGCCGCGTCGTACCGGCGCCGGAAGAACCGCCGGTCGACCAGGCCCTGGATCCGCGACCGCACCGGGCGGAACAGCCCCGCCACCAAGAGCGTCGACACCGCGACCGCGAGGCCCGATCCCTGCGTCACGGGGCTCAGGACCAGCTGCAGCAACAAGACGCTTCCGACGTACGCCGCTCCCAGTGTCACGGACAGAGCGCCGTACACCAGTGTCCGGTTGATGACGACGTCGATGTCGTACAGGCGATAACGCAGGATCGCGAGTCCGACGGCCCCCGGGATGGCCAGCAGCAACCCCGCGAAGGCCAGTTCGGAGACCGGGATGCCGGCGAGGCTCAGATTGGTGAACGAGAGCGCTGTCGTGACGGGAATCGAGCCGATCAGGAGGGCTCCCAGATAGAACATCCACGAGATCTGCTGTCGTTCCACACCGCGCGATCGCCGGAAGCGCACCGCCAGTGCCACCAGCCCGAAGACGAGCCCGGCGGCCAGGACGGGTGCGGCGAGATCGCCGACCGTCGACGCGCTGGGGACGGACACCGGGAACGGGTTCGAGACCGTCGGGAAGTAGTGCAGCTCCCCCGGCGCGAGCAACGTCCCGGCGACGTACGCCGCTACGTCGAGCGCCACCGCCCAGATGAGCCACCGCCACCTACGCGACGGCACGTGCCCGGTCGGGAAAAGGACGAACAGCAGGAGCGAGGTCGCCGCGACCGAAGGCCAGATCACGGCATCGGCCACCAGACCGGTCCAGGCTCCCCCAGGCAGAGCGCCCGGCGAGCGCAGCAAGGTGTAGGTGCCGTACTCGAGCAAGGCCTGCGCGAGGGTGTTTCCCAGACCGGTGGCGAGGAGCAGCCAGCCGATCGCGTTGCCCGGTTGGCGTGCGGCGATCACCGCACCGACCGTCGGAAAGCCGAGGATGGCCACGTCGACCACGGCATCCAGCGAGCCGTACGAATCCGCCGGCCGGACATCTCCGTTGAACACGAAGAGTACGAGCGCGACCGCGGTCAGCACGACGCACAGTCCCCACACCGACCAGGCCAGACGGGCAGCACTCACGCGGACCGCCACTGAAGTCTCCCCCTCCCCTGCAGGCATGGAACTCCCGATTCCCCAGTGGACGACACGTTCGCAGTCCAGCGTGCAAGAATCGTTACGGTTTCGGTGCGCGGTCCGCCGCGCCGCCGGCGCACGGGGTGGGGGTGTGGTGATCGAGGTCAGTCTGTTGGGTCCGCCCCGGGTCGAGCGGGCGGGAACGCTGGTCGGGTTCGATACCCGCAAGGCGGTGGCGCTGCTCGCCCATCTGGCCCTGGCCGACCGGCCGCGCCCGCGGGACGCCATGGCCGATCTGCTGTGGCCGGACAACGACATCGAGCACGCCCGCGGTGCGCTGCGGCGGACCCTGTCCACGCTGCGCGCCGCGATCGGGCCCGAGTCCCTGGAGACCACGCGCGATCACGTACGCCTGATCAAGAGCCAGGGCTTGGCCGTCGATGTCGACCGCTTCCGGGCCCTGGTGGCCGAAGGTGATCTGGAGACCGCGGTCGATCTGTTCCGCGGCGACTTCCTGGAAGGCTTCGGTCTGCGGGACGCCCCCGCTTTCGAGGATTGGGCACGCAACCAGGCTGACAACCTGCGCCGCGAACTGACGAGTGTCCTGGCCCGGCTGGCGGCCGACTTGGAAGCGGCCGGCGACTCTTCGGCCGCGCTTGTTCACGTACGTCGCTGGCTGTCGCTCGACCCCCTGCACGAGCCGGCGCATCGCGCGCTGATCCGGCTGTATGCGCTCACCGGCGACAGGGCCGCGGCGCTGCTCCAGTACCGCCAGTGCGTCCGCACGCTCTCACGCGAGCTGGGGGTGTCACCGCTCCCCGAGACCACCGAGCTCTACGAGGCCGTCAACACGGGCACCCTGGTCTCGGCCGGCGCGCCCCCTACCGCGGAGGGCGCTGGGGCTCCGGAGCAAGAGACCGAGCTGACCCAGACGCCGTTCGTCGGACGGAACGACGACGTACATGCCGTTCGCGCGGTCTACGATGCGATCGATCACGACGGCCGGCTGGTGGTGGTCGAGGGCGAGGCCGGTATCGGCAAGACGCGCTTGGTCGACGAGCTTCTCCTCGATCTGCGCAAGAACGGTGCCGCCGTACTGGCCGGCCGTGCGTACGAGGACGAGGCGACGCTGGCCTACGCACCGCTGGTCGACGCGCTCCGGGCCCGCCTGCACGACGACAACCGGTGGATCGGCGATGTGCCGGCCGAGTCGCTCGCGGAAGCGTCGCGTCTGCTACCTGAGCTTGCAGAGGCCCGGCCGACGGTCGGGCCCGACGGTCCGGGGGCCGAAACCAGGTTCCTGGCCGGCGCGTGGGACACCCTCGCGACCGCTGTGTCGGGGACGGTTCCGGGCGTGATCCACATCGACAACGCGCAATGGCTCGACGAGGCTTCCCTGGTCCTGCTCAGGTACGGCGTACGGCGGCTTGCCGGGCGCCGACTGCTGATCATCCTCGCCTGGCGGACACCTGCTGACCGCTCGGCCGCCGGCATCGTCGGGGCAGCCGCGCGAGGCGTTGGCGCCGTACGGCGGCTCGCGCGGCTGGGGACGGACGCTGTCGACGAGCTGTTCGCCAAGGCACTACCGGGGACGAACCAGGACCTGTCGCGCCGGCTGTACGACGAAACCGAGGGCGTGCCGTTGCTGGTGGTCGAGTACCTCGACGCCTTGAAGACCGGTTCGGACGAGAACTGGCCGGTCCCGGCCGGTGTCAACGACCTCCTGCGGGCACGGATCGACAGGGTCAGCGAAACCGGCAGGCAGGTCTTGGCCGCTGCCGCGGTGCTCGGACGATCGTTCGACGTCGACACGGTTCGGATCGTCAGTGGGCGCACTGACGAGGAGACCGTCGCCGCGCTGGAGGAGTTGGTGCACCGCGGGTTGATCCACGAAGGCGCTCTCGACTACGACTTCGTCCACGATCAGTTGCGAAGGCTGGTATCCGGGGACACCGGCCTGGCCCGCCGCCGCCTGCTCCATGCCCGGGCGGCTCGCGCCGTCCGCGGCCCGGCAGCAGCAGTCGCCCGTCACCTCGAGCTCGCCGGTCAAGACCAGGAGGCCGCCCGCGTGTACGCCGGCGCCGCCGAACAAGCTCGCGCGGTCCATGCCAACGCGGAAGCCCTCGAACACTTCCACGCGGCGCTGGCGCTCGGACACGAGGAGCCGTCAGCCCTGCACGCCTCGATAGGAGACCTCGAGACGCTCGCCGGGGATTACACCGCCGCGGTACGCAGCTACGAACTGGCGGCCGCGGAAGCCGCCACGGCCGACCTGCCCGGGATCGAGCACCGGCTGGGACGTCTGTGTCACCGGCTCGGCGAATGGGCCCTCGCGGAGGCCCATTTCCGCGAGGCACTGGAGGCCTTGCCACCCGATCGGCCCGCCGAGCTCGCCGGAGTCACGGCCGACCTCAGTCTGACCCACCAGGAGGCAGGCGACGCCGCAGGTGCGACGGACCTCGCCCAGCAGGCCCTCGCGTTCGCCACCGCGTCAGGCGACCGGCGGGCCCTCGGCCAGGCACACAACCTGCTCGGCATGCTCGCGACCACATCCGGCCGGCTCGACGACGCCTTCCAGCATCTCGAGGCCGGCCGCGACCTCGCGGAGCAGATCGGCGACCTCCCCGGCCGCGTCGCGGCTCTGAACAATCTCGCCCTCGCGCACCGAGCAGGCGGAGAGCTGGAACCCGCTCTCGAACTCGCCGCCACCGCACTCGGTCTGTGCAGCGAGCAAGGCGACCGGCACCGGGAAGCCGCGCTGCACAACAACCTCGCCGATCTGCACCACGCCCTGGGCCATCCGGACGAGACGATGCGGCACCTGAAGTCCGCGGTGGCGATCTTCGCCGAGGTCGGCGCGCCGCACGGCCCGGGCCCGGAGATCGCCGCCGAGCCACGGCCCGGCCTCTGGAAACTCGTCCGCTGGTGACCGGCCGCCGGATTGTTTGCGTCCGGGTACGTTGAAGCTATAACGACCAACGTTTCTCGCCATCGTGACCGGCGCCCGGACCCGCGCAGGAATGCCGCCGTGGAACACCATCGGCCGGACCCGGCCCCCACGATCGAGGATTACCATGGCTCTGGACCACGACAACTACCGGCTCGACCACCTGCAACTGCCCGCGCACGTCCACGTCCGGATCCGCGGCGAATGGCGATCGGGATGGCTCATCGGCTGCGACCGCCAACTGTCCGGGTGGCACGGCCTCGTCCAGTACCAGGACGACGACGAGGATCAGCCCGAGACCACGACGTGGTTGCGCGCTGAAGATATCGCTGCCGACGGCGGCGGGTAACAGCCCAGGTCAGGCGCGGGACGACCTCGGTAGCAGCAGGCTGATCAGTGCGATCGCCGTACCGAGGCCCGCCGCGACCAGGAACACCCGGTCGTACCCGGCCGGCAACGCCTCGGCAGTGGACGCCCCGTCGCCGGCGACCGTGGTCAGGACCGCCAGACCGACCGATCCGCCGACCTGACTGGCGGTATTGGACAGCCCGCCGACGATGCCCGCATCCTCGGCGGCCGCATCGGCGGTCACCGTGGCCATCAGGGTCGGGAACGTCAGTCCGATCCCGGCCGCGACCAGCAGCGTCGGTCCGAGCAGACCGGTCAGGTAGCTACTGTCCGCGGAGGCCTGCGAGAGCCAACCGAATCCGGCCAGGAACAGCGCCGAGCCGGTGAGGATCAACGCCCGTACGCCGACCCGCGGCAACAGTGCCGTGGCCAGGCGCGCGACCACCACGAAGGTCACCGCCGCAGGCGTCTGTCCGAGCCCGGAACGCAGCGCGCTGTAGCCGAGGACGTTCTGCAGGAACAACGACGAGAAGTACCACATCGCGATGGCGATCCCACCGAACAGCAGCAGCATGCCCGTTCCGACCGCCACACTCCGGCTGCCGAACAGCCGCAACGGCACCATCGGCTGTACGGCGGTCCGCGCCTCGACGACCGTGAAGGCGACCAGCAGCACGAGACCCGCGACAACCGGCCCTGCCACTCGCAGCGCGGTCCAACTGTGGTCCGCGCTCTGCATCACCCCGTAGATCGCCGCTGCGAGCCCCGCGGTCGCCGTGACCGCACCGACGAGGTCCAGAGACTCGCGCCGTACAGGTCGGACCGCAGACAGGGACAACAGCGCCACCACGATCAGTGCCGCGCCGATCGGAACGTTGATGAGGAAGACCCATCGCCAGGAGAGCCCGGTGGTGATCGCGCCGCCGGCGACCGCGCCCGCCGTACCGCCGATCCCACCCGCCGCGGACCAGGCGCCGAACGCCCGGGCCCGCTCGTGCGGTTCGGTGAAGGTCGTGTTCAGCACGGCCAGCGTCGCCGGGGCCAGCATCGCCGCGCCGATTCCTTGGACGATCCGCGCCGCGACCAGCACCGCGGGCGTGGTCGCCACGCCGGCAACGAGACTCGAGGCAGAGAACACGGCCAGTCCGACGACCAGCATCCGGCGTCGGCCGAACAGGTCCGCGGCGCGGCCGCCGAGCAGCAGGAAACCGGCGAAGGTCAGCAGGTAGCCGTTGACGACCCAGGCCAGGCCGACGCCGCTGAAGCCCAGCTCCCGCTGGACCGAGGGCAGCGCGACGTTCACGATCGAGGCGTCCAGGATCACCATGAACTGGCTGACGCACGCCAGCGCGAGGACCATCCGGAGCGACCTGGTCGAAGCCGGCCGTGTCTGCGCAGAGGCGCGCATGATCAGGCCCTCCCGTCGATCGTCGGGTAGTCGGTGTAACCCCGGTGGTCACCGCCGTAGAAGGTGGCGCGGTCCGGCGTGTTGAACGGGCCGCCGGCCGCGAGCCGGGTCGGCAGATCGGGGTTCGCCAGGAACAGCGCCCCGAACGCGATGAGGTCCGCCGTACCGTCTTCGATGAGTCCCAGTGCGTCCGGGCCGGTCGGCTCGGATCCGGTGTCCGGGTTCAGGATCAGCGTGCCCGGCCACTCCTTGCGCAGCCGGTGCGTCAGGTCGCGTTGCCCCGGAGCCTCCATGACATGCAGATAGCTCAGGTCGAGCGGCCTCAGGCGCGCGAGCAGCATGAGGTAGGTGTCCTCCGGATCGTTCTCCTCGATGCCGTTCGCCGAGCTGCCGGGGGCGATCCGGAGTCCGACCTTCCCCGGGCCGGTCACCCCGGCCACGGCCCTCGCCAACTCGACGACGAACCGCGTCCGGGCCTCGGGCGATCCACCCCAGTCGTCCGTACGGCGGTTCGTGTTGGGCGCGAGGAACTGGTGGATCAGGTAACCGTTGCCGCCGTGCAGCTCGACGCCGTCAAATCCGGCCGCGAGCGCGTTGCGCGCGGCGGTCGCGTAGTCGTCAACGGTCTGATGGATGCCGGACTCCGTCAAAGCTTTCGGGGTGACCAGGTCCTGCAGGCCGTCGTCCGTGAAGACCTGGCCGGCGGCAGCCACCGCGGACGGGGCGACCGGGTGCAGGTCGTCGGGCAGCAGACTCGGGTGGCCGATCCGACCGGTGTGCAGGAGCTGCGCATAGATCACGCCGCCGGCGCGATGCACCGCGTCGGTCACCGCTCGCCAGGCGGCGACCTGTTCCGCGGAGTGCAGTCCTGGCGTGTCGGGGTACCCCTGACCGACCGGGGACGGCTGGGTTCCTTCGGTGACGATCAGGCCGGCACCCGCCCGTTGGGCGTAGTACTCGGCGGCGAGGTTCGCCGGGGTGGCGCCGGGTCGGTCGGCGCGGCTGCGGGTCATCGGGGCCATGACGATGCGGTTGGGCAGGCGGACGTCCCCCAACGCGTAGGGGTCGAAGGCGGTGGGCATGGTGGATTCCGTTTCTAGACGAGCTCTCGCCGACATGGAGAGCAATTACCTGTTCGAACAGTTAATCACACCAGATCCATTCCGCAAGCGGCTATCGGGCAGGCGTGGTAGGGTTCAGCTGTCCGAACAGCTATATGAGGTGACGATGACTTCTGGCGATCAGGCCTCCATGCCTGCACAGCCGCTGACCAACGCGATCGTCCGAGTGGCACGCCTGCAGCGCATGCTGGCGCAGCAGATGCTGCGCGGTGTCGGCCTGCACCTCGGCCAGGAGCTGGTGATGATGCAGCTGTGGGAGCGTGGTCCGCAGACCCAGACCGAACTGGTCCGCACGCTCGACTCGGACTCCGCGACGATGACCCGGATGGTCCGGCGGCTCGAGAACGCGGGATTCGTCCGCAGCCGGCCCAGCCCCACCGACAAGCGCGCCACGATCATCGAGGCGACCCCCGCCAGTCAGGCGGTTCGCCGCGAGGTCGAGCGCAGCTGGGCAGACCTCGAGAAGATCGCGGTCGGTGACCTCACCGCGGCCCAGCAGTCCGACGCTCTCGACGTACTGCGGCGCCTTGAAGCCAACCTCGACGCGGCCGCTCGGAGCACGACCGCGTGAACGCCGGGTCTTGGCTAGCGCTTTCCGGACCAGACAGGAGTAGTGTCGAGGTAGTTCCGGAATCCGTTGACATCCGCTTGAGGTGCCGGCCGCACCGGCCCTCTCCCCCCAGGGGATGTCATGTCTGCATTTCGTCGTACCCCGACCACACCCGAGCCCGCGGCAACAAAGCCCGCGCCGCCGCCGACCGACGACCTGGCACCGCTGGGGTCGGCCGTGGACGAACTCCTCAAGCCGATCCAGCGAGCGCAGGGGAACGCGATGACCCGCTCCTGGCGCCGTCTGGTGCGTCGCCCCAAGGCCTGACAATTGGCCCCCTGATCTCTGCGGGGATTGGACCATGGGGCTGGGCCGGTTCATGTCTAGGTTGAAGGCATGAGCACAACAACGCGGCGGGTCAAGCTCGCCAACCTGGTGCCGGACTTCTACAAGGCGATGATCGAGCTGGACCGGGTGTCGGACGACGGGCTCGACCCGAAGTTGGCGCACCTGGTCCGGATCCGGGCCTCGCAGATCAACGGATGCGCGTACTGCACCGACATGCACTCGCTCGACCTGCTGGAGTTCGGCGAGGATCAGCAGCAGCGGATCACGCTGCTGCCGGTGTGGCGCGAGGCGCCGAAGTTCTACACCGAGCAGGAGCAGGCTGCGCTGCAGCTGGCCGAAGCGATCACGCTGGTGAGCGTCGACCACGTCCCGGACGACGTGTACGAGGTCGCGGCGCAGGCGTTCGACGAGAAGGACCTGGCGCAGCTGATCGCGCTGATCATCACCATCAACATGTGGACCCGGGTCGGGGTCACCGGTCGGATGGAGCCCGGCCACTACAAGCCGTGAGGTCGCAGCGATGACAGCCGAACTGTTCAGAGCACTTCACCACGGCGGCACTCCCCTGGTTCTCCCGAACGCCTGGGACCCGGTGAGCGCACGTCTGGTCGCCGAGGCCGGCTTCTCCGCGGTGGCCACGAGCAGCGGCGCAGTCGCCCGCGTGCTCGGGTACGACGACGGGCAGCTGACCCCGCCGGAGACGATGTTCGCCGCCGTGGCGCGGATCGTCCGCGCGGTCGACGTACCCGTCACCGCCGACGTCGAGGCGGGGTACGGTCTGCCGCCGAAGGAGTTCGCGGAGCGGTTGCTGGAGACCGGCGCGGTCGGCTGCAACCTCGAGGACTCGGTCGGCGGTGCGTTGGTCGACATCGCCCAGCAGGCGGACTATCTGACCGAAGTACGTGCCGCCGCGGGGGCCGAGCTGGTGATCAACGCGCGCGTCGACACCTTCATCCGACCGGTGGACGACCCGGTCGACGAGGCGGTACGGCGAGGGCGCGCGTACCGGCGCGCCGGGGTGGACTGTGTGTATCCGATCCTCGCCCCGCTCGACCAACTCGCCCAGGTGGCCGAAGCGGTCGGCGGACCGATCAACGGGCATGCGAAGACCGGTGGACCGACGCCGGCCGAGCTCGCGGCAGCCGGCGCGACGCGGATCTCGTACGGGACGAGCGTGCACGAGTACGTGATGGCCCAGCTTCGGGAACTGCTGCCGACGCTAACGACGTAAGGCGTAGACGAGGGCCCAGTCCTGGTCGTTCGCGAGCGGGTCGGCGATGTGAGCGGGCTGCCCGTTGACGCAGCTCGGGTACACGAACGCGCAGGTCGCCGATCCGTCCGCGGCGAAGCTGACCAGGTTCGCGCGGAGGATCGCGTCCTCCGCGCGATCCAGCCACGCGGCTTGCTCGGGCGTCACGAGTTCCCGCGGCCAGGCGGCGTACACGACGGCGCTCAACGCGGACCAGTAATGCGGGAAGACATCGCCCCACAGGCGCAGCCGGCCGAACCAGTAGCCGTCCCAGTGCCGGATCGGCACATGCCGCAGTCGTACGTCGGGCTGGTCGGCGGCGAACGCGGTCAGCCAGGGGAGGCGACGGGTCAGCTCGGCGCCGTCGATCTGGTCCGGTGCGATCCGGTACGCCGCAACGAGCAGCTCGAGAAGCGGGGCGACCATCGACTGCTCGTAGTTCACCTCGTGCGGCGGCAGCTCGTCGCCGTACCCGATGAAGGTCTTCGCGTGCCGGACGAGGTGCTCGTGGAGGCCGAGTTCGCTCAGCAGCGGGCCGAGGTCGAAGGCGAGGAAGTGGTCGCCGCCGAGTTCGTAGTACCGGTTGAGGATGCGGGTCGCCCCGGCGCGATCACCCTGGCCGAGCAGGAAGCGGGCGAACCACGGGAAGTTGTACAGGCGTACGGCGTTCTGGTGGACGCTGTCGTCCTGGATCGTGCCTTGCTCGTCGAGCAGATGCTCGCGGACGAACTGCTCGTAGCCGGCCAGCGCCTCGTCCAGTTCGGCGCGGTCGCCCCAGCCGCGGTCGCGAACCTCCTGCAGCAGAAGGGCCATGCCGACGCGTTCGCGGGCATCGGACCAGTCGCGCCAGGCGCTGGACAGGACGGTGAGACCGCTCTCGTTGTCGTACGGCACGAACGCGAACTTGCGGCTGTCGGACAGCTCCGGCCGCCGCTGACGGTCGAGGACGAAGCGGGCGCGGCGCTCGGCGATCGTCCGCAGCGGCTCGTGGAAGAGGACCGCGATCCGGGACCTGCCGTCGGGTGCTTCGACGTACGTGATGCCGGGCTCGGCGCTGGTGATCTCGCGCCCGTCGTGGAGCCCGATCGTCTCGTCGACCTCGGCCGCGAGGCGGTCGGCGTCGATGAGCGGCGCGCGGTCCGCGTGGAAGGCGGGCAGGTCGTCGTACCAGGCCAGCTGCCAGGTCCAGCGGTACGACGCTCCCGGTGCGAGTGTGATCGCCGGTTGGCCACCCATCGCGGCAGGTACTCGTGCGTGGTCGGTGACATGGAGGTAGATGTGGCCGCGGATGTTGCTGCTCGTGCCGGGCTCGCGGGACTCGACCGAGTACGCCCAGAGCTCGCCCTCCTTGAGCTGCAGCCCGAGCCCCGGTCCGCTGCCGTCCATCGGCACCGCCCAGACCCACGCGTCCGCGCCGCCCGTCCAGACGTGTGCGTGCACCGCACCGGTGAGACTCTCCCGGCTCGACGTGTAGACATCGCGGTACGGCGTACTGATCGCCAGCGAACCCAGCTCGATGGCGTCTTCGCTCGTGTTGCGGAGCTCGTACGTCTCGGTCCACTGCTCACCGAAGCGGCGGCCGACGCGGAGCTCCAGGTCGCCGAACCGGTACATCAGATCGATGCCGCTGCTCCGCCACCGGGTGAACGCCGGGGCGTCGAACCGGTGCGCGCCGCGGTCGGTGATCACGAATCCCTTGCCCCAAGCATGCAGACTGTCGTGCACCGAGCTCTCTTCGAGCAGAACACGCCGTCCGTCCGGGTGCAGCACCTGCGCGACCGCCCCGTCGTCGGCGAGCTCGACCGTCCCGCGACCGAATTCAAAACTCTCCACGATTCGCCAACCTATCGATGTCGAGAACCGTGCGGCGGCTTCGTCCCCCTGATGAGAACCAGCCTCCTCAGATTGGAAACCGAGATGAACCAGCAGCAGATCGCCGAGATCCTCGCCAAGCCGTACTCGCAGCAGCTCCTGAACGGCCACGAGCCGGCCCGCTTCGCCTATGACGGCCTGGACGGTGACCCGCGGGTGATCCCGATCGGGTTCTGGGTCGAGGGCGAGCAGATCGTGATCGCCACCGTTCCGAAGTCCGCCAAGGTCGCCGCCCTCCGCAAGAACCCGAAGGTCGCGCTCACCATCGACACCGGCGCGTTCCCGCCCAAGGTGCTGCTGCTCCGCGGCACCGCCGAGGTCACCATCGTCCCGGGCGTCCCCGAGGGCTACCTCGTCGCCGGCCACAAGGTCATGACCGACGAGCAGTACCCGGGCTGGGTCGAAGGCGTGAAGGCCCTGTACGACGAGATGGCCGTGATCACGGTGACGCTCACGTGGGCCAAGCTGCTCGACTTCGAGACCACGATTCCGAAGGCCGTCGAGGACCTGATCAAGGAGAAGTCGGCCGGCTGATTCGCCCGACCGGCTGCCGGTACGCCATGCTTGCGATGGCATACCAAAAGCTGGAGAGGTTCGATGAGCGAGAGTCGGGAGTCCGAGACCGAACGGGTCACGCGGCAGCTGCGGGGTGAGATCCTCGACGGCCTGCGCCCGCCCGGTGAGCGGCTCGTCGAGCGGGAGCTGGCGGCCGCGCTGGACGTCAGCCGGGTGCCGGTCCGGGAAGCCCTGAAGGCACTCGTCAGCGAGGGCCTGGTGACGTTGCGGCCGCGCTCGTGGGCGGTGGTGCGGACGTTCACCGATTCCGACATCGCCGACCTGACCGAGGTCAGGACGGCGTTCGAGCCGCTGACGTTCCGGCTCGCTGCGGAACGGCGTACCCGGGAAGGACTCGACCGGCTGCGGGCGGTTCTGGACGAGCAACTGGCCGCGGCGCGGGCGAAGGACGCCGTCGTCGCGCGGCGGAAGGCGGCCGACTTCCACGAGATCGTGACCGAGCTCGCGTCCAACGAACTGCTGGTCGAGATCGAGCGCCCGTTGCGCAGCCGGATGCGCTGGCTGCTGACCCAGCACGACGACCTGATCGCGGTCGCCGGCCAGCACCTGGAGCTGTTCACCGCGATCGCCAACCGGGACGTCGCGGCCGCCGAACGCCTCGCCGAGGAGCATCTCGCCCAGTCGCACGTCCTGTTCCGGAGCAGCCGCGGCATGGAATGAAGACCCTCCGCAATTTGGTATACCATTTCCGGCATGACCTCTTTGCTGCTTGCTGACGTGCGCCCTTGGGGCGGCGATGCGGTCGACGTGACGATCGTCGACGGCGTGATCTCGGACCTCTCCCCCGCCGGGAACAGCACAGCGGTCGAGGACCGGATCGACGGGCGTGGGCTGCTGGCACTGCCGGGATTCGTCAACGCGCACGCGCACGTCGACAAGAGCTGGTGGGGCCAGCCGTGGGTGTCGTACGGCGGACAGCCGACCACGCAGGGCCGGATCGCGCACGAGCGCGCGGAGCGGGACAAGTACGGCATCCCGAGCGTCGGCGGCGCGAAGGCCGTGCTGCGTGAGTTCCTCCGGCACGGTACGACGGCGACGCGCACGCACGTCGACGTCGACCTCGGCGTGGAACTGCGTGGCATCGCCAACGTTTTGGAAGCCGCGGCCGCGCTCGACGGCGCCGTCGACGTGGAGATCGTCGCGTTCCCGCAGGACGGCGTACTCCGGCGCCCCGGCGTACTCGACCTGCTCGACAGGGCCGCGGCCGAAGGAGCGACGAGCATCGGCGGTCTCGACCCGGCGACGATCGACCGCGACCCGGTCGGCCAGCTGGACGCGCTGTTCGAGATCGCCGCCCGGCGCGGAGTCGGGATCGACCTGCACCTGCACGACCACGGCGACCTCGGCGCGTTCCAGTACGAACTGATTGCCGAGCGCACCGTGCACGCCGGTCTGCACGGCAAGGTGAACGTGTCGCACGGGTTCGCGCTCGGTGAGCTACCCCCGGCGCGGCGGGCCGAAATGGTCGACCAGCTCGGCGAGGCCGGGATCTCCTGGACGACGGTCGCTCCGGCCACCTCGGCACCGCTCCCGTTCCGGGAGATGCGCGCCGCGGGCGTCCTGATCGGGCTCGGTACCGACGGCATCCGGGACCTGTGGTCGCCGTACGGCGATGGTGACCTGCTGCAGATCGCCCGCGGTTTCGCCCGGCTGCACGGGCTCCGCACCGACGAGGACCTGACGTACGCGGTCGAGCTCGCGACGACGTACGGCGCCGCCTTCGTACACCGCGAGAACCACGGCCTGACCGTGGGCGCTCGCGCGGACATCGTGCTGCTCGACGCCGAGAACGCGCCGGACGTGCTGGTCCGCGCGCCGCGTCGTGAGTACGTGATCGCCGGCGGGCAGGTCGTCGTCCGCGACGGCGAACTCCAGGTGTGAGTACCGGCACTGCGGTCGGACGCACGCTGGGCTCGCTCCGGGACAACCGGGCGTTCCGGCTGTTCTGGTTCTCGAACCTGTTCTTCTTCGGCGGCGTCTGGACGCAGACGCTCGTGCTCGGATGGCTCGCCTGGGAGGCCACCCACTCGGACTTCCTGGTCGCCGTCTACACGGCGGTGCGGTTGGCTCCGTTGCTGCTCGGGCCGTTCGCGGGTGCGTTCGCGGACCGGCACAACCGGGTGCGACTGCTGATCGTCGCGGCCTCGTGGGCGCTGGTGGCGGTCAGCGCTGTCGCCACGCTGGCGTCGCTCGGCAAGGCGTCGTACTGGGTGCTGGTGGTGGGCGGGCTGGCGATCGGCCTCGCGCAGTCGCCGTCGCAGCCGGCCCGCGCCTCGCTGGTGATGGACCTGGTCGGCCGGCAGAACCTCAGCAACGCCAACGCGCTGAACTCGATGGCGCTGAACATGACGCAGGTGATCGGCCCCGCGGTCGGAGGCCTGATGATCACCGGCTTGGGCGCGCCGGCCGCGTTGTGGGTCTCGACCTTTTGGTATGCCATTTCGCTGGTCACGTTGCTGCCGTTGCGCGCGTACGGCCGGGTAGTCGGCGGGCACACCGGATCGGCGCTCCGGATGGTCACCAGCGGTCTCCGCGACCTCGCCCGGAACCGGCTGGCCTCGACCGTCCTGCTGATCACGCTGGCCGCGAACACGTTGCTGTGGCCGATCGCGCAGTCCTTCATGCCGGTGTTCGCGCAGGAGTCACTCGGGCTCGACGCGGCCGGGCTCGGCTGGCTGCTGACCTGCGCCGGCGTCGGCGGGCTGACCGGTTCGCTGGTAATCGCCTGGCTCGGCGACTTCCGGTTCAAGGGCGGGATGTTCGTGGTGGGTACGGCGATCTGGGGCACGTTGTGGTCGCTGTTCGCGCTGTCCCACGACCCGGTGGTGTCGTTCGTGCTGATGACCGCGATCGGCGTGATGAGCGCGGCGTTCGGCGTACTGCAGACGACGCTGCTCCTGATGACCACCGACGAGTCCCTGCACGGCCGCGCACTGGGCGTCCAGGAACTGGCGATCGGCATCATGCCCGTAGCGTCCCTGGCCCTGGGCGCCTTCGCGGAGCACTACGGCGTCGGGATCACGACGTTCGTCAGCGGCGTCGTCCTGGTCACCGCGGTCGCCGCCCTCGGCCTCTGGACGCCTTCCCTCCTCCGCTACAGCGGCGTCCTTCGGTAACAAATGGGCGTTCCTGGCAACCAACTGGGAGTCCCACTGCATCTATAGGTTGAGTCCGGGGGGACTCAGAACAGTCGCACAGGCCGTGGGAGTGGCCTGTCTTAATACCGGTCTAGTCCTTAAAAGTCAAGACCGTACGGGCGATCTGGTGGGGGGAAGAAACACTGTGGATCGGAACTCGGAACCGCGCGCCGGCATGCCGGAGCGGCTCGACGCATCCGTCCGGCTGCTCGTTGGTCCGGCCAACTTCGCGGGTCAGGGCACTCGGTGGGTCCGCGCGCTCGAGGAGCGGGTGGCCACCACGAAGGCGACGTCGTTCGCCTTCTTCAAGGGAGTCCTCGACTACCCGGTCGACTACGGCGTCCCGGCGCGCACGTACCGGCGCAATCCGCGGTGGCGGCTGAACTTCTACAACCATGTCGTGGGCAACTACACGCACGTGCTGCTCGAGGCGGCCCGGCCGATCTTCGGTCCCTTGCACGGACCGGACGGGTCCTTCGAGATCCCGCATCTGCTCGCCAAGGGTCTCCAGGTGGCACTCATCGCCCACGGCTCCGACGTCCGCATCCCTAGCCAGCATGCGGAGACCGAGCCGTGGTCGCCGTTCCCCGACCTCGAGGACGAGACCGTCGAGCTGCTCGAACGGAACTCCACGCGTGCCGTCGAGCTGTTCACGTCGTACCCGGGCCGGGTGTATGTCTCCACCCCCGACCTCCTCGACTACGTCCCCAACGCGGTCTGGTGCCCGGTGATCGTCGACGTCGACACCTGGCACAGCGACTCGCCGGTGCTCGAGCACAAGAAGCCGGTAGTGGCCCACGCGCCGAGCAAGTCGGCCATGAAGGGTTCCGATCTCATCGACCCGATCATGGAGAGCCTTGCCCAGCGGGGCCTGATCACCTATCGCCGGGTGGAGGGTGTCGACCCGGCGGACATGCCGGCCGTCTACCGCGACGCCGACATCGTCCTCGACCAGTTCCGCATCGGCAGCTACGGCGTCGCCGCGTGCGAGGCGATGGCGGCGGGCCGGATCGTGGTGGGGCACATCGCCGAGCACGTCCGGGATCGCGTGGCCGCGGAAACCGGGCTCGACCTGCCGATCGTCGACGCCACCCCCGACACCGTCGAGCAGGTCGTGCTCGACCTGATCGCGCACCCGGAGCGGGGCCGCGAGATCGCCGCACGCGGACCGGACTTCGTCGAGATGGTGCACGACGGCAGCTGGTCGGCCGACGCGCTGGCGACGTTCGTCGAGCAGTCGAGCCGATCAAGTCCGGTGCCGGTCGACTGGAAGCCGTCGTGGATCCGGCCGAAGGTCGTCATGATGGCCGGCAACGACATCGTGGTCGACGCCCGCGTGCTCAAGTACGCGCAGACGGTGGCCAACTGGGACCTCGACGTCACCTGCATCGGCATCCCCGGACGTCGGTTCAGGGGCGTCCGCTACTTCGGCAAGGTGCAGGTGTTGTGCCCGACCATCCAGTCGAAGGTGCTGCTGACGGGCTGGCGCAAGCGGCTGGCCAACCTCAACGCCAACCTGAGGCCGTGGTTCAGAACCGAGGCCGAGTACATGCTGGCCTACGGGCGCTGGCAGTACGCGAGCCGCGAGCTGCGCGGCGACCGCGGCCGCGATCGCCGTGACCACGAGCGCGCCGGCAGTGAGTCCGGGCCGGCCACGCGGTCCCTCCTCGATCGGCTGCAGCGGGCGGTGCGCTGGCGGTTGCTGCGGCTGCACCGCGCGATCCTCCAGGCCCGCGCGTACCCGTTCCGGCGGCCCAAGCCCGAGGTCGACACCAGCGACCTGGGGATCGGCAAGCGGCGCCAATGGCTGCTCACTCTCCACCGCTATCTGCCGACAGGGCGCTGGCGGCGGGTGATGCCCGAGCTGGTCGACCAGGAGTTGACGCTGGGCCCGCTGCTCGACCGCCTCCTCATCGAGGTCATCCACGTCCATGACGTGTTCATGCTCGGCATCGCGGCGCGCGCGGCGCACCGGGCGGCCCTGGACGGGCGGACGATCAAGATCATCTACGACGCCCACGAGTACATCCCGGGCGTGCCGGTGGTGGCTCCGCGCCGAGTCGCGGCGTACAGCGATCTCGAGCGCGAGTTCATCCGCGACGCCGACCGCGTCGTCACGGTGTCCGAGCCGCTGGCCCACTGGCTGCAGCGTGACCACAAGCTGGCAGGCCTGCCTGACGTCGTCCTCAACGCGCCGGTCGAGCCGCCCGAGGACGCCGAGGTCACGGGGCTGCGCGAGCAGCTGCGGCTGCCTGATGACGTGCCGCTGCTGGTGTACGGCGGCGGCGTCAACCGTGCCCGTGGTGTCGCGACGGCTGTCGAGGCGCTGCCGCAGCTGCCCGGGGTCCACCTTGCGATCGTCGCGCGGCCCAACTCCGTCACCGTCGAGTTGCAGGCCCTTGCGGCCGAACTGGGCGTGGCCGACCGCGTGCACCTGGCGCCGTTCGTCGCCGCCGAGGTCGTGCCGCTGTACCTGCGCTCGGCCACCATCGGCCTCAGCCCGCTGCTGCACGCGCCGAACCACGACATCGCGGTGACGAACAAGTTCTGCGAGTACATCGGCGCGGGGCTGCCCATCATCACCAGCGACACCCCGGCGCAAGCCGACCTGGTGAAGGAGCTCGACCTCGGCGCGGTCTACCCCGCGGGTGACGTGGACGGCCTCGTGCAGGCGGTCCGGGTGGTGCTCGCCGACCGCGACCGGATCGCCCAGCGCATCGCCGACGACCCCGAGCTGCAGCACCGGTTCTCCTGGGCCGCGCAGGCCGAGGTCCTCCGGTCGGTGTACGCCGACGTGATGGGGACCCTGCCGGACGCCGCCTGGGCCCCTGGCGCCACCCTCGTCCAACAGCTCCTCCCCGGCCCGCCCGAACTACCGGAGACGAAGTGGCACGCCTTCAGGGAGAAGATGGCAAAGAGCACGAGCCTGTTGGTCTGATCAGGGGCGCAGTACGACGCTCGACTCCGCGGTGAGGGCCAGGAAGGTCAGCGACTCCTGCAGGTACAGCTGGACGCTCTCGGCGTCGTGCGAGAGGTACCCGATCGACAGGTCCTGACCGAGGTGCAGCTCGTAGTCGCCGCCACGCGTCGACACCAGCAGCGCACCTTCGAGAGCCGGCGCCCAGATGATCTCGCCGTCGCCGATCAACCGGGCCAGGTGGTCGCGGATCGGGTAGCCGTGGTCGGTGGTCTCCGCCACGGCGGTGTACGCGTCGGCGGAGAGCAGCAGGCTGTACGGCCCGTTGACACCGGCCAGCCGCAACGCCCGCAGTGCCTGCGCGACCGTGTCCGGCAGCTCGCGCGGCTCGGACGGGAGCGTGAGGACAGGGTTCGAGGTGCTCGGGGCGACGCCGAGGATCCCGGCGGCGTCGGAGCCGTGGAAGACCAGGTGGTCCTCCGCGAACGCGACCTGCTTCGCGGCGTCCTTGACCGGCTGCCAGTCCGAGTCCTTCGCGCCGCGCTCGACGTCGTCGACGGCCTGCCGCGAGACGGTGAACGGGACGCGCAGCTCGATGATCGGCTGCGACAGCCGGCGGAGCGCGATCACACCCTCGCCGGGCGCCTCGACCGATTCGGTGTGCCCGGTGCCGACCGACGACAGTCCCGGTCCGGCCGGGCCGACCAGGTCGACCACGCGGCGGCCGGCGATGTCGCGGGTGAAGGTACGCCGGGCCTCCTCCTCGATCTCGCCCCAGGCGGCGTCCGAGACCGGGGCCAGCTCGCGGTGCAGGTTGTTCGTCATGTCCGACTCCTTCTCAGGCTGCCGATTCCCAGCGAGCCGTCCGCGCTCGCGGCCGGGTGGGATGTGATGGGTGACGGGTCTTCGAGGAACTCCGCGGTCGGCACGAAGAACAGACTGCCGGTGACCGCGGTCGAGAAGTCAAGGATCCGGTCGTGATTGCCGGGCGGCTCGCCGACAAACATCCGGTGCAGCATCCGCTCGATCACGTCCGGTGTCCCGGCGTACCCGATGAAATAGGTGCCGAACTCGGCGGCGGCCGGCGAGCCGAAGGCCATGTTCTCGCGGACGATCTGCCGCTCGGTGCCGTCCGGATCGACGATCGTGGTCACCGCGACGTGCGAGTTCGGCGCCTTGTCGGCGTCCGGGATCTCGATGTCGCTGAGTTTGTGCCGCCCGATCACGCGCTCCTGCTCCGCGACCGGCAGGGCCTGCCAGGCGTCCAGGTCGTGCAGGTACTTCTGGACGATCACGTAGCTGCCACCGGCGTACGCCGGATCCTCGCCGCCGATCGTGACGGCGGCCACCGCGTCGGGACCTGACGGGTTCTCGGTGCCGTCGACGAAACCGAGCAGGTCGCGCTCGTCGAAGTACTTGAAGCCCTGGACCTCGTCGCGGACGTTGACGTGGCCGGCGAGCCGCCGCATCACCTGGCGGACGAGCTCGAAGCACAGGTCGAGGCTGCGGGCGCGGACGTGGAACAGCAGGTCGCCGTGCGTCGCCGGGGCGGTGTGCCTGGCGCCGGACAACCCGCGGAACGGATGCAGGCCGCGCGGCACCGGCAAACGGTAGAGCCGGTGCCACAGGGACGCGCCGATGCCGACAACACAGCTGAGTCGGTCGTCCGGAACGCGGAAGCCGACCGCGCGGGTCAGTCCGGCGACGTCCGCCAGCAGATCCCGCGCGGTGTCCTCGGATCCAGGGCGTACGTCGAGCACGAGGAAGGTCACTGCCTTCGCGGGCTCTCGCAGTACGTCCTGGACCATCTACTCCCCCTCGCCGGTTGCCGACACGCTATCCCTCAGCGCACCGAGCTGTGACCGCCTTTGTCGCGGCCGACCGAAGGTGTTGTCAGGACCACCACTTGCCGCTCTGGGACAAGGCGTCCGCGGTCAGGTTCGTGGTGTCCAGGGCGTCGAGGTCGGCGACCGCCGCGTCGTCCAGCTCGAAGTCGAACACGTTGAAGTTCTCGACGATGCGGTCCTGGTGGATGGACTTCGGGATGACCGAGAGGCCCTTCTGGATCGCCCAGCGGATCAGGACCTGCGCCGGCGTGTGGCCGGTCGCCTCAGCGATGCGGGCGATGACCGGGTGGCCGAGGTGGCGACCGGTGCCGAGCGGGCTGTACGCCTGCGCGACGACGTCCGCCTCTTCGCAAGCCTCGACGAGCTCCTTGCGGTACTCGAACGGGCTGAACTGGATCTGGTTCGCGGCCGGCTGGATCCGGGCGATCTTGCTCAGCTCCTGCAGCTCGGCGGAGCTGAAGTTGGAGATGCCGATGCCCTTGGTGAGTCCCGCGTCCACGGCCGCTTCCATGGCCGGCCAGGCCCAGGTCGGACCGCCCTGCGGCCAATGGATCAGATAGAGGTCGAGGTAGTCGGTCCCGAGCCGCTCGAGGCTCTTCTCCGCCTCGACCCGCGCGTCCTTCCCGCCCGGGTAGAACTTCGTCGTCAGGAAGATCTCTTCGCGCGGGATCCCGCTCTCGCGGATCGCCTTCCCGACACTGGCCTCGTTGCGATAGGCCTGCGCGGTGTCGATCAGCCGGTAGCCGGCCTCGAGCGCCCAGGTGACGGCGCGCTCGCACTCCGCCCCGTCATCCACCTGCCAGACCCCGAGTCCGAGCACCGGGATCTCAGTTCCGTTGGAGAGCTGCCGAGTATTAGCGGTCATGCACTCCTTCTACCACGCCCTACAACTTGTTGGCCTGGCGGATCACGTCGACGACGTCGGACATCATGCCGGTGAGGTCGTAGTCCTTGGGGGTGTAGACGGCAGCCACGCCGGCGGACCGGAGCGAGTTGGCGTCGGCTTCGGGGACGATGCCGCCGACGACGACGGGGACGTCTTCCAGGCCGGCCTCGCGGAGGCCTGCGACCACCTGCGGGACCAGTTCCATGTGGGAGCCGGACAGGATCGAGAGACCGACGCAGTGAACGTCCTCCGCGACGGCGGCGGCGACGATCTGCTCGGGGGTGAGGCGGATGCCTTGGTAGATGACCTCGAAGCCGACGTCGCGGGCGCGGACCGCGACCTGCTCGGCTCCGTTCGAGTGGCCGTCCAGGCCGGGCTTGCCGACCAGGAGGCGGAGGCGGCCGCCCAGCTCGGAGGAGGTGGCGGCGACCTTCTCACGGACCGCGGCGATCTCGGCGCCACCGGCGGACACCCCGACGGATCCGGCGACACCGGTCGGTGCGCGGTACTCGCCGTACATCTCCCGCAGTACGCCGGCCCATTCCCCGGTCGTCACGCCGGCACGAGCGCACTCCAGCGTCACGGGCATCAGGTTGTCGGTCGTCTTGGCCGTGGCGCGCAGCTTCGACAGAGCGGTGTCGACGGCGGTCGAGTCGCGCTCGGCACGCCACGTCTGCAGCGACTTCAGCGCAGCCGATTCGGCCGCCGGGTCGACGGTCTGGATCGCGGTGTCCAGGTCGGCGGTCAGTGGTGACGGCTCGGTGTTCTCGAACTTGTTCACCCCGACGACGATCTGCTCGCCGGACTCGATCCGCTGCCGCCGCTCGGCATGCGACCCGACGAGCGCCTGCTTCAGGTACCCGCTCTCGACGGCGGCGACCGCGCCACCCATCGCCTGCACGCGGTCGATCTCCTCCTGTGCACCGGCAACCAGCGCGTCGACCTTCGCCTCGATCACATGCGACCCGTCGAAGATGTCGTCGTACTCGAGCAGGTCGGACTCGTACGCCAGTACTTGCTGCATCCGCAACGACCACTGCTGGTCCCACGGCCGCGGCAATCCGAGTGCCTCGTTCCACGCCGGCAGCTGGACCGCGCGCGCCCGTGCGTTCTTCGACAGCGTCACCCCGAGCATCTCGAGGACGATCCGCTGCACGTTGTTCTCCGGCTGCGCCTCGGTCAACCCGAGCGAGTTCACCTGTACGCCGTACCGCAGCCGCCGGGCCTTCGCGTCCGTCACGCCGTACCGCTGCAGGGTCAGCTCGTCCCAGAGCCGGACGAAGGCACGCATCTTGCACGTCTCCTCGATGAACCGCACGCCGGCGTTCACGAAGAACGAGATCCGCTGCACCACGTCCCCGAACCGCTCCGGCGGAACCTGCCCGCCGTCCCGCACCCGGTCGAGGACGGCGATCGCCGTCGACAGGGCGAACGCCAACTCCTGCACGGGCGTCGCACCGGCCTCCTGCAGGTGGTAGCTGCAGATGTTGATCGGATTCCACTTCGGCATGGTGGCGACCGTGTAGGCGATCACGTCGGTCGTCAGCCGCAGCGACGCGTCCGGCGGGAACGCGTACGTCCCGCGGGACAGGTACTCCTTGACGATGTCGTTCTGCGTGGTCCCGGTCAGCTCGTCCGGCAGCGCGCCCTGCTCCTGCGCGGCCACCTGGTAGAGCGCCAGCAGCCACATCGCGGTCGCGTTGATCGTCATCGACGTGTTCATCTGCGCGAGCGGGATCTGGTCGAACAACGCCCGTACGTCACCCAGATGCGCGACCGGTACGCCGACCTTCCCGACCTCACCCTTCGCGAGCGGGTGGTCGGCGTCGTACCCGGTCTGCGTGGGCAGGTCGAACGCGACGGACAGCCCGGTCTGGCCCTTCGCGAGGTTCCGGCGGAACAGCGCGTTGGACTCCGCCGCGGACGAGTGGCCCGCGTACGTCCGCATCACCCAGGGTCGATCCTTGTCGGTCGCCATGTACCCGAGAGTAGGACTCTGTGCCCTTGTGAGTCGCCACCTCGTGACTGGTGTCACCAGGGGCGTGGATCACACTCACGCAGAGATGGGCAGGGGTGTTCTTTCGACGTTGAGGACTCGGTGCAGGCGGGTGACCGCGAGGATGCGGACCACCGACGGCATCGGGTGCCAGAGGACCAGTTGCCGGCCGAGCGACTGGGTGCGGCGGTGGGTCGCGACCAGCAGGCCGAGGCCGGTCGCATCGACCGCGTCGACCTCTTCCAGGTCGACGATCACGTCGCCGTCGGAGGCGTCGATCAGGTCGTTGAGAGTTTGACGGACGTCGCCTACGGTGCGCACGTCCAGGATGCCGGTCAGGTGTACGACGTTGTCAGGCTTGCTGTGGGTCGGTGCGAGCATGTCCGTGCCCTCCCGCTCTTCCGGCGGCCCCCGAGGTGAATTGGCCGCGTGGCAGCGTCTGTGTTGGTAAAGACTCCCTGGAGACACGGAAGGTTGCCAAGAGTTCACGATCTTTTGTTTCGCGAGACAATGGTGTCCGTGTTCGCCGAGGATTACTTCCTGTTCCCGGTGGTGGCCATCGCCCTGGCCGGTCTGATGGTGCTGCTGTGCCGCTGGGCCTTCTCGAAGGCGAAGGGCGGGTCGCTCGTACGCCGGGTCGACCACCGCCCGGCCGACCGGGACGCCTTCGGCCTGCTCATCGACATCCGCACCGTCACGAACTACAACGAGGCTCGCGTCCTGGTCAGCCGCCTGAAGGACTTCGGCATCAAGGCCACCGCGGCCCGCACCACCGACGGCTGGACGATCTACGTCTGGCCGAAGGACGAAGCCGCCGCCCGCGGCCTGCTCGACGTTCCTTGAGTGACCGTGTCCCGTCCACTGCCATCCGCCAACGGGCCTTTGGTGTGGGTCTAGGGTCTGGGTATGGGGACTCTGCTCGAGCTGGACCTGACCCGCGGCGTACTCGAGACGCCGCCCGCTTCTCCTGTGGCGGCGTTCCGTGCGCGCCACCTGCCGACACTGCGCGAGCTGGTAGGCGCACTGCGGAAGGGGGCGCGTGACGACGGTGTGGTCGGCGTAGTGGCCCACATCGGCGGCAACCGGCTCTCACTCGCACAGGTGCAAGAGCTGCGTGAGGCGGTGGCTGACTTCCGTACGTCGGGCAAGGCGGCCGTCGCGTGGACCGAGTCGTTCGGCGAGACCGGACAGGGCACCGTGCCGTACTACCTGGCGACGGCGTTCGACGAGATCTGGCTGCAGCCGTCCGGCGACCTGGCGATCACAGGTGTGTCCGTGCAGGCGGTCTTCATCCGCGGTGCGCTCGACAAGGCCGGTGTGATCCCCCAGTTCGGTAAGCGGCGTGAGTACAAGACCGCTGCCGACACGTTCACCGAGCGGGAGATGACCGCGCCTGCTCGCGAGATGGCATCGCGGCTCGCGGAGTCGGCGTACGAGCAGATCGTCGAGGGCATCGCCGTACGGCGGCGTCTGGACAGCGCACGGGTCCGAGAGCTCGTCGACAGCGCGCCACTGCCGGCTCAGGTCGGTGTGGACGCCGGTCTGGTCGATCGACTCGGCTACCGGTCGGACGTGTACGACGAGCTCGAGAAGGAGCTCCAGTACGACGACAGGCTGCTGGCCGAGCGGTACATCCGGCGTGGTCCGCGGACGCTCGACGAGGTACGCAAGAACCTCCCGTGGCCGCAGAAGCCGCTGGTGGCGGTTGTTCGCGTGACAGGTGGCATCTCGGTCGGCCGCAACTCCAACAGCCCGATGGGTGGTCCTGGCTCTGGCTCCGACACCGTCGGCGCCGCACTGCGTGCTGTGGCGGACAACGAGCGCGTGAAGGCAGTAGTGCTGCGAGTCGACAGCCCAGGTGGGTCGTACGTCGCGTCAGACGCGATCCGCAACGAGGTACTGCGGCTGCGCTCGACCGGACGACCTGTGATCGCGTCGATGGGCGGTGTGGCCGCATCCGGTGGGTACTTCGTCGCAATGCCGGCTGACGTGATCGTCGCGCAGCCCGGCACGATCACCGGGTCGATCGGGGTCCTCACCGGCAAGGGCGTCGTACGCGATGCGCTGGGGCGGATCGGCATCTCCCGCGAGGCCGTGTCCGAGGGCGCGAACGCACAGATGTACTCGGCACAGGAGGAGTTCACCGACGAGCAGTGGGCGCGGTTGGAGGAGACGCTCGACCGCATCTACAAGGACTTCGTCGCCAAGGCCGCACAGGACCGCGGCCTGCCCGAGGACCAGCTGGAGTCGCTGGCCCGCGGACGGGTCTGGACCGGCGCCGACGCGCACAGCCACAAGCTGGTCGACGAGCTGGGCGGCTTCCAGCACGCACTGACGCTCGCGTGCAACCGGGCCGGTCTGGACCGGGACGAGATCGCCGTGACCGCAGTACCGCACCGCAACCTGCTCAGTCAGCTGAAGGCGCCCACGACGACCGATGATCTGGCTGTCAGCGCGGCGCCGTTGACGCTCGACGGCCTGACCACCGGTCTCTACAGCGCGCTCGGGCTGCCCCCGGCCGGCGTACTGCGGATGCCGTTCAACTGGGAGATCAGCTAACCCCGCTCGCCACCAGGGACCCAGAGGACGTCGCCGCCGGAGGACAGGTTCGCGACGCGGCCCAGGATGAAGAGCAGGTCGGACAGCCGGTTCAGGTACGTGATCGCGAGCAGGTTGACGGACGGGCCGTGCACCTCGACCGCGGCCCAGCCGGCCCGCTCGGAGCGGCGCACGACCGCACGGGCGACGTTGAGGTAGGCCGCGCCCTCGGTGCCGCCGGGCAGGATGAACGAGCGGAGTTTGGTCAAACGACTGTTGTAGTCGTCGCACCAGCCCTCGAGCCGGTCGATGTAGTCCTGCGTGATGCGCAGCGGCGGATACTCCGGGTCGGGAGTGATCGGGTTGCACAGGTCCGCGCCGACGTCGAACAGGTCGTTCTGGACGTGGGTCAGCAGGACCACGAGCGCAGTGTTCAGGTGCCCGGCCGCGATGGCCACCCCGATCGCGGAGTTCGCCTCGTCGACCTCGCCGTACGCCGCCAGCCGCGGATCCGTCTTCGATGTCACGGAGTTGTCGCCGAGACGGGTCTCGCCGGCATCTCCGGTGCGGGTGTAGATCCGCGTCAAGTTCACAGCCATGCCAGGACTCTACGCAAAGCCTCGGACGGTCAAACGCTACAGTCGACCGGTGGAACGGTTTCGGATCGCGGGTGAGGCACGGCTCGAGGGCGCTGTCGAGGTAGCCGGGGCGAAGAACAGTGTGCTCAAGCTGATGGCGGCGGCGCTGCTGGCAGAGGGTACGACGACGCTGCGGCAGGTGCCGGGCATTCTCGACGTCACGTTCATGGCGCAACTGCTCGACACCCTCGGGTGCGAGGTGACCGTCGACGCCGAGCAGCGGCTCGCGACGATCGCCGTACCGGGCACGATCGGGCACCAGTGCGACTACGACCTGGTCCGCAAGTTGCGCGCGTCGATCTCGGTGCTCGGTCCGCTGCTGGCCCGCTGCGGTCAGGCGGAGGTCGCGCTGCCGGGCGGCGACAACATCGGCTCCCGCGGGCTGAACATGCACGTCGCGGGTCTGGAGTCGATGGGCGCGAAGGTGCACATCGAGCACGGCTTTGTGATCGCCGAGGCCCCGCAAGGGCTGCACGGCGCCGAGGTCTGGCTGGACTTCCCGAGCGTCGGTGCGACCGAGACGATCATGATGGCGGCCGTGCTCGCGCGCGGTACGACGATCATCGAGAACGCCGCCCGCGAGCCGGAGATCCAGGACATCGCGGCGATGCTGGTCGAGATGGGCGCGCAGATCGACGGCGCCGGCTCGCCGCGGATCGAGATCACCGGGGTCAGCGGGTTGCTGAACCCGGTCGATCACGTCGTGGTCCCGGACCGGATCGTGTCCGGCAGCTGGGCGTTCGCGGCCGCCATCACCAAGGGTGACGTGACGATCACCAACGGGCACGCGGGACATCTCGAACTGCCGCTCGACAAGCTGCACAAGGCCGGCGCGGAGATCACCGTGCTGAACCCCGGCTTCCGGGTCCGGATGCACGACCGGCCGAAGCCTGTGGACGTGGTGACGCTCCCCTACCCCGGGTTCGCGACCGACCTGCAGGCGTTCGTGATCGCGCTGAACGCGATCAGCGACGGCGCGGCGATGGTCACCGAGAACCTGTTCGAGGGCCGGTTCACGTTCGCGCAGGAGCTGACCCGGCTGGGTGCGCAGATCCAGACCGACGGGCATCACGCGGTGGTTCGCGGCGTACCGCGCCTGTCCGGTGCTCCGGTGGTCGCCTCTGACATCCGCGCGGGCGCGGCCCTGGTGCTGGCCGGTCTCGCCGCCGAGGGCGAGACCCTCGTGTCGGCCGCCCACCACGTGCATCGCGGCTACACCGACTTCGCCGGCAACCTCCGCCGCCTCGGCGCGGACGTCGTGGTCGAGCCGGACGATGCGGAGATGTACTGGAGCTAATAGGGTCTCCCCCATGACTGAGCGTGTGGTGAAGCCGGTTGGGCGGGGATTCCTGTTTCTCGACTCGCATCCTGCGGGGTGTGCGCGGGTTGTGCGGGAGATGGCTGCGGAGGTCGAGCACCGTACGACGCAGCGTCGTACCGCGCTCGTGATCGGGTCGAGCTCGGGCTACGGGCTCGCGACCACGATCGCCGGCCTCGCGCGGTACGGGATCGACGGCATCGGCATCTGCTTCGAGAAGGCTCCGACGGCACGACGTACGGCGACCGCCGGGTGGTACCGCACTGCGGAGACCGCCGCGCTCGCCGCCGAGCTCGGCCGCTCGTGGAGCTTCGTCAACGCGGACGCCTTCGCGGACACCACGAAGGACGAAGTACTCGACCTGGTCGCTGAGCAGCTCGGTGGGATCGATCACCTCGTCTACAGCGTCGCCGCACCGCGGCGCACGGACCCGCGCACCGGCGAGACGTACCAGTCGGTGCTGAAGGCGATCGGCGCCGAGCACACCACCAAGAGCCTCGCGTTCGACGACGGTGCGCCGGTGCTGCAGGACGTCGGGATCGAGGTCGCGACCGACGACGAGATCGCGCAGACCGTGAAGGTGATGGGCGGCGAGGACTGGACCCGCTGGATCGCCGCTCTCCAGGACCGTGACCTTCTCAAGCCCGGCTTCAACACCGTCGCCCTCACCTACATCGGCTCCGAACTGACCGGTCCGCTCTACCGCCAGGGTTCGATCGGCGCGGCCAAGGCGGATCTGGAGCAGACCGCGCTGAAGCTGGCCGCGGACGGGGTGACCGCGATGACGTCGGTCAACGGCGCCGCCGTCACGCAGGCGTCGTCCGCGATCCCGGGCATCGGCCTGTACGTCAGCCTCCTGCACAAGGTGACCGGTCTGCAGACGCCGGTAGAGCAGTCGATCGCGCTGTGGGACCAGCTCACCGGCGAGTCCCCGTTCGACCTGGACGACGAGGGCCGCATCCGCCTCGACCGCTGGGAACTCAACGATGACGTACAGTCCGCCGTCCGCGCGCAGTGGGAGTCAGCAACCCAGGACAACATCGCCGAGGTCGCCGACGCCGCGTGGTTCCTCACCGAGGTACGCCGCCTGTACGGCTTCGACGTACGGGATGTGGCCTACGACGCCGAGACCGAGGTCGACGTCGCCTGGCCGGACCGCTAGGAGCTGGCGCGATACCTGCGCATCTTGTTGCGGGCGCCGCACAGCGACATCGTGCACCAGCGACTGCGGCCCGCCGGGCTGCGGTCGTAGTAGACCCAACGGCAGGTATCGGCCGCGCACGCCTTCAGCCGCGGCCAGGTGCCGGCCGTCACGGCTGCGGTGATATCCGCAGCCAGCCTGGCAACCAGGGCTGGTACGCCGCGGAGCCCGTCGACCGGACGGACCATCGCGCTTCCGTCGGCTGAC
The DNA here is from genome assembly GCF_004331345.1 of Kribbella soli. Taxonomy (GTDB): domain Bacteria; phylum Actinomycetota; class Actinomycetes; order Propionibacteriales; family Kribbellaceae; genus Kribbella; species Kribbella soli. The sequence goes on along the minus strand of NZ_SJJZ01000005.1, from coordinate 249,390 downwards.
AACGCCAAGGCCAGCGGCGCATCGGCGAGCAGCCGGTCGAGAACCGCGAGCGACGTCGCCGGTACGTCGACGCCGGCGTGAGCCTGGCAGACATCGCGGAGCGCCTCGCGGAGCGTCAGCACCTGCGCGAGGTCGTCGCGGTCGAAGCGCAGTCCCGGCAACCCGTGGTCCGAGCAGAACGTGCTGAGGTCCGCGGGCGCGCGCAGGGCGTCCTTCTCCAGCTCCAGATCGACGGTGTTGACCAGATCCTGGACAACCACCAGCGGCTCTGGAGCAGGGTTCCGCTCGCCTGGCTGAATCACAGTTGCCACGTTACCGCTGATAGGGCATGATCCGGTAACGGTTACTGGATGAGGCGGAGGTAGCGGTAACGGTGGACGCGGACTTCAAGCGGTTCTGGGCGGGTCAGACAGTGTCCGCGGTCGGCACACAGGTGACCGCGGTCGCGCTGCCGCTGACCGCCGCACTCACGCTGGACGCGGGCGCGGCGGGAGTCAGCGCGATCGCCACCGCGACGTACCTGCCGAGCGCGGCGCTCCCGCTGCTCGCCGGGCACTGGCTGGAGCGTCGGCGCAAGCGCGGCGTGATGATCGCGACCGACGTCATCCGGGCCGCCGCCGTCGCGGTGGTCCCGATCGCCTGGGCATTCGGCGAGCTCACGCTGCCGTTGCTGGTCGCGGTCGGGTTCCTCGTCGGTGCGGCGAGCGTAGTGTTCGACATCGCGTCGTTCGCCTATCTGCCGGACTTCGTGCCGGAGCAGGAGTTGGCGGGAGCCAACCGAGCGCTGCAGGGCTCGTCGACAGCAGCCCAGGTCGGCGGCCCCGGCATCTCCGGGATCCTCGTGCAGCTGCTCGGGCCGGCCATCGCGCTGCTGGTGGACGCGGTCTCGTACCTCGCCAGCGCGATCGGCATCGGAACCGCGCGACGGGCTGAGCCCGCGCCGCGAGCGAGCGACGACCGACCCGGCCTCTGGGAAGGCGTCCGGCAACTCAAGGTCAGCCCGTTCCTGCGCGCGCTGACCGCGCATGCCGCGCTCTACAACGCCTCCGCACAGATCCTGGTCGTCAACCTCGTCGTACTCGCGGTCAAGGAACGCGGACTTTCGGCCGGCGGCTACGGCGTCGCGCTGAGCGCCGGCGGGGCCGGGGCGTTCGTCGGCGCGATGCTCGGTCTCCGGCTGGCCAGGCAGCTGGGGTACGGTCGCGCCTTCGGCACCTCGCTGGTCCTGTCCACCGGCCTCCCCCTCCTGCTGGCCTTCCTTCCCGGCCGCGGTCTGCAGTACGGCGTCCTGCTCGGAGCGGTCCAGTTCCTCGCCGGGATCGGCCTCGGCAGTGCGAACGTGCTGTCCGTGACGATCCGCCAACTGCTGATTCCGCGGACGGCGCTTGCCCGCAGCAACGGCGCCTACCGCACCTTCACGTTCGGCGTCCTCCCGGTCGGCGCAGCGATCGGCGGCGTACTCGGGAGCACCTTCAGCACCACGACGGCCGTTGCCGTCGGCACCATCGGCATCGCACTGTCGGCTCTGCCCATGTTCGTGCGCGAGGTCCGGAGCCTCGAGACGCCGGTGACTACAGGGGTTTGAACGAGGCGAGTTCCAGAACGAGGTCTCCGGCTTCGTCCGAGGCGGACAGGTCGACTGATGCGGTGATGCGCCAGTCGTGGTTGCCTTCGGGGTCGTCGATGATCTGCTGGACTTCCCAGTAGCCCGGGTGTTCCTCGACCATGAACAGAGCGGGGCCGCGTGCCGCGGGGCCGGTGCCTACGACGTCGTGTTCGGCGTAGTACGCCGTACCGGCCTCGGCCCAGCGGCCCGCGTCCCAGCCGGCTGCGTTGTCGAGCTGCCCGAGCTCGGCCCAGCGGTGCAGGGCGAGTAGCTCGACGCGGCGGAACATGGCGTTGCGGACGAGGACGCGGAAAGCCCTGGTGTTCAAGGTGATCCGGCGCGGACCGGCCGGCGTCGGCGCGACGACCTCTTCCTCGGTCGGGTTGGTGAGCTCCTCCCACTCGTCGAGCAGGCTGGAGTCGGTCTGGCGGACCACCTCGCCGAGCCACTCGATCAGGTCGGTGAGATCCTCGTTCACCTTGTCCGGCGGGACGGTCTGGCGCAGCGCCTTGTACGCGTCGCTCAGGTAGCGAAGGACGATGCCCTCCGAGCGCGCGAGACCGTAGTACTGGATGAACTCGCCGAACGTCATCGCCCGCTCGAACATGTCCCGTACGACGGACTTCGGCGACAGCCCGGCCTCGGCGACCCACGGGTGCGTCTGCCGGTACATCTCCAAGGTTGCCTCGAGCAACTCTTCGAGCGGCTTCGGCCAGCTGATCTCGTCGAGCAGCTCCATCCGCTCCTCGTACTCGATGCCGTCGGCCTTCATCCCTTGCACGGCCTCACCCTTGGCGTGGTGCAGCTGCGCCATCAGGATCGCGCGCGGGTCCTCCAGCGTCGCCTCGACCACCGACACCACGTCCAGCGCGTACACCGGGTCCTCGGAGTCGAGCAGGTCCAGCGCGGCCAGCGCGAAGGTGGACAGCGGCTGGTTCAGGCTGAAGTCCTTCTGCAGGTCAACGGTCAGCCGCAGTGACCGGCCGTTCTCGTCCGGCTCGTCCAGGCGCTCGACCACACCGGCGGTGAGCAGCGTCCGGTAGATCTGGATCGCGCGGCGGATCAGCCGGATCTGCGCCCGGGAGTCCTCGTGGTTGTCCTGCAGCAGGTGCCGCATGCTCGCGAACGCGTCACCGTCGCGGGCGATCACGTTCAGCAGCATCGCGTGGCTGACCCTCATCCGCGACTGCAGCGGCTCGGGGTCGGCGGCGACGAGCCGGTCGAAGGTGTCCTCACCCCAGGTGACGAACCCCTCCGGCGGCTTCTTGCGCTGGACCCGGCGCTGCTTCTTCGGGTCGTCGCCGGCCTTCGCGAGCAACCGGACGTTCTCCACGACGTGATCGGGCGCCTGGACGACGACGGTGCCGGACGTGTCATACCCGGCCCGACCGGCGCGGCCGGCGATCTGGTGGAACTCGCGTGCCTTCAGGATGCGTTGCCGGCGTCCGTCGTACTTGCTCAGCGCGGTCAGCAGGACGGTGCGGATCGGCACGTTGATCCCGACGCCGAGGGTGTCGGTGCCGCAGATGACCTTCAGCAGCCCCGCCTGCGCAAGCTGCTCGACCAGCCGCCGGTACTTCGGCAGCATGCCGGCGTGGTGGACCCCGATCCCGTGCATGATCAGCCGCTGCAGGGTCCTGCCGAAGCCCGAGCTGAAACGGAAGTGCCCGATCAGCTCCTTGATTTTGTCCTTCTCCTCCTTCGTGCAGACGTTGATGCTGGTCAGCGCCTGGGCGCGTTCCAGGGCAGCGGCCTGCGTGAAGTGGACGACGTACACCGGGGACTGATGCGTCACCAGGAGCTCGGCGAGCGTCTCGTGCAGCGGCGTGGTGACGTACTTGTAGACGAGCGGGACGGGCCGCTCGCCGGACGCGACGATCGCGGTCGGACGGCCGGTACGGCGGGACAGGTCGATCTTGAACCGCTCGACGTCGCCGAGGGTCGCGGACATCAGCACGAACTGCGCCTTCGGGAGCTCGAGCAGCGGCACCTGCCAGGCCCAGCCGCGGTCCGGCTCGGAGTAGAAGTGGAACTCGTCCATCACCACCTGGCCGACGTCCGCGTCCGCCCCTTCGCGCAGGGCGATGTTCGCCAGGACTTCCGCCGTACAGCAGATGATCGGGGCGCCCGCGTTGACGGAGGCGTCGCCGGTCAGCATGCCGACCTTGTCCGCGCCGAACACGTCGCACAACGCGAAGAACTTCTCCGACACCAGCGCCTTGATCGGCGCCGTGTAGAACGTCCGCTGCCCGTTCGCCAGCGCCGCGAAGTGCGCGCCGGTCGCCACCAGACTCTTCCCGGAGCCGGTCGGCGTCGACAGGATCACGTTCGACCCCGTCATCACCTCGATCAACGCCTCCTCCTGAGCCGGGTACAACGAGATCCCCTGCTCCCCCACCCACCGCGCGAACGCGTCGTACAGGTCGTCAGGCTCGGTCGTCTCCGGCAACATCTCGGTCAGCGTCATCAGCACCCATTGTCCCCGACCCGCCAATCCATCGGCTGCGCCGGGGCGGCAGGCCCGGATTTCTACCGTTCGGCTCGCCGGGCAGACCGTTCGGCGACAGAATCTCTGCAAACGATTGCACGCATGTCTATTCGAGGGTGACTTGATGGGCATGAACCTTTCGTGGCGCCGGATGGGCGCGAGTTTGCTGGTGACGGCTGTGGGTGCGGCGGGTCTGGTGGCGGCCGCACCGGACGACGTGGCGACGACAGGAGGTGGAAGTGGGCTGGTGACGACGTGGGGTGCGGCGGACGATATTGCCGGTGGGTCACTGAGTGACATGACGGTGCGGAACGTGCTGCGGACGTCGGTGGGCGGGAAGGACCTGCGGATCCGGATCTCCAACGCGAACGGGGATCAGCCGTTGGTGTCGGACTCGGTGTACGTCGGGCGGCAGGACAGCGGCGCGACCGTGGTGCCGGGGTCCAGCCGGCGGTTGACGTTCAGTGGCAGTACGACGGTGACGATCCCGCCGGGTGCGATGGCGATCAGCGACCCGCTGCCAGGTGTGGTGCCGGCGCTGACGAGTCTGACGGTCAGCCTGCATGTGGTCGGGACGACGGGCGTGATCACCGCGCACAACCGGGCGATGCAGCACAGCTACAAGTCGACATCCGGCGACCACGCGGCCGACGAGTCGAGTACGGCGTACCAGACGGAGTCCTCGGCGTGGTTCTTCCTGAACGCCGCGATCGTCGAGGCGCCGCGGCCGGTGGAGACCGTCGCAACGCTCGGTGACTCGATCACGTCGTCGGTCGGTACGACGATCGACACGAACCGGCGCTGGCCGGACATCCTGGCGGCCCGGTACGCGAAGCTCCCGGAGCCGCGGCGGCTGGCGATCTCGAACGAGGGCATCTCGGGGAACCGGGTGCTCGGCGGGGTCGCGAAGGCAGGCAGTGCGGGCGCGAGCGCACTGGCCCGGCTGGACAAGGACGTGCTGACGAAGCCCGGCGTACGGACGGTGCTGGTGCTGGAGGGGATCAACGACATCTACGCCGGGGCGACGACCGAGCAGTTGCTCGCCGGGTACCGGCAGTTGATCGCGCGGGTGCACGCGTCCGGCCGCTGCATCGTCGGCGGGACGTTGACGCCGATGGGGAGCTCGTTCGTGTACACGCCGGAGAAGGAGGCGATCCGGCAGGCGGTGAACACGTTCATCCGCACGAGCGGTGAGTTCGACGGCGTGGCCGACTTCGACGCGGCAACGCGCGACCCGGCGGATCCGTCCCGGCTTGCGGCGGCGTACGACGGCGGCGACGGCCTGCACCCCAACGACGCCGGCAACCAGGCCATGGGCGACGCACCCAACCTCGACACCCTGCGCTGCGACTGACCGGGGACAGCCGCCGGGGACTGGGAACAGGCTATTGCTAGTTCCCAGTCCCCAGCGGGGGTGATCAGTTCAGTTCTCGCCCTTGGCGGCCATGGCTTGTTCGAGTTCGTTGCGGATGGCGTCGGCGCCGGACTTGCGGTAGTCGGCGACGGCGTCGTCCCAGGCGCTGAGGTCGGCGCGGCCCAGCTGGATGTCCTTGGTGAGGGCGTCCATCCGGGTGTCGAGGATCTTGCCCTTGGTGGACTGGGTCGGCGAGTAGAGCCCGTACGCCGGAGGCAGGATCGCTGTCGGCAGTACGGCCTTCAGGTGGTTGTACAGGTTGTCGACCGCCTCTGTATGCCCCGGGAAGTACGCCGGGTACGGCCCGTCGGCGAGGTACTGGATCGGGAACTCCCCGAGGCACACCTCGCTGCCGCCGTCCTTGGTCAACTGCGGATCGGTCCCGTTCAACGTGTAGTGCCGTCCCTGGAGACCGAACTTCCGGAACAGGTACTCCTCGGTCCCGAACGGCGCCGCGAACCAGTTCAGCACCCGCAGCAACGCCTTCGTGCGCTCCGGCGAACTCGGCCGGATCGCGGCGATCGAGTTGTTCGGCGAACCGAGCAGCACCCGCCCGACCTTGCCGTCCTGCGCGCGCGAGACCGGGACCGTGATGCTGAAGTTCTCGTTCGTCGCACGCCGGTAGAAGCTCTGGATCGACGAGTACGTGTCCTGCGTCATCACCGCCGACCCTTGCGTGAACCAGACCTTCTGGTTGTTCTTCGCGACCCCGTCCGGATGGATCAGGCCGTCCTTCACCATCTGCCGCGTGATCGACAGGAGTTGCTTGTGCTCCGGCAGTTCCCGGCTGTGCACCAGCTTCCCGTCGCGCACCTCCCAGCCGTTCGGCAGCCCGAGCATCGCGCTGACCGCCGCGGTCGGCGGCACCGCGAAACCCCACCGGTTCTTCTTCTCGTCGGTGACCGCCTTCGCCACCTTGACCAGGTCGTCGACGGTCGGCGAGTCGAGCTCGACACCGAGCTGGTCGAGCAGGTCCTGCCGTGCCAGCAACGTGTTCGACGACATCACGCCACGCTGGATCGGCACCGCCCGGATACCGCCGGAGAACACGCAGCCCCGCCACGAGGCCTGCGGCGCGTTCGCCAGGAACGGGTACTCCAGGATCGCGTCCCCGGACAGGTACTCGGTCAGGTCCTGCGCCCGTGCCTCCAGGAACTGCGGCAGGTACGCGAACCCGCTGTCCACGTTGAACAGGTCGCCCAACGTGTCACCGGCCACCGCGGTGGCGAACTTGTTGGGGTAGTCGGTCGCCGCCGTGATGGTCAGCTTGAGCGGCGATCCGAGCCGCCGATTCAGTTCCTGCCAGTACGGGTTGCGGTCGGCCGTCGGCGGGATCGGGTTCGACGTCAGCGTCGTACCGACCACGTCGGTCCCGTCCCCCGGTACGCCGTTGGTCACCTTCGTCGGGTTCGCCGGGAAGCGGTAGAAACAGTCCGGCATCAGCGGATGGCTGCGTGGCAGGTCCGGCTTCGGGCCCTCGAAGCGTTTGTACGTCGGGAGCGCGACCGGCTTGTTCAACGCCGCGATATCCGTCGACCTGGTCACGGTGGAGCAGCCGCTCAGACCGACGGCCGCGGCAGCCAGCGATCCACCGAGGAGCGTCCTTCTGCTGATCGTCATCCCTTCACCGCCCCGGTCAGCATGCCCTTGGCGAAGTGCCGTTGCAGGAACGGGTACACGATCAGGATCGGCACCAGCGATACCACCAGGATCGCCATCTGGATCGATTCCTGCGGCGGCAGCTGGTCGGCCGACGCACCGCCGAGATCACCGCTGCTCAGCTCGGTGTTGTTGATGACGTAGGTCCGCAGTACCAGCTGCAACGGCCACTTCGCGGTGTCGTTGATGTACAGCATCGCGTTGAAGAACGCGTTCCAGTACCCGACCGCGTAGAACAACCCGACGACCGCCAGCACCGCCTTCGACAGCGGCAGCACGATCGACCAGAAGATCCGGAAGTCGCCCGCGCCGTCGATCCGGGCCGAGTCGAGCACCGAGTCCGGGATGCCCATGAAGAACGAGCGCAGCACGATGACGTTGAACCCGCTGATCGCCGTCGGCAGGATCAGCGCCAGCAACGAGTCGAGCAGCCCGAACTCCTTCACCACCAGGTAGTTCGGGATCAGGCCCGGGCTGAACAACAGGCTGAACAGCACGATCAGCAGGATCGGCCGCTGCCCGAACGACCCCGGCCGGCTGAGCGCGTACGCGAGCATCGTGGAGCCGGCCAGGCTGATCAGCGTGCCGCCGGTGGCGATCACGACGCTGATCAGCAGCGCCCGCTGCACCACACCGCCGTTGAAGATCGCCTTGTACGCGTCCAGGTTCAGCCCGTCCGGCCACAGGACGAATCCACCAGAGTTCGTCACATGTTCCTGACTGGCGATGCTGGTCGCGATCACGCCGATGAACGGGATGATGACGAACGCGCAGCAGACGACCAGTACGACGGTCTTGAGCACCCGCGACGACATCGCCGGCCCGTCGTCGATACCTCTCTGAATCGTGCTCATTTCTGGTACACCCCCGCCTCGCCGAAGATGTGCGCGATCTTGTTGGCGCCGAGCACCAGGACGACGGCAACAAGACCCTTCACCAAGCCGACCGCGGCCGACACACCCCATTGGCCTGCCAGTACGCCGTTGTTGTAGACGTATGTGTCGAGAACTTCACTCGCCGGTCTCCCGACCAGGTTCTGCTGCAGGATGATCTGCTCGAACCCGACGGTCAGCGAATCGCCGAGCCGGAGGATCAACAGCAGGATGATCAACGCGCGGATCCCGGGCACCGTGACGTGCCACAGTTGCCGCCAGCGGGAGGCGCCGTCGACGCGGGCGGCCTCGTACAGCCCCGGGTCGATCTGCGTCAGCGCGGCCAGGAACAGGATCGTCCCCCACCCGGTGTCCTTCCAGATCACCTGGCTGGTGAGCAGCGCGATGAAGCCGTCGGGGTTGCCGAGGAAGTCGATCGTGCCCATGCCGTGCGAGCGCAGGAAGTTGTTGATCAGTCCGCTGCCGCCGAGGATCTGCTGGAAGATCGCGATCACGATCACCCAGGACAGGAAGTGCGGCAGGTACAGCACCGACTGCACGACCCGTTTGATCCGCTCGGACAGCAGGCTGTTCAGCAGCAGCGCCAGCGCGATCGGCGCCGGGAACACGAAGATCACCTGGACCACCGTGATCAGCAGCGTGTTCTTGAGTGCGTTCAGGAACTCCGCGTCGCCGTTGAAGATCACCGCGAAGTTCTCCAGCCCGACCCACGCGCTGCGGCCGAGCGGCACGAACGGCAGGTACTCCTGGAACGCGATCAGGTTCCCGAGCAGCGGCAGGTAGTGGAACACCAGCAGCAGCACCAGCCCGGGCAGGGCCATCAGCAGCAGAACCTTGTCCCGGCGGGCGCGCGCCCACCAGGACAGCGGCTTACCCGCCGAGCGCCCCGAGGATCTACTGTCCGTAACGGTGCCCGGCGGTCCGGAGCCCGTCGGTTCTCCGGCCGTGGTCTGTCGGCTGGGGATTCGTTCTGTTTGAGCCACGCGACACTCCCAGGTCGTAGCCCCCCACGTTTGGAGAACGCTTTCCCGTTCTCCTTTGTTCGACTGTGTCGTGTCTTGGGGAGTCACGCAGCTTTGTTCGGAGTGTCTTGCGGAAACCGGTCAGGCGCGGTGGTGCCAGCGGGTCTCGGCGCCGCCGCGACGGGCCAGGTGTTCGAGGTGCGCCCGGGCCATCCGGACGGTCTGCAGGTTGATCCCGCCGTACGCTCCCAACTCGGTGCCGACGGCATCGGCCAGGTCACGGACAGTCAGCGAACCCTTGCTACGTAGCAGGCCGGTGGTGAGCTCGTCGACGCCGGCGACCCATTCGATGCTCTCCTCGATCAGCCTCCGGCCGGCGGTCGCGTCCATCGCGTCGCCGTGGGACGGTACGAGGGCGTCGAAGTCCAGCTCGAGGAGCCGGGTCAGCCCGTTCGTGTACCGGGTGACGTCGGTGTAGAGCGGCGCCAGCCAGAGCGAGCTGCCGAGGTACGGGCGCCCGCGGCCCTGCACGTCGTCGAAGGTGAAAAGAGTTCGCGAAGTCTCGTCGAGTACGGCGATGTGCCCGGGACTGTGGCCGCTGGTCGTGATCACCTGCAGCGGACGCTCGCCGGGAAGGCGGTCGCCGTCGCGCAGCAGGACGTCGATACGAACCCGCTCGTCCAGCATCTCCAGCAGCTCGGTCCGCTCCGTCTCCGACAGATCCAGCGCGTCGGGATCCGAGCCCCACAGTTCGGTCAGCAGACGCTCGTTGTCCTCCAGCCACCCGGCCTCCAACGCGGGTGCCGCGAACCGTGCCCCGCTGTGCTTGCGCAGTACGGCGTTGCCGCCCATGTGATCGGGATGCGCGTGGCTGTTGACGACCAGGGTGAGATCGGACAGCCCGAGCCCCAGGCCGGCGAGCTCGGGTGCTGTCGACGACTCGGGCGTGGACGCGATGCCCGCGTCGAGCAGCACCAGCTCGGAGCCCGCGTCAATCACGTGCAGCCAGAGCGGCAGGCCGCACACGTGCGGGTAGTCGGTCGCCAGCCGGTGGATACCCGGCGCGATCTCTTCAGGCACAACCTCACCGTCCTTCGAAGGTTCCGGTACGACGTTCCGCGAAGGCTGCTCGTCCCTCGGCGGCGTCCTGCGTGCCGAGGGCAACGGCCTGCAGCTCGCGCTCGTACTGAATGGCGGCCTCCAGTCCCATGGACCAGGCCGCGCGCAGGTTCGCCTTCGCCGCGGCGGCCGCGACCGGTGGGCGGGCGGCGATCCGGTCCGCCAACTCGGTTGCGGTCGGCAACAGGTCTTCGGGGTCCACGATCTCGCTGACCAGCCCGATGCGGAGCGCCTCGACCGCGTCGATGGGGTCGCCGGTGAGCAGCATCATCGCCGCATCGCTCGCCGGCACCGACGCCGCGAGGAGTGCCGTCACTCCCCCGCCGCCGATCCATCCGAGCTTGATCTCCGCCGCCGCGAAGCTCGCGGTCCCCGAGGCCAGCCGGATGTCGCACGACAGCGCGAGCTCCAGTCCGCCGCCGTACGCGTACCCGTTGACCGCCGCGATCACCGGCGTCCGCAACGAGCGCAGCGCGTCGCAGTAGTCCCGCCGGTTCCGGAAGTGCCACGGGCCGTCGTACCGGTCGAGCTCGCCGATGTCGCTGCCGACCGAGAACGCGCGCTCGCCCGCTCCGGTCACCACGACCGCGCGGATCGACGGGTCCTCGTCGATGCGCGGGATGAGCTCGAGCAGCTCGGCGCTCATCGACCGGGTGGCCGCGTTCAGCTTCGCGGGACGGTCCAGCGTGAGTACGCCGACGTACCCGTCCTGCTCGAACCGGATCTGCCCGTCCGCCGTCACGGGGCTACCACCGCGCCCTGTTCCAGTAACGCCTGTCGTTTCGCCGGTGACACACCGAGCTCGGCGAGCAGCTCATCGGTGTGCTCACCAACCAGCGGAGCGGGCCGATGTACGTCGGGAGGCGTGCGGCTGAAGCGGTACGGGAACCCAGGTGTCGTCACAGTGCCCTCGGTCGGGTGCTCGTACGTCACGAACGACTCGTTGTGCAGCACCTGCGGGTCCGTGCGTACGTCGTCGTACGAGAGCACCGGACCGCACCACACGCCGCGTTCACGCAGCTTGAGCATCCAGTGCTCGGTCTTCTCCCGTAGCAGCGCAGTAGACACCGCAGCGGCGATCTCGTCCCGCCGTGCGAACCCGTCCCGCTCCGCGTCCAGTCCGGCGAGCTGTGGCGCGTCCAGCACCTCCGCCAGCACAGGCAGGTTCGCAAACGCCAATGAGATGTACCCGTCCGCAGTGGTGAAGATTCCGTACGGCGCACGGATGTAGCTGTGCGCGTGCACCTCCTCGGACCGCGTCTGCGGTACGCCGCCAACGGTGTGCACTGACAGTTCCTGCATCTGGAGCGCGATCACTGCGTCCAGCATGTTCACCTGGACCAGCTGTCCCTCACCAGTCCGCTCCCGATGCAGCAGAGCGGCCAACACTCCTTCGAACGCGCTGTACGCCGTGACCGCGTCGGCCAGGAAGTACGGCGCTGCGACGGGCGGCTCGTCCGGTCGGCCGGCGCTGAACAGGGCACCACTCATCGCCTGCACCAGCAGGTCCTGTCCGGGCCACTCGACGTACGGACCGCTCTCGCCATAACCAGAAATCGACACGTAGACCAGTGAGGGCTTCAGTGCGCGCAAGGTGTCGTAGTCGACGCCGAGACGGGCAGCCACACCAGGCCGGTAGTTCTGCAGGAACACATCCGCTGTGCGCACCAGCTCGTACAGGAGCTCGCGGCCCGCGTCGGACTTGAGGTCGACCGCCAAACTGCGCTTGTTGCGGTTCAGCGACAGGAAGGACGCGTTGACCTCGTTGCCGGTCGCGCCTCCGGCGGCCGTGTGCCGTTGCCATTCACCAGTGACCGGCTCGACCTTGACCACGTCCGCGCCGAGGTCGCCGAGCCGCATCGCCGCCAGCGGCCCGGCCATCGCCACCGACACGTCGAGCACCCGGTAACCACCCAGGATGTTCATTGCGCCGTCCAGCCCGCGTCGACCGGCAGGATCGCACCGGTGATGAATGACGCGTCGTCGCTGGCCAGGAACGCGATCGCCGCGGCCACTTCCGACGGCTGCCCGATCCGGCCGAGGGCGTGATGCCGGTCGACCATCGCCTGCATCGCGCCCGGATCGTCCGCGCCGCTGACCTTGCCGTTGCGGATCAGCGGCGTGTCGATCAGCCCGGGCGCCACGCAGTTCGCGCGGACGCCGGCCGGGCCGTGGTCGAGGGCCATCGCGCGGGTCAGGTTCTCCACGCCGGCCTTCGCCGCGCAGTACGCCGACCTGTTCCGCTCCCCGACCGTCCCGATCGCCGACGAGATCGTCACGATCGCACCGCCGCCCTGCGCGACGAATCGCGGCAGGACGGCCCGGCACGAGTTGTAGACGCCGGTCAGGTCGACGTCGAGGATCGTCCGCCATTCGTCGGGGGACGTGTTCGGCACCGTGTCGCACACGTCAACACCCGCCGCGCTGACCAGAACGTGCACGTCGCCCACGGTCTCGACGACCGCCAGCGTCCGATCCAGATCAGTCACGTCCAACTCGTATCCTCGGCCACCAACCTCGGTAGCCACCTTCTCCGCGGCGGCGCCGTCGCGGTCGCAGATCACCACGGTGCCGCCCTCGTCGGCGATCCGGCGGGCGGTGGCCGCGCCGATCCCGGAGGCACCTCCGGTGATCAGCGCGACCTTGCCCTTGAACCTCTCGATATCCATGGAACTCTCAGAACCCTCAGGGCTTCTCGTAGGGGAAGGACGGCAGTACGCCGATCTGGTCGTACTGCATCTTGGAGTCGTCGAACCCGGCCTCCCAGCTCACGTTCGCGAACGTGTCACACGGCCCGGCCGACGGCCCGTGGTACGGGTCGCTCTCGGTGTTGGTCACCTTGATGTCCGAGAACGCGAACCCGCAGCCGCCGAAGTCCATGTGCACGCCGTACGGCTTCGCGTCCGGCATCGACGGATCGGCGTTCGCGTCGTCGATGATCAGCTGCGACACGGAGGCGTCCGGCGTGTACGGCGGCTCGTTGCGGACGCCGTACGCGTAGAACGGACCGGTGTCGCCGCTGTCCTGCGCCAGGTGTGACAGCCGGACGAACTTGACCGTGTTGCCGCCGGTGTAGTTGTCCGCGTTCGGGATCTCCGGCCGCGACTCGATGCTGATGCCGTACCGGGCGCCGTGCTCGACGACGGTGTGGCTGACCTCGTTGCCGCCGCTGTTCATGATCTCGACGCCGGCCGAGTCGCCGGGCACCAGCTCGCCGATGTGGTGGATGTAGTTGTTGGTGAACGTGTTGCCATGGGCAACGTCACCTTCGCCGGGCCAGCCGCCCTCGACCTTGATGCCGTCGTTGCCGAGGTGCTCGAGCAGACTGTCGGACACCGTGGTCTTCTCGTTCGCGAACAGCAACTCGATCGCGGTGAACCCGGTCTGCTGGATGTGCAGCCCGGTCAGCTTCACCCCGCGCGTATTGGTGAGCGTGATCGCACCCCACCGGTTCCGCGGCAGCTCGATCTGCGTGTCGTACTTCGGGTACTTGTGCTTGTTGCCCGAGTCACCCGTCCCGTTCCAGCCGTACCGGTACCAGTCCATGAAGTCGGTGTGCTGGATGGTCAGGCCGTCGAGGGTCAGGTTCTCCACCCGCCGGTTCGCGGACGCGCCCTCGATCGAGAACACCTGCGTCTGCGTCGGCCGGTACACCTTGAGACCGTCCATCGTGCCGCCGGCCGGCTTGTAGTACAGCGTCTTCGCCGGGTAGTCCAGGTAGTACTCGCCGGCCTGGTCGAGCAGGCTGAGCGAGTTCTGCACGTAGTACCGCGAGCCGCCGCCGGAGTTGATGAAGCCGTACCGCGCCGGGTACACCAGCGTGGTCCGCTTCTTCGTGAAGTTGATGTCGAGCATCGGGATCGTGTCGGTGAACCACGACCACGAGCCACCCGACCACACCGTCACCTGCGCGGGCCACGACGTACCGAGCCGAAGATCCCAGGACGGGTCGATGTCACCGGTGTTGAACCCGATCTGGTCGCGCACCGCTTCCTTGGTCGGGTCGAACAGGATCGACCGCAGGTACGGCGCCCACTTGTCGTCGGACTCGCGGTTCGGGTAGCGCGCCGTCGTGGCACGCTTCCCGTCGGCGTACAGACTGTAGAACGGCTGGCTGACGTCGACCGGCGCCTTGAAAATGCCGTCCTTGTACGCCGTCCAGCCGGTCACCTCCCGCCCCGCTTCGAAGACGGCCTTGCCCGGCCCGTCCGCGCTCCGGTACGTGACCCCGGAGTCACGGTCGTCGAAGGTGATCGTCTTGTCGACCTGGTAGGTCCCGGCCTTCAGGTTCACCACCGTGGTGCAGCCGGCGTGCGCCCTGATCCGCAGGGCGTCCCGCGCGTGCTCGACGGTCTTCCAGGGTTTCCGCTGCGTCCCCGCAGCAGAGTCGTTGCCGTCGGGCGACACCCAGAACCCGTCACACGCGGCGGCGTCCTTCTCCGGCCCCGCGCCCAGCGCCGTGCCGGCACCTATGACTGCCAGGGCAACACCGATGGCCACTCCACCGAGCAGCTTCATCCGCTTCACCGTCCTTCCACGGGGTACGGGAAGGAGGGAAGTACGCCGATCTTGTCGTACTCCATCCGGCCCTGGTCGAATCCGGCCGCCCAGTTCGCGTTGGTCACCTCGTTGCACTGGTACGACTGGTACTTGTCGTCAGTCACCGTCCCGACCTCGATGTCGGAGAAGCTGAACCCGCACCCGCCGGCGTCCATGTGCACACCGCGCGTGCCGCTGTCCGGCATCGACGCGTCCGGGATCACGTCGGTGATCACCATCTGCTTCACCGTGTTCCGCACCGGATGGGGCTCTTGGTTGTCGATGCCGTAGGTGTAGAACGCGCCCATGTCACCACTGTCCAGGCCGGTCTCCTCCAGGCGGATGTAGGAGAACTCGTTGTCGAGCGCGTAGCCCTCCCCGTCCTTCACCTCCGGCCGGGCCTCGAGGGTGATGCCGTACCGCGCGCTGTGCTTCACGACGACGTGCGAGACCTTGTTGCTCCCGGTGTCCATCAGCTCGATCCCGGCCGCGTCGCCCGGCACCAGCTCGCCGACGTGGTCGATGTAGAGGTTGGTGAACGTGTTGTGGTTCGCGACGTCACCCTCACCGGGGTACGGGCCTTCCACCTTGATGCCGTCGGCACCGATGTTCTCCAGCAGGCTGTCGGCGATCGTCACGTTGTCGTTGGCCGACAGCAGGTAGATGCCGTGGTACCCGGTGTCGCGCAGGTGCAGCCCGGTCAGGTCGACGTTGCGGGTGTTGGTCAGCGTGACCGCGCCGAACCGGTTGCGGGTCATCTCGACCTGCCGGTCGTACTCCTTGTACTTGTGCTTCTGTCCGGAGTCACCGGCGCTGATCCAGCCCGAGCGGTACCACTGCATGAAGTCGGTGTTCGCGATGCCGACACCGTCGAACGCGATGTCGTGCAGGCGGCGCGAGGGCGTCACACCGCCCAGCGACAGGACCTGCGTCTGCGTCGGGCGCAGCACCCGCTTGCCGTCCATCGTGCCGCCGCGCGGCTTGTAGTACAGCTCCTTGCTCGCCCAGTCGAGGTAGTACTCGCCCTCGGCGTCGAGCAGGTCCAGCGAGTTCTGGACGAAGTACCGCGAACCGGACCGGGAGTTCATCATCGCGTACCGGGTCCAGTAGTCCAGCGTGACCTTGTTGTCCTTCCAGTCCGGGTTCTTGATCGGCACCGTGTCGGTGAACCAGCTCCATGACCCGCCCGACCAGATCATCACCTGGGCCGGCCAGTCGGTGTAGCTGCCCAGGTTCCAGGTCTCGTCCCAATCGCCCTCGGTGAAGCCCACCTGGTCGCGGATGGCCTCCTTCTCCGGTTCGATCAGGACCGACGTCAGGTACGGCGCCCATTCGTCGTCGGACCGCCGGTTCGGGTACCGCGCGGTGGTCGCCCGCGCGCCGTCGACGTACAGCGTGTAGAACGGCTGGTCGACGTCGACCTTCGCCTTGAAGATGCCGTCCTTGTACGGCGTCCAGCCGGTGACCTCCCGCCCCGCGTCCAGGACGGCCTTGCCCGGCCCGTCCACGCTCCGGTAGGTCACCCCGGAATCGCGGTCGTCGAAGGTGATCGTCTTGTCGACCTGGTAGGTGCCGGCCCGCAGGTTCACCACGGGCGTGCACCCGGCATGGCCCCTGGTCCGCAACGTGTCCCGTGCGTGTTCGATCGTCTTCCAGGGCTTCGAATCGGTCCCCGGCGCCTTGTCGTCGCCGTCCGGTGCGACCCAGAACGACGCGCAGTTCTTCTCCTGCCCCGCCGGGGCGGCGGCTCGCGCCGCCACCCCGCCTCCGAGGACAAGAGCAGGAAGGGCCAGACCGGCCAGCACTCCCGCTGCGAAACGTGGCATCGGAGTCACCGGCCCGCGACGTCGTACGGGAAGCTGGGCAGTACGCCGATCTTGTCGTATTCCATCTTCGACGCGTCGAAGCCCTCGACCCAGTCGGCGTTCGTCACCTGGTTGCACTGGTACGCCTGGTACTTCTGGTCGGTCACCTTCCCGACCTGCACGTTGCTGATCGCGAACCCACAGCCGCCGGCGTCCATGTGCACACCGCGGGTGCCGCCCGCGTCGGGCATCGACGGGTCGGGAATCACGTCGCCGATCACCATCTGGTCGACCGTGTTCTGGATCGGATGCGGCTCCTGGTTGTCCAC
Organism: Kribbella soli; assembly: GCF_004331345.1. Lineage (GTDB taxonomy): Bacteria > Actinomycetota > Actinomycetes > Propionibacteriales > Kribbellaceae > Kribbella > Kribbella soli. The sequence goes on along the minus strand of NZ_SJJZ01000005.1, from coordinate 232,576 downwards.
GCCGTACGTGTAGAAGGCGCCCATGTCGCCGCTGTCCAGACCCATCTCCTCGAGCTTGATGTACTTGAACGTGTTGCCGCCCTCGTACTGGTCCGGGTCCTTCACCTCCGGCCGCGACTCCAGGCTGATGCCGTAGCGGGCACTGTGCTTGACCTCGACGTTCGTCACCGTGTTGCTGCCGGTGTCCATCAACTCGATGCCGGACGCGTCACCCGGGACCAGCTCACCGATGTGGTCGATGAAGAGGTTCGAGAACGTGTGGTGGTTGCTCAGGTCGCCTTCACCCGGCCAGCCGCCCTCGACCTTGATGCCGTCGTTGCCGATGTTCTCCAGCAGGCTGTCGGTGACCCTGGTGTGGTCGTTCGCGAACAGCAGGTAGATCGCGGTGGCACCGGTGTCGGAGATGTGCATCCGGGTCAGGTCGATATTGCTCGTGTTGGTGAGCGTGATCGCACCGAACCGGTTCCGTGGCAGTTCGATCTGCCGGTCGTACTCCGGGTACTTGTGCTCGACCCCCGAGTCGCCGGGGGCGTTCCAGCCGACGCGGTACCAGGGGACGAAGTCAGAGTACTGCACGCCCAGACCGTCGAACGTCACGTCGTGCAGCCGGTCCTGCGGTGACTTGCCGGCCAAGTTGAGCACGGTCTTCACCGTGGGCCGCAATACCTTGACGCCGTCCATCGTGCCGGCGCGCGGCTTGTAGTAGACCTCACCGGCCTTGAAGTCGACGTAGTACTCCCCTGGCTGGTCCAGGAAGCTCAGCGAGTTCTGGAAGTAGTACCGCGAGCCGCCGCGGCTGTTCACCATGGCGAACCGGGTGAAGTACTTCAGGGTGGTCTGGGTCTTCTTGAAGTTGGTGTCCAGCAACGGGATCGTGTCCGTGAACCACGACCAGGAGCCACCGGACCAGATCGTCACCGACGCCTGGCTCAGGTCCCAGGTCGGGTCCCAGTCACCGGCCTTGCCCCACAGCCAGTTGTGGACGTCCATCTTGTCCTCTTCGTAGAGGATCGACGTCATGTACGGCGCCCACGTGTCGTCGGCGGCGCGGTTCGGGTAGCGGGCGTTGGTGGCGCGTTTGCCGTCCTCGAAGAGCGTGTAGAACGGCTTCGACGCGTCGAACTTGGCCTTGTAGATGCCGTTCTCGGTCGGGGTCCAGCCGGTGAGTTCCTCGGCGCCCTGGAGCTGCGCCTTGCCGGGGCCGTCGACGCTGCGGTACACGACCCGGTGGCCGTTCTTGCCGGAGTCCTGCTCGTTCAGGTCGATCGTGGACGCGACCGGGTAGTTGCCGGCCTTCAGGTTGACGGTGATGTCGCAGTTCATCCGGTCGTTGAGGTCCTTGTTCCGGATCTCGTCGCGGGCCCGGGTGACGGTCTTCCAGGGCTCCTTCTCGGTGCCCTTCGCGGAGTCGTTGCCATCGGGCGCGACCCAGAAGTTGTTGCAGTCGGCCGCACCGGCGGGTTGGGCGTTGAATTGGACGGCCGCGACGGTCACCAGGGCAGCCGCGACCACCCCGGCGCCGACGCTGAGCGCCGTACGCCTGGTTCTTCTGGACATGTTGGGCGGGGTCCTCTCTCGGAGGGATCAGTCGCCGGCGTTGCCGTTCTGGCTGCGCCAGCGCTCGTACTCGAGACGGGTCTTCTCGGTCAGGGGGTAGTAGTCACGCAACGGGGCGCCTTCGTCGATGCGGCGCCGGCTGAACTTCTCCCACTCGTCGTGCTCGGCGGCCGCCTGGATGACGGACTCCGCACGCTGCCTGGGTACGACGACGGCACCGTCGTCGTCGGCGAGCACCAGGTCCCCCGGCAGCGTGAGGACGCCGCCGACCGCCACCGGGACGTTGTACGCCCACGGGAACAGCTCGGACTGGGACGCGTAGTGCGGTGTGGCTCCGGTGGACCAGATCGGGACGTCGAGCTCCGACACCCGCGGTACGTCGCGGATCCGGCCGTCGACGACGATGCCGGCCCCGCCGCGGAGCTTGAAGTAGCGGACCAGCATGTCGCCGAAGCAGCCCGTGGTGTGGCTGCCGTAGGCCTGGACCACCAGGACGTCGCCGGGCTGGATCTCGTCGAGCACGGCCCACAGCGCCGTACTGCGCTCGATGTACTCCTGGGTCTGCCCGTCGGCGATGTCCTCACGCTGCGGCATGAACTGCAGGGTCAGCGCGCGGCCGACCACCTTCTTGCCGGGGAACATGCTGGTCGGACCGTCGACGAAGGTCCGGCGGATGCCCTGGTTGTGCAACCGGGCGCAGGCGGTGGCCGACCCGATCTCGGACAGCCGCGCCACCAGGCCGGGATCCGGCGCCGGCGGGGTGTCGCCGCGCACCGGAAGGTCCCAGACCGGCGTCACCGGAGCTTGTTCCGTGCTGCTCATATGTCTCCTCAGTAATTCATCTAGGCAAGCGCCAGATGTGCGGCGCGGTAGGTGTTTCTGGTCAACCGCAGGTCCAGCCGGATGGTCCGGCCGGGCGGCATCGTCACCTCGAGCCGGTTGCCGTCGACAACGACTGTGCGACGGCCCGGCGTGGGCGGGGTCGAGGTGTACGCCGGGGACGGCCCTGGATAATCCCCTGTCGCAGTGGAGAACGTGACCTCGTCGATACGGTCGGTGCCGAAGCTCCCGGCCTGAACGACCACTCGGCGGGTCTGCGTCGCGGACAGGTTGACCAGTTGCAGACCTGTCCGGTCCGGCTCCACTGTGTCGACCAGTGCGGCGACGTCAGGTGGCAGACCGGGACGGCCGCGGTCCGCGTCCAGGTACAGCACGCGCAGTGGCAGCAGACCGCCGTTGTAGAGGAGCTGCGGCGTACCGGTGGTCAGCTGCAGCAGTGCCTCGGTGGCGACCGGGTTGTGCCGCTGCCAGTGGTGGATGTTCATTTCGGCGGGGTCGACGGTGTCGACGGCCATCAGGTCCATCCGGCGCTGCACCTGCGACAGTGCGACGCCCAGCATCGCCTCCGGATAGCCGGGGTTGTCTCCGGCCAGGTAGGCGAGCCAGGGCGCCTCGTGGCCGGCGTCCTCCTTGTTGCGGAAGTCGCGGACCGTACGCCAGTCGTAGCCGCTGCGCTCGCGCAGCTTGCTCAGCCGGTCGCGGTCACCCGACTCGAAGGATGCCTGCCACAACCACATCGGCAGGCCCAGCTGCGGCGGCTGGTAGTCGAACCACCCGTCGTCGCTGTGCCGGTTCGGGATCAGCAAGGTCGGGTTGGCGCAGTCGTCGCCCAGCTCGGCCTGCCACCGGTCCCGGATGCTCATGTCGGTCTCGTCGACCGCACCGCTGACGCCACGTTCGTACAGGTGATCCAGCAGTTGCCGTGCGAAGTCCAGCCGCTTCGAGTCACCCGTGACTACGACGCCGTTCAACGCCGCGACGCAGGCGGCCGATCCGACGCTGTAGACACCGTGCGGCCAGTTCCAGCCGTACGTACCGCCGTACCAGCGGCCGTCGTGGAGCTCGCCGACGATGCCGTTCGGGCCGACGTTGTCGGGCAGCAGGCCGCCGTTCGCCTTGGCCCGCTCCTCCCACGCGTCCAGGTACTCCAGCGTCCACGCCGCGAACCGGTCACTGTGGTCGTACAGCCAGGCGTTCGCGGTCAGCGTGGTCGCGGCCAGGTTGACTGCGGTGTCACCAGCACCGAGTCGGCGGATCATCTCCGCACCCATCAGGTCCGCGTTCGCCGGGTCCTTCAGATCGTCCCAACCGCTGATCCCGGGTACGCCGGACAGCGGCAGCCCGAAGATCCGCATCCGCTCCTGGTTCGCGCCGAACGTCCGCCACTCGTCGTTGATGCCCCACCGCGGACCGCCGGCGCCGTTGTGCGGCGCGCGGATCGTCCGGGTCGCGGGGTCGTAGTTGGCGGCCGGCGAACCGGGGAGGTAGAGCTCGGCGAACCGGTACGCGCGTTCCCGGAACACCTCGTCCGTCGGGTCGGCCGCACACAGCGAGTAGAAGAAGATCATCGACTCGCCGATGTGGAACCAGTCGTACCCGCGCTCGAACTCGTCGACCAGGAACCCCAGGTCGGTGAGCTGCCGGGTGACGCCTTCCCAGTGCCACTTCGACACGTCGATCAGGTCGTCCGCGCCACCGAGCTGGTAGAGCACCGGCCAGTTGACGAACGCCTCGTAGAAGTCGTCCGCACCGTCCCGGCTCTGCACCGGACCGGCGTACCGCAGACTGCCGTCGGGGAGGCAGTAGCGTTCGCGGAACAGCCACCAGCCCTCGTCCATCACGTCGAACAGGCGGCGCTGCATGATCGCCCACGCGGGCGGGGCGCCTATCGGTATCTCTGCAACGATCGGCTCGGTTGTTGTCATCCCTTGGTCGCTCCCGCGGTCAGGCCGCTGATCACGTGCCGCTGGAGCAGCACGAAGACCACCAGCAACGGAGCCACTGCGAGCAGCAGCGTCGGGAACACCACCGTGTAGTCGGTGGAGTACTGGCTCACCGCGGCGTACACGCCGGTCGTCACGGTGTAGAGACCGCTGCCCGGCCCGAGGATGATCTGCGGGTTCACGAAGTCGTTCCACACCGAGAAGGTGTTCAGGATGACCATCGTCACCACAGCCGGTTTCATCAGCGGGAACACGATCGACCAGAACACCCGGTGCTTGCCGGCCCCGTCGACCGCGGCCGCCTCGTCCAGGCTGGCCGGGATCGTCATGATGTAGCCGGCGTACAGGAAGATCGAGAACGGCAGCGTCAGCGTGGTCTCGAACAGCACGAACCCGGGGATGGTGCCCATCAACCCGAGGAACTTCAGCGTGTAGACGACCGGGATCACCAGCACCTGGCTCGGGATGAACGTCCCGGCCACGAACAACAGCAGGAGCATCCGGTAGCGGCGTTCGCTGCGCCGCGCGATCACGTACGACACCGGGCCGGCCAGCGCCACGGACAGCACGTTCACCGACACCACGAACAGGATCGTGACGGCGTACCCCTTGAGGATGTTGAAGTCGGGGTTCGTCGCGGCCTTCCGCAGGTACTCCGTGGTCAGCTGGTCCGGCGCCAGCGAGAACGGGTGCTGAAGGATGTCCTGCTGTGACTTGAACGCGCTGACGATCAGCAGGTACATCGGCACCAGCATCAGCACGCTGGTCACGACCAGGAACGCGATCCGTCCCCAGCCCTTGGTGCGGAAGGATTTGAACTGCACAGTGGCCACCCGTGGCATCCGGAGTGCGCTCATGCCTGCACCCCTCGGTCAGCACGCGCTCGCAGCCGAGCGACGGTCAGGGCAAGACCTGCGGTGATGACCATCAGTACGACGCTCTGCGCCGAGCCGAACCCGAGCGCGTTGTTGTGGAACGAGTCCCACAGGATCAGGTACGCCGCGGTCTGGGTGGACCCAGCCGGGCCACCTCCTGTCAGCGACACCACGAGGTCGTACGTCTTCAGCAACGTCACCAGCGACAGCACGAGGTTCACCGTCACCACAGGCGCCAACGCAGGCAGTGTGACGTTGAAGAACGTCTGCCGCTTCGACGCACCGTCGATGCGGGCCGCTTCCAGCAGGTCCTTCGACACCGTCTGCAGCCCGGCCAGGTAGAGCACTACGTTCACACCGAACCCGGCCCACACCAGTACGGCGATGAGACTCGCGAGAGCCCACTTCGGGTCTGAGAGGAACGGCAGTACCTCGGCGCCCTTCGACGTGAGCCAGCCGTTGACGACACCCGACGTACCGAGCACTGCGCTCCACAGGAATCCGACGACCAGTGCGCTCAGCACGTGCGGGTAGAACAGCACGATGCGGAAGAACGCGTTCAGCCGGGACGCACCGTTCACCAGCAGGGCGAACCCGAGTCCGAACACGCTGAGCAGGACAGTGCCGACGGCAGCGATCAGCAGCGTCACCCAGCCCGCCCGGATCGCCTCGGCGCTGTGCGTCAGGTTCACGTAGTTCTTCAGGCCGACGAAGGCCGGGTTCGCGCTGTAGCCGTCCCAGTCGGTCAGGCTGAGGTAGAGCGACAGGCAGACCGGGACGACCAGCATGACGACGAACAGCACCAGCGCCGGGCCGACCATACTGAGGGTCGTCAGGCGGGCTCTCACGATTTCGAGCCCATCCAGCTGTCGATGCGGGTAGCGACGTCCTTCGCACTCTTCCCCGTGTAGAGGCTCTGGACCGCCTTGTTCCACTCGCCGTTGAAGCCCTGCGGCAGCGTGTTGGCGCCGTACCCCTCACCCTGGGCGACCTGCTTCGGCGCCTGGTCGAGGATGTCCTGCACCTGCTTGCCGAGCGGCGACAGCTTGTCGGTGTAGCCCTTGCGGAAGTTGCCGTCCTGCGCGAGCTGGCTCTGGACGGCGGTCTTGTCCGTGACCAGCCACTGCACCAGCTTCACCGAGAGGTCACGCTGCTTGGTCGACTTCAGCACCATGTACGGCGCGGCCATCGTGACACCCTGCGGACCCGGCGAGGGCTGCCCCGCCTCGGTCGGCGCCGCGAACACGCCGAGGTCGAACTTCGGCTTCGCGTCGTCGGCGGTCCGCACGAACCAGCTGCCCATGATGTACATGCCGGCCTTGCCGGACAGGAAGTTGGTCTGCGCGCCGACGTCCTTCAGACCGAGCGCGTTCTTGTCGACGTACCCGCTCTTGATCCAGGACTCGTAGCGCTCCAGCAGCGGCCGCAGCGTCTCGCCGACCTTGGCCTGCTTCGAGCTGACCTGCTGGTACCAGTCCGGGTACTTGGTGGCGATCGACGGGTCGCTGAGCTGCAGCAGCTGCAGACCGGTCACGTAGTCGCCGGCTGTCTGCAGCGGCAGGTAGCCGGCCGCCTTGAGCTTGCCCATGGCCGCGGTCAGCTCGTCGAGGTTCTTCGGCGGGGCGCTGATGCCGGCCTTGGCGAAGGCGTCCTTGTTGTAGAACACCAGCGACTGCGCCTGCTGGCCGACACCGACCGTGTACACCTTGCCGTCCAGCGAGGCCTGCTCCACCAGCGGGGTGTCCTTGGTCCACGCCTGGTCGGTCAGGTCGAGCATCTGCGGCGCCAGCACCTTGTCGGCCATCAGCGTCTCGACGACATCCGGGGCGTTGCCGGCCGCGAGCAGCTGCGGCAGCGTGTCCGTGACGCCCGAACCGGTCGGCGCCTCGATCTTCACGTCGACGCCCGGGTTGGCCTCCTCGAAGGGCTTGACCAGGCCCTCCCAGTAGCTCTTGGTCAGGTTGGGAGTGATGTTGACCAGCATCCGCACTTCGCCGGTGCTGTCACCAGCAGCACCCTTGTCGTCGCTGAAGCCGCCACCGCAGCCCGCCGCGCCCACCAGGATCACGACAGATGTCAGCAGGCTTAGCGTGCGCCGTGGATTGCGTCCTGGGGTGCGCTGTACCGAACGAGCCATTTCCGGGTCCTCCTCGGATCGTCCCGGCTTCGGGGGCGGCCGGGCGTCGTTATCGAGTGACGATGCAGAGCGCGACGCTCAAGTGTCAACGTTTAAACGGCAAAGTGGACGTTATGAGTCAGAAGTCCGTGCCATATGGGGTTGGCAGAACGTTGTGAACCGGGTCACCATGCAGCCATGCCCGATGCCGGAAGACCGAAGTCGCCGCTGACCTTGTCGGTGCCCGAGCGGACCGCGCTCAGCCAGCTCGCGGCCGCCCCGCGGACCAGTGCCGCGATGCGGCTGCGGGCCCGGATCGTGCTGGCCAGCGCCGAGGGACGCTCGAACAAGGCGGTCGCGGACCTGCTCGAGGTCACCCCGGGCACGGTCGGCAAATGGCGCCGGAGGTTCCTCCGGATGGGCATGGCCGGCCTCGACGACGGGATGCGCAGCGGACGGCCGCGAATGGTCGACCGGGTGCAATTAGGTGCCGTTGCGACAACATCGATGGCCGATTCCGGACATCGCCCCTCGACCCGCGAGCTGGCGGCGGCGTACGGCGTCTCGCAGTCGACGGTCTCGCGGCGGCGCCGGGAGGAGGTCCAGCACTACCGCTCCGGTGCTGGAATTAGTGTGGCGACCGGCCATCCCGCTCCGCCGCCGCCCAGTGACCCAGAGTTGCTGTCCGATCGAGTGCACGAGGCGATCCGCGGCTGGATCCTGTCCGGCGAGCTGGCGCCTGGGATGCGTGTGGTCGAGTCCGAGATCGCCCGGGTGCTCGGCACCAGCCAGACCCCGGCCCGGGAGGCGGTACGGCGGCTGGCCCACGAAGGACTCGTCACGTACCGGCCGCGGCTGGGGAACTTCGTCACCGAGATCTCGCAGGTCGAGGCCCGGGAGGCGCGGGAGGTCCGCGTACTGCTCGAGTCCGCTGCTGCGCGCCGGGCGACCGGGCACGCGCCGCCGGAGGAGCTGGACCTGCTCCGGATCGAGGTGCAGCGGATGATCGAGGCAGCCGGCCACCACGACATCGGCGCGTTCCGCGAGGCGGACCTGCGGTTCCACCGGCAGGTGCTGGCGACCAGCGGCAACTCGATGCTGCTGCGCGTGTGGCGGACCCTGGAGCCGGCGCTGTGGAGCCTGCAGGTGGTGTCGAACGCGATGTACGCCGGCGACTGGGGTCTGATGGCACGCCGTCACCTGGACCTGATCGAGGTGCTCGCCGGCACCGACCCCGAGGACTCCGCCCGCCTGTTCGCCGCTCACGCCCGCGGCGAAAGCTCCATCACCAGACCAGCCGGCCACCATGATTGACGCCCACGTCCACGTCTGGGACCTGACCCGACGCCGCCTCCCCTGGCTGGCTCCCGACCACCCCCTCCGCCGCAACTTCACCCTCTCTGGTGTAGCTGACGGCCAACTGGTGCTGGTGCAGGCGGATGCTGATCCGGCCGAGGTGGTTGATCTGCTGGCGCTGGCTGAGCAGAGCCCGGCTGTGGTTGGCGTGGTGGGCTGGTTCGATCTGCTCGACTTCCCGGACCGGCTGCCGGACGACCCGCTGCTCGTCGGTGTGCGCAGTCCACCGGTCGACCAGACCGATCCCGACCTGCTGACAGCTCCCGCGCATGTGCGCGGAGTGCGGGCCGCCGCCGACGCCGGCCTCGCTATCGACCTCCTGCTCCGCCCCTCCGCCCTCATCGGTGCCGCCCGGCTTGCTTCCGCCGTACCGGACGCCCGTCTCGTTCTCGACCACCTCGGCAATCCGACAGCTGCGACCGCCGAGTGGCGGTCCGGGATGCAGGCCCTCGCCGAGTGCCCGAACGTGACCGTCAAGCTCTCCGGCACCGCCCACCTCGCGACCGACGACCTCCGCGCACTGGTCGACGTCGCCCTCGAACTCTTCGGCAGTGAACGGTTGCTGTTCGGCTCGGACTGGCCCGTGTGCACGCTGGCCGCCACCCGCGCCGAGGTGATCCGCCGTACCACCGCACTGCTGCCACCCGCCACGCACAACGACGTGTTCCGTGGCACCGCCCAGCGCATCTACCGCTCCAGGGAGACCGCCCCATGACCCAGTACACCCGCCGCCAGGTCCTCAGGACCGCCGGCGCCGCGGCCGGCACCGCAGTCGTCGCCGGCTCGCTCACCAATCCCCTGACCGCCGGCGCCGTCGACTCACCGCCCGGCAGCGACACCAACCCGCTGAAGCTCTGGTACACCCAGCCCGCCACCGAGTGGCTCCAGGCACTTGCCATCGGCAACGGCCGCCTCGGTGCCATGGTGTACGGCGGCACCGCGACCGAGCAGCTGCAGCTGAACGAGGACTCGATCTGGGCCGGTGGTCCGCACCAGTACGACGACCCGGTCGGCAAGGACGTCCTCCCGGAGATCCGGCGGCTGATCGCCGAGGAGAAGTACCTCGACGCGCAGAACCTCGCCGACGAGCACTTCATGGGACTCCCGCACGAGCAGATGCAGTACCAGCCGGTCGGCTACCTTTCGCTGGCCTTTCCGGGCGTCGACGCGACCGCGGTCACGGCATACCGGCGGGAGCTCGACCTGACCACGGCGATCACGTCGGTCAGCTACGAGCACGCAGGGGTGCGCTACACGCGGGAGGTGTTCGTCAGCCATCCCGCACAGGTACTGGTGATGCGGCTGACGGCCAGCCAGCGCGGTGCGCTCACGTTCGACGCGACGTACAGCACGGAGCAGGCCGCGACACCGGCGGCGTACGACAAGCAGACCCTGGCGCTCAACGGGATCAGCGGCGACGCCGAGGGACTGACCGGTTCGGTCAAGTTCTGCGCGCTGCTCCGCGCGTTCACCGACGGCGGCAGCACGACGGTTGCTGACGGCAAGCTCTCGGTCGCCGGTGCCGACGAGGTCACGCTGCTGTTCTCGGTCGGCACCAGCTACCGCAACTACCTCGACGTCGGCGCGGACCAGGTCGCTCGCGCCGTCGCACCGCTGGCCGCGGTCGGTCGCCCGGCGTACGGCGCGCTGCGGCACCAGCACGTGGACGACTACCAACGGCTCTTCGGCCGCCTCGATCTGGACCTCGGTACGTCGGACTCGATCGCGCTGCCGACCGACCAGCGGGTCACGGCGTTCCGCAACGGCGGCGACCCGCAGCTGGCCGCCCTGTACTACCAGTTCGGCCGGTACCTGCTGATCTCCAGCTCCCGCACGCCGGGCCAACCCGCGAACCTGCAGGGCATCTGGAGCTACAAGATGCTGCCCGAGTGGCAGTCCAAGTTCACGCTCAACATCAACGCCGAGATGAACTACTGGCCGGCAGGTCCGGCGAACCTTGCGGAGTGCTGGGACCCGCTGTTCCAGATGATCGGTGAGCTCTCCGAGTCCGGCGCCCGCACCGCGGCCGCCATGTACGACGCACCTGGCTGGGTAGCGCACCACAACACGGACGGGTGGCGCGGGACCGCACCGGTCGACTTCGCGTACTACGGTGTCTGGCCGACCGGCGGTGCGTGGCTGTCGCTGCTGTTCTGGGAGCGGTACGAGTACACCGGCGACCTGGAAATGCTGCGGAAGTACTACCCGGTCCTGCGTGGCTCTGTGGAGTTCTTCCTCGACCAGCTGCAGACCGACGCCAAGACGGGGTGGCTGGTGACCAGCCCGTCGCACTCCCCCGAGGTCAAGCACCACGACTACGACAACGTCGGTGTGAGCATGTGCGCAGGTCCGACCATGGACACTGAGATCCTGCACGACCTGTTCAAGGTGTTCGGGCAAGCGACTGCGGTGCTTGGTGTCGACAGCGCGATGGCCGCTGCCGCCGCGGACGCACGGTCGAAGCTGGCACCGATCCAGATCGGGTACCTCGGCCAGATCCAGGAGTGGCTGATCGACTGGGAGGAGGCCGCCCTGGAGACGAGTCGACATGTCTCCCACCTGTGGGCCGTGTTCCCCAGCGACCAGGTGACACCACGCAGTACGCCGGAACTCGCCGACGCGGCCCGCAAGTCGCTGGAACTGCGCGGTCCGGCCGTGACCGCCGGCTGGTCGCTGGCGTGGAAGCTCAACCTCCGCGCCCGGCTGCTCGAGCCGGACAACGCGTACAAGCACCTGACCCAGTTGCTGGCTCCTGGCCGTACCGCGCCGAACATGTTCGACCTGCACCCGCCGTTCCAGATCGACGGGAACTTCGGCGGCGTCTCCGGGATCACCGAGATGATCATGCAGAGCCACTCCGGCGAGATCGCCCTGCTCCCGTGTCTGCCGACGGCGTTCCCGACCGGGAGCGTGCGGGGCATGCGTGCGCGCGGCGGCTTCGACCTGGAGTTCTCGTGGTCCGGCGGGAAGTTGACCAAGGCAACGATCCGGTCGCTGCTCGGCAACCGGCTGCGGCTGCGGACCGGCGCGCAGGTGGACGTGAAGTCGTCCATCGGCCCGGTGGCCTTCGCTCGCCCGGAGGACGGCGTTGTCGAGTTCCGCACCCGCCGGGGCGTCGACTACTTCATCGAGGTGCGCCCGTGACTGCACTTCGATTGACGATGCCGTTGCTGATTGCGTTGCTCACTGTCGGCGCCACCTCTGCCCCAGCTGCCAGTAGTGCGCCTTCTGAGCAGGGGACGACCGCGTGGCGTGACGGTGCGCTGCAAGGCGACACTGCAGGGTTGGTGTCGCGGTCCGACCTCGTCCAGGAGGGCCCGGCATGGCGCTCGTACCAGGCGATGCCGCTCGGGAACGGTGTGCTCGGTGCTTCGGTCTGGGCCGAGAAGGGCTACAGCGCGCAGCTCAACCGCGTGGACACGTTCCCGGACCTCAAGTCCGCCGGGCGTCTCGTCGTACCCGGTCTGGATTCGCTGATGCGTTCCGACGACTACAGCGGCCGGTTGGCGCTGTACGACGGTCAGGTCGTGCAGAGCGGTGGCGGACTTACTGCGCGCTCCTACGTACGTGCTGACGCCGACCAGTTCGTTCTGGAGGTGACTGGTGCGGATCCTTCGAAGGTGCAGACCGCTGACCTGAAGTTGTGGGCCGGGCGCACGCCGGCAGTCAGTGCAGTCGGTGGGATTGCTGCGCTCGCGGAGACGTTCCACGACGAGGCGTCCGGCAGCATCACCGGTGCGGTTGCTGCTTTGACCGCACAGGCCCAGGGCGTCACCGCGTCGGTGGTGGACCCGTTGACGGTGCGGCTCACGTTCCGGCCTCGTGCGGACGGCAGTTTCCGGCTCGTGGTCGGCGTACCGTCGTACCGCGGTGGAGAGCTGCGGGCAGCCGCGCGACGTGCTGTCGTCGAGTCGCCCAGTCATCACCTCGCCTGGTGGCACGCGTTCTGGGAGAAGGCGGCGCCGATGCGGATCACGTCGGCGGACGGGTCCGGTGAGTACGTCGAGAACCTGCGGACACTGCAGCTGTACACGATGGCCGCGTCGATGCGCGGCGACGTACCGAGCACGCATGGTGCGGTGGTGCGGATGTTCTCGTCGTCGGGAGACCAGGCGGACTGGGCGCAGGACTCGTACTGGCACTTCAACCTGCGCATGCTGGTGTCCGCGAACCTCGGTGCGGGGATCGGTGAGCTCAACTCGCCGTACTTCAAGTTCTACCTGGACCGTGCCGAGCTGATGCGCGAGTGGACGCGAACACACTGGATCGGCGGCGAGGGACTCTGCCTGCCGGAGTTCATGCGGTACGACGGCACCGGCGACGGCTGCGACAACATGCAGGAGCCCAGCTGGACACGGCGGATCCTGACCAGCGGGCCGGAGCTGGTGAACAACATCTGGCAGCAGTACCGGTACACCGGCGACAAGGCACTGCTGAACCGGAGCTACCCGCTGATGCGGGACGTGGCACGGTTCTACCTGTCGGCCATGACCACTGGTGCGGACGGCTACCTGCATCTGGAGCACGTGAACGCTCTGGAGGTGCAGTGGGACACCAGCGACCCGGTGCCGGACATGGCTGCGATGCGGGTCATCTTCCCCCTCGTTGCCGACCTGGCGACATCGCGTGGCGATACGGCGCTGGCTGCGCAGTTGCGAGACGCAGTGGGCAAGCTGCCGCCGTTCCGGACCGTTCAGCGAGGCGGCGAGGAGGTGCTGGCGTGGTCCGGTACCGACGAGGAGTCGCACAACACGCAGAACCCGGAGATGGAGGCGCTCTGGCCGTGGGGCGTGTTCGACGAGACGTCCGAGTTGATGCAGGCGACGTACCGGCAACGGGTTTACCCGCAGGACAAGGACTGGGGCATGGACTCCACCTGGGCCGCCCGGCTCGGTCTCTCGGACGAGGTGAAACGCCTGCTGCTGAAGGGGATCGCGGACTTCCAGATCTACCCGAACGGCTTCACCGTCCACCGCACCGGCCAGGAAGCAGTCCGGAACCGCAGCTTCTACAACGAGTGGGGCGGCGTACTGACAACCGGCCTGCAGGAGGCGCTGGTCCAGTCGTACGACGGGGTTGTCCACGTCGCGCCCGCGTGGCCGCGTGACTGGGACGTGGCAGGGTCTGTGCAGATCGAAGGCGGGCACCGGATCAGCACCGAGGTACACGACGGCGTACCGAACGTGGTCGGCATCCAGGCCGGCAGCCGCGACACGTTGAAGCTGCGCAACCCCTGGCCAGGCCAGCAGGTCCGCGTGGTCGGCTCTGACGGACGGGTCGTCGTCGGTGGAACCAGTGCCGACATCGTCAATCTGCGGACGGCTCCTGGCGCGTCGTACACGCTCGAGCGCGTCGCCGTACCGCTGTCGTCCTTCACCTTCGCACCACTCACCGGTCAGCCGGCGTCTGCTGTCAAGACGGTCGGCAACCGGGTACTGGGCATCACGCGGAGCGAGCCGCCGCTGCTGAGCGACCTGGTGTCAGTGCAGTCGCCGGAGAAGCTGACCAACCTCGTCAAGGCTCAGGTCGGTGCGCCTGTCTACGTGGATCGCAGCTACACGGTCAGTGAGCTGCCTGGTTCGTTGAACGGTCAGGCCTTGGTACAGGGCTCCAACGACGACTCCAAGGCGACCACACCACCGGACTACCTGACACTCAACCTGACCCGGCCGGCGACCGTGTACGTCGCCTTCGACCCCCGCGGCGAGAACGTGTGGTGGCCGTCGTGGCTGTCCTCGTTCACTCGCACTGGCGAGACAGTGGGGACCACCGACCAGCGCCTGGTCCTCTTCAAACGCGACGTACCCGCTGGGCAGGTTGTTTTGGGCCCGAACTCCGGTGTGGCGGGCAAGGGGAACTCCACCTACATCACGTTCGTGGTATCACGCTGAGCATGTTCAACCACGCGCCCGACGGCTACGACTGCCCGTTCTGCCGACTGGCCGCCGGCGGCGAGGACCACCTCACGGCGCAGCACGACATCGTGCTGCGCCGTGAGCACGCACTCGCCTTCGTAGCCTCCCGCTGGTGGCCCAACAACAAGGGCCACGTCCTGGTGGTCCCGACCGCCCATCACGAGAACCTGTACGACCTGCCCCCGGAATCCGGCCACGCCGTCCACGACATCGTCCGCGAAATCGCCATCGCCATCCGCAGCACCTACAACTGCGAAGGAACCTCCACCCGCCAACACAACGAACCCGCCGGCTACCAAGACGCCTGGCACTACCACGTCCACGTCTTCCCCCGCTACCCCAACGACAACCTCTACAACACCCGCCACCTCGACTCCCCCGCCACTCCCGACCAACGAGCCCCCTACATCCACCGCCTCCAGTCCCACCTCAACCCCCACCACCCTTGAGCCGTGTTGCTAAAGGGAGTTGGTGAGCCGGGCGCACCCCCAGATTTCGGTGTCGAGCGCCGTCTCACAGCATGGATCACGCCTCCCGCCTGCGACAGTGCGGCCGTGTCCATCTCGCTGCGTAAACTGCTGGCTCGTGTTCCTGTCCGTGACGTCAAAGCGCGCACTGACGGTTACCCGTTCGATCCGAAGGACTGAGCTGTGCCTGACCGACCTGAGATTGTGTGCATCTGCGGCTCTATCCGGTTCGTGGACGAGATGCGCACGGCGAACCGTGACTTGACCCTTGCAGGCGCCATCGTCGTCGCGCCAGGCGTCTTCCTGCGCGCCGAGGATCCCGAAGCAAACGAGTTGATCACCAACGAGCAGAAGACCGCGTTGGGCGCCCTCCACCTGCGCAAGATCGACCTGGCCGACCGCGTTCTGGTCGTCAACCCCGGCGGGTATATCGGCGAGTCCACGAGCAGGGAGATCGCCTACGCCCGCGCCACCGGCAAGCCGATCTCGTTCACCGACCCCGCCTGACCAGTCGACGCTTCGTGGCGTGGACTCCCAATGCGGTCAGACAAGACTGCCCGAAACCACCACTCCGGCCAGTGCCTCGCAGCCACACTCCACTGGGTCCAGACCTCTAGCAACACGGCCGAGGCCGGTGCAGTCTCAGGGCGGTTCAGCTGGGTGCCACTCCCAGTCCCGGAGAACATCGCCCGCCACACCCACCCCGCGGACCTGTGCGGCGCACTCTCCTTGGAAGCTCAGACAGACGCTGCCCGGCCAACGCAGCACCTTCCCGACACGACCCACAAACACCACCTCCCAGGTACGGCGTCCTCCGACCACGAACTCCCCGGGCCACGGCACGCCTCGCGCACAGCACGCCCCGCGCACAGCACGCCCCGGCGCAGGACACGCCCCGCGCACACCCCGCCACGCCTCGGCACAGGACACGTCCCGGGGACAGCACGCCGCGCACGGCACGCCCCGGCACAGGACACGTCCCGGACATGCGCGACGCGCTGGCTGGCGGGCTGGCGGGCCGGCGGGGGATCGCGCAGACACGGTGGGTCAGATTGTGGCGAAGGATGGCGGGCCAGCACCGGACTCATTCGGGGCGCGCTCACCCCAGACCGCGAACCGGGCCGCTTCCGCGCGTGTCAGTTCGTCGGCGTGCCAGCGGCTCGGCCTGACACCCGGTGTGGTGGCTGCGGGCGCGGCGGTCCCACCCCACGGATCGCCCGCTGGGGTTGAGGTCTGGGGCCCCGGAGTGCCCTCGGACGTGAGTCTGCCGTCCGCTGGATCAGAGCGCGTGGACCGCTCACCCGGCGGCTCGTGCGCTCGCGATGCGTCGTCCGGTGGACCCGAGGGCGTCGCGGGTTCAGCCGGCGGCTCGTGTGCTCGGGGTGCGTTGTCCGGTGGTTTGCGTGGACGGCGGGGTGGTGGGTCGGCCCAGGCGGGCCTGGCTACGTGGACCTCGCCGTTGGTGATGGTGACGGTCCAGTGGCCCTGATGCAGATCGGTGTGGTGGCGGCGGCACAGCAGCGCCAGGTTGGAGGTCTTGGTTTCGCCGCCATCGATCCACGAGATCAGGTGGTGTGCATCGCACAGGATCGGTGGAGCTCCGCAGACGACACAGCCGCGGTCGCGGGTGTTCAGGGCTCTGCGCATCGCGCGGGTGACCAGCCGCTCGCAGCGGCCGACATCCAGCGGTTCGGAGTTTGAGCCGAGCACGATCGGGATGACCTTCGCATCACACGCCAGCCGGCGGATCGTGGCTGCGGACAGTCCGTTGCTGTAGACGGTCTGCCCGATCGCGTCCGCGGTGGCTGCCTTCAGATCTTCCAGGTCGATGGTGACGGTGAGGTTCGCCTTCGCACCGAACCCAGGCACCACGTCACCACCCACACCAGCACCCGCACCCGCCACCACACCAGCGGCCGCACCGGCCTGTTGGCCGGCTACCGCAGCACCGTCCGCACCGCGGCCCTGGCCAGCTGCTGCCCCACCGTCCGAGTCGACATCCGAGCCGTGCGCCGTGGCGTCGTGGGTCGCGGCGCCCGCCGTGGTCACGTCCGGCGTCGTCACGTCCGCCGTTGCGGGGTCCGCCGTTGTGGTGGCCGAGGTGGTGTTGTGGGCGGCGGTGTCTGGCGTCTCGGTGTCCCGTGTAGTGGGTTGTGCGGTGGGGCGGGGGATGGTGGGACTCGGGGTGCCTGCGTCGAGGGCGGTGGCGGCGAGGGTCAATGTGGTGGTGAGGGCGTCGGCTTGGCGCTTTTCGCGGGAGCGGGGGTCGGGGTCGCCGTCGAGGGTTTTGTGGGGGCGGGCTCCGGCGACGATCATGGTGCGGAGGAGTTCGGCGTTCTCGTTGGCGAGGTAGCCCTTGAATTTGACGCCGCGGTCGGCGGTGGTGAGGGTGAGGGTTTCGCGGGCGGCCGCCTTGTGTTCTTCGGGTTCGGGGCCGTCGGTGTCGAGGATGTCGCGGGACTGGTCGGCGGCCTTGCGCAGGTCGATCGGTGCCAGGTGGCGGGCGAGGCGGACCAGTTCTTGTTCGGCGAACTCGAGGTCGGCGACCGGCACCGTCGTCGGGACTTTCTCCAGGGCGGTCACGATCGCTTCGGCCTGCGCCGGCCGCAACACCACCTCAGGAATCTGTCCGTCGTCGGCCACATCGAGGTTGGGCAGGGCGGCGGTGACCGCCGCATACTTCGGCAGGGCTCGGGCGAGGCGGACGTCGCGGTAGGCGCGGGAGTGGTCGAGGCGGTAGCGGAACTCCAGGTACTGGACCATGTCGCGGGCGCCGGCCTGTTCGGCGTACCCGGACTTGTCCATCGCCGCGACGATCCGCAGCCGGCGGGTCTCGATGCGGGCCAGGTCGGCGTCGGCCTGGTCGAGAGCGCGCACCAGCTCGCTGTCGCTCATCAACTCAGGCGGCCTGTCCATGCATCAAAGCCTAGACACCCCCACCGACAGTTTCAAAGCCACAACCCCTTATTTTCAACGAGATTCGTGCAGCTCTCAACTGTATGGGTGGAATCCGAGAGTGAACGTGTAGGGCGCTACTTCGAGGGTGTGTTGCTGGGTGGCGGGTGGTCCGCAGGAGGCTGAGCCCAGGCCGTTCTGGGCCAGGTCGAGGTTCAGGTAGATGTGGTCGTGGGGGGTGAGGTCCGAGCGGTGGCGGGCGCGTTCCAGGTCTTCGGTGGTCCAGCGGCGGGCGGTGAGCTGGAAGTTCGGCGTACCGCTCACTCGGAAGCCGTTGCCCTTGGCATCGGTCAGTTCGGCCCAGCGTACGTCGACGCGGGAGCCGTTCTCCTGCGGTACGACGTACGGCGTCTGCAGCTCGTCGACGGTGCGTCGATACCGTCCCACTCGGGCCGCCTCGCGACTGTCGGCGTACGCCTCGCCCGGGCCGCCGCCGTACCACTGCACGTTCTCCAGCTCCTTGGGCAGCGTCAGCCGTACGCCGACGCGCGGCCAACTGCTGCAGCGTGGTGTGACCGCTGTGCCGGCCCACTCTCCCTCCGGCTGTACGTCGACGGTTAGCTGGAGGCTGTGTTGGTCGGCGGTCCAGCGGTACGTCGTATGCACGCTGAGGCCGAGGCCTTCGGGGGCCACCCTCGTACGGACGATGAGCTCGTTGTCCTGCACTTCGACGGCGTCGACGCGGTGTAGAAGGCGGTCGAGTCCGGCGGCGCGCCACTCCTGGGTGACGCCGTTCCGGCCGCCCTGGCCGTTGTCGTTGTCGGTCGGGGCACGCCAGAGGTCCAGCTCGGGTCCGTCGACCACCTGTCCGAACAGGCGGGTCAGCTTGCCGGTACGACGGTCGAACTCACCTCCACCGAGTGTGAGCAGGTCCCCGCTGTCCACCACAGGAGCGCTGTGCACCACAGGTGCCGCTGCGGGAGCGGGTTGTTCCAGCACGAACTGCGCCCAGGCAACCTCGTGCCCTGCAGTAGCCCACGCCGTGTCCTTCGCCAGCACCGCACGCACGGTCAACACCCGCTCTCCACTGGAAGGTGAAGAGGCCGCACGTAAAGCAGGTGCGGCGGAGTGGGCGGTGGATGGGAGGGGGATGGTGGTGGATTGGCCTGGGGGGATGGATGGGAGGGGGAGGTGGCCGGTGGCTAGTTCTTGGCCGTTTTGTTCGAGGGTCCAGTGGAACTGCAAGTCCGTGGTGTCTGTGAAGGTTCGGTGGTTGTGGATGGTCAGCGGGTCGGGGCCGGTGATGCGTACTGGCTCCAGGACCTTCTTGTATTCGGTGAGGCCCGGGGACGGGGTTCGGTCGGGGAAGAGGAGGCCGTCGATGCAGAAGTTGGTGCCGTGGAGGCGTTCGCCGAAATCGCCGCCGTATACATGATCGGTTGCGCCGGGCAACAGCAGGCCGTGGTCGATCCACTCCCAGAGGAAGCCGCCCTGCAGGCGCGGGTAGTGCTCGAGGATCCGCTGGTAGTCGGCCAGCCCGCCCGGACCGTTGCCCATGGCATGCGCGTACTCGGCCAGGATGAACGGGAGGGCTCGCCGTCGCGCCTCCAGCTCGGGATGTTCCGCGGTCTCCTCCGGTACGTCCTCCGTCCGGGTCCCGATCGCCTCGAGATCCTCCAGCGGCGGGTACATCAGGCTGTAGAAGTCCGAGAACTCGTACGTCCGGTCCCGCTCGTAGAACACGGCCCGGTCCGGGTCCCGTTGTCGCGTCCAGGTCGCGAGCTCGCCGAAGTTCCGGCCGCGGTGGCTCTCGTTGGCCAGCGACCAGATCACGACGCTCGGATGGTTCTTGTCGCGCTCGACCATTCGGCGCATCCGGTCGAGCATCATCGGCGCCCAGTCCGGGTCGTCGGCCGGGTTGCCGCGCCAGTCGGTGTAGATGAAGCCGTGGGTCTCGATGTCGCACTCGTCGATCACCCAGAGCCCGAGTTCGTCGCACAGGTCCAGGAACGCCGGATGCGGTGGGTAGTGCGCGGTCCGTACGGCGTTGATGTTGTGCTGCTTCATCAGCACGAGGTCCTGCCGCATCGCGTCGA
The DNA here is from genome assembly GCF_004331345.1 of Kribbella soli. Classification (GTDB taxonomy): domain Bacteria; phylum Actinomycetota; class Actinomycetes; order Propionibacteriales; family Kribbellaceae; genus Kribbella; species Kribbella soli. The sequence continues at coordinate 212,516 of NZ_SJJZ01000005.1, read as the reverse complement.
CCGTCATCGCCCGGCCGCGCCGCTCGTCGTGTTCGTGCCGGTTCACGCCGCGGAAGAACAGCGGCTGCCCGTTCGCGGTGAACAGCTCGTCGACCATCGCCACGGTCCGGAAGCCGATCCGCAGCGCGGCCGTCTCCCCCGGCACCTCGACCGTCGCGTCGTACAGCCGCGGCAGCTCGGCCGACCACGGCTCGACCTCCCTGATCGTCACCGGCACACCGGGCTCAACGACCACCCCAAGCTCCGGCACCCGCACAACCGCACCCAGCACCGACTCCGACCCTGTGCCCGACGTGACGTCGACTCGTAGCGTCCCGGCGCCTGTCAGGTGGTCGTACGACGCGTGCACGAAAACGTCGTCGATCAACGGGCGCGCGAGCAGGGTCACGTCCCGGAAGATGCCCGGCAACCACCACATGTCCTGGTCCTCGAGGTATGAACCCGACGACCACTGATGGACCCGCACGGCCAGCGTGTTCCGTCCCGGTCGCAGCAACTGCCCGACCGTGAACTCGCTCGGCAGCCGGCTCCCCTTCGCGGTCCCGACCTCAGTGCCGTTCACCCAGACCTTGAAGCACGAGTCGACACCCTCGAAGCGCAGTACTGCGCCGTCGATCGGCCAGTCGTCCGGCAGCTCGAACGTCCGGACGTGGTCGCCCGTCGGATTCGCGTCCGGCGCGTACGGCGGATCGATCGGAAAGGGAAACGCGGTGTTGGTATACCGCGGCCGGTCGTGGCCCTGAAGCACCCAGTGCCCAGGAACGGTCAGCTCGCACCAGTCCGCCTCGACCTTTGGCATACCATCCGGCGCGCTCTCCCAGAGCTTGAAGTTCCAGCGCCCGTTCAGGCTGATCTGCGGCCGTGACGACCGCAACCACGCCCGCGGTTCGCGCGCCCCGGTGCTCGGCGTCAGATCCTCGAAGTACCTCACTGCGCCTCCTTGAGCACCCGAACGTCCCACGGCCCCAACTCAACCCGCGCCAGCGTGACTTGCCCCGACTCCACAGGCACGAGCGGCACAACAGCCATCGGCGGCTCGACGACCACTGCCGTTCCCGACCAGTTGTGGACGAACCACAGCCGCTCCCCCGCCGCGTTCACCGCCGACAGCGCGGTCACCGACGGAGCCCACAACCGCGACTCCCCATACAGCGCCCCATACAGCGCCGCAACCAAAGCGCGATCCGGCACCGTCCCGACGTACGTCACCCGCCCCGCACCGAATCGCTTGCTGGTGACGATCGGCCGACGCCCAGTCGGATGCTCGTACGACGCCAGTACGTCGGCATCGTCGACGAGCAACGTCTCCGCCCATCGCGTCGCGTGCCCGGCCAACCCACTCACCGGCATCTCGGCCTCCAGGTTTTCGAACTCCTGGTATGCCAGTCCGGCAGCCTCCCGCAACCGTGGCGGCGCGACCTCAGGACGCGGCCGCGCCTCCAGATCTGCGTACCCGGTCCGCGGCCCAACGATCAGATGCCCGCCGTCCCGTGCATACGAGACCAACCGATCCAGCACCGCGTCCGACGCGACGTAAAGCCCCGCAGCAACAACCACCGGAGCCGACAACGCAGCCTCGAGCCGCTCGACCGGCACCACCCCAGGTCGCAACCCGGCGTCCAGAATCCCCGAGTAGAAGGCCTCAACGATCGTCCGGTACGACGCCTTGTCCGGTATACCGCCCGGCGTTGCCAACGGCGGCTGGCACTGCATCGCCCAGTCGCTCTCGTTCGACCACAGCACCGCAACGTCGACATCAGGCGTCAGATCCACCACCGACGACCCAGCCGCCGCCAACTCGGCACCGATCGCAGCGATCTCGCGGTATACCCGTCCCGGCTCCAAATCGTGCCCGAGAATCCCGCCCCAGAACGTCTCCGCCCCGTGATGGATCGTGTGCCAGTGCCAGTACTCGACCATCCGCGCACCACGCGACACCATCCCCCACGCGAGCTGCCGGAGCTGCCCGTCGTACGGCGGCCGGTTCTGGTGCGAACCGCCGATCGACGTCGCGTTCGTCTCGGTCACCAGGAACGGCTCCCCGCGCGACCCGTAGACCCGATCCGCGGCCAGGAACAGCTCGGCGACGCTCCGCCCGATCCACCCCGGCTCCAGCCGGGACGCTGAAGCCGGCCGCGCCAACCCGTCCTGGACGTCGACATACATGTTGCCCGCCGCAACGTCCAGCTGCGACGTCAGCGGTACGTCGGCGACCGCCGGCCGGTCGTACGCGAGACACGTCGTCACGAACTGCCCCGGGCGCCGCAACCCCCGCAGCAGCGAAGCCTGCCACCCGATGAACTCGGAAGTCCGCGCCGCCTGGAACCGCCGCCAGGCCAAGTCGTACGACGGCGTACTGTTGCCGTCCGGCCGCCACAGCTCGGACCAGTCGCTCAACCGATGCGACCAGTATGTCAACCCCCACGCCTCGTTCAGCGCCTCGACATCGCCGTACTTCCGACGCAGTCGAGCCACAAAGTCCGAGAACGCGGACGCGTTGTGGGCCAGCAGGACACCGGGCTCGTTGTCGACCTGGTACCCGATCACCGCCGGATGGTCGCGGTACCGCTCCACGATCCGCCGCACCACCCGCTCCGCATGGAACAGGAACGCAGGCTGCCCGTAGTCGATCTCCTGCCGGATCCCCCACGGCACCGGCACGCCGGTAGACCGCTCGGCCGCGATCTCCGGGTGCGCGCGTTGCAGCCACGGCGGTACGGCGTACGTCGGCGTTCCGAGGATCACGCCGATCCCGCGGTCGTGAGCACCGTCGAGAACCGGGCGGATCCATTCGAGGTCGAAGACGCCGTCCCGTGGTTCCCAGGTCGACCAGACCGACTCACCGACACGGATGGCGGTGATGCCGGCCGCAGCCATCAGGTCCAGGTCGGTCGGGACCCGATCACCGAGCGAGCGCGGCAGGTACTCCGGGTAGTAGGCCGTCCCCAGCACGACATGTGGCGGCAGCATGCGCCAACGCTAACCGACACCACGACACTCGTGCAATCGTTTGCACAAAGGGAATCGCGTGCAGAGGAATCGCACACCGACAAGTTACGCGCGAGGAGTTGGCGCGCAGGGCCTCAGCTCGCCCGGATCCGGGCCCGCCGTCGAGCCGGGCCGGTGCTGGCGCGCACCACGAGCTCCGGCGTGAGCAGGTCCGGCGCGGGCCAGTCGGCGCCGCCGAGCCGCTTCGTGAGCTGCTCCCAGGCCAGTTCGCCCAGCTTCGCCCGCTCGTTGCGCAACGAGGTCAAGGGCGGCCGCGAGTACGCCGCGATCGGAATGTCGTCGTACGACGCGACCGACAGCTCGGACGGCACTTCGACGCCGTTGTCGTACATCCAGCTCAGCAAGCCGATCCCGACCAGGTCGTTGAACGTGATCACCGCGGTCGCCCGGCTGTGCAGGACGGTCGGACCGGCGTCGTACCCGTGGTTGCCGGACCAGCCCCCGTCGATCTCGTCCAAAGTCACATCGAGCGCACGCGCCGTACGACGCAGCGTGCGCCGGCGCTCTCCGTCGGACCAGGAGGTCGCTGGACCGCCGACGTACAGCACCCGGCGATGGCCGAGACCAGTGAGATGCTCAAGCAGCAATCGCGAAGCGGCGCGGTAGTCGATCGCGACCACACCGGCGTTCTTCACGGTGCGGTTGATGCAGACCACGGGCACCGGCTGCGCCAGCGCCTTCTCCAGTCCGGCGCGGGTCAGTCGCGAGCTACAGAGCACCAGGGCGCCAGAGTAGTCGACGAGCTCGTCGACGAGGCGCAACTCCTCGGCCGGGTCCTCACTGCTCTCGCCGATCAGCAGCCGGTACCCGCCGGCGCGCGCGGCGGCATTGAGACCCTTCAGGACCTCGGAGAAGAACGGGTTGGTCAGGTCCGGCACCGTCACGCCGACCGTCAGCGGGCGGCCGAGCTTGAACTCCTGCGCCCGCTTGTCGGCGCGATATCCCAGCTGGCCGGCCACCGCGCGCACATGCGCGACCACCTCGGGCGAGATCAGGTCGGAACCGTTCAGCGCCCGCGACACCGTCGAGACCGAGGTACCGGCCTCGCGTGCCACGTCGATCAACCGAACCCGTTCCGCCACTGTCTTCCCTTCAGCCCTGGTGACCTTACGTCTGGCCGATCCACACGTTCCGGATCGTCACGTCGTCGGCGTACTGTACGACAGCTTCCGCCGCGACCTCGTCGAACCGGCTGTCGGTGATAGCCACCGAGGTGATGTGCTTCGTCTCCGCCCCCACGATGCGGTACGCCCGCTCGGCCCGGGCCACCCGGACCCGATCGAAGCGGATGTCGCGCACGTCCGGGAACAGGGACTGGTCGCCACCTCCCTGGTAGCTGAAAGTAACCTCCAAAGGACGATACATCCAGGCCCGCGAATCCACGTCGCGGACATCGACATTGTGCACATAGCCACCGCGGGTCGAGGTCGACTTCACGCAGAGCAGCCATTGCAGGTACGCCTCGTCCGCGGCCGGGTCGGCCGGCGCGTGCAAACGGCGTACGAACACGTCCTCGACGCCGCCGCTCATCTCGCTACCCACAGCCACCGCGGCGCCACCGCTGAGGAACGTGCAGTCCTCCACGATGATCCCGCGCGACGGGCGCCCGAGCCGGCGGCCGTCGGCGTCCCGGCCGGACTTGATCGCGATGCAGTCGTCGTGGGTCGCGAACGTGCAGTCGCGGATCAGTACGTCGGTGCAGGACTCCGGATTGCAGCCGTCGCCGTTCGGGCCGAGGTTGCTGACGGTGACGCCCCGGACCGTCACGTTGCGGCACTCGAGCGGATGGATCGTCCACATCGGCGAGTCCTTGACGGTCACGCCCTCGATCAGCACGTTCGTGCAGCGGAACGGCTGGATGAAGCTCGGACGGAGGTAGTGGCCCGCACCGAAGACGCGCTGCTCGACCGGGACCTGCTCGTTGTTCATCCGCTCCAGCTCGCCCCAGTCGGCGCGCTGGTTCGGCAGACCGGTGTGCCAGCCGTACTGCCCGCTGCCGATCAGGTACCACCAGTGCTCGTTGTCGCCGGCGCCGTCGAGGACGCCCTTGCCGGTGATGCCGATGTCGGTCTGCCCCTCGGCGCGGATCAGCGACGAGTAGTTGTACACCTCGACGCTCTGCCACCGCGTCCGCACAACGGGCAGGTACGCCGCCGGGTCGGTGCTGAACCGTAGCGTCGCGCCTTCCTCCAGGTGCAGGTCGACGTGACTCAGCAGGTTGATCGCTCCGGTCTGCCACACCCCCGGCGGTACGACGACATGCCCGCCGCCGGCGTGATGACAGGCGGAGATCGCGGCGGCGATCCCCGCGGTCGCGTCGTCGGGTGTCGCGCCGTACGCCGTGATCGGGAACCAGGCGTCCCGGAACCGCGGCGGCCGGATCCGCGACCTGACCAGACCTTCGATCCCCGGATCAGCGGCGGCCGCGGGCAGTCCGATGCCTGCAGCAACCACTCCTCCGAGGGAGACACCGAGCAGCTGACGACGAGTGGGACGCATGAGCGGAGAACCTTCCTCAGGGACGGATGAGGTAAAGCTTTGCCCGCAAGTATCCAAGAGATTCGGGGCCGGTCAAGCCCTCATCCACAGCCAGCCGTTGACAGCCTGACGCTCTCCGGGCACGATCGGTTGCAATCGTTTGCACCAAGGAGCCGCGGATGACCGCCCCCGTTAGTCGCCGTACTGTCCTGCTCGCCGGTGGAGCTGCTCTCGCCGGTGGATCCCTGCTCGGCGGCGGTACCGCCCCGGCCGCCGCCGAAACCGCACCGGACGCGCAAGTTGCCGCGATCCTGCGAAGGATCTGCCCGCCCCGGTTCCCGGACCGCTGGTACGACGTGACCGACTTCGGCGCCGTCGGCGACGACGCGACCGACTGTACGGCGGCACTCCGCGCGGCGATCGAGACCTGTCACCGGCGCGGCGGCGGACATGTCGTCGTACCGGCGGGTGACTACCGGACCGGCGCCGTACACCTGCTCAGCCGCGTCGACCTGCACCTGGCAGCCGGCGCGCGACTGGCGTTCAGCCAGGACCCCGCGGCGTACCTCCCGGTCGTCGCGACGCGTTACGAGGGGACGGAGTGCTACAACTACTCCGCCTTCGTCTACGCGTACGGTCAGCGCGACATCGCGGTCACCGGTCAGGGCGTGCTCGACGGCCGTGCCGACGCGACGCACTGGTGGGACTGGACCGGCGGGCCGCCGCCGAACGAAGGGCCGGACAAGACGCTGCTGATCCAGATGGCCGCGGCGGGCGTTCCGGTCGAGGAGCGGGTGTTCGGCGCGGGTCACAATCTCCGGCCGAACCTGCTGCAGTTCAACCGCTGCGAGAACGTGCTGCTCGACGGCATCACGGTCAAGGACTCGCCGATGTGGAACATCCACCCGGTGCTGTGCCGCAACGTCACGATCCGCGGCGTCACCGTCGACAGCCCGGACGGCCCGAACAACGACGGCATCGACCCCGAGTCGTGCACCGACGTCCTGATCGAGAACTGCACGATCTCCACCGGCGACGACTGCATCGCGTTCAAGTCCGGCAAGGACGCCGACGGCCGCCGGGTGAACGTGCCGGCCCGGTACGCCGTCGTCCGGAACTGCGAGATGGCCGACGGGAACGGCGGCGTGACGGCCGGCAGCGAGACCAGCGGCGGCGTGATGGACATCTTCGTCCGCGACTGCCGGATGAGCAGCCCGCATCTCGAGCGCGCGATCCGGATCAAGAGCAACCCGGACCGCGGCGGGACGATCACCAACATCGACGTACGCCGGGTGACGGTCGGGCAGGCCGCCGACTCGGCGATCGAGATCGTGCTCAACTACGCCAACGTGACGACCGGGGCGTACCCGCCGGACGTGCACGGCATCACGATCAGCCAGCTCACCGTGGCGTCCGCGCCGCGTGCCCTCAACCTGCTCGGCCTCACCGACGACCCGCTGCGGGACATCCGCCTGCACCAGTGCCGCTTCGACGCGATCACCGAGGACAACGTGATCGAGAACGTCGAGGGCCTGCGCCTGGACCAGGTGTGGATCAACGGCGCCCCCGTCGACAACTGAAGGAGCCCCCCATGGACAACCTGAGCCGCAAGAACTTCCTCCGCCTGGGCGCCGCCGCCGCGGCGTCAACCGCTGCCGTCGCCGCCGGCTCTGCCCCGGCGGAGGCAACCACTGCAGCCGAGGCAAGCCCCCTGGATACTGGACCTGGCTGGGGGCACGTCGGTGAGATCCTGCGCAACACCCGCCCGCCGCAGTTCCGCGCTCGCGACTTCTCGATCAGTACCTTCGGGGCGATCGCCGACGGCACCACCCTCGCCACGGACGCGATCGCGAAGGCGATCGACGCCTGTCACCGCTCCGGCGGCGGGCGCGTCGTCGTACCGGCCGGCACCTTCCTGACCGGCGCGATCCATCTGAAGTCCAACGTCAACCTGCACGTCTCGGACGGCGCGACACTGCTCTTCAGCACCGACCCGGCGCAGTACCTCCCGGTCGTGCTGACGCGCTTCGAGGGCCAGGAGTGCATGAACTACTCGCCCTTCATCTACGCGCGCGACTGCGAGAACATCGCTGTCACCGGCAACGGCACCCTCGACGGCGGCGCGACCTGGGACAACTGGTGGTCCTGGGTCACCCCGTCCGGCCCCGACGCCCAGGCGCTGCAGCAGATGGCGGCGGACGGCGTACCGGTCGCGGAGCGGGTGTTCGGCGACGGGCACCATCTGCGCGCCGCGTTCATCGAGACGCAGTCCTGCCGCAACGTGCTGATCGAGGGTCTGACGATCCTCCGGTCGCCGTTCTGGGAGATCCACCCGGTGCTGTCCCGCAACGTCACCGTCCGCGGCCTGCACATCGACAGCCGCGGCCCGAACAACGACGGCGTGAATCCGGAGAGTTCGCAGTACGTCCACATCCAGGACTGCACGCTCAACTGCGGCGACGACTGCATCGCGATCAAGTCCGGCAAGGGCGCCGACGGCCTGCGGATCAACGTGCCGTCGGAGAACATCCTGATCGAGAACTGCACGCTGAACATCCGGTACGGCGCGATCACGATCGGCAGTGAGATGACCGGCGGCGTCCGGAACGTGTTCGTCCGCAACTGCACGATCGGCAGCCCGAACCTGTACTTCGGCCTGTACATCAAGACGAACTCGGTCCGCGGCGGTTTCGCCGAGAACATCTACCTGCGCGACCTCGACATCTCGAACCTCACCAAGGAAGTCGTGTCCTGCAACTTCTACCGCAGCGAGGGCGACGTCGGCCCACTGACACCGCGGGTGCGGAACGTCGAGCTGCGCAACGTCAACGTCGGTCACGCCCGGAACGCGTTCTCGATCTTCGGGTACCCGCGGTCGCCGATCCAGGACTTCCGGCTGATCGACTGCACGTACACCAGCATCGACGCTGCGAGCTCGATCCAGGACACCGAGCTGACGTTCCAGAACTTCCACGTGAACGGTCAGCTGATCACCGATCCGGCACAGCTCCTGTGACCGCGGGCTGGGCGGAAGCCGACCGCATCCTGGCCGACGTCCGGCCGCCTGTCTTTCCTGCTGTCGACTTCCCGATCACGTCGTACGGCGCGGTCGAAAGCGACGCCGGTCCGGGGATCGCGGCCGCCATCCGGGCATGCCACGAGTCCGGTGGCGGGCGCGTCGTCGTACCGCCCGGAAACTGGCATACCAAAAAGATCCACCTGCTGTCGTACGTCGAACTGCACGTCAGCGAGGGCGCCACGCTGCTCTTCAGCACCGATCCGGCCGACTACCTGCCGGTCGTGGAGACCCGGTACGAGGGTCTCGAGGTGCTCAACCACTCCCCCATGATCTACGCGAACGGCTGCACCGACATCGCGATCACCGGCACTGGGACACTCGACGGGCAGGGATCGTGGGACACGTGGTGGCGGTGGTTCCGCGAGTGCGACGAGGACTTCAAACGACTACGCGAGCAGAGCTGGTACGGCGTACCGCTGGCGGACCGTGATGCCGGCGACCGGCTCCGGTCGTCGTTCGTGCAGCCGTACAACTGCACGAACGTGCTGATCGAGGGCGTGACCGTCGTTCGTTCACCGTTCTGGCAGATCCACCCGGTGCTGTGCCGCAACGTCACGATCCGGGACCTGGTCATCGACTCGCAGGGACCGAACAACGACGGCATCGACCTCGAGTCATGCCGCTCGGTCGTCGTCTCCGGGTGTGTCATCGACGCCGGCGACGACTGCATCGCGCTCAAGTCCGGTCGCGAGGCGGACGGCCTGCGCGTCGACGTACCGACCGAGGACGTGCTGATCGAGGACTGCGAACTGCGGGTCAAGTACGGCGCGATCACGCTCGGCTCGGACCTCACCGGCGGCATCCGCAACGTGTACGTCCGCAACTGCCGGATCGGCGGACCGTACTTCGCCCTGTACATCAAGACGAATGCGGTTCGCGGCGGCTTCGTGGAGAACGTCTATCTGCGCGACATCACGGTCTCCGAGGTCTTGAAGGAAGTTGTCCAGTGCAACTTCCATCGCGGTGAGGGGGACGCCGGCCCGCTCACGCCGTACGTCCGGAACGTCGAACTGCGTGGTGTGAAAGTCGAGCACGCGCGCAACGCGCTCCTGCTCCGCGGCTACCGGAACTCCCGGATCGAGGCCTTCCGGCTGGTCGACTGCAATTTCACCGTCGACCAGCCGAGCACGGTCCAGCACGCAGCACTCACCTTCGACAACGTGACCGTGAACGGGCACTCGGTGAAAGACGTTCACCAGATCCGGTAGACGGAGGGGAGGTCCGCGGTCGCCCTCCCCTCACCCCGTCACGGCAGGTGCGCGCAGTGGGTGTCCAGGTCCCACAGGATCACCGACAGTGCGTACGGGCTGATCGTGTGGTCGCCGTGGGTCGCGTCCTCCAGCAGCTCCCAGTGACCGTTCGACTCGTTGCTCACCGCATCGGTCCCGATCACGGCGATCCGCTGTCGCACGGCGGCCTCGTACGACCGGTGCCCGACACCGTTGAAGCAGCACTCGTCGAACCGGTTGAGGATCTGGATCTGGCGCCGGTTCCGTCCGACCGAGGCGAGCGCGTAGAAGTCCGGGAAGTCGGCCAGCCCGTAGAACCCCGGTTGCATGTCCAGCCGCTGCTCCCAGTCGCCCCGTGTCGGGCTCGGCTTCGGCGACCCCGGCCGGACGAAGAACGGCAGCGAGCCGGCAGTCGGGTACGACCGGGTGATCCGCGTGTCCAGCGCCGGATACACACTCGTCGCCCAGCCACCGCCGGACAGCCCGATCATCTGCACCGACGACGGACGGTACGTCGCCTGCACGTAGTTCATCGCCACGGCCAACGGTGTGAGGAACAGCGCGAGCGGCGAGTACGTGTCCGAGGCCCACTGCGGCAGGTCGTTGTGCGACGGCTGCAGCTGCTTGGTGGGGTCGGCCGGGTCTTGCAGTGTCTTCGGGTTCCAGTGGTAGAAGGGCATCGCGAACAGCAGCACGGTGTACCCGTGGTCGAGCAGGCCCTGTGCGACCCGCTGCATCGTGTCCAGGCCCTCACCGTGCCCGTTGTGGTAGAACGCGACCCGGCGGTGCGTGCTCTGCGTCGGCTCGAGGACGAACACTGTGGCGACGTACCCGAACGGCATCGCCACGTCGAGCTTGTCGTAGCGCCGTACGCCGGTGAACTCCGGCAGCACGGCCGGTACACCGACGTCGCGGGTCACCGTCGGCAGACCGGTCGGCAACACACCGGTGTCCTTCCACACCTGTGCAACCAGCTGCGGCCGCAGGGCGTCCGCGTCGGCGACGGTGTGGATCTTCATCAGCTCTTCGACGTCCACCCCGACGACGACCTGCGGCAGCGTCTTGTACGTCGCCGCGTGGGCAGCCGCGATCTCAGCGTTCACCGGCGCAACGGGCCGCGGGGCCGGATGCGGCTGCACACCGCCCGCTGGGACCTCCTCTGCAGCCGCGTTGAGTGGCCATCCCGTTGCACTGCCGGCAGTCACGGCGAGAGCACCTCCGAGAACGGTCCGACGGTTGACGTTCTTCATCTTGGATCACCTTTCGAGGCGGGGAACAACCGGGTGCCATCCGCCGAACACGAACGACGGGTCGCGCAGCTGCGCTGCCTCCTCGTCGCCGAGCTGCCGGGAGCACGCCAGTCGTGTGGTGGTGTCGAGCGGCTGACCGGCCAGGTCGGTGCTGTGGTACTCCCAGAACCGGATCTGGCCGGCGGCCGCGCAGTCGTTGGGGCTGGTGATCTGCCAGCCGGTCTTCTTCACGTGGCTGTCCATCGCGGAGTCGATGAAGACGGCCTGGCTGGTCGGGAACCGGCTGAGCTCGGCCCGCGCCAGGAACACGCTGTCGTCGGCCACCTCCGGCCCACGGGTCAGCCGCACCCGCACGAAGATGTTGCCCGGCCCGTTGTCGATATTGCGGACCTGGTTGTAGTAGCCCTCGTGCAGCGCCTTCAGCTCCGAGTCCTGCATGAACACGCCGCCGGTCCCCCAGACGAAGTCCACGTCACCCTCGACGTAGCTGTTCGTCACGAACGCCTGTCCTTGCAGGCGGAGGCTGTCCTGGTACCCGAGGATGCGAACCCGCGCCAGCACGATCCGGTTCCCGTTCCCGAAGAACGCCTCGGCCTGCGACCCGCGGTACGGCGTGAGGTTCTGCACGGTCACGTCCGTCATCGTGAAGTCGTCCGCGAAGACGCCCATCGCGGACCGCCAGCAGTTGAAACGGTCCGACTGCGGGATGACGCGACGCTGGCAGTACGACTGCTCGACCGGGACGTTCCCCATCGCGGAGTCGCCGTTGAGCAGGTTGTTGTTCGGGTACCCGATCACGGTCCGGCCGGCACCCGCGCCGCGGATCGTGAGACCGGGTTTGGTCGGCGGCACCCAGACCAGCTCGCGGTAGAGACCGGGCGCGACGTCGATCGTCGCCTGGTGCCCCTCGCCCACGAAGTCGATCGCCGCCTGCACCGTGCAGAAGTCCTTGTCACGTCCTACGGTCAGGTGGGTGTCTGATTTCGGATCCAGGCGGGTGCGGATCCGCCAACCGTCGGCCTTCGTGATCCCTGGGTCGCCTTGCACGAACCCGGGATCGACAGTCACGTAGTACATCTGGCCGGCTTTGAGTGGCTGGTGCGGGTAGACCTTCACCGTCCGCCCGTCGACCACGACCGCCTGGTACGTCCACGTGTGCAGCTCGCCGTAGTCCGTCCGCGCGTCCCCGACAGTCCGCTGGTACGACGTGAGGTCCGCCAGGCTGATCGTGTCGACGACGTCGCCGTTCGACGCGTGGATGTTGAGTTTGCCGGTCACACCGAGGCGGACCGGGCCCTGGTACGTCAGGCTGAGCGGGGTGTCCGAGCACGTCGCGTCCTCGAGACCCTGCGGCGCGAGTTTCGGCGTACCGCTGGGGCCGGTGGACCAGCCGGTCAGACGTTTGAGCACCGCGGTGAGCTTGGTCGCGGCGACCTGGTGGCCTTGGACGTTCGGGTGCGTACTGCCGTTGAAGTCGTCCGGCCCTAGCCAGCCCGTGGTGTCGACGTACACGACGCGGCGGTCCTTCGTTGCCGCGACCGCAGCCTTGATGTCGTCGGCGTGCGTGCCGTTGAAGGGGCGCAGGGCAACGATCAGCGCCTGCGGTTCGGCCGCGCGGATCTTCCGCAGGTAGGCCAGGTACGCCGGGGTGAACTCGGCGCTCGTCGACGCCGCATCGTTCGTGCCGAAGTTGACGACGACCGCGCCGGGGTCGAAGGGTGCGACCGGGAAGCCGGCGAGGTTCCAGCCGAACGACTCGGACGCCGTACCGACGTTGCCGTGGCCTGGCTGAATGATGCCCTGCTTGCCGAAGCCGACCTGGTTGGTGTCCGCGCCGAACGCCGCCCCGACCAGGTGCGGGTACGCCTTGCTGCCGTCTGCGCAATCGGTCCCGAGCTCGGCACAGAGCGCCATCACGCCCTGCGTGATCGAGTCGCCGTAGAACTCGATGCGGTGCTCGGCGGTCGTCTGCAGCGGGATCAGCTTGGCGTCCGGGGCGAGCTCGATCTTCTCCAGGACGACACCGGTCTGCAGCGGGACGTTCCAGCGGTTCTCGTACTCGTCGACGTCCTTGACCACGAGCTCCGCGGTGTGTGCGACGGTCGGATCGAGGTCGTCGGCGAACACCTTGTGGTCCGCGTCGACCTTGTGCAGTACGGGCGCCTGGCCGTCGATGGCGACGTACAACTGGGCCGGGACGGTGATCGACGCGGTGTCGAACAGCGCACCGAGGTGCGAGCCGGTGAACCGGAAGCGGACCGACGACCCGGAGTTCACGGTGATCGCGACGTCGTCGTCACGGCCCCAGTGCCCGTCCAGCTCGATCCGCGGGTCGAACGGTCCGTATGTCGCCGGGTTCGCGGCTGTTGCTGTACTGGCTGACATCGTCAGGAGGCCGGCTCCGGCGAGGACGACCAGACATAGGCTCAACAGGCGATTTCGCACGGCGTTCTCCTCGCGCGGACCGCCACAACAGAGCCCGGGGCGGTGGGCGGGTAATCCTTTTCCTGGCTACCGTCGCAGGGGGTCGCGGTGGCGTCAAGGGTTCACTGCAGGAAATCGGGAAAAGGTTTACATCGCTCTACCGGCAGCGATCTGCGCTGGGATCATGGTCCAATGGGCCGGTGAGACGGTATCGATCTTCGGAGCCCGCTGCGGACCGCGCTGCCCGCGCCACGATCCATGACGTGGCGCGGCTGGCCGAGGTGTCGACGGCGACCGTGTCGCGGGTACTGAGCGGCGGCAAGCCGGTGTCGCCGGAGGTCGCCGACCGGGTCCGCGTCGCCGCCCAGGACGTCGGCTACCGGCCGAACCCCGCGGCCCAGACACTCTTGCGTGGCAGCAGCCGGACGGTCGGCGTCGTCGTACCGGACCTCGGCAACCCGTACTTCGCCGAGATCCTCAAGGGCGTCGCCGCCGAAGCAGCCGCCACCGACCATCACACGCTCGTCGCCGGCACCGAGGAGGACCCGGAGCAGGAGTACCGCTCCGCGATCGAGCTCGCCCGCTGGGTCGACGGCCTGCTGCTGTGCGCGCCCCGGATGAGTACGCCCCGCCTGCGCGAAGTCGCCGAGGCCGCGCGCCGACTCGTCCTGATCAACCGGGTACTGCGGCATTCCGCGGTCGGCTCGGTCGTGGTCGACTACCACCTCGGCGTCCGCGCGCTCTGCGAACACCTCGCGTCACTCGGCCACAAGCGGATCGCGTACCTGCAGGGCCCGACCGCGGCCTGGTCCGATCAGCAACGCCAACGCGGCTTCCGCTCACCGGAGGCGTCGGGTCTGACGATCATCCGGGTGCCCTGCGGCTCGACGCTCGTCGACGGACAGGACGCGGTAGACGAGGCGCTGACGTACAAGCCCACCGCGATGATCTGCTTCAACGACCACGTCGCCGTCGGCGTCCTCAGCCGCCTCCGAGAACTCGGCCTCTCCGTCCCCGGCGACATCTCCGTCGCCGGCATCGACAACGCCCCCATGAGCGCCCACACCGACCCCGGCCTCACAACGTACGCCGTCTCCACCATCGAACTGGGCCGCCAAGCCTGGGAACGCTTCACCCCCCGAGTCACCACCGCCACCACCCACGTCCAAGGCGAACTAGTAATCCGCGCCTCCACAGCACCCCCACCCCACCGCCCCCGCCGCTAACCACACCCACCACCCCGCCCCACCCGGTCGGCACGCACGCACCACCACCCCGCCCCTCCCGGTCGCACGCACCGCACCAGGCGCCGCACCACCGCCCGGTCCGCACCACCGCCCGGTCCGTCCCAACCGACCGACCCGTCCCACCGGCGCGCCCCAACCGGCATGGCGAGAGCCCCGCACACGAGGGGATATCCCTCGGCGTTGTGCCTTCTCCCTTGGTATGCGAGTGGAGAACCCACAACCCCAGGGGATATCCCCTCGAGAGTTGCTACGTCAGCCATGCCAACGCCCGTCGGAGATTCCGCACCCCAGCTCCGGTTCACCGACACACGTCCGGAGCCGGGCGCGTTGTGCTGCCGGATGCCAGGTTGTTTCACCGCTGGCGGGTTGCATGACGCCATCGGTGAAACAACCCGCCATCTGCACGAACCGAGCAGCGCGGCTAGCGGCTGCCGCTGACACGGTCGCGGGTCCGGGCGGCGGGCGCGGGTCCGGGGCGGCAGGTGGTGGTCGGTGGGGGCGCGGGCCGGGGTGGGGTGGGCGGTGGGCCGGGTGGGGTTAGGCGGGGGTGGTGAAGTGGTAGGTGCCCGACCCGGTGCGGCAGATGGTGGTGTCGGGGGTGGAGTCGAGGACGGTGAGGTCCTTCGACTGGGTTAGGGGTTGGCCGGATTCCTGGGTGGCGTCGGGGTCCGCGGTGGGGATGTGGATGGTGGCGTTGGCGCCGGGTGGGATGGTTACGTCGAGGGTGAGGGTGCCGTCGGACCGTTGCCAGCGGGTGGTGACTCGGCCGGTCGGAGTGTCGTACGACGCCTCGGCCCAGTTCAGACGGCCGCCGGGGCGGGGTTTGATGACGAGGTCCCGGAAGCCGATCGACTCCGGCGACTGGCTGATGCCCGCGACGTCGCCGTACAGCCACTCGCCGACCGAGCCGAGTGAGTAGTGGTTGAACGAGTTCATGGCGACCGGCCCGAACCCGTTCTCCTCCGTCCACCCGTCCCAGCGCTCCCAGATCGTCGTCGCGCCGTGCTTGATCGAGTACCCCCAGGACGGGTACCGGTCGTCGTGCAGCAGGTCGTACGCCAACTCGGCGTACCCATACTTCGTCAGGATCGGGCACAGCAACGCGACCCCGGCGAACCCGGTCGTCAGCGATCGTCCGCGCAGCTCGAGATCCGCAACCAGATGCTTGACGGCCGCCTGCTCAGGCTGCTCCGGCAGCAACCCGAACGCCAACGGCAACAGGTACCCGGTCTGGGTGTCCCCGCGAACCTTGCCCTCGGCATCCACGAACTCCGCCACGAACGCCGCCGCGATCTTCTCCCGCAATTCGCCGTACGCCGCCGCCTCGTCCGCCAGTCCGAGCACCCGAGCTGCCGCCGCCGTGAACTCCACGCTCCGCGCGAAGTACGCGGTCGCAAGAACATCCCGATCGGTCTGGACGCCGACCTGCAGCCAGTCGCCGTAGTGACCGCTCGTCCGGTTCCGCCAGATCAGGTCGGGATTGGCGCGGTGCACGTAATCGACCCAGCGCCGCATCACCGGCCACGCGGTCCGCAGTACGCGCTCGTCGCCGTAGATCCGGTACAGCGTCCACGGCACGATCGTCGCCGCGTCGGCCCACGCCGGCGTCCCGTGCCGGCCGGTGATCACGTGCGGAATCACATCCGGGATCGCGCCATCATCGGTCTGCGCCACTGCGAGATCGGCGAACCAGTTCTCGAAGAACGTCAGTACGTCGGACTGGTACGCCGCCGTGGGCAGGAAGATCTGCGCATCCGCCGTCCACCCGAGCCGTTCGTCGCGCTGTGGACAGTCCGTCGGAACGCTGACGAAGTTGCCTCGCTGCCCCCACCGGATGTTGCTGAGCAGCTGGTTGACGCCCGGATCCGAACACTCGAACCGCCCCGCGACCGGCGTGTCCGAATGCAGCACCCGCCCGGTCACGTCCTCGGCGGTGAGCTCACCCGGATAGCCGTCGACCTCGACGTACCGGAAGCCGTGCACGGTGAAGATCGGCTCGAAGAACTCCTCGCCCGCACCGGCGCTGACGAAGTAGTCCGTGGCGTCGGCCGTCCGGAGGTTGGCCGTGTACAACTCGCCGTCAGCCTGCAGCATCTCGCCGTGCCGCAGCCGAATCCGGTCCCCGGCCTCGGCGCCACGCACTCGCAACCGGATGCGGCCGGCAACGTTCTGCCCGAGGTCGACGATGAAACGTCCTGGTTCGAGCGCGGTCACCGCGGTCGCCGGCATGTCCTCGGTCACCCGCACAGGGTCGGTCGTCGCGGCGATCAGCGTCGACACGTCGCTGCCGACATCACCGGCAGGCGCCCAGTCGCCGGCGTCGTACCCTGGGCTGGACCAGGCGCCGAGCTCGTGCCTGGCGTCGTACGACTCGCCCATCAGCAGGTCCGCGAACCTGATCGGCCCGACGCGTTCGACCCAGCGTCCGTCGGTCGCGACCACGGTCCGCGAACCGTCCGGGTGATCGACGACGAGTTGCGCGAGCAGCTGCGGCTTCTTGCCGTAGTGGTGCGCGTGGCTTCGCGTGTCCCACCCGACGTACCCGGACCACCAGCCCTCGCCGAGCACGGCACCGATGACGTTCTCGCCCTCGTGCAACACATCGGTCACGTCGTATGTCTGATAGGCGACGCGCTCGCGATAATCGGTCCAGCCCGGCGTCAGCTCGTCGTTGCCGACCCGCTGACCGTTGGCGCTGAACTGGTAGAGACCGTGGGCAGTCGCATAGATCCGCGCCCTGCTGACCGGTTGGGTCAGCTCGAACGAGCGCCGGTAGTAGCGAGGCGGTGCGATGGTTGCCTGCCGCACCGTCCGCGGCTCGACGCGATCCACCGGCGGCTCGAAGTACGGATCGGTCTCGTAGTCGTGCTCGATCCAGTGCGCCTCCCACTCGTCGTCGTGGAAGAGACCGGTCGCAAAGGTCGCCTCCGCCGACGAGACCTGTCCGGCCGCATCCCGCACCGAGAGCTGCCACACGTAGTCGGTCTGCGACGTCAGCGGTGCACCACCGTGGTCGACGTACGTGTCCCGCTCGCTCCGCCACCCGCTGTCCCACACCTGTACGCCGTCGCGCAGCACCTGCACGTGGAACGCGTCCTGCCGATCGCCACGGGTCGGCGACGCCAACCGCCAGCTCAGCCGCGGTCGCGCCGTACCGATCCCGAGTGGATCGACACGGTGCTCACAGCGCAGGTCGTACGCTGTCAGCGCCGTCGCACTCGGCGGCTCGGACAGCACCCAGTCAGTTGTCACCAGGACCACTCCGTCTCGGGTCGGTGGAGCTCGTACTCACGCACACCGCCGGCGTGTTCCGGGCGGTCGCCGTACATCGGTCGGGACCTGCCGGGCGGATCGATCGCGATCACGTCGTCGCCGCGCCAGGTGGTCCGGAACTCGTTGCCGGCCGCAAGCTCTGTGGTGGTCTGCTCGACCATCGGGAAGGTCACGGTGATGCGCTCCCCCGGCTGCGGCTTCGGAATCGACAGGTAGCCGTCGGGCGCCCAGATCCGCTCGGCGCCGGTCCACTCGTCGTCTCCGCGTTGAAGCCTCAGCCGCGCGTACCCGGCCCAGTCGGGGATGCGCACCCGGAGCTCGTCAATCGGCTCGTTGACGTGCAGCTCGACCTTGCCCTCGACCGGCAGGTGGCTGATGACGTCGACCGCGTGGTGGCCGCGCGTGAGCAGCAGGTTGACTCGCGTCAAGCGGTGGTCACCGGTGACGATGCTGTTCCACGCCCAGAACAGTCCACGGACGCCGGAACCGACACAGCACGCCTGTACGTCGTTGGTGTGGCCGCGCCCCAGTGGTACGTCGGACACGTAGTCGTTCGGAGCGCCGTACCCACAGAAGGCACCGAGAACGCGCTGACCGACGTCGACGTACGTCCGCCATCCGGGCTCGTCCTGTGAGCGGTCCGGTGCGGACTCCACCCAGCTGACGTCCTGCAGTTGCGACGCGGCCAGGTGGTTGCGGACGAAGCGCTCGACGACCGCCCAGTACTCCGTGAGTCCGTTCCCTGCCAGCGTCGTACCCAGACCGATGAGGTCGACGAGTGAACAGGTCTCGTGCTCGTACTGCTGGTCGGCCAGGTCGCCTGGTGTCCAGCCGAACCGGGTCGCCTCGCCGAGCACCCAGTCGTAGCTCCGTCGCACGAACTCGGTCAGCCCGTGGTCACCGGTATGCCTCGCCAGCCGGGCCAGCCCTTCCAGCGTCCCGACTCGCGTGTGGAAATGACCGCTGCGGTACGCACGGGCCGGGTTGAAGCTCCCGTCGACGTTGAAGACACCGCTCTTCTCGACGATCAGCCGGGCGAACCATTCGCACAGCTCCAGCGCGTCGGTGTTGCCGGTCGCCTGGTGGTAGCGCAACAGCGGCATGATCAGGCGGCCGGAGAACGAGGCGGGGTCGGGCGCGAGATGCAGGTCGATCGCGTTCGACGACGGCCAGCCGTCCTTCGTGTACTCCGACGCCGGGTAGAACCAGACGTCGCGCTCCTTGATCGCGATCCGCTTCAGCGCAGCCACCTGGCGGTCCGCGGCCCGCTGGGCCTGTGGATCGTCACTGGCGACCACTGCGGTCGTCATGGCGAGCAGGGTGGCGCGCTGGTCGATCAGGTTGGCATTCGGCAGCCAGTGGCCCTTGGGGTGCGCCCGACGGTAGGTGAGACCGTCGTCGGCGAGCAGCGCGAACAGCCGCTGCCGGTAGCGGTCGGCGATCGTGTCCCAGCGTGGGTCCCAGTCCTTGCCGCCGGTCATCTGGCGGGTCAGCAGGATCGCGTCGGTGAGCCGTCCGTGGCTGGAGCCGTAGTCCCAGTCGCCGTGGTCCATGCGGGCAGGACGGGCCAGCAGGTTCGCACTGAAGAACGGGATGCCGTCCAGGTCGTCGTCGGCCAGGCCGGTCACCGCGTTCATCGCCAGCGCGGCCCGGTCCTCGAGCAGCAGAGTCGATGGGATCGTCGCCATGAGGTAAACCTTTGCCTCCTGCGCGCGCGAAGTCAACCGGCTATCCACAGGCTGGCCGATCCGCCTTGTTTTCTTGAGGTTTACTGACGGAGACTGGTCGGACCCCGAGCAAAGGAGAGACCTGATGCGAGCAGCCGTTCTGGAGGCGCCACGGCAGGTTTCGGTGACCGACGTGCCGGAGCCGGACGTGGGCGACGACGTGCTGCTCAGGATGCGTGCGGTCGGGCTGTGCGGCTCCGACCTGCACACCTGGAGCGGGCTCCATCCGTTCCGCAAACCGCCAGTGGTGCTAGGGCACGAGGGCGCCGGCGAGGTCGTGTCGTCGGGTGATGCACGCTTCCGCGCAGGCGATCGGGTCGCCGTACTGCCGGCGTTGTCCTGCTGGGAGTGCACGCGGTGCGAGACCGGTCATCCTCATCTCTGCAAGCACAAACGGGTTCCCGGCCTGGGCTGGCCGGGGATGCTGAGCGAGTACTTCGCCGCGCCGGGGCGGGTGCTGGTGCCGTTGAACGACGAGATCGGGTACGGCGAGGGCGCGATGATCGAGCCGGTCGCGGTGGGGTGGCGTTCCACGTCGGCGGTGCGGGCCGGAGATGCCGTCGCCGTCCTCGGTGGTGGAGCGATCGGAAGCCTCGCGGCCGCGGTGAGCCGGCACCGTGGAGCGCGGACGGTGATGGTGAGCGACGTCAAGCAGCACAACCGCGAGTTCCTCGTGTCACAAGGCGTTGAGGCCGTGGTTGATCCGCGCTCGGCGGACCTGGTACCGCTCGGGATCGAGGTGAGCGGCGGGGACGGTTTCGACGTGGTCGTGGTGGCGTCCGGGCATCCGAGCTGTCTCGCGGAGGCCTTGGCGTTGTGCAGACCGCGCGGGCAGGTGGTGCTGCTGCCGATGTTCGGCGGCGCGTTGACGGTTGATCTGAATCCGGTAGTTCTCAAGGAGGTCACAGTGCAGGGCTCGACGATCTACACACCTGCCGATTTCGCGGCGGCGGCCCAGCTCGTCAACACGCGAACTCTCGACGTACGCCCGTACATCTCCGACGTAGTCCCACTCGGCCGAACGCCGGAGACCCTCTTGGCGATCGACGGTGGGGCCGCCCACCTCAAGACGCAGATCGACCCGACCCGATGAGCGCTGCAGAGGTCGTCGCCACGTACCTGGTCGAGACCTACCTCCCACTGGAACAGGCCGCCGAGGCCATCGCCGGCGAACAGTCGACCGGCACGTTCACGGCCGTCGCCCGGGATACCCCCGAACTCCGCGAACGTTTCGCCGCCCGCGTCCTCTCCGTAGAAGAACTCCCACCCACCGGCAACCCGGACCTGCCAGGCACCACCCGCTCGCGGGATGCCGTGAAGCGGAGCGCTCGGGTGCGGATCGCGTTCGGGCTGGACAACTTCGGCCCGTCGTTGCCCAACCTCCTCGCCGCGGTGGCCGGCAACCTGTTCGAGCTCCGTCAGCTCGCCGGCATCCGGCTGCTCGACCTCGACCTCCCGGCGCCGTTCGCCCAGCGCTATCCCGGTCCGCAGTACGGCGTCCGCGGGACCCGCGAACTGCTCGACCGGCCGGACGGCGTCCTGCTCGGCACGATCGTGAAACCGAGCATCGGACTGCCTCCCGAAGAACTCCGGCTCGTCGTCCGCGAGCTCGCCGAGGCAGGCATCGACTTCATCAAAGACGACGAACTGATGGGCAACCCGCCGCATTCGCCACTCGCCGACCGGGTAGCGGTCGTCACCGAGGAACTCGACAAGGCCGCCGCGCGCACCGGCCGGCGTCCCATGTATGCGTTCAACATCACCGACGACCTCGACCGCATGGCCGCCAACCACGACCTGGTGCACGCGGCCGGCGGCACCTGCGTGATGGTGTGCGTGAACCTCGTCGGCTTCAGCGCGCTCGCCTGGTTGAGGGAACGCTGCGTCCTGCCCATCCACGGTCATCGCGCGATGACCGGTGTCTACACCCGAGTGCCGCAGCTCGGCATCGACTACATCGCGTGGTCCAAACTCGCCCGCCTCGCTGGGGCGGATCACCTGCACACCAACGGTCTGTCCAACAAGTTCTACGAAACCGACGAGGAGGTCCTCCGCTCCATCACCGCCGTCCGTACGCCACTCCTGGGAGGCTACGAAACCCTGCCCGTTCTCTCCTCCGGCCAGACGCCTGGACTGGCCCCCGAGACGTACCGCCGTACCAACACGACAGATCTCCTGGTACTCGCCGGCGGCGGCATCCACGGCCACCCGAGCGGCCCAAGCGCAGGCGTCACCGCAATGCGCGCCGCCTGGTCCGCAGCAACCTCCGGCACCGACCTGACAACAGCCGCCAACCAAGTCCCCGCATTACAAGAAGCCCTGAACAAATTCGGCTCTCCGTACGACGGGGGTCGTGATGGTCGGGGGTAGGCGTGGTTGAGGCGGCGTTCTATGGGGACGACTTCACTGGGTCGACGGATGCGATGGTGCAGTTCGCGCGGGTCGGGCTGCGGGCGGTGCTGCTCGTGACGTTGCCGTCGGCACCTGAATTGCGGGAGCTGGCCGAGCGGTACGACGTGATCGGCGTCGCCGGGATCGCCCGGTCGTTGCCGCCGGACGAACAGGAGACCGAGCTCCGTCCGGTGCTGGAGGCGCTACGGGACCTCGGGCCACGCGTGCTGCAGTACAAGGTCTGCTCGACCGCGGACTCCTCCCCCACCCGCGGCAGTATCGGGCGTGCGCTGGAGATCGGGCGCGAGATCTGCGGTCCCACCGTCGTCCCCATCCTCATCGCGCAACCGGAGCTAGGCCGCTACACCGTCTTCAGCCACCACTTCGCCGCCGAAGCCGGCGAGATCCACCGCCTAGACCGCCAGCCCACCATGTCCACCCACCCCTCCACCCCAATGCACGAATCCGACCTCCGCCACCACCTCTCCCACCAAACCACCCTCCCCCTAACCGCCCTCCACCTGACCACGTACTCCAACCTCCCCACCGCCTACCAACACCTCACCAACCCCCAACCCACCACCCAGTCCCCCACCAGCCCCGCTCTCCAACCCTTCTCCCAGTCTCCTGTTGTGCCCGGTGGGGTTGGTGCGGTGGTACTGGATGCGTTGACGGACGAGGATCTGCAGGCCCTCGGGAGGGTGATTCTGCGGGACGGGTCTCCGGATGAAGTCAGGTTTGCGATTGGGTCGGGTGGGCTGTCTCGGGCGTTGGGGCTGGCGCTTCGGCCTGGTGGTGGGGCTGTTGGCTCGGGTACGTCTGGTGTGGGTGGGCCGGTGTTGGTGGTGTCGGGTAGTCAGTCGCGGCGTACCGCCGAGCAGATCGAGCATGCGCGGGTTGCCGGCTGGACCGTGCTGCCGCTCAGCGACGAGGCTCCGGCGCGGGCGGTTGCTGCGTTTTCGGCGGGTGCTGAGGGCGTCGTCGTACACACGAATGAGCTCGATCCCAACGAGCTCGGACGGGCGCCCAGTGCGCTGGCAGACGTCGTTCGGAGCGTGACCGCGGCAGCCGGCGTACGGCGGGTGGTTGTGGCTGGTGGGGATACGTCTGGTCAGGTGCTGCGGCAGCTCGGGATCAGTTCGCTCGAGCTTGCCGGGTCTCCGCGGGCTATATCGCCGGGGGTGCATCTGTGTCGGGCGGCTTCTGCGGTGCCGGCTCTTGATGGGCTGGAGGTTTTGCTGAAGCCGGGGCAGTTGGGCGAGGTCGACCTGTTCACGGAGTTTCAGAGGTGGTCAGGGTGAAGGACTCGACCGGCGCCTGGGGAGTGTCGTGGATCTCGACGGTTCGGGGCGCTGAGCGTACGGCGAGGTTGGTGACGGTGATGTCGCGTACGACGGGGGCGTGGCCGCCGAACTGTTCCGGTTCCGCGTGCCGGGTGGTGATGAGGATCGCGGAGGTGGTGACTGCGTCGACGACGACGTTCTCGACGGTCACGTGCTCGATCACACCACCACGCAAAGAGTTCGTCTTGATCCGCAACGCATGGTCAACCCCCGCGCCCACGACCGCACCACTCCCCACTCCACCCACGGAGTTGGTCGCGGGGGCGGTTGGTGGGGTGGTGATGTGGAGGTCTCGGGCTTGGATGTTGGAGACTCCGGCGGAGGCTTCGCTGCCGATGGTCAGGGCGCCGTGGCCGGTGGTGAAGCGGCAGGACTCGATGAGGATGTTGCGGGACGGGCGGCCTACGCGGCGGCCGTCGGCGTCGCGGCCGGACTTGATCGCGATGCAGTCGTCGCCGGTCGTGAACGAGCAGCCGGTGATGACGACGTCCTCGCAGGAGTCGGGGTTGCAGCCATCGTTGTTCGGGCCGAGGGAGTCGACGGTGATTCCGCGGACGAGTACGTCGGTGCAGAAGACCGGGTGTACCACCCACATCGGGGCGTTGACGATGCGGACGTCTTCGATGCGCACGCGACGGGAGGTGTGCGGCTGGATGAAACTGGGGCGGAAACCGTGACCGGGTTCGAAGATGCGGTCCTCCACCGGTACGTCGGCTTCGACCATGCGCAGCAGACGTTCCCAGTCGGTGCGCGGGCGGGTGCTGCTCCACCAGTTGTCTGTGCTCGCACCGCCGTCGAGGGTGCCGGTGCCGGTGATCGCGATGTCCGTTTCGTCGTACGCGTAGATGAGAGGTGAGTGGCTGAAGCACTCGATTCCTTGCCAGCGGGTGCGGACGATCGGGTACGCCGTCGGGTCGGTGCGGAACCGGAGCGTCGCGCCGGCGGACAGATGCAGTTCGACGTTGCTGCGAAGCCGGATCGGCCCGGTGACGAATTCACCGTCGGGTACGACAACACGCCCGCCGGTCAGCGCACACGCGTCAATCGCCTCCGCAATCGCGGCAGTGCAATCCACATCCCCACGGTCCACACCAGCACAATCCACACCGGCGCTGTGCAGGTCGGCGCGGGCGTCGTGGTCGGCCTCGGCTCCGTAGTTGGTGATCAGATGGTCAGTCATTGGGTTGTCAGTCGTCGGTCGGCTGGAGGGGCTGGGTTCGGAGGGCGTTGGCTAGGGGGACGGCTATTACCCAGCTGGGGTTCCAGGTGTTGGTGTGGCCTCGGCGTTGCCAGTGGGTTTGGAAGACGGCTTCGCCTTGTTCGCCGGGGAGGGGGAAGTTCCAGTCGTTCGGGGCGGTGGCGACGCCTTGGGTGAGGGCGTGGAGGGTGGTTCGGGCAGCGGCCACGTACGCGGGGCGGTTGGTGGTCAGGCCGAAGGAGAGGAGTTCGTACGTCGGGAAGAAGGCGTCGAGGTGGTGGTTCTGGACGCTGACGGTCGGCCAGCCGATCGCGTTGAAGCCTGCGGTGTGGAGGGGTGAGTCCTCGTCCTGTTCCGGGGACCAGACGTAGACCCAGGTGAGGAGCCAGTCGGCGGCTACTTCGCACCAGGTGGCGTACAGCGGGTCGCCGGTGCGGCGGAAGAGTTCGTAGGCGGCCATGAAGTAGTACATGCCGGCTTCTTTGTCCTCGCAGGCCGCGTCCAGGGTGGAGCGGGAGAACGGGCGGTCGAAGGTCCGTGCGTGCTGGTCGTGGTACCGGGACAGCCAGATGGTTGCCTCGGCCAACAGTTCGGCGTCGTCGAGGACCTCGGAGGCCTTCAATGCGGCAAGTACGCACGGGATGCCCGCCGCGGAAACCGTCGTCGCAGCCGGGGTGCCGTCGAGTCGCCATCCCACCGGGAAAGTCCCATCAGCCAATTGAGCGGCCGCGGACGCCGGGGCGCGGGAAGAGGCGCCGGGTGGAGCGGGCGGGGAGGTGCGGAGGAAGGTCATGGCTTCTTCGAGGGCGTCGAGCCACGAGGGTGGGACGGGTTCGTCGTGGTGGCGGAAGAGGGTGATGATGTCGGCCAGGTCGCTGATCGTCTCGCCGTACGCCCGGCTGGAGACCATCGGGCGGTTGCCGGCGCGGAAGCTGGTCCAGCGGCGGGTGCTGACCTGGTACGCGTTGTGGCGCAAGCCTGGAGAGGGCGTCGGGCTTCCGGCCAGGTAGAACTCGACGGCCGCGCGGCAGCGGTCGATGCGGAGGCGGTCCCGGGCGTTGAAGCCGACCTGCGCATCGCACCAAGCGAGCTTCAGCGCCTGGCCGGTCCAGCCGTACATGAAGTGCCGAGGCTTGCGCGGCCCGTTGCCGGGGATGTCGCTGAACTTGGTGTACCCGGCCACGGTCCCGGACTGGAACCACCGGTTGTCCAGGGCAACGGTCTTCAAGGTGATGAGCTCGTCGAGACCCAGCGCGCGCGCACCCGCGGCGGTGAAGATCGTGCGGGCACTCTCAACAAGGTGCCGGAAGGCGTGACCGCGGAGATCCTGCAGTCCCCAGTCGAGGATCAGATGCTGGGTGTAGACCTCACCGGGGCGCAGCGTGAGGTACCCGTCGTCGGTCGCCTCGGTCTCCGCCTTGCTGACGTACCGGACGTCCTGCTTGCCGTCGAACATCAGTACGCCGCTGAGCGCCGCGATCACCGGACCGTCCTGCCGGATCGCGCCGAGCGAGCCGTACCGGACCTGACCGTCGCCCGAGCGGCGTGCTTGTGGGCGCGAGAAGACGGACAGCCAGCGGCGTTCGCGGCCGTCGCGCCATTCGAGGTTGATGCCCGGGATCGGGAGCCGGTCCTCCTCGGCGACGAAGCCGCCGCCTGGGGTCGGGCCGATGCGCGGTACGGCGCGGGCCGGGTCGGCGGACGGGTTGTCGTTGTAGATCAGTCCGGGGACGGTGAGCTGGCTGTCCTTCACCCGGCCGAGGTCGAGCAGCAGCCCGACGGCTAGGTCGGCGACGCGGCGCTTGCTCGTGTTGCGCCAGCGGAGCTCGAGGTTTAGGCGGTCGCCGTCGTCGAACGCCAACCGCACCTCGACCGCGAGCGGTCCGGTCCGGCAGCCGGCCCGGTGCTCCACGGGACGCCGCGAGATCCACCATCCGTCGGGAGACGTCAGCGGACTGGGCTGCCAGGGGCGGCCGGCCGAGCAGGTGAGGAGGTCGCCTAGTGGGCGTTCCAGGTAGGCCGGACCGTCGACCTGGCCGAGCTCCAGCACCACACCGTCTGGCGTGCGACGCAACGAAGCCTGGCGCGGTCCAGACGTCAGCGCGGGCATCAGGACGTCCGGCGGATCTGAATAGCCTGGTACTGCGTGCCGGGCAGCCGAACAGTCAACGTGCCAGCACCACGACCACCAGCACCAGCACCAGCACCAGCACCAGCACCAGCGACGCTCTCGCGGGTACGGCGTACCGAGTGGTTCCACACATCTAGTACTTCGACGTCGTACTCGCCCTCGGGTAGGGAGAACGTGCGGTCCGGGAACTGGTGCTCGCCGAGGTACTGGAGGTAGTACGAGCCAGGGACCGCGAGCGTCGGGGCGTCGCGGTAGTCGTCGATCGGCTCCACGCCGTCGGGCAGCTCGTCCAGCACCTCCCGCAACAGCCGCAGCCGTTGCGCAACGACACCACTAGGCCGGCTGCCACCGTCCGACCACGGCACCACGCTCACAGACGACGGGTCGACGTACCACTCGCCGTGCGTGACGTACGCCCCGCGCACCGTCCCTTCCCAGATGCGGGTCAGCATCTCCTCCGGCCGGAGGCTGGTGTCGGGGGTGGTGCCGTTGCCTTCATGGCCGCATGCGTCGACGAACACGGGCTTGGCGTGGGCCAGGCGCAACGCCGACACACCACGGAGGTTCTCCAGCCGGACACTTAGGTGAGTCAGCCAAGGCGGTCCCGGATCGGTTGCCTCATGCATCGAGATCAGGTGGCGACTGGAGTCGAGCTCAGCAATCAGCTCGGCCAACTCGCGCGAGTTGTCGGCCGACTCCAGACACCAGGTGACGTTTCGGTAGGCGGCGAGCCGATTCACCGCGGCGCGAACAACAGACGAGTCCGTCGGCAGGACGATGTCGGCGACGATATCGGCGGCCAGCAGGTCGCGGACCTGATCCTCGATACCGTCGGACACCTTCAACCGGACGCGGTTGAACGGCGAGGCCGCGAGCGCCGGGCGGGCGGCGGCCCACTGCTGCGGGTCGCCGAACCAGGCGGTCGTGAGTGGGTGGTACGGCGTACCGTCCGCCCAGCGCAGCGTGGTGCCGGAGCGACGGACAGGACCGCGTGAGGTCGCAGGCGTGCACTCCAGCGACCCGCCGTCGTACGACCAAGTGCCTTCCAGATCAGGGCTGTAGCGGACGAGCCAACCGTCGTCCGACTGGAACGGTTCGGCGTACGCGGTAGCGCCGGAGGTGTGGCGGAAGAGCACGCCGGCCGGTCCGGGCACAGGTAGTTCGAGCACGTCCCAGCGTGCTACTGACGTCATCGGGTCCCTCTCAGGGCGAGGTACGGGGTGGCGGGCAGTGGGATGTGGCTCGGGCCGGAGTACTCGGCCAGCGGGGTGATGGTCATCGCCCGCGTGTCGATCAGGTCGAAGTGGAAGGGCGAGCCGTCCGGCAGGTCCAGCTCGACAGCGGACGGTTGGCGGTCGCCGAGGTAGTGCAGGACGCAGCGGTCCGCGTCGACCTCACCGTCCGACTGCCGCGGCAGTCCGGCGAATACGGCCCGGAGGAAGTCGATCCGCTCCGGACTCTCGCCGTACAGCCGGCCGCCGATCGAGATCCACGCGCGGGTCTCCCGGTCGACGAACGACTCGCCGTGCCCGACGTACCCGCCGAGCGACATGCCCTGCCAGAACCGGTGCACCATCTCGTCGGCGGTCAGGTTTCCCCAGCGGCGGCCGGCGTTGCCCTCATAGCCGATCTCGTCGATCACCACCGGCTTCGGGCAGTCCCGCCAGGCCGCGACCTCGGCGCCGTCCCAGTGCTGCACGCTCTGATGGGTGATCCACGGCTTGCCGAAGTCGTACGGCGTGAAGACCTCGTACATCTTGGTGCCGTTGTGGATCGACCGCAGCCGCTGGTACGGGTCGTACCGCTGCACCAGCTGCAGCAACCGGTCCCAGTCCGCGATCGTCTTCTCGTGGTTGAAGTCGTACTCGTTCGACAGCGACCACCAGACGTTCCGGTACGCCGCCAGCCGCGCGACGACGTACCGCAGATACGCCGCGTCCTGCGCCGGGGTCATCCGGTCGAAGCCCCACACACCGCGGTCGTACGGGTGGAACAGGATGAGGTCCGCCTGGATGCCGAGCGCCAGCAGGTCCGCCACCCGTGCCTCGAACTCCTGGAAAAACACGGGGTCGTACCGATCCACGTCGACAGAACCGGGTGTCGTTCCGGCGAACGGCGTGCGGTCGGGGCGCATCCCGTCCGTGGGGAGCAGGCACATCCGCACCTTGTCGAACGGTGCCGAGCGCAACGAGTCGAGCGTGAGCTCCTGCAGCTCCTTCGTCTCGTACGTCCAGTGGTAGCAGGTGGTGCCGATGCAGTCGTACCGGGTGCCGTCGGCGTACGAGAAGTGGTGCCTGCCGAGTACGTCGACCGGCCCGTGGTTCCCAGGCCCCGGCGGGGTGCACACAAAGCTCCCGCGCCGGCCGTCGAGCTCGGGTGCGGAGCTCGACGTGATGTACGACCACTCGCCCTCCCGGTCCGGCGAGAACCGCGCCTGGTAGGTCCCGTCACCGTCGTAGAAGCCGTCGACGGTGACCATCCGGTTCCGGAACTGGTACGTGACCTGGAACTCCAAGGTGAACGGATTGCCCTCAGAGGGCCCGGACAACGTGAGCTCGTGCAGGCCCCACTTCTCGATACTCATGGCAATCGGTCTCCTGCCTGGATCCACTCGGGCGCCAGGATCACGTGCTTGATGGTCTTGCGCAGGAACGAGTACGCGACGTGCAACTGCCCGTCGCGGGTCTGCAGCAGCGTCGGGTACGAGTAGCCGAACTCGTTCTCGCGGTACTCCTCGTCCTGCACCTGCAGGTTCCGCCAGTACGGCCAGGTGGCGCCGTCGTCCTCGGACAGTGCCAGCGTCAGCGGGGTCCGCAGGGTCTTCCGGCGTACGCCGCCCTTGCCGTCGTCGACCCAGCGGAACTGGTCGCGCTCCGCCGACGAGTCGTTGAACACCAGGACGAGCCGCCCGTCGTCCAGCCGAAGCACCTGGACCGCCGAGTTGTTGTTCGGCAGCGCGGTGCGCTCCGGGGAGGTCCAGGTCCGGCCGTTGTCCTTCGAGACCGACCGATGGATGCGGTCGGCGGCGCGGCTACGGAAGTACCCTACGAGCTCGCCGGGCGACAGCTCGACGACGCTCATCTGCACCTGCCCAACCGCGTCCGGCAGCTCGATCACCGACCACGAGTCGCCTCGATCGGTGCTCAACCGCAGCACAGTGCGCTCGGCGGTCTTGTCGCAGTCGTACGCCGGCAGCAACCAGTCACCGTTGCTCAACACAACAACCGGGTTCCGGATGAACGAACCGAGGTGATCGAACAGCACCTCGCTCCGCTCCCAGCTGAGCCCACCGTCGTGCGACACCCGCCGGATCACGCGCGAGGTCGACTGGTCATGCGGCTCGTTCGACGTATGCAGCAGCCAGACGTCGTCGTCCGGAGTAACAAACAGCAAAGGGTTCTGTTCGGAGCGGCGCGCATCCGACGAGAGCTGCTCAGGCGGCAGCCAGGTGTCGGTGCCCGCGGGGAGACGGGACAGGACGATGTTGGTGTCCGGCTCGCCCTCCCCCGGGCCGTTGAACCAGGCGCACAGCAGATCGCCGTTCGCCGTCTCGACCAGCGTCGCGGCGTGGCTGTCGCCCGGATGGATGGTGGGCAGGAGGGCCGCACCCTCTCGGATGCGGCCGTCGAACCTGGGGTCGTTCACCATGTGAGTCCGCGGGCGACCTGCGCCTTGATGTAGTCGGGGATGTCCTGCGTCTCGGTGACCAGCAGCGACGAGTCGACGTCCATGCCGTCCTTGAGCACGTGCTGCCGGAACACCTTGTACAGCGGGATGTCCCAGTACTCGGTGTTCTGGTAGTTCTTGATCACCGCGTTCTCGCCCCAGTACACGGCCGACGTGTCGATGGCCGCCAGCTCCGGGATCGCCGTACCGAACGCGTTCACGACGGCGTCGGTCTTCAGCACCGCCTTCATGCCGTACGACGAGATGCGGGTCTGCATCTCCTCCGACACCAGGTACTTGACCACGTCCAGCGCCTGGGCCTGGAGCTTCGACTGCGGCGGGATGAACGCCGCGCGGGTGTCCGGCTGGTAGATCGTCTTCGAGCCGCGGGACAGCACCGGCATCGACGTCACGCCGATCTTCACGCTCTTCGCCCACTCGGCGAACTGCGCGGCGTCGTCCTCCTCGACGTAGTAGGAGCTGAGCGCGTACGCGTTCAGCTTCGACAGGTTGTTCACGGCCATCGCGAGGTGGCCGGGGAAGCTCATGTCACCCTTGAAGAAGTCGTCCACCGTGGTGAAGTTGTTCCGCGGGATCATCAGGAACCGGTGCAGGTTGTTCGCGACCGTCTTCCACTCCGCGCTCGTCAGGTTGACCTTGACGTCCTCGGGCGCCGGCTGCTCGCTCGAACCGGGCACGAACGGGTACAGCCCGAGCTGGTTCATCGCGAGGTAGTTGTCCGGGTGCTGCATGTAGCCCTTGTAGTGGTCGATCCCGACCTGCCGGGTCAGCTTCTGGGCCAGCTTGTAGACGTCGTCGTACGTCGACCCCGCGGTCGGGTAGCGCACGCCGAACTTGTCGAAGATCAGCTTGTTGTAGAACAGCAGGCTCTCGTCGATCCACAGCGGGACGCCGTACAGGCCGCCGTCGGAGCGGGACTTGATCTGCTCGACCGAGCCGAGGTTCAGCGTGGTCAGGTCGATGCCGGCGCCCTGCACCAGCGCCGTGATGTCCTGGGTCCAGCCGAGCGGCTCGAGGTCCCGGTCGATCCGCAGACGCGGGTCCTCCAGGATCAGGTCCGGCACCCGGCCGGCCTTGGCGATGTCCTCGTACCGGATCGGGTAGTCCCAGGTCGCGTACTTCACCTTCAGGTTCGGGAACTTGGCCCGGATCGCGTCCCCGAACACGGCGTCGAAGTACCGGTGCGCCTCGCGGCCGTCGTCGTTGCCGCCGAGCTCGAACGGCTTGAAGTTGGCGGCGAACACGAACAGCTCGTCGTCGGCAACCGAGAACGGCACGTTGTACTTGTTCGGGATGTCGACGACACCGGCCGTGGACTGCGCGGCGGCTCGCGGGATCGCACTGGTCGAACTGGCGGCCGCGGGGGACGTTTGCAGAGCACCGCCGAACGCGGCGAGTCCACCGATCAGAGCGCCATTGCGTAACAGTCCACGACGGGACATGTTTCCTTCGGACATGAGAAGACCTTTCCTACGGGGCGGTGGTGTCCATCAGGACACCCTTCAGGTCGAGCTGCTCGGCGAGGTGGCACGCGACCTTGCGGCCACCGATCTCGCGCAGCTGCGGGACTTCGGAGGCACACCGGGCTTCGGCGTACCCGCACCGGGGATGGAACGGGCAACCGGCCGGCACCTTGGACGGATCCGCGATCTCGCCGAGCAGCTTGATCCGCTCGCGTTGCCCGCGGGAGGCGGGGTCGGGATCCGGTACGGCGCTGAGCAGCGCCTCGGTGTACGGGTGCAGGGGCTTGGAGTAGAGCTCTTCGGTCGACGCGCTCTCGACGAGCTTGCCGACGTACATCACCGCGACGTCGTCGGCGACGTGCTCGACGATGCCGAGGTCGTGGGAGACGAACAGGTAGGTCAGACCGGACTCCTCCTGCAGATCGCGCAGCAGGTTGAGGATCTGGGCCCGGACCGAGACGTCGAGGGCACTGACGGCCTCGTCCGCGACCACCAGCCGCGGCTCGGTGGCGAGGGCCCGCGCGATCACGACGCGCTGCCGCTCGCCGCCGCTGAACGCGTGCGGGTAGCGGTGCGCGTACTCCGCCCGCAGTCCGACGCGACGCAGCAGCGAGGCGACCTTGTCGTCGATCTCGTCGCGCGAACCCGCGTCCTGGACCCGCAGCGGCTCGGCGATGATGTCGCGCAGCGTCTTGCGCGGGTCGAGCGACGAGTGCGGATCCTGGAAGATCAGCCGGACCTGCGCACGGTACGGCTTCAGCTGCTTCTCGCTCAACGGCGCCAGGTCGACACCGTCGAACATGATGCTGCCCGAGGTCGGCTCGTACGCACGGACGATGCAGCGGCCGAGGGTCGTCTTGCCGCAGCCCGACTCCCCCACCAGTCCGAGCGTTCGGCCGGCCTTGATCGACAGGTCGACACCGTCGACCGCCTTCACGAAGCCGCGGTTCCGCCCGAGAAACCCGCCATGCAACGGAAAGTGCATGGTCAGACCCTTGGTCTCCAGCAGGTTCATCGTTCCTCCTCGCCGTACAGCAAGCACGCCACGTCGATCTCGTCGCTGCGCACCCTCGTCGGCACAGTCACGTCGCACTTCCCCGCCATGAACGCGTCACACCGCGGATGAAAGCGGCATCCGGACGGACGCTCGTACGGCGGCGGCACGGTTCCCCGTACGGCGACCAGCCGCTCCTGACCGCGCTGACCCAGCCGGGGCACCGAGCGCACCAACGCCCGCGTGTACGGGTGCTTGGGATGACTCAGTACGGCGGACGCGGGCCCCTGCTCGACCACTTCGCCGAGGTACATCACCGCGACCTCGTCGGCGACCTGCGCCGCAACCCCGAGGTCGTGCGTGATCAGCATGATCGCCATCCCGAACTCCTGCTGCAGATCCTGCAGCAGGTCGAGGATCTGCGCCTGCGTGGTGACGTCGAGCGCAGTCGTCGGCTCGTCCGCGATCAGCAGCCGCGGGCGGCAGGACAGGGCCATCGCGATCATGGCGCGTTGCCGCATGCCACCACTGAGCTGGAACGGGTACGAGTCGACGCGGCGTTTCGGGTCCGGGATCCCGACCCGGTCGAGCATCTCGATCGCGCGGTCGCGGGCGGCCTGCTTGCCGACGTTCTCGTGCAGCCGGACCGCCTCGATGATCTGGTCGCCGATCGTGTGCACCAGGCTCAGCGACGCCATCGGCTCCTGGAACACCATCGCGATATCGGCCCACCGGACCTGCCGCAGCCGCTTGTCCTTCGCGGCCAGCAGATCGAGCGGTTCCTTCCCAGCGACATCGTCGTACAGCAGCACCTGGCCGCCGACGATCCGGGCCGGCCGCTCGACCAGCCGCAGGATCGACCGCGCGGTGACGCTCTTGCCGCACCCGGACTCACCGACCACGGCCAGCGTGCGGCCGCGGGGTACGGACAGGCTGACGCCGTCGACGGCCTTGACCACGCCGTCACCGAGCTCGAAGTGGGTCCTGAGCTCGCGAACTTCGAGAAGAGGTTGCATGTCAGGTCCTCACTTGTAGGGATCCGCGGCGTCGCGGAGACCGTCGCCGACGAAGTTCATGGCCAGCACGACGACCACGACCGCGAGGCCCGGGGTCAGCAGCCACGGCGCGGTGGCGACGGCGCGGATGTTCTGCGCGCCCTCGAGCAGCACACCCCAACTGACCGCGGGCGGCTGCAGACCGAGGCCGAGGAACGACAGGCTGGTCTCGGCGAGGATCATCCGCGGCACCGCCATCGAGATCGAGGCGATGATGTGGCTGGCGAACGACGGCACCATGTGCCCGAAGATGATCCCGGTCCGCCCGACACCGTCGAGCCGGGCCGCCATCACGAAGTCCTCCTCGCGCAGGCTGAGGAACCGGCCGCGGACGTCCCGCGCCAGTCCGGTCCAGCCGATCAGCGACAGGATCACCGTGATCGCGAAGTACCTCGTCAACGGGCCCCAGCTACCGGGCAGCGCCGCCGACAGCGCCATCCACAGCGGCAGCGTCGGCACCGACATGATGAACTCGATGATCCGCTGGATGATGTTGTCGACCCGACCACCTACGTAGCCCGAGATGCCGCCGATCATCATGCCGAGCAGGAAGCTCGCGAACACGCCGACGAGACCGATCGACAGTGACACCCGGGCGCCGTGGATCAGCCGGGACAGCAGGTCCCGGCCGGACTGGTCGGCGCCGACCAGGAAGAACGCCTCACCGGCCTTCGTCGGGCCGATCAGGTGGATGTTCGACTTGATCGGCCCCAGGATCGAGTACTGGTCGCCGCGCACGAACCAGCCGACGTCGACGATCTTCGACTTGTCGACGGTGAAGGTCTGCTCGAACGTCTCCTGGTTCCGCGTCGACGAGTACCCGTACACGAACATCCCGTGCTCGGCCGAGACGTGCACCCGCTGCGGCGGGGCGTACGGCAGCGCGGTGTGCGCGGTGTCGGCGCTCGACGGCGCGAAGAAGCCGGCGAAGACCGCGATGAAGTAGATCGGGATCAGCACGATCAACCCGATCAGCGCCAGCCGGTGCCGGCGGAACTGCCGCCACATCAACCGCCACTGCGGCAGCGCGCCGTGGTCCCGGAGGCTCTTCACGACCTCTTGCGGGGTCTCGTGCTGAGTATCGGGGGCGATCGCCTCGGTCTGCTGGACCATTCAGATCTATCCCTTCTGGAACCGGGTACGGATCCGCGGATCCCACCAGGCCAGTGCGAGGTCGCTGAGCATCGTGCCGATCACCGTCAGCGTGCTGAGGATCAGCACGAAGCTGCCGACCAGGTACATGTCCTGGCTCTTCACCGCACCGAGCAGCAGCGGGCCGCTGGTCGGCAGGCTCATCACGACCGACACGATCGTCTCGCCGCTGATCAGACCGGGCAGCAGCCAGCCGACCGTGCTGAAGAACGGGCTGAGCGACATCCGGACCGGGTACTTGAGCAGCAGCTTCCACTCCGGCAGGCCCTTCGCGCGGGCGGTCGCGACGTACGGCTTGTGCAGCTCGTCGAGCAGGTTGGCCCGGGTGATCCTGATCAGTCCCGCCGTACCGGCGACCCCGACCACCACGATCGGGACCCACAGATGGGAGATCAGGTCGAGCAGCTTGCCCAGGTTCCAGGCCGCGTCGGCGTACTCCGGTGAGAACAGTCCGCCGACGCTCTGGCCGAAGTACCGGAACCCGACGTACATCATCACCAGCGCGAGCATGAACTCCGGGACGGCCATTCCGATGAAGCCGAGGAACGAGGCGAAGTAGTCGCCGGCCGAGTACTGCCGCAGCGCGCTGTAGATGCCGATCGGGAACGCGATCGCCCAGACGAACAGCAGACTGGCGATCGACAGCACCATCGAGAGCAGCACCCGGTTGCCGATCAGGCTGGCGACCGACTGGTTCCAGGCGAACGACTGCCCGAGGTCGCCGTGCAGCACCACCCCCTTGATCCAGGTGAAGTACTGCACCAGGAACGGCTTGTCGAGCCCGTAGTGCCGCTTCAGCTCGGCGATCTGCGAGTCCGGGATGTCCTGCCCCCGGGCCTCCGCGTTCGCGATCACCGTGGTGGTGTAGTCGCCCGGCGGCAGTTTGATGACCACGAAGGTGACGAACGAGATCGCCGCCAGCGTGATGACCATCCAGACCAGCCGCCGGGCCACGAACCGCAGCATTACTGACCGATCGCGAACTGCTCGGGATGGACGATGCCCGGGGCAACCGACTCGCTCATCTTCGCCGGCACGTTGTGGAAGTCGTTCTTCACCACGCCGTAGGTGTTCGGCACCGAGCTGACGCCGATGTAGTAGAACTGGTCGGCCGCGATCTGCAGGATCTGTTTGCCGAGGTCGAGCGTCTTCGCCGGGTCCGGCTCCTGCCGCGCCTGGGTGAACAGCTCCATCTGCTTCTGCACCTCGGCCGGCGGCTTGATGCCCTTCTCTCCCTTCGACTGGTACCACTGCGCCCAGCCGATCCCGTACCGCGCACTGCCGTCGTTGGTCGGCACCCAGTAGTGGTCACCACCGGTGCCGGTCGGCAGGACGAACGTGCCGCAGGTCCAGGTCCCGGCGTCGTGGTCGTTGCCCTTGACCCGTTCCTTGTAGAGATCCTCGCTGACCGCCTGGGTGCGCAGCTCGATCCCGACCACGGCCCAGCGCTTCTTGATGAACTCGATCGCCTCGACGTGGTCCGGGAACGACTCGCTCACCAGTACGGCGACCGATACCGGCTTCCCGTCCGCGCCGAGCCGTTTGCCGGTCGGCGACTTCTTCGTCAGCCCGGCCGCGTCCAGGTGCTGGTTCGCCTTCGCGGCGTCGAAGTCCAGGAACTGCGTGGCCAGCTGCTCGTTGTAGTACGGCGAGTCCTTCGGCGGCGCGCCCTGCCAGGGCTCACCCTGACCGGCGTAGACCGCGTCGATGACCTCCTTGCGGTTGATCGCGTGCGACAGGCCGGCCCGGAACTCCTTGTTCGAGAACAGCGCCCGCTTGACCGGGTCCTTGTGCGTCATGTTGAGGCCGAGGACCATCGTGTTGGTCAGCTGGGTCGGCACCTCGAAGATCTTGTAGCCGCCCTTCTCCCGGTTCTGCGCGACGACCGGCTTGTTCTGCGGCGTACCGAAGTTCCGGTACTGCATGCCGAACTCACCGTTCATCACCTTGAGCAGCTCGACCTGGGCGTCCTGGACGACCTCGACGCGGCAGTTGTCGATGTAGGGCAGCTGGCGGCCCTGGTCGTCGACCTTCCAGTAGTACGGGTTCCGGGTCAGGGTGACCGCGGAGCCCTTGCCGAGCGCGGTGGTCACCTTCCACGGCGCCAGCGTCGGCTGCTCCGCGTTCGTCCACGGGTTCTGCTTCTGCGCGAACAGATCGGTCCAGCTGCCCACACCGGCCTTCTTCGCCAGTGCGTTCGCGTTCTTGTTGTACTTCAGGTGGAACTGCTGGAAGTAGTGCTTCGGCAGCAGCATCCCGTAGGCGCCTTCACGCTCGAAGATCGCGTCGGCGATCTGGACCAGCAGCGACGGCTGCGGCGACGTGTAGGTCAGCTTGACGGTCCGCTCGTCGACCTTCTCGATCTTCGCGATCTTCTCGGTGTCGGGCGACGTGAACGCGTCGTACAGACCGTCCGGGTGCAGACCTTCGTCACATTGCACCTCGAGGATCGTGAACAGCATGTCGTCCGCCGTACACGGCTTGCCGTCGGACCACTTCAGACCCTCGCGCAGCGTGAAGGTGTACACCTTGCTCTCGGCATCGACCGTGTACTCGGCGACGTTCGCCTCGATCTCGTCGTACCCGGGCTTGCCGACCTTGTCTGGCTTCCAGCGCAGCAGCGGCTCGTAGCGCATCGCGTACCACAGCCACTGGGTGTCCTCCTGGGTCAGCATCGCCGACCGCCAGGTTCCGCCGTACTGCGCCTTGCCCTCGAGGGGCTTGATCACCGGCGGGTTCTTCGGCAACCGGTCCGCCAGCGGGGGCAGGGAGCCCTTGTCCACCAGGGCTTTCAGCATCGGCGACTCCTTCTCGCCGGCCGCCGCGACCTGCGCGCCGGAGCCGGCCGGTTTGGTGTCGAAGAAGCCGCACCCAGGGATGGTTGCCACGGCCAGCAGGCCGAGACCGCCCTGCAGCAGCCTGCGCCGGTCGATCATGCGTTCTGACATGTTTTCTACCTCACTGCTGCTCGAGCGTGATGTTGCTGAACTGCGCGGTCCCGTAGTCGACGAGGGCGTTGTCGACCCGTCCGCCGTCGATCGCGAAACCGATGTAGAAGGTCCGACTCGGCATCATGATCTTTTCGTAGCCGAAGCGGTCCCACTTGACCTGATCCGTGGAAATGAAGGCCTCGAACTCGACCTCCCGGGCCTGCGGGCGCTCGCGCCGGAGCAGCCGCAGCCAGTACACCTTCGTGGGGTCCAGGTAGCTGTCGTCCCACGGCCACGGGCCGACACTGGGCACCGACCCGTCGGTCTGGATCCGGATCGCCTGCGCCTTCATGCCGCCGTCGTCGGTGGCGGTCGGCGCGGCGCTCGCGTTGTCGTTGACCGTGCCGTACCCGCCCGCGACGCCGAAGCCGATACCGCCGTACATGTACGGCGCGGCCGGGTCCAGCGAGTCGCGGATCATCAGGCCCGCGGTGAGTCCGTTGGCGATCTTGCTGACCTGGTCCAGCCGCGCGGTGATCTGCGAGACCGCACCCGCACCGCCGACCTGGAGCTTGCGGTACACGTAGTGGAAGTTGCTCGTCCGCCCGTAGATCCGCCCGGACCCCTTGATGGTCAGCACGCCGTTGTCCAGGCTGCCGGAGCCCGGCACCGGCGGCTTCCCGATCGACGCCGACGTCCAGCCCGTCGTACCGGTCTGCCGGTTGACGTGCACCTGGACGGCCGTCGACTGGGTCGCCGCACCGTTCTGGTCGGTGGCCCGCGCGGTGATCCAGTAGGAGCCGTCAGCAACGTTCTTCCACTGGACCTGGTACGGCGCCTGCGTCGCGGTGCCGATCACCTGGTCGCCGGTGAAGAACTCGACCTTGGCGAGCTGCCCGCCCTTCGCGGCGGACGCGTCGGCCTTGATCGTCAGGGTCGGCGCGGTGCGACCGGCGACCGCCGTGTTCTGCGCCGGGCTGGTGATCCGCACGGCCGGGTTGCCGACCGGGTCCGGGACCAGCGAGTTGAGGTAGTTCTCCAGGTAGGTGTAGCCGTTCGGCGCGATCTTCTGCGCGTCCGACGGGTCGTTGGGGTCGAGGCCGTTGGCCTTCTCCCACCAGTCCGGGATGCCGTCGTGGTCGGAGTCCACCGGCGCCTCGGTCTGGACGAGCTCCGGATAGCCGCCGACCTGCTTCTGCGAGTTGATCAGCCGGCCGGTGCCGTTGCGGACCTCCTCGACGACGCGGGCGTCGGCGGCGTCACGCTGCGGCAGGATCGCGCCGGCCCCGGCGAGCACCGCCTCGTACGCCTTGCTCGCCGTCTGCAGGTCGCCGCGGCCCGGGATCGGCTGCGGCTCGGCCAGCTCGACGATCCCGCCGATCGGGTACCGGATGCCGCGGCGGTTGTGCGCGGTGACGTCCGGGTGGCCGTCGACCTGGTTGCCGGCGACGTACCACTGGCCGCCGCGGTTCGCGCTCACCACGACCGGTGCGACCTCGTCGAGCGTGGTCGGGCCCGGCTTGTAGAAGTTGTTCATGATGTTGATGCCGTTGGCCCACTCACCGCCGTACACCGAGGTGTAGCCGTGGTCGTAGATCACGTTGTTGTAGTGGTCGACCTCGAGGTTGATGCCCTCGGTGTAGCCGAAGCGCGGCTGTCGTCCTCCCTGGTGGGCGACCAGGTTGTGGTGGTACGTGTTCCGCTCGCCACCCCAGATCCCGCCGTACCCGTGCCGGTTCTTCGGGTGCGCGGACAGCGCCAGGCCCTCGGAGACGATGCACCACTGGACGGTGACGTCGTAGTTCCCGTACGGCGAGAGGCACTCGTCGACCGCCCAGCTGAACGAGCAGTGGTCGATGATCAGGTTGCGGATCTCCGGGCTGACCGATCCGGGCACGTTGGTGTTGAACGAGTCGTCCGCGATCTCGTACAGGTCGCCGAGCCGGAACCGCAGGTAGCGGATCACGATGTCGTGGGCACTGCCCTTGATCCCGGTGCTGTGACCCGACAGGCAGATGCCGCCACCAGGCGCGGTCTGTCCGGCGATGGTCAGGTTGTTCCCGGAGATCAGCAGCTGGGTCTCCAGCTTGATGGTCCCGGAGACGCGGAACACGATGGTCCGGTCGGAGCCGGAGACACCTTCGCGGAGCGACCCGGGTCCGGAATCGGCCAGCGTGGTCACCTCGTACACGGAGCCGCCGCGGCCGCCCTTGGCCCACTTGCCGGCGCCCTCGGCACCGGGGAAGGCGGGCAGCCGGTCGTCGTTCACGCCCGCGGCGGCCTTGGCGGTACTGGCGCTCGCCGTCGGCGTGATACCCAGCGACGCGACACCGATGGCGGCCGCAGTGGTTCCGACGAATCCACGCCTGGACCAGCCTGGGGGAACGTCCGGAAGAGTTTCGGTCATCGTCCATGCCTCACTTTCGGCAGGGGGGCGGCTGCTGAACCGCGCAGTCTGAATATCTAGTCACGTCCGAATGGAACGACCGGCCCTCATGGTCACGGAGGTTACGAGCCGATGTCAAGAGCGTGACTCCGACAAACCGCAATCGTTTGCACGAAGTGATTTTCGTGCCCGCAATCGTTTGCACGAACTCTTGCCTGGACGTCCGCGACGGTGGTTACCTTGCCACCATGCCTTTGCGCCCCCTCCCCCTCGGCAGCACGAAACTCAGCGGCGGGTTCTGGTTGAACCGGCAGCAGATCAACCGGGAGACGACCATCCCGGCCGCGGCACAGCGCCTCGAGGAGGTCGGCACGCTCCGCAACTTCCGCCGGGCCGCGGACGAGCAGACCAGTGGCTTCGCCGGGAAGTTGTTCGCCGACACCGACGTCTACAAGTGGCTCGAGGCCGTCGCGTGGGAGCAGGCCCGCGAGCCGTCCGCCGACCTCGCCGACCGACAGTCCACTGCGAGTGCGCTGGTCGCCGCCGCGCAGGACCCCGACGGGTACCTCAACACCTACACGCGGCTCGCACTCGACGGGCAACGGTACGGCGACCTCGAGAAGGGACACGAGCTGTACTGCGCGGGGCATCTGCTGCAGGCAGCCGTGGCGCAGGTCCGGGCGACCGGCGATCGCACCTTGCTCGACGTGGCGAGCCGGTTCGCCGATCACCTGTGCAAGACGTTCGGCCCCGGACGGCTGGAAGGCGTCGACGGGCATCCGCTGATCGAGATGGCGCTCGTCGACCTC
The DNA here is from genome assembly GCF_004331345.1 of Kribbella soli. Taxonomy (GTDB): domain Bacteria; phylum Actinomycetota; class Actinomycetes; order Propionibacteriales; family Kribbellaceae; genus Kribbella; species Kribbella soli. The sequence goes on along the minus strand of NZ_SJJZ01000005.1, from coordinate 171,261 downwards.
TACCGCGAGACCGGTACGGCGGCGTACCTCGAGCTGGCGTCGTACTTCGTCGAGGCGCGTGGGCGCGGGCTGCTCACTCCCCCGGGTCACCACGGTCCGGCGTACTTCCAGGATCACTTGCCGGTGCGTGAGGTCCGCACGATCGCCGGGCACGCGGTCCGGGCGCTCTACCTCGCGTCCGGCGCGACCGACGTCGCAGTGGAGACCGGCGACGACGAGCTGCTCGACGCGTTGCAGGCGACGTGGGCGACCATGGTCGAGAGCCAGACATACCTGACCGGTGGCGTCGGAGCGAGGTGGTACGGCGAGGCGTTCGGCGACCCGTTCGAGCTGCCGCCGGATGCGGCGTACTGCGAGACCTGCGCGGCGATCGCGAGCGTGCAGTGGAGCTGGCGACTGCTGCTGGCAACAGGTGAGAGCAAGTACGCCGACCTGATCGAGCGGACGCTCTACAACGCGGTGGTCTCCGGTGTGTCACTCGCCGGTGACCGGTTCTTCTACGTGAACACGTTGAAGGTGCGGAACAACGCCTTCGCCGACGATCAGCGGTCCGCGGTGGGTGGGCGGCAGCCGTGGTTCGGTACGGCGTGCTGTCCGCCGAACGTGATGCGCACGCTGTCGTCACTGGATCAGTTGGTCGCGACCTCCGACGACGACGGGGTGCAGGTACAGCTGTACGCGCCGGCGTCGGTGAACGTCGGTCCGATCGGCTTCGAGGTCGAGACCGAGTATCCGTGGCACGGGACCGTCCGGGTGCGGATCACCTCGACGCCGGACACGCCGTGGACTCTCGGTCTGCGGATCCCGGCATGGGCAGACAGTCATCGGCTGACGGTCAACGGGTTCGAGGGACCGCTGCGGCGGGTGTGGGAGGTGGGTGACGAGGTCGTGCTGGAGTTGCCGGTCGCGGCCCGCCGTACGGCGCCTGACGAGCGGATCGACTCGGTACGTGGCTGCGTCGCGATCGAGCGCGGCCCGTTGGTGTACTGCTTCGAGCAGCAGGACGCAGACGTCGTACTCGACTCGACGGCCGTGGTGGCGGGCGAGCTGATCGAGCGCGAGCAGCCGGACCTGCTCGGCGGTGTGACGACGGTCGACGTACCGACGCGCGACGGCACGCTGACCGCGATCCCCTACTACGCCTGGGCGAACCGGGAAGTCGGGCCGATGACCGTGTGGATCCGGGAGGACGCGTGAACTACTGGGAAGATCCGGGTCCTGGGTACGGCGTGCTGCCGCCGCGGGCGGCTGTGCGGTCGGATGCCCCTCGGTTGAGTCTGAATGGGCAGTGGAGGTTCCGGCTGTCGCCGTCAGTGGTCGAGGCCGGGTTCGAGGACGTGGACTTCGATGACTCGGACTGGGCCTGGTTGCCCGTGCCGTCGTCATGGCCGATGCACGGGCACGGGAGTCCGGCGTACACGAACCAGAAGTATCCGTTCCCGGTCGACCCGCCGTACGTGCCGGACGAGAACCCGACCGGCGACCATCGGTTGTCCTTCGAGCTCCCGGAGTCGTGGAGCGGTTCGACGGTACTGCGGTTCGACGGGGTGGACTCGTGCGCGCGGGTCTGGCTGAACGGGGTCGAGCTCGGGGTGACGCGAGGGTCGCGCCTGCCGGCCGAGTTCGCGGTCGGCGGCGTACTGCGGCCGGGACGGAACGTGTTGGCCGTGCGCGTGCATCAGTGGTCGTCCGGTTCGTACCTCGAGGACCAGGACATGTGGTGGCTGCCGGGACTCTTCCGGGACGTCACGCTGATCGCCCGGCCGGTGGACGCCGACGTCTTCGTGCACGCCGACTACAGGGACGGCTCCGGCGTGCTCCGCGTCGAGTCGGCGCCGGGTGCGGTGGTGCGGATCCCGGCGCTGGACGTGGTGGTGCCGTGCGGGGAGACGGTGACGATTCCGGGCGTCGAGCCGTGGTCGGCCGAGGTACCGCGGTTGTACGACGCGGTCGTCGAGCTGCCGGGTGAGCGTGTGGACCTGCGGATCGGGTTCCGGACGGTGGAGATCGTCGACGGCGTACTGCGGGTCAACGGGCGGCGGATCCTGTTCCACGGGGTGAACCGGCACGAGCACGATCCCGTGTTCGGTCGCGCCGTACCCGAGGAACGGTTGCGTGCGGAGCTGCTGGTGATGAAGCAGCACAACATCAACGCGATCCGGACCAGTCACTACCCGCCGGACACCCGCCTGCTGGAGTTGTGCGACGAGCTCGGGTTCTGGGTGATGGACGAGTGCGACTACGAGTCGCACGGGTTCATGCTGCTCGACTGGCAGGGGAACCCGGCCGATGATCCGCGGTTCCTGGACGCGTCGCTGGATCGGATGCGGCGGACAGTCGAGCGGGACAAGAACCACCCGTGCGTGGTGATGTGGTCGCTGGGCAACGAGGCCGGCGTCGGGTCGAACCTGACCGCGATGGCGGCATGGACGCGGGACCGGGATCCGTCGCGGCCGTTGCACTACGAGGGTGACCTGACGTGTGCCGACGTGGATGTGTACAGCCGCATGTACGCGTCCCACGCCGAGGTCGAGGCGATCGGGAAGCGTGCCGAGAAGCCCTTGGAGGATCCGGCGCTGGATGCGCGCCGACGTGCCATGCCTTTCGTGCTGTGTGAGTATTCGCATGCCGGAGGCAACGGTCCTGGCGGGTTGCCGGAGTACGAGGCGCTCTTCGACACCTACGAACGCTGCCAGGGCGGGTTCCTCTGGGAGTGGATGGAGCACGGCATCCTGCGAGCGGACGGTTCCTACGGGTACGGCGGCGACTTCGGCGAGGAACTGCACGACGGTACGTACGTGCTCGACGGCCTGGTCTTCCCCGACCTGACCCCGCAGCCGGTGCTCGCGGAGGTCCACAAGGTCTACGAGCCGGTCCGGCTGTCCGTCGCCGGCGACGTCCTCACGATCACCAACAGGTACGACGTACTCGACACCTCCAACCTGTCTCTCCACTGGGAGGCCGCTGACGAGGGCGAGGTAGTTGCCCGCGGCCCCCTCGCCTTCCCGGTGATCGCGGCCGGCCAGTCGGCGACCGTACAACTTCCCGAGCTCCCCGCGCTCCAGAACCGCGAACGCTGGCTGACAATCCGCGCCGTACTCACCGACGACAACCCCTGGGCACCGGCCGGCCACGAGGTCGCCTTCACCCAGTCCCAGCTCGCACCGGCCCACCCCTCCACGCCAACCACCTCCCAGCTCACGAATCGTGGTGAGCATGTGGTCGTGGGACCGGGGCGGTTCGATCGGCGGACCGGGCGATTGATCGGGCTCGACGGGTGGGCGATCGACCATGTTCCGCTGGAGCTGTGGCGGGCGCCTACGCAGCATGACGCTCGGACGTGGGATGCCACAACGCTCGATCGGAAGACGCGGTGGGCGAATGCCGGGCTGGATCGGCTCCGGTACCGGACCGTGTCCGTCGAGGCCTCAGGTGATGAGCTGACCGTCGTGACGATGGTGGGAGCCGCGGCGACGGATGCTCGAGTGCTGACGACGTACACGTGGCGAACCGGCGGCGGCCGGCTGACGGCGGACGTTGACGTGGAGCCGTTGGGTGCGTGGATGGTCCCGTGGGCTCGGCTCGGCGTGACGTTCGGAGTGCCGGCGAGCTTTCACGACCTGACGTGGTTCGGGTTGGGGCCAGGGCAGGCCTACCCGGACTCCCGCTCGGCAGCGCGGATCGGCCGCTACACAAGCACGATCGACGACTTCCAGGTCCCGTACCTGTACCCCCAGGAGAACGGCGCCCGCGGCGACGTCCGCTGGGCCGAGCTCTCCGGGTCGGCCGGCAAGCTCCGGCTGACCGGCGATCCACACTTCGCGCTCACGGTACGCCGCTGGACGACAGCCGACCTGGCCGCCGCCGAGCACCCAGCGGACCTGCACGCGAGCGACCGGGTCTGGATCACACTGGATGCCCTGCAGCACGGGCTCGGAAGTCCGACGAGCGGCGCACCGATCCTGCCGCCGCACGACCTGCAACCGCAGAAGCACACCTTCAGGTTCAGCTTGGGAAGCTGATCCACGTCCCGGCCAACGGCTGCTGTCCGATCCCCGGCTTCGACCAGTCGCACACCCCGCCGGGGAAGATCGTCAGCAGCTTGTTCCACTGCGCGTCGGTGAACCCCGGGTACTGCGACCGGACCGGCTCACGCAGCTTGCACTTGATCACGTCCACCGCCACCCCGGCCCCCGCCACCTCACGCGGGAACGATGCGGAAGGGAACAGCTTCTCGCAGCGCGACGCCGGATCGCGGTTCAATGGCTGCGCGACGAACCCCTCCGGAGCACGGCACCCTTCGACGAGTCCGGAAGGCCGCGCCGCCACGATCTTGTCGATCCGCGGCCGCGACGTACTGTCCGCGGTCAGTTGCGTCAGCCAACGATCCATCTCGTCGACCGCGTGCTGCAGCAGCGGGCTGGCGGTGCTGAACAGTCCGTACGTCGCGTCCTCGAGCAGACTCACCTGGTTGGCCGCCGTACCGTTCGCCTTCTGCAGCCGGGCGCGCATCGAGAAGGTGTGATACCGGACGTGGATGTCGCCGTACGACTGGGTGTCGTAGTACGCCCGGTAGTCGATGATCGGCACGTCCTTCAGCCCGCCCCCGCCGTTCGTCAGCCGCCCGGTCCGGTACGCCGTACGTGTGGCCTGCGGATCCGCCACGGTCCGGGACGGCACCAGGTTGGCATCCGCGTCGAACCCGCCGACCCGCTCGTTCAGGTCGAGGAACTGGGCCGGCGTGATCACCCCGGACCTCAGCACCTTCAGCCCGTACTGCACGCCGACGTTGTCGAGCGGCCGGCGCGAGAACCCGGTGGACGGATCGGTGCCGTACGCGTTGATCGTGTGGTCGAAGACGTCGCAGCGGGCGCCGCGTGGATTCGTCGCCGGGTCGTAGCGCTGCTCCGCCGGAAGGTGGGAACAGTTGAGCCGCGGGTCGATCCGGCCCGCACTCACCGCCATACTCGGCAGCGTCGCGTACGTCTGGAAACCGGCCACCTGACGCTTCTGCTCCTGCGTCCACGGCACCGTCGACTTGGTGAAGTACGAGTCGAGCAGCCACGAGTCGCTGATGAACGAGACCGTGCCGAAACCGACCTCCGGGAACGAGCAGCCGACGATGATGCCGTCGAAGATGTCCGGGTAGTTGTCGGTGATCTGATGTGCCTGGTACGAGCCGCCGGAGCACCCGAAGCCGACCGTGAAGTCCGGGCGTCCGTAGTGCTCGACGAACAGTTCCTTCGTCATCATCGCGGACTCGGCCGCGGTCAGGTCGTTGCAGTTCTGGCCGAACACGTTCAGCGACGACGACATCAGCGCGTACCCACGTCCGAGCAGGAACGCGTCCGTCACCCCACCGGTCGTCGTACCCGACCGGTACCAGCCACCGGCACATCCACCACCGAGCGTGAAGATCGCCCGGCCGTTCCAGCTGTGCGAACGCCGCGTCGGGGTCGGCGCGGCCTCCCGCAACGGGTCGTGCAGCATGCTGGTCTGGACGACGGCCCGGTTCGTGCTCCCGGTCTCCATCCGCACGATGAACGGATCACCAGAGTCCGTCTTCGCGAGATCCGCCGGGTACGACGTGGCGCCGGCCGGCCACTTCACGAACGGGCCTGCGGTGGTCCGGTAGAAGTAGTCGACCCGCGGCGCGACGGTGCAGTCGGCGTCCAGCGGAGCGCCGAGCGTCCCACCGATCACCGGGATCGTGAACTTCGCCGTCTCACACAGGAACGGCTGCTCGTGCGGCCCCGAGAACACCGGCCCCTGCCGCGGATAGTTCTGCACCTCCAGCGTCGTACGGCGTCCTTCCGTCTCGGCACGGAGGAGGTTCGAGCCGAGCCGAAGGTTCCCGACCAGTCCGGTCAGACCGGTGCCGTCAGCGGTGAACACCGACGACACGTCCTTGCCGTTCAGCGTCACCTGAACAGGCTCGTCCGCATCCGGTACGGCGACGTGCACGAGCGCATCGCCACCGGTCACCTTGTCCGCCCGGCCGGACAAGATCTCCAGCTTCACCTCCCGCGACGCCAACGCCGGAACCGCGGGAAGTACGAGCGCACAGGCAAGCAGCGCGACGATCAGACGAACCGGTCGGGAACGCGTCACAGGTCCTCCAAGGCTCAGGCGGCAACAACCTCGCAGACACCGAAAAGCATGTGCTTGTTTATACCCGGGTTCGGTGAATGTGTTACATACAAACCGATATCAACCGCGCGACACCTCCGCGACGACGACGACAGGGTGCCGACCCGCGACGGTGACGTCGTACCGCGCCTGAACCCGCCAGCCGCGGTCCAGTCGGGTTGCCTGCTCCGGGGTGAGGATCGCGACAAGCCGCCCGTCGAGCACCTGTCTCCAGGCCCGGAGGTACGGCGCGAGGTCGCCGATCTGGACCTGCCTGTTCCACGGCGGGTTCGTGATGATGCGGTCCGCACCGGTCGTGAGCCCGCGGGTGTCTGCGCACCTCCACTCCATCCGTCTGCCGGCAGCGTTTGCCCTGGCTGCGGCGATCGCGACCGGGTCATGGTCCAGGCCGACGTACTCCGCCTGCGGCTCGAGGAGGTGTGCTTCGAGGAGGAGGGTGCCGGCTCCGCAGAATGGGTCGACTACCTGGTGGGCGGGGGCGAGCTCCGCGAGGCGGGCCATTGCGGCGGCTACCGGTGGGTGCAGGCTTCCTCGTACCGTCTGCTGGCGCCACGTTCGGCGATGCAGTGGTACGGCGTACGGGCGCCGGGCGACCCACAACGTCTTTCCGTCCAGTACGACGCGCCATTCGGAGCGCTCGTCTGGTGGCGCGACGCCGTGCCGTCGCGAGTAGTACCGGCCGCCTGTCAGGCGAGCCAGCTGCTCCCCCACCAGGTCCTCGACGTCGTAGCGATTGAAGTTCCGCACGCCTTGGAACGACGCCGACACCGCGAAGTTGCTGCGATCACGCGGCGGCTCCACTACCCGCCGAAGGGCATCGGCCGCCCCGGCGAGCGCTGCCTTCGTACGGCCCGGATCCGCAATCGCGGCGTACACGACGAACAAGTCGTCCGCCAACCGTGGTGGCGACTCGGTGATCGACTCGGACGCGGGCTCGACGACAACCTGTCGCTTGCCGACCTCGACCACCCGATGCCCGGCGACGGTCAGTTCCTCGGCCGCCAACCATTCCAACCCCGTGACGGTCCGCACCAGCACCAACTGCATGGAGAATCTCCCGGATAGCACCCGGGAACAACCAACTGGTCACTCCCGCATCGCTGACCGCGGGAAACCTCGAACAGGCCAGCGGAAGCTAGCCCACGCGGAAGAAGTATGTCTCCATGGACGGAGATGATGGCACGCAGCGGACGCCAGGCCCATCGAATTTCCCGACCGTTCGCCGCAGATCACGGACCACCGATCGACGGAACCGGACGCCGTCTTGAGTAACCGCCCTGAATGCTTTCAACTTCAGCTGTCCCCCCGCCCCGGAGGTTGCTCGTGAACACGAAGCTGTCCTGGATCGGTCGGCGCGCGCTCCTCGTCGCCGCCGTGTTCCTCGGAGTCTCACCCCTCGCACCCGCGCAGGCGGCAACCCCACAGACCACGGCGACCGTCCAAAGCGCGCCACAGAGTGCCGAGGTCGTCGCGGTCAGGCAGGTCGCCGACCGGCTGACCGACCTGACCGTGCGGTCCCAGGCACTGGGCGGCCGCACCGTCAACGTCCGCCTGCTCACGCCGGACGGCTGGAATCCGGCCGACCGCCGTCAGCACTGGCCGACGTTCTGGCTGCTGCACGGCTGCTGCGGGGACTACACGTCGTGGACCGGCACGGACATCGCGAAGATCCCGAGCCTGCGCAAGGTCCTCGTCGTGATGCCCGAGGCCGGCTGGAACGGCTGGTACAGCAACTGGTGGAACCACGGCGCCGGCGGGGATCCGGCGTGGGAGACGTTCCACACCGTCGAACTCGCGCACCTGCTGGAACACGACTGGGGTGCAAGCTCGAACCGCGTCGTAGCCGGCCTCTCGATGGGCGGCCAGGGAGCCCTGTTGTACGCCGCCCGTCATCCCGGCATGTTCCGCGCGACCGCGGCGTACTCCGGCTCGGCCCATCCACTGCTGAACGACGAGTCGATCAACCGGATCATGGGATTCTTCGCCGGGCAGGGCAACGACCCGCTCCGGGTCTGGGGAGACCCGGTCGCACAGCGCCGGATCTGGGAGGCACACGACCCGTACTACCTGGCGCACCGGCTCAAGTCGCTGCCGGTCTACCTCTCCTGCGGCGACGGCACCGCCGGACCGTTCGACCCGCCCGGAAAGACGGACGCACTGGAGGCCGACTTCAACCGCCAGAACCATGCTCTCGCTGCCCAACTGGAGCAGGTCGGTGCGAAGCACCTGACGACCAACTTCTACGGACCGGGGACGCACGGCTGGGCCTACTGGCAGCGCGAACTGCACGCCTCCTTGCCGATGCTGCTCCAGGCCTTGGGCGTCCGATGACCTAGAGGTAGGTCTGGGTGCTCGGTGGAGCGGATTCCATCCAGGCCAGGACGCCGGTGAGGGCTTCTTCGGTCATGGCGAAGTGGACGGTGCGGTCGCGGAGGTCGGCGTCGACGATGACGTGACCGGCGTACGTGACCAGGGGCTCGTTGCCCATCGGGCGGCGGGTGGTGATGCCTTCGAGCTGGCGGCGGTTGACGACGAGTTTCGGCCACCAGGCGAGGCTGAAGACGCGGAACCACTGCAGGTCGTCGCCGACGTAGCGGGCCAGGCCGAGGGCCCAGCCGCGGCCGTGTTCCTTCTGCGCGAGCTGCAGGCTGCAATCAAAAGTTCCGCCGTCCCTGGACAACCAGCGACGGCGGAACGCGACAAGAGCGATGAACAGTACGGCGGCAAGCAGACAGACCCCGACGACATCGAGGACTACCCTCATACCTTGCCGACCCCATTTCCGGTGCCCGTGTTCGGTACTGCCCCGGGCACCCCGGAGAACCGTACTGCCAAGTGACGATATTTGATTATGGCAGGTCGGGTCAGGACGTCTGCTCGGCGGCCCGAACCCTGGCCTCGGCGAGTCGTACCTCGTCGGCGTCGGCGTCGGCCAGGCCGGCCGCCATCGCCTGATCGAGCTCGCGACGCGCCTCTTCGAGGTCGATGTCGTGACCCATCTCGGCGTTCTCGGCCAGGATCGAGACCCGGTCGTTCGCCACCGAGATGAACCCGTCCGGCGCGGCCGCGACGAAGTACTCGTCGTCGACGGTCCGCACCTGGACGGTGCCGCCCTGCAGCAGGCCCAGCAACGGCGCGTGGCCGGGCAGGATACCGACGTCACCGTCGGTGGTGCGGGCGATGACGATCCTCGCCTGCCCCTGCCAGACCGTCCGCTCCGCCGCGACGAGGGCTACCTCGAGGTGCTTCGCGGAATCATCGGCCATGTCAGTTTTCCTTCTGCAGCTCGGCCCACTTGCGCTCGACGTCGTCGAGCGAACCGACGTTGAAGAACGCCTGCTCGGCGATGTGGTCGCACTCGCCGTCGGCGATCTTCTTGAAGGACTCGACGGTGTCCTTCAGCGGCACGGTGGAGCCCTTGATGTTGGTGAACTTCTCCGCCATGTAGGTGTTCTGCGAGAGGAACTGCTCGATCCGGCGCGCCCGCGCGACGGTGATCTTGTCCTCTTCGGAGAGCTCGTCGACACCGAGGATGGCGATGATGTCCTGCAGTTCCTTGTTCTTCTGCAGGATCTGCTTCACCCGGACGGCCACGTCGTAGTGCTCCTGGCCGATGTACTGCGGGTCGAGGATCCGCGACGTCGAGGTCAGCGGGTCGACGGCCGGGTACAGACCACGCGACGCGATGTCACGGGAGAGCTCGGTGGTCGCGTCGAGGTGGGCGAACGTGGTCGCCGGCGCCGGGTCGGTGTAGTCGTCCGCGGGCACGTAGATCGCCTGCATCGAGGTGATCGAGTGACCCCGGGTCGACGTGATCCGCTCCTGCAGCACGCCCATCTCGTCGGCCAGGTTCGGCTGGTACCCCACGGCCGACGGCATCCGGCCGAGCAGCGTGGAGACCTCGGAACCGGCCTGGGTGAACCGGAAGATGTTGTCGATGAAGAGCAGCACGTCCTGCTCCTTCACGTCGCGGAAGTACTCCGCCATCGTGAGGGCCGACAGGGCGACGCGCAGCCGGGTGCCCGGCGGCTCGTCCATCTGGCCGAACACCAGCGCGGTGTCCTTGAAGACGCCCGCCTCGTCCATCTCGGTGATCAGGTCGTTGCCCTCACGGGTCCGCTCCCCGACGCCGGCGAACACCGACGTACCACCGAAGTTGTGGGCGATCCGGTAGATCATCTCCTGGATCAGAACGGTCTTGCCGACACCCGCACCGCCGAACAGGCCGATCTTTCCACCCTGCACGTACGGCGTGAGCAGGTCGAGCACCTTGATGCCGGTCTCCAGCATCTCGGTCTTCGACTCGAGCTGGTCGAAGGCCGGCGCCTTGCGGTGGATCGGCCAGCGCTCGGTGATCTCGAACTCGGACTCGTCCTGGTTCAGGCACTTGCCGGTCACGGACCAGACCCGGCCCTTGGTGACGTCGCCGACCGGCACGGAGATCGCCGCGCCGGTGTCGCGCACCTCGGCGCCGCGGACCAGGCCGTCGGTCGGCTTCATCGAGATCGCCCGGACGATGTTGTCGCCGACGTGCAGCGCAACCTCGAGGGTGATCGTCTGGGTGTCGTCGCCCAGGGTGATGTCCACCTCGAGCGCGTTGTACATGTCCGGCATCGCGTCCGCTGGGAACTCGACGTCGACGACCGGGCCGATCACCCGGGCGACGCGACCGATGCCGGTGGCACCCGCCTCGTTGTTCTTCTCGGTAACCGTGGCAGTCATCTCTCTCACTCGCTCCCGGCGTTCGCGTCGGCCAGCGCGCTCGCGCCGCCGACGATCTCGCTGATTTCCTGGGTAATTTGGGCCTGGCGGGCCTGGTTCAGGTCCCGCGTGAGCTTCTCGATCAGGTCCTGCGCGTTGTCCGTCGCCGACTTCATCGCCCGCTGGCGGTTGGCCAGCTCCGACGCCGCCGCCTGCAGCATGCAGTAGTGGATCCGGCTGGCGACGTACTTCGGCAGCAGTCCGTCGAGCACCTCTTCGGCCGACGGCTCGAACTCGTACAGCGGCAGTACGTCGTCGGCGGCCGGGGCTTCCTCGCCCTCGACGACCTCCAGCGGCAGCAGACGGATCACGTCCGCGCGCTGGGTGAGCATCGACACGAACCGGGTGAAGACGATGTGGATCTCGTCCACGCCGCCCTCGTCGGTCGGGGTCAGGAAGGCCTCGATCAGCGCGTCGGCGATCTCCCGGGCCCGGGCGAAGCTCGGGTTGTCGGAGTCACCGGCCCACGACTGCGCGATCTCGCGCTGCCGGAACGTGTAGTACGCGATGCCCTTGCGGCCGCTGACGTACGGAACGATCTGCTTCTCGTCCTCGCGGAGCAGCTGGTTCAGCCGCTCCCCTTCGCGGATCACGTTGGCCGAGTACGCACCGGCCTGACCGCGGTCGGAGGTGATCAGCAGGACCGCGGCACGGCGCGGGTTCTCCTTCTCGGTGGTCAGCGGGTGGTCGACGTTCGAGAACGTCGCCACCGCCGACACGGCGCGGGTGAGCTCACGCGCGTACGGACCGGCCGCCTGGGCGCGCTGCTGCGCCTTGACGATCCGGGACGCCGCGATGAGCTCCATCGCCCGGGTGAGCTTCTTGATCGTCGAGACCGAGGCCTTGCGATCGCGAAGCTCCCGCAGATTGGCTGGCACGGTCGATCAGCCCCGCTTCTGCCGGACGATCTGCTCCTGCTCCACGTCGCCCTCGTCCATCGCCTCGGCTTCCGCCTCGGTGCCGAGCAGCGTGCCCTCGGAGGTCTGGAACGTCGGCTTGAACGCCTTCAGCGCGTCCGTGACGGCCTGTGCCTCGTCGTCGCCGAACAGCCCGGACTCACGGATCGCGTCGAGCACCTTGCCCTCGCGGCGCAGGTAGTCCAGGAAGTCCCGCTCGAAGCGGAGCACGTCGTTCACCGGTACGTCGTCGAAGTGGCCCTTGGTACCGGCCCAGATGGAGACGATCTGGTCCTCGACCGGGTACGGCGAGTACTGCGGCTGACGGAGCAGCTGCACCAGGCGCTGACCGCGGTCGAGCTGGCGCCGCGAGGTGGCGTCCAGGTCGGACGCGAACATCGCGAAGGCCTCCATCGCGCGGAACTGCGCCAGGTCGATCTTCAGCGAGCCGGACACGTTCTTCATGCCCTTGACCTGCGCGGCGCCACCGACCCGGGACACCGAGATACCGACGTCGATGGCCGGCCGGATGTTGGCGTTGAACAGGTCGGACTGCAGGAAGATCTGGCCGTCGGTGATCGAGATGACGTTGGTCGGGATGAACGCCGACACGTCGTTGGCCTTGGTCTCGATGATCGGCAGACCGGTCATCGAGCCGGCGCCGAGCTCGTTCGACAGCTTCGCGCAGCGCTCGAGCAGACGGCTGTGCAGGTAGAAGACGTCACCCGGGTACGCCTCGCGGCCCGGCGGGCGGCGCAGCAGCAGCGACATCGAGCGGTAGGCCTCGGCCTGCTTGGTCAGGTCGTCGAAGACGATCAGGACGTGCTTGCCCTGGTACATCCAGTGCTGGCCGATCGTCGAGCCGGTGTACGGCGCGACGTACTTGAAGCCGGCCGGGTCGGACGCCGGGGAGGCGACGATGGTGGTGTACTCCATCGCGCCGGCCTCTTCGAGCGCACCGCGGACCGACGCAATCGTCGAGCCCTTCTGGCCGATGGCGACGTAGATGCAGCGGACCTGCTTCTTCGGGTCGCCGGACTCCCAGTTCGCCTTCTGGTTGATGATCGTGTCGACCGCGATCGCCGTCTTACCGGTCTTGCGGTCGCCGATGATCAGCTCGCGCTGGCCACGGCCGATCGGGATCATGCCGTCGATCGCCTTGATACCGGTCTGCAGCGGCTCGCGGACCTCCTGGCGCTGCATCACGCCGGCGGCCTGGATCTCGAGCGCGCGGTCGCCCTCGAGGCCCTGGATCTCGCCGAGGCCGTCGATCGGCTTGCCCAGCGGGTCGACGACCCGGCCGAGGTAGCCCTCGCCGACCGGCACCGACAGCACCTGACCGGTACGGCGGACCTGCTGGCCCTCCTCGATCCCGTCGAACTCACCGAGGACGACGACACCGATGTCGCGGACGTCGAGGTTCAGCGCGATACCCCGGGTGCCGTCCTCGAACTCGAGCAGCTCGTTGGTCATCACCGAGGGCAGACCCTCGACGTGCGCGATGCCGTCACCCGCGTCGACCACGGTGCCGACCTCTTCGGCGGCGGTGTCGGCCGGTTGGTACTCGGTGACGAACCGATCCAGGGCGTCCCGGATCTCCTCCGGCCTGATCGTGAGCTCAGCCATTGTGTTTCCTGCTTCCTTGACCCTTGCTGGCCTGTTGTGGCTCTAAGAGGCTTTCCCGACCCTTAGCGCCGCTGTATGTCGTTAAGGGGGTTCAGCCCGCGATGCGCCGTTGCGCGTCGTCGAGCCTGGCCGCGATGGTTCCGTCGATCACTTCGTCGCCGATGTCCACCCGGACGCCGCCGACCACGTTGGGGTCGACGATCACGTTCAGCTGGATGTCCCGGCCGTACTGCCGTCCGAGCGCCGTCGCGAGCCGGGTGCGCTCCGCCTCGGTCAGGTCCGTGGCCACCCGCACCGTCGCGATGCTGGCGTTCCGCCGGGCCGCCGCGGCGACCTGATAGGACCGCATCGACGCCGCGAACCCACGGCCCCGGCCGTCCACAGCCCGCTCGGCCAGCCGCACCGTGGTGGCGTCGGCCTTGCCCTGCAGCAGTCCGCGGATCAGCTCCTGCCGGGCCTCGGCCGGGATGCGCCGGTCGCCCAGCTTCTCGGCCAGGGCGCGCTCGGCGGCGACCACCCGGTCCAGCCGGAACAGCTCGTCCTCGACCTCGTCCAGCTTCCGCCGGGTGTCGGCGTAGGCCACCTCGGCCTCGACACTCAGCTGGTCCAGGGCGTTACCCAGGTCCCGGCCGCTGACCCAGCGACCGGACACCGCGACGGTCAGGATCTCCAACGCCTGGGGGGAGATCTTGCCGCCGAACAGCTGCCCGGCCAGTGCGGACTTGGTCTCGGCCGGCCGCGCCGGGTCGGTCAGGGCGCGCCGGAGCGCGCCGCTGCCGTCCAGCAGCTTGGCGATCGAGAACAGCTCGCCACCCAGGCCCTCGGCCGGGGTCGCACCCGCCAGGGCCTCCTCGGCCCGGGCGAGTGACTCGTTCGACGCGCCGCGCATCAGCCGTCCGTTCCGACAGCCTGACGAGCGGACTCCGACTCTTCCAGCTCGGCCAGGAACCGCTCGACGGTCCGGCGCTGCCGGGCCTCGTCCTCGAGCGACTCGCCGACGATCCGGCCGGCCAGGGTGGTCGCCATCGTGCCGACCTCACCGCGCAGCGAGGCAACCGCCTGCGTCCGCTCGGCGTCGATCTGCGCGCGGGCGTGCGTGACGATCCGCTCGGCCTCGGCGTTCGCCTGCTCGCGCATCTCCGCGATGATCTGGGCACCCTGCTCGCGGGCGTCCTCGCGGATCTTCGCAGCTTCCTGCCGGGCCTCGGCCAGCTGCGCGTTGTACTTCTCCAAAGCCGCCTTCGCCTCGGCCTGGGCCGCCTTGGCCTCGTTCATCCCGCCTTCGATCGCCGCGGTCCGATCGGCGTACGCCTTCTCGAACTTCGGTACGACGACCTTGGCGAAGGCGATGGCCAAGAGGACCAGGAAGACGAAACCGAAGATGATCTCAGCCGTGTGCGGCAGCAGCGGGCTCGGCGCCTCGTCCGCGGCCTCTGTCAGCGGCAGAACTAACGTCAGCATGTCTGGGTCCTGTCAGTCAGGGGGAAGGGGTCAGCCCTTGAACACGAAGGCGAGGGCGATACCGATGATCGCGAGCACCTCGGTGACGCCGAAGCCGATCCACGCGATCGACTGCAGCTTGCTCTGAGCCTCGGGCTGACGCGCCGTGCCGTTGATCACGGCGGCGAAGATCAGGCCGACGCCAACACCCGGGCCGATGGCAGCGAGGCCATAGCCCAGAACGGCGATGTCACCGGTGATTGCGAGAGCCATGTTGCTCACCATTGCGGTGTTTCCTTTCAGTACGGATAGCGGCTATCCGGGATTCCGTTACTACCGGTCTAGGGGTACTGCGGGGTGGTGCGGATCAGTGCTCGTCGGCGATCGCGCTGCCGATGTACTGCGCGGTGAGGACGACGAAGATGTAGGCCTGGATGGCCTGGACGAACAGCTCCAGCCCGGCGATCGCCAGCGCCATCAGGAAGGTGATGATGCCGACACCGCCGATCGCGATGCTGCCGGACTCGAAGACCATGTACTCGCCGCCGAGCACGAACACCAGCAGCAGGATGTGACCGGCGAACATGTTCGCGAACAACCGCAGGCTCAGCGAGATCGGCCGGACCAGGATGTTCGAGATGAACTCGATCGGGATCATCAGCGGCATCAGCCACACGGGCACACCGGCCGGCATGGTCTGGTGCTTGAAGTAGCCCCAGAGGCCCTTCTTCCGGATCCCGACCGCGTTGTAGATGACCCAGCTCATGATCGCGGCCACGTAGGCCCAGCCGATGTGGCTGAACGTCGGGAACTGGATCAGCGGAATCGTCGCGGCGATGTTGTTCAGCAGGATGAAGAAGAACAGGCCGGTCAGGTACGGCACGAACCTCATGTAGTCCGCGCTGCCGATCGCGTCCCGGGCGATGGAGTTCCGGACGAAGTTGTAGCCGAGCTCGCCGGCGAACTGCAGTTTGCTCGGCACGATCGCGGCCTTGCGGGACGCACCCCAGAAGAACCAGATGATCACCACGACGGACAGCGCGGACACCAGCACGGGCTTGGTGAACCAGTCGACACCGTGGATGATCGGAGGGGTCTCGAAGTTCTGTGGACCGGGTGGGATGAACTCGGTCGGAACGCCGGCGGTCACCGGGTCTCCTCTCGCGTCGTGCTCAAGTCGGACGCCTGGAAGTCAGGGGCAGGGCGGCTCAGGGCATGGCGGTCAACAACGTCAGACCCGGTAGGGATCAGATCCGAAGTCAGGACCGCGACCCGTACCGGAAGTGCAACATCAAGATGGTGAGCCCGGCACCGAGGACGATGCCCACCGGAAGCAAGAATTCGGTGCCGAAGAGGCGATCCAGCCCGAAGCCGATGCCCCCGTAGACCAGGACACCGCCGATCAAGTAGGACAGGACCCGCCAGCCGTCGCCCGAATTCGGGGGTGATGGCTTCGGATCCTGATGCTCGCTCATTGGCACCCGAAACGTACCAGTTGGCGACAGAAGCGGTCACATCGGGCCCCGTAATCTCCACCACAACAGGGGAATCATTACCCACGGTGCTCACGCCGTCACCTCCTTGTCGAGGTCGTAGATCGGCACCCGGAGCCGGGACCAGGCCCAGATCTCGCCGGCCATCCAGCCCATCACGACGACCATGGCAACCAGGCCGAGCACGGTCAGATTCACGTGCCTGGCAAGGCCGTCCGAGTTCAGCGCGAGCGCGAGCAGACCGCCGAAGATCGCGATCCGGCCGGTGTACGACGCCATCGCGACGGCGAGCTGCATGGTCGGGGAAGTCTTGCGCGAAAGGTGCAGCGCGAGCAGACCGGCGCCGGAGAACACGACGACCGTCAGCAGTCCCAGCAGCGCACCCAGGAGGCCGGGAACTCCGGCGGCAACAGTGGACACGGCGGCGGCATTCACGCCGACGACCAACGCGGCGACCAGAGCGCCACGCAACATCACCAACGCCGGGTGCTTGGTCGCTTGTCCGGCGATTTTCGGGCTGTGGGCCGAAGGAGCCATCTGGTGGTTCCGTCCTGCTGGCGTGCTGGTCTCGCGGCCAGCTCGTCGGGTGGGCGGGGTCAGGGGTGTCGCTGTTCTTTGCTGGTGCTTGTGAAAACTAGCACAAAGTCTGCATGGTCAGCAAAACGAGGTCCCTGCCGCTGTACAGCCACACCTTATCGGTAGGCCACACAGGCGAGTGGTCTGGTCCCTCTCAGCGGGGACTCAGACTTTGGCGAGCGGTTTCCCGGACCGTCTCGGGAGACCGGTCGTGAGCAGGACCGCGGTGACCGCGACGGCCAGGACGACGAGGGCGGTCCACCAGGTGAGGACGAGGCCGAGCACCACCACGCCGTACGCGATCAAGGCGGTCCACAGGTACATCAGCAGGACGGCCCGGCGGTGCGAGTGGCCGCGTTGCATCAGGCGGTGGTGCAGGTGCTGCTTGTCCGCGGCGAACGGTGAGCGGCCGGCCTTGGTACGGCGGACGTAGGCCATCGTCAGGTCCAGCGCGGGGATCGCGAGGATGGCGATCGGCAGCACGAGCGGGAGCAGTGCGGGCAGCAGGCTGGAGCCGCCGACCTCGTACGGGACCGCGTTCGGGTCCATCTGGCCGGTCAGGCTGATCGTCGACGCGGCCAGCATCAGGCCGATCAGCAGGGCGCCGGAGTCGCCCATGAAAACCCTTGCGGGAAAGAAGTTGTGCGGCAGGAAGCCGAGGCAGGCGCCGGCCAGCGCGACCGTGATCAGGGTGGAGGTGGTGGCGCGGTCGAGGTTCTCGTGGACGTTCAGCAGGTACGAGTAGACGAAGAACGCGGTCGCGCCGATCGCGGTGACGCCGGCCGCGAGACCGTCCAGGCCGTCGACGAAGTTCACCGCGTTACAGGACACCAGCAGGATGCCCGCGGTCAGGACGGCCAACTGCGCGGGCGACGGCGAGATCACGCCGCCGGGCAGCGGGAGCCAGTACAACTGGATGCCTTGGACAACGAGTACGCCGACCGCGAGGACCTCGCCGGCCAGCTTGGTGATCGCGTCCAGCTCGTACAGGTCGTCGACCACGCCGACCGCGCAGATCACCACGCCGCCGACCAGGATCGCCCGGGCGTCGTGCGCGACCTGCAGGCTGTTGCCGAGGAACGGCAGGCTCGACGCGACCGCGAAGCCGGCGATCAGGCCGCCGAGGATGGACAGGCCGCCGAAGTACGGGATCGGGACCTTGTGCACGTCCCGGGCCCGGACCTTCGCGACCGCGCCGTACCGCAGCGCGATCTGCCGGGCCACGCCGGTCAGCAGGAAGGTCGTGGCCATCGCCACGAACAGGACCAGCAGGTACTCGCGCACTAGTCCGCAGGCCTCACATCGGGATCGGTCTTTGCCTCGTCCTCCTTGGACGCCACAACCGACTCCTCAGTTGGCTCCGCATCCGCCGGCTTGTCCTCGGCGGGCTTCTCATCCGCGGGCTTGTCTTCGGCCGGCTTGTCTTCGGCCGGCTTGTCTTCGGCCGGCTTTTCCTCGGCCAGCTTTTCGTCGTCCGACTTCTCGTCCGCCTTCTCGTCGGGCGTCTCGTCCGCCTTCTCGTCGGATTCGGCGGCGACCTCGGGGACTACTGCGCGGAGTTGTTCGACGGTGAGGGCGCCGACGCGGATCACGCGGGGGGTGTCGCCGGTGAGGTCGACGATGGTGGACGGCTGTCCTCCGGTCGCCTCGCCGCCGTCGAGATACACCGCGACCGACTCGCCCAGCTGCTCCTCGGCGTCGTACACGTCCAGCGCCGCCGGCTGCCCGGACTTGTTCGCGGAGCTGACCGCGAGCGGTCCGGTCCGCGACAGCAGTTCGCGGGTGTTCTCGTGGTCCGGCACGCGGAGCGCGACGGTGCCCTGGGTCTCCCCCAGGTCCCACATCAGCGACGTCTGCGCGTGGCAGATGACGGTCAGCGGCCCCGGCCAGAACTCCTCGCAGAGCTTGCGGCCGTTGTCCGGGATGTCGGTGGCGAGCGCGTCGAGCGACTCCACCACCGAGATCAGCACCGGCGGCGGCATGTCCCGACCACGCCCCTTGGCGTCCAGCAGCCGCTGGACAGCGTCGGCCTTGAAGGCGTCGGCGGCAAGCCCGTACACGGTGTCGGTCGGCAGCACGACCAGGTCGCCGGCCTCGATGGCGTCCACCGCTGCGCGGTACGCCGGTGCCAGTTCGTCCCCGGTGAAGTCGAAGCGCTCACTCACGGAGTGAATCGTGCCACTCACGCAGGCCCCGGCCCTAACCGGGTCGTTACTGACAAACGATTGTCAGCTTTCCAACCGAACGGGCGCAGTTCTCTTTAAGATCCCCGGCATGACTGTGTCGCGTGAGTTCCTTGCCGGGTTGCCGAAGGCCGAGTTGCATGTCCACCACGTCGGGTCCGCGTCGCCGCGGATCGTCGCCGAGCTCGCCGCCCGGCACCCCGGATCGCCGGTGCCGGCCGACCCGGCCGCGCTGACCGAGTACTTCAAGTTCAGCGACTTCGCCCACTTCATCGACATCTACCTGTCGGTCGTCGAGCTGATCAAGACGCCCGAGGACGTCCGGCTGCTGACCTACGAGATCGCCCGCGAGATGGCCGAGCAGCAGAACCTGCGGTACGCCGAGCTGACCGTCACGCCGTACACGTCGGTGGTCCGCGGGATCGCCCCCGAGGCGTTCTGCGAGGCGATCGAGGACGCGCGGGTCGCGGCCGAGAAGGAGTTCGGCCTGGTACTGCGGTGGATCTTCGACATCTCCGGTGAGGCAGGGCTCCCGGCCGCCGACGAGACGTTGCGGATCGCGACCAAGATCCGGCCGGAGGGCCTGGTCGGGTTCGGGCTCGGCGGGCCGGAGATCGGCGTACCGCGGCCGCAGTTCCAGCCGCACTTCGAGGCGGCGGTCGCGGCCGGGCTGCACAGCGTCCCGCACGCGGGCGAGACGACCGGCCCGCAGACGATCTGGGACGCGGTCCGGGTGCTGAAGGCGGAGCGGATCGGCCACGGTACGTCGACGATGCAGGACCCGGCTCTGGTCGAGTACCTCGGCGAGCACCGGATCCCGCTGGAGGTCAGCCCGACGTCCAACATCGCCACCCGCGCGGTCACGTCTTACGACGTCCACCCGCTGCGAGCGATGGTCGACGCCGGCCTGGTCGTCACGATCAACTCCGACGATCCGCCGATGTTCGGGACGGACCTCACCAACGAGTACGCCGTCGCGGCGCGGCTGCTCGACCTGGACGAGGCCGGTGTGGGCGAGCTGGCCAAGACCGCTGTCCGGGTGTCGTTCGCCGAGGACTCGGTCAAGTCGGCTCTGCTGTCCGAGATCGACACCTACCTAGGTGAGAACGCGGTGTAGCTGACAGACTGTCTTCCGTGACAGAGGACCTGCGGCTCGACCTGCTCGGTCCTCTGCGCGGCTGGTCGGGCGACCGCAGGCTGGAGCTCGGACCGCTGCGCCAGCAGGCCTTCCTGGCTGTGCTGGCGCTCCGTCCGAACCAGGTGGTGCCGGCCGACGAGTTGGTCGAGCTGGTGTGGAACGACGCGCCACCGAGCAGCGGGACCCGGATCGTTCCGACGTACGCCTATCGGTTGCGGCAGTTGCTGCCCAAGGACGTGCTGGTCAGCTCGCGGGACGGGTACAGCCTGCGGATCGCTCCGGACGCGCTCGACCTGACCAGGTTCGAGCAGCTCATCAGCGCCGCGCATGCGACCGACGACCTCGACGAAGCGGCGGCGAACCTGTCGGAAGCCCTTGCGTTGTTCAAGGGTGAGCCGTTGGGCGGCCTGCCCGGTCACTACGTCGGTGTCGAGCGGCACCGGCTGACGGAGCGCCGGCTGAAGGTGCTGGCGGAGCGGATCGACCTCGACCTGGAGCGCGGCCGGTACGGCGACCTGGTGCCGGAGCTCATCGCGCTGGTCGAGGCTGATCGCCTGCGTGAGCAGTTCGCCGGACAGCTCATGCTGGCGTACTGGCGCAGCGGCCGGAGTTCCGAAGCGCTCGACACCTACACCCGGACACGGGCGGAGCTGGTCGAACAGCTCGGTGTGGAGCCCGGTCCGGCGCTCCGGGCGATCCACGAACGCATTCTGCGCAACGACGAGCCGGTTGCCCGTCCGGTGCTCCGCGACGAGCTGCCGTACGACGGGGCGGCGTTCGTCGGCCGTGACGACGTACTGACCCAGGTGGTCGCCGCACTGCGCACTCCAGGGCCTGCGGTCGTTGCAATCGACGGTATGGCGGGTGTTGGCAAGACTGCGCTCGCTGTACGCGCTGCACGTCAGCTGGCGGACGTGTACCCGGACGGGCGGCTCTTCATCGATCTGCACGGCTACACGCCCGGCAACGAGCCGGTGTCGGCGCTGCAGGCCCTGGATCGCTTGCTGCGCACGCTGTCCGTGCCGGCGGACCGCATCCCTGCTGACCTCGAGGAGCGGGCCGCGCTGTGGCGTTCTGAGCTGGCAGGCCGGCGCATCCTCGTAGTACTCGACAATGCACCCGACAGCGCCGCCGTACGGCCGTTGCTGGCGGGGAGCCCGCGGTGTGGCGTGCTGGTGACCAGTCGGCGGCAGCTGACCGGTCTGGACGCGACTGCTCGGCTGGCGCTCGACGTACTGCGGCCCGAGGACGCCCAGGAGCTACTGGCGGAGATCGTCGGACCGGACCGTGCTGGTGACACAGCCGCTGCGGCACGGGTGGTGAGCCAGTGCGGACGCCTGCCGTTGGCGATCCGGGTGGCTGGTTCGCGGCTGCGGCATCGACCGAGTTGGACGATCGAGCACCTGAGTAAACGACTCGCCGCCGAGGACAGGCGGCTGGCCGAGCTCAGCACGGACAGCGGTGGTGTCTCCCCCGCGTTCGCCTTGTCCTATGAGCATCTGCCGTCGGACCAGCAGCGCCTGTTCCGTCTGCTCGGTGCCATGACCGGACAGGACGTCGACATGTACGCCGCCGCGGCGCTGGCCGATGTGGACGCGGTTGCCGCGGAGGACCTGCTGGAGCAGCTCGTCGACGCCAATCTCGTGCTGCAGCTGCGTCCTGGCCGTTTCCAGTTCCACGACCTGCTGCGACAGTACGCGCGCACGCTGGACCCCGAGCCGGAAGCAGTACGGCGTTTGCTCGACTACTACCTTTACGCGACATCTGCCGCGAGTACGGCGATCTTCAGCAGCCAGCTGCAACCGCTGCCGGAGCCGGCGCCGGTGCGGTTGCCTGAGTTCACGTCGGCGTCCGACGGACTGGAGTGGATCGATACAGAGGGTGCGAACGTGCTGGCGACAATCCAGTTCGCCGAGTCGAGTGGTGCGTCCGAACACGCGTGGCGGCTCGGTCTGGCGGTGGCGGCCTGCTTCTTCCAGCGCGGCCGGGTCTACGAGATGGACGAGGCGCTGGAGCTCGCGCTGCGGGCCGCTCCGGACGCGTCGGTGGAGGCACGGGTGCTGTTGTCGATCGGCAGCCTCGGGCGGTACCGCCGCGGCGCTGAGGCGAGTCTGCGAACGCTGCAGGACGCACGCGACAGGCTGCCGGAGAACGCGGACCTGGCGTTGCGCGCGCGGTTGCTCGCGTCGATCGGTTACAGCCTGGCGAAGCTGCATCCCGACGACGAGGCGCTCGGCGTGCTCGACGAGGCGTTGAAGGTCGCTCGGCAAGCTGGTGAGGTCGGCATCGCGTCGCGGGTGCTGGCGTACCTCGGGGTGACGTACGGCGACCGCGGGGAGTTCACTCGGGCGCTGTCGGCGTACCAGGACTCGCTCGAGCTAGGTGATCCCGCCGTACGGGGAGAGGTGCTGAACGGGATCGGTGAGTGCCTGCTCGAGCTGGACCGGGTGGACGACGCTGTGGGAGCGCTGACGGCGGCCAGGGACCTCGGGGTGGAGCGTGGAGCCGACTACAGCCTCATCTATACGTACGCGTTCCTGGGTACGGCGTACGCGCGGCAGCGCCAGTGGTCCGAGGCGATCGACGTCGGACGCAGGTCGCTGGAGCTGGCGTTGGAGAGCGATTCGAAGCAGTCGCAGCAGAACGCGTACCTGCGACTGGCAGAGACGCTGCTGGCGAAGGGCGATCCGACGCAGGCACGGCCGCATTTTGCGCGTGCGCTGGAGCTCGCGCTCGATGAGGGACCGGAGTCGATGGTGCTGCGCGCAGCCGGTGGACTGGAGCGGACCGCCGCTGCCGCGTGAGGTGTGATTGGCTGGTGCGGTGCGGAAAGTCTGTGGGGCGCTGGCCGTCGTACTGCTGGGTCTGGCGGCCTGCAGCGACGACAAGCCCGCACCGGCTGGGCCACCTCCGACGACTGCCCACTCCAGCCCCACTCCCCCACCAGCACCGGACGGACTGCCACGTGGTGGGCGAGTGATCTTCCCGAAGTACCAGCTGGTCGCGTACGTCGGACTGCCGGGCTCACCCGCACTCGGGCCGTTGGACAAGGACCTGGACGCGAAGGCGGCCAAGCTGGACACGCTGTCACGCGCCTACGCAGCAGGGCGGACGCCACTGCCGGTGATGGAGCTGATCGCGGTTGTCGCGAGGGGATCGCGTGGCAAGGACGGGATGTACCGCGGGCAGCTGGACGACGCGAAGATCGAGCAGTACCTGACGGTCGCGCGGAAGCACAAGATGCTGTTGCTGCTCGACATCCAGCCCGGACGGGCGAAGATCCTGCCCGAGGTGAAGCGGCTGGAGCGGTGGCTGAAGGAACCGGATATCGGGCTGGCGTTCGACCCCGAGTGGGCGGTCGGCCCGACTCAGGTGCCGGGCCGGGTGTTCGGGCACACGACAGGCGCAGAGCTCGACAGCATCGCGGCGTACCTCTCGGGGCTGGTACAGGCGAACGGCCTGCCGGAGAAGGTGTTCGTGTTCCACCAACTGTCGCCGCGGATCGTCACCGGCGAGAAGGCACTGAAGCCACATCCCGGAGTCGTGACGATCAAGTCCGTCGACGGGATCGGCGCGCGCACCGACAAGCTCAAGACGTGGACCAAACTCACCACGTCCCTGCCGCCGTCGGTCCACGCCGGCTTCAAGCTCTTCTACACCGAGGACACCCGGCACGGTCCCTTGATGACCCCCGCGCAGGTGTTGGCCCTGAAGCCCCGCCCAGAACTGGTGATCTACGAATGATCTCGATCGCCTTCGCCAACATCGCCGGCGGTCGGTTGGTCGGCCCGGACGGATACGACGACGCTGACCGTACGGCGGACTTCGGGCAGGCGCTTGCGGGGCTGCAACCGGATGTGCTGATCGTGACCGAGCTGGACCCGGACGGCGATCAGCTCGAACGGCTGACCGCGGCGGCCATGCCGGGGCGGAAGGTGCACCACGTGCGGCACGGGTTCTCGGACTCGCACGTCCCTGGCGTGGAGCGGCTGGGGGTGGGGGTCGCGTCGACGTACCCGCTGACCGAGCTGGAGCGGATCGACCTGCCGAACCCATCGATCGACTTCCTGCACTGGCGGACCGGTGAGCCGATGGACCCGCATCCGAAGGGGTTTCTGGTCGCGAGGGGTGACTTCGGGGCGCTCGGTGAGGTCGACATCGTGGGCGGGCAGGTGTGTCCGATCCACATGTTCCGGAGCGCCTCAGCGGTCGAGTACACGTATCGCGAGGGGCCTGGGCGGGAGTTCGGTGCGCAGATGACGGCGTACCTGCAGGAAGAGCTGGCGGCGCGCGGTGTCAGTCAGGCGGTCGTTGCGGGTGACCTGAACATGCCGAACCCGCGGGAGTTCTTCGGCGAGACGCTCGGTCTGGTCGACGCGTTCGGCGACCCGCCACCTGTCACCACCCCGGACGGTCGCTCGATCGACCGCCTGTTCTCCACACCGGATCTGGTCGCGCGCGAGATCGAGGTCGTGCAGGTGCCTGGCGCGGATCACTTCCCGGTCGTCTGCCGGCTCGCACGCCGGCAACCCGAAGCACCGGCGATCGGCCGCATCCGCGAACAGGACCTGACCAGACCACCCGCCCGCTCAGCCCCCGGAGCGGCCCGCCGCGGCATCACCCGCTGAAACATCTGCAGCTCGACAGGACATGTCGACTGAACGGGTAGTGCACCTGAGCGTGAACGTGTCCGCGCGTACACCGTCTCACCGGTGCACTACCTGTCGAGCGTGCACATCCCACCGCCGCGAGCAGCCATGCCGATCCCCCAGCCGTCATCCAGCAGAAGACCGGATATCCCCTGGTGTTGTGGGTTCTCCCCTCGCACACCAACGGAGAAGCCACAACACCGTCGGATATCCCCTCGCGTGCGAGGGGCTCTCATCGCACTCGGCGCGGCGGGTGCCGTCGGCACCCGACGCCTCCTGTCGAGATGCCGATTCAGATCCGGCGGCCGGTGGCGAAGCGGGGGCGGGCGGCTAGGTCTGATTGGTCGCGGACTTCGGTGAAGAGGCCGGTGGCGGCGAAGACGGCGGGGGCTGACTCGCCCTGGACGTCCGCGTGTTCGCAGGCGAACCAGCCGCCCGGCTTCAGCAACCGGCCTGCTGTCGCGGCGACCACCTTGATCTCGTCGAGGCCGTCGTCACCGGACCAGAGCGCCAGCGCCGGGTCGTGGTCGCGGACCTCGGCCGTCACGGATTCCCAAGCGGTCAACGGGATGTACGGCGGGTTGGAGATCACCGCGTCCACCTGACCGTCGAGCTCCGGCAGGCACCCGTCGATGTCCCCCTCGTGCAGGATCGCGCCCGTTCCCTCGAGATTGCGGCGAGCCCAGACGACCGCGTCCGATGAGAGCTCGACAGCATGCACCGTGCTGTCCGGACGCTCGGTCGCGACCGCGCCCGCGATCGCCCCGGACCCACTGCACAGGTCGACCACCAACGGATCTTTCAGCCCGGCGATCCGCTCGAGGATCCAGCCGACCATCACCTCGGTCTCCGGTCGCGGCACGAACGCCCCGGGCCCGATCGCCAACTCCCGATACCGGAACGCCGCCGTACCCGTCAGGTGCTGCAACGGCTCCCGTGCGGCCCGTCGCGTGATCAAGGCGTCGTACTGAACCTGCTGGTCAGGCGTCGGTTCACGGAGGTTCAGCCGGCTGGTACCGGTGACGAAGGCGAGCAGTTCCGCGGCGTCGAACTCGGGCGAG
This sequence comes from Kribbella soli, assembly GCF_004331345.1. Lineage (GTDB taxonomy): Bacteria > Actinomycetota > Actinomycetes > Propionibacteriales > Kribbellaceae > Kribbella > Kribbella soli. The sequence goes on along the minus strand of NZ_SJJZ01000005.1, from coordinate 145,288 downwards.
GCAACCCCCGCCTCCCGCAGCCGCGCCGCCGCGTCGGAGACCAGAGCTTTGGTGCTCACTGCGAATCGACGGCCTCGAGCCGGGCGGCCAGGTCGGCCTCCGTCAGGGCCTGGATCACCGGCGCCAGTTCGCCGCCGAGGACCTGGTCGAGGTTGTGCGCCTTGTAGCCGACGCGATGGTCGGAGAAGCGGTTCTCCGGGAAGTTGTAGGTACGGACCCGCTCCGAACGGTCGACGGTCCGGATCTGCGACCGCCGGGCGTCCGACGCCTCCTGGTCGGCCGCCTCCTGCGCCGCGGCCAGCAGGCGGGCGCGCAGGACCCGCATCGCCTGCTCACGGTTCTGCAGCTGGGACTTCTCGTTCTGCATCGAGACCACGATGCCGGTCGGCAGGTGGGTGATCCGGACCGCGGAGTCGGTCGTGTTCACGCTTTGCCCGCCCGGACCGGACGACCGGAACACGTCGATCCGCAGGTCGTTCTGGTCGATCTCGACGTCGACGTCCTCGGCCTCCGGCAGCACCAGTACGCCGGCCGCGGACGTGTGGATCCGCCCTTGCGACTCGGTCACCGGCACCCGCTGGACCCGGTGCACGCCGCCTTCGAACTTCAGCTTCGCGTACGGCGCTTCGCCCGGCTCCGGCGTACCTTTCGCCTTCACCGCGACCGTGATCGACTTGTACCCGCCGAGGTCGGACTCGGCCGAGTCGAGCACCTCGGTCTTCCAGTTCTGCGACTCGGCGTACTTCAGGTACATCTTCAGCAGGTCGCCGGCGAACAGCGCGGACTCGTCGCCGCCCTCACCCGCCTTGATCTCGAGGATCGCGTCCTTGTCGTCGTTGGGGTCCCGCGGGACGAGCAGCGTCTGCAGCCGCTCGGCGAGCTCCTCGCGCCGCGCGACCAGCCGGGTCGCCTCCTCGGCGAACGCGGGGTCCTCGTGGGCCAGCTCGCGCGCTGCCTCGATGTCGTCCCCGGTCTGCAACCACTCGTCGTACGTACGGACCACCGGCGCCAGCGCGGCGTACCGCTTGCCGACCCGGCGGGCGTTGGCCTGGTCGGAGTGCAGCTCCGGCTCCGACATCTGCCGCTCCAGCTCGGCGTACTCCGCCTTCAGTGTCTCGACTGCCTCGAACATGCCGCACTCCTCCTCTCGGGAACCTGCTGACATACAAACCGCGCGCCGGTCCGCCCATGACAGGCGAGACCGGCGCGCGGTGTGGAAGCTACTTCTTGGCGTACCGCTTCTCGAAGCGGGCCACCCGGCCACCGGTGTCGAGAATCTTCTGCTTGCCGGTGTAGAAGGGGTGGCACTGCGAGCACACGTCGGCGTGGATCACGCCGTTCTCCGCGGTCGAGCGCGTCGTGAACGTTGCGCCACAGGTACAGGTCACCGTGGTGTCGACGTACGTCGGGTGGATGTCGCTCTTCAAGACAGTCTCCTAGGTTTCAGGTGCCCCGGGTCGCCCGCACGGTGCGAGCGTGAACCGGAACCGACGTACCAGTTTGCCACCCGAGGGCGGCAAACCGGTAATCGAGGTGGATCAGTCGCCGTTGGTGGTGCTGTGGCTGGTGCCGGTCGACGGGGTGGTCTTGTTGACCTGGAGCAGGAACTCGATGTTCGACTTGCTCTCCTTGAGCTTGCCGATCAGGAGCTCCAGCGCGGCCTGCCCGTCGAGTGCGGACAGCACCCGGCGCAGCTTCCAGACCACCTGGGTCTCGTCCTTGGACATCAGCAGCTCCTCGCGGCGGGTGCCGGAGGCGACCACGTCGATGGCCGGGAAGATCCGCCGGTCGGCGAACTCGCGGCGCAGCCGGAGCTCCATGTTGCCGGTGCCCTTGAACTCCTCGAAGATCACCTCGTCCATCTTCGAGCCGGTCTCGATCAGCGCGGTCGCGAGGATGGTCAGCGAGCCGCCGTCCTCGATGTTGCGGGCCGCACCGAAGAACCGCTTCGGCGGGTACAGCGCGGACGAGTCGACACCACCGGACAGGATCCGGCCGCTGGCCGGCGCCGCGATGTTGTACGCGCGACCCAGCCGGGTGATCGAGTCCAGCAGGACGACGACGTCATGGCCGAGCTCCACCAGCCGCTTCGCGCGCTCGATCGCCAGCTCCGCGACCGTGGTGTGGTCGTCGGCCGGACGGTCGAAGGTCGAGGCGATGACCTCACCCTTGACCGTGCGCTGCATGTCGGTGACCTCTTCGGGCCGCTCGTCCACCAGCACCACCATCAGGTGTACTTCGGGGTTGTTCGTGGTGATCGCGTTCGCGAGCGCCTGCAGCACCATCGTCTTACCGGCCTTCGGCGGCGAGACGATCAGGCCGCGCTGGCCCTTGCCGATCGGGCTGACGATGTCGACGATCCGGGTGGTCAGCACGCCCGGCTCGGTCTCCAGGCGGAGCCGCTCGGTCGCGTACAGCGGGGTGAGCTTGTTGAAGTCCTGCCGCTGCTTGGCGATCTCCGGGTCCGCACCGTTCACGGTGTCGATCCGGACCAGCGGGTTGAACTTCTCCTTGCGCTCACCCTCCTGCGGCTGCTTCACCGCACCGGTGATCGCGTCACCCTTGCGCAGGCCGTAGCGCTTCACCATCGAGAGCGCGACGTACACGTCGTTCGGGCCGGGCAGGTAGCCGCTGGTCCGGACGAACGCGTAGTTGTCGAGTACGTCGAGGATGCCGGCGGCCGGGACGAGTACGTCGTCCTCGCTGATCGTCGGCTCGGTGTCGTACCGCTCGCCGCGGCCGCGGGTGCGGGTGGTGTCGCGACCGCTGTCCCGGCCGCTGTCACGGCCCCCGGTGGGCTGGCCGTCGCGGGTGCGTTCCCGGTCGCGACCCCGGCGGCGCCGACGACGGCCCTCGCCTTCCTCGCCCCGGTCGCTCTGGTCCTGCCGGTCCTGGCGATCCTGACGGTCCTGCCGGTTCCGCGGGTTGTCACCGCGGTTGTCCCGGTTGCCGTCGCGGTTGCTGTCGCGCTGGCCGTCCCGGTTGCCGTCGCGCTGGCTGTCCCGGTTGGTGTCCCGGTTCTGGCTGCCGTCGCGGTTGCGGTCGCGGCTCTGGTTGCCGTCGCGGCTGTCCCGGTTGGTGTCCCGGGCCTGCTCGCGGTTGTTGTCGCGGTTCCGCTCGCGGCTGCGGCTCTGGTTCTCACCGCGGTCCTCGGCGCGCTCCTCGGTGCGGGTGTCCACCCGCTCGGCGGCGCCGTTCTGAACGCTGCTCTGAGCAGCCGTCTCCGGCTGTGCGACCTTTGCGGCCGGCGCTTCGACGGCGGCCTCGGGAGCGGCGCCGTTCGGCGCGGCGTCGGGTGTCGCGTCCTTCTGTGCGGCGGCGCGGGTCCGGCGGCTGCCGCCCTCGCGCTTCGCGGGCGCCGCGGTCTTCGCCGCCGGCGCCTCTGCGGCCTCGTCCAGGGTCGGCTGCGTCGATTGCGCTGCCTTCGCCTTCGAGCCGCTGGTAGAGCCGCCCGCAGAAGAACCGGCGGACCCGCCGGTCTGGGCGGCCTTGATCGCCTCGATCAGCTGGCCCTTGCGCAGTGCGCCGGTGCCCTTGATGCCGAGCGTCCCGGCGAGCTGCTTGAGCTCGGGGAGCAGCATGCCCTCGAGGCCGCCTCCGGCTTTCCGGCGACGCGTCGCGGTGGTAGCCGCAGCGTCAGCTCCGCTAGAGGCTTCAACAGTTTCTGTCACGTGAGGTCCTTCCCACACGGATCGTCGATGTCCGACACGGCTCATCGACCAATTTCATTCCACCCACGGCCGCACAACGGGCACGTGGTGTACAAGAGTCTCTCGTTCGATCTGAGTCCCCCCGGACATCTCCGACGCAGGCGGCGCAAGGTCACATCCACAGGAGGGTCGCCACACAACACAGGGTGCCGGGAGCACAGCCCGGATCGTGACGAGAGCACACCGATCACCTGGAGGGGATCGGGTGAGTCGAGACTAGCACCACTACAGGTCCTTCTGCCGACTCGAGCCCTACAACGCGTGTCAGCAGCCCGGCATTCCCGGATCAGCCGGCTTCCATCGACCAGACCTGTACGCCGACTGGATCGATCTCCAGCTCGTACTTCGTCCAGCCGTCCGGCGCATCCGGCGTACTGCGGAAAAACAGGTCCTGACCTGCGCTCTTTCCCTCATGACCGCCGAGTACGGCGACCGTCGGACCGGCACCGCTGACGATCGCCGCGTGCCCGCTGCCCCGCAGTTTGTGCACCAGCGCGAGACTCTCCGGCATGGCCGGCTCGCGGTACTCCTGGTGCAGCCGGTCCTCGGTCGCGGTGAGCAGCAACTCCGGCCGCCCGGTCACCGCCGCGACGAGAAGTGCAGCCTTCCCCGCATTGGCCGCCGCGTCAGTGTGGGGAACAACGCTCGGCAGCAGTCCGCGCGCCTCCTTGGTCAGCACACGATTGTCCGGTACGTAAGCAACTACAGCCGTTCCGGCCGCCGGTTCCAGACGAACCGCGCGGCCAGTTTCGCCTTCCGTCCAAGCGATCGTGAGCCCACCGAGGGCAGCCGCTGCAACGTTGTCGGGGTGCCCTTCGAGCTCGTTCGCCAGTACGACGAGTCGCTCGCGATCGACCGGTTCGCCGGCCAGCGCGAACGCTGCTGCGAGCCCGCCGACGATCGCTGCCGACGACGACCCCAGACCGCGACCGTGCGGGATCCGGTTCTCGCACCGCAAGGTGAATCCGGGCACCGGAGCACCCAGCGCCTCGAGCCCGGCCCGGATCGACCGCACCACGAGATGCGACTCGTCCAGCGGTACTTCGCCTTCGCCGCACCCGGTCACCTCGACGGTCACCCCGGAGCCGCACGGGGTGACGACAAGGTCGTCGTACAAGGTCAGCGCGAGCCCGAACGCGTCGAACCCAGGACCGAGGTTCGCACTGGTGGCAGGCACCCGAACCCGTACCTGATCACACGGCTTGTGGTCGCCCATGGCTATCAGGCGAGGCCGGCGATGCGGGCAACGGCGTCGGTGTCCGCGGGTGTGACCGGCGGCTCCTCGAAGGTCGCATGGCCGAGCGCGGTGTCGATGTCCTTCAGGCCGTGGCCCGTGACGGTGATCACGACCGTCGAACCGCCCGGCAACCAGCCCTGCGCCTTGGCGTGCAGCAGCCCGGCGACGCCGGCCGCCGAGGCCGGCTCCACGAACACACCTTCGCGGGCGGCGAGTTCACGCTGCGCGGTCAGGATCTGCTCGTCGGTGACGAGCTCGATCCGGCCGCCGGACTCGTCTCGTGCGGCCTCGGCCAGCGTCCAGGACGCCGGGTTCCCGACCCGGATCGCGGTCGCGGCGGTCTCCGGCTTCTCCACGATCGAGCCGCGCACGATCGGCGCCGCCCCCTCCGCCTGGAAACCCCACATCTTCGGCGTCCGGGTGGCGAGCTTGTCCTTGGCGTACTCCTGGTACCCCTTCCAGTAGGCCGCGATGTTGCCCGCGTTGCCGACCGGCAGCAGGTGCAGGTCCGGTGCGTCGCCGAGCGCGTCGCAGACCTCGAAGGACGCGGTCTTCTGCCCTTCCAGGCGGACCGGGTTGACCGAGTTCACCAGAGCGACCGGATAGTTCTTGCCGAGCTCGCGGACGATCCGCAGGCAGTCGTCGAACCCGCCGTCGATCTGCACCAGTTTCGCGCCGTGCACGACCGCCTGGGCCAGCTTGCCCTTCGCGATCCGGCCGGCCGGGATCACCACCAGCGGCAGCATCCCGGCGCGGACGGCGTACGCCGCGGCCGACGCCGACGTGTTGCCGGTGGAGGCGCAGACGACCGCCTTGTCGCCGGCCTGCGCGGCCAGCGAGATCGCCACCGTCATCCCGCGGTCCTTGAACGAACCGGTCGGGTTGTTGCCCTCGACCTTGAGCCAGACCTCGCAGCCGGTCTGCTCGCTCAGCCACTGCGCGGCCACCAGCGGCGTCCCGCCCTCGCCGAGCGTGACGACCGGGGTATCGGTCGAGACCGGCAGCCGGTCACGGTATTCCTCGATCACGCCACGCCACTGGTGCACCATTTCTTACTCGCCTTCTACCCGCATCACACTGCTCACTTCACGGACGATGTCCATGTCCCGCAAGGACTCCACGGTCGCGGACAACGCGGCGTCGGTCGCGGTGTGGGTGACCACCACCAGCTGCGCGTCACTGCCCCGGCCCTCCTGGCGGACGGTCTGGATCGACACGTCGTGCTCCGAGAAGGCATGGGCCACCGCCGCCAGCACACCGGCCTTGTCGGCCACGTCCAGCGACACGTGGTAGCGGGTCATCGCGTCGCCCATCGGCCGCACGGCCCGCTGGGTGTACGACGACTCGCCGACCCCCGGCACACCCTTGAGCCGGTTGCGCGCGGCGGACACCAGATCCCCGAGGACTGCACTGGCCGTCGGGGCGCCGCCGGCACCACGACCATAGAACATCAGCCGTCCAGCTGCCTTACTCTCCACGAAAACCGCGTTGTACGCGTCGCGAACACTGGCCAGCGGGTGGGTGACCGGGATCATCGCCGGGTACACCCGGGCGCTGACCGAGTCGGTCGCCTCGTCCAGCTCGCAGATCGCCAGCGACTTCACGACGCAGCCCATCTCGCGGGCCGAGGCGATGTCGGTCGCGGTCACCTCGGTGATGCCCTCGCGGTGCACGTCGGCGATCGAGACGCGGGTGTGGAACGCCAGGCTGGCCAGCAGCGCGGCCTTCGCCGCGGCGTCGAAGCCCTCGATGTCGGCGGTCGGGTCGGCCTCGGCGTACCCGAGCGCCTGGGCCTCCTCGAGCGCCTCGTCGAAACCGGCGCCGGTGCTGTCCATCTTGTCGAGGATGAAGTTCGTGGTGCCGTTGACGATGCCCATCACCCGGGTCACGTCGTCACCGGCGAGCGACTCGCGCAGCGGCCGCAGGATCGGGATCGCCCCGGCGACGGCGGCCTCGAAGTACAGGTCGCGCTGGTACTTCTCCGCGGCGGCGAACAGCGTCGGGCCGTCCTCGGCGAGCAGCGCCTTGTTCGCCGTGACGACCGAGGCGCCGTGCTCGAGCGCGGTCAGGATCAGGCTGCGGGCGGGCTCGAGACCGCCGATCACCTCGATCACCAGGTCCAGGTCGCCGCGGGACACCAGCGCCTGGGCGTCGGTGGTGATCAGGTCCGGGTCGACGGCGATGTCGCGCGCGCGGCCGGGACGTCGTACGGCGATGCCCGCGATCTCCAGCGGGGCGCCGACGCGGGCCGCGAGATGGTCCGCCTGCTCGGTCAGGATCCGCACCACTTCGGTGCCGACCACTCCGCAACCGAGCAGGCCTACCTTGAGAGGTTTGTCGTCGTTCATTCGGCGGCCCCCATGTCGAGGAGAAGCAGGTCGTCTTCGGTCTCACGGCGTACGACGACGCGCATGTGGCCGTCCTTGACCGCGATCACCGGTGGCCGCGGTACGTGGTTGTAGTTGCTCGCCATCGACCGGCAGTACGCGCCGGTGCCGGGGACGGCGACCAGATCGCCCGGCTGGACGTCGGAGGGCAGGAACTCGTCCTTCACGACGATGTCGCCGGACTCACAGTGCTTGCCGACCACGCGCGCGAGCGTCGGCACGGTGTCGGAGTACCGGTTGGCGAGCGTGCAGGAGTAGTCGGCGTCGTACAGCGCGGTGCGGATGTTGTCGCTCATGCCGCCGTCGACGGACACGTACGTCCGGGAGGCGCCGGCGTCCAGCTCGACCTCCTTGACCGTGCCGACCGAGTACACCGTGCACATCGCCGGGCCGACGATCGCGCGGCCGGGCTCGATCGACACCTTCGGCACCTCGACCCCGAAGGCGCGGCACTCGTGCTCGACGATCTTGCCCATCTCGGTGGCCAGCTGCGCCGGGTCGGACGGGTCGTCCTGCGTGGTGTAAGCAATCCCGAAACCGCCGCCCAGGTCGAGGTCGGGCATGTCGACGCCGAGCTCCTCGGAAACCCTTGCGTGCAAGGCGATCACGCGCTTCGCGGCCACCTCGAAACCGGACGAGTCGAAGATCTGCGAGCCGATGTGCGAGTGCAGGCCGAGCAGCTCCAGCTCCGGCGCTTCGTTGACCCGGGCAACGGCTTCGAAGGCGGCGCCGGAGGTGATCGAGAACCCGAACTTCTGGTCCTCGTGCGCGGTCGCGATGTACTCGTGGGTGTGCGCCTCGACGCCCGCGGTGACCCGGATCATCACCGGCGCCACGACGTCACGTTCGCCCGCGAGCTCGATCAGCCGGGAGATCTCGTACTGCGAGTCGACGATGATCCGCCCGACACCGGCGTCCAAGGCTCGGGCCAGTTCGGACACGGACTTGTTGTTGCCGTGGAACCCCAACCGCTTGGGATCGGCGCCGGCCCGGAGCGCGACCGCCAGCTCTCCCCCGCTGCAGATGTCGAGATTCAGGCCCTCTTCCATCACCCAGCGGACGACCGTCGTACACAGGAACGCCTTGCCGGCGTAGTAGACGTCGAAGTCCTTGAAGGCGTGCTTGAACGCGCGGGCCCGGGCGCGGAAGTCGTCCTCGTCCAGCACGTACGCGGGGCTGCCGTGCTCGGCGACCAGGTCCCGGACGTCGACGCCGCCGACCTCGAGGGCGCCTTCACCGTTCTTCTTGGCCGTGTGCGACCAGAGCGCGGTGACCAGGTCGTTGGGGTCACGCGGGGCGCGCAGCCACTGCGGAGCCTTGTGGCCGATGTCGGCGTGCAGCGCGCCCGCCTCGTGCGCCCTCACATCCGCTCCGGTGCGGAGACGCCGAGCAGGTCGAGCCCGTTGGCGAGCACGGTCCGGGTCGCGGAAACCAGGGTCAGGCGAGCCTTGTGCACCGGCTCCACCTCCTCGTCGCCGCGCGGCAGCACGCGGCAGCTGTCGTAGAACTTGTGGAATGCGGACGCGGTGTCCTCGAGGTACCGCGCGATGCGGTGCGGCTCACGCAGCTCCGCGGCGGTGGCGACGACCCGCGGGAACTCGGCCAGCGCGCGGAGCAGGTCGCCCTCGCGCTCGTGGCTGAGCAGGCCCGGGTCGAACTCGTCGAGCTTGATGCCGAGCTCGTCGGCGTTCCGCAGGATCGAGGCGAGCCGGGCGTGCGCGTACTGCACGTAGTACACCGGGTTCTCGCTGGCCTGCCGGGTCATCTCCTCGATGTCCAGGGTCAGCGGGGAGTCGGTCGGGTAGCGGCACAGCGTGTACCGCAGCGCGTCGACGCCGCCCTCCTCGACCAGCTCGGCGAGCGTGACGATGGTGCCGGCCCGCTTGGACAGCTTCATCTCCTCGCCACCCTTGAGGATCTTCACCAGCTGGCCGATCAGGACCTCGATGTTGTGCTCGGGGTCGTCGCCGGCGCAGGCCGCGATCGCCTTCAGCCGGTTCACGTACCCGTGGTGGTCGGCGCCGAGCATGTAGATACACGTCTCGAAACCACGCTCGCGCTTGTTCACGTAGTACGCCGCGTCGGAGGCGAAGTACGTCGGCTCGCCGTTCGAGCGGATCAGGACGCGGTCCTTGTCGTCGGTGAAGTCCGTGGTCCGCATCCAGAGCGCGTCGTCCGCCTCGTACAGATGCCCCTGGTCGCGGAGCTTCTGGATCGCGTGCGGTACGCCGTCCTGCTCGTGCAGGCTGCGCTCCGAGAACCAGACGTCGAACTTGGTCCGGAAATGCTCGAGCTGGTCCTGCTGCTCCTTGAGCTGCCGCTCGTACCCGGCCTCGCGGAAGGCGATCACCTGCTCGTCCTCGGGCAGCGTCAGGATGTCCGGGACCTCCTCGACGATCTGCTTCGCCAGGTCGAGGATGTACTCGCCGTGGTACCCGTCCTCCGGGATCTGGTGCCCGTGCGCGGCGGCCTGCAGGCTGGCGCCGAACTTGTCCATCTGGTTGCCGCGGTCGTTGATGTAGAACTCGCGGCTGACGCTCGCGCCCGCGGCGGCCAGCACCCGGGCCAGCGCGTCACCGACGGCGGCCCAGCGGGTGTGGCCGAGGTGCAGCGGGCCGGTCGGGTTCGCCGAGATGAACTCGACGTTGATCGCCCGCCCCTGGAGGCTGTCGCTGCTGCCGTACGCCGCGCCCGCGTCGAGGATCGCCTGCGCGACCTTGCCCTGGGCGTCGGCCGCGACCCGGAGGTTGATGAAACCGGGGCCGGCGATCTCCACCGCGGTGATGGCTTCGTCGCCCTGCAGCTTGGCGGCGAGCAGCTCGGCGAACGCGCGCGGGTTCATCCCGGCCCGCTTGCCCAGCTGCATGGCGACGTTCGTCGCGTAGTCCCCGTGCTCGGGGTTCTTGGGTCGCTCGACCTTCAGCTCGCGCGGCAGCCCGCCCTCGACGGTGATGGTGCCGTCGGCGGCAAGCGCGGCCAGGGCCTGGAGGATCTTCTCAGCGAGCTGTTCCGGGGTCACCGGATCAGCCTAATGGCCCGTCCCCCAAACCCTTGACTCACCATCCACAGCCCGGTACGCCCGGCCGTCAATGACGGACTGTGACGAGGACGTGGCTGTTGCGGGTGAGTGGGGTGTTCCAGGGGGCGGGTTTGCCGTCGACGGTGATCTTCAGGGCGGTGCAGGCGTCCGCGAGGCAGTTGGCGTCGTACCGGAGGCCCCAGAGGGTGAAGAACTGGGCGAGGGTGGGGTGTTCGGAGGCGGTCTTGGCCTCGACCCAGACTTGACCGTCGGTCGTGTGCGTGTGGATGGCGGCCTGCTCGGCGCGGAGCTTGTCGATGCCGATCCCGGCCGGGACCTGCACCGGCTTGCCGTCGACCGTGACCGCGATGTTCAGCGTGTACGGCGAGGGTCCGGAGAAGTCGAGCGGGAGCCGTTCGAACCCGGCCTTGTCGATGTACGAGACCGCGTCCCGGGGAGCGTCCCAGGGCGGTGCGCCGGTCCGGAGATCGGCGGCCGCCGGCGGCGCGGGGCCGACCTGGCAACCACCCACCGCACTGCCCGCGAGCAGCAGCGCCGCCGCCGTACCGACCGTCCGGCGCCACCTGCCTGCTCTCATGGAGAGTCAGGTTGCCAGGTGCGCCGCGACGGCCGGCGGGCGGGGTCAGCGCTCTTCCGGGACCAGGATCCAGAGCGCGATGTAGATCAGGAACTGCGGGCCGGGCAGCAGGCAGCTGATCACGAAGATCAGGCGCATCGTGTTGGCGGAGATACCGAACCGGCGAGCCAGTCCGGCGCAGACACCGCCGATCCAGCGACCGTGCGACGGGCGGACCAGAGAGCTTGCCATGATGAGTACCGTTTTCCTTTCCACCGTTGGGCTTACGTCCACTATGACGGTGCCCACGGCCTATCTGATCCCATTCAGGCGGTGTTCCAGGGTCCGCTCAGGGCTCCCCCGTACGACGATGGACGGGGTCAGCGCTGGAACCGGTACGTCTTGCTGTCGATCCCGATACAGATCCCCGGCGACATCACGACGGGTAGGAGGAGGGCTGACTGACTGTTGCAGTTGAGTCGTCAAGTAGTCGTCTGATTGTGTCGGTGGGGCCGACGAGACTGTTCAGATGCCAGATGATGCCGTCTTGCTCGGCAACCAGTTCGCGGTCCCGGCCGCGCAGTGCAGTGAGGCCCGACGTCGGGTTACCAGCGCCAGTGCCCCTACCGTTGCCGCTGATCGGGCGTGGCGCGGTGTCTCCGCCTTGTCGGGGGACCCATCGTGACGCTGCGGGCGTACAAGTACGCGCTGAATCCGACTCCCCGTCAGGCGAGGTACCTGGATGGGCATTGTGGTGCGGCGCGTAAGGCGTTCAACTGGGGTCTGGGGCGGGTTAAGGCGGTGCTGGACCAGCGGGCGGCCGAAGCCACCTACGGCATCCCCGCAGAGATGCTCACACCGGCGATCTCGTGGTCGATGTACTCGCTGCGCAAAACCTGGAACCAGGCCAAGGTGACGGTCGCGCCCTGGTGGGCGGAGTATTCAAAGGAGACGTTTGCAAGCGGCCTGAACCAGCTCGCCACCGCGCTGAAGAACTGGCGCGACTCCCGCACAGGCAAGCGGGCTGGCCGCGTGATGGGGTTCCCGCGATTCAAGTCCAAGCGCAAGACGGTCAAGTCGTGCCGGTTCACCACCGGCGGCATTCGCTGCGAGGAACGGTACGCCGTACTTCCGCGGATCGGCCGGGTACGGCTGCACGAGGCACCGGCATCCGAACTGCTCGACGGCACCGTCCGGATCATGGCCGCGACGATCCGGCTCGAACGCGGCCGCTGGTTCGTATCGTTCACCGTCGAACAGCACACACCCGCCCGGACCCCGAAGCGCCCCGACGCGGTGGCCGGCGTGGACCTGGGCATCAAAAGCCTCGCGGTCCTGGCCGAACCGGGCAGAGCGCTAGCCCCGATACCGAACCCCAAGTACCTGGACGCGTCGCTGCGGAAGCTCGGCAAACTGTCGCGTCGGGTATCGCGCCGCGTCGGTCCGGATCGCCATACCGGCCAGGTGCCGTCGAACCGGTGGAAGCGCGCCAACGCTCAGCGCAACCGAGTCCATCATCGGATTGCATACCAGCGAGCCGACGCCTTGCACAAGCTGACAACTCGTGTCGCCCACGAGTACGGGACCGTTGTTGTGGAAGACCTGAACGTCGCGGGGATGCTGAAGAACCGCAGACTGGCCCGCCGGATCGGGGACGCGGGTTTCGGCGAGATCCGACGCCAACTGGCGTACAAGACCGAGTGGAACGGCGGGCGGCTGGTCGTGGCTGACCGGTGGTTTCCGTCGAGCAAGACGTGTTCGGGGTGTGGAGTGGTGAAAGCCAAGCTCCTCTTGTCCGAACGCGTTTACAGGTGTGAGTCCTGCGGTCTGGTCATGGACCGTGACGAGAACGCGGCGAGGAACCTTGTCGCGCTGGTGGTCGCCGCGAGTGGTGCGGAGACGTTGAACGGACGCGGAGCCGACCAGAAGACCCGGCCTGCCGGGCAGGTGGCTATGAAGCGTCAACCCGGCAGCCCAGTGCATGAGACCGGGACCGCCTTGCCAGAGGCTGTGAGTGTGTAGCCAATGACTACTCACCTTCAACGGCGGCTAGCACGAGAACACGATGACCCTCCGGTTTGCGCACGTACGGGTTTGCAGCACGCGGGCGTGCCCCCAATTCGGGATATCGATGAACTTCCTGCTAATGTTCTGCACGTTCCTGAGCCCCCGTAGCTCAGGGGATAGAGCACCGCCCTCCGGAGGCGGGTGCGCAGGTTCGAATCCTGCCGGGGGCGCGGACGATCTGGGCGATCTGTGTCGACGGAAACCGTCGACCTGGATCGCCCGTCGTGCTTTCAGGGGGTTCTGTCGTCGCCGGGCGTGGTGCCGAAGGCTCTTTGGTAGTCGCGGGTGAACTGGCTGGGGCTGGCGTAGCCGAGTTCGTGGGCGATGGTGGCGGCGGAGGCGGTGCGGGTTCTGAGGTGGATGCGGGCTTCCTGGAGGCGCAGCTGCTTCTGGAACTGGATGGGGGTCATCGACGTCGCCGCGCGGAAGTGGCGGTGGAAGGTCGACGGGCTCATGCCGGCCAGGTCGGCCAGGTCGGCGATGCGGAGCTGCTGGCTCGGGTTGCGGCGGATCCAGCGGATCGCCTCGGCGATGTTGGCCAGCATGCCGTCGGCGAGGCCGATCTGACGAACCAGGGCCCCCTGCTCGCCGGTGAGGAGTCGCCAGAGGATCTCCCGGCGGATGCCCGGCACCAGCACGCGGACGTCGTCGGGGCGCTCCGCGATCCGCATCAGCCGTACGACGGGATCCAGCAACTCGTCGCTCGCATCGCTCACGACCAGGCCGCCGTACTGCGCCGGACGCGCCGGTGTCTCCAGCAGCAGCGGCGCGATCTCGGCCGGCTCGAGCCGCAGGCTGACGACCGTGAACGGCTCGTCGCGGCTCGCCTTCGCCGCCTGGCCGATCACCGGCAGATCCAGTGAGGCGACCAGGTACTGCCCGGCGCCGTACTCGTACGGGACGCCGTTCAGCAGGGTCCGTTTGAGGCCGGAGGCAACGATCGCCACCGACGGTTCGGCCACGCCGGGCGTCGGCTCGGTCGGCGTGTCGCACCGGCTGATCCGGACGCCCGGCAGCAGCTGCCGGGCGTGCTCCTCGCGGCGACCCGCGTCGTACCGGCAGATGAGAGCCCGCAGTTCGTCGAGCAGATCCACGTCTCCAGGTTGACAGGATCGGGCAAGGCCGCGCCAGGATCGCGCTCACGCTGCCGCCGTGACGGCTGGTCTGATCGAGAGCAGGTATCCACAGGAGGAACGGAGTACGGCAGTGAAACGACGCATTCTCGGCGCGACCGGCATGTCCGTCAGCGAGTTCGCACTCGGCGCGATGATGTTCGGCGCCATGGGCAACCCCGACCACGAGGACGCCGTACGTATCATCGGCAGCGCCCTGGACGCGGGCATCAACCTGATCGACACCGCCGACGTGTACTCCGGCGGCGAGTCCGAGGAGATCGTCGGTACGGCGATCAGGACCCGGCGCGACGAGGTGATCCTGGCGACCAAGTTCGGCATGCCGATGGGCGCGGACCCGAACCAGCGCGGGGCCTCCCGGCGCTGGATCGTGCGGTCCGTCGAGAACAGCCTGCGCCGGCTCGGCACCGACCGCCTCGACCTGTACCAGCTGCACCGCCCCGACCACGACACCGATCAGGACGAGACCTTGTCCGCGTTGTCGGATCTCGTCCAGGCCGGGAAGATCCTGGCCTTCGGCTCCTCGATGTTCCCGGCGGAGACGATCGTCGAGGCACAGTGGGCCGCCGAGCGTCGCGGCACGCACCGCTACCTGACCGAGCAGTGCATGTACTCGATCTTCACCCGGCGACCGGAGGCATCGGTCTTCCCGGTCGTGCAGCGGCACGGGCTGGGAGTGCTCACGTTCAGCCCGTTGAACGGAGGCTGGCTCTCAGGACGCGCCGGCCTGGCCACGAGCCACCGGGCGACGCTGCGGCCGTCCAGCTACGACCCCTCGAGCCCGACCGGTCAAGCGAAGGCGGAAGCAGCGGCGAAGCTCGCCGCCCTCGCCGCCGAGGCCGGTATGACGTTGCCGCACCTGGCGACCGCGTTCGTCCGCGCGCATCCGGCGGTGACGTCGGTGATCATCGGCCCCCGTACCCAGGAGCAGCTCGACAGCCTGCTGTCCGGCGCCGGGATCGAGCTGTCCTCGGACCTGCTCGACCGGATCGACGAGATCGTGCCGCCGGGCACCGAGCTGGACGCGGCGGACAACTACGCGACCACTCCCCCGGCGATCGCGCACGCTCATCTGCGCCGGCGACTCAGCTGATGCCTGCCGCGGTGCGGCAATAGTCCCAGATGCGCTGCGTGTCGGCTTCTGAGTCCTCGGTGTGGCGGAGGTAATGGGTGGGGCGGGTCTGTCGGTCGTGCCAGAAGCTGCCCGTGGGCAGCGTCCGGTCGGTCGCGGCCAGCCAGACGGTGGTGTCGGCGCCTTGGGCGGGCGTGCGGAGGAGCGGGCGGGTGAGGTTGGTGAAGAGCGGGAGAGAGTCGGTCAACCCAGGGGTTTGCGACCAGCCGGGGTGCATGGTCGCGATGAAGGTGGCGGCCAGTTCGGCGGCCAGGACCGGCGTCAGCGCGACCTGGATGCGTTTGCTGCGGGCGTACGCCGTTGCGCCCCGGTAGGTGCCGTTGCGGAACTCCGGGTCGTCGACAGGGAGCCGCTGCGTGTACATGCCGCCGGATGCCACGAAGACGACCCGACCATCGTTCAGATGGTCGCGCAGGAGGTCGGTCAGGAGGAGCGGGCCGAGTACGTGGGTGGCCAGCGTCAGTTCGTGGCCTTGAGCGGATTGCGTACGGCGTGGTGGCATGACGCCGGCGTTGTGGATCAGGGCGTGGACGGGGCCGCTCAGTCCGGCGGCGTAGCGGCGTACGGCGTCCAGGTCGGAGACATCGCACTCGTCGACGACGAACTCGGCAGTGGGGTGTGCGCGGCGCAGGTCGGCGAGCGTCGAGGCGGCACGGTCCGCGTCGCGGACCACGAGTCTGACCGTGGCGCCCAGACGTGCGAGGCCCGCGGCGGTTGCCTTTCCTAGGCCCGAGCGCGCTCCGGTGACGACAGTGGTCTTGCCGGCCAGACAGTTGGGTGCCGGATCGTCCGTCGACCAACTGCGGCTGCGGAGGCTGTAGCCGAGACGTGTGTAGCCGGGGACGACCAGGCGGTCCAGGAGGGTGTCCAGGGCGGGGCTCATGCGGCCAGCTTGCCCAGGGCGTTGCGGAGGGCGTCCTCTGCCTCTTCACCGAGGCGTTCGAAGGACCTGCGGAGGAACAGTTCGGCGAGCCGGGCGAGGCCCTTGAGCTGGAACTCGGCGCGGTAGATGACCCGGGTGATGTGGGCCTCGCTGCGGAACGTCATGGTGTCGCGGGCAACGATCGCGCGGTTCTCACCCCGCAGGACGATCTTGCTGGGCCGGGCGTACTCCTCGACCACGTACGTGAGCTCGGTCTCGCGGCCGTTGAAGCGAGACGTGTTGCGGTACGTCGTACCCTCGCCGCCGTCGCCCTGCAGCAGGACGGTCCGGATCGTGCCGGGATCCCACTCCTCGGTGGTGCGGAAGTCCGCCAGGTAGTCGAAGACGTGCTCGGGGGTGGCGGCGACGGACACTTCACGTTCGATGACGATCATCGGTTCTCCTCCGCTCGTTCGGCGGCGTGGGCGATGTTGCGCTGCATGCCGCCGAAGACGACGTCGTGGAACGGGCGGATCGCCGCCCAGTACAACTCCCCCGGCAGACCGCGCGGATGGAACAGCGCGCGCTGCCGGAACTGCGTGCGGCCGTCCTCGTCGGTACCTACGCGCAGCTCGAGCCACGCCTCGCCGGGCAGCCGCATCTCCGCGCGCAGCCGGAGCAGACGGCCGCGGTCGATGGTCTCGACCCGCCACCAGTCGAGCGGATCGCCGACCGACAAGACGTCGGGGTGCAGCCGGCCACGGCGCAGGCCTGGTCCGCCGACGACACGGTCGAGCAGGCCGCGCGTCCACCAGCCGAGTCGCCACGAGTACCAGCCGCGTCGACCGCCGATACCCTCGATCACCTTCCAGAGGCACTCCGGCCGTGCGGCGACGGTGCAATCGCGCTCGTCGACGTACAGCGAGCCGCCTGACCAGTCCGGGTCGCTCGGCAGCGGGTCGCTCGGCGCGCCCGGCGTCGACGCGGACGCCCACGACGTACTCACGTCCAGGTCGTGCACCTTCTTCAGCGCGAGCTCGACGGCCTGCTCGAACCCGATCCCGCCGGCCGGCCGCGGCTCGACGTACCGGTCGATGTCGTGCTCCTTGCAGACGACCTCGTGCACCAGGCTGTCGACCAGCGGTCGCGCGATGCCGCTCGGCACCGGCGTCACCAGACCGACCCAGTGACTCGAGAGGCCGGGGGTCAGCAGCGGGACCGTCACGATCCGGCGTGGACGCAGGCCGGCCACGGCTGCGTAGCGCTGCATCATCGCGCGGTACGTCAGCACGTCCGGTCCGCCGATGTCGAACCCGCGGTTCACATCGGCCGGCATCCCCGCGGAACCGACCAGGTAGCGCAGTACGTCGCGGACCGCGATCGGCTGGATCCGCGTGTCCAGCCAGCGCGGTGTGACCATCACCGGCAGCCGCTCCGTCAGGTAGCGGAGCATCTCGAACGATGCCGAGCCGGAGCCGATGATCACGGCCGCTCGCAGCACGGTCGTCGGTACGCCGCTGGCGAGCAGGATCTCTCCCACCTCGCGCCGGGAACCGAGGTGCGGCGACAACTCCTCACCGTCCGGGTAGAGGCCGCCGAGGTACACGATCCGTCCGACGCCGGCCTCGCGGGACGCCGCACCGAAGGCGAGCGCGGTCCGCCGGTCCCGCACCTCGAACCGCCGGCCGGAGCCCATCGAGTGGATCAGGTAGTACGCGACATCGATGCAGTCCAGTGCTTTCGCCAGCGCTGCGGGGTCGGACGCGTCGCCTTCCACGACCTCGATCCGGGACCGCCAGGGACGGGTGTCGAGTCGCTGTGGACGCCGGGCCAGCACGCGTACGTCGTACCCCGCCGCCAGTAACTCGGGGACCAGCCGCCCGCCGATGTAGCCGGTCGCTCCGGTGACCAGGACTCGAGTCATCGACGCTCCTCCAATCGCTCTGCGGCGGTGACCGGGTCGTCGTCGACGTACTGCGCCCCGACGGCGGCTGCCAGCTCGGCGGAAGCACCGGGACCGGCCAGCGCGACCGGTCGGCCCTGCGCGATCCGGACGAGCTCCGGGCGGATCGCGTCGAAGCGGGACGCGTCGGAAGCGGCCAGCATCACCAGGTCGGCTCCGAGCGCGTCAGCCGTGCGCTGGATGTCGCTGGTCGGCGAGTCGGCGCCAAGGAAGATCACGCGCCAGCCCGAGCGTCGAAGTACCAGGCCGAACGACAGCAGGGCGATGTCGTGCAGCTCACCGGGCGGACAGGCCAGCAGGACCTGTGGTCCGCGGCCGCCGCCCCAGCCCGGCGACAGCGCGGCGAGGCGAGACCGGATCACGTTGCTCGCGAAGTGCTCTTGGCCGACGGTCACCTCACCGCGGCTCCACCGGTCCCCCAGCTCGTACAGGTACGGCATCAGCACGTCGCGGATCACGGCCTCGATGGTCAGCGCACCGAACAGCTGGTCCAGTACGACGTGCGCGGCACGCTCGTCGAGCAGGTCCAGCGCGGCTCGCAGGCTCGCGGCGCCGTTGGCCTCGGCCATCCGTACGACGACCGGGTCCGGAGGCGCGGCCGCTGCCGGCTCGGCCAGCACAGCGCGAGCCGCCTCAGCGGCGGACAGGCCCTCGGCGAGGTACGCGCGCATTCGCTGGACCCGGCGGACGTCGGTGTCGGAGTACAGCCGGAAGCCACCGGACGAGCGCGTCGGCGACAGGAGGCCGTAGCGCGACTCCCACGCGCGCAGGACGTGTTCGCTGACCCCCGCGCGCTTGCTCAGCGCACCGATCCGAAGTCCGCCCGGCACCGAAGTCTCCACGATCACACAGTATACAAACTTTAGACAGACCTTTGACAAGAGCTAGGCATCTGCCTAATCTCTAGACAAACCTTAGACAGACAGCCTGGAGCCTCGTTATGACCGAGTCCGTCGCTGTGATCGGCGCCGGCGTGTCCGGCCTGACCGCCGCCTACCTGCTCGCCCGCCGCTACGACGTCACGCTGTTCGAGGCCGAGCCGCGGCTCGGCGGACACGCCCACACCCATGACGTCACCGACCCGGCCGGACGCCGGCTCGCGATCGACACCGGTTTCATCGTCCACAACACACGGACGTATCCCCTGCTCCGCAAACTGTTCGCCGAGCTGAGTGTCCGGACCCGGCCGACCGAGATGAGCATGAGCATCAGCGACCCGGCGAGCGGCCTGGAGTTCGCCGGCGGGCGCGGGGCGGCCGGGGTCTTCGCACAGCGCCGCCGGGTCGTGGACCCGCGCTTCCTCCGGTTGCTCGGCGAGATCCGCCGCTTCCACCGCCGAGCCGCCGGCTACCTGGCCCGGACCGGCGACGACGACCTCACAACGCTCGACGAGTTCCTCGAGGCCGAGCGCTTCAGCCCGGCCTTCGTCCGCCAGTACGCCGTACCCGTGGTGTCCTGTGTCTGGTCCTGCGGCGGCAGCTCGGCGCTGACCTACCCGGCGCGCTACCTGTTCCGGTTCCTCGACCACCACGGCATGCTCTCCGTCAGCGGCTCACCGCAATGGCTGACCGTCACCGGCGGCTCCCGGCAGTACGTCGATGCGCTCTCCGACCGGGTCGGCACGGTTCGCACGCACCGTCCCGTCCGAGCGGTCCAGCGGCACCCGGACGGCGTCACGGTGACCGTTGCCGACGGCCCCGACGGCTCTGTATCGGACTTCGACCGGGTGGTTCTGGCGACCCACGCCGACCAGGCGCTCGACCTGCTCGCGGACGCATCGCCCGCGGAGAAGACAGCGCTCGGCCCGTTCGAGTACAGCCGCAACACGGCGGTGCTGCACACCGACACCTCGTTGCTTCCAGCAACCAAGAACGCCCGGTCGTCCTGGAACTACATCATTGGCTCCGGCGCGCCGCTGACGACGTACTGGATGAACAGGTTGCAGGGCCTGGAGACCGACGAGACCTATCTGGTCACGCTGAACGGTGCCACGACGGTCGATCCCGCGAAGGTGATCGAGCGGATCGACTACCAGCACCCCGTGTACACCCCGAAGGCAGTCGCCGCGCAGAGCAGGCTGACAGCCCTCAATACCGGCCGGATCGCGTTTGCAGGGGCGTATCACGGCTGGGGATTCCACGAGGACGGTTGTCGCGCCGGCGTCGCCGCGGCCGAGTCCTTCGGGGTCCGCTGGTGACGGTCGCCGGTGTGCTCCCCACACTGCCGGCGATCGTCACCGGCTTCGTCCGGCACGGGCGGCGGATTCCGATCCGTCACGCGTTCCGGTACCGGGTGCACCAATGGCTGGTCGACCTCGACGACGTACCGCGCCAGCCCTGGTACCTGCGCCCGCTGGCGCGCTTCGACGCCCGCGACCATCTCGGTGGCCACGGCCCGACGATCAAGGCCGATCTGCGTCGCTACCTCGCCAGCGAAGGCATCACGTACGACGGCCGCGTCCTCATGCTGGCCAACGCCCGCACCTTGGGCCACGTCTTCGACCCACTGACCGTCTTCTGGTGCATCGACAGTCCGTACGTCGTCGCAGAGGTGCACAACACGTACGGCGAACGGCACGCCTACCTGCTCCGCCCGGATGCGAGCGGCGTTGCCGAGGCCCCGAAGGAGCTCTACGTCTCGCCGTTCAACGACGTCTCCGGCCAGTACCGCCTGAGCTTCGAGCTCGACCACGACCGGATCCGGGTCCAGGTGAGCCTGTCGCACCACGGCCAGACGGTCTTCGGAGCGAGCTTCGACGGCATACCGCGCCCTGCAACGCGCCGGGCGACCCTTGCGGCCGCCGTACGGATGCCACTGATGCCGCAGCGGGTGTCCCTGCTGATCCGGCTGAACGGGGTGTGGCTGTGGGCGCGCCGCCTGCCTGTCGTGCAACGCCCGGTGCACCGGCTCCAGAAAGGACTTCGATGAGCAGTCTGACCATCGCCCAACCACTCTGCCTGCGACACCCTGTCCTGCGCCCGTTGTGCGTCCGCGCCCGGATCACCCGGCTGATCGTCGACAGGATTCTCGACCAGGTCCCCGTACGAGCGGTCTACCCGGACGGCACCGTCCGCGGTGGCGGAGGGCCGGACGCACCGGTGCTGCGGATCGTCCGGCCGGACTCCCTGTTCGAACGGCTCGCCCACAACCCCAAGATCGGTCTCGGCGAGGCGTACATGGCCGGGGACTGGGTTGCTGGCGACGGCACCGACCTGGGCGACCTGCTGATGCCGTTCGCGGCACGTGTCGCGCAGCTCGTGCCGCAGTACCTCCTGCGCTTCCGGCGGGTGGCCGACCGGCGCATCCCGCGTCTCCGGCGCAACACACCGACAGGCGCCCGGGAGAACATCCGCGCGCACTACGACCTCAGCAACGCGCTGTTCGGCGCGTTCCTGGACTCTGGCCTGACGTACAGCTCCGCTCTGTTCGACCACGACGTACCGCTGGCCGCACAGGAGCTCGAGGAGGCTCAGTCCAGGAAGGTCGAACGCATCCTGGACCTGGCGGCCGTGGGTCCGGGCAGCCGAGTGCTCGAAGTCGGAATCGGCTGGGGGACGCTGGCGATTGCCGCTGCTCGTCGGGGCGCCCGGGTCACGGGCATCACGTTGTCGACCGAGCAGCTGCAGTTGGCGCAGAAACGCGCTGCTGATGCCGGTCTGGTCGACCGGATCGACCTGCGGCTGCAGGACTACCGCATGGTGACCGGCTCGTACGACGCCGTCGTCAGCGTGGAGATGATCGAGGCGGTCGGCGAGGAGTACTGGCCGGAGTACTTCCGAGCCCTGGACCAGCTGCTCGCGCCGGGCGGAACGGTTGCACTACAGGCGATTCTGATGGACCACGACCGGATGCTCGCCACCCGGAACTCGTACAGCTGGATCCAGAAGTACATCTTCCCGGGAGGTCTGATCCCGTCCCGCACCGCGATCGACGAGACCGTGGCGCAGTACACCACGTTGGCGGTCGACGACGACCACAGGTTCGGTGCGGACTACGCCGAGACGCTCCGCCGGTGGCGACGACGGTTCGTCGCCAACTGGCACGTCGTCCGGGCGGAGGGCTTCGACGAGTCGTTCCGGCGGGCGTGGGAGTACTACCTGGCCTACAGCGAAGCCGGCTTCGCCTCCGGCTACCTCGACGTCGCGCAGCTCCTGCTCCGACGCCACTGACTCGTGCTTCCCGGGGGCCGTCCCTCTCCCGGGAAGCACGAACCTCGCTCAGCTGTCGGGCAACGAGAACATCGACAGGACCACGCGGTCCTTGCCCGGGGACTCGGCCAAGTACGGCTCGATCAGCTCTGCGAAGCCTGACCGGAACGCGGCCATGTCGTCCGAGCTGAGGTACAGGGCGAGCTGTGAGTAGCCCAGCTGATGGATCCGCGGGTACAGGTCGCCGCTCTCGACCACACGGTCGAAGTCGGCGGCCAGCCGGGTCAGCATCATCAGGAACGCCTGCCGGTGCTGGTCCGGTGTCATCGCCCGCGCCTCGCGCTCGTCGATCCGGCCGACCTTGGTCTGGTCCAGGCTGAGCGTGCGCTCCGTCGTACCGCGGATCTTCCGCTCGCGGACCACCGTCAGGTAACCCGCGTCGATCAGCGCGGCGACGTGCCGGTAGAGCGTCGTGGCGGGGACGTCGGGCAGGTCGCGTTTCAGGTCCGTGGTGGTCACCTCGCGGCCCAGCACGCGCTGCACGATGCGCCAGCGGATCGGGTGCAGCAGAACGTCCAGCACCGGGGTCGGCGACTCCTCCATCGGCTCTCCATCAGGGATCTTTCAGGGTACCCATTGATACCAATGTTGGTAATAATAGCGGAATCGGAAGCATTCCCACTCGCCCGAGGAGACGTTGACGTGTCGCTCACCCGTCGTACCGTGCTCAAGTCCGCGGCCGCTGCCGTACCGGTCGCCGCATTGTCCACCCTGCCCGCCTCGGCCACCGGTCTGCGCGAACCGGCCGCGATCGGGCGGCTGGCCGAGAAGATCGAGGCCGGGATGGCGAAGTACGCGATCCCGGGGGCCGGTCTCGGCGTCTGGCACCGCGGCCGGGAGTACGTCCGCGGCTTCGGGGTCACCAACGTGGACACCGGCGAACCGGTGTCCGGCGACACCGTGTTCCGGATCGGCTCGACCTCCAAGACGTTCACCGCGACCGCGATCATGCGACTCGTCGAGCGCGGCCGGATCAGCCTGGACCGACCGGTCCGCGCCTACCTGCCGGACTTCGCGACGCAGGACCCATCGGTCGCGGCCCGAGTCACCGTCCGGCAACTGCTGAACCACTCGGCCGGCTGGCAGGGCGACTACTTCGAGGACACAGGCCAGGGCGACGGCGCGCTCGCGCAGTACGTCGCCGGTATGACGAAGGTCCCGCAGCTCACGCCGCTCGGGAAGGTGTTCTCGTACAACAACGCGGCGATCGGCGTGGCCGGGCGGATCATCGAGGTGGTGACCGGGAAGCCGTACGAGACCGCCGCCCGCGAGTTGGTCGTCGATCCGCTCGGACTCGTGCACAGCCGGTTCTTCCACAGTGAGCTCGACGGTTTCAGCGTCGCCGCGTCGCACAACATCGTCGACGGAAAGCCGGTCGTCGAGCCGTCGTTCGACGCGATGCCGCGGGCGCTGCACTCGATCGGCGGCCTGATCTCTAGCGCACGCGACCAGCTCCGGTACGCGCGCTACCACCTCGGGCACCGGGACCTCCCCAAGCTGCTCAGCGATCGCAGCAGGCTTGCTATGCAGTCGCATCCGGGTCCGGGCGGCACGCTGTTCGTCGAGCTGAACGGGGTGGGTGTCAGCTGGATGCTCCGGCCGACCGCTCAGGGTCCGACGGTGGTGCAGCACGGCGGGGACTGGTCAGGTCAGCACTCCGGCTTCCTGTTCGTACCGCAGCGGGACTTCGCCATCACTTTGCTCACCAACTCCGAGAGCGGGCCGTCTCTGGTGGCAGAGCTGTTCGCGGACGACTGGGCGCTGCAGGAGTTCGCCGGCGTCAGCAACCTGCGCGCCGTACCGCAGGAGCTGCCGCCGAGCCGGCTGGCCGCCTACGAGGGCACCTACGTCTCCCAGCAGATCGGTCTCGACGGTAAGCCGGAGGAGCTCGGTCTCGACCTCACTGCCGACAGCGGCGAGCTGGTCGCCGGTATGGGCGGGCAGGCTCTGTTCCGATTCGCCTTCTACCGCAAGGATTACGTGCTCGCGCAGAACCCGGACGGCACGCCGACGCACGTCCGTGCCAACTTCGTTCGCGGTAGCGACGGACAGGTCGAGTGGCTCCGGTACGGCGGCCGCCTGTTCCGCCGTCAATCAGCCACCAAGAAGGCCCTCCGGCCGGCCAAGCTTCGCCACCCGGCCACGGTCTGGTAAATCGCCCGACCCGGATCGAAACTGAATCCGGGGGTGGGTTCGGATGGACGCAGTGGGGGCCGTGTCCCGGGATGCCGTCATCGTGATCCCGGGAATCATGGGGAGTTCGCTGGTCGACGTCGAGTCAGGCGATGTCTTGTGGGGCCTCGACGACGCGAGTTGGTGGGTCAGCGCGTGGACGACGGGAAGAGCGCTCAAACGTTTGGCCGTCACGGAGGACGAACGGGCCGGCCGGACCGGCCGTGTCCGTGCCTCCGGTCTGTTGCGCTTCCCGGCGTTCGCGCCGGTGCTGAAGGGCTTCGAGCCGTACACAAAGCTGCTGACCGGGATAGGACGGGTGCTCGCACATCCGGATGCGTTGTGCGAGTTCCCGTACGACTGGCGGCTGTCCGTGGAACACAACGCGCATGAACTCGAGCGACTGGTCGACCGGCACCTGTCCCAGTGGCGCGCGCATCCTTCGGGCAGTGCCGACGCGAAGGTCGTCCTGGTCGCGCACTCGATGGGCGGCCTGGTCGCCCGGTACTACCTGCAGGTGCTCGGCGGAGCGTCGGACGTCCGTACGACGATCACGCTCGGCACGCCGTACTACGGCTCGGTCAAGTCGGCGTACATCCTGAGCTCGGGAGATGGCCTACCGATCCCCCGCAAGCGGCTGCGCAAACTGGTCCAGCACATGCCGGGGCTGTACGACCTGCTGCCCTTCTACCGGTGCGTCGACGAGGGTGCGACCGCCCGGCGGCTCGAGCCCAGCGACATCGCGAACCTCGACGGCGACCGGGAACTTGCCGACGAATCCCTTCTGCGGCACGACAAACTCATGCAAGGCGGGGCCGGCAGTCTGCGGCTGCTCATCGGCGTCGAACAGCCGACGATGCAGAGTCTGTCGATGCGCGACGGCGTACTGACACCGCTCATGCACACGTGCATCACCGATCCGGCCGGGGTGATCAGGGAGCGGCTGGATCTGCGCGGCGACGGCACAGTGTTCCGCCGGTCGGCGGCCGGGTTCGGTCTGCCCCCCGGCACGCTCCCGCAGTCCCACGGCGCCGTTGCCGCGACCGAGGAAGCCATCTCGCATGTGCGCGACGTCCTGACCAACGACACCGCCGGTCCCCCGCTCGGCCCCGGCGAGATCGGCATCGACGTACCCGACGTCGTCTCCGTAACCGAACCGCTCACGATCACAGTGACCGGCGCGGACGCGACCGGTACGACGTGCCGGGTCGTCGACGTCTTCAGCCGTTGGCAGGTCGCGGTGCCTCCGTTGCAGCTTCGCGACGGAGTGCTGACCGCATCGGTCGTCCTCGGGGAGCCAGGCGTCTACCGGGTTGAGGTGAAAGGCGGCGGCGCATCAGCCGTCACAGAACAGGTACTGGCGGTCCCACCCGAGGAGGCGGGCCAATGAGCGAGCCGGCTTTCACCATCTATCCCATCCCGATCGCTGCCTACAGCACCGAGGTACGACGGCCGTTCGCGTCGATCCCGGCCGAGGACGACGCCAAGGCGATCGCCGACCTGCTCACGCCGTACGGCGGAGTTGTGCATCCCTGGACCGACGGCCTGCCGGACGCCGCCTGGGTACAGCAGGAGCTGGGTGCCTGGGCCGATCGGGACGGGCCGCGGAGTTCGGTCCTGGTCTGGGTAGGTCATGGTGAGTCGGACACGGAGGATGCCTGGCTTGCGTCGTACAACAGCGCCCAGCACAAGAAGGGCACCGGCCACCACGCGCAGGAACTGGCGAATCACTTGGCGGACGAATGGGCCGGCCGGAGCGATGACCACGGGGCGTGGACGTTGGTCGTCATCGAGGCCTGCGGCGCCGAGCGGTTCGTCCAACTGCTCGCGGCGAAGGTCTTGTCCACGACGAATCCGCCGCAACGCTTCGCGCTGCTCGGTGGTGGCGGCACCGGATCGGGCTTCCTCAACGCGGTGCCGAAGGCTCTGGACCTGGTGTTGAAGTCCTTCACGGCCAACGACGAGGTGATCCGGGTGGCCGACCTGGTCGGCCGCCTGGAGGACCAGTTGGCGTTCGGCTTCGCGATCCCGATCGGGCTCGGCCAGGCCCGGCCGCTGACCCCGCCGGCGCGGCCGCTCGGTGCGGGCGTCACCGCCACCCAGGACGTCTATCTCGAACTGGAGGCGTTCCTTGCCGGTCTGCCGAAGGACCAGCGCAGGTTCTTCGTGCCCAAGGCGCAGGGGGCGGAGCTCGGCGAGCCGACCTGGTACTTCGAGGGGCGCAGCCGGGAGCATCGGGAGATCACCGAGTGGCTGCGCACGACCGACTCCGGACTGCTCGCCGTCACCGGGCCGGCCGGCTCGGGCAAGTCCGCCGTCCTGGGCAACCTCGTCGTACACACCAACCCGTCACTGCGCGAGCTGCTGATCCGCACCGACCGGGTCCAGCGACTGGCCGCGCCGGAGCAGCCGCCGGACGACGTCTTCAATGCCGCGGTCCTGCTCACCGGTCTGACGACCACCGAGATGATCAACCGGCTGGCGGCCGACCTCCAAGGCGAGCCGGATGTGTCCTCCACGCTCGAAGGCCTGCGGACGGTGGTCGAGGACAGCACGGTCATGGTCGACGCGCTGGACGAGGCCCAGGATCCGCTCGCGGTGGCCGCCGTACTGCGACAACTGTCCGAGGCTCCCGGCTGCCGGGTAGTCGTCGGCACTCGCCGTTCGACCAACGAAGGACTCGACCGCCTGCAGCCGGTCGACACCAACCTGCTCGACGAGCTCGAACCGACCGCCACCGTGACGGTGGACCTCGATGCCGAAGCGGTGACGAGGTACGTCGACCATCGGTTGAGGGCGCTGCCGATCGACCCCAGCACCGCGGCCGCGGCCGCACGCAGCGTCGGCGCGCACAACCGGCACTTCCTCTACGCCCGGCTGGCCGTCCACGAGATCCTCGTCCGGCCCGAGTTGCTGACCGCCGAGGCCCAGCCCGAGCTCGCAGAGTTGCTGGAGCAGGACAACCGCGGCCTGTTCGCGACCGCTGTGGACCGGCTGACGGTTGCCAACCGCAACTTCCGTCCGCTGCTCGAGGCTCTTGGCCATGCCCGTGGCCGGGGGCTACCGCGCGCCGACGGCATCTGGGCGACGGCGGCCGGCGCGTTCACGGACGGCCGGCCCGGCGAGGCCGATCTCGACAACCTGCTGGTCGCGGCGGCGCCGTACGTCATGCTCGACGGGGAGCACGGGCAGAGCACCTACCGGCTGGCCCACCAGACGTTCGTGGAGCACTTCCACGCGCAGCCGTCGTACGCCGCCGGCCACCGACGGATCGCGCGAGCGCTGGCCGCGCGGCAGCGGTCGGCCACGGACGGTTGGGCGGACGCGAACTTCTACGCGGTTCGCTACCTCGCCGAGCATCTGGTGGCCGACGCGGACCGGATCGCACCAGCTTCCGCGGCCGTCGTCGACCTGGTGACCGATGCCGGCTGGCTGACCCGCGCGGTCGACCTGCTGGGCGTCGACCAGACCGACGCGGTCATCACCGCGGCCAAGCTCGTGATGGAACAGGATGCGTCCCGCGACGACGTCGACGCGACGGTCCGGTGGATGACCACGTTCCAGCCCGTCGACGTGATGGAACGGACCCTCCGCCGGAGCCGGACCGCTCTCACTCGCGACCCCACCCAGCTCCCGGGGCAGTTGCACGCCAGGTTGAAGGAGTACGCCGGCGCGTCGATGACCGGGCTGGGCGATGCGGTCGGCCGGCTCACGACCGTACCGTGGCTGCGGATGGTCGAGGGCAGCCTCGATTGGAGAGCAGATCTCGAGTCGACCTACAGCACGACCGGCAAGGTCCGTGGTCTTGGCTTCGGCCACGTCGACGACCTCCCCGTGGTCGCGATCGCGGTCGACAGGCGGATCGAGCTGTGGGACCCGCGGACCGGCGTACCGGATGTCATGTCGATGATCGGGCTCCAGCACCGGGCGACCGCTGTCGCGATGTCCGTCATCGATGGCCGCCCGGTCGTGGTCACCTCGGCCGGGTACGACCGGATCCTCGAGGTGTGGGACGCCCGGACCAGGGAGCTGATCGCCGCAGCGGACGTCGGCCTCGGTCACGCCATCGGAGTCGGCCGGGTCGACGGGCAGCTGGTCATCGCCGGCGTCGACTTCGACCGCACGCTGAGGCTGGTCGACGCCGTGACATTGCGGCCTTTCGACCTTCCGCCCGCGCTCGAGGCCCTCGACGTTCGTGGCTTCGGGATCGAGGACGACGGCGCGTTGGTACTCCTGGCCGTGCAGGACGAGCCCGACCCGGACCGCGCCCATCGCATTCTGCTGATCAACCCCGCCGACGGCCGCGAGGGGTGGCGGACCGATCCGGTCCAGTTCGACAGCGGCAGTCTGCTCGACGTCATGGCCGGTGCCCGGATCGGCGCGCCGTTCGTGGTCGCCGCGGGGATCGGGAGACGTCTGTTCTGGTTCACCGACGGACACACGCACGTCGAGGAGTCGCCGTACGACGAGCGCTCCAGGGCCATCGCGATCGGCGTGGTCGGCGGACATCCGATCGTTGCCGCGGCGCCCGACTACGACGACACCGCCTTGGTGCAGTTGCAGCAACTCGAGTACGACGCGAACCGCGACGGCGTCACGCTCTCGCGGCTTCGCAGTACCACCACGGAGCAGTGGCGCTACGACCGGTTCGTGCCGACAACGGTCCCGGAGGAGCTCGGTAACGAGCCGCCGCGGGACGGGTCTCGCCGTCGGGCACTCGATCTGGACCGGCCGGAGGGCTGGCCGCAGTCGGCCGCGGCGGCCGGTGAGGTGGACGGCGTGCCGGTCATCGCGACGGGATCGGTCGACGGCGCCGTCTGGGTCTGGGACGCGCGAACCTTGTCCCCCGCCCGTCGGGAAGGCGAGCGTCCCCGCGCGATCGCCGGTCCGTTCGTGGAGCTGCCGTCGTACGTGCTCGAACAGGGTTGGGACCTGCTGTACGTCAAGCCGAACCTGGAGCAGGCGACCTCTGTGGCCTTGGGCAACCTTCCTGGATACGGCGCGATCGTCGCCGTCGCGTGCGGCGGAAAGGCACGGGTGTACACGATCGCGGACGGGAAGCGGATCGAGAACGCGGCGGACCGCGCCTCAGCGGTCCAGTGCGTGGCGATCGGATCGCTCAACACGCGGACCGTGCTGGTCACGGGATCGACCGGCGGCAACGTCGCGGTGTGGGATCCGGCGGCAGGCACCCGGATCGCCGGGCTGTACGTCGACGGCCCGATCACGAATCTGACCATCGATTCCGACCGGGTAGTGGTCCGGACTGCCACCCACGGCGACTACGCCCTCGAACTCAGGGAGCCGTGACCATCCACAGGTGTCCGTCGGGGTCGGTGAACGTGGCCATGTAGGTCCACGGCTTGCGAGTCGGTGCCGTGACCTGCACCGCGCCGGCGGCGACCGCCCTGGCAGCCAGTGCATCGGCCGCCGCTTCGCTGTCGACGTGCACGTTGAGGATGCACTCGCTCTGGCCATGGGGTGCGGCCGGCTGATCACCCAGCACCCAGCCGAAGCCTTCGGTCGGGATCAGCATCATCCGTACGTCGTCGGCCAGCTGGAACTGCAGCGGTTCGGGGATGCCGTCGTCGGCCAGCTCGCCGACCGGTGTCAGGCCGAGCGCCTCCTGGTAGAAGGCGTACGAGCGCGGCCGGTCCTCGATCGGGAGACAGATGATCATCGGGTCACTCCAGCGGTGAAGCGGTCGGCGTCGCGACCGGACAGGTGGTTCGGTGGGAGGCTACGGCCGCTGAGGACCAGCAGGAGGTCCTGTGCCATGCCGGTGAGAGGGGTGCCGGTGCCGTACGTCCAGGTGAGGTCGGTTGCCTGCAGTTGTACACCGGCCAGGTCGACGCCGAAGTACTTGGCGTGGCGTGGCCTCATCGCACCGAAGACGATGCGCAGCCGCTCGGGCGGCACCGGACGATCGATGCCCAGTGCAATGGTCACATCGAGGCCGTGGATCACGTCGTGCGACAGGGCGCCCTCAAAGCCGCCACCGGGCGGTTTCCACGGGTGGTTGATGTTCTGGCGCAGACACTCGACCAGCTGCGCAGACGTCAGCTCCGCCGCGTCCTGCCGCGCCTGGCGGTCGGCGTACCGGTTGAAGTTGCCGCCGGACCGGATCATCCCGGCCAGGAACCGCGGCAAAGAGATCCGGTACGGCATGGTGATGTGCGCGACCAACTCCCGCACTCGCCACCCGCCACACAACGTCGGCTTGTCCCACTCCTCCGGTTGAAGCCCGGCCAGCACCTCAGCCAGCTCGGCCCTCTCCCCCGCCACAGCATTCCTAATGTCCGTCATACCCCACCGACGAACGGGTTCTGCCGGGACAGACACTCAGTCCGACAGATATTCGGACGGTTTCACCAGGGGGATGCCGCCCGGGCGGTTGCAGGCGTCGAGCAGGGCGGTGAACTCGGCGTCGACGGGTGTCCTGCCTTCGCAGGCCGTGAAGTAGTCGGTCAGGAACCGCACCAGCAGCCCGGGGTCGAGCAGCTGATCGGGACAGACCTCCGGGGCGGCATGGAACACCATCAGCAGCAGGTTGCGGACGCGCTCAGCTCCTGCGGACAGGGCCGGCTGCACGTACGGGACCGGCAGGATCAGTCCGCCGAGCCCGTCGTACAACCGCATCCTCAAGTCCGCGTCGCCGTACCCGGCGGAGTCGCTGGCGACGTGGCGGCGTGGGTCCTCGACCTCCGCGACGGCCAGCGCAGGTTGGTACCTCGCGATCCAGCGCGGTACGGCGTCATTGGCGAGCCCGGTGCCGACGCCGCGATCACGCAGCCCCGACAGGACGGCCAGGTAGGACAGCAGCAGGACACGGGCCGCTGGGTAGGTGTCCGCGATGATCGCGGCCACGACCCGTCCGGCCGGATCGACCGCGACGCGGCAGCAGACTCCGCTGTCCTCCTTGGCCAGCCGCGGCAACAGCCGGTCACGCGGCATCAGCTCGTCAACGGGAAAGCTCGGGTTGAGCACCTCGTCGTACAGCCGCTCGAGCTGCACCGGCGCCAGCAGCCAGGAGTCGACGTACTCCAGGTCAGGAATGGCCACTGTGTCTGCCTCCAGGGCGTCCCAGCAGCGCGAACGCCGTTGCAATCGCGGCCGCGGCCAGCAGGACGAATCCGAGCTCGAGCGAGCCGACCACCACTGGCACGCGTTCCACGGCGGACGCCTTGGCGAACTGGTTGATCGCCTCGAACAGGCCGACCAGCGACAGCGCCGCCAGCAACCCCAGAATCACCTGGATACTCCGCTGGTACTTGCTGGTCGCTTCCTCGTCCGCCCGCGCCTTCTGCTCCTCGACAACGCTCACATGCGCGGCGACCAGTGCGTAGAGTGCCTCGACCTCACGGATCTCCGCCTCGAGTTCGTCCTCGTACCGGAGCAGACCGGCCGCGTCGTACAACCTGTCGACCAGACGACGGTGTACCGCCGGCCGGCACAGCGCGTTGCTGTGCAGCTGATCGAGGCAGTAGCGGACGTCGGCCACGTGGCGAGCCAGTTTCAACCGGTCGGCCTCCACCTGCCCGCGCTTGGTCTCCTCCATGCGTCCGGGCGTCAACGACGCGGCCAGCGCGTCCTTCGTCGCTCGCAGTTCGTGGCGCCACCGCTTCAGGAGCGGGGGAAGCGAGGCAACGAACTCGACCTTCTCCTCCTGGCCGAGGTAGACCCAGCTCGGGCTGCCCGGAAGCACGACCAGCGTGGTGTTGTCGGTCCTGGCGACGAGGTCGGTGTCGTACCCCGCCTCCCCGATCAGGTTCCGCACCTTCTGCGGCATCGGCCGGCGGGCCCATTCCTCGAGCGCCGTCGCATAACCGGTGACCGGATTCAGCAGCAGCTGCCCGGCCGTGTCGATGATGTCCTGACCGGTCGCTGCGCGCCGGTGACCGTCCGCGCCGCGGATCTGCGCCTGCCTGATCTCCAGTACGACGTTGAAGTCGTTGCCGAAGTCCGCGTGCCACTCGCCCGGGTGCAAAGTGTCGACCTGCTCGGCCAGATCCTTGTGGATCTCGTCCGCGAACTCGTGCAGACGCTGCCACGATCCGGTCCCACCGCCCTCGAGCAAGGTGACCTCTTCGTCACCCATCGAGTGCGACGCCCGCCGCAGCCCTTGGTAGATCTCGTGCAGTCCGAGCTCGTCGCCGTCGTTGTCGTACTCGATCCTGATGTAGTGGTTGCCGAACTTGCTCAGCCGGAGCTCGACGGTATGGCGCAGATCGATGCCGGCTGTCGTACGGACATTGATCGGCGGCAACGTCACCACCAGCCCCTGATAGATGTCGCTGTTCCAGATATCGGAGAGATGCAGCTTGTCGACGAGCTGCGGTCGCGCGCCCGCCAGAACGCGCGCCTTCCCGAGGACCTCCCAGCTGATCCGCGCCGGGGTGGCGAACGGGTAGCAGTAGACCAAGCGCGCTTCACTGATCGTCAGCTCCGGCACGCTCGGACCGGGCGTGTGCTCGGTCAGCCTCTGTAGCGCGTACCGGTGCGCTCGCAGCTCCGAGGAGTAGACGTCGTCGGCCAGCAGCAGGCTGGACTCCGCCCTCTCGAGCCGCGTCATACACGCTTCGAGCTCATCGACGGCGGCAGGCCCTTCGAGGATCCAGCCCAGTACGCCGTGCGCGACGGCGGCGATCGCGTCGTACGTCACGAAGTGTTTCTCGACGATCTCGGCGAGGAACTTGACGAAGCTCTCGGCACCTGGTTGCGCGAGGCCCCGGATCGCTCGAAGGACCTCGGCGTTGGCCTCCGACACAGCCGCGGCGTGGACCTCCAGCGCCACCGGACAGGAGCAGTTGATCGCTCCCTCGGCGTTCATGCAGTCCGGCAGGGACGCGGCGTGCTGCAGGAACAGGTCGGTGGCCTCGTCCTCCCAGCCGAGCGGCCGGTCGCACAGGTCCCATCCAGTGCGGGCGCTTTCGATCGTCGCCCGGATCCCGTCGTAGTTGCCCGTCCGCTCCCACGCCGCCTGACAACGCGCGTAGAGATACGCGGCCAGTACGAGCGTCGCTCCGGGTTGCCGGCCGGCCGCCGTCCAGGCCTGCTCGAACTCTGCGGAACTGTTGCCGGCCCTTGCCAGCGCGTGATCGACGACCTCCCGCAACGCACCGTTGCTCTCGAGCGTCGTTGTCAGTGCTGTCAGCTCGCGACGGCTGAATTCACCGCCGATCGCGGCCCAATCGGTCTCCCCCACCATTGCGCCCCCTTCCCCTCTTGCCAGATTACGCGGGAGAGGCGTTTGAAAAGAGCGTCTCAGGTCGCCTCGGCCAGCCGCCTCTCCAAGTACTTGCGTTCGGCGTCTGTGGTGGCCAGGGCCAGGGCCTCGCGGTAGGCAGTGGCGGCTTCGGTGCGGCGGTTCAGGCGGCGGAGGAAGTCGGCTCGGGTGGCGGGGAGGAGGTGGTAGCCGAGCAGCGGCCCGGCGGCTAGCTCTTCTACCAGGCGTAGGCCGACGGCTGGGCCGTCTGCCATGCCGATCGCGACAGCGCGGTTGAGGGCGACTACGGGAGTCTGCGGGAGCTGAACGTACAGGGCGGCGATCTGCGGCCAGTCGGTGTCGGCTGCGGTCCGGGCGGTGGCGTGGCAGGCCGCGATCGCGGCCTGGACCTGGTACGGGCCGGGCTCGCCGCGGCGCAGTGCGGAGTCGAGAAGGTCGACGCCTTCGGTGATCCGGGTGTTGTCCCACTGGGTGCGGTCCTGCTCGTCCAGTGTGACCAGAGCGCCGTCCGGTGCCAGGCGCGTGTCGCGGCGCGCATCGTGCAGCAGCATCAGTGCGAGCAGTCCAGCCGCCTCCGGTTCGTCCGGCATGAGTTGGACGAGCAGTCTGGCCAGTCTGATCGCCTCACCGCTGAGGTTGCTCCGGACAACGTCGGAGTACCCCTCGTTGAAAAGGAGGTACAGGACAGCCAGTACGGCGGGTGTCCGCTCCGGGAGGAGGTGTGCGGGTGGGACGCGGTATGGGATGCCCGCGTGCTGGATCTTCTGCTTCGCGCGAGTCAGCCGTTTCGACATGGTCGTCTCCGGCACCAGGAACGCCCGCGCGATCTCCGTCGTACTCAGACCGGCTAGCGTCCGCAGCGTCAACGCCACCCGCGCCTCCATCGCCAGTGCGGGATGGCAGCAGGTGAACATCAACCGCAGCCGGTCGTCCGGTACGTCGTACGGCGGCTCTGAGTCCTGCGCCATCGCAGCCACCTCCCGCAGCTTCTGTGCACCCACTGCCTCGCGGCGCAGCCAGTCGATCGCACGGTTGCGTGCGGTCGTGGTGAGCCACGCACCAGGCCGATCCGGTACGCCGTCGTTCGGCCACCGCTCCAGCGCCGCGGCGAACGCTTCTTGCGCGCACTCCTCCGCCAGCTCCCAGTTGCCGGTGAGCCCGATGAGAGTGGCGACCACCTGGCCCCACTCCTGCCGGTAGATCTCCTCGAAGGTCACACCGGCGGTTCCAGCACCGGCGGTTCGAACACCGGCCGGATCTCGATCGTGCCGTAGCCGGCCGCTGGGTGCTTCGACGCGATCTCGATCGCCTCGTCCAGGTCCGCGCAGTCGATCAGCACGAACCCGCCGATCTGCTCCTTCGTCTCCGCGAACGGCCCGTCCGTCAGCAGCAGCTCGCCCTCCCGCATCCGCACCGTGGTCGCCTCGTCCGGCGGCCGCAACCCGGCCCCACCGGCCACGACCCCACGGGACTCCATCTCCTCGGTCCAGCCACCGCACCCGTCATTGGCGTGCGCGGCAGCCGACTCGTCGCCACAGATCATCAGCAAGTACTTCACGGTCCTCCTCCAGAGTGTCTTCACCCCACCGACGAACGGCCCGAGCGAGAACAGACACCCCCACGGTAGAACGACTCAGCCCATGCCCTGGAGGTGGTGCATGGTGCCGTAGCGCCCGGTGAGGCGGGTGAAGTCGGCCTCGTCGTAGAACGACGCCGTGCCGCCGCCGTACGTCTTGGCGGTTTCGACGCAGAAGCGGGCAGCCGACTCGACGCTGGTGAGGTCGGTGGCGCCGGTGCCGCATCCCGGTACGGCGGTCTCGGTGGTGATCGCGACTCCGACCACGGGCGCGGACGTCGCCGTACAGGGCTGGAGGATCGAGTTGATGTGGTAGACGTCGTTCCCGTACGGCGTGATGTCCTGCATGGTGAGCGGCAGGACGACGGGCAGCCGGCCGGACACCTGGGACGCCAGGTCGAGCAGGTCCTCGCTGACCCGCAGGATCCAGCCTTCCTTGACCGTCGGCGAGATCGCGAACCCCTGGTGGTTGACGACCCGGTTGCCCTTGGTGGTGTCGACCGACAGGATCGCGTCCATCGCGTCCTCGACCTCGTGCCGGTTCATCGCGTCGACGTCGACCGGCGAGTCCATGAACGGCACCGGGTCGTGCGGACGGGTCGGCGCGTCCGGGCAGACATGCGTCGCGACGATCACGTCGCCCGGCAGCTGGTCGCCACGCTGCCGCATCGTGCCCAGCTTGCCGGCCACCGCGAGCGCGACCAGCGCGCCGTCGCCGTCGGAGACGAACCCGATCCGCTCCGGCCGGGCTCCCAATCCACCCAGCCGCCCGATGATCCCGAGCGTCGGTGCGTCGCCGCCGGCGATCCGGCCCCGGCTGCCCGGGATGACTGCCCGGACGAAGTCGGTGCTGCCCTTGTCGCCCTTCACTTCCGTCACGCTGACGTCGTCGACACCGTGCGCCCGCAGCCAACCGGCCACCGCCGTACCGGAAGCAGCCGCGTCGTCGAGAATGTCGTACAGGTCGAGAACTTCACGCCATGCCATATCTGGATCTCCTAGTCAGAATTTCCCAGTCAGAATTTCGTCTTCACGAGGCTGTTGCCGAAGCCCCACAACGCGTCGCCCGCGATGAAGCCGGCCGCGGCGATGGTCATCTGCGACTCGGCCTCGGGGCCCTTCCAGCGGCGGTACGCGACCCGCAGCACGATCCCCGCCAGCACGGTCCAGCCGGCGATCGGATTGACGATCAGCGTGCCGGTGGCGAGCAGGATGCCCATCTGGCGTTTTGCGCCGCCGACCGCCTGGATGATCGCGCCGGGCACGGCCCAGAGCAGCAACTTGCCGATCAGGCCTTGGTCGGCGCCGGCCTGGATGGTCTTGGCGTAGACCTGCACGATCGGCGGGAACAGGTCGCGGTCGAAGTACACGTGGTAGGTCAGCGCCACGACCACGCCCGCGACCGCCATCCCGATGACGCCCGCGAACAGCTGCTGCCGCCGTCCCGCCAGCTCGAACGCCGGGTCGCTCCCCCGGCCACGCAGCAGCCAGCCCGCCTTGAAGTCGTACCCGGCATCCGCGAACGCCGGTCCACCGGCCGCGATGAACCCGACCAGCAGGGCGAGCGCGATCGGCGGGAAGCCGAGCAACATCCCGATGGTGAGGAAGATCAGCGAGGTCGCGAACGACGGGAACCAGCCGGAGTGCATCGCCGACAGTCCGACGATGAACTCCGCGATGATGCACGACACCGCGGCGTACAGGACCCAGAGCACGAGCTCCCCGATCCCCAGGTCGCCGATCAGTCCGCCGGTGATCGCGAGCAGGATCGCCGCCCCGACGTACAGCACGAAGCCCCGGCCGAGACCGCGGCCGGCAGCGGAGTCGTCGCGGGTGTACGTCGTACGCTCCCCAGTCGACTCAGCCGGCTCCGGCGTACGGCGACCGCGGAAGACGACCACGAGGGCCTGGATCAACGCCACCAGACCGGCGCCCACCATCAGCCCGTGCGGGATGTAGTGCGCCGCGATGTCGACACCGAACAGGTCCGCGCTGTAGCCCCGTGCCAACAGCCCGACCCCGAACATCGTGAGCGCGACGACGTTCCCGATGAACGCGACACCGAACGCCGACATCGGTACGCCGAGCCACGACCCGAGCAGGCCGACCGCCGTACCGGCGCCCAGTAGCGCTGCCCGCTTGCCGCCTTCGTCACCGGCCTTGATCGCCTCGGCCGCGGCGACCCCTGGCGGCCAGGCGCCTGATCCGGGGAAGACCTTGGAGTCGAAGAGCCAGTACAGCATCACGAAGTCGATCAGCATCGCCAGTCCGGCGCCGATCAGCATCGGCCAGACCAGCCCGGGCCGGCCGAGGACGACCGGGATCGCGATCGGCAGCAGCAACGAGTTCGCGGCCGCGAAGGTCGCGGTGGAGATCGTCGACTGGACCAGGTTCTGCCGGTGCACCGACCGGAACGGACGCAGTACGGCGAGTGGCACCCGGCTGAGCGCGACGGCGACCAGGACTCCGATCAGCGCGGTGTTCGGAGTGACGCCCAGCGTGGTGATGATCTGCAGACCGATGACCGCGCCGACCGCCGCGCAGACAACCAGCAGCGCTAGCGTCGCGGGCTCGAACGCCCGCGGGTGCTTGGTCTGGGGCTTCGTAGGGACGGTCATGTCAGCTCCGCAGCAAGTCGAGCGACAACAGAACGAGACAGCACCACGGGAAGCCCGGACGCGGTCGCGGCTGCTTGACGATGCTCCTGCGTGTACCCCATGCAGTCGAGAACCAGCAGTTGCGCGCCCTCCGCGGCCAACGACCGGGCCGCGTTCTCCAACTCGGTCAGACCAGGCTGGTACGGCGTCGCCCACGCAACCTTGATCTTCTGCTCCAAGTGCTCGAACTTCTCGTACGACTGCTGTTCCTGCTCCGCCAGCGGGCACACCACCCCGACCAGCGCGTCACCCGCCAGCGCGGACAGACCCGCGGTCAGCAGTGGACCCGCGAGCAGCAGCGGGCGGCTGTGGCGGAACCGCGGGAAGTCGCCGGTGCAGACGATCAGTACGACGTCCGCTCCGCCGGCCTCGAGGATGTCGATCGCCGCCTGCAGCCGGGGCAGAATCCCCGCTCGGCCGATCACCACCGACGAGCCGTCGCGCAGCCGGGTGGTCAGCGTCTCGTCACCCGGCTCGGGAGCCAGCGCCTTGAGGTCCGCGGCCGACAGCCCGTCCAGAGCACCGCGTTCGCGGACCTCGACCGACGACGGCAACCACTGCAGCAGCTCCGGAACCATGTCGCTGCGCGGCGACTGCCCGATGGTCACAACACCTAGAACGGTCATGCGACGGCCTCCTTCGTTCCGGCTTCGACGAGTTCGCGGCGCTGGGCGCGATCCAGGCGCGCCCGGGGGTCGGGCGACGGCACAGCGGCCAGCAACGCCTTGGTGTACGGGTGTTTCGGCGCGGCGAAGACCTCGTCGACCGTGCCGTGCTCGACCACCTTGCCGCGGCTCATCACCAGGACGTCGTCGGCGATCAGCCGCACCACCGACAGGTCGTGCGAGATGAAGACGTACGCCAGACCGAGCCGATCCTGCAGGTCCTTGAGCAGCTCCAGTACCTGCGCCTGCACCGACACGTCGAGCGCGGACACCGGCTCGTCGCAGACCACCAGCGAGGGGTTGAGCAGCAACGCCCGGGCGATGCCGATCCGCTGCCGCTGACCACCGGAGAACTCGTGCGGGAACCGCTCGAGGTGCTCGGCCTCCAGCCCGACGAGCTCCATCACCTCGACCAAGCGCTCGCGGATCCCCGCCGCGTCGAGGTCGGTGTGCAACCGCAGCGGCTCGGCCAGCGTGCGTTCGATCGTCCACCGCGGATCCAGCGACGCATACGTGTCCTGGAAGACGATCTGCATCCGGGACCGCATCGCCCGCAGCTCGGCCGCGGACAGCCCGAGCAGGTCGACGCCGTCGAACGTCACGGCCCCGGACGTCGGCTCGTGCAGCCGGAGCAACGCCCGGCCGGTCGTCGACTTCCCGGACCCGGACTCCCCCACGATCGCCAGCGTCCGGCCCGGAGCGACACTGAAGCTCACCCCGTCGACGGCGGTCACAGGCTCGGTACGACGACGTCGGCCGGGGAACACCTTGACGAGGTCCGACACCTTTAGCAGGGGTGCCTCGTCCGCCGGCCGGGCCTCTCGCGTTCGCGGCCGGCTGGACGGCAGGAAGCTCAGCAACCGCTTCGTGTAGTCCGCCTGCGGTGCTTCGAAGATCTGCTCGACCGGTGCGGTCTCCTGGACCTGTCCGTTGTGCATCACGGTGACCTCGTCACAGGTCTGCGCGACCACTCCGAGGTCGTGGGTGATCAGCAACACCGACGTACCGTGCTTCTGCTGCAGGTCCATCACCAGCTCGAGGATCTGCAGCTGGGTGGTGACGTCGAGCGCGGTCGTCGGCTCGTCCGCGATCAGCAGCTTCGGCTCGCATGACATCGCCATCGCGATCATCACGCGCTGCCGCATCCCACCGGACAGCTGGTGCGGATAGTCCCGCAGTACCCGGGCGGTGTCGCGGATGCCGACCATGTCGAGCAGCTCGGCCGCACGGTCCGCGGCCTGCCGGCGGGACAACCCGAGGTGGACACGCAGCGGCTCGGCGACCTGGTCGGCGATGGTCAGCACCGGGTTGAGCGCGGTCATCGGCTCCTGGAAGATCGTCGCGATCTCCTTGCCGCGCACGGCCCGTAGCGATCGGTCCGACAGGTTGGTGAGGTCCCGTCCGTCGAACTCGATCCGCCCGCCGGTCACGTGCACGGACCGCCGAGGCAGCAGCCGCGTGATCGTCATCGCGGTCACGCTCTTGCCGCTGCCGGACTCCCCCACCAGCCCGAGCATCTTGCCTTTCGGGATGCTCAGGCTGACGTCGCGAACGGGCGTGATCGGCCCGCGCGACGTGTCGATCCGCACGGTCAGATCGGAGATGGTCAGCAGGTCACTCATCACGAACTCCGAGGTACCGCAACGTTGTCAGTGCGTAGGTCTTCGCAGCCAGTACGACGTCCGCGACCGGTGCCCGCTCGTCGAAGCCATGGATCGTGGACAACTCGGCCGGCCCGTACTGCAGCACCGGGATGCCATGACTGCGGAACGTCCGCGCATCCGACGACGCCCACTGCAGCACGCCCTCCGCCGACTCACCGGTGAGCTCGCGCAGTGAATTGACCAGTTCGACCACGATCGGGTCGTCGGGCAGCGTCCAGTTCGGCTCGCTGCGGAACCCGAGCGGCTCCACGGTCGCCTCGACCCCGGCCTCCGCCAAGAGCTCGTCAACCCGCTGGAGCACCTGGGCGCGACTCAGTCCGATCGGGACACGGGTATCGATTTCGACGACGCACTTGTCCGCAACCACGTTGGTCGCCGACCCGCCGGTGATCTTCCCGACGTTGATCGTCACATGGTCGAACACCGCACCGATCCCCGGTGCGTACCCTTCCCGCTCCTCGGCGAACAGCTGCGACCGCGCGATCAGCTCCCGTACCTCGGCCGGCGCATCCGGAACCATCTCCCACAGCGACTGCAACGCGAGAATCGCCTTCGCTGCTTGGAGATTCGCGTTCGTCCCGTGCAACGGCTGCAGGCTTCCGTGCCCGGGCCGGCCGGACACCGTCAGCCGGAACCAGTTGCTGCCCTTCTGCCCGATCGTCGGGTGCGTCCGCTCGGCCGGCTCCGCGATCACCGCGCCGGTCGCACCGTCCAGCACGCCCTGGTCGAGCAGCCAGTCCGCGCCGAGCGGCCCGCCCGCTTCCTCGTCCGGTACCGCGGCGAGCGACAACCGTCCGCCCAGCGGTACGCCGAGCCGGTGCATCACGACGTACGCGTGGATGATCCCGGCGAGGCCGGCCTTCATGTCGCTGGCGCCGCGGCCGCGCAGGTACCCGTCGACCACGTCACCGGCGAACGGCGGGAAGCTCCAGCGGCTCACGTCACCGACCGGTACGACGTCCGAGTGGCCGGCGAGCACGAGATGGCGATCGCCCGGCTCTCCGTGGTGAGAGACCACGTTCAGGCGGCCCTGGCCGGCGTCGAGGATCTCCACCTCGACACCCGCCTTCCGCAGGACGGCGGCGATGAACTCACCGACCTCGGTGCAGTCCCCCGGCGGGTTCTCGCTCGGGATCCGGATCAGGTCACCGGCCAGCTCGATCAGGTCGTCCGCGGTCCGCTCGATCTCCGCGAGGACCTTCTCCTCCCAGCTCACTTGGTCACGCTCAGCTGGAAGAAACGGACGATGCCGTCGGGGTACGACGTGTAGCCGTCGAGGCCGGCGCGGTGCGCGACCACGATGTTGTACTCGTACAGGTACGCCCACGGCGCCTTGGTGTTGATCTCCTGCTGCGCGGCGCCGTACAGCTTGTTGCGCTTGGCAACGTCCGGCTCGGTCGACGCCTGCTGCCAGGCGCGGTCCACCACCGGGTCGGAGAAGTTGGCGTAGTTGCTCGAGCCCTGGCTGGTGAGCAGCAGGCCGAGGTGGTAGCCGGGGTCGTTGACGAACGAGGTCCAGCGGGTGATGTAAGACTGGACCTTCTTGGTCTCCAGCGCCTCCAGGAACTGCGGCCGCGCCATCTTCTTGATGTTCATCTTCACGCCGATCTTGGCCAGCTCGGCCTGGATCAGCACCGCGTCGTCGTTCCAGTCGTCGAAGCCGGATCCGAGCGTGAAGTCGAAGCTGAAGCCCTGCGGCAGACCGGCCTGGGCCAGCAGCGCGCGGGCCTTGTCGAGGTCGTGGGTGTAGGTGTAGCCGGCGTCGCTGAAGCCCGGCGTGGAGCTGGCCACCGACGACTTCATCGGGGACGCCTGACCCTTCATCACGTCGTTCAGCAGCTTGTCGTACGGGATCGCGTACGACACCGCCTGCCGGACCCGCGGGTCGTCGAACGGCTTGATCTTGTTGTTCATCGCGAAGAACAGGATCTTGTTGCCGGCCCGCGAGTCGATCATCACGCCGTCGGCCGCCTTCAGCGACTGCACGTCCTTCGGCGGCACCTCGAGAGCGAGGCCGACCTCACCCTTCTTGAGCAGCTGGACCCGGTTCGACGCCTCGGCGATGAACTTCACGTCCACCTGACGCAGCTTGGGCTTGTCGCCCCAGTACGTGTCGTTGCGGGCCATCGACGCCTCGGTCGACGGGTCCCACTTGGTGATCTTGTACGGGCCCGAACCGGCCGTGTTCGTGGCCAGCCACTTGGGGCCGCCGTTCTGCGTCACCTTGTCCATGTCGATGATCGAGAACGAGTACATCGGCAGGATCTGCAGGAACAGGTGGTTCGGCGCGGTCAGATCGATCTTCACGTTCTGCTCATCGACCTTGGTGACCTTGGCGATGCCGGCCATCTTGTAGAGGAAGCTCGCCGAGCTGGACGCCTTGATGTGGTCGAACGACTTCACCACCGCGTCCGCCGTGACCGGCGCCCCGTCCTGGAACTTCGCG
The DNA here is from genome assembly GCF_004331345.1 of Kribbella soli. Taxonomy (GTDB): domain Bacteria; phylum Actinomycetota; class Actinomycetes; order Propionibacteriales; family Kribbellaceae; genus Kribbella; species Kribbella soli. The sequence continues at coordinate 102,587 of NZ_SJJZ01000005.1, read as the reverse complement.
TCGGCCCGCAGCTTGAAGGTGTACGACGTGTTGTTCGCACTCGCCTTCCAGGACTCGGCCAGCATCGGCACGATCTGGTCGGTCTTCGCCTTCGGCTTGCCGCCGTCCTCGGTCCGGGCGTAGGTGACGAGCTGGTCGTACGCCGCCACCACGAAGGTGTCCGAGGTGACGTCGTTCGCCTCGGCCGGGTCGAGGGTCTTACCGCCTTCGGAGTACGCCGCGACCAGGGTGTCGCCGGCGTCCTCCTGCGCGCCGCTGTTGCTGTTCGCGTTCGCGGCACAGCCGGAAACCGCGAGGGCCGCCGCCGCGGCGAGGGCGAGAACTGTCCGCTTCATGCGGGTCTCCTTTGTCATTTGCTGGTCCGCAGGCGCGGGTCGAGGACGTCCCGGAGGCCGTCGCCGAGCAGGTTGAAGCCGAGGATCGAGGTCGCGATCGCCAGGCCGGGGAACGTGGTCATCCACCACTCGCCGCTGATGATGTAGCCGCGGCCGTCCGAGATCAGCACGCCCCACTCCGGGTCGGGCGGCTGGGCGCCGAGACCGATGAAGCTCAGCGAGGCGGCGGTGAGAATGGCGTAGCCCATGCCGAGCGTGGCCCGGACCAGGATCGGGGCCAGTGCGTTCGGCACGATGTGCCGGATCAGGATGCTGCTCCCCGGCAGGCCGATCGCGTGCCCGGCCTCGACGAAGTCGCGCTCCCGCAACGACAGCACCTGACCGTGCACGATCCGGGCGAACTCCGGGATCCCGACGATGCCCACGGCAACCATCGCGCTGACCATGCCGGGACCGAGCGCGGCCGCGATCGCCATCGCGAGCACCAGCGACGGGAACGCCAGCAGCATGTCCATCAACCGCATCACGAGACCGCCGGCGCGACCACGGACGAAGCCGGCGAAGGCGCCCAGCGGTACGCCGATCAGCAGCGAGATCGCGATCGCGATCAGTCCGGTCCACAACGAGATGCGGCCGCCGGCCAGCACCCGGGTGAGCAGGTCACGCCCGAAGTTGTCGGTGCCGAACGGGTGCGCGAGTGACGGCCCCTGGAGCAGAGCGCCCGCGCCGGGCTGCGTCGCGCCGTACGGAGAGAGGCCGGACAGGAGTGCGCCGAGCGTCCACAACGCGATGAAGACGAGGCCGACAACCGCGAGACGGTTGCGGAGCAACAGCCGCAGAGTAGTGGTCGGGCGGGCAGCGGGCGCGGTCTGCAGGGCGGTGTCAGGCATCGGCGATCCTCGGGTCCAGGCGGGCGTTGACGAGGTCGACGACGAGGTTCGCCGCCAGGTAGACGACTGCGGCGACCAGCGTGAACGCCTGGACCGGCGCGTAGTCGGTGGCCAGCACGGACTGCACGACGTACGAGCCGATGCCGGGCCAGGTGAAGACCGTCTCGGTGATGACCGCGCCGCCCATCAGCTGGCCGAACTGCAGGCCGGAGATCGTGACGATCACCGGAGCGGCGTTCCACAGCGCGTGTTTGAGGGTCACGACCGACGGCTTGAGGCCTTTGGAGACCGCCGTCCGGACGTAGTCCTGACCGATCACCTCGAGCATCGCGGACCGGGTCATCCGCGCGATGATCGCCGTACTGCCGGTCGCCAGGCAGAGCGCCGGCCAGATGATGTGGGACAGCGCCGAGCGGAACGCCACGAAGTCGCCGGTGAGCAGCGAGTCGACCAGGTAGAGACCGGTGATGCCGGTCGGCGGGTTGATGCCCTCGGCGACCCGGCCGAGTGGTGCCGGCGCCCAGCCGAGCTTGTTGTAGAAGACGACGATCACCATCAGGCCGAGCCAGAACAGCGGCATCGACGCACCGAGCAGCGAGAACACCCGGCCGGCGTGGTCGACCGGGCGGTCGCGACGCGTCGCACTGATCACCCCGAGCGGGACGCCGGCCACCAACGCGATCAGGAGTGCCACCAGCGCGAGCTCCACGGTCGCGGGCAGCCGGGACGCGAAGTCGGAGGCCACGCTGTGACCGGTGTGCCAGGCGAAACCGAGGTTGCCGTGCAGGAGGTCCGCGAAGTACCGGACCAGCTGGAGGTGCAGCGGCTGGTCGAGGCCCATGTCGGTGCGGATCTTCGCCACCACGCTCGGGTCCGCCTGGTCGCCGGCCAGCGTCCGGGCCGGATCGCCGGGCAGCACCCGGGTGAGCACGAAGATGCACACCACGACGCCGATCAGCGCGGGCAGCATCGCGGCCACGCGGCGCAGGACGAGGTTCATGCGGAAGAGATTCGAGGAGAGGGCGCGACATCTGCAACGACTTCCCGTTATATGAGAGACCAATTCGATAATCGGGTCGTTGCGCTACCGTTCTCACCGTGAATTCTCTGGATGACGACGTACGGTCACCGCTGCAGACCGTCGACCGGGCGCTGCAGGTCCTGATCTCGTTCTCCGAGCAGCGCCGCGACTGGGGTGTGATGGAGCTCGCCGACGAGCTCGGGATCGACAAGTCGTCGGCCCAGCGACTGCTCGCGGCGCTCGCGTTCCGCGGATTCCTCCGCCCGGACCCGATCAGCCGCCGGTACAGCCTCGGCCCGACGATGTGGCGGATGGCCGCACTGTGGGAGCGCACCGGCGGGCTGGCCGCTCTCGCCGATGCGGTGCTCGAGCGGCTGGCCCAGGACACCGAGCGGACCGCGACCTTCACCATCCCGGACGGTTTCCACGTGCGCTGCATCGCGGCCGTCGACGGCGGCGGCGGTCCGCTGCGCAGTCATCCGCTGGTCGGTGACCTGTACCCGGCACACGCCGGCGCGACCTCCCGTGCGTACTTCGCCTTCCTGGACCGCAACGAACGCCGCGCGCTGCTGTCCGGGCGGCCGTTCGCGCGGTTCACCGATCTCACCGAGGTCGACGAGGCCGCACTGGAGCGGGTCTTCGAGGACACCGTGCAGACCGGCTGGGCGTTCTCGGACGGCGAGTACGACGCCGCGACCCGCGCGATCGCGGCGCCCGTCCGGCTCGGCCGCCGCCCGATCGGCTCGCTGACCGTGGTCGAGGGCAAGTTCGAGGAGCTGCCCGGCGACATCCGGGACCACGTCCCACGGTTGCTGGAGGCAACCGAAGAACTGAGCAACCTGCTCGCGCACCGTACGCCGGCGGCCCGCACTCGCCGTCGCTGAACAGTATTGGGGATCTTGTGGAACTGCTCCTGCTCTCGAACTCCGCCACCCACGGCCGGCCGTTCCTCGAGCACGCCCTGGACGCCGTGCGCGACATCCTGCGCGACGTCCGCGAGGTGGTGTTCGTGCCGTACGCGCTCGCCGACCACGACGGCTACACCGCAAAGGTCCGGTCCGCCCTGGAACCGATCGGGGTGTCGGTTGTCGGCGCCCACACCGATCCCGGGGTACTCGGGTCGGCGGCCGCGATCTTCGTCGGCGGCGGGAACACCTTCCGGCTGGTGAAGGCGTTGCAGGTGAGTGGACAGCTGGACGTGATCCGCGATCGCGTCCGCAACGGGACGCCGTACCTCGGGTCGAGTGCGGGGACGAATCTGGCGGGCCCCTCGTTGCGGACCAGCAACGACATGCCGATCGTGCAGCCGCCGTCGTTCGAGACGCTCGGGCTGGTGCCGTTCCAGCTCAACCCGCACTACCTCGATCCGGACCCGGAGTCCACGCACCAGGGCGAGACGCGCGAGCTGCGGATCACCGAGTTCCTCGAGGAGAACGACGTACCCGTGCTCGGTCTGCGGGAAGGGACGTGGCTGCGGCGGCACGCGGACACGCTCACCCTCGACGGCATCCCGGCCGGCGCCCGCCTCTTCCGGCGCGGCACCGCTCCGGAAGAGATCGCGTCCGGCAGCGACTTGTCCGAACTGCTGAAGATCACCGCGGCGTACGACGTGTAGTGCAAGCCCTGGCCGGTACGGCGTACCGGGTCTAGCGTCGGGACCCTAGTGGCGTACCAACGGGAGGGGCTGCGATGACAGGGCGGATCGTGCACTTCGAGGTGCCGTACGACGACGGGGACCGGGCGCGGGGGTTCTACCGCGAGGCGTTCGGGTGGAACCTGATGGAGATGCCCGGCATGGACTACACGATGGCGTCGACCGGACCGGTGAACGAGCAGTCCATGCCGGCCGAGCCGGGCTTCATCAACGGCGGGATGTTCCAGCGCACCGACGATCTCAAAGGGCCGATTCTGACCGTCGACGTACCGGACATCGACGCGGCCTGGAAGACGATCGAGAGCCTCGGCGGCGAACGGGTCGGCGAGAAGCTGCCGGTCGGCGACATGGGCTACGCGGCGTACTTCAAGGATCCGGAGGGCAACATTCTCGGTCTCTGGCAATCAGCCTGACGCCTGAGCGTCACCGGGGGCACCTAGACTTCGAAGGGTTGGCTCCGGTGGCGTCCTCGGGAGGACTGAATGCCTGACCGTACTCAGACTATTGCGTATCCGGCGCCCGGATCGCGGCCGTCACGGCGGGATCCGGAGCCGCTGGCGCCGCATGTGATCGTGCTGTTCGGGGCCACCGGCGACCTCGCCAAGCGCAAGCTGCTGCCCGGTCTGGCGTACCTGCAGCAGTCCAAGTTCACACCGGACGTCCGGGTCATCGGGACCGCCACCGAGGACCTGACCAGCGACGAGTTCCGCGAGCGCGCGCGGAAGGCGGTCGAGACGTTCGGCACCCACAAGATGAGCGACGAGGAGTGGGCGCAGTTCGCCGACCGCCTCGAGTACGTGCCGGTGACCGCCGGGCCGGACGCGCTGGCGTCCGCGGTAAAGGCCGCCGAGGAGCTGCTCGGCCCGGACGCCCGTCGGCTGCACTACCTGTCGGTGCCCCCGAAGGCGGCGCAGGCAGTGATCGCGATGCTCCGCGACGCAGGCCTGGTCGAACGCGCCCGGGTGGTGATGGAGAAGCCGTTCGGCGACGACCTCGCGACCGCGATCGATCTGAACGACTTCGTCCACGAGACGTTCGACGAGTCGCAGATCTTCCGGATCGACCACTTCCTCGGCAAGGAAGCCGCTCTGAACATCCTCGCGTTCCGGTTCGCGAACGGCCTGTTCGAGCCGATCTGGAACCGGAACTTCATCGACCACGTGCAGATCGACATCCCGGAGTCGCTCGGCCTGGACCAGCGCGCCACCTTCTACGAGCCGACCGGCGCGTTCAAGGACATGGTCGTCACGCACCTGATGCAGGTGATGTCGTTCGTCGCGATGGAGCCGCCGACCGCCCTGGAGCCGCGGGCGATCTCGGAGGAGAAGAACAAGGTCTTCCGGTCGATGCTGCCGATCAACCCGGGTGACGTGGTCCGCGGGCAGTACTCCGGTTACCGCGGCGAGGTGGGCGTCGCGCCGGACTCGGACACCGAGACGTTCATCGCGCTGAAGGTGGAGATCGACAACTGGCGCTGGGCCGGCGTGCCGTTCTACCTGCGCACCGGCAAGAAGATGGCCGAGGGCCAGCGGATCATCTCGATCGCCTTCAAGGAGGCGCCGAAGACGATGTTCCCGTCCGGCTCCGGCGTCGGCTCGGAGGGACCGGACCACCTGACCTTCGACCTGGCCGACTCGTCGCGGGTGTCGCTCTCCTTCTACGGCAAGCGGCCCGGTCCGGGGATGCGGCTGGAGAAGCTGTCGATGCAGTTCTCCACCCAGGAGACCGGGAGCGCGGGCGACGTACTGGAGGCGTACGAGCGGCTGATCCTGGACGCGATGCGCGGGGACCACACGCTGTTCACGACGGCCGAGGGCATCGAGTCGCTGTGGGACCGGTCCGCGCCGCTGCTCGAGGACCCGCCGCCGGTCAAGCCGTACCAGCCCGGCACCTGGGGACCGAACGCGATCCACCAGCTGATCGCCCCGCGCGCCTGGCGGCTGCCCTTCGAACGCGAGTGGCGGCAGGCCAAGCAGTAACCCATTGCCGTCCCGTCGACCGAGGCGCACTATCGAGGGTGTGATGTAAGTCACGAACACCTCGGAGGGCGAGGAGGTGGGTGAATGACGGGGACCAAGACGCATCTCACTGGGGAACGGGCGCCCTGTGGGCGGCTCGGAGATGCCGACCGGAGCCAGGAAGACGACTTCGAGGGCTTCCGGCTCGACGACAAGGTGTTTGCCTGTGGGTGCCGGCAGATGCGGCACGAGTTCCACGACGGCAGCGTCCGGATCAGCACTGTGCGGCACGACGGGAAGATCCTGTCTGACGAGCACAGCGGCGATCACGAAGCCTGACCATGACGAACTCTCACGATGTGGTCGTGGTCGGAGGCGGCGGTGCCGGGTTGAGAGCTGCCATTGCGGTGGCCGAGACCAACCCGGCACTGCGCGTGGCGGTGATCTCGAAGGTCTACCCGATGCGCAGCCACACGGTGTCCGCCGAGGGCGGTGCCGCGGCCGTGGCCGCGCCCGACGACACGCTGGACGAGCACGCGTACGACACCGTGTCCGGCAGCGACTGGCTGTGTGATCAGGACGCCGTCGAGGCGTTCGTCGCCGAGGCCCCTCGGGAGCTTCTGCGGCTCGAGCACTGGGGCTGCCCCTGGAGCCGGCAACCGGACGGGAAGATCGCCGTCCGCGCGTTCGGCGGTATGAAGAAGAAGCGGACCTGGTTCGCGGCCGACCGAACCGGGTTCCACCTGCTGCACACGCTCTTCCAGACCGCGCTCTCCTACTCGGACATCGTCCGGTACGACGAGTGGTACGTCACCAAGATCCTGGTCGACGACGGACGTGCGTACGGCGTGGTCGCGATCGAACTGGCGACCGGGCGGACCGAGACCATCACGGCGAACGCGGTGATCCTCTGCACCGGTGGCTGCGGACGAGTCTTCCCGTTCACGACCAACGCCAACATCAAGACCGGCGACGGCATGGCTCTCGCCTATCGGGCCGGCGCCCCACTCAAGGACATGGAGTTCGTCCAGTACCACCCGACCGGCCTGCCGTTCACCGGGATCCTGATCACCGAGGCGGCCCGGGCCGAAGGCGGATGGCTGCTCAACAAGGAGGGCTACCGCTACTTGCAGGACTACGACCTCGGTACGCCGACACCGGAACCGGTCCTGCGCAACATGGAGCTCGGGCCACGGGACCGGTTGTCGCAGGCGTTCGTCCATGAAGTGGAGAAGGGCCGCACGATCGATACGCCGTACGGACCGGTCGTCCTTCTGGATCTGCGGCACCTGGGGGCGAAGCTGATCGACGCGAAGCTGCCGTTCGTCCGGGAGTTGTGCTCGAAGTACCAGAACATCGATCCGGTGACCGAGCTCGTCCCGGTGCGCCCGGTCGTGCACTACATGATGGGCGGGGTTCACACGGACCTTCGTGGCGCGACCCCGCTCGACGGCCTGTACGCCGCAGGTGAGGTGGCCTGCGTCAGCATCAACGGCGCCAACCGGCTGGGGTCGAACTCGTTGCCGGAGTGCCTGGTCTTCGGCAACCGGGCCGGCCGCGCCGCCGCGGTGTTCGCGGCGCGCTATCACCGCGAAGTGCCGTCGTCGATCCTCGCGCAGGGCCGGGACGAGGAGCGCCGGCTGGCGGCGGAGCTGGGCCGGCGCGTCGAGGGGCATCAGCGGATCGCGGACATCCGGACCGAGATGCAGGCCACCATGGAGAACGGCGCCGGGATCTACCGGGACGGCGACTCGCTGACCAAGGCCGCCCACGAGCTTGCGGAGCTCCGGCTGCGCTTCCAGCACGCGGGAATCGACGACCACAGCACGAGCTTCAACACCGAACTGATCGCGTGGCTCGAGCTCGGGTTCATGCTGGATGTTGCCGAGTGCATCATCGACAGCGCAGCGCTTCGGGAGGAGTCGCGCGGCGCGCACCAGCGGACCGACTTCCCGGCCCGCGACGACGAACGTTTCCTGGCGCATTCGCTGGTACGACGCCAACCGGACGGAACCAGCCGCGTCGGGTACCTCCCGGTGACGATCACCCGCTGGCCGCCGGGCGAACGGGTCTACGGGAGATAGCGATGGCAACCGAGATCACGCTGGAGGTCGCTCGCTACCGGCCAGGAGTCGACAGCGAGCCGGTCATGCAGTCGTACCAGGTCCCGCTGCGGGAGCACTGGGCGATCCTGGACGGCCTCACCTACGTGAAGGACCATCTGGACGGCACGCTGTCGTTCCGGTGGTCGTGCCGGATGGGGATCTGCGGCAGTTGCGGCATGACGGTGAACGGCGAACCCCAGTTGAGTTGCGCGACCTTCCTGACCGACTACGCCCCCGGCCCGATCCGGGTCGAGCCGCTGCACAACTTCCCGGTCATCCGGGACCTGGTGGTGGACATCGACGACTTCATGACCAAGCTGCCGAAGGTCAAGCCGTGGATCGTCCGGGAGGTACAGAGTCCGGTCGAGGAGGGCGAGTACCTGCAGACGCCCGAGGAGATGGACGAGTACCAGCAGTTCAGCATGTGCATCAACTGCATGCTGTGCTACTCGGCCTGTCCGGTCTACAGTCTCGAACCGCACTTCCTCGGCCCGGCGGCGATCGCCCTGGCGCAGCGCTACAACCTCGACTCGCGCGACGAGGGCGCCGACGAGCGTCGCGACGTACTGTCTTCGCCGGAAGGGATCTGGGCCTGCACGTTCGTGGGTGAATGCAGTGCCGTGTGCCCGAAGGGCGTGGATCCGGCCGGCGCGATCCAGCGCTACAAGCTGACAGCCGCGACGCAGTCGATCAAGGAACTGCTGATGCCGCGGAGTCTGAGTTCCCGGAGGAAGGGGTGAGCGTCTACCAGCGGCCGATTCATCTGTTCTGGTGGCTCGAACGCCGTGCGTATGTGCTGTTCGTACTGCGTGAGCTCAGCAGCGTCTTCGTCGCGTGGTTCGTGGTGTTCCTGCTGTTGCTGGTGAATGCGATCAGCGACGGCGCCGCGTCGTACCAGCGTTTCCTCGACTGGAGTGGGCAGTGGTGGGTGGTCGCGATCAACGTGGTCGCGATGCTGTTCGTGCTGCTACACGTGGTGACCTGGTTCGGTCTGGCGCCGCGGGCGATGGCGATCAAGGTGCGCGGCAGCCGGGTGCCGGCGCGGCAGATCGTCGCGGCGCACTACCTGGCCTGGCTGGTGTTGTCGGGTGCCGTCGCGTGGCTGGTGCTGCGATGAACCGCCGCCGGTCCCCCGAACCCTTGCTGTGGATGCTGTTCAGCTCCGGCGGCATGGTGGCCGCCTTGATGGTGCCGATCCTGCTGTTCCTGTTCGGCGTCGCGTTCCCCATCGGCCTGCTATCGACGCCGTCACATGCCCACCTGTACGCCGTACTGCACAATCCACTGACCCGCCTGGTGTTGTTCGGTCTGTGCGCGCTCGCGCTGTTCCACTGGGCCCACCGCTTCCGCTACACGCTGTACGACGGGCTGCAGCTCAAGCGGTACGCCGTACCGATCGTGATCCTGTGCTACGGCGGCGCCGTTGTGGGATCCGTCATCGCGGCCGGACTCCTGCTGACGGTCTGACGCCTTGATTGTCGGTGCTCCCGTTTAGCGTGGTCACGTGGCGTTGGCCAGGTACAGGTATCGGATCGAACCGAGCGTCGAGCAGCGGATGCTGTTGGCTCGGATCTTCGGTTGCGCCCGGACGGTGTTCAACGATGCCATCCGATGCCGCGACCAGGCGCACGCGGCTGGGGAGAAGATCTCGAGCAGCGAGGTGCAGCACCGGGTTGTCACTGCGGCGAAGCAGACCCGGAGAGGGCGTGGCTGGCGGAGGTGCCGTCGGTGGCACTGGTGCAGTCGGTCCAGGACTCGCATCGGGCCTATCGCAACTGGTTCGACTCCCTCGCCAAACGACGGAAGGGACGTCGGGTTGGGCGGCCGCGGTTCAAATCGCGGAAGGACACCCGGCAATCATTTCGGCTCAGACTGGCAACGAGTACATATTCGAAGTGTGCGCTATTCGTCTTGTCGTGCGCTGAGCGCAGCGCACAGACGACGGCGACGAACGTTGCCGGGTGTAGCTTCTGGCGACCGCCCCACCCATCGCTGTCGCCGCCGTGATCGTGGTCGAACCGAAGGACGTTGTGATCGACCCATCCGCTCGGTACGGACGGTGCGCGAGTTCGGGTGGGCACCTGCTCGAGCCAGTCCGGCGTGGCATCGGTGAGCCACAGACCTCCATCGGCCGTCAGTCGACCGTTCAGCAGAGCCTAAACGGAAGGCTTAGGGGGTCCGACTGGCGCTTCGGGAACATCGGGCTCAAGAGCCACGAAGGCTAACCCATCGGTTCTGGCCTCCAGGTCCGCGGCATAAGCGGCGTTCTTCGTGCGGAGCGTGATCATGACAAGGCCAGATTCCGGGTCCGGGCCGACCGACGTCACAGGCGTACTGGAGCCATCGACGGGGAGCAGGGTCTCAAGTGCCCAGACCATGATCCGGTCGACTTCATCATCCGGGGGACACCAGCGACGAACGCGCAGGTGCTCGGGTTGGCGAACCAGGTGCCGCAGTTCTTGCCTTGCTCGATGCATCTCCGTTCTGTCCGGGATGTTGACCACCAGGATCTCCTGGCCCGTCTCACCATCCACGACCGCGCTGAACCGCGCCTGAGCACTCGGATTGTGTTCGATCCACCTCTGGACCGCCTGACGGTCCGGCGACGCTTTCCGATCCGGTCCTGGAGGAGGGCCTGCAGTAGTCACGTCAAAATCCACTCCCGAAGTTGCATGAAGCTGCAATGCCGCGCTCTGTCAATCCAGACTACGCCGCTCTATCTTCAGCGTGGAGGTGGGGGAAATGTCTCGAGCAAAGACGCTTCTGCTGTTCACGGCGGCCACCGCAGCCGGCCAATCGAAACAATGACTACGCGCCTTGGTTTGGTGGCAGTCTGATAACCGGCCCTCAAACGTGTACGACTGGCATCGCTGCATACGCCGGGCCCTACAGCTACATCACGACCGCCTACCACTGCGGCGCAGGGACGTTCTACAACTACGACTCTCCCCGCGCGACGGTTGGTACCGTCACAACGGGGCGCCAGCGAGTAGTAACTACTTCATCTGGGATGGCGCTTGGAATAGTGGCTCCGCATCGTCGGTGTACCGCGCCGCACCGCCGGTGCTCAACATGCGGATCTGGATCAGCGGAGGAATCTCCGGAATAGCCATCTACCAACGCTACATCAGATACCTGAACCGCTACTACTCCCTCGGGAATTACCAACCACGAGTCGGACTAGCCTTCATATTCATGGAAAGCATCACCGGCACTGGGTGCGGCACCGGCGGCTGTGGCGGTGTCTTCCAAAGAGGCGAATCAGGAGCTTCCTTTTGGCCGTTACACCAGCAACGGCCAAAAGGAAGTGTTCGGCTTCTTGTCTGCCTCGTTCGGTGCACACGCAACCTTCTGCGACACCTCGAACAAGCGCACAGAACCACTGTACTCCTGCGCGAATAGCTATCCGTACGGCTACGCGGTCAATGCACTCGACGCGCTGGCCAGCATGGGCCTGCACGCCAAGGTCGGCTGAGCGTTCCGTGGCTTGATACCGCGCAGCTATTGGTCGCGCCGACCGCACATCCATATCGATGCGGCCATCCGCGACCTTGGCCCGACGAGCCAGGGTCGCGGATGGTCGATACCGCATTGATCCATCCCACTCCGTTTGACTGGGAACCGGTACATATCCAAAGTGTGCGGTATTCCGGTCCGCCTTGGGCAAACATGGATTGGATCACTGGCTCTGGGGCCATCAGCAGTGTTGGTCACGAGGGCGACGGGGCATCCTCGTCGAACCTGGACAAGTACGCTCAAGTGCGCGTGAGCCTGTACGCCTCGAATACCCAATCTTGGCCTGTGCATGAGACGACACCGACTCGGGTTGTGTCTTTGAAGCCTCCGCCGACGGCTACCTCGTCGCCTGGCCGGGCGGCCAGCTGTCCTGTTGCATCAATCAGGCCGGGAGTGCCGTCACGGAGTGCGACACTCCAGCCTGGAGGCCAGGCCACATCGACGTCGACGAGCCTGGTGCCGGCAGGAGTGCCCTCGGCGGTGCGGACTACCAGGCAGTTCGTTGAGGCGTCGATCTCGAGGGTTCCGGTCAACCGGGACTGTAACGCCACGGCAGGGGCTTCCCGTTGAACAGTCAGACCGGGCATCGCAGCATCGGGATTCTGCTTCGCGTCGCGGTTCATCGGATCATCTCCAGCGCTGTCCCTGAGCGGCCGACCATCGAGCGTGCTAGCAACCTCGAGAAGCGTGCGCGACCGGCTTCTGCGGCCGACGAACGTCCGGGCACTTGATGCTCGGCGCCGCCGCTCTAAATCCTGCTACGGCGTGAGAAGCGAGGCCTCCACCTTGCTGCTGATGTAGGTGACCGGTACCCAGACACACGCACCCTGGTACGTTCCTGACTGGACGGCGCCGCGATGCTGACCCCAGGCAATGACGTCGCCGTAGTAGACGCTGTCGGGACCAAACGTGGACAGCCAGGGCGCGCCCGAGTCGCCCTCCACGCAGGTAGTTGTCCACATCAGGACGACATAGGCGCCTATGTCTTTATCCCAATACTTCGTGCTTCTGATGGTTGAGGCAACGAGTCCGCTCCAGGCTGCGCTGAGAGCGACGGTCGCGCCCAATGCTGGCGCTGCTACGCCGCGCACGAACCGGTAGGTGGTTGTGGCCGGGCCTCCTACGAAAACCGAAGGATGGAAGTCGTAACTGGTATAGAAGCCCCGGATCAACGTCGTATCCGCGGCGACGCTGCAGGGAACAGGGGCGTTACCCGACTCGCCGGTTTCCCAGTAGCCGACGGGTCGCCCGTCGTTGTACCAATAAATGATGTCGCCGCCGGCGCGGTTGCAATGATTGGCGGTGCTGCCGAATTCGACGCCGGTGCCCCACTGCCTCCAGTTGAAGCCGCCCGTGCACAGCGCATTGGTGGTCGTCGCGGCGTTCGGGGCGCGGCTGAGCCAAGCGCCGCCGCTCCAGGATCCTGCAGTGTCGTGGAGGCGCGACTGGGCTTCACGGTCCCGCCGGCGCCTTGATCGGGTGCCGGCGTGTATGGCTGGAGGACGATCCGGTCGTCGTTCAGGGCCTTGATGCGGTCGGCCCACGCCTGGGTGTCACCTCTGTCGTTGCGGACAAGGAACACGACGCGGTTCATGTGAGGGTCGTACAAGCCGTCGGCCTCGGTCAGACCGGCCGCCCACTGCTTCTGGGTCGGGAACAGCCGATCACTCAATTGCTCCAGTTCCGCCCGCGAGTACTTCACCGACCGGAATTCGAGTGTGAGGCCGTCGCCTGCCGCACGGGCCAGGGACTTGGCGTGCTCGACCGCAGGCGAGGACCCGTCGACGGGTCCGACGAGCTGGACCACCAACACCTTGCGGGCCGACTGCCACAGGATGCCGCCGTCGAGGAGGCGCACCTTGTCCAACGCGGCCTGGACCCGGCGAACCCGCGCTTGCTCATCAGCTTCTCCGGTGACATCGAGCAGTACGGGCTGATCTGGATCGCAGCCGCCAGGCTTTGTGCGCAGCAGCTCCGCACATCGTGGGTATGGCGCGAAATTCGGGTCCGCCGGCGTCGGGTCTGATTGCGCCCCCTGGATGCTGCCACCACGGTCGACAGACCCGGCAGCGTTGAGGGCTTGTGCCCGCCCTGCACTGAGTGGTCGGGTGGACGGCAGTCCAGGTAGAAGAAAGCGCGAGCCGGAATCGTGCGGCCGCCGGAGCATGGACATGGAAACCACTCGCGCGATCTGTCTATCGATCAGCCCGGCGAGCCTGGGTGGAAGCAGTACGGGATTGCGTTCGATCGAGAGGTAGGCACTGCCACGGTCGCGGTGGAAGCGGTCGGTGGTCAGCTCGACCAGGCGGGTGACTGGCAGGGCGTAGAGCCCGATCAGTGCGCCCATGATTCGCACTTCGAGTGGAAGCTCCTCGTCGTTGAGGCACCGTTTCAGTTGCGCGTGGTGTTCCTGTTCCCCGAGGAACCGGGCGGGCTGGCCCGCCCGTCTTGTGGGGATGGTGATCTGACCGGTGAGCCGTCGGGCGGTGGTCCAGCGGATGAAGGAGCCGATCGAGCGGTGCAATGTGGGGTGGGTGGTGAGCCAGAGATCGAGGTCCTCCTGACCCACGGCGGCCAGGTCGAGATGGTTCTCGTCGAGCCAGGTCAGGAACTTGATGGCGGTGCGGATGTCGGCGCGATCATGCGCGCAGGCGCCGGTTGTGTACCGGCCGCGGGCTGCGCGGCGTCGAGCGTCACGAACGATGCTCCACTCGGCGAAGGGGGCGATGAAGTGCTTCTGGCGTGCCGGCAGCAGCTTGAGCGTGTTGTCGAGCCAGAGTTCCAGGCGGGCCAGGTTCTCCTGGCGCTGGGGCAGGATGCCGGTGGCAACAAGTATCTCGCGAACGTGGCGGGTCGTTAGATCTTGGGGCAAGACGTCCAGCGACGCGTGAGTGATCTCGGTGCGCTGGGAGACGAGCTGGGCCAGGATTCTCGGGCCGGCACATTTCTGCAGCCACCTCAGTACCGTCACCGGAGGATCTAGCGCTACCAGCCAGTTCACGAGAGGTTGTAGTGCCGGGGCGATGCTGCCTTCGTCGTCGTGGCTCAGCAGGTCCCGGACGCGGTCCCCGACGACGCAGCGGGTGCAGGCTCCGTCCGCGTAGATGTCGCCGGGGAAGCCACAGCGGTTGCAGACGAAGGCGATGTCCGTGCCGCTGCAGGGACCGCACAGATCGCCTCCGGTGTCGTCGGCGCGGCCGACAAGGACCTGGGAGGCTTGGCAGCGTGTGCAGGGGCGCGGGTTGCGTTTGCGCCGGGCGTAGCAGGCGTCGCAGACCGGGCCGATCGGCCAGTTGGCGCGCACTTGCTTCAGGCGGCCGCAGTCGCCACACCGTCGGCGCGGTCGTGGCTGACACGTCCGGCAGTGGAACGTGCCTCCTCGTTCGCTCACGCGGTGGGCGCCCAACCGTCCTTCATCGCGCCGAACACAGCCGAGGCAGGATCGAGGTGGACCACATTGCGGGCCAACACCAGGTGTGCCGGGTGGGCGCAGTTTCTCCGGCTCATTCAGGAGAAGGCCGACCAGTACGGCAGATCGGTCCAGAAAGTGTCGAGGTGGCTGCCGTCGTCGAAGACGTGCAACGCCTGCGAGTATCGGGTCGAGGCCATGCCACTCCAGGTGAGAGAGTGGGTGTGCCCGGCCTGCGGTGTCCTGCACGATCGGGACCGCAACGCCGCGCTCAACATCCTCGCCGCAGGGCGTGCGGAGAGGCAAAACGCCTGTGAATCCAACGTAACGCCACCCGAAGGGCGGCGGATGGTGATGAAGCAGGAAGCACCCCGACTGCGGACCAGCTGCACGGGAATCCCCGGGCCTCAGCCCAGGGGGCACGTCAAATAGGCTGCGGCGCATGCGGGAGATTGTGGTGGTCGGGGTCGGTGCGGGCGATCCGGAGCAGATGACGATGCAGGCCGTGTCGGCGCTGAACCGGGTCGACGTGTTCTTCGTGCTGGACAAGGGCGAGGTCAAGCAGGAGCTGGTGGATCTGCGGTCGGAGATCCTGCGGCGGTATGCGACGTCGAAGGAGTACCGGGTCGTTGTCGGGCAGGACCCGGAGCGGGATCGTACGACGTCGGCGTACGTCGAGGCCGTCGACGACTGGCGGCGGCGCCGGGCCGACGTGTGCGCGGACCTGATCGCGACCGAGCTGGGCGAGGATCAGGTGGGGGCGTTCCTGGTCTGGGGCGACCCGTCGCTGTACGACAGCACGCTGGCGATCCTGGACGACATCCTGGCGCGGGGCGAGCTCGCGTTCTCGGTCGAGGTGATTCCCGGGATCAGCAGCGTGTCGACGCTGGCCGCGCGGCACCGGGTCGGGCTGAACCAGGTCGGGCGCCCGATCCAGATCACCACCGGCCGCCGGCTCGCGAAGGGGTGGCCGGAGGGGGTGGACGATGTCGTGGTGATGCTCGACGCGCAGACCGCGTTCACCGAGCACGTGGATCAGGACGCTGACATCTACTGGGGTGCTTACCTCGGTACGCCGGACGAGCTGCTGATCTCCGGTCCGCTCCGGGAGGTCGCGGCTGAGATCGAGAAGGTCCGCGCCGAGGCTCGAGAGCGCAAGGGCTGGATCATGGACACCTACCTGCTCAGACGTAGACCAAAGTCTTAGGAGCTCTGGCCGCTGGACCGAAGTCGGGCTGGAGTGATGTGGGCGACGCTCCTGGCATGAAGAGACTCTTGGTGAGTATGGCGGCCGCGTTGGCGCCGGTGGGGCTGTTGGTGGGCCTTGCCGGACCTGGTGAAGCGGCGCAGCAGAACGTTGTACGGATTGACAGCGGGCTGGTGGCTAGCATGACCGTTGGGGACGCGCTGGTGTACGACGGGATTCCGTACGCCGCTCCTCCGGTCGGCGCGTTGCGGTGGAAGGCGCCGCAGCCGGTGCAGCCGTGGACCGGCGTACGGGCGTCCAAGCCGGGCAGCGTGTGCGCGCAGCAGGCGAACTCCGAGGCGCCGGACGGTTCGACAGCCGAGGACTGCCTGTATCTGAACGTGACGGCCCCCGCCAAGCCGTCCACGAAACCACGGGCCGTCGTGGTGTGGATCCCGGGTGGCGGGTTCTTCTCCGGCGCCGGCAGCAGCTACGAGGCGTCGAAGTTCGCCGCCCGCGGTGACGTGGTCGTTGTCACGGTCAACTACCGCCTCGGCATCTTCGGCTTCTTCGGGTACCCGGGCCTGCCGGGCTCCGGCACGTTCGGCCTGCAGGACCAGCAGGCTGCCCTGCGCTGGGTGCAGCGCAACGCCGGCGCGTTCGGCGGCGACCCGCGCAACGTCACGGTGGCGGGTGAGTCCGCCGGCGGAATGAGCGTGTGCGCACAGCTGACCTCTCCGACCGCCTCCGGTCTGTTCGCGAAGGCGATCATGCAGAGCGGCTCGTGTGCCTTCAACTGGGCCGACAACAGCCAGTACCCAGGTCAGGCCGCTGACTCCCCCTGGATCCCGGTCAGCCGGGTGCAGGCGAACGGCAAGGAGTGGGCCGACAGCAAGCACTGCAGGACGCTCGAATGTCTGCGCGCCATGAAGGCCGACGTACTGGTGGACGACCTGCTCCAGTTCACGCAGATCGGGTACGGCGGGACTCCCGTCGTACCGTTCAGCCCGGCGAAGGCGATGAAGGCCGGGCTGTTCCACCGGGTGCCGATCATCTCCGGGAACAACCATGACGAAGCCAACGGTTGGCTGGCCGCGTTCGGGGATATCAAGGACTACCCGGCGCTGGTGAAGAACATGGTCGGCGCGTCGAAAACGGCCCAGGTACTGCGGCAGTACCCGCAGTCGCGCTACGAGTCGCCGGCTGCAGCGTGGGGTGCTGTGACGACGGACCGGATCTGGTCGTGCACACAGGTCGCGACGGACCAGCAGGCAGCGCGCAAGGTCCCTGTGTACGCGTACGAGTTCGCCGACAAGCACTCCCCGATCGCTGCGCCCGGACTGGGAGCCGCACACGCCATGGAACTCCCGTACCTGTTCCGGCTCGGCGGAAACGACTTCCCGATGTCGGAGACGCAGCAGAAGCTGTCGAACCAGATGATCGACTACTGGACGGCGTTCGCGCGGACCGGCAACCCGAACGGACCGGACCGGCCGCACTGGTCGCCGGCCGGCGTAAAGGCCGTCAACGGGCTCTCACTCGCACCGACGGACCAGGGCGGCATCCAGCGAGTCAATCTGACTGCTGAGCATCAGTGCGGGTTCTGGAGCGGCCTTTCCACACCCGCATGATGATCGGCGACAACAGCAGCAGGAGCATCGCGTAGAAGTGCACGCCTGGCACCAGCGACGCCAAGAGGTAGGCGAGCACGGTCAATCCGGTCAGCATCAGAGAGCTCACCAGCTCCTGCTTGCCGACCGGATTGTCCGGCCTCTCCAACTCCTTGTGACCGTAGACCATCCAGGTGAGCACGGACTGGCACACACTGAGCGCCAGGATCGTGCCGATGTAGACACCGGCGGTGAAGCGGTCGCTCTCGAAGGCACCGATGATCTCGGTCGGAAACGGCAGTACGACGATGGTGAGCAACCACAGCAGGTTCACCCGCATCATGGCCGGGGTGTACGCGCGGATGTGCTCGAACAGCCGGTGGTGCCCCAGCCAGAAGCTCGCGATCACCACGAAGCTCAGCAGGAACGTGAAGATCTCCTGGCGGTGCTCACTGATCACGCTGACCGCGTCACCGCCCTCCGCCTTCACCTCGGGCACCAGGTCGACCAGCGGCAGAACCAGCAGCGTGATGGCGATCGCCACGACCGCATCGGTGAACAGAACCAGGCGGTCGGGATCTCTCGACATACTCACGGCCGCCACACTAGCCGTCAGCGGTGTCTGATCCGGAGCAAGCTGATCGACAGGAGGAGGGCTGCCAGGACGAATCCGGCAGCTGCGAGCCAGGCGGCGCCGTAGCCGTCGCGTAATGACAGGAGGTCACCAGCGCCTTCGGTCAGGCGGTGTGAGGTCGTCGATGCGGCCAGCGTGGCCAGTACGGCGGTGCCGACGGCTGCACCGGCTTGCTGGGCGGTGTTGTTGAGTCCTGAGGCCAGTCCGGCGTCGCTGGCGTCCGCACCGGACATGGCCAGCATGATCGCCGCAGGGATGGCCACACCGATGCCGGCACCCATCACTGCGAGCACTGGCCCGACGTTGACGACGTACGAGCCGTCTACTGGTGCACGGCTGATCCACAGCAGCGCCAGCAGGAAGACGACCAGTCCGGCGATCAGCATCTTGCGTGGGCCGAAGCGGACGGTGAGACGTGGCGCGAGGGACAGGGACATCAGCCCGTTCATGAGCGGCGCGGGCAGGAACGCGAGGCCGGTGGTCAGCGAGTCGTAGCCGAGTACGCGCTGCACGTACAGGGCGGTGGTGAACTGGAAGCCGAAGCCCGCTGCGAAGAGCAGTACGACCACGCCGTTGGCCACGGTGAGTTGACGGCGACGGAAGATGCGCAGGGCAAGCAGCGGGTTCTTGATCCGCGCCTGGCGTACGACGAACGCGGCCAGCAGCAGGATCGACGCAGCAGTCAGCACCAGCGTGCGAGTCAGCGTCGCCTGTGGTTCTGCGGTCTGGACGATCGTGTAGACGCCTAGAGAGAGGCCTGCGGTCACCAGTACCGCGCCCAGTACGTCGGCGCCGTTGGCGAGGCCGAGTCCCGGTCGGTGCGCAAGGAGACGTACGGCGAAGGCCAGTGAGACCAGACCGATCGGGACGTTGATCAGGAACGCCCAGTGCCAGCCGATGGTCTGAGTGATCACACCACCGAAGATGAGCCCGATCGACGCACCGCTGGCGGCTGTGAAGCTGTAGACGCCCATGGCGCGCGCCTGCTCACCGGGAGCCGGGTAGAGGCTCACGATCATGCCCAGGATCACTGCCGAGGCCAGTGCCCCGCCGACGCCCTGCAGGAACCGCCCGGTGATCAGCAGCTCTGCACTGGTCGCCACACCACACAACAACGAGGCCGCGGTGAACAGGCCCAGTCCTGCGATGAAGACCCGCTTGCTGCCGATCAGGTCCCCGATCCGCCCCGCCAGCAGAAGCAGTCCGGCGAACGCGATCAGGTACGAGTTCATCACCCAGGCCAGCCCCGCCTGCGAGAACCCCAGATCCGCCTGAATCGTCGGCAACGCCACCGTCACCACAGTCCCGTCCAGGATGATCATCAACTGCATCACGCACAGGACGATGAGCGCCTTCCCCCGCGCCCGAACCGCCACCGACTCCACCACATCCACAGCCACAGGTCTCTCCTCAGTCCGTTGATTGAAAAGACCATAACAGATAGTTCTGTAACAGATGATCTTTTATCGGATGACTCTTGAAAATGAGCTGCCCCCTGTCCGGGCCGCGGTTAGGGTCGCCGGGTGAGGGACGAGCCGACCGAGATCCCGCGAGACCTGGTGGCCGGGATCCTGAACGAGCAGTGGGGGTTCCAGGCCGCCGAGGTGACCTACGCGCCGGTGGGGTTCGGCAGTTACCACTGGATCGCCTCCGAGGCCGGCGAGCCGCGCTGGTTTGTCACCGCGGATCGGGTCGGCTCGACCGGCGGGCCGGTGATCGAGGCGGCCATGCAGACGACCAAGGAGCTGGCTGACCGCGGCTACGAGTTCGTTGTGTCACCGCTGCCGGATCGATCCGGTCGGCTGGTTCGCGAGGTGCTGCCGGGGTGGACCTTGGTGGTCCTGCCCTACCTCGGCGGATGGAGCACCGAAGACGGCGGGTGGGACAATCCGGCGGAGCGGGCGCAGATCGCCCGGATCCTCGGCCGGCTCCACACGGCATCAGTCCCGGAAGCCTTGCAGCGCTGGGATTTCGCCATACCAGCGCGGGACACCCTCTTCGCGGACCTCGACCGCCCGTGGTCCACGGGCCCGTACGCCGAGCTCACTCGACTGCGGCTGGTCGGCGCGCTCGACCACGTTCACGGCGAGCTCGCGCGGTACGACGCACTGGTCTGCGAGATCGAGGCGTCGGACGACCCCTGGGTGGTGACGCACGGCGAGCCGCACAGTGCCAATGTCCTCCGCACCGCTCACGGCCGGATGCGCCTGGTCGACTGGGAGACCGTGCGGCTCGCGCCGCGCGAACGCGACCTCAAGGCGGTCCTCGGCGGGCCGACCGACGTCCTCGCGGCCTACCAGGCGGAGGCCGGTCCGGTCAGCCCACGGGCCGCGGCGTTGGAGCTCTTCGACGTCTGGTGGGTGCTGTCCGAGATCGCGTCGTACGTCCAGCTGTTCCGGGAGCCGCACGCCGATTCGGAGGACAGCAAGCTGTCCTGGCAGGAGCTGACGGAGTACCTGCCGGGATAGTTCAGCCTGCGCGCTGGCGGGAGCGGCGGACCGGTTGGGCGGTGACGGGCGTGGCGAGGGGGCCCTCGACGAGGGTGGTTACGGCGTCGACGAAGGTCTTGCGTTGGGGGCTGGCGAGGGCTTCGAGGGCGTCGGCGTGGACGCGGTCGACGATCTGCTGGCCTGCGGCGGCGATCTCGGCGCCGGCGTCGGTGACGGCGATGATGCGGGCGCGGCGGTCGGTCGCCGACGGCCGGCGTTCGGCGTACCCGGCCTTCTCGAGCGCGTCGACGGTGACCACCATCGTGGTCTTGTCCATGTAGGACAGCTCGGCGATCTGTATCTGCGTGCGCTCTGCCTCGAGCGCGTGCCGCAGTACGCACTGCATCCGCAGCGTCAGGCCGATCTCCGCCAGCGCCGCGGACAACTGCGTCTCCAGGACGTGCCCGGCGTGCGTGAGGTAGCCGGTGAGGTCGGGGACAGTACGTTCCGGAAGCTGCGCCATACCTCCGAGAGTAGCGCGAGATGATCCGCCCACAGATGATCCCAAGCTAGATCATCCCCCGCAGGCACCGGTGGTTCATCTGATCTGCAGCTCGACAGGTAGAGCACCGGCGAGACGCTGTACGCACGGACGCCTTCACGCTCAGGTGCACTACCCGTCCACCCCACAGTTCCTGTCGAGCTGCGGACTCCATCGCGGAAAAGCGACGGCTTGCTGGGTTCCGAGCGCGGTGTCGCGAAATCGCGAGCTGCTCGGTGTCACGGGCAGTTGCCTGGGAGACATGACTGTTCTGACAACCCAGGCCGCACCACGGGCCGTTCAGTGGTTCGGGGTCGGCGCGGTGACGCTGGGGATCTTCGCGATCGTCACCACCGAGATCCTCCCGATCGGCCTCCTCAGCCCGATCGGCGCCGACTTCGCACTCACCCCGGGCCGCACCGGCTGGCTGATGACGATGCCCGGTCTGGTCGCCGCTGTCGCCGCACCGGTCGTCACGCTCGCGACAGCTCGGCTGGACCGACGCCTGATGCTCTGTGCCCTCATGGTCCTGCTGGCCGTCGCAGGCTTCCTCGCGGCAGCCGCACCGGTCTTCTGGCTCGAGCTGGTTGCCCGGTTCTTGGTCGGCCTGACGATCGGCGGCTTCTGGTCCATCGGCGCAGGTCTCGCCGGACGACTCGTCCCGGAGCGATGGGCGCCCCGGGCGACAGCCGTCATCTTCTCCGCAGTCCCCCTCGGCTCAGTGCTCGGCGTACCTGCAGGCACGTTCGTCGGTGAGCTCGCCGGCTGGCGTACGTCGTTCGCAGCGCTCGGCGTACTCGCCCTACTGGCACTAGTCACACTGCGCACCACCGTGTCGCCACTGCCACCGTTACAAGTCACCCACGCCGCAGTACTTCGCAAGGCCTTCCGCAGCAGCCGGACCGCCCTCATCGTCACCTGTCTGATCGTCACCGCCCACTTTGCGACCTACACCTACATCACGCCGCTCCTGCGCGAGGTGGTGCGTCCTGAGCTCATCGGCCTGTTCCTGCTCGTCTACGGCGCCGCAGGTCTGATCGGCAACCTCGTCGCCGGCCTGTGCGCAGCCCGCAACCTCCTCACCACGTTCGCCACCTGTGCCGCGCTGATTGCCGCAGCGACCCTCCTCATGCCAGTGGCAGGCCGCAGTACGGCGGGAGCGTTGCTGCTCCTCGTGGTCTGGGGCCTCGGGTACGGCGGCGTACCGGTGTGCTCGATGAGCATGTTCGCGCAGGCCGTACCCGAGTCGCGGGAGGCTGCGACCGTGTGGTTCACCTCCTCGTTCCAGGCGGTGTTGTCGGTCGGGGCCCTGCTCGGTGGGCTCGTGGTGGACAGGTGGTCGGTACCGGCGGCGATGGTGGCCGGAGGTGGGTGCGCGTTGCTGGCGGTCGGGTTCCTGCTGTGGGCCAGAACACACCAGGTTCCGGGGACGTAGCATCACGGCTGTGGCGAGGACTGAAGTCGATCGATGCCCTGGTGTGCTGGCAGTGCACCAAGCGGCTGACGGCGGT
Source organism: Kribbella soli (assembly GCF_004331345.1). Taxonomy (GTDB): domain Bacteria; phylum Actinomycetota; class Actinomycetes; order Propionibacteriales; family Kribbellaceae; genus Kribbella; species Kribbella soli. The sequence goes on along the minus strand of NZ_SJJZ01000005.1, from coordinate 79,788 downwards.
CTCGCACGCGTACGAGTCCCCGGTGGGCGGCTGACGGCGACGCAACTCGACGTACTGCGTCTTGCTGCCGCCGAACTGGGTGACGGGCGGCTGGAGCTCACCTCGCGGGGCAACGTACAGCTCCGCGGACTGCACGCCGACGGGCCGCAGGACCTCTCAGACCGGCTCTTCACAGCCGGTCTGCTGCCGTCGATCGCCCATGAACGCGTCCGCAACATCCTGGCGTCACCACTCTCCGGTCTGGACCAGCAGTCGAGGTACGACGTACTTCCCGTAGCCACTGCCCTGGACCGGGCGCTGTGCGACCGCCCTGCGCTGGCTGACCTGCCGGGACGGTTCCTGTTCGCGCTGGACGACGGACGAGGGGATCTGGCCGAGCTGGCAGCAGATGTGGCTGTGCGCGCGCTGGACGAGCGGACTGCCCTGCTGAGCCTCGGGACCCGTGGTGTGCAGGTGGAGTGGGACGTGGTGCCGGAGCTCATGCTGGCTGCGGCGGAGGCGTTCCTGGCAGTGCGCGACCAGGAGTGGCGGATCGCTGAGGTCGCTCGTGGTGAGGATCTGGTCCTGGAGCGGCTTGGACTGCAGGCGACTGAGGCGCTGCCGACTGAGACGACGCGGGTCGTTGCTGGTGTGCATGGAGACGCGCTGGTCGTCACGGTTCCGCTGGGGAGTTTGATGCAGGAGCAGGCTGCTGCGTTGGTGCAGGTTGGCGATGAGGTTCGGATCACGCCGTGGCGCTCTGTTGTGGTGCCGGCGGGTAGCACCGGCCTGGAAGAGGTCGGACTGGTGACCACACCCGATTCCATCTGGGAAGGTGTCACAGCCTGCGCAGGTCAGCCGGGGTGTGCGAAGGCATTGGCAGATGTGCGCGCAGACGCGACCAGGATGCTAGGTGAGTTGGCTCGAGTGGTGGGGCGTGGGCGGCGGGTGCACTGGTCCGGTTGTGAACGGCGGTGCGGGAAGCCGGCCGCCGGGTTCGTCGATGTTCTTGCGGTAGGCAACGGTTATCTGGTGGACGGGGAACGGGTGTGAGTTACGAGTACGAGCGGGACGGCGCGGAGATCTACCGGCGGTCGTTCGCGACGATCCGGGCCGAGGCGGCGCTCGACGGGCTGCCGGCCGACGTGGCGCAGGTCGCCGTACGGATGATTCACGCCTGCGGGATGACCGACCTGGTCAAGGACCTCGCCTGGTCGCCGAACGTGGTCAAGAACGCCCGCACCGCGCTCCAGACCGGCGCACCGATCCTGTGCGACGCGCAGATGGTCGCGGCCGGCATCACCCGGCGACGGCTCCCGGCGGACAACGAGGTGATCTGCACGTTGCAGGACTCGCGCACGGTCGAGCTGGCCCAGCAGCTGGAGACCACCAGGAGTGCCGCGGCCGTGGACCTCTGGCTCGACCACCTCGAAGGCGCAGTTGTTGCTATCGGCAACGCGCCGACGACGCTGTTCCGCTTGCTGGAGGTGATCGCGGCCGGCGGTCCACGTCCGGCGGCGGTGCTGGGCATCCCGGTCGGGTTCATCGGCGCGGCAGAGTCCAAGGAAGCGCTGGCGGCGAACGAGCTCGGGCTGGAGTACCTCGTCGTCCGAGGACGCCGGGGTGGCAGCGCGATCACCGCGGCCGCCATCAACGCGATTGCGAGTGAGGCAGAGTGACTGGTCGGTTGTGGGGTGTCGGGCTGGGGCCTGGGGATCCTGAGCTGGTGACGGTCAAGGCGGCTCGGTTGATCGGGGCCGCGGACGTGATCGCGTTCCACAGTGCGCGGCACGGGCGGAGCATCGCGCGGTCGGTCGCCGCGCCGTACCTGACGCCCGGACAGCTCGAGGAGCACCTCGTCTACCCGCTCACCACGGAGACGACCGACCACCCAGGCGGGTACCAGGGTGCGATGGACGACTTCTACGCCGACTGCGCCGCCCGGCTCGCCGCGCACCTCGACGCCGGCCGCGACGTGGTCGTCCTCGCGGAGGGCGATCCGCTGTTCTACGGCTCGTACATGCACATGCACAAACGGCTCGCGGACCGCTACCCGTGCGAGGTCGTCCCTGGTGTCACCTCGGTCAGCGCCGCGGCCGCCGTACTCGGCCGCCCGCTCTGCGAGCGCGACGAGATCCTCACCGTCCTGCCCGGCACCCTGCCGCCGGACGTCCTGGCGGACCGCCTCCGCTCGACCGACGCGGCCGCGGTGATGAAGCTCGGCCGCACATTCGCGGGAGTCCGCGAGGCCTTCGAGCTCGCAGGTCGCGCCGACGAGGCCTGGTACGTCGAACGCGCGACCACCGACGCCCAGCGGACAGCACCGCTCAACGAGGTCGACCCGGACGAGGTCCCCTACTTCTCGCTCGCCCTCCTCCCGAGCCCCATCAACAACACGTTCGCCGCCCCGGTCACCAAGACCGCCACCGAAGGCTCCGTCACCGTCGTCGGCCTCGGACCGGCCGGGCCGGAGTGGATGACGCCGGAGGTACGCGCCGCCATCGCCGGTGCGGACGACGTGATCGGCTACACGACGTATGTCGACCGCCTGCCGGACCGGGCCCGTCAGCGTAAGCACGGCTCGGACAACCGCGTTGAGTCGGAGCGGGCCGCATTCGCACTCGATCTGGCCCGCAAGGGCTCCACGGTGGTTGTGGTCTCGTCCGGTGACCCAGGGGTGTTCGCCATGGCCAGTGCGGTCACGGAGATCGCAGCGGAGCCTGAGTACGCCGACATCGCCGTACAGGTGCTACCTGGCATGACAGCCGCACAGGCGGTCGCCAGCCGGGTCGGTGCGCCGCTGGGACACGACTACTGCGTGTTGTCGCTGTCGGACCGGCTCAAGCCGTGGGACGTGATCGCCCAGCGCCTGACCGCGGCAGCGCAGGCAGACCTGGCAATAGCGATCTACAACCCCGCCTCCAGGTCCCGGACCTGGCAGGTGGAGGCGACCCGGGACCTGCTGCTGGAGCACCGCTCCCCCGGTACGCCGGTCGTGGTCGGACGCGATGTCGGCGGGCCGGAGGAGGCGATCACTGTGACAACACTGGCGGAACTGGATCCTCAAACGGTTGACATGCGGTGCCTGCTCCTGGTCGGCTCGTCACAGACCCGTACTGTGCCTCGGCCGGCCGGCTCGCTGGTGTTCACTCCCCGCCGATACCCGGCAACGGTGAGTGAAGCCACCCCAGGAGTCGGTTAAATCAGCGATCTGGCCGTGTCAGGCGCAGTGCGGACGGGTAGGGACCGCCCCGAACCGACCTGTGAGGAGCCTGCGGAGATGAGTCAGCAGTACCCCGGCGACACCGCCACGATCACCACGCCCGCCGGCGACGCCAGCACGCAGAAGTACGAGGAGGCCCGCGCAGCCGCGAGCCGGGCGATGAGCACGATCTCGATCCCCACGGAGCAGCCGTTGCGCACGCCTCCGGCAGCGGCGGCCGAGCCGGACGTCGATCCGGACCTGCTGTCGTACCGCGGGTTCAAGCTCGGCGCCGCGTTCTTCGGGTGGCTGATCGCGATCTCGATGTCGGTGCTGCTGATGGCCGCCGTGGCCGCGGCCGCGCTCGGCACCGCCGAGATCCTGGACTACACCACCAGCGACGCGAAGGCGCAGCCCGGCGCGGCCTCGCTCACCGCGGCAGGTGTCACGATCTTCATGCTGACGCTGGCGTTCTACATCGGCGGGTACGTCGCCGGCCGGCTGGCCCGCTTCGACGGCGGCCGCCAGGGCTTCGGCGTCTGGATGATCGCTCTGCTCGTCGGAGCGCTCGCCGGCGGCGCCGGTTGGGTGCTGGACAGCCAGTACGGCCTGGTGGACGAGATCAACTGGCCGAACGTCGCGCTCGCCGACAACACCCTCCTGCTCGGCGGCATCGCCGCAGCGGCCACCCTGCTGACCCTGACGCTGCTGGCCGCGATCGTCGGCGGCAAGTCCGGCAGGCGCTACCACGACCGCATCGACCAGTTGCTCTGAGTAAACAGTCTGTCAGTTTCTGACCGGGTACCGGGGAGGTACACGGGGCTTGTCCGACGAGGAGAAGCTGACATGACCCAGCAGCATCAGGAAGACACACGCGTTGACCGGCTCGGCCCGTCCGAGCTGCACGAGGAGGAGCGGAGCGCCGCTCCCGACCGGGAGCGGGTACACAGGCGCTCTACAGGCGGCGGGACGTTCTACGGCTGGCTGGTCGCGATGGGGCTGACCGCGCTGCTGACCGGGATCGCCGGCGCGATCGCGGCGGCCGTCGACTACGCGGCCACCTTCGACTGGTACGACGCCACCACCAGCGCGAACACTGCCGGCACCATCGGGATCGTGTCCGGCGCGATCCTGCTGTTGATCCTGGCGTTCGCCTACTACCACGGCGGGTACGTCGCCGGCCGGCTCGCCGGATCCGGTGGCGCCCTGCACGGCATCGGCGTCTGGCTGGTCGGTGTCGTCATCACCGCGATCGCCGCCGGGCTAGCAGCGCTAGCGGGCACGCAGTACGACGTACTGGACCGTATGAAACTCCCGTCGGTGCCGATCGCGGACGAGACGCTGACGACCGGCGGCCTGATCGCCGTGATCGCCGCGGCCGTCGTCACGCTGATCGCGGCAGTGGTCGGCGGAATGGCCGGCCGCCGGCGGTACGACCGCATGGACACCAGCGCCGACTGAACCACCCTGCGGGCGACTGTGCTAGAACAGGCAGTAACCAAAGGGGCCTTCGTGGACCAGTTAAAACTCGGCGTCATCGGTCGTTCCCGCAAGGAGAACGAGCACCGGCTACCGATCCATCCGCACCATTTCGAGCGGATCGACGAGGATCTGCGCCAGCACATCTTCCTCGAGACCGGGTACGGCGAGCGGTTCGGGATCTCCGACGAGGACCTGGCCAAATCGGTCGCCGGCGTCGTCGGCCGGGACGAACTGATCGATGTCGCCGATGTCGTGGTGCTGCCCAAGCCGCAGCCCGAGGATCTCGCCGGGCTGCGGGTCGGGCAGACACTCTGGGGCTGGCCGCACTGCGTCCAGGACGACGAGGTCACCCAGCTCGCGATCGACCGCCGGCTGACGCTGATCGCGTTCGAGGCGATGAACCACTGGACCACCGACGGCCGGTTCAGCCTGCACGTCTTCCACAAGAACAACGAGCTCGCCGGGTACTGCTCCGTACTGCAGGCGCTCGAGCTGGTCGGCTCGACCGGCGACTACGGGCGCCGGTTGCGGGCGGTGGTGATCGGATTCGGCGCGACCGCCCGCGGAGCCGTCACCGCGTTGAACGCGCACGGCATCCACGACGTCGACGTCCTCACCGGCCGTGACGTGGCCGCCGTCGGCTCACCGATCCACTCGGCGCGGATCGTCCAGTACGACCAGGACGAGGTCGAGCCCGGCGCCGCCCTCGACCCGCGCCGCAGTCACGCGCTGACCGACGAGGGCCGGGTGCCGCTGGCCGGATTCCTGGCCGAGCACGACGTGATCGTGAACTGCGTGCTGCAGGACCCGGACGCGCCGCTGACGTTCCTGATCGAGGAGGATCTCGCGCAGTTCGCGCCGGGCAGCCTGATCGTCGACGTCTCCTGCGACCTGGGCATGGGGTTCAGCTGGGCGCGGCCGACCGGGTTCGACGACCCGACGTTCCTGGTCGGCGACAACATCACGTACTACGGGGTCGACCACAGCCCGTCGTACCTGTGGAACTCGGCGACCTGGGAGATCAGCGAGGCACTGCTGCCGTTCATCCGCACCGTGCTCGAAGGTCCCGCCTCCTGGCACGCCGACCCCACCATCAGCCGGGCGATCGAGATCGAGGCCGGCACGATCCGCAATCCCGGCATCCTCTCCTTCCAGCACCGCTCCCCCGACCATCCCTACCCGCATCTCGAACCCCACGCTGCGGATCGGTCCGATCCGGCTTACAGGTGACGCTGGCCGCGCACACGCGCGACCGTCAGGCTGAACCGCATGACACGGACCGCGCTGGTCGTCGGAGGAACGAGCGGGATCGGTGCGGCCGCCGTACGGCGGTTCGCCGCGGACGGACTGCACGTCGTCGCAGCCGGCCTCAACGCGGGTCCCGCGCAGGTTGAGCTCGATCTGCGCGTCGACGGCTCGGTAGAGGAGCTGATCGGGTCGCTCGAGCGTCTCGACGTACTGGTCAACGCGGCCGGGATCATCCGGCGGGGTGACGAGCACCGGCCGGACGTGTTCCGGGACGTGGTGGAGATCAACCTGACCGGAGCGATGCGGGCGGCCGAGGCTGCCCACGCGCTCCTCGCCGCGAGCGGGGGCTGCATCGTCAACGTGGCGTCGATGCTGAGCTACTTCGGTGGACCGCTGGTTCCGGCGTACAGCGCGTCCAAGGGCGGAATCGTGCAGCTCACCAAGTCGCTGGCGGTCGCGTGGGCGACGGACGGGATCCGGGTGAACGCGGTCGCGCCCGGCTGGATCGCCACCGACCTCACCGCCGCACTGCAGTCCGACCCGGTCGCCTCCGACCGGATCCTGTCCCGTACGCCGATGGCCCGGTGGGGCACGCCGGACGAGGTCGCGGGCGTGATCGCGTTCCTGGCCGGCCCGGACGCGGCCTTCGTCACCGGCGCCGTCGTACCCGTCGACGGCGGCTACCAGAGCATGTGAGGAGAACCCGATGATCCCGGTATCCGCAGGTGTCCCGGCGGAGATCGCCGTCCAGGCCGTCCCCGACGACGAGCGGCTCTGGGTGCCGCAGGCCCCGGACGTGTGGTTCCGGCCGCTGATGCTGAACACGGTCACCGGCCAGTGGTGCAACCTGCTCAAGGTCACCCGGGCCGGCATCGTGTCCCGGCACCGGCATCCGAGCGCGGTCTTCGGCTACGTGATCAAGGGCAAGTGGCAGTACGACGAGCACGACTGGGTCGCCGATGCCGGCTCGTTCGTGTACGAACCGCCTGGGGAGATCCACACGCTCCGCGTCCCGGAGGAGTGCACCGAGATGATCACGTTCTTCAACATCTCCGGCGCGATGATCTACGTCGACGAGGCCGGCAACCAGACCGGCTACGAGGACACGTTCACCAAGATCCAGCTCTGCCGGGACCACTACGGCGCCAACGGCCTCGGCGCCGATTACGTGGACCAGTTCATCCGCTGACCTTGCGGACCGTGTCGATCACGGTGTCGATCACGGTGTCGATCACGGTGTCCAGGGCGGGTGACTCGGGGCGGTCGCGCCTGGTGAACAGGGCCACCTGGCGTTCCACGCCCGCATCGTGGATGGGGACGAGGCGGACGCCGTCCAGGTTGGCGGTACTGACCGCGAGCTCGTTGGTGACGCCTACGCCGAGGCCGTGGCGGACCAGCGAGAGCAGGGTCTGCGGCTGGTTCGTGCGGAAGGCGGACTCGGGGCTGAGGCCCTTCGAGGCGAAGGCCAGGTGCGACTCGAACTGTCGCGGGCCGTCGCTCTCGCCGATCGAGATCAGTGGCAGCTCGGCGAGCTGCGCGAGAGCCACCGACTCGTGGGCGGCGAGCGGATGGTGTTCCGGAAAGACTGCGGTGAGCGGCTCGCGCCAGAGGATCTCGTGGACCAGGGACTCGTCGGTGACCAGCGGGTGCACCGGACGGATGGCGAGATCGATGTCACCACGGACCAGTGCGTCCTCCAGGTCCACGCTCGGCCCTTCGACCAGCAGCAGGCGGATGCTGTCCGGGAGCCGTCGTACGACCTGCGGGAACAGCCAGGCCGCAGCACTCGGATAGGCACCGAAGCGGACGGCTCCCCCGGCGGACAGTTTCTGCACGCGCCGCAGAATCTCCTCCGCCTGCGGGAGCAGCGCGCGGCCCTCGGGGGTGAGGCGTGGCGGGTGGGCCGTGCGGTCGAAGAGCTGTACGGCGAGTGCGCGTTCGAGCTCCGCGACATGCTCGCTGATCCGGGACTGGCCTCGGTACACCGCCTTGGCGGCGGCAGAGAACCCGCCGTACCGCGCGACTGCGACGAAACTGACGATCCAGTCCATCTTTACGCCGTACATCGCGCCGAGATCCATGGTCGTCCACGGTAGCCGGGAAGACCCGGACGGGGTCCGGCGTTGCTCCTGTTGTGTTGGACGTAGCAGTGATCGGAGCGGGACAGGCGGGCCTGTCGGCGGCGTACCACCTGGTGCGGATGGGGTTCACGCCGTACGACGAGGTCGTCGTACTGGATCGGAACGCGGAACCCGGTGGCGCCTGGCAACACCGGTGGGACTCGTTGACGATGCACGACGCCCACGGGATCGCGAACCTGCCCGGCGTACCGGTGCCGTCCAGTGCCGGTGCGGAACGAGCCAACGAGTTCGTGCCGGCGTACTTCGCGGACTACGAGAAGCAGTTCGACCTGCCCGTACTGCGGCCTGTTGCGGTCGAGAGCGTCCGCTCGGTGGACGACGGGTTCGAGCTGGACACGTCCAACGGCCTCTATCGCGCGGCCTCGATCGTGAACGCGAGCGGGACGTGGGACCGGCCGTTCATCCCGTGGTACCCGGGGATCGAGACGTTCCAGGGGCGTCAACTGCACACCGCCGACTACCGTGGCGCTGCTGAGTTCACCGGCCAGCAGGTCCTGGTCGTCGGTGGCGGCGCTTCCGCCGTGCAACTCCTCGCCGAGATCTCCGAGGTCGCCTCCACCACCTGGGTCACGCGCCGCCCACCGGAGTGGCGCACCGGCGAGGACTTCAACCCGGAGTACGGCCGACAGGTGGTTGCAAAGGTCGAGGAGCGCGTCCGTGCAGGCCTGCCACCACGCAGCGTGGTGAGCGTGACCGGTCTCCACCTCCGCGAGCAGGAACAGGCCGCGCTGGACCGCGGGGTCTATACCCGCCTGCCCATGTTCACCCGCATCACCCCCGACGGCGTCGAGTGGTCCGACGGTCGCCGGGAACACGTCGACGCCATCCTCTGGGCCACCGGCTTCCGCGCCGACCTGGCGCACCTGGCTCCGCTCCACCTCCGCGAACCTTCCGGCGGCATCCGCATGAACGGCACCGCCACCGCGGCCGACCCGCGGATCCACCTCGTCGGCTACGGCCCCTCCGCCAGCACCATCGGCGCCAACCGAGCCGGCTTCACCGCCGCCCGCGCACTGCGGGACCTGCTCAAATCGCTGGCTGCATAACAGGTTCTGGCTCCTGTACCACGACCGGTACGAACAGTCCGGCGACCAGGAAGACACCTGCCGTCAGCAACCAACCCGGCCAGCCCCAGGACACCGCGACCGTCGTAATGAGCAGCGGTGCCACGAGGTCACCGATCTGGTGCCCCATCGCATAGGCGCCCTGGTACTGCCCCTGGGCACCAGGTGGCGCCAACTCGAAGCTGATCCCCCACCCACCCGCGGACTGCAGCATCTCGCCCAGGACATGCGCCAGCGCCGCCGCGATCAGCAGACCGATCGTCACCGCACCGGACGTCGCATCGCTCAGCGCCAGCACGAGGCAGGTGATCGCCAGCAGCACTCCTGCACGTCGCCCGGCCCGGGCGGCGCCAGTGAGGCGCTCGGTGCCGCGCGAGATCCGCACCTGCAGCAGGATCACCGCAGCGGAGTTGAGCACCAGCAGCACCGAGATCATCCACCGCGGCGCATCGGTCGCAGTCGCCACCCACAGCGGTATGCCGATCTGCGCGAGCGCACCATGCATGCTCAGTACGCCGTCCAGCCCGACGAACACCAGGAAGCGGCGATCCCGCACCGCCGTCAGCCCCGACGGCCCCGCCGCGGCCGGCACCCGCGCGACCGCCTGCATCCCGAACCGCACCAGTCCGGCCGTCACCACGTACGTCGCTGCGTTCGCCAGCAGCGCCACGACGTACACCTCGCGCCGATCGACCGCCAGCACCACACCGGCGGCTGCCATTCCGACCGCCATACCGATGTTCGTGACGACCCGGAGGATCGCCCGCGTGCGGACCCGCTGATCGGCCGGCGCGACTCCGGCGATCAACGCCCCCTTCGCGCCACGCTGCCCCGAGTCCGCGATCGCAGTCACCGCCGCTACGGCGACGTACCACCCGAACGACTGCACCTGGGTCAGCGCGGTCATGGTGACGGCCTGCAGCAACAGGAACCCGACGTACGCCTGCTTCGGTCCCAGCCGGTCGGCTACGACACCGAGCGGCGTACTCGCCACCAGTCCGACCAGCGCGGCGATCGTCAGCCCCACGCCGACGTGACCAACGGACAGCCCGACGGCCCGGGTCAGGTAGAGCGCCCCGACTGCTGCGTAGACGCCGTTCCCCAGGGTGTTGACGAGCGTCGCGGCGATCAGCCGCCGTACGGCAGGTGAGAGAGATGAGGTCACAGCTGCTCATCCAACTAGCCGTTCCCCGACGCCCCTGTTGGACTGCAGACTTCTGTCAGTCCATCAGCGCATGATCAGCGTCAGCAGGTCGGCGCCGAGGGTGGTTAGAGCGTCGTTGTTCAGGCGGTAGGCGACGAAGCGGCCCTGGCGTTCGGCGGTGACCAGACCGGCCCGGGTCAGGGCTCGGAGGTGGCGGGTGACCTGTGTCGGGTGGAGGCCCCAGAGGGCTGCGATCTCGCCGGCGGTGCGGGGTTCGCTGGCCACGGCGCGGCAGACCTGCAGGCGGTCTGGGGACGCCAGCGCATCCAGCCGGGCACGGATCTGCTGCGCGGTCGGTACGGCGGCCGCGCGGCCCGTGGCCGGGTAGATGACCGTGATGGGCTCGCCGGGGACCTCACCCACGAACAGGTGTGGTGCGATGTAGTTGCTCGGGACAAGCAACAGCGAGCGGCTGCTGACGTCGATGCGCTTGCTCTGCACCTTCTGTACGACGACGCTGTCCGCGTCCCGCAGGTCGATCGCACTGTCCAGCGAGCGCAGCATGGTCCCGACACCGTCCCGGACAGCCAGGTGCCGGTCGCGCCGTCCACGGGCAGCCAGCGAGTCCCGTGACTCCTCCCAGAGCGCACCGAACCACTCATGCCAGCACGCATCCAGTACGTCGAGAAAACGGCGTACCGGCTCAGCAGGTGCTGTCAGGAGAGCCTCGACCAGTGCGGCGACGGAGCGACCGCGGCTGCGAGCCCAGTGCTGTACGGCGTCCGTGTCGATGGAGCGGCTGCTCAGCGGGCGACCGCGCAACGGCCTGACCAGCTCCGCAGCCACCTCCTCGGGCGGGCGTTCACGGAGCGTGGAGAGCTCGTCGGACCAGGTGGGCAGGCCAGTGGCGGCGCTCGTGGCGAAGAAGCGGGCACGTACGGCGCGCACGGTCCAGCTCCACTGCGCCAACTCCTCACGGAGCTCGGCGGACAGCGGGAGCGCAGCAGCCCAGTCGACGCGGTCGTGGTGGGCGGGCTCGGCCAGCACATGGAGCGCACAGCCGAGCTCGATCAGCGGTGAGGCGACGTGACGGATCCGCTCAGGCTCGAGCCGGTCTACGCCTGCTAGGACGGTCGGCACTAGGGCGTGTCTTCCGCTCCCGCGCCGTCGCGAGCAGGTGCTCGGTGCGGTGCATCGGCGTGCGGGAGCGAAGGTCTCGATGCGGAGCATCGTGGCCTTTGCTCACGTGCGGCGAGGTGCCGTGCCGAGTGCCGCGCAGTAGGCGCGGGAGCGGAAGACACGCCCTTAGTCCTTCAGTTTGAACTGGAGGTCGGTGTCCCAGTCGTTCATGTCTGGGACCTCGCGCGGGTCCGAGCGGTAGATCTCCAGGCGGGCGGCCCAGTGGGCGCCGTCCGCGTCCCATTCGAGGCCCTGCTCCTCGGCCCAGGCGAGCAGGTCGCGGGTCGCTCCGAGCAGGCCGTCGGGGTGACCGTGATAGGTAGCGGTCGCGTAGCGTCCGGCCGGCAGTACACCGGTGACGATCTCGCCCTCGCCGGAGCGCAGGTCGTCGACCGGGAACCCGATCTCGAGCACCAGCCCGGCCTCCATGTCGACCGCGTCGTACTTGAAGAACGGCGCGTCGTTCGGCGCGATCTCCTTGGCGGCGAGCCAGTCGACCACCTCGCCCATCCGGTCCGCGAACGCACCGATCCCGTCCATCGCGACCTTGCCCCGCAGAGCGACGTACGGCCGCTCCCCAACCTCCACGATCTCCGGCATCGGACCTCCCAGAATCGCCGTTGAACTCAACCTAGCGCGTGCTGGATCGCAGAGGTGTTCTGGTACTCGCGCCACCCCACGATCCGCCCGTCCCGCACCCGCAGTACGCCGATGAACCGCGCGGACCCGCGCTCCCCAGTGGTAGCGATCTCCCCCGCCAACTCGTACTCGACCACGGCGACCTCGGGATCGAGCGTCTCGTTCACCTGAAGCTTCGTGAACCGGTCGAACACCACCGGGAAGCCCGCCCGAGCGGGCCTCGCGAAGGCAAGCCTGGTCGACGGACCTGCGCGGCCGTACCCTGGCGATCATCTTTTGAGGGCTGGCGCCGGCGGATTCCTGAGGGTGTACTGAGACTGGGGGTGGCCGTCATGTTCCAGGTCAAGGTTCTCGCTGCAGCTCTCGGGGTGTTGCTGGTCGGCCCTGCCGCGCCCGCGGTGGCCGAGCCGACGACGCCGATCACCTACAACGCCGGGACGACGGCGACGCGGTTCACCGGACTCGCGTTCGACACGTGTACGGCGCCGACGCTCGCTCAGATGACCGCGTGGAAGTCCTCGCCGTACAAGGCGATCGGGATCTACTTCGGTGGCGTCAACCGGTCGTGTGCCCAGCCACAGCTGACCCCGGCGTGGGTCGCATCCGTCACCGCGATGGGATGGCGCCTCGTCCCGATCTATCTAGGACTTCAAGCACCCTGCGGCACCCGGACGTACAAGATGTCGACGACCGCGTCCAACCGCGAGGCGGTCCGGGACGCGGACGACGCAGTCGCGAAGGCCAAGGCATTGGGCCTCCTGCCTGGCAGTGCGCTCTACAACGACATGGAGAACTACGACAACACCAACGCCGCCTGCCGTTCCGCCGTCCTGCACTACCTGTCCGCCTGGACGAAGCAACTGCACCTGCAGCGCTACCTGTCTGGCGTGTATGCCAACCTGAGCTCAGGGGCGCCCGACCTCGCTGCGGCGTACAACTCCCCGTCGTACGCCCGCCCCGACGCACTGTGGATCGCGCGCTGGGACAACAGCAGCCTGCTCACAGGATGGGCTGGTATCCCCAACACGTTCTGGGCCGTCGGGCAGCGCGGCAAGCAGTACCAGGGCGACCACAACGAGACCCATGGCGGCGTGACGCTCAACATCGACAGCGACCGTTTCGACGCACCGGTGGCGAGTGTTGCCTACAGATACACCGTCCGTACGACGGTCCACTCGTACAGCGGACCGTCGAGCGCGTACCCGATCCGCTCGACCATCGCGGCGAACACCTCGCTCCGCGTCGTCTGCCAGACCTTCGGCCCGAAGGTCGGTACCACGACGGTGTGGGACAAGCTCATCGACGGCACCTACGTAACCGACTACTACGTGCGGACGCCGAACAAGACCGGGTACAGCGCGCCGCTGCCCGGCTGCAGCTTCCCGTTCCAAACCACGATCAACAGTCTGACCCGGCGGCACGGCCCGGGTACGGCGTATGCGACGTACCCGAGCACTCTGCCGATCGGCTCGCTGGCGTGGGTCACCTGCCAGGCGCCCGGCTCGAAGGTCGGCACTACCGCGGTCTGGGACCGGCTGAGTGACGGCAGCTGGGTCACCGACTACTACGTCGCCACCGCGAGCAAGACGACGTACACCGTACCTATCCGGCGCTGCTGATTACTTGGACCAGGGCGGCTGGACCGTGGTGCCATCGGCCATGTAGCCGGTGAAGCCTGCCGTGATGGCGACGATCAGCTCCGCCTTGTCCTCACCGAGGTTGGTCAGCGAGATCGGCTCGCCCGCAGGGACCACGACGGAGTCGCCAGCACCGAGCTTGTCGCCGTCCGGGCCGAACTGCACCGAGCCGCTCAGCACCGTGAAGATCTCGTCGCGGTCGAGCGTGTGCGGCGCATCGCCGCCGTGCCCGACGTCAACGGTCAGCCGCCACGCGCACAGCCCGGCCGACCCGAGGCTCGGCGAAGCGAACACGGTGAACTCGACGCCCGGCAACTGGAACCGCGGCGCTTCTGCCGCAGGGATGACATGCATTGCGTTCCCCCAAATCATTTAGTCAAGCTGACTTGACCAAGTCAGCTTGACTATCATGACGGGTATGACGCGTTCGGGCAAGCCTGATATCGGAATCCTCCTGCTCCTCGCGGAGCAGGAGTTCGTCCGCGAGCTCCGCGAGTACGTCGCCGCTCAGGGGTACGACGACCAAGGCCGGTCGGACGGCTTCGTGTTCCGGACGCTGCACGACGGCCCGACCACGATCACCGGCCTGGCCGAGCGACTCGACATCACCAAGCAGGGCGCCAGCCAGATCGTCGACGACATGGAGCGCCGCGGGTACGTCGAACGCCGCCCCGACCCGACCGACGCGCGCGCCCGCCTGCTGCACCTCACCGAGCGCGGCAACGGAGCCCTCGCCGCCGCCCGGCGATTCCACCAGACCTACGAGCGCAGACTCCGCAAAAGCCTCGGCGACGAAGCCGTCGACACCCTGCGCGACGTGCTGACCGACATGGCCGGCGAAACCCAGATCAGCACGCCCCGCTTCCGCGCATTGATGTTCTAGCCGCTACCGATCGGCCACGTTGACGGTGGCTGCCGCCTTGACCGAGGTCTCCGCCACGGCGCCGTGGACGGTGAACCATCCCCGCTCGGCCACCATGTCCGACGTGATCGGATCCCAGGTCACCGCGACGGATCCGGTGGTGCCGTCACTGTAGACAGCCTCGGTCTGCGCGGGCAGTGTGGGGACCTTGCCGATCGTCGTATCAACGGCGATCGGCTTGAAATCCACGATCGTCCTGGACTTCTGGGCCTCGAAGACGCCGAACTCCGCCAGTCCGCATTCTGCTCCGCTCGGATTGTTGTAGGTGCTGTCCGGATCGATGGTGAACTTCACCCAGCTTGTCCGCACCGGAGCATCGAAGGTGACGATGTTGTCGGGTTGGCCGTCCCACCGGATGCCGGTCACCTTCCTGCTGCCGCCCTCCCACTCCAGCACGCCGTCCACGATCTGGTTGATGTCGGCGCCGCGGTCGACGAGGTTCACGTGGTCGATCTCGACGGGCGACGGGAACTGCAGTTTGATCCATGGGGTCCGGTCCGCCTGCTTTGCTGCCCAGGACGTCGACTTGCTGCCGTCGGTCGCCTTGGTCCCCAGGTAGCGGTCGTCCTGGTTGTTGCCGTCCGGGACGCCGTTGCGGTCGCGGACGGACGAGACGGTCACCGTGGCCGAGCCGGCGATGTTGTCGGCCAGCGCAGTGATCGTTGCCGGCGTCGACTCGACCGTCACGCCATCCAGAGTCACGACTGCCTTTGCGGTCGCGTGAAAGGAGCCGGCGATCGGTTCCTTCAGCACGATCGTGTTGCTGCCCGGCACGGTCGCCAACCTGCTGTCGTTGAGCACGTAGTCGATCTTTGCTTTCGACAGGTTGGCCTGCGCTCCGGTGTTCAGAGTTCCCTTGACCGTGCCGACGACCGGTTCGTTCACCTTGACCGAGGTGTTGCTCAGCGCAAGCTCCACCTGTTTCACGAACGCGGGGAACGTCATGCGCCCGTCCGCATCGACGTCGACGTAGAAGTAGTCGCCGGCACGGTAACCGGCCAGCTCCGCGGTGACGCTGATCCGAGCCCTGCCCGCGCCGGCCGACGAGAGCACCCGGTCCGCGCCGACAGTCACCACGGACGGGTTGTCGGTGGTGAGCGTGAGGTCCGCGGTTCGAAGGTCGAGAGGTGCGCCCAGGAAGGAGTACCCCTTGACGTCGATCGTTGCCGTCCGGCCGTCGGTACCGGCCTTCGGGTCGAGTTTCAGGCTGCCCAACGCGGTCAGATCCCGCAACGAGAAGATCTGGGCCTCGAGAACGTCGATCGGACTGCCGTCCTGGCCGCCACCGGGGAAGGAGATCCGCACGTAGCGTGCGGGAACGCTCGGCCGGGCGGGATCGATCGGATAGTTGTAGTACAGGCCGTCCTGTTCCCACCCGTACAGCGTCGTGTCGGTCCGCGGTACGGCCTGCGTGTTCCTCGAGGTCGGCAGCCCGGCGCCGGACAGGGTGGTCGTCTCGTTGCCGGCGGTCCAGTGTGAGCCGTCGGCGCTGTACTCGAGCTTCACCTGCTTCGGCGCGTTGTAGTACGTGACATTGTCCGCGTTCGGCATGTGGTGATTGAAGAAGACGTTGACCCGTGAGACGTCCTGCATCTTGCCGAGGTCGTAGGTGATGCTCGGATTCTGGTCGCTCGCCGGAGCCGACCACTTCGCGAGATTGCCGCCGGTGGCGTCGTTGATCGTCCCGTCGGACAGCAACCGGGCGTGCCCGGCGTCACTGGTCGTCTTCGGTGTGACTCCCGCCGCCACGTTGGCGTCCGGAGTCAAGGTGATGTAGTTCCGGGTCGAGGTGTAGCGCTTCCCCGCGACCGTCACATCGGCCCAGTAGCTGAACATCGTCGGGGCGGAAACCTTGCCGGTGAATCGCATCCTGTTGCCTTCGACCACAAACGGCGTCTGGCCTGCCGGTACCTCGGTCACCGTGACCTTGCCCGTGGCATTGTCGCGCCTGCCGTCGACCGTCGCGTAGTGGTACTTGATGCCGGAAGCATCGAGGATGTCGACCTCACCACCCTTGGCGGTGAAGCCCTTGAAGGTCACCGGGACGTCCTTGTCAGTGCCGAACTGTCCCCAGAACAGCGCGCCGTTCGTGAGCAGGTTGACGCCGGCAAGCGGAAGGGCCGCCGAGATCGCCCGGTCCCGCACCTTGACCGGGTAGGTGTCGGTCTTGACCTGCGGCGAGTTCACGCCGTCGTCGTACGTCGCCGTCACGGTGATGGTCGCCGTACCGTCGCCGACGGCTGTCACCAGACCGGTCGCCGCGCTCACGGCAGCGACCCGCGCATTGCTGCTGGTGTACTGGAGCCTGGCCGGGGCAAGGACGTTCGTGAGGTCGTTCATGTAGCTCTCGGCGCGCAACTGCAGGCGGTCAGCCGCCGTCTGACTGCTGAAGAGCTTGACACTCGTCAGCTTGTACTTCCGGACCGGACTCTTGGTCCTCACCTTGAAGATCGTGTCGATGGGATCCGCCGTCACACCGGTCGTGTCGAGCGAGACGTAGTACTTGCCGTTCGTCTTCTCCGTTGTGAACGGCAACGAGCTGCCCTTGTTCAGCCACTGCACCTGGTCGACCGGATAGTCGAACGGGCCGAGGTGGCTCAGCTGCGACTGGCCGGTGAAGCCCGTCTTCGCGGTCCCCTGAATCTGGTTCTTGACCAGATGCAGGTACACGTACTGGTCGCGGGACATGGCGTAACCCCAGTCCGGCCCCTGACCGTGGGCGATCGCCTTCTGTGGGTCGGTGAACCAGCCAGGCTTCAAGGCGTAGTCCATCGTGTACGGCGTCGTGCCGTACATCGACTCGCGCAGGTCGGGTCCGCGTCCGTTGTTCATCCACTTCACGATCGAGGCCCGCATGTCCGACAGTTGCTGCGAGGAGATCGGCACCATCGAGAAGATGTTCGTGTTGTCGAGGTTGCTGCTCAGGTTGTCCATGCCGCGCGTGACGGTGATCGACGAGTCGTAGTTCATGACGTAGCCGTGGCCGTACTGGTTGATCAGTTCCTTCGTCGCCTCGGCCCAGTCGTCCCGCTCGTTGCCCTTGGCGTACTGCGTCCAGATGTCGAGAGCCGTCGTGTACGGGTCGTTCCACTCCTCGTGGGCGACCTTTCGGCCCTGCGGCAGGATCCCGGAGCGCCAGCCGCCCTCGTTGTACGGCTCGCTGTTCCAGAACGGCCGCTCGTGCAGCGTGATGTCCTGGTCGCCGGTCTGCGCGTTCGGGTTCGCGTCGATCAGAACCCGGTCGTTGTAGTTGCGTGCGGAGCTCCAGGCGACATCAGGATTGGAGTAGCTCTCCGGACCGCCGTCGGCGAAGACATACCAGGGGTCGTAGCGTGCGACCAGGCCTTGGATGTCGCTCTCCAGGATCTCCTGCCCCTCGTACAGCGAGGACAGGTACACCCCGAACTTCAGTCCGTAACGCTCGGCCGCCTGCTTGGCCTGCAGGACCCGGTCCTTCACCTGCCACTTGCCGTCCGCGGCCGGGTACAGGGCGTCGTACTTGTAGAGCTTGTTGGCGTTGTTCGGGGTGAGGTTCGCGTTCGGGGACGGCCAGAAGTAGATGGTGTTCTGCAGGCTCTCGGTCGAGAGCATGGTCATGCCCATCTCTTTGGCCGTCTGCGCCCACTCGTCGTAGTTGAAGTTCGGGTCGTACAGGTTCGGCATCGTGCCCGTGGTGTGCGACAGGGCCGACATCTTGCCGTCGATGAACCAGTCGACCGGGTTCTTCTTGACCGTGATGGTGTACGGCTTCGCGGCCGTGGCTCCGCCGGCATCGGTCGCCTTGACGGTGAAGCTGTAGTCCTTCTGTCCGGCGCCGTTCGCCCCGTCGGCGACGGTGCCGTCGAGATGACCGTCCGGCGCCAGCGTCAGGCCCGGCGGGAGTTGTCCGCCGGCCATCGACCAGGTGTAGCCCGGGCTGCCGCCGGCTGCCTGGAACGTGAACGGTGACGCCTGCGGCGCGATGCTCGAGGTGTTCCGGCTGCCGTCGATCGTTGCCACCATCCCGACGTACGGGTTCTCGTCGTAGGCGTACGGCAGCGTGTTGGACGGGTAGTCGTTGGCCGGAACGTTCGCGTTGCGCTTCTCGAACGCGGTCCGGTCGATGCCCAGTCCTGTGGTGATGACGCTCAGCTTGCCGTCGGCAACGTTCGGCCCGGCAGCCGAGTAGATCAATCCGGGAACGGTGTTGCCGACGTCGTCGCCGATCCTGGCGTAGAAGCCGGCGAAGTTCTTGGTGGTACCGGGGTTCTGGTGCTGAATCTCGATCAGCAACTTGTTCCAGCCCTCGGTCAGGTGGATCGGGTACTTCGTGCCGCTCTTGTTCACCCGACCGGGCACGGCGTCCTGTCGCCCGACCGGAGAGTCGTTGGCGAACAGCCGGTACAGGCCCGATCCCCCGACCTGCCACTGAACGGTCTGCGCGACCGGGCTGTAAACGTAGCTTCCGGCGAGCACCCACTTGCCGACGGTCGACTGCCCCTGCTTGACGTCGAAGTAGCCCATCAAGTCGTTGTAGTCGTCGTAGTTCCGGTTGAAGATCCGGTCGTCGAAGTACTGCCAGCCGGACGTACCCACCGCCGGCACGACCGGTCCAGCAGCCTGCTCCACCACCGGGTCGGCGTACGGCCCCGAAACCAGCCACTGGTTCAGGTACGGCGCCGTACCGGCTGTCTGAGCCGCACGAGCCTGCGGTCCGGCGACAACGCTCCCGCCTACTGCGATCACCAGTGCGATCGCAGCCGCCAAGGCTCCGGACAGGATCTTCCGTCGGTTATCCCTTTGTTGCGCCACCGAGCAGTCCCTTCACAAAGTGTTTCTGCATGAAGATGAACAGAACGAGAATCGGAATCGTGGCGAGCACCATGTACGCGAACACCGCGCCGTAGTTCGAGACGTGTTCGCTGATCTGGCGGTACATGCCGACGGTGATGGTGCTTCCGTTGGCCGGGCCAAGAATGATCAGCGGAGTGATGAAGTCGTTCCACAGGCCGACCGCAATGAAAATGACGACGCTCGCGCCGGCGGGGCGCAGGAGCGGGAACACGATCGACCAGAACGTACGGACCGGTCCGGCGCCGTCCATCGCCGCGGCCTCTTCGAGCTCCTTCGGGATGGTTCGCATGAACCCGGTGAACACCAGCACACCGAACGGCAGGCTGCCCGCCACGTACAGCACGATCAGCCCGAACACCGAGCCGATCAACCCCAGGTCCCGCATCATGCGCAGCAACGGGAGCAACGTCGTGGCCGGCGGGATCATGACGCCCAGCGGAATGACGACCCACAGCATCTTGGCGAACCATCCGGTCGACCGCACGATGTAGTGCGCCATCATCGCGGCCAGCACGGTCGAGAGCAGGGTGCCGACGACGGTGATCTGA
The DNA here is from genome assembly GCF_004331345.1 of Kribbella soli. GTDB lineage: Bacteria > Actinomycetota > Actinomycetes > Propionibacteriales > Kribbellaceae > Kribbella > Kribbella soli. The sequence continues at coordinate 59,770 of NZ_SJJZ01000005.1, read as the reverse complement.
ACACTGTTGATCAGGCCGGTCCAGAACAACCCGTCAGGGCGGGTGAGGACGTCGACGAAGTTTCGCCACGTCAACGACAGGGTCGGCAGGCCCGGGTACCGGTAGATGGCGTCCTGCGTCTTGAACGCATTCAGGACCACGAGGTAGATCGGGTAGATGAAGACAGCGGTCAGGATCAGCGCGATCAACGTTCGCGCCGGCCCAGCGCGACCGGCTTCGATCTGGCTGGCGAGCTGCCGGCGGCCGCTCGTGCGGTGACCGACGCCGGCTTCCGCGGTCACAGGTCCACTTCCCTGCGGCGCATGACGCGAATGGCGAGCAACGAGATCGCAGCGATCATGAAGAACATGGCGGCGGCCTTCGCGGCACCGTAGCCCACCGCACCGGCGTCGATACCGGTTCGTACGACGTCGAACGCGAGCGTCGAGGTCGTGCCGACGCCCGGACCGCCGTTCGTCATGACCTTGACCTGGTCGTAGATCTTGAACCCGCCGATCATCGACAGGACGGTCATGATCGTGACCGACGGAGCGAGCAGCGGCCAGGTGACGGCGCGGAAGCGCCTGACCGGCCCGGCGCCGTCGATCGATGCGGCCTCGAGCAGTTCCTTCGGAATGCTCTGCAGCCCGGCGAGGTACAGGACGACGCAGGTTCCGACGGCCTGCCAGGCGGTGATCCACCCGACGCTGTAGAGCGCGAGCGACGGGTCGGAAAGCCATCCGGGCGGGTCGGCCACCCCGAACGCCCGCAGCGACGCGTTGATCAACCCGTCGTCCTTCAGCATCTGTTGCCAGATCACCGCGACGACCACCGACGACAGGATGACGGGAATGAAGAACACCGCCCGCATCACGTTGAACGCCCACCCGGCGCGGTCGAGCAGAACGGCGATCCCGAGGCCGAGCGCGTTCGGTACGACGATGCAGATGAGGGCGAGGATCACCGTGTTCCGCAACGTCTGCAGATAGGCGGGATCGGTGAACAACCGACCATAGTTGTCGAACCCCACGAACGAGGTGGTGAGTCTGTAGGCGTCCTCGTCGGTGAAGCTCGACCAGAGCGCGAGCAGCAACGGCCAGAGGACGAACACCGCGTAGAGCACGGCGCCGGGGACCGCGAACAAGAGGACGTGGAGGGGATTGCGCGGAGCCAACCGGTACTTGTTCTGCATTTGCATACGTAAGGCCTTTTCACGGCGGGGACGGGCCGTGCCGGCACCGATCCCGCTCGGGTTGAGACGGTACGGCTACTTTTGCGCCGCAGCGTATTTCTGGTCGAGGTACTGGGCGAACTGCGCAGGCGTTTTCTTGCCTGTCAGCAGGTCGACGTTCGCCGCAGTCATCAGGTCGGAGAATCCCGGCGGCAGTGCGCCGTCGCCAGTAATGTTGGCCCAGGCGGGAACCGTCGCGCCGGCTGCGAGAGCCGCGTCGTAGGCCTTCACAGTTTCCTTGTAGACCGCACCGACGTTGCCTGGGATCTCATAGTCCTTGACCGTGACGATGTCCCCGTCGGTGATGACTCCGAGGTCACGGTTCTGCTTGTCGGTGGCGAAGGCCAGCGACCACTTCTTGGCGAGCTCCACGTTCTTCGACTTCGCGTTCACGTTCATTCCTGAGCCGCTGACGGTCGGGACCGCCGACTTGCCGGCATCGCTCGGCCAGCCGAAGACACCGATATTGGTCAGCTTCGCCTTGTCAGCGGCTGCGGCGAACCACGAACCCATCGGATACATCGCAGCCTTGCCGCCGAGGAACGCCTGCTCGAGGTCGGCGTACGAGCGCGTCATCGCGGCTTTGTCGCCGTACCCGTTCTGGGTGAGGTCCTGCACCTTCTTGGCTGCGCCGACGAACACCCGGTCACTGAACTTCACCTCACCCTTCGCGCGCTTGAGGAACCAGCCCGGGTCGACGGTGAGGACGTCAGCGGCCACCGCGGACGCCAGCGCGAAGTTCGTCGCCCAGGTGTCTTTGCCGCCGCCGCCGATCTCGAACGGGGTGATGCCTGCCGCCTTCAACTTCGCGCAGTCGTCGAGCAGCTCCGCGTAGGTTTTCGGCGCGTCACTGATGCCGGCCTTCGTGAAGAGGTCCTTGTTGTAGTACACGAGCGGAATCGCCTGCGCGCCGACAGCGACGCCGTAGAACTTGCCGTTGATCGTGCCCGACGTGAAGTCGGTGACGCCGGCCTTCTCCATCTCGTCGCGGGTGTATTCAGCGAGCATGCCCTTCTGCGCAAGGCCGTTCGCGATCCCCGTTGCGAAGATGTCAGGTGCCTGTCCGGACGCGAACAGCTGCTGCGCGTAGGCCGGGGTGTTCTCGCCGACGACCTTCTTGATCGTGACGCCCGGCACCTTCTCGGAGGCGCGAGCGATCGCGTCGTCCCAGTACTGCGCGGTGAGGTTCGGCGTTTCGGAAACGAGGAAGGTCAGCGAGACCTCGTCGCCGGAACCGGACGGCTCCGCGACGCCGGCTGTGCATCCGGTGAGGGCGAGAGCCCAGGCGGCGACGGTGGCCGCCAGTACGAACTGCTTGGTACGCCGTCGTGTACGCATCTTGATCTCTTTCGTGGTGTTTGATGGATGCCGGTCGTCAGCTTCGGGTGGCCTGGTCGAGTTGTTCCTCGACGACGTCCGGCAGCCCGACGCCGGGTTCGGTCGGTGCCACGACTGCGCCGTCGGGTCCGATGCAGTCCTCGGTCACGATGGGATTGCTCGTCACCAGCGACTCGTAGTAGGTGGTGTTCGCGATCGCCATGCACAAGTGGCGGCTTTCCGGGCCGCCTCCGTGCACCTCGGCCCGGAGCCTGAAGGCGTCCGCAAGGTGCGCGATCCGCAACGCACCGGTCAGCCCGCCCTTGTACCGGGCACTCGTGCGCACGTAGGTCGCGCAGCCGCTCGCGACGAAGTCACCCATGTTGTAGTGGGCGCCGTCCGACGTCTCCCCGACCAGCAACGGAATGGACACACGCTCACTCAGCCACCGGTACGCCGTGATGCTGAACTCACGCATCGGTTCCTCGTACCACCGGTACCCGGCGTCGCCGAGGGCACGGCCCAGGTAGACGGCGTCCGCGAGATCGAACCCGGCCGAGCCGTCGTACATCAACTCGACCTTGTCTCCGACATGCTCACGCAGCGCGCAAGCGAGCTCCGCATCACGCCGCGCATCGCCCCAGGCGTGCAACTTGATCGCGGTGAATCCCCGCTCCAGGCACTGGTCGGCCACCTCGAGGAACTCCCCCACCGTCGCGAAGGTGGTCGTCGACGCGTACGCCGCAATGCTGCGCCGGAACGTGCCCATCAACTCGTGTACCGGCAAGCCCGCCCGGCGGCCGGCCATGTCCCACAGCGCCACGTCGACCAGACCGAGCGCGTAGATGGGCAGTTCCTCGATCCGGTCCAGCTCCCAGATGGCATGCCACAACAACTCACGGTCAGCCGCGTCCCGGCCGACGAGAGCTTCGGCCAGCAACCGGCGAGCGATGTCGCCGACGATCGCCCCGTGCGGGTCGAACGCCCGGCCCTGCACCCCGTCCTCAGTCGTGATCACCAGCACGGCGCCCGTGCCGTCGCCGTCCGGCGAACCAAGCAGGCCGTCCCGCCACCGAAACGCTGGACGGGCGGCCGGTATCACGACCGGCCACACACTCACCTCGACGATCCGCACTCTGTTCTCCTTCCCATAAGACGTCATAACAGCACATGTATTACGAGCAGACAAGAGGCCGTAGACTGTTCGAGACCAACGGGAAGGCGAGCGGCTGCCAATGACCACCAATGTCGGACTCCGCAAGGGCGAGCGCGTGCCGCGACGATCACTGCGGCTGGCGACGACAGTCGTCGAGGACCTGATCGACGCTGTGGTGAGCGGACGCCTCCCGGTCGGCGAGGCCCTGCCGGGTGAGCAGGCGCTCTGCGACGAGTTCGGCGTCAGCCGGATCGTCATCCGGGAGGCGCTTCAGTCACTGCAGCAGCGAGGCCTGGTGATCATCCGGCAGGGCCACGGCACGGTGGTCGCGCCGGCCACGCAGTGGAACCCGATGGACGACGACGTCCTCGACGCGCGGATCCGGCACGACGATTCACTGACGGTGCTGACCGACCTGGTGCACGTTCGCGTCGCGCTGGAGAGTGAACTGGCCGCTGTGGCGGCAAGCCGCCGTACCGACGAACAGGCCGCCGGGCTGCAACCCTTGATCGAGGAGCTGGGCGAGGCTGTCGACGACCCCGGCCGTTACCTCGACCTGGATCTGAAGTTCCACGATGCCGTCCTGGCGTTGTCCGGCAACGACATCGGACGGGCCATCGCCGCCAGCTTCCACGGGCACGCCCGCAGCAGCAGCCGGTACTCGGGAAGCACACCCACCACCGAGCAACTCCGGCATGCGCAGACCGGCCACAGCGCGATCGCAGCGGCGATCGAGGCCGGTGATCCGGAGGCGGCACGTGCGGCGATGCGCACACACATCCTGAGCGCCTGGCACATCAAGACCCACTCAACCCACTGAACCGTCCGTGGGTTGAGCGTCGTGCGCGATGTCTAGCTGAAGTACTGCGGGAACAGGTCGTGGGTCGGCCAGGACTTCACGCCGTTGGCGGCGGTCCACATGGCTGCGTCGATGTCGCCGTACGACTTGCCGCTGGCGTCGTCGCGGCGGTTGACGAGGGCGGCCCAGCTCAGCCCGCCGGACGTGCGGACGACCAGCGTGTACGTGCCGGGCATACTGCCGGTGTGCCACGTGTTGCGACCGGTGCCGCCGGTGACCGGGCGGATCTGCCAGCCGAGACCGTAGTACCAGCCGTCGGCGTTCACACCGGTGGACGGCTTCGCCCATACGCGGCCGAGTGACGTGCTGTTCAGCACGCTCGACGGCGCGTCGAACATCCTCGCCCAGCGCACCAGGTCCGGCGCGCTCGCGATCCAGCCGCCGTTGGCGTCCTGGATCCGCATGCTGAACGAGCCGTACGGCGCGGCCACGGTCTTGCCGGTCATGTCGAGCACGGTCGGCCCGGAGTACTGCGACTCGTACGACGTCTCGCCGCTGTGCTTCGCGATCGTGTAGCCGAGCGACATCCTCGTGATCTTCAACGGGGCCAGGAGCTTCTGCTTCACGTAGTTCTCGTAGCTCAGGCCGCTGACCTTCTCGATCACCCGGCCGGCCAGCAGGTACCCGAAGTTCGAGTACGCGTACTTCGTGCCCGGGTCGACGTCGAGCTTCTGCCCGGCCATGTACTTGATCACGTCCGCGTGCTGCAGCTCCAGCGGTACGCCGAGGGTGCGCGAGATGGTCGCGTCCTTGAAGTTCGGGTCACCGGACACGTCCCGGTCCCACCCGCCGAGGTGCTGCAGCAGCTTCCACAGCGTGATCGTCGACCAGCGCGAGTCCCGGGTCAGCCCGCTCGCCGGCGTGATGTCGAGGATGTTCGCGACCGGCGTCGACAGGCTGAGTTTCCCGTCCTGGACGAGCTTCACGATCGCGGCCGCGGTGAACGACTTGGACAGGCTCGCGATCCGGAACAACGACGTCGGCTGCACGGTCAGCGCCGTCGACGTACTGTAGCCGCGGGCAAGCACCAGGCGACCCTTGTACGTCACAGCAACCTGCCCGGCCGTGACGCCACGGGCCTGCATGAACGCCTTCATCTGGTTGTCGAACCCGGCCAACGCCGGCACCGCGGTCCCGGTGGTCTTCCAGGTCGCGGCCGCATCAGCAGGCCGCCCGATCAGATACCCGGCACCGGTGCCCACCGCAGCAGTGGCACCCGTCGCAACAGCCAACTTCCCGAGATTCCGGCGCGACAACTCCACGAACGTCTTCTCCTTCAAGGCAGGGGTTTACAACTACGTACTGCGCGAAGGAATTCTTTCACCCAAAGAGGTCTACTCGACCATGGATGCGTAGGAGATCACGCCGCGGCGGATCTGGTCGACGACGGAGCGCGCTGTCTTGCGGAGCGCGGTGTCGCCGGCGGCGTCGGCGATCTGTTCGGTGAGGTCGATGAGCTGCTTGACCCAGCGGACGAAGTCGCCGGCAGCCAGGTCGGACTCGTACAGGACCTCGGCCAGGGACGCGCCCGACGCCCAGCGGAACGCGGGCCAGCAGAAGTTCAGGTCCATGGACCGCAGGAAGTCCACCCGCATGTCCCGCTCCAGCGCGGACAGGTCCCGCCAGATCGACCCCATCCGCTCGATCGCTTGCTGTACGTCGCCCCGCGGCAACCGCGGTGACGTCGGCTCGTCCTTCGACCGCGACTCGTAGACCAGCGCGGCCAGGCACGAGGCCAGCTCCGGCACGGTGAGGTCGTCGAAGACTCCTTGCCGCAGGCACTCAGCCGCGACCAGGTCGAGCTCCGTGTAGATCCGCGCCAGCCGGTCGCCGGCCTCGGTCGTCTTGTCACCGTCGAGGTAGTGCAACGCGTCGAGCACCTGGCAAACCCGGTCGAACTGGCGGGCGATCGTGTTCGTCCGCTGCTCGATCTTCCGCTGCACATCACGGTTCTCCCGGTCGAGCCGGAAGTACCGCTCCGCCCAGCGGGCGTGGTCCTCGCGGTCCGAGCAGCCGTGGCACGGGTGCGCGCGCAACTCCGCCCGCATCTCCTGCAGCTCCGGGTCGTCCGCGTGGCTGACGACATCCTTGCCCCGTGACCGTGACGGCGGCCCGTCCTCACCGAGCAGGTCGGTCCTGGTCCGCAGTACCTGCGCCAGCTCCCGGCGCTGCTGCGGGTTGCGCGGGTTGAACTTCCGCGGGATCCGCAACGTGCCGATCGCCTCGACCGGCGTCGGGAAGTCCACCATCGACAGCTTCCGCACCTGCCGGTCCAGCGTCAGCACGGTCGGCCGCGGCCCTTCCCGCTCCGACCGCATGCCCGCGTCGAGCACCAGCGCCCAGCCCGCGCTCCGGCCGGCCGGGATCCGGATGATGTCACCGGTCCGCAGCTTCTCGATCGACTCCTGCGCCTCGACCCGGCGGTCGAGCTTGCGCCGCTTGGAGCCGGACGCCTCGCGGTCACCGATCCGCCGGCGCAGCGCGGCGTACTCGAGGAAGTCGCCGAGGTGGCACTCGATCGACTCCTTGTACCCCTCCAGCGCCTCGGTGTTGCGCTGCACCTGCCGCGCCAGCCCGACCACTGCCTGGTCGGACTGGAACTGCGCGAACGACAGCTCGAGCATGTCCCGTGCCCGCGTCCGCCCGACCTGACGCACCAGGTTGACGGCCATGTTGTACGACGGGGAGAACGACGACCGCAGCGGGTACGTACGGGTGCTGGCCAGCCCTGCGACCTCCCGCGGGTCGAACCCGGGCTGCCAGAGCACGACCGCGTGCCCCTCGACGTCGATCCCGCGCCGCCCGGCGCGACCGGTGAGCTGCGTGTACTCCCCCGGCGTGATGTCGACGTGCGCCTCGCCGTTCCATTTCGACAGCTTCTCGAGTACGACGGTGCGCGCCGGCATGTTGATGCCCAGGGCAAGTGTCTCGGTCGCGAACACGACCTTGATCAGGCCGCGCGCGAACAGCTCCTCGACGACCTCCTTGAACGCCGCCAGCATGCCCGCGTGGTGCGCGGCGATGCCCCGGCTGAGCGCCTCGGCGAAGTCGTGGTACCCGAGCACGCCGAGGTCCTCGTCCGGGAGGTCCGCCGTACGCTCGGCGACCACTCGCTTGATCTCGTCGCGCTCCGACGGCTTGGTCAGCCGCAGGCCGGACCGCAGGCACTGCACGACCGCGTCCTCACAGCCCTTGCGGGAGAAGATGAAGAAGATCGCCGGGAGCAACGCACCGGCGTCCAGCTCCTCCACCACATCCGAGCGGTACGGCGTGAAGTGGGTCCGGGCCGGCCGCCCCTTCGGCAGATCGCGACGCCGGCGTGGCTTGCGCGAGTCGTCGCGGAAGATCCGGTTGTCGTCCCGCGCGATCCGGACCAGCTGCGGGTTCACCAGATCCCTGAGATCGGCCTTGACCTCCTTCGCGGGGTTGCCCGACTTGGACGGCTTCGCGGGAGCGCCGACCCTCGCGGTCGGCGCTTCACCGGCGAACAGGTCGTGCAGCCGCTTACCCACCATCACGTGCTGGAACAGCGGCACCGGCCGCTTCTCCTCCAGCACGACCACGGTGTTGCCGCGGACGGTCTCCAGCCAGTCGCCGAACTCCTCGGCGTTGCTCACGGTCGCCGACAGCGAGACCACCGACACCGAGTCCGCCAGGTGGATCAGCACCTCTTCCCAGACCGCGCCACGGGCCCGGTCGGCCAGGTAGTGCACCTCGTCCATCACGACGTACGACAGCCCCAGCAGGGTCTGCGATCCGGCGTACAGCATGTTGCGGAGGACCTCGGTCGTCATCACGACGATGGGGGCCTCGGAGTTGACCGAGTTGTCACCGGTGAGCAGGCCGACCTTGTCCGCGCCGTACCTGCTCACCAGATCGCCGTACTTCTGGTTGCTCAGGGCCTTGATCGGGGTGGTGTAGAAGCACTTCTGGCCGCGTTCCAGGGCCAGGTGGACGGCGAACTCGCCGACCAGCGTCTTGCCGGAGCCGGTGGGCGCTGCGACCAGCACCTGGTGACCGTCCTCGAGGGCGGCGCAGGCGCGCAGCTGGAACTCGTCCAGCTCGAAGTCGTAGAGCGCCCGGAAGTCCTTCACGGCGGGATGCTCCTGGTCCGAGCGGAACGTGGCGTACTTCTCGGACGGAGTGCTCATGCGACCAATCTATGCGACTCCTCCTACAGATTTGTCGCGGAGCCGGTTCTTGATGAAGGTCGCGGCGTGGTCGAGCGCCTCGTCGGCCTCCGGCATGAGCCCGGCGAAGTACTGGTACACGTGCGGCGCACCGGCGACCACGTCGAGGCTGACGTCCACCTCCTGCTCCGCGGCCCGCGCCACCAGGCGGAGCGAGTCGTCGAGCAGGACCTCCGCCGAACCGACCTGCACGAGCAGCGGCGCCAAGCCCTTCAGGTCCGCGAACACCGGGCTGGCCAGCTCGTTGTGCGGGTCCGCGCCGCCCAGGTAGAGCTCGGCGGACTCAACCATGTTGGCGCGGCTGAACAGCGGGTCGTAGTCACCCCGCGCGTCGATGCTGGGTCCGGTCAGCGCCAGGTCGGTCCACGGCGAGAACAGCACCGCCCCGGCCGGCTGCGGCAACCCCTCCGCGCGAGCCGCGAGCAGCACCGCCAACGCGAGCCCACCACCGGCCGAGTCACCAGCAATTACGACGTTCTGACCCGCCAGCTCCCGGTACGCCGCCAACGCGTCGTGGATCCCCGCCGGGAACGGATGCTCAGGCGCCAGCCGGTACTCCAGCGAGACCGCCGGGACGCCGGTGCGACGGGACAGCGGCACCGCCAGGTTCGCGCCGGTCCGGGCCGAACCGATGATGTAGGCGCCACCGTGCAGGTAGAGGATGACCCCGTCCTGGTCCGCACCCTCGACGCGCACGTCGAGCGCTGGTACACCTCCCAGCGTGCGCTCGACCAGCGTGACGTCGTCGCCGAGCGGGCGGCTCGCGAACAGCTCGTCGAATCCGGCCCGCTGCTGCTCCGGCGTCTGGCCGAGCTTGCCCTTCTCCATCATGCTGCGTGCTGCTTCGCGTTCTTCAGCGCTCATCGCCGTCTCCTGATGATAGATTCCGAGGAATATAGTTCTCTGCAACTACATTCCGAGGAATCTAATTCCGTGACTGATCTCACAGCATTGTTCACGGACCTGGTCCGGTTGGAAACGCGGCTCTACAACGTGCTCGACGCCCGACTGAAGGCCGAGCACGCGCTCCCGCTCGGTCAGTTCGAGTTCCTGCGGTTCATCGCGGCGCACGGGACGACGCGGGTCTACGACCTCGCACGGGAGATGGCCATCACGGTCGGCGCCACCAGCAAGGCCGTCGACCGGCTCGAGGCCGCCGGGCGCGTCCGACGTACGGCGAATCCGTCCGACCGCCGCTCGTCGCTGGTCGAGCTGACGCCCGCAGGCGCCGACATCCTCGCCGCCGCGACGCCGACCGTCGAAGCCGAGCTGCACACCTGGGTCGGCTCCGTCCTCCCGGCGACGGCCCTCGACCAACTCGCCACCAGTCTCTCGACGCTCCGCCAACGCGCCGAACTCGACCCCCGCACGGATCGGTCAGAGACCCGGACATGACGCAGCCGGGCTCCCGTCCCTGGTGGTCCGATGAGAGCCCGGCTGCGCGCCTTGGGTGACTACCCGATGTGGTACGGGTCGCCGTACACCTTCCAGTCCAGCGGGGTGTTCAGGTTGAAGTTGCCGTTGCGGAGGAAGACCCGCTGCGCGGTGTCGACGCGGCTGGTGTCGCTGTGCGCCTCCTCCTGCTTCATCGCCCAGACCCGCGCGTCCAGGAACGCGTTCAGGTAGGTCGTCTCGTTGCCGCCCTGCGCCGGCGGCTTCGCCTTCGCGAGCGCGCGTTTGCGGATACCGCCGAAGCTGGTCGCGTCGTCACCGTCGCCGTGCATGACGATCGCGTCGTAGTAGCAGAACTGCCCGAGGGTGCGCAGCCCGTCGGACTTGCCACGGCTCACCGCCGGGTTGAAGTACACCCGGTCGCGCTCGTCGTTCTGGCACTGCTGGAACGCCGAGTCCTTCGCCGCGGTCTTCCAGTCCTTGGTGTAGTTCGGGTCGAGACCCTTGTGCGAGTCGCTGCCGTCCACCTTGCGCAGCGCCGGCAGGTACTTCTGCAGCACGTTGTTCGGCTTCCGGTCGGCGTACAGCTCGACCAGCTCGAGCATGTCGTGGGTCCCCGAGCAGAACCCGATGATGCCCGCGGTGTACCCGCGGCCGTCGTCGATGTCCTCGATGTACTTGTACTGCGCCTTCCAGTCCAGCGACGAGTTCTCCGCGCTGCAGACGATCTGCATCGCGATCTCCTTCTTCGCAGGGTCGTCGAGGCCGGTCGCCTGCACCGCGGCGTCGGCATGCGGCGCGTAGCGGGAGACGGCGAGCCCGGTGGCCGGCACGGCGGCGAGCGACAGGCCGAGCAGCAGTGTGGTCCGGCGCGTGGGGCGGTACTCCATGTGGTCCTCCGAGGGGCGTCCGAGGAATGAACTGTTAGGAAGCTTTCCTATCAGACGGAGGACAGAAATGAGAATACCTCGGACGTTAATGTTTTCGTCTCAGGCGAAGACGGTCAGGGCGCCCGGCGCGATGCCGATGTCGACCGGCAGCGGGCCGAGCACCTCACCGTCGCCGTACGCCGTGATACCGGGCGACTCGATCCGGACCGAGCTCCCCCGGAGCGTCCGCACCGCCGGATGGCCGACGTGCGTGCCCTTGGAGAGCTTCGGGAACATCTGCAGCAGCGTCAACCGGGACACCGGCTGAATGATCGTGACGTCCAGCTGACCGTCGTCGAGCTCGGCGCCGGCGCAGATCTGCAGGCCCCCGCCGTACGTCGGGCCGGTGCCGACCGCGACCAGCATGGCCTTGGTCTCGATCACCTCGCCGTCGACCGTCACGACGTACTCGAGCGGCTTGAAGGTGCGCAGCTCGACGAGCGTCGCGACCGTGTAGCGCGCGTTGCCCTTCGGCCAGCTCATCGCGTTGGCGCGCTTGTTGACGAGCGAGTCGAAACCGCCTGCCACGACCGTGGTGATGAACTCGTCCTTGGCCACCGCGAGGTCGATCGTCCGGGTCCGGCCGGCCACCACGAGGTCGGCCGCAGCGGCCGGATCATTCAGCGGTACGCCGAGACCGCGGGCGAAATCGTTACCGGTACCGGCCGGGATCACGCCGAACGGCATCCCGGAGTTCGCCAGCACCTGGGCGCCGAGATGGATCGTGCCGTCGCCGCCGATCAGCGCGACCGCGTCCGCTCCCGAGGCGACCACCTCGGCGGCGATCCTCCCGACGTCCTCGGCACAAGTGGTGGTGTGTACGTCGACGGTCAGGCCGGCCGCCGCGAGCCGCTCACGAACCGCCGGAGCGATCCGCGCACCACGTCCGCGACCGCTGGTGGGGTTGACCACCAGCGCGATTCTCCGGCTCATCAGTCGGCCAGGAGTTCGTCGGTGCGGCGGGCTTTGCGCCGGTCGTTGAACCGCGCGATGATCTCGGCGACGAAGAACAGCAGGCACATCGGGACCGCCAGCAGGCACATCGTGAACGGGTCGCCGGACGGCGTCGCGACGGCGGCGAACACGAAGATCACCAGGATGATGTACGGCCGGAACTTGCCGAGCGCGGCGGCGGGTACGACGCCGACCATGTTCAGCAGCACGACCACCAGCGGGATCAGGAAGGCGACACCGAAGACCAGCATCGTGCGGAGCACGAAGTCCAGGTAGTCGGGCAGCTCGACCAGGTTCTGGATGTCGAGCGGGGTGAAGCCCAGCAGGATCTCGATGCCCTTCGGCAGCGTCCAGTACGCCACCGCGATACCGGCTGCGAACAGCGGTGTCGCGATCGCCGAGAAGATGTAGGCCCACTTGCGCTCGCTGCGGTGCAGTCCGGGCGCAACGAACGCCCAGATCTGGAACAGCCACACCGGCGCGGCCAGGACCAGCCCGAACAGCGCCGAGATCTTGATCCGGAACGTCAGCGCGTTACCGACACCCGGGAAGGTCAGCTGCGGAGTCTTGGACTGGCCGGCGTCCTTGGCCATCTCGGCGACGCTGGTCACGAACGGCTTGGTCAGGAACTCGAAGGCGTGGTTGTAGAAGATCCAGCCGACGACCGTTCCGAGCACGATCGCGAGCACACTGATGAGCAACCGGTTACGGAGCTCGACAATGTGCTCGCGCAGGGTCATCCGACCCTCTGGGTCCTTCGGGTGGCTGTCCTTCTTCTCTTTCCGCCGCCCGAACTTCACCATCGACACAGGTGACGCGTTCGGCTCAGTTGGCCGTGTGCGTCGGCGGCAGGCCGTCGCCCGGCGCCTGGCCGTTCACCTGGTTCGGCTGCTGAGCCGGCTGGGCCTGCGTCTGCTGCACGGCCTGCTGCGCCGGGGGCTGCGAGGCTTCCTCGGTCAGCTCCGCGTCCTTCTTCTTGGGGCCGACCTCTTCCTCCCAGATCTTCTTCGACTTGCCGAGCTGCTTCACCAGCGCCGGCAGCTTGGCCGATCCGAACAGCAGCACGACGATCGCGAGGATGACGAGCCACTCGGCGCCTTGGGGCATACCGATGAGCGGTGCTGCCATGTCGATCTCCCTTTCACCATCAAACACTGCCAACATCAACTCGGGACTCGAGCCTGAGTTCGTGGCCGAATACTACGCCGGAGCGCGCACGTCCTCACGGGTCTGTCCAGACCCGGCCTCGAACTGTGCGGCGTCCAGCTTGGACTGGGCGGCGACCAACTCACGCGTCAGTGCCTTGACCTGGCCCCACAGTTTCTTCGCGAGCAGGGCGAGGACCAGAAGCCACACCGCCACCACCGCGAGGAACAGCAGGAACCAGAACATACCCAGGAGCCTAGCCGGTTCCGCCCCACCGCCCACGTCCCGCGGTGGGTCTCGGCGGACAACGGTGTCGGAACGTGATGGTAAAACCGAGTGTCCCGCAGGGTGGTACGGCGGGGCTCAACAGCTGGTTCACAGTGGTTCACGGGTGGTTCAGGGCGAGGCTAGGGGTCGTGGATGGTGCGGATCGGGGTCGAGGAGCGGCGGACGCGGCTCGGGCGGCGGCATCGGCTCGGAGCGGGCTGCCAGGCGGGCGATGCGGTCGAGGCGGCCGCGTCGATGGCGGCGCTGCACGCGTCCGATCCGGCCACGGTGCATCTGAGTGTCGCCGCCCGCGTGCCGGGGAGTGACGTCGCGAGCACGGAGCGTGCACTGTATGAGGATCGTTCGCTGATCCGGATGCTGGGCATGCGGCGCACGGTGTTCGTCGTACCGACGCTGTTCGCGCCTGTGGTGCAGGCGGCGTGCACGGACGACATCGCGGTGAAGCAGCGGAAGTTGCTCGTCAAGCATCTGGCCGAGTCAGGGATCGCGGACGGCACTGAGTCCTGCGGGCAGTGGCTGGCTGCAGTCGAGGAGTCGACGGCGACCGCGCTGGCGCTGCGGGGGTCCGCGACGGCGCAGGAGCTGTCTGCTGACGAACCGCGGTTGCGGACGCGACTCAACATGGCGGTCGGGAAGGCGTACGCCGCGCAGCCGTACGTGACGAGCCGGGTGTTGTTCCAGCTCGCGGCTGAGGGACGGATCGTGCGAGGGCGCCCGCTGGGGACGTGGCTCAGCGGCCAGCACCAGTGGTCGCCTGCTGAGGACTGGCTGCCCGGTGGGCTCGGCGACAAGCCGAGCGCGGAGGAGGCGCGCGTGACGCTCGCGCGGGCGTGGCTGGCGTCGTTCGGACCAGGTACGACGGCTGATCTGCAGTGGTGGGCCGGATGGACGCTGGGCCAGACGCGGAAGGCGCTGACGGCTGTCGAGGCGGTCGAGGTCGATCTGGACGGTCAGGTCGGGTACGTACTCCCGGGCGACGAGGCGCCGGAGGTCCCGGTCGACCCGTGGGTGGCGTTCCTGCCCGGTCTCGACCCGACGCCCATGGGCTGGAAGGAACGCGAGTGGTTCCTGGGCCCGCACAAGTCGAAGCTCTTCGACAACACCGGCAACATCGGCCCCAGCATCTGGTCCGACGGCCGGATCATCGGCGCCTGGGGCCAACCCGAGTCCGGCGAGGTCCGCTACCAGTTACTGGAGGACGTAGGCGCGGACACCACGGCCCTCGTCGACGCCGAGGCCGCGCGCTGGACCACCTGGCTGACAGGCGTCCGTGTCACGCCCCGCTTCCGCTCCCCGCTCGAGAAACAGCTCAGCCAGGGCTGACCCGCCGCACCACCCCCACCCACCGGCCGTCGCCCAGCCCCATACGAGCCTGCTCCACTCGAGCGTTTGTCCCCGCACGGGACTGGATATCCCCTCGTGTTGGGGGTTCTCCCCTCGCACACCAGCAGAGAAGCCCCAACACGAGGGGATAACCGCTCTTGTGTTGGCGTGTGGGTCGGTGGGCTGAGGGTGGCCAGGTCGGGGAACTGGGGACTGCTGCCCACCTGAAATGACCAGCCAGCGTCCCCGGGCATCACAGCTAAACGTCGTACGCAGACAGGGCGTCGCGGGCGGTGGCTGCGATCTGGGTGGTGAGGTCCGGTGGGTCGAGGACTGTGGCGGCTCCGCCGAGGCGGAGGACCAGGCGCTGGAGCCAGGCGGTGTCGGCGACGCGGAGTTTGACGATGAGGGAGTTCTCGGGGCCCTCTTCGACGGACTCGTTCGGGTAGTACTCGGCGACCCAGCGGGCCGGCGGGGCGAGCCTGAGGGTCGCCAGCAGGTCGTACTCCGACGGCTGGAACATGCCGTTGGACAGGTCCCGCGGTGTCGCCTCCGGCGGCGGCTCGCTCGGGAGGTCGAGCAGCTTGACCGCGGCGATGCGGTCGAGGCGGAAGAGCCGGACGTCCTCGGCCAGGCGGCACCAGGCTTCCAGGTACGTGCGTCCCTCGGACACGACGAGCCGCATCGGGTCCACGTCGCGCTCGGTCGTCTCGTCCCGCGACGGTACGTCGTACGTCAGGTGCAACCGCCGCTTCGTGGCCAGCCCGCGGTTGACGATCTCGGCGATCTCCGGTGCGGCCGGCTCGACGTGAACGTGCGCGGCCGCACCCTCACTCGCCGCCGCGGCCTCGCCGGCGGCCTGCTCCAGCTTCGCGATCGCGCGGTCGACGGCGTCCCGGTCCGGACCGCCCGTCACCTCGCGCAGCGTGCGTAGCGCGGTCAGCAGCGCCAGCGCCTCCGCCGCGGCCAGCCGCAGCGGTCGCGCGAGGTAGTCCGCGTTGTTGATGTGGATGACCCCGTCGCCCTCGGCCGCCTCGATGTCGATCTCGATCAGATCGCCCATCTGCGCACCCGGCAGCCCGCAGAACCACAGCACCTTCAGGTCCGCGATGATCTGCTTCGGCCGTACGCCGAACTCCTTGGCGACGTCGTCGACGCGAGCACCGTCGTTCTCCCGCAGGTACGGCACCAGCGCCAGCAACCGCTGCACCTGGTCTCGTGCATTACTCATGCCCCAGCCACCGTCCGCAGCCGCCAGAGCACCCCGTCCAGTACGTCGCCGGGTCCTTCGACGACCGCATCGGGTCCGTACGACGCGATCTCCTCCGCCAGCACCGACGAGTCGGCGTACGGGACGTGCAGCAGGTCCCAGCCCTCCTCGTACGGCTCGATGGCGTTCGCGCGGCGCCGCAGGCTCACACACGACCCGGTCCGCGCCCGCACCTTCGCCTCCGAGGTCGGCCGCGGCGGAGCCAGTTCGGTCACCAGCGACCGCAGGTCCGTCCCCTCCGGCACCGTGAACGCGGCCGGCTCCCCCACCGTCTTCACGTCTCCGCCGATCCGCGACATCCGGAACATCCGGGTCGCCTCGCGATCGCGGTCCCGCCCGACGACGTACCAGCGGCCGTGCCAGGAGACGATCCCCCACGGCTCGAGGGTCCGCCTGGTCGGCTCGGACGCGCCACTGCGCAGGTGCTGGAACCGCACCGCCTGCCGCGCCACGACAGCGGCCCACAGCGGGTCGAAGGCCGGCTCCGAGGCGCCGACGTGCGGCTCGATCGCGCTGAGCGCCGACTGGTCGGTCTGGATCCCGGCCGCCTTCAGCTTCAGCACCGCCGACGTGGTCGCCTCGGACAGACCGGCGTGCTGCCAGACCCGCGCGGCGACGCCGAGCACGGCGGCCTCGTCCGGCTCCAGGTGCACTTCGGGCAGCTCGAAGACGTCCCGGCGGATCCGGTAGCCGACGTCGTCGGAGAAGAACTTGTCGATCGTGCCCATCTCGATCGGGATGCCGAGGTCGCGCAGCTCGTCCTTGTCGCGCTCGAACATCTTCTCGAAGGCGTCGTCGGTCTGTCCCGCGTACCCCTCGACGACCTCGCGGATCCGCTCCTTGGTCACATAGGTGCGCGCGACCAGGAGGCAGATGACCACGTTGAGCAGTCGCTCACTCTTCCGCGCCGACACCCGACCACCTTACGGCCTCCGGGCGTCCAAAACCCGCCTTCCGCACCAGAACTTCGAACACCGGTTCGACCGGCTAGTGTCACCCTGTGATTCGGTGGCGGGACGGTGTGGTGGCGCAGGTCGGGCGGAGCTGGGCCGGCGCGCTGGAACTGACAGTGATGGTCGGCGAGCAGCCTGTGCGCGCGCTGGCGTACCCGGACCTGGTCGGTACGCCGGTGGCCGGTGACCGCGTGCTGCTCAACGTGGGCGCGCTGGACCGCGGTCTGGGCACAGGTGGGTACGCGCTGGTGGTCGCCGTACCGGACCGGTTGCCGGAGGACCCGCCGGAGCACGGGCATCTGGTGAAGGCGCGGTACACGCCGCTGCAGGCGATGGTGCTGGGTGCGGACGAGCAGGACTCCCCCGATCACGACGTACTGCGGGACGCGGACGACCTCTTCGGTACGCCGGTAGTGGTCGCGGACCTGCACTCCGCACTCCCGGCCGTGCTGGCGGGTGTGTACGAGGCACGGCCGACCACGCGAGTCGTCTACGTCATGACAGACGGCGGTGCGCTGCCGCTGGCGTTCTCGCGGAGTGTTGCGGCCCTGCGCGACGCCGGTTGGCTCAGCGGCACCGTGACGGTCGGCCAGGCGTACGGCGGTGACCGTGAGGCGGTGACGGTCCACACCGGGCTGTTGACCGCTGTACAGGTCCTGTCGGCGGAGCTGGTCGTCATCACTCAGGGCCCGGGCAACCTGGGCACAGGTACTCGCTGGGGGTTCTCCGGCGTGCAGTCAGGTGAGGCGGTCAACGCGATCGGGACACTGGGCGGCAGAGCCGTCGCCTCCCTCCGGATCTCGGAGGCGGACCCACGTCCACGCCACCGGGGCATCTCGCACCACAGCCTCACCGCGTACGGCCGCGTGGCGCTCCACCCGGCCGATGTCGTCGTACCGGATCTTTCCGGCGATTTCGGCGACGCCGTACGGGATGCTGCCGAGCCGTTGAAGGCACGGCATCGCGTGGTACGTGTGGGGGTCGACGGGCTGTACGACGCGCTGCAGGCGGCCCCCGTCAAGCTGTCGACGATGGGCCGCGCCCTGGACGAGGACCGCGCCTACTTCGAGGCTGCTGCCGCCGCAGGTCGGCACGCCGCGCGTCTGGTGGATGTACCACCACCTGCAGTGGGGTCGCAGTACTCCTGACCGAACGGGCTCACGCGGCGACAGTGGTGGTATGAACAGCACCAGGCACCGCGATCTCACGATTCACGACGTCGCCCGGCCCCAGCCGCCGCTCGCGGTCCGGGGCGCGACGACCCTGTGGTTCACAGCCGTCGGTGCCGGTGTCGCCGAGTCCGTGCTCGGAGTTGCCGGCGCCATCGCCGACGGCTCCTCCGTCCTCGGCCTGCTCGTCCAGATCGCCTTCCGCGCGATCGTGTACGGCGGCCTGTTCGTGGTCATCGACCGCTACTTCCGCCCCGGTGTCCGCTGGTCCCGCTGGCTGCTCACCGGCCTGCTCGGCACCGTCGGCATCGCCTCGCTCGCGGTCGGGCCGGTCGGCTGGTTCATCCGCGACGGAGACTTCGGCGCGCTCGACTGGTCCGCGTCCTTCATCGCCTTCGGCGCGATCCGCTGCGTCCACGTCACCGCGGTGATCACAGCGATCGCCCTCAGTTTCCACACCGACGCCAACCGGTGGTTCAGCGGCCGCCCGGTCCGGCGTACCCGCTGAAACGCCGAAGGACCGGCCTCCCGAGGTGGGGGCCGGTCCTTCGACGTCTTCGGACTGCGACTACTGGCCGGTCTGCTTCGGGGCAGGGAAGGCGTTCAGTACGTCGATCACGGCGAACGCGTAGACGGCCTTGCCGGCCTGGTCCTTGGAGGCCGGGAGCTCGACCAGCACGCGGCTGCCGACCGGGATTCCGACGAAGCCGTCCAGCGGGCCGGCTTGGGCGCCGCCGACCGTCGGGAGCTGGTCCGTCGGCGCGGCAGGCTGCGCGGGGCTCTGCTGGGTGGCGGGCTGAGCGTCCCAGGTGCTGGCCTGCTTCTTGCCGGCGTAGTCGTAGATGACGAACCGGCCGACCAGCTGGTCGCCCTTCTCGATCGGCTTGCCCTTGCCCTGCGCGAACACGACCGGCTTGCCCGGCTTCGCCGGCGGCTTGGTGCCGGCCGGGACCGTCACCGTCGGCGCGGCGTTCAGCGGGCCGGAGACCTTGATCTTGGTCGGCGCCGACGGGGTGACCGGGTCGGCGTTCAGCTGGGTGTCGTTGCCGGCCGCGGCGACCAGGTCGACGACGAAGATCAGGGTGTCGTCGCCCTTGATCCCGGCTTCCTCCTTGCCGTCGGCCTTGTAGCCCTTGTCGGACGGGACCGACAGCAGCACGCGGCTGCCGATCTTCTTGCCGACCAGGCCCTCGTCCCAGCCGCCGATGACGCTGCCCGTCCCGATCGGGAACGACGACGGCGCGCCGCGGTCGTAGGAGTTGTCGAAGACCTTGCCGTCGCGCCAGATCTGGCCGAGGTAGTTCGCGGTGAGCAGCTCGCCCTTCTTCACCTCGGGACCGTCGCCCTCCTTGAGGACCTCGGTCACCAACTGCTTCTCCGGATCACCTTCGCGGTGGGTGATGGTGGGCTTCTGCCCGAAGTCCGAGGTCACCTTGATACCGCCGGCCCCGAACCCGTTATCGCCACAGGCCACCAGGGACGCCCCCAGCGCAGCGACTACGACGAGACTCAACAACTTGCGCACGAAACCAGCACCTCGAACCATCCCGGCGCGGACGTGCGCCGATTGCCTCCGGTCAACAACGCGGACCACCCTAGCTTGCGGAACAAACTGGGTGATCGGCCGCGTGCGTCACCGTTGCGTCACACCACGTACAGTCACAGGGGCTCAGAAACCGACTGCGTTGTGAGGAGCACGGTCCGGGCGCAGCAGGGCGTCCAGACGTGACACCGCACCGGCTGTGCGTTCGACGATGCGACCGGCGTACGACAGCTCGCTCGCGCGGACTCCGCCGAGGTACAGCGAACCCAGCTCGTTCACGCTCAGGCTGAGGTCCGGCTCCGTGTGGACTGCAGTGCAGACGGCCCCGTCCGGTGCTGCGTCCAGCCGCCAGCGCCCGCCGCCGTACAGGTCGTCGGACACGTCCAGCACGAGTGAATCGGTTCCTGCATAGGTGCGGGCTTCGAGCGCACGCCGTACGTCGAGAACGCGCAGCCAGAGATTGTCCCGGGTCCGGGTCAGCTTGAGCGCTCGCGGGTTGGTCAGCATCCACCGCAGCGGCTCGTCGACCGGTCGCCTCGCAGCCACCACACGCTTCGTGAGGTCGAAGTCCAGCAGCAATCCCCACAGCGCACGGTATGCATCGGACGTCAGCGCCTCGAACGCCTCCACCTGCAGTACGCCGGCCTGCTCCGGATCCGGCGACCACGGCAACCGGAAGATCGCGGCACCGTCTACTGCGCCGGTCGCGTCGCGATGCACCAGGTGATGCGCCGGACCGGACCCGTCCGCCGGCAGCCCACCGCCTGCTAGCCCGTCCCACTTGCCCGGCAGCGGGCTGATCTCCCCTATCCGCTCGGCCCGCACGTGTTCGTGCAGTACCGGCCACGCCTTCGCCGCCTCCGCTCCGTCCACCAGGTGGAGCGCACCCGGGTCCGTGAGCTCGGAGCGGAAGGTGACATCGGTACGACGTACCTCCCACCGGTGCTGGAACGTCGCGGGCGAGAACCCGTACCGCCCGTAGATGGTCGCCTCGCTCGCACTCAGCCCGGCCAGGAACTCACCTCGCTCGCGGCAGTCGTCCAGCATCGCCGACATGACCTTCCGCAGCAGTCCACGCCGCCGGTACGTCGGCAGCACAGCGGTCGCCGTCACGCCGCCAAGGGCTATCTGTTGTCCGCCCGGCACGGTGACCTGCACGGAGACGATCGCCGACGCACCTGCGATCTTGCCGTCCACGAACGCGGCCTGTGGGCGGAACCAGTCCGCCAGGAGCTCCTGGGCGTCCCGCTCCAGCTCTTCCGCCGTCTTCTGGACCTGTGGTGGCCAGGCCGCGCTACCGGCGTACCAGGCCGACGGCTCGGGCTCCTCCTGCGGCAAGCCGTTCGCATACGGCAAGACGCGCAGGTACTCCATCGTCTCGGCAGGACTGACCGGCCGGATTTCGATCGTCATACGACTGTTCTAGAGCCGGACCAGCAGCCCGGCACTTCATTTAGTCGACGACTACATGCTGGCGATCAGTTTTTCGACGCGTTCGTCGTGGGCCTTGAAGGGGTCTTTGCAGAGCACAGTCCGTTGCGCCTGGTCGTTGAGCTTCAGGTGCACCCAGTCGACGGTGAAGTCCCGGCGCCGCTCCTGGGCCCGCTTGATGAACTCGCCGCGCAGCCGCGCCCGCGTGGTCTGCGGCGGCACCGACTTGGCTTCGAAGACCCGCAGGTCGTCGACGACGCGGGTGACCGCACCCCGGCGCTCGAGCAGGTAGTACAACCCGCGCGGCCGGTGGATGTCGTGATACGCAAGGTCGAGCTGCGCCACCCGCGGGCTGGCCAGACCGAGGTTGTTCTGCGACCGGTATCGCTCGATCAGCCGGTACTTGATCACCCAGTCGATCTCACGCTCGATCCCGGACAGGTCGCCGGACTCGATCGCCTTCAGCGTCCGCTCCCACAGCGACAGCGCCCGCTCGACGGCCGGCGTCCCCAGCTCGCGGCGGTCGACGAAGTCGCGTGCCTTGGTCAGGTACTCCGTCTGGATGTCGAGGGCGCTCGCCTCACGGCCGTTCGCCAGTCGCACCTCGCGGCGGCCGGTCATGTCGTGGCTGATCTCGCGGATCGCCCGGATCGGGTTGTCCAGGGTCAGGTCGCGCATCACGATGCCGGCCTCGATCATCCGCAGCACCAGGTCGGTGCTGGCCACCTTGAGCAGCATCGTGGTCTCGGACATGTTCGAGTCGCCGACGATCACGTGCAGCCGGCGGAACCGCTCGGCGTCCGCGTGCGGCTCGTCACGGGTGTTGATGATCGGCCGGGACCGGGTGGTCGCGCTGGAGACCCCTTCCCAGATGTGCTCGGCGCGCTGGGACACGGAGTACACCGCGCCGCGCGGCGTCTGCAGCACCTTGCCGGCGCCGCAGATCAGCTGCCGGGTGACCAGGAACGGGATCAGCACGTCGGCCAGCTTGGCGAAGTCGCCGTGCCTGCTGACCAGGTAGTTCTCGTGGCAGCCGTAGCTGTTGCCGGCCGAGTCGGTGTTGTTCTTGAACAGGTAGACGTCGCCGAAGATGCCCTCGTCGTGCAGCCGCTTCTGCGCGTCCACCAGCAGGCCTTCGAGGATTCGCTCGCCGGCCTTGTCGTGTGCGATCAGGTCGGTGACCGAATCGCACTCCCCGGTCGCGTACTCCGGGTGGGAGCCCACGTCGAGGTAGAGCCGGGCCCCGTTGCGGAGGAAGACGTTGCTGCTCCGCCCCCAGGACACGACCCGCCGAAACAGGTACCGCGCCACCTCGTCCGGGGTCAGTCGCCGCTGCCCGCGGAACGTACAGGTGACGCCGTACTCGTTCTCCAGACCGAAGATTCGCCGGTTCACATCACCCACACTACGGCGCGCTTGAGACAACCGGGTGCTGTCTCAGGCGCGCCGTCGTACGGCGTTATCCCTTTGATGCCCGCAACAATGGGCCGTCCGCCCGCATCTGGCCACTGACGAAAGGATTTCAGATGATCAAATACGGGCGAGTCCTCGCCGCCGGGGTCCTGCTCGCAGCAGGGTTCGCGGCTGCACCTGCCAGTGCGGCACCGGCCGCCTCCGCCGCTGCCTGCTCGCTGCGGTTGGGCTCGGTCACCCCTGGTGGTGACCACACCTTGCAGACCATCACCGCGGCCCCCTCCGCCACTGTCCGGCGGCTGGGCCCGATGAACCTATATCCGGACGGCCAGGCACACCTGCCCACCGCAGTCCGCACCGAACTGGTGGCACCGGCCGGCGAACAGCGCACTGGCCTGGTAGCTCTCGGGCCGCGGATGTACGGCACCAGCTACATCACCGACGGCACCGGAGTCTCGGTCGTTCCGGGCACCGTCAAGCAGACCCTGGTCGGTGGCGGCTGGGACGAGCTGCACAAGTACGTCGAGCTCAGCCAGTACTCCGTGGCGGGCTTCAGCCGGTCCAACGTCTACTCGCTGATCAACCAGTTCACCGACGGCCTGATCGCTCGCTGGACGGTCACCCCGAGCGGCTGGAAGTACTACACGACCTTCGGCGGCTTCGGCTCGGTCAAGACGATGACGCTGATCGGTCAGGGTCGTGCGTACGACACATTCCTGGCGACGACGAACGGTGGCGCGCTCTACACCGTCCAGGTGCCCACGGGCTCCGGTAAGCCGGTGGTGACAAAGATCCGCACCGCAACCTGGCAGGGCTTCGAGACGCTGATCGCCGAGAAGTGCGGCAATTACGGCACCCTGCTGCTCGGCATCGACAAGGACACCGGTGCGGGCTACCTGTACGCCGTCAGCCACGCCAACGGCGCCGCCACGGTCATCAAGGGCGTCGGCAAGGTCCCGACGACCTTCCCGGCCGAGGACTCGTACTTCCGCTACTACACGGCCGGCACCCAGCTGGCCGGAGCCTGACCCACGGGCATCTCCACCCGGAGCTGGAAGTCCGGGTGGAGATGCTCGTAGCTCAGCTGACGTGCGGTTTCTGGCGTGCCAGCGTCGTCGCCATGAGACGACGAACCTTCCTCACCGCCACCGCCGCCTCCGCTCTGACAGGTGCCCTCCCGCTCTCAGCGTCCGCGACGACCGACCTCACACTGCGTCTGCCCGCTCCCACCGGCCGCTGGTCAGTCGGTACGACGACGCGTGCCCTGGTCGATCGGGGCCGCTCCGACCCGTGGAACGGCGCACCCACCCGTGAGATCGCGCTGACGGTCTTCTACCCCGCCACCGTCGTACGCGGGTACCAGCGCGCACCACAGCTCGCACCAGCTGCGGCGGAGGTCTTCAAGGGCTTGGACGCCGGCGTGCTCCATCCGGAGCTGCCAACCAGTGGAGTGAACTGGGCCGCCACCCTCACCCATTCGTACGTCGACGCACCGGCCCTGCCCGGCCGCCGCCCCACGCTGCTCTACAGCCCAGGCGGTGCAGACCCGCGGACCATCGGCACCTCCGTGGCGGAGGAGCTGGCCAGCCACGGGTACGTCGTACTCACGCTGGACCACCCAGGTGAGGCGAGTGAGGTGGTGTTCCCGGACGGGCGGCTCCGGGTCATCGAGATCGGACCGGACGTGCAGACGGACCCAGTGCGGTCGCGGCTGATGATGGACACGCGTTTCGCCGACCTGCGGTTCGTGCTCGACCACCTGTCGGATCTGCACGAGTCGATCGACCTGCGCCGTGTCGGTGTCTACGGGCACTCAGCTGGTGGTGCGACCGCCGCAGTGTCGCTGGAGCACCCACAAGTCCGTGCAGCCGCCAATCTGGAGGGCTATCTGGACACGCTGGACGGTGAGCTCTATCCGATCGCCCGGCATGGCACCCGCAAGCCACTGCTGCTCGCTGGAACGGACGGGTTCCGGGACGAGCGTTTCGACCGCACGTGGTCAGCGGTGCTCTCACACGGCGGTCCGGTACGGCGAGTGCAGCTGTCCGACGCGAACCACTGGATCTGGACGGACTACGCCGCGTTCGCGCCGCAGCTGCAGTCCGCCGGCCTCATGACGGCTGCCGCGCGGGCCAAGCTGGTCGGTGCCTCGCACTGCGGCGTACCCGCCGTACGGCGATTGGTTCGGGAGTTCTTCGACCGGTCCCTAACCTTTTCGGGATAGTCGGCATCGAGGTGGATGACACGACTCCTCGAAGGGGGCTGCATGACCAGATGGCGGATCGCCGCGGGTGCGCTGGGCGCGGCGATGACAGCAGCGGCGCTGGTGCCGGTACCGGTACAGGCTGCTGCCGGGCAGGCGAGCGCGGCCTGTTCGATGACGCTGGGCACGGTGACCGTGCAGGGCGATCACAAGTTTCAGCGGATCACCGCGACCGCGCCCGTGACGGCGTCGCCGCCGAACGTCGGGCCGAAGGCGTTGTTCCCGGTCGACCAGGTGCGGCTCGCGACCTCGGCCGGCTGGGAGCCGGATCCGCCGTCGGGTATGGCCAACCAGGGTTACGTGACGATCGCGACCGACCTGTACCGGTTCCGGTACGTGACCGATGCGGTCTCAGGTCAGCTCGACCCCGCGTCGTACCAGAAGACCAAGGTGGGCGGTGGCTGGATCCACCAGACGTACCTGGAGCAGTCGACCTACTACGGGACTACGAAGCGCACCAACGCGTATGCGTTGCAGGGCGACGTCGTGACGCGCTGGACCGTGGAGGGGTCCGTCTGGCGCAGCAAAGCGACGTACACCGGGTTCTCGGCGGTGAAGACGATGACTCTGATCAGTCAGACCGGCGGCTACGACACGTTCCTCGCCAACACCCGTGGCGGAGCGCTGTACACGATCCGGATCCCTGCGAGCGGCGCACCGGTCGTGAAGAAGGTGCGCGCGTCGACGTGGCAGGGGTTCGAGACGCTCATCGCCGAGAAGTGCGGCAACCAGAGCACGCTGCTGCTGGCCATCGACAAGGACACGCGGCGCGGCTATCTGTACGCCGTCGGCCACGCCAACGGGACCGCAACGGTCATCAAGGGGCTGGGTCAGGTGGGCGACCAGCTAGCCGCACCTGAGGACAAGACGTACTTCCGGCACTACCCCGGCAGCTCAGAATCCAACGTCCTACTGTACGGAGAGTGAGCGAGATGATCAGGAAGCGTGCTGCCGGGTTGCTGGGGCTGGCGATGGCTGCCGGGGCCCTGGTTCAGGCAGCTCCCGCCACAGCAAGTACTACGGACGCGGCAGCTGTGCCGTTCTGTCAGCTGGTGCTGGGCTCGACCACCAGCGGAGGGGACCTCATCCTGCGGGTCCTGTCCGGAGTGACTCCGCCGGGCGCCAGCCCGAGCAGGTGGGGCGGCAAGGATCTGCTGCCGGACAACCAGCTCCGGGTGGCCAGTGGGATCGGCACCCAGACGAACGCCGAGCAGACGGGTGAGAGCCGGCTGCAGTACGTCGTCCTCGGGTCCACCCTGAACCTGCTGACCTACACGGTGAACGGGTTCGCCGGCGAGGTCGATCCAGCGACCGTGCAGCGGATCCCGATCGGCGGCGGCTGGGGCGATGTCCGCTACCTGGAGAGCTCCCGGTTCAACCGCGACACCACACTGATCCGCCAGAACATGTATGCCGTCCTCGGCGACAACATCGTGCGCTGGAACATCGGCGAGGGTACGTCGTTCAGCCGGAAGACCACGTACGCCGGATTCAGCGCGGTCAAGACGATGACGCTGATCAGCCAGACCGCGACGTACGACACCTTCCTCGCCAACACGCGCGCCGGGGCGCTCTACACGATCCGGATCCCGCTCACCGGCAAGCCCGTCGTGAAGGTCGTGCGGCGATCCACCTGGCAAGGGTTCGAGGCGCTCGTCGCGGACAGCTGCGGCAACAAGACGATCGTGGTGGGAGTCGACAAGGAGACCGGGACGCCGTACCTGTACGAGTTCGGGCACGCCAACGGGACGGCGACCGTGATCAAGGCGTTCGGCAAGGTACCGCGCACGTTCAGCGAAGCGGCGTACTCCCGGCGCTTCGAGGACAACCAGGCCTACGAGCAACTGTTCGGCGAGTAGACCCAGCCTCGGTCACACGAGGGGATATCCACTCCAGTTGTGCCTTCTCCCCTGGTATTCGAGGGGAGAAGGCACAACGCGGAGGGATATCCCCTCGTGTGGTCAGAGGTCTACGAGGTCCAGGAGCTGACCTAGTTCGGGTGGGTCGAGTTCGCGGAGTTCGCCGGTGTGGAGGTTGCCGCGGCGGACCGGGCCGATCGCGGTCCGGGTCAGCCGCTTCACCGGGTGACCGACCGCGTCGAACATCCGGCGGACGATCCGGTTTCGGCCCTCGTGCAGCGACATCTCCACGAGGGTGCGGCCGGGCACCGTGGAAACGATCTTCACCGTGTCCGCGCGGGCCGGGCCGTCGTCGAGCTCGACACCGTCCAGGAGCGCACGCAGTACCCCCGGTTTGACGTTGCCCTCGACCTCGGCGACGTACGTCTTGGAGACCTCGTACGACGGGTGCGCCAGGCGATGCGCGAACTCGCCGTGGTTCGTGAGCAGCAGCAGACCCTCGGTGTCGGTGTCGAGCCGGCCGATGTGGAACAGCCGCTCGGGCCGGTCCTCCACGAAGTCCGTGATGCACGGGCGCCCTTGCGGGTCGGACATCGTGGTCACGACGCCGCGGGGCTTGTTCAGGACGAGGTACACGTTCGCACTCACCGGCGGAATCCGCGCGCCGTCGACCCGGATGACCGCCGTCTCAGGATCCACCCGGACCCCGAACTCCGTCACCACCCGCCCGTCGACCTCGACCCGCCCCTCCTCGATCAGAATCTCCGCACTCCGCCGAGAAGCCACCCCCGCCCGAGCCAAAACCTTCTGCAACCGAACCCCGCTGTCATCCCCCATCCCGCACCCCCGCCTCCACGCCCACACCCTCCGCGTCCGCGCCTACCTCACCCACGGCATCCGCACCCTCTACTTCCGCATCGCCGTCATCCTTGGCGTCCGCTTCCTCGACGTCCTCCGCGTCCTCCGCGTCGACGTCCTCGGCGGCGGCGTCCTCGACGTCCGCGTCTACTTCGTCCTCGGCGTCCGCGTCCTCGGCGTCCGTGGCTGCCTCGGTGGAGGTGCTGTCTGCGGCGTCGGCCGACCCCTCGGCCTCATCGGTCTGCGCGCCCTCGGCGTACACCTCAGCGGACGCCTCGTCTGCCTCGGTGGAGGTGTCAGCCGTAGGTGCGGCGTCGCTCGAATCCTCAGTCTCACCGGCCTCCGCGTCGGCTGACGGTTGTGTGTCGGTGGTGGCGGCCGGGGGGAGGGTCTGGGCGGCTAGTTCTTCCTCGATGTCGTCCATGTCGGGGAGGTACGGGGCCAGCTCGGGGAGGTCGTCGAGGGACTGCATGCCCATGCGTTCCAGGAAGTACGTCGTCGTGCGGTACAGGGTCGCCTGGGACTCGGTGTCCGAACCGGCCTCCTCGACCAGACCGCGGGCGACGAGCGTACGCACCACGCCGTCCACGTTCACACCACGGATGGCCGACACGCGCGCTCGACTGACCGGCTGCTTGTAGGCGACCACGGCGAGGGTTTCGAGTGCGGCCTGCGTGAGGCGCGCCTGCTGACCGTCGAGGACGAAGCGTTCGACGTACGGCGCGGCTTCGGCGCGGGTGTAGTACCGCCAGCCGCCGCCCACCTCACGCAGGTCGAACCCACGCCCCTGCTCGGTGTACTCCGCCGCCAGCTCCTCGAGCGCCGCACCCACATCGCCCGTCGGCCGGCCGACCGCACGAGCCATCGTCAGTACGGGCAACGGCTCGTCCGTCACCATCAGGATCGCCTCGATCGCCCGCCGCATCGTCTCGTCGTCGACAACAACCTCGTCCCCCACCGGCACCGCAGTCTGCCCCGGCGGCAAATGCTCCTCATCCACCCCAGTCGGGCCTGCCCCGCCAGACAGCCCCTCCGCCTCGTCGGTCGACTCTCCCGCCGCGTTGGCCGCGTCCGTTGCTTCGGGTTGGGGAGGATTACCTGCCGATTCGGGTGCAAAATCCTCCCCAACCACCTCGGCAGAGGCTGCCGACTCGTCCACCGCGTCGGGGGTGGTGGACGGCTGGTCGTCGGTGGAGGTGGGGTCCTCCGAGGTGGAGGGGTGGTGGGAGTTGGTCACTGGTTTGCCGTCTCGGATTCGTCTGGGGCGGGTTCGTGGATGTCGGATTCGTCGGTGAGGCTCTCACCGGGTTCGAGGAAGTGCGTTTCGTCCTCGACGACCGGCGCCTCGCCGGTCTCGTCGGCGGGTTTCTGCTCCTCGTCGAACTCGTCGCTGACCGCGATCTCGCCCTCGTCGGTGCCGGTCCACCGAATAGTGAGTTCCCCCAGCGGCGTGACCTGGTCGAACGTCACAGCCGCCTCGCGGAACAGCTCCAGCAACGCCAGGAACCGGCACACCGTCGTGACGGTGTCCGGCGAATCAGCCACCAGCGACCGGAACGTCGTACTCCGTTGCCGCCGCAACCGGTCCACGATCACCTCGGCCTGCTCCCGCACAGTGACAGCCGGCGCATGCAGGTGTGCGAGCGAAACCCCCGGAGGTACGTCGTCCTTGGGCGCCATCGCCTTCGCAGCCAACGCTGCCAACCCGGCCGGGTCGAGCCCGAGCAATACCTCGGGCAGCAGCTCCGCGAACCGCGGCTCGACCCCCACAGCCCGCGGGAACCGACGGGACTCGACCGCCATCCGCTCCTGCACCAGAGCCGCGATCTGCTTGAACGCCCGGTACTGCAGCAGCCGCGCGAACAGCAGGTCCCGGGCCTCCAGCAGCGCCAGGTCCTCGTCGTCCTCGACCTCGCCCTTCGGCAGCAACCGCGCCGCCTTCAGGTCGAGCAGGGTCGCCGCGATCAGCAGGAACTCCGACGTCTGGTCGAGGTCCCACTCCGACCCCAGCGCCTTGATGTGCGCGATGAAGTCGTCCGTGATCACCGAGAGCGCGATCTCGGTGATGTCCAGCTTGTGCTTCGAGATCAGCTGCAGGAGCAGGTCGAACGGCCCCTCGAAGTTCACCAGGTGAACACTGAACCCCTTGCCCTCGGCAACAGCCGGAGCAGCATCGGTTCCGAGGTCCAACGGTAACGAGTCCGAGGAGGACACGGTCACTCCGACGCCTTCAGCCGCCGTACCAGCACCGAGTCCGGCCCGTGGTCGACGAAGTCGGCGAGCAGGACGTCGATCGCCTCCCGGACGATCCGGCCCCGGTCGGCCGTCAGGCCGTGCTCCGCGCGCAGCGCGAGTCTGGTCTGTTCCAGGCCGAGCAGCTCCTCCTCCGTCACGTACACGGTGATCTTCGTGTCGTGCCGGATCCGACCACTCGACTTCCGGTCGTCGACGACCGTCGTGCGGGACCGCACAGTGGACGACGGTCCGTCAGTGGTGGTGCGCTTCTCGGGTCTGGTCTGCTTCGGTGCCGCACCCCCGAAGAGTTCACTGGCACCTGGCAGGCTCACCCGGCGGGACAACGCGCCAGCACCTCCTTGGCAAGGTCGCGGTACTGCGTAGCCGCTTGGGACGAGGGCGCGTACGTCGTGATCGGTTCGCCGACGACCGTGGTCTCGGGGAACTTGACGGTACGCCGGATGACAGTGTGGAAGACGCGCTCGTCGAAGGCCTGGACCACGCGGTCGAGGACCTCCCGGGCGTGCGTCGTCCGCCCGTCGAACATGGTGCCGAGGATCCCGACGATCTCCAGCTTCGGGTTCAGCCGGTCCTGCACCTTGGCGATCGTGTCGGTGAGCATCGCCAGGCCGCGGAGCGCGAAGAACTCGCACTCGAGCGGTACGACGATGCCGTTCGACGCGGTCAGCGCGTTCACGGTGAGCAGACCGAGCGACGGGGCGCAGTCGATCAGGATCACGTCGTACAGCGGGATGATCGGGTCCAGGACGCGCTGCAGCGTGTACTCGCGGGCGACCTCCTGGACCAGTTGGACCTCGGCCGCGGACAGGTCGATGTTGGCCGGCATCAGGTCGAGGTTCTCCACCCGGGTCGGCTGGATCACCTCGTCCGGGGTGATGTCGCGCTGCATCAGCAGGTTGTAGACCGACAGCTCGAGGTCGTGCGGCTGGACGCCGAGGCCGATCGAGGCGGACCCCTGCGGGTCGAAGTCGATCAGCAGCACCTTGCGACCGGTCTCGGCGATCGCTGCGCCGAGGTTGATCGTGGTGGTCGTCTTGCCCACGCCGCCCTTCTGGTTGCACATCGCGATCACCTGCGCCGGGCCGGTCTTGGTCGGTGGCTGCGGCACCGGCAGGTCCGGCTGCGGCCGGCCGGTCGGCCCGATCTTGTGACGCGGACCGTTCGGGTCGTTCACGGGTGCAAGGTCCTCCGCGGTGAGCTTGGCCGTCGGCTTCGGCATCTCCGCATAGTTGTCGGGCAGGCCCCGCGGCGCCGTGGGCGCCGGCCGCGGCGGGCTGCTGGGTGGGGTCGTCGGTGGCATGCTGATCGGCTGGGCCGGCTCCGGTACCGGAAGGTGGCCCATCACGTGTTCGGTGCCCGGGAATGTCGACTCGTTCATGACTCGTCAAACCTTTCAACCGATACGGGCGATCCCAGCGACTGTAAGCGTGCATTCAAGCACTCTCAACCAGCCACTCCGCACCGGGGTGGGGCTGTTTGTCGACAAAGCTCCGAACTCGGCCGATCACCCTCCCCGGATCACCGGCCGTGACGAGATGATCGCACACCGTCTACATATTCGGCGCACCGGGGTAGCCCTCAGGAGGACAGCGCCCGGGGGTGAGAGGTGGCGTAGACCTCGCGGAGCTTGTCGACCGTCACGAGTGTGTAGACCTGTGTTGTCGTAACGGACGCATGTCCCAGCAGCTCCTGGACAACGCGTACGTCGGCGCCGCCGTCGAGCAGATGAGTCGCGTAGGAGTGCCGCAGCGTGTGCGGGGAGATCTCCTTGGAGATCCCGGCCCGCTGGGCAGCGCGACGCAGTACCGTCCAAGCGCTCTGCCGGGACAGGCGGCCGCCGCGGGCGTTCAGGAAGAGCGCGGGGGTGCCGCGACCGCGTGACACCAGATCGGGGCGCCCACGGACCAGGTACGCCGACAGCGCCTCACGGGCGTACGTGCCAACGGGTACTACCCGCTCCTTGCTGCCCTTACCGCGCAGCAGCACCGCACCGGCGTCCAGGTCGATGTCGTCGACGTCCAGCCCGACCGCCTCCGAGATACGGGCACCAGTGCCGTACAGGAACTCCAGCAACGCCGCATCCCGCGTTGCGAGCACAGCAGGCTCCGCCTCGGCCCCAGCGGCCGCTGAGAGGATCCTGGTCACCTCGTCGACAGACAGGGCCTTCGGTAGCCGCTGCGGCGGCGCAGGTGGCTTCACCGCCGCCGCAGGGTCCACTGCGGTCAGTCCCTCGCGCACACAGAACTTGTGGAAGCCACGGACCGCCACCACGGTCCGCCCCGCACTGGACGCGGTCAGTGGCGGGTGGTCGGCATCGCCCTCGCGCAACCGCATCAGGAAGTCGCCGACCACGGCCTCCGTGATCCGGCCGAGGTCGTCGATCTCCGTGCCCGCGAGGTAGCCGCCGTACCGGCGCAGGTCACGCCGGTACGACGCCAACGTGTTGGCGGCCAGGCCGCGCTCGACCGTCAGATGGTCGAGGTACGCGCTGACCGCCCGTGCGATGTTGCTCAGACCAGCACCTCGTCGAGCTTCAGCTGCGACAGGTCGTGCGCGTCCGCGATCGGACCGTACGTGACGTGCCCGTCGAACGTGTTCAGGCCGAGTGCCAGGCTGTGGTCCTGCTTCAGCGCCTCCCGCCACCCGAGGTTCGCCAGCTCGATCGCGTACGGCAGCGTCACGTTGGTGAGCGCGTACGTCGACGTGTTCGGCACCGCACCGGGCATGTTCGCGACGCAGTAGAACAGCGAGTTGTGCACCCTGTAGACCGGGTCGGCATGCGTGGTCGGACGCGAGTCCTCGAAGCAGCCACCCTGGTCGATCGCGATGTCGACCAGCACACTGCCCGGCTTCATCCGGCTGACCAGGTCGTTGGTGACCAGCTTCGGCGCCTTGGCGCCGACGACCAGCACCGCGCCGATGACCAGGTCGGCTTCGAGGACAGCCTTCTCGATCTCGAACGCGTTCGACGCGATCGTCAGCAGGTGGCCCTGGTAGATCTGGTCGGCTTGCCGCAGCCGTGCGATGTTGCGGTCGAACAGCTGCACCTGCGCCTGCATACCGAGCGCGATCGCGGCCGCGTTCATCCCGGAGACACCAGCACCGAGGATGACCACACGGGCCGGGTGTACGCCGGACACGCCGCCGAGCAGCACGCCACGGCCGCCGCCCTGCGCCATCAGGTGGTACGCACCGGACTGCGGCGCCAGCCGGCCGGCCACCTCGCTCATCGGCGCCAGCAACGGCAGAGTGCCGTCCGGCAGCTGCACCGTCTCGTAGGCGATTCCGGTGACACCCGACTTCAGCAGCGCGTCGGTGCAGTCCTGGCTCGCGGCAAGGTGCAGGTAGGTGAACAGCACCTGGTCCTTGCGCATCCGGTGGTACTCCTCCGCCACCGGCTCCTTGACCTTGAGCACCAGCTCCGTGTCGGCCCAGACATCGTCCGCCTCTGGCACGATCCGCGCCCCGGCGGCGACGAACTCGTCGTCCGGGATCAGCGAACCGGCGCCCGCCCCCTGCTCGATCAGAACCTCGTGCCCGCTGCGCACGAACTCGTGCACACCGGACGGGGTGATCGCCACCCGGTACTCGTGGTTCTTGACTTCTTTCGGTACTCCGACCTTCACAACTCGCCCTTCTTTCACGCTCCAGGTGTGCGGCTCACGTCGTTGTGTCCGCGGCCCGGCGGTTGAGGGGTGTGCCGCTAGGTCGCTGCCGAGTGTAAGCCCGCGGGGTTCATACCAGCCGATCGGATGGTCTGATCGTCACGCGACACTCTGCGAGTGCCCCGGCATTAATCCAATGGAAGCATTTCGGCAAAATCGCCCGCCCGTTTCATGCAGTTCTCAACTACTTAGCCGGCTGACGTGGCAACGATCATTGACGGGCATTCGTGGGCGTCAGGGATGCTGGAACGGCGCCCGCCCGCCCCGGGTTGCACGGTGAGGGACGTCCGACGAGAGGAGCACGGAGTGGCGATGGAACTGGGACGGTACGGGATCTGGCACGGCGGTCAGCATTACGGCCCGGAGCTCGCGGCGCGACTGGAGCAGGCGGGGTACGGCACGCTGTGGCTGGGCAGCTCGCCGGAGTCCGATCTGCGTGACGCCGAGGTGTTGCTGGCCGCAACGAGTTCGGTTGCCGTCGGCACCAGCATCGTCAACATGTGGAAATCCCCGGCGGCCGACGTCGCGGCGTCGTACCACCGGCTGGAGGACGAGCACCCGGGACGGTTCCTGCTGGGGGTCGGGATCGGGCACCGGGAGGCCACCGGCGAGTACAAGTCGCCGTACCAGACGATCGTCGGGTACCTCGACGAACTGGACGACGCGAAGGTGCCGGTCGACCGGCGGGCACTGGCCGCGCTCGGCCCGAAGGTGCTGCAGTTGTCCGCCGCACGGACCGCCGGGGCACTCCCCTACCTGACCACCCCGGAGCACACCCGGGAAGCGCGTCGCGCCCTCGGCGGCGGGGTGCTGCTCGCTCCGGAGCAGATGGTCGTGCTCGAAACCGATCCGGAGATCGCGCGCGCGACGGCCCGTGACCGGTTGGCGCCGTACCTGCAGCTGAGCAACTACACGACGAGCTTCAAGCGGCTCGGTTTCAGCGACGACGACTTCGCCGACGGCGGCAGCGACCGGCTCGTCGACGCGATGGTGCTGCACGGCTCCGCGGTCGAGATCGCGGCCGGTCTGGAGGCCCATCTGGACGCCGGCGCGGACCACGTCGCGATCCAGCAACTGGGCCACGAAGGCATCGACCTGCTGCCCGGTTACGAGGCCCTGGCAACCGTTCTCCAGTAGCGATGTGCGCTGCCGTCCGACGACGCGCCTGTTCGCCGGACGGCACCTCTTGACGGCCGCTCAGAGCGGAGGAATATCAGCAGTAGACGCACCATATTTCGTGGTGCGCACACTGGAGGTGTTTCCCCATGACTGAGCGACACGAGTTGCGTTGGGGCGGCTTTGCTGGGTTGGCCTTCGTCGTCCTGGCACTCCTGGGCAGGTTCCTGCCCGGCAATCCACCGACCGTCGACGACTCGCGGAGCACGATCGCGGCGTGGCTGAGCGACAACCGCGGCATGATCCTGACCAGCGCGCTGATGTGGGCCGCAGCGGGCGGGTTGGTGATCTGGTTCGCGTCCGCGTTCGCCGAGGCGATGCGCGAGCGCGACGAGCGCAGTGATGTGCACCTGGCGCTGCTCGCCGGATCGGTGCTGGTGGGTAGTGCGATCTTCGTGAACGCAACCGTCACCGGTGCGACCGCCTTCGCCATCGACGGCCGGGAGGTCGGGTTGAGCATGGCGATGTACGAGCTCAGCGCAGTGATGACCACGATGATCGGCTTCGCTGCCGCACTGCCGTTGGCCGCGGCCGGCCTCGGCGTGCTGCGCACGCACCTGATGCCGAACTGGCTCGGTTATCTGGCACTGCTGGCCGCAGTGGTGTCGTTCGCCGGTTCGTTCGGAGTGTTCGCCTCCGACGGCGCGTTCGTTGCCGGCGGCTTCCTGATGACCGGTATCCCGTTGCTGCTCTCGGCGGTGTGGATCGCCTGCGCCGGCGGCTACATGGTCCGCGAACACCTCCCGGAAGTCACAGCAGGCGAGGGCATCGTCCCGCAGATGTAGAGGAGGGTCTATCGCATCGTGAAGTCGGCGAAGTCGAAACCCGGTGACACGATGCACGACACCAGCACCGCCTCGTCACCCACGGGCCGGGCTGCCTGCCACGCGCCCGCAGGTATCACCACCTGCGGGCGCTGGCCAGCTCGCACGTCCGGCCCGAGGGTGACCGTCTGATCGTCGTACTCCAACGTCAACGGCCCGCCCGAGTGCCACAGCCAGAGTTCCGTCGACCGCACCCGGTGCGATCGCGACTCCTCCCCCGGCGCCAGCAGGAAGTAGATCGCGGTCGCGCTGGCCCGCGTCCCGCCGTACCCCTCCGGCTCGAACTCGACCGGCGAGCGCCACGTCTGCCGGTACCACCCGCCCTCCGGGTGCGGTTCGAGATCCAGCAAGGTGGCCAGTTCTGGCTTCTCCATGCCCCGATTCTCGGGCAGAGTGCGGTCCATGACCGAGCTGCCCTCCGAGTACCACCGCCGGCTGCCGTACGGCGAACGCATGTCGGCCGAACCGTTGCTCGAATCGCCGTTCTTCCCGTTCGAGGGCGAGCTGGAGGTCGTGCCGCTGGCCGATCCGGTGCTGCCCGAACCGCCGCGACGCGGTGCGGACGGCGGTCAGCCGTGCCCGAAGTGCGCGGATCCCGACGGGTCCGTGATCTGGCGCGACGAGCAGTGGACACTGAAGGCGTTCGAGCCGACCGGCCTACCGCTGGTGGCGATTCTCGAGCCGCGCGAGCACTACCGCCTCGACAATCTGCCACCTGAGCTGACCGCCACCCTCGGCTCGATGATCCAGCGCGTGGCGAAGGCGATCCAGAGCATCGACAGCGTGGGCCGGACGCACTTCAACCGCTGGGGTGACGGCAGCGAGCACTTCCACCTGTGGTTCCTCGCCCGCCCCGTCGGCATGATGCAACTCCGCGGCGCGATGATCGCGGCCTGGGACGACATGCTCCCGAAGATCCCCGCCGACGAGTTCACCGCGAACATCCGCCTGGTCGCCGCCGCCCTCGCGGAGGACGGCGGCGAAGCCGTTGGATCAGCGGGAGCCGAGTGACCGCGCGACGATGATGTCGGTCTTGCGCACCGGCGGGCCGTCGACCGGTGCCGGGTCGTCGGGCGTCGGCGCGATCCCTCCTGCCGCCACCCGGTCGAGTGTGGCGAGCCCGAGGCGGTCGACCGAGCCGAAGACGGTGTAGTCCGGCCGCAGCCGCGAGTCCCCGAAGACGAGGAAGAACTGCGACCCGTTGGTGTTCGGACCGGCGTTCGCCATTGCCAGCGTGCCGCGGGCGTACACCTTCCGCGTCCCGGTCGGGTCGTCCGGCCAGTTCGGCAGGTCGGTGGGCAGCTCGTCCTTGTACGAGTAGCCCGGCCCGCCCTCGCCCGTACCGCTCGGGTCACCGCACTGCAGCACCTTCAGCGTCGGGTACAGCGTGAGCCGGTGACAGGTGGTGAAGTCGTAGAAGCGGCTCTTCGCCAGGTGCAGGAAGCTCTGCACCGTGCACGGCGCCTTCGCGCGGTCCAGCGACAGCAGCATGGGCCCCTGGCTGGTCGCGACGACGACTCTGACGATCCCCTTGTCCGGTGTGTGTTCCGGGTCGGGTGGTAGCGACACCGGACGGGCAGGCGGCTCGTCCGGCGTCACCGTGTAGCCACATGGTCCCTTGGTGCTCGGCGGCGTACCGGTGGCGTCGGCCGGTGCTGTGGCGACCAGCAGACTGGCCACTGTCAGCACCGCGATCACGATGGTCTTCCTCATCAAGAATTCCCTCCCGCAACGGTGAAGAGCCGTAGGTCACGGTTCTTGGGCAGCGCGATGCTGACCGGGGTCTGCGTCAACGTCACAGGTGCCGTGGCGAAGATATGCGTGATGACGTTGTCCTTTCCGCCACCCGATTCGTTGCGGTACGGCGTGGTAGCGACGATCACGTTGCCGTAGTGCAGGGTGTCGCCGCCACCGCCCAGGGTCCAGTCGCTGAAGGACAGGTCGATCTGCGACGTCGTACCGTCCGCGTAGTTGAGCGTCGCGGTCGTCTGCTGGTTGCCGTTGACCGCACTGCCGATGAAGGACAGCTTCGTCGTACCGACGGGCAGGTTCAGGTTGAGCAGCTGTCCGTCGGCCGGCACGTTGTCGGGGTCACCGGCGCGTACGTCGGGCCACGTGAAGCTGAGGCCCTGGACAGTACCTGTGCCGCCTGCAGTCAGACCGGCCGCGGCCAGGGCCTGACGTGAGTAGCTGACGCCCCCGCCGTCGTAGTCAGCCTCGGTGTGGTCGCTGTTGTCATCAGAGATGCCCACGCCTTCACGTAGTACGAAGAACGAGTTCGGTTGCCCCACGACCACAGTGAAGCCGACCTGTGGCAAGGCGGTTCCGTCAGCCGCCTTCATCTCCACTGTGACGGGGTAGCGACCGTTCGGCGTACCAGCGGCGGCTGTGATCGTCACAGACGCACTACCGACCTTGTCGACGTGGAACGTGCCGGTAGTAGGTGTCGCTGTGAGACCAGCAGGTGTCTTCAGCGTGTAGCTCACGTCCTGCGCCGTCCCACTCAGCCGGTGCGCTTGCAGGGTTACAGGTGCACTAGTAGTGCCAGGAGCGATGACTACGCGGCTGGTGTCAGTAGAGGTCTGGAACGGGATCTCGCCGGTCCGCCACGACGGCGGTGCGTCCTTCGCGCCCCAGGCCTTGTTGGGCGTCGTACCGAGAGTGAAGTCCAACGTCCCGCCACGCTGTACGAACGACTCCGGCAGCCAGGGCTTCGTCGAGGTCTTCCCGTTCACCTTCAGCGACTGCACGTACTGCGCATCCGCACCCGGAGCGTTGATCCGGATGGTCTTGCCGTCGCGGTGGATCACAGCACGTGGGAACAGCGGCGCCGCGACCTGGAGCTCCGCGCGGCTCGGTACGTCCGGGTAGAGGCCCAGAGCGGTCCACACGTACCAGGACGACATCGCACCGAGGTCATCGTTCCCCGGGATCCCTCCGGTGCTGGTGTTCCACAGCTGGGTCATTGCCTGCCGCAACGTCTCCTGCGTCTGGTACGGGCGGCCGGTGTAGTTGTAGATCCAGGGCGTGTTGATCGACGGCTCGTTGTCCATCTCGGCGTGAAGTTCCCCTGCACCGGTCAGCGCCCAGGTCCCGTCCGGGTTCTTGAAGAACGCATCCAGCCGCTGGTTAACGGCGTCCGCACCACCCATCGCGTCGACCAGACCGGCCCGGTTGTGCGGCACCATCCAGCTGTACTGCGCACTACTGCCTTCGGCGAACCCGTCGTACGTCGACGGCGTGAAAGCGGGCCAGGCACCGTTGTCGTCCCGGTTCTGGATATAGCCGCCGTTGCCCGGGTTGAACACGTTCTGCCAGTACTGCGACCTGGTGAGGAACTTCTGGTACGTCGACGTGTCGCCGGTCCGTTGCGCGAGCTGAGCCAGTGAGAAGTCGTCCGTCACGTCCTCGAGCGTTTCGACCGCACCGCCCCAGGCATTGGACTTCGTGGGGATGTAGTGCAGTGCCAGGTACTTGTCCAGCGACGGCCGCTGCCCGATCGACATGACCGGCTTACCGGCCGAGCTGAGGTCTTTCGCGGTCGGCACGGTCGCTGCCTTCACCAGCGAGCGCAGTGCGCCGCGGGCGTCGAAGTTCGTGCCACCGAACGCGTAGATGCCGGCCACAGCTGGTGCGGACGGGTCGCCCGTCATCACCGCCGTACTGCCGGACGCGTGCGTCCACCGGTCCCAGATGCCGTCGTTCTGCGTGGCTTGGTTGAACAGCGACTGCGCGATGTCTCCGGCCCGCTCGGGCTCGAGCAATGTAACTAGTTGCAGTTGAGACCGGTAGACGTCCCAGCCGGAGAACGTCGCGTACTGCGCTTGCTGCCCGCGCGACAGGTAGTGCGGTTTCTGGTCGAAGCCCCAGTACTGGCGATTGACGTCGCTGAACACGTTCGGGTGCAGCAGGGCGTGGTACAGCGCGGTGTAGAACGTGGTGCGCTGGTCCGTCGTACCGCCGGTGATCTCGATACGGTCGAGCTGCTTTCGCCACGTCTGCTTGGCTTTCGCGGCCGTGACGGCGACCGACGTACCGCGCGGGTTCTCGGCACGCAGGTTCGCCAGCGCGTTGGCGGTGCTCACGTAGGAGATGCCGATCCGCATCGTCACCTTGTCGCTGTCGAAGCCGACGTACCCACCGGATCCCTTGTTCGGCGGCATCCACCCGTCGGCGCCGTACGTCGTACCGCCGCGGGCGCTCGTGTTGCCCGGGGTCACCGTGGTGTCGGTCCAGGTGCCCTGGTTCTTGAACGGCTGGTCGAACTCGGCGACGAAGTGCAGCGTGTAGTAGCTGCGCTGCCCGACGCTGGCCAGGTAGCCGCAGAAGTTCCCGCTCGTCACCGACCCGCTCACAGTGCGGTGCGCCGCGTCGATGCTGACCTGCGCGTCGCTGGATCCGACCTCGGAGTTCGACGTACGGAACATCAGAGTCTTGGCCTTGTCCGCCGGAAACGTGAACGCCGCCGACCCGGTCCGCGTGGTCGCACTCAGCTCCGCAGACACCCCGGAGTCCAGACCGACCTTGTAGTAGCCCGGCTTCGCGACCTCGTTCGCATGGCTGTACGTCGACGCGTAGAGCTCGTCTTTCGCATCACTCTGCGGCGAGCTTTTCACCTCACCCGCCAACGGGAACACCGGGATGTCTCCCGAGCCGCCCGCACACCCGGTCCCGCTCATATGCGTCAGGCTGAACCCACGAATCTTGCTCGCCGAGTACAGGTACCCACCCGGAGCAGCAGTCCGGTACGCATTCCCCCGACTCGTCTCCGGACTGAACGAGAACATCCCGAACGGCACAACCGCCCCCGGAAACACGTTCCCCGCATTCGACGTACCCACCAACGGATCCACCTGCTCAGTTGGATCCAAGGAACTGCTCGTGATCCGGCTGCTCCCGACGGCCTCCGGTATACGCAGACCGGCAACCACCGGATCAGGCGGCGTCGCCGTCGTCGGATGACCACCGGAGCCGGGCGCGGCCGGCGTGGGCACGGCCTGAGCCGTCGTAGGAGCGATCGCAGCGATCAGAGCAGCAGCAAGTACGGCGGACAAGCGCATGGGCGGCCAACCTTCGACGTCGGAACGGGGCGGTGTGACATCGTTGTCAGCAACAAATACCCGGCTACGGAACGCACGTCAAGAACTACGCGAAGTTCCGGAACTGCCGACTACGCCCCCGGCTCCAGGGTCAGCGACCGAAACTGGTCCATCTGTGCGGCTTGTCCGCCGCGGGTTTGCGCGCTCCGGTGGCCGATGGCCGACCGGACTGCACTGCCGCCACCGCGTTGAGGGTTTCCTTCACGGTCCGGGCCGAGTCGTCGACGCGCTCGCACACCGCGGCCACTCGCCCCTGGACCTCGGACGTCTTGAGATGCGGCTCCTGGGAGAGTTGCTGGAACTCCGTGCGGATGTCGTCGGTCAATCGCGCGCGCAGGTCCGCCAACGCGTCCCGTGCCGGCTCGAAGTTGTCCCGCAGGTGAGATGCCAGTTTCGCGTCGACAACCCGTTCGAAGATCTCCTCCCGCGGTGCCTTGAGCAGATCGCGGACCGCGTTGTCGGGCCATTCGCCCCGTGCCCGCCCGTACTGAACGGCCAGCGCCAGGGCGGCGTCCCGGGCCACCGGATGCTCGGGCTCGCCCTCCTGGGCGTCCCGCAGCCTCGACCCGAGCTCGGGGCTGAGCCGGTAGCAGATCCGGTCACCGTTGACGGCCCAGTCCGCGTGCCGCAGCCCGTCGTTCAGGAACCGATCCGCTTCGCCGCCGGCGTCGA
Organism: Kribbella soli; assembly: GCF_004331345.1. Lineage (GTDB taxonomy): Bacteria > Actinomycetota > Actinomycetes > Propionibacteriales > Kribbellaceae > Kribbella > Kribbella soli. Next base: position 18,555 of record NZ_SJJZ01000005.1, on the reverse strand, counting down.
GTGCCATCTTGATGGGTCCGCCCCCTTCGGTCTCCCGGGCTTCGATGCGCTTGTCCAGCGCCGTGAACGTGACAACCCGGATCGCGTGCCGGAGCTCGGTCACCTCGTCAGAGCTGAGCGAGTGAGGTCGTTCCGCCGCGGCCTCGAAGGCGCGACCGATCGCGTTGTCGAACACCATCGACCCGTCGGGCTGCACCGCACCCAGCGGCCCGGTCGACGCGTCGAACGACACGCCGGCCGTGTTGCGATGGACCTTGAGCTCGCCCCAATCGATGACATTGACCACGAGCTTGTCGAGAATTGTCTTCGCACCATGCGATGGCTGCGACGTGCTCACGAACCGATCTCCTTCTGCTCGCCGTCGGATGTCCGCAGGACACTAGCGACGAGATGGACCACTCTCGATGTGCGGCAGGTAACGATGCCGGCATCCAGACCCGGGATTGCTCAGGTGTGGTCCTTGGCCGGCCACGGGGAGTCGGCCGGGCGGAGGGTTTCGAAGCCGGGGCCGTTGAGGGCGGTCCAGGCGGCCAGGGCGCCCATGATGAGGATGGGGTTCTGGAGATGGCCGGCGAGGGCGGCGCCTACTACGTCGATGAGGGGGGCCCAGACGGTTTCCATGTCGGCCTCCTCGTGCACCCTCTCGAACGACTCCGGAGCCGGCGACAGGTCGCGGGCCAGGAAGATGCGAACCGCCTCGTTCGTCAGGCCGGGTGAGGTGAACGCGTCGACCAGGATCCGCCAGTCGGCGGCCTTGGTCGCGGTCTCCTCCCACAGCTCACGCTCGCCGCCCAGGCGGTACTGCTCCCCCTGCACGTCGAGCAGCCCGGCCGGCGCCTCGAGCAGCTTGTAGCCGACCGGGTGCCGGTACTGACGGACGAGCAGCATCCGGTTGTTCTCGTCCAGCGCGACCACGCCGACCGCTCCGGGATGTACGACGACATCGCGGACGAACGACTCACCGCCGGGCGGTTCGATGGTGTCCCGGCGTACCGAGATCACCCGGCCGGTCTCATGCACGGTCTCCGAAGCGGAGACCGGCCAGCGCTCGGGCTGATCCGCCAGCCCGGCGCCGAACCGGAGCTCCGGGTAGTCGGTCATCGAGCCTTGACCGTCTCGGCCTTGGCCTTCTCAGCACCAGACTTCTCAGTGGTCTTCTTGGCCACCGGCTTCGGGTCCTCGACCGGGAGCCGGGACTCGCGCTGCCGCTCAATGGCGGCCGCGACCAGCCCGGAGAACAGCGGGTGCGGCTTGGTCGGCCGCGACCGCAGCTCCGGGTGCGCCTGCGTGGCGACGAAGTACGGGTGCACGGAGCGGTCCAGCTCGATGAACTCGACCAGCTCGTTGTCCGGCGACAGCCCGCTGAACACCAGCCCGGCGGTCTCCAGCTTGTCCCGGTACGCGTTGTTGACCTCGTAGCGGTGCCGGTGCCGCTCCTGCACCGACGGGCCGCCGTACAGCGAGCGGACGATCGAGCCGTCGGCCAGGTTCGCCGGGTACAGACCGAGGCGCATCGTGCCGCCCAGGTCGCCGGTGCCGGCGACGATGTGCTTCTGCTCCTCCATCGTCGCGATCACCGGCTGCTCCGCGTCCGGGTCGAACTCGCTGGAGTTCGCCTGGTCGAGACCGGCGAGATCCCGCGCGACCTCGATCACCATGCACTGCAGGCCGAGGCAGAGCCCGAGGATCGGTACGCCTTGCTCGCGGGCGTACCGGATGGCACCGATCTTGCCCTCGATCCCGCGCACCCCGAACCCGCCGGGGATGCAGATCGCGTCGACGTCACCGAGCAGCCGGGCCGCGGCCTCGGGCGTGGCGCACTCGTCGGAGGCGATCCAGCGCAGGTTCACCCGGGCGTCGTTGTCGAACCCGCCCGCGCGCAGCGCCTCGGCGACCGACAGGTACGCGTCCGGGAGGTCGATGTACTTGCCGACCAGCGCGACCGTGACCTCGTCCTTCGGGTGGTGCACGACCCGCAGTAGCTCGTCCCAGCGGGTCCAGTCGACGTCACGGAACTGCAGGTTCAGCCGGCGGACGACGTACGCGTCCAGGCCCTCGGCGTGCACGACCTTCGGGATGTCGTAGATCGACGGCGCGTCCACGGCCGCCACGACTGCCTCGACATCCACGTCGCACATCAGCGAGATCTTGCGCTTCACGCTGTCCGGGATCGGCCGGTCGGCGCGGCACACGATCGCGTCGGGCTGGATACCGATCGAACGCAGCGCGGCGACCGAGTGCTGGGTCGGCTTGGTCTTCAGCTCACCGCTGGGCGCCATGTACGGCACCAGCGAGATGTGCAGGAAGAACACGTTGTCGCGGCCGACGTCGTGCCGGACCTGCCGGGCCGCCTCGAGGAACGGCAGCGACTCGATGTCGCCCACCGTGCCGCCGATCTCGTGCAGTACGACGTCGACATCCGGGCTCGCCATCGCGAGCATCCGTTCCTTGATCTCGTTCGTGATGTGCGGGATCACCTGAACGGTGTCGCCGAGGTACTCGCCGCGGCGCTCCTTGGCGATCACGCTCGAGTAGATCTGGCCGGTGGTGACGTTCGCGACCTGGGAGAGGTCCCGGTCGAGGAAACGCTCGTAGTGCCCGATGTCCAGGTCGGTCTCGGCGCCGTCGTTGGTGACGAACACCTCGCCGTGCTGGAACGGGTTCATGGTGCCGGGATCCACGTTGAGATACGGATCCAGCTTCTGCATCGTGACGCGGATGCCCCGTGCCGTCAGCAGACTGCCGAGGCTGGATGCTGTCAGTCCCTTACCGAGACTGGATGCCACGCCACCGGTGACGAATACGTGCTTGGTCTGCTGCGAATTGGAAGCCCTGTCCACGGGTCTCCAGCCTACCTCTTGTCAACCACCGGTCGCGACGAGACCCGCGTAGATGTCGAGCAGATTCTTCGCCACCGCGTCCTCGTCCATCCATCTGGAGGCCAACTCCCGGCCGCGTGTCCGCATAGCGTTCGCGGTGTCGGGCTCCGCGAGTACGGCCCGTACCCCGTCCGCCAGCCCGTCCGCGTCAGCGGGAAACGCCAGTACGGCGCTGTCCCCGACCAGCTCGGGTACGCCGCCGACCGCGGTGGCCACGACCGGTACGCCGACCTGCATCGCCTCCTGCAGTACGAGGGCGCGCGCCTCCCAGTGTGATGTGAGCAGAAACACATCGGCCGCACCGAGCAGCTCGGCCACGTTGTTGCGGTGCCCGAGCAACCGGACCGGTAACTCCTCCGCGTCGATCCGCGCCTGCAGGTTGTCCCGCAGCGGCCCGTCACCGACGACCACGAACACCGCGTCCGGAGTCGACTCGTGGACGCGGGCAGCCACGGACAGCAAGGTCGGGTAGTCCTTCTGCGGCGCCAGGCGCCCCACGGTGAGCACCATGGGCTGCTCGCCGATCCCCAGCTCCCGCCGTACGTCGGCACGCCGTGTACGGATCCGTGGCATCGCCGGAGCGGCCACAGGTGCCAGCTGCGCGTTGCGGGCGCCGAGGCTCTTGGCCAGGTCCACGAGGTCGCTGGAGGCGCCCAGGGTCAGGTCGGCGCCTCTGGCAACCAGCCGCTGCCCCATCCGCATCACGAGGCCACGTGGTCCTGGCGCGATCACCGCGTTGTGCCACGTGACGACCAGCGGGCGCAGCCGGGACCTGTCTCGGAGCGCGGTCATGCCGGCGCGGTAGCCGTGCGCGTGGATGACGTCGCAGTCACGGAGTCCGGCGGCCTGGGAGACGACGGTCGCCGGGGCGAACTCGAAGTGCTCGGCCGTGCCCGGTGGAGCGCACACCACCACCTCGTGCCCAGCACTCACGAACCGCGGCACCAGCGAGGCGACGTGCTGCCCGATACCGCCCCGCGACTCCGCGAGCAGCAGCCCGATCCTCATGGTTTCTCCTGTCGTACGAGTGCGCGAGCGTCCGCGCGATCCAATGCAAGCACGACCACGGCGTACACGACGACGGCGGCGAGCCCGGAGAGGAGAGAGAACACCACTGCCTTGCCTACTCCACCGTCTCCTGCCGGCAGTGCCACCGCCCAGCCGGCTGCACCGGCCAGCACAGCGCCCGCCAGTGCAGTGAGGTGCGCACGTGGCACTCCGGTCAGTACAGCTGGTCCAGCCTCACGACGTAGAACCAGGAGCAGTACAGCCGCACCTGCGACCGTGCCGACAGACATCGCGGCAGCCAGCGCGGGTACTGCGTCCCAGCGGGCCGTGAGCACCACACCGGCTACAGCCACGAGTATCCAGGCCGCGGATGTCACCACGGCCACCTCACGTCCGGAGTGCCGGGCATAGAGCACCCGGCCGACATGCATCAGTACGGCGAACCCGATGGCAGCTGGGGCGAACGCGAGGAGTCCGTTGGCCAGTGAGGTCGCCTTGGCCTCCTGCACCGCGCCGTCGTCGTACGCGAAGATCCTGGCGACCGGTACCGCCGTACCGACGAGCAGCGCGGCGCCTGCGCCACCGGCCAGCATCACCGCGCGGGTGGACGCCGCGGCGTAGCGGTCGAAACCCTCCCCTGCCTCGAACGCTGCGGCCAGACGCGGGAAGACGGCTGTGGTGATCGGCACGGCCAGCACTGCGTACGGCAGGAGGTACACCGCGTTGGCCCACGTGTACACGGCAATGCTGCCCGCTACGCCACGGTGGTTGGCCAGGTACGTCGTAACGACGAAGGTGAGCTGTTGCGCGACCAGTACTGCCAGGCCGGCGAGTGCGAGCTTCCGCAGTACCGGTCCGACACCCGGATCCAGACGGAGCGTCGGTCTGATCGGCAGGCGGAGCAGGAGCATCGGGACTAGGACTGTAAGAGCTAGTGCGAGGACGCCGGCCGTAGTACCCCAGGCCAGTAGATCGGTGGCGCCTTGCGAGGCCGAGTCCGCGTCAGGCGCTGTGCCGGCGAACAGGAAGTAGGTGCCGACGACCACCAGGCTCGAGATCAACGGGGCCCACGCACCGGCCGCGAAACGCTTGTGGGACTGGAGAACCGCGGTCGCGACCACCGCCACGGCGTACCCGAAGACCTGCGGCACGAAGATCGCCAGCATCCGGGTCGCGGTCGCCGTGGAGCTCGCGCAGTCGGCGCCAGGGTCGAGCATCGCGTCGGTGTACTGCCCCGCCAGAACCCAAGCCAGCAAGGCGACCGGGGCCAGCAGCACGAACGACCAGGACAGCAACGCCCCGATGATCCGCCCCTGCGCCGCCCGGTCGCCGCGGGCGACAGGCCCGGCCAGCACGGGAATGACGGCACCCGCCAGCGCCCCACCGGCGACCACTTCGAAGAGAATGTTGGGCAGCTGATTGGCCGTCGTGTAGGCCTCAGCCAAGCAGCCCGCGCCGACAGTTTTCGAGAACACCAACCACCGGCCGAAGCCCACAACCCGCGCCAGAACGGTGACGGCCGCAACAAGCAGGGCCGCGCGGGCGAGCCTGCTCACCTGGGTCGACGGCCCCACTGGTCGATCTTGTCGAGGACCGGGGTGTCGGCGATGACCTTGGTGAAGCTGACCTTCTCGCTGGCCAGGTTGAGGCCGACGACCGCCGCCAGGACGAGCGTCTTCAACGGACGCGGGAGCGACGCCGCGAGCGCCGTACCGGTGATGGCGCCGAGGCCGTTCGCGCCGCAGTCGCCCAGCATCGAGCGTTCACCGAGGTCGGACGGAGCGGACGCCACGGCAGCGCCGACGACGGCACCGGCCGGACCGTTCACGACGGCCAGCGGTGCGTTCAGGGCGGTCACGGCCTTCAGCGCGCGGCCCGGTCGCAGGTCGAGGAGGTTGGTGAGGTTCGCCGTACCGGCGATCAAGGCGCCGTCGGCAACGACCCCGGCGACGGCCTTCACGCCGCGCGACTTCCGCGGCAGCAACGCGGCGGCCGCGAGACCGGCCGCGCCGACCCCGAGGATCTTCACCGCGCCGCTCGTCACCTCGCCGCGCTTCAACGCGCTCAGGTGACCGCGGAAACCCTTCGCCTGCGTGGTCCCGCGCAGATCGTCGTACGCACCGACCGCACCCGACACCGTGCCGGCCACCAGCGCGGCCGCCTTCACCTTGCCGCTGCCGCGCGAAGCCGCGACGCCGGCCAGTGCACCGAGCACCGCCACCGGCCCCTCGAGCAGCGTCACCGGCTCACCGCGGTGATTGGTCCGCTCGAACGGCTCCCGGGTCTCCTTCGGCAGCTTCTCCGCCGCACGCTCGAGCCCAGCAGTAGCGGCCGCCGCGATGGCGGCGCTCAGAATTCCCACGTCAGTTGTCCTTCGTCTGTACGGCCGACGGCGCGACGCCGTTCTTCGCGTTGATCGCGCCGTACTGCCCCGCCTTGCCCTCCGCCTGCTCGACCAGCGAGAAGACGACCGTTGCCTGTCCGGCGGGGATGTCGGCCACGTCCACCGAAGAAACGATCTTGGTGGCCTCGGAGTCACTCCGCAAGGCCTTGATGATTCCGCCGTCGGCCGCGGTCACCGGAGTCCCCGCGACCACGACACCGCTGCTGCCCGTGTCCAGGCCCTCGATGAAGTCGACGCTGTCGTTGTACGTCGAGTTGTCGGGCACCGGCGTCGGCGGCTTCGCGGCAATCACCAGGACCAGCGTCGCCCGGTCCTTGATCTGCGACGGCTTCAGCGACAGCAGCTTCGCGCCGGTCATGCCGCTGATCACCTTGGTCGAGTCCGCGTCGCCGGTCTTGCCGTCCTCCTTGGCCGCGATCCCACGCGCCAGCAGCAGCCCGGCCCGCTGGTACGTCGTACTGTCCGTCGGGATCTGCATGTCCGCGGTGACCAGCTGGTTGACCAGCGACTCGACCAGCTGCCGCTGACCGGTGTCGAACATCTTCGCGTCCAGCGCGACCTTCGTGGTGACGACGGCGCCGGACTTCTCCACCTCGTCCTGCACGCTGTTGGTCAGGTCGTTGTCCGCGTTCGGCATCGTGACGATCGCGATCTTCTTGTTCGTCAGCTTGCCGGCGGTCATCCCGGCGGTCACCTTGGCGACGTAGTCGTCGCGGTACTTGTCGAGTGCCTTCACCTGCACCAGTTCGGCGCGGGCGTCGGCCAGCTGCTGACGGTCCTTCTCGGCCTGGCTCGCGACGAATTCCTTGCCGGTGCTCTTCAGCGGCCCGGCGCCGAGCACCACACCGGCGCCCAGGGCGAAGAAGATCGCCACGATCGAGACGATGTGGTAGCGAAAGTCGATCACGTGAACAGCTCCCGGATCCAGTAGACGAAGTCGCCCCAGCGCGCCCGCAGGATCGACCAGACGACGTCGTCGGCCCCGATGGCGACCATCGCCACCCCGACCGCGAACAGGCCGGCCACCATCAAGGCGACCACCTGGAACGTCGAGACCCGGCTGCGGTACAGCCGGGAGACGCCCTTGGCGTCGACCAGCTTGGCACCGACCCGCAACCGGGTGATGAACGTGCTCGCCATGCCGGGGCGCCCCTTGTCGAGGAACTCCACCAGCGAGTTGTGGGTGCCGACCGCGACGATCAGCGAGGCGCCCTTGGAGTCGGCCAGCAGCATCGCGATGTCCTCGCTGGTGCCGGCGGCCGGAAACTCGATCGAGTCCACGCCGAGCCGCTCGAGCCGCTCGGCGCCGGGCGCGCGGCCGTCGCGGTACGCGTGCACGACCACCTCGGCGCCGCATTTCAGGGTCTCGTCCTTCACCGAGTCCATGTCGCCGAGGATCAGGTCCGGGACGAACCCGTTCTCGACCAGCGCGTCCGCACCGCCGTCGACACCGATCAGCACCGGCCGGTACTCGCGGATGTAGGGCTTCAGCGCGACCAGGTCCTCGCGGTAGTCGTACCCGCGGACCACGATCAGGACGTGCTTGCCCTCCATCTGCGTGTGGATCGCCGGTACGCCGACGCCGTCGAGCAGCAGATCCTTCTCGCGACGCAGGTACTCGAGCGTGTTCGCGGTGAACGCCTCGAGCTGGGTGGACAGCCCGGCGCGGGCGTCGTCCATCAGCTCGGCGACCGACTTGCTGTCCTGGGTCATGCCCTTCGCGACCGCCTCGTGGCCGCGGTACAGCGTGCCGTCGTCGAGCCTGACCTGCTCGCCCTCGTGCAGGACCGAGAAGACCTCGCGGCCGACGCCGTCGACGAGCGGGATGCCGGCCTCGACGAGGATCTCCGGCCCGAGGTTCGGGTACCGGCCGCTGATCGAGTCGGCGACGTTCACCACCGCGGCGACCCGGCAGTCGACCAGGGCCTCGGCGCTCACCCGGTCCAGGTCGACGTGGTCGATGACCGCGATGTCACCCGGCTTCAGCCGTTTGGTGAGATTCTTGGTACGTCGATCCAGCCGGACCACTCCGGTGACGCCGGGCAGTTCAGTGGGACGTGCTCTCCGCAGGCTGGGCAGTTTCATCGCACCCTCATCCTGCCATGTCAAGAGCCCCTTCCCGGCTCATTTACCCGGCCCGGCCCTTGTTCACGCACCGAATTAACAGTGACTGTGCGTCAAATCATCCTTTGGAACGACTCTTCCGGCGCGGTTTGTGCCGTTCGGCGGCAAGTGCGAGCAGTTCCTCGGCGTGCGCCTGCGCGGCATCGGAGTTCTCCAGGCCGGCCATCATCCGGGAGAGTTCCTTCAGCCGGGCGTCGTCGTCGAGCGCGATCAGACCGCTGGTGGTGACGGACCCGTCGTCGCTCTTCAGCACGACGGCATGACGGTCCGCGAACGCGGCGACCTGCGGCAGGTGCGTCACCACGATCACCTGGGTCTTCTCCGCCAGCCGGGCCAGCCGCTTGCCGACCTCGACCGCGGCGCGGCCGCCGATCCCGGCGTCGATCTCGTCGAACACCAACGTGGGCACGGGGTGCGTGTCCGACAGGATCACCTCGAGCGCGAGCATCACCCGGGACAGCTCACCACCGGACGCCGCCTTCTGCAGCGGGCGCGCCGGACTCCCCGGGTTCGCCGCGAAGCAGAACTCGACGTCGTCGATCCCGAACGGGCCGGCCGTGGTCTCGTGCACCTCGACCGACAGCTTCGCGTGCGGCATCGCCAGCCCGGTCAGCTCCTCCGACACCGCGACGCCGAGCCGTGCGGCCGCCTCGATCCGGGCGTCCCGCATCTGCTGACCGAGTTCGGCGAGTTTCGCGTCCAGCTCGTCCAGCTCGGCCGTCAACTGCTCGACGCGCTCGTCGCTGCCGTCGAGCTCGGACAGCCGCTCGGCCGACCGCTTGGTCCATTCGATGACCTCGTCGACGGTGCCGTCCTCAGCGCCGTACTTGCGAACCAGGTTGGTGAGCAGCGAACGTCGCTCGCTCACCACAGCCAGCCGGGCCGGATCGGTGTCGACATCGGCGGCGTACGACGAGAGCTCCTGCGCCAGATCAGCCGCCAGGTACCCGAGTTCGCCCGCGCGGTCGGCCAGCTCCGCGAGCTTCGCGTCGTGCTCGCGCTCGCCGTCGAGGACCTGTTTCGTCAACGCCAGCAGGCCGAGTACGTCGTTCGGCCGCGTGGATTCGAGGTCTTCCGACGCCAGCGCGTCCGCCGCGTTCGTGGCCGCCGTACGCAGACCGTCGGCGTACGCGAGGCGGTCTTCCTCGGCCGCGAGCTCGCTGTCCTCGCCGGGCAACGGCTCCGCCTTCGCGACCTCGTTCAGACCGAACCGCAGCAGGTCCGCCTCGGCGAGGCGATCACGCTCGCGGGTGGTCAGCTCGGTCAGCTCGGCCTCGACGTCACGGTGCCGCTTGTACGCGGCGGCGTACTCCTGCAGCGGCACCAGAACCGCCTTGCCCGCAAAGGTGTCCAGCGTTTCGCGCTGCCGCGCCGGCTGCAGCAACCGCCACTGGTCCGCCTGGCCGTGGATCGCGACGAGATCCCCGGAGACCTCGCCCAGCACGGACACCGGGACGGACGCGCCGCCGAGGAACGCCCGTGAACGGCCCTCCGACGACAACTCGCGCGCGATCAGCAGCTCGTCGTCGTCCAGCTCGCCACCACGGTCCTCGGCCTGCTGCACGATCGCCCGCGGTACGGCGCTCGCACGACCCTCCACCCGCGCCCGCCGCGTCCCGTGCCGCACCAGACCGCTGTCGGCACGGCCGCCGAGCAGCATGTTCACCCCGGTCACAACCATCGTCTTGCCGGCACCGGTCTCACCCGTGACCGCGGTGAAGCCCGGGTCGAGGTCCAACGTCGCGTCCTCGATCACGCCCAACCCAGTGATGCGGATCTCCGAAAGCATTGTCAGTTTCCGTTTCCGTTGCGTTTGCGCTCGGCGGCCCCACGCCAGCCGAGCACCGGGAGGTCGAACTTCGCCACCAGCCGGTCGGTGAACGGCGCCTCGTGGGCCCGGGCCAGCCGGACCGGCGTCGAACCCCGCCGTACCTGGATCTCGGCGCCGGGCGGCACCTCGACCATCCGCCGGCCGTCGCACCACAACACGCCGCGGCCGTGCCAGGACGGGACGAGCTCGATCGACAGCCGCGACGTCGGCGCGACCACGATCGGCCGCGAGAACAACGCGTGCGCGCTCAGCGGCACCATCAGGATCGCCTCGACCTCCGGCCACACGATCGGTCCGCCGGCCGAGAAGGAGTACGCCGTACTCCCGGTCGGCGTCGCGACCACGACGCCGTCACAGCCGTAGCGGGACAGCGGGCGGTCGTCCACCTCGACCAGAACCTCGAGCATCTTCTCCCGGGCCGCCTTCTCGACACTCGCCTCGTTCAGCGCCCAGGTCTCGAAGATCAGCTCGTCGTCGAGCCGTACGTCGACGGCCAGCGTCATCCGCTCCTCGACCGTGTAACTGCGGTCCACCACCACCTGGACGATCCGCTCCAGGTCGTCGACCTCCGCCTCGGCCAGGAACCCGACGTGGCCCAGGTTCACCCCGAGCACCGGCGTACCGTGCGGGCGGGAGAGCTCGGCACCGCGCAGGATCGAGCCGTCGCCGCCGAGCACCATGATCAGCTCGACGTCGTTCGCCGCCTTCTCCGGGTCGTCGACGATCTCCACCGGGTCGAGCTTGAGCTCCTCGGCCTCACCGCCGAGCAGCCGGACCAGCATCCCGGCGTCGGTCAGCAACCGGTGCGCATCACGGGCAACCTCGACCGCCTGCTCCCGGCCGGTGTGCGTCACCAGCAGCACGCGCCGCGGCTCGTGCTCAGCCACCACTGCCTCCACTCTTTCTGCGTTTCCCGCCCCACCGCCCCGGTCATTGCGGTCCGCGCTCGATGGCGGTCAGCAGCATCGTCTCATCGAGAGGCGGTGCTTCCCGGCGTATCCACAGGAAGTATTCGACATTTCCTGACGGACCAGGTAACGGGCTGGCCGCTACGCCTTCGATTCCCCAGCCCAGGTCGTGCGCCTTGGCGGCGACATTCCGGACCGCGTCCGCCCGCAGTTCGGGGTCCCGGACCACGCCGCCCTTGCCAAGCCGCTCTTTGCCGACCTCGAACTGCGGCTTCACCATCAGCACCAGCTCGCCGTCCGGCTTCACCACCCCGAGCAGCGCCGGCAGCACGAGCGTGAGCGAGATGAAACTCAGATCGCTGACCACGAGATCGACCGGTTCACCACCGATATCCTCGAGCGTCAGCGTCCGGACGTTCGTCCGGTCCATCACCGTGACCCGCTCGTCGGTCTGCAACGCCCACACCAACTGGCCGTACCCGACATCGACGGCAATCACGTGCGCGGCGTCATGGCGCAGCAGTACGTCGGTGAATCCGCCGGTGGACGCACCGGCGTCGAGGGCACGGCGGCCTTTGACCTGGACAGCTGGGAACGCTTCGAGGGCGCCGATCAGCTTGTGCGCGCCGCGGCTCGCGTAGCCGGGGTCCTCGTGCTCGGACGTGTCGACGACGATCGGGGCATCCGCACCGACCCCGGTCGCGGGCTTGCTGGCCACGGTCCCGGAAACCTTCACCTTGCCGGCCGCGATCAGCTCGCTCGCGTGCTCACGGGAGCGCGCGAGCCCACGCCGTACCAGCTCGGCATCGAGCCGCGACCGCTTGACTCCCTTGGCCACTCGGCTCTTCCGCTAGTTCCGGTCGCCCTGGTCGGCGTCGGCTTCGACCAAGGCGGTCTGCAGCCGCTCGTGCAGGTCGGCGTACACCTCACCGTGCTCACTCACCGGCTTCTCCCGCAACTCGTCCAGCCGAGCCATCGTCTCCTCGACCAACGGATGTCCGCCCTCTTCCTGGGTGGACGGCTCGCTCGCCGGGTCTTCGGCCTCGTACGCCGGGTCCTCGGCGGAGCCGGCCTCGAAGGAGTGCTCGTACTCCTGGCCGGGAGCGCGCGCGAACTCCGGGCCGAACTCGACCGCAGCGGGATCCACGTGCTCAGCGACGTCCTGGGCACCGGGCTCGGTGTCGTAGTCGGGGTGCGACTGAGTCTCCTCGGACTGATACGGGTCGAAGCCGGGCTCGACGTCCGGGTCCACGTCCGGTGGGAACTGCTCGCCGGGATGCTCAGTCATGTCAGGCCTTCTTCGCCGTCTTCTTGGCCGGAGCCTTCTTGGCCGCCTTCTTCGCCGCAGCCTTCTTGGCGGGCGCGCTCTTCTTTGCAGCCGCCTTCTTCGCGGGAGCCTTCTTCGCCGCCTTCTTGGCAGGCGCCGGAGCCTCCTCGACCACGGCGTCCACGACCGGAGCCGGCGCAGCGGCCTGCGCCTCGGCCAGCTCGGTCTCGAGCGTCTTCACCCGGCGGGTCAGCGCCGCGACCTCTTCGGAGCGGACGAACCCGAGCCGCGCGACCGCGCCCTCGACCTCGTTCGACACGATCGCCTGCAGCAGCTGACGGTTGCTCTTGCTGGTGGCAACGATCTCGTCGGCCAGGTCACTCGCCCTGGTCGTCAGCGCGTCCGCCCCGGTCTGCTGCAGCAACGCCTTCGCAGCCGCCTGGGCCTTCTGCTTGGTGACCTCGGTCAACCCGTTCGCCAGTTGTACGTAGCCGCGCAGTGCGTCCATCACCATGACTGCCTCCTCGCATCGTTCCCAGCAACGGTATCGCCTCCCCGCCGCAACACCAGCCCGCCCCGCGCCCGTGGGGCTTTGAGGCACGCTACTTGTCGAGGCCGATGCGGTGGAGGGCGGCGTCCAGGGCGATGGTGTCGGCGGTCGGCGCAGGCTTCGGGCGTGGCCGGCGGCCGCGGGCGGTGGCCTTGGCGGGCTTGGTCGGCTCGGCGGGCGCGTCGACGGCGGCCCAGACCGCGGACAGGATCGCGCGCAGTCCGTCGTACGGCGCTCCCTCGCCCTTCACCGTGACCGCGTTGTTCACGACCTCGGCAGTCCAGCCGGCCGACGTGTGCTTCGAGCCGTTGACAGTCACCCCGGGCTGCTTCTCGGCCAGCGCCCCGAGACCTGCGGCGACGTACGTCGGACGCTGGTGCTTCGGCGCCCGCGCCAGGTCGTACGCGTCGTTGACGCCGGTCGCGACCCACAGGCTCGCGATCCCGACCGCGTTGGCGCCCTCGATGTCGGAGTCCAGCCGGTCCCCGATCATCAACGGGTGCTTGGCTTCCAGCCGTTCGATGCTCGTCTCCAGCAACGGCGGTTCGGGCTTCCCGGCAACGACCGGGTCCACGTCGACCGCGGCCCGGACCGCCTGCACCAGCGTGCCGTTCCCCGGCGCCTTGCCGGCCGCGGTAGGGATCGTCAGGTCGAGGTTGGTCGCGAACCACTTCGCGCCCTCGTGGATCGCGTGCGCGCCGTCGGCGAGCATCACCCAGTTCACGTCCGGGTGGAAGCCCTGGACGACGGCGACCGGCCGCGCGTCGCTGGTCCGCACCGGCGTCAGCCCGTACTCCTCGAGCGCGACGATCAGCCCCTCGCCGCCGACCACGAGCACCGGCGATCCCTTCGGGAACTCGCTCGCGATCAGCTTCGCGGCCGCCTGCGCCGACGTCACCACGTCCTCGGGGATCACGTCCAGCCCGAACGACGCGAGGTGCTCGGCAACGATTCCCGCCGGCCGGCTCGCGTTGTTCGTGATGTACCCGATCCGCATGCCTTCCTTGGCGGCCTTGCGGAGGTTCTCCGGCGCGTCCGGGACCGGATCCGGCCCGACGTACACGACGCCGTCGAGGTCCAGCAGCGCCACGTCGTACCGGGTCGCGAGCGGTTCGTCACACGCCGAGAGCGGCTGCGGCGGTGTACGTTCCGCGCTCACGCTTCACCCCGTACGATTCCGCGCATGCTGGATCCACGGGGGGTGCTGAGCCTCGACCCACTGCGTGCCTGGCGGTTCGTGGCGGGCAAGGTCAGCGCGCTCGGCGCCGTCACCTCACCGCCGTACGACGTGCTGGAACCCGCCATCGTCCGGCGGCTGACTGACTCTGATCTGCACAACATGGTGAGGCTCATCCTTCCACGCGATCCGGACCTCGGTCGCGGCCGGTACGACGAACCCGCGCACCGGCTCGCCGGATGGCAGCGGGACGGTGTGGTGGTGCAGGACGAGCGGCCCGCGCTGTACGTGTACGAGCAGCGTCTGGGGAGCGCCGTACTGTGCGGACTGGTCGGTTCGCTGCGGCTGGACCCGACGCGGCAAGTGGTGCTGCCGCACGAGGAAGTGATGCCGCACTGGGTCGACGACCGGCTGCAGCTGATGGAGGCGACAGACGCCGACCTGGAGCCGATTCTGCTCGCGTACGCCGACGGTGGCGCGGCAAGTGATGCTGTGGACGCGGCCCGGTCCGGTGAGCCGTGGGTGGAGGCCGAGACGTACAACGGCGCCGAGCACCGTATCTGGCGGATCGACGATCCAGATGTGCTGGCGACGATCGAGCAGGAGCTGGCCAAACACGAGGCGGTTATCGCGGACGGTCATCACCGGTACGCGGCGTACCTTGAGCGTCAGCTGCGCGAACCGTACCGGCCGACCGCGGAGGTCGGTTTGGCGATGCTGGTCGACTACATCCGGCACCCGTTGACGCTGGACCCGATCCACCGCGTCGTACCGGGTCTGGACCTGGTGACCGTGCAGTCACACACGCCGGCCGGCTGGCAGATGCAGCCCGGTCGCATCGAGGGCGACCCGGACCGCATCTCGGTCACGGACGGTTCCAGCTGGCTGACTCTCCACACTGACTCCGAGGCGCCTACGGTCGCGTTGCTGCATGAGGTGTTGTTTCCGGCGTGGGGTGTGATCGAGGAAGACCTCAGCTTCCACCACACGTTCTCGGACGCACTGGCGTTGGCTGGCCCTCAGCAGCTCGCCGTGGAGCTCGCAGCTCCCCGGATGGACCAGGTACTGCGTTCAGCTGCGCAAGGCGTCGTACTGCCGCAGAAGGCCACGTCGTTCGGCCCGAAGCCACGGGTCGGGCTGCTGTTCCGGACCCTGTGAGTTCAGGGCCGGTGGTACAGGCTGAGGAACTGCTCACGGAGGGGCTTGCGGGCGGCCCGGTGGCGCTCTGTGAGCCGTCCGAGGGTGAAGGAGAGCTCCGGGTCGTCCTGAGCCGCTGCGTCGACAGCCATGGCCGTCAGAGCGTCAGCCGCGGCGCAGTGGTCCTGATGCTGCCCCAGGAGCTCTTGGTACGTCGCTGCGTGCGCTGCAGTCGCCCGTGCTTCGTCACCGAGTACGACGGCGCTGGTGTCGGCGGCGTACCGGACTCGCTTCGCCAGCAGTCGTACCTCGTGCCAGTCGTCGTCCGAGGTCCAGGGCTTGAGCTTGTCGGCTGCCTGGGTGAACTTCTCGGTGGCGGATCGCAGGAGCTGCGGTAGCACCTCGCTGCAGGGCTTTTCTGCCTTGGCGTTGAGGTCGGGAGCTGCTGCGACGGCCTCGATGGTGGTGAGCAGGTCCTTGGTGGACTCCCCCAGGACGACCTCGGCGGAGCGGGCCGCAGCGCGTTCCAGGCCGAGGGTGAGCGTGGTGAGGATCGTGTCGACGTGTTCCTGGTTGTCCTCGCTGTTGGCGGTTTCGCGGACGAGCGCCGCGATCACCTCGAGGTCCCGGGCCTCACCGCAGGCCTGCGCGAGTGCTGACAGATCCGCTCGCAGGTCGGTCGCCCAGTCGCCGGCCAGCAGTTTGCGGAACAGCTTCAGATCGCTCCGCAACCGCCGGCAGGACACCCGGACCTGGTGGATGGCGTCGTCCTCGGCGTTCTGCACCATCCGGACAGACTTCTCGAGCCGGCGCGCGCCCTTGGCCAGCGCGGTCCCCACCAGCACCCGAACTGGCTCGTCACCCGCCGGCACGCCCGCAGCCTCCACGCCCTACTCCTCGCTGCCCTTGGACTCCCCGTCCGTCAACTCCCCGACAACCTCGGAGTCCTCGGACTTCTCCGCATCCTCCGCGTCTACGTCCACTACATCCACATCGTCCTCGCCGTCGACGACCTCCTCAGCATCGAGGTCCTCGTCGGTTTCCTCGGCCGCGTCAGCTGCGTCCGTGGTCTCGGCGGTGTCCTCGTCCTCGAAGTACTCGTCGTCCACGACGGTGTCGTCCTCGTCGAGGTCGGTGAACTCGAGGCCTTCGAGCTCGGCAGCCCGCTCGGCCGCACCCGTCACACCGTCACCGTCGACGCCCGCCGCACGGTGGAACCAGACGAGCGCGTCATCGGTCCGCCCGGCCTCCGCCAGCGCATCGGCGTACGCGTACCGCAGCCGCGGCAGCCACTCGGCCCGCGTCCGCTTCGTCAGTTCCGGCACCTCGAGCATCTGGATCGCCGCCGCGGTCTGACCCTTGTCGCGCCGCGCCCCGGCCGCCACGATCAGCAGCTCGATCTGCGTCGGCTCCGACACGTCATGGACGTGCTTGTCCTTGGTCAGCGCCAGCGCCTTGTCCGGCCGCCCGAGCGCCCGCTCGCAGTCGGCCATCATCGCGATGACCTCGTGGTTGCCCGTCATCCGCCGTACGGCGCGGAACTCGGTGAGCGCCTCGTCGTAGTGCTCAGCCAGGTACGCCGTGATCGCCACGGCCTCCCGCACACCACCGAGCCGAGCCGCCAGCCGCCGCGCGGTCCGGGCGTGCTGGTACGCGAGCTCCGGGTCGTCGTCGAGGAAACGCCCCGACGCCACCAGATGCTGCGCCACCAGGTCCGCCAACGTCCGCGGCAAGGACCGAAGCTCGGCCTTCACCCCACGGTCGAGCTCGGCACCCGTGATCCCTTCCGGAATCTTCGGGTCGTCGCGCCGCGGCCCGACCTTCTCCTCGCGGTCCTCCCGACGGGGCCCACCGCGCCGCTCATCACGCCGGTCGTCACGCCCACCGGATCCACGCCGCTCGTCCCGCGCCCCGAACCCGCCGCGCTCGTCCCGACCTCCGGAACGCCCACGCGAATCCCCGGCTGGCGGACGCCCACGCGAGTCTCCCCGCTCATCACGCCGGAACGCGCCACGCTCTCCCCGCCCAGGCCCACTGGCCCGAGCAGGCCCGCGTCCCCGCGAGTCCCCCACCGGCCCACGCCGAGAATCCCCACGCTCATCCCGCCCGCGATCGTCACGGTCATCACGCCGGAACCCACCACGCTCACCACCCGCGCGATCGTCCCGCCGATACCCACCGCCACCAGCGCCACCACGGTCGTCACCACCACGCTCATCACGCCGATAGCCACCACCGCTCGCACCGCCGCGTTCATCCCGACGGAACCCGCCGCGGTCATCACGTCCGCGATCGTCACGTCCGCCGTCCGCACGGTCATCGCGCCGGTGTCCACCACCACTCGCGCCACCACGGTCATCCCGACGGAAGCCACCGCGGTCATCGCCACCACCACGGTCATCACGGCGGTACCCGCCGCGGTCGTCACGACCGCGATCGTCGCGGCCGCCGCGGTCGTCTCGCCGGGAGCCGGCTACGCCGCGACCTGCACCAGGTCCACGGCCGGAACCGCCCCGATCATCACGCCGGTACCCACCAGAGCGATCGTCGCGCCCACCCTGACCGGACATCTGCCCGCCGAACGGGTCCCGCGCAGACTTGTCATCACCTCGAGAACCGGCAAACCCCCGCCTGTTCTCGGAAGAACTCTCATCCCGATCCCGGTACGACGAACCACCCGAGCCACCCGAACGCCCACCGGCAAACCCGCCCCGCCGGCTCGGCGCCCCGCCGCTACGGCCCGCGGATCCTCCGCGACTTCCGCCGCCTCCGGCACCAGACCCACCACGACCCGCACCCGACCCAGAACCAGAACGACCAGCACCAGTGCCACCACCACCAGTCCCGGAGCCGGACCAACCGGATCCAGAACCAGAGCGACCGCCACCCGAGCCCGAGCGACCCGCTCCAGAGCCCGAACGACCGGCACCCGAGCCCGAACGACCGCCCGAGTTCGAACGACCGGAGTCTGATCGTCCACCACCGGACCCGCCTGAGCGGCCGGCGCCTCCGGACGAACCGCGACGGTCCCCTGAACCGGACCGAGGATTGCGAGGTGGCGTCGCCACGGTGACTCCTAACGATGCTGAAGAGCAGTAATCGGACAAACGTTACCGCGCCCGCAGCGGAGGTGACGTCCTGGTCGGCGGCCGCCGACCCTCCACAAAATGCTAAGGGCCACCCCTAGTGGGGTGGCCCTTAACAGTGTGAATGTCCGGCGGCGTCCTACTCTCCCACGACCTCCCGGTCGCAGTACCATCGGCGCTGGCG
>NZ_SJJZ01000004.1 GCF_004331345.1 Kribbella soli | reverse complement strand
CACCCTCACTCCACCGCCCACCCTCACTCCACCGCCCACCCTCACTCCACCGCCCACCCTCACTCCACCGCCCACCCTCACTCCACCGCCCACCCTCACTCCACCGCCCACCCTCACCTCACCCCACCCGCCGACCACACCAACACCGCCCACCCGCCCCTCTCCGGGCCGGGCACGGGAGGGATATCCCTTCGTGTTGGGGGTTCTCCCCTCGTGCACCAGCAGAGAACCCCCAACACGAGGGGATATCCGGCCTTCTGCTCGTTCCGTCCGCCGCCGCGGGGCGGGGGCCGAAGGGCAGTGGGGTGTGGGTGGCGGCGTGCGGGTGCGGGGCGACGGTGGGGACCGGGGATTGGAGCTGGTGGGCGGAGACAGGGAATGTCAGGTGCTAGCCCTCCGTGGCCTGTTTCAAGTCCCGGATGCGGTGACCATCACCCACACATCGGACGCGCGAGACGGTTGGCCCCGAGTTGGCGGGTGATCGACGCGTTCGGGCGGGTTCATGGGGTGGTCACGGGGCGTGGGGATGGGCGGGGTCACTGGGGCCCCGTTCGTGGTGGGTGGTGACAGGGCGTGGTGGGTGGAGACGTGCTATTTCCTGTTCAAGGGCACAAGTTGAGGGGCCGACCCCTGGGCTGGGGTTGGCCCCTCGCCTCGTTAGGGGTTGCAGGTGAGTTTGGCGTCGGCCCAGTCTGCGTGGTCGCTGGTGTTGCCGTCGCCGCCGTCGGTTACCTGGAGGGTGAGGGTTTGGGCGCCGGTGACGTCGACTGTGGTGGTGGTGGTTGGTGAGGTGCCGGTCAGCTGGTCCGACGTGTAGCGGGCGGTGCCGTCGGTCAGGACCTTGAAGGTGACCTTGCCGCGGTCCTCCATTTCGTCGTCGATGCCCAGTTTGCTGGTGAAGCTGGTGCAGTTGCCGCCGAGGCGGACGCTCACCGACGAGGGCGCGTGAGTGCCGAGTCCCTTCGCGTACTGGACGCCGTCGAGCGTGATCGGCGCGCCGTCGCCGGCCGCGTCCTCGCCGTTGCTGTGGTCGCGCTCGACCGGCCCCCAGCCGTTGGTGGAGTCAAGGAACTCGAGGTCGCTGACCCAGTTCTCCCCGGTGGGTGCCGGTGGCAACGGTTTGTCGGCGATCGTGGCCGCGAAGAAGCCCAGTCCGCCACCCGGCAGCTTGATCGCCTTCACGGTTTTCCCGGGATCGAGCGGTACGGCGGTGTAGAACACCCGGTAGTCCGTCGTCGTGTTGCTCAACCCGGCTGCCGTGTACCGCCCCTTGACCGACACGGCCAGCTTGGCGCCACCCGTCGTCGGGTCCTGACAGCACCAGTTCGGCAACTGGAACGTGCCCTCGGACGTCGATCCGTCGGTGTAGATGACTGTCACCGTCCCGCGGGCATTCAGGCTGGCGCCGGCGCCTAGCAGTGCTAGATGCGATCCGGTCCCGGACACGAGGATCGGAGCCGACTGGTTCTTCACCAGGTTCGGCGTACCGGGCGCGCCGGTCGGCCAGGTGAAGTCGGCGCCCTGCACGTTCACGGTCGCACCAGGTGTGTACCCGGCCGTCGCCAGCGCCTCACCGTTGAAGCTGTTGCCCGATCCGTCGAAGTTCCCTTGCTTGTACGTCGACGCGTCGCTCACCCCGACCACGTTCGCGGCCTGTGACAACGAGGCGTACGGCAACTGCGCCGTACCCGTCGAGGTGTTCGTATAACTCTTGCTCTGGGCAACGTACGACGCCTTCAACGTCAACGTGAAGCTCGCGGGCTTCACGTCCGCGCCGGGCGTGACCTGCAGCTTGGTCGTCACGGTCCGACCGGGATCCACCGACGCGAAGGTGTTCGCGCCGCTGACGCTCCACCCGGCCGGCGCCTGGACGTCGAGCCGTACGTCGCGCACCGTCGTGGCGGTGCCGTTGCGGAACGACGCGGTCACTTCGGTCGCCTGGCCCGGAGCGTTCCACAGCGACGGCGTGGTCAGCTCAGGTGACCCGAAGGTGTTCGTGACGTCGGGTCCACCCACCGCGGACGTTCCGGACAGCACAACCACAGCACTGCGGGACGTCGGGATCGAAGCGGTCTGCACGCGGACGATGCCATTGGCGTAGGTGAAGCTGGCCGGGCGCCCGTCGATCGTGACGCTGTGCGGTGCGGAGCCGGTGTGGACGGTCAGCTCGTACGGGCGGGTTGCCGGCTTGCCGTCGTACGACCCGATGCTGGCGCCGATCTTCACGGTCACGTCGCCGCGGCCCTGCGTCGGCGCGTCGACCGCGAAGGTCTGCGTCGCGGACTTCCCGGACCGGGTCACGCGATCGTCCTCGTACATCGAGAACGACGACTTCCCGGACGGGTAGATGTCGACGCTCACCCGGTCGCCGAAACCCTGCTCGGCGGCGGTGTTGATTCCGGGCTTCCACATCGGCACGACCGCGCCCGCCTTCACGAACAGCGGCAGCGTGTCGAGCGCGGCGTGGTACCCGTTCACGGTCGTCGGGCCCTGGTACACGCGGCCCGTCCAGTAGTCGATCCACCGGCCCGCGGGCAGGTAGATCCCGTTCTTCACCTCGTCCGCACCGTACATCGGCGCGACCAGGAACTCCTTGCCGGCCAGGAACTCGTACTTCGTCGTGTCGTCCCAGGTCTTCGGGTCGGTCGGGTACTCCAGCACCAGCGACCGGTTCAGCGGCGCGCCGGTCCGGTGGGCTTCAGCGGCGTACGTGTAGAAGTACGGCAGCAACCGCTCCCGCAGCTTCAGGTACTTCCGGTTGATCGAGGTGTACGGATCGCCGTACGCCCACGGCTGCTTGTACGCCGGGGTCGACCAGCCGGACATCGTCATGAAGGCCGGGTTGAACACCTTCCACTGCATGTCCCGCACGTACGACGTCGCGGATCCACCGAAGATCCCGTCCACGTCGCCCGCGCTGTAGGCGATGCCGGAGTTGCCGGACCCGGTGATCGCCGGGATCTGCCACTTGATGGCGTCCAGCGAGCCGCTGTGGTCACCGGTCCACTGCACCGCGCACCGCTGCGCGCCGGCCCAGCCCTCGACCATCCACGCGAACCCCCGGGTGTTGCTGTACTGCTCGATCCCGTCGTGCGCGGTGTCGCAGGCAGTCAGTGCGTACCGGTACCCCGGACCGACCCACGCCACGTCGAGCTTCCGGACGCGGACACCGGCTTCGCCGACCTCGGCCGGCTGCCGGTCCAGGTTCGCCTGCGTCCACAGACCCATCTGGATGTTCCGCGCCCGCAGGTCGTCACCGGCCTGCTTCAGCGCCGGGATGTCCCGCTTGCCCCACCAGGTGCCGTCGACCTGCTCGGACTCGGTGTTGGCGGAGTAACCGCAGCCGTAGTCGTCGTTGACGAGCATCCAGCCGCCGGGCATGTCCTCGTCCTTGAACCGCTGCGCGACCTTCACCGCGTCCAGCGTCGTCACCTTGTCCGGGTTGACCTTCCAGTCGTTGCTGGGGTCCGGGTCCGTTCCGTAGTGACCGCGGTTGTAGCAGTCCGAGTCGCCGTACTCGAGCCCGTAGATCGGCGGCATGAACGGCCGACCGGTGAGCTCGGTGTAGCGGTCGAGCGAGGTCTTGAGGTCGCCGATGAAGTAGTACGCGTCGAACCGCTTCTCGTCGTGCGTAGTGACAGCGGGACTAGTGAAGTTGTAACTACCCGGGCTGAACGTGTTGCGGAGTACGCCGTACCCCGCGGTGCTCATGTAGTACGGCGAGGCGTTCGGGTTGCCGCCGTCCTCCCAGTTGAAGTCTCGCGAGATCTTGATCGTCTGGTCGCGGTGCGAGAAGCGGCCGTTCTGCATGCCGCCGCCGAAGAACTGCTCGTTCGCGCCGCGGCCGAGGGTCTGCGTGGTGGACGTGTCGGTCCAGGACAGCGGGGCTGCCTCGGACCACACCAGCTGGCCGTTCGAGCGGTACACCGAGAACTTCAGCGGCTGCTTCTGCGCGCGGACCTCGATCTTTCCGGTCGTGAGCGAGTAGTAGGTGCCGCGGTCACGCCAGGAGGTCTGCGGCGTGCCGTAGTCCGTCTTGGTGACGATGTTGGACGCGGGGGCGCCCGGATCGGTGGGCGGCGTGTTCGCCGGGTCGGTGAAGTTCCCGTCCGGCGCCATCCAGAGCCGGAACACGTCGTCCTTGAGGAACACGACCCGGACCTTCGCGGCCCCGGCGCTGAGGGTGTACGTCGCCTGGTCGGCGGAGAACCCGCTGACGTCACCGAGCGTGGTGCCGGCGGCCTGCGCGGAACCGGCCGTGTACACCAGCGCACCGGCTAGCAACGCTAGCGCGACTACTGAACGTTTCATGCGAACAAAGATGCTCACGACTGCCTCACTTCACGCATCAATGAACAAGGTGCGCACATTGAAACTCACCGGCCCCGGATTGTCATCAGGTCAGCTTCATCAAGTTGAGACGGTGTCGCTATCACGGAGTGAAACTCCGCGATGACGATGAGTCGCATGGCGAACTCACGTCCCACCAGCCTCAGCAGTCACAGCCTCACCAGGCGCCACCTCTTGGCGGCGGGCCTGACGACTGGCCTGGCGGCGGGCGCAACATTCGACACGCCGGGCCTGGCGCAGGCCTCACCGTTCGACCCGGAGCGGGCCGGGCGGATCCGGCCGAACGGCGATCCGGACTTTCATCCGGTGAAGTTCAGGCTGCCGGTGCCGACCGGGCGGAAGGCGCTCGGGACGACCGCGATCCACCTGATCGACCGGTCCCGGCCGGATCCGAGCATGCCGAGCGGACAGCGGGAACTGATGATCAGCCTCTGGTACCCGGCGGGGATGTTCGGGGCGGCGCCGTTCGCGAAGTACATGCCGCCGAAAACCGCGGTCGAGGTGGACGACACCTGGACAGGTGAGTACGGGCTCGCGTTGCCGAGCGGGTCGTTCGACTTCGCGAACACCGAGACGCATGCGCGTGTCGACGTACCGATGCAGCGGTTGCGGCATCCCGTCGTACTGTTCTCGCCCGGGTATCAGTACAGCCGGTTCGTGAACACCGCGCAGGTGGAGGATCTGGCCGGCCGCGGGTACGTCGTGGTGACGATGGACCATTCGCACGAGACGCCGGTGGAGTTCCCGGGCGGGCGGTTCCTGCCCGGTGCGCCGACGACGGAGCCGGCCGGTCCGGCGGAGATCCGGAAGGCGGTCGAAACCCGGACCGCGGACGCGCGGTTCGTGCTGGACCAGCTGGAGCGGATCGCCGACGGCCAGAATGTCGATGCCGAGGGCAAGGATCTGCCCGGCGGACTGGCGGACGGGCTGGATCTGCGCAAGGTTGGCATGTTCGGGTTCGCGCTCGGTGGGTACACGGCCGCGAACACGATGCTCGAGGACGAGCGGGTGCTGGCCGGGCTCGACCTGGACGGCACGTTGCAGGACGACCGGATCAAGGGGCCCCTCGGTGAGGTCGCGGAGCGGGGGCTGGATCGGCCGTTCCTGCTGTTCGGCTCGGCCGAGACGCAGCGGACCGATCCGGGCAAGGAGTACTACGACACGTCATGGGCGAGTTTCTGGGACGCACAGCGCGGCGGGAAGCTGAACCTGACGCTGGCGAGCACCAAGCAGCGGGCCTTCACCGACTACCAGTTCGTCTTTTCCCAGTTGTTCCACGAGATCTACGGCGAGGACCCGATCATCACGTCGGTGATGAAGGCGCTGGTGGGCAGTGCGAAGCCGGCGCGGAGCGTGCTGGCCCAGCGCGAGTACGTCGCCGCGTTCTTCGACCAGACGCTGCGCCGCCGCCCGTCTCCTCTGCTCCGTGGAGACTCCTCCAAGTTCCCCGAGGTCCGGTTCGCACGCTGAGACGGCGTACTCTCGTAAACGCCCAGGGCAGTCTGTGGCGGTGCCGCGACGCGCGGTGACGGTGGGTTGTTCGCCACTTTCTGGAACCCTGAGAGGCATAAAGGGGGCGGCAGCGGTTACCGTGCGTTGAGAAATGCGTTGCCGTCGGCCGTACTCTGTCCTCGGGTGGGGTCGGTCTGTGCCCGGGGGAACAGACGACGGAGTAGGGGCGTTGTCGGCAGGACGAGAGTAGGGAGCGCAGTGGCAGGGGCAGCAGGGACGAAGACAGCCGTAGGGACCCGTCTCGTGATCGTCGAGTCGCCGAAGAAGGCGCGGATGATCGCGGGTTTCTTGGGGTCCGGGTACGTGGTGGAGTCCAGCTTCGGCCACATCCGCGACCTGCCGAGCGGGGCGGACGAGATCCCCGCCAAGTACAAAGGCCTCCCGTGGGCCCGGCTCGGTGTGAACGTCGAGGACCACTTCGACCCGCTGTACGTCGTGCCCGCCGACAAGAAGGCCCAGATCCGCAAGCTCAAGGACCTGCTCAAGGGCGCCGACGAGCTCTTCCTGGCGACAGATGAGGACCGCGAGGGCGAGGCGATCGCCTGGCACCTGCTGGAGGAGCTGAAGCCGACCGTCCCGGTCAAGCGGATGGTCTTCCACGAGATCACCCCGAAGGCGATCCAGGACGCGGTCGGCAACGCCCGCGACATCGACGAGGACCTGGTCGACGCGCAGGAGGCGCGCCGGATCCTCGACCGGCTGTACGGCTACGAGGTCTCGCCGGTGCTCTGGAAGAAGGTCATGCCGAAGCTGTCGGCGGGCCGGGTGCAGTCGGTCGCGATCCGGATGGTGGTGGACCGCGAGCGTGAGCGGATCGCCTTCCGCAGCGCGTCGTACTGGGACCTCGACGCGACCCTCGACGCCGGTGAGAGCCGGACACCGCGGCAGTTCCCGTCCCGCCTGGTCTCGGTGGACAGCAAGCGGGTGGCGCAAGGCCGCGATTTCAGCTCGATCGGCGAGCTCAAGGGCGCGAACACGGTTCATCTGAACGAGGAGACCGCGACCGCGCTGGCCGGCGCGCTGCGGGACTCGCAGTTCACCGTCCGGTCGATCGAGTCCAAGCCGTACACCCGCAAGCCGTACGCGCCGTTCCGGACCACCACGCTGCAGCAGGAGGCCGGCCGCAAGCTCGGCATGTCCGCGTCGCAGACCATGCAGGTCGCCCAGCGGCTCTACGAGAACGGCAACATCACCTATATGCGTACCGACAGCGTCACGCTGTCGGACACCGCGATCACCGCGGCCCGGGCCCAGGTCCGGGAGCTGTACGGCGCGTCGTACCTGCCGGACAAGCCGCGCGTCTACACCTCCAAGGTGAAGAACGCCCAGGAGGCGCACGAGGCGATCCGGCCGGCCGGCGAGGTCTTCCAGACTCCGGCGCAGACCGGTCTGAGCGGTGCCGAGTTCCGGCTCTACGAGCTGATCTGGATGCGGACGATCGCGTCCCAGATGAAGGACGCCGCCGGGAACAGCGTGTCGATCAAGATCGACGCGACCGCGTCCACCGGTGAGAAGTGCGAGTTCACGTCGTCCGGCCGGGTGATCACGTTCCACGGGTTCCTCAAGGCCTACGTCGAGGGCGCGGACGACCCGTCCGCGGGCACCGACGACCAGGAGACCCGGCTGCCGAACGTCGAGGAGGGCGACGTCCTGCCCGCGATCGAGGTGCTCGCCTCGGGGCACGAGACGAAGCCGCCGGCGCGGTTCACGGAAGCGACGCTGATCCGGGAGCTGGAAGAGCGGGAGATCGGGCGGCCGTCGACGTACGCCTCGATCATCGGCACGATCCAGGCCCGCAAGTACATCTACAAGAAGGGCCAGGCGCTGGTTCCGGCCTGGCTGGCGTTCGCGGTCGTCCGGCTGCTCGAGGAGCACTTCACCCGGCTGGTGGACTACGCGTTCACCGCGACGATGGAGGACGTGCTCGACGAGGTCGCCGCCGGTGACCTGCAGCGTGAGGGCGTGCTGTCCCGGTTCTACTTCGGCGACGACGAGCTCGAGGGCCTGAAGTCGATGGTGACCGACCTCGGCGACATCGACGCCCGGGAGATGTCGACCTTCCCGGTCGGCGGCGACGACAGCGGGATCGTCGTCCGCGTCGGGCGGTACGGGCCGTACGTCGAGGACAAGGACGAGCGGCGCGCGAACGTGCCCGAGGACCTGCCGCCGGACGAGCTGACCGTCGACAAGGCGAAGGAACTGCTGGAGCAGCCGTCGGGCGTCGAGCACGAGCTGGGTACGGCGCCGGACACCGGGCTGCGCGTGGTGGCGAAGGCGGGCCGGTTCGGGCCGTACGTGACCGAAGTACTGCCGGAGGACGCGCCGAAGAGCGCGAAGCCGCGTACCGGGTCGCTGCTGAAGTCGATGACGCTGGAATCGATCGGGCTCGACGACGCGATGAAGCTGCTCTCGCTGCCGCGCGTGGTCGGGAAGGACCCGGAGTCCGGTGACGAGATCACCGCGCAGAACGGGCGCTACGGGCCGTATCTGAAGAAGGGCACGGACTCGCGGTCGCTGTCCTCCGAGGAGCAGATGTTCGACATCACGCTCGAGGAGGCCTTGAAGATCTACTCCGAGCCGAAGCAGCGGGGCCGGCGGGCTGCCGCGCCGCCGCTGAAGGAGCTGGGCGAGGACCCGGAGTCCAAGAAGCCGGTGGTGGTGAAGGAGGGCCGCTTCGGTCCCTATGTCACCGACGGGGAGACGAACGCGACGCTCCGCAAGGATGACTCGGTGGAGACTATCTCGCTGCTCCGCGCGGCCGAGCTGCTGGCGGAGAAGCGCGCCCGCGGTCCGGTGAAGCGCCCGGCGAAGAAGACGGCCGCCAAGAAGACCGCTGCGAAGAAGACGACTGCCGCGAAGAAGACGACGGCCAAGAAGACCGCCGCCAAGAAGTCGACCACCAAGAAGGCGACGACGAAGAAGACGGCGGCGAAGAAGAGCTGACCGACCTCAGCCGCCGACGCTGCTGAAGCCGCGGATGATGAAGTAGAGCACGAACGCGAAGAACGCGGCGAAGAGGATCGCGACCGGCACGGCCACCCACAGCGGCGGCCGCCGGGCGCGGATCGAGGCGCCGGTGGTCTGGCTGACCACCTGCTTCGCCACGACGCGACCGTTGCGCCACTTCCCGGCGACGGTCACCTGCTCGCCGTCGGCGACCTGACCCTCCAGTGACACCCCGCGCAGCTCGACCAGCACAGGCTGCAGCTGCTTGCCGACCGCGTCCTGCTGCTCGAGGTGGAAGGTCAGCACCTGGACGGAGCCGTTCTCGCCGCGCAGCTCCGAGCGGAACTGCACGTTCCGGACCACACCGCTCAGCTCGGCGGCGCCGCGGCGTACGACGGCGTTCGACTGATCACTCATCGCAGTTCCCCAAGGTGTGAGACGTCGTACGCGGAAAGTACATTGGTTTGGTTGCTCACCGGGTGACGGCTCGGTAGCTGAAGCCCGATTGCAAAGGAGCCCCATGACCAGTGCTGTCGAAGTCAGCGCGCAGCGGTTGCGGGAGCGGGGCGAGCGGGTCACGCCGGCGCGGCTCGCGGTCGTCGAGGTGCTGGCGGGCACCGAGGAGCACCTGAGTGCCGAGCAGATCGGTGAACGCGCCGAGCAGCTCCGCCCGGGCATCCATCGCGCCACCGTCTACCGGGCGCTCGACGCGCTGGGTGAGTTCGGTCTCGTCACGCATGTGCATCTGGGCCGGGCGGGTACGACGTACCACCTGGCCGGAGACCTCGCGCCGCGGCACCTGCACCTGCGCTGCTCCGAGTGCGGCACCGTGTACGACGCGCCCGGCGACGTCCTCGAATCCGCCCGCAAGAAGCTCGCCCGCGAACTCGGTTTCCACCTCGCGCCGGAGCAGGTGGCCCTGGTCGGAGTCTGCAAGGACTGCCAGTAGCCGGTTGGCCCACTGCGGTCACAGCTGTCCATATCTGTTCATAGGTGTGGATTCATGAACGGAGTTGGCTTAGGGTCGACTCCTGTGACGGACTATGTCGAGGACTTTGCTTCGGGCTTGAACGTGCTGGCGCCGCGGGCCTGGCTGGATGACGACTCCGGGCGCGTGGCGCTCAGTGGGGACTGGAGCTTCCGGCTGTCCCCGACCGTGGCGGACGCGCCGGACGACCTGAAGGACCCGGACACTTCCGGATGGGACACCATCGCGGTGCCGGGCCACTGGCAGCTGAACGGGTACGGCGCGCCGGCGTACACGAACGTGGTCTACCCGTTCCCGCTCGAGCCGCCGTACGTGCCGACCGACAACCCGACCGGCGACTACGTCCGGACCGTGACGGTGCCGGCGGACTTCGACGGCGCCCGGATCGTGCTCCGGTTCGAGGGCGTGGACTCGCGGTTCGCGGTGTACGTGAACGGCGAGCGGGTCGGCTGGTCGTCCGGCTCCCGGCTGGCGTCGGAGTTCGACGTCACGTCGTTGGTTGCTCCGGGCAAGGAAGCACGGATCGCCGTGCGGGTGCACCAGTGGTCGACCGGCAGCTACGTCGAGGACCAGGACATGTGGTGGCTGTCCGGGATCTTCCGCGAGGTGAACCTGCTCGCGCTGCGGCCGGACGCGCCGACCGACGTCTTCGTCAAGGCTGCATGGGACCACATCGACGGCGCCGGCACGCTGCTGGTCGAGTCCGACGTACCCGGCACGGTGACCGTCCCCGAACTGGGGCTGGAGCTGCCGACCGGCGAGCACACCCGGGTCGAGGGCGTGCAGCCGTGGAGCGCCGAGGCGCCGCGGCTGTACGACGCCGTACTGCGGACCGCGGGTGGCGACGTCCGGCTGCGGATCGGGTTCCGGACCGTCGCGATCGTCGACGGGATCTTCACGGTCAACGGCAACCGGGTGCTGTTCAACGGCGTCAACCGGCACGAGTTCCACCCGGACCGGGGTCGCTCGCTGACCGAGCAGGACATGCTGGACGACGTACTGATCATGAAGCGGGCCGGGATCAACGCGGTCCGCACCAGCCACTACCCGCCGCACCCGCACTTCCTGTCGCTGTGCGACGAGTACGGCCTGTACGTGGTCGACGAGTGCGACCTCGAGACGCACGGGTTCGGGTACGAGCCGCAGCCGCCGAAGCTGCCGAACCCGGTGATGGACGAGCGGTTCCGCGACGACATGGTCGACCGGATGCGCCGTACCGTGCAGCGCGACAAGAACCACCCGTCGATCGTCATCTGGTCGCTCGGCAACGAGTGCGGGATGGGCGACAATCTCAAGGCGATGTACGACCTGGCCAAGGAACTCGACCCGTCGCGGCCGGTGCACTACGAGCGCGACACCCAGGCCGAGTGGGTCGACATCTACTCGCGGATGTACACCTCGCCGGAGGGCTGCGCGGAGATCGGCGCGGACACCGGCCTCTACCGGAACCTGCCGTTCATCCTCTGCGAGTACGGCCACGCGATGGGCAACGGCCCGGGCGGGCTGCTCGACTACCGCGAGGTCTTCGAGAAGTATCCGCGCTGCCAGGGCGGGTTCATCTGGGAGTTCATCGACCACGGCCTGCGGACCACGATCGACGGCCGCGAGGTCTACGCGTACGGCGGTGACTTCGGCGAGTCGATCCACGACGGGAACTTCGTCTGCGACGGTCTGCTGTTCCCGGACCGGACGCCGTCGCCCGGCATGCACGAGTACACCAAGGTGATCGAGCCGCTCCGTATCGTTGCTGATGGCAACCGCGTGTCGATCACCAACCGCTACGAGGTCCTCGATACAAGCCACCTGACCTTCAGCTACGTCGTCGAGACCGGAGGCGAGCAGGTGGACGCCGGGAGCCTGTCGGTTCCGGTGATCGCACCGGGCGAGACCGTCACGATCGACCTCCCTCCGGTGGATGCGTCGAAGCCCGAGACCTGGGTGAACGTCACCGCGACACTCACCGAGGCGACGCCGTGGGCCGAGGCCGGCCACCGGATCGCCTGGGGCCAGATCCGTCTGGACGAGCCGGCTGTCGCCGAGGTTATGGTCAGCGGTTCGCCGGCTGTGGGAGAGGCCGGCGTCGACGGGATCACCGTCGCGGGTGTGAAGAACGCTCGGCTGGATGTCTGGCGGGCGCCGATCGACAACGACGCGATTCCTGGCGTTGCGGCGAAGTGGCGCGAGGAAGGGCTGCACCGGGTGCAGCACCGGATCGTGTCGCAGGGCGAGCGCGACGGGGCCTGGGAGGTCGTCACCCGGACCGCGCCGCCGCAGTTGCAGTGGGGCCTGCGGAGCACCTGGCGCTGGACCACTGTCGACGACGGCGTGGTGCTGGAGTTGAGCGTCGTACCGGAGGGGCTGTTCCCGGAGGTGCTGCCGCGGCTCGGCATCACGTTCGAGCTGCCGAAGGTGCACCAGGTCGAGTGGTTTGGCACCGGCCCGAACGAGGCGTACGTCGACACCCGCGAGGCCGCCGCGGTCGGCAAGTACTCCGCCACGGTCGCCGAACTGCAGACGCCGTACGTCCGTCCGCAGGAGAACGGCCAGCGCATCGACACCCGCTGGGCCACGCTCGACGGCCTGCGGATCGAAGCGGTCGACCAGCTCTTCGGCCTGACCGTCCGCGACTGGACGTCGGCCGACCTGGAGAACGCGACCCACACCGCGGTCCTCACGCCGGGCGACACCACCCACGTCACCATCGACATCGCCCAAACCGGCGTCGGCACCGCCGCCTGCGGCCCCGCCCTCCCGGATCGCGACAAACTGAAAACCGCCCCAGCCACCCTGACGCTGCGCTTCAAGGCCTGACGCGAACCGCCACGCAGGCAGAACCCCCGTTTGCGCGCCCAAACGCGCCCCGGAGCCGACTTCTGCCTGCGTGGCGGTGCAGTCAGATGGCGATGGCCGGTCGGGGGCGTACCCGGTCGGCCGGTGGGTGGTAGGCCGCCCAGGCTCGGGCCAGGCGGCGGACGGCTTCGGTGAGGTCGTCCGGTCGGGCGCGGAAGTGCAGGCGGACGTAAGCGTCGCTGGCGCCGGTGACGTCGAGGCCGGAGCCGGGGAGGATCGCCAGACCGTGCCGGAGCGCGGTTTGGGCGAAGGACGTGCCGTCGCCGTACGGCAGGCGCGCCCAGAGGCACTGGCCGCCTGTCAGAGGTGAGGTGTGCCAGGTGGGCAGCGCCTGAGTTAGCTCGGCGTGTAGGTGGTCGTGGCGGGTTTTGAGCGTTTGGTGCAATGCCGGGCCGTCCAAGAGCGGGAGCAGGTGTACGGCGGCCAGCTGAGTCGGGACGTTGCCGCCGAGGTCGTGGACTGCGCGGAGGCGGGCCAGACGGTTGATCAGGGGCGGCGTTGCGCGGATCCAGCCGATTCGGAGGCCGCCCCAGATGCTCTTGCTGAGCGAGCCGATCGAGATCACGGAGTCGCCGTACGCCGCGATCGGCGGGGGCAACACCTCGCCAGGAAACCTGAGGTCGGCCGGCACCTCGTCCTCGATCACCGGAACCCCCGCGCCGGCCACCCGCTGACGGGCGAGTGCGGACATCACCGAGCCGGTCGGGTTCTGGTACGTCGGAATCACGTACGCGAGCGCCGGCCGCCGCTCCCGGATCGCTGCCTCGAGGCCCTCGAGTCCCACCGGCAGACCGCGCAGTACGGCACCCTCCTCCCGGAACACCTCCAGCGCGCCCGGGTACGTCGGCGCCTCGACGAGCACCTGGTCCCCGGGTGACAGCAGGGCATGCGCCAGCAGTGAGAGCGCCTGCTGGCCGCCGTTGGTCACCAGGATCTGTTCGTACGCAGTCGGTACGCCGCGAGCCGTGTAGCGGTCCGCCAGCGCCTCGCGGAGCGTCGGGTGGCCGTACGGGTAGTAGCCGATGTCGTCGGTGACACGGGCGAGCCCTGGCGCGATCTTGGCGAACGCCTCCGCCAGCTGCGGCGGCGGATCACCTGGTGCGGCACAGATGGCCAGCAGTACGTCGTCGTCCCGGGCCTCCAGGGAGTCCAGGAAGATCGGGTCGACCGGAGCGTCCTCGACCTGCCCGTCTCGAGCTACGCCGGCGACGCGTGTCCCGCTGCCCTGCTTCCGCGTGATGCGCCCTTCGGCCTGGAGCAGGTCGTAGGCGGCCACCACCGTCGTACGGCCGACCGCCAGAGCACCGGCCAGCGCGCGGTCCGGTGGGAGCAGTACGCCCGGCGGGAGTTCGCCGTCGTCGATCAGGTGCCGCAGACGGGCCGCGAGCAGCACGTACAGCGGGCCGCGGCCGGACGACCAGCGGCCCAACCGGTCAACCACCTCGATTGGTCTCATCTGCGAACCAATTCTGCCGGATTGGCTCTCCAACGGCCAGCGCGAGTCCAGAACGATGGCGGTATGCCGACCTTTCCGCGCAACCCGATCATGTCCCTGACCGCCGAGCAGCCGCGGCACGAACTGGGCGAGAGCTACGGCCCGGACCTCCGGCTCGCGGACCTGCTCACCCCGGAACTGGGCGACCTCGAACTCGGCTACGGCACGGCCGCCGGTGACGTTCGGCTCCGTACGGCGATCGCGGACCGGCACGGCGTACGGCCCGAGGACGTGGTCGTCACGGTCGGTGGGATGCACGGGATCTTCCTGCTCGCCTACCTGCTGGAGGGAGAGGTGGTGACGACGGCGCCGCAGTTCCCGATGACGCGCAACGCGTTCGACACGGTCGGTGCGTCGGTGCGGGTCGTTCCGCTGACCTTCGACGAGGGCTACCGGCTCACTGCGGATGCGGTGCGTGCGCAGCTGACGCCGGAGACCAGGCTGGTCAGCTTGGCGACGCCGCAGAACCCGTCCGGTGTCGCCGTACCGCCGGAGACCTTGCGCGACATCGTTGATGCGATGAGTGAGGTCTGCCCGGACGCGTACTTGTTGGTGGACGAGACCTATCGGGCCGCGGCGTACGGCGACGATCCGGTCGTGGACACGGCGCTTCGGTTCGGGCCGAAGGTGGTGTCTGTCGCGTCGCTGTCGAAGTGTCACGGGGTGGCCGGGTTGCGGATCGGGTGGGTGATCAGCACGGACAGCGGCCTGGTCGAGCAGTTGACGACGGCGAAGTTCAGCACGGTGGTCACCGGGTCCACGGTCACGGAGGCGCTGGCGCTTCGCGTGTTCGAGCAGGAGGACCAGATCCTCGCCGTACGACGGCCCTGGCTGGAGCAGAATCTTCTGATCACGCAGGACTGGGTCAACGCGAACAGTGAGCTTGTCGAGTGGGTTCGGCCGGATGCCGGGGCGTTGTGTGTGATCCGGCTGCGGCCGTCGGTCGATCTGGAGCGGTTCCGGCGGGCGGCGGCGGAGGGTGGCGTGCGGCTGGCCGACGGGGACTGGTTCGGGGACGAGCCGCGGGTGTTCCGCCTCGGGTTCGGCTTCCTGCCGGCGGGCGAGTTGAAGGCCGCACTGGATGCGCTGGCCGAGGCTGTCCACGCTGCCCACTAAGGGCATGGCTTTCCGTCCCCTGCCTACTGCGCGGCACTCGGCACGGCACCTCGCCGCACGGGTGCAAAGGCCACGATGCTCCGCATCGAGACCTTCGCCCCCGCACGCCGATGCACCGCACCGAGCACCTGCTCGCGACGGCAGGGGACGGAAAGCCATGCCCTAGGCTTGCGGTGTGCCGGAGGTTTATGACCCGCTGACTGATCCTGCACCGGCGCACGATGTGCGGGCGGTGTTGCGGATCCGGGCGTTCCGGCGGCTGTGGATCGCGTTCGGCCTGTCCAGCCTCGGGGACTGGATCGGCCTGCTGGCGCTGACCGCGATGGCGAAGTCGTTCGCCGGTGACGACTACCAGGCGGCCAACTTCGCGATCGGCGGCGTGCTGTTCCTGCGCGTGCTGCCGGCGTTGGTGATGGGCCCGGTGGCGGGCTGGATCGCGGACCGGCTGGACCGGCGCTGGACGATGATCGTCGGCGACCTGATCCGGGCCGCGTTCTTCGTCAGCATCCCGATCGTCGGCACCCTGACCTGGGTGCTGGTGGCGACGGTGCTGATCGAGATCGTCAGCCTGATCTGGGGTCCGGCCAAGGACGCCAGCGTGCCCAATCTGGTGCCGCGGCACCGGCTCGAGGCGGCCAACCAGCTCAGTCTGATCACGACGTACGGGACCGCGTTGCCGGCTGCGGCCATCTTCACCGCGATCACTCTGGTGTCGCGCTGGGCCGGCGACTTCGCCATCGACCTGGCCGTGTACGTGAACGCCGCGACCTTCGTCATCTCGGCGTTCGCGATCTTGTCGGTCGCCGAGATCGGCCGCGCGATCCACGAGCACGAGGACCATCCGACGCTGTGGCGGACAGTGGTCGAGGGCTGGTCCTATGTCACCGGCACTCCGGTGGTTCGCGGTCTCGTGATCGGGATCTCCGGCGCGTTCGCGGCCGGTGCGGTCGTGATCGGCCTCGGCCGCACGTACGTCGAAGGGCTGGGCGCCGGCGACCCCGGGTACGGCGTGCTGTTCGGTGCCGTGTTCGGTGGTCTCGCGCTC
The DNA here is from genome assembly GCF_004331345.1 of Kribbella soli. Lineage (GTDB taxonomy): Bacteria > Actinomycetota > Actinomycetes > Propionibacteriales > Kribbellaceae > Kribbella > Kribbella soli. The sequence continues at coordinate 1,035,173 of NZ_SJJZ01000004.1, read as the reverse complement.
GGTATGGGGTTCGCGCCGCGGATCTTCTCCGGGCTGTCCCGGCGCCGGCTGTTCGCGGCCGGGCTGGTCGGGTCGGGGATCTGCCTGGCCGGGCTGGCGTTGATCCAGCAGATCGAGATCGCCACGATGATCGCGATCCTGCTCGGGTTCTGCGCCGGCGGCTCGTGGGTCTCCGGGTACACGTTGCTCGGTCTCGAAGTGCCGGACGCCGTGCGCGGGCGGACGTTCGCGTTCGTGCAGTCCGCCGTCCGCACGGTGCTCGCGGTCACGCTGGCGATCGCGCCGTTCGCCGCGGGTGCGATCGGCCGGCACACGTGGACGATCGGCGGCCGTTCGGCGACGTACAACGGCGCCTCGATGACGATGGTGGCGGCGGCGGTCCTGGCCGGGGTGATCGGCCTGCTTGCCTGGCGGCAGATGGACGACCGCCCGGGCGTCCCGTTCTGGCGCGATGTACGGCGCAGTTTCGGCAAGACGCGTGGTGACTATCCGACGACCGGCCTGTTCATCGCGCTCGAGGGCGGTGAGGGCGCCGGCAAGTCGACGCAGTCCGCGCTGCTGGTGAAATGGCTGGAGGAGCAAGGCCAGCAGGTGCTGCTGACCCGCGAGCCCGGTGCAACCGATCTCGGCAAGACGCTCCGCCAGATCGTCCTCGACCCGGCGACCGGCGACATCTCGCACCGCGCCGAGGCGCTGCTGTACGCCGCCGACAAGGCCGAGCACGTCGACTCGGTGATCAAGCCCGCGCTGAAGTCGGGCGCGGTCGTGATCACCGATCGGTACGTCGACTCCGCGCTGGCGTACCAGGGCTCCGGGCGGGACCTGGACCTGTCCGACGTCGAACGGGTGAATCGTTGGGCCACCAACGATCTCCGCCCGAACCTCACGATCCTGCTGGACCTGCCGCCGAAGAGCGGGCTCGGCCGGTTCGCCGAACGGGACCGGATCGAGGCGCAGTCCGACGCCTTCCACGAGCGGGTGCGGAACGCGTTCCTCGAGCTGGCGGCCGCCGAGCCGCAGCACTACCTGGTCCTGGACGCGACGCAGGACCGCGAGGACATCGCGAAACAGATCCGCGCCCGGCTCCAACCGATGCTTCCCAAGGTGGGTCTATGAGTGTCTGGGACGACCTGGTCGGGCAGGAGCCCGCGGTCGCCGTACTGCGGAAGGCCGTCGACGGCGCTGCTGCCGTCCTGCGGGGCGAGAGAGGTCCCGCGGTCGCCGGGATGACGCACGCGTGGATGATCACCGGGCCACCCGGATCCGGCCGGTCGAACGCGGGCCGGGCGTTCGCGGCCTCGCTGCAGTGCGCGAACAACGGCTGCGGCGAGTGCAACGATTGCCGTACGGCGCTCAGCGGCGCGCACCCCGACGTGTCGCTGATCCGCACCGAACTGCTGTCGATCCGGGTCAGCGAGGTCCGTGAGCTGGTCCGCCGGGCCGCGATGAGCCCGACGCAGGGCCGGTGGCAGGTGATGGTCGTCGAGGACGCGGACCGGCTCACCGAGCAGGCCGCGGACGCGTTGCTGAAAAGCATCGAGGAGCCGTCGCCGCGGACCGTCTGGGTGTTGTGCGCGCCGACGGTCGAGGACGTCGTACCGACGATCCGTTCGCGCTGCCGGCTGCTGGTGCTGCGGACGCCGCCGGTCGCCGCGGTTGCGGAGATGCTGAGCCGGACACTCGAGATCGGCCAGGATCTGGCCTGGTTCGCGGCGCGGGCCGCGCAGGGGCACATCGGCCGGGCCCGGGCGCTGGCCCGCGACGAGACGGTGCGGGAGCGGCGGAACAAGGTGCTCGAGGTGCCGTTCGCGCTGCGCGACCTCGGGGCCTGCCTGAAGGCGGCGCAGCGGCTGGTCGAGGCGGCCAAGGAAGAGGCCAAGGCCAGCGCGGAGAAGGTCGACGAGAAGGAGCGGGCCGCGCTCGAGCAGGCGCTCGGCGTCGGCACGAAGGGCGCCAGACCGCGCGAGGCGAACGCGGCGCTGAAGGAGCTCGAGGACCAGCAGAAGGCCCGCGCGAAGCGTTGGGAACGCGACGTTCTGGACCGGTCGCTGGTCGACCTGATGGCGCTCTACCGGGATGTGCTGGTGGTGCAGACCGGGTCCGGCAGCGAGCTGATCAACGCCGAGTTGCACCGCAACATCGAGCAGCTCGGGAGCCGGACGACGCCCGAGCAGACGGTACGCCGGATCGACGCGATCGCGATGTGCCGGGATGCGATCGAGGCCAACGTGGCGCCGCTGGTCGCGCTCGAGGCGATGACGGTCGGGTTGTTCGAGGGCCGCAGCGACGGATTCACGATCCCGCGCCGCCCCCAGCGCTGAGTCGTGCATCACCCACGTCCGATAACTGGGCGGAACCTGTAACACCGAGACCGGTGGGTCCGATGACTGGGTGACTGGGCGAAGTAGACCGCTCGGCCTCACACAGCCGCGAAACGGACCCAGATGACCCACCCGCCGCCCTCCCCGATCCAGCCTGCGCGGCAACCGCTGCCGTCGGCTGAGTCCTGGCTGGAGGGCGTCCCGAAGCCGAAGGGCCGGCAGGACGGGTACGCGGTCGCCGCGTTCGCGACCAGCCTGCCCGGGCTGGTGCCGATCGCGGTCGTGCTGGCCGGGGTGGCGCTGCGGCGGATCAAGCGCGCCGGCGGGCACGGGAAACGGCTCGCGTACGGCGCCTTGGCGGTGTCGCTGTGCTGGGTGATCGCGATCGGCGTCGCGGTCACGCTCAACCTGGTCGGCGAGCACCGGCGGGGCATCGGCAAGACGGTGTCGATCTCGCAGGTGGAGGTCGGCCGCTGCTTCGACGCGGACCTGGAGGCCTCGACGCTGCGGCTGGTACGGATCGCGGACTGCGCCGTGGCGCACACCGGGGAGGCGTACGCGAAGGTGCAGGCCGCGCTGGTCGGGTTGTCGACCGCGCAGATCGGGACCGTCGCGACGCAGCAGTGCGCGGGCGCGTTCGTGGAGTTCGTGGGGACGCCGTACGAGCGGTCCGAGCTGGACATGTACTACGTCGTACTCGAGAACCGCGCGGTTGCTGACGGCAACGTCCTGTGTCTGGTCGGCATGCCCGGGACCCATCTGACGGGTACGATGCGCGGATCACAGCGGTAATGCCCGCGGGGGATTCAGTGGGGGTAGCGTGAGTCAGCCACCGTACGGCCCGGAGCCGGAACGTCCACAGGACCGTCCGCACGATCCGACCCGTGCGTTCCCGACGTACGGGCGTCCGGAACAGCCGCAGGCGCCTGGTGCGCAGGGTGGGGTGCCGTGGGCGGCGCCTGGGCAGCCGTCGTACGGGTCGCAGCAGCCGCCGCACGGGCAGGCGGGATACGGGCAGGCACCGGGCGGTCAGCCGTACGGGCAGGGCCAGCAGGGGACGCCGTACGGGCAGGGATACGGGCCGGGGCAGTATCCGCCGGCGCACGGGGCGCCGTCGCCGTATGGGAATGGCTATGGATATGGGTACGGCGGTTACGGGTACGGCGGTTCGGGCGGGACGAACGGGCTGGCGACCGCGGCGCTCGTGACCGGGCTCGGCGGGTTCGTCATCGGGGTGTCCGCGCCGGTGGCGATCGGGCTCGGCATCGCGGCGCTGGTGCAGATCAAGCGGAGCCGGCAAGAGGGCAAGGGGATGGCGATCGCCGGACTGGTGATGGGATCCCTGGTGACGCTCGGCTACACACTGCTGATCGTGCTCGTGATCGCGCTCGGTTCGTCCGACGACAGCTACAGCGCACCGGATCCGGTGTCGTCGAACTCGGGTCCGACCACGTACGTCGACGAACTGACGGTCGGGGAGTGCTTCGACGAGGACGGCAGCGAAGAGGACGAGGTGGTCCGGCAGCCCTGCCCGGACGAGCACGACGCCGAGGTCGTCGGGATCGTGACGCTTCCCGGTACGACGTACCCGGGCGACAGCGCGATCAACAAGGCGGCCGACCGTGCTTGCGGTCCCGTGTTCGGGACGTATGTGGGGAAGTCGCGTGACCAGTCCGAGCTGTATCTGGACTGGTGGACGCCCAGCAAGGGGGCGTGGGACGACGGTGATCACCGGGTTCTGTGTGCGGCGTTCGGCCCTGACGACGACAAACTCACCGGCACTGTGAAGAACAGCCACCGGTAGGGGCGTAACCGGTGCGCCGGGGGCGGTGAACAGGTTATTTCCTGTGTAGCGCGACCACTTCCTGTGCAACGCCCCGTACTCTGACGGCGTGGGCATGGTGATGGCGGTGTCGTTCGAGCGGTACGGGCGGCTTTATTACCTTGATCCGGGGGAGTTTCGGCCTCGGGTGGGGGAAAAAGTGCTGGTGCCTACTGACGACGGGCCTGAGGTGGCGGAGTGTGTTTGGGCGCCGCAGTACGTGACCGAGGACATCGGCGGGCTGCCGCTGTGCGCGGGGATCGCGACTGCCACCGACCTGGACCGGGACGAGCAGAACCGGCAGCGGCGGGCGGACGCGCGGGTGATCGCCAAGCGGACGATCCGGGAGCACGACCTGCCGATGAAGGTGGTCGGGATCGATTTCGTCGACCGGCGGCCGGATATCGACCAGTTGGTGATCGTGTACTTCTCGGCGCCGCACCGGGTCGATTTCCGTGAGCTCGTCCGGGACCTGGCGCGGGCCCTGCGGGCGCGGATCGAGCTGCGGCAGGTCGGTGCCCGCGACGAGGCGCGGTTGCAGGGCGGCATCGGGCCGTGCGGGCGGGACCTGTGCTGCGCGACGTTCCTGAAGGACTTCGAGCCGGTCAGCGTGCGAATGGCGAAGGACCAGGACCTGCCGCTGAACCCGTTGAAGATCTCCGGCGCCTGCGGCCGGCTGATGTGCTGTCTGAAGTACGAGCACCCGCTCTACCAGGAGTTCAACGCGAAGGCTCCGGCGCTCGGGGCCGCGGTGGAGACCCCCGCGGGTGATGGAGTGGTGGTCGGGCACAACGTGCCGAGCGACACCGTGGTCGTCCGGCTCGCGGCCTCGGGCCGGCGCTGCGCGTGCAGCCGGGCGGACGTCTGCTCGCCGCGGCAGCAGTACGAGGCCTCCGGTACGACGACCCCGGACGCAGCACCCGTCGTACCGGAAGCGAGTGCGGCGCCTGAACAGCCGGAGCCGACTGAGGAGCGGCGGGCACGGAAACCACGCCGCCGGCGCCGCCTGCACCACGACGACGAGGGAGAAACCACGCAGTGAGATTCCGCAGGTCGACCGTACTGGTGGCAGCTCTTGCGGTGCTCGCGAGCGGATGTGGAGTAGCGAGTCGTGCGCAGGACGCCGACGGCGGTACGGCGCCCGGCGTCGGCAGCAACCCGCCCAGCGGACCGGTGGGCCCGATCCCGGCCGGGCTGGAGAAGTTCTACCAGCAGCAGCCGGACTGGGAGCGCTGCGGCACCAACCAGCAGTGCGCGACCATCGAGGTCCCGCTGGACTACACCAAGCCGACCGGTCAGACCATCGAGCTGCGCGCCCGCAAGGTGCTCGCCAAGGACCGCGGCGGCCGGATCGGCACGCTGTTCATCAACCCGGGCGGCCCCGGCGCCTCCGGGCAGGACTTCGCCGCGCAGGCGCCGATGCTGTTCGGGTCGTCGCTGCTGCGGAAGTTCGACATCATCGGCTGGGACCCGCGCGGCGTCGGCGAATCCACCCCGGTGAAGTGCCTGGACAACGCGCAGCTGGACGCGATGATCGCCGCCGACGGGAGCCCGGACACCCCCGCCGAGGTCGCCGACGTCGACAAGCAGTCCAAGACCTTCGCGGCCGGCTGCAAGCAGCGCTCCGGTGAGCTCCTGCCGCATGTGAACACCAAGGACGCCGCCCGCGACATCGACGTACTGCGTGGCATCGTCGGGGACTCGCAGCTCTACTACCTGGGCATGTCGTACGGCACCTACCTCGGTGCGACGTACGCCGAGTTGTTCCCGAAGAACGTCGGCCGGCTGGTGCTGGACGGCGCCGTCGACCCGGCGATCTCGTCCCAGCAGATGGGGATGGCGCAGGCGAAGGGCTTCGACAAGGCGCTGGACGCATTCGCGGAGGACTGTGCGCAGCGCTCCTGCAAGCTCGGTAGCAGCAAGAACGAGGTGCTGGCCAAGGTCGACAAGCTGATCAAGGACAGCGACGCGCACCCGCTGCCGGGCGACGGGCAGCGCCAGGTCACGCAGGCCCTGGTCATCCTCGGCCTGGTCTACCCGCTGTACCTGAAGGAGTTCTGGCCGCGGCTCGAGGACGCCGTCGTCGACGGGCTCGCCGGGAACGGCGCGCGGCTGCTCGCGATGGCCGACGAGTACACCGACCGCAAGCCGTCCGGGTACTCCGACAACGCGAACGAGGTCCAGATCGCGGTCAACTGTTCCGACCGGCCGGACGTCACGTCGATCGCGCAGCTCCAGGCGGAGGTGCCGGAGTTCAAGGCCGCCTCACCGCGGTTCGGTGAGTTCCTCGCCTGGTCGTCGGCGTCCTGCGTCAACTGGCCGGTCAAGCCGACGGACAAGCCGCACCAGATCAAGGCGGCCGGCTCGAAGCCGATCATGGTCCTCGGTACGACGCGCGACCCGGCCACGCCGTACGAATGGGCGGTCGGGCTGGCGCATCAGCTCGAGAACGGCATCCTCGTCACCCGTGACGGCGACGGCCACACGGCGTACCTGTCGGGCAACGCGTGCGTAAAGAACGTCGTGGAGAGCTACCTCGTGCAGGGCAACACCCCCGCCGCCGACATCAAGTGTTAGTTGGGGCGGGTGTCGCCCGAGGCGAGCTTGAGGGTGTCGGTGGCCTGCTGGAGGACGGCGCGCAGGCCGGCTTCGTCCTGCGGGCGGCCGCCGACGGTGATCTCGACCGCTGACGTCTTGCCGTCGTCGAGCGAGACCCAGCGCGACAGACCCATCCGGGGACCGCGGGCCTTGTCGACGTACGTGTAGACCAGCATGCCGTTGTCGCGGCTGAGCACCTTCAGGCCGCTCTCGTCGATGCTGCGCTCACGGTTCGCGACCAGCTGGTCCGGGGTCTGCTTGCTGCCCCGGGTGTCGAACCGGATCTGCCAGACACCGGTCGAGTCGACGAATTTCGGGCGGGTGCCGCTCTGAGCGCTCTTCCACCCGGTCGGGACCTCGGACGACACCGGGTCGTCGTCGGAGCCGAAGTTCTGTACGACGTACTGCAGCCCGTCGGCCTGCAGTCCGTCGCCACGGCTCGGGGTGCTGGACGGCGACGGACTCACGATCCCCACCGGCGTGTCGTGGGCGGTGAACGGATTGCCACCGTTCACGGCGACGACTGTGCCGAAAACGGCTACGCCGACGGTCATTCCCGCCAGCGTCATCAGCAGCGCCTGGTGCCTGGGCGTGAGCATCCCGACCTCGCTTCCCTCTCTCCCGCCCGATTATCGCTGACGAGAGGGGCGTCACCGCAAACTGCCGCGTACGCTGGCACGTCGTGGAGATGTCCGACCCCGCGTTCCGGCAGGCCTTGCAACGCTACGACGACGGTACGGCGGAACGCGCCGACCTGAAACTGCTCACCAAGGAACTGTTGCAACGCCTGGTCGCGAAAGCACCCGGCCACGCGGTCGAGGTACGCGTTCCGCCGTACGGCGCTGTGCAGTGCATCGAAGGCCCGCGACACACCCGCGGTACGCCGGGCGCGGTCATCGAGATGCCGCCGGACCTGTGGATCGACGTGGCGCTCGGCCGCATCAGCTGGCCCGACGCCCGGATGACCGGCAAACTCCGCGCCAGCGGCGAACGCACCGACCTGTCCGCCCTGCTGCCCCTCAGCTGAAATCAGGTTCGTCCGGCCGGTCGGACCTGTCACTATGACTCGGTGGCAGCAAGTCTGAGCGCGCGGCTGGCCCGGTTGCGCGTCGATCTGACTCCGTGGCGTGGTTCCCGCGACTTCCGCATCCTGCTGGTCGCCGGATCGGTGTTCTTCCTCGGCGGCATGGTCGGGTACGTCGCCCTGCCGTACCAGCTCTACCAACTCACCGGCTCGAACTTCGCGGTCGGCGCGATGGGCCTGGTGACGATCGTCCCGCTGGTCGTGTTCGGCCTGTACGGCGGTGCGCTCGCCGACCACGTCGAACGCCGCACGCTGCTCGTCTCCACCGGATTCGCGCAGGTCGTGATCTCCGCGCTGATGGTCGCCAACACGCTGCTCCCGAACCCGCAGGTCTGGCTGATCTACGTCTGCGGCGCGCTGAACGCGATCGCCACCTCGCTGCAGCGGCCTTCGCGGGAAGCGCTTCTTCCGCGGGTGGTGAAGCACGAGGAGATTCCGGCCGCGGTCGCGCTGAGCTCGCTGACCTCGCAGATCGGGCAGCTCGCCGGTCCGGCGCTGGGTGGTGTCCTGGTCGGATCGGTCGGCGTGACCTGGGCGTTCTCCGTCGAGCTGGCCGGCATCGTCTTCGCGACGCTGCTCTACGCCCGGCTCGGTTCGTACCGTGCCGGCGAGCAGTCCACGGCGCCGAGCCTGCGGGCGATCGGCGGCGGGATCGTCTACGCGTTCCGGCGCAAGGACCTGCTGGCGACGTACCTGGTCGACATGGTCGGGATGTTCCTGGCGATGCCGATCGTGCTGTTCCCGGCGTTCGCGACGGACATCCTGAAGGAACCCAAGCTGCTCGGCCTGCTGTACAGCGCGGAGGCGATCGGGGCGATGTGCGCCAGCCTGACCAGCGGCTGGGCGAAACACGTCCACCACCAGGGCAGGGCGGTGGTGCTGGCCACGATCGGCTGGGGCGCCGCGGTCGGGATCGCCGGCCTGGCGCCGAACATCTGGTTCGCGATCGCGTTCTTCGCGGTGGCCGGCGCTGCCGACATGGTGTCGGTGCTGTTCCGTTCGGTGATCTGGAACCAGACGATCCCCGACGAGATGCGCGGCCGGCTGGCCGGGATCGAGATGCTCGGCTACTCGCTCGGCCCGCTCGGCGGTCAGGCCCGCTCCGGGTTGGTCGCCGACCTCACCACGGTCCGGACCGCGATCGTCAGCGGCGGCGTGCTCTGCGTCGCCGGCGTGGTCGGCACGTCCGTCTGGTTGCGCGAGTTCTGGCGGTACGACGCCCGTACCGATGAACACGCGGTCCGCGAAAGGGAGCTCCGGTCCGCGGGTTAAGGTTCTGAGTCATCATGCGTATCCGCCGGGTAGTGACCGCCTCCGCGCTGACCGTCGTACTGCTCGCGGGCTGTGGCGGTCCCGCCGAGGAGACGGCGCCGAACATGCCGCCGCTGGTGTCGACCGGTACGCCGCCGAGCTCGGAGACTCCCTCTCCGACGCCTTCGGTGCCTCCGTCGGAGACGTCCAAGGTCGCGGACACGATGTGCGTGCGGATGGACCCCACCTTGGTGCAGACCACGCTCGCGGTGCCGGTCGCGAACATCCAGCCCAAGGCACCACCGCCCGAGTTCGACATCCCGACGTACGACGTGTGTCAGTTCGCGCTCAGCACCAGCCCTGACGGACCGGTGCTGAGGGTCGGGGTGTCGGTGCTTCCGGCCACGCCGGCGACGCTGGCGGCGACCCAGAAGGCGTACGCCGCGCATCCGCGTGAGCCGGCCAAGCCCGTCCAGATCGGTCGGGGCGGGTACGGCACAAGTACGTTCCTGGTGTTCCTGTCGGCCGGCAGGATGTACAAGCTCTCCGGGCCGCAGGCGACCCTCGCGAAGTACGTCGCACTCGGCCAGGAGGTCCTGCGGCAGGGTGCCGGGCTGCCGGACGCCGACCGGCTGATCACGCGCCCGGACTGTGACCGCGGTACGGCGGCGGCCGAGAAGGTGCTGGGTGCACCGGCGATGGCCCGGCGCGACGGTGAGACCCTCGTCGGTGACCTGGTCTGCGGCTGGGTGACGTCGACAAGCGTGCTCTCGACGTCGGCACGCCGCGAGCCGGACGCCAAGGCGCTGATGGCCCCGATCCGCAAGGCCGCCACCTCGCAGTCGATCCCGCTCGGCGACGAGGGGTACGTCGACACCGCCACCGGCCGGACGACGATCCGCGTCGGCGACGACAAGATCGTCGACCTGGTCCCGCTCCCGGCCCGCAAGATCAACCCGGACCTGATGACCCAGTTCGCCCTCGCGATCGCCCCGCGCTACACCCGCTGAGGCTTGAAAGCGCCGTACCGCTTCAGCTCGGTTCGAGCGGGGTCAGGTAGCCGACCAGGGCCTGGTTGAGTTCGGCGATCCACCGTTCGCGGTGGGTGGCGGGGGTGGTGACGATGGTGCCGAGCAGGGCGGCGAAGATCTGGGTCGCGACGGCCGCGGTGGTTTCGAGGCGGTCTGTCGGTAGTTCGGGGTAACGGACGGCCAGGACCTCGGCGACGCGGCCGGTGACAGCCTTCTGGAGCGCGCGGGTCGGCGCGGTCAGCTTGTCCGGCAGGTCGCCGCTGCCGAACAGGGCCTTGAACCCCGGGTTCTCCAGATTGACCTCGACCATCGGGCGGATCATCCGGTCGACCAGGTCGGGCAGCGGGAGTTGCGCCGTACCCGGGTCGAAGGCCTTCTGGTGCGCGGCGGCGAGCTCGCTGCGGTAGCGCTCCGCGAGCGCCTCGGCGAGGGCCTCCTTGTTCGCGAAGAACTGGTACAGCGTGCCCGGTGAGACGCCGGCCTGGCGGGCGATCGCGTTGGTGGTCGCCTTCGCATACCCGGCCTCGGCGAACACCACCGCGGCGGCGTCCAGCAGCTGCACCATCCGCCGCTGCCCGCGTGCCTGACGTCGCGGCTCCTCGGGCATGGGTCGACCCTTCGTTGACAAACACGAGTAAATGCTCGTATTTTTCTGTATGCGAGCAACTGCTCGTGTTTGGTCATCCTACCCCCGCTCACCCGGAGGTCCGCCATGCCCGAAACCACCCAGCCGGTCCTGGTCCCGCCTGTCCTGCCGGAAGGCTCAGGTCACCGGCGCGAAGCCGGTCTGCTCGCGCGCCTCGGGCGGCTGGTGGTCCGGCGCCGGCGCGCCGTCGCGGTACTTTCGCTCGCCTGCACGGTGCTCGTGCTCGCCGTTGCGGCCGGCGCGCTCAACGCCCTCTCGCTGTCCCGGATCGCCGATCCGGCCGCGGAGTCGGATCGCGCCCGCCGGGTGCTCGCCGACCAGTTCCACACCGGGCCGCCGAACCTCGCTTTCCTCGTGACGGCGAAGACGGGGACTGTCGACGATCCCGCCGTACGGGCCGCTGGTGTTGGACTGACCAATGAAATCGCGAAGCAGTCAGGGGTCGCCGAGGCAGCGTCGTACTGGTCGCGTGACGGCAGTTCGGCCTTGCGCAGCAAGGGTTCCCGGCAGGCGCTGATCCTCGTCCACGTGCCGGGCGAGGTGAACGAGGCGCGACAGCGGGTCGGTGAGCTCGCCGCGCAGTACGCCGGATCGCGTGACGGGATCACCGTGCAGTCGGGCGGCCAAGACGAGGTGTTCCGCGAGATCGGGGCCCAGGCCCGTGCGGACTTCCTGCGCGCCGAGCTGATCGTGATCCCGATGGTGCTCGGGCTGCTGATCCTCATCTACCGCAGGATTTCGCCGGCTCTCGTGACCCTGGGGGTCGGGGTCTTCGCGACCGGCGGTGCGCTGGCCGGCCTGCGGGTGATCGCAGCGTTCACCGAGGTCTCGACGTTCGCCGCCAACCTCGCACTGGTGATGGGACTGGCGCTCGGCGTCGACTACTGCCTGTTCGTGATCGCGAGGTTCCGCGAGGAGTTGGCGGCCGGCGCCGAGGTCGACGACGCCGTGGTGACCGCGGTGCGCACGGCCGGGCGGACTGTCTTGTTCAGTGGCCTGACGGTCGCGGTCTCACTCCTCGCGCTGCTGCTGTTCCCGCTGTCGTTCCTGCGGTCCTTCGGGTACGCCGGTGTGCTTGTTGTCCTGTCCGCGCTGATCGGTGCGCTCGTCATCCTCCCGGCGGCGCTGGCGCTCCTCGGCCGCCGAGCGGTCCGTCCCGCGGCAACAGGCTCCGGTTCGGGTCGCTGGGCAACACTCGCGATCGCGGTGATGCGCCGCCCGGCACTCATCGGCGGCGCCGTCCTCGCGCTGATCCTGTTGCTCGCGTCTCCCGCCTTGGGTCTGCGCCTCGGCCTGCCGGACGCCCGGATCCTCCCCGCGGACGCGAGCAGCCGGATCATGGCGGACCAGGTGCGCCAGAACTTCGGCCAGGAGGAGTCCGACGCGCTGTACGTCGTGATGCCCGAGACGACCGATCCGGCGCGACTGGCGCCGTACGCGAAGACCCTCGGGCAGCTGGACGGGGTGGCGCAGGTCGACACCTATGTCCGCAACGGCGGGGCGTACCTGACCGTCGTCCCGACCGAGGCGGTGCTGGAGGGAGACATCGGGCAGCTCGTCGAACAGGTCCGCGCGGCCGAGGCGCCGTACCCGGCGATGATCGGTGGTTCGCCGGCCGAGATGTCGGACTGGCGTGCGGCACTCACCGAACGGATCCCGCTGGTGCTCGGGTTGATCCTGCTGCTCAGCGTGCTCGTCCTGTACGTCGCGACCGGCAGCGTGCTGCTGCCGTTGAAGGCGACCGTGCTGAACCTGCTCAGTCTCGCGGTGATGTTCGGCGTCATGGTGTGGGTGTTCCAGCAGGGCAATCTGTCCGGGCCACTCGGCTTCACCGCGACCGGCGTACTGGAGGCGAGCATGCCGACCCTCATGTTCTGCATCGTGTACGGACTGTCGATGGATTACGAGGTGTTCATCGTGTCGCGGATCCGGGAGGAGTACCTGCGGACCGGGGATACCGAGCGGGCGGTGGCGACGGGGCTGCAGCGATCGGCCCCGTTGGTCACGACCGCGGCCGCCGTACTCGCGCTGTCGTTCGCGGTCTACGCGACCGGTGGGGTCGTGTACCTGAAGATGATCGGGGTCGGGATGGCCGTCGCGGTGCTCGTGGACGCGACGGCGATCCGGGGCGTGCTGCTGCCCGCGTTCATGAAGCTCGCCGGGCGCGCGAACTGGTGGAGCCCGATCAGCTGACCTTCGCGATCGTCGCGATGGCCTCGGTGATTTCGGTGGGGGTGCGGGCGGCGTAGCCGAGGACCAGGCCGGGGGCGTGCGGGAGTTGGCAGTGCCACGAAAGAGGGTGGGTTTTCACGCCTGCTTCGAGGGCGGCTGCGGCCAGTTCGGTGTCGTCTCCTTCTGCAAAGGTGATGGTGAGATGCAGGCCGGCGGCGGCGCCGTGAATGGTTGCGGTGGGCAAGTGGTTGCGGATGGCGCTGACCATCGCGTCGCGGCGGGTGCGGTGCCGACGGCGGAGGAAGCGGAGTTGGCGCTCGAGCTCGCCGGACTCCATCAGAGCGGCGAGGGTGAGCTGCGGGAGGCCCGCGTTGCCGAGGTCCGCCAGGCGCTTGCGGGCAATCAGTTCTTCCTTGTACTGCGGGGGTGCGAGCATCCAGCCGATCCGCAGCGCCGGGGCGAGCAGCTTGGACACGCTGCCGGCGTAGATGACCTGGTCGGGCAGCATCGAGCGGAGCGCCGGGACCGGCGGCCGGTCGTACCGGTGCTCGGCGTCGTAGTCGTCCTCGATCACCAATCCGCCGTCCGTTGCCCACTGGATCAGCTCGCGACGACGTTCGCCGTCCAGTACGACGCCGGTCGGGAAGTGGTGCGCCGGCGTCACCATCACCGCGCTCGCGCCGGAATCCCGCAGTACGTCGACCTGCAGCCCGCGATCGTCGACGGGGATCGGCGGCGTCCGCATACCCCAGTTCTGCAAGTGCTGACGGGAACCGAGCGAGCCGGGGTCCTCGACCGCGATCTCGTGGATGCCGTGCCGTTCGAGCATCTGGGACACGAGCCCGATCGCCTGGGCCACGCCGGCCACGATGATCAGGTCGTCCGGGTCCGCGGTGATCCCGCGGTACTGCGCCAGCCACGCGGCGACCGCGCGTCGCAACGTCGGCGTACCCGCCGGGTCGCCGTACCCGAAATCGGCCGACTCCAGATCCGCTAGCACTGCTCGCTCCGCGCGCAGCCAGGCGCTCCGCGGGAACGCGGCCAGATCGGGCACGCCGGGCGTCAGGTCGATCCGCGCCGGCAGATCCCGCAACCGGTCGAACACATCGTCGGCCACTGCCAAGCTCGGACGTCCGAAGAACCGTGGACCCTCGGACTTTCGGACGTCACCGATCATCGGGGCAGCGACGACGATGGTCCCGCGGCGGCCGTGCGTGGAGACGTGGCCGTCCTCGGTGAGGCGCTGGTACGACTCGGTGACCACGCCTCGGGAGAGGCCGAGGTCGGTGGCGAGGGTGCGGGTCGCGGGGAGGCGGGTGCCGACCGGGAGGTGGCCGGTGGAGATCGCCGTCCGCAGGCGATCGGTGAGCCAGTCCGCGAGACCGCCAGGTGGCGCATCGGCCGGGTCGAGTTGGAGGAAGTCCGCTCCGCCATTGGACCTGCCACTTATCGCCGGATTGGACCTGTTCACAGGACCATTGTGGCGCGACCTTGGAGGTATGGGAACCGACTACGTCCACGGCTACACCCCGGCGGAGACCCGCCGGCTGTCCGACCAGGCCGGCACGCTCGCCGACCTGCTGCACGGCGGCACCACCTACCCACCCGGCAGCCGCGTACTGGAGGCCGGCTGCGGAGTGGGAGCACAGACCGTTCAACTGGTCACGCGAAGCCCCGGCATCGACCTGGTCTCGATCGACATCTCCGAAGCATCCCTCGCCCAGGCCAAGGCTCAGGTCGCCGAACACGCACCGGACGCGACGGTCGACTGGCGGCACGCGGACCTCCACGACCTGGCCGGCGAGAAGTTCGACCACGTCTTCGTCTGCTTCGTCCTCGAGCACCTTCCCGACCCTGCGGCCGCGCTCACCCGGCTCCGGGGCCTCCTCAACCCCGGCGGCACGATCACCGTGATCGAAGGCGACCACGAGTCCGCCTTCTTCCACCCGCGCAGCGCGCACGCCCAAGCCGTCATCGACTGCCTCGTCGACCTGCAGGCTGCCGCGGGCGGTGACTCGCTGATCGGCCGGCGGCTCCAGCCGTTGCTCGAGCAGGCCGGGTACGACGACGTACGGGTCGGACCGCGCACCGTGTACGCCGACCAGAGCCTCCCGCAGCTCGTCGACGGCTTCACCCGCAAGACCTTCATCGCGATGGTCGAGTCCGTCCGCGACCGCGCGATCGCCGCCGGCCTGCGGACCGAGGCCGAGTGGGCCGCGGGCATCCGCGACCTCGAGAAGTCCGCCGGACACGGCGGCACCTTTCACTACACGTTCTTCAAAGGAGTGGGCAGGACATGATCGCCTTCCTCGTCCTGATCGGATTGATCTGCTGGGCCCTCAACCACAACCGGCGCCGGCAGATCCGGCCCACGATCGGCGGCTGCACCGACCGCGATCTGCAACGATTGGTCGCCGATCTCAGGGCAAATTCATGAACGGCTGGTAAACAATGGGGTATGGCCCCGACTGAGCAGCTCGAGATCGAGACGAAGTACGACGTCGACACGAGCGTGATCCTGCCGGCGCTGCACGAGCTGCCCGGGGTCGCGAGCGTCGCGCAACCGGTCGAACTCGAGCTGGAGGCGGTGTACTACGACACCGCCGCCCTCGACCTGGCCGCTCACAAGGTGACGCTTCGCCGACGGACCGGTGGTGAGGACGACGGGTGGCACGTGAAGTTCCCGGGGTCGTCCGGTGGACGGCTCGAGGTTCGGCACCCGCTCGGCCGGTCGGTGCGCAACGTGCCGATCGCGGTCGTCCGTACGGTCCGCGTGCATGTCCGCGACCAACAGTTGGTGCCGGTCGTGACGCTGCACACCCGACGGATCGTCCATCGGTTGCTGGACGCGGACGGCGGTGTCCTCGCGGAGCTCGCCGACGACCACGTGACCGCGACGGTCGCGGGCGGTGAGCCCGAGAGCTGGCGGGAGTGGGAGGTCGAGCTGGTCGACGGCGACGGCCTGCTGCTCGAGGACGCGGGTGAGTTGCTGACGGCCGCGGGCGCTCGTCCGGCGAGCGGTCCGAGCAAGCTCGCACGGGCGCTCGGCGATCGCGTTCCGGCGTACGACGAGTGGACCTTGCCGAAGAAGCCGCGGACGTCGGACCTGTTCCGCGCGTACGCCGGCGCGCAGGTGCAGGCGATCCGCGAACGGGACCCTGAGGTACGGCGGGACGTCCCGGACTCGATCCACAAGTTCCGGGTCGCGACGCGGCGGCTGCGGTCGGCGCTGGCGACGTACCGTCCGGTGATCGATCGTGCGGTCGGCGACCCGTTGCGGGACGAGTTGAAGTGGCTGGCCGGTGAGCTCGGGGTTGCTCGGGACGCGGAGGTGCAGCGCGAGCACTTCGCGGCCGAGGTCGCGGAACAGCCGGTCGAGCTGGTGATGGGACGCGTCGCGGGGCGGATCGACGACCATCTGCGGCGGGTCTACAAGGACGGCCGCGCCGGGGCGCTGGCCGCGCTGGAGAGTCCGCGGTACTTCCGGCTGCTCGACGCGCTCGACGAACTGCTCGCGAAGCCGCCCGTGACGGGGGACGACCGGAAGGCGAGCAAGCAGATCGGCGAACTCCTCGACCACGACTACCGGCGGATGCGCAAGGCGGTACGCCGTTCGCAGCGGGCCGAGACCGTGGCGGAGCAGGACCACGAGCTGCACGAAGTACGCAAGTCGTCGAAGCGCCTGCGGTACGCCGCGGAATCCGCCGTACCCGTCCTGTCCGACGAAGCCGCCGACCTGGCCGCCCGCGCCGAGCAGGTCCAGGAGATCCTCGGCGAACACCAGGACTCGGTCGTCTCCCGCGAACTCCTCCACCACCTCGCCCTCGAGGTCTACGCCGAAGGCGGCAACCCCTTCACCTACGGCCGCCTCCACGCCACGGAGGAAGCCCGAGGCAACACCTCCCGCGAAGCCTTCTACGAACTCTGGCCCACCCTCAAATTCCACTGAGCCTTTCCGGAAGTTTTCTGCCGCCCGGTGACGGTTTTGTTCCGGAAAGACGTGCGAGACGGACCCGGTGCAGGGGCCGGGTCCGTCTCGGGGGGGCGGGGTGGGGCTGCCAGGCAGGACCGCGTCGAATCAGCAGGGCCTGCCTGACAGGTCTTCTAGTGCGGGACCGCCTTCTCGGCGCCGGCGCCGGTCAGTGAGCGGACCTCCATCTCGGCGAAGCGGTCGACGTCGACCGGCTCCTTGCTGGTGATCGTGCCGAGCCAGCCGAGCAGGAACGCCAGCGGGATCGAGACGATGCCGGGGTTGTCCAGCGGGAACCAGTGGAAGTCGATGCTGGTGTCGGTGATCATCGACAAGCTCGCGCCGGTCTTCTTGTCCACCTTGCCGGAGACGACCGGGCTGAAGATGATCAGGATGATCGTCGAGCTCAGACCGCCGTAGATGCTCCACAGTGCGCCGCGGGTGTTGAAGCGCCGCCAGAACAGGGAGTACAGGATCGTCGGCAGGTTCGCACTCGCCGCGACCGCGAACGCCAGGGCCACCAGGAACGCGATGTTCTGCCCGTTCGCGAAGATGCCGCCGACGATCGCGACGATGCCGATCACGACCGCGGTGTACCGCGCAACCCGGACCTCGCCGTCGCCGCTGATCTGGCCCTTCTTGATGATCTGGCCGTAGATGTCGTGCGCGAACGAGGTACTCGCGGTGATCGTCAGACCGGCCACCACGGCCAGGATCGTCGCGAACGCGACCGCCGAGATCACCCCGAGGAGCACCTCACCACCGAGCTCGAAGGCGAGCAGCGGCGCGGCCGAGTTCGCCTTGCCGGGTGCGGCCTTGATGCGGTCCGGTCCGACGATCGCGGCAGCGCCGTACCCGAGGACCAGCGTGAACAGGTAGAAGATGCCGATGATCCAGATCGCCCAGCTGACGCTGCGCCGCGCCTCCTTGGAGTCCGGCACCGTGTAGAACCGCATCAGCACGTGCGGCAGGCCGGCGGTGCCGAGCACCAGGGCGAGCGCGAGCGAGATGAAGTCCAGCTTGGTGACACCGGTGAGGCCGTACTGGAGACCCGGGCTGAGCAGCTTCTCGCCGGCCGCCGGGCTCTTGTCGACGGCCGCACCGAGCAGGCTGGACAGGTTGAAGGAGTACTTCGCCAGCACCCAAATCGTCATGATTCCGGCGCCGATGACCAGCAGCACGGCCTTGACGATCTGCACCCAGGTGGTGCCCTTCATGCCGCCGACCAGGACGTAGGTGATCATCAGGATGCCGACCACGGCGATCACGATGCTCTGCCCGGCCCGGTTGCTCACCCCGAGCAGCAGGGCCACCAGACCCCCGGCGCCTGCCATCTGCGCCAGCAGGTAGAAGAAGCAGACGCCGAGGGTCGAGATCGCGGCCGCCATCCGGACCGGCCGCTGCTTGAGCCGGAACGACAGTACGTCGGCCATCGTGAACCGGCCGGTGTTCCGGAGCAGCTCGGCGACCAGCAGCAGCGCGACCAGCCAGGCCACCAGGAAGCCGATGGAGTACAGGAAGCCGTCGTACCCGTTCAGCGCGATCGCGCCGGCGATGCCGAGGAACGACGCGGCGGACAGGTAGTCGCCGGCGATCGCGATGCCGTTCTGCGGGCCGGTGAACGACCGGCCGCCGGCGTAGAAGTCGGCCGCGGTCTTGTTGTTCCGCGACGCCCGGAACACGATCCCCAGCGTGGCCAGCACGAACAGCGCGAAGATCACGATGTTGACGGTCGGGTTACCGATATCCGTTGCCATTGGCAACATGAGCGGGGCGGTCACTGCGGTGCTCCCTCGATCTGGTGGCGCAGCTTCTCGGCGTCAGGGTCGATCCGGCGGTCCGCCCAGCGGACGTAGATCATCGTGATCGCGAACGTCGACACGAACTGCCCGAGGCCGAACAACAGGGCCACGGTGATGTTGCCGCCGACCTTGTGCGACATGAAGTCGTGCGCGTAGGCGGCGAGCAGGACGTAGACGAAGTACCAGACCAGGAACAGCGCGGTCATCGGGAACACGAAGCGCCGGAACCGGCGACGCAGCTCGGAGAAGTCCGGTGACAACTGGACATCCCGGTACGTCGTCAGGTCGCGATCACCTATATCACTCATCGCGAGGACCTCCAAAGAGGGATCGTGCCGGGCGGATTTGAAGCCGGCGAGGTTGCTGCGTCGTACTGTGGCCCGCGTCACGGCCCTCCCGACAGCACCGGCGCGCACCGGTCGCTCAGCGGACCACACCAGTCGCTCGGTGGATCACTCAACTGCGGTGAGCGGTAGGAATCACGCGACGAACGGCGGACGCCCAGCACTCACCAACCGTCGGCCCGCGGCGCCCGCTAGGCGTGACGCGCGGGTCGCGCGGCGCTCGTCGAGCGGTTGGTGAGTGGCGCAGGTCCTCGATCCACGTCGACCGCTTCGGGGGTGTGGAGCCGCACCATGCTGCGGGCCGTGCCGGCCGGGATGCGGTCCGGGGTGAGCTTCGAGACCACGATGACGGTGAGGAACGCGAGCGGCATCGTCCACGCGGCCGGCTGACCGACGAGCGCCCGCGGCCAGCCGCCCTGCGGCGCGCCGGACACGTTCACGAGCGCCGCCGCGCTGGCCGCGATCCCGCCGACGACCAGGCCGGCCGCGGCGCCGGTCGTCGACATCCGCCGCCACCAGATCCCCAGCACCAGCAGCGGACAGAACGTCGAAGCGGCCAGCGCGAACGCGAGTCCCACGGTGTCCGCGAGGCTCAGCGCCCCGGTCACCGTGAACGCCAGGTACGGCACGATCATCGCGATCAGCGCCGCGATCCGGAAGCTGTTCACCGCGACGTAGTCACCACCGGTCCACCGGTGCAACCGGCTCCGCAACAGGTCCTGGTCGATCACCCCCGCGATGGCGACGGTCAGCCCCGACGACGTCGACAGGAACGCCGCGAACGCCCCCGCCGCGACCAGTGCGCCGAGCAGATCCCCTGCAGTACCAGGGAAAACTCGCCCGGGCAGCTCGAGTACGACGGTGTCCCCGCCCGTGCCCACCAGGTCGGGCGCGAACGTCCGCCCGAGTACGGCGTACATCGGTGGGAAGAGGTAGAACAACCCGAGCAGTGCCAGTACGACGACGGTGGTACGCCGGGCCGCGCGGCCGTCGGGGTTCGTGTAGAAGCGGACCAGGACGTGCGGGAGCCCCATCGTCCCGAAACAAAGGGCCAGGAGCAACGAATAGGTCGCGTACAACGGGTGGTCGCGCCCGCCGGCACGGGACAGCGGCTCGGCCCATTCGGCGGCTGCCCCGTGCAACGAGTCGAGGACGCCGACGGGCTGGTGCCAGACGAGCAGGATGACGAAGATCGGCGTCGCGAGTGCGGTCAGCTTGAGCCAGTACTGGAAGGCCTGCACGAACGTGATGGATCGCATCCCGCCCGCGGCCACGTTGATCACCACGATCACCGCGACGATCATCGCGCCCACCTGCGGCGGCGCGCCGGTGACGGTCTGGACGGCGAGGCCGGCGCCATGCAGTTGCGGCAGGAGGTAGAGCGTCCCGATACCGACCACGAGCCCGGCGCAGATCCGACGTACGACGGGGGACTCGAAGCGGGTCTCGGCGAAGTCGGGCAGCGTGTACGCACCGGACCGGCGCAGCGGAGCGGCGACCAGGACCAGCAGCATCAGGTAGCCGACGGTGTAGCCGACCGAGAACCACAGCATGTCGGCGCCGTTCACCAGCACCAGCCCGGCGACGCCGAGGAACGACGCTGCGGACAGGTACTCGCCGCTGATCGCCGAGGCGTTCCAGCGCGGGCTGACCGCGCGGCTGGCGACGTAGAAGTCACTGGTGGTCCGCGAGATCCGCAGGCCGAACAGGCCGATCCCGATCGTTGCCACGACCACCAAGCCGATCGCGGTCAGGCTGATCGCCGGCGACACGCTACTGCCGCCCCACGAACTCGGTGAACTCTGTCTCGATCCGCTCCGCGTTCCGGACGTAGATGCGGGCGGCGACGTACACGACTGGGTACACCAGGATGCCGAGGATCACCCAGGGCAGCGGCAGGCCCAGCACGGACAGCGTGCGGGTCGGAGGGACCAGCCAGAACAGCATCGGGATGCTGCCGAGCACGAGCACCACGCTGCCGATGACGGCCAGCGTGAGCCGCAGTTGGGACTGGATCAGCGACTGCATGTAGACCTGGCCGAGACGGGTCTGCTCATCGATCTCACGCGTACCGGTGGGCATGATCGGACGCCGGGCCGCACTGGTCCGAGGACTGGTGACGCGGACCCTGCGCGGTCCTTCCGGCGTACTCATGTCATCTCAGCGACGTCGAACGGACCAGGAGGTCGCGGAGCTCCCGCGTGTGCCGGCGACTGACCGGGAGCCAGTCTTCACCGACCCGGACCGCGCAGCGGCCGCCGTCGACCCGCATCTCGTCCACGTGCTGCAGAGCGACCAGAGTGCTGCGGTGGATCCGCGTGAAGCCTGCGTCCCGCCAGCGTTCTTCCAACGTGCTGAGCGGGATGCGGACCAGATGCGAGTTCTGGCCGGTGTGCAGGCGGGCGTAGTCGCCCTGGGCCTCGACGTACCGGACCGTGGAGCGCTGGACGAACCTGGTGACACCGGCGAGCTCCACCGCGATCACCTCGTCGTCGGTCTCCTCCGGTGACGGCAGCGCGGGCGGTGCGCCGTGGGAAATCACGCGCTGGATCGCTTGGGACAGGCGTTCGGGCCGGACCGGTTTCATCACGTAGTCGGTGGCCTCCAGCTCGAACGCCGCCACCGCGTGCTCGTCGTACGCCGTGACGAAGACGATCTGCGGGCGGCTGGCGAACTTGGACAGCACCTTGGCCAGGTCGATGCCGTCCAGCCCGGGCATCTTGATGTCGCAGAACACCACGTCCAGGTCGCTGGCCTGCAGGATCTTCAGCGCGTCCGGCCCGTTGGAGGCCGTGCGGATCTCGCCGATCCGGGGGTCCTGGTTCAGCAGGTACACCAGTTCGGCCAGGGCAGGCTCCTCGTCGTCCGCAACCAGCGCGCGCAAGGGAGAGTCGGCCATAAGGCGAACACTAAACCCTCAGGTGCCGGCCTGCCTCGGCGCTGGCGGCGCCCAGGCACGCACCTCGCGGCACTTGAGGGCCATCCACGATGCTCCGCATCGAGGACGCCCCTCAAGCACCCCGATGCACGCACCTGGACACCGCCATCGCTCGAGCCAGACCGGCACCTGAGGGTTACGGCGACGCATGCACTCCTGAGGAGTATTTGGGGATCCGGAACGTCACCTTGGTTCCGGCGTCCACGGCGGTCTCCACGACCAGGCCGTACGTGTCGCCGTACACCTGCCGCAGCCGGGCGTCGACGTTGCCGAGGCCAACCGAGTCGCTGCCGGACTCGCCGGACAGGGCCGCCCGGATCACCTCCGGGTCGCTGCCGGCGCCGTCGTCCTCGACGCTGATCTCCGCCTCGTTGATCTGGTCGCGCGCGCGGATCGTGATGTTGCCGACGCCCGTCGTACCTTCCAGGCCGTGGCGTACGGCGTTCTCCACCAGGGGCTGGACGACCAGAAACGGGATGACCACCGGCAGCACCTCAGGAGCGATCTGCAGCGACACCTTGAGCCTGTCGCCGAAGCGGGCCTGCTCCAGCACCAGGTAGCGCTCCACGTTGCGTAGCTCGTCCGCCAGCGTGGTGAACTCGCCGCCACGCCGCAGGGCGTAGCGGGAGAAGTCCGCGAACTCCAGGAGCAGCTCACGCGCCCGCTCCGGGTCAGTGCGCACGAAGGACGCGATGGCCGCCAGAGCGTTGTAAATGAAGTGCGGGCTGATCTGGGCGCGTAGTGCGCGCAGCTCCGCCTCCATGGCACGCGTGCGCTCCTTGTTGAGCTCTGCGAGCTCTACCTGACCAGAGACCCACCTGGCGACCTCCTCGGTCGCTCTGACGAGTGCTGCGGAGGTGTTGTTGCTGTACGCGACCAGTACGGCGACCACGCGCTCCTCGGTGACGATCGGCGCGACGACCGCGGTACGGATCGGGCATTGCGGGTCGCCGCACGCCACATCATGCGCGCCGAGTACCGCCGTACGGCCGGAGCGGAGTGTCGTTGCAGCGAGGTCCTTGGCGTCGCGGCGGTGGTTGCTCTCGTACGGTCCGCCTACGCCGTCCCACGCCAGTACGCCGGAGGAGTCGCAGATCGCGATGGCCGCCGTACCCAGGAGGTCTCTCAGGTGGCGGCTGGCCTTGCCGGCTGCAGCGGGTGTCAGGCCCTCGCGCAGGTGGGGACTGGCCAACGAGGCGGTATGCAGGGTCGCATACGTCGCCTTGTCGGCCGGAGTCCCGAAATGCTTCCGCCGCCGCGCGAACACCCCCTGACGGTAACCGCTCAGCCCTCCGCGCGCGGCCTGAACGCCTCCAGCGCCTCCGTGTCGGAGTAGGTGTGCAGCAGGTACTCAGCGACCCACTCCGCACGACCCGGGTACGTCGACTCGCTCTCGATCCGGGCTGCAGCTTCGGCCGCGTCGAGCGGTGCACGCCGCAGCTGTACGCCGTCCTCGGTCAGGAGCGCCCAGCTCGGACCGGGAGCGCCGTACGGCATCCCGACGCTTCCGGCGTTCACCACCAGCCGCCGATCGACCTGCCGGGCGAACGGCATGTGTGTGTGCCCGCAGACCACCGTCCTGACCTCGTCCGGCAGTCCCTCGAACACCTGCGCCCACCGGGAGATCGGGCTGTCCACCAGCACCATCTC
The DNA here is from genome assembly GCF_004331345.1 of Kribbella soli. Lineage (GTDB taxonomy): Bacteria > Actinomycetota > Actinomycetes > Propionibacteriales > Kribbellaceae > Kribbella > Kribbella soli. The sequence continues at coordinate 1,011,544 of NZ_SJJZ01000004.1, read as the reverse complement.
CTCGTCGTCGCGCGGAGTGGCGTGACAGAACAGCACGTCCCCGATCGTCACGGTCGTAGGCAGTGCAGCAAGCAGCTCAACCTGGTCCGGCCGCAACTGCTCCGCAGCCCAAGGACTCACCGCATCCGGCGCCTTGGCGTCATAGGTCCCCCGAGCCATCTCCACAAGCTCCCGGTCCGCGTTGCCGCGCACCCACACCACCCGCTCGCCCAGCCCCGTCAACAAATCCAACGTCTCCACGGGCTGCGGCCCACTCGCGATGTCCCCGGCCAGCACGATCAGCTCGGCCTGCTGTGCATCTGCCAGCACCGCCTCCAGCGCAGGCAGCACGCCATGAATGTCAGCCAGAACGGCAACCGTCGTCATGCCCGCAGTCTGCCGCGAAAACCCTTGTGGTGCGGGGACATCTGCTCAGGGCAGATCACCGGGCGAAGTCGATCTGTTTGGCGCTGACGACTTCGGTCGCGCGTTCACACGCTGCGGTGCCGAGGGAACAGCGTACGACTGTGCTCTTCGTGTTCGGATCCTGACCGCCGCCGGCCACCACCGCGACCATCAGCAGGTGCTGTTCGTCCTCTGCGACGGCCTCGTAGAAACAGCCACTCCACTGATGCTGTACGGCGCCGGTGCGCGAGTCCAGCGCGGTAATGATGTTGCTGCAGTAGCTGTCGCCGTACGCCGGTGTACCGATCGCAACGGCGCCATCGGGGGTGAAGCCGGTGACCCGGTAGTCGCAGGTCTTGAATCGCTTCTTGCCGGTGGCGATCTCGATGACTGTGGAGCAGCCGTCGCCGCTGCTGTTCGCAGGCAGTGCAGACGCCAGGCGGCCGTCCTGCGAGACAGCCATCGCGTCTCCGGCGACTGTCTTCACCAGAACGGCTTTTGCTGCGCCTGGCGTCCAGGAATACAGCTTCAAGGTCGTCTCGGCGCCCTTGACGGAAGCCTTGTAGTAGATCGTGTCCTTCGTGTAGGCGAGCACAAAGATGCTCTGGACGTCCGGGAGCTCCAGGGACTTCGCCGAGGCCCCGTTGTCCGCGTAGAGCGTCGCGCCGTACGTCTGCTGCCCGACGACCACTGGTGGGGTGGTCGCGTACGCCACGGCCGACTGGTCCGCCGTCCCAGCCAGGGTCATGACATGCGGCGTACGGCGAACCACTGCGCCGCTGGAGCTGACCTTGAGCAATTCGCCGCCGGAGGTCGTTGCGAGCACGCTGGTACCCAGGCGGGCGACCTCCATGAGGCTGCCGCTGCTAGGGACCTTCAGCTCCTTCCCGGCGCCGAGCACCGTGCGATCGAAGCGATAGGCCAGCTGCGGATCCTGGCCCTGCGTCAGCTTGGCGGCCTCGAGAGCAACCGGACCGGAGGGGATCTGGGGTGTCGTCGACGCAGACCTCGGCGTGAGCGACGGCTTCGGTGTCGGGGTCTGTGTGGGCACTACGACCGGGGTCGTGCTGAGCACCGGGGTCGGCGGCGTGGGTGACGGCGTAGGGCTCGGGGCGCCGCCCAGTGGTGCGGCGACGGTTGAGGAGGCTGACTTGGGGCCCTGGCGGTAGGCGAGGCCTCCGCCGGCAGCGACAGCAGCCACAGCCGTGACCGCCACAACAGCGATCAGACGGCCAATGCCGTGTCGCACCGGCGGAGGCGTCACGTCAGGCGCCGATCAGCAGCTGGCCCTTGGCGAGCGGAGTGGCGAGCTCGCAGGCGCCGCTGGAGATGGTGCAGCGCACAATCGACGCCGGAGTCTGGTCGCCGGTGTCGGCGAGCAGCAGGATGTGCTGGTCGTCCTCGGGAACCGCCTGCCGGAACACACCGGACCACTCGTGCAGCAGGCTGCCGTTCTTCGCCGACAGCACTGCCGCGATGCCGTCGCCGTACCCGTCCTGGTACTTCGACCCGGCGATGACTGTGGCGCCGTCCGGTGTAAAGCCGGTGATCATGTAGTCGCAGGTGCGCCACAGCCGCTTGCCGGCCGGGACGGTGAGGAGGCTGCTGCAGCTGCTCTGGTCTGCCAGCGTGGTCAGCGAGCCCGCCGTACCTGCACCAGACACCGCCAGCGCCTTCGGGATGCTCTTGAGCAGGGTGGCCTTCGACTCGCCCGGCGTCCACTCGTACAGCGCGGAGACCCCGTCCTGCGTGGTGGAGGCGTCAAAATAGACCTTGCCGTCGACGTACGCCTCCAGCGTGGTGTTCCAGATATCCGGGACGGTGATCTTCTGGACGCCCTGCGCCTCGGCCTGCTCGGCGTAGATGGTAGCGCCGGCCGTCGATTCGCCGGTGTCCTTGAGCTTCGTGCCGGCGTACGCCGCGGCGCTGCCGTCGTCCGTGGTGACGATCTGGGTGACGTCCGGCGTCCGTCGGGTGATGTTGCCTTCGCTGTCGAGGGTCAGCATCTCGTTGCCGAAACCCTTGGTGACCACGGCGAGCGACGTATTGCCCAGCCGCGCGACCTCCTGGATGTCGGTGGCGCCGGGGATCTTGACGTCCTCGCCGGCGCCGCCGCGGATCGTCCGGCCGCTCAGGTACGTGATCTGCGGCGTCCGGCCCGGGGTGAGCTTCTTCAGGTCGATCTTCGTCTTCACCGGACCGGCCGACGTGGTCGACGGTTTGGAGGAAGGAGTCGACGTCGGGGTCGGCGTCGGTTTGGCCGTGGTGGTGCTCTTCGTCGGGGTGCTGGTCGCCGGTGACGGGGAGCTGGACAGGGGAGCCGCGTCGGCTTCTGCATTGGCCTGCGGGCCTTGGCGCCACGCGAGGGCTCCGCCGCCCGTGATGGCGGCGACGGCGACAGCTGCGACGAGGGCGACCAGGCGGCCGTTCTGCACTCGCATCGGCGATCTCCTCAACAATTCATGGTCAGGTCACGGTTACGGACCGTGCGGCGGACCACGGCCGGGGCGGGAGATCAGCATCCCGCTGTCGCAGATGTGACGCCGGAAAATACCGCTTTGTTCACTCCAGCGAACGGGTCGCAGAACGGATCGAGCATAATTACGCCATGGACCAGCCACCGCGGATCGGCCGGTACTCCCTGGTCCGCCGGGTGGGTGCCGGGGGTTTCGCGACCGTCTGGCTGGCGCGCGACGAGCAACTGGACGCCGAGGTCGCGGTCAAGATCCTGTCCGAGAACTGGGTCGAGGACGAGGACGTCCGCCGGCGGTTCCTGGCCGAGGGCCGGTTCCTGCGCAAGGTCGACTCGCTGTACGTCGTCGGCGTGCACGACATCGGCGAGGCCGACGACGGCCGCCCGTTCATGGTCCTCACCTACGCCGACGGCGGCACGCTCGCGGACCGGATCAAGGCCGGCCCGCTCGAGTTCGGCGAGGCGGTCCGGATCATCACGCAGGTCGGCCGCGGCCTGAAGCACCTGCACGCCCGCGGTGTCCTGCACCGCGACGTGAAACCGGCCAACGTCCTGTTCCGCAGCGATCCGAACGGCGACCGGGCGATGCTGTCCGACCTCGGTCTGGGCAAGTCGCTCGCTGAGGTCTCGCGGATCACGATGCCCGGCGGCACCCCGGCGTACGTCGCACCGGAACAGGTGATGGGCGAACGGCTGGACCACCGCGCCGACCTGTACTCGCTCGGCGCGGTCGCGTACGCCGCCTTCACCGGCCAGGCACCGCATGGCGTGGCCAGCCTCGGTGCGGTGATGCAGATCGAGGCACCGCCGCCCTCGATGACCACACTGCGCGAAGACGTGACGGATGCGATCGACGTCGTCGTACGGCGTGCTCTCGAGCCCGACCGGGACAAGCGCTGGCCGGACCTCGACAGCTTCCTCAACGCACTGCGCGAGGCGCACACCACGGGCAAGATCCCGGCGGGGCTGGTGCCGGCCGCAGAGATGCCCACACCGAGCGCCGCGACCGCTCCGGTCGACCAGGCGACCGCACTGGCCAGCGCCGGCCAGTCCACCGTTGCTGCGAAGCCCCAGCGTCGCGGGCGGGCAGGTGTGTTCACAGCACTCGCTGCAGTGGTGCTGGCAGCCGGCGGCGGGTACGGCGGCTACCAGTACGTCCTGACCCGCCCGGTGAACGTGGAGAACAGAGGCCTGTCCGTAGAGGTCCCCCGCCAGTGGGGCGAGCAGGCGACCGCCGACAAGTCTCTTGTGGTCAGCACAAACACGTCTACGTGGCAGACCGACCCGGACACCGAAGGTGTCTACCTTGGCCTGGTGAACGCCACTCAACTGCCGACGAGTGCCTCCCCGCCGCCTGGGTGCACCGGAGGAGGTGACCCGGAGAAGTCTGGAGATGTCGTCACCTTCAGGTACAGCTGCAACGACGTGCCAACCGTGCTGGAGCAGTACAAGAAGGTGAACGACACGACTCTCCTCCGGGTGCAGGTACGCGACGACAACCCGAAAACGCGTCAAGCAGTCGTGGACTCAGCGACGTACACGTCCTAAGGAACCAGTGACGTCAGGGACGAGATGGTTGCCTTGTGCATGCGGGGGATGACGTTCAACGTGGCGGGGTCCGACGCGTACAGGTGTGAGCCGGACTCGTAGACCAGGTACGCGGTGCCGTTGTACTCCGTGATGCCCTCGGTCATGCTCGGGGCGCGGAAGCAGCTCAGCGCCGCCGCGTCCAGATCCTTCTGACCGCGCTTCACCACGTAGATGTTGCTGCGGTTCCCACGCCCGTACGACGTGCTGTAGATGAAGTGGTTGGCGGTGATCGTCAGCCCCTGCGTCTTCGTCGGGACCTCCCAGGCGCCGGCCAGCGTCGTCAGCGTTCCGTCGTCCGCGATCTTGTACTCGTACATGGTCCCGCGACCGGTCTCGTTGAACGTCCCGGAGAACAACGAGTCCCCGTAGCTCCCCATGAACGACGATCCGGCCACGTCACGCGCCGTACCGACCTGCCCGAGGTACGGCGTACCGGCGGCCTTCAACGCGTCGCGCAACTCCGTCAGCCGGTACTTGCGGATGCTGCTGCCTTGGCCGGACACGAACGCCCAGCCCTTGCTCACGGTGATCCCGCCGACGTGGGACTCGGCGATCGCGACCACGCCGACCGTCGAGCCGGTGGACGGATCGATGCCGTAGATCTGCGAGTCGGCGCCCGCGCGGTACGCCGCGATCAGGATCAGGTTCTTGCCGGAGCCGTCCCAGTTGTACCAAGTACCGGCGCCTTGCGGGGTGTGCGTGCTGAGGTTGGGGATGCTCGCGCTGTTGCTGAACCGGGCGTCGTACTTGTAGGAGGCCGACGGTCCGTCGTAGAACGTCGAGCCGCCGCTGGTCGAGGTGTCGCAACTGATCGCGGCATGCGCGGGCAGTGCAGTTGTCAGGGCGCTCGTGAGGGCGGCGGCTGTGGTGAGGATGGCGGTCGAAATGGCAAGAAAGCGCATGATGACCTCTGGAGGTTGGGCGGAAACCTACGAGAATTTCAGAGTAAATCGGCAATGAGCAACGCGCGAGGGTTCACCGGGCGTCGGCTCCGCGAACGGACGCCGTACGGTTGTCGCATGAGCGATCTGTCAGCGGCGATCGACCGCGTTCTGCCCAGCGTCCGTGCCGACCTCGAGGACCTCATCCGGATCCCGTCGGTCAGTTACGAACCGGCCCGCGCGGCCGATGTCCAGCGATCCGCGGAGGCGACCGCGGCGTTGTTCGAGGCCGAAGGCTTCACGGTGAAGATCGTCCAGGCCGGCGAGGGCGCGCCCGCGGTCATCGCGAAGAAGGCCGCGCCCGCGGGCAAGCCGACGGTGCTGCTCTACGCGCACCACGACGTCCAGCCGACCGGGGCGGTCGAGCAGTGGACGTCGGACCCGTTCGAGCCGACCGAGCGGGGCGACCGGCTGTACGGGCGGGGCGCGGCCGACGACAAGGCCGGGATCGCCGCACACCTGGCCGCAGTACGGGCCTTCGGCAACGATCTGCCGGTGGGCGTGACGGTGTTCGTCGAGGGCGAGGAGGAGATCGGCTCACCGACCCTGCTGCAGCTGCTGGACGAGTACTCCGACGAGCTCGCCGCCGACGCGATCGTGATCGCGGACTCGGGCAACTGGGATGTCGGCCGGCCGGCGCTGACGGTGTCGCTGCGCGGTCTGGTCGAGGCGTACGTCGAGGTGCGGACGCTCGATCATGCGGTCCATTCCGGTTTGTTCGGTGGGCCGATCCCGGACGCGCTGTCGACGTTGTGCCGGCTGCTCGCGACCTTGCACGACGACAAGGGCGACGTCGCGGTGGACGGGCTGCACGCCTCCCGGGCAGCCGATGTGGAGTACCCGGAGGACCGGCTGCGGGCCGAGTCGAGCGTTCTGGACTCCGTTCGGCTGACCGGCTCGGGCTCGTTGGTCGACCGGTTGTGGACGCGGCCGGCGATCGCCGTACTGGGGATCGACGCGCCGTCCGTGGCGGAGGCCAGCAACACGCTCGTGCCGGTCGCGCGGGCCAAGGTGAGCCTGCGGGTCGCGCCGGGCGACGACGCGATCAAGGCGAGCGCGGCGCTGAAGGCGCACCTCGAGAACCACGCGCCGTGGGGTGCGCAGGTCACCGTCACCGAGGGGCAGAACGGTCAGCCGTGCAGCGTGAACGCCCGCGGCGCCGGGTACGAAGCGGCCCGGGCGGCGTTCAAGACCGCGTGGGGTGTCGAGCCGATCGACATGGGTATGGGCGGGTCGATCCCGTTCATCGCGGAGTTCCAGCAGACCTTCCCGCAGGCCTCGATCCTGGTCACCGGCGTCGAGGATCCGGACACCCGCGCGCACGGTATCGACGAGGGTCTGCACCTCGCGGAGTTCACCAAGGTCTGCCTGGCAGAGGCCCTTCTGCTGCAGAACCTCGCAAACCAGTCGTGACCGGGCTTTTCGGCGACCCAGTGTTTGGCATAGGTTTCGGCGAGTGAAGATCGCAGTCGTACGGGAGACCAGACCGGCGGAGCGCCGGGTCGCGCTGGTGCCGGAACAAGTCGCGAAACTGATCGAGCTCGGTTACGAGGTCGCGGTCGAGCCGGCCGCCGGTGAACGCGCGCTGTTCTCCGACGACCAGTACCGCGACGCCGGCGCCGAGGTGGCCTGGGGTGCTGACCACGCCGCCACCATCGTGGCGTCGGTGCAGCCGCTCGAACGCGAGCGCCTGCAACGGTTGCACGCCGGTACGGCGCTGATGTCGTTCCTGCCGACGAACCCGCCAGACGTGGTCCGGACCGCAACCCGGGCCAAGCTGACGGTGTTCGCGATGGAGCTGATCCCGCGGATCTCCCGGGCCCAGTCGATGGACGCACTGTCGTCACAGGCGCTCGTCGCCGGGTACCGGGCCGCGATCGTCGCCGCCGAACGGCTGCCGCGATTCTTCCCGCTGAACATGACCGCGGCCGGCACCGTCCCGCCGGCCCAGGTCCTCGTGCTCGGCGCCGGCGTGGCCGGCTTGCAGGCGATCGCCACCGCGAAACGCCTCGGAGCGGTGGTCAAGGCGTACGACGTACGTACTGCCGCCGCGGAGGAGATCGCGTCGATGGGCGCCGTACCGATCGAGCTCGAACTCGGCACGCTCGACGGACCCGGCGGCTACGCCCGCGAGATGACCCCGGAGCGCGCGCAACTCCAGCGTGAACTGCTCACGCCGTACGTCGCCGCCGCGGACGCCCTGATCACGACGGCCGCCGTACCGGGCCGGACCGCGCCGATGCTGGTGACACGGCAGATGGTCGAGCAGATGAAGCCGGGGTCGGTCGTGGTGGACCTGGCGTCCGAGCAGGGCGGCAACGTCGAGGGATCCGTCGCCGGGACCGAGCTGACGATCGGCGACGCACTGGTCTGGGGCGGCGCGAACGTGCCGTCGCAGATGGCCGGGCCCGCCTCGCGGCTCTACGGTCAGAACATCGCGAACCTGATCCGGCTGATGACCCGGAACGCCGCGTTCGATCCCGACTTCGACGACGAGATCGTCCGCGGCTGCTGCGTCACCCACGACGGCGCCGTACTCCACGAGCCCACCCGAGAGCTTTTGAAGGGCCAGGCATGACGGAATCCATCGCGTTGCTGACGATCTTCGTACTCGCGGCGTTCGTCGGGGTCGAGGTGATCAGCAAGGTCTCCTCGACACTGCACACCCCGCTGATGTCGGGGGCGAACGCCATTCACGGCGTCATCCTGGTCGGCGCCATCATCGTCACCGGCGCGGCCGACTCCGCGATCGTGGTGATCGTCGGGCTGCTGGCCGTCGTACTGGCGACGGTGAACATGGTCGGCGGGTTCGTGGTCACCGACCGGATGCTGGAGATGTTCAAAGGTCCGGGGGCTCGCAAGAAGGAGCTGCACAAGTGATCCCCACCTGGGCCCAGATCGGGTATCTGGTCTCCGCGGTCTGCTTCATCGTCGCGCTGAAGGCACTGTCGTCGCCGCGCAGCGCGCGCACCGGCAACCTGATCGGCGCCGCCGGAGCTGTCCTCGCGGTGATCATCACGTTCGCTGCCTACAAGCCCGACCACCTGGCGTCGATCCTGATCGCGCTGGCGATCGGCACCGTCGGCGGTGTGATCGGGTCGCGGCGGGTGCAGATGACCCAGATGCCGCAACTCGTTGCCTTGTTCAACGGCGTCGGCGGCGGCGCGGCCGCGCTGGTCGCCCTGGTCGAGCTCGGCGACGTGCCCTCCGACGCGACCGTCGCGGCGATCGCCACGGCGTTCACGGTCCTGGTCGGCGCGATCAGCTTCTCCGGCTCGGTGGTCACGTTCGCCAAGCTGCAGGAACTGATGACGACCCGTCCGGTGACGTTCCCGGGTCTGCCCGTGCTCTTCGTCGCCTCGCTGCTGGGCGGCATCGCGCTCGCGGCCTGGCTCGTGTCGGATCCGCGGGTGTGGGTCGGCGTACTGCTCTGCCTCATCGGTCTCGCGATCGGCGTGATGCTGGTGCTGCCGGTGGGTGGTGCCGACGTACCGATCGTGATCTCGCTGCTGAACGCCTTCACCGGTCTGACGGTGGCCGCGGGCGGTTACGTGCTCGGGAACACGCTGCTGCTGGTCGCGGGCACGCTGGTCGGTGCCGCCGGTACGTTGCTGACCAAGCTGATGGCGGACGCGATGGGACGGTCCGTCTTCAACATCCTGTTCGGTGCGGTCCGCGGCGGGTCGACGCTGGGCGCCGGTACGGCGTCCGACCGGCCGGTCATCTCGGCGGGACCGGAGGACGTCGCGATCCTGCTCGGGTACGCGAGCAAGGTCATCATCGTGCCCGGGTACGGTCTCGCCGTCGCGCAGGCGCAGCACACCCTCCGCGACCTCGTCGAGGAACTGCAGAGCCGCGGGGTCAAGGTCGACTACGCCATCCACCCCGTCGCCGGCCGGATGCCGGGCCACATGAACGTGCTGCTCGCCGAGGCCCAGGTGCCTTACGAGCAGCTGCGCGAGATGGACGACATCAACGGCGACTTCAAGACGACGGACGTGGTCCTGGTCGTCGGCGCCAACGACGTGGTCAACCCGGCCGCCCGCAACACCCCGTCGGCCCCCATCTACGGCATGCCGATCCTGAACGCCGACGAGGCCCAGCGAGTCATCTTCCTCAAACGCTCCATGCGCCCCGGCTTCGCGGGAATCGAGAACGAACTCCTCTACGACCCCCGAACCACCCTCCTCTTCGGCGACGCCCGAGACTCCCTCACCAAACTCCTCACCGCCCTGAAAACGGTCTAGACCCGCACCAAATGCAACGGCCGTCGGCGCCCGCTCAAGCGGTGCGCCGACGGCCGAACTGTTTTCCGGTAACTAATTGGCACCTGGTGGCAGAAAGTTTCCGCAAAGCGGCCCCGGAAGCAGGTGGCCACCCCCGGCCAACGACCTCCCCGGCCAGTGCCGCCCGTTGCCCGCGCCGCGGGCGCTCTGTTTGACTCTCGTACCGAGAGGCCGGGCGGCGCACCTTTCCTCTCTCCCTTCGCGCCCCACAGAGGAGAACCCTTTGACCCGCCGTACCAAGCCCCTTTCCCGCTCCTGGGACTGGGGCTAATCCACCCACCCCCGCTGCGCCGCCCGAACCCCCAACTCAAACCGCCCCGAAGCCCCCACCTGCTCACTCAACTTCGCCGCAATCCGCCGCACAGTCCGCATCGAAACCCCAAGCTTCCGAGCCACCTGCTCATCGGTCGCCCCATGCACCAGGAGCCGAAGAAACTCAGCCTCCTGAGCACTGATCCCACCGTCCCGAGCACGCTGTTCCTCGGCGAATGGCTCGAATCCCTGGTCCCACAGACTGAGGAACAGTTCTTCAGCCATCCGCACCACAGGGCGACTGTGATGCACAACGGCGCCGACTGAGCTGTCATCGGGGTTGATCCCCATGACTGCCGATTCGCGGTCGAAGATGACCAGTCGGAACGGCACAGCCGGAGCGATCCGTACCTTCCCGCCTTCGCCGACGATAAAGCGGTCGAACTCGGGTGCTCCAGGGCGCTTCCATTAGGCGTCTGGAAAGAGGTAGCGAATCTTGATGCCACGCTCGAGATGCTGCTTGTCGGGAAAGACTTCGGGATCCATGCTGGTAGACCTCTGGGATTGAGTCATTCCCCAGAGCGAGTTCTTCGGATGGAAGCGCTGCATTCTCTGGTTAGCGAGTTCACGTCCTTCGAGGATTTCGACGTCACGCGTCGTCCGCTGAGCCAAGAAATTTGCAAGGTCGGGTCCGCCCCATTTCGGTGGCAAGCTCGTTCAACCGCGTGGCACGCCCGAGCTCCGGCCGCTGCAGCAGGAGCCGGTAGACCGCGAGGAGATCCTCCGTAAGTCCTGCGGAGTCGAACAACGTCGTTAGACCCAGCCGCGCTTGGCGGCAGCCACTCCGAGTTCGAAGCGGCTGGCGGCGTCCAGGCGTTCGGAGAGGTTGGCGGTGATGCGGCGGGCGGTGCGGAGCGAGATGCCGAGGAGGCGGGCCACCTGCTCGTCTTTGGCTCCACCGGCCAGAAGGCGCAATACCTCGGCCTCGTGTGGTGTGAGCGGCGTCTCGTCGTCGCGGTCGTCGGCGTCGAACATCTCGGTCGCGCGGGACCAGTAAGCGTCGAACAGCGCCAGGGCGACCGACACCACCGCCGGGGTGCGGTGGATCACCGCGCCGGCGGTCGGGCTCTCCGGGTCCATCGGCATGACTGCGATCTCCTGATCGAAGATCAGGAGCCGCATCGGCAGCGTCGGCGTCGCCCGAACCTCGCCACCGAGCCTGTGTATGGTCTCGGCGTACTCCACCGCCAGTTTCGAGGCGGTCATGCTCTGGAGGTACACGGTTCTCATCTTGATGCCGCGTCCCAGGAGCTCGAAGTCAGGCGAGCGCTCCGCCCTCGGGACTGCGTCGTCGAAATGCGCTGGCACCAGGCCCCAGGACGTGTCCTTGGTCTTTAGCGCGAGCTCCTCGATCCGGCGCGAGGCGTTGGCGCGGCCTTTGAGTACCTCGACGTCCCCGCTGCTGCGCGATGTCAGTAGTTCGTTGTACTGCTCTGCGATGACCTCGGCGGAGGCTTCGGCTTCCTTCAGCTCGCCGAGCGCCTTGTTCAGCTCGGTCCGCCGCCGTTCGGCCAGGCCGGTTAGCCCGACGCGAGGGTGGACTGCGTGCTCGCCTTCGGGGTTGGTCCAGGTCGGGACCAGAAGCTCCAGCCTTCGGAGCTGGTCCATCAGTTCTTGGACTTCGGCCGTCGAACGATCTACTAGCGCCGCAATCTGCTCGGGCGTACTGTCTGGGTGGCTGAGAAGGGCGTGATAGACCGCAAAAGTGGCTTCGTCCACCCCCAGCGGCTCCAGCACGATCCTTCTCCTCCAGAAACTTGTCGGAACCGACCATATACAGAGTGCGTCGACAATGAGCACCCAATGGTGGTTTCGGATTATTTCTGAAGGGACGATACGTGATCAAGAAGCTGCTGACGGTAGTCGGCGTTGCGCTGCTTCTCTTCGCGGCCACACCCACGGTTTCGTTCGCGGCGCCTGGCAGCGACCCCGACTGCATCGGGCACATCTGCTGGTAGGACGCTGGTAAGTCGCCGTCGTCGCGTCCCGTAGACTGCTGGTGTGGCTCGTGGCGATGGTCGGCTTACTCATGAACTCGACCCGCAGGATCTGGGTCCGCAGGACGCCTGTGGCGTCTTCGGGGTCTGGGCGCCGGGGGAAGAGGTTGCCAAACTCACCTACTTCGGGCTCTATGCCTTGCAGCACCGGGGGCAGGAGTCGGCCGGGATCGCGGTCAGTAACGGGAGTCAGATTCTCGTTTACAAGGACATGGGGCTGGTCAGCCAGGCGTTCGACGAGGCGACTCTCGCCTCGCTCCGCGGGCATATCGCGATCGGCCACTGCCGGTACTCGACGACCGGGTCCAGTGTCTGGGCCAACGCGCAGCCGACGTTCCGGTCTACCGCGACCGGGTCGATCGCGCTCGGTCACAACGGCAACCTGACCAACACCAGTGAACTTGCCGCGAGCCTGAACGGCGAAGGTGACCTGGATCTCGGTCTCGACGCCGACGTCGACCACGCGAAGGCGAACGCGAAGCACGGTGCGTCGAGTGACACCGACATCCTCACCTCGATGCTCGCCGGGTACCCGGACCTGACCATCGAGCAGGCGGCCGCGAAGATCCTCCCGAAGGTCAAGGGCGCGTTCAGCCTGGTCTTCATGGACGAGAACACGCTGTACGGCGCCCGCGACCCGCAGGGCATCCGCCCGCTGGTGCTCGGCCGGCTGGAGCGCGGCTGGGTGATCGCCAGCGAGACCGCCGCCCTGGACATCGTCGGCGCGAGCTTCATCCGCGAGGTCGAGCCGGGGGAGATCGTCGCGATCGACGCCGACGGGCTCCGCTCGACGCGGTTCGCCGAGACGGACCCGAAGGGCTGTCTGTTCGAGTTCGTGTACCTGGCCCGCCCGGACACCCAGATCTCCGGCCGCCGGATCTACTCGACCCGCGTCGACATCGGCCGCCGCCTCGCCCGCGAACACCCGGCCGAGGCCGACCTGGTGATCGCGACGCCCGAGTCCGGCACCCCCGGAGCGATCGGGTACGCCGAGGAGTCCGGCATCCCGTACGGCTCCGGCTTGGTGAAGAACGCGTATGTCGGCCGCACGTTCATCCAGCCGAGCCAGACGATCCGCCAGCTCGGCATCCGCCTGAAGCTGAACCCGCTGCGCGAGGTGATCGAGGGCAAGCGCCTGGTCGTCGTGGACGACACGATCGTCCGCGGCAACACCCAGCGCGCCGTCATCCGGATGCTGCGCGAGGCCGGCGCCAAGGAGATCCACGTCCGGATCACCGCGCCGCCGGTGAAGTGGCCGTGCTTCTACGGCATCGACTTCGCCAGCCGCGCCGAACTGATCGCCAACGGGCTGAACACCGAGGAGATCTGCCGTTCGCTCGGCGCCGACTCGCTCGGGTACATCAGCCTGGACGGCCTGGTCGAGGCGACCACGGTGCCGATGGACAAGCTGTGCCGCGCGTGCTTCGACGGGGTCTACCCGGTGGCGCTGCCGGAGCCGGAGCACCTCGGCAAGCACCTGCTCGAGCTGCCGGTGGCGACCGATGCCGATGGCCTGGCGACGGTCTCCGGCGGTGGCGGCGCCGCGGACGCGCTCAGCCGCCCGTAGTACCTCAAGGGAGAACAGAACGTGAGTCAAGGCGCGAGTTACGCCGCTGCCGGGGTCGACATCGAGGCCGGTGACCGGGCCGTCGAGCTGATGAAGGAGTGGGTGGCGAAGGCGACCCGCCCCGAGGTGGTCGGCGGGCTCGGCGGTTTCGCCGGGTTGTTCGACGCGACCGCGCTGACGGCGTACCGGCGGCCGCTGCTGGCGACGTCGACGGACGGGATCGGGACCAAGGTCGCGATCGCGCAGAAGCTGGACAAGCACGACACGATCGGGTTCGACCTGGTCGGGATGGTCGTCGACGATCTGGTCGTGTGCGGCGCGGAGCCGTTGTTCATGACCGACTACATCTGCACCGGCAAGGTGGTGCCGGAGACGATCGCGCAGATCGTGAAGGGCATCGCGGAGGCGTGTGTCGAGGCCGGTACGGCGCTCGTCGGCGGAGAGACCGCGGAACACCCGGGGCTGCTGGAGCCGGACGAGTACGACGTGGCGGGTGCGGCGACCGGTGTGGTCGAGGCGGACGAGGTGCTGGGCGCGGAGCGGGTGCGCGAAGGGGACGTCGTACTGGCGATGGCGTCGTCGGGACTGCACTCGAACGGGTACAGCCTGGTGCGGCACGTGTTCTTCGACCGTGCGAAGTGGGAGCTGGACCGGGTCGTGCCCGAGCTCGGTACGACGCTCGGTGAGGTACTGCTGACGCCGACGCGGGTGTACGCCAAGCACTGCCTGGAGCTGATCCAGGAGCTGAACGGCGGCGACGACAAGCCGTTGCACGCGATGTCGCACATCACCGGTGGCGGCTTCGCCGCGAACCTGGCGCGGGTGATCCCGGACGAGCTGTCCGTGCGGATCGACCGGTCGACGTGGACGCCGGCGCCGATCTTCGGGCTCGTCGGGCTACTCGGCGACGTCGCGCTCCCAGAGCTCGAGAAGACGCTGAACATGGGCGCCGGCATGGTCGCCGTACTGGACCCGTCGTCGGCCGACGCCGCGATCCAGGCGCTGGCGGCCCGCGATATCCCCGCCTGGGTGTGCGGCGAGGTCACAGCAACCCCGAGCGGCACGGTCACCCTCGAGGGAACCTACGCCAAGTAGGTCAGCTGACCACCTGCGAACGGTTCCGCAGTCCAGCCGTCCGACGCCTCGGGCGGCTGGATCGCTGGTCCCGTCACAGGTGGTGCTGGTGTGATGGAACACGTCGGCGCACGGAGAACCGCCCAGCCACCCGCGAGGGGCACCTGAGCAGCTCAGCCGGGCTGATGTTGCTTACCGACGGGGGTGGTAGTCGTCGGCGTCGTCACCGTCGCCGTCGTTGTCACCGTTTGCAGAACGGTCGCCACCCTGGTCACCGGACAGCTCACGCTTGAGCTGGTCCAAGTCGGTGTCCCAGGTGCGGTACTTCAGGTCGCGTGCGACCTTCGTCTGCTTGGCCTTTGCACGGCCGCGCCCCATAGCGTCGACCCCCTCGCACAAGTCAACCGGGTACGCTGCGTGGCGCCCACGGATCAGTCGTCAGTAATCGTGGTTCAAGGATACCCGGAGCGGCGGATCGACACACGCACCGCCCCCTGACCGAAGCCCAGAGAGGTCCGATCATTGCGTCGGCGGGGCGTGCCGGTCCCCTCAAACCAGCCCGCCCCGCCGCCTCCGCCCCCGCTACTTGACCTCGCGACGTGAGCTTGCCCACAGTCCGAGGACGGTCGGAAGAACGATCCACACCCCCACCGCGACCAGCGTCTCGGGCACCATCCCGTGCAGATCACGCTCCGCGATCCGGCCGAGCGCGCCGAACACGTCCAGCCAGTTCGCGTTGTCCTTGAACAGCGCCGGCCCGGCCAGCGACCAGGCGGTCGGCGCGATGAAGTACGCCAGGATCGCGACCGCGGTCTGCGGGATGACGGCACCGAAGGCAGCGCCCATCACGACGTTCAGCGCGACGGTCAGGTAGGCCCCGGCGAGCTGCCCGCCGAGTCCGGCGTACGACGCGGCGTGGTCGGTGATCCCACCGGCGAGGGCGGTGCTCGCGAGCGCCAGTACGACGACCGCGGTCATCACGACCACGCTCAGCACGACCGCCGACACGAACTTGGCCAGCTGCACGCGGACCCGGCGCGGCGACAGCGTGAACGTGGTCAGCGCGGTCCGCTGGGTCCACTCCGACGTCATCGCCATCACGCCGATCACCGGCAGCAGCAGCATCACGCCGGTGGACGCGGCGCCGAGGAACCCCTCGAAGCCGGCGTCACCCGTCGGCATGTGGGTGAACTGCCAGGTCAGCGCGGCGAGTGCGATCAGCAGGATCGCGGCGATCAGGACCCGGCCGCTGCGGGTGTTGACGGACTTGCGGAGCTCGATGGTGACGAGCTTCAGGAAGGACTGACCGCGTGCGGGCGGCAGGCTGGTCGCCACCTCGCTGCGGTGCTTGCCGGTTGTCGCAGGCGCGACGTCGGTCACGGTGGTCATAGAAGTCTCCAGAGAAAGTTCGAGGTGATCAGGCGGCTGCGGCAACGGGCTGTGACGGTTGAGCTGTCAGCTGGAAGAACAGGTCCTCCAGGCCGGCGCCGTCGCTCTGGCGGAGTTCGAGAAGGATCTGACCGGAAGCGGCGGCGACCCGCCCGACCTGCTCGGCGGTGGCGTCGACGCGCAGCGCGCCGTCGTGCAGCGGCTCGAGGTTCAGGCCGGCAGCGGTCAGGGCCTCGTTCAGGCCGATCGGGTCGAGGCCGCGGACGAGCGTGCCGGAACCGGCCAGCAGCTCCTCCAGCGAGCCGTTGGCGACGATCCGGCCGCCGCCGATGACGACCAGCCGGTCGACGGTCGCCTGCACCTCACCGAGCAGATGGCTGGACAGGATCACCGTGCCGCCGCGGGACGCGAAGTCCTGCAGCAGGCCACGCATCCAGCGGATGCCTTCCGGGTCCATCCCGTTCGCGGGCTCGTCGAGGATCAGTACGGCGGGATCGCCGAGCAGCGCGCTGGCGATACCGAGCCGCTGCCGCATACCGAGCGAGTACTGACCGACGCGGCGCTTCGCGGCGTGGCTGAGTCCGACCGCCTCGAGCATCTCGTCGGCGCGCGTCTTCGGCACGCCGAGCAGGCTCGCGTTCAGCAGCAACGTCTCGCGGCCGGTGCGGCCCGGGTGCTGCGCGGCGGCGTCCAGCATGACCCCGACGACACGGCCCGGGTTCGGCAGGTCGACATACCGCTTGCCGGTGATGGAGGCGGTGCCGGACGTCGGCGGCGTCAGCCCGGTGAGCATCCGCAGCGTGGTGGACTTGCCGGCGCCGTTCGGGCCGAGGAAGCCGGTGATGCTGCCGGGCTGAACGGTGAACGACACGTCCTGGACAGCCGTGGTGCTGCCGTAGCGCTTGGTCAGGTTCTCGACGGTGATCATGACATCGAGTCAACCGTCACCGACCCCCGTCGCACATCGGACGAGCGGCTGCTGTGACCCCCTACGAAAGTTGTCCGATCGGCTACGGAACCCACCCGGAAGGGGGACGTGATCGCGTCGACCATCGAACTACAGTGACGGAATGCGACGGTTGCGCCGGTGGTACGCCTGGTGGTTCAGGCATGCCCCGCGCCTGCGCGACATCCTGTTCGTCGGCTTCAGCCTGCTGACGATCGTCCTGCAGGCGGCGTCCGGTGCCGGCGGCTGGAGCCCCAGGGACTGGTACGTGCTGGGCGCCGGCATCGTCGCCTCGGTCGCGCTGCTCTGGCGCCGGCGGTTCCCGGTGACCGTCACCGCGATCGCCGTGCTCGCGATGCTCACCGGGTCGATCTTTGTCCCGATGGGTCTCGCCCTGCTGACGCTGGCGATCCGCCGCCGCGACATCGCACTCGCGATCCTCGGCCTGGCCGCGTATGCCGCCTACGTGCTGAACAGCTGGGGCACCCAGAACCAGATCTGGGTGTCGATCTTCACCGGACCGTTCCTGGTCGGCACCTGGATCGCGATCGGCGCGTACATCGGTGCACGCCGCGACCTGATGGCGTCGCTGCGGGACCGCGCCGAGCGCGCCGAGGCCGAACGCGAACTGCGCAGCGAGCAGGCCCGCCTGGGCGAGCGCGCCCGGATCGCGCAGGAGATGCACGACGTCCTCGCGCACAAGGTCTCGCTGATCGCGCTGCACGCGGGCGGTCTCGAGGTGAACCCGTCCGTCGGCCCCGACAAGGTCGAGGGCTCGGCCAGGTTGATCCGCGAGACCGCGCGGCAGGCGATGGAGGACCTCCGCGAGGTCCTCGGCGTACTGCGGTCCGACATCAGCGTGGACGGGGCGGACCTGACACCCGTTCCGAAGGCCTCGGACCTCGAGCGGCTCATCATGGCCTCGCGAGACGCCGGAGTTGCCGTGGGGTACGACGTCGCGCTGCCGGACGACGTACCGGTTTCTGTCGGGCGGACCGTCTATCGCTTGGTGCAGGAGTCGCTGACCAATGTGCACAAACATGCGCGCAGCGCCGCGACCGACGTACAGGTCCATGGCGCACGTGGTGAAGGCGTGACGGTCAGGGTGACGAACGTCCGGCCGGTCGCTGCTGGTTCACTGCTGCCTGGTGCCGGTGCCGGTCTGGTCGGTCTGCGGGAGCGGGTGCAGCTGGTCGGCGGCCGGCTCTGGACCGGACCGACGACGGAAGGCGGCTGGCGGGTGGAAGCCTGGCTGCCGTGGGCGGACAGCCGCGAGCCGTCCGACCCGCTGCTGCCTGACCAGGTCGAGGCCCTGCACGGAGACGCGGTATCGCACGGAGAAGAAGGAGAGCGATGACTCGGCTGTTGATCGTGGACGACGAGGCACTGGTGCGGGCCGGGCTGAAGATGATCCTCGAGTCCGACGACGAGCTCGAGGTGGTCGCTGAGGCAGAGGACGGCGCGGACGCGGCGAGGATGGTGAAGGAGCACCGGCCGGACGTGGTGCTGATGGACATCCGGATGCCGCGGCTGGACGGGCTGGCCGCCACCCGGGAGGTGCAGGCGCTGCCGGACCCACCGAAGATCGTCGTACTGACGACGTTCGACCTCGACGACTACGTGTTCCGTGCGTTGCAGGCCGGGGCCAGCGGGTTCCTGCTCAAGGACACGCCGCCGCGGGAGCTGGTGCAGGCGATCAAGGTGGTGGCGGCCGGGGATGCGATGCTGTCGCCGGCGGTGACGCGACGGCTGATCGGGCACTTCGCGGGGGATCCACGCGCTGACCGGAAGCGGGCCGCGCAGGAGCGGATCAACAAGCTGACCGAGCGCGAGCGGGAGGTGCTGGTCGCGGTCGGCCGCGGTCTGCAGAACGCCGACATCGGCCGGAAGCTCTTCATGAGCGAGGCCACCGTGAAGGCGCACGTCTCCCGCGCCTTGGTGAAGCTCGACGCGACCAACCGCGTCCAGGTCGCGATCCTGGCCTACGAAGCCGGCCTCCTCGACGACTGAACCCGTCACAAGGAAGACGGCAAAAGGAAACCGGCCCGATCCGTCGGAGGGGTGGGGGCGACGGTTCGGGCCGGTTTCACAAGTCAGCGTGCCTGGGGGGATAGGACGCTGACGACCGGCGGCGCCCAATGGGGGGAAGGACGCCGGCCGGTCAGGACTCAGACGCGGCCGAAGGCCACGCTGCTGGTCCAGATCTTCGCCTTCCGGACTGGGGTGCCCGGCTTCGAGGCGTGCCACAGCATGTTCCCGCCGGCGTAGATGCCGACGTGGTACACACCGCCGCCACCGTTGCGGAAGAACACGAGGTCACCCGGCTTGGCGGTCTTGCGGCTGATGTGCTTGGTCGCGCTGTACTGCTGGCGCGACGTGCGCGGCAGCTTCTTACCGGCCTTCTTGTACACGAAGCCGGTGTAGCCGGAGCAGTCGAAGCCGCGGGTCGTCGTGCCGCCGTAGCGGTACGGCGTGCCCTTGAGCTTGGCCGCCTCGCGGAGCACCTTGGCGCGGAACGTGGTGGTGCCGCTGCTGGCGCCGTACTTGCCGTAGAGCACCTTGTGCTTCGCGGCCCAGGTCAGCCGGCCCCAGGTCTTCTTGTCCATGTAGCCGGTGGCCTTCAGACCCCAGGAGGTCTGGAACTTCTTCAGGACCCGGACGGTGCTGGTGCCGAAGTAGCCGTCCGGACCCAGGTGCAGGGCCCTCTGGACGTACTTCACGGTCGGGCCGCGGTCGCGGAACCGGAGCAGCGGCTTGCTCGGGATGCTCCAGTATCCCCGCGGCGTCGTCGTCGCGGTGGCGGAGGTGGTTGCCGCGGAGGCAGCGGGGGTGGTGCTGACGGTGAGAGCGGCTCCACCGCCTACCGCCAGGCCGACCGTCAGAACGGCGGCTGCAGCCCGGGGAGTCCCAGGACGGGTGGTGGACCTACGGTGCTTCGCCAGAGTCCGGCCGGTAGGCCGGTTCGTACTGGATTCAGCGGTCTGGCTGACGGCGCGCAGAAGCGACGTCCGTCGGGCAGTGACGGGCATGGTTGTCTCCCGACGCCTGTGAAGTTAGCTGTCGGGTTCGGGCTGGGATTCATAGCCCGGTCCGCTCCCGCGGACTTCACCCCAGGGTCTCGGCCACTCACGGTCGAGACCCAACTTCATGGGTCCCCCACCCCTGCCATGTAGTTCGAGGGGAGCACATGGGCCCTGGCAGGGCTCGGCGTTGACCCGTGTGCGGTTCGTGTTGTTTACCGAACCGCCGACGACTGTATAACAGAACGATCACGACGCAAACCCTTAGATCCACAGAGTCGCTCCCAAAAGGCCCTGAGGGGGCTCCTGACGGGTCAGTGAGTCCTGGTGAACACCAGGTGTCCTGAGCGCGTCTGAGCGGGGCTGAGGCGGCAAATGAGCGCTCCCATGTGGCCTCGGTCACATTCTGCGGTAGCTTTCTGTGACAACGGGCACAGAGGGTGGTCAGGGCACCCTAAAGTTCTTGCGTCTTCAGCTATTTCCGAGCAGCTCGTGGAAGCGCTCCAGCCCCACATTCCCGCCTGACAGCACCACTCCGACGCGCTCCGGCAGCCCGTGGATCCGTCCGGCCAGCAACGCGGCCAGCGCACTCGCCCCACTCGGCTCCAGCACGATCTTCAGCCGCTCGAACGCGAACGCCATCGCCTCCAGGATCTCCGCGTCGCTGACCAGCTCGAACGACTCCACCAGCCGCTGGTTCACCGCGAACGTGAGCTCGCCCGGCGTCGAGATCGCCTGCCCGTCCGCGATCGTCCGCGGTATGGCGATCTCCACCCGCTCGCCCGCCGCCAGCGACCGGGCGTGGTCGTCACCCGCGGCCGGCTCGACACCGATCATCCGGATCCCGGGCGAGATCATCGTCGCCGCGGTCGCACAACCGGCCATCAGCCCGCCGCCGCCGACCGGGACGAGCAGCGCGCCCAGGTGCCCGACCTCCTCGATCAGCTCGAGCGCCACGGTTCCCTGCCCGGCCATCACGTCGGGGTGGTCGTACGGCGGGATCAACGTCCGCCCGCGCTCGGTCGCCAACTCCTGAGCCAGCGCGGTCCGGTCCTGCGTGTACCGGTCGTACGTCACCACCTCGGCGCCGTACCCGCGGGTCGCGGCCAGCTTCGTCGGCGGGGCGTCCTCCGGCATCAGGATCACCGCCGACGTCCCGGCGAGCCGTGCCGCCAGCGCGACGGCCTGCGCGTGATTGCCCGACGAGTACGCCGCCACGCCCGCTGCGAGCTGCTCCGGGGTGAGGCGGCTGACTGCGTTGTACGCCCCGCGGAACTTGAAGGCGCCGATCCGCTGGAAGTTCTCCGCCTTGAGGAACACCCGCGCGCCGACGCGCTCGTCGAGCGTCCGCGACGTGAGGACCGGCGTACGGTGCGCGACTCCGGCGAGGCGATCAGCGGCGGCCCGGACATCTGTGAGACTCAGCACGGTCATGGGCTGACGTTATCGGTGCGGAAGGCATGTCAAGGTTCGCCGGCCCGCTCCGTACTGATGGATGAGAGGCGCCCACCAACGGGGGCCGCGTGCGAAGGAGACATCGTGAAGTACCTACTGGTCCTGAACATCAACCCCGACGTGCTCGCCGCGCTGACCGAGGAGGAGCAGCAGGCCATCGGCAGCGGGCACCAGAAGTTCATGGACACGATCAAGGCGTCGGGCGAGTTCCACAGCACGGTCGCGCTGCAGCAGCCGGCCGACTCCGCGGTGGTCAAGGTCCGCGACGGGCTCCCGGCCGTCACTGACGGGCCGTTCGTGGAGTCGAAGGAGTTCCTCGGCGGCTACTACCTGGTCGACGTCGCGTCCCGGGAGCGCGCCTGCGAGCTGGCCGCGCTGATCCCGGACGCGGGGATCGAGGGTCTCGGCGTCGAGGTCCGCGGGGTCGAGTTCGCGGACGGTCTCTGAGACGAACGAGGAGGGTTTCTCCACAGGATCGTGGAGAAACCCTCCTTGTTTTACAGGGTTTACAGAGTTTGCAGGGGATTGCAGGGGGTTTCAGTCGGTCTGGTCGTCGACCTTCGCGTCGGCCGCGTTCTTCTTGATCGACTCGATGCCGTTCTCGGCCGCGGCCTTGGTCGTGTAGCTCTCGCTGCTGGTCGCGATCACCTCGCCGTTGCCGGCCTTCAGACGAAACCGGAACTCGCCGGACTTGTCCTTGTACAGCTCGAACTTCCCCGCCATCGGTGTACCTCCATAGAGAGTGGTATCGCTCCGTTTCGGAGCGTAGTCCTCTCCGGCCGCCTCCGCCGCCCGCACACGCCCTAGCTTCTGGCTACGCCGCGGATGCCGGCGACGACGAGCTCGAGGCCGAGGTCGTAGTACCGGTCCCGGGACGACGGGCAGATCAGCGCGCCCGCTGCGGACGTGATCAGCGGGTAGCGCTCGGGCGACAGGGCGCCGAGCGAGGCTCGCTTCCGCCGCAGCGACGCCTCACGGGCCTCCGGGTCGCTCACCTCGCGGACGATCGGGTCGGTGGTGACCAGCGCGATCAGCGAGCAGATCGACTGCCGGCCGACCTCGGCCGCGTCGTCGGTGGAGAATCCGCCCTCGATCAGCAGCCCCAGTGCCCGCTCGGCCAGTTCGAGTCCGGACTCGGCGACCAGGATCCGCGACAGCGTCATGTCCGCCAGCCGCGGGTGCGCGCGCAGCGCGGTGACGAACGCGCCCAGCAGCGCCTGCAACTGCACGTCCCACGGCTCGTCGGTCGGCTCCGGGAGTACGACCTCCGCGAGCAGGCGGTCGCCCAGCGCCGCCAGCAGGTCGTTCTTGTCCTTGAAGTGCCGGTACAGCGCCATCGGTGTGACGTCGTGCTGCGCGGCCAGCTTCCGGAACGAGACCGCGGCCGGTCCCTCGTCGTCGGCGATGGTCAGCGCGGTGTCGACGACCTTCTCCGGATCGAGGCGGCGCGAGGTCTCTTTGGTGATCACGTTGACAAGTGTACACCGTAGACCTACTGTCTACTGCGTAAGCGTACGCCGTATACATACGGTGTAGACAAACCTTGCTACCGAATGAGGTACGGCGATGCGACGCAGTCCCTGGGCCACCCTGGCGGTGCTGGCTCTCGCGCAGTTCATCGTGGTGCTGGACGTGACGATCGTGAATGTCGCGCTGCCCCACATCCAGGCGGACCTGAACTTCTCCGCCGACTCCCTGCAGTGGGTGATCAACGCGTACACGTTGCTCTTCGGCGGCTTCCTGCTGCTCGGCGGGCGGATGGCCGACCTGCTCGGGCCGCGCCGGGTCTTCACCGGCGGCCTGCTGCTGTTCGGCGTCACCTCGCTGATTGCGGGGCTGTCCAACTCGCCCGAGTTCCTGATCGGGGCCCGGGCCGTCCAAGGCCTCGGGGGTGCCCTGCTGTCGCCGGCCGCGCTGGCGATCCTGACCATGACCTTCGCCCATGGGCGCGAACGCAACATCGCGATGGGCGTCTGGGGCGGTCTGGCCGGCCTCGGCGGCACGCTCGGTGTCGTCGCAGGCGGCGTACTCGTCGACTCGCTGAGCTGGCAGTGGGTCTTCTTCGTGAACGTGCCGATCGTGCTCGCACTGATCGCGCTGATCCCGGTGTTCGTCCCCGACGTACGACTCGCGACGGGTCGCCGTACCTTCGACACCCTCGGGGCGGTGCTCGCCACGACCGGTCTGATGGCAGTCGTGTACGGCGTGGTGCGGTCGGAGCCGTCCGGATGGGGATCGTTCGAGGTCGTCGGCGTACTGACCGCGGGTGTTGTCCTGCTGGTGGCCTTCGTCCTGGTCGAGAGGCGGTCGTCCGCCCCGCTCGTCCCGTTGCGGTTGTTCCGGTCCCGGGCGTTGAGCGTGTCCGGCGCGTCGCTTGCGTTGAACGGTGCCGGATTCCTGTCGATGTTCTTCTTGACTGCTATCTACCTGCAGCAGGTTCGCGGGGACAGTGCGCTGGATGCCGGCATCCACTTCCTGCCGATGGGCGGCGCGGCGATCGTCGGCGCGGTGCTCGCGTCGCAGTCGGTGCAGCGGTTCGGGACGCGGACGGTTCAGCTCGCGGGTGCGGTGCTCAGCGTCATCGGGTTGCTTCTGCTGTCGCAGGCGGACGCCACCGGTAGCTACAGCTCGCAGTTGCTTCCCGGTCTGATCGTCTTCGGATTCGGCATCATCGGCGTCGGCGTACCCGGTCAGATCAACGCGGTCTCCGAGGTCCGTCCCGCTGAGGCCGGCGCAGCGTCGGGTGTCGTCAACGCGATGTACCAGGTGGGCGGCGCTCTGGGTCTGGCGATCGTTACGACGCTCTCCATCACCCACACCACCAACGAGCTCACCCACGGCGCGACTCAGCTCCAGGCGCTCCAGGCCGGCTATGAACGAGGCCTGCTCGCGGCCGCGGTGTTTGCCGTCGCCAACGTCCTGCTCACCTTCGCCACACCGCAGCTCCAGCCAACCGCAGAGCAGCTCGCCGAAGCCACCGCCGCCGCATAAGTTGCCTGCAGCAACGTCCGGCCGATCTAGGGTGGTTGTCGTGCTCCCTCTGATCTGGCCGGACTGCAGCAACGTGCGCGACCTCGGCGGCCTACCGACCACAGTTGGTGAACTAAAGCCCGGCCGCCTGATCCGAAGCGACAACCTCGACCAACTGACCCTCGCCGGCCACGCCGCCGTCGAGGCCGCCGAAATCACCAGATTCGTAGACCTCCGCAGCGCCTGGGAATGCGAGACGTGGCCGTCGCCGTACGCCGATGACGCGCGGTGGCGGAACGTCCCGCTCTGGGACCCGGCGGACCCGGACGTGTCGGATCTGGGATTGTTCGAGCAGTACGTCGTACTCGTCGACGACTACGGCGCTCGCATAGCGTCCGCCATGATTGCGATCGCCGACGCACCACCCGGCTGCGTTGTCGTGAACTGCCACGCAGGCAAGGACCGAACCGGCGTCGTCATCGCCCTGACCCTGGATCTGGCCGGCGTACCCCAGGCCCTCATTGCCACCGACTACGCCTCCTCCGAATCCACGATTCTGCGCCTGCTTTCTCATGTGCAGCAGCGGTACGGCGGGACTCGTGAGTACCTGTTGAAGTCAGGGGCTACCACTGAAGAATTGAATGCGTTGACCAGTCGTCTGGCGGGGTGAATCCCAGGGCGATCCCCGATGTTTGTGCTGTCCGCTGCCGGGAGGGTTGAGGTCATCGGACGCACAAGAGGAGATCGGGATGCTGGTGGCATTGGTGACGGCGGCGGTTGTGGGGTTGACACCGGGAGCGGCTTCGCCGTTGCAGAAGGGGCTCGATGGCGTGGTGGCGATCGGGGCCGTTGCTGAGGTGCGGGACGGCGGGGCGGTATGGCGGGGGAGCAGTGGGGTTGCGGAACTCGGGAGTTCGCGGAAGGTTCCGGTGGCGGGGCGGTTCCGGATCGGGAGTATCACGAAGACGTTTGTTGCCACCGTCGTACTGCAACTCGTTGCCGAGAAGCGGATTCGCCTCGAGGACTCGGTAGAACGCTGGTTGCCGGGCGTCGTGCCGAACGGCGCGAACATCACGGTGCGCCAATTGCTCAACCACACCAGCGGTTTGTACGACTTCAAGGACACGTTGCCGATGCCGCCGAGCGCAGAGTTCTACGCGCTGCGCTACCGCACCTGGACCGCGGCCGAGCAGATCGAGCGAGCGCTCGCGAATCCGCCCGTGTTCGACACGCCGGGCTCGCAGTACGACTACTCGAACACCAATTACCTGCTCATCGGCGAGATCATCGAGAAGGCGACCGGCCGGACGTACGCCGAGGAGATCGAGCGTCGCCTGATCCGCCCGCTCGGGCTGCACGGTACGACGCTTCCCGGTACGTCGACGTACATCAAGGGACCGCACCCGCACGGCTACATCCCGAAGGACGGCGGGCAACTCGACTTCACCGAGATGAACCCGACGCTGTTCGGTGCGAGTGGCGACATGATCTCCACGACGCGCGACCTGAACCGCTTCTTCGCCGCCCTGCTCGGCGGGCACCTGCTGCCGGCCCGGCTGCTCGACGCGATGAAGACACCAGGTACCTCGGGCGGGTCGTACGGCCTGGGGCTGTCGTGGCACGACACCGCGTGCAAGGTCCGGGTGTACGGCAACGACGGCGACGCGCTCGCGTACCAGGCCTACTCGTTCTCCACGGAAGACGCCCGGCGGCAGGTCACCGTCGCCGTGACTCCGCACCTCCCGGACAACCCGGACAAGTCCGTCGACGCGTTCGTCGACCAGGCAATCTGCCGCTGAAACCGGTCACTGGATGTGACATTGTCGGCGAGCCGGTTTGGTGCTCTGCGGTTTGATGATGGGGGGAAACGGCGACACTGGTATGGATGCCTTGTTGCCATCTCCCGAAGGGGTCCGGGACCTTGGAACTCGCCATGCTCGGTGCCGACGACTGGCCGATCGCCCGGGACGTCCGTCTCCGGGCCCTGAAGGACTCGCCGTCGGCGTACATCGCCGACTACGAGGACGAGGTGACCGTCGGTGAGGACGGCTGGCGCGAACGTTTCACCCGCATGCAGTGGGCGGTGGCCCGGGACGAGACCCGGATCATCGGCTTGGCAAGCTCCGTCCGCGTCGCCGCCCGCCCGACGTACGAACGCCACATCGAGTCGGTCTGGGTCGACCCGCGGTACCGCCGCAACGGCGTACTCCGAGCCCTCCTCGGCCAACTGGCAGCAGCAGAACCCCAAGTCACCGAGTGGCGAGTCTGGGTCCTGGACACCAACACAACCGCCCGCGAGGTCTACGACCGCCTCGGCTTCTACGCGACCGGAGAACGTCAACTCCTAGCAGACAGCTCCGGCCGACGCGAGATTCGTCTCCGATTCGGTCGGTAGACCGTAGCCACAGGAGATCCATCTCGGCAGCTTCAGTTGAGCCAGCGCGTCCTGCTTGGTCAGCCTCGACGGAAGGTTGCTGAGCATCTTCTGCCAGAGTTCCTCGTCTTCCTGCCAGCTCTTGACGAACTCCACACACAGCTCCGAGGAGATGCTCAAGGCCCAGTCCTTCGCGGTCTCCAGCGACTTCTCGATGCGTCGGTACTCGGTGTCGCCGAGCGACGACTTCGCCGCCTTGATGTCGGCGAGCGTCTCCGTGATCGTCTTGAGCCGGACGCCCTTGAAGTAGTCCCAATAGCCCGGCTGCATGGCGATCCGCAGCTGCTCCTCGAACGTCGCACCCGACTGGCCCTCGAACGCGGCGTACAGCCCCTCGGCCAGCAGGTCGCCGAACTCTTCCCGGGCTGCCCGTTGCGGATCGGCGAACGGGTCGTACTCCAACTGCCGGACCTCGCCGATCTTCGG
The DNA here is from genome assembly GCF_004331345.1 of Kribbella soli. Taxonomy (GTDB): domain Bacteria; phylum Actinomycetota; class Actinomycetes; order Propionibacteriales; family Kribbellaceae; genus Kribbella; species Kribbella soli. The sequence continues at coordinate 984,280 of NZ_SJJZ01000004.1, read as the reverse complement.
GATGGCCCGCCGCGCTGCGTGCCGGGCGAAGAAGAACCAGTCTTCGTTGTAGATGTCGGCGAAGAAGGACAGCTCGGGGCGTTGCAGATCGACGCCGAGTACGGCGCCGCTGACGAACACGTCCTGGGGCCGGACCTTGCGCCGGGCATGGCAGACCACCGAGTTGTCCGGGAAGTCCGAGCTGACCATCGATGCGACCGGGTGCCGGTCGAGGTACCCGGTCAGGCGCCTGACGTCTCTTGCCTTGAGCGCCCGGATGTCGTCGTCGACGAAGAGGATCTTGTTCCACCCGAGCAGCCGACCGAGCAGCAGGCCGATGTTGCGCTTCACGCTGAGGTCGCTGGACCGGCCGGCCGAGGCCTGCTGGAACTTCTCCGCGGATGTCTTCGGAGCCGGGCACGGCGGCCGGTAGTCCTCTGGCACCTCGATCACCAGGGCCTGGGCGCGGAACGTGTCCTTCACGCGTCGGACGACCTGTCCGAGCTGTGTACTGCGGCTGCAGAGAACGACCAGCGGCACGTCCAGTTCGGCGGCCAGGTTGATCACGGTCTGCAGCTCCGACGCCGGCCGCGCGGCCGGGACGACGATCGCGTCCAAGCGCGTGTTCGCGGTGGCTGCTACCGGCGCGGAGCCGTCGAAGAGCAGGCCCGCGTGCGATGCCTTGATTTGTCTGGTTCGACGGCTCATGCGTCCTCGTCCTCCTGGGACCATTCGAAGAGCCGGTTGTCGTCGATCTCCAGGTCCGGGGTGACGGCCTCGCCGTTGATCACCGGGACGCGCATCAACAGGCCGAAGATTCCGCCGGGGAATCTTTCGGCCAGATACGCCTCGTTGCGCTCGCGCACGGCGTCGTCGGTCAGCGTCCGGACGGCGCCGAGGACGCCGCGACTGTAGACTCCGTTGCAGATCGTGATGGTACGGCTGTGGTTGAAAGGATTGGGCAGCCGGGCCAACAGGGCGACGTCCTCGACGAGCTCACGGGGAGTTTCGTCGCGCCACGCGTCCTGGGCCTGGACTGCCTCGAGCTCTTCCTGCGACGGGGCCTCGTCCTCGGGGACAGCTTCCTTGCTGTCCTCCCAGACCGGCCGATACTCCTGACCGTCGCGGGAGCGGAAGATCTCGCCGTCGGCGAGGTCCGGCACCGCCATCTGCCGGATCGGCAGGTTGTCGAGAACCCGCAGCAGCCTGCCGGTGACCCGGTTCCAGGCGATGCCGCCGATCAGGATGAGATGGCCGGACAGGTGGTCCGCGCTCACCTCCGCCGGCAGGCGGTGCCGTACGCGCAGTTCCGGGTTGGACGCGCGTACGTGACCCCACATCTCGATCAGTGCGTCGAGGTCGGCATACCTATAGAGCTTGGTGTGGTTCGGGTTGTTCTCGTCCGCGAGTGAGGAGCGCCCCACCGCGGGGACCTCAGGGCAGATCAGTGTGATCCGCCCGGACTCGAAGTCGAAGGTGTACGAACTGCTCGACGACGGCGAGCCGGTCTGCTGCTGGCGGACAGCTTCGCGCAGCGAGCTCAGTTCCCGGTGCAGAGCGTTGAACCGCTCGCGTTCGGCGGTGCTCAGGTCCTGCTCGCGCGGCAGCCGCCCGAGGGTCGGGGACATCGCGAAGAACAAGGCGTACGTCCGCAGCCGCTCCTCCGGGGGGAGTTTCGGATTGGACTGCGACTCCCATGAGCTGATCGTTGCCACCGCGACACGGGTGTCCGCGCTGAGTGCCTGCGACAGGTCCTTCTGCGTAAGTTGCTCGGACTCACGCAGGTCCCGGAGACGCCTGGCGAGTCGTACGGCCTCTGGAGGGGGGGCCACTCTCACTCCCGTAAATGGTCGACCAACTTGCGGGTGCGGCGGATCGGCTGATCCTACACCCCGCTCTACCCGACTTCACCGAGCCCGCTGTACTGCGCACCGCCGGGGGTCACCCGGCCGTCCTGCTGTCCTGGGGAAGGGGCTCTCTTATACGGCTTGGATCGCCATTGCTCCTGACAAACTGGCGATTGACCGCAGTTACACCGTGGATCTACCGTAATACTGAAGTCGACCTGAAGCCAACTGAAACCACGCGACGCGCGGAGATAGGGGAAATTCAAGGATCCGGACGGGGTGTTCGTACCAACCTGAGCAGGTGCCCATGCGCAGATCATCAGCCTCACCGACGATCGCGGCAGGCGATCTCGAGGCGATCGGCGCATTGGAGTCGGGGAACTGGCGAACCGCCCTGCGGGTGCTCGGTGCTGGCCGGGTCGCGGACGCGTATGTCGGGGCGAATCTGCGGACCGTGGCGCGTGCGATGGCGTTCCGTGCGGCTGGTGAGCACGGGCGGGCCTGGGAGACGCTGGGGGTCGCGGCGGCCGGCATTGCTCGTCGCCAGCCAGGAGTACCGGTGGTGACCACCGACGTCGTACGGCTGGCGCTTCCGCCGGAGCATGCGGGCCCGGCGTTCCGGACGATCCGGTTGATCTGGCGGGAACAGAGCGAACTCAGCAACCTCCGTAGCCTGGCCGCGGACCGGCCGAGTGGGATGCCTCAGGACCGCCACATTCTGGTGCTCGCGTTCGTCGAGTACTTGTCCTGGCTGGAGCTCGATCTCGACACCAGCCTGACCGAGCTGACGACCGACGAGGGCCGCCCGCTCGTCGGGCAGCAGCTCTGCGAGCTGCGTGATCGGCGCCGGGAAGGGTTCTTGCGCAGCGCGACCGACCTACGGCAGCTACCGCTGCCGAGGGCGGGCACGATGACGAAGACGGTCTGGGGTCGAGCCGGCGGGTACCACGGTCTACGCCGCTTGGCCCTGCTGGAGCTGGCGGACCGGCCGGAGCCGCCGTGGACCGATTCGCCCGCGCCGGCGAGCTGCCCGGCACGTACCGGTGCGCGGATGGCCTGGATGCTGGCGCAGGCCGCCTGATCGGTGCTCTCTTTACCTGGCCTTTACCAGGCGGAACTTGGGTCATAACCTTTGGAGATCGTCTCCATCCGATGGTGCGCTGTTCGAGATCGTTGACTTCGACAACGATGGCGGGCGCCGACCGGCCGCGCGTGAAGGAGGGTTCGACCTGATGTTGACCCTCCGGACTGCCCCGGGGATCGTCGGGCGCCCCGACGTACGGCTCACGAGATCGACGCCGGCCGACCTGGTACGGACGACGGAACTGGCGCCTGGGGTCAGTGTCGAGATCGATCTCGCCGACCCGTCGCGCTGGTACGCGGCCGACGTACGGCGCTGGGCCGCGGCGGACCGGGATCTGCTCGAGGCGCTGCTCGGGCCGGCCGCGGTACGGGAGGTGACCGGTCTGCTCGCGTCGGGTGATGCGGAGGCCGGCGTACCGCTCGAGGTCGCGCCGGCCACGGTCTGGCGGCGGCTCGCGGTCATCGATGCGTTGGACTGGTGGTTGCAGCTGCCTTTGAACCAGGGGCTGCTGGATGCGGAACGCGCGATCGTCCGCGCCCGTGCTGCGACGTCGCTTCGGTCGGGTGCGCTCCGGCGTACCTTTGTCGATCGTGCCGTTGTCCTCGCTCGCCGGTCGGCTGACGAGGTCAGCACCTATCTGAACGGGATCGCCGGGGCGTCGTTGCCTAGGGCCCTCTTTTCAGGGCTGTCCCGACTGGCCGGCGGGTATGCCTCGTTGGCTCGTGAGGTCGACGGGCCGGACGCGGTGCTGGCAGCGGTACAGACCGCGTGGGAGCGCGTCTCTCGGGCGCCTTCGATGTCGGTGGCGCCGGTTGTCGGGACACTTCCGACGCTGGCAAGATCGACGAGTGGGGTTGACCCGCGACAAGTACGTGCCCGCATCGTCGGTAGCGACGTACAACTGATCCCAGCCCCACAAGGTACGGCGGTGCGCGTGGTCGTGCCCGCTTTCGCGCCGCAGCCGTCGCCCGTCGTTGCCGATCGGCTGATGGTGCGCCTCGTCGACCGTCGCTCCGGTGAGGCTCAGGTGCCGACGCTGCTGACGCTACACACGAGCGCGGCCGGAACGCCTGTGTTCACTGAGGTTGTGCCGCTTCGCGGGGCGTCGGTAGAGGACCTGCGCGCGGATGTCTTCGACGCTGACAGTGCGGAGCCGGCCACCTCCGACACCGACCTGCTGCGTCAGCGGCGCGCACAGCTCGTTCTGAGCGAGTGGCGACATGCGGCGGCGGAGTCGCGGCTGTCGCGCAGCCTGCGTGCCCGCAACCGCGGGCTCGTTCGCCTCCTCGATGCACTCGCTCCCACCACCGGACCGCTCTTCCACGGCGGTCCTGCTCGCTCAGACATCTCTGACCTCGTCAACGGCAGCAGCAACCACCCGTGGTTCAGCACCACGGCGGCGGCCGGCGGTCCCTTGGTGGCCGAGTTGGCCGCCGCGTACGACGACCACTGACCAGGTGGTGCCGTCGCGGCATCGATGTTCGCGCTCTGTGTGCAGGTCATCGCGTAATGGAACACGCGACCGATCGACCTCCCGAGGAGCGAGCCATGACCGTCGTCTCTCGAGCCACCAGCCGCCGCACCCGCCCCGGCAACAACCGCCGTACCCGCACCACTCCCCGCGCCGGCCGCGGCCCGACCCGCGGCCGGACTCGTAGTACGAGGCGCTATCTGGTGCCGGCACTGCTCTCACGCACCTCAGACCGCGCAGTGGTCCGCAAACGTGCCGACGTCCGCGCTGCGATCGTCCTCTGGTTCCTGATGGCTGCCGACTTGGCCACGGTGATCTGGATGTACACGCTGGGCGAGTGGCTGGACCACGCCTCCAAGTTCACCGCCACCGCAACCCTCGGCGGCCACCACTACATCGTCCTGGCCACCGCTGCCGCAGCCTTCACCACGCTGGCCGCAGTCGCCATCCTCTCCGACGGCTTCACCAAAACCACCCGTTCCCTGACGATCGCCAGAACCGCCGCCTGCGTCCTCTCCCTAACAGCCCTGACCGGCCTGGTGGCTCTACTCCTAGCTGCGCTCGTAACTCGCCTACTAGTAGGCCCTCTCCGCCCCTGACAGCCGCAACGAATTGCCATGCTCAGCGCGTCATCTAGGTATGAGGCCCTCGTACTTGATTCCTGCCGCTGTACTCGTCGCCCTGACTCTGCCGGCGTGTGGGAACGAGGCAGCGTCAACCCCTACCGCAAGCAGCCCCACGCCCTCCGCCCAGCCGGCGACGGCGCATGATGCGGTTCCGACGCCGATCCCGCCAGGTCCCGCGATTCCGGCGTTTCTCGATCGGGCACGCGCTGTCGAGAAAGCCGTCCGGGCCGCGGGGATCCCGAAGCCTCCGGAAGGGATCTTCCTGTACTCGTCCCGAACGCCTGGCCTGGGCTTCGACACGACCGTGCAGAAAGTTGCGTGGGGGGCCGGGTACGTCACCTTCGCGCCGGGCGTACGACTCGGATCAGCTGGCACCACCAGCATCGATTTCGGCGGCGGATCGAGCGTCTCGGTGAACGTCCTCGATCCCCGGACTGCGCTGACTGAAGGGATCGGAGAGACGTACGACAACTGCGGACACATGGCAGTACCGGCAGCGAAGTGCAAACTCACGATCACCGGCGCCTCCTTGAAAACAGCCGACGTGGACACGAGCGCCGGCCGCGCGACCGTGCCTGCGTGGTCCTTCACCGTGAAGGGCTTGTCGAGACCGATCGTCGCCTTGGCCGTTTCCTCAGCCGTACTCAAGCCCCTGGTCGATCCCGCCCCACTGCCGGGCCTCGCCCCGCTGGACCGCAACCTCCTCCCGATCGGGAGGCTCACCCAGGCGGACGACAACACGCTCACCTTCAACCTTCACCACGGGAAATGTGACCCCGACCTGCAAGCCCACGTCCTGGAGTTGGAGGACATGGTGATCATCGGCGGAAGCCACAGCCCAGTGCGAGGCGGCTGCGTAGACGTAGGCCTCAGCACTCCAGCCACCGTCACCCTCACCGAACCCCTCGGAGACCGAGCCATCATCAGCGCCGGCACAGGCGCCAGACTCACCGTCTACCCGCACCTCAAGTAGACCTCTTGGGTGATGTGGTCTCCGATCGGACGGCAGGTGCGTACGTCGATCGTATTGTCGACGCATGGTGTTTAGATCGCCCGTGGAGCGGGCCACGCCGAATCGTCTGGCTGACGAGCGCGACGCGCTGACACAGCAACTCGACTTCCATCGCGCCACCCTGCTGCAAAAGCTGGAAGGACTCGAAGGCGAGCCGCTGCGCCGGCCGATGACGGCGTCTGGACTCAGCCTGCTGGGGTTGGTGAAACACCTGGCCGAAACGGAGCATGGCTGGTTCCTCAAGATCTACGGAGGGTTGCCCGAGCCAGATCTGTTCTCGACCGACGGTGACGCAGATGCGGACTTTCGCATCGGTCCCGATGAGACGGCCGACGTCGTGGTCGGGCAATACCTACGGACCTGCGAGCGAGCCCGGGCCGTCGTGGCCGCCGGCGACCTCGACGACGTGGCCACAACGCCGTCGGGAGCGCAGGCCAACCTGCGGGCGATCCTGCTCCACATGATCCAGGAAACCGCCCGCCACAACGGCCACGCCGACATCATCCGAGAGACCATCGACGGCGCAACAGGCCACTGACCGCTTTACTCGGAAACACTGACCGATTCACGCTCAGAGATAGCGACTACGGGCGGTCGCCGGTTGAACCAGGCCGGCGTCCACCAGTTTGCGTCGCCCAGAAGTTTCATCAGGGCCGGTACGAGGATCAGTCGGACGATCGTCGCGTCGACGAGGACCGCGGTGGCCAGGCCCAGGCCGAACATCTTGGCTGTTGGGTCGTCGGCGAGGGAGAAACTGACGAAGACCGCGATCATGATCAACGCTGCCGAGGTGATCACGCGGCCGGTGGTGGTGATGCCGTGGATGGTCGAGGCGGTGTTGTCGCCGGTCCTGACGTACTCCTCGCGGATCCGGCTGAGCAGGAAGACCTCGTAGTCCATCGAGAGCCCGAACACCACGGCGAACATGAACATCGGGATGAACGGGAGGATCGGAATGGTGGACTCCAGCCCGATCAGGTCCGCGGCCCAGCCCCACTGGAAGATCATCACCATGACGCCGAAGGACGCGCCGATGCTGAGCAGGTTCATCAACGCGGCCTTCAGTGGTACGACGACCGACCGGAAGACCACGGTGAGAAGTACGACGGACAACAGGATCACCGCGCCGATGAACCACGGCAGCCGATCGTTGACCTTCGCCCCCACATCCGCGAGGGTCGCCGTCTGACCACCGACATGAGCCTTCGCCGGACTGTCCCGCAGTACCGAGGGGAAGACCTCCTCGCGTAGCCGTTTGACTGTCGTCATCGTCGCGGCGTCCTGCGGTCCCGTCGTCGGTACGGCGATCAACGACGCGACTCCGGCCGCGGTATTGACCGTAGGAGGTGCGACCGACGCGATGCCCCGATCGGCGCGGACGGCGTTGAACAAGGGCTGTACGACGGCCGGGTCTCGAGAGATGTCGATGGCGATCACCAGCGGACCGTTGCTGCCGGCACCGAATCCCGCGGCAACCAGTTCGTAGGCACGACGCTCGGTGCGTTGCACGGGAAGCGCGCCGTCATCCGGCGTACCGACGCGGAGTGCGAGTACGGGTGCGGCCAGCGCCAACAGCAGGATTGTGGCGCTGACGGCGTACGCCGCGGCGTGCTTGGACACATGCCCCGCCCACCGCTGCCAGCCAGCACCTGGAGACGACTTCACCCGCCGTACCCGAAGGCGGTTGATCCAGTGCCCGGCCAGACCCAGGAAGGCGGGCAGCAAAGTGATCGAAGCGAGCACCATGGTCAGCACGATCAATGAGATGGCAATCCCGCCGGCGGTCATGAACGGTACGCCGGCCACCACCAGCCCGAGGATCGCAATCACTACCGTGCCACCGGCGAACAGCACCGCCTGTCCAGCCGTGGCGACCGCCCGCCCGACGGACTCCTCTACCGTCATCCCGCGGGCCAGGTACTCGCGATGCCGGGTAACGATGATCAGCGCGTAGTCGATGCCCACGCCGAGCCCGATCATGCTGCCGAGCACGGGCGCCCAACTGGGCAGGTCGATGAGGTACGTGACCAAGGACAGCGAGCTGATCGCCAGCGCGAGGCCGAACAAGGCCATCCCGATCGGAAGTCCCATCGCGATGATCGATCCGAACGCGAGCAGCAGGATGACCATCGCAGCGATCAGCCCCACCGCCTCGCCGAGACCGGCCTGGGCTTCCTCGAACGCGTAGAACAGATCCCCGCCCAGCTCGATCCGCAGCGGTGAGTCAACCGCCGTCAGGGTCTTGAGCTGCTTGAGGTCGCTCGGCTCCAGCTTGTCCAGCACCGGGTACTGCAGCCGGATCAGCCCGACGCGGCCGTCAGGCGAGATGACGGGATCGCCGGCTGCCAGCACGTGCGGCAGCGAAGCCGCGGTCGACCGGACCTGCGTCAGCGCGGCCTGCAGCTCGGGCGAGGTGAGTGTCGCGCTCTTATCGAGCGGAGTCACGACCACCTTCGCGGTCAGCCCGGCTTGATCCGCTCCCGCGGCCGACAGCAGGTCGGTCGCGTACTGCGAGTCCACGCCAGGCGCTCCGAACGACTCCTCGAGCTTCTTCCCGAAGGCGCCGGATGCGGCGATCACGAGCGCTGCGACCACCAGCCACGCCCCGATCACCACCCAGGGCCGACGTGCGGCGTACCGGCCCAGTCTGTACAGATTCGACCTCATCGTGGATCCCCTTCAGCCAGAGTTGGACTCATCGTGTGGCCGACGGGCCGGCCCGCACCTCGGGCGATGAGCCGGACTTCCCTCGGCCGAACAGCTGGGTCGTGTCCCGTACTTTGAGCCGATCCGATCGGCGCCCGGAGTCCCTACGCTGTGGTCATGTTGAGAAACGCCGTCCGCTCGCTACTGGCCGAGCCGCGAGCACCCGACGCACCCGGGCGGGTGTGGCGCGACTGGGTGCTCGTCGCCGGCCTGCTGACGGCGGCCGTTCTCGAAGGCGTACTCCGTGAGGACGTCGTCTGGAGGCCCGCCGCGCTCGTGGTCGCTGCGGTGACCGTGTGCGCTCTGCTGTGGCGTCGTACCCACCCGTTGGGCGTGGTGGCCGCCGTGTTCGGCGTACTGATCGTGGTCAACGTCGTGGCCCTGATCAGCGGGGACGCGACCTTCGGCCTCTACATGATGATCTGTGTGGTGTTGCTGCCGTACTCACTCGTCCGCTGGGGATCCGGCCGCGAGATCCTCATCGGGCTGGCGTTCATCCTCGTGGCGCTGGTGCTGGGACTCGCCAGTGACTTCCCCGGGTACGGCGAGGCCGCGGCCGGCAGCATGTTCCTGCTCTTCCCCGCGACAGTCGGACTCGCAGTCCGCTATCTGTGGACCGCCCGGAACCGTGAGCTGGGGCAGGTACGGCTCCGGGAGCGCGAGCTGTTGGCCCGGGAGTTGCACGACACGGTCGCTCATCACGTCTCGGCGATCGTCATCCGGGCCCAGGCCGGCCGAGCCGTCGCCGCCACCCGCCCGGAAGCCGCGGTCGATGCGCTCGCCATCATCGAGGCAGAGGGCACGCGGACCCTGGCCGAGATGCGGTCGATGGTCGGCGTACTGCGCGATGACGGTACGGCGGCGCTCGCCCCACAGCCGGGAGTGGCCGACCTGGAGCGGCTCGCCCGCAGCGTCGGGGACCGTCCGCGGGTCGAGGTCGAGGTGTCGGGCGACCTCGACGACCTCGGACCAGCGGTCGGCGCAGCGATCTATCGCATCGCGCAGGAGTCGATCACGAACGCCGTACGGCATGCCCGGCAGGCAACGCGCATCGACGTCCGGCTGACGTCGTACGACGACTCTGTCCGGCTGACTGTCCGCGACAACGGGGAAGCGACCTCGAGGAACCCGGGAGGTTATGGGCTGGTGGGGATGACCGAGCGCGCGACGCTGCTCGGCGGCACGTTCGCCGCGGGGCCCGGTTCGGACCGGGGCTGGTCTGTTGACGTGGTGCTTCCCCGAACGGCGGGCGGCCGATGACGATCCGGGTGCTCGTCGCCGACGACCAAGATCTCGTCCGGACCGGACTCGCGATGATCCTCGACGCCCAGCCCGGTATCGAGGTGGTCGGTCAGGCGGCCGACGGTCTGGAAGCAGTGGAGTTCGCCCGCCGGCTGCGGCCCGACGTGTGCCTGCTCGACATCAGGATGCCCGGACTGGACGGGATCGCGGCAACCCGCGAACTAGCCGGACCCGGCGTCGTGGACCCACTGCCGATCGTGGTGATCACGACCTTCGATCTCGACGAATATGTGTACGGCGCTTTGAAGGCAGGCGCGCGTGGATTCCTCCTCAAGGACGCCGGCCCCGACCTCCTGGTCCAGGCAATCCACGCCGCCGCCAACGGCGACGCACTGATCGCGCCGAAGATCACCGCACGACTGCTGTCCGCATTCTCCGAACCACCGACCGGCCGCACACCGGTCCAACCCGTCGATCCACTCACCGCTCGCGAAGAACAGGTCCTGATCGCCGCAGCCACCGGCCGCACCAACGCCGAGATCGCTGTGGAGCTGCACATCAGCCTCAGCACCGTAAAGACCCACCTGACCAGCGTCATGGCCAAGATAGGCGCCCGAAACCGCGTCGAGATCGCCATCTGGGCCTACGAAACCGCCCGCATCAAGCCCTAGTACTACAGCCGGACTTGGGGAGGATTTTGTGCCAAATCGGGCACATAATCCTCCCCAGACCGGCTGTGCGTACCGACTGGTCTGGCCGCCGGCGAGCGTGCGCTTTCGTGGGCACTGGACGCGGGTCTGGCAGCACAGTGCCCAGCGTCAGAGCTGGCCGCACGCTTCGAACACGAGGTTGGGTAGACCTCACTGTGCTGGTCCGACCTTGGTGATCTTGCATTCGATGCCTGCCGGTCCGATGGGAGCTTGCGCCGGGGTGGTTCCCCCGAAGGTGGTCGTGTCGCGGACCTCGAAGGTCTGACCGCCGATCCTCTGCTGGGAGGCTGCATCAAGGACGTCGACGGTCACTCCGTAGCTCGACGCGTCGCCGGTGATCGTGCCGTTGATCGTGACCGTGCCCTGCGATCCGACTGTGTTCACCTGGCAGTCGACGTTGGTCTTGTAGCTCGTCGCGTCGAGGACCGGAGTACCTTCACCTGGCGTACCTGTCATGTAGCGCACGGCGAAGACACTCAGGCACGCCAGCACACCCAAGCCGATGATGATCTGAACCCTCCGCCAGGTGCGCCGAGGCGAGCCGTATCCATCGGTCCACTCGTGAGTCGGCATTTCCTGTCCCCCAGAACCCCTGATCGATCGTGCTGCACGCAGCAAGCGGCGGTCAGCCTACATCGCAGTATCCGTAACCAGGACAGGCGAGTTCGGCAGTTGCCGTGAGCACAGTCGCGTCGTCAGAGGTGAATGCGTAGCACGCGTGGAAAAAGAAAAATCCCTCCCCGGTTGAGCGGAGAGGGTGGTGGTGGTCAGGGGCGGTCTCGAACCGCCGACCTTCCACTTTCAGCTCGACAGGCGCCCTCAGGCTGCTAACGAGAACCGTTGCCCAGTGAGTCGATCCGTCGGGTCCGGTCGGTTGCTGACGTTGGCCGTTGCGGTCCCTGTAGCGGTCGCTACCAGTGTCACTTCGGGTGGCTCAGCACGTCTTCGGTGCGATTCGTAGCATCTCGGGCGACCTTCCGCGAGGGCACGAGCCATCGCACTCTTACCCACCGCAGGCCCACCTGTGAGGACTGACGGTGGACGAGTCGTAGCTCAGCCGACCCAGGTCACGTCGAAGATCCGGATCTGCTCGCGATCGTCGTCGACCTGGAAGGACAGCAGGCCGAGGTCACCGAAGGTGCATTGCCGAAAGCTCGGCTCATCTCGATCGAGGGTTTGGGTCTCCCACGGCGCACCGACCAGCTTGCTGACGCGTTCGACCAAAGCGTCGAATGCTGATGGAGGTAGTCCTTGCAGCTGGGCCAATGCAGACGCGTGAAACTCCACGCGGTAGCTCACTGCCGATCTGACCAGCCCGGTATCGCCTGCTCGGCCGGCACGAACTCGTCAGCTCGATCCTCGCGGGCCGCTTGCAGTGCCTGATCGAAGCCCGGATCGGAGTACGCAACTGCTCGCAGGCGCCAGAGATGCAACACATCGCGCAACTGCTGAAAGCGCCACACCTCGTGGGCAGCGTCTAGGGCTCCGTGGTACTCGCTAAGGAACTGCTCATGCCACTTCGCCGGCAATAGGCGGAGGATCTCGCTGGGGTCATCCGGCGAGCTCTGCATCGGCTGAGCAGTCATGGCACCCAGATTACTCTGAGCAGCCCTTCCACGTCTCAAGTTATCCACACCCCACCGGCTTGCCCGGAGCTCCTGGCGAATGCTTGGCGGGAAGTCGGACGCCAGGACGGTCAGTCCGTGCCAGATCGGGCTGGTCCCAGTTGCCCTGAGCACTCTTACGTTGCGAGAGGCGGCTGGCGTTGGCCGTCGAGGCGCGCGATAAGCGCGCAGCCGCGTGCGTGGGAAAGAAAAATCCCTCCCCGGTTGAGCGGAGAGGGTGGTGGTGGTCAGGGGCGGTCTCGAACCGCCGACCTTCCGCTTTTCAGGCGGACGCTCTACCAGCTGAGCTACCTGACCGGGGAGAAAGTTCGGCGGCGGTGTTGTGGACACCGCCGCCTTCTCCTGGCGACCCAGACGGGACTCGAACCCGCGACCTCCGCCGTGACAGGGCGGCACGCTAACCAACTGCGCCACTGGGCCAAATGACTCGATGATCTTACAGCATCTTCGAGGTACTTCTTGCACCGGTCTTTCGACCGTATCCCCAACGGGATTCGAACCCGCGTTACCGCCTTGAAAGGGCAGCGTCCTAGGCCACTAGACGATGGGGACTCGGACCCGCGGGAGCCGAAGCTCCAGGGACAGCCGTAAGCATAGAGGAGACCGCGCCAGCTTCCAAAACGGGATACTGGCCGGGTGATCGAGATGAGTCGGGGCGACTTCGAGGGGCTCGTGGCGCAGGCGCTGGACGAGGTGCCGGAGGAGTTGGCGGCGCTGATCGACAACGTGGCGGTGTTTGTGGAGGACGAGCCGCCGGCGAGCGATCCGGATCTGCTCGGGATCTACGAGGGCATTCCGTTGACCGAGCGCGGGCACGACTACGGCGGCGTACTGCCGGACCGGATCACGATCTATCGCAGCCCGACGCTCGCGATCTGCGAGACCGTCGACGACGTCGTCGATGAGGTGAACATCACGGTCGTGCACGAGATCGCGCACCACTTCGGCATCGACGACGCCCGGCTGCACGAACTCGGGTACGGCTGACCGTAGGCCGATCGCGGATTGGTGAGGTAGCCTCGGGCGGCCGGTTTCGGGGACCGGACCGCCTACTCTTTTGAACGATCTAGTGAGGCTCCCGCCGTGAGCGATCAGCAACCGCCTGCCTGGAACCCCGACCACCGCCCGACCGGGCCGTACGGCGCCCCGCCGCCACCGCCCGGTACGCCGTCCCAGCCGTACGGCGCACCGTCCCAACACACCGCTCCGTTGCCGCAGTACGGCCAACCGCCGTCCCAGTACGGCAACCAACCACCGCAATACGGCGGCCAGCCACCCCAGTACGGCAATCAGCCACCGCAGTACGGCAGTCAACCGCCCCAGTACGGCGGTCAGCCGCCTCAGGGCCCGTACTCAGGCGGCCAGCAGCCGCCTGGCAAGCGTCCGAGGGGCCCCTGGCTGCTAGTCAGCGCTGTCGGTGTGGTCGTCGCGCTTGTCGCTGGTGCAGTCGTGCTGCTGACGACCCGCGGCGACGACACGGCCGACGGCGGTGCCCCGGTCCCGACGGCCACCTTCACCGACGCGGTGGAGACCCCAACCGCCAGCCCGTCCACCGAGCCCCCGTCGGTAACCCCGTCGAACACGCCGACCCCGTCCAACACCTCCAAGCCCACGCCTGCCGAGCGGCGCCGGACCCTGAAGGACGTCGACCAGGGCATCGCCGTGTACGACGACGTGTACGTGAACCCCGCCGCGGGCTGGCGTAAGAGCCGCTCGACGACGTACTCCGTCACGCTCGGCGCCACGACCAGGGCCGGTGCCGCCATGGTCGTGGTCAGCCCGGCCGGTATCTCCCCGCGGACCGCGGTTGTCGCGGTTGCGCAGGCGCTGATCAAGGCCGACAAACTGAAGGCCGCCAAACAGGGGCCCGTACGGACGGTCAGCCCGGCGAACTCGAACATCGGCGCCCAGGCCGAGATGACCTACTCGGGCCGCTACACCTCGCCGGACGGTGCCGTGTTCTCGCTCGTCGCCAGGTGTACGACGATGACCGGCGTCGAGTCGATCCACAATGTGACGGTCACGCTGTGCATCGCGGCCCGGAAGGACGCGCAGAAGCCGGTCTTCAGGGACGGAGCCCGCATGCTCGCCTCCGTCGCGCGTTCGATCTGATGCCGCAGCAGAACCCTGCGAGCGGTCGTGCGATCGCGCTCTTGACGGCTGCCCTCGCCGTACTGCTGGTCGGCGTCTTCATCCTCGCCGGGCAGCTGACAAAGGAGCCCACCCGAGCAGCATCCGCCGAACAGACGACTCCCAAGCCGACAAGGCACAAGGCGACAGCGAGCGAGCCGGCGCCGTCGGTGACGCCGTCGCGCAACCCGCGCCGAGAGCCCGACGTCGACCGCGGTACGCCGCTCGGTCAAGGCGTCTTCGTCGAGGTCGCGGACGGGTGGACGACTGTCCACTCGTTCACGAACGGTCTCGAGGTGACGTCGTGGGACCGCGGCGCGGACGCAGCGTTCTCGTTGTCGCCGCGACCGATGCCGTCACTGCCGTTGATGCTGCCGGCCGCGAAGGCGTTCGCCGACGAGCAGTCGATCTACGGGTTCCAGGCCGGGCGTGCCCGCGCAGTGCCGCTCCCCAGCCGCAACATCGTCGAGGCGGTCTCGATCGGTTTCACGGGCCGGCTTCGTCAGGACGACGTGACGTACTCACTGGCCGGCGAGTGTGTGCGGCTGCGGGGTGTGCCGGAGACCAACGATGTCAGCATCAGCGTCTGCTGGGCGGCGTACGTGCAGGACCTCGGCACGGTGCGTGCCGAGATCCAACAGATGATCGCGTCGGCGGCCCGGTCGATCTAGGAGCGGCCGAACAGGAGCTTCCACGGCATCAGGGCCGACTCGAGCTGGACCTTCAGTGACATCTTGGAGACGCCTTCGGTGCGTTCCTCGAAGTGGATCGGGACCTCGGCGATCTTCAGGCCGCGCTTGACCGTCCGGTAGTTCATCTCGACCTGGAACGAGTACCCGTTGCTCTCGATCGACGACACGTCGATCCAGCGCAGGGTGTCGGCCTTCCACGCCTTGAACCCGGCGGTGGCGTCCTTCACGTGCAGCCGCAGGATGGCGTTCACGTAGAAGTTCGCGAACGCGGACAGCGCCCGCCGGTGCCAGCCCCATTCGGCCGCGGCCGAGCCGCCCGGCACGTACCGGGAGCCGATCACGACGCCGGCCTCCGTGGTCCGCAGCGTCTCGACCATGGTCGGGACGACCGAGGCCGGGTGCGACAGGTCCGCGTCCATCTGGATGACGATGTCGGCGCCTTCGTCGAGCGCGCGGGTGATCCCGGCGACGTACGCGCGGCCGAGTCCGTCCTTCGCGGTCCGGTGCAGTACGCCGACCTTCTCCGGCGAGGCCTTCGCCAGTTCGTCGGCGACGTCGCCCGTACCGTCGGGGGAGTTGTCGTCGACGACGAGAAGCTCCAGGCCGGGCAGGTTCAGGTCGGACAGCAGCCCGGCCAGCACGGGCAGGTTGTCCCGCTCGTTGTAGGTCGGTACGACGACCACGATCTTGGCTAGCTCACCCATGACTTTCCTTCGTCGGAGACACCGAAAGCTACCGTATCCGCGGTCAGAGCTGGGTGAGCGCCTCTGCGACCGTGCTGTAGATGCGGAACTGACCGCCGAGGCCGGTGACGCTGAGCGGGCGGTCGATCGGGCGGCCGACGCCGACCAGCGCCAGGGTGATGTTGTGCTCCCCGGCCAGGTTGCGGGCCTCGACCAGGTTGCCGAGGCCGGCCGAGCTGCAGAACGTGACGGCGGACACGTCGATGAGCACCAGCCGTGCCGGCGGCGCGACCGCGGCGCGGATCGCCTCGGCGGCGAAATCGGTGCTTGCGATGTCGATCTCGCCGGACATCCGGACCAGCAGTACTCCTGGTTCCAGCTCCTCGGTGACCGCCTCGAAGGTCGTCCTGACCATCTCGCCGTCCCGCGGCTCTTGGTGGCTGGTCACGCGGGTTATCTCCCCCGGGTAGCGCCACGAACGCGGGTCCTGGCGGAAATGGAACTGCCCTGTCCTCACACCGTATGCCCCAGGGCGCGGCGTCACAACGGGTCTGCCGTCGATGGACGCCGGAGCGTGACCTCAGGGCTGTAAGCGCTGTCAGAGTAAAACAAACGACGGACCTAGCAGGGTGGTAGACAAGGCGGTATGGGCGTTCTCGACGGTAAGACAGCGCTGGTCACCGGAGGTTCACGGGGCATCGGTGCGGCGATCGTACGGCGGTTGGCCGCGGACGGCGCCGTGGTGACTTTCACGTATGCGAGCAGCGAAGCGGCCGCGGCCGAGGTGGTCGCGGAGGTGAAGCGGGCCGGCGGCGAGGCAATCGCCGTACGGGCGGACCAGGCGGACCTGTCCGCGATCGACGGACTGTTCGATCGCGCGGCCGAGCCGACCGGGACGCTGGACGTCTTCGTCTGCAACGCGGCGCAGGCGTTGGTGAAACCGATCGCCGACGTCACCGTCGAGGACTACGACGAACTGTTCGCGACCAACGTCAAAGGTCCGTACTTCGCGATCCAGCGCGCCGGCCGCGTCCTCGCCGACGGCGGCCGGATCATCGCGCTGTCCACCCTGAACACGGTGATGCCGGGACCCGGGATCTCGCTGTACGCCGCGAGCAAGGCAGCGCTCGAGCAGTTCGTGAAGATCGCCGCCCGCGAGTACGGCCCACGCGCGATCACCGTCAACACGGTGTCCCCGGGAGCGACCGACACCGACATGTTCCACGACCACAATCCGCCGGCGGTGCAGGACGCCCTGGTCGGCATCACCGCGCTCGGCCGGATGGGCGAACCCGCCGAGGTCGCGGACGTGGTCGCGTTCCTCGCCGGTCCCGACGCCCGGTGGATGACCGGGCAGAACCTCCGGGCGACCGGAGGAATGCTGGTGTGAGTACGCAGGACCTGATCGCCGACATCGACGCGGCCGCGGATCCCGCGGTGGCGGAGGTGCTCGCGCGGTACTTCCAGCTTCAGCCCGGCGGATACGGCCACGGCGACCAGATGATCGGCGTGAAGCTCTCGACGATCCGCGGCATCCTCAAGCCGTACCTGCGCGCCGATCTCCCGCTGCCCGAGCTCGAGCAGGCCCTGACCAGCCCGGTGCACGAGCATCGTCTCGCAATCCTTTGCCTGCTGGCCGATCGCGCGTCCCGCAGTCTCAAGCCACGTACGGCGAACCCGCACGAGCTGACCGCGATCTACGAGCTGTACTCCCGCAGTACGGCGTACATCAACAACTGGGATCTGGTGGACTGCAGTGCTCCCCAGGTCGTCGGCGGGTACCTGATCGACAAGCCGCGCGATCCCCTCTACACGCTGATCCGCTCCAAGGAGCTCTGGGAACGCCGGATCGCGCTGGTCGCCACGCAGTACCTGATCGGCCAGGGGCAGACCGCGGACACCTACAAGCTGGCCGCCGAGGTACTCGACGATCCGGAAGACCTTGTCCACAAGGCCTCCGGCTGGATGTTGCGGGAAGCGGGCAAGCGGGTTTCCGAGGACGAACTGCGCGCCTTCCTGGACCGGTACGCGACCCGGATGCCGCGCACCATGCTCCGCTACGCCATCGAGCGCCTGGATCCCGTCAGCCGCAAGCAGTACCTCGCGCGATAAGTCGACAAATCAGCTCGGTGTCCGACTGTCGGCGTACGGCGGGGCTTCCAGCGCGCAATGCGTGTGGTGGTGCACGAGGTGGCGCTTGTGCGGTTCGGCGCGATCGCCGAGGGTCACCCACGCGATCACGCCGCCGGCTGCCGAGAGGACGGCGGAGATCCACAACGCGTGCCCGAATCCGTTGTGGAAGGCAACGGGATCGAGGTACGCGTCGCCGGTGATACCGGCCGCCATCGGGATCGCCGCGACCGCCATCAGTTGCGCCGACCGGGCGACCGCGTTGTTCACCCCGGACGCGATCCCTGCATGGTGGTCCTCGACCGACGACAGTACGGTCGCGGTCAGCGGCGCCACGGTCGCGACCAGACCGAGCCCGAGTACGACGACGGCGGGCAGCACGGCGCTGTAGTAGCTCGTGTCGGTGTCGATCCGCAGCATCAACAGGAACCCGACGGCCATCAGCACCGGCCCGACGGTCATCGGGATGCGCGGGCCGATCCGGTCCGCCAGGCCACCGGCGTACCCGGACAGGCCGAGCATCAGCACGGTCATCGGGAGCAGGGCCGCCCCGGCCCAGAGGGCGGAGTAGTGCAGCGCGGTCTGCAGGTAGACGACGACGAGGAACGTCGCCGTACCGAGGGCGCCGTACACGACGACGGTGACCAGGTTCGCGCCGGTGAAGCGGCGGTTGGCGAAGATACTCAACGGCAGCATCGGGTGCGCGCCGCGCCGTTCCACCTCGATGAACGCCACGAAGGCGACGACCCCGATCACCAGGCTGGTCAGCACCATCGGGTCGCCGAAACCGTGGTCGCCCGCGCGGATCAGGCCGTACGTGATGCCGGCCAGGCCGAGGGTCGCGAGGATCGCGCCGTTGATGTCGAGCTTGCCGGCGGCCTCCTCGTCGCGAGTCTCCGGGACGTGCCGGAGCGTGACCAGAACGGTCACCAGAGCGAGCGGCACGTTGAGCAGGAAGATCAGCTGCCACGATCCGCGGTCGACCAGACTGCCGCCGACGAACGGGCCGACGGCCGCGGCCACCGAGGTGAGACCGGACCAGGTACCGACGGCCTTGCCGCGATCGGAGTGCTGGAACGTCGTCTGCAAGATGGCCAGGCTGCCCGGAGTCAGCAGCGCGGCACCGATTCCTTGCAGGACGCGGCCCGCGATCATCACCTCGAGGTTCGGCGCGATCGCACACACGATGGAAGCCGCGGCGAACCAGATCACCCCGACGACGAACGTCCGCCGCCGCCCGAGCCGGTCGCCGAGCGAACCGCTGAGCAGCACGAGCGACGCCAGCATCAGCATGTAGCCGTTCACGATCCACTGCAGACCGGCCATGTCGGCGTTCAGGTCCTCGCCCATTGCCGGCAGCGCGACGTTGACGACGGTCCCGTCCAGGAATGCCATGCCCGACCCCAGCGCGGTGGCGGCCAGCACCCACCGCCCTCGCGCCGTGCCCAGCGCGATCCGCTCATCACTCATGGAGTCAGCGTGGCAGATTCAGCTGGAGTACGACGAGGGCCTTGCCGGCCGGGATGGCGGGCCGGACCGTGAGCCGGGGCGGATCGCCGACAGCGCACCTGGGCTCGTCCAGCAACGGGCAGACCACGTTCAGCAGGCCGCTGGTGATCGTGAGATCAGTCGGCAGGGTGCTCTCGACGCTCGCGGTGAGGGGACTAATGGCCGCGCCGGCCCGGGTCGACCCCGAAGGGGTGGCGCGCACCGTCGAGCCGGACAGCCGGTAGGTCAGCTGGATCTTGGTCGCGCCGGGGGGCAGCCGAACGAAGCCGGCGCCGGTGATCGTGGTGTTCCCGAGCGGCACCGACCTGCCGTTGGCGGCCACCTTCAGGTTGGTCACGCGTGGTGTCGTCGGGGCCATCATTCCGGGCAGGTTCTTACCGGACGCCGGTAGCTGCAACGGCAGCCTGCCGGTGGCCTCGGGCAACACCAGGTTCTCGGTGACGTCGAACGAACCATCGGGAAGCGGTACCGCAGTGAGCTTGATCCCGGGCTTGGTCTGGTTGGTCGCCGGCTGAGAGGCGACCGGTGGACTCGCCGGCGCGGACGGAAGGGAACCGCTGACGCCCGGGCTCGGGGCAGCCGGGGCCTGCGACCCGTCCGAGCAGGCGGCGGTCGCGCTGTACCCCAGCACCAGCGCGACCGTCACCAGATATCGGGCTCGGATGCGCCGGGGCTCCTCCACCCCCGATGCCCTGGCCGGGAGGAACCCTGGGCGTCCGCGTCCTGACACGAAGTCACCGCCCCCCAAAAACGGACTTGGCCGGAAAGAAGAAAGCTTACCTCTGGTGAGCAGGTCGGACTTCCGCATACGATACGCCCCAATTCATGGGGTCGGGCGTTTGTTTCATAATATCGGGTGAACTCCGAGGGGGAGAAAAAATGCGGAGACGGAGCGTGTCCGGGCAATCCCGGGCGGTGCATCAAAATGTTTCGAGAATTCACGGTCCGGTAATTCGGCGGGCCCTTGGGCTGCTGCTCGCGGTGCTGGTCGCGGCCGCACCGGCACTACTCACCGTGCCCGCCGACGCGGCCGCGGGCGCCAACCTGTACTTCGTCCAGGGCCTGCCCGGACGCACTCTGGACATCAGTATCGACGGCCGTCAGGTCGCCACCGGAGTGGCCGGTGGGAAGCTCGTCGGACCGTTCGGGGTCGCGTCCGGCAAGCGGACGATCGTCGCCAAGCAGGACGGGAAGGTCGTGGTCCAGCGCGCGATCACGGCGGGTTCCGGCGCGAGTCTGGACGTCGTCATTCATCAGCCGGTGTCGCCGACCGGGGCGCCGCTGATCACGACGTACGCGAACAAGCTGACCGCGGTGCCGAAGGACAAAGCCGGATTGCGGGTCGCGCACGACGCGGCGGTCGGGCCGGCTGACATCCGGGTGAACGGAAAGGTGCTTTTCCAGAACGTCGCGAACGGTGAATCCCTGGACGTGGTCGTTCCGGCGGGCACGTACAAGGTCGACATCGTGCCGACCGGTGCGACAACGCCGGTCGTTCTCGGTCCGCTGGATCTGCCGGTGCAGGCGGGGTACCTGACCCGGGTGTTTGCGATCGGCGCTCCGAGTCAGAAGACCATGACCGTCGCGCTCGGCACGATCAAGGTCCCGGCCACCGGATCGGCCAAGCCGGCCGAGGTGAACACCGGAACCGGCGGACAGGCAGCGGGGCTCGACCAGGCGCAGAGCCCCGCCGGCCAGTCCGGTCTCTGGATCGTGGTGTTCCTCGCCGCGCTCGGGGTGGCGGTCGTCACGGGCCGGAAGGTGGTCCGTCGCTGAACCGGCGACTGACTGGTACGGCGTTGTGCTGTCTCGCCTTGGCCGGCTGCTCGGCCAAGGCGGACGGCGCGGCGCCTTTACCCACGACTACGGTCAGTTTCAAGTTCGGCGGTACGCCGTCACCCGCCGGGCCGACCGCATCACAGTCCGCACCGCTGCCCGCGCCACCGGATCGGACCGGTACGCCGGCGCCGAGCCAACGCATCCGTTTCGTCCCGCAGCAGGTCGTGCTGCCCGGGGGAGCCGGCGCATCGGTGCTTCCGGCAACTACCGTCTCCGGTCAGCTCCAGGTGCCGGTCAAGGCGCAGCGGGTCGGCTGGTGGGACGGTGGCGCCCAGGCCGGTGATCCGTTCGGTTCGGTGGTGCTGGCCGGACACGTCGACACCAAGACCGAGGGGCTCGGGTTCTTCGCCCGGTTGCTCGACGTACGGCGCGGTGAGGTCGTCGTACTGAAGGGGTTCGGGCATACGGCGTCGTACCGGGTCGTCTCGGTGGTGTCAGTGCGGAGGGACGCGCTCGCGACGAGGAGCGGCGCGTTCGACCAGACCACCGACCACCGGCTCGTACTGATCACCTGCACGGGTGCGTACGACGCCTCGCGCGGCGGCTACGAGGACAACTTGGTGGTGACCGCACTGCCCATCGGCCTGGCCCAGTGAGGGCATGTCTCCCGACCCCACGCCTACTGCGCGGCACTCGGCACGGCACCTCGCCGCACGTGAGCAAAGGCCACGATGCTCCGCATCGAGACCTTCGCCCCCGCACGCCGAGCCACCGCACCGAGCACCTGCTCGCGACGGCGTGGGATCGGGAGACATGCCCTAAGCTCGGCGGTCATGGCCAGGTATTTCGACATCCATCCCGAGAACCCTCAGCGGCGGTCGATCGGGCAGGTGGTGGACCTGCTGCGTGAGGACGGGCTGATCGCGTACCCGACCGACTCCTGCTACGCGCTCGGCTGCCAGCTGGGCAACCGGGACGGAATCGACCGGATCCGCACGATCCGGCACCTGGACGACCGGCACCACTTCACGCTGGTGTGCGAGAACTTCTCGCAGCTCGGTCAGTTCGTGCATATCAGCAACGCGGTCTTCCGCTCGATCAAGGCGGCCACGCCGGGCAGCTACACGTTCATCCTGCCGGCCACCAAAGAGGTGCCGCGGCGGCTGCTGCACCCGAAGAAGAAGACCGTCGGTGTGCGCATCCCGGACCACGTCGTCACCCAGGCGCTGGTCGCCGAGCTGGGCGAGCCGCTCGTCTCCAGCACGCTGCTGCTTCCCGGCCACGAGGAGCCGATGACGCAGGGCTGGGAGATCAAGGAAGAGCTCGACAACCAGATCGACGCGGTCATCGAGGGCGAGGCCGGCACCGAGCCGACCACCGTCATCGACTTCTCCGAGGACCTCCCCGAGGTCGTCCGTGTCGGCTCCGGAGACCCAACCCCGTTCGAGTGATCTACCAGCGGTCCCAATGCAGGACCTGCTCACGCGGGACCCGCTTGGCCGGCCGGAAGTCGGTCCCGATCGTGAAGGCCAGCGGGATGAACGTCGCCAGCATCACCTTGTCGTAGGGAACGCGGAGAACTCCCGCGAGTTCACGTTCGAGCGGACCCTGCGCGGTGGTCCAGACCGTGCCGAGACCGCGTTCGCGGGCCGCGAGCATGAAGCTCCAGACGGCCGGCAGGATCGAGCCCCAGGTCCCGGCCTGCTCGGTCGTCGAAGCCCGGTCGGTCCGTCCTTCCACGGCCGGGATCACGAACGCAGGCACCCGACAGGTTCAGGGCCATGGGAAACCTTCCGCTAATAGATAGTCTGCTTCAGAACTATCTCATATCCTCTTGTTCCCAGGTAGTGAATGACCGATGGTGGCGGGTGAGCGTTAGTTAGTTACCTCATCCGCCCCGGAGGGACTCATGCGACGTGTTCTGCTTGTTGTGGCCGTTGTGCTGGTCACTGCCCTGATGCCGGCGTCCGCGCAGGCCTACGCCAACGCCTTCTTTCCGACCCAGAGCAGCGGCAACCGCGGTGCCGACGTACAGGCGCTCCAGTTCCTGCTGCAGCACGCCGGGCAGTCCGTTGAAGCGGACGGGGTGTTCGGCGCGACCACCGTCACTGCAGCGAAGGCGTTCCAGGCCGCCAAGGGTCTGGGGGTCGACGGGATCGTCGGACCGCAGACCTGGGGAGCGTTGGCTCCGACCATCCGTTCCGGCGACAGCAACGCCGCGGTGAAGGCGCTGCAGGTCGAGTTGAACGCCAAGCGCCGCCTCAGCCTCCCGGTCGACGGTGTCTTCAGTACGGCGGTCCGCGACGCGGTCGTGTCCTTCCAGTCGCACGCGGGGATCGGCGCGGATGGCGTTGTCGGCCCGATCACCTGGCGCAATCTGGCCTGGCACTACGACTACCCGGACTTCAGCGCGAACCTGTGCGACCAGGACCCGGACGGCAACGGTACGGCGGCCAACTGGGCGGCTGCTGCACCTGTGGCGCAGATGGAAGCCGCTGCCCGCTCCTTCGCGTCCACCGGCCAGGGCAAGGTTCCGTACGGCGATGCGGGGTTCGAGCACGGTGGCGACATCCCGGGTCACGCCAGCCACGACAACGGGATGGACATCGACATCTGGCCGATCCGTACCGACAACGCCCAATGCACCGCGGGCCGGATCACTTGGGAGTCCTCGACGTACGACCGGGCCGCTACTCGTCAGCTCATCCAGGCCGTTCGTGCCGCGGCGCCGGGGCACGTGAAGTACATCTGGTTCAACGACCCGACCCTGATCAGCGAGGGCCTGACGCAGAACTGGCCGGCCCACGACAACCACCTGCACGTCCGGTACTGCGAGAAGGTCCACCCGAACAGCACCTACGTCTGCTGACACACTGTCCGCGTGACCTACACCCTCGACCTGAACCCCGACGAGCTGCTCACAACGACTCGTACCGTCCGCAAGCGGCTCGACCTCGAGCGGCCGGTGCCGATGGAGCTGATCCGGGAGTGCATCGAGATCGCGTTGCAGGGCCCGTCGGGGAGCAACCGGCAGACGTGGCACTGGCTGGTGATCACGGACGCCGAGAAGCGCGCTGCGGTCGGTGAGTACTACCGGCGCGCAGTGGAGCAGTACCTGGCCGGCCCAGGTGCGGCGGGGAAGCTCCACGCCGACGACCCGGAACGCGGTCCGGTCCAGCGCCGGATCGGCGACAGTGTGGCGTACCTGGGCGAAAGGATGGGGCAGGTCCCGGTACTGGTCATCCCCTGTCTGCAGGTGCGAAACCTGCCTGCTGGGAATCAGGCCGGGCTGTGGGGCTCGATCCTGCCGTCGGCGTGGAGCTACATGCTCGCGGCGCGTGCGCGCGGCCTCGGTACGGCGTGGACGACGCTGCACCTCAGCTACGAGCAGGAGGTGTCCGAGCTGCTCGGTCTGCCCGAGGACATCCGCCAGACGGTGCTGATCCCGACGGCGTACTCGATCGGGACGAACTTCAAGCCGGCGCCCCGGCAGCCGCTCGACGACGTACTGCACGTCGACAGCTGGTGATCAGGAGGCGGCCATCTCCTCGATCGTGAGGCCGCTCAGGACCGAGCGGGGCTCCGTGACGGTCAGGTCCAGGGCCGGATCGGCGTCCGCGTCCTTCACCTTGACCAGCAGCCAGTCGCCGCCGGTGCGGGTGAAAGCCCAGGCCCCGTTCAGCTTCACGCCGTGCAGTTGCACCTTCAAGTGTCCCCGTTCGATCGCCTCGGCCGGGTCGACCAGCTGCCGCCGGTCGTCGCGGGTGAGGTTCGTGTAGACGCCGGCGTCCCAGACGATCACGGCACCGCTGCCGTACTGCGCGTCGCGGTGCACCCCCTCGTACGACGCGTACTCGAGATCGTGGTCCGTGGTGAACACCGCGAGCCGTTTCACGATCGGATCCAGCGACGGTCCGCGCGGCACCGCCCACGACTTCAGTACCCCGTCCACCTCGAGCCGGACGTCGTAATGCAGCCGCCGGGCATCATGCAGTTGCACGACGAAGATCGGCTTGGACAACTGGGCTCCTGGATGAATTCGAGTTACCGCTAACGGTCTGTCATGTTGCGGTTGTACGCTTGCGACTGGTCGGGAAACCGGCCCCCACAAACTTCCTCCATCATCCGCCCCTGTCCCTAAGCAGGTGCCCATGCCCGTAGCCCCCTCACCGGCGCGGCCGATCGCCGTCCAGATCCGCATCGGCGGACGCTGGATCGCAGGCCAGGAGCTGGGTCGCCGGACCGGGACGGCCGGGACCGACGAGATTCTCGTCAGTCACCACGGCCATCTCGTCTGGGTCGACCAGAGCTCCGTCCGCGAGTCCAGAAGCTGAATCCCCTTACAGGTAAGGGTTTTCAGCAAAGAGTTTTCGCAACCAGGTTGCCGATCTCGACCGCCGACCCTGACCCCGTCGGATCGAACAGCGTCCTGGTCAGCGCGAACGTGACCCCTGAACGCGTGTCAGCCCACGCCACGCTGCCACCCATGCCCGGCCATCCGAACGACGCCGGGCTCTCCTCGGCGGTCGACCCCAGCCGGCCGATCGCGTAGCCGAGCGCCATCGTCGCCGGGTTGCCGAGCAGTTCGTCCTGCGCGACCAGCGCCGGTCCGGTGATCGCCGGGACTGCTTCCGGCCGGACCAGGCGGACCCCGTCCACCTCGCCGATCAAGCCGGCGTACAGCTTGGCGATCCCACGAGCGTTGAGGATCCCGCTCGACGGGTCCTCGATCGCGAGCTGCTCAGGCCGGTTCAGTACGGCGGCCCGCGGCTGCATCGCCCGCGGTACGACCTGCTCGAACATCCCGGCCAGCATCGCGAACGTCTCCTCGGCGCCCTCGGGCTCCACGAGTTCGGCGAGCCGATGCCGCTGATCCACGGGCAGCGCGAAGAATACGTTTTCCTGCAGGCCGAGCGGGGTCAGGATGTCCCGCAGTACGTCGGAGATTGTCCGGGCGGTCGCGCGGTGGACGATCTCGCCGACCAGCAGGCCGAAGGTCTCCGCGTGGTAGGTCATCTTCGTCCCCGGCTCCCACCACGGCTTCGCGGCGGCCAGGCGCTCTGCTTGCTCGGGGAGCGTTTTCCGGGTGGTGTCGACCGGTAGCGCGGGCAGGCCGACGGAGTGCGTCAGCACGTGCCGCAGCGTCGCCTTGTCCTTCCCGTGCGCGCCGAACTCGGGCCAGAGCTCGACGATCGGCCGGTCGTAGTCGAGGACGCCGCGATCCACCAGTACGTTCGCGACCGTCGCGGACGCGCCCTTGCCCGTCGAGGCCGCGAAGTACAGCGTCTCCGAGGTCACGCCGTCGCCGGCCACCGCGTCCACGACGAGCTCGCCGTGTCGATACACCGCGACCTGCAGACCGAGTTCGGTCTCCACCAGCTCGTCGATCCGCCGCTGCACCACATCCTGAAGCTCCATGCGGGTACGTCGGCGCTGCGGCGGGAGGTTCGACATCGCCTGGAGCCTAGGCGCTGCGGAGCCGTGTGACAGGTTCTGGTGGGCTTGCACCTGATATTTCCTGTCCGCAGCACCTGGAAGTTGTCTGTTCCCCCAGCGGTCGGGCGGTTTTCGACACGTCTCAGACGTAGTCGTGCGCGAACTGGATCGTGCGTGCTCGCTCCGCGTCCGTCCCGACCGGGCAGACCAGGAACTCCGTCGTACCGGCGTCCGCGAACCGCTGCAGTTCCTTGGCCACCGTCTCCTCGTCACCGAGGACGGCGGTGTCCTCCGGGCCCGCCTTGCCGCCGCGGTCCAGGACGGCCCGGTACGCCGGCATGTCCCCGGCTGCCCCGAACTGGTCGTGGATCCACTGCCGCGTCGCGTCCGGATCGTCCGTGACCGCGACGCAGACGCCCGCGATCACCTGCGGCTCGGGCCGGCCCGCTGCGGTCGCGGCCCGGTCGATCGTGGGGCGGATGAAGTTCTCGATCACCTCAGGACCCGCCCAGCTGGTCGCCGTACCGGCGGTCAGTTCGCCGGCCGTCTTCAGCATCCGCGGGCCGAGTGCGGCCAGGATGAGCTCGGGCGTCTCGGCGCCGGCGATGCCGATCTGCCCGCGGGCGGTCAGCCGCTCGCCCACGTAGTTGGTGGGCTGGCCGGCCAGCAGCGGGCCGAGCGCCTCGACGTACTCGCGGACGTAGGCCGCCGGGCGGTCCATCGGCAGGCCGAGCATGCCTTCCACCATGTGCGGATGGCTGGCGCCGACCCCGAGCGTCAACCGGTTGCCGGTCAGCACCTGGACGCTGAGCGCCTGCGCCGCGAGCGCCAGCGGATGCCGTGGGTACACCGGCACGACGCCGACGGCGTACCCGATGGTCGAGGTGTACGGCGCGACGCCCGCGATCAGCGTCAACGCGTCCCACCCGAGCCGCTGGCTGAACCAGATCCGGTCGATGCCGGCGTCCTCGGCGGCCTTCGCGGCGGCCCCGATCTCGTCGATGGTCTGGCCCTCTTCGTCGATCCACAGTCCGATCCTCATGTCCACCAGTCAACGGTTCCGGAGGCCGCCGACCCAGACGCAGTTACGCTGTGCAGCGATAAGGGATCGTGATCGCCGGAGGTGTCCGATGGAGCTGCGGCAGCTGCGGTACTTCGTGACCGTCGCCGAGGAACTGCACTTCGGCCGGGCCGCCGAGCGGCTCAACATCGTGCAGCCGGCCGTCAGCCAGCAGGTCGCCCGGCTCGAGCGCGAACTCGGTCTGCAGCTCCTCGACCGGTCCTCTCGGCACGTCCGCCTGACCGGCGACGGGGAGCGGATGCTGCGTGAGGCACGCGCGGTCCTGTCCGCTGCGGATCGGGCTGGTGAGGTGGCCGCGGAGCTTGCCTCCGGGCGTTCCGGCGTACTGCGGATCGGCACGGCGCCGGGGCTCCGGGACCGGCTGGAGCGTGGCCTCGCGGCGCTGCGAGCCGAGACGCCGGATCTCGACCTCAGACTCACCTCGGGCTCCACCGCCGACTACCTCACGGCGTTGCGGGCCGGTGAGCTGGACTTCGCGTTCGTGCGTGGTGACGTGGCCGCCGCCGATCTGCGGGTGATCGAGCTCTGGCGCGATCCGCTGTCCGTCCTGGCGCCGGCGTCGTACCGCTGCGACGACGGCGTCAAGCTGGTCGATCTGGCGGACCTGCCGCTCCGGCTGCCGTCCGACCAGTGGTTGCGCGATGAGGTGACTGCCGCCTGTCGGGCAGCCGGTTTCGAGCCGCGGATGGGCCGGCCGGCGGATGATCTCGAGGCCGCGATCGTCGAGATGTCGA
Source organism: Kribbella soli (assembly GCF_004331345.1). Taxonomy (GTDB): domain Bacteria; phylum Actinomycetota; class Actinomycetes; order Propionibacteriales; family Kribbellaceae; genus Kribbella; species Kribbella soli. Next base: position 955,804 of record NZ_SJJZ01000004.1, on the reverse strand, counting down.
CTGGGTCGCCTGCGTGGACCGTCGTCTACGGCACGGCCTGTGAGGCCGCCGAGGGCGCGCTGTGGATGGGGCCGTTCGCGTCGCCGCTGAGCGCCCCGGGGCAACTCGTCGTCGGACCGGGGCCGACCGCCGAGTGCGTCGACGTACTGGTGGCCGCCTTCTCGTGAGGACCTCCGGCGGGCCCTGACAGCTCCGCCGGAGGCCGGGTGTTGATTACTCAACAAGCACCGGATCGTACGTTGGAAATCGCGTTCCGAGGAGGGTCCGTCTCATAATGCGCCGAACCGGCGTTTGATGGCTCCCGGTGAACGGTTGCTGACGGTGCGGGATTAAAGTTGGTAGTTGCAACCAAATAGCCAGGTCGGGTGAGGGCATCGCCGGCCGTTTCCGCCTCGGAGCAGCACACGCCGCTGCTCCGGTCGTCGCGTTCCCGCCGTACGAAACGGAAGCTGATGTCTGCCACCCAGGCCTCGCCGGCCACACCTGCCGCCGGCTCCACACCACCTCGGTATCGCTCGCGGTACGCCGCCGGTGACCCCGACCCTGCGCCGTCCACACCGCCGCCGCCCACCCCACCGGCCGGAGACCCCGAGCTCACCCACCGCGAGATCCTGGAGATCCTCGCCGGGCTGCTCGCCGCGCTGTTCACCGCGGTCCTCAGCTCGACGATCGTCAGCAACGCGCTGCCGACGATCATCGCGGACCTCGAAGGCACCCAGACGCAGTACACCTGGGTGGTCACCGCCAGCCTGCTCGCGATGACCGTGTCCACGCCGGTGTGGGGCAAGCTGTCCGACCTGATGAGCAAGAAGCTGCTCGTGCAACTCGCGATCGTCATGTTCGTGACCGGCTCGGTGCTGGCCGGCGCCTCGCACAACGTGCCGTTCCTGATCGGATCGCGGGTTCTGCAGGGGATCGCGATGGGCGGGCTGATGGCGCTCGCGCAGGCGATCATCGGCGCCGCGATCCCGCCGCGGTCGAGGGGCCGGTACTCCGGGTACATGGGTGCCGTGATGGCGCTCGCGACCGTCAGCGGCCCGTTGGTCGGCGGCGTGATCGTCGACACCTCGTGGCTCGGGTGGCGGTGGTGCTTCTACGTGTGCGTGCCGCTCGCCGTACTGTCGCTGATCGTCCTGCAGCGGTTCCTGCACCTGCCGGTGGTGAAGCGCAAGGTCAAGATGGACTACCTCGGCGCGCTGCTGATCGCGGGCGCGGCCAGCCTGCCGCTGATCTGGGTCTCGTTCGCGGGCGAGCACTTCCCGTGGTGGTCGTGGCAGACCGGTGCCTACCTGGGCGGTACGGCGGTACTCGCGATCCTGGCCGTGGTGGTCGAGACGCACGCGGCCGAGCCGCTCGTGCCGATGCGCGTCGTACGGGAACGGACGACGGCGCTGGCGATCCTCGCGAGTGTGGCGGTCGGGATGGGGATGTTCGGGAGCGCTGTGTTCCTGGGGCAGTACTTCCAGGTGGCCCGCGGGTACAGCGCCACCGAGGCCGGGTTGCTGACGATCCCGATGATGTTCGGGTCGTTCCTGGGATCGGTCGGATCGGGGCAGTTGATCACCCGGTTCGGGAAGTGGAAGCGGTACCTGGTGATCGGCGCGTTGTTCCTGACCGCGGGGCTCGGGCTGCTCGGGACGATCGACCACACGTCGCCGTACTGGTATGTCGGGCTCGGGATGCTTGCCATGGGCATCGGGATGGGCATGACGATGCAGAACCTGGTGCTCGCGGTGCAGAACACCGTCGACGTCAGCGAGGTCGGGGCCGCCGGTGCGTCGGTCACGTTCTTCCGGAGCCTTGGTGGTGCGGTTGGCGTGTCGGTGCTGGGGGCGATCCTGGCGACGCGGGTGACCAACCTGATTACTGAGCACCTGCGCGAGCTCGGTCCGGGTGCGGCTGCTGCGGCGCAGGGTGGTTCGGGGAGCCTGCTGGACGTGAACGCGCTGCCGGGGCCGATCCAGGAGATCGTGCGGCACGCGTACGGCGACGCAACCGGCCGCATCTTCCTGATCGCCGCCGGCGCCGCCGCGGTGAGCTTCCTAGCAGTCCTGTTCATCCACGAAGTCCCCCTCCGCCAAACCGTCGCAATCCGCCCGTCCACCGACGGCACACGCGACGACGCGACGGACGGTGCGACCGGTGCGACCGGTGCGACCGGTGCGACCGGTGCCGCCGGTGTCGCGGCGGACGGTGCGGGCGCGGGTGGTGCGGCGGGTGACGGGGCGACCGGTTCGGGTGCGGCGTCGTACCGGGAGACGGCGGACGACCCGGCTGAGCGGGCTGCGGTGGTTGCGCTTGACGTGATCACGTCGGCGGAGCGTACGGCGCGTGAACGTGAGCGGGAGGCCAGCGAACGGGTGCAGGCCGCCGCGAACACGATCCGCCAGATGCGGACCGACGTCGCGGACCTGTTCACCCGCGTGGACCAGCAGATCGCCGACCTGGAGAGCACCCTTCCGGACGCGGCCATCCCGCACCCGGCCGCGGCAATCCTCGACGCCCAGCGCCCCGCAGGCGAACTCGTCGACGAACTCCGCCGGTACGAGCTGAGCGTCCTCAGCGCCAGCCAACGCACCGCCGACCACCTCCGCGAAACCGCCCGCACCGAAGCCGACCACCTCCGCGAAACAGCCCAGGCCGAGGCAGACCAGCTCCTCGCAGAAGCCCGCGCCGAAGAACAGCAACTCCGCACCCGCATCACCGAACTAGAAGCCGTAGAACACCGCCTCCTAACCACAGTCCGCAACACCCTCTCCACCACCCCACCCCCACCCAGCACCCCACCCACCCACGAAACCGCCCCACCCACCGCCCCACCCACCGCAGCCCCCGCCCCACCCACCGCCGCACCCGCCGCTGCATCGGTGCACGAAACCGCCCGACCCGCCCACGCATCCGGGCATCACGTCCACCCGCCCACTCACGCACCATCCACCCACGACGCGACACCACCAGCCGCCTCCGGCAACGGCTACCCCGAGGAACTCCACAACCGCCAACCCTTCGGCTGATCCCCATTTGCCTGGCAGACCCACAAATTTGCCTGGCTGACCCACCAAATGCGGGGTTCCACACCCACGTTCAGGGTCCGGAACCCCGGATCTCGTGGGTGGACCAGGCAAATGCGGCGGTTGGGACGGTGCGACTCAGTGTCGGGGTGGTAGGGGGTCGGGTGTCGGTGGGGGGTGGCATGCTTCGGGTAGGGCATGGTGAAGGAGTGGTGTGGGGTTGTGGGACGTGGAGCAGGTGGTGGGGCTGGCGCCTGATCCTGCGTCCGCGAAGGCTGGGCAGGGGCTGGCTCGGGGGGAGAAGTGGTCGGCTGCCGGGGCGACGGAGCGTGCGGTCTGGGGCTTGTGCCAGGGCAGTGGGAAGCAGCCGTACCAGACAGTCGTGGATCTCAGCGGCCCGGCGTACAAGTGTTCCTGTCCGTCGCGGAAGTTTCCGTGCAAGCACGCGCTCGGCCTGCTGTTGCTCTGGGCGAAGCACGAGGTTGCACCAGGAGACGAGCCGGACTGGGTGCAGAGCTGGGTCGACCAGCGGGCCGAGCGGGCTGAGCGGCCGGAGCGGAAGCCCGGGGAGGTGGCCGATCCGATTGCGGCGCAGGAGCGGGCTGCCCGGCGCGCGGATCGGGTGTCGGCGGGTTTGGCGGAGTTGGCCGGGTGGCTGGACGACCAGGTGCGGCAGGGGCTTGGTGGGTTCGATCAGCGGGCGTACACCGAGCTGAGCCGCCTCGCCGCACGGATGGTCGACGCACAGGCGCCGGGAGTGGCAGGAGCGGTACGTCGGGCAGCGGGTGTGGTCGGACGTGGTCACGGCTGGCCGGGTGAACTGCTCGAGGAGCTGTCCCTCGTCCACCTGGTCGTCGCGGCGCACGGTCGTCTCGCGGAGCTCCCGCCCTCGCTCGCCGACACGGTGCAGAGCCGGATCGGCTGGACCACCGAGACGGCCCGCGTACGTGAGGAAGGCGAGAAGGTTGAGGACGACTGGCTCGTGCTCGGCCGCGTGATCGAGCCGGACGACCGTCTCACGGTCCGCCGCGTGTGGTTGCGCGGGGCAACGACTGGCCGGATCGGGCTGATCCTCACGTTCGCGGCCGCCGGACGCCCGTTGGACCCGCTCCCGGCTCGCCCCGGTGAGTACGTCCCCGGCGCGCTGTCGTTCTATCCGGGCGCTCTTCCGATGCGCGCCCTCCTGACTCAGACCGATCCGCGCCTGCCCGCACCACGTCCCGCCGGACTCACGGTCCGCGAGGCGTTGGCGTCGTACGTCGAATCGCTCGCGGCCGACCCGTGGAACGAACGCTGGCCGCTGGTGCTGCAGGACGTACGACCCGCACGGCACGGCGACGGCTGGGCGCTGGTGGATGAGGCCGGCGACGGACTGGAGATCGTTCCGGGATGGGATGCGTTGAAGCTGCTCGCGGTCTCGGCAGGCGAGCCGCTCACCGTCGCCGGTGAGTGGAACCGCGCCGGCCTCCGCCCGATGACCTGCTGGCACGGCGATCGGCCGGTGATCTTGTGAAGGGCTGGGACGGGCTGGTCAGTTCGGCGTTGCTCGGCACCGATCGGCGCCCGCCGCACTTCGACGAACTGCCCGAGCACATCCAGGAGCGCCTCGGCGACGGCAACCTGCTCGACGCTGCTGCGCTGGCGACCGTGTACAAGCGAGCCGGACGCAAGCCGCTGCACGATCTCGAGCCGCTTCCGGCCGCTCCTGGTGAGGATCGGCCGTTGCCGCGGTCAGGAGCGGTTCGGCGGCTAGCCGCGATGCTGGGCGGGTTCCAGACGTCCGCACTGGGTGAGTGGTTGCGTACGGCGGACGCACACGGCTGGGGCGTTCCGCCCGAGCACTTGCCGGCGTTGGCGGACTACGCGCGCAATCGTGCGGAGTACCGTCCGCTTGTCATCGCCGCTGCCGGTCGTCGTGCGCGCTGGCTCGCGGATCTCAACCCCGAGTGGCGATTCCTGCACGCAGCGGTTGCTGAGCGCAACGACCCGGAGTTGTGGACGCACGGCAATGCGATCCAACGACGTACCTGGTTGCGCGCCGCCCGCGCCCAAGATCCCGCCGCCGCACGCGACGCGCTCAAAGAGGTCTGGCCGACCGAGTCGGCTGCCATCCGGGCCGATTTCCTCGGGCTTCTCACGGACAACCTCGCGCAGGCGGACGAGGAGTTCCTGGAGTCCGCGCTCGACGACCGTTCCCGTGAGGTACGGCGGGTGGCCGCGCGGCTGCTCGCCCGGTTGCCGGGATCGCAGTACGGCGTACGCATGACGGAACGCCTGCACGCGCACCTCCTGCCCAGCCAAGGCGTGCTCGCCGTCGACCTTCCGCGCAGTCTCACCCAGTCGATGGAGCGCGACGGGCTCGACTCGCAGAACCCGGAAGGTGTCGGCAAACGCGCGTGGTGGTTCCATCAGATCGTCGCCAACACGCCCTTGCAGGCGATGGACCTCACCTGGCTCCAGACGCCCGTCGAGGGGTGTGCCGCCGAGGTACTGCAGTCCGCCTGGACCGAGGCCGCCATTCGCGAGAGCTCAGTCGAGTGGTCCCGGGCGATCCTGCAGGCCGGATCGAATACCGGCAGCCGTGGTCCGGCCGAGTTGTTGCGGTTGTTGCCCGCGGAGGAGTGGGCGAGCGCGGTCGACGTACTGCGGAAGAACGTCGATGTTGCCGAGCTGGTCGGTGGGTTGCCGGTGCCGTGGCCCGCTCCGCTCGCGAGCATGATCCTCGACCAGCTCGCCAAGGTCGGCACCAACCGTGCCTGGGCCCGCCTCGCCAGCATCGCCGCCCGGGCCGCGCCGCCCGACGTACTCGACCACCCGATCACCCGCGAACCCACCGGCGAGGAAGACACCTGGCGCCGCCGCCTCGTCGAAACCCTGACCTTCCGCCGCGAAATGTACGAGGAGCTCACATGAAAGTACTGATGCCACGCCTCCGGCGCGGCGGGTCATGGGGCTGTGACTCCTGGCCTTCCCTCGTCGCTCCGGTCGCTCCGCTCCCTACGCTCCTCAGTCCAGGCCAGGAGGCCCCATGACCGGCGAAGTACTGCGCCCGCACGCGGAGGTCGAGTACGCCGACGAACTGCAGGCGCTGCGCGCAACGGACGACAAGCCGCGACCGCCGGCCTGGCTGATGTCCCCGAGCGCCGTCGTCACGTACCTGCTCGGTGGGCAGGCCGGTGACACCGAGATCTCACCGAAGTACGTCGGCCCGCGCCGGCTGGTCGAGGTCGCGGTCGCCACCCTCGCGACGGACCGGGCGCTGCTGCTGCTCGGTGTACCGGGCACGGCGAAGACGTGGGTCAGCGAGCACCTCGCGGCCGCGATCAGCGGCGACTCGACGCTGCTCGTCCAAGGCACGGCGGGCACCGCGGAGGAAGCGATCCGGTACGGCTGGAACTATGCCCAGTTGATTGCCCAAGGCCCCAGTGAGGCGGCGCTCGTGCCGAGCCCGGTGCAGCGCGCGATGGCCGAGGCGAAGATCGCCCGGATCGAGGAGCTGACCCGGATGCCGTCCGACGTCCAGGACGCGCTGATCACGATCCTGTCCGAGAAGGCGCTGCCGATCGCCGAGCTGGCCATGGAGATCCAGGCCCGTAAGGGATTCAACGTCATTGCCACCGCCAACGATCGCGACAAGGGCGTCAACGAACTGTCCAGCGCGCTCCGCCGGCGCTTCAACACCGTCGTACTGCCGCTGCCCGATTCCGCCGAGGACGAGGTGGAGATCGTCTCGCGCCGAGTGTCGCAGCTGGGATCGGCGCTCGAGCTGCCGCAGCCGGACGATGCGCTGGAGGAGATCCGCCGCGTGGTGACGATCTTCCGCGAGCTCCGCTCCGGCCGGACCGAGGACGGCCGTACGGCGGTCAAGTCGCCGTCCGGCACACTCTCCACCGCCGAGGCGATCAGCGTCGTCACCGGCGGTCTCGCGCTCGCGGCGCACTTCGGCGACGGCGTACTGCGTCCGACGGACGTGGCCGGCGGCATCCTCGGCGCGGTCGTCAAGGACCCGTCCGCGGACCGCGTCGTGTGGTCGGAGTACCTCGAAACCGTCGTCCGTGAACGCGACGACTGGGCGCCGTTCTACCGAGCCTGCCGAGAGATTTCCGGATGACCGTTCACCTGCTCGGGATCCGGCATCACGGGCCGGGGTCGGCGCGGGCGGTGGCGACCGCGCTGGTCGAGCTCCGCCCTGATGTCGTCCTGATCGAGGGGCCGCCGGAGGCCGACAAGATCGTCGAACTGGCGGCCTCGGAGGAAATGGATCCGCCGGTGGCGCTGCTCGCGTACGCGGTCGACGACTCGACGCGGGCGGCGTTCTGGCCGTTCGCGGTGTTCAGCCCGGAGTGGCAGGCGATCAGGTACGGGCTGGCCGCCGGGGTGCCGGTGCGGTTCTGCGATCTTCCGGCCGCACAGCAGTTCGGCTCCTCGGGCGGGCGGTCGGTGTCGATGGATCCGCTCAAGACGCTGGCCGAGGCGGGCGGGTACGACGATCCCGAGCGCTGGTGGGATGACGTGATCGAGTCGCGGCGCGGTGGTGCCGAACCGTTCACCGTGATCGCCGACGCGATGCGCGAGCTGCGGCACGGCGAGGAAGCGGTTGGCCGCGAAGCGCAACGCGAGGCCTACATGCGAACCGTTCTGCGTAAGGCGATTCGTGAAGGATTCGAGCGGATCGCCGTGGTCTGCGGAGCCTGGCACGTGCCTGCTTTGGAACTACCGTTGCCGCCAGCAACGCATGACGCGCGGATCCTGAAAGGCCTGCCGAAGCGCAAGGTCGCCTGCACCTGGGTGCCGTGGACGCACAGCCGGCTGGCGGCGGTCAGCGGGTACGGCGCCGGCATCACGTCACCTGGTTGGTACCACCACCTGTTCACCGCGCCGGACCAGATCACGACCCGTTGGCTCTCCAAGGTGGCGCGAGTACTGCGCAACGAGGACCTGCCGGTGTCCAGCGCGCACGTGATCGAGGCGGTGCGGCTCGCGGACACGCTGGCGGCGTTGCGTGAACGTCCGCTCGCCGGGTTGAGCGAGGTGACCGAGGCGACGCGGGCAGTGCTCTGCGGCGGGAACGACGTACTGCTGGACCTTGTGACGCGCGAAGCGGTTGTCGGCGAGCTGCTCGGGTCGGTGCCGGGGGAGACACCGCAGGCGCCGGTGGCGGCGGATCTGGCCGCGCACGCGCGCCGGTTGCGGATGAAGCGGGATGCGGCCGAGCGGGTGATCGAGCTCGACCTGCGGAAGGCGAACGACCTGGAGAAGTCCAGACTCCTGCACCGGTTGCGGATTCTCGGGGTCCACTGGGGCGTGCCGGCCGCCGACGAGCGGCGGGCGCAGGGCACGTTCCGGGAGATGTGGCGGCTGGCCTGGGATCCCGGGCTCGAGGTCGAACTGGTGGCCGCCGGCGCTCACGGTACGACGGTGCTCGGCGCCGCGACGTCCGTGATGCTGAAGGCCGCGGACTCGCCGACGCTGGCCGATGTCACGGCTGCGTTGGAGAAATCGCTCCTCGCCGACCTCGCGGAGGCGCTGCCGCCGCTGGTTCAAGGTATCGACACCCGCGCGGCAGCCGACGCCGATGTCGGGCATCTGATGGCGGCACTGCCCGCGCTCGCACGAGCCTCGCGGTACGGCGACGTACGCGGCACCGACACGGCCGGGTTGGCCGCGGTCGCAGGGCGGATGGTGTCGCGGGTGTGCGCGGGTCTCGCGCGGACCGTTCACGGGCTGGATCCGGATGCGGCTGCCGCCGTACAAGAACTGATCGACGGGGTGCAGGACGCGACGGTACTGCTGGCTGAGGACGTGCGGTCGGAGTGGCTGAACACCCTGCAGGGGTTGAGCGATCGGGCGTCGGTGCCGCCGTTGATCCGGGGCCGGTTGACCCGGTTGATGCTGGACACGTCGCGGTTGCCGGATCACGAGGTCGCGCTGCGGCTCGGGCGTTCGCTGTCACCTGGTACGGCGACGGCGGACGCGGCCGGGTACGTCGAGGGCTTCTTGGCTGGTGGCGGGTTGTTGCTCGTGCACGACGAGCGGTTGCTGGCGATGGTGGACGGGTGGTTGGCGGCGATCCCGGACGACGCGTTCGTCGAGGTGCTGCCGTTGCTGCGCCGTACGTTCGGTACGTTCGCGGCACCTGAGCGACGCTCGATCGGCGCACGGGCCCGGGTCCTTGCAGATCCTGGTGCTGTGGTTGTTGCTGATGGCAACGAGCTGGATGCCGAGTTGGCGGCGACCGCGTTGCCGGTGGTCGCGCAGTTGCTGGGGGTCTCATGAGTGACGAGCGTCTGCGCCGCTGGCGGCTTGTGCTGGGCGGTGAGGCCGAGGAGGAGACCGGTACGACGTTGTCGGCCGAGGACCGGTCCGTCGATGCGGCGTTGGCCGCGTTGTACGACGCCGCGGAGGGGGAGTCGGGTACGCAACGGTCGGCCGGGTTGGGTGCGTCGGCGCCTCGGGTGGCTCGGTGGTTGGGCGACATCCGGCAGTACTTCCCGAGCACCGTCGTCCAGGTGATGCAGCGGGACGCGGTCGAGCGGCTCGGGATCACGCGGATGCTGATGGAGCCGGAGTTGCTGGGCGCGGTCGAGCCCGACGTACATCTGGTGTCCACGTTGCTCGCGCTCAACGAGGTGATGCCCGAGGAGACCAAGCAGACCGCGCGGGACGTGGTCGGCCGGGTCGTGGCCGAGCTCGAGGCGCGGCTCGCCGAGCGAACGCGGGCGGCGGTGACCGGTGCGCTCGATCGGGCCGGGCGGACCGCGCGGCCGCGGCATTCGGACATCGACTGGGACCGGACGATCCGGGCGAACCTCAAGCATTTCTCGCCGACGCTCGGGACGATCGTGCCGGACCGGCTGGTCGGGTACGCGCGGCGGAACCACAGCGTGCAGCGGGACATCGTGCTGGCGATCGACCAGTCCGGGTCGATGGCCGAGTCCGTTGTCTACGCCTCGCTGTTCGGTGCGGTGCTCGGATCGATCCGGACGCTGCGGACCTCGCTGGTCGTGTTCGACACCGCGGTGGTGGATCTGACCGATCAGCTCGAGGATCCGGTCGACGTACTGTTCGGGACGCAGCTGGGCGGCGGGACGGACATCAACCGGGCGCTCGCGTACTGCGAGGAGCTGGTCACGAAACCGGCCGAGACCGTGCTCGTGCTGATCTCCGATCTGTACGAGGGCGGGGTCCGGGAAGAGATGTTGCGTCGGGCGCGTTCTTTGGTGGAGTCCGGCGTACAAGTGATTGCTCTGCTGGCGCTCGCGGACTCGGGTACGCCGTCGTACGACGCCGAGAACGCGGCCGCGCTGGCCGAGCTCGGCGTACCGACGTTCGCCTGCACACCGGACAAGTTCCCTGACCTGATGGCCGCTGCCATCCGCCGCGAGGACATCGGCGGCTGGGCAGCAACCAACATCACCTGAGAGGTACGTCGATGTCGACAGTCGAACTGACCCGTTTCCGTGTGCTGCCGTCGCGCTCGGAGGAGCTGCTCGCGGCGCGCGCCGACATGCTGAAGGACTTCGAGGCGGATCGGGCCGGCTTCCTCGGTGCACGGCTGGTGCAGCTCCCGGACAACGAGTGGCTGGACATCGTCGACTGGGCGACCCCTGCGGACTTCGCCGCATCTCGCGAGAAGGGCGCCAACCTGCCCGGCATAGCCCGCTTCTTCGCGGCAATCGACTCGCTCGTCACCGCAGAGGAAGGCGTCAGCGCACCGTAATTCGCCTGACAGCCGCGGGCTCCGGTGCGACGGTGGCGGGATGGAGATCAGCGACGTCCGGCCGGACGAGTACGACCGGGCGGCCGAGTTGTGGGAGGCGTCGGTCCGGGCGACGCATTCGTTCGTGACCGAGGTGGATCTCGACGTGTTCCGACCGTTGGTACGGGCGTCGTTCCCGGAGATCGCGCAGTTGGCCGGGTTGCGCGGTGACGACGGGCTGCTGATCGGGTTCATCGGGGTGGCGGACGGGAACGTCGAGATGCTGTTCCTCGATCCGGCGTACCGCGGGCGCGGCGGCGGCAGCCTGTTGCTCAAGCACGCGTTCGCGCACTTCGCTGCCACCTCGGTCGACGTCAACGAGCAGAACCCGCAGGCCGTGGGTTTCTACGAGCACCACGGCTTCCGGCTGGTGTCGCGAAGTGCTCTGGATTCAACCGGCAGGCCGTACCCGATCCTGCACCTGACGCTTTAGCCCGCGACCTCCAGGATGTCGATCTCGGTGTACGGGTCGGCCTCGGCGAAGCGGAGGGCCCATTGGACGGCTTCCTCCTTGGTGTCGACGCGGATGATCGAGACGCCCGCGACGAGTTCCTTGGTCTCGGCGAACGGCCCGTCGATCACCCGCGGCTGGCCGGGTGCAGGGAACGTCACCCGGGCGCCACGGGAGCTCGGCATCAGGCCCTCGCCGAGCACCAGCACCCCGGCCTGACGCATCTCCTCGAGTACGGCGTCCGCCCGCTCGAGGATGTCCGGGTCCGGCGGGTTCCCGGCCTCCAGGCTGTCGTTGGTCTTGTGCAGCAGCATGTACCTCATAGCGCTGACCTTAATGCGGTCCAGAACGCTTCCGGCACCTCATATTCGTGCCACGCCGCGACCTCGGCGATCTCCCGCGGGCTGCGCGCCCCCACCACCACGGCCGGTACGGCGGGATGCGTCAACGGGAACTGCACCGCAGCAGCCAGCAGCGGTACGCCGTACGCGCTGCAGAGCTCCCGCAGTACGTCGATCCGCCGCAGCACGTCCCGCGGGACTCGCTCGTACCCGTGCGGTGCCCCGTCCGCGGTGTCGGCCAGCACCCCACCGTGAAACACCCCCGCCGCGATCACAGCCACCCCCAGCTTCTCGCACAACGGCAACAACTCATCCGCCCCCGACTGATCCAGCAAGCTGTAACGCCCCGCCAGCAAGATGACGTCCGGCCCCTCCACACCCCTGACATCAACCGCGCTTTCGCGGAGGAAGCGGGCGGCTACGTCGGTGTGGTTGACGCCGAGTGAGATGGCTCGGATCGTGCCCCGGCCGCGTAGCTCGACGAGGGCGCGGAACGCCTCGGTGGACGCGGTGAGGAAGTCCAGTTCCGGATCGTGGATGTGCAGGACGTCGATCCGGTCGATCCCCATCCGCTCCAGACTCGCCTCGAACGACCGGATCGTCGCGCCGTACGAATAGTCCAGCCGCGGCCCCACCCCGGCCGGCGGCTCGGCCCAGATCGGCTGCAGATCCGGCCCGCCCGGCTCGATCAACCGCCCCACCTTGGTGCTCAGCACGAACTCGTCCCGCGGCCGCCCCCGCAACGCCAGCCCGGCCCGCTGCTCCGACAGGCCGTACCCGTACACCGGCGCGGTGTCGAACAACCGCACGCCCAACTCCCAGGCCCGATCGATCGTCGCGACCGCCTGCCGCTCCGGCACGGCCGCGAACATCCCCCCGACCGAAGCAAGCCCCAGCCCCAACTCACTGACCCGCAACCCCGTCCGCCCCAACTCCACCGTCCGCATGCGCCCAACGCTAGGAGCCTGCACCGACAGGAACCGCCACGCCGCCAGAAGTCCGGTTCCGGGCCCGATTCGGCCCGTTGACCCGACTTCTGCCTGCATGGCCGTCCGCAACACCGCCGACGCAGGGTGGACCCTTCCCTCGATGGCTGTGGGCGCGGGACTATGCGGGGATGGGTGAGATCGCGGAGCGGTACCGTCGGCGGGCCGAGGCCTTCGAGCGGAAGGTTGCGGCGGTGCACCCCGAGCAGTGGGGGAACCAGTCACCGTGCGCGAAGTGGACCGCGCGAGACGTGGTCGATCACGTCGTCACGATGCACGCGGTGATGCTGACGCCGGTCGCGCGGAAGCTGGAGCCGGCGGACGACCCGCTGACCGCGTTCCAGGAGGCACGGGCCGCGATCGAGGACGTACTGGACGACCCGGTGGCCGCGCTGACCGAGACCGACACCCCGGCCGGGCGGCTGACCACCGAGCAGCACATCGACCAGGTGGTGTCCGACGACCTCGTCCTGCACGGCTGGGACCTGGCGCGCGCCACCGATCAGGACGAGACGATGGACCCGGCCGACGTCGAGCGGCTCTGGGAGATCGCGGTCGCGATTCCGCCGGAGCTGATGACGAAGTACCGGACGCCCGGCGCCTTCGGCGAGGGCATCGAGGTGTACGGCGCCGAAGTACCGGTCGAGCCGGACGCGCCGCTGCAGGACCGCTTACTCGGGTTGCTCGGCCGCGAGCCGTGACAGGCTGCTCGGCGCGTAGTAGCTGCTCGGGTCGTCGCAGAGCGGTGCCTCGGTGAGTTGTCCGGGACGAGACATCAGGAGCGCGTGACCCTTGGCGATCGCCGGGTCGAGGTACTCGTGCCCCGGGAGGTTCGCGACCGCCGTACGGCAGCCGAGTGCCATGCCCTCGAACAGTGCAGTGGTCGAGACGCCGACCTGGTACGTCGCGGTCGCGAGCAGATCGAGCGTACTGCCGCGGGTCGAGAGCTCCACGCCGTCCGGAATCGTGTAGTCCTCAGCGCGCTCGCTCGGGTGCAAGCGGTAGAGAATCTCCAGGTCCGGGTGCTCCTTGGCCACCGCGTCCGCGACCTCGACGAGCTCCGATCCGACCGTTCCCTGCGACAAGAAGACGACCCGGTGCGGTTCCTTCGGGCCGGGCGGCGGCAGGAACGGCGCGCCCATCACCTCGGTCCGCATCCCCGCGGGCAGGTCCGCGACATCGGTCCAGTACGACCCGAAACACCACAGCTCGTCCGGCTGATCCGCGACCACGGGCCGGCCCGGGTAGCTGTACCCGAGGTGGAACGGGCTGATCGCGCCGTGCTGCAGTTCGACGACGCGGATCCCGAGATCGCGGGCTGCGCCAACGATGTGCTGGTGGAAGTACGCGACGACCAGGTAGACCGTCGTGATCCGGTGCTTCTTGAGGAGCGCGCGGTAGAGGGCGCGGAGCCGCAGGTGCTTCGGGACCTCACGGGCCAGCAGCGCGCCGATCGGGATCCGGACACCGGTGAGTTTCTCCAGCGCGGCCGCGATGCCGCGGTCGTCGGCGGTACGGCGATGGACCGCGCCGGCGGCCGACGTGAAGAAGTCCAGGTTCTTGCTGCCCGGAAGCGGGGTGCCGTTGATCCCGGAGTCCAGGATCAGGGCGCGGTCGCCGAGCGCCGCGCGGAGCTCGTCGGTGTAGATCTCGACACCGTTCGGTTTCCGCGGATGCGGTACGACGAGCGCGTCGTACCGGCCGGGGAACGGGGTGCGCGTGACGACCCCGGCGACGTGTTTCCCGACCAGGGCGGCCTTGTCGTACGGCGTCCGTCGTACCGGATGCGGCGCGCCGTGGATGCCGGTGCGGCGGGTCAGCTCATGAAAGACGCGCATCCGGATGATCGGCCAGGGGTGCGCTCCCCGGATCTGCCACTCGAGCAGCTCCAGGTCCCGCTCCACCGTCCAGATCGCCCGGCACAGCTCCGCCACCGTCGGCCGAACCGTGCCGTTCCCGGTACTCGTCATGGTTGATCCCTACTATCCCGGCGAGACTACCGACGCCCGAGAAGAACCGGCGGACTGCCTTCAGCAGGTGCGTCTTCCGGCCGAGCAACAGCCCGGCGAGGGCGAACCCGATCGCCGAGATCACCCGGGCCGAAGCATAGGCCAGCACCAGGACGTAGCTGACCGCGCCCGGGCGGATCAGCAGGCGGCTGATCGTGTCACCGCTGCCCGAGCGGAAGGCACGCCGTACCAGCCAGCGCAGCGTGGTGCGGCCGACCGGGACCTCCTCGGCGATGCAGGCCTCCTCGCACCAGACGATGCGGAACCCGGCGCGGTGCACGCGGAGGAAGAAGTGCAGGTCGCTGGAGCCGGTGTACCGGAACGCGGGATGGAAGCCTGGCGTGACCGCGTGGTAGACGCGGCGGCTGACCAGCGTGTTGTTCGTGTACGCCTTGCGCAGCTCCTCGCCGGTGGTGTGCCGGCCGGTGGAGTCGTGTACGTCGCTGTAGGCGTTCCACGGCGGCGCGCCGGGCGGGAGATTGCCCTTCACAGGGCCGGTGACGACATCGGCGCCGGTGGACTCCCACGCCTTGAGCAGCGTCGCCAGCCAGCCGGCCGGGGCGACCTCGTCGTCGTCGACGAAGATCAGCGCGTCGTCGTTCCAGCAGAGCTCGACGGAGCGCTCCCGCGCGAAGGGGATCCCCGGCTCCGGTTCCACGACCGACTCGATCGGGTACGGCGTACCGTCCCCGAACTCCTCCAGCACCCGCGCGGCCGACCCTTCCGCGTCGTTGTCCACCACGACGATCCGGATCGCGTACTCCCCGTCCGAGGGCAGCTCCTGCGCCTGCAAACTCGTCAACAACCCCCGCAACAGAGCAGGTCGCCTGAAGGTAATCACCGCGATGGCGACACTCGTGCTCATGGCGCCCGAGACTATCGGTCCCCACCACCAACCGCCCATCCACCGCGTGTGACATTCCCAGCCGCCACCCCGCCCCCCGCCGCCGGAGTGTCGGAACAACCGCCGGAGACCGGAAACAGGCAATTACATGTCCCCATACCCCGCGGGGTATTCCCAGTCCAATCAACTCAGGCGTCGGACACCGCGGATTCCCCGGGTACGGCGGTGGAGCCGATGTGATCGATCCGGATCACGCGCCGACTCATGGCGCCCGAGACTATCGGTCACCGGCCCGCCTGTGGTCTGGGAACAAGGGCCGGCGGCTGGGGACAGGCAATTACCTGTCTCCCGGGACCGCGGGGTGTTCTCAGTCCCGCCTGGTGGTGGGGGTGACGGAGATGAGGGGGAGGCCGAGGTCGCGGATTCGGGCGAGTACGCCGTGGAGCTCGGACTGGTCCGCGATCGTGCCGCGGAGCGTGGTGGTGTCATCGGGTTCTGGGGTGAGGGTGAAGTCGGCGAACCAGCCGGACCAGCTCGGGTCGATGCGCCCGGCGACCCGGACCTCGTAGACGGTCAACTCTGGACCGCAACTGGCTGCCGCACCGCTGTCGTCGTGCGCCAGAGCGAGTAGCCGAGGGCGATCATCGCGATGCCGTTCGGGTAGGCCAGCAGGCGGTAGAGCGAGTCCGGTGCCACGGTCAGCGCCGCGGAGACGAGACCGCCGACGGCCAGCAGGACCGTCGCCCAGCGAGCCAGCACACGGGCGCGGAAGAGCGCGATCCCGAGCAGCAGGCCACCGGCCAGGTAGGCGAATCCCTGCACCTTGAAGACAGTCCCGAGGGCCCCGATGTCGCCGATCGCGTGGCCGCCGGTCGCCACCTCGACCACGTCACGCACATACCCGGGGCTCGTGCCCGCGATCGACGGCAGGACGAACGCCGACACGTACGTCGTGCCGGCAATCAACAGGTAGCCGAACGCGAGGACGACGTACCCGATGAGCCCGAGGACGCCGTTCCGGCGGATCTGACTCAGGTACAGGCCGGTGATCCCGACCAGCGCCAGCGCCGCCATCAGCAGCTTCAGCGTGTTCCGTACGGCGAGCTCGGTCGTGACGATCGAGTTGACGTCGACGTGCGGGTGCCCGATCTGTACCCCGATGAAGATCGCTCCGGCAGCGACGGCGGCGGCGCCGGCGGCCCGGGTCAGTGTGGTTGCGGTGACAGTCATTTCCGACTCCCTCGTTAGTGGTAATCGGAACGTAGGCCGCGACGTAGGGAGTAGGCGTCACCACATGTGGTGACTTAGAGGAGGCCGCGTTCGCGGGCACGACGTACGGCGCCGGAGCGGTTGGTCGCACCGAGCTTGGTGAAGATGCGTTTCGTGTGCGTGCGCAGGGTGTTCAACGAGACGTAAAGCCGGCGCGCGATCTCCGGGCCGGTGAGCTCGGTGTCGAGGAGCCGCAGTACGTCGAGCTCCCGCTCGGTCAGAGGGTCCGGCAACGCGGTCGGTGCCTTCAGGAGCCGGCGTACGAGGGGTTCGTCGGGGGCCGCGTCCTGCAGCAGGGCGCGCATCGGAGCGCCTTCGTCCAGAAACAAGCGCACGTATCGCTCAGGCTCCGGTGCCGCGGCGAGCGCTTGGCGCAGGGCAGCGAGCGCATCGGATCGTTCGCCGCGCACGTGAAGCGCAAGCGCCCGCAGTACGTCGATCTCCAGCAGGCTGCCTGCCCGTCGTGAGGCGTCCCCGCGCAGCCGATCCAGCAGTCCGAGTACGTCGTCACCGCGATGAATCAGCAGCCGCGCAAGGGTCAGCTGCTCGTACTCGTGCAAGTACGACACCGTGTCAGAGATCCCAGTCGCCCACGCTCCGGCCGCGACGAGATCCCCGGCCGCGAGATGGACCCGCGCTCGCATCGCCGCGATCGGTCGGATCTCGGGATACGTCCCGCGCCGGTACAGCCCCTCCGCGTCGTCGAGCAGCCGGAGGGCCGCCGCGACGTCGCCGCGCGCGACCTGCACCTGCGCCATCGCGACGGACCATCGGTGCCGGTTCTCGGTGATCGAGCCGTGCTCGGCGAGGGTCCGCGAGGTCTCGAGATGTGCCTCCGCGCCGGCCAGGTCGTCCAGTTCTCGGTCCAGCTCGGCCAACCCGACGTGCAGGTCCGCCGTGACCCGCGGATACGGCTCGCCGTCGCGGGTCGCCGCTGCCAGCGCCTGCTCAAAGGTTTGCCTCGCCCGCGACGGTCGCCCCGCCGCCATCCAGAGATCGCCTATGACCACCGCACTGTCCTGCACGTCGGTGAGACTGCCCGACGCCTGCAGGCTGCGAACCGCCGTCGCGAACGTCGTCAACGCCTGCTCGACATCACCCGCCGCCCACGCGGCCAGCGCGACGAACCCACCCGCGGCGCCCAGGACGAAATGATCGTCAGGCCCCGCCAGTTCCAGCGCCCGCTCGGCGCACAGAACCGTGGCGGCGACATCACCGCGCGCCTGCGCCAGCGCCGCCCGATAGACCAAGATCAAGGCCGGCGCGGTGCGCAGATCCTCGGTGTCCGCCCAGGTCCCAGCCGGGTCGCCGGCTGCCAGCGCAGCCTCCGCGTCGTCGAGCCAACGTGCCATGCGGTCCAGTTCGCCGGCCATCATCGACGCCCACGCCGCCGTGATGCAGAGCACCGGACGCCGCCGTACGACGGACTCGGGCAGCGACCGGATCCAGCTCAGGAGCAACGAGTCCTGCCGCGCACGCCGTGCCTCAGGCAATGCCTCCTCGATGAGGAACGCGGCCCGCTCATGGTCACCGGCCGCCAACGCGTGTCGTACAGCGTCGGGAGCCATCTGCTGCTCGACGTACCACTCGCTCGCTGCCCGGTGCAGCCGCGGCAGCTCCTCCGGGCGCTCAGCGAGCAGACGCGCACGCAGTACGTCGTGGAACAGGTGGTGGTACCGGTACCAGGTCCGACCGGCGTCCAGCGCGACCAGGAACACGTTGCCGCGATCCAGCTCGTCCAGCACCCGATCGCTGCCGCGCTGACCGGTGACCGCATCGCACAAGGAGCCGGTGAGCCGATCGAGAACCGCCGTACGGAGCAGGAAGTCCCGCACCGGAGCAGGCTGCCGCGCGAGCACCTCGTCGGCCAGATAGTCGATGACGAACCGATGGCTGCCGGTGAAAGCATCGATGAACCCGGCAACCTCGGACACGCCACGCAACGAGAGCGCAGCCAACTGGAGCCCGGCGACCCAGCCCTCGGTCCGCCCCTCCAGCGCCAGTACGTCGTCCGCCGCCAACTGCAGCCCCATGACGTCGTTGAGAAACGCACCCGCTTCCGCCGCAGCGAACCGTAGGTCGTCGACGCGTATCTCCGTCAACTGCCCGCGACCACGCAGCCGAGCCAGCGGGAACGGCGGATCCGCGCGCGTCGCCACCACCAGGTGCAGCTGATCCGGCAGATGATCGAGCAGAAACGCCACGGCCTCATGTACGTCGAGCGCCTCGATCACGTGGTAGTCGTCGAGCACAAGCACTGACTGCGTGTCCGGCCGAGAGGCGTAGTCGTTGACGAGAGCAGTCAGCGCGGCCGTCGTCGGTACGTCGGCTGCGGGCGGCGCGACCTGGATACCAGGCAGGGCCGCCCAGAGGTGCGCCAGGAACCGGGGGAGCTCGTTGTCGCCGTCGTCGAGCGACAGCCAGCCCACCCGCTCGTGACCGGCTGCCCACTCGGCGACGAGGGTCGTCTTGCCGAAACCGGCCGGTGCGGAGACCAGAGCGAGCCGATGACCGGGCTCCAGCGTGCTGTCCAGCCGCTCCACCAGCCACGGTCGCGCCACCAGCCCGGACCGCCGAGCCGGCGGGAACAGCTTCGTGGCGAGCACGGTGGTCGGCACCTACGGATCATAGATCCCGGGGCGTTGTAACGCCGAGGGTCGGTCCAACGATTTAAGGCCTGGACCGAATGTGGTCGGTTCACTCATCTTGGGGGTCCCCTGTTGTCCCGTCCCACTCAACTGCTGCGCCTGGCCCTGCCCGCGGCCCTCGTCGCAGCCGGCTTGGTCGCCCTCTCCGGATCGTCCGGCACCGCCGCGGTCTCCGCCGAGCCGAACGTGCTGCACGCGAAGTTCCGTCCTAGCACTGCTAGCGGACCCGCGTACGACGCCAAGTCCGTGATCGTGAAGTTCAAGCCGAAGGCCACCACCTCGGCCCGGAAGGCGGCGCTGGCCAAGGCCAAGGGCACGCCCGACGTGTCCGTCACGTCCGACGTGGTCACCGTGACCGGTGACAGCCCGGCGCCCGAGCTGCTGAAGAAGGTCAAGGCCGACCCGTCGGTTGAGCTTGCCTCGCTCAACTACATCCGGCAGAAGTCCGCGACCCCGAACGACTGGCTCTACACGAACTACCAGAAGTACCTGTCGACCGTCCGTGTCAACAGTGCCTGGGACCTCTCGAAGACGGCCGGAACCCAGACGATCGGTGTCCTCGACACCGGCGTCGACGCCGGCCACCCGGACTTGGTCGGTCACCTGCTGCCGGGGTACAACACGTTCAACACGGCCCTGCCGCCGAACGACGGCGACGGCCACGGTACGGCGGTGACCGGCATCATCGCGGCCGGTACCAGCAACGGGATCGGCGTCGCCGGTGTCGCCTGGAACGCGAAGGTCCGCCCGGTCAAGGTGCTCGACGACGACGGCACGGGCGACGACTCGAACCTGATCAACGGCATCAACTGGGCGGTCAAGAACAACGTCCGCGTGATCAACATGTCGCTCGGCGGCGAGGGTGACGACCCCGTCCTGCACCAGGCGATCCAGAACGCCGTTGCCAAGGGCGTCGTACTGGTCGCCGCGGCCGGCAACACCGGCTCCTCGGACCTGCACTACCCGGGCGCGTACCCGGAGGTCCTGTCGGTCGGCGCTACCACTTCGGCCGGCGTACTGACCAGCTTCAGCACCTGGGGCGACTCGGTCGACATCGCCGCCCCCGGCTACGACATCACCAGCACAGCGCCCCGCGCGCAGACCGAGGCCGGCTACGAGCCGTACTGGCTCGGCCTCAGCGGTACGTCGTTCTCGTCGCCGATCGTTGCCGGTGTCGCCGCCCTCGTCCGCAACAAGTGGCCGTCGTTGACGCCGGCCCAGGTGATGGCGCGCCTGAAGGCCACCGCCCGCGACGCAGGCCCGCGCGGCACCGACCCGTACTACGGCGCAGGCATCCTGGACGCCTACCAGGCCCTCGGCGGCAAATGGACCACTGACTTCCCGCAGGGTGTCGCAGACAAGAACGACCAGCCGGCCCGCGCAGGCGAACTGATCGCCGGCGTCGCGGTCTCGTCGACGATCAGCGTCGAAGGCGACGTCGACTGGTACAAGCTGCCGACGGACTACGCGCACCAGGTCCGCATCGACGTCAGCGGGCCGATGTTCAACTCGGGCGTCTACGCGCAGAACTTCGGGCCGGTCGTATCGGCGTACGACGAGAACCTCAAGCCACTGGCCTTCGTGCAGAAGCCGGAGCCTCCGGTGGACAGCCACGGGTACGAGATCCCGCAGCCGCTGACCGCATCGACGTACGTCACCGTTCCGGCCGGGCCCATGTACGTCGCCGTCCGGAACGCCAACGGGTCGCGGGACAGCCGTACCTACTCCTTGAAGGTCACCAACGCGGACGGCAACGTCGGCACCGCGCCGATCGACGCGTACCCGGTGCGGGACGTGCAGCCGGCGAATCTGTCCTCCGGTGTCTCGGTCCTTGTCAAGCCCACCGTCACCTTCCCGCGGGAGGTCGACGAGAACAGTGTCGCCAACGGCGGCGTGAAACTGCTCAACGGCAAGACCGGTGCGGTGATTCCGGCGACCGTCTCCTACGACCAGTCCATCCACCGGGCGGAGATCGTGCCGGCGTCCCCGTTGGCTGAGGCAACGCCGTTCCGGATCGTCGCCGACGGTGTCGTCTCGCTCGATCCCACGGTGCCGATGGTGCCGTTCACCTCGGTGTTCAGTACGGAGGACCGCGCTCCGCAGCCGGTGCAGCTCATCGGGGTCGGCGCCTACCTGGCTGCCAACCTGTCGTGGACGATCCCGCCGACCACGGATCTCGACCAGGTGATCGTCCGGCGGAACGTCGGGAGCAAGGCGCCGACGCCGACGACCGGGACGCTCGTCTACGCGGGCACCGGGACCTCGGTGAAGAACACCGGGCTCGCGCAAGGTACGACGTACACGTATGCCGCCTGGGTCAAGGACCGTGCCGGGCACTACAGCGCCCAGGCCGCGGTGAAGCAGCTGCTCGGGATGAAGTCGGGGATCGCTGTGTCGTCGACGCTGATCAACTACGGCGGGGCGATCACGATCAAGGGCAGCACGCTGCGGATCGACAACCTGGCGTACGCCGGGCTGCCGGTGAACGTCTACGTACGGCCGAAGACGTCCTCGAAGTTCACGCTGCTCGCGGCGCTGAAGACGTCGTCGACCGGGACGCTCTCGGTGACGCACAAGCCGCTCGTGTCGTCGGTCTACATGCTGACGTTCCCGGGCAACGGGATCCTGATGGGCACCCGCACCGCCGACGTCACGGTCCAGGTCAAGCCGACGATCTCGGCCACCCTGTCACCGGCCTCGATCCGCCTCGGCGGAACGACCGCCTTCACCGGCTACGTCGCCCCGGCGCACTACGGGCAGACCGTCTACCTGCAGCAGTACGGCAGCAAGGTGTGGAAGTCGATCGCCTCGGTGAAGCTGAGCACCTCCGGCAAATACGCCTTCGGCATCAAGCCCGCAGTACGCGGCCAGATCGCCTACCGCGTCTACTTCCCCGGCGACGCCGACCACGCCCCGACGTACACGCCCACCAAAATCCTCACGATCAGCTGAGGGTTGGGGAGGATTCTGTGCCGATTCGGGTGCAGAATCCTCCCCAACTTCACCTGTACCTCTGGGTACAGTGGGGTGGGTGGAGACAGTGGAGCGGTTGATCCGTAGTACGCAGGAGTTGTTGTGGGAGCGGGGGTATGTGGGGACCTCGCCCAAGGCGATTCAGCGGGCTGCGGATGCGGGCCAGGGGAGCATGTATCACCACTTCACCGGCAAGGCTGAGCTGGCGAAGGCAGCGATCGAGCGGTCCGGGGCCGAACTGCGGGAGGCCGCTGAGGTGCAGTTGGCCGGTGAAGGTACGCCGGCCGAGCGGATCAGCGGTTATCTCGGCCGGGAGCGGGACGTGCTGCGCGGGTGTCAGGTCGGGCGGCTGGCAGCGGATCCCGACGTGGTTGCGGATCCGGAGTTACGGGCACCGGTCGCGGAGACCTTCGAGTGGTTGCGGGCCAGGCTCGCCGAGGTGGTTGCTGAGGGCAAGCGTACGGGCGACTTTCCCGAGTCCCTGGACCCGGAGCGGACCGCCGCGACGATCGCCGCCGTACTGCAGGGTGGGTATGTGCTCGCCCGGGCGGCCGGATCGACCGAACCGTTCGAGCTCGCGGTCCAGGGACTCGTCGACTTGTTGGGAGCGAAATGAAGATCGGTGCGGTGTTCCCGCAGCTCGAGATCGGCGCCGACCCCAACACAGTGCGGGATTGGGCGACGACTGTGGAGGACGCCGGGTACAGCCACGTGCTCGCCTACGACCACGTGCTCGGCGCGGACCCGTCGAACCGCCCGGGCTGGACCGGGTACACCGACAAGTCCTTGTTTCACGAGGTTTTCGTACTGTTCGGGTACCTGGCAGCGATCACGACGAGGCTCGAGCTCGTCACCGGCGTACTCGTCCTGCCGCAGCGCCAGACCGCGTTGGTGGCGAAGCAGGCGGCCGAGGTCGACATACTGAGCAGCGGCCGGCTCCGCCTCGGCGTCGGCATCGGCTGGAACCAGGTCGAGTACGACGCCCTCGGTGTGCCGTTCGAGAAACGCGGCGCGCGGTTGACCCAGCAGGTCGAACTGCTGCGCAGGCTGTGGGCGGATCCGGTCATCTCGTACGACGGCACGTTCGACCGGGTCGACCAGGCAGGCCTGAATCCCTTGCCTGGCAGGGAAATCCCGATCTGGTTCGGCGGCAGTGCTGATGCGGTACTGCGTCGTACCGGGCGGATCGGTGACGGCTGGATGCCGCAATCGGCTCCGGACGAGAAGGCGCGCAAGCAGATCGCGACGATCCGCGAGGCGGCGGAGGCGGCCGGCCGCGACCCGCAGTCCATCGGCATCGAGGCGAGGCTGACGCTGGGCGCCGTACCGGAACACGACTGGCGATCCTTCGCCGACGGCTGGCGAGACCTCGGCGCCACCCACCTCTGCGTCAACACCATGAACCTGGGCCTCTCCCACCCGGAGGAGCACGCCGCGGTGCTCGCCGAGGTGCTCCCGAAACTCACCTGAGACCGCGCCCGGTGGAAAGGAACCCACCGTCGGAGCAACCCAAAATGTATCTCCCGGCGCTTCCCGATCATCCGAACAGGTAAGGGGAGTTTCGTCAGGGAGAGGGGACGGCCATGGCCTCCCAGAGTGATTTCGAGAAGCGGACGTACAACTACCTGCGGCTGGCGATGATCGGAGTCCTGATCATGCTCGCGGTCGCGGTGCTGCGCGAGCACTGGAAGACGGCGTCGGACTGCTGGCAGGGATCGATCAGCGCGTACTACTACACGCCGGTGCATGCGGTGTTCATCGGTTCCCTGGTGACGATCGGCATCTGCATGATCGTCCTGAAAGGCACAACGTCCCTGAAGGACGTGCTGCTGAACCTCGGCGGACTCCTCGCGCCGGTCGTTGCCTTCGTGCCGACGCCGAACGCCGGCAGGTGCTGGTCGGAAGACGTCATCTCGCGCCAGGCGGACGCGGACATCGCGAACAACATGGTGGCGTACTTCGCGGTCGGCGGCGTAGCGCTGCTCGCCTCGATGTTCATCGGGCTGACCTCGAAAGGCAGCGCGAAATGGGACTGGAAGCAGGTCGCGGGTCTCGTCACCTCTGTGCTGCTCTGGTTGGCGGGGATCATCTGGTTCGCGACCTCGCGTCCCAGCTTCGTCGGCAATGCGCACTACACCGCCGCTGTGCTCTTGTTCGCAGTCTTCATCGTCATCGTTGTCCTCAGCGCCAGAGGTCAGCGTCACGAGCCGGCCTCTCGGGCTCCCGAGCGGAGGGCGTTCACCGGTGCCTACGGCCTGATCGCGGTCGGGATGTGCGCCTGCCTCGCGATCGGACTGATCTGGAGGTCGTCGGCGATCCTCGTGGTCGAGACCGTTCTGCTCGTGCTGTTCCTGCTGTACTGGGTGCTTCGAACTGCTGAACAGTGGCGCGCGGGCGAACCTGCAGCCACGGAGAACCTGGCGGAGTCCACCACGCCATGAACGAGGTGCTCAGCACCAAGGACAGAGTGCGGTTGTTGCCGACGGTGATGGGTCGGCTGGCGTCGACCACGGTCGAGTTGGCGGCGTACCGGCTCGGAAAGCGGGGAATGGAGACGGCGATCCTCCCCGCCCCGAAGCCGACGCCCTGGACCTCCAGTGCCGCAGACCTCGGGCAAGACATCCTGAGCCGGGGCTTCCTCGAGCACTCGGTCCGAACCTGGCGTTTCGGGATGGCGCTGGCGCGGGCCGACGGAGCCGACCTCGATCCGGAGTTGTTCTACGTGGCTGCGATGCTGCACGACATCGGGTTGTTCAGGCCCTTGGCCGGCAGGTGTTTCACCGCGGCCGGCGTCGCGGCTGTGCGGGAGACGGCGCCGACGGGAACTCCGGTACGGCGTATCGAGGAGGTCGAGGCAGCGATCTTCGAACACCTCGAGATCCGGAGGCCGCAAGCGACGCTGTCGTGCTACCTGCAGGCCGGATCGCTGCTGGACGTGGCGGGGACGCGGATCACCGCCCTCGGTCCGCAGTTCGTGCGTGCGGCCTGCGAGCACCGCGCCGGGTTTCCCGCAGCGTGCAGAGACGTTTGGCGCGCGGAGTGCCGACGGTTTCCCAAGGGGAGGGCGGCCTACGCGCGTTGCCCGGGCGGTCTGTTGATCGGAACCCGGCTCAACCCTTTGCCGCACTGAGCGGGTGGACGTGCAGGAGCAGGACGGCTGGATTACGGTCGGGGTAGACCGGATCACCGATCACGAAGTCGTAGTTCTGAGTTAAGGAGTCCCCTGTGGCAGTCGAGGTCACCGGCCCGATGGGCGAGCGGTACGACGAGATCCTCACCGAGCGGGCGCTCGGACTGATCGAGACGCTGCACCGTGCGTACGACGGACGGCGGCGGGAGCTGCTCGAGCGGCGCGCGCAGCGGGTCGCGGAGATCGCGGCCGGGGCGTCGCTGGGGTTCCTGGCGGACACGAAGGACGTTCGGGACGACCCGGAGTGGCGGGTCGCGCCCGCTGCTCCGGGGCTCGTCGACCGGCGGGTGGAGATCACCGGACCGACCGACCGGAAGATGACCATCAACGCGCTGAACTCGGGCGCCAAGGTGTGGCTCGCCGACCAGGAGGACGCGAACACGCCGACCTGGGAGAACGTGGTCGGCGGCCAGCTGAACCTGCTGGACGCGATCACCCGGCGCATCGACTTCAGCACCGACACGAAGAGCTACGCGCTCAAGCCGGACGAGGAGCTGGCGACGATCGTCGTACGGCCGCGGGGCTGGCACCTGCCGGAGAAGCACATCCTCGTCGACGGCGAAGAGACGTCCGGCTCGCTGGTGGACTTCGCGCTGTACTTCGCGGCGGCCGCGCAACTGCAGCTCGTCCGCGGCCAGGGACCGTACTTCTACCTGCCGAAGATGGAGTCGCACCTCGAAGCGCGGCTCTGGAACGACGTGTTCGTGACCGCGCAGGACGAGCTCGGGATCCCCCGCGGGACGATCCGCGCCACTGTGCTGATCGAGACGTACCCGGCCGCGTTCGAGATGGAAGAGATCCTGTACGAACTGCGGGACCACTCCGCCGGGTTGAATGCAGGGCGCTGGGACTACATGTTCAGCGTGATCAAGACGCACCGGACCCGCGGTACGGACTTCCAGCTGCCGGACCGGAACAGCGTGACGATGACGGTGCCGTTCATGCGCGCCTACACCGAGCTGCTGGTGCGGACCTGCCACAAGCGCGGCGCGCACGCGATCGGCGGGATGGCGGCGTTCATCCCGAGCAAGGACCCGGCGGTGAACGAGCAGGCCTTCGCGAAGGTCGAGGCCGACAAGACCCGCGAGGCCGGCGACGGCTTCGACGGTTCCTGGGTCGCGCACCCGGGGATGGTCGAGACGTGCCGGAAGGTCTTCGACGCGGTCCTCGGCGAGCGTCCGAACCAGGTCGACAAGCTGCGCGAAGACGTCGCGGTGACCGCTGAGCAGTTGCTGGACGTCGCGGCCACACCTGGTGAGGTGACCGAGGCTGGCCTCCGCAGCAATGTCAGTGTCGCCATCCAGTACCTGGCCGCCTGGCTCGACGGCACCGGCGCCGTCGGCATCTTCAACCTGATGGAGGACGCGGCGACCGCCGAGATCTCCCGGTCGCAGATCTGGCAGTGGCGCCGGAACCAGGTCACCCTCGACTCCGGGGATACGGTCACCACCGAATTGGTCGAACGGATCGCCGACGAGGAGATCGCCAAACTCGGTACGCCGGACCGCTTCGACGCCGCTCGCGCCCTGTTCCTGGAGGTGGCGCTCGCCGACGAGTACGTCGACTTCCTGACGCTGCCGGCGTACGAACGCTTCAGCTGACCAGGCGTCTGCCACCGGGGGACACCGATCTAGATCAATTTCGGTAATGGCCGTAAAGCGTTGACATCGACGCTCGTACGGCCCTACGGTCGCGCCATAAGTCGAGTTCAGGACGCCAGAAAGGCGACACTCCATGGCCAAACGCGCGAGCTCGGTTCCCCCTGCCGGCCAGACCCGGCGCGACTTCCTGCGATTGTCCGGTCTGACCATGGCCGCGATCGGCGGCAGTTGGTCGCTGACCGGTTGCGGTCTGTTCGGTGACGACAGCAAGGCGGCCGACGGCCAGTCGACGCTGAAGATCGACTACGTACCGGTCGAGGTGCTGGACCCGCAGGTGATCACCAACGGCATGTGGATCCTCAGCCGTGGGATCTCCGAGGGCCTGGTGGCCCAGAACGAGAAGGGCGACGGAGTGCTGCCGGCCGTCGCTTCCGAATGGAAGGTCTCCGACGACCACCTGACCTACACGTTCACG
This sequence comes from Kribbella soli, assembly GCF_004331345.1. GTDB lineage: Bacteria > Actinomycetota > Actinomycetes > Propionibacteriales > Kribbellaceae > Kribbella > Kribbella soli. The sequence goes on along the minus strand of NZ_SJJZ01000004.1, from coordinate 928,247 downwards.
CTGCGCGACAACGCGCAGTGGTCCGACGGCAAGCCCGTTGTCGCACAGGACTTCGAGCGGACCTACAAGCGGCTGTTCACGCCGGCGGCGACGTCGGCCGGCGGTACGACGCTCGGCGCGAACAGTTACCAGGTCTCGACCGGGATCAAGGGCGGCAAGGACTTCCTGGCCGGCGTACTGACCGACTGGTCGAAGGTCGGCGTGAAGGCGAACGGGGACCACGAGCTCGTGCTCACCCTGTCCAACCCGAACCCGGACTTCCTGCTGGCGCTGACCCACCCGGCGATGCTGCCGCTGCCGATGGACCTGGTCGAGAGCAAGCCGAAGGACTGGCAGAACCCGCCGAACTACGTGTCCAACGGGCCGTACACGGTGACCGAGTGGGTCCAGAACTCGAAGCTGATCCTGGTGCCGAACGAGAAGTACTGGGACCGCGGCAACGTCAAGATCGGCCGGATCCAAGTCAACCTGGTCGAGCCCAGTGCGGCCGCGACTGCGACCGTGGCGTACGAGAACGGCGAGACCGATCTGGTACAGCTGGCCGGGCCCGACGTACTGCGGTTCCAGAAGGACGCGAACCTGTCGAAGGAGCTCCAGCAGACCGAGAACTACAGCATCCTCTACCTGGCGAAACTGCGCAGCCAGCATCCAGCGATGGAGGATGTCCGGGTCCGCAAGGCGTTGTCGCTGGCGCTCGACCGCAAGACCCTGGCTGGTGTGCAACCCGGTCAGGAGCCGGGGGTCTCGCTGGTGACCAGCCGGACCGGGGGTTGGGACGCAAGCCTCGGGATCAAGGAGGACGTCGCCGAGGCGAAGCGGCTGCTCGCCGAGGCCGGCTATCCGAACGGCCAGGGCCTACCGCCGGTGCGGATCCTCGTCGGCGTACCGGACACCACCCTCGCCGACGCGATGGTGGACAGCTGGACCAAGCAGCTGGGCATCAAGGCGAGTGTCGACCACGTCGAGTCCGGCGTGTACACCGAGCGGCGCTGGCAGGTTCAGAAGGGGAACTACATCGGCTTCTACTACGGCACGTTCGCCGGGCTGCCGACGTGGCCGACGATGGTCGGTTCGCTCTGGTCGCCGAAGAACGTGCAGGAGATCAGCCTGCCGAGCGACCAGTGGCAGAAGTACCAGGCTGTGCAGGAAGACAAAAACCTCAAGCCGGCCGACAAGACCGCCCAGCTCGACGCCATCCTCGCCGGGCACGCCTCGAAGCCCGCACGGGAGATCGGCACGCTGGTCGACAAGGCCAACACCGCGGCGGACGACGCAAAGCGGATGGAGCTGTACAAGCAGGCCGCGAAGCTGCGCGAGGAGCAGTACCTGTACCTGCCGGTGCTCTGGCTGAGTCTCTTCCACGCGGTCAAGCCGAAGGTGCACGGGCTGCAACTGCGGGCCTACCCGGACTACTTCTACCTCAAGTCGCTGAGCGTGGGGAGCTGACGTGGGGCTCGCCGTCTACCTCGGCAAGCGCGGGGTGCGCCTGGTCCTGTCGTTGATCGCGGTCTCGATCCTGACGTTCACCCTGCTGCAGCTCGCGCCCGGCAACTTCGCCGATCTGCAGCGGGTGAACAGCGGCGCCACGAACTTCGGCGGCGTCGGCACCGAATCGATGGTCGGCGAACTCGAGTCCCGGTACGGCGCCGACGTCCCGGTCTGGAAGCAGTACCTGATCTTCATGAAGGGCGCGGTCGTCTGGGACTTCGGGCCGTCGTACAAGTACGCCAGCCGCAACGTCCAGGACATCATCGCGGAGGCGTTCCCGGTGTCGGCGACGCTGGCGTTGCTAGCGGTCCTGCTCGCGCTGCTGATCGCCGTACCGATCGGGGTGTTCGCGGCGTTGCGGCAGAACACCAAGACCGACCACGCGACGATGTTCGCGGTCACCCTCGGGCATGCCTTGCCGAGTTACCTGACTGCGGCGTTCATGATCCTGCTGTTCTCCGCGACCCTGAAGTTGTTGCCGTCCGGCGGCTGGAACGGCCCGGAGGACCTGATCCTGCCGGTGCTCGCGCTCAGCCTCGGCCCGGCCGCGGTGCTGGCGCGATACGTGCGGTCGAGCATGCTGGAGACGCTCCGCGAGGAGTACGTGACCGCGGCGCTGGCCAAGGGCGGTCCCCGGCGGACCGTCATCATCCGGCACGCGCTGCGCAACTCGCTGATTCCACTCGTCACTGTGGCCGGTCCCCTGCTGGCGGCGCTGATGACCGGCACGGTGTTCGTCGAGGCACTGCTCCGGATCCCCGGTCTCGGGTTGTACTTCGCGAACGCGGCAGCCAGCCGGGACATGCCGTTGCTGATGGGTACGGCGATGTTCTTCGCGCTGATCCTGATGGTGACCAACCTGGTCGTGGACCTGATCTACGGGCTCCTCGATCCCCGAATCCGTACCGTGGGAGGTGGGTCCCATGACGGCCACTGAGGGCGTCGAGGCCGTGGTCGGCACCATGAGTACCGGCGAACCGGAGCCGATCGAGCGCGGGACCACCGCGCGCGGTCCCTGGTCGCGGGCCTGGTCCCGGTTTCGCAAGCACCGGCTGGCTTTCGGCAGCCTGATCTTCTGCGCGTTGCTGATCCTCACCGCGCTCGCGGCGCCGCTGATCGCGCCGTACGGCTATGAGGAAACCGACATCCAGCACAAGCTGGCGGGACCCGGTGCGCCGGGGCATCTGCTCGGCACCGACCTGCTCGGCCGGGACATCCTCAGCCGGCTGATCTACGGCCTGCAGACGGCGCTGACCGTGGCGTTCGGCGCCGAGCTGACGGCACTCGTCCTCGCATTGGCGATCGGGTTGCTCGCGGGCTATCTCGGTGGTCGCGTCGAACAGGTGCTGATGGCATTCACCGACGTGATGTACGCATTCCCCAGCTACCTGTTCGCGGTCGTGATGGTCACCGTGCTCGGTCGCAGCATCTTCGCGCTGGTGGTCGCGATCGGGATCGCGTCGTGGGTCACCCAGGCGCGGCTGGTCCGGGCCCAGGTGATGACGCTGAAGGAACGCGAGTACGTCGAAGCAGCGCGGTCGATGGGCGCCAAGGGCAGCACGATCGCGATCCGGTACATCCTGCCGAACGCGATCGGGCCGATCCTGGTCACCACCAGCTTCGCGATCCCGGCCGCGATCGCCGCCGAGGCGGGGCTAGCACTGCTAGGACTCGGCGTACAGCCGCCGACCCCGTCCTGGGGCGCGATGATCAGCGAGGGCAGCCGGTATCTGCTGGCGGCGCCGCACATGCTGGTCGCGCCGGCGGTGCTGTTCGCCCTTACCCTGCTGGCGTTCACCTGGATCGGCGACGGCGTACGGGATGCTTTCGACCCGAGCGGAGAGCAGCGATGAGTGAAGACGCGTTGCTGTCCGTCCGCGAGCTGCGGACGACGTTCCGGCGCGATGGCGCCGAGCCGCTGACCGCGGTCGACGGGGTGTCGTTCGACGTACGACGTGGGCAGGCGCTGGCGATCGTCGGCGAGAGCGGTAGCGGCAAGAGCGTCACCATGCGCAGTGTGATGGGCATCCTGCCGCGGACCGCGCGGATCACCGGAGGCCAGGCGCTGTTCGGCGGCCGGGATCTGTTGGCGATCGGGGACAAGGAGCTGCGCAAGGTCCGCGGCCGCGACATCGCGATGGTCTTCCAGAGCGCGATGGAGGCGATGAACCCGACGCTGACGTTGGAGCGTCAGCTCACCGAACACCTACTCTGGCACGGCCTGTGCACGAAGGCGGAGGCCAAGAAGCGCGCGGTACGGGCGCTCGGCGACGTCGGCATCCCCGACCCGGAGAAGCGGATCCGCACGTACCCGTTCCAGCTGTCCGGCGGGATGCGGCAGCGCGCGATGATCGCGATGGCGATGGTGACCGAGCCGGCGCTGCTGATCGCCGACGAGCCGACCACCGCCGTCGACGTCACCGTGCAACGGCAGATCCTCGACCTGCTGGCGGAGCTGAAGAACCGTGGCACCGGCGTCATCATGATCACCCACGACCTCGGTGTCGCCCGCTACTTCTGCGACGACGCGGTGGTGATGTACGCCGGTCGCGTGGTCGAACGGGCGCCGATGGACCGGCTGCTCGACGACCCGCGCCATCCGTACAGCGTCGGCCTGCTCGGGTCCGGGGTCGAGGTCGGCGGCCGGGACCTGCCGCTGCGGCCGATCCCGGGCAGCCCGCCCGACCTGTCCCACCGTCCCGAGGGCTGTCCGTTCCATCCGCGCTGCGCGCGGGCCGAACTGCCCAGGTGCGCTACCGAGCAAGAGACTCTGACGATCGGTCCCGGCCGGGACGCCGCGTGTTGGAAGGTGGCCGTCGATGCCTGACGAACTGGTCCGCGCCGAGTCCGTGACCAAGGTCTTCCGGACCCGTGCCGGAGAGGTCCGCGCGGTCGACGACGTCTCGCTGACGGTGCACCGCGGCGAGACGCTCGGCCTGGTTGGCGAAAGCGGTAGCGGCAAGTCCACGATGGCGCGGCTGATGATGGGCCTGCAGACCCCGACGTCGGGCCGGGTCGAGTTCGACGGGCAGGATCTGAACAAGCTGCCGGCTCGCGAGTTGCGGACGCTGCGTCCGCGGATGCAGATGGTCTTCCAGAATCCGTACGGCTCGTTGCTGCCGCATTTCAGTGCCATCGGCAACGTGATGGAGCCGCTGCGCCTGCACGAACGGGGCGACAAGGAGTCCCGGCGTACCAAGGCGCTCGAACTGCTCGACCTGGTCGGCATCAACACCGGCCACGCGGAGCTGTACCCCCGGCAGTTCTCCGGCGGTCAGCAGCAGCGCATCGCGATCGCCAGGGCGCTGGCCCTCGAACCCGACCTGCTGGTCTGCGACGAGCCGACCTCGTCCCTGGACGTCTCGATCCAGGCCCAGATCCTCGAACTCTTCACCGACCTCCGCGACCGCCTAGGCCTGTCCTTCTTGTTCATCTCCCACAACCTCGCGGTCGTAGAACGCCTGGCCGACCGCGTAGCAGTCATGAACAAAGGCCAACTCGTCGAGGAAAGCACAACCGAAGCCCTGTTCCGCGCCCCCCAAGACGACTACACCCGCCAACTCCTCTCCGCCGTACTCCCCATCCGCCAGGACTCAGGCCTGAGCTAGATCGACCGCCCGGCTGACGGGTTATCTCACCGATAGCGCGTTGTAGCCCGTCAGCGGTCACATAACCCGCTAGCCGCCTGTGTCCCCCCGCCAATGCCCACCCGAAGCTACGCCGTGTGCCTCGGCCAGGTCTGGGGCTGGGGACTCCTGAGGTCGTTCTAGTCGAGGGTGGGGAGGGTTTTTCCCGTTTTGGGTAGGAAACCCTCCCCAGGTGGCGGTTCTAGCTTGCGACTGCGTTGGTGAGGGTGGTTGCTAGGGCTTGGGTTTGGGGTTCGGTGCCTAGTAGGTAGGGCTGGGGGAGCCAGATGGTGTCGGTGGAGACTTTGTCGGCGTTCGGGCAATCGGCTTGTGGGTAGGGCTGGCCGAGGCGGTCGGTGATTGCTTTTGATTCTCGGAGTACGGCGGCGTTGCGGTGCAGGGGGACGTAGCCGCTGGATGCTCTGGTGACGCCTGCGGCGGCGAGGGATTGCAGGACTGCGTCGCGTTGGCCGGGGACTCGGAGCATGAACAGGTGCCGGCCGTGTGCGGTGATCGCTGGGTCATCGGGGGCGAGTTGGACGCCGTCAACGTCGGACAGCAGGTCCGTGAGCAGTCGGGCGTTGCGTTCGCGCAGCTCCTGCAGTCGCGGGTGACGCCGCAGCTGGACCCGCAGAATCGCCGCCTGGAACTCGGTCAGCCGCAGGTTGTACCCGACCGCCTCGTGCTGGTACCAGCCACCACCCGGCACCCGGCCGACGTTGACGAGCGAATACACCGTGCCCGCCAACTGATCGTTGTCGGTGAGTACGGCGCCGCCTTCGCCGGCGGTGATGTTCTTGCTGCTCTGGAAGCTGAACGTGCCGAGGTCACCGATCGCGCCGACCGCCCGGCCTTTGTACGCCGCCCCGTGCGCCTGGGCCGCATCCTCGATGATCGTCAGCCCGTGCTTGGCGCCGAGCACGTTGAAAGCGTCCATGTCGGCAGGTCGACCCGCGAGGTGAACGACAACGATCGCCTTGGTCCGCTCGGTGATCGCAGCCTCGGCCGCGGCCGGATCGAGGAGATGAGTGTCCGCATCCACGTCGGCAAAGACTGGCACCGCACCCACGAACAGGGCCGCCGAAGCGGTCGCGATAAAGGTGTACGGCGGCACGATCACCTCGTCGCCGATCCCGACACCAGCGGCCCGCAGCGCCACCGCGATGGCCAGCGTCCCGTTGGCGAGGCAGATCGCGTGCCCGGCCTGCTGGTACTCCGCGAACTCCTCTTGGAAGGTCGCGACGACATCACCGCTGGTGCTGCCCCACTTCCCCGAGTTCAGCACCTCCAGCAGGGCCTTGGCCTCTTCGTCGCCGTACTCCGGCCACTCCGGCATTTCAGACATCATGGTGTGATCACCCATCTGTTGTCTCCGGCAACGATATCGGCGGTCAGTTCGACGAAGGGCCGGCCGAGCCGCACCACCGTCCGGGCCGAACCCTCGCCCTCCTTGACGATCGGGCTCGTTCCCGCACTCGGTACGGCGAGCAGCACCGCAGCGCCCGGCACCGGCTCCAAAGCCTCTGCTCGCACGGCCAGACCGTCCGGGTGCGGCTCGATCGACAACACGACCCCACGCCGGCTGCGCTCCCAGCTGTTGATCCGGGTGGCCGTCCACCACGCCATCCCGCGCCGCCGAGCCTCCACAGCGAGCTCGATACACGCTGCCCGGGTCGGTGGGCGCAGGTGCAGATGCGGCCCGTGGAACAGGAAGTGCGCGACGCCGTGTACCGACTGGGCCCCGTCCAGGATCACGTCCCGGACGGAGGCGTGCCCGGCCCAGGCGAGATCCTGGGTGTGCAGCGGCAGGTTGAGTACGTCGTGCATCCGGTTGCCCTCAGCAACCGGAGCCATCGGGAACGATACGTGTGAGGCGCCGAACGTGAAGCCCACATCACCTTGTTTGCTTGGCCCGCGCGACTCGTCGATCTGGATGCCGAGCCGCTCGCACCAGATGTAGAACTCGGTCCAGCCTTCCCAGCGGGTGTAGTGGTTCTTGTTCGAGACGATCTGCTCGGTCTCAGTGACAGCTTGCGCCCAGGCGTACTGCGCGCGCATCTGAGGCCAACCCCAGACCGCGAGGTCCGCGTCGCCCATCGCGTTGTAGTGCAAGGCATTCTCGTGCCCGGCCGCGGTGATCGCCGCGTACAGCTCGGGTGAGTACCCGCCCGGGAACACGTGGCACCACGTGACCTGAACCTCGGCCTCGGCGAACGCGTCGAGGGCCGCCTGACCGTGTTCCTCGACATTCTGGTCGGAGTCGTGCGACATGTGCGCGACGGCGTCGACACCTGCTGGCCAGTACCAGAGCCAAGGCACCGCCGCGCCGGCCTGCGAAGCGCCCCACCACAGGCTCTGTGCGAACAACGAGCACCACCAGTCGGCCTGCGGCTGGTCGAACATCGGTACGGCGCTCGGCGGCGGATAGGTGTGCTCGTACGTCGGAAGCAGTTCCGGCTCACCCGGTGGCATCGCCCGGTCCCGCTCGAAGCTGAGCACCATCCCGTCCTCGCACTTGAGGACGCCGTCGTCGATCGGCGCGGTGCCGTCGGCGGCGGGTTCACCGTCGGCGGTGACGGCGTACCCCTGCTGGATCCGGACGATGCTCTGCCACAGGTCGACGCCGTACGTCAGCACGACGCCCGCGTCGAGCTGCCGGAGGGTGATGGCGGCCGTGTCGTCGTCCTGCCAGCGGGCGAGTGTCTCGACACCCTGGCCAGTGAGTCGACGACCGCCGACGGCGTGCAGTGCGACCGGTGGGAGGGTTGACCAAACCGGGGTTTCGGACAGTACGACGTGGCCGTCCGGGACGCTGTCGCCGGCCGATACACCCGCGAGCGCGGAGAGCGGACCGGGATCGCCGACGAGGATCAGCACGCCGCCGTCGCGCACCCACTGCTCGAGACCGTCGGCGGGGTCGTCTGGAGTGGTCGCGTAGACCAGCACGGACACATCGTCCGGCGGGGCGGCCGCTTCGCGAGGGGAGATCGACCGATAGGGCAGCCGCAGGTGTCCGAGCACCTCGGCCAGGTAGGCCCACCAGGCGTCCTGACCCGCCTGGTGGGCCCGCTCGGTCGCCGCCTGGTCGTCCACCACTGCGACTGCATGAAGGGGTTCTGGCACGCGACCAACCCTGCCCCAGGCGTGCTCCTGCGGCAAGACCTAAATAGCTGTTATGGACGACCGTAATAACTAGCGCGGGATCTTTTCGACCAGGAGTTGGTATGGGCGTGGTGGTCGGCCGAGCTTGCTCGAGCGTGGTGGCGGCATCGGCCAGGCCAGCCCTTCGTCCACCAGCGTGCTCAACGTTCGGCGCGCGGTTCGTAGTGTGACGCCGAGGAGTTCGGCGACCTTCTCCGCGTCGACGATCCGCTCGGTGTCGTTCGCGTTCTCCAGCTGCTCGGCCAGCGTGGCCAGGATCTGGAGCGCGCGAGAATCCGATGGCACCGAGCGCTCGGCGGCACGCGTGCGCTCGCCCGGGACCTGCAGCACAAAGCCGTGCGGCCCGACGACGAACGCGGTACCGCCACCCGCCGCCTTGTCGACCGCGGACTGGGCGTTCACCTCCGCCTCGCGGGTCGACGTACCGAGTCCGATGCCGATCTCGAGCCGGATCCCCAGCTCCTCGGAAATCCGGTCCAGAAAAGGCGCCATCGACAGGTTGTCAGTTGCCAGTCGCAACGAGCCCATCGTCGTGACGATCAGGAAGCTGTGCTCGTCACGCGGCACCACCGCTGCGTCCATCGGCCTGGCGTCGCGCAGCAACTCGCGGTGCAGCGACAGCCGCAACTCCTGGTACCAGTACGCGCTGGCGCTCGCGTGCGCCGGCAGCGACGCGGCAGGCACCCGGACGATCATGGTGACGATCCGGGACTCCTCGAGCTTGGCGCCGCTGCCCATCAGGATCGCCGTGGTCAGCGCCTGCCGGATCGTCATCGACGACGGCGTCATCCGCAGTGTCGGTACGCCGGCCTTGCGCAACGCGACGTCGACCGTCGGGACCGTGGTCACCGCCCCGGTGGTCCGTCCGCGCTCGTGCAGGGTGCGGTGGAAATCGAGGAACGTCTCGGCCGACTCGGGTCCGGTGTACTCCTTCAGCCGTACGCCGGACGCGCTCAGGCCGATCTCTTCGTAGACATGCGTGAGATCGCGCCGCGACATGGTGTCGACGCTGATCCGGGCCGGATCGAAGACCTTCTCGAGCACGCCGCGGAGCAGGGTCGAGAACAACGCCGGCCCGCCGCTCGGCACGTACGTCGCCGGTACCGGCAGCCCGCCTGCGACCGCTACGTCGTACGGCAGCGGTCCCGCGAACAAGAAGGAGTCGACGCGGGAGGCGATCCGGGCGGCCTGTTCGTGTGCGTCGTGCTCGTCGGCGTACTGGGCGGTGACAAGCCGGAGGCCGGGGTTGTCCAGCTCGCGGGCCAGGTTGATGATCCGGTGCACGATCTGCTCGGCGCCGACGACGCCGACCGTCACCTGTTCGTGGGTCGCCACTCCGTCAGGTTAACCGGCTCACCCGCGCGGGGGCGGGTCGACGTTGACGGTGGGGATGCCGCCGCCCGCGCGGGCGATGATCGCCAGGGACGGGTCGTCGGTGGGGTTGCTCTCGCGGTGGACGGTGAAGGCCGGCACGTGCACGAAGTCGCCGGCGACCGCGTCGAGGTACTCGTCGGTGCCCTCGAACTCGAGCCGCAGTACCCCTGACACGATGTAAAGGCTGCTCTCGTTCCGGTCGTGGTGGTGCCAGCCGGAGATCGCGCCGGGCTGCGTGATGACCTGGCCGGCCCACAGGATCGGGAGCTCGAAGGCTCGCATCCGGAGCATGCCGGCGGTCGGGTCGGCGGCGACCAGGTCACCAGCTTTGATCACACGGACTGGCTCACTCATGGCAACAGTCTGCCTCTGCGGGAACTGCCCGGCTATCGGAGTGGCGCGTAAGGTTCGGCTATGGCGAGGATTGTGTTGCGGGTCCGGATGATCAGCGGTGACCACCTGGATGTCGCCTACGAGGAGCCCGGGGCGGCGGACGACGTGACGATCCAGCATGCCGTCACGGCACTCGCGAGTGACAACGGACTGCTTCGGTGCAGACACGGCGACCGCCAGATGGTGCTGTACTCCCGCGGCGTCGCCGCCGTCGAGATCGCGCCACGAGGCGCGGTCCTCTGAGCACAGCCGGATGCCCTGGCCGCCTCGGCCAGGGCATCCGGTGTCGGTTCAGCGTTTGGGGTAGGCCGCGTCGACTTCTACTTCGACGAGCCAGCCGCCGACCGGGAGGTTCTCGATCTCCAGGGCGAAACGGGACGGGCGGGACTTGTTGACCACGAACGGTTTCGCGGGTGCCGCCGTACCGAGAGGGACCGGGACGTAGGCGCCGGTGGTGAGGTCGGTGTTCGCGAAGTACTGGCGGTACGCGCGGTTCCACCCGGCGAAGTCTGCGACTGTCGCGCCGGCTGGGTTCTGCAGGAAGACCCGCATCGTGTAGACGTCGGCGTAGGACAGCCCGGCGGCCGCCAGGTTCTCGCCGATCCGCCGGAGTGCGTTGATCCCTTGTGCCTCGGTGATGGTGACGCCCGCGGGTAACGTCCCGCCCGGGAAGATCGCGGTGTCGATGTACGACGCCTCGGACCCGGCCGGGGCGCCGGTGTTGAGCGCCGACGGCCCGATCCCACTCGTCTTGTAGACCGGGGTGTTGGCGCCGATCCCGACACCGCTCGCGATCATCGGGTTGGCCTGTCCGGCGGGCAGGGCGGGGACGACGGTGCCCGGTTTCGGCGGCTTCGGCCGGTCCCACCATCCGGCCGCCGTACCGGCACCGGCTGTGAACGACACGACCAACGCGACGGAACCCGCGATCAAAGAGGTGCGCTTCATCGGCTCGCCACCCGACTGTGCAGGGCGGTCACGGCCGCGCGGGCGGACACCATCGCACCGTGCTGCCAGGCGATGGCGTGCGACAGATGGTCGCCGGCGAAGTAGATGTTGCCGGTGGCATCGAGCAGCCGGGCGTAGATGCCGTCGGTCTGCGACGGCCAGCTGACCCAGGACGCCTCGGAGTACTTGGTGCCCATCCAGTTCACCGAGAACGACGCCTTCACGTCCTTCGTGTAGACGTCACCGTGCATCTTGGCGCCTTGCATCAGCGCGCGCTCCAGTCGGGCCGGCGGCGTCAGAGCGCCGTACGCGTTGGCGTTGGCGCCGGTGTTGTAGTAGCCGATCACGGTTCCGCGGTTGCCGTGGAACCCGTACGACGGGTACCAGGTGTTGACCGTGTCGAGGTTGCTGTTGGTGATGCCGCCGTAGATCCGGTGGTCCTCCTCCCACCAGCGCCGGCCGTACTCGATGCCGATCTTGCCCGCGTTCGTCGGCACGGCGTACTTGAGTGCCTCGACGATCGGCGCCGGCAGGTTGGACGGAACCTTGGCGGCCAGGTGCGGTGGCAGCGTGCAGATCGCGTAGTCCGCGGTGATCATCCTGGTCCGCGACCCGGTCTTGTAGGTGACCTGGACACCGTTGCCGGTGTTGCTCATCCCGGTCACCTCGGCGCCGTACCGGATCTTGTCCTTGCCGACGGCCCGCTCGAACGCGTACGGGATCCGGTCCATCCCGCCGACCGGCTGGAACATCATCACCGCCTGGTCCCAGCCGAACTCGAACGAGAAGTAGTTGCCGACACCGCTGGCGAAGACGTCGCTCAGCGCGTACGGCGCGGCCGTCGTACCGCCCTCCATCCCGGCGCCCGGCTCGACCGTGTAGCCGCGGCGGCCGTCGGTCCCGGTGTAGGCGAACCCGGAGGCCTTGTTCCCGATCGAGCCGAAGCTGCTGAGGAACCCGATCAGCGCCTGCTTGTCGGCCGCGGTCAGCATGGTGTCGAGCGCGCCCTGATCGGCGGCCGTGGCGAGCAGTTCGGCGACGTAGCCGTACACGTCCGCCTTGGCGGTGCGGTGCCGGATCGGCTTGTTGGACAGGCTGGTGGTGCCTTCGCGGTAGAGGTACGCGTCCGCGTTCTGGTTGACGAACGGCTCGATCGCGACGCCGAGCTCGCGGCAGTAGTCGAGCGTCACGTGGTGCTGCGGCAGCCGTGCCGGCCCGGCGTTCATGTACTGACCGGGTGAGAACGTCGCGCGCTGGGTGTTTCCGGCCAGGTCCGTCTCGACGGTGCCGCCGCGAACGGTCCAGTTGCGGCCGCCTGGGCGCTGCCGGGCCTCGAGCAGCGTGACCTTGTAGCCGGCCTTCAGGAGTTCGTACGCCGACGTGAGTCCGGCGATCCCGGCGCCGAGGATGACGACGTGCTTGGCGCCGCGGCCGTTGAGATCGGCCCGCGACGGGGCGGCGTACGCGGGAGTCTCGGCGACGCCCGTGAGGCCGAGCGCCGACATGGTGGAGTAGAGCACCCCCGCTCCACCGGTGATTCCGACCTGCTGCAGGAATTGACGACGAGTCTGCGCCATACCTTCTCCTCACTGGGCAACTGGGTAGCTGACCAGAAAGGTAAGGACATGGTGTGTTCGGGGCGTGACAGGACCGTAACGTATTGACGCTCGTACTGACAGGTATGTTTCGGATTAACGAACCTGTTGGAGCAGCGCCTTCGCCGCGCCCGCGATCTCCGTGTAAACGCCGGGCTTACCGGGTTGGGCGCAGCCCTGACCCCAGGAGACGACGCCGAGCAGCCGACCGTTCAGGACGAGCGGACCGCCGGAGTCGCCCTGGCAGGCGTCGGTGCCGCCCGCGAGGTAGCCGGCGCAGACGTTGGTTGCGGCGGCGTACCCGTTGGAGACGTAGCTCTTGACTCCCAGGCAGGCCTTGTCGCCGAGATCCGGTACGGCGGCCTTCTGCAGGGTCTCGTCCGGACCGGTGTCCTGCGTGTCACCCCAGCCGTAGACAGTCGGTACGGCGCCCGTCCGGTCCGCCCGCGCACGGGTCTCCAGGGGCAGTACCGGTACGCCGACGAACGGCTTCGCCAACGTCAGCACGGCAACGTCGTACCGGTGGTCCTTCGTGTTGTATCCAGGGTGGACCCACGCCTTGCTGATCGCCGACACCCGCCCGACCGAGCCGTCCGCGAGGTCGGCCCGCCCCTGCACCGCGTAGTACGTCGACACCGCCTCGTCCATGCAGTGTGCGGCGGTCACGATCTTGTTCGGCGCCACGAGGGCGGCCCCGCAGTACCGGCCGCTCGACGACATGGACTGCGTGTTGTTCAACGCGATTGCCCACGGCGCCTCGGTCGGACTCGCCACCGTCCCCCCGACGACCACCGGCTTCGCGCCGGCCGTGACAACCAGGAGAACCCCGACAAGAAGTGCGGCCCGCTTCAACATTTCCCTAACCCTACGTGCGACGACTGTCACAGTAGGTTAGCGAACGTCCGAGCCCACGGGTGCTTGGAGGCTGCCGTAGCGCTCCATGCGTTGCCAGCGGAGCCTGGTGCCGGCCAGTGCGGTGAAGACCGACTGGATGACCACCAGGTACATCAGCTGCCGGTAGACGAACTGCTGCAACGGCAGCGTCCACAGCGGCCCGGCCCGCTCCCCGTCCAGCCGGAATGCGTAGAAGCCCATGGCCACCTGCAGTAGGACGAAGCCGCCCCAGACCGCGAGCACGCGGACCGGGTCGAGGAACACCAGGCCGTAGATCGCGAACACGTCCACGACAGGCGCCAGCAGTGGCAGTAGCACCTGGAAGAGCATGAGGTACGTCAGACCGCGACGGCCGAACTTCCCGGCCCGACCGCCCTGCACCATCGCCCCGCGGTGCTTCCACATCGCCTGGAGCGTCCCGTAGCACCAGCGGTACCGCTGCCGCCACAGTGCGCCCAGCGACGCCGGCGCCTCGGTCCACGCCACCGCACTCTCCTCGTAAACCACGCGCCACCCGTCCCGGCACAGCGCCATCGTCAGGTCGGTGTCCTCGGCCAGCGTCACGTCACTCAGTCCGCCGATCCGCTCCAGCGCCGTACGACGGAACGCGCCGACAGCACCAGGCACGGTCGGCATGCACTCGGCGAGGTCGAACAACCGGCGGTCCAGGTTGAACCCGATCACGTACTCGATGTGCTGCCAGCGGCCGAGCAGGCCGCGCCGGTTGCCGACCTTGGCGTTGCCCGACACAGCCCCGACGGACGGATGCGCGAACGGCTGGATGAGGTTGCGGACAGTGTCCGGCTCGAACACGGTGTCGCCGTCGACCATCACGATCAGTTCGAACCGCGCCGCGCGCAGCCCGGTGTTCAGTGCGATCGGCTTGCCCGCGTTGGCCTGCCGGATCACGCGGACCCCGGGGATGTGCAGTGCCTCGACAATGTCCGCCGTACCGTCCGTCGACCCGTCGTCGACGACGATGACTTCCAGCGGATGGTCCGAGGCGACGAGCGAGCGGATCGCCGCCTCGATACCGGCACTCTCGTTGTACGCCGGAACGATGACGCTGACCGGTTCCGTCACCGGGGGCCCGTACGACCAGTTGCGCATCTTCACGTGCCGTCGGGCCGCGATGACTGTGGTGATCGCGCGCAGGACGCTCAGCGCGCCGGCGGCGTACAGCAGCCAGCCGATCAGGGTCATTACGGCGTCGCTGATCCGCATCGCCCAGATCACGGCGAGACCGCGACTGCGGTCCAGCACGCTCGCTTTCCGGGTGGGGTCGGGTAGACCGACCGAGTCGCTGACCGTGGCGAACCGGAAGCCACGCGCCTTCAGTCGGGGGAGCAGTTTGCTCAGCGCCGCTACCGTCTGGCTGCGGTCGCCGCCCGCGTCGTGCATCAGCAGCACCTGTCCGGCTGTGCTGCGAGGCATCGAGTTGGCAATGACCTGCTCGGTCCCGGGCTTACGCCAGTCCTCACTGTCCTGGCTGGTCAGCACCGCCAGGTACCCGGCTTCACGGGTCTCCTGGAGTGCTTTCCAGTCGCGGTCGGTCAGCGCATTCGGCTCGGAGGAGTACGGCGGCCGGAGCAGCGTCGTACTGACACCAGTGGCACCGGCGAGGATCAGTTGGCTCTGCTTGAGCTCCAGTGAGCGCCGCCAGGAGGAGACGGTCGACAGGTTCGCGTGGGTGAAGCTGTGCACTGCGATCTGGTGACCTTCGGCCACGATCCGGCGGGCCAGGTCCGGGTGCGCGGCCACCGCGGTGCCGACGACGAAGAACGTGGCGTGCACGTGCTGTTCCCGCAGCAGGTCCAGGATCCTGGGGGTCCAGACAGGATCAGGACCGTCGTCGAAGGTGAGCGCGATGGTGCGGGCCTTCGGTGACACGGAGCGGGGAGTGCCGTCGCCGGCGTCGATGACGGGTCCGCCGGTGACGATCTGCCGCGGTACCGATCCGGATCCGCCGGTCGGCTGGACCGCGCCGTCGGGCGCCGTACCGAACATGTGGTGCGTGTAGCCGTTCAGCAACAGCATGCTGGCCAGGCAGACCAGCAACATGGTCAGCACGATCCAGTGCGTGCGGAGCGGGACCTGCTTGGCTCGCCGCGCGGCAGGTCTGCTCACGGGGCAGTCGGCGCCTTGGTCTTACCGGGCGGAGTGGTCGGCTTGTTGCCGTGCGTCGTGGTCGCCGTCGGTGCGGGTGTGGTGGTCGTCGGCGAGTTCGTCCGGCCCGGTGGTGTGGTCGCGGTCGTCGGAGCAGTCGTCGGTACGACGGTCGCCGTCACCGGCGGGATGCTTGTCGGGACGGTCGTCGGCCCTGAGGTCGGTAGGCGGGTGGGGGTCGTCGACGGGGTCTGCGGCGTGGAGTTCGGCCCGTCACCCGGCGTACCGGAAGTGTTCGTCGGCCGGGGTGTTTCGATCGCGATCTCGGCCGGCGGAACGGTCGGCCGGTGCTTGGGCTTGGCCGCTTCCGGGAGCGGAATGAGCGGAGTGTCCATCCGCGGCCCGCCGAGAAGGCTACTGGCCATGAGCACGAGGTAACCGACGGTAGGTACGGCGAGGAAGGCGCCAGTTCTGCGGATGGTGCGACGGCGACGCCCGGTCGAGTCCAGGAAGACCGGCCGCCGGGCGGAATGCGACTTCACAAGCGCGAGAGCTTAGCCGAATCGAGTCAGAATTGGGATGTTGCAAGTCTTGCAGCTTCCTGCAAGCCCTTCCCCGGTGAATTCTCGCAACCGAAACACCCGGGGGTGCGGTGGCCGGGGGCAGGGGTGGCTACTGTCGTCAGGTGCAGAAATGGCCTGGTCGTCCTTACCCTCTCGGCGCCACGTACGACGGCGCCGGGACGAACTTCGCGGTGTTCTCGGAGGTTGCCGATCGAGTGGACCTGTCGCTGATCGGCGACGACGGAACCGAGCAGCTGGTCCAGCTGACCGAGGTGGACGGTTTCGTACACCACGCCTACCTCCCCGGAGTGCAGCCGGGACAGCGCTACGGCTTCCGGGTGCACGGGCCGTACAACCCGGACGAAGGCGACCGGTGCAACCCGTCCAAGCTGCTGCTGGACCCGTACGCGAAGGCAGTCGACGGGCAGATCGACGGTGACGAGTCGCTGTTCAGCTACCGGTTCGCGAAGCCGGACGAGCTGAACACCATGGACAACCGCGAGCACACCATGCTCTCGGTGGTGACCAACCCGTTCTTCGACTGGGCCAACGACCGCCCGCCGGGCCACGCGTACCACGAGACCGTGATCTACGAGGCGCACGTCAAGGGCCTCACCAAGACGCATCCGGGGCTGCCGGACAACATCCGCGGCACGTACGCCGGGATCGGCCACCCGGCCGTCATCGAGCACCTCAAGGAGCTCGGGGTGTCCGCGATCGAGCTGATGCCGGTGCACCAGTTCGCCCAGGACGGCCACCTGCAGGAGCTCGGCCTGTCGAACTACTGGGGCTACAACACGATCGGCTTCTTCGCGCCGCACAACGCCTACTCGTCGACCGGCACCCGCGGTCAGCAGGTGACCGAGTTCAAGGCGATGGTGAAGGCGCTGCACGAGGCGGACATCGAGGTGATCCTCGACGTCGTCTACAACCACACCGCCGAGGGGAACGAGTTCGGCCCGACGCTGTCGTTCAAGGGCATCGACAACGCGGCGTACTACCGCCTGGTCGACCAGGACAAGTCGCACTACTACGACACCACCGGCACCGGTAACAGCCTGCTGATGCGGCACCCGCACGTGCTCCAGCTGATCATGGACTCGCTGCGCTACTGGGTCACCGAGATGCACGTCGACGGCTTCCGCTTCGACCTCGCGGCCACGCTGGCCCGCCAGTTCCACGAGGTCGACCGGCTGTCGGCGTTCTTCGACCTGGTCCAGCAGGACCCGGTGGTGAGCCAGGTGAAGCTGATCGCCGAGCCGTGGGACGTGGGCGACGGCGGTTACCAGGTGGGCAACTTCCCGCCGCTGTGGACGGAGTGGAACGGTAAGTACCGCGACACCGTGCGGGACTTCTGGCGGGGCGAGCAGTACACCTTGGCCGAGTTCGCGTCCCGGCTGACCGGCTCGTCGGACCTCTACCAGGACGACAGCCGCCGGCCGCTGGCGAGTATCAACTTCGTCACCGCCCACGACGGCTTCACGTTGCGTGACCTGGTGTCCTACAACGAGAAGCACAACGAGGCGAACGGCGAGGGCGGCAAGGACGGCGAGAGCCACAACCGCTCCTGGAACTGCGGTGTCGAGGGCGCGACGGACGACCCCGAAGTACTGCGGCTGCGCGCCAGGCAACAGCGCAACTTCCTCACCACGCTGCTGATCTCGCAGGGCGTGCCGATGATCGCGCACGGCGACGAGCTGGGCCGGACGCAGAGCGGCAACAACAACGTGTACTGCCAGGACAACGAGATCGCCTGGGTGGACTGGGAGCTCGGCGAGCCGCAGAAGCACCTGCTCGAGTTCACCCGGTCCGTGGTCCGCCTGCGCAACAACCACCCGGTGCTGCGCCGTCGCCGCTTCTTCCACGGCGACACGGGGATCGACGGACTCGGCGACCTGGTCTGGTTCGCGCCGAAGGGCGCCGAGATGCAGAACGGCGACTGGCAGCAGAACGACGCCCGGGCGATCGCGGTCTTCCTCAACGGCGACGCGATCTCCGAGCCGGACCTCCGTGGCGAGCCCGTGGTCGACGACTCGTTCCTGATCCTGCTGAACAGCAACTACGAGCCGGTCGACTTCCTCCTCCCACCCGAGGAGTACGGCGAGAACTGGACGGTCGCGGTCGACACGACGAGCGCCACCGGCGCCGGGACCGACGAGCCACACGCCGCCGGGACCACGGTCCAGCTGGAGGCCCGCAGCACGCTGGTCCTGACCCGCCCGAGGCAGGCGGCCGGATGAAGGGGGTCCCGCAGGCCACCTACAGGTTCCAGCTCCGCGGCGAGTTCGGCTTCGACGCCGCCGCCGCGGTAGTGCCGTACCTGGACGGCCTCGGGATCTCCCACGCGTACCTCTCCCCGATCCTCCAGGCCGCACCCGGTTCGACCCACGGGTACGACGTGGTCGACCACAGCCGGCTGTCCGAGCCGATGGGCGGCCGTCCCGCGTTCGACCGGTTGTCCGCGCAGCTCACCGAGCACCGCATGGGTGCCGTCGCGGACGTCGTACCGAACCATGTCGCCGTACCGACGCCGGAGAGCCTGAACAAGGCGCTGTGGTCGGTGCTGCGGCTCGGGCCTGGTTCGCAGTACGCGGACTGGTTCGATGTCGACTGGGGTGCGGGGAACCAGCCGTTGCTCATGGCGGTGCTGGGGCAGCGGATCGGCAAGGTACTGGCGGACGGCGAGCTGTCGGTCGACGGCGACGTACTGCGGTACTACGAGCACGAGTACCCGCTGCGGCCGGGGACGGAGGAGCTGCCGATCCAGGAGCTCGTCACCGAGCAGTGGTACCGCCTCGCGCACTGGCGGGTCGCTGACGAGGAGCTGAACTACAGGCGGTTCTTCGACGTCGACACGCTCGCCGCAGTACGTCAGGAGACGCAGGAGGTCTTCGACGCGACGCATCAGCTCCTGCTCGGGCTGCTGCACGAGGGCAAGCTCAACGGCTACCGGATCGACCATCCGGACGGCCTGGCGGACCCACGCGGCTACCTGCGCCGACTGGCCGAGCGCACAGGCGGCGCGTGGGTCGTGGTGGAGAAGATCCTGGAAGGCGACGAGCAGCTGCCACGCGACTGGCCCTGCGCCGGCACCACCGGGTACGACGCCCTGCTGCGCGTCGGTGGCCTGTTCGTGGACCCGGCCGGTGCAGCACCGCTTGCAGCACTCCACTCGGAGCTCACCGGCGCACCAGCCGACTTCGGGCCCGTTGTGGAGGAGGCGAAGCGCGAGATCGTCCAGCACGGGCAGTACGCCGAGGTGCACCGACTGGTCGAGTTGCTGGCCCGCATCTGCCAGGACGACGTACGACTGCGTGACCACACCCGGCGGGCGTTCCACGAGGTCGTGGCCGAGCTGCTGGTCCAGTTCGACATCTACCGCGCGTACGTCGTACCAGGAGAAGAGGCGCCTGCTACTGCGGTTGCTGCGATGGAGCGTGCGGCCGAGAAGGCAAGGGCCAATCTCGACGAGGACCGGCAGGCGACGCTGGACGTAGTACTGCACCTCCTGCTGGGGCGTGAGACGAACGCGATCGACGAGCAGGCGCGAGCAGAGCTGATCGTGCGCTTCCAGCAGACCTGTGGTCCGGTGATGGCCAAGGGCGTCGAGGACACCGCGTTCTACCGATGGCTGCGGCTCACGTCGCTCAACGAGGTCGGTGGGGACCCGGAGCACTTCGGTGTCACGCCGGAGGAGTTCCACGCGTACGCCTCCCAGCTGAACCGGCACTGGCCCAAGACGATGACCACGCTGTCCACTCACGACACCAAACGCTCTGAGGATGTCCGCGCGCGTCTCGGCGTACTGTCCGAGCAGCCGGCCGCCTGGTCGGAGGCGGTGCGTGAGTGGCGCAGGCTCTCGGAAGACCACCGGAGCCCGTTGCTGGACGGCAGCACGGAGTACCTGTTCTGGCAGACGCTCTTCGGTACCTGGAACGACGGACCGCTCGCTGAGGACCGTCTGCAGGCCTACCTCCTGAAGGCGATCCGCGAAGCCAAGAGGCACACGAGCTGGATCTCTCCGGACGAGGAGTACGAGCAAACCGTCGCCGCCTTCGCAAAAGCAGTCCTGCACGACGACACCGTGCTCGACTCGGTACGCCGCTTTGCTGACGAGCAGACCGACTACGTGCGCGCAGCCACGCTCGGACAGAAGCTGGTGCAGCTGACGATGCCCGGCGTACCGGATGTGTATCAGGGCACCGAGCTGGTCGACCTGTCCCTCGTGGACCCCGACAACCGGCGCCCTGTGGACTACGAGGAGCGCATCGATCGGCTGCGGCGTCTGGATGACGGTGGCAAGCCGGAGGACCTGTCCGACGAGAAGCTGCTGGTCACGTCGCGCGCGCTCCGCCTCCGTCGGCAGTACCCGGACGCCTTTGCCGGCAGCTACACGCCGCTCCCGACGTCAAGCGGACATGCGGTTGCCTTCGCCCGTGGAGACGCAGTCATCACCGTGGCCACCAGACTGCCGGCTGCACTGCAGCGTCTGGGCGGCTGGGGTGAGAGCACGGTGGTGCTGCCGAGTGGCCAATGGAAGAACGTGCTGACCGGCCGCGATGTCGGTAGCGGGGCTGCGAGGATCGTCGAGCTGCTGACCGACCTGCCAGTTGCCCTGCTGGTCAGGAGCTGACAGTCATGCACACCTTCCGCGTCTGGGTCCCCGAGGCGACCAACGTCGACCTGGTACTGCGCGACGGTGTGCTGCCGATGCGCTCCGTCGACGACGGCTGGTGGGAACGCCAGGTGGTCGAGGCGCACCACGGCACCGACTACGCGTACTCCGTCGACGGCAGCGACCCGCTACCCGATCCACGCAGCCCCTGGCAGCCGGACGGCGTCCACGGGTTAAGCCGGGTCTTCGAAGCGGACCGCTTCGAGTGGAACGACGACAGTTGGACCGGTCGCGACGTACGCGGTGCTGTCTTCTACGAACTCCACCTGGGCACGTTCACGTTGGAAGGCACACTGGACGCCGCCGCCGAGCACCTGGACTACCTGGCTGTGCTCGGCGTAGAGGTGGTCTCGCTGCTGCCGATAGCCGCGTTCCCCGGCGCACACGGCTGGGGGTACGACGGCGTGGATCTGTACGCCGTCCACGAGCCGTACGGCGGCCCGGAAGCGTTGCAGCGGTTCGTCGACCGGTGTCACGACGCTGGACTCGCCGTCTGTCTCGACGTCGTCTACAACCACCTCGGCCCGAGCGGGAACTACCTGGCGAGCTTCGGTCCCTACTTCACCACTCGCCACTCCACCCCGTGGGGCCCGGCGGTGAACCTCGACGACACCGGCAGTCCCGAGGTACGACGGTGGATCTGCGACAACGCACTGCGCTGGTTCCGCGACTTCCACATCGACGTACTGCGCCTGGACGCCGTACACGCGCTGGTCGACGACAGCCCGACCCACGTCCTCCAGCAGCTGTCGACCGAAACCGCAGCGTTGTCCGAGGACCTGGGACGCCCGCTGGGGCTGGTGGCCGAGTCCGACCTCAACGACCCGCGCACGGTCGAGCCTGTGGCGCAAGGCGGGATGGGCATGACCGCGCAGTGGAGCGACGACTTCCACCACGCGCTGCACGCCCTGCTGACCGGCGAGCGGTTCGGGTACTACGTGGACTTCGGGGATCCGGCCGTGTTCGCGAAGACGCTGACGCGGGTCTTCCTGCACGACGGGGAGTACTCGACGTTCCGCGGCAAGGACTGGGGCCGGCCGATCGATCCACACAAGCAGCGCGGCGGCGAGTTCCTCGTTTACACGTCGAATCACGACCAGATCGGCAACCGGGCGCTCGGCGACCGTCCGGCGCTGACGCCGGGACAGCTCGCGATCGGCGCCGCGCTCGTGCTGACCTCGCCGTACACGCCGATGCTGTTCATGGGTGAGGAGTGGGGCGCCTCGACGCCCTGGCGGTTCTTCACCGATTTCACCGAGCCTGCGCTGGCCGACGCGGTGCGGACCGGCCGGCGCCGGGAGTTCGCGGAGTTCGGCTGGGACGCGGACGAGATCCCGGACCCGCAGGATCCGCAGACGTGGCGGAGCTCGGTGCTCGACTGGTCCGAGCCGGACGAGGCGCCGCATCGCGACGTACTCGCCTGGTACCGGCACCTGCTGACGTTCCGGGCGCGGATGCCGGAGCTGCGCGACGACCGGCTCGAGTCCGTCGGGATCGCGTTCGACCCGGCCGGCGCCTGGCTGGTGGTGACCCGCGGCAGCCTGCGAGTGGTCGCGAACCTGACCGCATCCGAGGCGGTGGTGCCGGTCGACGCGATCCCGGAGTACCTGGTGATGTCGTTCGCCGGGGCCGAGCTGACCGCCGCCGGCGTGCGGTTGCCCGCTCACGGCGTCGCGATCCTCGCCGTCTGAATTTTCCAAACAAGTGCACATTTGTGGGTCAAACCAACACAACACGGCGTTCGAGCGTGTTGATCCGTGGTGATTTCCGGAATCGCTTGCTGCCTGGGCTCTGGTGACGGACTGTAGATGAGCCAGCAGGGGACGGGGGGTTTGAGGGAGGACCGGATGACAGTCGGAGGCGTCGACACCTACTACGATTACGAAGAGAAGCAGTGGAAGAGCCGGAAGCTGGGGGGCGGCCCGATCCGCCGTGGCCCCGTGTGTCCGGCCCCACGCACCGCGGATCACGCGGTGCACGACACACATCCCGAGCGCCGTCGCGACCGCGACGTGCCGAAGCACACGCTGAACTGAAACCACTCCGGTGGCAGGGCCCGCCAGACCAGGTCACCGATCGCACCACAGCGGCCGCCGTA
Source organism: Kribbella soli (assembly GCF_004331345.1). Classification (GTDB taxonomy): domain Bacteria; phylum Actinomycetota; class Actinomycetes; order Propionibacteriales; family Kribbellaceae; genus Kribbella; species Kribbella soli. Next base: position 905,325 of record NZ_SJJZ01000004.1, on the reverse strand, counting down.
AGACGGTCGCTGTGGCATGCCCTGTTCAGCCGGCGGCGGACAGGATTCTCATGAGGCGCGCTCGAGGAGCCAGCCGCGGTCGGCGGCCTTGACGCCGGCCTGGAAACGGCTGCGGGCGCCGAGGCGGTTCATGATCTGTGCGACCATCCGGCGTACCGTCCGGACCGAGATGTCCAGGTGCGCCGCGGCCACCTCGTCGGTCGCGCCGAGGGCCAGCAGGCGCAGCATCTCCTGCTCGCGCAGCGACAGGTCGGTCTCGTCCGGCAGGTCCCGGTCGGCCAGCGGTACGGCGTCCGGCCAGATCCGCTCGAACAGCTCGAGGGCGGTCACCACCACGCTGGTCAGCCGCAGTACCGCGATGCTGCTGTTGGTGGAGTCGGCGGGGAGTACGGCGACCGAACCGTCGATCACGATCGCGTTCATCGGCACATGCGGGATCGTCCGTACGGCGACACCGGCGAGGGACAGCGCACCGAGGTGCCGTCCGACGGTCGGCGTGGTGCGGGCGTGGTCGGGGAAGATCGCCCGGTAGCGCACACCGTGCTTGACCTCGCGCGGCCCGAACGTCGGACCGGCAAGGGTGCTCATGGTGATCACCTCGTCCTCTGCGGACGCGAGCAACTCGGCGAGCCCACTGTGGGCCGGGATCTGCTGAAAACCGGTGGACCGGTTGAGCATCGTGACAGTCATGAGAGAGGGACCCCCAGAGGTGCGTCGTGGCGGGTAGAAGTCGAATGTGCTGAGCTGGCGGTGGCGGTGGCTGAGGCGCCGCACCGTAAGCGGCGGACCTCATGCGACCAGCTCCGCTTTGGGTCCGGCGATCACCAGCAGCTGGCCGGCGTGATCGCGGACGATCGGGTGTAGGTCGAACCGTCCCGGTGCCGGCTCGGCGACCAGGTTGAGGTCCATCAGCTGATCGATCATCAGCTCGGCCTCGGACTGGCTGGTGCCGGTGAGCCGGGCCGCCTGGCGCAGATCGAAGCGCGTTGTCATCCCGATCGACCGGTACAGCCGCTGGACCGGGCCGGGGAGCGCCTCGTACGCGGCGTCGAAGCGGGCCAGGACCTCGCCCAGCGCCTGGCACCGCGCTGCCTGGTCCTCGAGGCGGGCGGCCATCCGCGCGACGGTCCACGGCTGCCGGTTGCGCAGTCGCTCGACCAGGTGCCGGATCGCGCCCGGGTGACCGCCGCAGCAGCTCAGGATCTGCTCGAGATCGGTGAGTTTCGCGGCCTCGTCCGGTGCCAGTAGGTCGAGCGTCATGGCCGCCGTACGGTCGAGATCGGAGAGCCGCCGGCGGCTGATCACCAGCACCAGCGCGCCCGGGTCGTTCGGCAGCAGGTGCCGGACCTGGTCGGCGTGCTCGACGTTGTCCAGGATCAGCAGGCCGGTTGCCGACGGCCCAGAAATCGGCACCGAGGTCGGGTGGTGTACGTCGACGTACTGCTGGGTCTCGAAACCGGAGGCGGCGGCGACCTCGAGCGCGAACGCGGTCTTGCCGATCCCCGGCATCCCGTCGATCGTGATCACGCCGGTGGCGCCGCGCAGCGCGCGCAGCTCGGGACCGCGGCCGACGAAGGTACGAACCCGCGGCGGCAGGTTCGAGCTCACCGGCGGCACCGGCGTCGGCAGGACCGCGGGCGACTCCTCGCTGAGGATCTGCTGGTGCAGCGCGGTCAGCTCGGCGCACGGCTCGATCCCCAGGTCGCGGACCAGCGCGGTCCGGGCCCGCTGGTACGCCGCCAGCGCGTCGTGCCGTCGCCCGACCTGACGGTACGCCGCCATCAACCGGGCCCACGCCAGCTCCCGGAGCGGCTCCTCCTCGGTCAGCGCCCGCAGTACGGCGATCGCCTCGGCGGGCCGTTCCAGCAGCAGCTGTGCGTCTGCCAGGTCCTCGCGGAGCGCCCGGTGCAGTTCGGTCAGCCGGTCCACGGCCGACGTCGCATCGGCCGTCAGACCGTCGTACGGCGCACCGCGCCACAAGCTCAGTGCGCGCTGGACGACGGTGACCGCCTGCGCCGCGTCCTTCCGGCTGAGCCGCTCGCGGGCCTCGTCGCACAGGGCGGCGGCGACGTCGGCGTCGAGCTCCCCGGGCAGGACGCGCACCCGGTACGCACCCGGACGGCTCTCGATCCGCTCCTCGGGAAGCGAGCGGCGGAGCTGCCAGACGTACGTCTTCAGGTTGTTCTGCGCCGAGGCCGGCACGTCCCGGCCGGCCCAGACCGCGTCCACGAGCTGCTCGGTGCTGACCCAGGCGTTGCGGTGCAGCAGGAGCAGGGTCAGCACGGTCGCCGGCCTGCCGCCGCAGAGGTCCAGTGGGTGTCCGTCGGGCCCGTCGACCTCGAGCGGGCCCAGCACCCGGAAGCTCAACCGGTCTGGTGTGTGCGCTGCGTGACCGTTCATGACACATACGATCCGGGGAGACGATGACATTTCGATGACACACGAGGTTGACCGTGCGCGTACTGGTGGTAGAGGACGACAAGGAGCTGCAGGTGGCCGTCCCGGCGGCGCTCCGCTCCGCCAATCTCGCGGTCGACCTGGCCGTCGACCTGAAGGTCTACAACGTGGACGAAGGCGGCGCGATCTTCGAGATCCAGCTCCCTGCCGTCCAGTAGTAGACCGGTTCTGTACGGCGGATGGACCAGGGCTGAGTAGGGTCACTCAGTGCAGTTCGGCGTACACCAGGGGAGATATCTATGAGCGCGACGATTCCGCCCGGCGAGGCCTATCGGCTGGTGGCGGACAACCTGGCGAAGGTGATCTACGGGAAGCCCGAGGTGATCCGGCTGGCGCTGACCGCGCTGTTCGCCGAGGGGCACCTGCTGATCGAGGACGTGCCGGGGCTCGGCAAGACCACGCTCGCCCGGTGCATCGCGCGCAGCATCGACGCGAGCTGGAACCGGATCCAGTTCACGCCGGACCTGCTGCCCGGCGACATCACCGGCGTGATGGTGTACCACCAGGGCACCGAGTCGTTCGCGTTCCACCCGGGCGGCATCTTCGCCAACGTGGTGGTCGCCGACGAGATCAACCGCGGTACGCCGAAGACGCAGTCCGCGCTGCTCGAGGTGATGGCCGAGCGCCGCGTCACGGTCGACTCGAACACCCGCGCCGTACCGGACCCGTTCCTGGTCATCGGCACCCAGAACCCGATCGAGATGGAGGGCACCTACCGGCTGCCCGAAGCCCAGCTCGACCGGTTCCTGATGCGGATCGAGATCGGTTACCCGGACCACGACGCCGAGGTCCGGATCGTGCTCGGTGACACCGGCCGGGTCGGACCCGACTCGCTCAGCCCGGTCATCGACGTACCCGCACTGCGCAACGCGATCGCCGCCGTCCGATCGGTCCACGTGGACCCCGCGATCAGTTCGTACGCCGTGAAACTGGCCGCCGCGACCCGCGAGCACACCGCGGTCCGGTACGGCGCCAGCCCGCGCGGCAGCATCGCCCTGGTCCGCGCGGCGCGGGCGTTCGCCGCCACCGACGGCCGGGCGTTCACGACACCCGACGACGTCAAGCAGGTCGCGCATCCGGTGCTCGCGCACCGGCTGGTGCTGACGCCGGACGCGGAGCTGAGTCAACGGCCGCCGTCGTCCGTGGTCGACGAGGTGCTGTCCGCCGTACCCGCGCCGACGGCCGGCGCGACAGCGAGCTGACATGCGGCCGGCCGGATGAGGCTGACGGGACGTGGAGTGGCGGTGCTGCTCGGGTCGATCGCGGCGTACGCGCTGGGCCGAGGGCGAGCTAGTTCCCGTGTCGCATAGAGTGACTGCTGTCTCGACAAGGAAGGATTCCGCGCGATGGCCGACGCAGACAAGCCGACGGAGAGCGGACCGTTCCCGGGCTTCGACACGACCAAGCCGAGTATCGCCCGGACATACGACTACCTGCTCGGGGGCAAGGACAACTTCGCGGTTGACCGCGCGTTCGGGGACCGGTTCATCAACGAACTGCCCGGATCCCGGGTGATCGCGTACGACAACCGCGGTGCGCTGACCCGCGCGGTCCGCGAGATCGTCACGAAGACGCCGGTCCGGCAGTTCATCGATCTCGGCAGCGGGCTGCCGACCGCGGACAACGTGCACCAGGTCGCCCAGCGGTACGCGCCGGACGCGAAGGTCGTGTACGTCGACAACGACCCGATCGTGCTCGCGCACGGCCGCGCGCTGCTCGCCGAGAACGACAACACCACGGTCATCCAGGCCGACCTGCGGGAGCCGAAGGCGATCCTCGAGCACCCGGACACCGTGCGGCTGATCGACTTCGGCCAGCCGGTCGGCGTGATCTTCAGCGCCACCCTGCACCACGTGAACGACGACGAGGACCCAGCCGGCATCGTCGCCTTCTGGAAGGACCGAATCGCCTCCGGCAGCCACGTCTTCATCAGCCACTTCCGCAGCGAGAACGACCCCCGCAGCCAGGAACTCGAGCGGGTCCTCCAAGGCTCCCTGGGCCGCGGCCGCTGGCGCACCGACGCCCAGATCCGCGCCCTCTTCGGCGAAGGCTTCACCGTCCTCGAGCCCGGCATCGTCCCCGCCGTCAGCTGGCGCAACGAAGAAGCCCCCGACGACCTCACCGACTACCAACGCCTCATCGCCGCAGTACTCGCGGTCAAGAACTAACTGTTCTTCGGGGATAAGCCCCACGCGTCGGGCTGTAGAGCGGGAGAACCTTCCGTCGGCCACAGTTGCCGGCGGGCACCGGTCAGGTGTCGGATTTCCAGAAGAACTTGTTGGAGGTGTAGGTGCCTTCGGGGCCCTGGACGGTTACTCAGGTGAGTTGGCCTACGGCGCTGCAGGGGGAACTGGTCGGGGACGAGGAGTTGGCCCTCGGCGTCAGGTTCTCGATCCGGACCTGGACGAACGCGCACTCCGGGTGCTGACAGTCGTCGCCGATCGTCGCGGAGGTGGTGGTCGACGTCACCCGCCGAGTCGTGGAATGTGGTCGTGAAAACCAGCCACGATCCACGACTCGGCGGATGGGTCGCGGGTCAGTGCCGACGGGTGAGGAACGCGAACTGAGCGGTCTTGGTGCTGCCGTCCGGTTGGGTGATCTTGGCTTCGGCGCCGAGGACGAATCCACTGCGGCGGAAACGGTCGATCGCCCGCGTGTTGCGTATGTCGGGCTCGACCACGATCCGCGGATGCCCGAGGTGGCCGAAGGCGAAGCGGGCGAGTGCGCTGACCAGATGACCCGTGAACCCGTCGCGTGCCTCGCCGGGCGCGATCAGCAGATGTACCCCGAGATCCCCGGCCGCGACGTCGTACGCCGCACCCGCGGGATCCGCCTGCGGGTCGTAGGTCTGCAGTAGCGCGACCGGTACGTCGTCCAGCCGTACGACGTACACGTGATGTGTCGGCACCGAGTCCAGGAACTGGTACGTCGCCGCGATCTCGTCCCGCGACAACGCGCCCATGCCCCAGAACGCCGCCCGCTCCGCCGTCACCCACTCGTAGATCAGGTCGAGGTCGCGCGATGGATCCGCCTCCTCGATCCGCACGGTCCCGAACCCGTCGACTGCGACCGAGTACGTGCGATCCTCCCGGACCACCGCACCGTCCGCGGGCAGGAGCGAACCGCGCAACCACGACGGCAACTGGTCGTGGTGATGCGGATCCCCGAGTACGCCGGATGCGCCGAGCGGCACCACCCATCGGCTGGCCGAGCGGTCGGCGAGGTCCCAGGCGTAGCGGGCGGCGGACGCGCGGATGCAGACATCGGTGAGCCCGGGCAGGCTCGACGTCGACATCACGCAGTGGTGGTCGCCGGAGAGGCCGAGGTCGTACGGCTCCTCGCCCGGCGCGAACACCGGACCGCGCAAAGCGTGCAGCGGTGTGAGTTGGTGGGTCTCGCCCCACGGCGGCCGCGGGCTGTTGGCGGCGACCTCTTCCAGCGCCTCGCGGGCCAGCCATTCCACGTTGACGTTCGGGAGCAAGTCGGTGGCGAGGAGGCTCTCGAGCGCGTACGAGACGTGCGTCAGCGGGTCCATCCACGGGGTGAAGATGTCGGCGACGTCGGCGTTCTCGAGCATCGTGAAGTGGTCAGTGAGACGGGAGACGAGCGCCTTGCGGATCGCGGCGTACGACGACGCCGTCGTACTCGTCGCGTCCATGTGACGGTCCCAGGCGAGCAGTTCGGTGCGGAGGGCAACTGCTTGTGAGGACAGGTCATCGAGGCCGGTCAGCAGGTCCAGGACGGAGCCGGCCGAGCCGAGGTACGTGTCCCGATGGATGGTCGGCATGTCGTCGAGCGTCCAGTCGGTGCGTGCTTCCACGAGTTCGCGGATCCGGTCGGCGCGGTGCGGCGCGGCGAACTCGACCCCCAACGGCGTCGCCAGTCCGCGCGCGTTGGCCATCACCGCCGGGCCGTCCACGTCCGCCCGCGGCATCTCGTGCCACCCGTCCCACCCGAACCCAGCCTCCCAGGCCGGTACGACGCGCAACCTGTTCTCCCGCGCCCGCCGAGGCACGACCCCGGCCGTCCGATGGAGCAACCCACCCGCGGTATCAGCCGCCAGTACGACGTTGACCGGCTCAACCCACTCGTCGAAAGCCGCGTCGACATCCGCAACGCTGGTTGCCCGCAGCAACCGCCCCATCACCTCGAACCCAAGCCGCCCGGTGACACGCGGCGGATAACGAAGACTGATTCCCTCCTGAATGATCGGGCCGCGCTCGGTCTCGATCACCTCGATCTCGACGGGATCGGCTCCGGCGACCTCTACCACCTCGGTGTGGTGAGAAGCCGGTTCCCAACCGTCCGGGCCCAGCGCTTCCACGCCCGGACCGGTGCGGCGGAGTTGTTCGGCGTACAGGTCCTGGTAATCGGCCATCGCGTTGGTGATCGACCAGGCGACGCTGCCGGTATGCCCGAAGTGCGCGAGCCCCGGAATCCCAGGAACCGCAAGCCCGAGTACGTCGTACTCAGGGCACGTCAGCCGGATCTGCTGATAAACGCCCGGGCTCTCGATGTACCGATGTGGATCGCCCGCAACAATCGCCTGACCGCTGGCGGTGTGCGACCCCGGGATCAACCACCCGTTACTCCCTGCCCCGTGTGGCCCCTCCGACGAGAACAGCTCCAGCGCCGAGTCTCCGAGGTGCTCTGCGACATGGGTGCGCCAGAGCTTAGAAGGGAACCCGGCGAACAGGATGTGCACAGCCAACCAGATCCCGAGCGGCGCCCACGGCTCCCACTCCTGCAGCGTCAGCCCGGTCTCGGCGAACTCGGGCGCGCGCAAGGCACCACCCGGCAGCGCATGGTTCACACCCTCGACGTACGCCGTGACCCACTCGCGCGTCTCGTCGTCGAGCGACTCGAAACACCGCTGCGCCGTGTCCGCCAATCGCGCCTGCCGCGCGAACACGTCCCACGCGACCGCCTCCGCCCCGAGGAACCCCGCGCTCGTCCCGAGGCACCGCCGGCGCTCCAGCTCGAGCTGCCAGGCGCGGTCCCGCGCGGCGTTCACCCCTTGCAGGTACACCAACGCGAGCGGATCCCCGGCTTGCAGGTGCGGTACGCCGTACGTATCCCGGAACACCCTCGCGTTCACAAACGGTCCCCACTTCAGTTAGGTTAGGCTGCGCTAACTTACTCGGCAATAATCTGCCACCACAACCGCATTCTCGCTGGAGGTCCATCGTGAGGCATGGCTGGGAAGGCGCTGTGCTCAAGCTGTTCCGGGGGAAGGACTTCACCTTCACCGTGACCGGTGCCGAACAGGTCACCGAACGCTACCGCCGCGTGCACTTCATTGACGGCGGTCTGCTGCAGGCGCTCGGCGTCCACCCGACGATGTGGGTGCGGCTCTGGTTCGACAACGCCGGCAAGCCGCACCAGCGCGCGTACACGCTGGTCGATCCGGACGTCGAGACCGGTACGTTCAGCCTGGAGTTCGCGCTGCACGACGGCTGCGCGAGCGACTGGTCCCGCAAGGCCGAGCCCGGCGACACCATCGAGGCGACGGTGCAGGGGACCGGGTTCGACGTACCGGATCCGCTGCCGCCGCGGATGCTGGTGGTCGGCGACCCGGCGTCGCTGCCCGCGATCAACTCTCTGCTCGCGGTCGCCCCGAAGCTGCCGGCCACGATCTGGTTCGAGACCACGCACGACACCGACGACGAGCTCCCGTTCCGGATCGAGGACCACCACGACCTCCGGACGGTTCCGCGGCCGCAGATGGTCGAGCAGGTGAAGGCCGATCTGCAGCAGCTCGTCACCGCGGGCACCTTCGTGTGGATCGCGTGTGACACCGCGACCACCCGTGAACTCACGTCGTACGTCCTCAAGGACCTCGCCGTTCCCAAGCACCGGGTGAAGTCCCTCGGCTACTGGAAGGCCGCGTAATCTGGCGCTCGTGATCACGCCGCTCGACCTGACCGACCGCGCTCTCGCCGAGCGACTGCTGGCGATCCAGCACGCCGCGTACGCCGTGGAGGCCGAGCTGATCGGCTTCGACGGCATCCCGCCGCTCCGGGAAGATCTCGACGGCCTGATGTCCTCGACCGAACTCTGGCTCGGCCGGTACGACGGAACGCACCTCATCGGCGCGGTCGCCTACGAGCTGCCGGACGAGCTCACCGTCGAGATCTCCCGCCTGATCGTCGACCCAGCGCACGCCCGCCGCGGGCACGGCCGAGCCCTCCTCGACCATCTCGACCGGATCGAACCACGACCGGTCAGTCTGGTCTCCACGGGCTCGGCCAATCTCCCGGCCGTCAACCTCTACAAGTCCCGCGGCTACGCCACGGCCGGCGAGGTAGAAGTTGCCCCCGGCATCTACGTCACGCAGTTCCGCCGCGCGTCCTGACCTGCTCGAACGCGTAGTAGACCGCAAGCAGGAAGACCAGCAACAAGGTCAGCTGGGCGGAGACGAACGACACCCCGATGCAGGCTCCGTAGATCACGGTGCCGAACGAGTACCTGATCAGCGACTTCCGCATCTGGGCGCGGTCCATGTCGTGCTCGACCAGGTGCTTGCGCAGCACGTGCCACCAGATCGCGCTGAACGCGATCGCGGCCAGGGTCAGGTTGGCGCTGTAGACGGCCGCGGCGACGTTGGCGTTGATCGAGTGGTCTTCCAGGTGCTCCGCGAACATGCTGGTCGGGAACGGCAGCAGGGTGACCCACAGCAGCAGCAACAGGTTGAGGAACATCAGCCCGCGGTCCGCGCGCTGGATCTGGCGGAACATCGAGTGATGGTTGACCCACATGATGCCGAGGATCGCGAAGCTGGTCAGGTACGCCGCGAACTGCGGCCATTCGTGCAGCAGCGCCGGCCACAACCGCTCACCCTCCTCGAGCTCGGGACTGCGGAGTTCGAGGACGAGGAGGGTGATCGCGATCGCGAAGACGCCGTCACTGAAAGCTTCGAGACGACTCGTCTCGGCAAGGTCGGACTGTGTGCTCACGGGGACACAGTCTGAGCCAGCCTCGTCAGTTCGTCGACAGAGAAAGCGCTGTCCAGCTGATCGCCGGTAGCGTAATCGTCAGCTTGCCGTCGACCAGCTGTGCGTCGACCTGTTGTGGGGTAATGCGGTCCGGGTGGTTGGCAGTGTTCGTCGCCAGCCCGTCCTCGTCGTGCACGATCACCGCCTCGTCGATGGTCGACACACCGCTCCGGCTGACGTCGATCGTGACCTCGATCGGGCCTTCGGTCGACCGGTTGACCGCGAAGACCGCGAGCTTGCCGTCGTCGTAGGTTGCGACTGCGTCGACGGCGGACACGTCGCCGTGCTTCGCCGTCGTCACGACGGGCGAGTCGGTCTCCACCCGCAGCACCTGACCGGCCGCGAGCCGGGACGTGATCGCGAACGGGTGGAACGTCGGCTGCCGCCAGGCGGCGCCGCCGGGCTCGGTCATGATCGGCGCGATCACGTTCGCGAGCTGCGCGAGGCACGCCACGCCGACCCGGTCGCTGTGCCGCAGCAGCGAGATCAGAAGGTTGCCGACCACAACCGCATCGGTGACGTTGTACTCGTCCTCGATCCTTCGCGGCGCCACCTCCCACTGGTCGCCCGGTCCGTCGGTGCGGCGGGAGCGCTCGCCGTACCAGACGTTCCACTCGTCGAACGAGATGCCGATCTTCTTGCTGCTTTTGAGTTCCGCGCCGACGTGGTCGGCGGTGGCCACCACGGACTCGATGAAGTGGTCCATGTCCACCGCGGACGCCAGGAACGAGGCTGTGTCGCCGTCGTCGTTGCCGTAGTACGCGTGGCAGGAGATGTATTCGACGAACTCGTACGTCTCCCGCAGCACGTCCCGTTCCCAGGTCCCGAACAGCGGCATCTTCGACGACGACGAGCCGCACGCGACCAGCTGCAGGTCGCGATCGATCATCCGCATCGCCCGCGCGGTCTCCGCCGCGAGCCGTCCGTACTCCGTCGGCGTCTTGTGCCCGACCTGCCACGGGCCGTCCAGCTCGTTGCCGAGGCACCACAGCTTGATCCCGTACGGCGACGCGCCGTGCTGCTCGCGCAGATCGGACAACGTCGTACCGCCCGGATGGTTCGTGTACTCGAGCAGGTCGAGCGCCTCCTGGACCCCGCGGGTCCCGAGGTTGATCGCCATCATCGGCTCGACGCCGGCTTTCACACACCAGCGGCTGAACTCGTCCAGCCCGAACTCGTTCGTCTCGACACTGTGCCAGGCGAGGTCGAGACGCCGCGGCCGATCCGGGCGCGGGCCGACGCCGTCCTCCCAGCGGTAGCCGGAAACGAAGTTTCCGCCGGGATACCGGACGACGGAAACGCCGAGCTCACGGGTCAGTTCGAGGACGTCCTTGCGGAAACCGTCCTCGTCGGCGGTCGCATGGCCGGGCTCGTAGATACCGGTGTAGACGCACCGGCCCATGTGCTCGACGAAGGTTCCGAAGGTTCGGCGGTTCACGGGCGCGATCGTGAACGCCGGATCGATGGTCAGATTGGCAGAGGGCACCAGGTTGCTCCTGTCTTGTGTCTAGCCCTTGATTCCGGCGTCGCCGACACCGCGGACGACGTGGCGCTGGAACAGGGCGTAGACGATCAGCAAGGGAAGACCGCCCAGGACCGCAGAGGCCATGATCTGGGCGTAGCGCAGGCCGTACGAGCCCTGCACGTTGGCGAGGCCGACCGGGATCGTCATCATCGACGGGTCGGTGGTCACGATGAAGGGCCAGAGGAAGTTGTTCCAGGCCCCGATGAAGGTGAAGATGCCGACGGCAACGAGGATCGGTCGCGACATCGGGACCATCACGCTCCAGACGATCCGCCAGCGGGACGCGCCGTCGACCCGGGCGGCGTCCTCGTAGTCGCGGGAGATGCCGTCGAAGAACTTCTTCAGCACGAACACCATCACCGGCGCGACCACCTGCGGCAGCACCATGCCCCAGTACGTGTCGACCAGGCCGAGCCCGGTCATCTCCTGGAACAACGGCACGATCAGCACCTGCGGCGGCACCAGGATGCCGGCGATGATCAGGCCGAACAGCACCTTGCGCCCCGGGAACTTGGTCCGGGAGAAGCCGTACGCCGCCAGGACCGACACGACCAGCGTCAACGTCGTCACGAGGACCGAGACGATCGTGCTGTTGAAGAACCAGCGGATCAGGTCGCCTTGGTCGATCACGCTTCGGTACGCGTCGGCGGTCGGAGCCTCTGGTAACCAGGTGATCGGAGCCCGGGTCGTCTCCGGCTCCGGCTTGAGCGAGGTGTCGAGGGCCCAGAGCAACGGAATCAGCCAGATGACGGCGAGGATCACGGCGCCGACAGCGCTCGCCGCCTTCGGGAAGGTCCAGCGCACCGGACGGCTCGGCTTGGTGGATGCAGGCAAGGTCGCGGTTGTCATTCTGCCTCCCCTCGGCCGGAGAACAGTTTGAACTGTGCGACCGCGACGATCACGATGATCGCGAAGAACAGGTACGAGATCGCGGACGCGTAGCCGATCCGGTAGCTGGTGAAGCCGGTCTCGTAGATGTACATGATGATCGGCCGGGTCGCGTGGTTCGGGCCGCCGGTCGTCATCAGGTAGATCTGGTCGAAGATCTTCAGCGACGCCACCAGTTGCAGTACGACGATCAGACCGGTCGTGCGGCTCAGCAACGGCAGCGTGATCCGGAACAGTTGCTGCCGGCCGTTCGCTCCGTCGATCGCGGCAGCCTCGTAGACCTGGGCCGGAATCCCTTGCAGGGCGGCCAGATAGAGCAGGAAGTTGAACCCGACCGTCCACCAGACGGTCGTGATCACCACGGCGAGCATCGCCCGGTTCTCGGTGTTCAGCCAGTCGATCTCGGCGAATCCGCCGGCCGTCAGCAGGCCGTTCACCAGGCCGAATCCGGGCTGGTAGATCCACACCCAGATCAGGGTCACGACGGTGGCCGGCAGGACGAACGGAGCGAAGTACGAGAACCGCAAGAGCCAGCCGAGCAGGCCTTTGCGGTTGGCGAGCAGCGCCATCACGAGCGCGATGATCACCAGCGGCGGCGTACTCATCGCCGTGAAGACGAGGGTGTTCTTCAGCGACGACCAGACGGCCGGGTCACCGAACAGGTCCCGCCAGTTCTGCAGGCCGAGGAACTCGTGCTTGACGCCGGCGAGGCTGGTGTTGAAGAAGCTGTTCCACAGGCCGGAGACGATCGGCCAGAGCATGAACAGGACGAACAGCAGCAGGAACGGCGCCACGAAGAACAGCCCGCCCCAGCGTTCCTTCCACGGCTGTTCGGTGCCCGCCTTCGCCGCGGTCGGCGGCGTACCGGGGGTGACGCGAGGTGGTGTCTCTACGGCCATGACCGACCTCCTTAGACCGGGGACGGGGTGTCGAGAAGCTTCTGGGTGGCGGCCTTGAACTGCGCGAGCGCAGCCTTCGGGGTGATCTGTCCGGCCGCGATTCCGCTGAAGGCCGCTGCGGACTCGTTCTCCAGCTGCGCCCCCGAACCGCTGAACCATGCATCCGGGTCGTACAGCACGTTCGGAGCGGTGCTTCGGTACTCCGCCTGCGGCTTGAGTTCCAGGTACTCCGGGCTCTTCGCGACCGGCTGGTACGCCGGGATGTGGCCGCCGGCCGCCCATTCGACGCTGTGCTTCAGCATCCAGGCGATGTACTCGATCGTCGCCTTCGTGTCGTCGGCGTTCCGGTGGGCCTGGTGCGGCAGCACGAAGGTGTGCGAGTCGCCCTGGAACTTCGGCACGTCGTACACGACCGGGAACGGCGCCATGCTGAACGGCATCTTCGCGGTCTGGTACGTCGTGACCTCCCACTCACCGTTGAAGCTCATGCCCGCGTCTCCGTTGGTGAACATGGCGACCAGGGCCGCGTAGTTCGCCGACCGGGGCGTGAGCCCCTCACTGGCGAGCTTCGCGATCAGGTCCAGGGCCTCGAGCGCCTTCGCGTCGTCGAGCACCAGTTGCGTGCTGTCCTCGTTGAAGAACTCGCCCTCGAGTTGGCCGTAGAGCGTGTACCACAGCCGCCACGGGCTGGTGGTGTCGACCGAGACGGCGTACTTGCCGGTGACGTCCTTGACCGCGCGGAGCATGTCGAGGAACGGGGTCACGCCCTTGACCGGCTTGATCTTTCCGTCCGGGCCGAGCAGCCCGGCCTTCTTGCAGATCTCGGTGTTGTAGTAGAGAACGAACGGGTGCTGGTCGAGCGGTACGGCGTACAGCTTGCCGTCGACGACGCAGCGGTCCCAGGTGGCCGGCAAGAAGTCGGATTGCTGCACTCCGGCTGCGTTCAGCAGGTCGACCGGGATCGGGTCCAGCATCGTGGTCGGGCTGAAGCCCTTCAGCCGGGACAGGTGCAGGGTCGCCACTTCGGGCGACCGGCCACCGGCCGCGGACATCGCGAGCTTGGTGTAGAACGGCGGACCCCAGGCCAGCGTGTGCGCCTCGAACGCGACGTCCGGGTGCTCGGCGACGTACTGCTGGTGGATCTGCAGGAGGCGGGCGCCGTCGCCGCCGCCGAACAGGTTCCACTCGCGGACCTTGGGCTTGGAGTTGAGGGCGCCGCAGCCGGTGAGGGCGAGGGTGCCGAGCAGGCCACCAAGTACTGCTCGACGCCCCGGGCGGAAGGGGGCGTGGTCAGGGGGCATCTGTCCTCCAGGCGGAAGCGGAGCACGGATTTACATCGGTGTACTACATCGGTGTAGAAGATCGCATGAGCTGTCTTGGACGTCAAGACCTCAGGGCTCGGTCAGTGCACGATTTCAGTGCACGCCGAGTGTCGACTCGCGCGCGTGCAGCTCGTACCGGGCGGCGATCTCCTCGTGGTCGGAGTCGTCGCCGGCCATCCGCCGGACCAGCAGGTCGACGGCCTTCTTCGCGATCTCCGTGCGGCCGGGGTCGACCGTGGTCAGGCTCGGCGTGCTGTAGCTGGCTTCGTCGATGTTGTCGAAGCCCGCCACCGCGACGTCGTCCGGGACCCGGATGCCACGCTGGGCGAGCACCCGCAGCGCGCCGAGCGCGAGGGTGTCGTTCAGGCCGAGGAGGGCGTCGAACTTCAGGCCGGAGGCGAGTAGCCGTTCGGTTGCCTCGGCGCCTGTTGAGCGGTGCCAGCGGCCGGCCGGAAACGCCAGTTCCTCCGGTACCGGGAGGCCGTGCGCGGTGAGGGCTTCGGCGTACGCGCCGTACCGGATGGCCGCGGTGCCGACCTTCTCTCCGGGGTGGACGCCGAGGACCGCGATCCGCCGGCGCCCAAGGGCCAGCAGGTGCTCGACCGCTGCCTTGGTGCCGGCCACGTTGTCGATCATGACGTGGTCGACCGGGCTGTGGAAGATGCGCTCGCCGAGCAGCACCATCGGCGTATTGGCCTTCAGGTGGTCGATGTCCTCCTGGCCCAGGCCGAGCGGGCTGTAGAGCAGGCCGTCCACGAGGTGGCCGCGGGGCCGGGCGAGGACGGTCAGCTCGCGGTCGCGGTCCGCGCCGGTCTGCTCGATCATCACGGTCAGGCCGTGCTCGTCGGCGGCCATGATGACCTGGTCGGCGAGCTCACCGAAGTACGGCAGGCTGAGCTCCGGAACGGCCAGCCCGATCACGCCGGTCCGGCCGGACTTGAGGTTCCGGGCGGAGAGGTTCATCCGGTAGCCGAGGGCATCGATCGCCGCGAGCACCTTGGTCCGGGTCTCCTCGCGGATGTACGGGTACCCGTTCATCACGTTCGAGACCGTCTTCGGGGACACGCCGGCCTTGCGCGCGACATCGCGCATCGTCACAGCCATGGCCTCAGCGTAAGGGCTGTCAAATAATAACCGTCATCTGTACTGTATTGGGCGAAAACCTTCATCTTCCGTTCCGCCCCTCGGAGGTTGCGATGGTTCGCCGATCGATTGTGGTTTGCCTTGCCCTGGCTTTGACCGGGCTCGCGTTGCTGGTTCCGCTGCGACATTCCCAGGCCGACGAGCAGGCCGGTCCGACCGCCGACCAGCTCCGGTCCAGGGCGTCGTGCGAGTCGCAGGTGTCGAACGGGAAGTACGCCCACGACTCCGGCGGATCCAAGACCGCCGCGGTCTGCCGGTCCGGCGACGCGGTGCACTGGACCGCGGACTTCGACATCGACTGCGACGGGCAACGGACGACGCAGTGCAACGAGAACACCGATCCGTCGTACCAGCCGGAGACGTCCTGGCAGCAGTCCGACGGCCGCCCGCTGAACTCGGCCGGCCTGCCGTTCATCGTCGTACCGCTGCCGAGCTCGATCTGGGACTACCGTACGTCGGGTATCGACGGCGCGACCGTCGCCGCGGTCGTGTACCAGGACAAGGTCGCGTACGCCGTCGTCGGCGATCAGGGTCCTACCGGGATCGTCGGCGAGGGCTCGTACAAACTGGCGCAGCAGCTCGGGATCAATCCGGACCCGGCGTCCGGCGGTGTGGACGGCGCGGTCGTCACGTACATCCTGTTCCCCGGCGTCACGTCCGTTCCGATCGAGAACGCGGCCGATGCGGTGAGCAAGGGTGAGGCGGCCGCGAACGCGTTCGTGAACAGCACCCAGACGTGTGCGAGTACGAACCTCGACTTCACGTCGTACCCGACGATCCAGTCCGGCTCGACCGGTTCCGCGGTCGAGGCCGCGCAGTGTCTCCTTGGTGGCACCAACGAACCGTCCGGCACCTTCGACACGGCGACCGCCGATGCCACCAAGTCCTTCCAGACCAGGGTCGGGCTGCCCTCCGACGGTGTGATCGGCGCGTCGACGTGGACCGCACTGCTGGCCGCCGGCGATCAACCGACGCTGCGCCTCAACTCGACCGGTGCAGCGGTCAGCCGCCTCCAACGTTCACTGACCGCGGCCCTCGCCCGAACGGTCGCGATCGACGGCCAGTTCGGTCCACAGACCGAAACGGCAGCCAAGGACTACCAAACCTCAAGACAACTGATAGTCGACGGCGTTGTAGGCCCCGTGACCTGGACTTCCCTCCAAGGTGGCAAGTAGTCAGCGGTCGGACAGGACGCGGCGGCGCTGGGTGACGTCGGTGAGGGACTGAGGTTGCCAGGCGGCGTCGGCGCGGTACAGGTCGGTGCCGGGTGGGACGATCTCGTCGATCCGGTCGAGGGTCTTGTCGTCGAGCGTCAGGTCGGCGGCCTTGAGCAGGCCCTCGAGTTGCTCCATCGTGCGCGGTCCTGAGATCACCGACGTGACCGCGGGATGCGTGGTGACGAAGGCCATCGCCAGTTCGGGCAGCGACGTACCGATGCCGTCGGCAACTTCGACCAGTTGCTCGACGGCGTCGTACTTCGCCGCGTTCGCGGGCAGCGCCTGGTCGAAGCGGTCGGGAGCGAGCGCGGCCCTGGCGGACAGGTCGAGCGGCTGGTTCTTGCGGATCTTCCCGGACAGGAACCCGAAGGCGAGGGGGCTGTACGTCAGCACACCCATCCCCAGCCGGCGGCTGGTCGGGAGGACCGAGCGTTCGATGCCGCGGGCCATCATCGAGTACGGCGGCTGGTTCGTGCGGAACCGCCCGTACCCGCGCCGGTCCGACACGTGGTACGCCTCGACGATGTCCTCCGCCGGGAACGCCGAGCACCCGAACGCGCGGATCTTGCCCGCACTGACCAGGTCACTCAGCACCCACAGCGTCTCCTCGATATCGGTGGTGTGGTCCGGCCGATGGATCTGATAGAGGTCGATCCAGTCGGTATCGAGCCGGCGCAGGCTGTCCTCGACCGCGCGGGTGATCCAGCGCCGCGAGTTCCCGCTCCGGTTCCGGCCCTCGGTGAACGGAAAGTGCACCTTGGTTGCGAGTACGACGTCGTCGCGGCGGTCCTTCAGCGCCTTGCCGACGATCGTCTCGGACTCGCCCGCGGAGTACATGTCCGCGGTGTCGACGAAGTTGATCCCCTGGTCCAGGGCGGCGTGGATGATCCGGACGCAGTCGTCGTGATCCGGGTTCCCGACCGCCCCGAACATCATCGCCCCGAGACAGTGCGTACTGACCTCGATCCCGGTCCCACCCAGCGTGCGATAGCGCATGAACTCCAGCTCCTCTGTGATGACTGCCCCGCACGCTAGGAGCTAGACCGCTCTCTAGGTCAAGCCCCACTTTGAGCACCCACCAACCAGATCGAGGCTCCGGAAATGGTTGGTGGGTGCTCAAAGTGGGGTCCGTAGGGTGGGGGCGTGGAGATTGCGGAGCTTTGGGATGCTGAGCCCGGCTGGTTGAACACTGCCTCGTACGGGCTGCCGCCGCGGCCGGCGTGGGAGGCGTTGCAGGCTGCCTTGGCGGACTGGCGCGTCGGTGCGACGAGTTGGGAGCCGTGGGACGCGTCGACGACGCGGTCCCGGGAGTCGTTCGCGCGGCTGGTCGGGGCGGAGGCGGCGGACGTGTTCGTCGGCAGCACGGTGTCCGCGGCGCTGGCGCCGATCGCGGCCGCGTTGCCGGACGGCGCGAAGGTCCTGACCGACGACGTCGAGTTCACGTCGAACGTGTTCCCGTGGCAGGTGCACGCGGACCGGGGCGTCGAGGTGATCGCCGTACCGGGTGACGAGGTGGTTGCCGCGATCACGCCGGGAATCGACCTGGTCGCGGTGAGTGCGGTGCAGTCGTCGACCGGCGTCGTCCTCGACCTGCCCGCGGTAGTTGCTGCCAGCAAGCAGATCGATGCGCTCGTGGTGATCGACGCGACCCAGGCGGTCGGCTGGCATCCGATCACGGTCGACGGCGTCGACGCGTTGATCGCCCACAGCTACAAGTGGTTGATGTCGCCGCGCGGCGCGACGCTCGGGTACCTGTCGCCGCGGTTGCAGGAGCGCTGCCGGCCGTCGGCGGCGGGCTGGTACGCCGCACGTGACGTCCACGGGTCGTACTACGGGCCGGTGATGGAGCTCGATCCGGCGGCGCGGAGGTTCGACCAGTCGCCGGCCTGGTTCAGCTTCGTCGGCGCGGCGCCGGCGCTCGAGCTGATCGAGGAGATCGGCGTCGAGACGATCAACCGGCACAACCTCGCGCTTGCGAACGAATTCCGCGCCGGGCTCGGACTGGAGCCGTCGAACAGTGCGATCGTCAGTACGAGCCTGCCCGGGGCGCAGGAGGCGTTCGCGTCGGCCGGGATCCGGGCCGCCGTACGCGACGGGAAGCTGCGCGCGTCGTTCCACATCTACTCGACGCGTGACGACGTACAGCAAGCTCTGTCTGCGCTGAAGCCTTTGATCCGGAGTTAGGGTGCGGACATGGATGGACTGAGCATCGGGCAGGTCGCGGAGCGGACCGGGTTGAGCG
Source organism: Kribbella soli (assembly GCF_004331345.1). Taxonomy (GTDB): domain Bacteria; phylum Actinomycetota; class Actinomycetes; order Propionibacteriales; family Kribbellaceae; genus Kribbella; species Kribbella soli. The sequence goes on along the minus strand of NZ_SJJZ01000004.1, from coordinate 886,637 downwards.
TGCACGCACTGCGGTTCTACGAGCGTGAGGGACTGCTCGCGGACGCCGTACGGCGGGAGTCGAACGGGCGGCGCGTCTACACCGAGGACGACGTCGACTGGCTGAACATGTGCATCAAATTCCGCTCGTCCGGGATGCCGCTCGACACCATCCGTAAGTACACCGAGTTGGTCCGGCAGGGGGCCGGCAACGAGGCGGACCGGCTGGCCCTGCTCAAGAGCCATCAGGACCACGTGCGCGCGCAGATCGAGGAACTCAACGAGTGCCTCAACGTGATCACCTGGAAGGTCGACATCTACCAGCAGCACGTGGACGCCGGCACCGCCGACGGCCTGTGGGTGACTCCGTCCACGCAGACCGCCAGCGAGGCGTCCTGATCACCTTCAAGCGATGAGAAGGCGGAGGCCGAGATCTGCCGCGTCGAGGTCGGCCAGGTCGCCGTTGCGCTCGGCCCACCGGCCGGAGGCGAGGTCGTCGCCGAGGCCTCGCACCGCGCGCTGCTCCGCCTCCGGACCGACCCTCGTCCAGACCGACATCGCGCGGCGCACGTGGTCCTCCAGATAGGCCTCCGGCCGGCGCCAGTACGCCTCGAACAGGCCGTCGGCGCAGTCCCATGGGACGGGTACCGGCTCGGCGCGGGCACCGATCGCGTCGCCCATCCCGGCGATCGAGGGGAAGCCCTCGAGGACGGAGGCGAACTCGGGCAGGTAGTCGCGGGTGAGCCAGAACCGGTCCTGCCAGCCGGGTTCGTCGGTGTCGAACGTGAAGACCACCACGCGGCGGGCCACCCGGCGCATCTCGCGCAGCCCCGCGATCGGGTCCGCCCAGTGGTGAACGGTCGAGACGGCCATCGCGACGTCGAAGGAGTCGTCCTCGAACGGCAGGCTCTCCGCGGCGGCAGCCACGCACGGCGCCGAGCCGGCCGGCCGCTGACCGCGCATGACCTCCGAGGGCTCGACCGCGGTCACGTCGCGATCGGTTGGCTCGTAGGATCCGGTGCCGGCTCCGACGTTCAGCACCGTCTGCGCATCCCCGAGCGCCTCCCAGATCCGCGCGGCGATCCGCGGTTCGGTACGCCGTGTCGCCGGGTAGGCGCCGCCGATCACGTCGTACAGCCGCGCACCTAGTACCTCCAGTTGCTCCTCCGGTGTCACCCTCAGTCCCTTCGCCCGCGTCTCGAGTTCCCTGTCGATAGCCCGCACCATGGCGTCCGTACGATCACGCCCCTGCACCAGCAGCCCGCGCAGCTGGCGCAGGCGCGCGACCGCATCGGTGGACGGATCGCCGACCAGTTCGCCGACCTCCCGCAGCCCGAAGCCGAGCCGTCGATAGGCAAGGACCTCCCGCAGTCGCTCGACGTCGGCCGCCGAATAGGCCCGGTAGCCGGCCGAGGTTCGCGCCGACGGCCGAACGAGCCCGAGGTCGTCATAGTGGTGCAGTGTGCGGACGCTCACCCCGGCCAGGTCGGCCACGCGTCCCACAGTCCAGTGATCGTCCACGGCACGACTATGGAACCTGACGCCACGTGAGGGTCAAGAGGGTGTGTCGAGAGCCGACTGCATGGCGGCGAGGGTGGTGCGCATGTTCGCCGCCAGTTGGTCGAGCCGGCCTTGGATGACGTCCGCTGCTCGGTCCGGGTGTTGCGCGACGCCGATTCGCATCCCGCTGAGGCCCGGGCCGTGGGTGAACGACTGACGGACGAGGGTCTCGGTGCCGCGGTCCTCCAGCTCGTACTCCCAGTGCGCGAGCGGCACCGTCTCGTCGCCGTACACGTCCCAGCCGAAGCGCTTCCGCTCCTCGAGGACGGTGACCGTGCAGGTCACGTACGTCTCCAGGCCGTCCGGGAAGCGGTTGCGCGCCTCGAAGCGGGCACCCTCCTCGAGCCAGGCGCCGTGGATGCACTCCGGGCTCCACTCGCCGTACCGCTCGATCGCGGTGATGCCGGACCAGGCCTCGTGGATCGGCAGCTTGATGAGTACCTCGACGCCGGTGGTCGCACCGGTCACTCCGTAGTCGTTCATGCCCGGTACGTCGTACGCACCTCAGCGGCCTCGACATTTACCCGTTCCGGGCGGCTGTACAGGTTCAGGTTGCCGTTGCGGATGAAGCCGGCCAGGGTCAGGCCGGACTCGGCGGCGAGGTCGATGGCGAGCGAACTGGGGGCGGAGACCGCGCCGAGGATCGGGATGCCGGCCATCACCGCCTTCTGGGCGAGCTCGAACGAGGTCCGTCCGGAGACGATCAGGATCAGGCCGCGGGCGGGGATCCGGCCGTTCAGCAGGGCCCAGCCGACGACCTTGTCGACGGCGTTGTGGCGGCCGACGTCCTCGCGGACGACGAGCAGCTCGCCGGTCGGGGTGAACAGGCCTGCCGCGTGCAGACCGCCGGTGCGGTCGAAGACCTGCTGCCGGGCGCGGAGTGCATCGGGGAGGGTGGCGAGTACGTCGTACCTGATGGTGACGTCGTCGGTCGCCGGGGAGTGGCGGGTCTTGGTACGGACCGCGTCGAGGGACGCCTTGCCGCAGACGCCGCAGGACGACGTGGTGTAGAAGTTGCGCTCGACGCCGGTGACAGGAGCGGGTACACCGGGCGTGAGGCCCAGGTCGAGGACGTTGTACGTGTTGCGGCCCTCGTCGTCGCGGGAGTCGCAGTACCGCGCGTCATGGATGTCATCGACGCTGCCGATCACGCCCTCGGTGTGCAGAAAGCCGTGCGCGAGCTCGACGTCGTGGCCCGGCGTCCGCATCGTCACGGCGAGCGGCTTCCCGTCGACCCGCAACTCGAGCGGCTCCTCAACCGCAATCGAGTCGGGCCGGGAACGGCTACCGGCCGGGCCGACGCGCACCACCGGCCGCCGCGCAATCAACCGCCCCATGGGGCGGCTCCCGGGTTGAGGGGGAGGAGGCGGGCGGCGATGGCTTCGGCGGGGCCGGGGGCTACTACGGCGAGTGCGTCGGCGGTGGCGGGGCCTCGGAGCATGGCGGCGCCACCGTGACCGACGGGTACGGCGCCTTGTGCGGTGCGGCGGATCGGGACGAGTCGGGTGCTGGTGGGGTGGCAGGGGATACCGCCGGGGACTGCGATGTTGGTGAGCTCGGGGAGCGGGAGGCCGCGCATGCGGGTGATGGCGGCGACACCCAGCGTCAGGAACGCGACCAGCGCGGCGAACGGGTTGCCGGGGAGGCCGATCACGAGGCGTCCGTCCGGCAGTTGCGCGAGCGCTTGCGGATGCCCGGGACGGCAGGCAACTCCGTCGACGATCAGCTCGGCGCCGAGCGTCTTGAGGGCCGGCCGGAGGTGATCGGCTGGTCCCGAGGCGGAGGAGCCGGACACGAGGATGAGCTCGGCCTCGGTCTCCCGCAGCGCGCTCACCAACTGATCCAGCGAGTCCGGCAGATGCCGCACAGAGGCGGCGGGTTTGGCACCGGCACGGGTGATGAGGCCGGAGAGCATGGGGCCGATGGCGTCGCGGACTCGGCCGGGGGTCGACGGGCCCTGGCGGACCAGTTCGTCGCCGGTGACCAGGGCTGCGACCGTGGGAGGGGAGATGACCGTAAGGCGGTTGAGGCCGACGGTTGCCGCGAGGCCGAGAACGGCCGGGTCGATGACAACTCCGGCCGGCAGCAACAGGTCGCCAGGCCGGCATTCCTCGCCCGCGCGCCGGATGTGCCGCCCCTCCTCGGACGGCCCGTCCAGTCGGTCGCCCGTCAAGACAGCGTCTTCCGACCGCACCACGGACGTCGCCCCGGCCGGCACTGCCGCGCCGGTGACGATTCCGGTCGCCTGGCCGTCCTCCAACTCACCAGGATCGGCGGTCCCGGCCTTCACGTGTCCGACAACGCACCACGGCCCGGCGCCACGTACGGCGTACCCGTCCATCGCGGCCCGATCCGCCGGCGGCACCGCAACCGGCGACACCAGCGGCGTGGCCAGCACGCACCCGTCAGCCTCGTCGAGCCCGCGCCGTACGACCGCTCCCGGCCGCGCCACAGCGTGCGCCAGCCCCCGAGCCACGTCCCACGCAACCGCATCCCGCCGCGCCCTCGCGGCACGGCCTTCAGCAGTTGTGTGCCCAGGCCCGTCCTCCACAGGCCCACCCTCTCCGACGCGCCCCCGGTTGTCGAACCGATCCCGCACGCCGGACGGTATCTCCGCCCTGGTCGTGCCGGCCTGAGTCATGCGGGGGCCCGGAGTTGCTGGGCGGCCAGCGCTGCGGCGGGATCGAGGTCGGTGGCGCCGGAGGCGACGTGGGCGATCAGCGCCTGCTTCATCCGGGGGTCCCAGACGGCCTTCATGTGGTTCGCGATGGCGGTGGCGGCGTCCGCGGGCGGACGGTGCGCGAACTGGGCCGCGATCTCGTTCGCCAACCGCACGTACGACGGTACGCCGCCGCTCATCGATTGCCGCCGGCAACGACAGGCTCACGGGTGGACTCGTCGGCGACCGGCTCCGGGATCAGGTCGACCTGGACCGCGGTGACCTTGTACTCGGGGCAGTTGGTGGCCCAGTCGGAGTTCTCCGTGGTGACGACGTTCGCGCCGCTCACCGGATGGTGGAACGTGGTGTAGCAGACGCCCACCGGCATCCGGTCCGAGATCGTCGCGCGCAACTCGGTCCGCCCGACCCGGCTCGACAACGCCACCATGTCCCCGTGCGTGATACCGCGCACCTCGGCGTCGTGCGGATGGATCTCCAGCACGTCCTCGGCATGCCACGCGACGTTCGCTGTACGCCGGGTCTGCGCCCCCACGTTGTACTGCGACAAGATCCGCCCGGTGGTCAGGATCAACGGGAACTTCCGCGTCGACCGCTCCGACGTCGCCACGTACACGGTCTCCATGAACCGCCCCTTGCCGCGGGTGAACTCGTCCTCGTGCATGATCGGCGTGCCCGACGGGTGCTCGAGGTTGCACGGCCACTGGATCGAGCCGAGCTCGTCGAGCTTGTCGAACGAAACACCCATGAACGTCGGCGTCGTCAGCGCGATCTCGTCCATGATCTGCGCCGCCGAGTCGTAGTGCATCGGGTAGCCCATCGCCTGCGCGATCTCGCAGATGATCTCCCACTCCTGCTTCCCGGTCCGCGGCGCCATGATCGGCCGCACCCGGTTGATCCGGCGTTCCGCGTTCGTGAACGTGCCGTCCTTCTCCAGGAACGATGTCCCCGGCAACAACACGTGCGCGAACTTCGCCGTCTCGTTGACGAACAGGTCCTGTACGACGAGCAACTCCAGCGCACCCAGTGCCGCGAACACGTGCTGCGTGTTCGGATCGGACTGCGCGATGTCCTCGCCCTGGACGAACAGCGCCTTGAACGAGCCCTCGATGGCCGCGTCGAACATGTTCGGGATCCGCAGGCCGGGCTCGTTGAGGATCGGCGTACCCCACAACTTCTCGTAGATGTCGCGGACGTCCTCGTTCGACACGTGCCGGTACCCGGGCAGCTCGTGCGGGAACGAACCCATGTCGCACGAGCCCTGCACGTTGTTCTGCCCGCGCATCGGGTTCACGCCGACGCCCGCCCGGCCGATGTTGCCGGTCGCCATCGCGAGGTTCGCCATCCCCATCACCATGGTCGAGCCCTGGCTGTGCTCGGTGACGCCGAGACCGTAGTAGATCGCCGCGTTCCCGCCGGTCGCGTACAGCCGGGCCGCTTCCCGGATCTTCTCCGCCGGTACGCCGGCGATCTCGGCCACCGCCTCCGGGCTGTGCTCGGGCTGCGCGATGAACGTCTCCCAGGCCTCGAAGTCCTCGCACCGGCTCGCGACGAACTCGCGGTCGACCAGGCCCTCGGTCACCACCACGTGGGCGAGTGCGTTGATGATCGCGACGTTCGTGCCCGGGCTGAGTTCGAGGTGGTACGCCGCCTCGATGTGCGGCGACCGGACCAGGTCGATCCGCCGCGGGTCGATCACGATCAGCTGCGCGCCCTGCCGGATCCGCTGTTTCATCCGGGAGGCGAACACCGGATGCGCGTCGGTCGGGTTCGACCCGATCACCAGGATCACGTCGGACTCGTCGACGGAACGGAAATCCTGCGTTCCGGCGGATTCCCCGAAGGTCTGCTTCAGCCCGTACCCGGTCGGCGAGTGGCAGACCCGTGCGCAGGTGTCGACGTTGTTGCTTCCGAAAACTGCGCGGACCAGTTTCTGGACCGCGTACACCTCCTCGTTCGTGGTTCGTGACGAGGTGATCGCGCCGATCGAGCCCTGCCCGTGCGCGGCCTGGATCTCCCGGAGCCGGCTCGCGGTGAACGAGATCGCCTCCTCCCAGGAAACTTTCCGCCACGGTTCCGAAATCGTGTTCCGCACCATCGGCTCCAGCACCCGGTCCGGATGCGAGGCGTACCCGAACGCGAACCGGCCCTTCACACAGGAGTGGCCCTCGTTCGCGCCGCCGTTCTTGTACGGCACCATCCGGACCAGTTCGTCGCCCCGGAGCTCGGCCTTGAACGAGCACCCGACACCGCAGTACGCGCAGGTCGTCAGCACGGTCCGGGTCGGCATCCCGAGTTCGACCACCGACTTCTCCTGCAACGTCGCGGTCGGACAGGCCTGCACGCACGCGCCGCAGGACACGCAGTCCGACTCGAAGAACGACACCCCGGCACCGGCCGCGACCTTGGAATCGAACCCACGCCCCTCGATCGTCAGCGCCAGCGTTCCCTGGACTTCGTCACACGCGCGCACGCACCGCGAGCACGCGATGCACTTGGACGCCTCGAAGTCGAAGTACGGATTGGAGGAATCGGTCGGCAGGTCCATGTGGTTGGCACCGGCCTCCACACCGGAGCCGTACCGGACCTCGCGCAGCCCGGTGACGCCGGCCATGTCCTGCAGTTCGCAGTCACCGTTCGCAGAGCAGGTGAGGCAGTCGAGCGGGTGGTCGGAGATGTACAGCTCCATCACGCCGCGGCGCAGCTTCCCGAGCCGCTCGTTCTGCGTCCGGACGACCATGCCGTCCCGGCACGGCGTCGTACATGAGGCCGGCGTACCTTTCACACCGTCGATCTCGACCACGCACAGGCGGCACGACCCGAACGCCTCCAGGTTGTCGGTCGCGCACAGCTTCGGTACGTCGACCCCCGCCTCCTTCGCTGCGCGCATCACGGACGTCCCCGGCGGAACCTGCACGGTCACGCCGTCGATGGTCAACGAGGTCGTGGCCTCACCGGAGCGAGCCGGCGTACCGAAGTCAGGTTCCTTGAGCAAGCTCATGCGTTGAAGTCCTCTCCGAAATGGCGGACGGCGCTGCGTACTGGCATCGGGGTGAGGCCGCCCATCGCGCAGAGCGAGCCGTCGGTCATGAGTTCGCACAGGTCCTCGAGAACGACCAGATTCTTTGCGCGGTCGGTGCCGGACACGATTCGGTCGATGGTCTCGACGCCGCGGACCGCGCCGACACGGCACGGCGTGCACTTGCCGCACGACTCGGCCGCGCAGAACTCGAACGCGAACCGCGCCATCGCCGCCATGTCCACGGTCTCGTCGAACACGACGATCCCGCCGTGCCCGACCATCGCCCCGGCCGCCGCGAACGCCTCGTAGTCCATCGACAGGTCGAACTGCTCGACCGGCAGATAGGCACCGAGCGGACCGCCGACCTGGACGGCGCGCACCGGCCGCCCCGACGACGTACCGCCGCCGAAGTCGTTCACCAGTTCGCCGAGCGTGATCCCGAACGCGGTCTCGACGATCCCGCCGCGGGCGACGTTCCCGCCGAGCTGGAAGACGCTGGTGCCGAGCGAGCGGCCAGTGCCGTACGCCGCGTACTCCGCGGCACCGTGCGCGAGGATCGTCGGAACCGTTGCCAACGACAACACGTTGTTGACGACCGTCGGGCGGCCGAAAAGCCCTTCCAGAGCAGGGATCGGTGGTTTCGCGCGGACCATGCCGCGCTTGCCCTCCAGGCTCTCGAGCATCGAGGTCTCTTCACCGCAGATATACGCACCCGCGCCGACCCGGACGTGCAGGTCGAAGCCGAACCCTGAGCCGAGAATGTCCGGCCCCAACCAGCCTTCGTCACGCGCACGCTCGATCGCGTCCTCGAGCGTCGCGACCGCGTCCGGGTACTCCGAGCGCAGATAGACATAACCCTCCGAGGCGCCGACGGCGTACGCCGCGATCGTCATCCCCTCGATCAGGGTGAACGGATCGCCCTCGATCAGCATCCGGTCCGCGTACGTGCCGGAGTCGCCCTCGTCCGCGTTGCAGCAGACGAACTTGAGATCCGCGTCGGCGCCGAGCACGGTCCGCCACTTGATCCCGGTCGGGAACCCGGCCCCACCGCGTCCACGCAGCCCTGAGTCCACGACGGTCTCGACCACGTCGGCCGGCGCCATCGCTAGCGCCGCTAGCAATCCGCGCGTCCCGCCGTGCGCCACGTAGTCCGCGGTCGACAACGGATCAACCACGCCCACCCGCCGGAACGTCAACCGCTGCTGCCGCTTCATCCACGGCAACTCTTCGACCAGACCGAGGCTTTCGCCCTCGCCGGCGAACATCCCGGCGGCAACCAGCCCGTCCACGTCCTCCGGCGCAACGGGCCCGTAACCGACCCGTCCCGCCGCCGTCTCCACCTCCACGAGCGGCTCCAGCCACAACATCCCCCGAGACCCGGTGCGCACGATCTCCACATCACCCGAAGCAGCTGCGGCGTGCGCGGAGATACGTTCCGCGACTTCGTCCGCGCCGACGGAGCAGGCAGCGGAATCGCGCGGCACGAATACCCGCACCGGCGAGGCTGCGGGCGTCATCGGGCCTCTCCCAACAGTGCGTTCAGCCTGGTCGATGTGACCCGGCCGTGGAGTTTGCCGGCGACTTGTACCGCGGGGCCGAGGGCGCAGTTGCCGAAGCAGTAGATCTCTTCGAGAGTGACCCGGCCGTCGTACGTCGTCTCGCCGAACTCGCAGCCGATCGTGCGTTTCGCGTGCTCGGCGAGTTCGACCGCGCCGACCGAGCGGCATGCTTCCGCCTGGCAGATCGCGACGGTGGTGCGGCCGGCCGCCGTACGCCGGAAGTCCTTGTAGAACGTGACGACACCGTGCACCTCGGCGACCGCGAGGTTCAGTACGTCGGCGATCACCGCGATATCCGGCTGGTCGACGTACCCGAACTCCTCCTGCACCGCGTGCAGGATCGGTATCAGCGCACCCCGGAGACCGCGCAGTTCCTCCGCGATCTCCCGCACACGCTGGGCACGCCCGGGAGCCGGGACGGGGGCAGCGGCCACGACCTCACTCGTCATGTATACAATATTCCGTCGCCGCCAAGCCACGGTCAAAGCAATGCTGCCTATCAACTGATAGACAGCAGCTATCAATCCTCAGTCCCCGGTTCCTGCCCGATCCGGGCAGACCTCCAAAGAGCGGGGAAACAAAGTTGCATATCGCGACGATTTCTTTCCCCGCCACGACAGCTCCCGTCGCCCGTGCAGTCTCACGCCGAGTCGTGGCGTTGGTTGCCACTCGAAACCGCGAGTCGTGGATCGAGGCTGCATTTGACCGCCAAGACCCACGACTCGACGAACACCAGCACCTGCGCCAGGTTCGCTCGCCGGAGCGCCCTCAATCGGCCGGTTGTGTGCAGCTCGACAGGTAGAGCACCAGCGAGACACCGTACGCACAACCACAATCACGCTCAGGTACACTACCCGGCCAACCAAGACATCCTGTCCTAATGCACGCCGTGCCCCTTCACCGCACCACCCCGAACACATCGACCGGGCCGTAGAGGGCGGTGGGGTGGTTCTCCAGGTAGGCCCAGTAGCGGTCGCCGTACGACCAGTGCCACCACTCGGTCGGGTAGTTCACCAGGCCGGCAGCAGACAGTACGTCGGCCAGCAGCGAGCGGTTCGTCCGCGCCTCGCGGCTGATGTTGGTCGCCGCGAAGAAGCACGCGCCGCTGCTCTGCTCAGGTGTCGCGTCGATCGGCGTACCGAGGTCGAGCGGACCGTGTGCGCCGATCAACGTCAGGTCGACCGCCGCGCCGGCCACATGCGGTGCGACCTCGATCGGCGATACGAAGCGACTGGCGAGCACGTGTGCGTCGTGATCGGAGATGCCGGGATGCAGCCGCTCCAGCTCGGCGCGGTACCCATCCCAGATCTCCTGCTGACTCTCGACCGGCCGCAGTCCCTCGACGACTTGCAGACGGATGCCGACCGGCAGGAACGTGTCGGCCACGGCGAGCCGGTCGGCGACGCTCTCCCGCACGAGCTGCCGCCCGGTCGTCAGCACGTCCCGGGTGAACAGGTCGACCAGCGGCTCACCGCTCTCGATCGCCGGGATGCTGGTGATGCGATCGTCGCTCAGTAATACAGTCATCCGCGCTCCACCGCTGTACGGATCAGGGTGTCGACGACCTCGGCGTACGACATCCCGGCCGCGGCCCACATCCGCGGGAACTGCGACGCCGGCGTGAACCCGGGGAATGTGTTGATCTCGTTGACGACCGGCTCACCGTCGGGCGGTACGAAGAAGTCCACCCGGGCCAGCCCTTCGCAGCCGAGCACCTCGAACACGTCGATCGCCGTCCGCCGCAGTCGGATCGCCAGCTCGGGATCGATGCGTGCCGGTACGACGAACCGTGTGGCGCTGCTGTCGTACTTCGCGGTCGCGTTGAAGAACGGCTGCTCCGGATCCGGATGGATCTCCAGTGCCGGCGCGGTCTCCACCCGCCCGTCCGGGAACTCCAGCACCGCGAGGTCGATCTCGCGACCCACCATCTCCTGCTCCACCAGCACCTGCGGACCGAACGCGGTCGCTTCCGCGATCGCCGCCAGCAGCGTCGGCAGGTTCGTCGCGCGGGTGACGCCGAAACTCGAGCCGCCGTTCGCCGGTTTCACGAACAGCGGGAAGTCCAAGCCAGCCACTTTCAGCTTCTGCAGCGCGGCTTCGGTGTCGGTCAGCTCGGCGCCGCGCAGCGTGACCCCCGGCGTCACCGGGATCCCGTGTGCCTTCAGAACCGCCTTGGTCAGGTGCTTGTCCAGCCCGACCGCACTGGCCGCGATGCCGCTGCCGACGTACGGGATGTGCAGCTGCTCGAGGAAGCCCTGCAGGCTGCCGTCCTCGCCGCCCTCGCCGTGCAACGCCGGGATCGTGACATCGCACGCCTGCAGGATCTCGATCGCTTCGTGCTGCCCGTCCAACCAGTTGCCTTCAGCATCGATCACCAGCGGGATCGCCGTGTGGCCGAGCAGTTCGACGGCCTTCACGATGCCCTTTCCGCTGGCCAGCGAGACGTCGTGCTCCGGGCTCGCCCCACCCATCACCACTGCGACCTTCATCGGGTCCCCTCCTCGTAGCTCCTACGCACCCGGGAACCGATGCCGCAGTAGATCTCGTGCGGGATCGTGCCGGACCACTCGGCCCACTCGGCAGCGGTCGGCTCGCCGTGGAAGCCGTCGCCGAAGATCGTCACCGGTTCACCGGGCTCGACCGTGAGGTCACCGGCGTCGACGACGAACTGGTCCATCGCGATCCGCCCGATCACCGGCATCCGTACGCCGCGGCACTGCACACTCGCCTGCCGTACGGCGGCCCGCGGGACACCGTCGGCGTACCCGATCGGCACCAGGCCGATCGTCGTGTCCCGGTCCGCCACGAAGTCGTGCCCGTACGAAACCCCTTCGCCGGCGCGGATCCGCCGTACCTGGGTCAGCTTGCTCAGCAGCCGCATCGCCGGCCGCAACCCGATCCCCAGCTCGTCGATCCCGTACAGGCCGGCGCCGATCCGGACCAGGTTCGTGTCCGGTGCGTCGAGCGTGATCGCACCGGCCGAGTTGGCCAGGTGGACGACACTCGGCCGCAGACCGGCTCGGTGCGTGAGACCCACCCCGGTCCGCAGGAGCTGCAGTTGCCGCCGGCTCTGCACGGCGTCGGCGGAATCGCCGTGCGAGAGGTGCGACCAGATCCCGCGGACCGTGACGGCGCCGAGCGCCTCGTAGTGCGCCGCCGTTCGGGTGAGCTCGATCCACTGGTCAGGTGCACTGCCGGCCCGGTGCAAACCGGTGTCCAGCTTGAGGTGCACGTAGTGGACGGACGGAATGGACACGACGTGTTGCAGTTCGGCGACCGTCGAGACGCTGACGTCGACGTCCATATCGCCGAGCAGCATGAGTTCGGTCGCGTCGTACAGCCAGGTCAGGATGGGGACGGTCAGCCCGGCCGCGCGCAGTTGCAGCGCTTCGTCGGCGTGCGCGACGCCCAGCCAGGTCGCACCCGCCTCGACGGCTGACCGCGCCACCGGCACGGCGCCGTGCCCGAAGGCGTCGGCCTTCACCACGGCCAGAACGCCCTGCGGAACACGTTTTCTGAAGTTTCGGACGTTGTCGCGGACGGCGGACAGGTCGACGACGGCCTCCGACAGTCCGGTGATCCCACGTGCTGCCGGGCGGTGGCGGGACTGAACCAGGGTCATACCCGTCATTGTTGTTTCTGGCAACGATCGGGATCATCGGAGTGCGGACGGATGTCTGCCTACGACCCTGGTATGACGTACCTCCTCCACAAGAATGAGCGATACTGGACGGGTGCAAGCCACCGATCATCTGCAGGCGTCGCTGCAGGCCGCGATCGCGCTGGCCAACACCTTCGGATCCGCCGAGCGGCAGGGTCGCCCGGCGGTTCCCCCGGACGCCGCGGCGATCGACGCCGTACTGCGGCTGACCACCAACCGCCCGCCCGCCGTCGATGCCGCCGACTACGCCGTCGGCGGGAAAACGTTGTACGACGCCCTCGGCAGACTCCCCGACGTCGATCGGGCCGTCGAACGGGTGAATGCGCTGCTCAGGGAGACCAAGGCCGCGCCGCAGTTGACCCGGGACGGGGGAGCGCCGTGGCACCTGCACTTCGGCAGTCCCGACGACGCGAACGGCTGGCTGGCCGAATTCGCCACCGCCGTGGCGATGCTGCTCGGGAGCGACGAGGCGGAGCGGCTCCGCCGGTGCGAGGCCGACCGATGTGACGACCTGTTCCTGGACTCGACGCGGAACGGGAACCAGCGATTCTGCTCAACCGCCTGTCAGAACCGCGCCAAGGTCGCCGCTCATCGGGCGCGGGTCCGCAACTCCTGACGCCGTCACCATCGTCGCCTCCGCTTCCCAGCCGAGCTTGCGGTAGAGGTGGAAGCCGTCGGTGGTGGCCATCAGCAGGCCGGTCCGGGCGCCACGCTCGAGCGCTCGTGCGGCCAGTGCGCCCATCACCACGCTGCCGAGTCCCCGTCGCCGGTACGCCGGATCGGTGTGAATGTCGTGCATGACGGCGTCGTCGCCGACGATCGCCACCATCCCGCCCGCCGCGACGGTGCCGTCCACGAGGACCTTCACGTACTCCAGTGGGCCGTCCGTCTCGGTCTCGGCAGTCGCCCGCGGGTGCGCGAGCAGGTCGATCGACATCAACGTCTTCTGCTCTTCGAACGGCTGTGTCCCAGCATCTGCCAGCCGGCGGGCGATCTCCGCGCCGTGCTGCGTGGTGACGGTCAGCCAGGTGTCCGCGGGCAGGCTCCGGGCCAGCCGGTCAACGGTCGTCGGGTCGTCGGTGCGGGTGAACAGTTCGCGGTCGCGCCCGGGGAGCCGCAGTACGGCGGCGTACGCGTCGTCGTACTCGATCACCGGCGCCAGGCCGCGGCACAGCCGCCAGCCTTCCAGCCATCGCCTCATCATGGAGCCAGTGTAACTGCCTATGGAGAAATAGACAGTTACTCGATTCCGAGAACGAAGGTCTGGATCGCGACCACGGCGGCGCCGCGGGCCCATTCGCTGAAATCGGCAGGTTGCAGAACCATCGGCAGCTCGGCGGCGGACGGGTGCCGGTTGGCGTGCAGGCCGGCCAGCAGCTCGTCGTGCGCGACCTCGGCGAGCCGGACGCCTTCGCCGCCGAGGACGACCAGTTCGGGCATGGTGAAGTTCGCGGACGCCGCGATCAGCTTGCCCAGTGCGCGACCGGCCCGGCCCACGATCGCGCGTGCCGCGGGATCGCCTTTCGCCGCGAGATCGAGCGCCTCGTCGTACCCGACCTCCCTGCCGAGCTCCGCGCCGACCTGGCTCGTGACGGCGCTGACCGTCAGCAGGCTGAGCGCGCAGCCGCGGTGGCCGCGGTCGCAACGCGGGCCGTCGTGGAGCAGCGGGTGGTGGCCGATCAGGCCGAGCGTGATGTCCGGACTATCGACCACCCGGTTGTGGATGACGAGCCCGTAGCCGACGCCGGCGCCGATCGTGAGCAGGACGAAGCGGTCCGAGTTCCGGCCGGCGCCGAACCAGTGGGTGGCTTCGACGAGCGAGGTCAGGTCGTTCGCGATCACGATCGGGACGCTGGTGTGCGCGGCGAGGAGCTCGCCGAACGGTACGTCGACCCAGTTCAGGTACTGCGCCAGGCGAACCTCGGAACGATCCGCCACCCGGCCGCCGAGCGAGACGCCGAGCCCGCTGATCGCCACATCCTTGATCCCATGCTGTCCACCCGGAACCTGGATCGCCAGCTCGTCGGTCAGCTCGAGCACCAGGTCGGCGACCGCGGACGGTGTCGGGTCGGTGATCGGGCGCTCGACGCTCGCGAGCACATCCGCGCGCAGCGTCGTGAGTACGCCGATCGCGGAGTCGCCGGTGAGCTTGATGCCGACGAAGTGATGGGCGTTCGCGTCCAGGTCGAGCGGCTGCGAGGGCCGGCCGACGCGGGCGTCCGTGGGGCCGCCCTCGACCTCGACCAGCAGGCCGGACTCGACCATCGGTTTCGTCAACCGCGTCAGGCTGCCGGGCGACAGGCCGACCCGGCGCGACAATTCGGCGCGCGACAGCGGCCCGTCCAGCAGGATCTCCAACGCCACCTGCCGCGAGGGCCCCGCCAACGGCCGCCACTCACCCATTGCGTCAGACTAGCTGCGCTTGAGAGGGGACGCCGGGACGTGACCCGGTCCGCGGTACTGGCCGCACAAATCCCGGCGTCAGGCTCATCCCGAAGTATGCAACGGATCGTGGCGGGTGGCGCCGGGACAACGGTGTCAGATTCTCTTCAGTGCGGAAGCTTGCGCGTATCGATCAGTTGCTGAGCGACGTCGCGCAGTTTGGTGTTGGTGTCCTGGGAGTACCGCTTGAGGATGGCGAACGCCCGGTCACCGTCCACGTCGAAGCGCTCCATCAGGATGCCCATCGCCTGACCGACCAGCTTCCGCGCGTCGACGGCCTCCGCCATCGTCGCCTCGTGCCGCGCGGACGCCACCGCCACGGACGCGTGCCGCGCGAGGATATGCGCGATCGCCTCGTCGTCGGCGGTGAACGCCTCGGGCGCCGAGCTGTACAGCCCGAGCACGCCGACCGTACGTCGCGGCGCGTCACCGGTCGCCAACGGTACGTCGAGAACGCTGCGGATCCCGAGCGCGGCGACCTTGGTACTCCACTCGGGCCAGCGGTCGTCGCACGTCGTGTCGGGGATCAGGACCGTGTTGCGTTCGCGCAGTGCAGTGATGAGCGGGCCACTCTCCGCGGTGATCTGTGGGTCGTAGATGTCGGTGACGACCTGATCCGTGACCGCGGCGATCTCCGCCTGCGAGCCACGCGTGTAGAGGGCCACACCGGCGTACGTGCAGTTCACAGCCTGCAAGGCGAATTGCACCACGGCGTCGATGGTCTCCTCGACACCAGGCGCATCGTGCAACTCGATCGCCAACCGGGCGAATGTATCCGCCGAATGGGCAAGCTCAGGCTCAGTCACTGGAAACTCCAGGGCATGGTCACGCAGTAGGGCACAGTAATAATGCAGCCCAACCCTGCCGCAGTGTTAGCCGCCACCAAAACACGTCACTTCGCGGCCACACAGAGGACAGTCGGAGTCGTTTCAAGCTGTCCCGATTACAGTGTTCGCCATGGCGGAGTTGGCCGGTCTTTTGAGCGGGCGGACTGACTGGCGGCGGGGATTTGCGGCGCCGATGCGGGCGTTCTTGCGGACCGAGGCGGGTAGTTCGGGGGTGCTCGCGGCCGCGATCGTGCTGGCGTTGGTGTGGGCGAACGTGTCGCCGGGGACGTACGACGAGGTGTGGCGGACCGATCTGTCGATCGGGCTCGGGCACGACGTACTGAGTCTGGATCTGCAGGAGTGGATCAACAGCGGGCTGATGACGCTGTTCTTCCTGGTCGTGGGGCTGGAGGCGCGTCGCGAGTTCGACCTCGGTGATCTGCGGGAACGCAGCCGGTTCGTGCTGCCGATGCTGGCCGGGATCGCGGGGATGATCGCTCCGGTGCTGATCTACCTGGCGTTCAATGCCGGCGGTCCGGGGTCGCACGGCTGGGGTGTCGCGATGTCGACCGACACCGCGCTCGCGCTCGGTCTGCTCGCGTTGGTCGGCCGTGGTGTGCCGGATCGTGTGCGGGTGTTCCTGCTGACGGTGTTCGTGGTCGACGACCTGCTCGCGCTGGTGGTGATCGCGGTCATCTACAGCGAGGACATCAGGATGATGCCGCTCGTGCTGGCGATCGTCGCGTTCGCGGTCGTGCTGGTGCTGTCGCTGTTCCATGTCCGCAAGGCCTGGGTCTACGTGATCCTCGGCGTACTGATGTGGGCGGCCCTCCTGAAGAGCGGCGTGGACCCGGTGGTCGCCGGGCTCGCGATCGGGCTGACGGCGCCGGCGTACTCGCCCGGGCGTGAGCAGCTGGAGGAGGCGACCGGTCTGTTCCGGTTGTTCCGTGAGCAACCGACGCCGGAGCTGGCGCGGTCCGCGACCGTCGGACTGACCACGACGATCTCGCCGAACGAGCGCCTGCAGTACCTGTACCACCCGTGGACCAGCTACCTGATCGTCCCGCTGTTCGGCCTCGCGAACGCGGGTGTGACGATCGACGCGGCCTTCCTCGGGCAGGCGTTCACCTCGCCGATCACGCTCGGCATCCTGGTCGGGTACGTCGTCGGCAAGCCGCTCGCGGTGACGACGGTGTCCTGGCTGCTCGAACGTTTGAGCAGCGGGCGGATCCGGCCGGGGGTCGGCTGGGCCGCGGTCGTCGGCAGCGGGACGATCGCCGGCATCGGCTTCACGGTGTCGTTGCTGATCGCAACGATCGCGTTCGACGGGCCGCAGCTGGCCGAGGCGAAGGTCGGTCTGCTGTCCGCGGTGATCGTCGCGTCGGCGCTGACCTGGGCGGTGTTCCGCGCGGCCAAGCTGCTGTCGCCGCCGAAGAAGGCGCTAGCACTGCTAGGGGACGCGGAGCAGCTGGTCGACCTGACCGACCCGGTGGATCCCGAGCGGGACCACATCCGCGGCCCGGAGACGGCGTCGGTGACGCTGGTCGAGTACGGCGACTTCGAGTGCCCGTACTGCGGGATGGCCGAGCCGATCGTCCGGGACCTGCTGCAGGACGACGACCTGCGGTACGTGTGGCGGCATCTGCCGCTGTCCGATGTGCACCCGCGCGCCCAGATCGCGGCTGAGGTGGCGGAGGCGGCGTCCGCTCAAGGTGCTTTCTGGGAGATGCATGACCTGCTGCTCGCGAACCAGGAGAACCTCCAGCCGAAGGACCTGATCGGGTACGCGGAACAGCTCGGTCTGGACACCGATCGGTTGCACGACGACGTGAAGCGGCACGTGGCGGCGGCGCGGGTCGCGCAGGACGTCGAGTCGGCGGACACGAGCGGCGTGTCGGGTACGCCGACCTTCTTCGTGAACGGGCAGCGGCACTACGGGGCGTACGACATGGAGACCCTGAAGCAGGCGATCAAGGTGGCGCGGGCGCGGGCGAAGATCACCTCGCGACGGGGCTGAATCAACAACTCAATCGGCGTGGCGGAATCTTGATGTGCTACGTCATTTCTGCCACTGTCGCTGTACCAGGCGGATCGCCGACGCTGGTGGCTCCCGATCAAGGAGGCATCACATGACGACCTCGGCCGTACTGCAGACCCCGGCTGCCGGGCGGGACGCCGCCGTCGCACATTTCGCCGGCCGGCTCTCGTTCGAGGTGGACGCGGCCGATGTCGCCGCGGACATCGGCGCCGGCGTCACCGGCTGGGTGCTGATCGACAGCCGGAGCCGGGAGAGCTGGGACCAGGGGCACGTGCCGGGTTCGGTCCACCTGCCGCACCGCGAGATCGCGGCGCGCGCGGCGGACGTCGTACCGGACGGGGTGACGGTCGTGACGTACTGCTGGGGCCCCGGTTGCAACGGCGCGACGCAGGCGGCGCTCGCGTTCGCGCAGCTCGGCTATCCGGTGAAGGAGATGATCGGCGGGTTCGAGTACTGGGTGCGCGAAGGCGGGCCGATCGAGACCGCGGACGGGATCGAGCGCCGGGAGTCCGACCCGCTGACCGCGCCGCGCGGTGTCGCCTGCGCGTGCTGAAACCCCTGCACGGGTTGAGGTTTTACAGAGATTGAACTCGCCGTGGTGAAGCGCTGACTCTCTGTGCGTTACCCTCGTAATGAACGTGTGCCCCCGCGTCGCGAGGAGACGGTGTGACCGATCAGCCGATGTACGAGAGCGGGCTGATCGCGCACGGGATCGACACCACCCGGCCGAGCGTCGCCCGCGTCTACGACTACGCGCTCGGCGGCAAGGACAACTACGAGTCCGACCGTGAGCTGTATCGGCAGATCATGAAGATTGCGCCGGAGACGCCCGTGTGGGCGCGGGCGAACCGGCTCTGGCTCAAGCAGGTGATCACCTGGCTGGCCGCGGAGGCCGGCGTACGGCGGTTCATCGACGCGGGCTCCGGCCTGCCGACCGTCGAGAACACGCACCAGATCGCCCAGAAGGTGAGCACGGACGCCTCGGTGATGTACATCGACAACGACCCGTCCGTGGTTGCCCATGGGCGGGCGCTCCTGCTGGACAACGACCGGACGCAGTTCACCGCGGCGGACCTCACCAAGCCCGACGAGGTGCTGGCGGATCCGGCGGTCGCGGGGATGCTGGCCGACGGTCAGCCGGTCGCGCTGGTGATGGCGCTGATGCTGCACCACATCGCCGACTACGACGAGACGCTGGAGATCGCCGGCAGGTACGTCGACGCGCTGCCGCCGGGCTCCTATCTGGCGATCACGCACGCCTGTAACCCGGGCGACGGTGGTCCGGTCGACGTGCTCGTGACCGAGCTCCTCGAGAAGGTCAAAGGCGCCTTCCCGACCTTGGCCTTCCGTTCGGTCGAGCAGATCTCGTCCCTGTTCCACGGGCTGGAGGTCCTCGAGCCGGGCGTCGTCCGGCTGGCCGACTGGCATGTTCCGGGCGGCCGCGTCGAGGTGGACCCGCAGGTCGGTATCCGCGACGCCATCTACGGCGGCGTCGCGCACAAGGCTTAGAGGCCTGCCAAGTAGTCGGCGTTGCCGCGGATGGCGGCTTCGTAGCGCTTGATCTCGGCGGAGTCGACCTTGTCGGCGATCACCAGCAGGAGCGTCGCGAGCGACTTGTCCTTCATCCCGGCGGCGTGCAGGGTCAGCGCCTTGAAGACCCGGAGCGAGTCCGACTCGGGGAACTCCGCGCACGCGCTCTTGAAGACGGCGAGCGACTCGTCGAAGCGGTCGAGGTTGCGCAGCGTGCTGCCGTACTGGAGCAGGCACTTCCGACGGGTCTCCCCGCTCAGTCCGGGCAGTGCGCGCTCGTAGTACGCGACGGCCTTCTGCTCGTCGCCGGCGGTGTCGTACGACCCACCGACCTCGTACAGCACGTAAGGGTTGTCCGGGTGCTCGGTGAGGAGCTTCTCGAAGAAGGCGATGGTCGGCCCCATGTTCGCCCGGTCGCGCCGCGCGAACGCCTCGTCGATCGTCGCCGCCAGTTCCGGCGTCAGGTCGACGGGGGTGGTGGGGCGGGGAAGGTATTGGCTGGTCACGGTTCCATCATGCCGCGTCGTCCCGGCGGGTCTGCCACGGCCATGACCCGGAGATCTCCACTTCGAGCGCGAAACTGAGCACGGTCCGGATCACCACGATCAGGCCCAGCACCAGAACGCTCTCGACCGAGCTCTCGACGATGATCGTCCGGATGATGTCCCCGACGATCAGGATCTCCAGCCCGAGCAGGATCACCCGGCCGAGGTTCACCCGCAGCTGCTGGTAGCTCCCGGTGCCCTTGCGGAGGACGTCGTAGCAGTACCGCACCAGGACGACGGCGAGTC
Organism: Kribbella soli; assembly: GCF_004331345.1. GTDB lineage: Bacteria > Actinomycetota > Actinomycetes > Propionibacteriales > Kribbellaceae > Kribbella > Kribbella soli. The sequence goes on along the minus strand of NZ_SJJZ01000004.1, from coordinate 866,552 downwards.
CGATCGCCATGATGACCACGCCGGCGCCCTCGATCGTCCGGGCGACGTCCGCGAAGACCTGCTCGAAGTCCATTCCTCAGGGTTACCAGTCAGGCGGCGGACTCCGTGGTCGGCTCGCCGGGCCGGATGTTCTGGTTCAGGTGGAACACGTTGGCCGGGTCGTACGCCGTCTTCAGCGCGATCAGCCGCTCCAGCGTCGCGGGCGGGAACGCGCGGTGGATCGGGTCGTCGTTCAGCGTGTTCACGTACGCCCCGCTCGCGTACGGCGCCAGCGTCGCGGCGTACTCGCGCAGCCGGCCGATCCGCTCCTCGTCCTCGGCCGGGTCCTCCCAGCGCGTGGCGGTGACGAACTCGAACACCGTGTCCCGGTGACTGAATGCAGCGTTTTCCGTGGGTACGTCGGCGATCGCGCCGCCGTACGCCTGCAGACTCGCCGAGACGCCCGGGTTGTCCAGCAACGCGTGGATCGCCTCGTCGGGCAGCGACTTGAAGTAGTGGCCCTTCCAGTACCGCCGAAAACGGTGTCCTTGGACGTTGTCGTCCCGCGTCTGCAGCTTCAGGTACGTCGTCTCCTCGACCATCTCGTCGCTCACCGGCCCGAGCGCGCGGAACGCCGGCAGCAGGTCGTACCCACCCTCGCCGACCCACACATACCCGACCGTCACCGAGTCCGCCGTGATACTGGCGGTGAACGTCGCCTCCCGCGGCGCGTCGGCGTTCAGCTCCCGCCATCCACGCAGTACGTCGAACCCCGCCGACACCGGATAGGTGAACTCGACGATCACCGCGCGTGTCCCGACCTGGTGCAGCTGGAACTCGAACGACGTGACGATCCCGAAGTTGCCACCGCCCCCACGCAGCCCCCAGAACAGCTCGGGGTTCTCGTCCGCACTCGCCCGTACGACGTCACCGTCCGCCGTCACGACCTCGTACGACACGACGTTGTCGCAGGCCAGCCCGAACCGTCGCGCCAGCCAACCCATCCCGCCGCCGAGCGTCAGTCCGCCGACGCCGGTGTGTGACACGTTCCCGGCCGTCGTCGCCAGCCCGTACTTCTGCGCCGCCTTGTCCAGCTCGCCCAGCAGCGCGCCGCCCTGGACCCAGGCCCGCTTGGCCGAAGGGTCCACGCGGACCGCGTTCATCGGCGTCAGGTCGATCATCAGCCCGTCCTCGGGCACGGCGAGACCGGCGATGTTGTGCCCGCCGCAGCGGACTGCGATCTCCAGTCCCGCGGCCCGTCCGAACCGGACCGCCTCGGCGACGTCCGCGGTGGTCGCACACCGGGCGATCACGGCGGGCCGGCGGTCGATCATCGCGTTCCAGACGGTGCGCGCCTCGTCGTACCCGGCGTCTCCGGTGCGCAGCAATACGGTCATCGCTCTCAGCTCCCTGATGAGTTGGTCTGTCCACAACCCTGACAGCGAAGCGGTACGCCGATAAGGTCCAGTTCTGTGAGCCGAATGAGGACCAGTTCCGGGGCCGGTGAGCTCCTGGTCGAGCTGCAGCGCGACAGCGGCGTCCCGCTGCACCAGCAGCTCGAGAGTGGAATCCGGACCAGGATCCGCGCTGGGCTGCTACGCGCCGAGACCGTGATGCCGTCGACGCGCGCCCTCGCGCAGGACCTCGGCCTGTCCCGCGGTGTTGTCGTCGAGGCGTACCAGCAACTCGTCGCCGAGGGGTACCTGATCAGCCGCGCCGGCGGGTACACGCAGGTCGCCGACATCGCCGTGATCGAGGCGACGACCGCACTGAAGACCGACGCAGGTCCGCCGCGGATCGACTTCCGCTACAGCCGCCCGGACGTCTCCGAGTTCCCACGCGCCGCATGGCTCCGATCGGTACGGCGGGTGCTCAACGAGACGCCGTACCGCAGCCTCGCCTACATCGACGGACGCGGCACGATCGAACTCCGCACGGCCCTGTCCGACTATCTGAACAGAGTTCGCGGTACGGCGGCGCGCCCGGAGAACATGCTGATCTGCAACGGGTTCGCGCAGGGCTCGCGATTACTGCTGCAGGTGCTGGCCGCGCACGGGCGCCGGCGGCTCGCGGTCGAGGACCCGTCCGACAACGACCTACGGGACGTCGCGCGGGCGGCCGGGCTCGAGGTGGTCGGCGTACCGATGCTGGAAACGGGCATCGACGTCGGTGCGCTGGAGCGGTCGGGTGCGGACGTCGTACTCGTGACGGCCGCGCATCAGTTCCCGACCGGAGCGGTGGCCTCGGCGGAAACCCGGGCGGCTCTGGTCGCGTGGGGCGGGCTGGTGATCGAGGACGACTACGACGCGGAGTACCGCTACGACCGGGAGCCGATCGGCGCGATGCAGGGGCTCGCGCCCGACCGCATCGCGTACGCCGGGACCGCGAGCAAGACGCTGGCGCCCGGGCTGCGGCTGGGATGGCTGATCCTCCCGTCGTGGCTGGTCGAGCCGATGGCGCAGGCGAAGCTGATGGACGATCGCGGGTCGCCGGTGTTCGACCAGCTGGCGTTCGCGGACTTCGTGGCGCGAGGCGAGTTCGACCGGCACCTTCGGCGGATGCGGCCGCGGTACCGGACGCTGCGGGACACGCTGGTCGAACGGTTGGCGGCGCGGCTGCCGGAGCTCGAGCCGGTCGGCATCTCAGCCGGGCTGCACGTGATGACGTGGCTGCCGCCCGACCTCCATGAGGAGGCATTGCGCGACGCGGCCCTGCAGCGCGGGCTCGGCGTCTACGGGCTGGCGCCGTACTGGGTGTCCGGAGAAGGGCCTGCCGGGCTGGTGTTCGGGTACGGCTCGCTCTCCCGGAAAGAAGTTGTCGAGGGCATCGAGTTGCTCGCGGACGTGGTCGCGACGACCCGCGGGCGATGAATAATTATCCATTTCGTTGCAATTCGATCCGGACGGTTCTACGCTTGGTGGAGTGATCGCCGAAGCTCGCATGGATGCCCTGATGAACCAAGGCTGGCCCGCCGCGCACAGCACCGAGCTGGACGGCTGGCTGGTCCGACACAACGCCGGGGTCACCCTGCGAGCCAACTCGGTGCTGCCCGCGAGTGCGCCGTTCGACCTCGACAGGGCCTTGGAATACGTGGAGAACCTGTATGTCGCGCACGACATCAGGCCGTCGTTCCAGGTGGGTCCGGCGGCGCAGCCCGGCGACCTCGACGAGTACCTGGCGGCCCGCGGCTACGAACTCCGCAATCCGACGTTGGTGATGTGTGCGGAGGTTGCCGACGTTCTCGCGAAGCTGTCCGAGCCGCTCGCCACGGTGAATATTTCCACCGCGCCCGATGACGACTGGATGGACTTCTGGTGGGCCGTCGACGGCCGCGGCGGGTCCGCCGCACAGGCGGCTGCCCGGCAGATCCTCAACCGCAGTCGTGCGCTGTACGCCGTGATCCCGTCCGGCTCGCCGATCCAGGCCATCGGCCGGCTCGCCCTGGTCGACGGCTGGGCCGGTCTCTACTGCCTCGCGGTCGATCCCGGCCATCGCCGCCGAGGCCTCGCCCAGACCGTCATCCACGGCTTGTTGCAGCGGGCAACAACCCTCGGTGTCACCCGTGTCTGGCTCCAGGTGGTCGAGTCCAACACCCCGGCCCGCGCTCTGTATGACCGCCTCGGCTTCCAGACCGCCTCGCGCTACCACTACCGCGTCCTGCCCTGAGCGCGTGCAGCTCGACAGGACATATGCGACCACTGCAGCCCACAGCACGCCTGAGCACACCGGGAATCTGGCTCGATCGCCGGACACCTCCTGTCCAAAGTGCACACTTCAGGCCATGTGCTCGACAGATGGAGATCTAAGATCGCACTCGTGCTGACTCTCCCGGATCACCGGACCGGCCTGCTGCAACGCGGTACGAGCGGGCCGGCGGTGGTGCTGCTGCACTCGCTCGGCCTCGACAAACTCATGTGGGATCCAATCCTCGACCAGCTCGCCGTCGGCCGCCGGGTGTTCGCGTACGACCTCCGCGGTCACGGCGAGGCTGCCGGGTCGCCGCGCCCGTTCACGCTGCATGACACCGCGCGGGACCTGATCGCCGTACTCGACGAGCTCGAGCTGGTCACGGCGCATGTCGTCGGGCTTTCGTACGGCGGTGCGATCGCCCAGACAGCAGCGATCGAGTCACCCGGCCGGTTCGCCTCGATGTCACTGCTGGCGACGACCGACCGGGCGTTCCCCGACGTCTTCGAGCGGCGGGCCGTGTCGGCGGAGTCCGACGGTATGCGTACCCAGGTGGACGAGACGATGACTCGGTGGTTCACCCCTGCAGCCCTCGCGGACAACACGCTTGGCGTGCAGTACGCGCGGGGCTCCGTGCTCGCGATGGATCCGGCCGACTGGGCGGCGGCGTGGCGGTCGATGAAGGAACTGGATGCCCAGGGCAAGCTTGCCCACTTCCCAGCGCCGGTGCTGGTGGTTGCCGGCGGAGCGGACGTGTCCGGGCCCACCGCCGTACTGCGACAGCTCGCGGAGGGGATCGCTGGTGCGAGCTTCCGCGAGCTGCCCGGCGTACCGCATATGCAGACTCTGGAACATCCCGAGGAAGTGGCCGCTGTTCTTGACGAGTTCCTGCCTACAGCGTGACCTGCTGCAGGTGATCGAGTATGACGAATTCGGCGCCGGTCTTCTCGACGGACGTGCGGAGCGGCGTCAGGTCGGTCCACGGGATGCCCGGGTCGTCGAGCGGCTTGTCGAAGTCGTCCCAGTGCGTGGCGATCACCTTCCGGACCGGCTTGATCGTCTGCAGCAGGCGATCGGTGATGCCCGGCTCGCCGCCCGGAGCGGCTAGTACGACGTCGACCTGGAGGCCGCGCAGTGCGTTCGGGTCGAAGTTCGCCGTACTGAGGCTGAGGATGCGCAGGCCGCCGATCGTGATCACGAACGCGAGCGTGCCGCCTTCGACCAGGTCCTCGATCACGCGCGGGCGCGGCGGGACGTCGTACCGGTAGCCCGGGTACGCGTACGTGTGCCGCTTGCCGCCGCAGGAGTGCAGCGACGGGAACACCTCGATCGCGAAGCCCTCGAACGGTAGGTACTCGCCGCCGCGGACCGGTGACAGCAGGTCGTTCGGCGTCTTCATTGCGCGCAGCATGTTCGCGTGCGTCTCGGTGCAGAGCACGGTGGCCTGCGTCTTCTTCGCGACGTACGGTACGTCGGCCATGTGGTCGTAGTGGCCGTGGTGGACCAGGATCGCGTCGGCGGTGCTCAGGTGCCGGTCGATCACCTCCGGCTTGATCACCAGCTTCGTCTTCGGGTCTGCGCCCTCCGGGGTGAATGTCCCGGTGTGGAATCGGGTCAGCCAAGGATCGGTCAGTACGACGCTCTTGCCGCATCGGATCTGCCACGCGTGCGTCCCGAACCAGGTCAGCTCCACCGACTCCCGGGTGGGCTGGGCCGCCTTGGGTGCGGTCGCTGCCTCGCTCTGGTTCTCGAACGCGATCGCCCCGACCACACCGGCAGCGCCGGCCGCCGCTGCCCCGGTCAGCATCCCTCTCCGACTCACCTTCACGCTGTTTCCTCTCGTCGTCTGAAACCTCAGTCAAGGCGAGGCGTGCTGGGCATGTCGAATATGCTCTTGCGCATGGAGCGATTGGCTGGAGATATCACCGCAGGTCAGTCACCTCATGATCACTGAAAGGCACTTGCAGATCTTCATCGCGCTGGCCGAGGAGCAGCACTTCGGCGACGCGGCACGGGCTGTGGGCATCACGCAGCCGCCGCTGTCCCAGGGCCTGCGCCGCCTGGAGGCGCTGGTCGGCGCGAAGCTCTTCGAACGCGGTGCCGGTGGCGTCGAACTCACGCCCGCCGGCGTCGCGCTGCTGCCGTACGCGCGGCGCGCGCTGACCTCGATCGAGGACCTGCACCAGGCGGCCGTCGCGCGCGATCCGGAGGGTCCCGAGATCCGGCTCGGTCTGGCGCCCGAGGTTCCGCCGTCGGCAGGTGCGGCGGTGGCCGCGGCCTGCGGCTCGATGATTCCGGGCAGTCGGGTGACGGTGGTGACCGCGCCGACGAGTTCGCTGGTCAATCAGGTCGGCACGGGCCGGTTGACGTTGGCCGCCGTACTGCATCCCGCCGTACTAGATGGTCTGGAGGCTGGGCCGGTATCGCTCCTGCCGACTTGGGCGCTCGTGCCGGCAGCGACCGTCGACAGTGAGGTCGTGGCGTTGCGGCAGTTGAAGGGCTTGCCGATCGCGGTGCGGCCGCGGGCCGAGGCGCCGGCAGCGCGAGATCTGTTCCTGGACACGTTGGCGTTGCACCGACCCGACGGTGGGACGGTCGTGGTGACGGACGAGCGCGCCGGACTGGCGATGGCTGCCGCCGGCCAGGCGATCGTGGTGACCGCCGACCCGGCACTGATCGCACCGGGGGTCGGGCGGCATCGACTGGCCGACGATCCGCTGCCGTTGCGTCTCCGCCTCGTCTGGTCGAGGACGCGGACGCCGTTCCTCCGGCCGAACGACGTGATGGCTCAGCTCACGGAAGCGCTGGCATCGTGAACGCCCGGATCCGTGGGATCTTCGAGGACGCCGGAGTCCGCGGCTGGATGCACGCGGTCTCGCTCGACGAGCCTGAGGCGAGCGTCGAGCTCGACGCGGACGCCGTCGTCCCGATGGCATCGGTCTACAAGTTGCCGCTGCTCGCCGGGTTCTGTCGGCTGGTGGACCTAGGGGAGCTCGATCCACGCGAACGGGTGACGCTCGAGCCGTCGGCGCGGACCGCCGGACCGACCGGACTGTCGGCGTTCGCGGACCCGGTGACGCTGTCGCTGCGCGATCTGGCGCTGTCGATGGCGACGGTGTCGGACAACGCGTCGGCCGATGCGCTGCTGGACATCGTCGGGCTGCGCCGGCTGGCCGAGATCCTGGAATCGTTCGGCCTGCGCCGTACTTGGGTCCGCCGCGGTACGGCGGCCAACCTGCGAGACCTGCAACGCCGTACGGGCGTCGACGATCCGGATGCGGCCCTCGCCGTACTCGCGGACAACGACCGGACCGATCCGGTCGGCGTGTACGAGGCGGCGAACGCGTCAGCGGCGAGCGCGCGCGACCTGACCCTGCTGCTACGGCGGTTGTGGGCGGGGGAGTTGCTGTCGGCGTCGCAGACCGAGTTCGTGAAGACGACGATGCACCGGCAGGTCTTCCTGAACCGGTTGGCCTCCGGTTTCCCGCACGACGGCGTACGCGTCGCGGGGAAGACCGGAACGTTCGGCGCGTTGCGGCACGAGGCCGGCGTGGTCACCCTGCCCGGCGGGGCGGCGTTCGCGATCGCGGTCTTCACGCACGCCGCCCGCGGCGACTTCCGCCAGCCCCGCGTCGACGCCGCAATCGGCGAGGCCGCGCGGGTAGCGGTCGACGTACTGCGCTAGACGATCGCGAAGGCCTCGATCTCGATCAGGGCGAGCGGGCTGAACAGTGATGCCACCTGCACCGCCGAACTCGCGGGCTTCGGGCCCGGGATGTACTTGTCGCGGACCACGCGGATCTCCGGCAGGTGGCTGATGTCCGTCACGAAGTACGTCAGCTTCACCACGTTCTCGAACGTCGCGCCGGCTGCTGTCAGGCAGCGCGCCAGGTTCGCGAACACCTGCTCCGCCTGCACCGCCGGATCATCGCGGCCGACGAACTGCCCGTTCACGTCCAGCGCTACCTGCCCGGAGATCGCCACCCATTGGCCAGATCCGGTCACCACATGGCTGTAGCCGTTGCCCGGCGCGACGCCCTCGACCTGCGGATACTCCAACTCGCTCACAGTTCCTCCGTTTGCCGTGTCGGTCCATCATGCGTGGTCCGAGGGTTGAGAAACCGGTTTCCATCGGGAGAGGATACGGGGGTGGGACGCACACCGAAGGACTCGATCACGATTGCCGACGTCGCGCGGGCGGCGGAGGTGTCGCGGGCGACCGTGTCCCGGGTGATGAACGGGCGCCTCAGTGTCGCACCAGAGATCGTCGCCCGGGTGCGCGCCGCGGCGGAGCAGCTCAACTACCGGCCGAGTGACCTGGCCCGCAGCCTGTCGCTGGGCCGGACGAACATGGTCGCACTGGTCGTCCCGGACCTCAGCAACCCGCTCTTCCAGCAGATCCTGCGCGGCATCACGAACGCGTCCGCGGCAGCCGGGTACAAGGTGCTGGTCGCCGAGACCGACGAGGACCCGAACGCCGAGGCGGCGATCGCGATCGAGGCCCGGCGGCGCTGCGACGCGCTGATCATGGTCTCGCCGCGGATGGACGAGGAGCGGCTGCTCGAACTCCTGCCGCAGGTGCAGCCGGTGATCCTGGTCAACCGTCAGGGGCCGGCGGAGGTGGCGTCGGTGGTGGTCGACTACGGCCGCGCCGTACGGATCGTCGTCGATCACCTGGTCGGTCTCGGGCACCGGCGGCTTGCGTTCCTGTCCGGCCCGGCGGCGAGCGCGTCCAACGTGCTGCGGCTGCAGGCGCTCGCGGTCGCTGAGCGGGAGATCCCGGGCCTGGAGCTCGTCCGGCTCGAGTGCGGCCGGTCGATCGAGGACGGGTACGCCGCGGTGGAGCGGGTGCTCGAAGCGCAGGTCACCGCGGTGGTCGCGTTCAACGATCTGGTGGCGTTCGGGTTGCTGGCGCGGCTCAACGAGGTCGGGGTCGCCGTACCGGCTGATCTGTCGGTGACCGGGATGGACGACATCGGGCTCGCGCGGTTCGCCGTACCGTCGCTGACGACCGTGCGGGTGCCGCAGAAGGACCTCGGCGAGCTTGCGTGGCAGCGGTTGCACGCGTCGATCACGGCGCCGGAGGGCGAGGCGGACGCCGTACCGGAGCTGCGGCTGGCAGTGCGGGCGAGCACCGGTCCGGTGCCGCAGGAGCCGCGGTCTCAGGCGTCAGCTGATCAGATCGGGTGGCAGCAGCAGGGGGATATCTTCGCGCTGGGGAGTTCGGCGGGGTTGCTCGCGCGGTACGAGTTCGGACGGCGGATGCCGCAGGTGCACGCGCCGCGGCCGTACCTGCACCCGGTCCGGACGCTCGGTGGTCACCCGCTCACCGAGGTCAGCCCGGTCGACCATCGGCATCACTACGGCGTCTCGCTCGCCGTCGCGCAGGTCAACGGTACGTCGCACTGGGGCGGCCGGACCTACGTCCGCGGCCAGGGCCCGACGCTCCTCACGAACCACGGTCAGCAGCGCAGCCGCGGCGTCACCGTGAACGATCGTGAGCTGGTCGATGACATCACCTGGTACGACGAGCAAGGGCGACCGCAACTCGTCGAACGCCGGCGCCTGTTCGGCGATCTCGCCTTCGGCGGCTGGCGGCTCGACTGGCGCAGCGTGCTGACCGCCCGCTACGGCTCGATCCGGATCGACAGCCCGGCGACTTCGGGTCGGGCCGGGGCGGGGTACGGCGGTCTCTTCTGGCGACTGCCGGCTGCGGAGACGACCGTACTCAGTGCCGACGGTGAAGGGCTGGATGCCGCCGTCGGGTCTTGTAGCCCATGGCTGGCATTCGTGCAGGGTGACGTCAGCCTGCTGTTGCTGCAGCCGGATCAGGTGTGGCCGTGGTTCCTGCGATCCGGTGAGTACGTCGGCGCGTGCCCGGCGCTCGCGTGGGAGCAGCCGTTGGTCCTGCAACCCAACCAGGACCTAACGTTGTCGCTCACCGCGCTCCTCCTGGACCGGGCGGTCGACTGGGCGGAGGCTAAAACGTTGGCAGGCCAGTTGTAGGCGACGACGCCAGCGCCGACTGCCATCTCTTCGGCACGCGACCAGCGAGGCGTGCGTTTCGGCCGGCCGAGACGGCATCGCGCATCGCGGCGGCCATCAGAGCGGGCTTCTCCGCACGGGTGACCGGGGTCGCGAGCATGACCGCGTCGCATCCGAGTTCCATCGCCAGCGCGGCGTCACTCGCCGTACCGATGCCGGCGTCCACGATCACCGGGACGTTGGCTGCCTCGGCGATCAGCGCGATGTTGTGCGGGTTGCGGATGCCGAGCGCCGAACCGATGGGTGCGGCCAACGGCATCACGGCCGCGCAACCGGCCTGCTCGAGGCGGCGGGCGAGGATCGGGTCGTCGTTCGTGTACGGCAGCACGGTGAAACCGTCGGCCACCAAGGCTTCCACGGCATCGAGCAGCTCGAACGGGTCGGGCAGCAACAGGTGGTCGTCGGCAACGACCTCGACCTTGATCAGGTCGGTCCCGAGCGCCTCGCGGGCCAGTTTCGCGGTCAGCACGGCCTCGGCCGCGGTGTGGCAACCGGCCGTGTTCGGCAGTACGTCGATGTTGTGCTTCTTCAGCACGTCGAGCACCGAGCCTTCGTGACCCGTGCCGAGGCGGCGCATCGCGACCGTGGTGAGTTGGGTGCCGGAGGCAATCAATGCCTCCTCCATCACTTCCAGGTTGGCCGAACCGCCGGTCCCCATGATCAGCCGCGACGTGTACGTGCGCCCGCCGAGCTCCAGTGGATCATCCATGTCAGCCTCCCTGCGTCGCGCTGACGATCTCGACCCGGTCGCCCGGCCGCAGGGTGGTTTGCGCCCATTCGGCCTTGGTCAGCACGTTCTGATTCACCGCGACCGCGATCCCGGTGGCGCGATCGGAGTACTCCGAGATCAGCTCGGCCACCGACTTGCCGGGCGGTACGTCGATCGCCGTACCGTTCACCCAGACGGATTCCATCGCTTCCTCCCTACGCCGGAATTACCCGATTCAGGTTCAGCGGTCGGTGACGGGTCGGTCACCCTCTCAGCCCACTTCCTGCGAGCTCCCGCGGACGTTTCGACTATAGCTGACGGCTCAGTCGACGGGTGTTCCGGTCAAGAGGGCCGCGAGCTCGGTCGGACGGTAGAGGACCTGTTTGCCGGTGCGTTGCGGTTCCACGAGACCGGTACGGCGAAGGAGCTGGAGGTGCTGGCTCACCGCGGACGGCGTCACCTTCAGTTCGCCGGCCAGATCGGTCGTCGTACGGGGATAGGTGAGGAGCTCGAGGATGTGCGCTCTCGGCGTACCGATCAACTGGGCGAGGTCGTGGCGGGACGGTGGCTCGACGACGGACCACAGGTGGGCCTGGCCGCGTGGCGGGTAGCCGAGCAGCGGTTCGGCGCCGGGGTCGAACGGGATGACGGCGTGCGGTCCGAACAGGGTCGGCTGCAGTACGAGCCCGCGGCCCTCGACGTGTTCGGTGCGGCTCTGCTCGGCGACGCGGTCGACTTTGAGGAGCCCATCGGCGTACGTGATCGCAGGGCCCAGGCCGTTGAGCATCGCGCCGGTTCCTTGCTGGGTGACGACGTGGCCGCGGTAGCTGATGTCGGCGGAGAGGAGGGTGCGCATGCGGCTCCAGTACGGCGCCATGACGGCGTCCCAGTACTGGCTGAGCGTTTCGACCACCTTGCCTACGGTCAGGTCTTCTGGGAGCTCGCCGTTGACCGCTAGTAGTTGTCGCTCGAAGGTGTCTTGTGTGACTCTTGCGATCACGTCGAGCTCGTCGGAGAGCTGGGTGAGCGGGGAGGTCGGTCGTGGCGTCAGGAAGTCCGGGCTGCCCATCGTGTCGTTGACGAGCCACCGCAGTACGGACCAATCGAGGGCGGCGACCTGCGGCTGTACGGCGCGGACCCAGCTGAGCTGCAGCGGGAAGCGGCCGGGATCCCTGAGTGCGCGCAACGACAGCACCATCTCCGCGACCGGCGACACGGCGAACCGGACGTCGGCCAGATCCTGCGAGTTCAGGACGTAGGTGAGCACCGCGCCTCGCTTTCAGTCACGACACGAAGTATGGCCGAATTGTCGGTGGCTGGTGGGAGCGTGGTTTCCATGGGGTTTCGAGCGATGGACGACGACGAAATTGCAGAGTTCCTGGCGCAGCCGGTGGTGGCCGTGCTGGCGGTCGACGACCCGGGCTGGTCGCCGCATGTGACGCCGGTGTGGTTCCACCACCTGCCTGATGAGAACAGATTCCAGGTGATGACGCCGGCCAAGTCGAAGAAGACCAGGCTGCACCGGACCGGCACGGGAGAGCTGTCACTCTCGATCCAGACGGTCGACGGGGCAACGGCGAAGTACGTCAACATGCAGGGCGTGGCGCGGTTCCTTCCGCTTGCCCCGGACCTGCTGAACGCGATGGTGGAGAAGTACCTGCCGGAGGAGCATCGCGCGGAGTACCTGGCCAACCCACCCGAGGACTCGATGTTCGACATCACCCCGCGACGGATCACCTCAGCGGTCATCGACTGACAGTTCACCGCGCTGCCTCGTCGTACCTCGTATGAGTGACTACTACGTACTCGATGGGGAGCTGACCCGGATCGGGTTCGTGGCCGCCCACCGCGTGGGCGGCAAGGTCCATGGCCGATTCACGACGTTCGAAGGCGCCTTCCGGGTGGACGGCGCGGCGTCGACAGGCTGGCTCACCGTCCAGCTGGACAGCGTCGACACCGGCAACCCCCGCCGCGACGCCCAACTACGCCAGGACTTCTTCGGTACGTCGACCTACCCGGCAATGACCTTCGTCGCGACCACCGTCGTACAAACCGGACCTCAGCGCCTCGACGTGACCGGCGACCTGACAATCCGCGGCGCCACCCACCCCATCACCATCCCCTTCACCCTCACCGAAACCCCCAACGAACTCCGTTTGCAGACGTCCCACACCCTCAACCGCCACACCTGGAACGCCAACTGGAACCGCCTCACCACAGCCCTGATCCACCCCAACGTCGCCCTGGACCTAGCGATAACCGCCATCCACCACGCCGACCACGAGCACACCCAATCCGAGCACGCGTGAAACGAGCGCACCTGAGCGCCCACCTCACCCCGCGCCACCTGGCATCTGAGGGGCCAACGCGCCAACTCGAGCCCCAGCTCTCCGCTCGCGGTGCCGCTTGCTGCGTGTTGGGGAGGATTCCTTCCCGATCCGGGTAGACGATCCTCCCCAAGTTCTACTCGCAGGCGATCCCGTCGTGGTCGGCGTCGAGGCGATAGATGTCGGAGCCGACGACATCGACCGGCCCGGCGACGTACTCAGGCCCGTTCCCACTCCCGCCCGAGCAATCAACGTCACTGGCGATCGGAACGCAACCGGAGTAGTTCGGGTCGCACCCACCGGACTGCTCCGGCTCCTCAACCTTCGTACCAACCGCCGTCACCTGCGAACGCGGCTCCTTCGCCACCTCCTGCCGAACCATCCGCTTAGCCGTCTGCACGCCGTTCAAGTACGTGACCCGATAGACCAGCCGCCGCGTACCGTTGACCCCCGCCGTACGCACCGTCCGCTCACCCTTGGCCAACGAGTCATCCGTCACCGTCTTCTTCTTGAACGGAATCACCCGAATCTCCACGACCTCCTTCGTCGTGGTCACCGACGGCTTGACGCTCACCTTGGGCGAAGTGGACGTCTTCGGCGTCACCACCGGAGCGGATGTAGTGCCCGGCAAGGCCGGATTGATCGGCCCCGCCGTGCTGACCGCTGTCGGTGTCACGCTGACCTGCCCACTGGCGACCGCAGCCGGCTCACGCACCCCCGACGTACCCGAATCCGCCCCACACCCCCCAAGGAGCGCCACCACCGCAACCGACCCCAACGCAGCACGAAGCAACAACACGATGTATCCCCCCAAACCCGCCGTCGGTTCCCCCCGCGGCAGGATTTGTCAGCACCCCGGACCACCCGAGCGAATTCCGATCTGTACCACCACCCCGCCCGCCGCACAACCCCTCACCCCAGCCCCCCACCAAGCAAACCCCCACCAAACCTGACACACTGTTCCCCTCACCAGATGAGGGCCTCTAGCTCAATTGGCAGAGCAGCGGACTTTTAATCCGCGGGTTGTGGGTTCGAGTCCCACGGGGCCTACCTCTTTCCTGTATTAGCCCGGGTCATCCTTGACAGGTTGGCTCGGGCTGTTGCTTTACGCGGCTCCGGTAGATGCTTGACGGTGGCTTCGGTTGTTTCTTGACACTCGACTCATGTTGCAGGAGTTGAGCGTGCAGGAGCAGAAGTACCAGGCAGTACTCGCGGTGTTGTCCGACGGACGGTCGGTGAGCGAGGTTGCTGAGCAGTGGGGCGTGTCGCGCCAGTCGGTGCATGCCTGGCTGCGGCGCTACGAAGACGAGGGCCTGGCCGGGTTGGCGCCGCGGTCGCGCCGGCCGGCGTCGTGTCCGCATCAGCTCGGCGGGGTCGTCGAGGCCAGGATCTTGGAGCTGCGCCGGGTGCATCCCGGCTGGGGCCCGCGCCGGATCCTGTACGACTTGCAGCACGATCAGAGGCTCGCCGACTCGCCAGATGTGGTGGTGCCGTCGCGGTCGGGGATCTACCGGGCCCTGGTCCGGGCCGGGATGATCGACCCGGCCGCCAGGAGGCACCGTGACGAGCATTGGCGACGCTGGGAACGGGCCGAACCGATGGAACTGTGGCAGATGGACGTGGTCGGCGGCTTCGAGCTGGCCGACGGACGCCGCGCGAAGGCGCTGACCGGGATCGACGACCACTCCCGGTACTGCATCTGCGCGTACCTGATGATCCGAGAGACCGCGCCCAGGGTCTGTGACGGGCTCGCGGCGGCGATGCGGACCTACGGCGTACCGGAGGAGATCCTGACCGACAACGGCAAGGTGTTCACCGGCCGGTTCAACCACCCACCGGTCGAGGTGCTGTTCGACCGGATCTGCCGCGAGAACGGCATCACCCACCGGCTCACCGAGCCCCGCTCACCCACCACGACCGGCAAGGTGGAACGGTTCCACCGCACCCTGCGCGCGGAGTTCCGCACCCGCTGCCGAGGAGCGGTGAGCAACCACTCAGGACGATCGGCAGCTACTCGGACGGGCAATCCGGGGCGTCACCAGTTCGCCGAGAGTGATCCCATTGCCGCCGTGATCGCAAGTTCCGCCCGCCTGCATCTGCTGTGGTTCAGCCTTTGCCCGACCTGTACCAGCAAGAGGCCACCGGACCAGGGGCGATCAACTTCAACCTGACCGAAGTATCTGAGCTCAACCGTCCAGCTGATCCCAGCCAGTCGGCAGCCTGGGCGCGAACGATACGGCCCGTGGTGCCCACCGCGACCAGTCTGCCGAGAATGGCCACCGCAGATGAGCGATGTCATCCATCGCCAACCTGGCCTGCCGCTCGGCGAACCTCATGGTCGAGGAATCCAGGATTCCTGCGTCGCCTGCCCAACGAAACTCGTCCTCGTCTTTTAACCGCCACGACCTCAGATCGTCTGAGGCCACAACGTCCAAAATCAGGTCAGCGCTGTCATAGCCGCAATGAGAGCTCTTCCATGGCAGTTCGAGGTTGATATACCAGCCGCGAAACTGTCGCTCTACAGGGTTCCAGTTTCGTAAGATGGAGTATTGCCTGTCCTTCAGGTGAACACGAACATTCTCGCCCATGAACGCAGGCGCGTCTTCATAGGAACCGTCCCAAGCGTTTGGCAACATCCGATTCCCGCGAGGCCCCCGCACTCTCGATCCGGATCTTCGCTTGGGGACGGAACGTGGCACGTGATGGATCGCGATCGAATCGCCGGCGTCGCTGAGCATAATAGCCGGCATCGCGTACGTGATGTGCCTTGGTGAATCGTATCGCGACTCCTGGATGCATCGCCAAGCCACGATGTCGCCGAGGCCGTGCTGCGGTAATCTATCCTGCGGGCCACCTAGAGCCACATGGACCTCATTTCTTATGCGATTGGTGTTGTTGTCATGTGACTCCAGAAGTCGGAGCCAATTAGCGTGGGTCAATGAAAGCCGGAGGTGATGCCCGTGGGATCGCTGCCAACGCTCCTGTTCTTCTCCTGGGGAGGTGGCCTTGGGCACGTGTCGAGATGTGCTGTCATCGGCCGTGCTGCTAGGGCTCGAGGCTGGCGAGTGACCATTGCGGTACGGAACGTGCAAGCAGAGATCGCGCTAGTTAGAGATGCAAATTGTGAGCCAGTTGTGTACCCCGCCAACCTGATTCCGCGGGAACTTTGGCAGTGCTGGCGGGACTACGATCATGTGCGAGATGCTGTTGAAGCCGATGGGGCCTTGATCGCGCGAGCAGGAGCGGACGTGGTCGTGCACGACAATCGGCCGAGTGTGGTAGTCGCTGCAAATGCAGCAAGTGTTCCGGCTGTCTCGATCTGCCAGCAGGTGCATCTAGTTGGTTTTGCCTATGACGGTGCGAGCCGGACATGGTCATTAGCGGTGGAGCCATTCAATCGCGTCCTTTCCGCCCATGATCTCCCTGAAATAGGAGGGGACCTCCGGGAGTTGTATGCGCGAGGGCTGATCATTGTTCCGAGTATCCCCGAATTCGATCCAGTTCCAGGTTGTCAGCCAGTTGAGAATGTGAAGCATGTTGGCCCACTGACAATGCTAAGTGATCCCGGCGCACCAGGTGGCAATCATGACACCGAGCGAGGCGGAATATTCTTCTACAGAACAATGTTCGACGCTGCGCGAGCGGAGGAGTTCATGGATGCGTTCGGTGATCTTGGTAGCAGAATCATGATAGCGACAGGTGACGACGATGCAGCGCGGCGTCTTCGTGATTCATCTCAATTTGGCCAAACTTCCATAAGGGTGATGTTCGACATGAGCGTCGTGGCAAGAACTGCCAAGTGCGCAGTTACCATCGGAGGCCACGGATCCTGTCTGAGTTGCATCCAGGCATCACTGCCGTCAGTTATCGTCCTCAATCCAAGTCCAGAGCGAGAACTCAATGCCAAGTGGATGGAGCGAATGGGTCTCGGGCGCGTTCTCCGCCCGCAGGCCACTCACCTTCCTGTCATTCCATGGGCGGAGGTCCGCTCAGTAGCTGAGCATCTTTCCTCCGATAGCCAGGTCCGGTCAAATGTCGCACACTGGCGCGCGCGGCTCCATGGCGACGGAGCTGCGATCGCGGTCGATCAAATTGCTAGGTTCGCGAACTTGTAGGACGGCGGCTGTCGCCTTACGGCGTTAGGACGCTCAACTCCGGTCGCAGGCAAGAGCTCTCTATCTGCTGAGTGCTGCCTTGAGTAATGGAGACGTGTACGGATTCCATGATATCGACGATGTGATAAGCAAGACCGGCATGCAATATTGGCTGGCGGTTGTTATCAATGGCTGAAGCCAGATCGCGTATCCCGGTGCCGAGGTCCTGCGACTGTCGCATCGGGATGTTCTGAGCTTCGCTCTCATACTGCGGTAGGAAGAGAACGTTGCCGTTGTTGCTGACTGGGTCAGGCAACACGACGGTCGCTTCCGAGCCGTAGATCTCGATTCTTGGCAGGCTGGTGTTCCAGACATCGAAACTCATCACGACGGTTGCAATTACGCCGTTTTCGAAGGCTAGATTTGCGGATATGTGCGTCGGGACCTCCACCGATATCAGATCGCCAGCCTTGGATCCTGTCTTGATTTCGCGGCTGGGCCACGTGATTCGTCCCATAGCCGAAACCTCGGCAACCGGACCGAACAGGTTAATAAGTGCCCCCACGTAGTAGCCGGCCCGGTTGTAGAATGGTCCGCCTCCCGGTGGTGCATAATAGCCGGCCGGATCGGGATGCCATTGTTCATGGCCGCGATTCATCATGAAAGCGGTCGCGGCGATCGGGTTTCCGATTCGCCCGGCGTCGATCATCTCGCGGGCTCCCCGCATAGCCCCGGTGAGGATCTGATCTGGCGCACATGCAAGGAGGCAGGTGGACGACGCCGCTGTGTGCATAACTAGACGCGCCGCCTCCCGCGTTGTGGCGAGCGGTTTCTCCGAATAGACGTGCTTTCCGGCCTCAAGAGCCGAGACGGTGACGGCCTCGTGCGCATGAGGAGGTGTCAGGTTGAGTACAATATCCACCGACTCATCCTGGAGCAGAGCTTCAAGCGAATCAGCGACGTCGAATCCGTGAGCATCTGCGACGGCTTGCGCGTTAGCCAGGTTCAAATCAGTACATGTGGCCAGTATCAATCGGTCGGCAGCGCGAATTGCTTCGATATATTTCGAACTGACGCGGCCACAACCAACCATTCCCACGCGTAGCGGCTCTGGATTCGCTCTCAACGCGACACTTCCTTCCTTTTCTCCCGGCGCCGGAATATTGTCCGTTCATTGTTGGTTGCGTTATGCTGCTCGCTGTGCGGGCTCTGAGCGAGCTGGGGGTGTGCTTAAAAAGTGGCCAGCTTCGTGGTCGCTAGCTCCCGGGGCTCGAATAGTGCCGTGACTCAAGATGGTAGATGGCGACGGCGAACGTCATCAAGATTGGCCCGTAGGCAGGCGTAGCCCAGGCGATTTCCGTCGGGAAGCCCAGATCCGCACCTCGATTGAGTAAGACGGCGGCCGGCGCCCATGCAATGAATGCCAACGGGACGGCGAACGTGAAGAATGCGGAGGCAGCCCCTCCGAAGATCTGCAAGGGAAAGTTCGAGTATGTTCCAACCAAACTGTCAATTGTTCCGGTGAGGGCATCGGTATTTTTGAGGCGAAATGCTGCTGCCGCGCGGAGCGTCTGGAGAGAAGCCTCGATGAGCCCGCCACCGATGACCGAAGCGCCACAAAAGAGCGCCAGTCCAACGTTCCAGTCGATCGATGCGTTGCGAACCGCGGTTCCCAGGACCGCTGCCGCGATGACAACGTCTCCCAGTTGTTGAAGATTGAACTGGCGCGTCAACAGCTGCAAGAACGGCGAGATAGGTCTGAGGAGATACCGATCGAATTCTCCGGTGTGGACGACACGATCGTTGTCGATGACGCGCCTAAAGAAGAACGCATAGACCGCATGCCCTGCCATGCGCAATCCTACCAGCAGCATGATTTCACTGGCGGACCAACCGCCTATTGCCCCAAACGAATTGAGGATCACGCCGATCAACAACAGCTGGGTCGCCTGTGCTGCGGCGCCACCGATCAAGGATTGGAGCAGGTTGCCTCGATATTGTAGCTCGGATGCCAGGCTCAATCGGATGAGGACTCGGAAGACAGTAAGGGTGTTACCCGCCATTAACTACCACCACTCGTAGAGCGCGACTGGCGACCAGGTGCAGCAACGCGAGTAGTAGTGCGAGCCACCCAACTTGTTGAATCAATAGTTGCTTTGACTGATCCGATGTCACCTGCCCGAACCATATTTCGAGTGGGCCAAATACTTGGAATCTGAAAGGCAGTGCGTTCAGTATGTGTGCGAGCCGTTCTGGCATGAACCATAAGGGGACGATTGCGCCGGAGCAGAAGGTTGCGATGGTCCGGTAAATATAGAACGCGCCACGAGTATCGGTGGTCCAAAACGCGATCATCGCCACTGTCAAGTTCATGGTCCATGCCATCAGAAGTCCGAGTCCGACGCTCAGCACAAAGAGGCCACCCGCCCATAGATCCGGAGGATCGCTGATGCCACCGAGTGCCCAGCCCACAATTAGAGCAGCGACCGATCCGGGCAAGGCCGCGGCTGCTTCACCGACGCTATGGGCGAGGTTCTGAGACGTGACGCCAAGAGGGCGGATGACGTCTGTGGCGATCGCGCCCAGACGGACACGCTCGGGGAGGGAGGACAGCCGGAACGGCAGTGCCAGATGGGCGACCGCGACAGAGAGGATCGCATATTGAACAGCAAGGTCGACGTCGACACCCTGCACAGCTTGACGGTTCGCATAGACATTTCGCCACACGACGACCAGTAGGGCGGCCTGCAAACAGGCACCGACGACGCTGATCCCAATGTTGACACGAAAGTGAAATGCCGACTGTGCTCCAAGGCGGACCATCGCCGCTGTCCCGCGAAGCGCTGCCCTCACGGGCTGTCTCCGTAAAGGCGGCGTACGACGTCTTCCAGCTGAGGATCGAGGAGCGAGAGATCGGACACGTCGAACTGGCTCGATACCGACTGGATGACCTCCGGCGCTGACACCTCCTCGGGGTCGAAGCGCAGGGTTACCTTTGCGGATCCTGGCGAACTGACGCGTGTAGCGAGGCCTGAATCGATTCGGTCAGCATCGCCCGGGGACCGCGGCGTGACGATCAGATCGCGATAGGGGGCGAATCGTCGCTTGAGGTCGTTGAGGTCGCCCTCGTACAACATTCTTCCGCCGTCGATGACCATGATGCGTTGGCACAGTTGCTCGACATCATCCATGTCATGCGTCGTGAGCATTACGGTCGTTTGGCCGTCAACGTTCAGGCTCGTGATGAGGTCACGTAGGGCGACCTTGGCCACGACGTCGAGTCCAACCGTGGGTTCGTCGAGATAGAGGACTGGTGGGCGATACAGAGTCGCCGCAGCAAGGTCACCGCGTATGCGCTGCCCGAGCGACAACGATCGAACCGGAGTATCGAGAAAGGAGCCGAGGTCAAGTAGATCGTCGAACTGACTCATACGAAGGCGGTAGTCGGCAGCAGACACCGAGTACAAGTCCCGAATTGCCTCCAACGATCGGCGCAGCGGCAGATCAAACCAGAGCTGAGATCGCTGACCGAATACGACACCGATGTTGAGTGCGTTACGACGCCGATGCCGCCACGGCACGATGCCGGCGACCTCGACCCGACCGGCGGTCGGCACCAGGATCCCGGTGAGCATCTTGATGGTCGTGGATTTTCCCGCCCCGTTCGGACCTAGGAATCCGACTATTTCGCCTTTGTCGACGGTGAGGCTGATGTCATCGACTGCCCGGACGGCCTCACGGGCCGCGAACCACGACCGGAACCTGGAGGCGGGGCCTTCTGCTGAGGCTCGGCGATGGAACTGCTTGACCAGATGTTCCGCAACGATCATCGACATGTCTTGACGACCATCTCGGGTTCTCCCGGGCAGCGGAAGCGCAGGCTTGAACAAGTCTGCCGTCGTACGGTTGCTAAGAACAGCGTCGGGTGTCGAGGGTGTGCTCCCTGAACAGAGACGACCGTTCTCTGCCTGACCAACGGCAACAGAGAAGGCTGGTTCCGGGGAGGCCGCAAGACTCTGAGGGACCCCATCACCGTGTCCTGCATTCAGATCCCCTCGAAGCTGCTAGTGATTGTCGCGGCATGGGCGGCAATAGCGACGCCTTTCGGACCGCCCCGGCGTTGCCTCGACTTGTCGAGCGATGTGAAGGTGCAAGCGCGCACCTGCGCAATGACTCGTCCCGAAGGTCCAGACCTTCCCTCCACTGGCCGTATATTAGCCGGATCTCTCTGTGCGCGGCCGGGTAGGTGTGTCGTCGTTAAGCCGCGTCCGGGAGTGGCTGTGGCGGTGCTTGGATCTTGCGGTGACTCGAGTGTCGTCGTCTCGGCACATCCAATCCCGGTGCCCCGGCACTTCCCCCCACCAAGTCCCTACCTGCGGTCGCTCCGCGGGCGTCGCGCGGTAGGCGCGCCGGTACTGCAAGCAAGCCCGTGCTGCTCATACGAAGGCCGACGGCCTCGAGCTGGCATATAGGTGGTCGCCGTAGCGCTGTGCCGACAATTTCCCGGCATACTGGCCAAACTCTCCGCCATGCCCAGGTGCGTGACGAGGCTTAATTGTGTGCGCACGTCGTGATTCCCGGAGAAGACCTGCCCCGCAGATGACCCTGCAACTGGCTGGCCCGTGGATGTCCGCTAGGGAGGGTCTTGATGGCAGTTGTGAGGTCTGGACACGGTTCCTTCCGGCTCGGGACAGACCGGTTCAGTTGTGAGTTCTCCGCCTCTACTCAGGAGAATCAACGGAGGCCGATGACTGTGCACGGTCACGGATGCGCAGCCTGGTCGTATGAATCCGCAGGTCATGGGTAGGTTTGGCAGTGGATGACAACCGATGAGCAGACGCATTCCATAGTCCGCGGGTTGTGGGTCGAGTCCCAGGGGCCTACAAATTCCCAGGTCAGGCGTCTGTTGGCTCCGTTCCCGGACCTCTGGGTCAGCCTGTACTCAGCCGATTGGCTGGGTTCGCTGCGGAGTGGCTCGCTCGCGGAGGGAATCATCGTCTGATCGGGAACCCGTCTGCTCGCGCCGACACCTAACGATTGCAAGGGCAATCGTGAGGGGAGTGTGGAGTGAGCGGCATACGGGCTTTGCCTGCTGTCTCGGATCGGGATCTGTGGGATCGAGCCGCGGAGGGCGACTCCGAGGCGTTCGCGCAGCTGTACGACCGGCATGCCCGGGCGATCTACAACTTCCTGCACCGCCGGACCGGGTCCTGGAGTGACGCGGAGGACCTGACGTCCGCGGTCTTCCTGCAGGCATGGCGGCGACGGGGTGACATTGTGCTCGATCGTGACTCGGCTCTGCCCTGGCTGCTTCGGACGGCCGACTACACCGCCCGCAACGAGTGGCGGAGCAAGCTTCGTTACCGCCGCGCGCTGGCCGCCGCGCATCTCATCCACAGCGAGGTCGAGGACCCTGCGGACGACGTGGCGCGGCGGCTCGATGACGACCGCCGGATCCGGGCGGTCCAGGCGTCGATGAAACGCCTGCCCAGACAGGAACTCGAGATCGTCGAGCTGTGCGTCTGGGCAGGACTCGATCAGGCCGCGGCGGCGGTAGCGCTCGACGTACCGATCGGCACGGTCAAGTCGCGGTTGTCCCGCGCTCGAAAGCATCTGCGCGAACTCAATCTGGAGACCCAGGCATGAACATTCTGCTGCCCGACGGTGACCTGCGCCCGTCGACCCGAGAGCGTCAGCGCGACGAACTGATCTCGATCCTCGAGAGCGAATCCGGTACGCCGTCACGCCGCCGACTGCTCGTTCCGTTGGCCGCGGTCGCGGCGGTCGTCCTGGTCGTGGCTCTTGGCTTGGCTCTGAGAAACGGCAACCCGCGCCTTGAGCAGGTTGCGTCGGCGCCGGCGGTCGAGCCGTTGAGCGCGGGGGAGAAGGCGCATCTCGGTCAGCGCTGCCTGGTCAGCTACAACCTCGCGACGTCCACGGGCCACGCGGTCCTCGACGGCTTCCGGTTCGTGAACCCACCCGGCGACGCTCATGTCCGGACGTGGGTCGTCGGCTACGGCGACGGCATGTGGGTGAACTGCGGGTTCAACCAGGCCGGAGTCCTGGTCTCGGGTACCGCGGAAACACCGAGGCTGGGGTTGTTCAACGAGGTGCAGGCGGGCGGGCCGGGCAGCGGCGGGTACGTGAAATCGGTCAGGCGCATCACCGTCACGCCGCTCGGCGGCGAGCCGGTCGAAGCCCTGCTCCGCAACGGCTTCTACTACGCCCCGGTCAGGTCCGTGCCGGCCAGCAAGGCGCAGACCGACAGTAGCCCTCGCCCGTACGTCGTTCGCGGGTACGACGCCACCGGAAACCTCGTCTACACCAGCGCCGAGACAGAGGCCGACCGCAGGGCCGACGAGGTCGCCTGCCGCGCCGACCCGACGGGCCGCAAATACTCCTTGATCGGCTCGGAAAGGCCACTCCCTGCTCCCAAGGACTGCCGTCCCAACCTCCCCTGGACCTGGCTACCCAACTGACGCCTCGGGGCTCTGGGGAACCGTGTCATTTCAGTTTGATGATGATCCTGCCGCGTGTGTGTTCCGCGAACGCGGTGGGGACGGCAGAGAGGTCGTGGACGGCCGTTACGAGTGGTGTGAGTTGCCCGTTGCGGAGGCGGGTGGCCAGTTGAGTTGATTGTTCGCGGTTGGGCTCGACTACGAAGAAGATTGATTTCCCGTTGCGAGGGTGCACGGTTGGCGGGTCGGCGACGGTGACTAGGGTGCCGCCGGGGCGCAACAGGGCGGTGGAGCGGTCGCGGATCTCGCCGCCGATCACGTCGAACACCACGTCGACCTCGCCGGCGTCCTCGAGGCGGTCGCTGTCCAGGTCGAGGAACTCGTGGGCGCCCAGGGTGCCGGCGAGGTCCCGGTCGGACGCCCGGCCGGTGCCGATGATGTGGGCTCCGGTCTCGCGGGCCAGTTGTACGGCGACGGATCCGACGGAGCCGCCGGCGCCGTGGATCAGGACGGTTTGGCCTGCTTGCAGGTGAGCGTGGTCGAACAGCGCCTGCCAGGCCGTCAGACCGGGCATCACCAGAGCGGCACCGGTGACGTGGTCCACGTCGGCGGGGAGCGGAGCCAGGTTGCGGGCCTCCACGGCGGTGTACTCGGCGAGCGAACCGTTGCGGGCCCAGTCGGTCAGCCCGAAGACACGCTGGCCGACCGTGAGACCCGTCGTACCGTAGCCGAGCTCGACGACCACACCGGACGCTTCGTGGCCGAGGACGCTCGGCGTGCGGTCGCGGCCGGCGCGGTCGGTCCAGGTCCCGGGCCAGTTCGGCTCGTCTCGGATGAACCCGGCGGCGTGGACCTCCACGATGACGTCGTTCTCGGCGGCGTGGGGGTAGGGCAACTCGGTCAGGGACAGCCCGTAGCCTTCGGCCTCGCGGTCCCGGACAGTGATGGCACGCATGAAGATCCTTTGTGGTGGTCGTTGTGAATGGCTCTCAATCGACCGTAGGCAGCCGCGGCCCGCGATCAATGGGCCATTCGGAGTCGGTTTCGATGGGCCACCCGGAGCGCGGGCGTGGGTGGGCTGGTGGCTTGTTACGGTCGGGTCGTGCTTGTACGCCGTCGGGCTGTCCTTCTTGGTGCTGCCTCTGTGCCCCTGCTTGCGGCGTGTGGGGAGACCGCGGACAAGCCCGCACCGAAGTTGAAGCTCGAGAAGGTTTGGCAGGAGCGGGTGGTGACGCCGGGGCCGGCTATGCCTGGGCGGGTGCAGTTGGTGGGCGATACCGTCGTGATGGTTGACGGTACGGGGACGGAGAACGCTCGGGTCTGCTGTTTCAGCGCGCCGGACGGTGCGCTGAAGTGGGTGATCGACGGCAAGAAACCGTTCGCGGTTCCGGAGCTGGAGGCCGTCTGGGTTTGTGCCGTCGGCCCGGGGTTTCTGGGCAACGTGGCGGAGCTGGTTCAGCGGCCGGCGGTCCGGGCTGCCGGCGACATCCTGCCGATCTCCGTTGCGTCCGCACCCAGGGGCACGGCGACGAGTGGGGTCGTCGGCGTCGACGTCCGAACAGGCGATCCGGTCTGGGGTTTTCGGGCCGTGGCGACCCCGTCCAACGAGCGCACGATGGTCACGGCGGTGTCCGAGTCCGTCGTACTCGCGACCGTCAGCACGCCGTTCGGCCCTGGCTGGCCGACAAGTGCCCAGTCACCGACCACGATCGCGCTCGATGCCAAGACCGGCGACGAGTTGTGGCGTGCCGTAGACGTCGTCGGGGTCTCGGGTGACGGGAACTCGGTCGTCGTCGCGAAGCGGACGCCGTCGGGCTGGAACATGGAGGTCCGGGATGCGCGGATTGGAACGGCTCGCTGGACCGGTACGCATCAGTCGCGCGGACCGCACGAACACGAGGGAACGGCCGGCGACCACACCGTGCTGCAACACGCGGACCGCACGGATGTCGACGTGATCCGGTTGTCCGATGGTGAGCCACTCGCTTTCGATACCGACACCGTGCCGACCGTGGTGGCGAGCGATCCACCGTTGCTCGTCTGGGACAACGGCGTCGCCTGGTGGGCGAAGGGTCCGAACGGGTTCGTTACCCAAGCCCTGCCCAAAGGCTCGCCCACAAAGGGGAAGCATCGGCCCAAGGGCCTGGAGTTCAGGGCGGCGTACGGCGTCGGGCCGTACATCTGGGGCATCCTCGGCGACACGCAGCAAACCGACAAGAACGACTACTACCTAGTTGGGACGATCGCGGTGGACCGCACCGGTGCACCGTGCTCGCCGAGCCTGCCAGGCATAGCCCTCGCCGACGTCTCCGACAAGTGGCTGGTTGCCGGCCGAGGCGGGTACGTCGAGGTTCACCGGATCACGCCCGCTTGAGTAGGCCGGCCGAGAGAAAGACAGCGATAGATGCAGACAGTTCTGTCCACCGATCCGTCCGCGCCGGTGCGCGCCGTGCTCGTCGGTGCCGGGCATCGTGGCGTGCTCTACTCGCGCTACGCGCAGGTCGCGCCTGACGAGCTGGCGATCACCGCGATCGTCGAGCCTGATCCGACGCGTCGCGAGCGGTGGGGCACCGAGTTCGGGATTCCCCAGGCAGCCCGGTACTCGTCGCTGACCGACCTTCCGGAAGCAGGCGCGGTCGCGGACGTGGCGATCGACGCCACGATGGACCAAGATCATGTGCCGACTGCCATCCACCTGCTCGCCGCCGGGTACGACGTGTTGCTGGAGAAGCCGATCGCGCAGAGCGCGCCGGAGCTCATGACCTTGGCACAGGCGCAGCGAACGTCCGGGCGGACCTTGATGATCTGTCACGTGCTGCGCTACGCACCGTTCTACAGCGAAGCCAAGCGCCGGATCGTCGCCGGCGAGATCGGCGAGCCGCTGAGCATCGAGATGGCTGAGCACGTCAGCTACGACCACATGTCGATGGCGTTCGTGCGTGGTCGCTGGGGCAACTCCGAGCAGTCGGGTTCGTCGATGCTCCTGGCCAAGTGCTGCCACGACCTGGATCTCATGACGTGGCTGTGCAACGCCGCAGCCCCGGCCCGCGTCGCCAGCTCGGGATCTCGTGGCATGTTCGTACCCGAGCGGGCGCCGCAAGGGGCAGGGACGCGGTGCCTGTCCGACTGCTCGATCGAGGCGACGTGCTCGTACTCGGCACAGCGTCTGTACGTCGACCTGAACAAGTGGCCGGAGTACATCTGGGAGCAGGCCGAGCACCTGAGCCCCGACCTCGACCTGGACCAGAAGCTCGAGTCGCTGCGCACCGACAACCGCTACGGCCGGTGCGTGTGGCACGCCGACAACGACGTACTCGATCGCCAGACTGTGAGCGTCGAGTTCGCCGACGGGGTTATCGGGTCCTTCGCGTTGGCGACCAACACACCGGCGTCGAGCCGCACGCTCCATGTCGTCGGGACGACCGGCGAGATCTCCGGGGCGCTGGAGGACGGGACGCTGCGGGTACGTCGCATTCGTACCGACGGAGCTGCTTCGTTCGACGAGGAGATCATCACCACGTCGGTGGTCGACGACATGCACGGCGGCGGTGACCATCGGCTCGTGGCGGACTTCGTCCGAGTCGTGCGCGGAGAGCCGGCGAGCGTGTCGAGCACGCAGCTCGCCGACTCGGTCAACGGCCACCTACTGGTCTTCGCCGCCGAACGCGCCCGACAGCAGCACCGCTGGGTCGAGCTCGCCGAACTGCAGCCCGTGGTCGACGCCTGACGTCTCACCAGTCGAAGCGACGGCCGGCCTCGTCGATCGGCTCGAGGTCCGAGTCGACCGTGCTCGATGGCCAGACGCCGCAGCGCCGAAGCTGAGCCGTACTAGTTGCTCTCGGCAAAGGAGTCTCGGCGAGCGGTTCCGCGGTTCAGAGCCAGATGCCCGCCGAGGAAGCCCGCACCCGCTATCACCAGGTTCCCGGCCAGGGCGAGCTTTGTGCCGGTCCGGTGCCTGCCGCGCAGACGCGCGACGAGCGAGCTGGCGAACAGGAAGATCGCAGTGTCGGCGGCGAGCGCGTGGATTGCGCCGATCCGGCGTTCGGCGCCCGACAGATCGGCCCAGTCGGCGGCGCCTGCGATGGCCGTCGGCACGGACGCCAGTACGCCGAACCCGGCGAGCAGCGCCGCTCCGCGACGCGAATCGGATCCACCGGTGAGGTCGAGAAGGGACGTGCCCAGCCAGCACCCAGTGGTCACGTCGGTCAGCGACGGATGTATCGAATGACCGAGTACGTCGGTGTGCAGCGGACTGCGCCGTACCCACTCGATCAGCGGCGCATAGGCCAGCTCCTGAGCGCGGGCCACGCGCTCAGAGAGCGGGCTTTCGCCGACCGCGCGGACCGCGCGCTGCGGCAAGGGTCTCGAGGCCACGTTCTCAAGATACGCACACACCCGACACCCTTGGAAGCACTGAGTGACCTTGCTCAGGGGCGGGCCTGACCCAGGATTCCGGTTTGATGGGGGTGGCGCGGCATGGTGACGGGCAACTACCTTCTGTAGCGAAACGTGGGCGGTGGGTACGGAACCGCTTTGTGGGTCTTTGCGTCGGAGTGGTTCGGTGTGAGTCCAGCGCAGGTGGAGGTGGTGCGGCGGTGTTGTTCCGGGTGCTGGGGCCGGTGGAGATCGATGGCACCGACGCGGTCAGCTATATCCGTGCCGACAAGCCCCGCGCGCTGCTCGCGTTGCTGTTGGTGAAGGCGAACACCTGGGTCGCCGTGGGCGAGATCATCGATACGGTCTGGGCCGGTAAGACCCCTCCGGTGTCGGCAGAGCGCAACATCGGCACGTACATCTGGCAGCTCCGCCGGGCTCTCCCACCGCTCGGTGCGGACGGCCAGCGGATCGAGAGCCGCTCCAAGGCGTACCGGATCCGGGTGGACGCCGGCGAGCTGGACTCCGATCGGCTGCAGGCGCTGCTGGCCGCAGGTGATGAGGCTCTGGCCGCGGGCGACGCGGCGAGAGCGCTCAAGCACCTGGAGTCGGCACAGTCGCTCTGGCGAGGTACGCCGTACGAGGGGCTCGTCACCGACGGGCACCAGCCGGAGGTGGTGCGGCTGGCCGAGCTGCGCTGGTCGGTCCGGGAGCGGCTGGCGGATGCGTTGATCGGTACGTCGCGATTCGCCGACGCGATCGCGCTGTGCAAGAGCCTGACGGCCGAGGACCCGCTGCGGGAGACGAACTGGGTGCGGCTGCTCGTCGCGTATCGGGACGCGGGACGGCGTGCTGACGCGCTCGCGACGTACCAGAAGGCCCGGAGTGCGCTCGTGGACGAGCTGGGCACGGAGCCGGGGCCGGAGCTCCGTGCGTTGCAGCAGCAGCTGTTGGCCGACGTACCGGAGGAGCCGAAACCTGAGGCGGCCAAGCCCGAGGGGCCCGGACCTGATGCGTACGTGCGGACCGTGCTGGACGCTGCCGCTGCCCTGAACGGACAGCATGCGGCTGCGGCCCACCACTGGTTCACCACGCGGCACGTCGAGTTCACCACTGCCATCAGCCAGCTGCTGGCGGCGAACGAGGTGGCCAACGCGTGGCTGCTGACCACTGCGGTACACCAGTTCATCGAGACCGGTGGTGACGTGCCGGACTGGGCTCCGCTGGTTGCTGAGGTCGCCGCCGCGACCAGTGCCGGCAAGGACTGGTACGGCGAGCTCATCACCCGCAACATCCTCGGGATCGCGCAGACGCGGTCCGGTCGGGTCCACGACGCACGTGCTGAGTTCACGGCCGCTTTGGCGATCGCCTCGGTGCACGGAGACCGGGAGGCCGAAGGCACTGTGCTGGTCAACCTGGCCCTGGCTGAGGCCAGCACCGGCGCGCGTCAGCAGGCAGCGGAGTACCTCCGCCGTGCGCTGCGGCTGCTGCCGGAGTCGCCGACCGCAGGCGAGGCCCGTGCGGCTCTGGCCGAGCTGGGCGAACCGGAGGTCCCGGCGCGGTCAACGGTCGCTTCGTGACCCGTGCTGACGACCGCTTCCGGACGACTCGTGGCCGGATGTATCGCCGCTGTACCGCAGCTGGACAGATGAGAGGCACCTTCTACCCATGACCCGCATTGCTCGCGCGATCCGTCGGCCCGTTGCGTGGTGGACGGTCGCGGCCCTGATCCTCGGGACGTTCGTCGGCCTGTCCGCGCTGGGTCGCGGCGCCCCCGCGGTCGCCTTCCAGCAGGCCGGCCACTGGGTCTACAACGCGACTGTCGGCGCGGTCTTCCGGGTCGACGGCGGCGGCAAGAGCGTCGACGCCGAGGTCCGTGGTGTCCAGACCGAGGCGGGCAGCCAGGTGGTCCAGAGCAGCACCAACGGGTACGTCGTGCGCGCGGACGGCGTGATCGTGTTCGGCAAGTCCGACCTGACCGTGAAGAGCACGGTCCGGATCGGGATCCCGGAGGAACCGATCGGTATCGAGGCGCAGGGCGGGCCGTACCTGGTGTACCGGCAGCACGGTCAGATCGTCCGGCTCGGTGACCAGCAGCAGACGGTCACCGTGGGCAGTGTCGTGTCCAGTGCGATCGCTACAGCCGATGGTGCGCTGTGGGTGCGCAACGCAGAGCAGTTCTGCCAGCTGGCGCCGGGCTCGACCACGCTGGCCTGTCAGCTGCCTTCACAAGCCGGTGATGCCGGTGCGCTGTTGAGCGTGGGCGGCAAGCCTGCGTTCGCCAACCTGTCCAAGCGGACCCTGACCCCGCTGACCGGTGAAACGGCCGGCCGTGCCGTGCCGATGGACATCAGCGGTTCGCTACCGACCACCTCTGTCGTAGCTCAGTCGGACGTCAACGGCCGCATCCCGATCCTGGCTGGTCAGCGGCTGCTGCTCGTCGACGCTGCCGGTGCCAAGAAGGCCGAGAGCATCAACCTGCCTCCGGGGCGGTACGACGCTGTCGCCGCGACCGGCGCCGCTGTCGCCGTACTGGACGGCGAGAAGCGGGTCGTGCGGACGTACGCACCTGACGGCAAGCCGCTGCACACGCATGAGCTCAGCAAGAAGAAGGGCGACCACAAGGGCGGTCCGCGGGTGACTGCCGGGCAGGACGGCCGGATCTACATCGACGACGAGACCGGTGAGGTCGTGACCGTGGTCGACGGCGACGGGACCGTGAGCGAGGTGGATGTCGACGGCGGCAACAAGCCGGTGTCGCCTGCTGCCACCCAGAAGCCGACCCCGAGCACCCCGGCCCCCAGCAGCACGCCGACGTCGACGCCGACCTCCACCCCGCCGTCCACACCGCCGACCCACAGGTCGATCCTGCCGCCGATCCAGGTGACCGTCGGCCCGGGGAAGCCGCGCCGTACCGAGACCGTCGAGCCCAGGGAGACGGAGCGCACGCCTGGGAAGACCGAGACGACCAGGCCGACCACGCCGCCGCCGGTCAGGCCGACGGCGAAACCGACCAGCAAGCCGACGTCGAAGCCGACCTCACCGCCACCGGCCGCGCCGGGAGCCCCCGGATCGGTCTCCGTCAAGCCAGGTGACGGGAAGGCGACCGTCAGCTGGACTGCGGCGCGAGCGAACGGAGCTGCGATCACCGGCTACAAGGTGAGTTTCCGGACCGCGCCAGGGACCTATGTGGTCGGCCTCCCCGCCTCGGGGTCGGTCGCCGTCGTCGGCAGCACCCGCAGCCACAGCTTCAGCGAACTGCTGAGCTTCGGCAGCTACATCTTCACGGTGTCCGCGACCAACCGGGTCGGGACCGGACCGGCCGTGGACTCGAAAGTGACGTCGATGACCGGGCAGGCCGAGCCGCCGAGCGCACCGACCAAGGTCAGTGCAGCTACCAAGGCGGACGGCTCTGTCACCGTCTCCTGGACCTCACCGAGCACCTCCGACTACACGATGTCCGGGTACACAGTGCTCGGCTCGGACGGGTCGAAGACACAGGCGCAGACGTACCAGAGCTCGATTTCGCTGAAGCCGGCGCTGGGCAAGGGCGTGAGCTACCGGGTGACGGCCACGAACAAGGCGGGCACCTCACCGCGTTCGGCGGCGACGCGCACCGTCTACCCGTACTCTCCGGCCGCAGCGCCGAAGGTGACCGCCACTCCGGGCAAGGGCTCGGTGTCGCTCACCTGGACCGCACCGAACCTCAACGGCGGCCAGCTGGTGCACTACGTGGTCTCTGCCACCGGTCAGGCGGACAGGACCGTGACAACCACCAGCACTCGCTACACCGGTCTGTCCGCTCTGCAGTTGACCTTCACGGTCAAGGCGATCACACGGGAGCGCAACAACAGCAGCAGTCCGACCGCTACCGGTGCAGCCGGCTCCGCCACGGCTGCTCCGGCAGCCGCGGCCCCGGCCTTGCCTCCGGCGAGTACGTCGGCCGCACGAGTACGACGTACCTCGCGTCGACGGAAGGATGCGTAGTGGTGATGCGGGAGGCGGGGCACGGGATGGAGCCGCAGCAGGCGTACGAGCTGATCTCCGCGAACATCCAGCGGGTGATCCGCGGCAAGCCGCAGGTGGTCCGGCTGGCGATCGCGACGCTGTTCGCCGGCGGGCACTTGCTGATCGAGGACCTGCCCGGGCTGGGGAAGACGAGCCTGGCCCGCAGTCTCGCGCGCAGCATCGGGGGCCGCTGGAGCCGCATCCAGTTCACCCCGGACCTGCTGCCCGGCGACATCACCGGGGTCGTTGTGTACGACCAGGGACAGGGCAGGTTCGTGTTCCACCCTGGTGGCGTCTTCGCGAACGTCGTGCTCGCCGACGAGGTCAACCGCGGTACGCCGAAGACGCAGTCCGCTCTGCTCGAGGTGATGGCCGAGCGGCAGGTGACCGTCGACGCTGACACCCATCGCGTACCGGACCCGTTCATGGTGCTGGCCACGCAGAACCCGATCGAGATGGAAGGCACGTACCAGTTGCCGGAGGCGCAGCTGGACCGTTTCCTGCTGCGGATCGAGATCGGCTACCCGGACCTGGACGCCGAGATCGAGGTGGTCGCGCTGGACGGCGCGGGACCGACGCCGGACGACCTGGAGCCGGTGATCGACCCGGACACGCTGCGAGGGGTCGTCGCCGCGGTCCGGTCGGTGTACGTCGACGAGGCAGTGATGGCCTACGCAGTACGTCTCGCTGCGGCGACCCGGCTGCACAGTGCAGTCCGGTACGGCGCTAGCCCGCGGGGCAGCATCGCCCTGATCCGCGCGGCCCGTGCGATCGCCGCGACCGACGGACGGTCGTTCGTGACACCGGACGACGTGAAGAGCATCGCGCATCCGGTACTGGCACATCGCCTGGTGCTGACGGCGGACGCCGCGCTGGCCCGTCGTACGGCGGAGAGCGTTGTGGACGACGTACTCGAAGACACTCCGGCCCCTGGCAATCCGGTACGGCGCGACCTCAAGCGGGCTCTTGGCGTCGTGTCATGAGGACCAGGCTCACGCCACGAGCCTGGGGAGTGTTGGTCGGCTCGATCGCCTTGCTGGTAGCGGGTCAGCTGCTCGGCTACCCCATGCTGCGAGTGCTGGCGGGAGCTGGTCTTGCTGCGGTGCTCATCAGCGTGTTGACCGTCGTACGTCGTCCTAAGGTGACTGTGGAGCGCGTGCTGTACCCGGACCGAGTCGAGTGCGGTCAGCCTGCCTTGGCGCGGCTGATGGTGCGCAACGAGTCCACGCGGCGACAGCCGGCGTTCGTTGCCGCCGACACCGCTGGTGCGCACCAGTCCGAGGTTGCGGTCACGGCACTGGCGCCGAACGGCGTCGCGACGTACCATTACGAGCTGCCGACCGCTCGTCGTGGGCCACTGCCGGTCGGGCCGTTGCTGCTGCGTCGCTCCGACCCGTTCGGCCTCGTGTCCTGTCAGGTCTCGATCGGTAGCGCAGCCACGCTCCTCGTCCACCCGAAGCGGTACGCCGCTCGTACGGCGACTGGCATCCGGCAACGGCACCACTTCGAAGGGCCGGTGTCCGCTGGTCCGCTGCGCGGCTCGATCGACCTGCGCCGGCTGCGTGAGTACGTGCCCGGTGACGAGGTCCGCCACGTGCACTGGAAGGCGTCCGCGCGAGCAGGTCGGCTGATGGTCCGCGAGTACGTCGACCCGGACCAGCCGCGACTGCAGGTATTGCTGGATACGCGTACGACAGCACTGACCGCAGACCAGTTCGACACCGCTGTTTCTGTCGCGGCGTCGATCCTGGTGGTTGCTGCACAGTCCGGTCAGCGGTTGCGGC
The DNA here is from genome assembly GCF_004331345.1 of Kribbella soli. Classification (GTDB taxonomy): domain Bacteria; phylum Actinomycetota; class Actinomycetes; order Propionibacteriales; family Kribbellaceae; genus Kribbella; species Kribbella soli. The sequence goes on along the minus strand of NZ_SJJZ01000004.1, from coordinate 833,087 downwards.
TCACCACACCCTGCGGCACGGACCACGACGTACAGTCCGTCAGCGATCTGCTCGACGAGCTCGCCAGGGTCGAGCAGGCGACGAACACCACCAACCTGCTCGAGTCTCTGCCGGTTGGACGTGACGGCGGCGCACTGGTCGTGTTGACCGGCGACACCGCTGGTCTGGCCGAGGTGCCGAACCTCAGGTCGAGCTACCGCCCGGTGGTGTGCATCGACGTGACCCATGACGAGCCGGCGCTGCACACCGGTGCCGGCGTCCACGTCATCCACGCCAACGCAGCACAGAACGCAGTCGACGCCTGGAACGCCGTACCCGCATGACACGACGGTTGCCGATCCTCGGAGTCCTTGCTGCCGGTGTGGTGGCGGGGCTGCTGTTCGCGCCGCTGTTCGGTACGTCGGCTGTGCTCTGGCCGATGCTGGCGGTCGCCGTAGTTGCGTACCTGGTTGAGGAAGGGATCCTGCGTCGACCGCAGCTTGCTCGCTGGCGGGTGCCGCTGACGCTGGTTGGTGGAGTCGTCGCACTGCTGGCGGTCATCCCTGGTGCTGCTCGTCGACCGGTGTCCCTGTGGGATGCGGTGACGTCCGGTTGGCGTCGTACGCTCGAGTCGACGTGGCCGGCCACTCCGTCACCGGATCTGGTTGCGTTTGTACCGGTGCTGGTTCTCCTCGCCTGTCTGGTGGGCGCGCGCGTGCTGCAGCGGTCTCGGCTGTTGGCGTTGCTGCCTGCGGTTGTGGTGGCCGGTCTGTCGCAGGCGTACGTCACAGTGACCGGACTGGACGCAGTACTCGTCGGACTGGCGCTCACTGGCTGTTTCGCGTTGGTGCTGGTGCAGTGGCCGAGTGAGCGTGCCGCCTGGGTCCGTCTGGTCGCAGCACTCGCCGCCATGGCAGTTGGTGCCAGCACTCTCGGGCTGGCGTTGCCGACGTCCACTGCGGCCCACCTGGCGAAGCCGAGCCCGCCTGACTCACCCACTGTGCTCAGCAACCCGCTGACCGAGATCGCCGCGCGACTGCACTCGCCGGACACCGTGGTGTTCACTGCCCGAGCTGACGGTCCTGTGGACCGCTGGCCGGTGATTGCCCTGGACAACTTTGACGGAGTGACCTGGACGGCCGCACCGAAGTTCCAGCGCCTCGGACGCGAACTGCCACTCGACTCCCACGTGACGGTGCCGGTACGACGGCAGTCGGCGGATGTCGCGCTGGCGGACTGGTCGCTGCCGTGGCTGCCCAGCCAGACGCGGACGCTGTCGGTGGTGGACGACCTGCCGCTACTGGTCGATCCGGCGTCCGGTGCGTTGCTGGCCGAGCAGAAGCGACCGTCGCAGTACCGGGTCACCTGGGCCGAGCCGACGGTCGACTCGGACCAGCTGGCGTCGTCCGGCGTTGACGCGGACCCGAGCAGCGGTGCGGATCTCGGTGAGGTGCCAGTAGGCATCGACGACTTGGCCCGCAGCATCGCCGGTGACGTGCGGCCGTCGTTCCAACTGGCGCTGGTACTCGAGAAGTACCTGCGGACGAACTACAAGCTGGCCACCGGTGAGAACCTCCCCACCGGCCACGGGTACCCGCAGCTCAACCACTTCCTGCTGCGCAGCAAGCGCGGTACGTCGGAGCAGTTCGCCGCGTCGTACGTCGTGATGGCGCGGCTGCTCGGGTTGCCGGCACGGCTCGTTGTCGGGTTCAAGCAGCCGGACACACCGAGCCCGGACGGGACGTACGTGATCCGCAACCGCGACGTACTCGCATGGCCCGAGGTCGCGGTGACAGGGGTGGGCTGGGTGCCGCTCGACCCGACCGGAACCGCCACGTCCAAGGCGGGTGGTGGGCTGGCAGGTGCGGCGGAGACCGTGCGAAAGCAACTGCCGTCCAAGAAGGAGATCGAGCGCGAGCACCGGTCCGAGCCGACGCTGCCGGCGCCCGAGGACCCACAGACGGCGCATCACTGGCCGGGCTGGATGGCGTTGGTGGTGGTCGTTGCTGCGCTCGGGGCCATGGTGCTGTTGTGGATCATCGGGGTGCCGCTGGCCAAGGCGGTACGTCGTCGGCGGCGCAGGCGGCACGGGACGCTCGGAGCGTGGGCCGAGGCGCGTGACCTGCTGCGGGATCACGGCATGCGGGTGACTCCGGCCGCCACGGCACGGGACCTGGCACGTGACTCGGACGGTCCCGTGTCGCAGGCGATGACGTTGCTCGCCGGGTGCCTGGACCGGGCGTTGTGGTCGGGGCAGGACTCCGACCCGGACCGGGAGTTCGCGTGGTCCGCCGTACGCAAGGCTCAGCGCGGGCTGGCCGAGGGGCGGTTGTCGGAGCGGATCCGTACGACGCTCAGCGCGCGCAGCCTGATCGGGTGATCAGCGCTCGCACTGGGCGTCGCGGACCGGTCGCGGGTCGGTCTCCATCTTGTTGATGCCGTCGGTGGCCTGTACGGCGAAGCAGTACTGGATTCCGGGGACGACATTGACGCGGTACTTGGTGTGTTTGTAGACGAGCTTGACGTCCGCGGGTTGACCGACCTGGGCGATGACGACCGCATAGTTCACGTCGGACGGGCCGGTCCAGCTGAGGTCTACGTAGGTGCTGTGGTCGGCCGGTGGGTTCAGCTTGACTGCGAGCGCTGGTGTGGAGGCTGTTGTCGGGGTTGGGCCGCTGATCGGGGGTGTGTCGGTTTGGCCCTTGCGGTTGACCAGGGCGAACGTGGTGATGACAGCAGCCGCAACGACAACGCTCGCTGCCACAAGCAACCAGTTACGCCGCTTGACCCCAGCCACGGCCGGAGGCGCAGCAGGCGACGAGGCACCACCCGCCGGAGCGGCAGCGGGCGGCGGGCTCGCGGGCGACGGCCCCTGGCCTCCAGACTGCGGTGGGGCGGCCGGCGGCGTCGGTCCGCCAGTGGCTGGTGGTCCGGCAGGGGGTGACGGAGCAGCAGCCGGCTGTTGCGGAGCTGGGGTGGTTTTTTGCTGTGGGGTGGGGGCTGTTGTGGTGGGCCACGAGCGGAGGGTGGCTCGGGACATCACTGCCGGCCGCGGTAGGGGTGGTGTGGCGGGGGCGGCCTGCTTGGTTGGTGCTGCGGTGACAGGACGCACGGGAGGCATCGGCGCGGTCGTCGGTGTTGCCAACGCTGCGAGAGCCGCGGCGACGACCTCAGCAGACATGGGCCGCTTGGCAGGGTCCTTCTCCAGCAGTAGCGCGATCAGTTCCGCGAACTCATCCGGCAGTACTTCGAGACGCGCCGGCGGCTCGTTCAGCACGCGCAGGATGTGTTCGCCGGCTGTCTCACCCATCCGCGCAGCCAAGGGCGGCTTCCCGCTGATCGCAGCGTGCAGCACTGCACCCAGCGCGTACAGATCGGACGACGCAGTCAGCGTCCCGTCCCGCAACGTCTCAGGGGCGACGTACAGCTGACTCGGTGAGTTCAACGCGGCGTGCCCAGTGTGCTGGCCCAGCCCGAGCGTGAGCGCAGACAGCTGCGGACGCCCGTCCGGCAGCAGAACGACCGCACCTGGCGTGAGACCGCCGTGAATCAGCCCAGCACCGTGCAGAGCAGCCAGACCTTCCGCGAGCTGCCGACCAAGCACCGCCAGATCAGCAGGTGAGCGCAGCTGGCTGCGTATCTGCTCTGCCAGAGTCCCGGCGTCAGCGATGCTGATCAGGTACGGGAATCCGTCAGCTACACCGGACTCCAGCACCGACGCGACATGCGGATGACTGACCCCCTGCAGCGCCTTCGCCTGCTTGTTGAACGCCGCCGCCGTGCTCGCATCGACGCGGACCGGGTAAACCAGCGCACTGGCCGCAGTCCCTTGCCGCAGGCACCGGTACACCCTCGGGATCCCAGAACGGACCAGGACCACGTTTGTACACCCCGGAAGCGCCGGAGCGGAGTCAGGTCCTGCCTTGTCGGTCACGTGTCTATCTTCCCGTGTGAACAGGTCGTTCGCCGCCAGCCCGGCGCCTGCGGCCACACACTGGCCACATGCTGCAAGCGGTCTCGCAGCGTGCCTGGCACCTGTCAGCCTGAGAAACATGACTCTGTTGATGTTTCCGATCGGCCAGTGTCTCGGAGTGCACCTCACCGGCGCTGCGGAGAGTCATGTGCAACAGGTGCGGCTCGGCAGCGAGATCGTTGAGCTGACCGTCGAAGAGTTCGCGGTGTGGGCGCTGGCGCACGGTCTGACCGACGACCGCAGTCCGTGGGAGCGCAGCCGCATCGTCGCGCTTCTGGACGACAGCGAGATCACGAACGGCGCAGTACTGATCGACCGTTTGTTGACCAGGAACCTGCTGGCCGAGGTCGACCTGGACAGCCCCGCCGACTTCGCAGCCGGCCACAGGCTCCTTCCGCTGCAACTCGGCCTCGGGAACACGTCGGAGATCCCCACGATGTTCAGGTCGGGCACTACCGAGCTGGCACTCACCGGGATGACCCGAACGCTCTACGACCTCTGGCTGTGGGGACACCTGTCTCCCAATCTGCTGATCGCGTGCAAGGAACATGAAGCCGACCTCACCGCCGTACTGACCGCACTGCATTCGCTGCTCGGTCCGAACGCAGCGTGCCTGGACCTCGCCGTACAGGAGTACTGATGACCACTGTCTTTCCGGTCGGCCACGGCGCCGGACCCGAGTCGGAGCACCACGTCATCCGCGTCGGCCGTACGGCGGAAAACCTGAGCGCAGCCGAGTTCGACGTCTGGGCTCTGGCGCACCGCTGGACCACCGTGACCGAACTGGTCGCCGAGTGCCTCGCCGCCGACATCGACGACGCGGAGCAGCACGTCGACGCGTTGCTGAGCCGAGGCGTGCTGACGCAGGCCGACGACGCTACCGAGTTCGCGCACCGGTACCGGCTGCTGCCGCTGTTCGTGGGGTTCGGCAATCGTCCCGACGACCTGGAGCGGTTCGCAATCGGCGTACCGGGGCTGGAGCCGCTGGCCCTGGTGAGTACGACGACGTACGAGCTGTGGCAGTGGGGCTGGGTGGCGCCGTCGCTGTGGGCGCACTGCGAAGTACTCGCGACGATCGGCGAGCCGGGCACACCAGGTGCCCAGCTCGACGTAGTACTCGACGGGGTTGCTCAGCTGTTGTCGGACTTCGTTGCTGTCCTCGAACCGGTCTCATGACACCGCTGCGGCCACGTCAGCGAGCTGCAGCGTACGCAGGTCGCTGAGACCGGGCATGCCGTCGAGCCGGCGCAGGCGCTGCGACTGTGCCTTCCGGGCCCGGTCGAACAGCCGACGCGCGTCGCGGGCGTTGCCGAAGTTCGCTGCCTGTGAGACCGCCGCGAAGTGTTGCTGCAGGATCGGTGCGGCCCTGGCGTCCAGGTCGTACTCGTTCGCGGCGACCATCCGCTGCACGATCAGGGTGAGCTCGTCAGGGGAGTAGTTCTCGAAGTCGATGGTCTTCGAGAACCGCGACGCGAGACCGGGGTTGGCGTCCAGGAACTGCTGCATCTCGTGGCTGTATCCCGCGACGATCACCGCCGCCTCGTCGCGATGGTCCTCCATCAGCTTGACCAGGGCGTCGATCGCCTCCTGCCCGAAGCTGTCGTTCTCGGCGCCGGCCCGCGACAGCGCGTACGCCTCGTCGATGAACAGCACGCCACCTAGCGCGTCCTGGAACACCACCGAGGTCTTCTCCGCGGTGTGACCCTGGTACTGGCCGACCAGGTCGCGTCGTGCGACCTCGCTGAACTGCCCCTTCGGCAGTACGCCGAGTGCCGCGAGCAGCTTGCCGTAGATGCGGGCGACCGTGGTCTTGCCGGTCCCGGGACCGCCGGCGAACACCAGGTGGTGGCTCAGACTGCCGACCGGTAGCCCGGCCTTCCGTCGCCACTCGTTGACCTGGATCTCGTCGATGAGGCTACGTACCTCGTCCTTCACACCTGCGAGTCCGACCATGGCGTCCAGCTCAGCCAACAGTGACTCCACGTCTGCGGCGGCGGGCTCGTCCGTGGTCGCGCGTGGCTCCACCTGCACTGCGGCTGTCACCGAGACGAGCTCCGGTTCGGCCAGGTCGAGTGCTGGTTCGGCTGTGTTCTCCCAGCGGCAGGACACGACCTCTCCGTGGCAGCGGCGCCCGAACACCACAGCCGGTCCGGCGGTGTCGCGGATCAGTGTGTGGCTCAGCATCGCGGTGGAGTCGTAGGCGATCAGCACGCCCGCTTCCGACGTACCTGAGACCTCGCAGCTCTCGATGGTCGGTCGGCCGTACTGGTACGCGTAGATGCCGCGGCGTCCGCAGTCGGTGAACTCGCAGTCGCGCAGTACGACGGCTGCGCCCAGGCGGATGATGACGCCGTCCGCGGACACACCGGACACCTTGGTGTGCTCGACCTGCGCAGTGCAGTCCTCGAGCACCAGCCCGTGTTCGCCGCCGTCGACTTTGCAGTGTGACACCGACACCTCGGCCGGGCCGGTGACGAGTACGACCGGACCGAAGCGGCCCGAGAGCGCGCAGCGTTCGGCACGCAGCGCACCGCCGTTGAGCTCGACTGCTGGGGCGTCACCGGCCCGGATGGTCAGGTCGCGGAGGACGAGTCGTCCGCCCGCGGTCCGCAGTACCGGAGTCTGAGCCGAGGTGGCGTCGATGACCACGTCACCTGCGTCGGCAGTCAGGGTCACCGATCGGTCCGCGAGGTCGATGACCTCTCGGTAGACGCCCGGTGCGATCGAGACGACCGCGTTGTCGGGGGCGTCGAGTACTGCGGCTCCGATGCTCGGGTAGGCACCTGGACGGTCCGGTGCCACCAGGAGGGTGCGGCTCATCGCGTCCCCGCCCAGCCACGCTCGGCCGCCTTCAGCCCGGCCTGGAACCTGCTCTGGGCTCCGAGACGGGCCATCATCTCGGACACCATGCGGCGTACGGTCCGGACCGACACACCCAGCTGCGCGGCAGCGGACGCGTCGGTGCCGCCGTCGCCGAGCAGGGAGAGTACTTCGCGTTCGCGGACGGTCAGCCCGGACGCGTCTCCCAGTCCGGTCGGCTGACGCAGCGGGGTGGCCGCGTGCCAGATGCGCTCGTACAGCTCGGTCACTGCGCCGACTGCGGACGCCAGCCGGAGGATGCTGACGGCGCCGCGACCGGTCCGGTCGGCGGGCAGGGCCACGGTCGCTGAGTCGACGATCATTGCGCAGAGCGGGACGGTGGTCGCCGTACGGACCTGCGCGCCGTTGCGGGTCAGTTGCTGCAGCCGGCGGGCCAGCATCGGGTCGGTACGGGCGGCGTCCGGGACCAGGATGCGGTAGCGAACCGGAGGGGCCAGGACGCCGGTGCCGAGCTCGCGGAGTCCCGCGATCGGATCGGCGAGCGCTGCGGTGGCCGGCGTACTCACCAGCACCTCACCGGCTGCTGACTTGAGCAGACCCTCGATGGTGCGCTGTGCGGCGGCCGGGCTGCCGGCCCAGTCCAGGGCGCTGTTGCCGTCACCGAGCGGCGCCGGGTGGCGGCGGGCGAACTCGCCGGCGATCTCGGCCGCGGCGACCCGGCTGCGTTCCAGGTCGCGGGTGACGCGGGCCAGGTCGGCCTCGCGTTCGGCGAGCAACGCAGTGAGGCTGAGGCGCGGGTTGAGCGGGCGGACCACGTCGCCCGAGCTGCCGCGGGCAAGCAGTCCGAGGCTGGTCAGGTGCTCGATCACCTGGTGGGTCGCGGCGTCGTCCAGCCCGAGCCGCTCGCCGAGCTCGGCCGGGGTCCAGGAGGGCCGCTCGAGGACAACCAGGTAGGTGCGCTCGGCGGTCGCGTCGACGCCCAGATGGGCGAGCCGCCGTCCGGTGGTGCGGACCTGCGGCGCGGATTTCACAGCTCGCGGGTAGCGGGCCGTACGGAGGTACGAAGCGCCTTCGGAGGGCTCTGAGTGGTACACGGGACACCTCGCTCGATTCGGTCGAGTCGGTGCGACTCGGTGAACACCAGAACCATCGCGGCCCCCCATCCAGCGCGAATCTCGCCGCTGTCCACGCCGGATACACCCGATACATTCCCTGTCCAGCGCGCTGATCCAGCCGCTGTATCAGGCGTGAATCAGGCGCGGATCAGGGCAGGGAGGCGAGGAACGCGGCGCGCTGCCGGCCGGTCCGGGGGACCGCGACCGGGGCGGGAGGGGCGTCGGCGTGGGCCAGAACCAGGGCGTGGTCGAGGTCGCTCGAGGTGGTGACGGTGACGGCACCGGCCTGCTGCAGTGCGAGGTGCGCAGGTACGGCGTACATCCGGTAGCGGCCTGGGCCGAGGCCGAGGGCGTCCCACTCCTCGGAGATGTGCTTCGGGGTGAGGGTGGTGAGCAGACCGGTCAGGTCGTTCGGGTCGAGCGGCTCGGCGCGGAGGCCGCGACGGCGGAGGCGTTTGGTGAGCCGGCGCACGGTGTTGGCGAGGAGCAGTTCCAGCTCGGTGTCCTGGTGGCGGCCGGCGGATCGGAGCGCGGTGACTGCGATCCAGGCGCGGCCGGGTCGCCGAAGCAGTTTCACCCGCAGACCGGTGTGCTCCTCGATCAGCTCGGCCGGAGTCAGGTCTGGGGGTACGTCGCTCTCCAGTACGACGGTCACGCCGTCGGGCCGGATGATCGTGCCCGCCTCCACGTCACCTACCTCGAGGCGTCCGCGGACCCCCTCGACCGCCACGAACCGAGTGCCCCGCACCAGGTAGCCACCGGCCAGTCGAAGCCACTCGTAACACCACAACCCACGCCACCGGCAGGCGGTAGTCACCAGCACCCCAACAGCCACCAGCCCTGCAGCCACATCAGCAACCCACCCCCGCCCAACCAGCCAAGCCACCAGCCCGACCCCCACCTCCCAACACACCACCTGTCCCAAGCCAACCCGCGCACCACGCACCGGAGCAGGCGCAGGTACGGCAGCCGATGCCAACGGCACGACGGGAGCGGGACTAGCTGCGGAGACAGGTGCGGGACGGGACGCCGCTGCTGGTGCAGGCCGAGCAGGTGGAGTTGGCCTGGCAGCCAACTGAGCGGTGCGGGGTGGAGCGACTGTGGTGGTGATGAGGGTGTTGGTGAGGCGGGGTGCCGTGGGGGTGGCGGCGGGGGCGGTGGCTGGGGTGGTAGTCATGCGGCCTCCCGGCCTATGGGTGTGGGGTGAAGAGTTCGTCGTCCAGCAGCGGACCCGGGGTCTGGCGCCGGGGGCGGGGGAGCGTGAAGTCCGCGTCCTCGGTAGGGCGGCCTTGGAGGGCGGGCTGCACGCCGGACTCGCGGAGGTGGTCGTCCTTGGCGGAGCGCTTGCGGGAGCCGGAGCGGACCTCGTTGGAGCCGCCCCCACCGGACGCCCCGGACATCGGCGGAGTGATCGCGGGCATTGACTTGGCGGCAGCCGCGGCGCCCCGCGCAGTACTACCGGCCAGCCCCGGTTCACTGCCCGCCGCGATCCGTGCCCCGGCAGCCGAGGATGCGACTCCCGGCGTACTGCGGAGGGAGCTGGTCATTGCGCCAACCGTCCCGGCGAGAACCGCGGCCGGGATCCCACCGGGCGACCCACCGGCTGCACCGACTGTCGACAGCGGCACCCCGATCGACGGACTGGGCACCGATGCCGTCGTACTGGCCCCGCCGGCCAGCGTCAGGTCCGGATGGATCATCGTGCCGGGCAGGTCCTTGTACCCGGGCAGCTTGGTCAGCGTGTCCTGCGCGTCGCCGAGACTCCCCGACTGCGCCAGCCCGGTGACGGTCTGCACCAGGTTCGCGCCCTTCTCCAGCGCACTGAACAACTTGTCCGTCGCGTCCAGCACATCCGTCACCGACGCGGCGGTCACCGGCGACGACGGCATCGCTCCGCCACCGCCCGGCCCCTGCCAGCCCTGAGTCGGCTGCGGTACGGCGGTGGGCGCCTGCATGACCACCCCGACCGCCTCCATCATCCCGCCGCCGACCTGCTGCAGACCGACCGCGACCTGCGCCGCGAACGGCCCGATGATCGGTACGCCGCTCAACGCGACCGCGGTGTCGTACCCGCTCTGCAGCGCCGGCATCACCGCCTGCGCCGCATTCAGCGCCGTACCGCCCAGCCGGAGTGCCGCGGACATCGCACCGGTGTACGCCGCCCACTCGCCGAGCGACGCGAGACTGCCGACCACCTGTCCGTTGAACGCCATCTGCGACACCGAGCCGATGCTGAGCGGCCAGGTGGCGATGGCAGAGTTCGCCGCACCGAGGTCGCCGTGCGTGGCGAGCAGCTGCTGGCACGCCGAGCCCCACATGTCGGCGCCCGCGTGCCAGGGCTCGGCGCGCTGCCCGTACAGCATCGTCGCCATCGCGTTCAGTTCCATCCCGAAGTACGCACCCATGATCGCGTCCCGTCAGTCCGTTGCCGTCGGCAACTCGTCGGCGAGCGTCCGGTGCGTGATCGCGTTCGACTGGTCGGTGGACTCGAAGCGGCCGGCGATCGAGAGTGCGGCGTCGATGAGGGTCGCGATGCCGTTCGTGGCCTGCAGCGTGACCGTGCCGGTGTTCTCCACGCAGAACCGGACGTGCGCGTCGACGGTCGCGCTCTCCGGCATCGAACCGGCCAGCGGCGGCGTCGCCTGGACGGTGCCGGAGACCGGGGTGACCGTCGCCAGTGGGGCGAGCGCCGCGAACTGGCGTAGCTCGTCGGGCACCACAGTCAGCGTGCCGATGTCCATCTTTCCTCCTGAGGTTGAGGGATTGGTCAAGGTCCGATCGGGTAGGTCGCCGCGTCGGGATCGAGCGCGTGACCAGCGGGCAGTCGGCTGATCAGCTCGGCCGGCAGCCGGACCACAGGTGGTTGGTCGTAACCGAGAACACCCAGTACGTCGCGATTCGCCAGCTGGTACCGCCGCCCGAGGTCACTCACGAACGACAACGCCCCGGACCCGGCAGGCTGAGCAGGTGACGCCATCGCCTCCACGACCGCCCCGTGCCCGGGCTGTACGACGACCACGTCCGCCAACGGCAGTCCGCCGGTGCCACGTCCGGTGGTGACACCTGCGTCGCCGGCCGAGGGCAATGAGCCGGCCAGGGTGAACCGCGGCCGGAACTCACCACCGGAGAACACGGCGCACACCGAGTCCCCCGACGACTCCGGTCGCGCGAACGTCGGCCGCGTGGTCGGCAACGCCGAGTCCGTGGTCGCCGTACCCACGCCACCCGACACCTGCGCCACCACAGCCGGATCCAACCGAACGGCCTCCGGCACGGACCCTGGATAAGCCTTCCGCGTCACCGGCGCCGTGCGCTGTACGTCGTACTGCAGCGAACTGATCGCGACCAGTCGATCCCGCTGCAGCAGGTAGTACTGTCCCTGCCCGGTCGACGTCTGTACGACGTACAGCGTGCCGATCCGACCCGGTCGGAGCAGACCGGACTGTGTGCCGGCACCAGGCACCGAGATCGGTCCAAGCGGCGGACCCGACGGAACGAGGTCCAGCCACACGGAAGGCACCTGCAACCACGCCTCGTTGTTCAACGCCAGCGCCGCCGCCACAGTGGCCTGCTGCTGGATGAGATGCCGGTAGCCGCGCCAGATGAGGTACCTCTGACCATCAGGCCCGACAACAAGCAACGAGTCAGACGCGGCACCGGACTGCTCGGTCCCGACCAGCAGAACCGACCGCACGACCGGACTGCCGGCCGAGTCGACACCTGGTTGTGCACACAGCGACCAGCCGCTCCCGAGTAGGCGACTCTTGGCTGGCAAGGAGTCCGGTGCGTCCGGGATCCCCACCCGCTGGCCACGCGGTACGCCGAGCAGCGACTTGGCAGACACCATCAGCGGCGCGCTGTACTTGTTCGCGAGCAGCAACGCCGACACATAGTTCGCCGCCGGGTACAGCACCCCGTCCCGGTATACGTACCGCGTGCCCGTCTCCTTCTCGACGATGACCCGGTCACCGGACTTCCAGGAGGTCTTGCCGCCCGGCGAAAGCGCCCCGTACACACCTGCGCCTGCAAGTACGAGTACGGCGAGCCCGATGCCGATGAGCATCGCGACGACGCCACGGCGGAACGGCGGGAACTCAGGGTCGGTCTCCCGCAGCAGCAACGCATGCGTCATGCGCTGCTGAACGAACTGGTGCGACTGCAGCTGATCCCGTTTGGAGGCCATGCGTCACCCACCCAGTCCGCGTACGTACGCGTACAGCCCCAGCACCCACAGCAGCACCGGCACCACGAGGAGGACCAGGACCACCTCAGCCAGCTCGGCGTACCGCGCCAGGTACGCACCTGGCCTGTGCCGCGCGTACCAGAGCCCGAGGAACGCAGCGACCGCCGAGAACCCCAGCAGCGAGTACGGCGTGAGCACGAGCAACCAGCCGAGTCCGAAGAGACCTGCACCGATCAGACTGAGCCGATGCGTCACCACTGGTAGCAACCGCGCGCGAAGCAAGCAGATCCCGACGACCAGAACCACCAGCACCCGTCCTGGTGTCGAACTGGACCGCGCCAGCACGCACAGGCAGCAGGCGAGCCCGACGGCGAGTCCGGCGAGGATGCCGGTGTAGAGCGCTGCAGAACGCAGTACGGCGGCGTACACCAGGCGTCGAGGCGGCTGGGGCGCGTCGGCCAGCAGATCCGCAGTACTGGTGGGCAGAACGGGTTTCGGTAGCCGACCGATCCGCATCGCGATCGGCGCGGCCATCGGTATCAACGCGACCGCCACGGCACCGACAACGGCAGCGGATCGTGTGCCGCCCAGCGCGCCACTCAGCCAGCCGGCAACGAGTGCGAGGACGCCCGCGGTCACCGAGGCCACGAACACCGCAGTGTGTCGCGCGATGCCGACGTACCCGATCAGCCCGAACAGCAGCACTGCCGCGCCGCCCGCGGTCAGCTGCGGCGCACCAAGCTCCGACAGTCGAAACGATGCGGCAGGCAACAAGGCTCCGCCGGCCAGCGCGAACACTATCGACACCGCTCCGGTGGTAGCAGCCGCCGAGGCATCGCCGACAGCACGCGACAGTACGACGCCAACCGTCATCAGCACGCCCGCGACGACCAGCGCGAAGAGGGCCACGGAGGACCACGGCGGTCCACTGTGCAACTCCAGAGCAAGTGCGGTGAGCAGGGCGGCCGCTCCCGCGACCAGTCCGCACCAGCGGGTCGCTCCTGGCGTCCAGGCGCGGCCACCGGACCGCGCATCGGTGGCGATAGCGTCCACGAGGTCGTCGTACTCGAGCTCCGGCCACTGCTGGTGTGCCGGTGCGAGATGCAGGACCTCGCCGTCCCTGACGTCCTGCCCGGCCAGGTCCCGGTGTGTCTCCAGCGCCTCGCCGTCGGGTCGTCGGAGGACCCAACCGCCTTGTAGTGCGCCGAAATCGGCGAGACCGTCGCCGGCGTGCCGCAGGATGCCGGGCAGCACCTCGGCCACCGTCGATCGCTCCGGCAGTGCCAGGTCGATGCGGCGTTCGGGTGCGTCGATGGTGACCTTGACCAGTCCACGAATGCTCACGGCAGCAACCGTGGCACGCACAGCATCACAGGGCCCTGTGCTTGCAGCTTGTGGACTGTCAGCAAGTGGCCGCCGCCCTCTGTGCTCCTGCCGCACCACCTAACGTCCTGGAGCATGTCGACAGTCATCGTCAGCAGACCGCCACGGCGCGACGGCCCGGCGCTGCCCACCGGCGACGTCACCCTGGATCCGCCGCCGGCGTTGCCGCAGCCTGCGAGCAGGCAGCTCTCGCAGTACGTGATGATGGTTCCGATGCTCGCGGGCGGTGCCGCGATGGCGTTGATGTACTCGACACTCGGCGGCGGCGGCCGGATGAGCTACATCGTCGGCGGTCTGTTCGGACTGTCCGCGCTGGGCATGGCGGCGGTGGCGTTCGCAGGACAAGGCGCACCACGCCGAGAGATGGCGCGCGCACGACGCGGCTACCTCAGGCACCTGTCCCAGCAGCGCATCCGGGCCAGGCGTGCCGTCACCCAGCAACGTACGGCGCTGTCGTACCTGCACCCGGACCCGACACAGTTGTGGACGTTGGTCGAGAGCTACCGGCTCTGGGAGCGCCGCCGCAACGACGCCGACTTCGCGATTGTTCGAGTAGGCACAGGTGCACAGCCGCTGGCCACACCGGTCGCTCCGCCCGACACTGCACCACTCGAGGAGCTTGAGCCCTTGTCCGCCGGTGCACTGCGCCGCTTCATCACGACGTACTCGTCTGTGCCCGGACTGCCCGTGGCGATGGCCCTGCGCGGCTTCTCCCGCGTGTACGTCGACGGTGAACCGGACCGTGCTCGCAGCCTGGCGCGTGCCCTGGTTGCTCAGCTGGCGACGTTTCACTCGCCGGACGATCTACTGATCACCGCTGTCATCGGTCCGGAGACCAGAGCGGACTGGGAGTGGCTGAAGTGGCTGCCGCACGCACACCACCCAGAGAAGTCAGACGCCCTCGGACCGATTCGGCTGATCAGCAAGAGCGTTCCGGACCTGGAGTCCGTGCTGGACGATCTGCTCGCACAACGGCCACGGTTCGACCCGGCCGCGTCGAGTCGGGTGGACGGCCCGCACATCGTCGTATTGATCGACGGCGGTGACGTAGTCGGCTCCGACCACCTGATGACTGGCAACGGCGTGGAGGGCGTCAGCGTCATCGACCTGACCACCCAGCCGCCACGGCTGCTCGATCGCTCCACAGTTCTGCTGGACGTGTCCGATGACGGCGCGCTGACCAGCATCACCATGGACGGCGAGTCGGATGTCGGTACGGCGGACAGCTTCACTACTGCAGACGCGGAGGCGCTGGCACGGCTCCTCGCGCCACTGCGCCTGTCGACCGGAACGGACGGCGACGAGAGCTTCGCGTCCGCGTTCGGACTGACCGACCTGCTGGGGCTGGGAGAGCCGTACGACTTCGACCCTGCCCGCCACTGGGGACCTAGGCCCAACCGCGACCGGCTACGCGTCCGGTTCGGTGTGACTGCCGACGGTACGCCGGTGGAGCTCGATCTGAAGGAGTCGGCCCAGGACGGCATGGGACCGCACGGCCTGCTGATCGGTGCGACTGGCTCAGGCAAGAGCGAGCTGCTGCGCACCCTGGTCCTCGCGCTGGCGGCCACCCACTCGTCGGACAGCCTCAACTTCGCACTGGTCGACTTCAAGGGCGGTGCCACGTTCACCAAGCTGGACCGGCTGCCGCACACCAGTGCGGTGATCACGAACCTCGCCGAAGAGCTGGCCCTGGTCGACCGGATGTCCGATGCGATCGGCGGTGAGATCATCCGCCGCCAGGAGCTGCTCCGGCGAGCCGGCAACTACGAGTCCATCCGGGAGTACGAGCTCGCCCGGGCCGCCGGTGCCGACCTGCCCGAGGTGCCGACCCTCCTGGTGATCTGCGACGAGTTCTCCGAGCTGTTGTCCGCCAAACCGGACTTCATCGACATGTTCAACCAGATCGGTCGACTCGGCCGCGCACTCGGCGTACACCTGCTGCTGGCCAGCCAGAAGCTGGAGGAGGGGCGTCTGCGTGGGCTGGACGCCCACCTGTCGTACCGGATCGGGTTGCGGACGTTCTCCGCGATGGACAGTCGCGTAGTGCTCGGAATCCCGGACGCCTACGAGCTGCCACGGGCACCGGGGCACGGGTTCCTGCAGATCGGTACCGAGACTCTCGTCCGGTTCCGTTCCGCCTACGTGTCCGGTGTACATCGCCCGGCGGTCAGCTCGATCGCGTCCGGTAGCGACAACGCGGACGACGTGGCGGTGTACACCAGTGCCTATGTGTCGAAGCCGGTGACAGAGGTCGAGGAGCAGCCGGAGGAGGACGGTGTCGGTGAGAAACTGCTCGACATCCTCGTCGATCGCCTGGAAAACAAGGGCAAACCGGCCCACCAGATCTGGCTGCCGCCGCTGGACGACCCGCCGCCGCTCACCGACCTGCTGCCGACGCTGACCGTCGACCCCGACTACGGGCTCACGGCGGCCGGACCACGTGGAACACTGCGCGTGCCGATCGGGCTCATCGACAAGCCACTGGAGCAGCGGCGTGACCCGTTGGTCGTGGACCTCTCCGCCGGCGCAGGGCATGCGGTGATAGTCGGCGGCCCACACAGCGGCAAGAGCACGGCGATCCGCACGCTCGTCTCCGCGCTCGCCCTGACCCACACCCCGCGCGAAGTGCAGTTCTACTGCCTCGACTTCGGCGGCGGATCGCTCACCACGCTCCGCGAGCTCCCGCACGTCGGCGGTGTGGCGTCCCGCCTCGACGTCGGCGCCGTACGCCGGACCGTCGCGGAAGTACTGCAGCTACTCAGCAACCGGGAACGCTTCTTCGCCGAACACGGGATCGAAGGCATGGCGTCGTACCGGGAACGGCGCGCGGCCGGCGAGTTCGCGGACGACGCGTGGGGTGACGTCTTCCTCGTGGTGGACGGCTGGCCGGTGCTGCGTTCCGACTTCGAGGAGCTCGAGACGACGCTCGCCGAGATCGCCGGCCGCGGCCTCGCATACGGCGTCCACGTGGTCGCGACCTGTTCGCGGTGGTTCGACCTGCGCGGCACGATCCGCGACCTGTTCGGCACCAAGATCGAGCTGCGGCTCGGCGACCCCGCGGACTCGGTCGTCGACCGCCGGGCCGCGATGAGCGTGCCGGCCGACAAGCCCGGTCGCGGCCTCGCAGGCAAGGGACATCACCTCGTCGTCGCGACGCCGGCCGGCGATCTCGGTCCGCAGCTCGCCGCGGCGTGGCCGGTGTCGGGTGCACCGCGAGTACGCCTGCTTCCGCTGCAATTGCCAGAGGAACAGCTGGCCGCCGTACTGCGTCGGCAGCCGGAACCACGCGCCGGGTTGCCCATCGGACTGGCGGAGCGCGACCTCGGACCGGCGTACGTCGACCTGGACGCAGACCCGCACTTCCTGCTGTTCGGCGACACCGAGACCGGCAAGACCGGGTTCCTGCGCTGGATCGCGCGCTCGATCGTCGAGCGCTACGAGCCCACCGAGGCGCGGGTCATCGTGGTGGACTACCGCCGCTCACTGGCCGTCGACGGCGAACACGTGATGGGAACCTTCACGGATCCGCGGGGAGTCGAGGCGATGGTCGCGGACCTGCTCCCGGTGCTCGAACGCCGGCTGTCCGGCGAGTGGACCGGGCCGCAGATCCACGTCCTGGTGGACGACTACGACCTGGTCGCCGGCCACACGAACCCGCTCGCCGGCCTGGTCGACTACCTCGCCCACGGCCGCGACATCGGCCTGCACCTGATCGTCGCCCGCCGCAGCGGCGGCGCCGGACGCGCGATCTTCGAACCCCTGATCGCACGCCTCCGCGACACCGGTACGCCGGGCCTCGTGATGAGCGGCGACAAGACCGAAGGGCCGCTGCTCGGCACCACCAAACCCCAGGCGCAGCCGCCCGGCCGCGGCCTCCTCGTCGGTCGCCGCGGCGACGCCCACCTCATCCAGCTCGTCAACTGCTCGATCTGACAGGAGTCACTGATGGTCCAGGTCTCACCGCAGGAACTGCGGGACTTCGCCGCGATGCTGCACCCGGCCGACTTCAACGCCCTCGCCCAGCGGCTCACGGGATTCGACCTGAGCGGCGGGATGCCGGACGCCGCCACGGCGAACGAGTTCATCAAGAAATGGGCGCCGCAGGTGGCCGGCTTCGGGCAGGACCTGGGTCGCGGTGTCGAGGCCTTCGGCACCATCGCCCAGAACGCCGCCGCCCGCTTCGAGACCACCGACCAGGTCTCGGCCGGCCGCTTCCAGACCACGGATCAGAACGCCAAGGACATCATCGCTACCGAACTGAACCCGGTCCGGCCCCGCGACTGGACCGATTCCGAAGGTCTGCCGCTCCCGCCGCCACCGCCCGTGGTGAGCGACCCGCCGAAGCCGGCCGCGACCACGACCCACGACCCGGACGTGGACATCCTCGCCCCCGGGCCGTTCGACTACCCGACCGACTGAGGGGTCTCCGATGGCTGACTACAGCAACACCTCGATGGCCGACATGGTCGCGCAGCTCGGCGGCGTCAAACCCGACGTCTGGCTGCAGGCCGGCGAGACCTGGACGACGACGGCAACCAACCTGCAGACCACGCAGGACAACCTGCAGCGCGCCTGGGACAACACCCACGCCTTCGGGGAGAGTGCGGCGTTCGCGAGTTTCCAGAACGAGGTCAACAACAGTCGCGCGTCCGTGGACGAGTGGCGACCGTTCGTCGAGCAGGTCGGCGGGCAGCTGACGAACATCGGCGGCACGATCGTCGACACCCAGCGGATCGTCGGCGGGCTGGTGCAGCCGTACGCCGACGCCGAGCGCCGGCACCTGACCGCGACGGACGCCACCGAAGGCAAGGCGGCGTTGCGCGAGATGGACGACATTCGCGGGCAGGCGGCCAACGTGATGGGCGTCCTGTCCTCGCTCATGCAGCAGACCTTCGAGCGAATCACCCCGGTTCCGCACGCCAAGTACGGCGGTCCGATGGCGCCGAAGCAGGCGGCGGACGACAATCCGAACGCCGGTGACCCGAACGCCGGTGATCCGAACGCGACGGCCGGCACCGGCGGCGGCAGCGCGCCAGGAGACCTCGGCGGCGCTCCGGCCGAGACCCCCGCCAAGGATCCGTCAACACCCAAGACACCGGAGGCGAAGGATCCGGTCGAGGAGGCCGGGAAGCTGATCGACGTGGTCGGCAAGGGGATCGACCTTGTCGGCAAGGTGCCGGAGAACCTGGACAAGTGGGTGACGCTCGCCCAGAACGCGAAGGATCTGCTCGGAGCTGACCCGTCGTCGGCGGGCACGACGCCGGACCCCGGCAGCGCGGTGTCGAACGGACTCACGACCGACGAGCCCGCGTTGGCAGGTAGTACCAGCACAGCGCCGATCTACAAGCCCGAGCCCTACACACCACCTACCACGAGCGGAGGCGGCTTCGGTGGCGGCGGTCTGGGCTCGATCGGCATGCCCTTCTCCGGCGGTGGCGGCGGTGGCGGTCACACCGGATTGCCGTCGGGTACGACGGACCGCCCGGCGTCATCGTTGCGCTCGGCAACTACTGCGGGCGGTGCCGGAGCGGAACCCGCACTGACCGGGAAGACCGCGACCTCCGCCACGACCGGAACGCAGTCGAGCGCGCCGCCGATGTATCCGCCGATGAGCGGAGCAGGTGCGGCCGGCGCCACCGGCCGCGGCGAGATCCGTCCTGGCGCGGCGGCATCCAAGCCTGGCTTCACCGTGCCGTCCGAGTCCACTGCATCCGAGCGGATGCGCCGCCAAGGTGTGCAGTCCGACCTCCAGGGCCGGACCAACGGCGAACACGGGACCCCGTCCGGAGCGCCCCCGCTGCGCAAGCGCAGGGCTTCCGCAAGCTCCCGGCGTACCGCCACCGAAGACGTGCTGGACGAAGAGCTGTGGAAGCTCTAAGAGGTGTCTGAGGACACCCGCTGACGGCACAACTGGCCATTCCATGGCCGCAACCGGAATGCGCCCGAAGGACGCGGAACCGGGACCTAGCGTGACATCGACCGGTGATCACGCGCCGGCAACCACCGAGGAGGAAACACCATGGCCGGTGTGGAGACCGAACTCCAGCGAATGCAGCGGACGGCGCACGAAGCCGCCACGATCGGCGACAACCTGAAGGCGGTGATGACCGCGCTCGACAACGCGATGGGCGGCCTCACCCCGATGGACGGGCAGATCAAGAACGTCTTCTGGCAGGGACACAACAACCACCTGGACGCGGTGGGCAGGCTCTGCGCGAAGCTGCACCAGATGTCCGAGGGCATCACCACCTCGAAGAACGGCTACGAGTCCGAGGACACCGGCAGCCAGGCCGCGTTCACCCAGGTCGGGTCCGGCACCGCACTCGACGTCACCAAGCTCTGAGGAAGGCGCACTCATGCTGATCAATTACCCATTGGACGCGATGGCACGTGGCGCGTTCGACATGGTCACCGCGAACCGCAAGGTGACCGAACTGCAGAGCCAGCTCCAGTCCGCCATCCAGGCGCTGCTCGGCGCATGGCAGAGCCAGGAAGGCTCGCCGCAGCTCCAGGCGGTGCAGCAGCTGTGGATTCAGGCGAACGAGGAGATCAACCTGGTCCTCAGCCGCCGGAGCGACGCTCTCGACGACGCACGGATCCGGATGCACCGCGCGGACCGGTCGGCGGCCAACGCCCTGGACATCCGCGCCTGATCCACCGCTCGAGCCCGGCCCCTGTTGATCGAGGGGCCGGGCTCCTGTCATTTCGTCAGCCGGCCCGCCAGCCGCGACGGCGGCCGAGCGGTACGACGACCGCGGCGATCACCACCAGCAACGCGCAGATCCCTGCCAGTACGGCGATCCGCCGCCCTTCGCGGCCCGCAAGGTTCCAGGCAGCCGTACGACGTTCCGCGGCCGGATCGACGGTCGACGGCCGGACAGGCGGCAGTACCGCAGGCTTCGTCGTACTGAGAACGTCCTGGACGGCCCGGTACGGGTTCACCACGCCGGCGCCGTACTGATCGGCCGGCCCGGACGCCGGGGTAGCGGTGGCGATCAGCCGGGCCGCGACTTCGGTGGCGGGCAGCCTCGGATCGGCTGCGCGGACAAGGGCCGCCGTACCGCTGACGAAACCCGTCGCGAAGCTCGTGCCGTCGTAGTAACGGTGACCGCGGACGCGGGTCGCGGCCAGTACGCCGCCGCCCGGCGCGGTGATGTCGACGTACGGCCCGACCTGCGAACTCGGGAGTCGCGAGCCGTCGATCGTCATGGCGCCGACACCCAGCACACCCGGGTACGCCGCCGGGTAGGTCACGGGATCCGGTCCCTGCTGGGCGTGGGCGTTGCCGGCCGCCGCGACGATCAGAGCGTCGTGGCGCTGGGCGTACCGCACGGCCTCGCGGACCGGTTTCTGGTCGGCGTACAGGGACAGCGAGATGTTGATGACGGTCGCGCCCGCGTCGACGGCGTACCGGATCGCGCCGGCGAACACGGTCGCGTCCACCGCCGCGCCCTGCTGCTCGCTCGCGTCGCGTTCGCTGACCCGGATCGGCAGGATGCGTGCGCCCGGGGCGACGCCGCGGAACCCGGTCCCGGGCAGCGGTCGCGCGGCGATGATGCTCGCCACCGCCGTACCGTGCGAGACGCAGTCGAAGTTCGCACGTTTGTCGCCCGGCGTCAGGACGTCCTTGCCGGGCAGGACCGCGCCGGGTTCGCGCAGCTGCGGATGATCGGCGTCGACGCCGGAGTCGATGACGGCGACCGTCACGCCGCGGCCGGTGCTGACCGGCCAGGCGCGTTCCGGCGCCAGCCAGGTGGTTGCCCAGGGCATCTTGGTGACCGGCTGCCCGCCGGCCTCTGCGGTCTGGCACTGCCCGGCCGGCGGCGTCGCCGACGCGGGGGTCGCGGTGGCGGCCAGCGCACCGAGTACGGCGGCCGCGGCTGCTGCTCTGACAGGCTTCACGATCCGGACCGTACGGCGCGGCCCGATCGGGCCACGGGTTCTGACCCCTTGTGGCCAAGGACTGACCACGATGCCACCGACCGCCGACGCTAGGAGTCGGAGGTGTTCCCATGGAGATGCCGAATCTCAACCTGGGCAAGGAACTAGCTGCGTTAGGCCTGAACAGCGGGCTCGACGAGTTGACTGCCGCGACCGACGCGCTGGATCGCGCCTTCGACGAGACGGTCGCGACGGCGGTCTCGCCCGACCGTCTCGTCAAGGTCACCGTGACCGGACGCGGCGACGTCCGCGAGATGGAGTTCGACCCCGGCATCTACCGCACCGAAGACCCGCGCGCACTGGCCGCGACGATCCTCGCCACCCTCGGGCAGGCCCACGCCGCCGCGGCCGCCAGGATGCAAACGGCGTACGACGCCTTCCAGGAGCACCTCGATGACTGACCGGATCCAGGTCGACTACCTCGGAGTGGCCCGGGCAGCGGACGTCTGCCGCACCGTCGGAGCGGAGGCCGGCCGGGAGACGTACCGGCTGCTGGGCGCGCTGACCAAGGAGGTGATCGAAGCAGCGGCCGGTCATGACGACTACGGCAAGCAGATCACCGACGGCTGGGTGAACAGCCATGCCGATACCTTCGACGACTTCGGCAAGGCGATCGGGGAACACCTGATCGGTCGTGGCGACCAGATGTCGTCCTGCGGGGAGAACATCAAAGCCACCGACGGCGACGCGTCCCAGCAGGTACGGGCGGCCGACCTCGGGCTCACCCAGACGCCGACAGGTTGGGCGATGACGCCGGCCGACGGCACCTGAAGTGGGACTGCATCTGCCGGGATGGCTGAAGGCGATCCTGGAAGGTGGTTACGAGCCGCAGGCCGACGAGGACAAGCTCTACGCGCTGGCCGACCAGTACGACCTGTGCGCGAAGTACCTGTGCGAGACACTGCCCGGTCAGATCGACGCTGCGGCGACCGGTTTCGGGTCGGCGTACCACGGGGAGGCAGGGGCCGCACTCGAAGGATTCCTGAAGCGGTACGCGCGCAACAAGGACCTGCAGGGCCCGGCGGCGTTGGCCGACGGCGCGACGCACCTGGCCGAGTTCCTCCGGACGATGGGGGACACCATCGTGCGGACGAAGCGCGAGCTGCTGATCATCGGCATCGTCAGCTGGATCACGATCCTGGCCGGCCTCGGGCCGATCATGGGAACGCTGATCCGCAAGCTCGGGCAGGAAGGCGTCAAACGGCTGCTCCTCACGCTGTTGAAGAAGCTGGTCAACCGGGAAGCGAAGAAGCTGCAGGCGAAGATGGTCGCCGAGATGGTGGCGAACGCGGCCCAGCAGACCGGCAAGTTCGTGTTCAGCCGCCAGATGGTGCCGAAGGTGCTCGGCCTCGTGGGCGCCGAGCTCGCCGACGAGGTCATCCCGCACACGCTGGCCGGCTTGTGGGGCGACCTGACCGGCCAGGACCGGCGACTCGTCGTCGACGACAACGGCAAGCCGGTGATGGACGACGACAACCACTTCGTCACCACCCATGACTGGGACTGGCGCGGTACGGCGATGACGGCGACCGGCGCCGTGGTCGGCGTACCGCTGTCGCACGGTCTCGGGAAGGGACTGGCCAAGGTTCCGGGGCTGGGGAAGATCGGGCGGACGTTCGCGAACAACGCCGTCACGTCGCCGTTGGCCAGCTCGCTGACCGCGTGGGGATACGGCGAGGGGTGGCACAACCCGAAGCTGGAGGACGCCTTGATCGCCGGTGCGCACGGCGCCGTCCGCAACTCGACCCCGAGCGACGTCCACGGCCCGCTCGAACGCGTCGGCGAGAAGGCCGGCGAGTGGGTCGGCAACAAGATCATCTCTGCTGTTCCCGGCGGCAACCCGCCTGGCCCCGACGGCGGCGGGCACGTCCCGAGCCTGCCGGTCGACCAAGGTGCTCCCGCGACGTCCGGCAGCCCCTCGACCTCCAATCCGACCTCTAACGCGACTGCGAACGCGGCATCGTCCGCCACGAGTCAGGTCGAGCAATCCTCCGTAACCCCCGCCGTCGCTGCGATCCCCAACCAGGCAGCCACCACCCAGACCACCAACACCCAGGCGACCCGCACCGCAACCGCCACTGACCAAGACCAAGCAGCCCGCCGAGACTCCGCCAAACAGTCCACGCGCTCCACCACCCCACCCGACAACAACAACCCCGACACCCCCACCGAAGAAGAAGCCGCGGAAGCCCAGTCCCAAACGCCCGAGGCGCAACCCCAGACCGCACAAGCCGAACACCAGACCCCGAACGCCCAACCCCGAACCGCAGACACCCAACAACCGGCCCCAGAAACCCATCAACCCCACGCCCCCACCGCCGAAGCCGCCCCCACCGCCCAAGCCGCGCCCCACTCACCCACACCCGGCGCCTCCCAGACCCTCACCCCGCAAGCCGACCCAACCGCCGCCGACCCCCCAACGCCTCAACTCGCCCAGACCACCCCAGCCCCCACCCCGACCACCACCGCCCCGCTCACACCAAGTACGCCGGGCACACCGATCGCGCCGAGTACGCCGGACGTGAGTACGCCGACTGGTCGGGCGCGTAGGGGGCGTGCGGATGACGTCGTACCGGAGGCGTTGCGGAGTGCTCCGGCGTACCAGGGCCTGTCCGAGGCCGACCGTCTCCGTGTCGCCGAGGCGATCGTGCGGGTGACCAACGGCGACCCGGCACGGATCGAAGGTCTGCAGCCGTTGCTGGACAGTCCGGGGCTCCGTGAGCTCGACTCCGCGCAACTGCTCGCCGAGGTCGCCCGGTGGGATCGCTACGAGCAGCTCTTCGGCCGCGCGGTCGAACTCGGCGCCCGGATCGCCGGATCGCCGGAGACCACGGACGTGAGCCAGTGGGCGTCGTACACGTGGGCCGATGCCACCGATCTGAAGGAGCTACAGGCACTGCCGGAGAAGCTGAGCACCAGCGGTCGGCGCGGAAAGCTGGTCAACCTCGACGAGCACGCCGGCGTCTACTCGATCCGGCGCGACGGCGCCGAATGGATCGTCAAGCTGGTCCCTGACGGCGAGAGTCACCGGCTGGAGCTCGCCGCCGAGTTCAAGGGTCTCGTCGCCGCGGCACAAACCGGCTACGGGCCGACGCCGTACGGCCTGGTCCGGGCAACCATCAACGGCAAGTCGTACGTCGGCATGGCGATGGGCCGGGTGCCTGGTGCGATGGTGCACTCTCCGCATCCGACGGAACCAGCGGCGCGCGCCGAGGTCGAGCGCGCCCGCCGGGCGGTGACGTTCGACACCGTGTTGCAGCTGCACGAGTACCTGCAACGCCTGCTCGCAGGCGACCACCACTCGCACGGCGAACTGCAACCTCTGATCGACCCCGAGACCGGGAACCTGCGGGTGATCGACCTCGCCGATGTCCAGCAGGTTCTCGACGATCCGCAGTACCGGAAGATCGCTCATGCCGACTACGGTTTCAGCCTGGAGGCCGACGACATCCGTCGTCAGCTGATCGACGCCGCTGTCGAGAACGCGCGCCGAGCCGCGGAGGAGGACTCCGGTCGCGCGCGTCTGCAAGGTACGTCGGTCAACCGCGGCGGGCTGAGCGTCGACGCGGTGCAACAGGCAGTGGATGTGGTGTGGCGGCGGATGCGGTTGCCGCGGGGGATCGATCTGAAGATCGTGGTCGGCGAGGACACCGACGCGTTGGCGCGGGACCACGGGATCGAGCGGAGCCGCGGCCCGCGGCCGGGGTACTTCCGGATGGAAGGCGGGGTTGGCGCCGTCTACCTGTCCGCCAAGGACCACTCCTCGGCCGACGATGTTGCGGCATCGGTCTGGCACGAGGTGGTGGGCCACTTCGGCTGGAAGCTGTTCAGCCCGGAGGTGCGTGCCGAGGTGCTCGCCGCCGTCGACGAGCTCCGCGTGCTCGATCCGGACCTCTCGGCGGACACCGATGAGTTGTACGCCGACCAGCCGTCCGACGTCCGCGCCGAGGAGTTCCTCGCCCGACTCGCCGAAGGTGGTGTCCCCACGCGCCTCCGCCAAGCCTGGAACGGGCTGCTCTCCACTCGCCTCGGCGCGATCTTCGCGAGGATCGGTGCCATCAGCAACGAGACCCTCGAGCAGGCTCGCCGCGACCATCGCCTCGAGCCGCTGTACAAGATCGTGCGCGCCCTCGTGCGGTCCATCCGCGAGCACCGCCCGCAGCACCAGCACGCCCCGTCGCCCCGGTCCCGCGCCGATCGCCCCGACGCGCCTCGGTCTCGCACGGACCGTCCCGGGCCGAACATCTCGCGGATTCGGCCGGCTCGGCAGAATCGGTACGACGGGGGCGGTCTCGCGCCGTTCAGTGCGGGCCTCGTCGAGACGTCGTACGACGACCTCGTGAGCGGCACGCCCGACGAGCAGGCTCTCGCCGCCGCCCTGCCGGCGCACACGGGCGGCGTGGTCAAGCGCTTCCTCGTCAGCGCCGTCGACGACAACCACTTCGAGATCGAAGGCGCTCGGCTCACCCCGCACCACCTCGCGGTGATGACCGACCTGTACCGGAACGTGTCGATCGCGCTCGACCTCCCACCCGGAACCTCACCGCACCTCGCCCAGAATCTCGCCAACATCATGGGCCTCGACATCACGGTTCGTACGACGGACGGCTGGCAGGTCCTGCACCCGACAGCGGACGCCACCCTCCAGCGCGAGGGAACAGTCGAGTTCGGCCCCGACGACACGATCGTCCTGCGTACGCCGGAGAACCCGGACGGCGTGGTGATCGAGGACCTCGAACCGCATCTCGGCCGCCTGCTCGGTATCGGTGGATCGAAGGCCGCGTTCGCGTTCTACGACCAGGTCGTCCTGATCGCGCACCCGACGATCGAGGTGTCGTTCTTCAAGCAACTCGGCCGAACGCGTGACCTGCTCACCAAGCCTGGCGCGGACGAAGTCATCGCCCCGCTGCGCTACACCACCGTGTTCGAGCGCGACGCGTTCGTGGCCGGCCGGTTCCCGACCATCAGCCGCGACATCTGGGCGAGCATCCCGGACTTCAACGGTCCTCAGGTTCTCCAGCCGACGCAGGCAAGCCTGGACAGCCTGCTGGCGATCCGCGCGTTCTTCCTGACGAACAACCTGGTCATCACCGACCTGCAGTTCGGCATCGACCCCGACGGCCGCTTCTGGGCGTACGACGTCGGCCGCATCCGCCCACTGCCCACCGAACTGCCCGCCGCGCCAGCCGGTGTGAACCTGGACATCTTCACCCGCGCCAACACCGACCCGCTCGAGATCATCGACGCCTGGATCGCCTGGGCCGCCGACGGTGTCCCGAACCGCACCTTCACTCCATCCGGACCGGTCCGCAAAGCACCGGCAGCACGGGAAGACCTGCAACAACCGTCGTACGACTGGGCGACGGCGATCCCGAACCATCCATCGGCAGAGCTCTACCCCGACACCCCGGAAGCGCGCGACCGCGCCGTCGCGGAGCTCGAGCATGCGTACGTGGCCGCCCGCACCGGCTATGGCCCGGTACCTGTCGGACTGGTCACGACCGAGATCGACGGCACCCGGTACGTCGGGTTCGCCGTGGAGGATGTTGATCCCGCCGTACACACGGAAGCGATCACGCTCGACACCGTCCTGCAACTGCACGACTACGTACGCCGGTTGCGGGCTCTCGGCCACCGTCCTCCCGCCGATCTGCAGCTGGCTGTCGACGAGCGCGGAAACATCCATCCGGTCAGTTCCCGCGGACTCGAGTCATTGCCGGTCGAGGTGCTCAGCGACCGGCTGCTGCAGGCTGCGATCGACAACGTGAAGCGCACGGCCGGCGACGACACTTCTCGTGATCGCCGGGTCCGTCCCGGTCGGGCCAGCAGGATCGTTCGCAGTGACTTTCGTGGTGACGGGCGTCGGATGCCGGACCGGGCTGCGGTTCGGGCTGCGGCGCGGGGCGCCGTGCCGCAGATCGTTGCGGCGGTTGCGGCTGTTCGTGGGGAAGCGCGTGATGTGGCGATCGACGGGGAGCGGATCACGGTCAGGTTGGAGGACGGGCAGCGGCTCGCCGTCACGCTCGAGGTGTCTGGCATCTTCGCCGACAGCGGGCCGGTCCGGTGGGAACGGACCGCCGGAGCGACGGACTGGGCCCAGATCACGCTGTCACCGCAGGCCAGTGACGAGGTGGTTGGACGTGCGGTCGCGCACGCGGTTGCTGGTGTGTTGTCGGCGTACCGTGGCGAGTCGGAGGTTGATCAGGCTCGAGCTGCTCGGCGCGCTGAGGTCGGGTACCTGGTCGACCGGCTGGAGCGGGGCGAGTCGTCGTACCGCTTGCGCAGGGAACTGGGGCACGTTCTGCGGCAGCTGAACAAGCTCGAAGGGCGGCGTCTTGGTGTCCCGCCGCTGCCGCGCGGCCTCCGGCAACGGGTTCGGGCCGTTCTGCCCCGGAACGCCGTCCGCGCTTGGCTGGCGGAGGAAATCGATCAGCGGGAAGACCAGCTGACCGAGCCGGCCTCCTCCCGTCCGACGCGACTGCCGAGCATTGAACCCACGCAGTCGCATGCGTCCGATCCGGCCGTGGATCGCTTTGTGCACAGGCTTTTCCAGCACTTCGCCGACCAGCCGACGGTGGAGTCGGGGCTCTCGGCGAGCCAGCAGGCGGTGCTGCGCGAGCTGCCGCTGTTCCGGCAGTTCGTCAACTGGCACGGTGCTGACCTGGCGGTTGCGTTCGGCAGGATGACTGCGGACGACTTCGCGGGGCAGATCGCCGCGGCCGATCAGCAGTCCGTCGCGGATGCGTTCGCCAAGCTTCGTAGCCTGCTCGATCAGTGCGACAACGGGCGCTCCTGGTTTCAACGCAGTACGGCAGCACGGCAGTTTGCCGAGCTGGCCGACGCTCTCGGAGTTGTTGCTCATGACAACCTCCGGGCTGCCCTCCCGCATGACCTCGCGTCCGCGGTCGCCGAGCTGGAGCCGAGTCTCGTCAAGCGGATCAACCGGTCCGTCGACAACGGCGTACGGTCGCTGCCGAGCATGCCCGCGGACCTGTCCTTCAGGTTCCTGCAGACCCTCCCCGCCGGCGCGGTGTCCGCAGCGGTACTCGCCGGGCATGGCCAGATCGGTCTCGCCGCAACGGTCCTCACCGGCAGTGCCCTCGCCTGGCCGGCCCGCACCATCATCAGCCGGTACGCCGAGGCCCACCGGTCCGACGGTGAGGCGACCACGAACAGGCGTCGGCAGGCCGCGATCGCCGGAGTCGGGGTCGGTGTGGCCGCTCTGGTGGCGCACAGCCTCCACCTCGACCCGACGTACCTCGAGGTCGCCGCCGCGGCCGGTGCCGTCCAACCCGTCAACCTCTACGCGAAGTACCTGCGGCGCCGAATGCACGCCAAGGCAGCCACCGTCGAGCAGCGCATCGCCGCCGAGCTCGACCAGAACCGCGCCACGATCCCCGAGCTCAAGGCACGCCTGGCCGACCTCGACGCCGAACGCCAACGCCTCCTGCAGCGGTACGACGCCGGCGTCCCGACCGAACTCCACCAGCTCACCGAGGTCCTCGTCCGCATCTCCACGACGTTCACGCAGTACGCCGACGCCATGCACAAGGCCGGCCTCGATCCACACACCCGACCCGACGGTCCCGAGGGTCGCCCGGTCAGCGCTTCGATCCTGCACAACGACCCGATCCACACCCGCAACCTGACCGACCTGACCTGGGCACCCGGCCGCCACCACGAGCCGAGTGTCGACGCGGAGAACGCGGCCCTGATCGCCGCGAAGATCCACCAGGCCACCAACGGCCGCTACGGCCCGTTCTCGCTGGCGCAGATCCAGTCCCACGCCGTCACCGGCCGCGGCCTGCTCGACATCGCCGCCGACCTCGTGTTCGCCGAGGAACATCGCCGTACGCCGTCCCGCAGCACCGCGGACGCCCGCGCGCTCGCGGCACGGGTCGACTTCCACCGCAGCCTGACCGCCGACCAAGCGCGAGCCGTCCCGACCAGCCTGTTCCAGCCAGAACGACCCCCGCTCGACTGGCCGACGTACGCCGAACTGCGGCCGAACGCCCTCCAGCAACAGCAGACCGAACTCACCACCCGAGCCGCCGCCCGCACCGAGAGCGCAGCGAAGGCCGAGGCCGACGCAGCCGCGATGGACGAGGCGAAGGCGACGGACGAGCTCGCCAAATCCGCCCGCCACACGGCGATCGCGGAGGCATGTACGACGGCCGCGGAGCAAGCCGACCAGGCATGCCAGGCCTGGCAGGCTTACCGCGACAACCCGAGCCACGCAACGCTCCAGGCAGCCAGGAAACAGGACGACCTGTACGAGCAGCGGCGCGCGGAGAGCCTGCCGCCGAAGGACGTCCTGCAAACCGCCACGGTCTCCGGCCAGTTACCACACCTAACTGCCCTGACGAACGAGCTAAATGAGGCGCTAGCCCAACAAAACAAGGTGTTCCGCTTCACGCCGGAGCTGCTGCACCGCACCCTGCGCGCGGAGACTCGGCGGCTGCTGTCACCCGGCGGACTCGTCCTGACCGTGGGCAACGATCCAAGAGCGGATGTCACCGAGCTGACGCAGTTCGAGCTCACCCTCGATCCGAGCGAGCTCCGAGAGGTCCTGGACAACCCGGTGCTGATCGAGGAGGCGCAGCTCGGCCAGTTGGTGCAGGGTGGCTACAGCGTCGCTACGACCACGACCCAGACGGTCGGCACCAACGGCGGCCTGAAGCTCGCTCCATTCCTGTCGGCATTGCCGGACACGAACCCACTGAAGGTCGCGGCGCTGATCTCGCCGAGTGTCGAGTACTCGAAGAACGTCGGTCTGAGCGTCACGGGCGGCGCGACGGAGTACGGGCTGCCGGGTGCCGTCGAGGTCATCCAAGGCGAGCTCCTCCGCTTCCGCTCGTCGCGCCCCAGTTGGTCGTGGCGGATGCGGACGTCCGCCGTCGGCTCCTGGTCCGCGCGGCACGTGGTCGCCGGCGGTACGACCAAAGACACCGCGACCCTCGAGCTCGGCATCAGCCACGCTTACACGGTCGGCGCGCCCAAGGAAACCGTGAGTATCCCGTCGGACGAACGCCGTACCGACCTGCCGGAACACGTCGCCACCCGGGTCGACGGCCTGAGTGAGCTGGCCGACCAGGCGATTGCGGGCCTCAGGCAACGGCTTGGTTCGCTCGACCGGGTCGGGCATGACCAGCTGCGTGGCCTGCTCACCGAGGACGCGCCGGGCCGGCTGGCCGAGACGACCCGTCCGGGCGGTCTCACCCGGATCATCACCAGCGACGGTCGCGCGGTCGCGTACGCCCAACTCGAGACGGTCGCGGTGTGGGAGCAGGCCACGTTGCTCGGCGACAGCTCGAAGGACCACAAGGTCGAGCGACTGCGGGTCGGCTTCTCGGGTACGTCGGGCGGCGAGACGTTCTCGGCCGGCGACTCGTTCTCGGTCTCGGCGGGATACAGCCCGACGGCAACGCAGGACCTGGGTACGTCGTCCTGGGACCTCGGACCGAGTGGAAAGGCCGGCCTGAACGCAGGTCACGACACCTCGGTGAACACCGGCGACACCGCGATCCATCCGAGCGTGCAACGCATGCAGCCGACCGTCGGCATGAAGCTGCGCCTGGAGCACCGCCTCACCATCCATCGCGTCGACCAGGCCGGCAAGTTCACGCTGACGTCCGCCGGTGACGCCGTACTGCGGATGCCCGAGAACGACGCGTACCGCTACGGACTCCCGGTCCCGTCGTCGGCAATTGTCCGCGACCAGGACGGACAACCAAGGTACGGCGTGGACGGGCGGCAACTGCTGCGTGGCGACCCGCAGCCGACCGACAAGGCCATCGGGCTCCCGGTGTGGATGCACAGGGGCTGGCGCCACGTCGAGGAGGGACCGTACCGGGACCAGGAGGGCCGGCAGCCGATCCGTGGTGCGGGACCCGCTCTCGTGCAGGAGCTCAGCGGCGCCGACGAGGCTCTGCAGGAGTTCCTCGAGCACCTGTCCGCGAAGGGCCTGATCCCGAACGGCGAGCTCGGCGGGAAGGACCCGGCCCTGGCCGCCAGCCAGCTCGCGAACCTCGAACGCGTCGGTCAGCAACTGGCCCGGCACCGCCTGGAGACCGGCTACGATCCGGCCGCCCAGGAAGGCATCGTGCTCCGTCTCGACCGGCACCGCACCGGTTTCCCGCCGGAGCAGCACACGTACCGGATCAGGCTCCGGTCGTACACCGGCGAGGCCAAGTTCCTCGGGCTCTCCACCGGCGAGACCGTGGTCAACCTCGACATCGGCTCGAACACCACCAGCCGGTCCGGCGGACGGTCCAGAAGTCTTCCCTGGCAGGCCAAATTCGGCTTCAGTGACAAGCCTCGGTCGGGCGAGGAAGGCCCGACGCCGGAGATCACTCCGAGCTACGGACGCTCCTCGCTCGGCCGGTTCATCAGCTGGGCGACCGGAAGTACGGTGAACCGTGTCTCGCTGACCGAGAGCACTGCGCCGGTCGCGGTCTTCGAAGTACCGCACACCATCGTCATCACCGAGGTCGGCCACGAATCCAAGCCGATCGTCACCGTCGACGGCACCGCCCGGCTCTCGATCGACAGCGAGTTCTGCCGGCGTGACGACACCGAGCCGACGCTGGCGATCGAGGGCAAGGTCGACCCGTTCTTGTTGCAGTCGGCAACCTTCCAGGCAGTCGACGTCGGCGATCTGGTGGGGCGGCTGACCGCCAAGCTGCCACAGCTCGCCCGCGGCGACAGCTCCGCGCTGCACCACCTGAGTGCGTTCCTGAACCCGCGTAACCTGGCGGCGCGCCCCGAGTTGCTCACCGCGCCGTACCAGACCAGCCTGCTGGTCACCCCCGCGCCGTCGAACGTCGACCAGGCGTTGACCCAGCGCGGTGTGACCACCGGCCGAGCACGGTTGACGGTCGACACGACGCTGCTGAACCTCAGGTACGTCGGCTCCGGACACCCGGTGAACGGCGAGATCAACCTGACCCTGGGCAGCTCGACGATCACCACCGGATCCTCGACCAGCGGCACGTTCGGCCTCGGCGGCGGTACCGGCGCGGTCGGGACGGACGGGTCGTCGTACGGCGGTTCGCTCAGCGGGAGCCGCTCGAAGGACCGGTCGACGAGCAGCACCGAGACGCAGATCGGCGGCGTGGAACGGCTCGCGATCCGCGACGGCGAGCACTACCAGTTCTGGGCCGACCTCGGGGTTGTCGCGGAGCTGCGGGCTGTCGGCGCGGAGCCGCGTGCGGCTGAAGTGCGCAGCGGCGCGGTCATGCTGACGCTGCCGGAACGGGACGCACTGCGGCTGTACGGACTGGGAAAGCTCGACCTCCCGACCGCGAAGGTGAACGAAGCCATCGAGCGCCTGCTCGACGGCGAACTGGACCTTCCGTCGCGAACTGTGTTGGCGCTCGCCCGCCGGCAAACGGACCCCGTTCAGCACGAACGGTTGGAATCGATGCTGCGCGAGACGGTCACGCTCTTGCGGATGAACTGGTGGCTGGACCGGATTCGGCAGCACCGGGCTGGGTTGGTCTCCTTGCTCGACGCCGTGATGCCCACGGCCGAAGAGCTGATCGAGCGCGGGTCGATTGTGCGGCTACCCGACTTCTACGACACCACGATGGGCGCCGGAGTGATCGACCAGATGTCTCTGCAGGACCCGGACGGCAACGAAACCGATCTGTACCGCGAGGCCCTCGCCGCCGTCGACGACAGTGCGCCGGAGGCCCTCGACGACCCGGTGCTGGCAAGCGGCCTGCGCGGGGACCTCGCTGGGCGGCGTGGGCACGGGCATGTCGACAACCTGCTCAGTGAAAGTGGTTTCGTGACCGAGTACCCGACGGGTGACGGTCGGCAGGAAAGGCTGCGAATCAAGCTGGAGTACGTCGGCCCGATCAGGATCGACGGCGTACCGGGCGCCGGCGGTAAGGAGAACGCGTCCAACATCTTCCATACCTACGACTTCCGCGAGGAGGGCCGCAGCGTCACAGCCGCCACGACGTACAACCCCCAGGTCGGCGGCGCGCTCGGTGAAGTCGGATCGGGTACGGCGGGGGTCGGGACGGACCTCGGTACGTCGACGACCGCATCAAGCACGGAGCAGAACACCCGGATGACGCGCGCCTACTGGAATCTGACCACGCGGGTGTCTCGCGGCTACCGGATCACCATTCAGGTCAACGAGGCCACGACGCGCACCCTGACCGGTGAGATGACGCTGCTCGTTCCGGCGTCGGTGGTCAACGCTCCGATGCCGGAGGCCGCCGACACGGAAGAGGTCGCGCTCCCGCGCGGGACGGTCGTCGAAGGGACGATCGCCCGCAAGCTGTTCACGACCGTCCACAGCAGGCTCGGGAAGCCGGACATGCTCACCGCGGAAGGCGCTCGCGTCCACCGGACCGCCCTGGAGAACATGATGTCCGCCGCCACGCGACTGGCCGCGTTCGAGCGGATCGCCTCGCCGGAAGGCCACACGATGGTGCAGTTGCCGGTGCCGGGTCGCCGATCGCGCGTGGTCGCCGTCCAGGTCCGGGCCAAGTTGTCCAACGTGCAGTTGGTGGCCGAGGGGGACGCGCAACTCGGCCAGATCGACCGGCAGCAACGGATCACGCAACTGACGACGAAGAGCAACAGGCTGCTGCCGGCGTCCCGGTCGCTGAGCGGGTCGAACCCGGCCGGGATCCAGGGCGGTCTGTCCAGCGGCGAACAGGTCGGCGAGAAGAGTTCGGACAGCACCGGCAACCGCAACGAGACGACGATGAACGAACGCGGCCAGGTCGTCACGGTGAAGGTCGACGTGGACTACCACCTGCGCTACGAGGATCGCCGCCTCGACCGGAACGGCGGCTTCCAGGTCGCTTCGACGGACACCGGTTCCTCCCATGGAACGGCGTACCTGACGATGTTCCGCCACGAGTACGACGCCCTCCGCGGCAAGTCCTCCACGCCGCCACCGCCGCCGACGGAGACCGAAGGCAACCTCCACACCGCCGGCAGCATCCCACCCCCCAATCCCTCGGGAGCCAGCTAGCTCAGTTCGGCCAGGCGGGGTTGCGGCCGAGGTGGGCGACGATGCGGTCGAGGGTGTCTTCGCCGGACCACGGTACGTCGGGTGCGAACGGCGTACCCGGGGCGACGCGGACATCGCCGGTGGGCACGACCTGGGCCACGACCTGCGCCGCCTCGAGGGTGGCGGGGGTGAAGGTCACCGTCGTACCGAGGGACTTCGCGACGTCCCAGCTGTGCACCACGTAGTCGATGAAATGGAAGCTGAGCGCCTGGCCACCGGGGAACGCGGCGTCCGGGCCGAACTCGGCGAGCGTGAACGTCCGGTCCACGACCCCCGGCTGCGCGAACGCGTCCAGGACGTGCTCGGCCGATTCGACGTACGCCTTCACCGGGTCGTCGCCGAGATCGCGGACCTTCCAGATCACGGGGTCGGACTCGCCGCGAGAGGCAGCCGCGAAGCCGTAGTGCTGGGTGGCCATGTGGGCGAGCAGACCGTAGAGGGTCCAGGCCCGGCACGGGGTCGGCCTGGACAGGTCGTCAGTGGTCGCGGTCGAGACGAGCTCGATGCTGGTCCGGACGGCCTCGGCGTCGAGCTGAACGTAATCAATAGTAGGCATACGCATATCGTAAGCGACAGCATATGATTGCGCC
The DNA here is from genome assembly GCF_004331345.1 of Kribbella soli. Classification (GTDB taxonomy): domain Bacteria; phylum Actinomycetota; class Actinomycetes; order Propionibacteriales; family Kribbellaceae; genus Kribbella; species Kribbella soli. The sequence goes on along the minus strand of NZ_SJJZ01000004.1, from coordinate 798,067 downwards.
AGTGCTACCTTTTCGGGCATGGCAACCGAGCGCCCCGACCTCGCGGCGATGCTGTATCCGCTGGTGCGGGAACTGATCGCGCTCGAACTGCCCGTGCTCGCCGCGCACGACGTCTCGATGTGGGGCTACTCGGTGCTCACCGCGCTCGACGACACGCCGGTTCGCACCCAGGCCGCGCTGGCCGAGGCGATCGGTGCGGACAAGTCCCGCATCATCGGCACCCTCGACGAACTCCAGAAGGCCGGCCTGATCGAGCGCACCCCGGACCCCGCGGACCGTCGCGTTCGCCTGCTCTCGATCACACCCCTGGGCCGCCGGGTACGCCGTGCCGTCCGCAAGGAGATCCAGGCGCAGGAGGAGCAGGTCCTGGCCACGCTCGCGCCGGCCGACCGCAAGACCTTCCTCCGCATCCTGCAGCAGTTCCACGCTTCACGCTGACGGTGGAGGCCGATCCCTCGCGCGGGTGATCCGAGCGCGGCCAGGGCTCAACAGACTGGCCGTATGAGGCGAGCGGTCGTGGTGTGGGCGGTAGCGTACGGCGGTCTGCGGATCTGGTTCGCGACCGGCCACGCACCCGAGTGGAAGCTGCCGGGTGACGACCTGCTGATCCCGAACTGGGTGTCGGTGATCGGCTGCCTGGTGACTGCCCTCGCCATGATCCGTATCCGGCCGCGGCTGCTCTGGGCGCTCGCCGCGGGCTGGCTCGCCGCGGCCGGCTTCATCCTGCTCGACCTGGTCGCCACCGTTCTGCCCGGGCTCGGCATCCCGCACGATGTACCCGGGATGCTCAGCCGACTCGGCGCGGTCGCCGGCGCCGTACTCCTCGGCAGCCTCGCCAAATCCCATCAGCCCGAGGCCAAGCCCTGGCCGCCGTGGGTCTCGACCGCGGGCGCGTGCCTCGCGGCCGTCGGATGCCTGACCAGGCTAGGGGCGCAGGCAGTCGTCGGTTTCGAGCAGGTCCCGTACGGCGGCAACCTGTCGATCGTCCTCTTCGAAGGCGGCTTCGTCCTCGCGGGAACCGTCCTCCCGTTCCTCCTCGTGCACCGCATCGGCCGGTACTTCCCGCGCTGGCTCCTGCTGCTCCCCGGCTACACGATCGGCGCCGGCATCACGGCGTACTTCACGGTCGGCCTGCTCCAGATGATCGTGAACGTGGTCCAGGGTCAGCCCGCGTACGACGATGTCGGCCTCCCGCAGAGCTTCTTCTGGGTCGCGGTCCCGGCGTACGTCGTCTGGGGCGCCGGCCTGACCGTCGCCGCCCGCGGGTACCAATTCGCCACCCGAAAGGCAACCGATTCGGAGTGTGATCTTCAAATCACGCAGCGTTGAACCAAGTAGAGCACTCAATCGTTCGAACCAGGCACAAGACCCATCCACACCGCGAGGAGTGAGGCCCTGTGCAGGTGCTTGAGCGTTTTCAGAAAGAAGTGACCGGCGTCTTCCGGATCGTCGTCGGGTTCCTGTTCGCCACCCACGGCGCGGCCGCGCTGTTCGGCGTCCTCGGGACCGAGCAGGTCGGCGCGTTCGTCTGGCCGTCCTGGTGGGCGGCGTTGATCCAGACCGTCGGCGGCGCGCTGGTGATGATCGGGCTCGGCACCCGGTACGCCGCGCTGCTGTGCTCGGGATCGATGGCCTACGCGTATTTCAGCGTGCACCAGGCGGGTGCTTTGTTGCCCGTGCAGAATGGTGGCGAGAAGGCGGCCCTGTTCTGCTTCGCCTTCCTGCTGATCGCCTTCCTGGGGAACGGCGCCTGGTCGGTGCAGCGGGCAGCGAAGGCATCAGCGCAGGCAGCCGCAGCGACCAAATGACCTGATGTCAGACCCGCAGTCCCACAGAGCAGGAGCGCCGATGGCCGACGACCGGGCGACGCTGCTGCGTGAGCTGCACGATGTGCATGCTCCTGCGCTGTGGCGGTTCGTCGTCCGGTTGACCGGCGACGACCGGCTGGCAGAGGACGTCGTCCAGGAGACCCTGCTCCGGGCCTGGCGGCGGCCGAACATCCTGGCCGAGGACGAGGCGGGCGCCCGGGCGTGGCTGTTCACGGTGGCGCGCAACCTCGTCATCGACGACCGGCGCAGCGCCCGGGTCAGCCGGGAGGTCGCCAGCGACGACCTCCCGGAGAACCCGAGCGCCGACCACGCGAACGCCGTACTGGATGCGTGGCTGGTGGCCGAGTCGCTGGCTCAGCTGTCGGAGGAACATCGGCAGGTGATCGTTCGTGCGTACTACGGACGCCGTACGGTCACCGACATCGCCGAGGAGTTGGACATCCCGTCGGGCACCGTGAAGTCGCGGCTGCACTACGGGCTGCGAGCGTTGAAGCTCGCGCTGCAGGAGAAGGGGGTGACGAGCCAGTGAGCCACCCGTACCGGGAGTGGGACGCGGCCTATCTGGTCGGTGCGTTGTCGGCGAAGGACCGGCGCGCGTACGAGGAGCATCTGCACACCTGTGAGGAGTGCTCGGCCGGGGTCGCGTCCCTGGCAGGGATCCCCGGAGTGCTGGCCGCCTTGCCGGCCGAGCGGGCGCTGGCCACCATCACGGCGGATCCGCCGAATCTGCTGCCTGGTCTGGTCCGGAATGTCCAGCGCGACCGGCGCCGGCAACGGATCCGGTTCGGCGCGCTCACGACCGCGATCGCCGTCGCCGCCGCGGTCATCGGAGCGGTGATCATCGTCCCGCTGACCAACAACGAGCCGAAGGGTGACTACGTCGTACTGTCCCAGACCGTCTCCAGCAAGCTGTCCGCGGACGCCCGGCTGGTGCCGGAGCCGTGGGGTACGACGATCGAGATCAGCTGCCGGTACGACGAACTCGCGACGCCGAGCGAACGGGCCCGCGGATACGAGCTGTACGTCACGGACACGTCCGGAAAGGTCGAGCTGATCGCCAGCTGGACATCCTCGCCCGGAACGACTGTGAAGCCGGCGGCAACTACCAAGCTGCAGCGCAGTGAGATCAAGGCCCTGGACATCCGCAGCTCGGAATCCGGCCGCGTATTACTGGCTGTTCGTTTCTGAGCACGCATGACCGCGGTCCGTCGGGGCACCAGGAAGGCAAGAGCGGTGGTCGCTCGAGAGGCCGCCGATCCAGGCCCCGGTGTTCAGGGACGTGCACCGGGGCCGCCGTACGTCGTGATGCGGCTGCAAGAAAAATCAGGCGAATCTGTAACACTCGGGCCGTCACCAGCGATACACCCTGTGTAACGCCACTGAGGATCCCGTCCCAGGCCGACCGCCCGAAGGGTCTGGGGCGGGGTTCTCGATGCTTCTGAGGCGCCCGAGCAGCGTTACGAACGAAGGCCCCCGGTGACTCATCACCCCGGGGGCCTTCGCACTGCGTTCCCTCCCTAGGACGCTTTCTCAGTCGGGCCGTTCGACTCCGGGAGAGCGATCCGGTCCGCCGGTAGGCGTTCCGTTCGCTCGGTGCCGTCGTCGCCCTCGTACTGCACCAGAGCGGTCCATCCCGATTCCTCGTGGTCGCGGCCGATCAGCCAGCCGCGACGCCACTTGCCATCCGCGAGGACGACAACATGGCTGGGCAGAGGGAGTCGGGACACCAGATCGGTGCCGGGCTCGAACTCAGTCATGGCCGAAGGCTAGGGGGTTTCGGAGTCGAGCGCCTCCCGGACGCGTGTTACTTCTATGTTTCACGCGGGCCGGGCTGCAATTCTTTGACAACTCTCACAGGCAAACCGAACGCTTGAACCGAACCGGTCACCTTCAACGCGCGACCGCCCGGGATGTGCGTCACCCAGTCGTGTCGCAGTGCGTGCTTGCACAACGCCGCCCCGACCGCGCCGGCGAGATGCGGGCGGCGTTCGGTCACGTCCAGACACGACCGGAGGGCCGGCCGGCCACGGCGTACCTCGAGCTCGATGCCGAGATCTTCCAACCAGGCTTGGCCTTCCGCCGTCAACGCGATCCCGTCCGACCAGTCGATCAGACCGCGCTCGGTCATCGCGTCGGCGAGCGCGACTCCGAGCTTGCCGGCCAGATGGTCGTAGCACGTCCGCGCCCGCGCGAACGCGTCCCGCTTGCTCACCGCAGCCAGACTGTTCGCCACCTCGGTACGCCGCGGCGTCAACGCGGCAAGCCCTTCCAGCAACTCGGCCGTATCCGGTCCGGCGAGCTTCACGTACCGGTGCCGCCCCTGCCGCACCTCGGTCAGCAACCCGCCGCTGACCAGCTGATTCAGGTGTTCACTGATCGTCGGCCGGGACACCTTCGCCAGCCTGGCCAGCTCACTAGCAGTCCACGCCCGCCCGTCGAGCAACGCCAAACACACCGTCGCCCGAGTCCCATCGGCCAGCATCCGAGCCCACCCCGCCAACTCCTCACCCTCGGCCGTCATACCCCCATCATCCCGCCCCCACAGTTAGGCCCCCACCGAACGGTCCCGTGTCTAGCGTCGGTTCCCGTGACTCACCTGACGATCGAACCTTCCATCCTGTACGTCGGTACGCCGGTTGCGCTGCTCTCGACCGTGAATGAAGACGAGAGTGTCAACCTGGCGCCGATGTCGTCGGCCTGGGCACTCGGTGACGTTGTGGTCTTGGGGGTCGGTGCTTCGGGACAGACTGCGGTCAACCTGCGTGCGAGGCCGGAAGTGGTGATCAACTACCCGTCGCCCGATCAGTGGGATGCCGTCGAACGCCTGGCCCCGTTGACCGCGGCCGACCCGGTCCCTTCGCACAAACAGGACCGCTTCCGCCACGAACGCGCCAAGTTCACCGCCTCCGGCCTGACCCCCGTCCCCTCCGACCTCGTCACACCACCCCGAGTCGCCGAATGCCCACTCCAGTTCGAGGCCACAGTCGTCCACTCAGAACTAGATGCCAAAGGCAGCTTCCTGATCGCGCAAGCCCGAGTTGTCCGAGTGCACGCCGCCGAGGAGATCGTCGTACCAGGAACATCACACGTCGACCCAGCCGCCTGGTCGCCCCTCATCTACAACTTCCGCCACTACTACGGCCTAGGCCCCGAACTAGGAGAATCCTTCCGCACCGAAACCCCACGGTAGAGAGCCTTCACGCTGATCGGGTTACAGAGTGGCTTTGTGGCGGCGCAGGCGACCGACGGCGGCGAGTCCGGCTCCGGTGATGGCGATCCCGCCGAGTGTTCCGGCGCCGATCTGCGCCAGGTCCAGATTGAAGCCGCTGTCTGCGGTGCGGGTCGATGGTGGCTGGACATTCGCAGTCACACCGGGTTCGGGTTTGGTGATGGCGTTGGCCGGCGCGGTGATGGTCAGCGGGATGCCGGCGATGCCGATGGTTGCGGCGATGGCGGCGAGTCTGCTGATGGTCTTGGTGGACATTGGATTCGGCTCCTTCGTTAGTTGGACATGCCAATGACTGTCCGGGACAAGGAGTGCCGCCGGCATCGGGTACCCGCGCTCAGATCGGCCGTCGGTCGCCTTATATCGCCGCTACTTGGAGCGCTAGTGCCTTAGTTGCGGTCTCTGTGTCGACCAGGGCTGCTCTGCGTGGTCTTCTCGCGACTGGGAGACAAGCCGATGGCGCGATTGCGGGGTAGGACCTCTATGGATGCATGACAATCGCAGCGCATGATGGTGTGTATGGCCGACTTGATGGTCGGACGCGGGGACGAGGCTCCGGTACTGCGACGATTGATCGCTGATCTGGCGGAGCGCTCAGCAGCCGTGGTGGTTCGGGGTGAGGCGGGCATCGGTAAGACCCTGCTCGTCCGGACAGTTCTGGACGAGCAATCTGGTAGCGGTGTGCGAATCTTTCGCGGCGCCTGCGCGCCGATGTCCGGTGCGACCGCTTATAGCGGCCTCGGCGCCGCGGTGACGGCTGCGCTGAGCCAGTCGGCAGCATCCAGCCAGTTCCCGTCGGCTGCTGCGGCCCGAGCATGGTCGGTGCAGACCCTCGCCGGAGTGCTCGACGGGGACGTGGCACAGGGCACGGTTCTGCTGGTCGAGGACGTTCACTGGGCGGATTGGTCGACGCTCGACTTCCTTGCCCATTTGACGCGTAACCTGCCCGAGCGACGGTTGCTGGTCCTGCTGACATGGCGCGACGAGACAGTCGAACCCGACCGCCTGACCTGGCTGGGGGAAGTGCTTCGAACCCCGGGGCTCGTCGATCTGCCGCTTCGCCGGCTGACCGAGCAGGAGACGTTGCAGCAATTGCGCGCTCTCCAACCCGACTGCACGGCGGAGACGGTCGCTACCGTTTACGGGCGCAGCATAGGCAACCCATACCTGAACGTCGAACTCGTCCGCGGTGACCTGACGGTCCCGGCTTCGTTGCGCCAGCTGCTGCTCGCGCGTCTGCAGGCACTCTCGCCGACGGCCCGTGCAGTCGTCGCGGCCACTGGCTCATTGGCTCGCGCTCTCGATGACGATGACCTGCTGGCGGTGGCTGACTCTGCCGCCGACGCCGTCCGAGAGGCGTGTGACTCCGGTCTGGTGATCCGCGACTCGGAGGTCGGCTGCGCCGCGCGGCACCCGGTGATCGCCGAGGTCGCCTACGACCAGTTGCTGTCTTCGGAACGCCGCGACCTGCATGCGCGACTCGCGAAGCATTTGGCGGACCGGATCGGCAGCGAGACGACAGCATCGGAGCTCGCCGAGGTCGCTGAGCAGTATCACCGCGCGAGCGAACGAGATGCTGCGTTCAGTTGGGCTCTGATGGCGGCCCGTGCCGCCGAGAAGGAGTACGCGTTCGCGGAGGCCGGGCACTGGTTCGCCGTTGCGTCGTCGTTGTGGAGGCCGTCGGACCTGGCCGATGACCGGGTGCCGCAGCGCCTCGTGCTCGCCGAGCGGGCGGCGTCCCTGCTGGGCGGCGCCGGCCGGCACGCCGAGGCTCTCGCCTTGCTCGAGGCAGCGGTGCATGAATCCGACGCCGAGGTGGGCACGCTCGAGGCGTTGCTGATGCGTGGCAGGCTGCGCGCACTGGGCGACGACCTCGCCGGCGCGATGGCGGACCTGGAGCGAGCACGGCGTCTGGTGCCAGTCGAAGACGATCGACTGCTCGGCCAGGTCGCCATATCGCACGGGACGATGCTGAACGGCTACGCGCACACGGCGGAGACCGCCGAGGCAGCACAGGCGGCGCTGGAGCACGCAACCAGAGCCGGCGACACCCGGACGATCGGGCAGGCTCGGGCGATGCTTGGAGCGGTCGCCGCCAATGAGGGCCGGCTCGACGAGGCGTTCGCAGAGGTGCTGGCAGCGCTCAAGATCGCTCGCGACGTTGCCGAACCCGAGGATCTGGCCATGGCGGCGATGATCCTGACCTATGTGCACGGATTGCGCAACGACTCCGCCCAGGCCGTGGCGGTCGCGGACACCATCCAGGCCGAGCTACGCCACTTGATGGTGAACGAGCATTGGATTGAGGGCCTCCTCGAGAGCAACGCCGTCTACAACCTCTATCTCGCCGGTCGGTGGGATGAAGCGCTGAACAGAGAGGACAAGGGTCGGCCCCCGTCTGGACCGGCCTTCAAGGACTCCCAGCTCGCGCTGATACATCTTGCGCGCGGGAACCTCCAGAAGGCCGTCGAACTGATGCGCGGACAAGAGGTGTTCGCGGTCGATGATCAACCCCAGGACAAGAGCGATTACGCACAGATCACGGCCCAACTACGCCTGGTCCAGCACCGCCCGCGCGAGGCCCTGGCCCTTGTGCTCGACGCCGCCGAGCTCAGCCACGACACCGAAGACGAACTGGTGTCCGGCTCGCTGCTGTGCGTCGGTCTCGAGGCAGCGGTCGCGGCACAGTCGCCCGACGGCTTCGATCGACTCTTGACGCTCCTACCGCGCGCTGTATCCGGGGTCGAGGCTGCCGCGCTGGCTGCGAGTGTCGACGGTGAACGATCCAGGATCCGCGGCACGCCGGACCCGGCGGCGTGGCTCACCGCCGCGCAGGAATGGGCGGCACTCGGCCGGCCGTATTGGGAGGCGCAAGCCCGACTGAGGGCAGCCGAGGCGCTGCTGGCCCAGCGTAGGCAACCCGGAGCCCGAGGACGCGCGACCGGCGAGCTGGAAACGGCGCGACGGATCGCCGGCCAACTCGGCGCGGCACCGCTGCTCAGCCGAATCCAGGCGCTGGCGAAGATCGCCCGGATCCATCTCGACGACTCTGCGACCGAGCACCACGAGCACCGCGGCGCCACCGCAGATCCACAGTCACCGTTGACCGAGCGTGAGCGGCAGGTCCTTGCCTTGGTTGCGGCTGGGCGGACAAATCGTGAGATCGGCGCGACGCTCTACATGAGCCCCAAGACTGCCAGCGTGCACGTCACGCACATTCTCGAGAAGCTAGGCGTACAGAGCCGTGTCCAAGCCGCCGCCGAAGCGGTCCGGCTCGGCCTGACGGGCCACCCGGAACCACCCACCTGACGACTGCTGCCTAGTACGCGTGGGTTTAACGCGTCAGACGAGGCGAAGGCGGTCGACTTCTTCTTCGCTGAGGGTTACGTCGAGGGATGCCAGTACGTCGGGGAGGTCGGCCGGCGGGACGGGGCGTTCTATGGTGCGGCCGTTGGCGTGTTCGGTGGTGAGGGTGTCGCCGACCAGGCGGCGTACGACGCCGTCGGCGACTCGCATCACCACGGGGCGGCCGGTGAACGGGGACTTCGGGTGGGTCGAGACGTAGTGGTGGTAGACCTCGTAGTCGATCGGGCGGACCGGCTCGTCGTTCGAGGCGTGCTGGGGGACCCATCCGTCCGCGGTCTGCTTCGACAGTGTCCACAGGTCGCCGTCGAGGGTGAGGCGATGGTCCCAGCCGGCCTGGTCGACGACGGCGCCGTCCTTCAACGGGGTCGGGTACAGCTGGCCGGCCCCGAATCCCACGTCGGCCAGGAACTCCTGCCCGTCGACGCCCACCTTGAGCAGCGCGTGCGTCCGCGGTCCGGCCTTGTGCGGCTGGACCCGGGCGACCCGCCGTACGACGTCGAACCCGAGCTGCTCGAGTGCGGCGCCGAACAATAGCGCGTGCTCGTAGCAGTACCCGCCGCGCTGCCGTCCGACCAGCTTGGCCTGGATCGCGTCGAGACCGATCCCGGGATGCGTGCCGAGGACCACGTCGATGTTCTCGAACGGGATCGCCAGCACATGCGCCCGATGCAGGCTCCGCAACGCGTCGGCCGACGGTCGCACCCGCTCGTGGCCGATCCGGGCGAGGTAGGCATCCAGGTCCAGGTCGTCGATGTTCCACATGCCCGCTACCTCAACACTTCCAGTTCACTTGAGGTCAAGCTCGGTGAACAACGTGAGTTGGATGCCGCCCGGAGTTTCGAGGCGGGCGTTCAGCGAGTTCCACGGCGTACGGACCGGGTCGGCGATCACTTGAGCGCCGGCGTCGGCCAGCCGCGTCGTTGTCTCCGCCGAGTCGGAGACCTCGAGCGCGACCCGGAACTTGCCGGCGACCCGCCGCCCGACCTCGACCTCGTCGATGTACTCGGCCTGCGCGGTATTCGCGATCTCGAGCGTCGCCCGACCGGCCTCGAGGATCATCACCTGAGCATCCCCTGTCGTGTAGGACTCGCGCTCGGGCAGCCCGAGCGCGTCCCGGTAGAACGCCACCGCGGCGTCGTAGTCGTCAACCGTCACAACCAACCGCAGCTCTTCGACACTCATCCAGCCAGTATCTACAACCGCGACACCTGGTAGTGCGCAATCAGCCAACCATCGTCCGTCCGCCGGAGCAGCACGCTGAGATTGACGGTCAGAGTGGGCCGGTCGGTGAACGTGAAGTCGACCGTCAGGTATCCGAGCAGCAGGTCGTCGCTCAGCTCTCGCGTCTCCAAGCTCCGGTACTGCGGTGAGAGTCCGAGAGGCTGTGACTCGTAGTAGTCCGTGACGGTGTCGCGACCGACGCCGTACGGATGCAGGCCCTGGAAGATGGCGTCCTTCGTGAAGAGGGCCGCGACGCGTTCGGGATCGTGGTCGTCGATGCCTGACTTCCACTGGTCCAGGACGTTGGTGAGGATGTCGTTCATGTGAGGCTCCTAGAGGGATGGCGGACCAGGAGCGCGGCGGCCGCGGCGAGGGCCACGACGCCGGCGCTCACCAGGAGCGCCTGGTGATATCCGTTGTGTAGTAGGGGTCCGACCGCCAGCGGCCCGACGATCTGGCCGAGGCTGTAGCCGGTGGTGAGGATGGCGACCGCGTGCGGCACATGGAGTTCGGTGCCGATCGCGATCGCGAGGTTGGCGACACCGAGGAACGTGGCGCCGAAGAGGGCGGCGGAGATCAGCGCGGCAGCGACCCCGTGGACGACCGTCGGCAGTGCGATACCGACTGCCTGGAGCATCAACGCAGCCAGGAGAAGGGTCGCCCTTGACCAGCGGCGGCTCAGGTGAGCCCAGAGCGCGGTCGACGGTACGGCGGCGATGCCGACGACGATCCAGGCGCCGTTGCCGACCGGCCCGGAGGCGTTTTCGTTGATCGCGGCCACAAGGAACGTACCGGCGATGATGTAGCCGATCCCTTCCAAGGTGTAGCTGGTGAGAAGCGCGGTGAAGTCGCGTGACCGGGTCCCGCGCTCAGTGGTCGGCTGTGTCGGCGATCCGGTCAGGTACCAGGCCGGGAGCGTGCACGCGATCGTCAGCACGGCCGTGATCCACCACGCCGTACGCCAGTCTCCGCCGACCAGGACTGTGCCCGAGAGCGCGATGCCGCCGCCGACACCGCCGAAGGTCCAGCCGACGTGGTGGCTGTGCAGCCGGGGGAGTACGGCGTTGACCGCGATCACGAACACTAAGGCGCTCGCGATTCCCGCGATCAGGCGTAACCCCAGCCAGAGCGAACCGCTCCGGCTCAGTGGCATCAGCGCGAGCGTCGCGGCGAGGATCAGTAGCGACAGCCGGAGCGCCCAGCGGGAGTGGAGGATCCGCGGCGCGACCACCGCCGCCAACGCACCGGCGAGGTAGCCGGTGTAGTTGGCCGTCGCGAGGGCTGCGCCGAGTCGCGGTGACAGGCCGGCCTGGGTGTGCATCATCGGCAGGATCGGCGTGTACGCGAACCGGCCGATGCCCATCCCGCCGGCCAACGCCGCCGCACCTTGACCCGCCAGGCGCCAGTGCTTCACGTCAGTGACCAGCCTGCTGGCCGCCGTCCACGTGCAGCACCTCTCCGGTCACGAACTTCGCGCTCTCCAGGTACGTGACCGCGTCGACGATCTCCTCGATCTCGCCCAGCCGGCCGACCGGGTGCAGCGCGGCGAGGAACTCGTGCGTTTCTTCAGGGTGCATCGGCGTACGGATGACACCTGGTGCGACCGCGTTGACGCGGATGTTGCGTGCGGCGTACTCGGTGGCGAGTGACTTGGTGGCGGAGTTCAGGCCGCCCTTGGTCAGCGCGGCCAGGACGGCCGGAACGCTGCTGAAGCCGCGGTCCGCGAAGGTGGTGGTGATGCTGACCACGTGGCCGCCCTCGGGGTTCTCGAGCATCGCCGCGATCGCAGGGCGGGTGATGTCGAAGAAGCCGCGCAGGTTCAGGCCGGTGGTCAGGTCGTAGTCCTCGTCGGTGTACTCGGTGAACGGCTTCGCGACGAAGACGCCCGCGTTGTTGACCAGCGTGTCGATCCGGCCGAAGGTGTCGAGGCCCTGATCGATCACCCGGGCGCCTACGCCCGGCTCGGAGAGGTCGCCGGGCACGGCCAGCACCTCGGGGTCGTCGGAGCGCGCGATCGTGCGCGAGTTCGCGACGACGGCGTAGCCGAGTTTGCGGTACGCCGTGACGAGCCCGGCGCCGATGCCCTGGGACGCTCCGGTGATCACGGCAACTTTGTTGTTGTTCATGAGGTTCGCTTTCTCGAGTGGATGTACTTCGATCGTTGTCGAACCATGGGCGCTTTTCCACGACCGGTTTGCTCCCAGCTGAGAGGCGCGGCCTACTACGCTGCAGGCGTGGAGCTGCGACAGTTGCGGTACTTCGTGGCGGTCGCCGAGGAACTGAACTTCGGGCGGGCCGCGGCCCGGTTACACATCGCCGGGCCGTCGTTGTCGCAACAGATCAAGTCGCTCGAGCGCGATCTCGGCGTACGGCTGTTCGAACGCGATCGCCGGACCGTCCGGTTAACCGCCTTCGGCGAGACGTTGCTCCCGCAGACGCGAGCATTGCTCGAGCAGGCCGACACGTTGCGACGTACCGCTCGGGGGTTCGCGGCGAGTGAGCCGGTGCGGTTGGGCTACGTCAGTTGGCGGCCGGCGGATCTGGCGGAGCGGGTGTCCGGGGTCGCGCAACTGCTCGTGGATGCCTGGGTGATGCCGTCGCACACCCAGGCCGGGCGGGTCGCGGACGGGAGCATCGACCTGGCGATCTGCTGGGTGCGCGCGACCGACCTGGCCGAGCAGGAACTGACCGGCTCGTTGCTGGGTGCGGACCGCTTGTTCGCGTTCTCGATCGGTGACGATTCGCCCGTGCGGGCGCGCGACACGGTCGTGCTGGTCGACGCGGACACCGAAGCATGGGCCTCGTGGAACATCTACGCGGTGGAGTTCGCCCGCGCCACCGGAGCGTCAGTGGTCCGCATCGACGACCACGGCATCACCGGTCCTGCCTTCTACGAACATGTACGCCGCCTGGGACGCCCGGTCGTCAGCTCGCCGAAACGGGACGCGACCCCGCTACCGCGCGACTTCGCCCGCCGGACGGTTGTCGATCCGATCCCGTTGTGGACGTGGGCGCTGGTGTCACGACAGGACGAGATGCGTTCCGCCGTACTCGCGACCGTCGAGGCGTTGACGCGGGACGTGAAGGTGGAGTTCGATCCCCGCGCGTGCTGGCTGCCGGCCGACGACCCGTTCCACGCGGAACTCGGCGCGTGATGGCCTGGGCGTCCGGCTACCAGGCTTGGGCCAGGGCGGTGGTCGCTGGGGTGAGGCGGTAGCCGGTGTTGGCGGAGAACTCGGCGGAGAGGGCGAAGCGGTCGCCGCGGACGATCGTGTGCCGCCACTCGACCGGACGGTTCTGCGCGGTGCCCTGGCGGATGATCGAGAAGACCGCGGCGTCGGGAGGGCAGTGCAGGAGCGCGCGCTCGGCCGGGCTCGGGTTCATCGCGCGGATGTCCTCACGCCCGTGGTCGAGGTTGATGCCGGTGCGTTCGGCGAGCTCGTTGTAGAGGCTGGTGTGGGTGAAGTCCGCGGCCAGCAGCGGCTCCGCGAGGGCGGCGGGCAGCCAGACGCGGTCGAGGGCGAGCGGCTCGTCACCGGCGTACCGGAGGCGTTCGAGGTAGAGCAGGGGGATCGACCCTTCGAGGTCGAGGCGGGCGGCGACCACGCCGTCCGCGCGGAGGTCGAGTGCCCGGACGACGCTGTGCTGCGGCAGGCCGGATTCCTCGACGGAGGAGAACAGGCTGTACAGCGCGCCCATCGGCTGCCGGATCTCCGGTGCGGTCGCGACCCGCGGCTGCCGACCGCGCTCCGCGACGATCAGCCCGTCGGTGCGGAGCTGCCCGAGTGCCTGGCGGACGGTGTGCCGGCTGACCCCGTACTCCTCGACCAGCGCGAGCTCGCCCGGGAACGCGTCATCGAACTCCCCGGAGCGCAGCCGCCGTACCAGATCCTCCTGCAGTTGCTTCCACAACGGATCTCCACCGGCCCGGTCGAGCCTGCGCACGTTCACCCGGTTCCTCCCAGTTGCCAAATGTCCGGTCATCTCCTACCGTGAATGTACGTACATTTCTCGCAGGAGGGAACCGGCTAGTGGTGCAGCTTGAGGTTAGGCCACCTCGCCCCCACCCCGCCGCTCCCACCGTCCGTCGCCTCGGGTCTGCCGTACGGCGGCTGCGCGGGTTGTGGATCGTGCTGCTGGTAACTGCCGTGGCGGTCCCGCTCGGGCGCCTCGTGCCGCTCGTCGGCGGACCGGTCTTCGGGATCCTGCTCGGCGTGATCGCGGGCAGTGTGATCCCGGCCCTGCGCTCGGAGGTTTGGCGTCCCGGGTACGACTTCGCCTCGAAGACGTTGCTCCAGCTGTCGATCGTCGTACTCGGCACCGGGCTGTCGCTGCAACAGGTCGCGCGCGTCGGCGTCTCGTCGTTGCCCGTCATGCTCGGCACGCTGGCGCTCGCCCTCGGCGGCGCGTGGTTGTTCGGGCGGATCCTCGGCGTCCGCGGCGATACCCAGATCCTGATCGGCGTCGGCACCGCGATCTGCGGCGGTTCCGCGATCGCGGCCGCGACCGCCGCGATCGGCGCCAAGCGCTCGTCCGTCGCCTATGCGCTCGCGACGATCTTCACCTTCAACATCGTCGCCGTCCTGACGTTCCCGCCGCTCGGCCACCTGCTCGGGTTGAGCTCGGAGGCCTTCGGGCTGTGGGCTGGTACGGCGGTCAACGACACGTCGTCCGTCGTGGCGGCCGGGTACGCGTACAGCCAGGCGGCCGGCGACCAGGCGATCGTCGTGAAGCTGACGCGGTCGCTCACCCTGATCCCGATCGTGCTCACGCTGGTCGCGCTGAAGATCCGGCGCGAGAACCGCGTCGCCCGCGCACTCGACGCTGCCGCAGAGGGCTCGTACGCGGGGGCCACGGCCTCGATTCGTAAGCCGTTGCCGTGGCGCAAGCTCGTTCCGCTGTTCCTGATCGGCTTCATCGCCGCAGCGGGCCTCCGCTCGGCCGGCGCCGTACCGGAGTCTTGGCTGCCGACCCTCACCGTCGTCGGCAGCACCCTCATCACCGCCGCGCTCGCCGCGATCGGTCTTTCACTGCGCCCGAGCGAGCTGCGCGACGCAGGACCCAGGCCGCTCCTCCTCGGAGCGATCCTCTGGATCCTGGTCGCTGTCGGCAGCCTCGGGATTCAGTCCTTCTCGTAAGCGGCCTGGCGGTCCTGGACCGCCTTGATCCGCGGCACGTCGAGCTTGTTGCTGCGGTCGAAGTTGTAGATGCCGTTCTCTTCCTGGAACACGTCGGTCAGCTGCGTGTAGCAGTAGCCGAACATCAACTCGTTGTCGAGCAGCGCGTCGACCAGACCGGCGAAGCGGGTGTAGAAGTCCTCCTCGTTCGCGACCCGCTGGCCGTAGCCCCAGGAGTCCGCGGAGTTCCCGCTCTTTCCGGCGGCCGCCTTCTCCGCGTTCCACCAGATGCCGCCGAACTCGCTGCAGAAGTACGGCTGACCGTCGTACGCCAGCGAGATCGGCTTGCCCTCGGGGCCGCCGGTGTTGCCGTACGGCTTGTCGTTCACGAGATCCGCCATCTGCTTCGCGAACTCGGCCGGGTCCTGCTCGTAGTTGTGCGAGTCCCAGACGTCCGTCTCCGGCACGCGGTGCGAGTACCCGGACGCGTCGAGCACCGGACGGCTGGTGTCGGCGGCCTTGGTGGCCAGGAACATCGCGCGGGTCACGTCGTCGAGCTGGGTGATCCGGTCGTGCAGCAGCTGGTGCGTCTCGTTCAGCGGGCACCAGCCGACGATGCTCGGGTGGCTGTAGTCGCGTTCGACCGCCTCGAGCCACTGGCCGACGTACGACGCGGTCGGCTGCTGGTTGTCCTTGTCGGTGTTACCGACGCCGGAACCCCAGTCGCCGAACTCGCCCCAGACCAGGTACCCGAGCCGGTCCGCGTGGTACAGGAACCGCTCCTCGAACACCTTCTGGTGCAGGCGCGCGCCGTTGAACCCGGCCGCCAGGCTGAGCTCGATGTCGCGGACCAGCGCCTCCTCGGACGGCGCGGTCATCAGGCTCTCCGGCCAGTACCCCTGGTCCAGCACGAGCCGCTGGAACACGTGCTTGCCGTTGATCAGGATCGCCTTGCCGTTGATGCTCACCGACCGCAATCCGGCGTACGAGTCGGCTCCGTCGACCACGTTGCCGTTGGCATCGATCAGCTCGAGGCGTACGTCGTACAGGTGCGGATCCGTGGTGTCCCAGAGGCGGACGCGGTCGGCCGGGACCAGCAGGGTCAGGCGCGGCGCCAGGTCGAGGTCGGCGCGGACCTCGTGGCTGACGATCTCTCCGTCGGCGTCCTTCAGGGCGGCCTTGATGGTGTAGCCGGCCTTGTTGGCCGAGACCGGTACCTCGAGGTGGAAGCTGGAGCCCGCGACGTCCGGGGTGATCCGGGGCCGCTTCAGGTGCACCGTGGGGACCGCTTCGAGCCAGACGGTCTGCCAGATGCCGGTGGTGCGGGTGTAGAGGCAGCTGTGGTTGAAGTACAGCTGGCTCTGCTTGCCGCGCGCCTGCGGACCGCGGTGCGTGTCGCGGGCGCGGACGACGATGGTCGCCTCCTCGCCGGGCCTGGCGACGTGGTGCAGGTTGGCGCTGAACGGGGTGAATCCGCCGCGGTGCCGGACCACCTCTTCGCCGTTCACCCAGACGGTGGTGTCGTGGTCGACGGCCTGGAAGTGCAGTACGGCGTCCTTGCCGTCCCACTCCGCGGGGATCGTGACGGTGGTGCGGTACCAGACCGCCTCCATGAAGTCGACGTCCTCGATCCCGGACAGCTCGGTCTCCGGTGCGAACGGTACGACGATGCGCTGCGTCAGCTCGCGTTCACGCAGGCCGCGCTCCAGCCCGGAGTCCGACCGGTCGATCTCGAACTGCCACTCGCCGTTCAGATTCACCCACTCGGGCCGAACGAACTGCGGACGCGGGTACTCCGCACGAGGCTGCGACATGTTGTCTCCCGTGTTGCTTGATCGGTGGCGGGACAGGAGCACTTTACAACGTTGGAATGACCCCAGCAATGCCCAGTTCCACCGACTGGAAATGGGCCCCTCAGGGATGACTGAAGAGGGCGGCGTTGAGGAAGTCGGGGGCGAAGGTGCCTTCGCGGTCCGGGTGTACGGCGCGGAGCTCGAGGGGAGTGAGGGCGCCGAAGATCGTGCGGAGGTCCTCGAGGGAGAACGTCATACCGCCGTACGTGTCTCCGGTCGTGACCACGTCGAGGTCGCTGGGCGTCTCCATCCGCTCGGCGGCGAACGCGACGATCCCGAACCGCCCGCCGGGGCGCACGAGCGGCAGGACGCGCTGCAGGTACGTGATCCGGCGGTGCGGGGCGATGTGGTGAAAGCACCCGGAGTCGTACACCACGTCGTACGCACCGGCCGGCAGCGGATCACGCAGTACGTCGACCGCTGTCAACGTGACCGCGGCGGGCATCGTCGGCCGTAGCGTGTCGAGGAGGTCTGCAGCGAGATCGATCCCGTCGACGGTCGCGCCCTGCTCGGCGAACCACCTGGTGTTGCGGGCCGCGCCGCAGCCGACGTCGAGAACGCGCGCGTTCTCGAGCTCCCCGAGCAGACCTCGCTCGTACCAGTCGACCAGCGGTTCGTCCGGGAGTTGGGTGGTCAGCGGATGCCCGGGTGTGGTCAGCAAGCCGGTCCAGTACTCCGCGGCGGAGGTGCTGGAGCGGTCCCCTCGCCCACTCGCACTCACCACCTGATCGAGAACGTCGAGCAACTGGTCAACCGTGAAAATGCGAGGTCCCGTCACCAGTGAATTCTACCGGAATTCCCTTTGCGTAGCAGCGTGTTCCGGGCTGATCGACGTACTTTCCCCAGGGTGCTGTCAGTGCGTATCCGCTCGACTCGTACAGGGCGATCGCCTCGGGCTGCAGCGCACCTGTGGACAACCGAAGGGTGGGGTGGCCGGCTGTGCGAGCTGCCCCTTCCAGACCGGCCAGCAGCGCACGCGCGTATCCCCGCCCACGTGCGGCCGGGGCGACGTACATCCGCTTCACCTCGCCGTCGCCGTGATGCTCGCTGTCCGGCTCGAACGCCTGTACGGCGCCGCACCCGACGGCACGCCGCGCGTCGTCGAGCACCACGAAGTACCGCGCACCGTCCTTGACCTGCGACCGTCCCTCGACCCCGTACTTCGCAACCAGCTCGCCGAAGGCCGCCGCCAGCAGCTCACCCAGCTCAGCGTCCTCCGCCGACCGCTCCTCCACGATGTGCTTCACCCCCGCATCGTAAAAGCAGGTGAGTTGGTACGCCGGAACGCCCTAAGGTGTCGCCCGATGCAGCGTTTCTGAAGGTGTAGGTACGTCGTGGCGGGCCCTGGACGGGGTCGGCTCGATGTGGCGTGCCTGCGCCGCGCTTCGACTGTTCTGTCGATCGCGAGCCTTCAGGAGCCTTCTTGTCCGGCATGGTCATGCCCTGCATCACCGATCACCTTGTCCTGCGCACCATCGATGGCGCCGCCGATCTCCTCGTTGAGGAGCTCCGGGCGATGGCGTCGATCCACTCGATCCGTCAACCGTCCGTCGACACTGTCGAGTGCACGCTCGACGGATCGCTCGACGAACTCGCCGCCTGTGGTCTCTACTCGACAGTCGCCGTACGTGACCTCGATCAATCGCTGCGAACCGGAGCTCTCAGCAGCCTTCCGCTCCCTGTCCGCTTTCGGGTCGGGACGGCCGATCCGGCCCAGCGACGGGAGATGATCGACGCGACCGAGCAACGATTCGGCTGGGTGAACCGGCCGGGTGACTGGGACGTCAACCTCGTCCCGTCCGCCGGCGGGTGGATCGCGGAGTTCGGTCCGTTGTCGTGGACGCGGCGGTTCGGCCGCCTGGAACGGTTGCCGTGGTCAACCAACCTGATCGTCGCCGAGGTACTGGTCCGGTTGGCGAAGATCCAGCCGGGGCAGCGCGTCGTGGATCCGTTCTGCGGTACGGGCACGATCCTGCTGTCGGTACGACGCAGCCACCCCACCACCCGTCTCCTCGGCCTCGACCACAACGCGACCGCTCTTACTCTGGCCACCGCGAACTCCGTCGGCGGCTCGTTGTCGTTTGTCCGGGGTGTGGCCGAGTTGCTGCCGATCGCTGGCAGGAGTGTGGATCGGGTTGTCGCGAATCTCCCGTTCGGCAAGCAGGTCGGTAGTCATCGCGCCAACCGCACCCTCTATCCCGCCGTACTGGACGAGATCGATCGAGTCCTCACCGCCGACGGTCGCGCCGTCCTCCTCACCGAGGACAAGCGCCTGCTGCAGGGCGTGATCGAGCGGCAGCGCGCTTTGAAGGTCGTGCGTCAGCGTCTGCTCAGATACAACGGCGCTACGCCGACGGCCTACGTCCTCGCTCGGACGCGTCTGTCCAGAACCGCTCGTCTTCCCAGAACCGCTCGGGCGCGATAACATCGCCGAATGGCGATGAGTCAGATTGCGGTTGACGAGACGGCTGCGTTGGCGGTGGCCGGCTGTTTGTTTCACGGGTTCAGTGATGCGTCGCGGTTGGCGATCGTGCGGCACCTGGCGTTGGGGGAGCACCGGGTCGTCGACCTGACCGAACACCTCGGTCTGGCGCAGTCGACGGTCTCCAAGCACCTCGCGTGTCTGCGCGACTGCGGGCTGGTCGAGTCGCGCCCCCAGGGGCGGGCGTCGATGTTCAGCCTGTCGCACCCCGAGGCAACGATGGACCTGCTGTCGGCCGCCGAACGCCTCCTCGGCCTAACCGGCGACGCCGTCGCCCTCTGCCCAAACTACGGCCTGGCACACGAGGCCCCCACAGAACCGGAGTCGAGCCATGGCTGAACCTCTGCAGCTCGGGTCGGCGGGGTCCTCTTGGGTGGTGGATCCTGCTGAGCGCCGCCGGTTGGGGAAGCGTGCGCAGCTGCTGGCCGGCGCATCCGTTGCGTACAACGTGGTTGAGGCAATCGTCGCAATCACGTCCGGCTTGATCGCGGGCTCAGTCGCCCTGGTCGGATTCGGCCTGGACTCGGTCGTCGAGGTCTCCAGCGGCCTGATCATCCTCTGGCAGTTCCGCCACCCATTGCCCGAGTCCCGCGAACGCCAAGCCCTTCGATTGCTGGCGTTCTCGTTCTTCGCGCTAGCGGCGTACGTCGGCTTCGAGTCGATCCGCACCCTGGTGATCGGAGCCGATCCCGAGACCTCGCCGGTCGGAATCGGTCTGGCCGTAGCGTCGCTGATCGTGATGCCGTTCCTCTCCTGGGCGCAACGCCGTACCGGAAAGGCGCTGGGATCGAATGCCGTCGTCGCGGACTCGACGCAGACGCTCCTGTGCACCTACCTGTCCGCGGTGCTCCTCGTCGGCCTCGTCCTGAACGCCACCCTCGGCTGGTCCTGGGCCGACCCGATCGCCGGCCTGATCATCGCCGCCGTCGCGATCCGCGAAGGCATCGAAGCCTGGCAAGGCAAAGGCTGCTGCTCACCCCTCGGCGGCCCCTGCAAAGCCTGAACTCCGGGAACAGCGCCGCGCAGCGGTGACAGCGCGAGACCGTGGAACTCGATCCGAGAACCCAGGCCGAGGCACGTCGTTCCGCAGCCGGATTGTTCTGGAAATTGTTCTGGAGGACCCCAACGGCGCGGCCCGGTTGTTCGTCTAGGTGGGTGAGGGGACGGGTGGTGTGGTGGCTGACTGGGAGCGTGCGTTCCGGACGTTGCTGGCTACGCGCGGCGGCGCGCTTCGTAGCTACGCCTATCTGTTGACCGGTGACCCAACGACCGCTGCCGACCTGGTCCAGGAAGCGCTCACGCGGGTGTTCGGCCGCCGCCGGATCGGCGAGGACATCGACCAACTCGAGGCGTATGTCCGGCGCGCGATGCTGAACCAGTACGTCGACAGCCGCCGGCGACTCAAGCGGTGGAACGCGACCCGCCATCTACTGGTCGACGTACCTCACCACGACGACGACCGCGTCGCGGTGGCGGACGAGGTCCGGAGAGGGCTGGCGACCCTTTCGCCGAGGCAGCGGGCGTGTGTTGTTCTGCGCTACTACGAAGACCTGACCGTCGCCGAGATCGCCGACGAGCTCGGCTGCGCCGAGGGCACCGTGAAACGACACCTGGCCGACGCAAGGGCGAAGCTCGCCGTGCAGCTCGGCATCACGGAGGAGAGCACGCAATGACTGCCAACGATCTACGAGAAATGCTCCAGGTCACGGCTGCCGAGGGCAGCGACATCGTTGACCTCGCTGAGGACGCGATCGCCGAACACATCCAGCGCCGCCGGATCCGCAGCAGACGACTCGCGGTCGGAGGTGTCGCGTTGGCCGCCGCGGTGGTGCTCGCGGGGACCACGTGGGCCGTCCGCCCCGGCGGCGAACACCCGCCGACAGCAAGTGGACCGTCCACAGCCGCCCTCCCGCCTCGACTCGCCCGGTCTGACCTGGACAACCCCAGTGGGATGGAGGCGGCCCTCCGAGCCACGTTGACCGTCGACGCAAGCGGGTGCGTGCGGGCGAGTTCGGGTCAGTCCGGGGTCACGCTCGTGTGGCCCCGTGGGTACACCGTCCGGGGAGATGCACAGTCATTCGAGATCCTCGACCGCACGAACAAGGTCATCGCGAAGTCCGGTACCCCCCTCTACATCGGCGGTGGTGGTGTCGACCGCTTCAAGGACACCTGGACAGGCCGCGACTGCGCAACCGGCGGCACGCTATGGCTGGTCGGAGACATCACCCCCTCCCGATAGCCGTTCTCCTTCACCCCAAAGGTGCCGTCCGCCGGACGGCCGCCCCACGGATCGACCATCCGATTGTTGCCGAGAGCTCCGATCTCGGATGTTGAACGGCCCTCGTACATCCATCGCCTTCAAACCCACTCGAACTCACTGTGCTCAAGGCGCCCGAACAGAACGACCCCGCAAAGATCCGCGCCCGCCAGCACCAAAGCCCGGCAGCCCTGGGCCTGACCCGTACGCCGTAACACGCCGCGCCGCCCCAGGGCGCGGTGTGGCTCCCCGGTCCAGCAGGTCCACCGCGCCAGCCGTCCGGTGGGCTCGAGGATTGCGGTGGACGCGGTAGGGTCAGATTGTGGCGAAGGATGGCGGGCCGGCGCCGGACTCGTTCGTGGCACGCTCACCCCACACCGCGAACCGGGCCGCTTCCGCGCGCGTCAGCTCGTCAGCCTGCCAGCGGCTCGGTCTCACACCCGGTGCGCCGGCCGCGGGCAGGTCGGTCCCACCCCACGGATCGTCTGCTGGGGTTGAGATTTGGGACCTTGGGTTGCCGGTGGGCGTGAGTCCGCCGTCCGACTGATCTGAGGGCGTGGGGTGTTCACCCGGCGGCTCGTGTGTCCGGGGTGTGTCGTCCGGTGGTTTGTGTGGACGGCGGGGTGGTGGGTCGGCCCAGGCAGGCCTGGTTACCTGGACTTCGCCGTTGGTGATGGTGACGGTCCAGTGGCCCTGGTGCAGGTCGGTGTGGTGGCGGCGGCACAGCAGCGCCAGGTTGGAGGTCTTGGTTTCGCCGCCGTCGATCCAGGAGATCAGGTGGTGCGCGTCGCACATGATCGGCGGGGCTCCGCACACGACACAGCCGCGGTCGCGGGTGTTCAGGGCGCGGCGCATCGCCCGGGTGACCAGCCGCTCACAGCGGCCGACATCCAGCGGTTCGGAGTTCGAGCCGAGCACGATCGGGATGACCTTCGCATCGCAAGCCAGGCGGCGGATCGTGGCTGCGGACAGTCCGTTGCCGTAGACGGTCTGTCCGATCGCGTCGGCGGTGGCTGCCTTCAGGTCTTCCAGGTCGATCGTCACGGTCAGGTTCGCCTTCGCCCCGAACCCAGGCACTACGTCACCACCCACCACGCCAGCAGCCACATCAGGTTGTTGGTCGGCTACCGCCGCACCGTCCGCAGCACCATCCGAGCCGCTCACCGCGTCGGCGGTTGTTTCCACCGTGGAACCAGTCTCCGTCGAGCCAGCCGTGGAACCACTCGCCGTGGAACCTGTCTCCGTGGAACCTGTCTCCGTTGAATCGGCCGTCGTGGAGCCAGTCCGCGTGGAACCCGTCTCCGTGGAGCCTGGCTGGGTGGGGTTGGTTGGTGTGTTGGTGGGTCGGGGGATGGTGGGTGAGGGGGTGCCTGCGTCGAGGGCGGTGGCGGCGAGGGTCAACGTGGTGGTGAGGGCGTCGGCTTGGCGCTTTTCGCGGGAGCGGGGGTCGGGGTCGCCGTCGAGGGTTTTGTGGGGGCGGGCGCCGGCGACGATCATGGTGCGGAGGAGTTCGGCGTTCTCGTTGGCGAGGTAGCCCTTGAATTTGACGCCGCGGTCGGCGGTGGTGAGGGTGAGGGTTTCGCGGGCGGCCGCCTTGTGTTCTTCGGGTTCGGGGCCGTCGGTGTCGAGGATGTCGCGAGACTGGTCGGCGGCCTTGCGCAGGTCGATCGGTGCCAGGTGGCGGGCGAGGCGGACCAGTTCTTGTTCGGCGAACTCGAGGTCGGCGACCGGTACCGTCGTCGGGACTTTCTCCAGGGCGGTCACGATCGCTTCGGCTTGCGCCGGCCGCAACACCACCTCAGGCACCAGGGCACCGGCCTCGGGATCCGATCCAGCCTCGGGCATCTCCGGGATGTCGACGAAACCGGGGAGGGCGGCGGTGACCGCCGCATACTTCGGCAGGGCGCGGGCCAGGCGGACGTCGCGGTAGGCGCGGGAGTGGTCGAGGCGGTACCGGAATTCCAGGTACTGGACCATGTCGCGGGCGCCGGCCTGTTCGGCGTAGCCGGACTTGTCCATTGCCGCCACGATCCGCAGCCGGCGGGTCTCGATGCGGGCCAGATCGGCGTCGGCCTGGTCGAGAGCGCGCACCAGCTCGGCGTCGCTCATCAACTCAGGCGGCCTGTCCATGCATCAAAGCCTAGACATCCCCACCGACAGTTTCCAAAGCCACAACCCCTTGTTTCCAAGGGATTCTGTTATCCACACCCCCAACGTCTTGTGGATCTTGCTAAAGGCAACAAATCACAGACCGAGTAGCCGGGCGCCGTTCTCGTGGCAGACCGCGCGTAGCCAGTCGTCGCCCAGTTCCAGCGACTCCAGCGATGTGAGCTGGACGGCGTACTCGTAGGGGATGTTGGGGAAGTCGGAGCCCAGGACGATGCGGTCCTGGAGGTCGGCCAGGCGGGGCACGAGGTCGCGGGGGAACGGCATCAAGGACTCAGTGAAGGGTGTCAGCGCCATCGTCGTGTCGAGATGCACGTTCGGGTACGACGTGAGCGCGAGATGCTCGGCGTACTCCGGCATTCCGAGGTGGGCGATGACCGCGGTCAACTGGGGATGCCGTCGCAGTACCTCGCCCATCGGCCCGGGACCGGTGTGCCGTCCGGGGATCGGGCCGGAACCGCAATGGACGACCACAGGTACGCCGGCCTCCGCCAACTGGCCCCACACGTCGTCGAGCTCGCCGGAACGCGGATCGTAGTCACCGACCTGAACATGCACCTTGAAGATCCGCGTCCCCCACTCCAAAGCCTCGCGAACATACGAGGCCGCACCGGGCTCGGGAAAGAACGTCCCACTGGAGACGCAGCCTGGTGTCACAGCAGCGAAGTCCCGCGCCCACGCGTTCAACGAGGCAGCCATCCCCGGCTTGTGCGGGTAGACCAGCGCCGGAAACGCGCGCACGCCCAACGAATCCAGTGTCTTCAGCCGCTCCTCGACCGACGTCCGGTACGCGATCGGCCACTCGGTCCCGTAATGCTCGGAGGCCTGGTCGAAGTACGCCCAGACCGCGTTCATCACCCGGTCCGGCAGAAAATGCACATGCACATCCACCAGACCGTCCAGCCCGAGCCGCCGCCACCAGGTCGGCACATCCGCGTCACGCACGCCTCTAGCCTGCCTGATCGGCTACCCAGTGGTCGGTGAGGCCCTTGAAGTGGGCCATGAACTTGTCCTGTTCGTGCGGCGGGTACGTCGCGGCGACGGTCTCCTGGAGTATGCGGGCGAAGTCGGGGCCGGCTACCCAGTCCCGGACTCGCAGGTCGAAATCGCCCAGGTGGGCGGCGCACCACTCGTGGTACTTCGTGGTTTCGAAGTGCTCGTCCGCGAGGGCCAGGTACGCGTTCAGCTTGGCGTCGTAGTCCAAAGACGAGTCGTCCGCGATCTCGAAGTACCGCTCGGTGTGCAGGTCCACCGACGAACGGCGGCCGGTCGCCAGGCAGAAGACCGACCACTTCACCAGCGCACTCAGCGCCCACGGGAAGTAGTAGTGCAATGACGTGACCGCGACGTCCGGGCAGGCGTTGGCGTAGTCGATCGGGTGTACCGAGTTGCCCTTGACCAGCATCTCGCAGGAGTTGAACTCCCAGCCGAAGAACGCGTTCACGATCCGGCTGATCGCGACCGCCTCGTGGCCGGCGGCCGGGCTGAGGAAGTCGTGCGAGACGGCGTACCGGTTGTGCATCGGCTCGTCCGGGCGGAAGTCCATCACCATGGTCTCGGCGCCGATCGACAGCGCCCGGGCGAACTTGTCGTACTCGACCGTGGCCTGCAGATGCATCAGCATCTCGCCGGACTCGTCGTACGCGCGGTGCAGGTCGTCCTGGTTGTTGATCCGGGAGACGCCCCGCCAGCCGCCGCCGTCGAACGGCTTCATGTAGAGCGGGTACCCGAGGTCGTCGGCGATCGCGTCCAGGTCGAACGGCCGGTTGTACGTCGCCGACGTGTACGCCCAGCGCACGTTGTCGAGCGGGTTCTTGTACGGCACCAGCACGGTCCGCGGGATCTTCAGGCCGAGCCGGAGCATCGCGCAGTACGCCGAATGCTTCTCCATGGCCTGGAACGTGAACGGGGAGTTCAGCAGGTACGTCCCGTTCATGAGCGCGGCCTTCTTCAGCCACTCGCGCGGGTGGTAGTACCAGTACGCGAGCCGGTCGATCACCAGCCCGACGCGCACCGGGTCGTTCAGGTCGAACGGCTCGATGGTGAGGCGCCGGGACCCGAACTCGTGCTCGTGCCCGTCGATCGTCACGGGACCGACCCGCTGCAGCAACGACTCGAACGCCTGCGGCCAGTCCTCCTCGGCGCCCAGCAACAACCCGATCAGATGACGAGTGCGGTCGGTCACGGTGATCCTCCGAACGTCGGCGTGGTTTGAGGGTAGACCGGACGGCCACGCAGACAGAACCTACTCCGGAGTGGGCAAAAGCGGTCTTTGGCCGGGTTCTGCCTGCGTGGCAGTCCGCCTAACAGAACCGCGGTAGGTGGTGGGCGAGCTGCCGGCGCCACCACGGCCAGTCGTGGGCGACGTCGTACCCCCACATGTCCAGCTCATGCGGGATGCCCTTCTCCTCCAGCAGGGCGGCGGTCGCGCGAGCGGACGGCAGCGAGCCGGTCGGGTTGGTCTCCCAGTCACCCTGACCCACGGTGAGCACGATGAACAGCCTGCGGCGTAACCAGTCGAGATGGTCGCCGGACAGACCGGGCAGGTAGTCGGCCGGGTTGTTGAAGTACGTCGCGTCGCCGCGCTCGCCCCACGGGTGCCAGCTGGTCGCGTCGTAGTTGCCCGACTGGCAGATGGCGACCGGGAACAGGTCGGCCCGCTTGAACGCGAAGTTCAGCGCGTGGAACGCCCCGAGGCTGCAGCCGGTCGTGATGATGTCGCCGACCCCCGGCGAGTCCGACCCGATCGTCGGCACCACCTGGTTCAGGATCCAGGACTCGTACAGCTCGTGCCGGCGGGCCCGGTCCTCGAGCTGGATGCTGCGGTCCGACCAGCTCACGTGGTCGTAGGAGTCGACGCAGTACAGCTTGACCCGGCCGTCCTCGATCAGGTCTGCGACCGCGTCGACCATGCCGTTGTTCTCGTAGTCCCAGGCGCGTCCCTGCTCGCTCGGGAAGACCAGCACCGGGCGGCCGAAATGACCGTACCGGATCAGCGTTCCGCGGCGGTCAAGCCCCGGTGCCTCCAACTCGACCTGCTCCCGTTCCATCAGCCCCACCCCAGGTCCGTCGCAGTAGCTCCGTCAGCTCAGGATCCAGTACATCCCGCCATGCTGTGAAGTTGTGCATGTCGGGAGTTTCGTCGAGGGTCACATCCAGCCCGAGTTCCGCGAGCCGCGCCGCCATCACCCGGTTGTTGTGCACGTTCTCCTCGGTCGTCCCCGCGGTGATGCCGACCGCCGGCGTACTCGGCGCCGTGGTTGCCGCCAGCACCTGCGCGACGAACCCGGTCACCTCGGCGTAGAACTCGAACTTCGCCTCCTGCGGATCGGTCTCCGGCGTGAAGAACGACCCGGACTGCAGGAACAGCCCGGCGAACGTCCCCGGGAAGCTCCACTCCGCGTGCAGCGCCGCGAGCGCCCCCAGACTCGCCCCCATCATCACCGGCCGCCGGCTCCTGTACTGCGCCTGCACGGCCGGCAGCACGTACTGCGTGAGCGCGGAGGCGTACTGCGGATTCGCGGCGTACCACAGGTTGCGGGAGGTCGGCTCGATCAGCGCCAGCCGGAACGGCGGCAGCGCGGACCCGGCGACCATCGCGCCGGCGTACTGCGCCAGACCGGCGTACGCGGCGAACTCGGGACCGTCGTGAGCGAGCAGCAGCGGCAACTCGAACGCCGGAGCGATGCCTTCCGGCGCCCAGACCTGTACGTGGACCTGCCCGAGCGGGGACTCGACGGTCACCGGGGTCAGCGTTGACGGGATTGGCTGCACGGTGAGCCAGGCGGGCTCGACGTACCCCGGCAACGGCAGCCAGGAATGCTGCCCGAAGGCTCCGCCGACCGCCCGCGGGTTGGTCGGATCGATCCGTGTGCCGAGGTTGGCGATGTCGAACAGGTACTCCATCCGGTGCACCGACGGCCGTGGCAACCGCAGCTCCCAGCCGTAGTCGACCGGCTTGAACTCGAGCAGCTCAGCCGCGAGGCCCAGCTCCTGCCACAGCCGGACGCCGGCGAACGCATGGGTGGGGTCATCGAGGCGGAACACCACCTCGGCTCCCTCGACCGCGCTCACGTTGGCAGGCATTCAACTACCGTAGCGACGTAAATACTGACAAGAGGTGTCAGTGATGGCGTTCTATCGTGGGAAGGTGGTCGATCTCACCGATATCCGCGAAATCACCGCGGACCTCCCGCGCAGCTACGAGGTACTGGTCCGGGACCGGATCAAGTTCCGCGTCGGCCAGATCGTGTATCTCGCGGTCGCGGCCGACGAGCAGACCATCGGCCTCGGCTTCCCGCGCGAGGAACGCGCCGCCGCCCTCGCCGCCGAGCCGGACAAGTTCCTCCCGCCGCGCCCGTCTGACGAGCGCTTCCAGTGGATCGAGCTCAACCTCGCAGCCGTCGAGTACGACGAACTTCGCGAGCTGATCCTCGACGCCTGGGCGCTGTGCGTCCCGAAGAAGGTCCGGAGGGAATACTTCGGCGAATGAGGCAATCGACAAAGGCAGGGGCCACCGGCAACCAGCTCATCCTCAGGTAGTAGACCAGAACCATCCTGACGGCCGATGGGTGGCGCGGTTTCGCGAGCAACTCTGGAAGCATGACTGGGGACTTCCTACCCCGGCGCCAGAAGGCGTCGGTGCTGAGCCAAGCCGTGACCGTTGTAATTCTGCTTGCCGTTGTGGCGGTCGGAGTCTGGCTGTTTACCTAGGAATCCCAGCGCACGTCCGCTTCGCCCGGCCGGACCACTCCGGCCTCGTAGGCGACCACGACGGCCTGGACCCGGCTGGACAGGCCGAGCTTCGACAGCACCGAGCTCACATGGGTCTTGACCGTGGTCTCGCTGACGAACAGCTTGGTCGCGAGGTCCCGGTTGGACAGCCCACGGGCCATCCAGACCAGGATCTCCCGCTCCCGTTCGCTCAGGTGGGACAGCAGCCCGGCCCAGCGCGCATCCGGTTGCGCCGGCGTGCTGATCGCCGTACCGCCGTCGACCTGACGCTCCAGTTCCATGCAGCGCTCGAGCAGCACGCGGGTCGAGGCCGGATCGACGAGCGAGTCGCCGCGGTGAACCGCCCGTACGGCGGAAACCAGGAGATCGGGATCGGTGTCCTTCAGCAGGAACCCGGACGCTCCCGCGCGGACGGCGGCCAGCACGTACGCCTCGTCGTCGAACGTCGTCAGCACCAGTACGGCGGGACGCGCCCGGCCGGCCTCCCGGTTGGCGGTCGTGATCCGCTCGGTGGCGACCAGACCGTCCATCACAGGCATCCGGATGTCCATCAGGACGACGTCCGGGTCGTGCTGCTCGATCAGCCGGAGCGCCTCCTCGCCGTTCTCGGCCTGCGCGACCGTGGTCAGGTCCGGCTCGTGGTCCAGGATCATCGCCAGGCCCATCCGGATCACACCCTGGTCGTCGGCGACCAGGATCCGGATCGGCTCGCTCACTTCTGCGGCGGCAGCCATGCCTGCACTCTCCATCCACCCAGGGGGCCGGCCGCGACGGCGAGGGTGCCGCCGACCGCTGTGGCCCGTTCCCGCATCCCGATCAGTCCGTTGCCGCGGCCGCTTTCCTTGCGGCGCGCCGTCTCCAGCACGTTCACCGGCGGCGGCCCGCCGTTCCCGTTGTCGTCGATGGTCAGCAGCTCGCCCTGCGGTCCACTCTGCCAGGTCACCCGCGCTGCGCTCGCCTTGGCGTGCACCATCACATTCGTCAGCGCCTCCTGGATGATCCGCACCGCGGTCAGGTCGGTCGCCGACGTGAGCTGCCGCTGTCGTGGCGGCAGGTCCATCGTCACGTCGATCCCGACCGCCTTCAGCCGCTCACCCATCCGCGCCACGTCGGCCAGGTCCGGCACCGGCGCGGTGCCGCCGCCCGACCCGGTGTCGCCGGCGATCTGCGGCGACGCGGTGTTCAGCACGCGGACGGTCTCCCGCATCGCGGTCAGCGCTTCCTTGCCGCTGGCAATGATCCAGCGGATCGCCTCCCGCAGTACTTCGGGTCGCTCGTCGGCCACCCGGTCCGCCGCTTGAGCCCGGATCACGACCGCGCTGACGTGGTGCGAGATCACGTCGTGCAGGTCGCGGGCGATCCGGGTCCGCTCCGCCACCGCAGCCCGCTCCGCCTCGACCGCGCGCAGCCGGACCAGTTCGGCGTTCCGCTGCTCGAGCAGGGCCACCGACTTCCGGCGCCGGCGCGCGTCCGCGCCGAGCAGCACCATCCCGCAGATCAGTGCCTCCGCGAACACGAACAGTGACACGTCGATGTACGAGTACAGGCTCGGCACGTCCCGCGGGAGGCTCTGGTACCGATCGCCGCGCAGGATGTCGCGGTTGACATGGCTGAGGACGATCGCGACCACGGCCGGCAGCCCGATCATCAACCCGGCCAGGCTGCCCATCGTGAAGAACAGGCAGATGAACCGCCGTACGCCGGCCGACGCCGCCAGGTACCCGACGACGAGCAGCGGGACCAGGTGGATCTCCGACTGCAGCGCCGCGTCGCTGATCTCGGGCTGACCGAACATCGTGAGACCGAGCTGCGCCGCCAGGCCGGTACCGGCCGCGGCGTACAGGAACGGATATAGCACCGAGACGACGAGGAGCATCGTGCGCGGGATCCGCCGGACGAGGGCGACCGTGGCGACCAGGAAGACGCCCGTGACGACAGAGACGGCCGGGTTGTGCGGGCGCAGACCGGTGCCGTTGATGAGGTTCAGCACGGCGAACCAGACCAGCCCGATGACCGCGGCGCGCAGCAAGTCCTGCTGCCCCTGCGACAATCGGCGCCAGACACTCATCATGTCGCCCAGCGTAGTCAGCCCGTGTTTGCTAAAGCTTCATCTGCCCGGAGGGGCGGTCTCTCCAACTTTTGGAGGAGGCTCAGCGTCCGAACTGATACTCAGGGGCTACAGATGGGACGTGAGAACGGTCCCTGGGACCGATGTGCCGCCACACCCGGATCCGAGAGGCTGTACCCCATGAGCAACGACCTGCCGCCGCGCCCGAACAGTGCGGGGCGGACGCGGTTGCTGTCCGTGATCGGTGTGGTCGGGGTCGGTGCCGTCGTCGGAGCGCTGCTGCTGTGGCACGCGCAGGTCGGCGAGGTGCTCGGCCTGGGCGCGGACAAGGAGCCGGTGGTGTCGACTGTCGGCGCGCCCGCGATCGGCGCACCGCCCACCACCACGAAGCTGGTGACCCCCACGCCGTCCCGCCGTACGACGCGGTCGACTCCGACTGCACCGCCGAAGACCGCTACGACGCCCTCCAAGAAGCCGACGAAGAAGCCGACACCGGTGTCGCGTGAGGAGAGCATCGACGGGCTCTCGCCGAAGCTGAAGTCACGGCTGACGAAGGCGATCGCGGCCGCGAAGGCCGACGGGGTCAAGATCAGCATCACCTCCGGCCGGCGCAGCGCGGCGAAGCAGCAGCGGCTGCTGAACGACGCGATCAAGAGGTACGGGTCGTACAAGCTGGCGACGCGCTGGGTGCTGCCGCCGAAGTACTCCGCTCACGTGCAGGGCAAGGCCGTGGACATCGGTCCGGCGGCCGCCATGACGTGGCTGAACAAGAACGGCTGGCGGTACGGCGTGTGCCGCCGGTACGACAACGAACCCTGGCACTTCGAGGCGCTCACAACGCCCGGCAAGAAGTGCCCGCCGCGAGAACCGCACGCGGTGGCCAAGGCAGATTGATCACAAGGGGGAACCGAGATGACCATGACCTACGCACAGCCCCTCACCCGGCGCTACACCCGCGCCCGGCTCGCCGTACCCGCCCTGTGGCGCCAGGTGATCCGGACCAGCGACAGCGCCAGTGACAGGGCCGCGCGGACGACGACGGAGCCGGATCGCTCCGCGCATACGCAGCTGGAGATCTACGACGGCATCCTGGCCGCGTTCGAGCGCCGTGACGAGGTGGCAGCGGTACTGCGGGCATCCGCGGACCGTTCGACCGCCGTACGACGTCTGCGCGCGGACTTCGGCCTCAGCCACCTGCAGGCGGCCGCGCTGATCGACCTGCCGCTCACCACGGAGTGCCGCGACCGCATCGCACACCGTGCCGAGGAGCTCCGCACCGCCCTCGGCCGCTGACTCCGCATCCTCCACGCGAGCCGCATCTCGGTGGTCGCGGCTCGCGTGGACCTGCGGGGTTTGCGTGCCGTGGGGAGGATGGAGGGGTGATCACGATGGAGCAGGCCGGACGACTGCGCAAGGCCGGGGTGCTGTGGACACCGGCGGCCGGGGATCGTTTCGCCGTACCGGACCGGGACATGGACGACGACGTGTTCGTGGTGAGCGACATGACCGTCGAGGTGCACGACTACCAGGGCAGCAAGGTGATCGGCTTCAACGGCACCACCGAGTGGGCCCTGGACAGCATCGAGCAACGCGAGGTCATCTGGCTCCCGCGCGAGGAGCAGCTCCGCGCTCTCCTCGGCTCGCACTTCCAGTCCCTCGAAGCCACCCCCGACGGCTACCGAGTCACCCTCACCAACAGCACCCACACCTCCGACGACGCCGAACAGGCGTACGCCCAAGCAGTCATCCACCTGCTCGGCGCTTAGGCCGTTGACCGCCAGTACTGCGTCTTGTCCTTGTCCTTGACGCTGTAGCCGAGGTTGGCCAGGTCGGTGCGGAGCTCCCGCAGGTCGGCCTTGCCCTTGTCGCCCTGGTCGAAGGCCTTGGAGCGGGCCCTGAGGAGCGCGTTGGCCGCGGGCGAGAGGTCCGGGTCAGCCTCGACCCAGCGCCGGAACTCGGACTCGTGCGGGTCGCCGGAGTCCGACCACGGGTAGCCGTGGGCACGGAAGGCCGCCGGGATCCGCCTCGCCTCGGACTTCAGCTGGTCGTGCCTCTCCCGCGCCAGCTCGCGGGACGCCGCGTCCTGGAGGACGATCTCCTTCCCGTCCAGGAACGCCACCGCCACCTTCACGCGCGGCACCGTCACGGTCTTCTGGTTCTTCAGGAACTCGACCGACTGGCTGGTGATCGTCACCTTCAAGGTGTCGTCGAGCGCCATTCCGGCGAGCAGTACGCCGGCCACGAGCCCGACGACCACGCAGATCACCACGACCCACCAGCTGTCCCACGCGGCGATCAGCTTCAGCGGACCCTGGAACGGCACCCATTGCCGCCCGGCCGCCCAGTCGGCGATCCGTGGCAGGAAGAACCCGAGGACCAGCCCGGCCAGCGGCAACCCGCCGAACAGCAACGTCTTGTCCGCGGCGGAGTGGCCGATCACCGTGCGATCCGCAGTCGTAGGCCCCATGTCCCGAACGTAGCGTGACGGCCTGAAACTAAAGTATCGACCGACGGCAACCGAAGGAGCCACGTGACGGACGGGATCTGGCTGCGCTTCCTCAGCGGCCCCGACATCGACGGGTTGGGGCTCACCAGGCTGGAGATCGTGGACGCCGTGGAGGACGCGGTCCGCGAGCACGGCGAGGGCCGGACGAGCTTCGAGCCGCGCATGCACCTGATGCCGAACAACGGCGGGATCGGCCACTTCAACATTCTCCGCGGGCACCTCGACGGCCTCGGCGAGCACGGGGTCAGCGGCGTGAAGGTCGTCGGCGACTTCGTCCCGAACTACCAGAAGGGTCTGCCCAGCGAGCTCGCGATGGCAACCCTCTTCGACCCGACCACCGGCGTACCGCTCGCGATCCTGGACGCGACGATGATCACCGCGGCCCGCACCGGCGCGATGACGACCGTCGGTGCCCGCCACCTGGCCCGCCGGGACAGCAAGATCCTCGCGCACGCCGGCGCCCGTGGTACGGCGTGGTGGAACGTGACGATGCTCGACGACCTCCTCGACCTCGACGAGATCCGGGTGACGTCGCGACGGCCGGAGTCCCGGGAGAAGTTCGCCGTGGACCTCTCCGCGGAACTGACCACGCCGGTCCGCGTGTGCGCGACCGCGGAGGAGGCCTTCGACGGCGCCGACGTACTGGTCGAGGCGACCCGCCTCACCGAGCCCGAGCCGCTGCTGCGGACGGCGGCGGTCCGGCCGGGCGCGTTCGTCGTACCGTACGGGACGGTCTCCGCGGTCGAGCTCGATCTGCTCGACGTGATGGACAAGGTGGTCGTGGACGATTGGCGGGAGGCGCAGTCCGGGCGGTTCGGGTCGCTGCGCCGGCACGTGGACAGCGGGCGGCTGTCGCCGGAGACGCTGTACGCCGAGATCGGGGAGATCGTCGCGGGCCGCAAACCCGGCCGCGAGAACGCTGCCGAACGCAACCTCTTCTGGCACCGCGGCCTGTCCCTGCTGGACGTCGCGATCGCCCACCTGATCCTCCGCCGCGCCGAAGCCGCCGAAGCAGGCACCATGCTCCGGTTCCACTGATGACCGCGCCGCGCACGACCAGCGAACCGGTGCTGATCCACGGACCGTCGGACCTCGATCCGGCCGCCCCAGGCCCGATCGAGCTGGCGCCCGCCCTCCTTGACCGCTTGGCCGCGATCCGCGCCGCCGCCCTCAACACCCTCCGCTCCGGCCGGCCCGTGTACGGCGTCAACACCGGCATGGGCAACCTGAGCAAGGTCCGACTGACGGAAGACGAGCAGCGGGTCCACCAACGCAACCTCCTGCTAGGTCGAGCGGTCGGCGGCCCACCCTGGCTCCCACCGGACGAAGCCCGCGCCGTCCTGATCGGCCGCCTGAAAACCTTCCTCACCGGCGACGCAGCCGTCTCCGTCGAACTGATCCACCAGTTGGTTGCCCTCATCAACAACGGCCCGCTGCCGAACATCCCGGCGGAAGGTGCCGGTTCCGCAGGCGAGATCATCCCGCTCGCGCATGCCTTCGCCTCCCTGGAGCCCGGTCCCAAGGAGGGCATCGCCTTGCTGGCCGGCATCCCCGGCGCGACCGGCAGAGCCGCGCTCCACGCAACCAGAGTGCACCGGTTGGCGGATCAGCTCAGCACCGTCGCGGCCGGCGCGATCGCAGTCGTCGGCGCCAACCGGGATCCGTATCAGCCGCTCGCGGCGCGCGGGGACGACGTGCTGGGGGTTGAGTTCGCCAGGCTGCGAGAGTTGGCAGGTCCCGAGCCGGAGCCGCGGAGTTTGCAGGCGCCGGTCTCGTTCCGGGTCGCGGGGCACGTGAACGCTCATCTTCGGCGGACCTTGCAGCAGTTGGACGACGCGGTGGACCGGGCGTTCACCGGCGTGACGGACTCCCCGGCGTACCTCGACGGCGAGTTCGTCGGGACGGCCGGGTTTCACGGGATCGATCTGGCGGCGTACTGCGATCACCTGACAGCCGCACTGGCGCACGCGGCCGAGGTCTCGGCGGCGCGGCTGCACCGGCTGCTGGATCCCACCGTCACCGGCCTCACCGCCCAGCTCGCCCGCGAACCAGGCCCGCAAGCCGGCCTGGTCGCCGTCCACAAGCGCGCGGTCGCGACCGTCCACCAGCTCCGCCGTCTGACGTTGCCCACGGCAATCAGTACGGCGGAGACGTCCAACGGTCAGGAGGACGTGCAGACGTTCTCCTGGGAAGCGGTCGGCAACCTCGGCGAAGCGATCCGCCTGACCCGCGAGACGATCGCGTGCGAGCTGCTCGCCGTACGACAGGCCTTCGCTCTGTCCCAACGCCCGATCCCAGCAGGTCTGCACAGCGTGATGCGGGCGGTCGACGCCGTCGTACCTCCGATCGACGCCGACCGCCCGTTCGGCGAGGACCTGACCAGCCTCCTCACCAAGGTTCTTTAACCGGCTCCCCAGCCCGATGCAGTCCTGCCGCACCGCCCGGCTTTCGGGTTGGTGTGGGCTCGGCTTGTCGTGTGATGTGCAAGGTCGACAGGTAGTGCACCGGTGAGACGGTGTACGCGCGGACGCGTTCACGCTCAGGTGCACTACCCGGCGACCAGACATGTCCTGTCGAGCTTGCACATCGCACCGAGCCCGGCACCGCCCCGCCACCCGACATCAGTCAGGAGAGCCGTTAACCCTTCCCGGCCAGGGCGTTCTTCAGCATCGGAGCCAGCTTTGGGAGTGCGTACTTGATGCCGAGCGGTCCGCCGATCGACATCGCGCTGGAGAACTCAGCGCTCGGCGTCGCGGTGCTGATGACCGGCGCACCACCCCAGTACGCGACGTGGCCGGCCTTCACCGCCGGCAACTGCGTGTTGCCGAACCAGTCGGCGCCCGCCACCGGGACCACGCCGAGCGCGATGGCCGCTTCCGTGTCGCCACCGCCGAGCGTCACCACCCGCTGCGGTTTGGCCTTGATCGTGGTCGAGCCGTACAGATGGTCGATCGTCACCGGGAATCCGGCGGTGTCGCGCCTAACCTGACTAAATCCCGGTCTCGTGATGGGTTGATCGAAAAAAGCCAGCCGACACGCGGGATGTGGTGAAGCCGCAAGTAGCCCGCACCGGGTCTGTGTCGTTGGCCTGGTGCGGGGGATCGGCGTCGGTGAGTGGAGGAGTTCTCTTTGAAGCGGTTCGTGGTGCCGCCGAGCTGGCCGTCCCCGCCCCGGCGCAGCTGGGTCCCACCGAAGACCTGGCGCCCGGATCCGTCCTGGCCGCCGGCTCCGGAGGACTGGCGATTCTGGGTCGACGGCAAGGGTGAGCCGGTCCTCGGCCCGATCGGCCGGTACGGCGCGCCGTCCCGCAGGGCGGCGTACGCCGCAGCCGCGGCGATGATCGTGTTCGCCGGGGTCAACCTCTGGGCGGTGCTCATGATCGGCCAGCTCGGTGGACCGGATGATTCGGCGGTCGTGACGTTCGTCGAGGAATCGCCGTCCGCGGGTCCGGCGGTCAGCTCGACGAGTCCCGCCGTACCGCGGACGACGACCACGCCGCCGCTGGTGCCGCGGACGAGCCTGGTGCCGAGCAAGGCCCCGACGTCCCGACCGGCCCAGCGGTCGACCCAACGCCCGACCCCGAAGCCGACCGCGACCAGGACCACCGAGCGGACCACGCCGACGCCCAGGCCGACGCGCACGACCACCAGTACGACGACCGCGAAGCCGTCGCGTCCGACCAGTAGCCCGTCGACGCGGGAAGAACTCCTCCGGCAGTACTGCATCGACCGCGGCATCGACCCGGCCTGGTGCGATCCGGCCAACTGGGAGCAGACGCCTGGTTGACAGCCGGGGCAATCAACACCATTCTTAACCATATGGTTTTGGAACCACTTGGTTATGAAGACGGACTGACCGGCGTCTTCGCGGCGCTCGCCGACCCGACCCGCCGGGCGATCCTGACCCAGCTCAAGCACGGGGACGCGACGGTCGCCGAGCTCGCGGCGCCGTTCAGCATGTCGCAGCCGGCCGTCTCCAAACACCTGAAGGTGCTCGAGCACGCCGGGCTGATCAGCCGCTCGCAACGGGCGACGGCCCGGCTCAGTCACCTCGAGGCCGAACCGCTCCGCGCGGCCGTCGGCTGGTTGATGGACTACCGCGCCTACTGGGCAGAGAGCTTCGACCGTCTGGACGATCTGCTCGACGACCTCAGGGAGGAGTCGTGAAGGTCATCGCGGAGCCGGGGATGCCGCAGGTCGTCATCATCCGGGAGTTCCGGGCGCCGCGGGAGCTGCTGTTCCGTGCGTACACCGAGCCTGACCTGGTGAAGCGCTGGCTCGGTCCGGCCGGGCTCGAGCTGGTCGTGAACCAACTCGAACCGCAGCACGGCGGTCGCTGGCGGTGGACCCACTACGACGGCGACGGCAAGGGCTATGTCTTCCACGGGCTGTACCACGGGGAGCCGACGCCGGACCGGATCGTGCAGACGTACGAGTTCGACCACGCACCAGGAACCGTCTACCTGAATCTGATCACCTTCGACGAGGCCGACGGGGTCACCACCCTGACGCAGAACACCGTGTTCTTCGCGGTCGAGGACCGCGACCTGTACGTCGACGGCGGCATGGAGCGCGGCATCCGCGCCTCCCTGCAGCAACTCGACGACCTCGTCACCGAACTGGCGAAGGAGGCCAACTCATGATGCTCAACGGCAAACAGGCGATCGTGTACGGCGCGGCCGGACCGATCGGCGGTGCGGTCGCCAAGGCGTTCGCCGCCGAGGGCGCGACCGTCCACCTGGCGGGCCGTACGGCGGAACGACTCGAACGGGTCGCGGACGAGATCCGCGCCGCGGGCGGCAAGACCGAGATCGCGGTCGTCGACGCCCTCGACGAACGATCGGTCGACGACCACGCCGCCGCGGTCGGCCGGATCGACATCTCGTTCAACCTGATCGGTCACACGCAGTACTTCGGTACGCCGCTGATCGACATGTCCCTCGCCGACGTCGAGGAGCCGGTGCTGAACATGCTGCGCACCTTCTACCTCACGTCCCGCGCGGCCGCCCGGCGCATGGTCGAGCAGGGATCCGGCGTGATCCTGACCTTCGGCGGGTACGGCGACCCGACGGCGAACCTCGGAGCGTTCCAGGCGGGGTTCGGTGCTGTCGAGGCATTGCGACGCAGCCTGGCGTGTGAGCTCGGCCCGCACGGCATCCGGGTGATCACGCTGCAGACCAACGGCGTACCGGAGTCGAACCCGGACACCTACCCGGAGGACTTCCGTCGCGAGATCGCCGAGCAGACCGCCGCCAAGACCATGCTGAACCGCGCCGCGACCCTCGCTGACGTGGCCGCCGTGGCCACGTTCGCAGCCTCTGACCGGGCAGCCTCTATCACCGGCACGGCCATCAACCTCACCGCCGGCGCCGTCGTCAACTAACTCAGGAAGTCGACCGTCCGGGAGTCGCACTTCGACGCCTGGTAGACCGGCCAGGCCATCGCGAGGTCCTGCCAAGGCAGCCCGACCGGCGCATACACGGTGATTTCGTCCGCCGATCGGCGGCCGGCGGTGGCTCCGGTCAGCACCTCGGTGATCGTCGCGTGGGCCGCATCGGCGGACAGTCCAACGTTGCCCAAGGCGCCCATTTGCGCAGCGAGGGCGCGGTCGTCGACGATCACGCGGGCGGCCGTCAGCAAATCGGCGGACAGCTCCACCTTTCCGGGTTCGTCAGCTCCCAACGTCGTGAGATGCGAACCAGGGCGGACATCGGCCGCGGTGAGCAACGGCTCCCGGGACCAGGTCGCCAGCACGACAACCTCGGCCTCCGCAGCCACCTCCTGCGGGCTACTGACCACCACGCCCGGAATCCCTTGCTGGGCAAGGAAATCCGAAGCCCGCTCCGGCACGACGTCATGCACAACGAGGCGGTCGACCTGCCGGAGGGCGACCAACCCTGCAAGCGTCATCGCAGCCTGAGCTCCGGTCCCGATGACACCAACTGGTCCTGCTGGAGCCAGGGCATCTGTTACGAGGGCGGCTGCCAGGCCGGTGCGCCACGCGGTGATGGTGGAGCTGTCGAGGAGGGCGAGGAGGGCGCCATCGGCGAGGTCGTGGAGACAGACCACGCCGCGGAGTGCCGGCGTGGCCCCGGGGAACTTGGCGTTGACCTTCACGGTGTACGCCGGGATGCCCGGGATCAGGCCCGGCAGCAGCGCGGTCGCCGTACCGGGTCCAGGCAGGTCGGTCCGGATCCGCAGCGGCTCGATCTCACTCGACTGGAGGAACCCGGCACGCAACGCCTCGAGTACAGCAGGTACGTCGAGCGCACGCAGGACGTCCGACCGGGTCAGGAGAGCCGTCATCAGACAATGTTCCGCTCGGGGCGAACGGTGGAGAGGAAGCGGTCGGCGCTCAGTGGAGTTATGTCGACGAACGGCTCCCGGCCCAGGTAGAGGTCGCGGATCACCTCGCCGACAGCAGGCCCCTGCAGGAACCCATGCCCCGAGAACCCTGTCGCATAAAGGAACCGCGAGACCCCGTCCGCCTCGCCGATCAGGGCGTTGTGGTCGGGTGTCACCTCGTACAGACCTGCCCAGCCGCCGGTCAGCCCGATGTCGAGGAGCGAAGGTGCGCGTTGTGCCATCGCCTCGGTCAGCCGGGGGATCCACGCGTCCGTCCGGTTCAGGTGGAATCCGGGCTGCTCGTCGGGATCGGACATGCCGACGAGCAGCCCGGGACCTTCGCGGTGGAAGTAGAACGTCGTACCGAAGTCGATCGTCATCGGCAGATCGGGCGGCAGCCCCGGGACCGCCTCGGTGACAACGATCTGCCGCCGCAACGGAACCACCGGCAGTTCCACCCCGACCATGTCACCGAGTTGCGCGGACCAAGCGCCCGCCGCACAGATCACCGTCCCGGCCCGCACGTCGCCCAGGCTGGTCCGCACCACGGAGATCTGGTTGCCTACCGCATCGATCCCCAGCACCTCGCAGCCGGTGACCAGCCTCGCCCCGAGTCGTCGAGCAGCCGACGCATACCCCAGTACGACGGACTCCGGCGTGCAATGCCCCGCGCTCGGCGAGAAGCACGCACCGACCAGCCCGTCCGCCGCAACGACCGGCGCCAGCGAAACCGCCTCCTCGATGGAGACCATCCGCGTCGGAAGGCCCGAGCCCGGCTGCAACTTGTTCTGCAGCGCGGTGCTCTCGCGGAAATGCTCGACCTGCTCAGCACTGTCCAGCAAGAACAGATACCCGACCCGGTGCAGATCGATCTCCTGCCCGGGCCGCTCTCCGAACCGCGCAAAAGCCTCGAGACTGCGGGCGCCCAGCGCGATGTTCACCTCGTCCGAGAAGTTCGCCCGTACCCCACCTGCCGCCTTGCAGGTCGACCCCGACCCGAGCTCGTTCATCTCCAGCAGCACCACATCCCGCACGCCGGCCTCGGCCAGGTGAAAGGCGATGCTCGTCCCCATCACCCCGCCACCGACAATCACCACATCCGCAAACCCAGGAACCTCAGCCACCACCAACCTCCTCCAGGTAGATCGTCCCCGCCAGTTGGACCACTTTGAGCACGGATCAACCACAAACCGACCCCCAAAAACGGTTGACCCGTGCCCAAGGTCGCGGCGGACAGCCGGTCGGCGGCCGGATGGGACGACTTTGTGCACGAGATCCGTAGCGGCGGACGCCGGACGTGCGGATCTGGTGCACAAAGTGCGCGAGCTGCTAGGGGAGCTGGTACGACAGGTCCGCCTCGACTGTCTGGGTGTCCATTTGGGCCTTTTGGAGTTTGCCTGAGTAGTCCCAGTTCATGGACTGCCAGCGGGTGAACTGGTCCAGGACCCAGATCCCGCTCTGCCGGGAGCCGTTGCCGGACTTCCCGTTCCCGCCGAACGGCAGGTGCGCCTCGGCGCCGGACGTCGAGTTGTTGACGCTCACCATCCCCGCCGATATCCCCTGCGCGAACCGGAACGCCTTGTTCGGGTCGGTGGTGTAGATCGAGCTGGACAACCCGTACCCGGACTTGTTGCCCAGAGCAATCGCCTCGTCGAGCGTCGAGTACGGCGTGACGCCGACGACCGGCCCGAACGTCTCGTTCAGGAACAGCTCGTCGTCCGGATGCACCCCGGCCACGATCGTCGGGTGGTAGAACAGCCCGGCCGCCGGATCGCCGACGAACCCGGCCCGCGGGTTGTCCGCCGTGACCCGACCGGTCCGGCCGATCACCCGGTGGTGAGCCGCGATCCACCCCAGCGACTTCTCGAACCCGGCAGCGAACTTCTCGTCCAGCAACGGCCCGAACAGCACGTCCTGCGTCGGGTCGCCCATCGCCGCGTCCGCGGTCGCCTGCCCGAAGCGGTCCAGGAACTCGTCGTACACGGACCGGTGCACGATCGCCGAACCCAAGGACGTGCACCGCTGTCCCGCCGTACCGAAGCCGGAGAACAGCGCGCCCTCGACGGCCAGGTCCAGCTCCGCGTCCTCGGTGATCACCATCGGGTTCTTGCCGCCGAGCTCCAGGCACGGCGTCTGCAGATGACGGCCGCACAACTCGCCGATCCGGGTGCCGACCGCGCTCGATCCGGTGAACCCGACCTTGTTGATCAGCCCGGCCTCCAACGCCTGCTCCAGACCGCTGAACGTGTCCGGCCCGTCGGCGTACACGACGTTGAACACCCCGGCCGGTACGCCGGAATGCGCGAAGATCTCGTAGAACGCGTCCGAGACGACAGCGGAGTAATCCGCCGGCTTCCAGACGACCGTGTTGCCGCAGAGCAACGCCGGCACGATGTACCAGGACGGGACCGCGACCGGGAAGTTGCCGGCCGTGATCACCGCGACGGTGCCGACCGGGCGGCGGAACGTGAACAGCTGCTTGTCCGGCATCTCCGACGGCACCGTCTGCCCGTACAGCCGACGGCCCTCGCCGAGGAAGAAGTCGCAGGTGTCGATGATCTCCTGCACCTCGCCGAGCGCTTCACCCAGAGGCTTCCCGATCTCTCGAGTGACGAGCGCGGCGAGCCGGTCCTTGTTCAGAGTCATCAGCCGACCGACGTTCGAGATCACCTGGCCGCGTTGCGGCGCCGGGGTCGCGGCCCAGGCCGCCTGCGCGGACCGCGCTGCCTCGGCAGCCTGCACGAACACTTCCGGCCCGGCGCTGCCGACCGTCCCGACGACCTCGCTCAATCGTGCGGGATTGGTCGACGGAGTACGCCGTACCGCTTCCGCCACTCGTTCGCCACCGACAACGGACAGGACCTCACCGGCCATACGGCTACCTCCTCGTAGTGGGCCTCCACCCTAAGTCGGCGGCGGGACCTTGTGGTCGGGGTAGAGGTCCGGGATCGGGATCGGCATCCGCCACAGGCGGGAATCGGGGTGGATCATGCCGTGCCGAATCGCGACGTACCGGAGCAGTCGGAGCGGGCCGGCGATCAGTACGACCGCCAGCGGCAACTCGACCAGGAACGCGCTGAGCAGCGCCTGGGTGAGGTCGCCGCCGCGCTGGCTGGTCATTACGTCGAACCAGGCGTCGCAGATCAGCAGGACACCGGACGCGAACGCGGTCGGGAACACCAACTGCTTGCGTTTCCAGCCGGCCAGCGCGGTCAGCACCAGCATTGTGAGCAGCAGAATGTCGAACCCGACCCAGGTCGCGACCCAGTTCCGCGCGACGTAGTGGTTGGGCAGGGTGATCGCCAGGTACACCGTCCACGGGATCAGGGCGGCCGCGCAGACCAGCATCAGCACCGTCCGCCACTTGCGGATCCGGTCGATCGTCCGCCGGGACGGCAGCCCGGCAGGTCGCGGTGCGAGTCGCAGGATCAGCTCCCGCCGCTCCTCAGGCGTCATCGCCGCGATCTCTTCGTCGGTCACCTGCACATCTCGAGGCTGCACATCTTCAGTATGGCTTGTGATTGCATTCACAAGCCGGTATTCTGCTCGTACGGAGAAGCTGTCGATGATGACAGGCGAGGTGTGGCCATGACCAAGCGCAGACCACCGGGCATGAGTAACCAGGAGTGGGTCGAGTCGCAGATCAAGCTCGCTCAGAACCAGGGCGAGTTCGACGACCTGCCCGGTGCCGGCAAACCACTGAAGCTGGCGGATCAGCACGACCCCGACTGGTGGGTGAAGGACTTCATCCGTCGCGAGGACGTCGAGACCGAGGCGTTACTGCCACCGGCCGTTCTGCTCCGCAAGGAGAAGCAGCAGGTCCACGAGAAGGTTCGCGGAATGCGGCGCGAGTCCGAGGTCCGCGAGTACCTGGCCGACCTCAACAAGCGGATCCGGCTCAGCATCCGCGACACCACCGGACCGGTCGTGCCGACGGGCCCGGTGGACGAGGACGTGATCATCGCCCAGTGGCGGATGGAGCGCCCCGCGCGCGAGCCGCTTCCGCAGCCCACCGAGGAGCACCGGCCGAAGAAGCGGTCCTTCTGGCAGCGGCTGTTCAGCTGAGCAGCTCGCGGGCCGCCTTCTCGATGGTCTGTTCACTCAGCAGTACGTCGTGCGCGGCCGCGCCGAGCGGGACGTACGAGTCGTAGCTCGT
Source organism: Kribbella soli (assembly GCF_004331345.1). Taxonomy (GTDB): domain Bacteria; phylum Actinomycetota; class Actinomycetes; order Propionibacteriales; family Kribbellaceae; genus Kribbella; species Kribbella soli. The sequence continues at coordinate 754,742 of NZ_SJJZ01000004.1, read as the reverse complement.
CACCCGGGCCAGCCGCCCGGCGTACCCGTGGTCGATCAGCGTGGCCAGGATGCCCTCGGACACGCCGCCGGACCGGCGGGTCTCGTCGGCGACCAGCACCCGCCCGGTGATGTTTGCCTCGCGCAACAGGTCCTCGACCGGCAACGGCGCCAGCCAGCGCAGGTCGAGGACCCGGATTCCCGGGACCCCGGCCGCCACCCGCAGGCTCATCGGTACGCCGTTCCCGAACGTCACGATGGTCAGCTCGGTGCCGTCGCCGTACGTCCGGCCGCGCCCGATCGGCACCGGCTCGTCGGGGTACGGCGCCAGCCACTGCTCGTCGCCCTCCTCGTACAGGTCCCGTCGGTGGTAGAGCGCGATCGGCTCGAGGAACACGCTGACGGTGCCGGACGACCGGGCTGCCGCCGTACATGCGTGCAGCATCGCGGCCGCGTCGTCCGGACGGGACGGTGACGCGATCACGATCCCCGGGATGTCCCGCAGTACGCCGATCGCGTCGTCGTTGTGGAAGTGGCCGCCGAAGCCCTTCTGGTACCCGTAGCCGGCGATCCGCAGCACCATCGGGTTGGCGTACTGCTCTTGCGAGAAGAACTTCAGCGACGCGGCCTCGCCGCGGAGCTGGTCCTCGGCGTTGTGCAGGTAGGCGAGGTACTGGATCTCGGGGATCGGCAGCAGGCCCGAGACGCCGGCGCCGAGCGCGAGGCCCAGGATCGACTGCTCGTCGAGCAGCGTGTCGAAGACGCGGGGCGGCCCGAACGCCTTCTGCAGCCCGCGCGTCACGCCGTACACGCCACCCTTGCGACCGACGTCCTCGCCGAAGACCATCGCCTCCGGGAAGGACGCCAGTACGTCGCTCAGCGCGCGGTTGATCGACTGACTGAGCGACAAGGGCTCCGCGGCGGGCGTCCGTTGCGGCAACGCGTCGGCAACCGCCTCCGGCTCGGGGAATCGCAAGGGCGCGGCGACGACTTCGGGCGAGGTGAGCTGCGGGAGGCCCGCGACCTCGGCCGCGATCCGGAGCGCCTCGGCGTGCTTCTCGTCGTACAGCTCGATGATCTCGTCGGCGGTGTAGCCGGCTCCGAGCAGGTAGCGCGCCGTACCGAGCAGCGGGTCGAGCTCTTCGTCCGCGGCCAGCTCCGCGGGGGACCGGTACGCCGCCTCGACGTCGGAGCCCGCGTGGCCGAGCAGACGGACCGTGCGCAACCGCAGGAACGCCGGGCGCCGGTTCCGCCGTACGAACGTCGCCGCCTCGGTCGCCATCGACAGGGCCGCGTCCAGGTCGGTGCCGTCCGCGTCGAAGTACCGCAGGCCGGGGCGCGAACCGTACGCCTGCCGGATCCAGCCGTCCGGGGTGCGCACGCTGATCCCGATCCCGTTGTCCTCGCAGACCAGCAGCAACGGCATCGGCAGACCCTGGTACGACGCGTGCAGGGCAGCGTTGATCGCGCCGGTCGCGGTCGAGTGGTTCGCGGACGCGTCGCCGAAGCTGGTCACCACGATCGCGTCGGACGGCCACGGGGACGGTACGCCGAGCTTCGCCGACCGGTTCATCGAGAACGCGACGCCCATCGCCCGCGGCAGGTGCGAGGCGATCGTCGACGTCTGTGGGATCACCGACAGTTCGTGCCGGCCGAAGACCTTGTGCCGGCCGCCCGCGATCGGCTCGCTGGTCGCGGCCGCGACACCGAGCAGGATGTCGCGCAGGCCCTCCTTCGCCCCGCACTGGGCGGCGCGGGTCAGGTAGAAGGCGCCCGACCGGTAGTGCAGGAGGGCCGGGTCGGTCGGCTCCAGGGCGGCGGCGACGGCCGCGTTGCCCTCGTGACCGGCCGAGCCGATCGTGTAGAAGCCGGTGCCCTGGGACTGCATCCAGCGGGCCGCGAGGTCCGCGTGCCGGCTGCCGAGCTGAGCGTCGTACAGGCTGCGGAGCAGCTCTGCGTCGTGCTCCCACGGGGCTGGGGCGAGGCCGCGGACGCGTTCGGCGAAGGTCCTCATTTCATCCATGATCCGGGATCGGCTCGCCGAGCACAGCTCCGCCCACGAGTTGAACAGGTCACCCCGTCGGTCGGGGGAACCGGGCGGAGGGGTTGTTCGTTCTAGCTCAGAGGGGGACTCTGTGGGGTGTGGTGACGGTGAGTGAGCCTTGGTGATGCAGCTTTCCTGGGTACGGCGGGTGGGGATCGCGGCTGGTCTCGGAGTCGGGACAGCCGGCGCGCTCGCCGGTGTCCTGCTGCTCGGTCCGATCGCCGCGTCGATCCTGCTGGTCGTGGTGTTCCTGCTGGTCTGGCCGCTGGCCGCGGTGGTCCGGCACGTCGCGGACGATGCGCCGTACGGTTCGGCGGCCTTGGTCGCTGGCGTGGCGGCTGCCGGAATGCTCTGTCTGCCGGGGATGGTGCGGTTGCTCGCGTGGGGTGCACTCGGGCTGGTGACGGCGCTGATCCTGGCCGCACTGTTCGTGCTGATCGACCTCGCCGTACCCGATCGGGTCCCGCGCCTGCGTCCGTCGCGTAGGCAGCGCAAACTGGTGCGCCTGACCGAGACACAGTTGGTCGAGGACGAGCAGCTGATCGCGTCGCTGCAGTGTCCGCTCTCTATCGAGGAGCTCTGCGGAGTCTGGTCCGAGACCGCCACGCAGCTCGCCCAGGGCGCCGCCCCCCGCGACCGGCAGGCCGTCGCCGAGGTCCGCCGGATCTGCCTCGACGAATTCGAACGCCGCAACCCCGACGGCTTCAACCGCTGGCTCGACGCCGGCGCCCCGGCCAACCCCGGCCGTTACCTCCTCGGCAACAGCAACAACTAGGCAGCCTTCTTCTTGCTGGTCTTCTTCTTGGCCGCCGTTTTCTTTGTCGTGGCCTTCTTCTTCGCTCCGCGGGACTTGCGGGCCTCCTCGACGCTGGCGCGGAGGGCGGCGACCAGGTCGGTCGGGTTCGTCGCCTGCGGCTCCTCCTCGGAGTAGACGACCTCCTTGCCCTGGTGCTTGGTCTTGACCAGTTCCTTGACCCGCTCGGTGTAGGTGTCCTGGTACGACGCCGGCTTCCACTCGCCGCTCATCGCCTCGATCAGGTCGACGGCCATCGACAACTGCTTGCCGGCGCCGGACTTGCGGGGCAGATCGCCGAGCTCCTCGTCCAGGTCGACGAACGTGTCGATCTCCAGCGACCGGGACTTGCCCGGCGCGATGTCGTCGAGCTCCTCGGGTTCGACGATCACGTACTCGCCGCCGCCGACGTCGTGACCCTTCACGATCTTCTCGTACGGGACCTCGCGGCCGGTACCCAGTTCAGAGCCGGTTGTAGCGCTTTCGCGCCTCGCGGCTTTCTTTCTGGGCGTCACGGGCGGCCCGGCGGGCCTCGTCGAGTTCGGCGCCGACGCGGTGGACCCGGGCCTGAGCCTCGGAGAGGGCTTCGCGGGCCTTGTCGAGCTGGGTGTCCAGGTCCTCGACCTTCGCCTCGGCTGCCTGGGCGGCCGCGACCGCCTCCTCGAACGTCTGCTTGGCCAGGGCGCGCTCGGCCGCCTCACGTTCGTCCTGCTCCGTCTGCTTGCGGTGAGCGGCTTCGCGCTCTTCCTCGGCAGTTTCGGTTTCGGCTTGTTGGGCCTTCCGCCGGTCGCGGGCGGCCTGGCGGCGCTCGTCGGTGAGCGGGGTGACGTTGGACGGTTCGCCGTTCTCGTCGACGACGCCGAACCCGACGTGCCGCAGCGCGCTGCTCAACCGGCCCTCGCGTACGGCGTCGCCCGCGGCTGGATCCACCAACGCGGCGTCCAGCGTCTCGCGCAGCTTCTGACCGACGTCCGGGCTGACCTTCTGACCTTCGTCGGCAGCCAGCCGGGCGGCCTCCTTGGACAGCTTGTCCAAAAGCCGGTGGCGCCTCGGCGTCAGGTCCCGCAGCCGCTCGCCGTCGAGATCGGCGGTCGCCTCCCGGAACTCGTCACCGAGCGCGAGCAGGTCGTCGAGCTCGTCGGGCAGCTTGCGGGCGAGCAGGTTCGCGATCCAGGCCGCGACTGTCGGCTTGCGCAGCGCCTTCAGCCGGGTCGACGCCGCCGCGTCGCCACCGGCCTTCAGCTGCTTGGCCAGCTCGTTGCGAGTAGCAATGAAGTCGGCCGCCGGCGCCGCATAGACCGCATCGGCCGCCTCCTCGAAGTCCACGAGGCGACGGTACCCGAATCAGCCGCCGCTGGGGCCCCGTTGCACGGCCAGTTCGGTGCGGAGGGTTTCGAGGATGCCGCGGAGCAGGCGGGAGACCTGCATCTGACTGACGCCGAGCTCGTTGCCGATCTCCTCCTGCGTGAAGCCGTTGCAGAACCGGAGCTGGAGGATGCGCTTGTCCCGCTCGCCGAGGTTCGCGACCACAGGCGTCAGGGTGTGCACGTTCTCGACCAGGTCGTAGCCGTCCTCGGCGTCGGCGACCGTGTCCATCAGGCTCGTCCCGCCGTCCGACGTACCGGGCGCGTCCAGCGAGAGTGTGCTGAAGCAGCCGCGCACCGAGGTGGCCTCGGCGACCTCGGACGGATCGGTGCCGAGCGCTGCCGCGGTCTCCTCGTCGGTCGGCACGTGACCGAGCCGCTGGATCAGCTCGGGCTCCGCGGCGGCGATGCTGCCCTGCATCTCCTGCACCCGGCGCGGCGGCCGGATCGTCCAGGCGCAGTCCCGGAAGTACCGTTTCAGCTCACCGCGGATCGTCGGTACGGCGTACGACAGGAACGCCGTCGACGCCTCCAGCTTGTATCCGTTCGCGGCCTTCACCAGGCCGAGGTACGCGACCTGCTCGAGGTCGTCGGAGTCGACGCCCTTGCTGCGGTACCGGGAGGCGATCGATCTCGCCACCGGCGCGTTCAGGAGTACCACCTCGTCGAGGCACGCCTGGTGCCGGGGATCCGGGACACTGTCCGCCTCGAGCAGCAGCTCGTGGGTGGCGTCGGCGATGTTCTGTTTGGAGCGTTCTGCAAGTGCGATCGTCACGGGAGATACCTCGTCGTGTCGTCGTGCAGGCTTGGTGGCAGGGGCTGAACCACTGGCTCCACCAGATCAAAATCGGCCGGAGCTTGCAAGTACCCGTCTGTTACGGGTGCTTGAAACGCTTGTCTCCTGACAGTAACTGTCAGGTTTCAGTGGTTTGCTCACACTCATGAACGAGTGTTGCGCCGTCGTCGACCTGCGCCAGTACACGCTGTACCCCGAGCAACGGGACACCCTGATCGAGATCTTCGACACGTATCTCGTCGAGGGACAGGAACAGACGGGTATGCACATCGTCGGTCAGTTCCGCGATCTGGACGATCCGGATCGGTTCGTCTGGATCCGCGGGTTCCGCGACCTGCCCGCGCGGGCCGACGCGCTGAACGCGTTCTACTACGGCCCGGTCTGGCGCGCGCACGCCGCGGCGGCGAACGTGACGATGATCGACTCGGACAACGCCCTGCTGCTGAAGCCCGTGCGGCTCGGGGCCGGCTACCCGACGCTCGATGCTCCGCGACCGGACGACACTGCGAGTTCGGTGATCGGTGGCGCGGTCTACCACCGCGCTGCCGAGGACGACGGGTTCGTCGAGTACTTCACCGATCAGGTTGTGCCCGTGCTCACGGCGACCGGCGCCGAGCCGGTCGCGGTGCTCGAGAGTTTGGTTGCCGAGAACAACTTCCCGCCGCTGCCATTGCGGGGCGAGGTGGTGCTCACCTGGTTCGCGCGGTTCGCCGACGACACGGCGTACGACGACCATCGCCGGCAGCTCGCCGCGTCGCGGGTCTGGCAGCAGCGGGTGCTCCCCGAACTGGTCTGCCGGTCGGCGAAACCGGTCCAGGAGCTGCGGCTGCGGCCGACCGCGCGATCGCAGTTCCGGTAAATACGTTGCGGGGTCCGGATCGGGCGTGCATCCTGGGTTGACCGAGCGGCGGCGAACGCTGCCTGGACTAAGGAGGGCTGACGGATGGCCATCACTGTGCTGCGGCATGTCCGCGTCAGTTTCACTTCTTCGTTCAGGAGCACACCAGTTGTCTGCAGAGTACGAACTCACAGCTAATTACCCCGACCTCGACTCACGCTGGGCAGATCTGACCCAGGACGAGTCCCAACCGGATCCGACCGACGCCTTCGTCTTCAAGTTCCACTCCGTCGACGAGCAACTGGGACCGGATCAGCGGTGGTCCACCTGGCTGGACGTCGAGCGCGGTTCTCGCGGCCCGGAACCACGCCCCTCGTGGGTTGTGACGGAACAGGCCGCGATCGACACCGAGCTCGGCGTCCTCAAAACCGGTAAGGAAGCCGACGTCTTCCTGGTCGAACGGGCCGTCGAAGCCATCGGCGACAACCCGGCGAAATCCTCGCTGCTGGCCGCGAAGCGGTACCGCACCGAGGAGCACCGGTCCTTCCACCGCAGTACGTCGTACGTCGAAGGACGCCGTACCCGCAACAGCCGTGACAGCCGGGCGATGCACAAGAAGACCGCGCACGGCCGCAGTGTCGCGGCCGGGCAGTGGGCGTACGCCGAGTGGGACGCCCTCAACCGGTTGTGGAAAGCCGGCGTCCCGGTGCCGTACCCCGTCCAGGTGGACGGCACCGAACTCCTGATGGAGTTCATCGACGACGGTGAGGGCGGTGCCGCACCACGGCTCGCCCAGGTCCGGCCGTCGAAGGAGCTGCTCGGTCAGTACTTCGAGCAACTCCGCGGCGGGATGCGTGAACTGGCCCGGGCCGGGCTGGCGCACGGCGACCTCTCGCCGTACAACGTCCTCGCCCAGGGGGAGCGAATCGTGATGATCGACCTGCCGCAGGTGGTCGACATCGTCGGCAACCCCAAGGGCATGGACTTCCTGCTGCGCGACTGCCACAACATGGCCGCGTGGTTCACGAACCGCGGGCTGGAGATCGACGAACAGGAGCTGTTCGCCGACCTGCTCACGATGGTGTTCTGATTGCCCGCTGCAACAGGGGGACGAGCGGTACCAGCTGGTCGGGGTAGGTGTCGACGAGGCCGTCGACGTGGTTACCTGCCTCGACCCGCTGGTACGTGTGCAGGCCGGTGCCGCGGGCCATCTCGGCGTACACGTCGGAATCCTGGGTGATCGGCAGCAGGCTGTCGTACGTGCCCTGGATGGTGATCAGCGGCTTCTTGATCTTGCCGGTGAGCGCGATCCGTTTGATCGCCCGGTGCGCCTCGGGCCGCTGGGCGTAGTCGTAGTCGGCCTCGCTCCCGGTGTACGTCGGGTCGAGCTCGGCGGCGTAGATGCGCTGGGTCAGCTTCCAGTAGACCGTGTAGTGGTAGTCCCAGAGGAAGTCCGAGTGCGGATCGAAGCCCGCCGCGACGATCGCAGCCGGGTCGTGCTGCTCGTAGCCTTTGATTGCCTGAGGCAAATACGTGAAGAGGTTCGGTCCGTCGGCCTTCCACAGCGTGCCTTCCAGGTCCACGCCGCGGGTGAAGAGCTCCGGGTGGTTCTCGAGTTGCCAACGGACCAGGTAGCCGCCGTTCGAGATTCCCGCGGCGACCACCTCGCGCGCCGGGTGACCGTAGTACTGCGACACCGTGGCGCGAGCGGCCCGGGCGAGTTGCGTCGTACGCACGTTCCACTCGACGATCGCGTCGCCGGGGCGCAGGCCGTCGGTGTAGAAGGCGGCGCCGGTGTTGCCCTTGTCGGTCGCGGCGTACGCGTATCCCAGTGAGAGCACGAAGTCCGAGATCGCCTTGTCGTTCGCGTACTGCGCTCGCACGCCGGGCGATCCGGACACGACGAGTCCGCCGTTCCACGTCCGCGGCAGCCGGATCACGAACTGCGAGTCGTGGTTCCAGCCGTGGTTGGTGTTGGTGTGCGAGTTGTCCGGGAAGTACCCGTCGATCTGCACCCCTGGTACGCCGGACTGCTGCGGCAGACCCGCGTGCGTGAGGCCCGCGTAGTCAGCGGGATTGGTGTGACCCGACGCGACCGTGCCGGCCGTGGTCAGGTCGTCCAGGTGGGCGACCTGTTGGTACTCGGCACCTGGAACGCGGACGGTGCGGTGAGCTTCGGCCGGCACGGTTACACCTGCGAGCAGGACAGTGGCGGTGAGCAAGCTGAAGAGACGACGCATGCGGTCACGCTAGGAGCCGCCCTTCTGCTCGGACATCGGATCGGAGCACACAACAACGGGCCTGACGGTGGTCCCTCAGGACACCGCCTTCGCGGCCGCGCGTCCCGCCGTACGGCCGGTGAACAGGCAACCGCCGACGAAGGTGCCTTCGAGCGATCGGTAGCCGTGGACGCCGCCGCCACCGAAACCGGCGACCTCACCGGCGGCGTAGACACCGGGGAGTGGGGTGCCGTCGGTACGCAGTACGCGCGACTCCAGGTCGGTCTGCAGGCCGCCCAGGGACTTACGGGTCAGGATGTTCAGCCGGACGGCGATCAGCGGGCCGGCCTTCGGGTCGAGGATCCGGTGCGGGGACGCGACCCGGATCAGCTTGTCGCCGCGGTAGTTGCGGGCACCGCGCAGCGCGGTGATCTGCAGGTCCTTGGTGAACGTGTTGGTCATTTCCCGGTCCCGCGCGACGATCTGCCGCTCGAGGTCGTCGAGCTTGATCAGGTTGTCGCCGGTCAGGTCGTTCATCCCCCGGACCAGGTCCGGAAGGTTGCCGCGGACAACAAAGTCGGCACCCTTGTCCATGAACGCCTGTACGGGTGCCGTTGCTCCTCCGCGGGCCCGGCCGAGTACACCCTTGACGTCCTTGTTGGTCAGGTCCGGGTTCTGCTCCTGGCCGGAGAGCGCGAACTCCTTCTCGATGATCTTCTGGGTCAGCACGAACCACGTGTAGTCGTACCCGGTCGTCATGATGTGCTCGAGCGTCCCCAGCGTGTCGAACCCGGGGAACAACGGCACCGGCAGCCGCTTCCCGGTCGCGTCGAACCACAGCGACGACGGCCCGGGCAGGATCCGGATGCCGTGCATCGGCCAGATCGGATCCCAGTTCTGGATGCCTTCGGTGTAGTGCCACATCCGGTCCCGGTTCACGTACCGGCCGCCGGCCTGCTCGGTGATCGCGAGCATCCGGCCGTCCACATGGGCCGGTACGCCGCTGATCATCCGCTTCGGCGGTTCGCCCATCCGCTTCGGCCACTGCGAGCGGACCAGATCGTGGTTGCCGCCGATCCCGCCGGACGTGACGATCACCGCCTGCGCGGTCAGCTGGAAGTCACCGACCTCGGTCCGCGAGCTCGACACCCCACGCAGTACGTCGCTGGGCTCGAGCACCTTGCCCGCGACGCCGTCGACCACACCGCCCGTCACCGTCAGCTCGTCCACCCGGTGCCGGAACCGGAACTCGACGAGCCCCTTCGCGACGGCCTCCCGCACCCGGCGCTCGAACGGCGCGACCAGGCCCGGCCCGGTGCCCCACGTGATGTGGAAACGCGGCACCGAGTTCCCGTGGCCGTCCGCGTTGTATCCACCGCGCTCGGCCCAGCCGACGACCGGGAAGAACCGCACGCCTTGTGCGTGCAGCCACGGGCGTTTCTCGCCGGCCGCCCAGTCGACGTACGCCTCCGCCCACTGCCGCGCCCACTTGTCCTCGTCGTCCAGCCGGTCGAACCCGGCTGAGCCGAGCCAGTCTTGCAGTGCGAGATCGCGGGAGTCCTTGATCCCCATCCGGCGCTGCTCCGGGGAGTCCACGAACAGCAGTCCGCCGAACGACCAGAACGCCTGGCCGCCGAGCGACGCCTCGGGTTCCTGGTCGAGCAGCAGTACCTTCCGGCCCGCGTCGGCCAGTTCGGCGGTCGCGGCCAGTCCGGCCAGCCCCGCCCCGACGACGATCACATCAGCGTCCATAGCGACCATGTATAGCGCACTTGGGAAGATGGAGTTGTGACGATCCTTTCTGTTCAAAACGTCGTACTTCCTGCAGCTTCGATCGGTTCGGAGAACCCGCTCGCGCCGCTCCGCACCCAGCGCGAGCCACACCACGTGGAGAACATCGCCGAGCTCCCCGCCGACCTGCGGGAGAACATCGAGTACGGGCGCCTGCACAGCCCACTGCCGTGCCTGAACCAGGACGGGTACAACCGCACCCTCGTGGAGACAGCACTGCCTGCCCTGGTGCTGGAGAACGACCACGTTCGTGCGACCGTCCTGCCAAGCCTCGGTGGCCGGTTGTACTCGCTCGTCCACAAGGGGACCGAGTTGCTCTACCGCAACCCGGTCTTCCAGCCCGCGAACCTCGCGCTGCGCAACGCCTGGTTCGCCGGCGGCGTCGAGTGGAACGTCGGCAGCACCGGCCACTGGACCGGCACCTGCGCGCCGATGCACGCCGCTCGCGTCGAGGGTCCGGACGGTACGCCGGTCCTGCGGCTGTGGGAGCTCGAACGGACCCGCAACCTCGTCACCCAACTCGACTTCTGGCTCCCGGAGGACTCGGAGTTCCTGTACGTCGGCGTACGGCTGCAGAACCCGTCCGACGTCGAGGTCCCGGCGTACTGGTGGTCGAACATCGCGGTCCCGCAGTCGCCGGACCGCCGCGTCCTCGTGCCTGCGGACCAGGCCTGGCGGTTCGGGTACGGCAGTCGCCTCGACCTGGTCGACGTACCGCTGTACGAAGGCGCGGACCTGACCTATCCGACGCGGCACCCGCGCGCTGTGGACTTCTTCTTCGAGCCGCTCGCCGACGAGCAGTCGTGGATCGCGTCCGTCGACGGAGCGGGCAACGGCCTCGTGCAGGCGTCGACCGAACGGTTGCAGGGTCGCAAGCTCTTCGTCTGGGGGCAGGGCGACGGCGGACACCGGTGGCAGGAGTGGCTGTCGCCCGGGCTGGAGGGCGATGGGTACGCCGAGATTCAGGCCGGACTCGCGCGCACCCAGATGGAGCACCTGAAGCTGCCTGCCGGGACGGACTGGCACTGGCTGGAGGCGTACGGCCGGGTGTCGATGGATCCGTCCGCTGCCCACGGCGACTGGGGTGCTGCCCGACGCGCGGGTGCGTCCGCGCTGAGCCCGCTGCTCGACGGGCTGCCGGCCCGCGAGCAGGCGTGGCTGGAGATCGTCGACTCTGCCCCGGCGGAGCAGCTCGCAGTCGGATCGGGATGGGGTGCGCTGGAGCTCAAGCGCACCGGCTGGACGGTGTCGGACGGTACGCCGTTCAGCGAGGACACGATGACGTCGCGGGAGCAGGCGTGGCTGCCGCTGCTCGATGGGCAGTTGCCGGCAGCGGACGCCGTACCGGACGGGACTCTGGTGGCGTGGCGGGACCTGCTGGAGGCTGCCGAGGACAACTGGCTCGTCTGGTACCACCGGGGCGTCGCTCGGCACTACGACAGGGACGTCGACGGTGCGATCGAGGCGTGGCGGCAGTCCGGGGACAACGCCTGGGCGCTACGCAACCTCGGTGTAGTCACGGGAGAGCTGGAGCACTACGAGCGCGCCGTCGAGCTTATGCCCGACCTGGTGCCGCTGGTCGTGGAGGCGGTCGCGGCCGCACTCGACACCGACGTGACGCGGGCGGAGCGGATGCTCGAGCACGCGCCTGACGACCCGCGGATCCAGCTGCTGCGCGTCCGGCACGCACTGGAGACCGGTGACCCGGCCACAGCGCACGACCTGCTGGCTGCGGGCATCCAGCTCGCGACGGTCCGGGAGGGTGCGAACCCGCTCACCGACTATTGGCTGGCCGCCGAAGAGGCACTTGGCACACAGCGGCCAGTTCCGCCGCAGTACCAGTTCGGAATGGGCGGAAACTGACAACTTCAGGTCAACTCTACCTCTAGAAACACCGCTCCACCGGACTCTACTATGGTCCTGTAGAGAAGTTTTTGAATTACATGGAACCAAGTGGAGTCCGGTGGCGTCCCACCGGGTGAGCGGCAAAAGCCGCGCAAGGGCAGTTTCGACAAACGACCGCGTCGCTCGCGGGCGACGCGTCGGGGGTGAGTGCCATGTTGACGATCGTTGTACTCGGTGGGTTCGGCCTGGTGCTGGTGGTCGCGGCCTTCATCGTGACCGAAGTTCTGGCCGGTCTTCGGCCGTCCCAGATCCCCACCGGCACGGAAGAGAAGACCGCGGGACGAGTGATCCGGGTGCGTGGCCCGGTCCGCGGCCAACTGCAGAGCGGTGCCCCGGCGATCTACACCGAGGTCATCGTCGAGTACTACTCCCGTCGGGGTGAGGGACCGTACGAGGTCGCTCGCAAGTTCCCGGTCGGGAGCAGGATTACTTACGCCAAGGGTGACCGGGTGATCGTCGCGTACGACGTCCGCACCCCGCGCCGGGCTCGCCTGGCCGGCCGGGTCAGCCACTGGCCGGCCCTGGGCCTGCCTTCCGCGGCCTGACGGTTCACCTGCTTGAGCCTCCTCTCCGGCTCAAGCAGGAAGATGAGGGGCGAGCAGGTTGTAGAGCACCGGCCGGCCCTGATCCAGAACGTACTCCGCCTCGTCCGCGGACAGCCGGTCCGCGAGGTGCGCGAGCGCCTCGCCCATCGTGATGCTGAGCGTCACGGCCAGGCGGAAGTCCCGCGAGTCCCGCGCGCCGAAGCGCCCCGCCAGCAGCTCCGCGAACTCGCCGGCGTGCTGGTCGTCGAACTCGCCCGGCTTCGCCTCCAGCTCCGGATCGCCGAGCCCGCTCAGCACGACCGCCTTGAAGCCCGGGTCGGTCCGGTGCATCTCCCGGAACGTGTCCAGCGTGACGTCGACCGCCGCGCGCCAGCTCGTCACGTCGGCCAGCCGCTCGCTCACCGCGTCGGTGTAGCGCGCCTGGTTCCGCCGCTCGATCGCCTGGATCAGGCTGCGCTTGTCCGGGAAGTACCGGTACACGCTGCCGACCGCGATCTCGGCCCGCTTCGCGATCCCGCTCGTCGACGCCGCGTCGTACCCGCGCTCGACCACCTCGGCACAGGCCGCGTCCAGGATCCGCTCGACCTGCCGGTTCGCCCGGTCCTGGGTCGGCGTCCGGCGCAGCGGATATGCCCCCGAAGTCACCATTCACTCATTGTCCACGCTCCCGGGGACAACGTTGCCACCTCTTTGTGACAGATTGCCGACAGTTGGTCGTGGTTCGGTCCTGAGGAGGGGAACTTCGTATGCGCATCAACAAATCCGCCGTTGTCGGTCTCGCATCCGTCGCGCTGGCCGCGTCCGGGGTCGCCGGTACGGCGCTCACCCGGGAGAACTCGGCGTCCGCCGAGAACGGCTCGGGTCTGCGGTTCAATCAGGTCCAGATGATCGGGTCGCACAACTCGTACCACCGCGAGCTGAGCCCGGCCGAGCAGAAGGTCCAGCAGGCGCAGAACCCTGGCTCGGTCGACCTCTGGTACTCGCACGCGCCGATCACGCAGCAGCTCGAGGACCAGAACGTCCGCACGCTCGAGCTCGACCTGCTGCCGGACCCGGACGGCGGTCTGTACACGTACCCGCTGATCCGGAAGCTGACCGGGCAGGGGCCGCTCACCGACCCGGCGATGGCACGTCCCGGGATCAAGGTCATGCACATCCCGGACTTCGACTACAACACCACCTGCGACACCTTCGTCCTGTGCCTGCAGCAGGTGAAGTCGTGGTCCGACCAGCACCCGAACCACGTGCCGATCACGATCAACCTCGAGCTCAAGCAGTCCGACCCGAAGGTGGTCGCGGCAGGCGGAGTCCAGTCGCCGCCGTGGGACGCAGCCAATCTGCAGGGTGTCGACTCCGAGATCCGGTCGGTGTTCTCCGAGAAGGAGCTGCTGACGCCGGACGACGTCCGCAAGCCCGGCCTGACGCTGGAGCAGTCGGTTCTGACCAAGGGCTGGCCGAAGCTGGACGAGGCCCGCGGCCAGGTCCTGTTCTACTTCGACAACGGCGGCCCGGGCGCGATCCGCGACCTCTACCGGACCGGCCACCAGAACCTCGAGGGCCGGGCGGTCTTCACCCGGGGTCCCGAGGGTGAGCCGGACGCGGCGGTCACGCAGGTGAACGACCCGCGGGGCGCGAACCAGGCAGAGATCCAGCGGCTGGTGTCGAAGGGGTACCTGATCCGGACCCGGTCGGACGAGCCGATGGCAACGATCCGCGACAAGGACTACGGCCGGCTCGGGATCGCCCTGGCCAGTGGTGCGCAGGTCGTGACGACGGACTGGCCGGTCGCCGGCATGGCCGCGCGGTACGACAGCGACTTCGTCGCCAAGCTGCCCGGGCACACCGCTGTACGATGCAACCCTGTGACAGCACCAAAGTGGTGCCATGGAGATGTCGTCGGAAGGTGATCTGAGTATGTCGGAGCACGTGGTTGACGTGAGCTGGAGCCGTGGTGAGCACGAGTTCACCTATGACACCTACGACCGCGACCACGAGTGGCGCTTCGACGGCGGCATCACGGTGCCGGGCTCGGCGAACCCGAAGTACCTGGGCAACCCGGGCCCGGTCGACCCGGAGGAAGCGTTCGTGGCGGCGCTGTCGTCCTGCCACATGCTGACGTTCCTGGCGATCGCGGCCCGGAAGCGGATGGTGGTCGACGCGTACGACGACCACGCCGTCGGCGTGATGGCGAAGAACGCCGCCGGCCGGCTGGCGATCACCGAAGTGACGCTGAACCCGAAGATCGTCTGGAACGGCGCCGAGCCGGACGCCGAGACGCTCGAGCGGATCCACCATCTCGCGCACCAGGAGTGTTTCATCGCGAACTCGGTCACCACCGAGATCACTGTTGCTACCAGCAAATAAAACCACCCGCCGACCGGCCTGAACCTCGCGCAAACGGTGTCAGGACGGTCGGCGGGTGGTCTGGTGCACCTCTGTGGCGGTGCACCGGTAACGGATCCGGCGGCGCCTCGCACGAGGGCGCCTCTGCGTTTGATGTGCGACTTCCGTGCGGTCTGGCTCGGTGGGCCAGACCGTCCGGGTGCGCCGCCCGGGTCCGTTCGTCCGGCTGGCGCCTTACTGCTCGGCGGCGGCGTCGGTCCGGTCGTCTGTGGTCTGGGTGCTGTCGACGGCCAACAGGTCCTCGAGCTGGCGGACCTGCTCGGTGGCCATCGTGCTCATCAGTCGGTGGATCGTCATGCCAGTGAGACGCCCGGGGCCCGAAGGTATGACGGGAATCCGCGTTGTGACCTGAGTCACTACGTCTCGTCGAGTCCGTCCAGCCGCAGTGGGACGAGTTTCCGGGCGTCGTCGTACGACGTCCCGGTCAGTTCGAGCAGGTCGATGATCGTGGAGCGGAGCTGACCGAGGACGACGACCGCGGACAGTCCGATCGGCAGCGGCATCTCCGCCGTACGACGGCCGAGCTCGCCCAGCACGCGGTGCGCCGCGACGTCGGCGGCCGGTTCGAACAGGGACTCGCCGATCAGACGGGTGCCGTCGGCGAGGCGTTCGAGCAGCATCGGGAACTCGTCGGGCATCCGCTCGTCGCGCCACACCGACACCGCGCACCGGCGTACCAGGACCCGCGTGTTCCGGATCGCCCGGTCCAGCGGTACGACGAGATCGGCGATCTCCTGGACCCGCCCGCGGTGCCGGCGGCGGAACGGGGACAGCCGGACGACCGCGACCCCTTCCTCGGCGGCGCTGCGGAGGTCGTCGAGCCGGGACTCGCTCGCGCGGGCGCGGCGGAGCGCGTCGGTGACGGCCTCCTCGTCACGTTCGCGCAGGCCGTCGGCGGTCTCGACCAGGATCTCGGCCAGCTCGTTCAGGACGCCCGCCGCCTGCTGCCGAGGGCGTCTGATGGCCGCGGCCGGAGCGATCGTTGCGGCCGCCAGCGCGACCAGCCCGCCGAGCGCCGCGTCCTGCCAGCGGCTGAAGCCGGCGCCGGGGTTGGGCAGCAGCGTGGTGACGATCGCGGCCTGGACGCCGGCCTGGGTGGTCATCAGGTTGCCGGCGCCGAGCAGTACGGCGACGCTCATCGCGAGCGCGATCACGAAGATCAGCTGGGTGATGCCGGTGCCGAAAGCCTTGACGAACAGGTCGCCGACGCCGACCCCGACCGCCACCCCGACCATCACCTCGGCGACCCGGCGGAGGCGCTGGCCGAAGCTGAATCCGAGGCAGACCATCGCGGCGACCGGCGCGAAGAACGGCTGCTTGTGGCCGACGACGTACCGCGCGATCGCCCACGCCACCCCGGCCGCGAGCGCGCACTGGGCGATGAAGAAGGCCCGGCTGCGCCAGCGTTCGATCCGCCGGTGGATCGAGGCACGGGACCGCCGTGCGGCCTGCGGCGCGATGTCGTCGCGCAGCTCCCGCAACTGGTCCAACGTCAGCCTGACCGGATCCACGGGCCCCATTCTGCGCGATGGGTGCGCCAGCTTGATTCATCGGCGCTCTGCGGTTCACTGTTGCCTCATGACCGACAAGAACCGCGAGGACTACGGCAGCTACTCCGTCGACGACGAGGATCAGCTGCAGCCGGGTGACACCCTCAACGACCGTGGCGTGGACGACCTGCTCGACGAGGGGTACTCGCCGCCGGAGAAGTGGTCCGCGGGCGAAGGCTTCGGTACGACGGCCGACGAGGCGCTGCAGGGCGAGACACTGGACCAGCGGATCGCGCAGGAGGACCCGGACCCCGACCCGTACGCCGAAGAAAGTGAGGACGTCGGCGGCCCGCAGGTCGGCACCGAACGCTCCGGTCGCCTGGTCGCCTCCGACGAGGGCGCGCGCAGCGACGACGACAGCGAGCTGTACGCCGAGGACGTCGGCATCGACGGCGCCGCGGCCGGCGCGGAGGAAGCCGCCGTACACGTCGTCGACGAAGAGTTCGAACTCGAGGACGACGACGAGACGGATCTCGAGACCTACCGCGACGTCGACCTGGGAGACGTCGGCGACCTGGAGGACTGACCGCTACCTGCGGGTGACGAGGATCTCGGCGCCGTGGCGGGGGACCAGGGTGACGTTCTTGGCCTGGGCGGGTTCGGGTTTGGGGTGTGGGGCCTGGAAGTTGTAGGTGGCGAGGGCGGCGCGGAGGATCTCGGTGCCTTCCATCAGGGAGAAGCCGGCGCCGATGCACCGCCGGGCCCCGCCGCCGAACGGCATCCAGGTGCCGGGCGCGGGCGGATCGTCGGACAGGAAGCGTTGCGGGCGGAACTGCTGTGGCTGCGGGAAGTGTTCCGCATCCCGGTGGACCAGGCCGATCGCGGCCATGATGGTCGTGCCCCGGGGAAGCCGGTAGCCGGCGACGTCGGTGGTCTCGGTGAGGCGCCGGCCGACCTGGTAGACGACCGGGTGCAGCCGCAGTGCTTCCTTGAGGATCGCCTCGAGTTCGTCGTCGGAGCCGGCGTCGGCGGCGCGTTGACCGAACTCCAGATCCGCCGGGCGGCGCGCCAGCTCGTGGAACGCCCACGCCAGGGCGGTGGCCGTCGTCTCGTGCCCGGCCAGCAGCAGCGTCACCAGCTGATCCCGCAGCTCCACGTCCGACCAGTTGCCTGCGGCAAGCAACCGCGAGAGTACGTCGGTGCGCCCGGCGAACGTCTCGCGCCGGGCGGCGATCTCATCGTACAGGATCTCGTCGACCTGCTGCTGCGTGTCCAGGTACGTCTTCCACGGCCGCACCCGGAGCAGCGGCGGGTAGAACCCGCCGAGCATGATCACCGGCGACACCGACACGATCTTGTCCATCAACGGCCGCAGGGTGTTCAGCCGGTCGACGTCGGTGACGCCGAAGACCACCTGCAGGATGATCTCCAGCGTCAGGTTCCGCATCCGGTGATGCACCTTGAACGGCTTCCCGACCGGCCACTTCGCGACCTCGGCCTGGGCGAGTTCGAGCACCATCGCGGCGTACCCGCGCAGCGCCGCACCGGAGAACGCGGGCATCAGCTGCTTCCGCATCCGCACGTGGTCCTCGTCGTCGAGCAGCAGCAGCGAGTGCGAACCCATGATCGGCTCGAGCACCGTGTTCCCCTCGCCGGCGTGCATCACCGACGGCGGGCTGCCGAACACCTCCCGGATGTGATCGGGCCGGCTCAGGACGACGCACACGCGGCTCGACGGCACCAGGCGGATCGTGAACACGTCGCCGTACTTGTCCCGCATCCGCGGGAAGAACGTCCTGCGGTGACTCGCGAACAGCACGGTCTGCGCGAGGGTCGGCAGCTTCGGCCCGGGCGGCAGTGTGCGGGCCGTCTGCCGGTCGAGCGTCCGGGAACCGAGCAAAGGTGTCGGAGCCATACCGTTCACGCTACGTCAGCCGGGTGAACCGTTGTCGATCTCTGGGCGTCGAACGCGACAAGCGCTGCGACGATCCTCGGCAGCTGGTCGTCGCGGACCGGATCGAGCCCGGTCAGGCGGCCGACCTGACGGAGCCGGTAGTCGACGGTGTTCGCGTGAATGTGCAGGTCGGCCGCGGTCTGTCGCCGGTTGCGCGCGTTCCCGAGGTAGCACCGCAGCGTCGCCATCAGGTCGTCGCGGTCCGCCACCACGGAGCGCAGTACGTCGACCTCCGCACCCCGAGCATCGGCCACGACGCCTGCGCCCCCATCACCCAGCGCTGGCTCGAGGGCCTCATCCCGACCTCGGCAGCCGCCCCGCTCCACCCCAGCGCCCGCGGCATGCAGGCGTTCGGCGAGCTGGTCGCCGCCGCAGCCCACTGAGTCCCCATTTCCCTGGCCCACCCATCAAATCGGGGGTTCCGGACCCATTCTCAGGGTCAGGAACCCCCGATTTGCCTGGCAGGCCAGGCAAATTCCTGGGTCTGCCAGGCAAATGGGACGGCCCGCCCAGGGGGGATGGGCGGGCCGTCGGGGGGGGCGGGCGTCAGGAACGCTTGAAGCGCAGCGTCAGGATCTGGAAGGGGCGGAGTTCGAAGGTGACTCCGTTGTCCTGCAGCTCCCGGTCCGCCAGGCGCCGCTCGAGCAGGTCGACCTCGGTCACCGACGCCGCCGCGAAGGACGGCGTGACGGTGGCGCGGGAGCGGCCGCCGCTGGACTCGTACAGCCGGACGACCACGTCGCCGGACTCGTCGTCGGCCAGCTTGAGCGCCTCGACGATCACGTTGTCGTTGTCGATGGCAACGATCGGCTCGACGCCCGCGGCGCCGCTGACGACCCGCTCCGGCAGGTTGATCCGGTAGCCCTCCTCGATCGCCTCCGGGATCCCGGCGCCGACCACCAGCGCGTGGTTCACGGTGTGCACGCCCTGGTCGGTCAACGGGTCGGGGAACCGCGGCGCCCGGATCAGCGAGGTGCGGATGGTGGTCGTCGTACCGCCGTCCTCCCGCGCGGTCCGGTTGATGTCGTGGCCGTACGTCGAGTCGTTGACCACGGCAACGCCGTACCCGGGCTCGCCGACGTGCACCCAGCGGTGCGCCGCGATCTCGAACTTCGCCGCGTCCCACGAGGTGTTCTGGTGGGTCGGCCGGAAGATGTGCCCGAACTGCGTCTCGGACGCCGACCGGTCCGCGTGCACGTCGACCGGGTACGCCGCCTTCAGGAACTTCTCCGCCTCGTGCCAGTCCATCTCGGTCTCGATGTCGACCCGCTTCGTGCCCGGGCGGACCCGCAGCGTCTGGGTCACCGTGGACCGGTTGAAGGACCGCTTCACGACCACGGTCGCGACCCCGTCCGCGGTGCTGAAGTCGACGCTGTCGACCTCGGTCACGTCCCGGACGTTGTTCTTGTAGAACGAGTCGACGTCCCACGCGTCCCAGTGGTTCGGGGTGTCCACGTGCAGCTGCAGAAGGTTGCCGACGGCACCCGGTGCGATGACCTCGCGCTGCGCCTCGACGTCGTACAGCGAGGTGATCAGGCCGCGCTCGTCGACGGTGACCCGGATCAGGCCGTTGTCCAGGACACCGTTCTCGACCGTGACGGCCTGGCCCTCGACGGCCGCGACGCCCGCGCCGAGACCGGCGACACCGCTGCGGCCGTGCGGAGCGGCGTTGAAGACGATCTGCTCCGAACCCTCGCCGGCCAGCGCCTGCTGCGCCTTGGCGATGATCGCGTTCAGCTCCTCGGCGACCCGGGCGTACGTCGCCTCCGCCTCGCGGTGCACCCACGAGATCGAGGAACCCGGCAGGATGTCGTGGAACTGGTGCAGCAGCGCGACCTTCCACAGCCGGTCGAGGTCGTCGTACGGGTACGTGTCGAGCTTGCCGGCGACGACGGCCGCCGCGCTCCACAGCTCGGCCTCGCGGAGCAGGTGCTCGCTGCGCCGGTTGCCCTGCTTGGTCTTCGCCTGCGAGGTGTACGTCGCCCGGTGGATCTCCAGGTAGAGCTCACCGGACCAGACCGGCGCGTGCTCGCGGTACTCGTCCTCGGCGGCGGCGAAGAACTCGGTCGGGGACTCGATGGTCACCTTCGGCGAGGACTCCAGGTTCGCCACCCGGCGCGCGGTCGCGACGAACTCACGGGTGGGGCCGCCACCGCCGTCGCCGTACCCGAACGGGACCAGCGACCGGGTCGCGGCGCCGTTCTCCTGGAAGTTCCGCTGCGCGTGCGCGAGCTCGCGACCGGACAGGTCCGAGTTGTAGGTGTCGATCGGCGGGAAGTGGGTGAACACCCGGGTGCCGTCGAGACCCTCCCACCAGAAGGTGTGGTGCGGGAACTTGTTCTCCTTGTTCCAGGAGATCTTCTGGGTCAGGAACCACTTCGAGCCGGACAGCTTCACCAGTTGCGGCAGCGCCGCGGTGTAGCCGAACGAGTCCGGCAGCCAGACCTCCTGGGTGTCGATGCCGTACTCGTCCAGGAAGAACCGCTTGCCGTGCACGAACTGCCGGGCCAGCGCCTCGCTGCCGGGCAGGTTGGTGTCGGACTCGACCCACATGCCGCCCACCGGAACGATGGTGCCCTCGGCAACGGCCTTCTTCAGCCGCTCCCAGACCTCCGGGTAGTTGTCCTTCACCCAGGCGTGCTGCTGGGCCTGCGAGAACGCGAAGACCAGCTCCGGGTACTCCTCGGCCAGGGTGGCAACGTTGGACACCGTCCGGGCCACCTTGCGGCGGGTCTCCCGGAGCGGCCAGAGCCAGGCCGAGTCGATGTGCGCGTGCCCGACCGCGGACAGCTGGTGCGCGCTCGCGTGCGCCGGCCGGCTCAGTACGTCGGTCAGCTGGGTGCGGGCGTCCGCGGCGGTGCCGGCCACGTTCTCGTAGTCGAGCGCGTCCAGCGAACGGCTGAGCGCCCGCAGGATCTCCTTGCGGCGCGGGTCCTGCAGCGACAGCTCACGCTGCAGGCCGTCGAGCGCCTCGAGGTCCAGGATCAGGTCCCACACCTCGGCGTTGAACACGGCCAGGTCGGCGCGGGTGAGCTGGTAGATCGGGGTCTCACCGAGCTTGGCGCCGATGTCGACCTTCGCGTAGGCGTTGTCGAGCGGGATCTCCGGGTTCGCGGCGCCCTCGACGTAGAACTCGATCCGGTCGCCGGGCGAGGCCGCCGAACCGTCCGGGCCGAGGATCGACAGCGGGGCGTAGGTCTGCCGCGGGTGCAGACCCTTCATCGGCCGGCCGGACGTGGTGTGCACCAGGCCCTCCGCGGAGAACCCGGGGCCGCCGCTGAAGCCGAGGTCGATGACCGCCTCGATCTCGCGGCCGGCCCACTCGGCCGGCACCTGACCGCTGAACTTGAACCACGCGGTGCCCCAGGCGGGACCCCACGGCAGCCCGATCTCGGCCGGTTCGTAGGTCTGGGCGAGCGCCTCGGCGGGGGACACCGGCTCACCGGGTGCGTGCCACACCTCGATGTCCAGCGGGACCGCCGCGCCGTAGATCGCGGGGCGGAGCCGCTCCCGCAGGGCGCGCTGCAGCCGCTCCTCGATGAGTTGACGGTCGTCGTGCACGAAATCAGCCTCCGGGAAAATGATCCTCACGCGGCCGATAGGACCGCACCGATGACAACGCTGTCACACCGACCCCGGATGCGTCCAGACGCAGTTTGTCTCTTGCTGTGTGAATCTCTGTCAGTAGCGGTTGGATTGCGGGGCGCCGACACGGCTACCCCCGAGGCCTCATTGTTGTCTAGGTTGTCTGCATGGATCGCCCCCGCCTGCTGCCCCCTGCCCGGCCGACTGGGATGACACGGACCGGAATGACGCGGCGCAGCGTGCTCGGCCTCGGTGCCGCCGCCGCGTCCGGACTGCTGCTGCCCGGCTGCTCGCGCGGCCGCGCGGACGAACCGGCGCCCTCGGAGGCCGCGGTGTTCTCGACCGGGAACCTGAACGGTGTCTACAACAAGTTCGGTACGGCGCTCAGCGCACTGGTCAGCGAGGTCACCGGCATGGAGCTGAAGCCGATCGTCAGCGACGGGTCGGTGGACAACCTGATCAAGGTCGCCCACCGACCCGTCGCTCAGGCCGACCTCGGATTCTGTACGTCGGACTCCGCGCTCGCGGCGTACGAGGGCACCGGCGACTTCAGCACCGGCCCGCTGCGGTTCTCGGCACTCGCCCGCGTCTACGACAACTACGTGCACGTCGTCGTACCGATGGCGTCGAAGGCGAAGAGCCTCGACGACCTGTTCCCGAGCAAGGCCGACCCGACGCGGAAGATGGTCGTCGGTGTCGGCCCGAAGGACTCCGGGACCGAGATCGTCGCGAACCTGATCCTGAACAAGGCCAAGGCCGACCTGATCCAGAAGAACCCGGACCTGGACCCGGCCAAGGTCGACGTGATCCGGAAGAACCTGTCCCTCGAGCAGATGGCCGCTGCCGTGCAACCCCGCGGCACCGCCACCAAGGGTTCGATCGACGCGTTCATCTGGAGCGGCGGCGTCCCGACCGATCCGATTGCCGCCCTGCAGAAGAGCATCGGGTTCCGGCTGCTGGACATCGGCGCGGTCGCGCAGGACATCGCGCTGAAGGAGTTCGGCGGCTTCCTGGTGTCCGCGATCCCGCCGTCGCAGTACGGTCTGGCCAGCTCGGTGCCGACGCTCGCGGTCCCGAACCTTCTGATCGCGAAGGCGAACCTGTCGGACTCCTGGGCGTGGTGGACGGTGAACACCCTGTTCCGCCGGCAGAACGACCTGATCCCGAAGCACCCCGAAGCCGGTGCGCTCGACCCCCGCTCGGCGATCGCCACCATGCCGGTCCCGCTGCACCCCGCCGCGGAACGCTGGTACCGCCAGAATCACATCTGAGCGGTACTGCGCACCAGCTCAGACGTCGTAGTCGTCGATCAGGGGGACGCGGACCTCGATGACGAGGCCGCCGCCGATCGGCGGGCGGGCGACCACACGGCCACCGACCCGGGCCGCCTCGGAGCGGACGATCGCCAGGCCGAGACCGGTACCCGGCATCTCCCGGTGGTGCGCGCTGCGCCAGAACCGCTCGCCGACCTTCTTCAGGTCCCGGGAGCCGAGCCCCAGACCGTGGTCGCGCACCGACATCACCACCTCGGTGCCGTCCCGGGTGACCGAGACCTCCACCGGCGGAGCGCCGTACTTCGACGCGTTGTCGAGCAGTACGTCGAGGATGTCGTCGACCTCGAGCTCCGGCGCGACCCCGCCCGGAACCATCTCGCCGATGATCAGCTCCAGGTCGTCGGCGGAGTACACGGCCTTCCAGCCGACCAGGCGCTCCTTCACCGCCTGGGCGAGGTCCAGCGGCTCCTCGTTGCCCTCGGCATCGGCCGACGGGCGGTCGGAGCCGGCCAGCCGGGACAGCCGCTGGACGATCCGGCCGAGCCGGTCGATGTCGCTGAGCGCGAACCGCGCGGTCGGCGACAGCCGGGACAGGCCCTCGATGTGGATCCGGGCCGACGTCAGCGGCGTCCGCAGCTGGTGCGACGCGTCCGCGACGAACTCGCGCTCACGCTGCCGTGCCTGATGCAGGCTCAGCGCCATCGAGTTGAAGCTGTCGCCCAGCCGGCGCAGCTCCGGCGCACGACCGTCGGTCGAGACTCTGGTGTCGAGCGCGCCGCGGGTGATCTGGTGGGTGGCGTTGTCGAGGTCCTGCAGCGGCCGCAGCACCCAGCGGGTGATCGGCCGGACGATACCGATGATGATCGCGCCGATGCTGATCAGCAGGCCGCCGAGGAGCAGCAGCAGACCGCGCTGCACCTGGTCGCGGGCATTGTCCGTCGGCACCCGCAGTACGGCGGCACCGAGCACGCTGCCGTTGTTGACGACCGGGCGGGCCACGATCATCTCGCCGGAGGCCCACGGCCACAGCGCCGGCGGCTCGGGTGGGAGGCGCCCGGCCAGTGTGCTGTGCAGGGCGGTCGCGATGTCGTCCTCCTTCACGTCCACACCGGAAACCGAGGTGGCGATGACGCGGGAGTCGACGTCGACGACGAAGACAGGGGTGTTGTAGAGCTCCTGGTACCGGACCGCGAGCTCACGCAGGTTCGCGATGTCGCCGGTCTGCAGCGGGGACTCGGCCATCGCGGCGAACCAGTCCGCGTCGTTGCTGCGGGACAGGAAGAGCGTGCGCGAGTTGCTCGTGGCGATGAAGTTCGCCAGCGGGATCACAGCGACGATCGCCAGCGCGACGACCATCGGGACGAGGGACTGCAGCAGTCGACGGCGCAACGGTCAGTCCGAACCCAGGCGGTAGCCGACGCCGCGGATGGTCTGCACCAGTTCGGGCCGGCCGAGCTTGGCGCGCAGGCTCGCGACGTGCACGTCCATGGTGCGCGACGACGCCTCGAAGACCGACTGCCAGGCGTACAGCGCGACCTGTTCACGGGGAACCACCCGGCCGTGGTGAGCGGCCAGCACTGCGAGCACGTCGAACTCCTTGCGGGTCAGACTGATGGGCTTGTCCGCCACCTGAACCGTCCGGGCCTCGATGTCCACGGTCAGGTCGCCGACGGTCACCCGGGGGCGGGGCTGCAAGAGACCGGTACGCCGTAGTACAGCATCGATGCGGGCCAGGAGCTCGGATATCGCGAACGGTTTCACCACGTAGTCGTCGGCGCCGCTGCGCAGGCCGCGTACGCGGTCGGCCGCCTCGCCGCGCGCGGTCACCGCGATCACCGGTACGTCGGACACCGTGCGGATCTGCCGGCACACGTTGATGCCGTCCCCGTCAGGCAGTCCGAGGTCCAGCAGAACCAGGTCGCCGGGATCCGCCGCCAAGGCGTCCGCGGCCGTGCGGACGTGCGTCACCATCAGGCCGTACCGCCGCAAAGCAGGTATCAGGGCATTGGCGATATCGAGATCGTCCTCGACCAGCAGAATCCGTACCGCGCCACTCATGCGGTGATCGTAGGCCAGGTCACGACCCGATGTGTCAGATCTTGGTAAAGACGTAATCACGCGACTCCACGCAGTGTTCGGCAACATTAGCCTTCCGGACACAGGAGGGAACCGGTCGATGACTGTCGGTGCTGGCGGGGGCGGCGTAACCGTGCCCTCTGAGGAAGAACTGGCCGAGTACGAGCAGGAACGCCCCGCTCGGCGGCTTCGGCCTGCCCTGGATCTGGTCATTTCGGTCTGGTGCGCAATCATCAGCGTCGGCGTCCTAGCGCAAGTGTTTGTCCCACTACCACAGGGCACGCAGTTCTACTTGGTGATCTTTCTCGCAGCGGTTCTGCCGATGACGTTGCTGTGTTACCGCGGTTTTCGCGTGCCCGCGTTCATCAATCCGTTCAAGGCGCGGTCGCACGACGACCCGGGCGTGGCGGACTGGATCCTGGCGCTCGTCGCGCTGGCGGTGTGCGTCTACCCGCTCTTCGACTTCGACGGCTTTCTCGAACGCAGCCAGGTTCCGACCACAGCGGATGTCGTGGCGGGCGCGCTCCTGCTGATCCTGTTGCTCGAAGCGTGCCGACGTACCACCGGCTGGGTGTTGCCGGTGATCAGCCTGGTGTTCATCGCCTACGCGTACTACGGCGGATTCCTGCCCCAGACCTGGTTGCTCTCCCACAAGGGCTTCGACTTCGACGCGATCATCGCGCAGTTCACGATGGGTACGGCGGGGTTCTACGGGACGCCGTTGGCGGTCGCGGCGTCGTACATCGTGCTCTTCACCATCTACGGCGCGGTGCTCGACTACTCGGGCGCGGGCAAGTTCTTCATCGACCTGTCGTTCGCCGCCTTCAAACGCAGCCGGACGGCGCCCGGTCGTACGGTCACGATGGCAGGCTTCCTGCTCGGTAGCGTCTCGGGCTCGGGTACGGCGACCGCGGTGTCGCTCGGCACCGTGTCGTGGCCGATCCTGCGCCGGGCCGGGTACCCGGCCGAACCGGCAGGCGGAATGCTCGCCGCGTCAGGTATCGGCGCGATCCTGTCCCCGCCCACCCTCGGCGCGGCCGCGTTCATCATCGCGGAGCTCCTGCAGGTCTCGTACCTGAAGGTCCTCGGGTACGCCGTGATCCCGACGATCCTGTACTACCTGGGCATCCTGCTCGCGATCGAGATCGACGCCCGCAAGCACGGGACGACGTCGGGGGAGACCTCTCAGCAGTCCGCGTGGCGGTTGCTGCTGCGGTTCGGGTACCACTTCCTGTCGTTGTTCGTGATCATCGCGTTCATGGCGGTCGACGTACCGCCGTTCAAGGCCGTGGTCTACGCGGTGATCATCCAGTTCGGGTTGTCGTTCCTGGACCGTGAGCACCGGCTGACCGGGAAGCGGTTGTTCAAGGCGCTTGCCCAGGGCACCCGTTCGGTGCTGCCGGTGGCGGCGACCTGCGCGACCGCGGGCGTGATCGTCGCGGTCACTACGCAGACCGGTCTCGGGCTGAACATGGCGGACATCATCGTCAACGGGGCGCGTGGGCTGTCCGACAACCACACGGTGGTGCTGATCCTGACCGTGGTGCTGTCCGGGTTCGCCGTCCTGCTCCTCGGGCTCGCGGTGCCGGTGACCGCGTCGTTCATCATCGCGGCGGTGATCATTTCGCCGGCGCTGGAGAACCTCGGGGTGGCGAAGGCCGAGTCGTACATGTTCATCTTCTACTACGCCGTCCTGTCCGAGGTGTCGCCGCCGACCGCGCTGGCCGCGGTGGCGACCGCCGCGATCACCGGCGGCAAGGTGATGCCGACGATGTGGCAGGCGTGGAAGTACACGCTGCCGGCGTTCCTGGTGCCGTTCGCGTTCGTGCTCACCGACAACGGCGCGCACCTGCTCGGGCAGGGATCGTTCGTCGGCATGGTGTGGACCACGGTGGTGTCGATGCTGGCCGTGGCCGCGCTCGCCGTGGTCACCGGCGGCTGGGTGTTCGTCCGGGCGACCTGGCTCGAGCGGGCGATCTGCGTACCGGCCGCCGCGCTGCTGCTCTACCTCGCGCCCGTAACCATCACCGCCGGAATCTGTTTGCTACTTGTTGCCGTCGTCATCAATCTGGTCCGGCGGCAACGCCAGACCTCTGCCGAGGAAGGAACCCTTGCCTCATGAGACTCCGTCGCCTCCCCACCGCCGCGGTGGCGCTTGTTGCCCTCGTCTCGCTCGCTGCCTGTGGCGGCCAGCGGGAACCGTCCGGCTCCGGAACGGAATCCGGTGGCCGGCTGACGATTGCCACCGGCAACACGACGGGGGTGTACTACCAGCTCGGTGGTGCGCTGGCCTCGGTGATCTCGCAGAAGATGTCGGGTTATCGGGCGACGGCCAGCGAGACCGGTGCCTCGGTGCAGAACATCCAGGGCCTGGTCGGCGGGAACTACGACATCGCGTTCTCGCTCGGTGACTCGGCGGCGGACGCGGTGAACGGCGTGAACAGCTTCAAGGCCAAGCAGGACGTGGTCGCGCTCACCCGGCTGTACAACAACTACACGCAGGTCGCCGTACGGACGTCGGCAGGAATCAACTCGATCGCGGACCTGAAGGGCAAGCGGGTCTCCACCGGTTCGCCGAACTCCGGCACCGAGGTGATCGCGCGCCGGCTGATCGAGGCGGCCGGACTCGACCCGGCCACCGACGTCACCGCGCAACGGCTCGGGCTGCCGGAGTCGGTGGACGCGATGAAGTCCGGGTCGATCGACGCTCTGGTCTGGTCCGGTGGGTTGCCGACCGGCGGCATCACCGACCTGTTCACCAGCCTGGGCAAGGGCGTCAAGCTCTTGCCGATCGCGGATCTGCTGCCGAAAATGCAGGAGAAGTACGGCTCGATCTACTCGCAGGCACCGATCCCGGCGGCGACGTACAAGCAGCCGGCCGACGTGGCGACGATCATCGTGCCGAACGTGCTGCTGGTCCGCAAGGACATGAAGGACGAGCTCGCGGAGCAGCTCACGAAGGTCGTCTACGACAACATGGACGCGCTGGTCGCGGTGAACGCAGCCGCCAAGGGCATCAAGCTGGAGAACGCCGAGAAGACCGATCCGGTGCCGCTGCACCCCGGCGCGAAGAAAGCGATCGACGGCCTGAGATGACTACAAGCTGGGTACCGGTAGCTGTTGCGGCGACCCAGCTCACAGACCGTCCTCCCCCGCACACCAGGCGCAGCGGGGGAGGACGCAGGGCCCCGGATCCGCACACCAGGCGCAGCGGCGACGGGACCCGCACGCCGGCTCCCACAACCAGGCGCAGTGAGAGCCGGCAGACCGGGCCCGGTCTCGGCGGAGGCATCCGCCGGGGCCGGGCCTCTTTTCGTCCAGTTCGTCCCGTCCAGTGCGGTCTGTCTAGTGCGGTTCTTCCTCGTGCGGCATCGGGGTGCCGTACAGGTAGTGGGAGAGCGCGGAGTCGCGCTTCGGGTGCGCGTGGTACTTGCTCGGCACGACGCGTCCTTCGGCGCTGTCCCAGGCGGTGTCGGCCATCCGCCACATGCGGTGCGCCAGCCGCCCGGCCTTGCCGGTGTGCGGGGAGTACGGGTGCGCCCTGGTCGGCGCTACCTCCTCCGCCTCCAGCAGGTCCTCGGTCAGCGTGTTCACGTCCGGGTCATCGAGCTGCTCCGAGATCTGCCGGCTGTACGTCGTCTCGATCGTCTCGTGCTCGCCCAGCAGCCGGTCGATCTGCTGCCACAGGTCGTCGTGGTGGAGATCCACGAACCGGCTGTCGCCGTACTGCCGTCCTTTGAGGAAGCGCAGTGAGCGCTCCAGTTCCTTCGCGTTGCCGACGTACCTGGTGACCAGGTCACTCCCGTCGGGGAGCTGGCGGACGTGCGGGAGGAGCACGTCCTCGGCCGCGGCCAGATGCTGGGCCGCGATCGCGTAGAACCAGTCCGTCTGATGCCGGTGTTCAGGATGCGCAGCGTCCGGATGGTGAGCCGGCTCGGCCAGCTCCCGAATCCGTGCGTGTTCGTAGGTCAGGGCCATTTCGAGCGTCGAAGCGGTCATCTCAACCACCTCCAGGAGGTCTCTTCCCAGCGTGTGCCCATCCCACCCGAACCGCAACCGTTCCACCCCGCTCCGTAATCATCCCGTCTCGCGCCGGTACCGTTTCGCGCTGCCGTCTGCCGCTGCCCTGCCGTCTGTCACTGGAGTCTGTCGCGGGCGGCAACTGGCGTCTGTCGCGGTCGGCAAAGGGAAACGCCCGTCGCACGTGGGTGCGGCGGGCGTTTCGTGAGGCGTGGCTGTCAGGCGTCAGAGCTCTTCTTCCACAAGTTGATGCCGGCTTCCACGGCGTCGGCGTCGATCGCCTTGAGTTCCTCATCGGTGAACCCGAGGTTGCGCACGGTGGCGAGGTTGTCCTCGAGCTGCGCGACGCTGGAGGCGCCGATCAGCGCGCTGGTGACGCGGTCGTCGCGGAGGGTCCAGGCGAGCGCGAGCTGGGCGACGGACTGACCGCGCTCCTTCGCGATCTCGCTCAGCGCGCGGACGTGCTTGAGCGTGTCCTCGGTCAGCGAGTCCGGGTTGAGCGACTTGCCCTGCGCCGCGCGCGAGTCGGACGGAATGCCGCCCAGGTACCGGTCCGTGAGCACGCCCTGCGCCAGCGGCGAGAACGCGATCACCCCGACGCCGAGCTCACCCACCGCGTCCAGCAGGTCCTCCTCGATCCACCGGTTCAGCATCGAGTACGACGGCTGGTGGATGAGCAGCGGCGTACCGAGCTCCTGCAGGATCCGCGCCGCCTCCCGGGTCCGGTCCGCCGAGTACGACGAGATGCCGGCGTACAGCGCCTTGCCCGAACGGACCGCCGCGTCGAGCGCGCCCATCGTCTCCTCGAGCGGCGTGTCCGGGTCGAACCGGTGCGAGTAGAAGATGTCGACGTAGTCCAGGCCCATCCGGCTCAGCGACTGGTCGAGCGAGGCGAGCAGGTACTTCCGCGAGCCGCCGCCCTGACCGTACGGCCCCGGCCACATGTCGTACCCGGCCTTGGTCGAGATGATCAGCTCGTCGCGGTACCGGGTGAAGTCGCGCGCGAAGTGCGTCCCGAAGTTGGTCTCGGCCGACCCGTACGGCGGGCCGTAGTTGTTCGCCAGGTCGAAGTGCGTGACGCCGAGGTCGAACGCCCGCCGCAGGATGTCCCGCTGCGTCGTGAACGGCTTGTCGTCGCCGAAGTTGTGCCACAGCCCGAGCGAGATCGCCGGGAGTTGCAGTCCACTCCGGCCCGTCCGCCGGTAGGTCATCTGATCGTCGTACCGGCCCGCAGCCGCCTCGTAGTCAGTCACGGAACCCCAGTCTGCCTCATGTCACAACAAGTGCAAACCCCCTTGTTTTCAAGCAGAAACCGCATCACTGACTTCAAGAACCCCGCCTTCTTGATCGCTAGGGCGCGTCTCCTAGGTGAGTCCGGACCATGGCGCCGGTGGAGCGGTGGTGAAGAAGTGCAGGATGTTGAGCAAGCGGCTGGTGGTGGGAGCTGTCCAGTGACGTTGGCCGGGCCAAGGAGCGGCGGGGAGTTTGCCGAGACCCCAGGACAGGTGGAACCAGAGGACAGCCGCGGCAAGCTCCTCCTCGGACTCTGGTGACTGGGAGTGCCGAAGGTAGTCCGGAAGCAGCGCGGCGACCTGGGTCAGGGGGAGCTTGGCGAAGTCCATCGCCCGTGGCGCCCAGGCCGCGTCGCCCCAGTCGATGAGCGCGCGGAGGTCCCCGTCCGGCCCGGCGAGAAGGTTGTGAGCGGCAACATCTCCGTGGATCAGCACCTTCGGCCTGCTCCCGTCGATGCGCTCCGCAAGCCGCGTGAACCACCCGGTCAGCCAACTCGCCGTCCCCGGATCGACGTACCCACCCTCGGCGAGCTCCTCGATAGTCCGCCACGGATCCCCCCACCCGTCCTCACCCATCCCGGAGAGGTCCAGCGCGGAGAGGTCCCGGGCTGGCAGGTCCTGCGCCGGGAGGTCCTGCGCCGGGAGGTCCTGCGCTGAGAGGTCCAGCGCTGAGAGGTCCAGCGCCGGTGGTTTGCCCTTCGCGTCGGCTGGCTTCGCGTGGCTCGGGGCGGATCCTGGACCTCGCTCGAGTTGGTGGAGGCGGGCGAGTTGCTCGGCGAGTCCGGTGGGGAGCTCGGTGGGCTCGGTGCCGTGGACCCGCTCCATCAACGCGTACGGCGCAGCGATCAGGCGGCCGCTGTCGTCGTACTCCACGATCGCGGGTGTCAGCACCCCGACGGACCGGGCGGCCGGCACGACGTGGGTCTCCTTCAGCAGGTCGGCCTCGAACCCGGGCCGGCAAACCCGCAGGAACAGGTCGTCCCCGAGCACGAAGCCCCGGTTGGCCACCCCGCCGGCGACCTCCTTCAGCTCACCGGGGTCGACGCCGTGACGCCGCGCCACAGCGGTCACTTGGTCCAGGAAATCGAGCTCTGCAGCCAATCCACATCTCCGTCGTCCGCGCGAACCGCCGCCCGGATCCGCGAGGCGGGGTACGGCGGCATCCACCGAGTTTGATGTACTTCGGGCGTGCGTGTCGATGTGAATCCGGAGACCGTCGGGCGACGGGAGTTCTATGCGTTGCTGAACTCGGTGGTCGTGCCGCGCCCGATCGCCTGGGTGTCGAGCCGATCGGCCGACGGCGTGCTGAACCTGGCGCCGCACTCGTTCTTCACCGTCGCGTCCGTGCAGCCGCCGATGGTGCAGTTCACCTCGGTGGGGCGCAAGGACAGCCTGAACAACGTCGAGGCGACCGGCGAGTTCGTGGTGAACTTCGCCGCCGAGCACCTCTACGAACAGGTCAACGCGTCCGGGACGAACTTCCCGGCGGAGGTCTCCGAGTTCGAGGCGATCGGGGTGACGACCGAGCCGTCCCGGACGGTCGCCGTACCGCGGGTCGCGGAGTCGCCGGTCGCGATCGAGTGCACGCTGCACACCACCCTCGAACTCGGTGACTGCACCCTCGTTATCGGTCAGGTCCGGCACATCGCGATCGACGCCGCAGTGCTGGACGACGGCCACCCGGATGTCCGGCGCCTGCGCCCGCTCGCCCGGCTCGGCAAGGACGAGTGGTCCACCATCGGCGAGGTCCGCTCGATCTCCCGCATCCGCTACTCCGACTGGCCCGGGCATTTCACACCTCCTGGTGACTAGTCGTCCTGGTGAGTAGGTCCTGGTAGTTGCTCCGGGCATCTGTCATCGGCGGGACTCGGCTGTTGCCTCCCGCGTCGCGAGGAGCTTGGTGAGGGTCTCGAGCTCGGGGGACAACCGCAGTGGTGTGTGGTCGGGTAGTGCGGTCGTGGCGGAGTGCCAGGTGAAGTCGGGAGTCACCAGGTAGACGTCCGGCGACAGCGGGCCGGGATCATGGGCGTGGCAGCGGGCGGCGACATTCAGCAGGACGCCTAGTGCCGGGATGACGGTCAGGCCCTCGATCACATGGAGCAGCAACGTGTCCCGGGCCGGCACTGCGGCGAGCACACCGTATGGCGCGTGCTCGACGTGTAAGGACTTACGCAGGACGGTGTCGAGGACGAGCGCGCGGGAGGCCGCGAATGCTGTCCCGGAGACGAAGGCGATGCGGAGGTCGTCGTGATCGACGTACTCGACCTGGTCCTCGAGGCGGCGGAGGTTGGCGAGGCCGAAGCGTTCGGCGTCCGACCAGGTGAGGCCCAGGTCGGCCGGCTCGAGGTACATGGTCACGATGCCGTCGGTCTCCGCGGACGGGACGGAGATCAGGCCGGGGAGGAAATCGGGGCGGTCCGCGGTCCAGTCGGGCGGTAGGGCGTCGCGAGGGACGAGCCGCTGGATCAGCTCGCGCTCGGGGTCGTGCGGTGGATCGGGTGGACCTTGGCGGAGCTGGTCCAGGAGTTGGCGGAAGTGTTCCTCGACGAGCAGCGGCCAGCGGTCCTCGTCGAAGTGGGCGAGGATGCGCGCGAGATTGCTGAGTCCGAGCACCGGTTTGCCGGCGGAGCTGTCGGTGGGCACGAGCGCGGCACCGCCCTGGTAGCTGACGGCGAGACCGAGGTCGGCGGCCGTGCGCAGCGCGAGGTGCACGAGCCGATCGGCCTGCCGCCTGGACAGCGGCGGCAGCACCAAGTCGGGAGAGCTGGAGTGAGGGGAGTTGTTGCCTTGGGCATGTTCGGTGGTGTCGATGGGCATCGTCGGTCCTCCTTGTCGGCAGAGAAAGTACGAGGATCGGCCCGTCTCCGAGCACGCCAATCCGAACCTGTGGACAAGTGGGACTCTCGTGATGGCCGCCCGCGGCTGAAGTCACCCGGCAGACAGGAGCTGGCCGGCGCCCAGGCAGAACGCGACCAACACCGCGGGCAACAAGACCGGTTATCCCCTCGCGTTGGGGGTTCTCCCCTGGTGTACGAGCAGAGAACCCACAACACGAGGGGATAACCCGCGCTGTGACTGGGCTCCGACGCCGGGGTCGGAGTGGATCAGGTGCGGCCGGCGGGTGGCAGTGGCGCAGGTAGCGGTGTCCGTCGAGTCGTGGGTTTTGGCGGTCAGGAGCAGCCTCGATCCACGACTCGCGGTTTCGAGGGGCAACCAAACGCCACGACTCGGCGTGAGACCGCACGGGCGGCGGGAGCTGTCGTGGCGGGGAAAGGAATCGTCGCTATGTGCAATTTTGTTTCCCCGCTCTTTGCGTCGGCTCGGTTCGGGCAGGAATCCCCGGAAGGTGGTAGCCGTCACCCACACATCGGGCCGGGCGCCACAAGTGGCGGGATACGCTGCCGCAGACCCAGCCGGAGTGACTCAAGGAGTTGTATGACCAGCAGCCGGTCGGCGCGGCCGACCTCGGAGACGCGGCTGTCGCTGTCGCACATCACCGCGCAGAACGAGACGAACCTGCTCGGCACCGTGCACGGCGGCGTGATCATGACGCTGGTCGACTCGGTCGCCGGCGTGGTCGCGGCGCGGCACTCCGGCGGGCCTGCGGTCACCGCGTCGATGGACGAGATGGTGTTCCTGGTTCCGGTGCGGGTCGGTGATGTCGTGCACTTCAGCGCGCAGGTGAACTGGACCGGTCGGAGCTCGATGGAGGTCGGCGTACGGATCACCGCCGATCGGTGGGACGCGGTCGGTCCGCAGGTGCACGTTGCGTCGGCGTACCTGGTGTTCGTGGCGGTCGACGAGGACGGGAAGCCGCGGCAGGTGCCGCAGGCGGTTCCGGAGACGGACGAGGACCGCCGGCGGTTGCGCGAGGCCGAGATCCGCCGAAGTCACCGGCTGGCCCGCCGAGCAGCGATCATCGCCTCCCGCGAGGAGGCTGCACACGAGGAGGCTGCGCACGAAGAGGCTGCGGCAGCGGCTGAGGGTGGTGGGCGGTGACGGTCGTCGGTAGTGCCCGGCGGAATCCGTCGGCGGTGCTGCTGATCGTGCAGTTGCTCGGTGTGCTGATCTATCCCGCGATGGAAGGGTCACGCTCCGGCCGCGTCGCGTTCGAGATCCTCGGCATCGTCGTACTCGTGCTCGCGGTCTTCTCCGTCCGCGCGACCCCAGGACTCACCTGGGTCAGCGTCTGCCTGGGCCTCCCGGCGGTGGCGCTGTCGTTGGTCGACGCGTTCAACCCGACCGAACCGGTCGTCGCGATCTCCGGCGCGCTGCATGCGGCCTTCTACTTCTACGCGGCGTACTGCCTGCTCCGCTACATGCTGTCCGACCATGAGGTCAGCGTCGACGAACTCTTCGCGGCCGGTGCCACTTTCACCTTGGTGGCTTGGGGTTTCGCCTACCTGTACGTGTTCGTCCAGGTCCTCGTCCCCGGCAGCTTCACCGCAGCCGTTGACCCAGCCAACGATCGCACCTGGATGGAACTGCTGTTCCTGAGCTTCACCACACTGTCCAGCACCGGCCTGAGCGACATCGTCCCGATCACGTCCTGGGGACGCTCGGTCGTGATGCTCGAACAGCTCGCCGGCCTCGGGTACGTCGCCATGGTCGTGTCCCGCCTCGTCGGCCTGACGATCGCCAAGCGGAGCAACACCTAGACCCGGGGCCACCCGGCCAGCAGATCCGCGGCCGCCCGGGCCGCGACCTCCGGCGCCGAGGTCATCGCCGCGACCCGGTAACTGACCAGTGCGCCCTCGTGAAGCAACAGCAGCCGATCGGCCAACTCACCCGCGTCCGCGAGTCCCGCCGCCTGCGCCTGCGCCTCGAACTCGGACCGCATCCACCGCTTCTGGCCGACGATCACCGGCATCGCCGGGTGGTCCGGCGCGGCCAGCTCCACGCTCGCGTTGATGAATCCGCACCCGTTGCGCGATCCGGCCAGCCAGTCCGTCAGCGCGGCGAACAGCACCAGGATCACCGCCTCGGGCGTGGCCGGCTTCCGCGCGGCCAGCTGTTCGTCCAGGAACAGGTGCCAGGTCCGGTCCCGCTGCTCCAGGTACGCCGCGATCAGCCGATCCTTCGACCCGAACCGGTCGTACAGCGTTTTCTTCGTCACGTCCGCCGCCGCGGCGATCGCATCGACGCCGACGGTCCGGATCCCCTGCTCGTAGAACAGCGTCGACGCGGCCGCGAGGATGCGCTCGCCGGCCGGGGTCAGCCGGGGCGCCGCACGGACCTCGCGGTCCACGATCAGTCTCACCTGTTGGTCGAGCATACTGACAGTATACCGACCGGTGTGGTTACCGTCTTCCATGACCACGCACAAGGCGCTCACGCTGGCTGCCGGAACCGGGTTCGTCGTGTTCTGGAGCTGCGGCTTCATCGGTGCGCGCTGGGGGACGCAGTACACGAACGCGTTCGACCTGCTCGCCTGGCGATTCCTCGTCGCGGGCGCGATCGCCGCTGTGGTGCTGGCGATCCGGCGGCCGCGGATCTCCCGCCGGGACCTCGTGAGCCAGGTGTGGATGGCGGTCCTCACCCAGTTCGTCTACCTGGGCCTGATCTTCACCGGTATCGACCACGGCATCACGGCCGGTGTCACCGCGCTGATCGGATCGCTCCAGCCGATCCTGATCGCGACCGTCGCCGGGCCGCTGCTCGGCGAACGCGTCAGCCACCGCCAATGGCTCGGACTGCTCCTCGGTCTGGTCGGCGTCGGTCTGGTTGTGGCCGACGACCTCGGGGCCGGCCACGGTTCACCGCTCCTCTTCCTGATCCCGGTCGGCGGTCTCCTCGGACTGGTAGCGGGGACCTGTCTTGATCGCCATCGAAAGCCGGCGACGACCTCGCTGGACGCGCTGGCAGTCCAGAGCCTCGTGTCGGCAGTCCTGTTCACCGCGTTGGCCGCGTCGACCCATCGCCTCACCGTGCCCGAGCAGCCGGGCTTCTACGGCGCAGTCGTCTGGCTGGTGCTGCTGGCAACCGGCGGCGGCTGGGGGCTGTACCTGGTCAACCTCAAACTCTCCGGCGCAACGCGCATCAGTTCACTGCTCTATCTGGTGCCGCCGACCACGATGGTGTTCGCGTTCCTGCTGTTCCACGAGACGATCGGCGCGCTCGCCGTCGTCGGCATGCTGGTGTGTGCTGCCGCCGTACTGCTGATCCGGATCGGTGAACAAGTACGCTGCGGGAATGGCGGAACCCCGGTGGCTGAACCAGACAGAGGCGCAGGCCTGGCGTGCGTACATCGCGGCGCAGCGCGTAGTGAGCAGCCGGATCGAGCAGCAATTGCAGCGCGACGCCGGAATTCCGCACACGTACTACGAGATTCTCGTCCGGCTGTCCGAGGCGCCTGCCAACCGGCTGCGGATGAGTGAACTCGCGGTCGCCACGCAGGGCTCCCGCAGCCGGCTCTCGCACGCGGTCAACCGGCTCGAGCAGAACGGCTGGGTGAAGCGCGAGGGCATCGAGTCCGACCGCCGCGGCCAGGTCGCGATCCTCACCGAACTCGGCCGGCAGAAGCTGGTCGAGACGGCCCCCGGTCATGTCGAGGAGGTCCGCAAGTCGATCTTCGACGCACTCAGCCCCGAGCAGGTCGAGCAGCTGTACGACGTCTGCGCGACACTGGCCCGGCATTCCGGTGACACCATCGACCGCGCGGCGTGGGAGCGAAACTGAGATGAGGCGTCCGGTCGCGCTGATCGCGCTGACTGCCCTCGCTGTGACCGGCTGTGGTGACAGTGGCTCCCCGACCGCGGGACCGAGCACCGTGCCGTCGTCCTCGATCCCGGTGACCGACGGCCCGAGCTCCCCGGCGACCACACCAACCGATACGCCCACCGACACGCCGAGCGAGACCCCGGCCGAGCCGCCGACCTCGAAACCGCCGACCAGCGCGGCGGGCTGTGTCGACCAGAAGCTGCAGGCCCTGACGCTGCGGGAGAAGGCCGCACAGCTCATCATGACCGGGATCAACTCCAGCGGCATGACGTCCGCCCAGCGGGCCGTCGTACAGGAGCAGAAGTCCGGCAGCGTGTTCCTGATCGGCAACGGCGGCAGCCTCTCGCACACTCGTACGGCGATGGCCGACGTGAACACGGCCGCGACCCTGAAGGGCGTCCGCCCGTTGATCGCCGCGGACCAGGAGGGCGGCCAGATCCAGCGCCTCAAGGGCCCCGGCTTCGACCGGATCCCGGCGGCCACGGTGCAGGGCACCTGGTCGAGTTCCAAGCTCACCGCACAGGCCCAGGAGTGGGGCAGCCAGCTCAAGCAGGCCGGCGTCAACGTCGACCTCGCGCCGGTCGCCGACGTCGTACCCAGCTCGCTCAAGTCGCAGAACGCACCGATCGGCCAGCTGGATCGCGAGTACGGCGATACGCCGGAGGAGGCCGGTCAGGGAGTACGGGCCTTCGTCCAAGGCATGCGCAACGCGGGCATCGCGACGTCGGTCAAGCACTTCCCGGGGCTCGGGCGCGTGCGCGGCAACACCGACTTCTCCTCCGGGGTCGTCGACAACGTCACCGTCCGCGGCGACGCCGACCTGCAGCCGTTCACCGACGGGATCAAGGCCGGTACGTCGATGGTGATGATCTCGACGGTGACGTACACGAAGATCGATCCGAAGAACCGCGCGGTGTTCTCGCCGACCGTCATCCAGGGCATGGTGCGTGGCGATCTGGGCTGGCGTGGGGTCGTGATCACCGACGACGTGGGCGCCGCGGCGGAGGTTGCCGCGGTGCCGGCCGGCGACCGCGCGACCCGGTTCGTGGCGGCCGGTGGCGACATCGTCATCAACGCGAAGGCCGGGCTGACCGCGGAGATGGTGGCCGCGCTGGTCGCCAAGGCGCAGCAGGACAAGTCCTTCGCCGCGCAGCTGACGAGTAGCGTGCGCCGTGTGCTGACACTCAAACAGGACCACGGACTGGTGAGCTGCGGATGACCGAGGAGGAGCCCGACTACCGGTTCACCCTGGCGAACGAACGCACCTACCTGGCCTACCTGCGGACCTCCCTCGCCTGTTACGCCGGCGGGCTGTCCGCGGTCCAGTTCCTCGATCTCGGACCGGACCGCTGGCCGGCCCGGGTGATCGGCATCGTCCTGGTGATCGCCGGGATCGTCACGACCGCCGGTGCGTTCCGGCGCTGGCAGCTCAACCTGACCGCGATCCGTCGCGGCGGCGCGCTCCCGGTGACCAGGCTCCCGCTGATGCTCGGAGCAACGATCGGCGTGATCGGTCTGATCGGCCTGCTGTTCTCGCTCTGGCGGTGAGTGTGGCGATGAGCACACCGGATCCAGGCCGCCAGCCGGAGCGGACCCTGCTCGCGTGGCGGCGTACGGCGCTCGGCCTGATCGCGAACGGTGTCCTACTGCTTGCCTCCGGCCACGGTTCGTCGGACGTCCGGACCGGTCTCGGGATCGTCGTTCTCGTGCTGTCGATGGGCTGCTGGGCGGCGGTGAGCGCCGTCTACCGCCGTACCAAGGGCGGTGCGGTGCATGCCCTCGGCCACCAGAACGTGCTCCGGACCGCGGCCGGTCTGGTGCTCGTGGTCGGGCTCTTCGACCTGTACGCCGTGATAACACGCTGAAACCGATCAGTTACCGACCGTGCGCGCCTGAAAACGCGATTTACCGCGACGCGCTACGTTGATCGGGGCGGATGCCGCGTCAACCGGTGGTTCCCCCTAGCATGTTCACGGTTTGTCCCTCGTTCATCCGGAGCTTGAAGTGCCGTTACGTCTGCGTCCGAACGACCCGACGTTCTACGACCTTTTCACCGAGTCCGCCAACCACCTCGTGGAGGGATCGCGGATCCTGGCGGAGCTGCTCGGCAGTACGGCGGGGACCGGACTGTCCTCGAGCCATCAGATCGCCGCCCAGATGAAGGACGCGGAACACGCGGCCGACGAGACCACCCACTCGATCATTCGCCGGGTGAACTCGACCTTCGTCACCCCGTTCGACCGTGAGGACATCTACCGGCTGGCCTCCGATCTGGACGACGTCATGGACTTCATGGAAGAGGCGGTCGACACGATCCACCTCTTCAACCTGGAGAAGCTGCCGGAGGAGATCGCCGAGCAGATCGAGGTACTCCAGCGGGCCGCGCAGTTGACCGCCGAGACAATGCCCCGGCTGCGGACCATGAAGGACCTGGCCGAGTACTGGATCGAGATCAACCGCCTGGAGAACACCGGTGACGCGGTGCACCGGCGGCTGGTCGCGAAGCTGTTCAGCGGTGAGTACGAGGCGCTGACGGTGATGAAGCTCAAGACCGTGGTCGACCTGCTGGAGGCCGCGATCGACGCGTTCGAGCACGTCGCCAACACGGTCGAACAGATCGCCGTCAAGGAGAGCTGAGCGTGGAGCTCACGCTCGTCATCGCCGTCGTCGTCATCGCGCTGGCCTTCGACTACACCAACGGCTTCCACGACGCCGCCAACGCGATCGCGACGTCGGTGTCGACCCGCGCGCTGACCCCGCGGGTGGCGCTGGTGATGGCCGCGGTGATGAACTTCCTCGGCGCGTTCCTCGGCACCGAGGTGGCCGAGACCGTCGGCAAGGGCATCATCAACACCCCGGCCGGGCAACACGGTCTGGTGGTCGTGATCGCGGCCCTGATCGGTGCCATCACCTGGAACCTGATCACCTGGTACTTCGGTCTGCCCAGCTCCTCGTCGCACGCGCTGATCGGCGGTCTGGTCGGCGCCGGCCTGGCCTCGAGCAGCGTCGTGCTGTGGTCCGGCATCGTCGACAAGGTCGTCATCCCGATGGTGCTGTCGCCCGCGGTCGGTTTCGTCGGCGCGTTCCTGCTGATGACCGCGATCCTGTGGATCTTCCGGAACCGCAACCCCGGCAAGACCACGCGCGGGTTCCGGCTGGCGCAGTCGCTGTCGGCCGCCGCGATGGCGCTCGGGCACGGCCTCCAGGACGCTCAGAAGACGATGGGCGTCATCTTCCTGGCGCTGCTCACCACGGGCCACGCGGATGCCGGCGACGGCATCCCGACCTGGGTGAAGCTGTCCGCCGCGACCGCGATCTCGCTCGGCACGTACTCCGGCGGCTGGCGGATCATGCGGACGCTCGGCCGCCGGATCATCCACCTGGACCCGGCCCGCGGGTTCGCGTCCGAGGCGGTCGCCGCCACCGTGCTGTACGTGATGGCGATCGGCCTGCACGCCCCGGTCTCCACCACCCACACGATCACCTCCGCGGTGATGGGCGCCGGCGCCACCAAGCGCCTGTCCGCCGTCCGCTGGGGTGTCGCCAAGGGCATTGTCACGGCGTGGATCCTGACCATCCCCGCCGCCGGCATCGTCGCGGCCGGCGTGTACGGAGTAGCCCACCTGATCCTCGAGTAAGGTCCCGAACCGGTTCATTTCGAGTTCACTCACCCGACCTACGGTCGATCGACGCTGCTGATCGTCCGCCTAGGGAAGTGGTCGCTATGGACCTTTCGTTCCTCGTCGTCGTGGTGATCATCACCGCGCTGGTGTTCGACTTCACCAACGGGTTCCACGACACCGCCAACGCGATGGCGACGTCGATCGCCACCGGTGCCCTGAGACCGAAGATCGCGGTCGCACTGTCCGCCGTCCTGAACCTGGTCGGCGCCTTCATCTCGACCGAGGTGGCCAAGACGATCTCCAGCGGCATCGTCGACGATGCCAAGGTGACCGTGCCGGTGATCTTCGGCGGGCTCGTCGGAGCGATCCTCTGGAACCTGCTGACCTGGTACCTCGGCC
Source organism: Kribbella soli (assembly GCF_004331345.1). Classification (GTDB taxonomy): domain Bacteria; phylum Actinomycetota; class Actinomycetes; order Propionibacteriales; family Kribbellaceae; genus Kribbella; species Kribbella soli. Next base: position 713,633 of record NZ_SJJZ01000004.1, on the reverse strand, counting down.
TGCCGAGCTCCTCGTCGCACGCGCTGTTCGGCGGCCTGATCGGCGCCACCTGGATCGCGTCCGGGAGCAGCGCCGTACATTTCGGCACCGTGGTCCAGAAGATCATCGTCCCGGCGATCGCGGCCCCGATCGTGGCCGGTGTGATCGCGCTGCTCGGGACCTTCCTGGCCTACAAGATCACCGCGCGGGCGCGGAAGAAGTCGGTCGACGACGGCTTCCGGTTCGGGCAGATCGCGTCCGCGTCGCTGGTCTCGCTCGCGCACGGCACCGGTGACGCGCAGAAGACGATGGGCGTCATCACGCTGGTGCTGATCACCTCCGGCAGCCTCGCCTCCGGGTCCCGCCCGCCGCTGTGGGTGATCCTGGCGGCCGGCCTGGCGATCGCGGCCGGCACCTACCTGGGCGGTTGGCGGATCATCCGGACGATGGGCAAGGGCCTGGCCGAGATCGAGTCGCCGCAGGGCTTTTCCGCGGAGACGAGCTCGACCGCCGTGCTGCTGGCCTCCTCGCACCTGGGCTTCCCGCTGTCCACCACCCAGGTCTGCTCCGGCAGCATCCTCGGCGCCGGCCTCGGCAAGCGGCTGGCCGAGGTGCGCTGGACGGTCGCCGGCCGGATGGCCGTGGCCTGGCTGCTGACGCTGCCGGCTGCTGCGATCGTCGGTGCGCTGGCCGGTCGGGTCGCCGACTCCGGCAACCTCGGTGTGGTCATCATCGCGGTCCTTGCGGTCGCGGCCGGTGGCGGAATCTACGCCGCGTCCCGGCGTCGCCCGGTGACGTCGGAGAACGTGAACGAGTACCCGAGCTCCACCACCCCGTCCACCACCGCTGCGGCGGCCTGAGAGGAGTACGGCGATGCACATCAACTGGAGTGCCCTCGGTGAGGTCGCACTGGTCAGCCTGCTCTTCGGCGTCGGCCTGGCGGTGCTGTTCGCGCTCGGTGTGACCGCGATGTCCCGGCGAGCCGTGGCGATCGACGAGAAGCGGCAGCCGTCCTTCGTGGACACAGGTGCGGCTGCACTGTGTTTCGCAGCCTGCCTGGCGGCAGTGCTCTACGGGCTGTACCTGATCATCCCGCAGTTCCACTGAGCTGTACGACGGGCGGTCTGGCGGCTGCCCGCCGTACAGCGGTCTCTAGCGGTTCCAGCGCCGTACAGACTTGGCCACGTCCTTGGCGCGGATGGAGCCGAGGTTGTACTCCCAGGCGGCCAGAAGGCGGTCGCCGAGGACCTCCGCGTCCAGGTATGTGCGTGGGCGGACAGCGACCGCCCAGGTGGCCGCGGCCGCGTGGCCCTGCTGGTGGAGCAGGTGGTCGACGGTCGCCTCGATGCGGTTCGACTGGTCGCCGCCGAGGCCGTCCGTGGCCCACTCCTGCAGGATCCGCGCGTCGTCGGCCGTCATCCGGGCCAGGTAGGTCAGCGGACCGCGCCAGAAGCCCTTGCGGCCGATGCTGTCCAGCGACTCGAGCGGGAACCAGCCGTTCTGGTTGCGCCGGCCGTTCACCGCGGACTCGATCTCCCGGGCACGCTCCGCGGACAGTCCCCGGGTCGCCCAGTCGACGAAGAACGCCCCGGCGTCCGGGATGTGCTCGGCCACGTGCGGCGCAGGCGTCAGCGCCCCCGGGTCGAACAGGTGCAGCTCTTCCGGTGAATCGAACAAAACCATCCCCGCCCGCTCTCGTACGCGAGCCACCGCAGCCGCCCGCCGCACAGGGACCCCCCAGGTTCCTGTTCTGTCAACGAAAGACTTCGTACCCTCGTACCGGGTCGAGGGTCAAGGTCTGGTCCGGTTACTGACGTTTGGCTGCCCGCCGGGCGAGCTCCTCCAGGTCCAGCTGTTGGGCCTCTTCGGGAGTCGGCGCGCTGCCGCCGTACGCGGCCGGCAGCCACCAGGCCCCGGCCGGTTGCTCGGGATAGGAACGGATCGTCTCGTCCAGCATCCCCGACATCGTGGACCGCAGGTGCGTGGTCGCCTCGGTCGGGTCGTCGTCGGGTGTCACCGTGATCGGCGCGCCGATGCTGATCGAGATCGGCCGGTGCCGGGTGAAGTCCCGCGGGTGGTCCTTGGTGAACATCCGCTGCGTGCCCCACAGGATCATCGGCAGCACCGGTACGCCGGCCTCCGCCGCCATCCGCACCGTGCCGGACTTGAACTCCTTGAGCTCGAACGACCGGCTGATCGTCGCCTCCGGGAACACGCCGACCAGCTCGCCGGCCGCCAGGTGGTCCAGGGCCTGCTGGTACGACGCGGCGCCCGCCTCCCGGTCGACCGGGATGTGGTGCATCCCGCGCATCAACGGACCGGAGTACCGGTTGCGGAACAGCACCTCTTTCGCCATGAACCGGACGAGCCGCTTGGCCGGCAGGGCGCCGTACCCGCCCAGGATGAAGTCGACGTAGCTGATGTGGTTGATCGCGATCAGCGCCCCGCCGGTGCGCGGCACGTGCTCGGTCCCGGTACGCCGGATCTTCAGGTCCAGCACCGTGAACGCGGTCTTCGCGAAGGCGACGACGGGCGGATAGACGAGGTCTCGCATCTCTAGAACTTACAGGCCCCGTCCAGAGCATGGCCTAGGGTGTGCGATGACAACTGGAGATCGCGGGAGCTCGCACCGTAGTGGGCTGAGAGGGCGGCTGGGCCAGTGAATCAAACACTGGGAACCCGGCGCCGCCGACCGCCGAACCTGTCCGGGTAATTCCGGCGTAGGGAGCAGCAGCATGGTGAATGTCAGCACGATCCGTCCGGCCGTCACCACGGGCCCGATCTCGGGCTCGGAGAAGATTTATCGCGGAGAGCTCGGGGTACCGGCGCGCCGCGTGAATCTCACCAACGGCGAGCACTTCGACCTGTACGACACGTCCGGTCCGTACACCGACGCGTCGGCGCAGATCGACGTCCAGGCCGGTCTGCCCGCGTTGCGGCGCGAGTGGATCGCCGGGCGTGAGTCACGGACCCAGCTCGGGCACGCGCGGGCCGGGGAGATCACCGAGGAGATGCGGTACGTCGCCTTGCGGGAAGGGCTCGATCCGGAGTTCGTCCGGGCGGAGGTGGCGCGCGGGCGTGCCGTGATCCCGGCGAACCGGCGGCACCCGGAGAGCGAGCCGATGATCATCGGGAAGAAGTTCCTGGTGAAGGTGAACGCGAACATCGGCAACTCCGCCGTCAGCAGTTCGGTCGAGGAAGAGGTGGAGAAACTCGTCTGGGCGACCCGGTGGGGCGCGGACACCGTGATGGACCTGTCCACCGGGAAGAACATCCACGAGACGCGGGAGTGGATCCTGCGGAACTCGCCGGTGCCGATCGGGACGGTGCCGTTGTACCAGGCGCTGGAGAAGGTGAAGGGCGATCCGGCGGCGCTGTCGTGGGAGGTGTACCGCGACACCGTGATCGAGCAGTGCGAGCAGGGTGTGGACTACATGACCGTGCACGCCGGCGTACTGCTGCGGTATGTGCCGCTGACCGCGCGACGGATCACCGGGATCGTGTCGCGGGGCGGGTCGATCATGGCCGCGTGGTGCCTGGCCCACCACCAGGAGTCCTTCCTCTACACGCATTTCGCGGAGCTGTGCGAGATTCTCCGCGAGTACGACGTGACGTTCTCGCTTGGGGACGGACTGCGGCCGGGATGTATCGCCGACGCGAACGACGAGGCGCAGTTCGCCGAGCTGCGGACGCTGGGGGAGCTGACGCGGATCGCCTGGGAGCACGACGTACAGGTGATGATCGAAGGCCCCGGACATGTGCCGATGCACAAGATCGCGGAGAACGTCCGGCTCGAGGAGGAGCTGTGCGGGGAGGCGCCGTTCTACACCTTGGGGCCGTTGGCAACCGATGTGGCACCGGCCTACGACCACATCACGTCGGCGATCGGCGCGGCCCAGATCGGCTGGCTGGGTACGGCGATGCTCTGCTACGTCACGCCCAAGGAGCACCTTGGTCTGCCCGATCGTGACGACGTGAAGACCGGCGTGATCACGTACAAGATCGCGGCCCACGCGGCCGATCTGGCCAAGGGGCACCCGGGCGCGCAGGACTGGGACGACACGTTGTCCAAGGCAAGGTTCGAGTTCCGCTGGGAGGATCAGTTCAACCTCTCGCTGGATCCGGACACCGCCCGGTCCTTCCACGACGAGACGTTGCCGGCCGAGCCCGCGAAGACCGCGCACTTCTGCTCGATGTGCGGCCCGAAGTTCTGCTCGATGCGGATCACCGCCGACATCCGCGCGTACGCCGAGGAACACGGCCTGACCTCCACCGACGCCATCGAGGCCGGCTTCGCCGAGATGTCGGAGACGTTCAAGGCCGGCGACCAGAAGCTCTACCTGCCGATCACGGACTGAGTCGGTGCCCGTCCGGCCCGGCGTGCGCCGCACTCCGGGCCGGATACGGGGAGTAACTGGCTGAACCGATTCAGGTTTTGGCCTTCACTCTACGTGAATAAGACTGTAGCCTTAATCCCGTTCGGAAGGAGGTGCAGGGCAATGGTCTTCGTTCTCACGGTAGATCAGCGCGGCAGCCGAAGCACGAGCGATCTCGTACCTGAGCTACTCAACTCCCTGAACCGCCGGCCGCGGCGGGCCGGACTGCTGCGGAAGTTCGAGCGGACCGCCGGCGACGAGGTGCAGGGCGTGCTGTCCGAGGCCCGGCCGACCGTCGACGTGATCGTCGAGCTGCTCCGGTCGGACAATTGGTACGTCGGACTCGGCGTCGGTGAGGTCACCGAGCCGCTGCCACGCAGCACCCGGGCCGGAAGCGGCGACGCGTACGTGTTCGCGCGGGAGGCGGTCACGCGGGCGAAGTCCAGCCCGCACCACGTGAACGTGGTCGGAGCCGACCCGCGGCGAGCAGAGCAGGTGGAGACGGTGCTGTGGCTGATGGCGTCCGTGCTGCGGCGCCGCAGTGACCGTGGCTGGGCAGTGGCGGACCTGTTGGGCGAAGGACTCACAAGGCGGGAGATCGGCGTGAAGCTCGGCATCAGCCAGTCGGCGGTGACGCAACGGGCCCAGGCCGCGGGCTTCGCCGAGGAACAGCGCGGACGGGTGCTGGCCGCGGACCTCCTCGGCGCCGGGGCTGCTGCGTGACGGCGCTGGTCCTGTCGCTGACCGGTGCCGCACTGGTCCTCGCCGTACTCGCGTGGGTGCCCAGGTCGTCGGGCTCCAACCTCGAGATCGTCATCAGTGCAGTCATGCTGGCTTGTCTGACCGCAGTCGGCGTGCTGCTGCTCGCCGGGCACGGGGTGTCCGGCTGGGCCGAGCGCTGGTGGAACGTGCTGCTCCTACTGGCTGGAGCGTTGGCAGTCACCGGTGGCGGGCCGTTGACGACCTCAGTGATGGCTCTGGCCGACCGGAGGAGCACACGCGCCCAGTCGACGCAGAAGGCCGGTGAGGTACTGCGTGGCGGCGCTCTGATCGGTGCCCTCGAGCGAATGGCCATCTACGCTTCGCTGGTCGCCGGCTGGCCGGAAGGCATCGCTGTGGTGCTGGCGATCAAGGGACTGGCCAGGTACCCGGAGCTTCGGAGCCCGGACCAGCCTGCCTCGGTCACGCCACAAGCCGTTGCCGAACGCTTCATCATCGGCACCTTCAGCAGCGTGCTGTGGGCAGTGGCCTGCGCCGGTCTTCTACGTTCGCACTGACGTCAGGTGCGCACCACGTAGGTGTTCATGACCTTGTCGTGCCACGTCTGCTTCTGGTCGTCCCACAGGGGCCACAGGACGTTCAGGAAGCAGGCGTTGTTGAAGATGCCGCTGAGGAAGTCGCGGAGGAAGGACCGGCCGGCGCCGATCGGCTCTCCGGTCACGGCGTCGACCAGCTTGATGTGCAGCGCGCTCTTGCCCACGCTCCGGCCGGTGCGTCCCTGCCGGAAGACCCGGTTCCACAGGCTGAGCGCGATGGTGGCGACGAGGCACACTAGGAAGAGGATGATCGCCCACCACTGCGGATTGTCGTACGGGTAAGGGTTGTCGCGGCGCGCGACGACGTTCGCGATCAGAGCGCCGTACCCGATCAGGAGCGGCCCCAGCACGATCAGGCTGTCGATAAGCGACGCAGCGACCCGAGGGCCCCAGTCGGCCAGGGGAGGCATCGGAGCGCCGTAGCCGTAGCCGTAGGGCTGCTGGCCGTATCCCGAGCCGTAAGGCTGCCCGTAGCCCGGCCCGTACGGCGCCTGCTGAGGATGCTGCTGCGGGTGCTGTGGCTGCTGACCGTACCCGTACCCCGGCTGCTGACCGTATCCGTACCCCGGTTGCGCGTCTCCGTACGGCCGGTCCTGTGGCCGGTTGTCGTCGGGCGGCGTCGGCGTGCTCATCGGAATCAGTCTCCCAGTCGATCGATGCAATCAGTATCGGGGTTACCGTTGCTCCGTGACCTTCGCGGTGATGTCCCGTCCACAAGGACCGGTGAAGCCTGTCGATCGCCGCGTCTGGGGCCTCGCCGGAGTGGGGATCGGTGGCTTCGCGCTGGCCGGGATCTACCGGCTGTCCGGCCTCGGCATCCCGTGCCCGCTGCACACGCTCACGGGTCTCGACTGCCCGTTCTGCGGCGCGACCAGAATGGCCGCGGCACTCCTTGACGGCGATCTGAACGCCGCTTGGCACTTCAACGCCGCGATCCTGATCCTCGGCCCACTCATTGGTGTTGCCATCGGCTACGAGGTTGTCGCCTGGTCGCTGTCCCGTGCCGGCTGGCTCAGCCTGCCACGGCCGCGCCTCAGCCCACGGGCGGTCGCAATCCTCACGAAGGTTGCTCTGGGCGCCTTGCTGATCTTCGGCGTACTACGGAACTTCTGAACGCCGGCTACCTGATCAGGCCGGCGCGCTGCCACGCGGCCTGCACGAAGGGCGGGACGACGAGATCGATCCGCCGGCCGAAGGCGACGTGGTTCAACATGACGTCGAACCAGACCGGCCGCGGCACCCGCAGCTTGTACTGAGTGTCCCCGTAGGCGAGGACGGTCCCGTCATGCTCGGTCCACATGCGGGTCACGGCAGCCAGGCCGAAATCCTGCTGGCCGTAGCGGTTGAGCAGCACCACCCGGTGCCGCGTCAGGACCGCCGTACCGTTGTCGATGGTGCGCCACTGCGCGGCCGCCGCGTAGCCGTCGGAGTTCCCGAAGGCGAGCCGGACGCCGTCGAACCGTTGCACCTCGCAAGGTTCGACCGCGTGGGCGGCCTCGCCGGGTTCCAGCGGTACGGGCGGCGGGAGAGGCTGCAGCTGAACACCCTGGCCCAATGCGCTCCACAGATTCCACGCATCCCACCAGTCCTGCTCAAACGGATTCAGCACAGCCCCTCCCCAATCCTCAGCTGACTACCGAAGCCCGATCACCAGCGTGTTGGCGGCCTTGTCGTGCCAGCCCTGCACCCGGCCGGAGCTGTCGAACAGCGGCGACAGGTAGACGAGCAGCGCACCGACGTAGCAGAGGAACGAGCCGATCATCGGCAGCAGCCAGCGCATGAAGGCCGGACCGAAGCCGGGGACCTGACCGTCCGCGGAGCGAACGACCTTGATGCCCATGACCATCTTGCCGACCGTCTGGCCCTTGAACGCCGTCAGCAGCAACTCGTACAGCACCGTGATCAGTACCGAGATGCCGAGGAAGGCGAAGAACCCGCCCAGAATGCCGGCGGTCTCGCCGTCGGAGACGGTGCCGTCGTTCGTCGCCGCAGCGGTACCGCCGATGAAGACGAAGTACAGGATGCCGACGATCGCGTACAGGATGACACTGTCGATGATGCGCGCGAGCGCACGCGATCCGATCGTCGCCACCTTCACGGTGCCCATGCCCGGGATCTGCACGAGGCCGCTCTGGGCCTGCGCCACCTGGCCGTAGTCAGGACCCTGCGGGTAGCCGCCGGGCTGACCGTAGCCGGCCTGAGCCGGCTGCTGGCCGTACTGGGGCTGGCCGTAACCCGGCTGCTGGGCGTACTGCGGCTGGCCGTAGCCAGGCTGGCCACCCTGACCGGGCTGCTGGCCGTAACCCGGCTGACCAGGCTGTCCGCCCGGCTGGCCCGGCTGCTGGCCGTACTGACCCGGAGCGCCGTAACCAGGCTGCCCCGGCTGACCGGGCGGTGTCGCACCGGGGTTGCCGTACGGGTTCTGTCCGGGGCCTTGGGCGCCCTGTCCATAGGACGGCTGCCCACCCGGCGCGCCCGGTCCCTGGTTCCGGCCGTCCTCCGGTCCGGTGCCCGGGGGGAGGTTCTGGTCGCTCACGATGGTCCTTTCGTCACAGTTCACCCGCGTTTACTGGGCAAAGGCTAGCGGTCGGAGGGCCACTCGGGTGGGCACGGCAGACGCGAAACGCCGATCTGTGGACAGTTGCACCAATTGACACCAAATACAGCTGCGGACCGGCGAATCGCCGGCCCGCAGCTGTGGATAACTCGTACGACGGACTAGCCGAAGCGGCCGGTGATGTAGTCCTCGGTGGCCTTCTCGGCCGGATTGGAGAAGATCTGCTTGGTCGGGGCCATCTCGATCAGCCGGCCGGGCTTGCCGGTCGCGGCCAGGTTGAAGAAGGCCGTCTGGTCCGAAACCCGTGCCGCCTGCTGCATGTTGTGCGTGACGATGACGACAGTGAAACGGTCCTTGAGCTTCTCGATCAGGTCCTCGATCGCCAGCGTGGAGATCGGGTCCAGGGCCGAGCAGGGTTCGTCCATCAGGATCACCTCGGGCTCGACCGCGATCGCCCGGGCGATGCACAGCCGCTGCTGCTGACCGCCGGAAAGGCCCGCGCCCGGCTTGTCCAGGCGGTCCTTGACCTCGTTCCACAGGTTGGCGCCGTGCAAGGACTTCTCGACCACCTCGGTGAGCTTCTTCTTGTCCTTGACGCCGTTCAGCTTCAGGCCGGACGCGACGTTGTCGAAGATCGACATCGTCGGGAACGGGTTCGGCCGCTGGAACACCATGCCGACAACCCGCCGGACCGCCACCGGATCGATGCCGGAGGCATACAGATCCTGCTGGTCCAGCATCACCTTGCCCTCGACGCGGGCGCCGGGGATCACCTCGTGCATCCGGTTCAAGGTGCGCAGGAACGTGGACTTGCCGCAGCCGGACGGGCCGATGAACGCGGTGACCGAGCGGGGCTCGACTGTCATCGACACGTCCTCGACGGCCTTGAAGTCGCCGTAGTAGACGTTGAGGCCGCTGACCTCGATGCGCTTCGCCATATCGACTCAGAACCTCTCGACTATTTCGACTTGATGGTGCTGAACCGGGCGATCAGCCGGGCCAGCAGGTTGAGGGCAAGAACCAGCAGGATCAGGGTGAGCGCCGCCGCCCAGACCCGGTCCGCGGCATTCGGCAGCGCCAGCTCGGTACGGTCCTGGTTGATCATCGTCGGCAGCGCACCCATGAAGCCGTTGAACGGGTTCAGGTTGATGTTCTTGGAGTAGCCGACCAGGATCAGCAGCGGCGCGGTCTCACCCATCACCCGGGCCAGACCGAGCATCACGCCGGTGATGATGCCGCCGAACGCCGTCGGTACGACGACCTTCAGGATCGTCTTCCACTTCGGTACGCCGAGCGCGTACGACGCCTCACGTAACTCGTCCGGCACGAGTTTCAGCATCTCCTCGGTGGACCGCAGTACGACGGGAAGCATCAGCAGCACCAGCGACAGCGACACCGCGAACCCGACCCGGTTGAAGCCGAACACCGTGATCCAGACCGCGTAGACGAACAGCGCGGCGACGATCGACGGCACACCGGTGAGGATGTCGATCATGAAGCTGACGACCTTGGCGGCCCGGGTGCCCTTGCCGTACTCGACCAGGTAGACCGCGCCGAGGATCGCGATCGGGACCGCGACCAGCGCGGTGATCAACGCCATGATCAGCGTGCCCATGATCGCGTGGTACGCGCCGCCGCCGGCCCGCCGGACCGTGATGCCACGCTGCGACTGGCTCCACCAGTCCGCGCTCAGCAGCAGGTGATAACCCTTGCTGACCACGGTCCACAGGATCCACAGCAGCGGGATCATCGCGACCGCGAAGGCCAGCACGATCAGCACGGTGGCCAGCGTGTTCTTGAAGGCCCGGGCGCCGGACTTCCCGGTCAGGTCCAGGACCTTCCCGTCGTACGCCGGCGTGTTCTCTGCGATCGCGGTCATGCGGAGGCTCCTTCCGCTGCTCTCGTGCGGCGGTTGCGGCGGGGGCGCTTGGTACCGGGCGTGCTGCGGTCGACGATGATCCGGGCCGCAGAGTTGACCAGGAAGGTGACGACGAACAGCACCAGGCCGGCCGCGATGTACGCGCCGGTCTTCTCCGGCGAGTCGAACTCGGCGGCGTTGTTGGCGATCTTCGACGCGAACGTCTCGCCACCGGCGAAGATCGACGAGTTCCACGGGTCGTTGCCGTTCGGCACCGACAGGATGATCAGTACGGCGACGGTTTCACCGAGCGCCCGGCCGAGACCGAGCATCGAGGCGCTGACCACACCGGAACGCCCGTACGGCAGCACCGACAGCCGGATCATCTCCCAGCGGGTCGCGCCGAGCGCCAGCGCGCCTTCGCGGTGCGTGGTCGGCGTCTGCGCGAAGATCTCCCGGCTGATCGCGGTGACCACCGGAAGGATCATGATCGCCAGCACCACCGACGCGGTGAAGACCACGCCGACGTTGTCGCCCGGCGGCTTCTCGAACAGCGGGATCCAGCCGAGCGCCGTGGACAGGCCGTTGATCACGGGGCGCAGGATCGGGGCGAAGAACAGGATGCCCCACAGGCCGTAGATGATCGACGGTACGGCGGCCAGCAGGTCGACCGCGTGCGCCACCGGTGCGGCCAGCCGTTTCGGGGCGTAGTACGTGACGAACAGCGCGACGCCGATCGCGATCGGGACCGCGATGAGCATCGCGATGATCGAGCTGATCACGGTGGTGTAGAAGAGCGCCGCGATGCCGAACCGCGGCTGGTCGCCGCCCGGCTCCCAGATCCGGGAGAACAAGAAGTTGCTCTTGTCATCGACCAGCGCCGGAATCGCCAGCGCCAGCAGGAAGATGCCGACGAACGCGACGATCAGGACCACCAGGCCGCCGGACCCGCGGGCGAGCCCACCGAACAGCCGGTCACCGAGATGACCGACCGGGCCGAGGTCGAGCTTGCCGTCGGTCTCGGTCGTGGCCGTCGTACCCGCAGCCTCGACGCCGGACTCGGTCATCACCTCGGCGGCCGGTTGCGCGGCCTCGTGGTCAGCGTGTTCGGAGGCCAGGCCGCCGAACTGCGGGGTCGTGCCGGCGTCCTCGTGGACCAGATCCTCGATCTTCGGTTCTTCGGCGGCTGTGCCGTCCGGCCGGTCGGGCGGTGCCGTGCCGTCTGGACTACTCATTTCGATGCTGCTCCAAGCGCCTGAGTCGTGATGTCACGTCTGGGTCTGACGAGGCGAGCCCCGGCGTCCTCCGATGACTCGGGTCGGCCGGGGCTCGCATCAGTACTGCGTCTCGGTCAGCTGATCGCCTGGATGGCGGCCTCGACCTTGGTCTGGATCTCGGCCGGGAGCGGCGCGTAGTTCAGGTCGGTCAGCGACGCCTGGCCGTCCTTGCTGACGAAGTAGCTCAGGAAGCTCTTCACCAGCGCGGTCTTCTCGGCCGGAAGGCCCTTGGTGCAGGCGATTTCGTAGGTGACCAGGATGATCGGGTACGCACCCGGGGCCTTGGTCGCGTAGTCCAGCTTCAGGGCCAGGTCGGACCCGGTGCCGGCCGGCTTCGCGGCGGCCAGCGCCTTGCCGGCGGAGTCGGCGGACAGCTCGATCGGGGTGCCCGAACCGGTCTCGATCTGGGCGACGCCGAGCTTGTTGTCGACGGCGTACGACCACTCGACGTACGTGATCGAGTTCTTGCTGCTCTTCACGCCCTCGGCGACACCGGCCGACTTCTCCTTGCCGGCGCCGGTGCCGGTCCACTTCTTGGCCGGCTCACCGGTCCAGGCGCCGCCACCGGCCGCCTTCAGGTACTTGGTGAAGTTCTCGGTGGTGCCGGACTCGTCGGAACGGAAGAACACCGAGATCGGTGCCGACGGCAACGTGACGCCCGCGTTCAGCTTGGCGATCGCCGGGTCGTTCCAGGTCTTGATCGTGCCCTGGAAGATCTTCGCGGCGGTCGGGCCGTCGAGGACCAGCTTGGTCACACCGTCGACGTTGTAGGCGATCGCGACCGGGCCGATGACCATCGGCAGGTCGACGGCCGCGTTACCCGCGCAGCGCTTCGTGGCGGCGGTCATCTCGTCCGGCTTCAGGGCCGAGTCGGAGCCGGCGAAGTCGACCTGGCTCGCGTTGAACTGCTTGATACCCGCGCCGGAGCCGGTCGGGTTGTAGTTCACCGTGACGTCGGCGCACTTCTCGTTGTACTTGCTGATGACTTCCTCGATGGCGTTCTTCTGCGCCGAGGAACCTTCGGCGTTCAGAGTGCCCTTCGGGCACTCGGCGCCGGCGGACGACGTCGAGGAGTCGGGGCTCGACGAACCGGCCGGCTCGGGGTCACTGCCACAGGCACTCAGGGCGAGGACGCCGAGGGAGGCCACGGCGACGGAGCCGACGCGGAACAGGCGATTGACGGACACGAGAGTGTTGCCCTTCTGCGGGAATCAGACTTCTGAACTTCCACAGACGTTAGGGAGACCAGATGACCGACCGGTCCGTCACCGGTGAACGAGCGGTGAACGGTTCCGGTAGCGTGCGCGACGCCTGGCGTGCCGACAGGCAGCCATTAGGTGAACTGAGTTAAGAGCCGTCACTCTCCGTCGATATAAACGGCTGTTTGCTCACGTTTCGGTAACGCACAGCGCACCATTAACGTGAACGGTAGTACCTCGGCGTGCCATCCGGCGACGCGGACGTCAGCTGGAGAAGTCCTCCGGGGCAACGCCGTCGAGGAACTGCCGGAAGCGTTCCAGCTCGGCCTGTTCCTCCTCGGGGGTCGCGACGCCGGCTTCTCGCAGTACCTCTTCGGTGCAGCGGATCGGCGTACCGAGGCGGACCGCGAGCGCGACCGAGTCGCTCGGGCGGGCGGAGACCCGGGCGCCGTTGGCCAGCACGAGTTCGGCGTAGAACACGGCGTCGCGCAGCTCGACGATCTCGACGGCTTCGATGTGGACGCCGAACGCCTCGATCAGGTCGCGCATCAGGTCATGGGTGAGCGGCCGCGACGGACGCAGGCCCTGTTCCTCGTAGGCGATCGCGGTCGCCTCGACCGAGCCGATGGAGATCGGCAGGTAGCGGTAGCCCTCGGTCTCGCGCAGCATCATCACCGGGGCCCGGTTGGGCGATTCCATCCGGATCCCGATCAGTGTCAGTTCTCGCATCATCGTCATGGTGCGCCCCGAACCTCTCCTCAGACCGGCACCCGGTGGGGCGCCGGTTCCTCGGGTAGGAACATACCCGTCACCTCCAGTGTCACCCGGCCACCCCGTCGGCTGTGCCTTGATCGTCACCGAGCCGTGTCGCGGCGGCTACGGTGCGCTGAATCGTTCGTGCACCAGGCGGCCGTCGGCCAGCCGGTGTGCGACCAGAAACGCACCTGTGGAGAACTTGCCGACCTTCAGGCCCAGCTCCCGCGCCAGCGCCGGCAGGACCGGCCGGTGCGAGCAGACGACCGTCACCTTGCCCGGCTTCCACACCCGCTCCGCCAGGCCGCGCAGTCCGTCCGGGTCGGCGTCGTACCCGCGTTCGGAGATCTCCGGCCACAGGTGGATGTGCCGATCGATAGAGGCGGCGTACGGCGTGACTGTCGCGACACACCGCTCCGCGTCGCTGCTGATGATCCGGTTGGCGCCCAGTGCGGCCAGTACGCCGATCAGTCGCTGCGCAACCGCCGTACCGTCGCTGGTGAGTGGACGGAGCGTGTCCTTGCCGTCCCAGTCCTTCCGCTTCACAGCCTCCGCATGCCGCACCACGACCACGGTGGCGACGACCGGCGCCTCACGGTCCAGTGCGTCCAGGATGTCCACGTCACGCGGGTAGCTGAGCTGGCCGCGGGCCTTGTCGACCGGGAGCCAGCTGATCTGGTCCACCTCGTCGTTCGGCTCGAACTCGCTGCCGTTGACCGGTACGGCGGACCAGTAGTGCACCAGCTTCTCGGTGGTCCCGCCGTTCTTGCGGATCGGGTACCGCTGCACGCCCAGGGGAGGGCCGAGGACGACCTGTAGTCCGGTCTCCTCCTCGATCTCCCGCCGCGCACCGAGCAGCACGTGCTCGTGCGCGTTGAGCTTGCCCTTCGGCAGGGACCAGTCGTCGTACCGGGGACGGTGCACCAGCAGCACCTGCCGGGTGCCGCTGCGCTCTCGCCACACAACACCACCCGCGGCGATGACGGTCGCCGGGTTGCTCATGGACTCACCCTAAGACGTGACTAACTGATCGGTTCGGACGCCCGCCGTCGGCCGCGGGTTGCTATCAGCCGCTCCTGCATGTCCCGCAGCGGCTCACCGTCCGGCCCATTGAGCCGGGCCTGCCACGTGTCGTCCGCCTGCAGCCACCAGGAGCCGGTGCCGTCGTCCAGCGCCAGGTCGAACATCTCACCGAGCTCGTTGACGTGGTCCTGCTGCTTCAGCTGCACCAGCACCTCCACCCGGCGGTCCAGGTTGCGGTGCATCAGGTCGGCCGAGCCGATCCACACCTCCGGCTCACCACCGTTCTCGAACAGGAACACCCGGCTGTGCTCGAGGAACCGGCCCAGGATGCTGCGGACCTGGATGTTCTCCGACAGACCGGGTACGCCGGGCCGGATCGTGCAGATGCCCCGGATCCACAGGTCAACGGGTACGCCGGCCTGTGACGCCCGGTAGAGCGCGTCGCACAGGGCTTCGTCGACCAGGCTGTTCACCTTGATCCGGATCCGCGCCGGGCGGCCGGCGTGATGGTGCTGCACCTCGCGGTCGATCCGCTCGACGAGCCCCCGCCGTACCGACTGGGGAGCGACCAGGATCCGCCGGTACCCGGCGCTGCGACCGAAGCCGGACAGGTGGTTGAAGAGCAGTGCGACGTCCTCGGTGACCACCTTGTCGCTCGTCAGCAGACCCAGGTCCTCGTAGAGCCGGGCCGTCTTCGGGTGGTAGTTGCCGGTGCCGATGTGCGCGTAGCGGCGCAGACCGTCCGGCTCATCACGGACGACCAGCGACAGCTTGCAGTGCGTCTTGAGGCCGATCACGCCGTACACGACGTGGCAGCCGGCATGCTCGAGCTGACGGGCCCACTTGATGTTCGCCTGCTCGTCGAAGCGCGCCTGGATCTCTACCAGGACCAGCACCTGCTTACCCGACTCGGCGGCGTCGATGAGCGCGTCGACGATCGGGGAGTCACCACTGGTCCGGTACAGCGTCTGCTTGATCGCCAGCACGTGCGGGTCCGCGGCCGCCTGCTCGATGAAGCGCTGGACGCTGGTGGAGAACGAGTCGTACGGGTGGTGGACGAGCACGTCGCGCTGCTTGAGTGCGTGGAACATGTCCGCCGGGTTGGAGGTCTCCACCTCGGCCAGGTGCGGATGCGTCGACGGCACGAACGCGGGGTACTTCAGCTCGGCCCGGTCCAGGCTGGCGATGGTGAACAGACCACGCAGGTCCAGCGGGCCCGGCAGCTCGAACACCTCCGCCTCGGTGACGCCCAGCTCGGACAGCAGCAGCGCCTTCACCTGCGGGTCGATCGACTCCTCCACCTCGAGCCGGACCGGCGGACCGAACCGGCGGCGCAGCAGCTCCTTCTCGAGCGCGGCCAGCAGGTTCTCGGCGTCGTCCTCCTCGACCTCGAGGTCCTCGTTGCGGGTCACCCGGAACGTGTGGTGCTGGGTGACCTCCATCCCCGGGAACAGCTGGCCGAGGTGGGTGGCGATGACGTCCTCGAGCGGCACGAACCGGCCCTCGGCGACCTTCACGAACCGCGGCAGCAGCGGCGGCACCTTCACCCGGGCGAAGTGCTCACCGCCGGACTCCGGGTTGCGGACCACGACCGCGAGATTCAGGCTCAGGCCGGAGATGTACGGGAACGGGTGCGACGGGTCGACCGCCAGCGGGGTCAGGACCGGGAACACACGGTCCCGGAAGAACCGGGTCATGTCCTCGCGCTCGCCGTGCTCCAGCTCGTCCCAGCGCAGAATGTCGATGCCCTGCTCGGTCAACGCCGGCTGCACCGACTTCCGCCACGTCTCCGCCTGCCGGTCCATCAGCTCCCGGCTCCTCGCCAGGCTGCGGTCGAGAACCTCGCGGGGGAGCAGGCCGCTGGCCGCCTTCACCGCGACCCCGGCCGCGATCCGGCGCTTCAGACCCGCGACCCGGACCATGTAGAACTCGTCCAGGTTGCTGGCGAAGATGGCGAGGAACTTGGCCCGCTCGAGCAGTGGGATCCGTTCGTTCTCGGCGAGCTCCAGGACCCGCTGGTTGAACGCGAGCCAGCTCAGCTCCCGGTCGGAGAACCGGTCCGCGGGGAGGTCACCGGCCGCACTGATGTCGTACGGCGGTTCAACGTCGTACTCCCTGTTGTGCGATGCCAGCAAATCTCCAGCCACACCGCTCAGCATCCCACCCTTTGGTGAACAACGGGTAGCCGTCCGCGCGTTGCCTGATGTGACGTTTTCGTTGCCCGGCGACCGCTTCCCGGAGCCGTTCTCACTCGCTGCTTGCTAGCCGGTTGCTAGCGTCACCTCTTGTGAACCTACGACTGGACTCGGTACTGCGTGACGCGGTGACCGCCGTACAAGCGAACGCCCTCAACCCGCTGTACGCGCTGCCCGCCGCCGTCCGCCGACGGCTGGCCGGCGCCCCGATCCAGATCGACGGCAACACCCTCGACCCCGACATCCAACTGCTCCTGCGGGTCGACAACCTGTTGCCGCATACAACCAAAACCGACGCCGCGACCGCCCGGACGCACTTCCGCAACCTCTGCAAACTGATCACAGGCACCCCCGCCGAGTTACTCCGAGTAACCGACTTGACCGTCCGCGGTGCCGTGGGGCAACTGGGCGCCCGCCTCTACATCCCGCGTGGGGACGCAGGCCGTGGGCTGCTGGTGTACTTCCACGGAGGCGGCTGGGTGGTCGGCGACCTCGGCACCCACGACGCACTCTGCCGCGCGATCGCCGCCGACTCCGGCGTACGGGTCCTGTCCGTCGACTACCGCCTCGCCCCCGAAGCCCCCGCCCCGACCGCAGCCGAGGACGCCATCGCCGCGTTCACCTGGGCCGTCGACCACGCCGAGGACCTAGGCGCGGATCCCGCCCTGGTCGCCGTCGGCGGCGACAGCGCAGGCGGCAACCTGGCCGCCGTCGTCGCCCAGCAGACCGTCCGCCGCGGCCTCCCACAGCCGGCCCTCCAGGTCCTGCTCTACCCAGCCGTCGACCTGGTCGCCCGCCGCCCCAGCCGAGACCTGTTCTCCGAGGGCTTCATCCTCACCGAGGCCGACATCATCTGGTACCGCGACCTCTACACCCCCGACCCGACACTCCGCCCCGACCCGATCGTCTCCCCCCTCCGCGCCGAAGACCTCACCGGCCTCCCACCCACCTACCTCACCACCGCCGGCTTCGACCCCCTCCGAGACGAAGGCGTCGAATACGCCGAGGCCCTAACCACCGCCGGCAACCCCCTGACCCACATCCGCCACAACTCCCTCCCCCACGGCCACGCCAACCTCCTAACCGTCCCCGGCGCCACCCGAGAGGCCCACACCCACCTAACCAACCACCTAAGAGCAACGCTGCATTAGCAACCTGTGGACAACCGGCCCGCTGCCGAGCAGTCGCGCCCCCTGAGCCGGGTTGGGGAGGATTTCCTACCCAAATCAGGCAGAAATCCTCCCCAACCCGCCATGGGGTGGTCTAATCCGAGACCGGCGCCACGTAGTCCTCACCCGAATCTCATTGTGCGACCAGACTCATCGCGGCCATGGTCCATGACCCCTGTTGATCGATGAGCGTGAATTCGCGCTTGTACTTCTGTGCTGTGCTCGTCACGGGTTTTGCCGACGGGGTGTCCTTCGAGGTGTACGCGCCGATCGTCACGAGTGCGTATCCGCCTACACGTCCGCCTTCTCCACGGAAAAGGTCCGGTACGTCGTTGACGCGTTCGAAGTACTCCCCGGTCAGGCCTCCGTTTGCGGCGTTGACCTTCGCCACGTAGTTCGCATAGGCCTTGCATTGTTTACAGATTGTCGCGGTGACGGACATCATCGGCGCGACGTCACCCGTTTTCGAGGCGTAGTTCATGAGGCTGACGTAGTACCGCACGAAGGCCCCGCCCGCGGACAAACTCAGGCCTACGGCCGCGCTCGGTCGCTGGAGTACGTCGGCCGTAGTTGTTGAGGGTGTCGGCAGTGAAGTTGTTTGAGGTGCGTTCCTGGATGTCGATACCGACGGTGGGGCCGCGTTGGGGCTGCCCGCCTCGGGGCCCTCCTGACCGCAGGAAGTCAGCAGTGTGATGGTGACCAGGCAGGCCAGGAGGGCACCGGGTCGCCCGTTGCGGTGTGCCACGAGTGTCAGCCCTCCGTAGTTGACGCGATCGTAACGACCGGGACGACTTCGCGGATTGGTGTGGAGTGGCGGTGTCGGCGATGGGTCCGGTGCCGTTCATCGATACCGCTGTCGCCCTTCTTCGTCTCACCTACGACGACGGCAGGGCCGACGTCATTGCTTCTTGAGCTCCATTTCGTACATAACCCAATTTCCGCCCTGCGGGGACAATGCGAACTCTCGGGTGTACTTCGCGGCTTTTAGGCTGATCGGGGTGGCACTCTTCGAGTGCCGGCTGACATAGGCGCCGACGACCACGGCGGCTGAACCGCCCAAGCGTCCGCTCTCGCCACGGTACAGTTCTGGGACGTCGGTGACCTTCTCGAGGTAGTCGCCTTTGAGTAGACCGTTAGCGGCGTTTGCCTTAGTTACGAACTTCGCATATGACTTGCAATTCTCGCAGCCTGCCTCGCTCTCAGCGAGCATCGGCGAGGTATCGCCTGTCGCAGCAGTGTAATTCAGCAAGTCGCTGTAATAGCGAACGAACTGGTCGGCCGCCGCGAGCGTGAGTCCCTTGGCGCCCGTGGGGCGCTCGGGTGGCTCGCTCGCGGCCGTCGATGGAGTCGGCTTGGAGGGTGGCTGACTCGCTATGCCCGTCGATGTGTCTGCGGCCGTGGCCGTCGGCGGGACTGTGTTGGGGCGGCCTGCTTCGGAGCTGCCTTGGCCGCAGGAGGCTAGTAGTGCGACGGTGCTTAGGCAGGCCAGGAATGGGCCAGTCGGCCGGTTGCGGCGTGTCACGTGTTCAGCTCTCCGGGTTGACGATCTAACAGGCCGGTCGGGCAGGGTTCGGTGTCAAGAGCTGCAGATCGGCGTCCGAGGTCATGGGGCGATTCGCCCCTGCTGCTGGTGGCTTCCCTCGGGGGACCGAGATCAGCGGTCTGGGTCTACGAGGACGGGGACGGCTTCGCGGACTTGGAGAGGGGTGGCAGGGCCGGTGATGGGGACGGTGCCGTCGATGTACTGCCAGCCGGTGTCGGCGACGTTGAAGCGGGCGGCGTAGTTGGTTGTCAACGTGAGGCTGACGGCGCCGCGCTTCATGTACTTGTGGGTGATGTCCTTCGACGGGTACGGCTTGCCGGGCGTGCTCGTGGTGAGCGCCGGGCTACCGTCCCCGAAGCGCCAGGTGTAGCTGATCGGCGTCGCCTCGACGACCACCGGGAATCCGAGCAACGTGACGGTGGTAGTCGACACCTTGCTGTCATCTGTGTAGACGATGGTGTCCAGATTCACCAGCGTCCGCCCGTTCGGCTGCACCTTGACCGAGAGCCCTGGGAACATGACGTTCTTGGTTTCCGAACGCACCTGCCCCCAGGTGATGTCCTCAGGCCGCGGACGCACCACCTCAGGCGGCGTCGTGGTTTCCGTGATCTTTCGGCCAACGCCACCAGGGTGGCACCGATTCGGACCAGGCACAGTCCCGTCCGTCTGCACGCGACCACAGATACCGAGGTTCATTCGGATCTCTCGCCGAGAGTCGACGCTCTGCGGCTTGCGGAACCGCGTTGGCTTCGCGGATTTGGTGGCCGCCTTAGGGGTCCGTGTGTTCGCTGAGCCCTTCCGCTCCTGGCGACCGCGCTGCGTGGTCGACGCCTTCACCGTGCCGCCCCAGCGTCGGGGTTTTCCGGTTACCTTCGGGACGGGCTTCGACGATGCTTCGGCCACAGGTGCGGCTGGAGTCGCGTTTGCCGCGTTCACGTCAACGGCGAGCATCAGCGTCGCGGAAACGCCGGCGGTCAGGGCCAGCGTCGCGAGAGACGCGCACGCACAGCGGACAAGATCCGGATTCATCTATTTGATTTCCATCTCGTACATCACCCAGTTCCCGCCGCTTGGCGACAGGGTGAACTCCATCGTCCCCGTGTCGCCTCCCTGGGGAACGGGGGACGCGCTAGGTGAATCCCTCTCGGTGAATGTCCCCGACTTGAGGATCGCCGAGCCGCCGAGTCGTCCGGAACTGCCTCGAAAGATCTCTTTGACGTCTATGAGGCGATCTCTGTAGTCGCCTTCAAGGGTGCCGTTCTTGACGTTGATCTTCTGGACGTAATCTGCGACGGCTTTGCAACCGATACAACCCTTGTCGCTCGCCGTGAGGAGTGGGCCGGAGTCGCCTGTTCCGTAAGAATAGTTGAGCAGATCTACGTAATATCCGATGAAGGCTTCGCCAGCAGCGAGGCTTGCCCCGGCCGCGGCCTGCGGACGCCCGGGCGGGGCCGTAGGCAGATTTGCTGCAGGTGTGCCGACAGTGTTGCTTGGGCCGGAGGTCGCCGACGTCTCGTTCGTGGGGACCGTTGACGTGGCCGTTGGTGGGGCCGTGTTGGGGTGGCCTGCTTCGGGGCTGCCTTGGCCGCAGGAAGCGAGTAGCGCGGTGGCGCTTAGGCAGGCCAGGAGTGTGATGGTTGGCCTGTTGCGGTGTGTCACGTGTGTCAGCCCTCCGTAGTTGACACGATCGTAACGGCGGGGTGGGGCTGGGTTCGATGTCAAAAGATGCAGTTGTGGATAACGGGGTTGAGGGCCAGGAGCCGCCCGGCTGGGGGGTTAGAGGCTCGGACGGCTCCTGGTTGATGGTGTGACGGGGCTGGGTGGGGTTTATGACGTGGAGTGAGCGGGTGGCTTCGTTGTGATGTCGTTCACAGGGAGTGCCGAGGCTGGCTGACGTGTGAGGGGTGTCAACTGGAGGGCGACGGGTTGCGTGCTCCGGTTGGTGCGGTTCTGGGGGCTTGGGCGGCGGTGTGGTGGCTGGAGACCTGGTATTTCAGGTCTCGCGGCACCAGTTCCTGTCTCAGGCCCCCGCAACACTGCCTGTCTCAGGCCCGCAACACTGCCTGTCTCAGGCCCTGCAGCCTCGTGGCTCGGGTTAGGCGGGGGCGTATTGGACGTCCAGGGCTGCGGTGGTGAAGGCGAGGGATTTGTAGAGGGCTCGGGCTGGGGTGTTGGTGCCGTCTACGTAGAGGACGATCTCGTCGAGGTTGCGGGTGGTTTGTAGGTGGTGGAGGCCTTGGAGGGTTAGGGCCTTGCCTAGGCCTAGGCCCTGGTGGGTGGGGGCGACACCTACTACATAGACCTCGCCTACGCCGTCCTCGACCTTGGTCCAGTGGAAGCCGGCGACCGCTCCGGTGGTGGAGTCGACGGCCAGGAAGAAGCCGTTGGGGTCGAACCACGGTTGCTGGAGGCGTTCGGCCAGGTCGGCGGTGGTCCAGCTGCCCTGCTCGGGGTGGTCGGCGAAGGCGGCCGCGTTGACCTTCAGCCAGGCGGCGTCGTCCTGTCCGGGGACGAACGTGCGTACGGCGATGCCGTCGGGCCACACCGGATCAGGCAACGAGGCCCTGGTACGGCGGAGGAAGTAGAGCTCCCGGGTGACCTCGAGGTTGAGGCGGTGGGCCAGATCGTCGGAGCCGGGCAGGCGGCCGTGGGCCCAGACGCGGGTACGGGCGCCGCCGTGGTCGAGGAGGATGCGGAGGAGCGCCGTACCGAAGCCTTGGCGGCGGGCGGACGGGGCGACGAAGAGTTCGGCGGAACCGTCGGGGGACAGGGCGCCGTACCCGACCAGATTGCGGGCGCTCTGCAGGCCGCTGACCTCGATGGTGCCCGGATCGCCTTCGTAGGCGAGGACGTGGACGTCGCCGGGGTGTTCGCCGTCGAGGTGCAGGAGGGTGCGTTCGGAGAGCGGGTTGACGCCGTCGCTGTGTGCTGCGGCGCGGGCGAGTTCCGTGACGGCGGCGGCAGTGGCCGAGGGCAACGGTGAGGGAACGGCTTCGAGGGTCACCTGAATACCGTAAAAGGTCCGGTTGAGTTCACGCTCAGGTCCTGGCGAGGGCGCGTCGTCACGGGTAACTTTCGCGGAACCGCGGAGGATTTCGCGGCACCGCAACAGCGGTGACCGAGATGACGGAGAAGAGATGGCCATCACAGGACGAGGCAGGGCACGGTTGGGGGGACGGCGGGCGGTCGGACTGCTCGTCACCGGGACGGCCGTGGCGCTCGCGTTGGCCGCGGGGGGATCCGTGAGCCAGGCCGGAGCCGCGACACAGGACGCGACTCAGGGCACGGCGACTCAGGACACAGCGACGCAGGCGAAGAAGCCGAAGCCGACGCACACACAGATCCAGCTGCTCGCGATCAACGACTTCCACGGCAACCTGGAGCCCGCGACGGGGTCCAGCGGCAACATCAACGGCATCCCGGCGGGCGGCGCGGCGTACCTCGCCACTCATCTGAAGGACCTCCGGGCCGCCGCGAAGGCGAAGGGCCAGGACACGGTCACGGTCGCCGCCGGTGACCTGATCGGCGCCTCGCCGCTGCTGTCGGCCGCGTTCCACGACGAGCCGACGATCGAAGCGCTGAACGGGATGGGACTCGAGGCTGCGTCGGTGGGCAACCACGAGTTCGACGAGGGCTGGCACGAGCTGCTCCGGATGCAGACCGGCGGCTGCCTGCCGGACGGCGACGGGGCGAACAACCAGAACTCCTGCCCGGACGCGGCGCACCCGTTCGAGGGCGCGAAGTTCAAGTACCTCTCCGCGAACGTGTTCTTCGAGAACACCCGCAAGACCCTGTTCGCGCCGTACACGATCAAGACCTTCAAGGACGGCAAGAAGGTCGGCTTCATCGGTATGACGCTGGAGAACACGCCGAACATCGTCACCAAGTCCGGCGTCGAGGGGCTGACCTTCAAGGACGAGGTCGACACCGCGAACGCGCTGGTCCCGGTGCTGCAGAAGAAGGGTGTGGAGTCGATCGTCGTGCTGCTGCACGAGGGCGGTTTCCCGGCCGACCCGAAGGCGTACAACAGCTGCCCGGGCATCTCCGGCCCGATCATGGACATCAACGCCAACCTGAACCCGGCGATCGACGCGATCATCTCCGGCCACACCCACCAGGGGTACAACTGCTCGCTGCCGGACAAGGCCGGTAAGCCGCGGCTCGTCACCAGCGCCTCGTCGTTCGGCCGGCTCGTGACCGACGTCCGGTTGAGCATCGACAACGCGACCGGCGACGTCGACCGGGTGAACACGCTGGCGAACAACCAGATCATCACCCAGGACGTCGTGCAGGACCCGAAGACCGCGGCCCTGATCGCGAAGTACAAGGCCCTGGTCGCCCCGATCGAGAACAAGGTGATCGGGCACATCACCACCCCGTCGGTGGTGCGGACACCTGACGATTCGCTCGAGTCGCCACTGGGCAACCTGATCGCCGACGCGCAGCTGGCCGATCCGAGCGTCGTGACCGGTGGGAAGACACCGGTCGTGGCCTTCATGAACCCGGGCGGCATCCGCGCCGACCTGGCGTCCAACGCCGGTGAGGTCACCTTCGGGAAGGCCTTCACCGTGCAGCCGTTCAACAACTTCCTGGTCTCGATGGACATGACCGGGACGCAGATCAAGGCCCTGCTGGAGCAGCAGTTCTCCGGGGTGAACGGCCCGGACGCACCGAAGTTCAAGGTGCTCCAGGTCGCGGGCATCACCTACACCTGGAACCCGGCCGCCGCGGCGGGCTCGAAGGTGGTGGCCGGCTCGATCAAGATCGGCGGGCAGCCGCTGGTCGACGGTACGACGTACCGCATCGTCACGAACAACTTCCTGTCGGACGGCGGCGACGGCTTCCCGGCCTTCACCACCGCGACGAACAAGTTCTTCGGTGGCCTGGACATCGATGCGTTCGCCAACTACCTGACCGCGCACGACCCGTACACGCCGGTCGCGACCGACCGCATCTCCGTCGGTTCCTGACCGCAACGGCCGACTGAACGAGAGCCGGTACGTCGCCTCACAGGCGGCGTACCGGCTTTTTCTTCTGGTCAGTGATCCTGGTACCTTGCGTACTCAGGCACTTACGGAAGGTGAGCGATGTCGCACGTTGCTCCGACCTCGCACCGGCGGGCTCCCAGGGCTTCGCATCGCGGGCATCGCAGCGCGGACGGGCCGGTGCAGATCACCAGCTGGCTCGGGTTGACGGTGGCGTTCGTCGTGGGGCTGCTTCTCACGGCGCAGTCGCACATCGGCGTTCACGCAGCCGGGGTCACCCTGCTGGTGATGCTGGTGCCGGTCACCGTCGGGGTGTTCGTGGCGGCGTTCCGGCAGGGCGTCGGGTCCTGGAAGGCGGCCGTGGTCACGGCGGCCGCGCTGGCCTTCACCCTGCTGAAGTTCTTCTTCTGAGAACTCAGGAGTTCACGTCGGCGGTTTCGCGCGCGGCGGGCGCCGGCGGGACCACGAAGCGGTAGCCGACGTTCCGGACGGTGCCGATCAGGGCCTCGTGCTCGGGGCCGAGCTTGGCGCGCAGGCGCCGTACGTGCACGTCGACCGTCCGCGTACCGCCGAAGTAGTCGTAGCCCCAGACCTCCTGGAGCAGCTGCTCCCGCGTGAACACCCGGCCCGGGTGCTGCGCGAGGAACTTGAAGAGCTCGAACTCCTTGTACGTCAGGTCGAGCGCGCGGCCGTTGAGCTTCGCGGTGTACGACGCCTCGTCGATCACGACGTCGCCGCTGCGGATCAGCGTGGACTCGGGCTCGTCGTTGCGGGTCGCGGCGAGGCGGCCGATGACGAGCCGCAGCCGGGCCTCGATCTCGGCCGGGCCGGCGGTGTCGAGCAGCACGTCGTCCGCGCCCCAGTCGGCGTTGACCGCGGTCAGGCCGCCCTCGGTGACGACCAGGATCAGCGGTACGTCGATACCGGTCGTGCGGATCAGCCGGGAGGCGCTCCGGACCGCGACCAGGTCGCGGCGGGCGTCGAGCAGCACGGCGTCGGCGTCCGGGGCATCGACCAGCGCGGAGACCTCCGCGGGGAGGATGCGGATCTGGTGGGGGAGCAGGGCGAGCGACGGCAGGACCTCGGTGGAGGCCTGCAGGGCGTTCGTCAGCAGAAGCAACGTGCTCACGCCGTCTCCTTGTGCTGATCATCGGATCCAGTGGTCGCGATCCGGGCCTCGTGCACGGCAGGCCCCGGCGGCGTCGTTGCCGGGGGCCTGGGACACACTGGGTCTAACAGCAAGCTGACATAATAGCCGAGACTTAACCGATTAGTGAGGCGCGGACCAGATGCCGGAAGTGACCATCAGGTACTTCGCTGCCGCACGCTCGGCCGCCGGGGAGTCGTCGGCGACCGCCGAGGCGGGCTCGATCCGCGACCTGGTCACGACCGTTTCGACCGATCGGCCGGAGTTGGCGCGGGTGCTGTCGATCTGCACGTTCCTCCTGGACGGCGAGCGCGCCGAACCGGGCACACCGCTCACCCAGGGCGCGCTCGTCGACGCCCTCCCACCCTTCGCAGGCGGCTGACCAGCACCAGGCTCGAGGACTCCTCGCCGGGTACATTCGTCGCCGTGGCGATGGAGTCGGGGACGCTGCTCACTACGGTGGGTCGCGCGGGGGTCCTGTTCGGGAAGGCGTGGCCGCGCCTTCTGGCGGTGTTTCTGGTCGCACAGCTGGCGCACCGAGGCCTGCAATGGGTAGCGGTCCAGGCAGGCGCCAGAGCTGAGGCGGCCGGCATCGCCGTACTGGCGCTGCTCGTGGTCGTCTCGCTGGCGATGTACGTGACCATGTTCCTGGTCCTCCGCGGCGAGCTGCCGTTCCACCGCAGGGCAGTTGCCGAGGGCATGCTTGCCCCGGACGGTGTGGAACCCGGCCGTGAACACCGGGCGCTCGACGCGCTCGCTGCGGCGCTCCTCCCGTTCCTGGCCTTCTACGCCGCGTACAAGTTCCTGCAGAACGAGGCGCTCGACTACGAGTACCAACTGGCCGTCCACAAGGTCAACGAGACAGTGGCCACCGTCCTGGGCGGCGGTACGGTTCCGCAGCCGTCGGAGGGTTTGCAGTCGCTGTCCACCTGGTTGTTCCTCGGCCTGGGCGTCACGGCGTACCTGCTCCGCTTCGCGTTCAAGAAGTGGCGGAAGGACAAGGAAGGCCCGGTCCGCAAGCTGTTCGTCACGTACCTCGAGGCGCTGTGGATCTTCGTCGTCGCGTACCAGGCCACGTCGGTGATCCCGCCGCCGATGACCTGGCTGAAGGAGCGCCAGGTCTGGCAGTGGCTGCACGACGGGTACACGTGGGTGCTCGACCACGTGCTGGGCGTCAACCAGGTCCGTGAGGTGTGGGACGCGGTCACCGGGTTC
Source organism: Kribbella soli (assembly GCF_004331345.1). Taxonomy (GTDB): domain Bacteria; phylum Actinomycetota; class Actinomycetes; order Propionibacteriales; family Kribbellaceae; genus Kribbella; species Kribbella soli. The sequence goes on along the minus strand of NZ_SJJZ01000004.1, from coordinate 687,041 downwards.
CTCACCGCCGGTATCGCGGACCTCTGGGACGCCGCGGTGCTCCCGCTGATGTGGATCACCATGACCGCGATCATCTACGGCCGCGTCGTGCAGAAGCTCGACAAACCGCGCTGGCGGTTCGACCGCATCACGCACCGCTGGCAGCAGACGCCGCGGATCGTCCGGGTCGCCGGGAACTCGGTCATGGCCGACTGGAAGGACCGCTGGACCCCTGTCCTGGAGGCGTTCCGGCTGGTGATCCGCTCCGGCCTGCGGCCGATGCTCGGGTACTTCCTGGCGTGGGCGGTCGTCACGTTCGCCGCGAGCGCCGTCTGGATCGCCCTGAAGGTGTGGGTCCTCGGACCGCACACGCTGCAGTTCTGGATGGTCATCGACGAGCCGCTGAACCTGATCACCGACGGCCTGAAGATCATGCTGCAGGTCAGTCTGCTCGCCGCCGCCTACGACCGGATGATCGGCGGCCTGGCCGGCTACCTGACCCCGCGGACCCGTGCGGTGCACGAGCAGTCGGCCGGCGACCACGGTGTCACCGATCTCAGCGCCGCTACCTCGGGAATGCCAGGTACTGAGGCAGCCTCGTCGCCCAGGTGATCGTCGGCTGCACGCTGCCGGCGACGGACGACGGTACGACGAACACCGCGACCGTCTCGAACGGCTTCCCGGCCACCGGCTTCAGGTAGTACGGCGCTGCTGTGCCACGCCAGCTCGACGGCTTGTCGTCGGAGCCGCCGCTGCACCCGGTCGGACGGTCCTGGTAGTCGTCCGCGATCGCGTCCTCGTCCCAGATCCGGCCGTCCGGCGCCCGCAGATGGACACGGCAGCCGCCGAGCCCTTCGAGCGCGGACAGGTTGTCCACCTGCAGCCGGAAGTACACCCGGACCCGCGTGGTCCCTTCGGGCAGCGCGTCCTGTTCAAGGCCCTTCTCGGACGGCTGCGGGCTCTCCTCGACGTTGGCGGCGTACCAAGTGGCCCCGTTGTACGACGTACCGCCCGCCGACACCGTGACGGGATCGCGGGGCTCGTCGTTGTACCAGGACTTGTGGTCGCTGCGCGTGGTCCACCACCCGGCGAGCGGGATCGCCACCACCAGCGTCGCGAGCGCGGCCGTGTTCTTCCGGAACCAGCCGCGGCGGGCCCGGCGCGCGCCTCTCACGTTTCGCTCGCAGCCGTCAGGGTCACGACGTCTTCGAGCGTTGGCTCGTCCCCGAGTGGCACGGTGACCTGGGGCTCGAGGTCGTTCAGGATCGACTTCTCCATCACCAGAAAAGTTGCCCCGGGCACCTTGTCGGCCGGCATCTCGACCACGAACGAGCCGCGGACCGGAATGTCCGGCGCGAACTCGGTCCCGGTCAGGTCAACCCGGTCGAGACCGCTGCGGTTGGAGCCGAGGTACGTGATGCCGTCGGCGGACCGGATCCGGACGTCGAAGATGTGCATCGGCTCCCGTTTGGCGGTGACGCTGGCGTCGACGACCACGAAGGCGGTCAACGAGTCGCGGTCCGGCGTGGACCGCGGGATCCGGAGCTTCTTCCCGACCCGTACGTCGTCGACGGTCAGGTCGAAGCGCGGCGTCTGCACCGCGCGCCCGACGATGCCCTTCACCGAGGTCGGCTGCTGGATGTCCTTCTGCGTCGGCGTGAACCGGTAGAGACCGACGATCGCAACCAGTACGGCGAGGGTGAGACCAACGTTGAGCAGCTTCCGCCCGCTCATTTGGTGTTGTCCTTCACCTTGACCGTGCTGTCCGCGGCGATCTTGTCCGGGAGCCACTTCTCGTGGTGGTCGAGGATCGACTCGTCCTCGTGCTCGTAGCCCTGCACGGTCAGCTTGACCTCGGTCGGGAACTGGCTCGCCTTCGGCAGCTTCCACACGTACGCGATGTCCTCGGCGGCGTCCGGGGTGAGCACCGGGTTCATCGTCGCGTCGCGGAGGTTCGTGGTGCCGAGCGGCGGGTCGGTGTCTTTCACGCCGGGCACGCCGATCAGCCGGATCAGGTCCGACGGCGGTGTCGTGCCGGTGTCGTCGGTGACCTTGAGCTTGGTCACGACCCCGATCAGCACTCCGCCGTCGTCCGGGGTGAACAGTGGCTTCAGGTCCTTCACGGTGACGACCCGCTGGACGGTCACCTCGAACTGGCCGGCGTCGATCGCCGTACCGGCCTCCACCTGCGGAGTCTCGTCGCCGGCCTTCTTCAGCCCGCCGAAGGCCGCCGAGACCACCAGCAGTACGGCGCCGGCGCTGATCGCCCACGTCCGGACCGAGCGGCCCCGCACCTTGAGATCCTGGAACTCCGGGAGCTCCTCCGGCTCCGTCCCCCCGCTCCCCGTTTCCTGCACGCGGGCAAGCGTATCCAGCCAGAGGGCCGTGTGTAGGGGTGTCCCTAGTCGTCCGGTCGTCCGCGGAGCCGCTTCGTCTCGCCGCGGCGCTTCTTGGCGTCCAGCCGGCGTCGTACGGACCCCTTGCTCGGCTTCGTCGGGCGCCGCTTCCGGGGCGGCGGAGCGATTGCCTCCCGGATCAGCACGGCCAGCCGTTCCCGCGCGGCCTCCCGGTTGCGCCACTGCGACTTGTACTCCGACGCGGCGATCGTCACCACCCCGTCGACCAGCCGCGACTGGAGCCGCTCCAGCGCGCGAGTCTTCAGTACGTCGCTCAACGCCGACGTACCGGCCACGTCGAAGCTCAGCTCGACCCGGCTGTCCGTGGTGTTCACGGACTGCCCGCCCGGACCGCTCGACCGTGAGAACCGCCACGTCAACTCCGCCTCGGGAATCACCACCCCCGACCGCACGGTCACTCCACTCTCCACAGCTCTATTAGGGCATGACTCGCGATCCCACGCCTACTGCGCGGCACTCGGCACGGCACCTCGCCGCACGGGTGCAAAGGCCACGATGCTCCGCATCGAGACCTTCGCCCCCGCACGCCGAGGCACCGCACCGAGCACCTGCTCGCGACGGCGTGGGATCGCGAGTCATGCCCGACCGGAGCACAATCACCAGATGGATGCCTGCGTCTTCTGCGGCCTGATCTCCGCCGACTCGGCCCGCTGGATCGCCAAGGAGGACGCGGCTGTCGCGTTTCTCCCGCTGCCCGCTGAGGAGATCGCCCCGGGGCACACACTGGTGGTGCCGCGACGTCACACCACCGCAGGTCTCCTGGACGCGCAGCCGGGTGACCTGGCGCTGGTGATGGACCTGGCGCAGCGCATCGCGCAGAAGATGGTGGCGAGGCTCGGGGCGACCGGTGTGTGCCTGCTGAACGCCAGTGGGCCCGGCTCCGGCCGCAGCGTCGACCATCTCCACCTGCACGTGGTCCCTCGGTACCCGGGGGACGGCGACGACTGCCTGCCCTGGCCGACCGGGCGTTCGGGCCACCGCCTCGCTGTGGATCCGCAGGTGCTTCTCAGCACGTGAAACGGCCGGTTGAATTGTGAACGGGGCGTCGTACCGTGGGTAGCTGTGAGCCTGGGGCTGTGGGTACTCGTCGCGGCGGTAGTAGCCGGCGTGGGGCTCAGTGTGCTCAAGGCGTGGGTCGACGGGCGGTTTCGCGGGAAGAGCGAGGACGACGTGGAGCGGGTGACGGCCGCTGAGTTGGGCGGGGAGCTGGGCGAGCGGGCAACACTGCTGCAGTTCTCGTCGGCGTTCTGTGCGCCGTGCCGGGTCACTCGGCGGACGCTGGCCGAGGTCGAGGGCATGGTCGACGGCGTGCGCCACGTGGAGCTGGACGCCGAGTCCCACCTGGAGCTGGTACGCCGGCTGGACATCCTGCGTACGCCGACCACGCTGGTGCTCGACAGCACCGGAGCAGTGGTGAAGCGCGCCAGCGGAGCGCCGCGGAAGCCGGACGTGATTGCCGCGCTGGCCGTCGCGATCGACCGCCAACCGAGCTGACAGCGTCCGGTACGCGCTACCGGATGGCCAATGAACCGGGACTTAGGCAAGACTCTCCCGGTGAGCTCCCAAGTAGCAGGTTGGTACGACGACCCTGAGGACCCGACCCAGCAGCGGTACTGGGACGGCAGCGCCTGGACGGATCAGCGCCGGCCGCAGGAGGGCCCACCCCCGTTCCAGGGGCAGTTCGGCCAGTCGAAGACGCAGGACTTCCCGAAGTACGGGCAGACCGCGGAGCACGGACAGGTGTACGGCGGTGGCGGACCGGCTCAGCCGGCCTCGCAGTTCGGCCAGCAGCCCCCGCAACAGGGCGGCTACCCGGCGTACCCGCAGAGCGGCCAGGGCTTCGCCTACCAGGGGCAGGGGCCCGGAACCACTCCGGACGGTCAGGTGCTCTCCGGCTGGTGGCGCCGTGCCTTCGCGCGCATCCTGGACGGGATCATCGCCTGGTTCCTCGCGCTGCCGCTGACCGGGTACTTCTACTACCAGTCCAGCAAAGTGATGAACTCGTGGATCGAGGACGTCCTGGACGCCGCCCGTGCCGGTAGTTCGACCCCGGTCTCGATGCCGCCCGAGGTGTTCAAGTGGGCCATCCCGGCGTCCCTGCTGGGGGCACTGGTCATGTTCGTGTACGAGTACCTGTTCCTGGTCGCGAAGGGCCGCACGCCCGGCAAGATGGCGACCGGGATCGCGGTCCGGCTGCGGGACGTTCCGGGCAAGCCGCCGCGCGGCGCCGTGGCGAAGCGCTGTGGTCTCGACCTGGTGCTGAACATGGCCGGCTCGATCCCGGTCGTCGGCCTCTTCGCCTCCCTGGCGCTGCTGCTCAACTACCTCTGGCCGCTCTGGGACGACAAGAAGCAGGCGCTGCACGACAAGGTCGCCGGCACCAACGTGGTTCGCGTCTGAATAACCACCGGCTGTCCACAATTTGATCAGTTGTCTCACGGGATGGGACCACGGGTGGCGTGCCCGCCCAGGTTCCGTAGTCTCGTTGCGTGGTTTACACGACATGGCTGACGAAGCGACGGGCAGTGGACAACTGCCGCGTCCGCTCTTCGCTGTGTCGTCGCCGCTGACCAGGCGGCGTCCAGAGCGCTGCGGAACCGGTCGCTGAGCACGGTTCCGCGTACGTCGCCTCCCCGCACACCCGGGCGGGTTCCGGCTCGACATCCTCCTTCACCGGGAGTCGTCATGTCCGAACAACAGGCGGCACAGCAGGTCGATCCGCGCGGTCTCCGGTTCGCAGCCGGCGTGACCACGGTCGTCCTGGCGCTGACGCTCGTACTGAACAGCCCCTGGCCGCTCGCGGTACAAGCTGTGGTGTTCGCGATCTCGGTCGCGTTCGGCGTGAGCGCGTCGCCGTACGGGTTGCTGTTCAAGCGGCTGGTCCGGCCCCGGCTGGGCCCGCCGAAGGAGCTGGAGGACGCGGCCCCGCCGCGGTTCGCCCAGCTGGTCGGCCTCGTCTTCGCGGTCGTCGGTCTGATCGGGTACCTGACCGGCGTCACCGTCCTGGGAGTGGTCGCCACCGGATTCGCCCTGGTCGCCGCGTTCGTGAACGCGGCGGTCGGGCTCTGCCTCGGCTGCGAGGCCTATCTGCTGATCCACCGCATTCGTACGCCAACCACCGCTACCAACTGAGAGGCAGCACACATGAGCAGGGAATCCGCGCTCGTCTCGGCCGACTGGGTCGAAGAGCACAAGAACGACGCCGGTGTCGTCCTGATCGAGGTCGACGAAGACGTCTCGGCGTACGACGCCGGCCACATCGCCGGTGCGATCAAGATCGACTGGCAGGACGATCTGCAGGACCCGGTCCGTCGCGACTTCGTCAGCAAGGAGCAGTTCGAGGCGCTGCTGTCCGACCGCGGCGTGAAGAACGACGACACGGTCGTGCTGTACGGCGGCAACAACAACTGGTTCGCGGCGTACGCGTACTGGTACTTCAAGCTCTATGGCCACGGTGACGTCCGCCTGCTCGACGGCGGCCGCAAGCGCTGGGAGCTGGACAGCCGTGAGCTGACCGACGAGGTCGTCAAGCGCGAGGCCACCGAGTACTCCGCGCAGCCGCAGAACCTGGAGATCCGCGCCTTCCGCGACGAGGTCAAGGACGCGATCGGCGTGAAGAACCTGGTCGACGTGCGCAGCCCCGACGAGTACGCCGGCCGGCTGCTCGCCCCGGCCCACCTGCCGCAGGAGCAGGCGCAGCGGGCGGGTCACATCCCGACCGCGGCCAGCATCCCGTGGAGCAAGGCGGCCAACGACGACGGCACGTTCCGCGCCGACGACGAGCTGAAGACCCTGTACGCCGACGCCGGTGTGGACTTCGGCAAGGACACCATCGCGTACTGCCGGATCGGCGAGCGCTCGGCGCACACCTGGTTCGTGCTGCACGAGATCCTCGGCCAGGCGAACGTGAAGAACTACGACGGATCCTGGACCGAGTGGGGTTCGCTGGTCGGCGTACCCGTTGCTCTCGGCGACGAGCCCGGAAAGGCCTGACACATGTGCGGAGCGAAGCAGGGCGGCCTCGACCTCAAGGGTGTCGACGTCGACAAGGAGGCCGTGATCCAGGGCCAGGTGCTGCGCGGCGAGGAGCCGGTCGGCGGCGCGTACGTGCGGCTGCTGGACTCCACTGGTGAGTTCACGGCCGAGGTGCCGACCTCGGCGACCGGGCACTTCCGGTTCTTCGCGGCGCCGGGCAGCTGGACGCTGCGCACGCTGGCCCCGAAGGCCGACCCGGTCGACCGTCAGGTGGTCGCGCAGTACGGCGAGGTTGCGGAAGTGGCCGTCACCGTCTGACCAGTCGTTCGTTACTGATGGTGCCACCACCACCCGACGGTGGCCCACCCTGAAGTAAGCACCGAGGGGCCCGGACCTTGCGCGTCCGGGCCCTTTGGCATGCCCGAAATCGCTTACCGGGCAGGGGTTCCGGGTCATCGCAGCCGAGTTACGGGTGCGAGCCGGAAATCTCGTGGAGCGAGCGGCAATGTAACGGTTCGGTCTCGGAGCGCGGTCAGCTCGTCACCTACCGCAATCGGCTGAGTTGTGTCTGTGTCCTGACCCGCACTTCGGGTCACGTCATCACTCAGGGAGGAGGGGTCAATGCGACCCCGCATCGGATACAAGAAGCTCGCCGCCGTCGGAGTTGCGGCGGTTGTCGGCGTGGCTTCTACGATTGCGCTGACGTCGGGTTCCGCGTCCGCCTCGCCGGTTTTCGGCTACAGCGGCTACGCGTACGGGACCGATGTTCAATCCGGGCTGGCGAACAGTGGCCCGCAGGTGATCAGCAAGTTCGGTTGCACCACGGACGCCAACAAGGCTGACAAGAACGACATCGCCACGGCGAACGTGAACGGGCAGGCGATCGCGCGTTCGGTCAAGACCGACACGCACGGCTTCAACAACGCCAGCGGTACCGGCGTCACCAGCACCGCGGTGGCCGCCGACGTCCGCGTCGGCACCCTGCTCACGCTGACCGGCGTGAAGACCACCACCACGTCGAAGTACTCGAAGGGCAAGCTGTCCTACACCGGCAGCACCACCTTCGCGGGCGTGCGGATCGGCGCGATCTCGGTGCCGTCGCTGCTGAACCCGAAGCCGAACACCAAGGTCGCCGTACCGGGCCTGGGCTACATCGTGCTGAACCGTGTCGGCGGCGTGAAGACCGCGTCCGGCATCTACTCGTACGCGCAGGCGGTCGTGCTGCACGCGACGGTGAAGAACCAGTACATCCCGCAGGGCGTCGACGTCGCGGTGCTGAAGACCCGCGCCGAGATCTCGAAGCCGGCGACCGCGCTGGTCATCGGTGACGCCTACGGCACCAAGGCCACGGCCGACAAGCTGGTCGTCTCCGACGCCACGTCGCTTCAGACCACCTGCCAGGGCACTGAGGGCAAGACGGTCCGGGTCGCGGTCGGCGAGCTGAACATCCCGAAGGTCGCCTACGTCGGCGGTGTCTACACCACCAAGAACGGCGCCATCGGCGAGGGTAAGTCCTACATCAACTTCACCTCGCACGTCGCGGGCGTGAAGGTCGGCTCGCTGTCCGTCGGCGCCATCGAGTCCTCGGCCTCCGCGTGGAAGACCAAGGACGGCAAGGGCGGCGTGAGCTCGTCCTCGACGATCGCCTCCATCAAGGTCGGCGGCAAGTCGTACGCCGTCCCGACCGGCGAGAACAAGACCCTGGACATCCCGGGTGTTGCTCGCCTGACCTTCAACCAGGTCCTGCGGCAGAAGCGCTACATCTCGGTGAACGCGCTGGTCGTCGACGTCTACAGCCTGAACACCAAGGTTGTCGTCGGTCACTCGGCCGCCGGCGTCGTCAGCTGATCGCAGCAGACACTCTCTGAGTCGAACCTCATAGACCCAGAACCCCCGGCCCCCGGATCCCGCACGGATCCGGGGGCCGGTCTGTTTGCGGGTGAGGCGTTGACTCGCTCGGCCGGGCGTGCACAGGCTGGCCGAAGCGTCCTGGGGCGTGGGTGACGCCAAGCAGGAGGGGGAGTCATGTCCCGCATCACACGTTCGATTGCATTGCTGGCGGCCGTGCTGGGCAGTTGTCTTGTCGCGGCCGAGCCGGCACAGGCCGCACCGCCGGTTGTACCCAACGGTGAGCCGTTCGAGATCTTGTCGCCCGCCGGGGAGTACTGCTCGTTCGCACTCCGGATCTTCGGCGACAGTGCTGCAGTCGTCCGGCCCGGATCGCCGAACGGCGATCTGATCATCACCGGTGCGCTCGCACTGACGGCGACGAACCTCGCCTCCGGTGAGTCGCGCAGCTACAACGTGTCCGGGCCGACGTTCATCGATGCCCAGACCGGTCTTCAGGTGTACGTCGGGCCCGCACTGATCGGGCAACCGGCCAGTGTGAACACCGACGACACGTTCCTGATCATCACGCGGGGCCGCTGGACCTTCGACCCATCGACGACCGCCCACACTTTCAGAGGCAAGATCGCGCACGACATCTGCGCGGAGCTTGCCTGACACCGGGCAGTCTCTAGCGGTCGCGTCAGGTGTCGAGGATCAGGGTCACCGGGCCGTCGTTGGTGAGGGTGACGTCCATGTGGGCTCCGAAGATGCCTCGTTCTACCTTGGCGCCGAGGGATTCGAGGGCGGTGCAGAAGGAGTTGTAGAGGGGTTCGGAGACGGGGCCGGGGGCGGCGGCGTTCCAGGAGGGGCGCCGGCCCTTGCGGGTGTCGGCGTACAGGGTGAACTGGCTGATGGCGAGGATCGGGGCCTGTTCGTCGGCGGCGGAGCGTTCGTCGTGGAGGATGCGGAGGGTCCAGATCTTCGCGGCCAGCGCGGCGGCCTTCTCGGGGGTGTCGTCGTGGGTGACGCCGAGCAGGACCAGTAGCCCGGGCCCGTCGATCGCCCCGACCACCTCCCCGTCCACGGTGACCGACGCCTGACTGACTCGCTGTACTACGGCTCTCATGGGAAACATCCTCTCGTGCGGGAGATCGTCCGGTCATCGAACCCTCCGACCGGCAAATATCCGTTTCGGGGCGCGATCTGGCAGGATTCGTCCATGGCGTCGACTCTGATCACTGTTGCTCCCACCGGTGCCGAGACCGCGAAGGCGGACTACCCGGCGTTGCCGACCACGCTCGACGAGCTGGTCGAGACGGCGAAGCGCTGCGAGGCCGCGGGAGCGGCGATGATCCATATCCACATCCGCGACGGTGAGCACAAGCCGACGCTGGACCTCGGCCGGCTGACGGACACCGTTGCGGCGGTCCGGGAGAACACCGCGCTGATCGTGCAGCTCTCGACGGGCGGTGCCGTCACCGACCCGTACGAGGATCGTCTGCGAGTGCTGGACGCCGTACCCGACTCCTGCTCGCTGACCATGGGCACGGTCAACTTCGGCGACGACGTGTTCATGAACCCGTGGCCGTTCGTGACGCAGCTCTTCCAGCTCACCCAGGAGCGCGAGGTCGTTCCGGAGTTCGAGCTGTTCGACCTCGGTCACGTCGCCGCACTGCACCGGCTCCTCGACAAGTACGGCCTGCCGTACGGCGGTCGCGTGCACTGCGATCTGGTGATGGGCGTCCCCGGCGGCATGCCCGGTACGGCGGACGCACTCGTCGCCGCCGTCAACGCGCTCCCCGACGCCGTCACGTCCTGGTCCGCCACCGGCATCGGCCGTACGTCGTTGACGGTCGCGCTGGCCGCACTGTCGAAGGGCGGCAACCTCCGCGTCGGCATGGAGGACACGCTGACACTGGCGAAGGGCCACCCGGTCACGCACAACGCCGAGCTCGTCGAACGCGCCGCCGCGCTGGCAACCCTCGCTCAGCGGCCGCCGATGTCCCCTGACGAGGCCCGCGACCTCCTGAACGTGAAGCGCTGAACCAGGTAGCCGGCCACGCCGCCCGCGATGATCGTTGCCTCCAGCAATAGCCAGTCGCGGAGGTAGTCGCGGGGGAGCACGGTCGGGTTCACACCCTTGCCCTGTCGCAGGAGCAACGGCAGCGCGATCAGGGTGGTGATCCCGACGTACAGCATCGTCGTCCGCACTGCGCCGACAGCGCGGTGCCGATCGGGCCGGGCCGACCAGCGAGCGACGATCCAGCCGACCCCGATGGTCAGCGGCACGAGGAAGAAGTCGTCAGCCACCACGGCCCCACCCAGCCAGATCGGCAGCCGAATCAGCGCTGGTGGGTCCAGGGTGCTGAGCAGCAGCCAGAGTCCCCACAGTCCGAGGCCGACGCCGGCGACGGCCAACCCGATCCGTGTCTTCACGAGATGACCTCCAGCCGGTGGACCCACTTGGTCTGCAGGACCCCGGGACGGTTGGGCGCGATGATGCGGGCGGGGAAGCCGTGGTCCAGCGCAAGCTCGCCGCCGTTCAACCGGAGCGCCAGCAGCGTCAGCGGATCAGCGGCGAAATCCGGCGGCAGCTCACTCGTCGCATAGAACCCGCCCTTCTCCATCGAGACGACCCGAACTCGTGACTGCATCGAGGCGCCGCAGAGTTCGAGCAGATCCCGGATTCGGACGCCCTCCCACCGAGCGCCCTGACTCCAGCCCTCGACACAGGCGATCGGCAGCTCGGAGCGGCTCTGCGGCAGCGCCCGTAACTCGTCCAGCGTGTAGGACAGCTGCTGCGGTCCCATGATCATGAAGCGCCAGTTCTCGTCGATTCCGGTGACGCCGGCCGCTTCCGCCGTACGGTTCACCGGCAGGCCTTGTGGTCCGATGTTCGGCTTCCGCGGCGCCAGTACGGCGACGGGACCGAAAGCCGGGGCCGATTGCCCGACCGACGTGATGCCGACGAGCGTCGCGGCGCCGGCCACGGTCCGGAACAGCCCGCGCCGGGTCAGCCCGGTGATTGCCGGCGGCAAAGAGTCCGGCACCTTCTCGGCCGTCCGCCGCCAGTTCGCCCGGATCAACGGGAGCTTGACGGCAAGGTGGACCAGCAGGGCGCCGACGATGATCCACGCCAGCGCGTAGTGCGTCTGCCGGAACGGGAACGGCCAGGGGTACCACTGCAGGGTGTTCAGGAACCCGATGAACAGCTCGAGAGCCATCGCCGAAACCAGCACCAGGATCGACGCGCGCTCCAGCAGCGTCCCGAGCGCCTGCCGGGTCGGCGGCCACGGCAGCTTCGCGAACAGCTTCGGATAGACCGTCCACAGCTTCGCCAGCAGCAACGGGACAGCCACGGTCCCGCTCAGCACGTGCAGCCCCTGAGTCACGCGGTACAGGGAGGCCGGCCGGCTGGGGATCGGCAGCCAGCTCGGGGTGTCCTGGAGGAAGTGGCTGTAGAGGCCGGTGAAGAAGCAGATCGTTACGGCGGTCGCGAGCCAGCGGCCGACGACCGTCGCCACCCGCGGGTGGTGCAGCGGCGACGGGAACGCTTTCTCCGTCGGAGGGGCCGGGAGCTTCATGTTTCTACTACAACTCAGCTGGAGACGTGTGTACGGCGTACTTCGGTTACTGCTCGCGAACGGCGTACCCGGAACCAGTTATCCACAGGTCTGCGTCTGTACCCCAGTTGGTGGCACCGGTCGGGGCATACTCTGGGCAAACTTGACGGAAGGAGTGTGGCGGAGTGAAGACGCAGGAGCGGTCGTTCGACGATGACGAGCGGGCGATGGCCGATCTGGCCGAGGTCGTCGACTGGCGACCGATCTGGGGGCCGCCGGCCACCGGCATGGACGCGATCCGTGCCCTGGTCAACCGCGTCACCGACGCCACCGGCTGGCTTCCCTGGGCGCCCGGCAACATCGATCCCGATCGGTACACCTGGGGCCTGGTCACCCAGCGCGAGACGGTGATGCTCGTGCTGCCGGACGCCGTGCTGCCGGAGTCGCCGCGGAGCGGCTGGTCGGCGTTCGAGATCGGCGCGTCGGAGCTGCCGCAGGCCGAGGAAGGCCTCGACGCGCACTGGCCCGGCCAGCTCGAGATCGCCCGCCGCTACTGGGGCCCGCCGGTGTACGTCGGTCCGGGCGACGACCTGCGCATTCCGCCGGAATGGCGCGGCCGCCGGCGGCACTTGGCGGTCTGGCTGCGGCCGGGAGCCGAGTTCCACCTGTATGCGTCCCAGCCGGGGCCGGAGGACACTGCGGTCGGGTTCGGATATTCCGTCTATGCCAGCGAGGTGGCCTGATGGCTGAGGAACTTGAAGCGGAAGACCTCCTGCGGATCCTGGTCAGTGAGTTCAGGCGCCTCAAGAGCATGGGGCAGAACCTCTGGAACCGCCTGACTTCGCAGCAGCGGCGCCGGGCGGGGATCGAGCGGGGAATCCTCCAGGACCGCTGGGGCCCCGAGCGTGACTCGAACGTCGACGTGCGCGATCGCACCGCGCAACTGGAGCGCGACGCCGCGCAGGCCGAGGCACAGGTCCAAGATCTCAGGTCGGAGAACGAGAACCTGCGCGGCGACGTCGACAGGTTGCGCCGGGATCAGGACCAGGACCTGAACAACGACCGCGACCGGGACGGGATCGACGACAGAGACATCAGGGAACTGTCCGACGTCGACAACGACCGCATTCCCGATCAGCGGGAGAACGACGTCCAGAACGACCAGCAGAACGAGAACGACCGCGCCCTGGACGAGGCGGACCAGCGGCGGCAGGACGAGCAGGCGCGGGCGGACGACGAGCGGCGGAAGCGGGAAGAGCAGGACAGCCAGAAGGACCGCGAGGACGGCATCGACCCGGTCACCGCCGGGACGGCTGTCGGTGCGGCGGCTGCGGCCGACGAGATCGCCGACGAGCAGGACGAACGGAACCCCGAGGATCGGCAGGAGGACGCCGAGGCGGACCAGGAGTCGACGGTCGACGCGGACAGCACCGTGGACGACCCGTCGGCCGAGGCGGACAACGAACTCCAGACGGAGCCTGCCGCGGAGCAGGAGGGCGTCAACCCGTACGTGGCCGAAGAGGGTGCGCTCGACCCGAACGACCGACTCAACGAGAACGACGGTCAGCAGACGGATCCCGCGCTCGACGCCGACGGCGAGCCGAAGATCGACGCGGACAACGCGGTAAATGACCCGACGGCCGAGGCGGACAACGCGCTGGAAGACCCGTCGGTGGATGCGGACAGCGCGGTGGAAGACCCGTCGGCCGAGGCGGACAACGTGCGCCAGACGGAGCCTGCCGCGGAGCAGGAGGGCGTCAACCCGTACGTGGCCGAGGAGGGTGCGCTCGACAACGACGAGCGGTTCCAGCAGAACAACGTCGAGCAGCAGGACTCCGCGCTCGACGGGGACGAGGTGGACAGCTCGGAGCTGGACGACTCGGGGCTGGACGCGAACGACGGGCAGCACACCGACGTCACCGCGGAGCAGGAGGGCGTCAACCCGTACGTCGCCGAGGAGACCGGCGTCGACAACGATCTGCAGAACGACGGCACCAACCTGGGACAGGACGGCCAACAGGCCGACCCGCAGCAGGTGGACTCACCGCAGGTCGACGGGCAACAGGTCGACGCCCAGCAGGTGAACGGCCAGCAGGTTGACGCTCAGCAGGTCGACAACCAGCAGGTCGACGCGCAGCAGGTGAACGGCCAGGAGGTTGACGCTCAGCAGGTTGAGGCGCCGCAGGCTGATGCGCAGCAGGTGCAGGCTTCTGGGCAGGGCGTGGAGGCGGGTCAGGACGGCGCGCAGCCTCCGCAGCCGAAGGGGCCGAACACGCAGCAGATCGCCAACGCCTCGCAGAATGCCGTCGACGAGACCGCGGGACTTGGTCAGGAGGACGGCCAGAGCCCGGGCAGCCAAACCGAGGGCCCTTCGACCAGCCAAGCGCAGGGCACGCAGTGGCGTCCGCCGGAGCAGGCGGCCGAGGACCCAGCGATCGCCGAGGCACGAGCCACCCAGGGAAACAAGCAGCAGAGTGGTCCCGGCAAGGAGCTCCCGCCCGACGAGAGAGCGCAGTTCGACCACACTCGGGGAGACCAGGAGCCTCTCAGCAAGGTCAAGGTCGACAGCGCAGGTGTCGCAACCAATGATCGCCCCGGCACCCCGGCCGCACAGCGCGGCCAGGACCGCAACCGTGGCCAAGGCAACGACGGCCGAGGCGACGACGGCGGCCGCGGACGCTAACCACTGTCTACAACAACCAACAGCACGGTCCGCGGGCTTTCGGAGCCGCGGACCGTGCTGTTGGTAGGACCGTGCTGTCAGTAGACGATTGCTTGGGTGTTCTCGGTGAGGATTTCTTCGGTGAAGGCGGGGGCGCCGGCTATGCGGGTGCCGGGACGGAGGTCCGGTTCGGTGAGGTCGCGGCGCTTGGCGCACTGGGTGCAGACGGTGAGTTGACCACCTTCGAGGACCGCAGTGAGCAGGTCGGCGAGCGGTGCCGCGTGCGGGAGTTCGAAGGCCTCCGCGCGCCCGGGTACGGCGAACCAGACGGCCTCACCGGTGAGCCACAGGGAGACCGTGGCACCGGCCGCGACGGCGGTGGCGGCGACGGTGAAGGCCTGGTTGGCGCGCTCGGGTTCCTCGGCGCCTGCGGTCAGTTTGATCACCAGCGTGCGGGACATCACGCCACCGTAGCCGAAACCGCCGTACCCATCCTCTAGACTGACCAACGTGCTGCACGTCGTCTTCACCACGCTGCTGGTCCTGGTCTGTGTGTTCATGGGCTGGTTCTCGGCGTTCGTCGTCTACCGGCTGTATCGCGGCCGTAGTGCGAACTGAGTGACCTCATGGTGTTCGAGATTCCGCAGGACCTGCACCCGGATGTGATGCCGCTCGCGTGGCTGCTCGGTCGCTGGGAGGGCCGCGGGCACGGTGACTACCCGACCATCGAGAAGTTCGAGTTCGGGCAGCAGATCGACTTCACCCACAACGGCAAGCCGTACCTGCACTATGTCAGCCAGACGTTCGTGGTCGGCGAGGACGGCACCAAGGAGCGTCCGCTCGCCGTCGAGACCGGGTTCTGGCGCCCGCAGCCGGACAACAAGATCGAGGTCATCCTCGCCCACCCGACCGGCTTCGCCGAGATCTGGTACGGCGACATCGACGGCGCGAAGATCGAGCTGCAGACCGATGTGGTGGCCCGCACCGTCACGGCGAAGGAAGTCACCGCCGGCCACCGCCTCTACGGTCTCGTCAACGGCGAGCTCCTGTGGGCCTACGACATGGCCGCCGAAGGCCAGTCCCTGCAGCCCCACCTCTGGGCAACCCTCATCCGGTCCTAGACGCGAAGTTCGAGGCGGATCCAGAACGGTTCGTCCCGGTCGACGGTCTTCCGGCAGAAGCCCGGGCCAGGGAGCTGACCTGGGCTTCTGCCGCTGTCCTGTGCTCAGACCTTGGGGTGGCCCGGGGTGATCCGCGTCGCGACCGAGGTCCAGCTGATGACGTCGCCGCTCTTGATCGGCATCGGGTCACCGTCGCCGTTGAGCGGTGCCGTCACCGTAGCGACCTCACGAAGACCGATGAACTGGCCTGTCTTCGAGTCGATGATCAGCTCCTTGCGGATACCCCACAGCTCCACCAGGCCGATCGCCCGGCCGGCCTTCCCGTCCAGGTTCACCGCATCCGGAAGGAGCTGGATGCCGTGGATACCGCGCAGTGCCTTGTACAGCGTGGCCCGCTGCTCCGACGTCGCGAACCCGGACACCAGGATGCTCCCGGCGCGCTCGAACGCCCGGTAGTCGCCCTGCGCCGGAGCATTGCCCAGCCCCGGCCAGGAGTGGTCGTTCTTCCGCAGCGCCGCGAGCAAGGCGGCCGGGTCCCGGGGCAGCCGGGCGATGAAGTCGGCCGACGGGCTGATCCAGCCGGCCTTGCAGCTGCTCGTCGTGCCCTTCGTCTGCACCATGATTCCACCGCCGGTCATGACGGCGCAGGCGTCCGCGGTCTTGATCTTCTGCGGCTTGATGTTCAGTGGGTCGATCCGGTGCCAGAGCTGCTCGGCGACCTTGCTGGAGAACTCCTGCTTGGCGCCGAGCACCGAGATCGCGGTGAACGGCGGCGTTTGGCTGGACGGGACCCACCAGTCGCTGACCGACAGGCGAGTGCCGTGGTACGCGTTGCGCGGACCGAAGTTCCATCCTTCCTGGCTCCGCTGGGTGACCTGCCGGTACTGGCCGGCCGGGATCGGTGCGTCCGGGGCACTGGTCGACTGGTCGGCGGCGGTCGCCAGGAACGTGCCGGCGTCGGCTATCGCGCCAGGCGCCACCGTCCCGTCGGTCTTGGTGACGACGTCGTTGACGAGGAAGCCGACGGCCAGCGTTCCGGCGAGGGCACCCGCGAGCACCATCCGGCGGCGTCCGGTGGAGCGGCGCTCGGCAGGCTGCGGGGTCAGCACCCGCTGACGGGCGCGGGCGAGGGCCAGCGGGGTGGCCGGCGGTACGTCGTCGTTCAGGCGCTTGAGTGCGTCGATCTCGGTCATGAGCGGTTCTCCTGGAAGTCTGAGCCGAGCGCCGCGCGCAGGACTCGACGGGCACGGTGCAGGCGGGACGCAACCGTCCCGGCGGGGATTTTCAGGGCGGCGGCGATCTCGGGATAGCTGAGGTCTTCCCAGGCGTAGAGCAGGAGGACATCCCGGTCGGTCTGCCGGAGGCCGGCCAGTACGCCGGCCAGGGCGCGTGAGGTCGTCTCCGCGTCGACCCGGTCGACGACCTCGGCGGAGAGCGTGTCCGCGCCGGCCGGCGCGGCGCCCGGGTCGGAGCGCGAGTACGCCCGGTACTGGCGTATCTCGTCGCGTCGTCGGCGGCGGATCAGATTGGTCGCGATGCCGTACAACCACGGCAACGGACCGGACGGTGACTCACGGTAGCTGTCTCGACGCTCGAACGCGATCAGGAACGTCTGAGCGACCAAGTCGTCCGCCTCGCCGGTACCGAGTCGGCGAGCGATGTACCGGTGGATCGCGGGAGCGTGCAGGTCGAACAGCACCGCGAAATCTTCCGGCGTCTGACCGCTCGCGGCCGGCCCCGGAGCTGGTATCCCGTCCGGTATCGAGGGCGGGCTATGGATCTCAGGTATGCGTTCGCGACTGAGCGACGCTGTCCGCGGTGGGTTCATACCTGCTATTGCCCGATTCCCTTGCAGCGCTTCTCAGAAAATCCGGTCCAGGTCGACCTGGGCTGATCTGCACCCGCGGCCAGCCGTTTGCGCGGCTCACCGAGCTCGTCCGAACTCTACTTGCCGAAACGGCTCGTCGTAGTGCGAGGTGAGCGATACCACTGTGCAAGCGGTCAGCTCTCGGACACCCAGGAGTACTCGACTTTCGGGCGGCCGCTGCGGCCGTCGTAGCGTTGGGTTCGGAGGGCTTGGCCCTGGTCGGCGAGGTGTTCCAGGTAGCGGCGGGCGGTGATCCGCGAGGTGCCGAGCGATGCCGCCACCTCCTCCGCGGTCCAGCCCTCGCGGTCGGCGAGGAGCTGTACGACGCGGTCGAGCACACCGCCGGCGAGACCCTTCGGCACCGACGAGACTGTTGCTGGATGCAACAGCCGGTCCACCTCGTCCTGGTCCGCGACGACCTGGCCGGCTTCGGCGGCGCGGCGCTGGCGGGCGTACGCCGACATCCGGTCGCGCAATGTCTCGAACGCGAACGGCTTCAGCACGTACTGAACGACCCCGATCCGCGCGGCTGCCTGCACTGCCGCGACCTCGCGCGCCGACGTCACCGCGACCACGTCCGTTTGGTTGCCGAGAGCCCGCATCCGGCGGACGATGTCCAGCCCGTGCCCGTCGGGCAGATGCATGTCGAGCAGTACGACGTCGACGTTGCCCCGCGCAAGCACCTGCAGCGCACGCCCCGCAGTACCAGCGATTCCGACGCACGTGAAGCCGGGTAGGCGTTCGACGTACGTGCGATGCGCCTCCGCGGCGACGGGGTCGTCCTCGACGACGAGTACGCGTAGGTCAGGCACTCGCGCCCACCGCCCGCGGCAACCGCACCCGCACGGTCAGCGCCGGTACTTCGTCCAGCTCGGAATCCGGATCGACCATCAGCGAACCCTGCCACCGCTCGACGGTGCTCCGCACCAGCACGAGCCCCAGCCCGTGCCCCGGCTCGGCCTTCGTCGTCCACCCGCGCTCGAACATGTGCGCCAACTCCACCGCCCCCAACTCGGCACCCGTGTTCGTCACGATCAGGTCCACGGCGTCCGCGGTCGTCGCCGCCCGGAACTCCACCTTCCGCGGCGCCGGACCGCCCCGCGCGGCCTCGATCGCGTTGTCCAGCAGGTTCCCGACCACGGTCACCACATCCTGCGCCGGCAGCCGCGTGTTCAGTGTCTCGTGCCCGAGATCGAGGGTCAGTACGACGCCACGCTCCTGGGCCTGCGACAGCTTCGCCAGCAGCAGCGACGCCAGTACGGGATCGCCGACCGTGCCGACGACCCGATCCGTCATCGCCTGTGCGAACTGCAGCTCCGACACCGCGAACTCCCGTGCCCGTTCCGGCTTCCCGATCTCGATCAGGCTGACCACGGTGTGCAGCCGATTCGACGCCTCATGATTCTGTGCCTGCAGCGATTCCGCCAAACTCCGTACGGCGTCCAGCTCGCCGAGCAGCCGTTGCAACTGGGTGTGGTCTCGCAGCGTGACGATCCGCCCGCGTCCGGATGGCTGCTGGTTCACGACCACGACTCCGCGCGCGCCGAGGTGCAGCTCGTCGTACGCCGTCCGCCCTGTCGCCAGCAACTCGGCCAGTGGTGCGCCGAGGCGGAGCTCCTCCAACGGCGTACCGGGAACAACGGAGCGCAACCCGAGAAGGGCCAGCGCCTCGTCGTTCGCGAGCTGTACCCGGCCGTCGAGGTCCAGCAGGATCAGCCCTTCGCGCGCCGCGTGCAGTACGCCCTCGTAGAAGTCGAGCATCCGGGCCAGCGACTGCGTTCCGACGCCGCGCGTGGCCCGCCGTACCCGCCAGGTGACGAGTGCGTTGCCGGCGATCGCGACCCCGAGCATCAGGCTGGCGATGCCGAGCATCGAGCGCAGGTCCAGCCGGACCAGCTCCGACCAGCTCGGTGCGGCCAGGCCGGTCGCCGCCGCGTCCCGCAGCGCCTGCGCCCGCGATCGGCTGATCATCACGATCCATGCCATCGCGATCAGGACCAGGACCGTGACCGTCTGTATCCAGAGCACCTGGCGGCGCAGCTCCCACGGCCGGCCCCTCATGAACACATCCAACTCCGCATGCCGAACAGTTTGCCCCTAGTTTGCGCAGCGAACGATATGAACGAAATGCGCGCTTCTCCTGTGCGTCACGTCACAGTTACCCAAAACCCCCTCCGCCAGGCCGATAAGGGAGTCCCACCAATGTCGAGCCCGACCGAACCCCGCCCGACTCCGGTCCGCAACGACCGGACCCATTTCCTCTACATCGCCGTCATCGTCGCCGTCCTGCTCGGCATCGGTGTCGGATTCCTGTTCCCCGATTTCGCGGTCGAGCTGAAACCGCTCGGCACCGGCTTCGTGAACTTGATCAAGATGCTGATCAGCCCGATCATCTTCTGCACCCTGGTGCTCGGCATCGGCTCGGTCCGGCAGGCAGCCAGCGTCGGCAAGGTCGGCGGTCTCGCGCTCGTCTACTTCCTGGTGATGTCGACGGTCGCGCTCGCCATCGGCCTGCTGGTCGGCAACATCGTGCAGCCGGGCTCGGGCCTGAACCTGACCGACAAGCTCCGCGAGGCCGGCCAGAAGCAGGCCGCCGGCGCGCACGAGACCACGACGGACTTCATCCTCGGCATCATCCCGAAGTCGCTGCTGTCCTCGCTGACCGAGGGCGAGGTGCTGCAGACCGTGCTGGTCGCGCTGCTCGTCGGGTTCGCGCTGCAGTCCATGGGCTCCGTGGGCCAGCCGATCCTGACCGGCATCGGTCACATCCAGCGGCTGGTGTTCAAGATCCTGTCGATGATCATGTGGGCGGCGCCGGTCGGCGCGTTCGGTGCGATCGCGGCCGTCGTCGGCGCGACCGGCTGGGACGCCTTGGTCAGTCTCGGCAAGATCATGCTGGCCTTCTACATCACGTGTCTGCTCTTCGTGATCGTTGTCCTGGGCACCATTCTTCGGCTGGTCGCCGGGGTCTCGATCTTCCAGCTGCTCCGCTATCTCGGCCGCGAGTTCCTGCTGATCGTGTCCAGCTCGTCGTCGGAGACCGCCCTGCCCCGGCTGATCGGCAAGATGGAGCATCTCGGCGTCGACAAGTCCGTCGTCGGAATCACCGTCCCGACCGGGTACTCGTTCAACCTCGACGGTACGGCGATCTATCTGACGATGGCGTCGCTGTTCATCGCGGAGGCGATGGATACGCCGTTCTCGCTCGGCCAGCAGATCTCTCTGCTGCTGTTCATGATCGTCGCGTCGAAGGGCGCCGCCGGTGTCACCGGTGCGGGTCTGGCGACGTTGGCCGGCGGTCTGCAATCGCACCGGCCGGAGCTGGTCGACGGCGTCGGTCTGATCGTCGGCATCGACCGGTTCATGTCCGAGGCCCGGGCGCTGACGAACTTCGCCGGCAACGCGGTCGCGACCGTCCTGGTCGGGCACTGGGTCGGCGAGTTCGACAAGGACCAGGCCGAGCAGGTGTTCGCCGGCAACGACCCGTTCGACGAGGTCGCCTTCGCCGCCGGTGACACCCACGCCGGCGACGTCCCGGCCGCCGTCACGAGCAGCCCCGTCGACGCCCGAACCACCGACGTCTGAACCACCTTCCCACCCCTCAGGCGCTGCCCGCCGGACCACAGACCGGCGGGCAGCGCTGTGCTACTTCCCGTCCAGTAGTTCGATGACGGGGGCGAAGTCCTCGAGGTAGCCGGAGTTGACGCTGATGTAGCTGGCGCCGATCTGGTCGCGGCGGCGCAGGAGTTCGTCGGCCATCTCCTGCGGAGTGCCGCGGAGCAGCATCAACGAGTCCATCGCCTCGAGTTGGTCGGGGTCGACGCCGGACGCACGCTTGGTCCAGGGCGGCAGCGGGCGGGTGCCGGCGGCGAGCAGGTTCATCGCGAGCTCGATGTCGTCGGCGCGAGACCCGGCCAGGTCCCGCAGCTGACGAGCCACCGCCGCGACCTCCTCGCGAGGAGTGGTCGCGTCTTTGGCCAGCGAGACGATGTCGGCCCGCTCGGCCGCAAGCGCGAGTGCCTTCGGTCCACCGGCGGCCAGCATGATCGGCGTACGGCGTTCGCCGTCGAGCTCGCGCAGCAGGTCGAGGGTCTCGATGACCTGCTCCCGCCGCTCCCGAGCCGTTCCCCACCGCAGGCCGATCTCGGCCGTCTGCTGCTCCGCGACGGGACGCCCGGTGCCGATGCCGAACTCGAACCGCCCATCGGTGAGCACGGTCAGCGTGTGCGCCTCCCAGGCGGTCTGTCGCGGCGTCCGCAGTGGCGCGGCCGCGACGAAGGTGCCGACCCGGATGTCGGCGACCGCGGCCGCCATCGCCAGCGAGGAGAACGGCGCGGGGAGCTGTAGTCCGTCCGGCATCAGCACGGTCTGGAACCCAAGCTCCGCCGCCTGCCGGACCGTCTTCACCCACTCCTCACCGGTCGTCGGACTTCCCGCCACACCGAACCGGAACTGCCTCGCGTTCATCGCCCTGCTCCCTCCGTCGTTTGATGACTCCAGACTGGTCGTAGACGGGGTCTGTCCACATCCCACGAGGGGAGGCGTTCGCCGTACGCCGACCGACGTACTCTGGTGACATGTCACGCATGCGCAGCCCCCTGCTGGACCGGCCCGGCGCGGTAGAGGCCGACGGACTCGACGCTGGCGTCGCCGCGCACTACGGCTCCGACCTGCGCGAGCAGCGAGCCCTGCTCGCGGGTGAGGCGTTCGTCGATCTGTCGCACCGCGACGTGGTCACGATCACCGGCCCGGACCGGTTGACCTGGCTGCACGCACTGACCACGCAGTACTTCGAAGGCCTCAAACCCGGTACGTCGACGACCGCGCTGCTGCTGTCTCCGACCGGGCATGTCGAGCACGTGATGTACGGCGTCGACGACGGCGAGACGTTCTGGCTGCACACCGAGCCGGGCGCGGCGGCCGCGTTGGTGGAGTGGCTGCAGAAGATGGTGTTCATGTCCCGCGTCGAGATCGCGGACGTGACCGACGACTACGCGATCATCTGGCGTCCGGGAGCCGCTTCGGGCGAGCACCTGACGCGTAGCGGCGATGACTCGCTGGGTGGGCACGAGGTGTTCCTGCCGCGTGCCGAGCTGGCTGGGCTGGAGGGCGCCGCGGCCGGGATCTGGGCGTACGAGGCGCTCCGGATCGAGGCGGGTTCGCCGCGGTTCGGGCTCGACACGGACGAGCGCGCGATCCCGAACGAGCTCGGTTGGCTCGGCGTCGGCGTACATCTGGACAAGGGCTGCTACCGCGGCCAGGAGACCGTCGCGCGGGTCCACAACCTCGGCCGCCCGCCGCGCCGCATCGTCCGCCTGCTGCTCGACGGTTCCGTCGACCACCTGCCGGCGCACGGGTACGTCGTCCGCGCGGGGGAGAAGCAGGTCGGCATCATCGGCTCCGCGGCCCGTCACCACGAGCTCGGCCCGATCGCTCTCGCCCTGATCAAGCGCAACGTCGACCCCGGCGCCGTACTGGAAATCGTGGCCGAAGATCAGCCCACAGTGACCGCGACCCAGGACCTCCTGGTCGACCCCGAGGTCGGCCTGCACGTCCGCTCCCGGCTGTGAAGCCGCGACGCTAGACGGGCGAGCGCAGGCGACGGCCGGGCGGCGGGACGCTGGCAGGGCTGGCCAGGCCTAGAGTGCAAAGGAACCGTTCGAGACTGAACGCAGCCATGCCCAGGGCGACCGGGTTGCCGGGAACCCGGGAAGCCTCGACGGTGAGGTTGGGGAGGGATCCCGGCAGGACGTGATCCGGCAGCTCTGTGCGGACCGCGGGGATCAGCCAGTCGCCCAAGGCCGCAGTGGTCCACCCGGTCAGCGTGATGTTCGCGATGTTCAACAGGTTCACCAGGTCGCCGAGCGACGCCGCCAGGTAGTGAGAGGTACGACGGGCAAGCTCGGCCAGCGCACTGTCACCGTGCGCCAGCCCTTCGGCCACGGCGTCCACGAACCCGCGCTGCTGCGGCTCCCGCAGCGCGGAATGAACCTCGTCGATCTCTGACAGCGTGGTCTGCAGTCCGTGCACGCCCAGGTACGCCTCGACGCAGCCGAGCCGGCCGCACCGGCAGGGCCGGCCGTCCAGCTGGAGCAAGGTATGTCCCCACTCGCCCGCGTTGTTCGCCTCGCCGCGGAGCAAGGACCTGTCGATCACGATGCCGGCGCCGACCCCGGTGCCGAGATTGACCACCGCCATGCTCTTGGTCACCCGGCCGACGCCGAACCACAGTTCCGACAACGCGACGGCCTTGAGCGGGTTGTCGACGTACACCGGCAGGCCGAGGCGTTCCTCGAGCAGCGCCTCGATCGTGACGTCGTGCCAGTCCCAGTTCGGCGCGAAGACCGAAACTCCGGCGTCCGGCCGAACCTGGCCGGGCATGCTCACGCCAGCCCCGATGATCTGATCGCGCCCGATGCCGGCGGCCCCGATCGCCGCGTCGACAGCGCGGACGATGCCGTCGACGACGTACTCCGGACCGCTCTGGTGCTCGTCGAGTACGACCTGGCTCTGTGCGAGCGGCTGGAGCGTGACGTCGTACACGGTCGCGTCGACATACGTCTCGGCCACGTCGATTCCGAGGATGCGGCCGCGGTCGGGGTCGATGGTCAGCCGCTCGTACGGGCGGCCGACCGTGTTCTGCTCGACCGTCGCGATCCGCAGCACCCCCTCGGCGAGGAACTGTGTGACGAGGGTGGCGACGGTCGCCGGACTCAGCCCGGTGTGCCGGGAGATCTCCTGCCTGGTCGAAGGCCCCAGGGCGAACAGGGCGTGCAACACCTCGAACCGGCTCTCGTTGCGCAGGTCACGAGACGTCTGCCGCGGCACGTTCATCCCCCTAAGTGCTCTCGATCCGTACTGTCCGAAGCTCCGGCCTGGCCGGTCCGTCGACGCCCCGCACCAGCAGCGTCAGCCCGGACCATCCCGGCGGGATCCACAGTACGTCTGGATCGCCGCCGGAGAACGCCGGTCGGTCACCGAGCCAGACGCGTCCGAGACACTCCCCGGCGGCCCAGCCGGTGATCCGGATCTGAGTCCCTTCCGGCCGCACCAGCAACCCATTCTCCAACGTTGGAAGCTCCACGTCGAGCCAGGCCTCCTCGCCCGGCGCGAGGGTCAACGGGAGCTCGATCCCGGGTCCGGACTCGCGGCGGAGCGCGAACGCGGTCAGCAGTTCGTCGTCCTGTACGGCGCAGGTCCAGTCGCGGATCGGGTCCAGTACGAGCAACTCGGCGCGGAGGCCGCCGCCGCTCGGATTGTGCGGAACCGTGACCGAGATCTGCTTGGTCCCCGCGGGCAGGATCACCCACGGGTCCTCGGAGTGGACGGTGCGTGGCTGACCGTCGTCCACCGTCACGGCGACGGGCTCGCGAACGCCTTCCAGATGCAGGGCGGTCGGCGTTTCGGTGTCGAGGTGGCGCGTGTACGTGATCGGCGTACCGACGCGGGTGCTGCTCCAGCCGGTGAGGCTCCGCAGCGGGGCCGGGTCGCCGGCCCAGTGCCCGTCGACCGTCCAGAGCGCGGAGATGTCCTGCGCCTCGACGACGTTCCACAGCGATCCGAGGCCGCGCAGCGCGCCGAGCCGCAGGGACGGCAGCCGAGTGTCGTCGAAGTTCGCGTGGCCCCAGATCTCGACGGTTGCCTGGATCTGTCCGGTGAGCCCGCGGACGTCGATGCGTTCCGTCGCACCGAAGCCCGCCAGCGTGTGGACGCGACCGCCGATCGACAGGTCCACGATGTCGGCGGCGCCCACGAGCAACAGCTCGCCGGTCAGATCGGTGGTCGTCGTGTAGGTTCCGCGCCCTCGGTAGACGCCGAGGGATTCCAGCGTCGGCGGCAGCTCGTGGGTACCCGCCGGCGTCGAGGGTGCGGCCGACGTACGTCGCCGGATGGTCCCTTGTGCCGCATCGCCGACCTCTGGGGCGTCGACCTCCGGTGGCGGCTCCACGGTGACCACGACACCTTCGACGATCCGCGACGACCCGACCGGGACCTCCTCCGTGGTGTTGCCGATGGCAACAGTCACCGGCACGGAGGAGCAGAACAGCAGGCCCTGCTTCGTATCCATCAGGTCGGCGGACGCCAGCCGGAGCGTGGTGTCGCCGAGCGGCAGATCGAGCAGCATCAGCGGGCACGAGTCCGCCGCCACCGCGACCGGGACACCTTCGACGATCGCCTGTCCGTCCTCGGCGCCGAGGTTCGGTACGGCGACCAGTCGGCCACCGCCCTCCAGGTCCAGCACCGAGTGCGACGAGCTGGTCGGAAAGTCGGTGGTCACCGTGATCGGCTCACCCAGCGTCGCTGACGCCAGCCGTGGGCCGAGGGCCTCCAGCACCCAGGCCAGCGCCTGCGCCTGCGCGAACTCCGGCCGCTCCGCTCCTGTGGACGACACGTATCCACCGAAGTCGTAGCCGTGGCTCATGAAGTTCCCGGGCCGGCCCCAGTTCCCGCTCGACGGGGTGTAGCCGAAATTCCATCCCGACGACTGCAGGTAGGGCGCGATCAGAGACGCGCCACTCGCCAGCAGGCGCCGCAGCGTCCGGTGCCGCCGGTTCGTCTCGGTGATCAGTAGCGGCAGCCCTCGATCAGCGAGCAGCCGCGCGTACCGCCGTACCTCTTCCTCGATGAAAGGCGAATCGTCGTCGGGGTAGAAGTTGCACGCCGGTACGACGCCCTCCACGTCGCCGGTGGCGCCGAAGACATCTCCTTGCCCGGAGCAAGCAACCAGCGGTACGTCGAGATTGTGCGCAATCGCCTGGTTCCGCAACGCGGTCAGGTATCCGGGCCGGTCCTCGCAGTCGAAGAAGTCGAGCTCGTTCTCCAACTGGACCATGACGACGGCACCACCTACGCCGTACTGACGCGCAGCAAGGATCGGCAGGACCTGATCGAACCAGTCCGTCACCTGAGCGAGGAACCGCGGCTCGTTCTGCCGGACGCGCAGCGCGGGGTCCAGCCCCAGCCACGCCGGCAGCGCGCCGCCGTCCCACTCCGAGCAGATGTACGGACCGGGCCGGGCGATGACGTGCAGGCCGACCTCGAACGCGAGATCCAGGAACGCGGCGACGTCACGGCGGCCCTCGAACGACCAGCGCCCCGGGGAGAGTTCGTGAAAGTTCCACGGCAGGTACACGTCGACACACGTGTACCCGGACCGGCGAACCTGCTCGAGCCGCTCCCGCCACTGCTCCGTCGGCAACCGGAAGTAGAACAGCGACGCGCACAACAGCACTCGCGGCTCGCCATCTATCCGGATCCCTCGCGCGTCCATTTCGACTGTCACTTGACCCCCGCACTCCCGCCGCTGATGTCCATCTCGTACAGGTACCGCTGGCCCAGGTAGTACACCAGGATCATCGGCAAGGTGAGCAGGATCGACCCCACCATCACCAGGTTCCACGGTGGTGCCTGCAGTGCTTGCGACGTACTGGTGATGTACTGCACGCCCAGCGCGAGCGGCATCTTGGTCTCGTCGTTGAGGTAGATCAACGGGCCCATGAAGTCACCCCAGGTCGCGGTCAGGGTGAAGATCCCGATCGCGATCAGCACCGGGCTGAGCATCGGCAACATGATCCGGCGGTAGATGCCGAAGAAGCCGAGGCCGTCCACCATCGCGGCCTCGTCGATCTCGCTCGGCAGCCGGGACACGAACTGCCGGACCAGGAAGACGTTGAACGCGTTGGAGAAGAAGTTCGGCACGATCAGCGGCAGGAACGTGTTCACCCAGCCGAGTTCCTTGAACAGGATGAACTGCGGGATCATCGTGATCTGCGCCGGGATCATCATGGTCGCCAGCACGATGATGAACAGCGCGTTCTTGCCCGGCGCCCGCAACCGTGCGAACGCGTAACCGACCAGCCCGCTGGACAGCATCTGCCCGATCACCGCGCCGGTCGAGATGATCACCGAGTTCAGCAGGAAGCGCTGCATCGGCAGGTCGGTGCTGAACACCCGGGTGAAGTTGTCCCAGTGGAACTCGCGGGGGAGGATCGTGAAGGTGTTCGCGTTGACGGTCTGGTCGCTGGACAGCGCGATCGACACCACGAACACCAGCGGTACGCACAGCACCGCCGACACGATGATCAACGTGGCATAGGTGAACGGCGTCGCCCGGAACACGCCCATCACCCGATCGCGGCTCGGGGTCCGCTCCGGTCCCGGCTGCGGCTCCTGCTGCGGTGGTGCGGCTGCGGAGATAACGGTGGCCATCACTTCACCTCGGTCTCGTAGAACACCCAGCGCCGGGCGGTGCGGAAGGCGAGCAGCGTGAACACCAGGATGACGGCGAACAACAACCACGAGAGCGCCGACGCGTAACCCATGTGGTAGAAGGAGAACGCCTCGTTGAACAGCAGCGGAACCATCATCTGGCTGGCGTTGTCCGGCCCGCCCTTGGTCAGGATGTAGACCTGGGAGAACACCTGGAACGCCCCGATCAGCCCCATGATCAGGTTGAAGAAGATGATCGGGGTCAGCTGCGGGAAGGTGATGCTCCAGAACTGCCGGAACGGTCCCGCGCCGTCGACCTCGGCCGCTTCGTAGAGCTCCCGTGGAATGCCCTTCATGGCCGCGAGCAACAGGACGGTCGCGCCGCCGGCACCCCAGACGGACAGCAGGATCAGCGCGGGTTTCACCCAGATCGACTCCAGCAGCCACGACGGGCCCGGGATGCTGAACACCCCGAGCACGTCGTTGAGCGGACCCGACGGCGCCAGCACCATCTTGAAGATCATCGCCGTCGCGACCAGCGGCACCAGCGTCGGCAGGTAGATCAGCGTCCGGAACACCTTGCGGAGGCGAACCTGCTTGTTCAGCAGGTTCGCCAGCCACAGGCCGATCCCGAGGCCGAGCGGCACCGAGATCGCGGCGTAGAAGAACGTGTTCCACAACGCCTTCCAGAACACCGGATCCTCGGTCAGCAGCCGGGTGTAGTTCTCCAGCCCGACGAACTTCGGCGGGGTGAAGGAGTCCCAGTCGGTCAGTGAGATGTAGACCGACGCGATCATCGGCCCGAGCAGGAACACGACGAACCCGATGATCCACGGCGACGCGAACAGGTAGAACCACAACGCCTCGCGGCGGCGTAGCTTCGACATCAGGCCGGCTTGACGATGGACTCGAGTCGCTTCTGGACCGCGGTCAGCGCGGTGCGCGCGTCCTGCTTGCCCAGCCAGAAGTCGGCCAGCCCGTCGTCGAACGCCTTCTGCATCTCGTTCCAGGCCGGGATGAACGGTGCCCGGTAGACGAAGTCGCTGGACTCGCCGAACACGTTCATGTTGACCGGCTTGGTCATCCAGGCCGGTTTCAGGAACGCCTGGCTCTTCTGCACCTCGATGTTGGCCGGAACGTCCTGGCCGGTGGCGATGATCTGCTGCTGCGCCTCCGGCGAGGTGAAGAAGTCGATCGCCTTGAGGGCGGCATCCGGGTTCTTCGCCGTCCGGGAGACCGCCAGGCCGCTGCCGAACGCGGTCACTGCCTGCTGCTTGCCCTTCCACAGCGGCGCGATGTCCCACTCGATCTTGCTCTTGGCCAGACCACCGATCGCCCAGAAGCCGGTGGTGTTCACCGCGACCTTGCCGTTGGCGAACGCCGCGTCACCGCCGACGTCGGCGCCCATGTCGGCGTACTGCTTCGGGGTCGGGACCACGCCGTGCTTGAACACCAGGTCGCCGGTCCACTGCAACGCCTCGATCACCTCGTCGGTGGCGACCGCGGGCTTGCCGCTGTCGTCGATGATCTTGCCGCCGTTCTGGTACACGAAGCTCCACCACTGGGCCCACCAGCCGCCGCCGGAATAGCCCCACTGCTTGCCCGGAACGGTCAGCTCCTTGAACGCGCTGAGCGTGTCGTCCCAGGTCCAGTCCGCGGTCGGCGCCTTGATGCCCTTGGCATCGAACAGCGTCTTGTTGTAGTACACGATCATCGCGCCGGAGCGGTCCGGGATCGCGTAGACCTTGTCCTGGTAGGAGTACAGCTTGCCGATCGAGCCGAACCGCTTCTCCAGGTCGATCCCGGCCTTCGACGCCAGGTCGTCCAGCGGCAGGAGCTGGTTCTTGCTCGAGTAGACGTTGACGCTCTCGGCCACCTGCATGATGTCGGGGCCCTTGCCGCCGGCAATCATCGTCTGGACCTTCTGCGCGTACCCGTCGCCCGGGATCAGCTGGAGCGTCACCTTCAGCTCCGGGAACTTCTTGACCAGCAGGTCGATCCGCTTCTGGTACGCCGTCTTGTCGGCGTCTCCGCCCCACACCGCCATCACCAGGTTGGCGGCGGTGGCGTTACCCGACGTAGCGCCCTTGTCGTCATTGTCCGAACCGCACGCGGTGAGCGTGATGACACCCGCGGCCAGACTCATCCCGAGAAATCCCCGCCGCGAAACCTGCGCCTTGTCCATCGCCATCGCGCTGACCTTCCCGTGCGTGTTGAACCCTGAGGATTTGTGTTCATCCCTGAGGGTTTGGGTGGCGGTTAAACTAACCATTGGAATAATCGTTGGCAAGACCTAGGTCGCCGAAAAGCCAAACCGTGACCACCCCGACCGCTGGTCTCACGGTGCCGTGCGCGGGCCTGTGAGGGGAATCATTCGCAACACGGCGTTTTGCACCTGTACAGTTCAGCCGTGACCGAACCTGTGATCCTGGCCGACGTCGTCCGTAGCGACTTCGTCGAAGGCCACCACCGCGGCTCCGTCGTGGTGACCAACCCCGACGGCACCGTCGAGTGGTCCGCCGGCATCGTGGACCAGCCGATGTTCCCGCGCTCGTCCAACAAGCCCATGCAGGCCCTCGGCATGCTCCGCAACGGCCTCCCGCTGACCGACAAGCTGCTCGCGCTCGCGGGTGCGTCGCACTCCGGCGAGCAGTTCCACGTGGACGGCGTACGGGAGATCCTCGCGACGGCCGGCCTCGACGAGACCGCGCTGCAGACGCCGGTCGCGTACCCGCTGGACGACGACACCCGGGATGCCTGGGTCAAGGCCGGCCACGGCAAGGAGCGGATCGTGATGAACTGCTCCGGCAAGCACGCCGCGATGCTGCTGACCTGCACGCTCAACGACTGGGACCTCGAGACCTACCGCTCGCCGGATCACCCGCTGCAGAAGGAGATCCGCACCGCGATCGAGGACGTGGCGGGCGAGAAGGTCTCGTACGTCGCGATCGACGGCTGCGGCGCGCCGATCTTTGCGCTCACGCTCTCCGGCCTGGCCCGGTCGTTCGGCCTGTTCGCGGCTGCGGCCACGGACACCCAGGAGGGTCGGATCGCCCAGGCATTCCGCGCGTACCCCGAGTACGCCAGTGGGAGTACGCGCGACGAGGCCGAGCTGATGCGAGCGGTCAACGGCCTGTTCTGCAAGGCCGGCGCCGAGGGTGTGTACGCCGTCGGTCTCGCGGACGGCACCGGGATCGCTCTGAAGCTCGAGGACGGTACGCCGCGCGCCCGCAAGGTCGTGATGGCGGCGACTCTCCAGCGTCTCGGCATCACGAACGGGACGATCGAGAACCACCTCCACTTCGACCTCACCGGCGGCGACAACGTGGTCGGCGCAGTCCGGCCGCACGCACCGACCTTCAGCTGACCAGCGGGTGGGTCGGCGTGACTGCGCGGGTGTGGACTACGACGTCGAACCAGTCGGCGAGGCTGTCGCCGGTCAGGTAGGACGACGGGCCGGCGTCTGGGAAGCCGCGGGTCTTGGTGGTCTGGCGTAACCACGCCCGGACCGCTGCGGGCTGCGGGTGCGTGCGGAGGTCGAGCATGAAGTTGTCCAGGCCTGTCGCCGTCAGTTGGTGCTCGAACCAGTCGGCCGGTGCGGTCGGCAGCGTGAGCGAGCCGAGCGACGTACCGTGGTCGAACGTGCAGCCGATGGAGCGGTAGCGGTCGCCGTACCAAGCGCGGAGGTACGAGCCGGCGCTCCGGAAGGCGACGGGTGGTTCGCTGACCCGCAGGTGCGGAGCGTTGGCGGTGTGCGCGCTGGCCGCCCAGTAGATCACCTTGTTGCGGGTGAAGCTGTGCCACCAGCGGACGTTCTCCGCGGCGCGGGCATCGCGGTACACCCAGTTCTGGTCCTCCGGCAGGCTGAACGCCGTGTAGAACGAGCGGATCTGGCGCGCGTGGTGCTCGGTGATCGCGTAGTCGCGGTCGTTCGGCCGGTGCGGTAGGTCGCGCACCAGCGAGTAGACGGCGCGGGCCTTGGCTACGTACGGCGCTTTGTCCTTGACCTCCTGCCAGTACCACCGGACGTACGCGCCCATGTCGTCGGTGGTCGGGCGGATCGGGTCCAGACTGCGGTGGAGCTCGGCCAGCCGGTGCGGTACGCGGCGGGCGACGTACTCGGCGACGGCGTCGTACGAGATACGCCGGGTCGCGAAGTACTCCGAACCGGCGAACCGGACCTTGTCGCGATGCGTGGCGTTGTACGCGCGGAGGTACTCGAAGAGCTCGGCGTTCTCGTGCGTGCGGGCCTCGGTGCTCAGCTGACCCATCAACGCGTACAGGTCGCCGCAGCCGGTCAGGACGTAGTCGTTCAACTGGGTGCCGAGCGACCAGTCGTCCTCGAACGCGATCGCGCGGAAGCCGTGGTGCTCGACGAGATTCCGGATGATGCGGAGCTTGAGCTGGGTGATCTCGGCGGTCGCGTGGACAGCCTCACCGAGACCGACGATCTGCGCGTTGCCCGGCTTCAGGTCGGTGATCGGCCTGGCGTTCTGGGAGATCCAGCGGGTGATCGGGTCGTCGGTTGCGGAGGCGGTTGTGCTGCCCAGGCCGGCTGCGGCGATGCCCATCGCCGAGCCGGCCAGCAGCGTTCTGCGAGAGATGGTTTCCATGCGATCTCACCCTGTCGTCCAGGCTCGGTCCGGGCATCCTCCAGCGGAGGGCTTCGGAGATACGCCGTCTGTCGTACGCGCTTGGCCGTCTGCGTTCCTAGGGTGAAAGGCATGGACGAGGCGATCGTGATCGGGGCCGGGATCGGTGGGGTCGCAGCTGCCGCGGCGTTGGGACGGGCCGGGTGGCGCGTGCGCGTGTTGGAGAGTGCCCCGGAGCTGGGGGAGGTCGGCGCGGGCCTCGTGGTGACCGTCAACGGACAACGGGCGGCCGAGGAGCTCGGCGCCGCGGAGCGGATCCGGCGGAGCGGGTACGTCGTACGCGCGGCCGGGACCCGGCGGTGGGACGGGAAATGGTTGCTCAAGGCACCTGATAGTGGTGGCACCGGGATGATCGGGATCCACCGGCAGCGGCTGCACCAGGCGCTGGTCGAGGCGCAGGACGCCGATCTCGTGACCGGTGCTCGCGTCAGTGCGGTCGAACCGGGGGCGGCGGGTGGTGAGCGGGCCCGCGTGACGTGGGAGTCGGCGGACGGTACACACAGTGCGCGGGCCGATCTGGTGGTCGCCGCGGACGGGATCCGCAGTACGACCAGAAGCGCCTTGTTTTCCACGGCCCTGCGCTACAGCGGCTTCAGTTGCTGGCGTGCGGCGACACCGGGCACCACGGTCGACAACCGGTTCGCGATGACGTGGGGGCCGAACGCCGAGTTCGGGGCGCTGCGGATCAGCACCGACGAGGTCTACTGGTACGGGTACGTCGCGATGCCGAGCGGCCGACCGATCGAGGACGAGGTACGGGCGGTCCGCGAGTACTTCGCCGCGTGGGCTCCCGACGTACGGGCGCTGACCGAGGCGACGGACGAGGTGATCCGGCACGACGTGTGGGTGCTGGATCGGCCGTTGCCGCGGTACACGGTCGGGCGGACCGTGCTGATCGGGGACGCGGCGCATCCGATGCTGCCGACGCTCGGGCAGGGCGCGAACTCGGCACTCGAGGACGCGGTGACGCTCGGGCTGGTGATTCCTGCCGGTGGCGAGTTGGCGGCCGGGCTACGGGAGTACGAGTCGCAGCGGTACCGACGTACCCAACGGATCGTCAGCCGGTCGGCGTGGATGGGGCGGACCGGGGCAGAGGTCGGTCCGCGTGGTCAGTGGCTGCGGAACGCGATGTTGCGGATCACTCCGCCGCGGGCGGCGCTCAGGAACGGTACGCGGATCTTCGACTGGACCCCGCCCGGGTCATTTGGCACGCAAGCGGTCGACCGCGGGTGACACGATCGGGAGCGGTACGGTCGGTGCGGGCAGGTCGTAACCGGCGTACAGGCGGGTACGGATCGCTTCCAGGGGGAAGGTCTCGCGGTAGATCGCGAGCTTGACGGTCACCCCTTCCAAGGTTGCTCTGAGCAACATCTCCTCGACGGCCGGGTCGGCGGCGCCGCGGGCCGCGAACACGTCCCGGATCGCGTCCTCGACCAGCGAGAGGCGGGCGGACTTGGCCTGCTCGACGCGGGCGAACACGTCGTGGGTGGTCGGCTGCATCATCAGCGTGATCGCCAGCCGCTGGATCGGGAGCGTGGTCGCGGCCGCCATCAGGGCGCCATCGATGATGCCGGCCAGCCGTTCGTCCGGAGTTCCCGGGATGTTCAGAATCCCCGCGATGCCGTCCAGCCAGCGGTCCAGGAGTTCGGCCGCCAGTTGCTCCTTGGTGGCGAAGTAGTACGAGACCAGGCCGCGGGAGACGCCCGCGGCGGCGGTGATGTCGGAGATCGACGCGGCCTCGTAGCCCTTGGCGGCGAAGGTCTCCAGCGCCGCGGCCAGGATGCGTTCGCGGGAGCGCTCCCGCAGTTCCTGGTTGGCGGTCGCCGATCGCGGCACGGATTTCCCTTCGGGACGGAGTCCATGACACCGCCGGTCAAAGCCTGAAGCGCCGGGCGACCCCTACTCCTTGTGCCCGGCGCCTCGGGCTGACCCCCCGTGGTTTCGGCCCCTCCCCAGGCGCCTCCTATAGACTGGACGTCCAGTCAACAAACGTCAAGAGCCTTCCCGTTTTCTGGACACGAGCGGTGACGGGTAGAATGAAAGGGCTGCGCCCTGTGTCGAGTGGCACGTGAAACCAGCCGTAGCCACCGCCTACACACCCTCTGATGACTGGAGCGCTCCTTCATGCCTGTCCGTAACGACCTGCGCAACGTCGCGATCGTGGCCCACGTCGACCACGGGAAGACCACCCTCGTCGACGCGATGCTGTGGCAGTCCGGCGCCTTCGGAGCCCATCAGCACGTGGATGAGCGGGCGATGGACTCCGGCGACCTGGAACGTGAGAAGGGCATCACGATCCTCGCCAAGAACACCGCCGTACGGCACAAGATGGCCAACGGCGAGCAGATGACGCTCAACATCATCGACACCCCCGGTCACGCCGACTTCGGTGGCGAGGTCGAGCGCGGCCTGTCGATGGTGGACGCGATCGTGCTGCTGGTGGACGCCTCCGAGGGCCCGCTGCCGCAGACCCGGTTCGTGCTCCGCAAGGCGCTGGCGCGGCAGATGCCGGTCATCCTGGTGGTGAACAAGGTCGACCGCCCCGACGCCCGGATCTCCGAGGTCGTCGACGAGACGTACGAGCTGTTCCTGGACCTGCTCGACCACGACGCCGACCAGTCCGCCCTGGACTTCCCGGTCGTCTACGCCTCGGCCCGGGCCGGTCGCGCCTCGCTGAACCAGCCCGCCGACGGCGGTATGCCGGACTCCGAGGACCTCGAGCCGCTGTTCGAGACGATCCTGAACAACGTGCCGGCCCCGGAGTACACCGAGGACGCGCCGCTGCAGGCGCACGTCACCAACCTGGACGCCTCGCCGTTCCTCGGCCGGCTCGCGCTGGTCCGCGTGCACGAAGGCACCCTGAAGAAGGGCGCGCAGGTCGCCTGGTGCCGCCACGACGGCTCGATCCAGAAGGTCAAGATCACCGAACTGCTGGTCACCGAGGCGCTCGAGCGCGTCCCCGGCGACTCGGCCGGCCCGGGTGACATCGTCGCGATCGCGGGTATCCCGGAGATCATGATCGGCGACACCCTGACCGACCCGGAGAACCCCAAGCCGCTGCCGCTGATCACCGTGGACGAGCCGGCCATCTCGATGACGATCGGCACCAACACCTCGCCGCTGGCCGGCCGCACCAAGGGCACCAAGGTGACCGCGCGGCTGGTCAAGGACCGGCTCGACCGCGAGCTGGTCGGCAACGTGTCGCTGAAGGTGCTCCCGACCGAGCGCCCGGACGCGTGGGAGGTGCAGGGCCGTGGTGAGCTGGCGCTGGCCATCCTGGTCGAGCAGATGCGCCGCGAGGGCTACGAGCTGACCGTCGGCAAGCCACAGGTGGTCACCCGCGAGATCGACGGCAAGCGGCACGAGCCGGTCGAGCGGCTGACGATCGACTGCCCGGAGGAGTACCTCGGCACGGTCACCCAGCTGCTCGCGGTCCGGAAGGGCCGGATGGAGCAGATGACCAACCATGGCACCGGCTGGGTCCGGATGGAGTTCCTGGTCCCGGCCCGCGGCCTGATCGGGTTCCGCACCGAGTTCCTCACCGACACCCGCGGTACGGGGATCGCGCACCACGTCTTCGAGGGGTACGAGCCGTGGTTCGGCGAGCTGCGCACGCGGCCGTCCGGTTCGCTCGTGTCCGACCGGTCCGGCGCGGCCACGTCGTACGCGATGATCAACCTGCAGGAGCGCGGCACCATGTTCGTGGAGCCGACCACCGAGGTGTACGAGGGCATGATCGTCGGCGAGAACTCGCGCTCTGACGACATGGACGTCAACATCACCAAGGAAAAGAAGATGACGAACGTCCGCTCGAACGCGGACGAGTTCGAGAAGCTGGTGCCGGCCCGCAAGCTGTCGCTGGAGCAGTCGCTGGAGTTCTGCCGTGAGGACGAGTGCGTGGAGGTCACGCCGGACGCGATCCGGATGCGCAAGGTCGCTCTCACCCAGATCGAGCGCGCCAAGCTCGGCCGCAAGTCGAAGAGCTGATGGTCGACCGGGCGGCGGTAGACGGGCTCTTCCCGGCGGATCTTCCGGAGCCGGGGCACTGGGAAGAGCGGTATCCGGCGCGAGAGCTGCCGGAGGGAGCGAAGGTCACGCGGATCGGCCCGTCGCCGACCGGGTTCATCCACATCGGCGGCATCTACGTCGGGATGATCGACCGGGACGTCGCGACGGACTCCGGCGGCGTGTACCTGGTGCGGATCGAGGACACCGACCAGGCGCGTGAGGTCGAGGGGGCGCTGGAGCAGTTCGACCGCGCCTTCGACTACTTCCACATCAGCGCGGACGAGGACCGAAACCGTGGTTCGTACGGTCCGTACGTGCAGTCCGAGCGCGAGCAGATCTACCTGACCTACGTGCGGCACCTGCTCCGGCAGGGCAAGGCGTACCTGTGCTTCGCGACGAAGGACGAGCTCGCCGACATCACCTCCCGCCAGCAGGCGTCGAAGGTCCCGACCGGGTACTACGGCAAGTGGGCGATCTGGCGCGACGCCGACCCGTCCGCCGTCGCCGCGAAGCTCGCCGAGGGTGCGCCGTACGTCGTGCGCTTCCGGACGCCTGATGACGCCGACGGGCAGCGGACCAGCTTCGTCGACGCGATCCGCGGCCGGCTCGAGCACGAGGCGAACCGCAACGACGCGGTGATCCTGAAGTCCTCGGACCAGTCGCCGCGACTTCCGACGTACCACTTCGCGCACGCGGTCGACGACCACCTGATGCGGGTGAACCTGGTGATCCGCGGCGACGAGTGGATCTCCTCGGTGCCGCTGCATCAGCAGCTGTTCGCGGCGCTCGAGTTCGAGCCGATCACCTACGCGCACATCGCGCCGCTGATGAAGCAGATCCCGGGCGGGAAGCGGAAGCTGTCGAAGCGCAAGGATCCCGAGGCGGGCGTCGACTTCTACATCGGCGCGGGCTACCCGGCCGACGCGGTCCTGTACTACCTGCGCGGCCTGGCCAACGGCCGGCTCGCGGAGCTGCCGCTGGCCGAGGCGCTGACGACGCCGCTCGACCTGAGCCTGTGCGGGGTCGCCGGTCCGTTGGTCGACCTGGTGAAGCTCGAGGACATCAGCGCCGACCACATCGCGACGCTGAGCGGACAGCAGATCCTCGACGCAGTGCGCGCCTGGGCCGTCGAGTACGACGCGGAACTCGTTCCCGTGCTCGACAACGAGAAGGACCTGGCGCTGCGGGCGTTGGCGGTCGAGCGTGACGGCGTCGAGAACCCGCGCAAGGACCTGCGCAAGTGGTCGGATTTCCGGCCGGCATACGGCTTCTTCTTCACCGAGCTGTTCGTCCCGGTGGACGGTCCGGCCGACGAGCGGCTGGCTCCGCTCGGTGTCGCGGCAGATGTCGTCACCGCGTTCGCGGCGGATCTCGTCGCGAACTACGAGCATCTCGACGACCCGCAGGAGTGGTTCGACCAGATCCGTACTCTGGCCGGCAAGCATCGGTTCGCGCCGAACGCCAAGGAGTACAAGAAAGATCCGGACGCGTACGTCGGCTCGATCCGCGAGGCCTCGCAGCTCGTGCGGGTCGCGATCACCGGCGCCACCCGCAGCCCCGATCTGCACGCGACCGCGCAGGCGCTGGGTGCTGACGAGGTACTGCGCCGGCTGCGGGCGCTCTCCTAGGGCACGAACTGGAAACGGTGGTTCACGGAGCGTGCCCCGGGCTCTCTCGGTGTGATACACCATTTCTCGGCCAGTGGTGAGGCCAGTGGTCGGGGGGTCAGTGGTGGGGAAAGAAAGTTTTGATTCGTTACCAACCAGACGTGAAGTAGCGACGTCTGTCTTGTGGAAGCACTCTTTGGGGGAAGGACAAGGGAAACATGGGCATTCTGCGTAAGTTCGGCGCTACCCTGACGGCCGCCGCGTTCGTGGGCGTTGGCGCACTGTCGGCGACCACTTCGGCCGAGGCCGCGCCTCAGGTTGCGGCGTCGGCGCAGAAGTCGACGACGGCACCGGCTCCGCACGGTCTGCCGCCGAAGGCCGCAGCGGCGAAGCCGAAGGCGACCTCGAACAGCAAGCTGATCGCCAAGTACCGCATCGACCGCAGGTGCATCACCAAGGGTCGCGTGCTGTGCATCAACAAGAAGACCCGCAAGCTGGTCTACATGGTGAACGGCAAGCCGGTGCAGGTGATGGACGTCCGGTTCGGCTCCAGCCGGACCCCGACGCGTAACGGCGTCTTCCGCATCTACCGCAAGTCGAAGAACCACGTGTCGTCGCTGTACCACACCAAGATGCCGTACGCGATGTTCTTCAGCGGCGGCCAGGCGGTGCACTACTCGTCGGACTTCAAGGCCCGCGGCTACAACGGCGCCTCGCACGGCTGCGCGAACATCCGCGACAAGAAGAAGATCGCCTGGGTCTTCTCCCGGGTGAAGGTCGGCGACAGGGTCGTCGTCTACAGCAAGTGAGCTGACGTTCGGGCAGCGGCCGGGGAGCTACTCCCCGGCCGCTGTCGCGTTCCGGAACGCCTTGTACAGCCGCGGTTCCACCAGACAGAAGGTGCCCTTGGTGACGTTGGTCGGCGTACGGCGCAACGTCCTGACGGCGATGTCCGCGGCGGACTGTGCGGGCCACCCGTAGATGCCGGCGGAGACCGCGGGCAGCGTCATCGTGTGTACGCCGAGCTCGTCCGCGATCCGCAACGCGTTGCGGTAGCAGGACTCGAGCAGCGCCGGATCCCGTTGCCCGGCGTTGTAGTTCGGCCCGACCACGTGGATCACGTACGTCGCCGGTAGCGCGCCGGCCGTGGTCCACACCGCCGTACCCGTGGGAGTGCCGTTCGGGTACCGCTCGATGAGCTCCGCGAGGATCTCCGGGCCACCCGCCCGATGAATCGCACCATCGACGCCACCCCCACCACGCAACGCGTGGTGAGCAGCGTTCACGATCGCGTCCGCGGGCACCGTGGTGATGTCCGCCGTGCTGAGTGCGATCTCGATGGTGTTCTCCTTCAGCAGGTCGGGATCCAGTCGAGGAGGGCGGCGGCGATCGCGGGGGCCGAGTCCTCGGGCAGGAAATGCAGTCCGGGGACGGTGACCTCCCGTTGGTTCGGCCAGCGCCGGCACAGCTCGCGCAGCGGTCCGGTGAGGAGCGCACCCGGATCTCCGTTGATGAACAGCTTCGGTACCCGCGACTCTGCCATCCATGCCGCGTTGGCCGCGACGATGTCGTGCACGTCCGCCGGAGTTCCGTCGATCGGGATCTCGCGCGCCCACGTCAGCATCGGCCGCCGACGCTCCCCGGGCTCGACGAACGGAGCCCGGTACGCCGTCAGCTCGGCGTCTGTCAGCCTGCGCATCGTGCCGCTCGGGAGGACCAGGTCGATGAAGACATTCTCCTCCAGCACGAGCTGCTCACCCTCCGGGCTGCGGAGCCGACGGAACAGCTCAGGAGCTGGTGCGTTCGGGCTGTCCCAGGTGACGGGACTGACGAGTGTCTCCAGGTAGGCGATCCCGTTGACGGCATCGGGATGCCGGCGGGCCCAGTCCGTCGCCAGGACCCCACCCCAGTCGTGACCGACGAGGATCACGTCGCTGGTCAGGTCGAGCGCCTCGAAGAACTTGTCGACGTACCGCCTGTGGTCGACGAACCGGTAACTGTTGCCGGTCGACGGACCCGATGCGCCCATCCCGGCCAGGTCCGGTGCGATGCAGCGGGCGATCGCCGAGACCGGGCCGAGGACGTCACGCCACAGGTACGACGATGTCGGATTGCCGTGCAGGAACACGACCGGCGGGCCGCTGCCCGCCTCGCGATAGGCGATCCGGGCGCCTGCCTCGGCTGATCGTTGAACGATCGGCATCCAGGGTTCCTCCGGTACGCTGAGCCAACCAGATGGCCGGTGAGGACGTCCTACAAGTGTAGGGACGGGGTCTATCCAAAGGGGTCTCGATGCGCGGGCTGTTAATTCGCAAGTTGTTGAGCGGGCTGGTTGCCGGGGGCGCGGTTGCTGCACTCCTGAGTACCGGAACGAGCGCGACCGCGGCCCCGCAGGACCTGAAGACGGTGCCGTTCGAGGTGAGCGGGGAGCTGCCGATCTACCCGAAGGCGCTGTGGAAGAACGGCTCCAGCGGGACGAACGTCCGCAAGGTCGAGGCGCGGCTTGTGCAGCTGAAGCTGCTCGAGAAGCGCTACCTGGACAATGAGTTCGGGACCATGACCCGGTCCGCGGTGAAGAAGTTCCAGAAGTCGAAGGGGATTCCCCAGCTCGGGTACGTCGACCAGAACACCTGGGATCAACTGGCGAAGGTCACCCACGAGCCGACCCAGACCGAGCTGTACCCGCCGGTGCCGGTGGTGAACGGCAAGAAGCTCGACGCGCGCTGCGCGACCGGTGTGGCGCTGTGCATCGACAAGAGCACCCGCAAGCTGCGGTACGTCGTCGACGGTGTGGTGAAGATGCAGCTGGACGTCCGGTTCGGCGCGGTCAAGACCGCGACCCGGGAGGGCAGCTTCACGGTCGGCTGGAAGAGCCGGAACCACGTCTCGAAGCTGTACGACTCGAAGATGCCGTA
This sequence comes from Kribbella soli, assembly GCF_004331345.1. GTDB lineage: Bacteria > Actinomycetota > Actinomycetes > Propionibacteriales > Kribbellaceae > Kribbella > Kribbella soli. The sequence continues at coordinate 646,236 of NZ_SJJZ01000004.1, read as the reverse complement.
CGCGATGTTCTTCAGCGGCGGCCAGGCGGTGCACTACTCGTCGGACTTCGCGGCCCGCGGCTACAACGGCGCCTCGCACGGCTGCGTCAACGTCCGCGACCTGGCCAAGATCAAAATCCTCTTCGACCAGATCCACGTCGGCGACAAGGTCATCGTCTACCGCTCGTAGCTACAGCTGCCGGTTACAAGGGGTGAGTTACAGCGGGCGGGGGCCTCTGCGGCGGCGGACGCCCCAGCCGCCTCGGCCGCGGCCGGTGGCGGCGCGTAGAGCGGGGCGGGCGTCCACGAGGTACACGGCGGACGCGACGATGCCGATCAGGCCGAAGAAGCTCAGCCAGCCCTGGAAGATCTGACTCAGCGAGAACACGACCAGGATCAGCACCCAGCCGGGCTTGGTGAGCTTGTCGGCGGCGATGAACACCGCCCGTGGCCGGAAGACCGCGTCGGCGAGCGCGACCAGCTTGATCGCAAGCAGCACCCACCAGATGACCGACAGCGGATCGTCGAACCCGGGGATCAGGCTCCGGAAGGTGATCATGCTACGAGCCTAACGGACAGACCGGGCGGCCACCTCTGCTCAGTCGCAGCTGTGGACCGCCCGGTCGCAGGATTCACCCGGAGGTGGGTGAATCGTCACCGTCTGTGGTGGCCAGGAAGATCAGTCGCCGACCTTGTCGGCCGCGGCCTCGGCGGCCTTGGTGGCGGCCTTCGCGGTCTTGCGGGCGCTGGTCGCGGTCGCCTTGACGTTGCGGGTCGCGCTCGTGGCGGTCTTCTTCGCGGTGGTGCGGGTGGCCTTGGCCTTGCTCACCGTGGTCTTTGCGGTGCTGACCAGGTCCTCGGTCGCCTGCTGGTGGCGGATCCGCTCGACCAGGTCCTTGCCGCGGCCGGCCAGGTCCTCGTAGGTCTCCTCGGCCTGGCCGAGGACGGTGGTGAAACCGGCCTGCGCGGACTTCGGCAGCTCGCGGAGCTTGGCCGGGGCGGTGCGCGCATCGGCGACGATCGCCTCGAAGCGCTTGGCCAGCTCGGCCTGCGCCTTGGTCAGCTCCTTGGTGAGCTCGGTCTGCAGGTTCTTCTGGTCGATCTTCGCGAACCGGGCGGTCACGTCCTCGCCGACGGCGCGGACCTTCTCGACCGCGAGGTCGCCGGCGCCGGCGATCGCGTAGAACGGGGTAACAGGCGTACGGGTAGCCATCAGGCTTCTCCTCGTGGTGTTTTCAGCAGGTTCAGTCGGTGCTGCGCTTGCGAGCCGTGGGCTTCTTCGCTGGGGGCTCTTCAGGGGTGTTCTCGCGGACGAACGACGTGTAGACGTCCAGCAGGACGCGCTTCTGGCGCTCGGTCAGTGCGGGGTCGAGCAGGACGGCGTCGACCACGCCCGTGCCCTGCCGGCCACCTTCGGCGTCGTCGTCCGGATCGAGGATGCCGGCCCGTACGTAGAGGGTCTCCGCGGAGATCCGCAACGCCTTCGCGAGCTGCTGCAGTACGTCGGCCGACGGTTTCCGCAGGCCGCGCTCGATCTGGCTGAGATACGGGTTCGACACTCCGGCCAGGTCGGACAACTGCCGCAACGACAGCTGGGCGTGCCGCCGCTGCTCGGCGAGGTACTCCCCGACGGAGCCCACCGCCCCAGCTGCGCGATCACTCAACTTGGCCATGCCCCCAGTGTGCTAGCAAGCTGCTTGCAATTGCAAGCACCAACCCCGTGAGCCGCCTCACTCACAGCGAACGTCCGAAGAAGTGTGGGCGCACCCACACTTCTTCGGACGTTGGCGAATCAGGACTCGCGGTGGACCTTGTGCTGGGCTGCTTGGGCGCGGGGGCGGACCGTGATGCGGTCGAGGTTCACGTGGGCGGGGCGGGTGGCGACGTACGCGACGATGTCGGCGATGTCGTCGGCGGTGAGCGGTTCGCGGACACCGGCGTACACGGCGTCGGCCTTGGACTGGTCGCCGTTGAAGCGGGTCAGGGCGAAGCCTTCGCTCTGGACCATGCCCGGCGCGATCTCGGTGACCCGGACCGGCTGGTCCCACAGCTCCAGACGGAGCGTGTCGACGACCGCCTTCGCGCCGTGCTTCGCGGCGACGTACCCGCCGCCGCCCTCGTACGCGACCTGGCCGGCCGTCGATCCCATCACGATGATCGTGCCGCGCCCGGCGATCAGTGCCGGAAGCAACGACTTGGTGACCGCGGCGACCGCGATCACGTTCACCTCGTACATCCGCCGCCAGGCGTCCAGATCGGCGTCGGCCACCGGCTCCAGGCCGAACGCGCCGCCGGCGTTGTTCAGCAGCACCTGAAGTTCGTCCCCGACCGCCGCGGTCAGTGCGGCGACGTCCTCGGCGGACGTTACGTCGCACTGCACCGCGCGGCCGTCGATCTCCTTGGCCAGCGCCTCGATCCGGTCCAGCCGCCGCGCGGCGCAGATCACCTCGAACCCCGCACGGGCGAGGTACCGCGCCGACGCGGCCCCGATCCCACTGCTAGCACCCGTCACCACGGCCAGAGGACGATCGCTCGAAGTCATACTCCAAGTTTCTCAAAGCCCTCGGCGCGCTCGGCGGGCCGTCTCACGTCCGCCTGCCGCCGAGCGGCCGCGACCACCCCGAAGAGCGCAGCCAGGCTCACCGCCAGGAACCCACCCAGCATGCCCAGCGTCTGTACGTCGGGGTGGATCAGCGCCTGCCCGCGGAACGCCTGGACAGTGACCGTGATCATCACGCCGGTGTACCCGAAGGCCGCGACGCCGACCAGGCGGTGGCGGACGCGCTCCGGCCGCAGCCATTCGACCCGCGCGGTGAGGAGGCTCAGCGCGAGGACCGTGAGCAGCAGGAAGTGGATCGCGTGCAGCCCGACAAAGTGCGGGATCCGCAGGTCGCCGCCGACTGTGCTCCAGTTCGTCAACGGCATCCCGGGACCACCCGCCTCGACGCCGATGCCGTGGCTGCCGGCCAGCGTGACCGGGTGCCCGTACGCGTCCGTGACGTCCTGCCGCTGACCCTGCGAGCCGACCAGGTAGAAGGCGAGCGCCATACCGGCGACCGCCAGCCCGAGGCCGACCCGGATCGCCCGGTTCAGCGGGGCGTCGCCGATCCGCTGGAACAGCAGCATGATCGCGACCACCAGACTGGCCCCGAACAGCCCCATGACGCCCGACATGAAGACCTTCTGCCCGACCTGGTTGAACGTGTCGGAGTTGTCGTTGAAGTGGCTGAACGTCCCCCGCGCGGCCTGTACGGCGATGAACCCGACGTCGACGATCCCGGTGATCGCGAACGCGGTCCCGGTCCACCAGCCGAAGCGTTTCGCCTTGCGCAGCTTGGAAAGCAGCCACGCGAGCGTCGCGCCGTACAGGACGAACGACAGGCCGAACTTGAACGGCTTGAGCCACACGGACTCGTTGAGGATCTCGCGGCCGTCGACCGCGAGACCGATGCCGGCGGTCAGGACGAGACCGGACATGGCGAGCACCATCAGCATCAGCGGGCGATGCCAGGACCTGACTTCTTCGAGGACTGTACGCATGTCCTCAATGCTTTCGGCGGACGGCCCGGACCACAGTGGGCCGAGTCCGCCAATGGGGGTGGAGGTAGACCCACCAAACGTCACGCCTGGCGGGTCGGCAGCGCGATGATCTGGCGCAGATTCAGCTCCCGCCGGCGGCTCACCGCGAACGTCACGAGGTCGGCGATGTCGTCCGCGTGCAACGGCCCGATCTGTTCGTTCATCGAGGCGATCAGGTCCTGTCCCGGGCTGTCCAGGTGCGTCGCCAGTTCGGTGTCCGTCAGCCCGGGCTCGATGTTCGTCACGCGGACGTCGTACGGCGAGAGGTCGGCGCGCAGCGATGCGGACAGATGGGTCAGCGCCGCCTTCGTCGCGCCGTAGACGGCGTACCCGGGGAAGACGACGTGCGCCCCGATCGACGAGATGTTCACCAGGTCGGCGGTCCGGCCGGCGCCGGCTGCCGCGATCAGGTCGGGCGTGAACGCCTGGACCAGTCGCAGTACGCCGGTCAGGTTGGTGTCGATCATCCGGGTCCAGTCGTCGAGCCGCCCGTCGGCGATCGGCGCGGCCAGCATCACGCCCGCGGCGTTCACGACCAGGTCGACGGTGCCGAGCCGCTCGTGGATCCGTGCGACTCCGGCGTCCACCGAGTCCTGCGACGTGACGTCCAGGCCGACGCCGAAGGTCCGCGGTCCGAGCTTGCCGGCCAGGTCGTCGAGGCGGTCCTGCCGCCGTGCGACCAGCGCGACCGCGGCGCCGGCCTCGGCCAGTTGGGTGGCGATCGCGGCTCCGATACCGCTCGCGGCGCCGGTGACGACAGCATTGCGAATCTGTAGATCAGTCATGTCACCGATCCTGGAGCGGTCGCGGCGGCTTACCCAGGTGTCTGCTGAGCCTGGTTCTGGCAGGACCAGGTTGCGGTTCGGGCCGGCCTGGATACTGGAGGGCATGGATCGTCGCGCGGAGCTGACCGAGTTCCTCACCTCGCGCCGGGCGCGGGTGCGGCCCGAGGACCTCGGCATCAAGGTGTACGGCGGGCGACGCCGAGTCCCCGGACTGCGCCGCGAGGAGCTCGCCCAGGCGGCCGGCGTCAGCGCCGACTACTACGTCCGCCTCGAACAAGGCCGCGCCGATAACGTCTCGCAGGAGATCCTGGACGCCGTCGCCGATGTCCTCAAGTTGACCGAGGACGAGCAGAAACACCTTGCCCTGTTGGCGAAACCGGCTCGTCGGCGGACCAAACGGCGTACGACGCAGCGGATGCGACCCGGCCTGCAACGGCTGCTCGACTCGATGACCGACGTACCGGCGTTCGTCCTCGGCCGTCGGATGGACGTCCTGGGGTGGAACCGGCTCGCCGCGGCCCTGATCGCGGACTTCGACACCTTGGACCTCAAGGACCGCAACATCCCGCGGATGGTCTTCCTCGATCCGGCGTCGCGCGACTTCTACCCGGACTGGGAGTCGGTCGCGGAGGAGACCGTCGGCTACCTGCGGATGTACGCCGGCCGCTACCCGGACGACCCGGAGCTCGCCGAGCTGATCGGGGAACTGTCCATCCACAGTCCGGAGTTCCGCGTGCTTTGGGCCCGGTACGACGTGAAGGACAAGACCTTCGGGACGAAGACGCAGCACCACTCGCTCGTGGGCGACATCACCGTGGGGTACGAGACCCTGCAGCCTCCCGGCGAGCCGGACCAACTGCTGGTCACCTACACCGTGGAGCCCGGGTCGCCGTCCGAGCAGAATCTGCGGCTGCTGGCCAGCTGGACGGCTGCGGATAGGGAGAAGTCCCGATTCCCGGCCGAAGCCCCAGAGTTACCCTGACGTCGTGAACAAACCCCTCCGGCGGGTCGCGATGATCAGCCTGCACACGTCACCACTCGACCAGCCGGGGACCGGGGACGCCGGCGGGATGAACGTGTACGTCGTGGAGCTGTCCAAGCAGCTGGCCGGCCTGGGGATCGAGGTCGACGTCTTCACCCGGGCGACGGCGTCGGTGCTGCCGGCCCGGGTCGAGCTGATGCCCGGCGTGATGGTCCGCAACGTCGCCGCCGGCCCGTACGAGGGCCTGACGAAGAACGAGCTCCCGGCCCAGTTGTGCACGTTCGCCCGCGCCGTCCTGCGCGCCGAGGCGATCCACGAGCCCGGCTGGTACGACGTGATCCACTCGCATTACTGGTTGTCCGGACAGGTCGGCCTGCTCGCCCGTGATCGTTGGGCGGTCCCACTGGTCCACACCATGCACACGATGGCCAAGGTGAAGAACGCCAGCCTCGCGGACGACGACGTACCCGAGCCGCCCGCGCGGCTGATCGGTGAGGAGCAGGTCGTCGAGGCCGCGGATCGCCTGCTGGCCAACACCGACGACGAGGCCCGCGAACTGATCGACCTGTACGGCGCCCAGCCGGCGAAGGTCGGTGTGGTGAATCCGGGGGTGGATCTGGAGCTGTTCAGCCCGGGCTCGCGGATGGCCGCGCGACAGGCGGTGGGGTTGCCGGCCGATGCCGTCGTACTGGCATTCGTCGGCCGGATCCAGCCGTTGAAGGCGCCCGATCTGCTGCTCCGGGCGGCGGCGCGGATGGTCGAACGGGATCCGTCGCTGCGGTCGCGGCTGGTGGTCGCGATCATCGGCGGGCCGTCGGGCAACGGCATGGAGCACCCCGAGTCGCACGCCGAGCTGGCGAGGGCGCTCGGGATCGACGACGTGACCCGGTTCGTGAAGCCGATGGAACGCGCGCGGCTGGCCGACTGGTACCGCGCGGCGTCCGTCGTGTGTGTTCCGTCGTACTCGGAGTCCTTCGGGCTCGTCGCGCTGGAGGCCCAGGCCTGCGGCACGCCGGTGGTCGCGGCGGCCGTCGGCGGCCTGAGTACGGCGGTGCTGGACGGGCGGACCGGGTTCCTCGTGCGCGGGCACGGGGTGGACGACTTCGCCGACGCGCTGGCGCGGATCGCGACGGATCCGGCCGTCCGCGAGAGCATGAGCCACGCGGCGGTCGGGCACGCACGGGGATTCGGCTGGGAGCTGACCGCCCGGAAGACGCTGGCGGCGTACCGGACCGCAGCGGAGACGATGGCGACCGAAGTGTCCAGTGTGTGGTGACGCTTGACGCTATCGGTGCCCAGGCACGCACCTCGCGGCACTTGGCCAGCGCCCACGATGCTCCGCATCGAGGCCACTGACCAAGCACCCCGATGCACGCACCTGGACACCGCTATCGTTCAAGCGTCACCACACACTGGACACACATCGCCGCGGAGGTAGCCGGGTGAGAGTTTCTGCGGCGGACGTGATCCGCCAGGTGCTGACCGAGAACGAGCTCGAGTTCACCGAGAGTGAGCCGGGCGTCTTCAGCGCGGACCTGCCGGGGGAGCGGAAGCTGAAGACCACGGTGTCGCTGACGGTCGGCGCGCAGGCGGTCCAGGTGCACGCGTTCGTCGCGCGGCACCCGGACGAGAACCACGCGGCCGTGTACCGGTGGCTGCTCGAGCGGAACCTGAAGATGTACGGCGTCGCGTTCGCCGTCGACCATCTGGGCGACATCCACCTGGACGGGCGGGTCCCGATGCACGCCATCACACCTGGTGAGGTCGATCGGTTGCTCGGGGCGGTGCTGGAATACGCCGACTCGTCATTCAACACGATCCTCGAAATGGGGTTCGCGTCGTCGATCCGCAAGGAGTACGAGTGGCGGATCTCCCGGGGCGAGTCCACCCGAAACCTGGACGCGTTCAAGGGCTGGCTGGAGCCTCGATAACATGCGGGTATGACCTATCGCCTGATCCTGCTCCGCCACGGCCACAGCGACTGGAACGCCAAGAACCTGTTCACCGGCTGGGTCGACGTCGACCTGAACGCCCAGGGCGTCGAGGAGGCGGTCCGCGGTGGCCAACTGCTGCTCGAGCGCGGGCTGCTGCCCGAAGTACTGCACACCTCGGTGCTGCGCCGCGCCATCCGGACCGCGAACATCGCGCTGGAGGAGGCCGGGCGCCAGTGGATCGACGTACGGCGCTCCTGGCGGCTGAACGAGCGGCACTACGGCGGCCTGCAGGGCAAGGACAAGAAGCAGACCCTGGAAGAGCTCGGCGAGGAGCAGTTCATGCTGTTCCGCCGCTCGTACGACACCCCGCCGCCGGCGATCGAGCGCGGCTCGGAGTACGACCAGGCCAGCGACCCGCGGTACGCCGCCCTCCCGCCGGAGCTGCTGCCCGCGACCGAGTGCCTCAAGGACGTCGTCGAGCGGATGCTTCCCTACTGGTACGACGCGATCGTGCCGGACCTGCGCGCCGGGAAGACCGTCCTGGTCACCGCCCACGGCAACTCGCTCCGCGCCCTGGTCAAGCACCTCGACAACCTCGACGAGCAGACCATCGTGGGCCTCAACATCCCCACCGGCATCCCCCTCTACTACGAACTCGACGAAAACTTCCAGCCGCTGACCCCCGGCGGCGAATACCTAGACCCCCAAGCAGCCAAAGACGCCATAGAAGCCGTCAAAAACCAGGGCCGCTAACCCCCTACCCCGCACGCCCCACCTCCAACGGAGCCAGCTGGAGCTGCGCCTGAACCACGCGCCTCCAGCGCGGCCGGCTGCCGGCTTCACCGCCGCGCGGACTCGGGCTGTTGAGCGCACGTCCTGGCGCGGCAGCCGGCGCGGCGGCGTGGTTGAACAGGTTATTTGCTGTTCAAGCCCCCGCTTTCCTGGGAGTCGGCCGAGGCTGGGCGCGGATCGTGCGACGAGCGCAACTCCAGCGAGACCAGCTGGAGTTGCGCCGGAAGGACGCGCCTTCGGCGCAGCTGCCTGTTGCCGGCTTCGCCGGGCGCGGAGTGGGCTGTTGGGCGCAGGTCCTGGCGGGGGAGCCGGCGTGGCGGTGGGGTTGAACAGGTTATTTGTTGTTCAAGCCCACAGTTTCCCGGGTGTTGGCCGCGGCCGGCGCGGATCGTGCGACAGGCACGCGCGGCGCAGAGTGGGCCGTTGGGCGCGTGCCCTGGTGCGGTGGCCGGTGTGGCGGTGGGGTTGAACAGGTTATTTGTTGTGCAAGCCCACGGGTTCCTGGGCGTCGGCCGAGGTGGGCTCGGATCGGGCAACGAGCACGCGTTCAGGTGAGATCAGCTGCAGTTGCGCTGAAAGGTCACGCCTTCGGCGCGGCTGCCTGTTGCCGGCTTCGCCGGGCGCGGACTGTGCAACGAGCGCACGCTGCGGCGGGATCAGCCGTAGTTGCGTCTGAAGGACACGCCTGCGGCGCGGCTGGCTGTTGGCGGCTTCGCCGGGGGCGGAGTGGGCTGTTGGGCGCACGTTCTGGTGGGGTGGCCGGTGTGGTGGTGGGGTTGGACAGGTTATTTGCTGTTCACGCCCACGTGTTCCTTGGCGCACGTCCGACTTGTGACCGGGGGAGCCGTCAGGTTGGCGTCGGCGGGTTCTCGAGGGGTGGGGTTTCGAGGTTCAGGGTGCGGAGGTGGGCTAGTTGCGCTTGTAGGTCGGGGCTTTGGGCGACGATCTCCGGACTGCCCTCTAGGAGGGCGAGCTCGGTTCTGCGCAGGTTTCTCAGGTGCTGCTCGACCGCGTCGAGGTGTGCGAGCAGCTCAGGGCCGGTCATGCCTGACACGTCGGCGTTGACCAGTTGGTTGGTCACAGATTCGTCCACGGCACGGAAGCTACCGGAACGCGCCGCGCACAGACAGTCCGGACCGCCAGGCCATCACAATTGGTCCTCGCGGCGCCGCCGCCGCTGGCCGCCCCTCGAACACCGCGATTGTGATGGCCTGGGGATCCGCAACCTCCGGCCCCGGGGAACAAAAAGAAGCCCTCGGCAACCAGTTGGTTGCCGAGGGCTATGAAAGGGTCAGTTGCCGTTGGGGTTGGGGGTGGAGGCGCCGGCGCCGGAGCCGGCGGCGGTGCCGCCGATGGCTACTGGGAGTTCGCCGGTGACGAGGTAGACGACGCGGCGGGCCATGGCGACCGCGTGGTCGGAGATGCGCTCGTAGTAGCGGCTGAGGAGTGCCATGTCGACGGCGACCTCGACGCCGTGCGGCCAGTGCTCGTCCATCATCAGGCGGAACTGGTTCGAGCGCAGCTTGTCCATCTCGTCGTCGCTGGCCTCGAGCCGTCCGGCGGCGTCGACGTCGCGGGTCGCGATCACGTCGCCGGCGGCGTCGACCATCTTGCCGGCCACGGATCCCATCGACTCGATCACGTCGTGCAGCTCGGCCGGGATCGCCGGCGCCGGGTAGCGCATCCGGGCGATCTTCGACACGTGCGCGGCCAGGTCGCCCATCCGCTCGAGGTCGGCGACCATCCGCAGCGCGGCGACCAGCATCCGCAGCTCGTTGGCGACCGGCGACTGCCGTGCCATCAGTTCGAAGACCTTCTCCTCGACGCCCTCACCGGCGGCATCGAGCTGGATGTCGGCCGCGATGACCTCTTCGGCCTTGCGGATGTCCGCCTCCAGCAGGGCCGACGTCGACCGGCGTACGGCGGTGGACACCGTCCGCGTCATCCGCTCCAGCTCGGCGAGGATGTCGTCGAGCTGCTCGTGGTACGTGTCACGCATGGTGTTCGAATCCGATCTGTGGTGTCCGGTGCCGCGGCGAGGCACCACCTGGGTGCCTGCCCACCGGCGACCGTATGCCGTCGAGGTTGCCGGACGGCGACGAGTGGTGAACGACCGATGAACAGTTAGGTCGTGTCCCGGTCATCCGGTGCTCATTCGGTCTTTCCCTGCTGGTCGCCCGCGTAGCATCGTTGCCGTGGACCCCACGCTGGCTGCGGTGCTGGGCGGCGTCATCGGCGCGGCCCTGGCCCTGCTTTCGCTCGGCGCGATGATGCTCTCCGAGCGGGCCCAGCGCAAGATCCCGGAGTCCCCGGAGCCCGCCGTGCCGTCGGGTGTTGCCACGGTGCTGTCGGTACTGCGGTCCTCGGCGGTCGTGATGGGCCCCGAGGACCAGGTGCTGCAGGCCAGCGCCCCGGCGCACGTGCTCGGCATCGTCCGCGGTGAGCGGCTCGTGGTCGACGACATCCTGACCATGGTCCGCCAGGTCCGCCGCGACGGCGAGATCCGCCAGCAGGACCTGGAGATCGTCCGGGGCCGGCTCGGCGCCACGCAGTACGTCAGCGCCCGGGTGGCGCCGCTGGGCAGTCAACTCGTGCTGGTGCTGGTCGAGGACCGCACCCGCGAGCGCCGCCTGGACGCGATCCGGCGGGACTTCACCGTCAACATCAGCCACGAGCTGAAGACCCCGGTCGGCGCGCTGATCCTGCTCGCCGACGCGGTCTCGGAGGCCTCCGACGACCCGGAGGTGGTGCAGCGGTTCTCGGACCGGATGCGGATCGAGGCGTCCCGGCTGAGTCGGCTGGTCAAGGAAATCATCGAGTTGTCCCGGCTGCAGGGCGACGACCCGCTGGAGAACCCGGGCCCGGTCGACATCAACGGGGTCATCGAGACCGCGGTGGATCGCTGCCGGATCGACGCCGAGGACCGCGACATCAAGATCGTGGTGAAGACCGAGCCCGAGCTCGAGGTCCTCGGCAGCGAGGACCAGCTGGCGATGGCGATCGGCAACCTGGTCGAGAACGCCATCAACTACAGCCCGGACGGCACCCGGGTCGCGGTCGCCGCGCACCCGATCGGGGACCTGGTCGAGGTCACCGTGTCCGACCAGGGCGTAGGCATCCCGAGCAGCGACCTGGAACGCGTCTTCGAGCGCTTCTACCGGGTCGACCGGGCCCGCAGCCGGGAGACCGGCGGCACCGGTCTCGGCCTCTCGATCGTCAAGCACATCGCCTCGATCCACGGCGGCGACGTGCGGGTCTGGAGTGTCGAGGGCCAAGGTTCCACCTTCACCGTGAGACTCCCGCTGCGGCTCGAACCCGCAGTGGGTCAGACCGACTCCGCCAGCCAGGAGGAGGCGGCCGTAAACCTGACGCCTACCCCGTCAGGTCAGATCGCAAAGGAGACAGCTTCGTGACCCGAGTGCTGGTCGTCGAAGACGAAGAGAGCTACAGCGACGCGCTGTCGTACGTGCTGCGCAAGGAAGGGTTCGAGGTCGCCGTCGCGGAGACCGGGCCCGATGCGCTGGACGAGTACGACCGCGCCGGTGCGGACATCGTCCTGCTCGACCTGATGCTGCCGGGTCTGTCCGGCACGGAGGTCTGCCGGGCGCTCCGCAGCCGGGGCAACGTCCCGGTGATCATCGTCAGTGCCAAGGACACCGAGGTCGACAAGGTCGTCGGGCTCGAGCTCGGCGCGGACGACTACGTGACCAAGCCCTACAGTCCGCGGGAGCTGCTGGCCCGTGTCCGCGCCGTACTGCGTCGCGGTCAGGACGTCGAGCTGCTGCCCGACACCCTCGAGGCCGGCCCGGTCCGGATGGACGTCGAGCGGCACGTGGTGACGGTGTCCGGGACCGAGATCCGGCTCCCGCTGAAGGAGTTCGAGCTGCTCGAGATGCTGCTGCGGAACACCGGCCGGGTGCTCACCCGCGGTCAGCTGATCGACCGGATCTGGGGCGCCGACTACGTGGGCGACACCAAGACCCTGGACGTGCACGTGAAGCGGCTGCGTTCCAAGCTCGAGAAGGATCCGTCGAATCCTGCCCATCTGGTCACGGTGCGTGGACTCGGCTACAAGTTCGAGTCCTGAGTCACACCCCCGCAGGTCGCGACGGCCGGTGGGGTTAGCTTAGGCTCTCCTTAGTTGAGGCAATTGGTCTAAGGAGAGTTCACCATGTCCTGGTCCCGTACGCGGGTCGTCAGTGCGGTTACCGCCGTACTGCTCGCCACGACCACGCTGGCCGCCTGCGGCAGTGACGGCGACAAGCAGGCCGAGAGTTCGGCCGGCACGGCGTCGTCCGGGTTCCCGGTCACGCTGAAGAACACGTTCGGCGACACGACGATCACCAAGAAGCCGGAGCGGATCGTCACGCTCGGCTGGAACGCCCAGGACGTGGTCTACGCGCTCGGCGAGACCCCGGTCGGGATGCCGAAGGTCACCTACGGCCCGACCGCCGACGGTGTCACCGCGTGGGACGCGGACAAGTTCGACAAGTCGAAGACGACGTTGCTGGACACCGGCGACAAGTACCCGTTCGAGAAGATCGCGGCGCTGAAGCCGGACGTCATCCTGGCCCCGTACGAGGGCTTCGACGAGGCGACGTACAAGACCCTGAGCGGGATCGCGCCGACCGTCGCGTACCCGGGGGCGCCGTGGCAGACCACCTGGCAGGACCAGACCCTGCTGGTCGGCGAGGCGCTCGGCAAGAAGGCCGACGCGGAGAAGCTGATCACCGGGATCTCGGACAAGATCAAGCAGGTCGCGGCCGAGCACCCCGAGTTCAAGGACAAGACCATCACGGTCGGCTCGTTCGGCGCCGAGAACTACGTCTACATGCCGGGTGACCCGCGGGTGCAGATCCTGAACGAGATGGGCTTCAAGAACGCGCCGGGGGTGGAGGCCCTGGAGAAGACCAACACCAAGAAGGAGTTCTCGCTGACGATCAGCAAGGAGAAGGTCGCGGACGTCGACGCCGACGTGCTGGTCGCGTACGTCGACGGGATCGGGACTCAGAAGTTCCTGGCCGACCCGGTCTACTCGTCGCTGAAGGCGGTCAAGAGCGGCGGTGTGTATGCGATGCAGGACCAGCAGGTGATCTCCGGAATGAGCGCGGTGAGCGTGCTGAGCGTCCCGTGGGTGCTCGACAAGGTGCTCCCGGGCCTCTCGAAGGCTGCCTCCGCGAGCAAGGGCTGAGAGCCGGTACGGCGAGCCACGGCCACTGGCTCGCCGTACCAAGCAGAACGGGCCGTCCCGCGCCGGGGCGGCCCGTTCTGTCGTTCAGGGGATTACTCGCCTGCCACCGGGGACGGCGTGTAGTGGTCCTCGGTGAGGACCGGGATGTAGGCGGAGACCGGCGCCGCGGTGCCGAAGGTGATGGTCACGTTGACCATCTGGCCGGGCTTCGCGCCAGTCACGATGATCGCCGGACCGGCCTCCTCGGCGCCCGGGGTCGGGGCCGTCGGGGTCTCGGTCGGGGCCGGGCTCGGCGTCGTGCTCGGGGTGGTCTCGGCGGCCGGTGCCTCGGTGCCCGAGCCCGGCAGGACGAGCGCGGTGTGCGGCTCCAGATCGAGGGGCTCGGTGAGCCCGGTGAACTTGACCTCGCCCGGCTGGTCGGAGCCGGCCTGACCGTCCGCCGTCCCGGGCGCGGCCTGCAGGATGCTGACCAGGGTCTCCGGGGCGTCGCCGTCGTTGACGATCACGCTGTGCAGTTCGCCCTTGCCGTCGGCATCGGCCAGCACCAGCATGTTGCGGACCTTCAGCTGGCCGGACTCGATGTTGGTCCCCTCGGCGGCCTGGTACGGCTGCAGGGTCGGCGCGGAGAAGCTCGCGCTGCACGCCGCCAGCGCGATACTGAGAGTGGCGGCGGCACTCGCCAGCGCGGTACGCCGGGCGAACCGCGAGGACAACGTGATCGGCACTGGAATCCCTCTCGTGCAAGCTGTTTCGACCTGTCGCCGCACCTTTGTGCGGCAACTGTGGACACCGTCAGGCAGCGGCCTCCGGCGCCCCACAGCGTAGCCCTCGGGGTCGGCAAGGCGGACGCCGGGATGCCGCCGGAGCGATGTCCAGAGCAACGGTGCGCGCGCGCACGAGGCATGCGATTGAGCGTTTGTCAAGGCAGGAAATGGGCCCTGACCAGCGCAAACGCCCCAACCGGACCACCGACCGCGTGGTAGGATAGGACTCGGAAAGGGGCACGTGACATATGACTTTCACAGTCGGCGAGACGGTTGTTTACCCCAACCATGGTGCGGCCGTCATCGAGGACATCGAGACCCGTCAGATCAAAGGTGAGGACAAGACCTATCTGGTCTTGAGGATCGTCGCTCAGAACGACCTGGTCGTCCGGGTCCCCGCGTGCAACCTCGATCTTGTCGGCGTGCGTGACGTCGTGGATCAGGCTGGCCTGGAGCGCGTCTTCGACGTGCTGCGAGCTCCGCACACGGAGGAGCCGACCAACTGGTCGCGACGCTACAAGGCGAACCTGGAGAAACTGCACTCCGGTGACGTGCTGAAGGTGGCAGAGGTCGTCCGCGACCTGTGGCGCCGTGAGCGTGACCGCGGTCTGTCCGCCGGTGAGAAGCGGATGCTGGCGAAGGCTCGCCAGATCCTGGTCTCCGAGCTGGCCCTGGCCGAGCACACCAACGAGGACAAGGCCGAGGCCATCCTCGACGAGGTTCTCGCTTCCTGAAGCAGCCTGCATGAGTAGCGCGGTCGTGATTCCCGCGGCCGGGCTAGGGCTGCGACTGGGTGGTGAGACCCCGAAGGCATTTCGAGAGGTCGGTGGCGACTCGCTGTTGGTCCACGCGGTGCGTGGGCTGAAGGCAGCGACCGCCGCCGACCTCGTTTGTTTTGTGGTCGCCGTACCGCCCGGCTCCGAGGAGACGGTCGGCAAGGAGCTCACGCCGTACGTCGGGGACGCGCAGCTGATCGTGGTGGCCGGCGGTGCGGAGCGGCCTGCCTCGGTGCGGGCGGCGCTGGACGTGGTGCCGGTCGACGGGATCGACTGCATCCTGGTCCACGACGCGGCGCGGGCGTTCGTCCCGGCCGCTGCGATCGAGCGCGTGGTGGCGGCGGTGCGAGCCGGCGCCGAGGCCGTCGTACCGGTGGTGCCGGTGACGGACACGATCAAGCGGGTCGGGCCGACCGGCGATGTCGTCGACACGCCCGATCGGTCGACGCTGGTCGCCGTACAGACGCCGCAAGGGTTCGCTCCCGACGTACTGCGGCGCGCGCATGCGGCCGGTGCCGACGCGGGCGTGACCGATGACGCGATGATGTGTGAGCGGCTCGGGGTGACGGTGCGGACGGTCGAGGGTTCGCCGGACGCGTTCAAGGTGACCCGGCCGCAGGACCTGCTGCTCGCCGAGGCGCTGCTGGCGGAGCGGAGGATCTCGTGAAGGTTCCACGGGTCGGCAACGGCATCGACGTACACCCGCTGGAGGAAGGCCGCCCGATGTGGCTGGCCGGCCTGCACTGGCCGGAGGAGCCCGCTGGGTTATCAGGGCATTCCGACGGCGACGCGGCCGCGCACGCGATCTGTACGGCATTGCTCACCGCCGCGAAGCTGGGTGATCTGGGTTCGAACTTCGGCACCGCCGAGCCCGAGTGGGCCGGTGCGGCCGGGGTCGCGCTGGTGGCAGAGGCCGCGCGCCGGGTGCGGGCCGCCGGGTTCGAGATCGGGAACGTCGCGGTGCAGATCGTCTGCAACCGCCCACGGATCGGCGCCCGCCGTGAGGAGGCGGAGAAGGTCCTCTCCGCCGCCTGCGACGCCGAGGTTTCGGTGAGCGCCGCAACAACTGACGGCCTCGGCTTCCCCGGCCGCGGCGAAGGCATCGCCGCGATCGCCACCGCCCTCATCTACTGACCCACCCCTCTTTGAGCCCCCACCAACCATCCGCCTCGTCTTTGAGCACCCACCAACCGTTTTTCGGTCCGATTTATGGTTGGTCGGGGCCCAAAGACGTCACTGGATCCGGGGAGAAGCGCGCTGCGCGGGGGTCGAGTTCGTTGCCGAGGCGCTGGGTGAGTAGGCCGTAGAGCTCGGGGCGGCGGCCGCGGAGCCAGCGGCGGCCGGTTGCCAACGGCACCAACTCCAGGTCGAGGTCGCCGATCACCACAGCCTCGGCGGGGACCGGCGTCTCCGCGACGATGCGGCCGTACGGGTCGAGGATCATCGCGTTGCCGGTGCGGAGTTCGTCGTCGTCCCGGCCGACGCCGTTGCTGAACAGGACGAACATCCCGTTGTCGTGCGCCCGCGCCGGCAACCACCGCATCAACCATCCCCGCCCGCTCGGCCCGTTGAAGGCCTCCTCGATCGCCGCGCGGTCCCCGCTGGTCCACACCTCGAGCGGGATCGGTTTCATCCCGTGCGGGCTGCGCGAGTTCGTCCCGCCGGTCTGGTGCGGCGCGATCAGGACCGTTGCACCGAGCAACGCGGTGATCCGGACGTTCTCCACCAGGTTGTTGTCCCAGCAGATCAGCACCCCGGCCCGGAAACCCCACGGCGTATCGAACACCGTGTACGACGATCCGCTCGCGATCTCCTCGTGCTCGAACGCATGGAGCTTCCGGTGCACGTGGACGGTCCCGTCCGGCAGGCAGACGGCGTACGCGTTATAGAGCGTGCCGTCGACACCGGCCTCGAGGAACCCGACCCCGATCCCGGCCGCCAGTTCCTTGGCGAGAGCAACGACCTGGCTGACCAGCGGTCCGTCGGCCGGCTGGGCGAGCTCGTGCAACCGTGCGGGAGTGTGCCGCCGGAGATGCCAGTAGCCGAGCAAGCACATCTCCGGGAACACGACCAGCCGAGCACCGTCGCGGACTGTCTGCCGGGCGAGCCGATCGACCATCGCGAGATTGGCGTCGGGCTGGTCAGGGGTCGGCTCGAACTGGACCACGGCGGCGCGGAAGGACGTCATACGACCATCGAAACGCCGAGGCACCTATGACGTCCAATAGCGGTTCGTGGCGATTCCATATCCTGGGGTTATGGATCTCCGTTTGCTTCGGGCGTTCGTCACGGTGGCCAGACTGCGGAACTTCGGGGCCGCGGCCGCGGAGTTGTCGACCAGTCAGCCCGCGCTGACCAAGCAGATCCAGGTGCTGGAGCGCCGGGTCGGCTCGGTGCTGTTCAGTCGCGGCAGGCACGGCGCGCGGCTGACGTCGGCCGGGGAACTGTTGCTTCCTGACGCTCTGGAGTTGCTGGAGCGGTCCGAGGCCTTCGAGCGACGGGCCGTCCAGGTGGCGTCCGGGACCGAGGGATCGCTGGCGATCGGGTTCGGGTTGTCGGGGATCGAGCTGGCGCCGCGGGCGGTGGCGCTGTTCCGGAGCCGGTGGCCAGGAGTGACGATCTCGCTCGAGGACATGTCGTCGGCGGTGCAGTGCGAACGCCTGCTGGCGGGGAGCCTGCAGATCGGATTCGTACGGTTGCCGGTGCCGGTCGGCCTCGAGCACCTCCGGTTACGACGGGACCGCCTCACCCTCGCCGTACCGGCCGATCAGCAGTTGCCGCGTGATCTGGTCGGCTGGATCGACGCCCGGCCGCTGGTCCGTCTGACACCGGACCGCGGGCCGGGGCTGACCGCCCAGATCAACACGCTGTACGCCGAACTTGGTTGCCACCCGCAAATACTCCAGGAGGCCGGGGACCTGCAGACCGTCCTCGCCCTGACCGCAGCCGGAGCCGGGCCGGCCGTCGTACCGCAGACCGCCCAACGGATCGCGCCGCCCGAGGTCCGCCTGGTCCCGCTCCCCGGCCGCGCCTCCACCTGGTGGACCGGCACCGCCTGGGCCACCAGAACCCCGCTCACCGAACGCTTCGTAAAAGCCGCCGCCGAGGTAGCACGCACCGGCTGATCAGCGGCGTCTGGGGAGGGGTGGGAGTTCGTAGGAGTCCAGCCAAGCGGCGAACAGGTGGCGTAGTGCCTCTTCGTCGGGGCTGAAGGTGGTGGCGAGGGCGATGAAGTCGGCGGTGGTGACCGACCCGTGCCGGTGCGTCTTGGTCCAGGTACGGAGGAGGTCGAAGAACGCGTCGTTGCCGAGGTGCTTGCGCAGGACGTGCAGGGTGACCGCGCCGCGCTTGTAGAGGCGGTCGTCGAACATCAGGTCCGGGCCGGGGTCCGACAGCATCAGGTTCTGCGGCAGGCCCTTCAGCCGCGTGTGTGCCTTGGCCGCCTGCTGGTCGGCGGTGAGGCCGCGTGACTCCTCCGACCACAGCCACTCGGAGTAGCAGGCGAAGCCCTCGTTCAGCCAGATGTGCTGCCAGTTCGCCGGAGTCAGGCTGTTCCCGAACCACTGGTGCGCGAGTTCGTGCGCGACCAGCCGCTCGGACCCGTTCCGGCCGTCGACGTGGTTGCTGCCGAACACCGAGATGCCCTGCGCCTCGAGCGGGATCTCCAGCGGGTCGTCGGTCACAACGACCGTGTACCCGCCGAACGGGTACGGCCCGAACTGCTTGCAGAACAGCTTCATCATGTCCTGCTGGCGCCCGAAGTCGTGCCGGAACTCGCGGCTCCGCCCGGCCGGCAGCACGCCGCGGATCGTCACGGGCGATGCGGCCAGGTCCACCTCGTCGTACCGCCCGATCTGCACGGTCGCGAGGTACGTCGCCATCGGCGCGGCCTGGTCGAACACCCACGTCGTACGGCTCGCCTTCACCCGGCGCGACACCAGCCGCCCGTTCGCGACGACCTGGTACGGCGAGTCCGTGGTGATCGAGATCCGGTAGTGCGCCTTGTCGCCGGGGTGGTCGTTGCACGGGAACCAGGTGGCCGCACCGCTCGGCTGGCTGGCGACGATCACACCCTCGGTGAGCTCTTCCCAGCCGAGCTCGCCCCACGGGCTGTCCTCGGGCCTCGGGTTCCCGTTGTACTGGACGTCGACCGAGAACTCGGCGCCGTCCGGGATCGTCGATGCCGGGGTGATGTGCAGCTTGCCGCCGCGATGGACGTACCGCTGCGGCCGGCGGCCGTTCACCGACACCTTCGACACCCGGAGCCCGGACAGGTCGAGGCTGAAGCGTGACAGCGCTTGGGCGGCGAACGCCGTGATTGTCGCCTTGCCGGTCAGCCGGTTGCTGCTGACCCGGTAGTCGAGGTCCAGCTCGTACGACTCGACCTTGTAGTCGATGCTTCCGTGGCTGGGCACATAGGGGTCAACCATCAGCCCTGCCAGGGACCGATCGGGTTCCCCGCCCAGCGCGTACCCGCAGGCACACCTTCACCACGCATCACGAGAGACACCGGCCCGATGGTAGCTCCTGCTCCTACCTCGGCCGCCGGGAGGACGATGCCGTGCGGGCCGAGGGTTGCCCCGGCCCCGAAGGTGACTGTGTTCATGGAGAGAACTCGATCATGAAATAGGTGCGTTTGCAGCACGCAACCGCGATTCACCGTGGCACCGTCGCCCAGGGTGACCAGATCCGCTTCCGGTAACCAGTACGTCTCGCACCAGACGCCCTTGCCGATCTTCGCTCCGAGTGACCGCAGCCAGAGCGTGAGGACCGGCGTACCGGCGGCGGCGTTCGCGAACCAGGGCGCGGCGACCAGCTCGACGAAGCTGTCGACCACCTCGTTGCGCCAGACGAACGAGCTCCACAGCGGATACTCGACGGCTCTCGTCCGGCCCACGATGACCCATTTGGCGACCGTCGCCATCCCGCCCGCGACGGCGCCGGCAGCGAGGATGACCGCGCCGGACAGCAGCATGGTCCACCACGGGCCGAGCCAGAGGTCGAGCGCCTGCAGCGCGAACAGCACGCCGAGGGCGATCAGCACCGTGCACATCATCGGGACGAACCGGCACAGCTCGACCAGCGCGCGGGCGACCTTGAGCTTGTACGGCGGGTTGAACGTGCGGCTCTGATCACCCGAGACGGCCTGGCGGCGGAGCTTCACGGGCGGTGAGCCGAGCCACGACGTACCGGCCTTGGATTTCTTCGGGGCCGCGGACAGCACCGCGACCAGGCCGTTCTTCGGAACGCTCCGCCCCGGCGCGGTCATCCCGGAGTTGCCGAGGAAGGCGCGCTTGCCGACCTTCGCACCGGCCACGTGCAGCCAGCCGCCGCCGAGCTCGTACGACGCGATCATCGTGTCGTCGGCCAGGAACGCGCCCTCGCCGACGGTGGTCATCTTCGGCAGCAGCAGGACCGTCGACGCCTCGACGTCGCGGCCGATCTTGGCGCCCAGGGCGCGCAGCCACCACGGGGTCAGCAGGCTCGCGTACAGCGGGAACAGCAGGGTGCGCGCGGAGTCGAGCAGCCGCTCGGTCGCCCAGACCTGCCACCCGATCCGGCTGCGGACCGGGAAGTGGCCGGGCTTGATCCCGATGCCGAGGAGCCGTACGCCGATCAGCGTGAGGATCGCGATGGTGGCGAACCCGACCAGCGTCATCAACGGGATCGCGGCCAGCGCGTGCAGCGCCGCGTCCGGCAGCGTCTGGGTGCCACGCACTGCGTACCCGAGGACGACGAACGCCGCGGCGGCCCCAGCGACCGGGATCAGGGACATCAGTGCGGACTGGGCGCCGTACGCCGCAACCCACCACGGAGCGCGCGCGGGACGGTGGTCCGGCCACGGGTGCCGCGCACGGCCGAGCCTCGCCGCTGGCGACCCGGACCAGCGCTCGTTTTCGGGGACCCTGCCGGAGACGGCCGAGCCGGCCATGATCTCGGCGCTCCGGCCGATCTCCGCGCCGGGGAGCAGCGTGCTGCGGGAGCCGACGACCGCGTCGGGGCCGACGGAGATCTGTCCGACGTGCAACCGGTCGCCGTCGATCCAGTAGCCGGCCAGGTCGACCTCGGGCTCGATCGAGGCGCCGCGTCCCATGGTGAGCATCCCTGTCACCGGCGGCAGCGTGTGCAGGTCGACGCCCCGGCCGATCTTCGCGCCGAGCGCGCGGGCGTAGTACGCGATCCAGGGTGCGCCCGCCAGGTTGGCGGCGCCGGCCGCGTCGGCGAGGTTCTCGGCGGCCCACAGCCGGACGTGGACGCTGCCGCCGCGCGGGTACGTTCCCGGTTTCAGGCCGCGCAGCAGAGTGCGGGCGCCGACGACCGCGATGCCCATCCGGCCCGCCGGGCTGATCAGGATCAGCCAGCCGGCCAGGATCCACCACCAGGACACGGTCCGCGCCCACGGGAGCGGCTCGATCAGCGCGGCGAGGAGGTTGTTCAACGTGAAGACGTAGACCAGCCAGCGGACGCCGACGACGGTCTGCAGGATCAGTGTCATCGCGGTCTGCAGGAGTTGCGTGCTCTTCGGGGTCGGCCGGATCTCCCGGAGCTCGGCCGGTTCGAGGGCTGCGGGCTTGAAGTCGTCGAGCCGCTCGGCGAGCGCGCCGAGCCGCGGGTACTCGTAGATGTCGCCGACCGTGACGTCCGGGAACCGCTCGCGGAGCGCGGAGACCAACTGGGCCGCGGCGAGGCTCCCGCCGCCGTGCAGGAAGAAGTCGTTGTCGGGCCCGGTGACCTTGGCGCCGAGGATCTTCGTCCAGCGTTCGGCCAGCCAGCCCGCGGTCCCGTCCAGTTCGGCGGCCGGGCCGTCGCTGTCCATTCCGGGCAGCGGCCAGGGGAGTGCGTTGCGGTCGACCTTGCCGGAGGTCCGGGTCGGCAGCGTGTCGACGACCGCCAGCAGCGGTACGAGCGCGGCGGGCAGTGCCTCGCGGAGTCGCTCGGTGGCCTTGGCCGTCTCGAAGCCCTCCGGGTCGTCCGGTACGACGTACCCGACGAGGAGCTGATTGCCCGCGGCGCTGTTGCGTACGGCGGCCGCGGCGCCGGAGACACCCGGGAGGGCCTGCAGCGCGGCGTCGACCTCGCCGAGCTCGATCCGGCGGCCGCCGAGCTTGACCTGCTCGTCGGCGCGGCCCTGGAACAGCAGGCCCAACGGGTCGGACCGCACCAGGTCGCCGCTGCGGTACGCGCGGTCCCAGCCGAGGGTCGGCATCGGGGCGAACTTCTCGGCGTCCTTGACCGGGTCGAGGTACCGGGCCAGGCCGACGCCGCCGATGATCAGTTCACCGATCTCGCCGTCGGCGACTTCGTTGCCTGCGGCATCTACAACGGCGAGGTCCCAGCCGTCCAGCGGGAGACCGATCCGGACCGGGCCTTCGCCGGTGAGCTGTGCGGCGCACGCGACGACGGTGGCCTCGGTCGGCCCGTAGGTGTTCCAGACCTCGCGGCCCTCGATCGCAAGGCGTTCGGCCAGTTCCGGCGGGCAGGCCTCGCCGCCGAAGATCAGCAGCCGAACCTGGTCGAGGGCGTCCGACGGCCAGAGCGCGGCCAGCGTCGGCACGGTCGAGACGATAGTGATGCCCTGGGCAACCAACCACGGGCCGAGGTCCATACCGGTGCGAACCAGCGAACGTGGTGCAGGCACGAGGCAGGCGCCGTGCCGCCAGGCCAGCCACATCTCCTCGCAGGACGCGTCGAACGCGACGGACAGGCCGGCCAGGACCCGGTCGTCGGGCCCGATCGGCTCGTCCTGAAGGAACAGACGGGCCTCGGCGTCGACGAACGCGGCCGCCGATCGGTGTGTGACGGCGACACCTTTCGGTACGCCGGTCGAGCCCGAGGTGAAGATGATCCACGCGTCGTCGGTCGGCTCCGGGCCGGTGGTGCCGCGCGGGGAGTTCGTCGTACTGGTGGTGTCCATGCGGGCCGAGTACGGGTAGTCGAAGGCGCCGTTGGCCGCGTCGTTGTCGGACATCGGCGCCTGTTGCGGGCGGGTGACGGTGAGCTCGAGTTCGTCGCCGACCGTGGCCGCGACGGCCGCCTCACCGAAGACGAGTTCGGCGCGCTCCTCCGGGTCGTCGGCGTCGACCGGGACGTACGCCGCACCCGCCTGCAGGGTGCCGAGAATCGCGACGTACAGATCGTTGTGCCCGGAGGAAATCCGGATCCCGACCCGATCGCCGGGCCCGATGCCGGCCGCGTTCAACCGGCCGGCGAACTTGGTCGTCTGCACCAGCAGCTCGCGATAACTCAGGCTGACGCTGCCGTCGTCCAGTGCCGGTTCGTCCGCATACATGGCGGCCGTGTCCTCGAGGACATCGACCAGCGTCCGCGAGGGCGTCACCAGGTCCCCGCGTCGCAACGTCACGGGCGGATAATACGCCGCCTGGTTGCCGCTTGGATAACCCGAAGCAAACACGTGGGTGCACCCATCAACCGCTTGTTCACACCCAGTGCGCGTCCGCGGCGAAGGTCTCGAAGGAACGGGCGGGGCGGCCGAGCGCTTGCTGTACGCCGGTCGTCGGACCGGAGGCGGTCCGCGATGCGACGGCCGGTGGTTCCGGTACCGCCGAGGCCTTCAGCGCTGCCTTCAAACGCACCTACCGACAGTCACCGACGACCTGGCGCCGGGCGATCACACGGGAACGTTGATTGAGTTGTCGCGGGTGAGGAGTTTGGTCATGTCGGCGACGGTAAGTCTGGTCGCCGGGGACCCCTCCCGAACTCAGTCCAGTACGTCGAGATCCGCCGGGACCAGCGTGGTTGTCAGCAGCAGCTCCCGGAACATGTTGTCGTTCAGCGCGTTGCCGACCGGCTCACCGACCTCCTCACGAGTCAGCCCGGGTACGCCGTCCCGCGACAGCCGACTGCGGACGTTCGAGACCAGATGCTCGACTCGCTTGGCGGTCCAGCCCTCAGTCGGCTGTAGCTCGGCCAGCTGGTCCGCGGCCTGTCGCCATGACAGCGGCAGCGGGTGCAGGTCGTGCAGCAGGTACCGCTGGCCGACCACGATCAACGCCAGCTTCTCAGCCGGTGAGAGCCGCCAGATGCGCGGTGGGTGCGTTGACTCACGCGGCCGCGGTACGGGGCGAGTGCCGCTGTCGCCGACGACGTACACCTCCAGGAGGTGCTCGCGTCCGCTGGAGCCCTGTACGAAGAGCGGTGTGTAACCGGCCGCGAGAGGTATCGGGTCCTCGCCGGCGAACAGCGCCCGCTGATGTGGGAACCGCACGGGCAGCCGACCGGTCACGGCGACGTTCCACTGGCCGCCGCGGTAGCTGATCGAGCCGTGCATCCGGCTGACGCGCGGATCGTCCTCACCGATGCAGACGTGCACCTCGGGACGGTTCCGTCCGAACAGGATCGTCCGGTGTGCCCCGGCGTCGACGCTGACGCCACCTGCGACGCTCAGCACGAAGATGGTGCCCGGCTGGGCGTCAGGTACGCCGCGTGCCAGGCTGGTCTGGTTCGGGGGGAGACGCTCCATGTCAGGCCTTCGGCAGCTTCGCAGCGACTGCCTGACCGAGCTTCGTGGCCAGTCCGCACAATGTGGTCTGCGTACCTGGCCCTCTCGCGATGACCGTCACCAACTCGACGGTATCGGCGTACTGCCGGAACACGATCAGCGCCGCACAGGTCCCTGGACCGTCGTCCTCGCTCGAGATGAACGCGGACCGGCCGGACATCGTCACCGGACGCCCGTCCGACGCGTCGAGCGGCTGGTCCCGGTCGAACCGCACATCTACCGACAGATCGCTGGTCGTACTCTCCCAACCGCACGACCACCCGCCGAACGACGTGTCCGGATGCTTCGCGTCCACCGCGGGGATCAGCTCGAGCGCCTGGTTGTCCAGCAGTGTGCAGGCGTCGAGATGCGCCAGCGACGCGGCCGGCAACGGCTGCGTACGGCGGGGGATCGGCCCGGCCTTCAAAACACCGATCGCCTTCTGCGTAACGGCTTCCGCCATCGCACACACGTCCATCCCGGACCCGTCGGTGTGCCGGGCCTCGACAACTACGTGCGTACCGTCCGACAGCACGAGTACGCGCTCGCAGTCGCCGTCCCCGGCCCTCGCACGGACGACCTTGTTCAGGTTGCCGGTGAGCTTCTCCACCGCACCCTGAGGCAGTTCGTTGTCTGCTTCGTCGAGTTCCGCCCGTACGTCGACCTGCTGGCCGCCGCTGCCGTTCACCACCACGTCACACCGGTCGAAGTTCCCGTACGCCGGTTCCAGCGTCGCGTCCCCGAACTTGCTCAACGACGCCTCGTCGATCAACGCACAGGGGTCCGCCGTCAACGGATCACCTACCGGACCGGCAACAGCCGTCGTGGGCGCGGCCGACGGCTCGGAAGGTCCTGATACCGCCCGTCCGATCAGCACACCCAGTACGGCGACCACTGCAACGCCGGCAGCCGCCACCGGGATCACCCAGCGCTTGCGTCGCCTGCTTGCGGGTGCGGCCGCCGTACCGCCGAGCTCGTTCACGACCTCAGCGACCGACGGACGGTCACCTGGTTCGACAGCGAGCATCCGCGTGATCAGGGGCGTCAGCTCGCCACCGCGTCGCAGCGGCTCCAGTTCACCGCGTGCGGCGCGCCGCAGTACCGCCAGCGGGTTCGGGTCGTCGCCGAACGGCGAGTGGCCCTCCAGCGCCGTGTAGAGCACCGCGCCCAACGAGAACACGTCGGACGCGGTCGTCGGTTCGTTGCCGTTGGCCACTTCCGGTGCGAGGTGGGCCGGCGTACCGACCGTCGAGCTGTCCGTCAGCGTCGCCTCGGCCCACAGTCGCCGCGAGATGCCGAAGTCCGCGAGCTTCGCCGTACCGTCCGCAGTGACCAGGATGTTGGCCGGCTTGAGGTCCCGGTGGATGATGCCCGCCGCGTGCACAGCCTGCAGCGCGGACGCGATCTGTACGCCGATCCGCGCGACCTGGTCGGGTGGCAGCTTGCCCAGTTCGTCCAGGCTCCGCGACGGTAGGTACTCCAGGACCAGCCAGTGCTCGTCCCCGTCCGTCACCACGTCGAAGATCGTCACCACGTGCGGGTCGTGCAGCCGGGCACCGGTCCGCGCCTCACGGCGCAGCCGGCGCCCGTCCGGGTCGTCCACACCGGGGTGCGCGCGTTTCAGCGCGACCACGCGGTCCAGTTGCTGATCGTGGGCACGCCAGACCGAGCCCATACCGCCCGAGCCGAGCGGTTCCCCCAACAGGTAGCGGCCCCCGATCAGCCGGGCCGTCACTTCACCAGATCCGCCGACACCGCGAAGGTGTCACAGGCCTTGTTCTCGCCGATGTTGAAGCCGTTCTGGATCCAGAAGCCCTGGCTGGTCGCCAGACCGTGCGTCCGCTCGTCCTCCGGCGTGTCAGCCGACTCACCGAAGCTGTTGCTCGACTGCTCCTTGAACTCACCCAGCCGATTCGTCAGCGGGTACGACTTCGCCACGGCCTTGCTGAACACGCCGGCGAAGCAGGAGGCCTGCAACTCGTTGCGGCGCGAACTCTCGAGCTTCTGCTCCGGGTGGTCCTGCAGGTAGACGGCACGTGCGTAGAACAGTCCGCTGACACCCTGGACGTGGTGGCCGTACTCGTGCGCGATCGTCATCAGATACGCCAGGTCGTGGGCCGGACCGAAGGCCCGGTTCATCTGCTTCACGTCGACGTACATCACCTGGTTGCCGTAGCAGTAGAACGCCAGTACCCGTCCGGACAGCGGCTGGAAGTTGCCGCACGCGGTCGTCACCGGCTGGTCGAACACAACCAGGCCCGGGTCCGGCTTCTCCTCGCCGAGCTCCTTGAAGATCGGGCGCCACGCGTCGTTCAGGCACTTGAAGAGCCGCTGGTAGTAGACCTTCTGCGACGCCAGGCTGCCGCTGCCGAGATTGGCAGCCGGGCAGTTCTGCCCCGGCAGCGGACCGGTGCGGTAGACGTCGGCGTTCAGCAGGAAGTCCTCGGCGGTGCCCTTCTCGGGGTTGGTCGTCGGCGTCGGCACGATCGACGGACCGGTCACCTTGGGCTCGGCCGTGTTCTCGGTGCTGTTGGAGCCCAGCAGCGCGGCCACCACGGCCACGGACACGCCGATGAAGGTCAGGAAGATGAAGCTCACCAGGACCAGTCGCAGCGCCCCGCCCCGCTTCCGCGGCGGCTGGAACCCGTTGAACTGGCCCGGACCGCCGTAGTACGGCTGGAACTGACCTGGGTACGGCTGGCCCTGGTACTGCGGAGCGGGGTATTGCTGGCCCGGGTACGGCGTACCTTGCATCGGACCCTGTGGGTACTGACCCTGCTGCGGCGGCCACGGCGCGGCCTGCGGCGGCGGCAACACACCAGGCGGCGGGCCGAGTGGCCGGCCCTGCGGTGCGCCCTGCGGCGGGCCGCCGTACCCGTACGGGCTGCTCACAGGTCTGGCCTCCATGTGGTCGGGTCACGCGGTCGGTCGAGTTCGCTGCACGAACCGGCACGAGACTACTCTCGACCCATGTCACTGAAGCGCCGCCTCCTCCCGGCTGCCCTGCTGATGTCCCTGACCGCCCCGTTGTTCGTTGCCTTGAGCACTGTGGCTGCCGAGGCGGTGGCCCCGATGGCAGGGGACCAGATCACCGCGTACTCCGCGGACGCGACGCTCACGAAGGACGGTGAGCTACAGGTCAAGGAGACGGTCGACCTGACCGCAGGCGGTACGACGTTCAGCCGCACGCTGACGACCCGGGTCCGCTCGGACGCCGAGCGGGACCGCACGTACGAGCTGAAGGACGTGTCCGCGACGGTGAACGGACAGCCCGCCCAGGGCTTCCAGAACGAGAGCACCGACGACGGCCGCAAGCTGACGCTGAACGTGTCCGGGCAGTCGAAGGTCGTCTACAGCTACACCGTGGACAACGTGGTCGCCGACTCGACCGAGGGCCGCCAGGTGAGCTGGCCGATCGTGCAGGGCTTCTCCCCGTCGATCCCGAAGGCGACCCTGAGCATCGGCGTCCCCTTCGCGACCTGGGTGACCTGCTTCGCCGGCCGCACCGGCTCGAGCCTTCCGTGTACGTCGTCGCAGCTGGGCGAGTCGGCTGCGCTGGAGATCGAGCAGAACGGCGTACCCGCTGGTGGCCGGGTGACGTTCCTGACCGGGCTGAGCGACCAGGCGACCGTGCAGGCGAACGCGCAGTACTCCACCCGCTGGACGCTCGGGAGGGCGTTCACGGTCGACAAGACCACCGTCGGGCTGGCAGTGATCGTGTTCGGGCTCGGACTGCTCGGTGCAGTTGGCCTGTGGTTCTTCCGCGGCCGGGACGCCGCGAAGGTCGGCGAGGGCGCACCGGAGCGGCCGGTGCTCGACGGCGCCGACGGCCCGCAGTTCGCCGCTCCGGACGGCATCCGGCCCGGCCAGGTCGGCACCGTGGTGGACGAGACGGCCGACGTCGTCGACATCACCGCGACCCTGCTGGACCTTGCCGTGCGCAACTACCTGACGATCGTCGAGCAGCCGCGCGACTCGCACTTCGGCAAGCTCGACTGGGAGCTGCAGCGGCTGCACCCGGGCGGTCCGGAGCTGCTGGCGTACGAGAAGGCCTTGCTGGACGCGGTGTTCGCTGACGGCGACTCGGTGCTCGTCTCCGCGCTCGGCCCGTCGCTGCGGCCGCGGCTCAACCTGGTTCGCGAGCAGCTGTACTCCGACGTCGTCACGCAGGGCTGGTTCAACAACCGTCCGGACGCGGTCCGGAACCGGTGGACCACCGCAGGTGTGGTGCTGCTCGGTGCGGGCGTCGTACTGACCATCGTGCTCGCGATCGTCAGCAAGTTCGCCCTGGTCGGTTTCGCGGTCATGGCGGCCGGTCTGGTGCTCGCACTCGTCGGACAGGCCGCACCGGCCCGCACCGCGCGTGGTGCCGCCGTACTGGGCCGGGTGGCCGGTCTGCAGCACTACCTGGCCAACGAGACCTCGTCCGACCTACCGCAGAGCCACCGGCTCGAGTTCGCGTCCCGCTGCCTGCCGTACGCCGCTGTGCTCGGGCTGACCGAGAAGTGGGCCCTGGAGATCGCCGCGACCGATGACGACGACGACCCCGACGCCGGCATCGGCTGGTACTCCGGTCCGGAGAACTGGCACCTGTCCGACATCGGGGAATCGCTCAGCAACTTCGTCACGTCGTTCGGCGGCTCCCTGACCACCGCCCGCCGCCTCTTCGGCTGAGAGCGGTGGCCGCCGCCACCACGGTCTTAGGTTCTGCCTAGTTCACCCGAACGTCGGCTGCGGTGAAGGTGTTGCAGGAGTCGGGCTTCTTGCTGTTGTAGCCGGTGATCGACCACTGGTAGTTGCTGACCCGGTTGCCGTGGTCGTGGACCCGCGGCCGGGCGTAGTCGTCGCCCGAGTGCGAGATCAGGAACTTCCAGTTGTTCAGCAGTACGCCGTTCATCGGGATGTACGTCGCGTTCGCGCCGAGGTAGACCGCGCCGAGACAGGTCGCCTGCAGCTCGCGCCGGCGGCTCTCGGTCAGCTTCTGGTTCGGCGTCATGCTCTTCTGCCGGGACATCGACGAGGCGAGGATCCCGCTGAGCTTCTGGATGTGGTGGCCGTACTCGTGCGCGAACGTGTTCAGCATGATCGCGCGGGCGTAGACCGGATTGGTCGTGTAGTACCGGTTGTCGACGCTGAACGGCAGGTAGATCGTCTCGTTCGCACCGCAGTACGCCGCCCGCACGCTGCGCTGCATGCCGCAGGGCGAGGGCACCTTGCCGACGTACACGACGGCCTTCGGGTTGCGGAACGGGAGGGTCGCCTTCTTCATCGCCAGCCACCAGGTGCGGTTCAGGCAAGGCAGCAGGCGGTTGTAGTACTGCTGCGCGGCCGGGACGGTGACGGGTGCGAACGGCGGCTCCGCGCACTTCGACGCGGCGACCGGGCCGATCGTGTAGAGCCGGCTGCCCTTCACGACCTCGTCGGCCGTCGGGCCACGCGGCGTGGACGGGGACGGTGACGTGGACGGGCTCTCCGACGGGGACGGGGACTCCGAGGTCGAGGTCGTCGGAGTCGTCTTCGCCTCGGGCTCGCCGCCGCCGAGGCCGCGGATCAGCAACGTGACGCCGGAGCCGACCACGAGGACCGCCAGCACCACCAGACCGATCAGGAGAGTGCGGGACATCTTCTTCTTGCGCCGGCGACGGCCACCCGGCGGCTGCGGGATCGGGATCGGCGGGTACTGCCAGGTGGGTGCCTGTTGGACAGGCTGACCCATCGGGCCGATCTGACCGCCGTGACCGCCCTGGGGGGCGGCGTGGCGGGCGCCGGTCTGCTGCGGCGGGAGCGCGTTGCTCCAAGGGCTGGACTGCTGCTGGCCTTGTTGCTGGTCCTGTCCGCCCTGCGGGCCCCACAGGTACGAGCCCTCGGAGTGCGGACCGCCCTGCTGCTGGCGGGGCTGCTGCTCCGACGGCGACGACTGCCAGGCGCTCGACTCGGACTGTCCCGTGGCCGACCACCCGCCCTGCACAGATGCGGGCGGGCCGGACTGGCCGGAGGTGGATGCCTCCGAGTCAGTCTGGAGAGGCCACGACTGAGTCCCCCAGGACGCTCCCGACTCAGGAGCGTTCGGCTGGGACGGGTTGGGCTGCGAAGGGGCAGACGGGCTCGCACCGGACTGACCAGACTGCGGCCCCTGCGGACCGCGCTGCTGCGGACCGGGCTGCTGGGGACCGGACTGCCACGGGCTGGGCGTGGTGGCGCCGGGCTGAGGTGCCGGCGGGCCGGACTGCCAAGAACCAGGCTGGTTCACACCCGACTGACCGCCACCGGACTGTGCCGGGCCGGGCTGGTTCGGGCGTGACTGACCGGGCCCGGATTGCGCCGGGCCGGGCTGGTTCGGGCCTGGTCGACCAGGACCAGGCTGGTTCGGGCCTGACTGTGACGGACCTGACTGCGGCCACCCGGACTGCGGGGGACCCGACTGTGAGGGACCGGGCCGGTTCGGGCCCGGCTGCGGGCGGCCGGGCTGGGGCTGGCCGGGGGCGGGCTGGTCGGGGTGTTCCCGGCGGTTCGGGTCCCAGCCGCCGTCGAACCAGCTGCTGGCGGGCTGCTCGGACTGGGCCGGGTTGCTGAACTCCCGCTTGGCGTCGGAGTCACCCGTCCACCACGTGGCCGGCTGACCTTCGCCAGGGCTCTGCTCCCCAGGACCACGAGGACCGGCCTCGTTGTCCCGGGATCCGAACCAACCACCACTACGGGGTCCTTGGCCAGCGGGCGGCTGGCCGGGAACGGGCTCCTGCGGGCGGTCCGGCTGATCGTCAGCCGGGTCGCTCCCCGGGGGCTGGTTCCTGTTGTCCGACATCGATGCTCCTCACGACCTTGCTGGGTATTGCTCTGCAGCTCGTTGGTGGGGCGCCGAAGCCGCCTCCCCCTACGTATCCTCCGCGACATACTTTGCGCGATACGGGACCCACCAGGCTAGCTACCCCGGCCAGTCGTTTCGAAGTGGACCAGTGACGGCCCTCACTGCACCTTGGCGGCGGATGCGGCGAACGTGTTGCAGACGCTCGGGTTGCGGGAGTTGTACCCGCGGGTGGCCCAGTACTGGTGGTTATTCGCGTCGCCGTGGTCGTTCGCGTTGTCGGTCACGTGCCCGATCAGCCAGCGCCACTGGAACAGCGACTGCCCGGAGATCGGATAGGTCCGCCGGTTCGCGCCGATGAAGATGTCCGAGAAGCAGGACGCCTGCAGCTCCAGCCGCCGGCTGTCCTGCAGCTCCATCGCGTAGTTCGGCCGCTCGTACCGGATCCGCGCGTACGCCTGCAGGATCCCCATGTTGTTCTGGATGTGGTGCCCGTACTCGTGCGCGAACTGGTGCAGCATCCACATCCGCGCCCACACCTTCTGGTAGGCCTGCGGGTAGCGGTTGTAGTTGCCGATGTCCTCGGTGAGGTTCATGTAGATGGTGTCGGTGGTGCCGCAGAAGAACGGCGGCCCGGAGTCGCTGTGGGTCCCGCACGGCGTCGTGACCGTACCGCTGAAGATCCGCACGGTCGGTGCCCGGAACCGCCCACCGGACTTGGCCACGAGCGGGGCCCACGCCCTGTTCAGGCAGCCCAGCAAGTTCTTGTAGTTGGCCCGCGCGCCGGCCACCGTGCTCTGCCGCGCCTTGGACTCCCGGCAGCTCACCGACGCCATCGCACCGGCCTTGTACAGCCTGTTCCGCAGCACCAGGTCGCTGTCGGTCGGACCCGGCTTGGCCGTCGGCTTGGCGGTCGCGGTCGCAGTTGACCGGGTCGCTGTCGGCCGCGGCGCCTGTGTGGTCGGCTGGGCGGTGGGCTTGGTCGTCGGCACGTTGTTGGTCGGCTGGCCGGACGGTTCCTTCGTCGGCTGGTTCGTCGGGCTGTACGACGTGGTGGTGGTCGGACTCGCGTACGACGGGTCGCCGTCACCCTTCAGCGCCGACGAGACGATCTTCAGCGCGGTGACGCCGACCAGCAGCACACCGACCAGCACCAAGACGGCGATCAGACCGCCGCGGCCCTTCTTCGGCGGCTTCGGTCCACCAGGTGGAGCGCCCCAGCCGAACTGCGGCTGCCCAGGACCCGGCATCGGCTGGCCCTGGAACGAGTGCCCGTGGAAAGGCTGCCCAGGCCCCGGCCCCTGAAAAGGAGGACCGCCAGGAGGCGGTCCGTAAGGCGGTCCCGAGGGCGGACCGGTGGGCGGGCCCTGCGGTGGGCCAGGTGGGCGACCAGGAGGTGGCTGGCCGCCGTACCCCGGCCCCTGCTGCCAGGGCGGAGGCGGCTGCTGCGGCGGGTACTGCTGCCCGGGAGGAGGACCCCATTGGTTGCCAGACACACCCAGGACGCTACCGGAGCCAGGGCTCAACTTACCCGGGCAGGTGACGCCGACCAGGTGTTGCAGCTGGCCGGATTACGGCTCTGGAAGGCTGCGCGGCTCCAGGCCCCGTGGTTGGTGGTGCTGCCGTGGTCCCGCGGGTACGGCGGACGGTCGCCGCTGTTGTTCACGTCGTACAGCCACATCTGGTACGCGTACCCGGTGATGCCGTAGCTGTTGCGGTTGGCACCTAAGAACACGTTGCCGAGACAGGAGGCCTGCAGCTCGAGCCGGCGACTCAGCTGCAACGCCCCGGCGGCGGAAGCGTCGTACCGGAGCTTCGTGTAGGCGACACCGAGTCCGGTCATCCACTGCACCGAGTGCGCGTACTCGTGGGCCATGGTGAACGTGCCGACCATCCGGCCGAACGTCGGGTTCTGCTTGTAGAACGAGACGATCGACGGCGACTCCATATAGATGGTGTGCGTCGTCGGGCAGTAGAACGAGCGCCCGACGCCACCGCCGCACGGTGTGTTCACCGAGCCGCCCCAGACGACCAGGCCGGGTGATCGGAACCGGCCGCCGGACGCGGCGACCTGCGTGGGCCACGCCCGGTCCAGAC
Organism: Kribbella soli; assembly: GCF_004331345.1. Classification (GTDB taxonomy): domain Bacteria; phylum Actinomycetota; class Actinomycetes; order Propionibacteriales; family Kribbellaceae; genus Kribbella; species Kribbella soli. The sequence continues at coordinate 613,056 of NZ_SJJZ01000004.1, read as the reverse complement.
AGGCCTTGATCGCCTTGAAGTACGCCAGCGCCTGTGAGCCGTTGCCGAGACCGGTCTTGGCCTGTTTGCAGTTCACGGTCCGCATCACGCCGGTCTTGTAGAGCCGGTGGGCCGCGTTGTACGTCGCCGGGTTCACGGTCTGCACCGGCTTCGGCGGAGTAACAGTCGTGGTCGTCCGCGTGGGCCGCGGAGCAGCAGTCGTCGCAGGAGGCGGGACGCTACTGGGAGCCAATGTCGGCTTAGCCGTCGCGGACTCCGTGGCGACCGGTGCGGTGGCAATAGGTCCGTCGCCGCCCTGTGTGAGCTTCACGGACAGGAACACGCCTCCGGCCGCGACCACCGCGAGCAGCGCGACGACCAGCAGCGCCGTACCGCCGGACTTCCTCCGCGGCGGCTGAGGCGGCAACGGACCCCACCCGTACTGCTGGCCAGGGGGCAGCGGAGGAGCGTAGTACTGCGGGGGCACGGAGTACTGCGGAGGCGGGGGACCACCCTGGTAGCCCTGCTGCGGCGGCGGGCCGAATTGTCCGGGTCCCGGTCCCCATTGGTTGCCTGACACTCCCCAGACGCTATCGTGCCCCGTGTCAACCTGACCCTCTCTTTACGGTGTGATTGGGCGATGCGTCTACGTCTCCTCGGGCTATCCCTGTGTGCCCTCGGCCTGCTCGGCCTGTCCACTGTCCCAGCCGGTGCGGCCGGCGCGGACGCAACCAGCGCTGCTGCGGACCCGGTGGTGACCAACTACGACAGTCAGGTCCGCGTCGAACGTGACGGCCTGCTCCGGGTCGCCGAGACCTGGAAGCTCAGCGACGTGAACGGGACCTTCACCCGGTTCATCGTCACGCGCGACCACCTGCCGGACGACATCGACCACATCCAGGAGATCGGCGACCTGCAGGTCAAGGCCGGCGGCCAGGACAAGAAGGCCGACGTGAAGGTCGAGGGCGACGTCACGTCGATCGCCGTACCGGACGTCAGCGGCGGTACGACGCAACTCGACGTCACGTACACCGTGAAGGGCGCGGTCGCGAAGACCCTGGACGGCACCGAGGTGCGGTTCGCGCCGCTGACCGGGATCAACCTCCCGATCCAGACCGCGAACATCGTCTTCAGCGTCCCCGAGGTCTCGCACGTCGCCTGCTTCGCCGGCCCGATCGACAGCAACATCCCGTGCTCGCTCGCGCAGGTCGGCGAGACCTCCGGCCCGACCTTCCAGCAGACCGCGCTGCCGCCGGGCAACACGGTCAAGATGGCGGTCGGCTTCCCGAAGGGTCAGATCGCGGACAACTCGATCATCGAGTACCGGCACACCTTCAAGCGCGCCTTCTCCACCGACGCGGCCCAGCTGATCACGGCGCTGGCGGTGCTGCTGCTCGGCGCGATCGCGCTGTTCGCGCTGTACCGGCTGCGCGGCCGGGACCAGGTCGACCCGCGGCGCGTCGTACCGGCGTCGCTGTTCAGCCTCGGTACCGACACCCGGATCGACTTCACGCCGCCGTCCGACCTGCGGCCCGGTGAGGTCGGCACGCTGATCGACGAGCGGATCGACCCGGTCGACGTGACCGCGACGATCATCGACCTGGCCGTCCGCGGTCACATCCAGATCGTCGAGCTCGAGCACAGCACCGAGTTCGCGCGGCCGGACTGGGAACTGCGCCGGGTCTCGAACGCTCCCGCCGAGGAACTGCAGCGGTACGAGAACGTCCTGATCCGCGCGATCTTCGGCGACGCCGACTCGGTGCTGGTCTCCGAGCTCGGCAAGCAGGTCCGGGCGAACCTCGCCCAGGTCCAGGACGCCCTGTACGACGGTGTCGTCAAGCGCGGCTGGTTCACCGAGCGCCCGGACCGCACGCGGTCGCTGTGGGCAACGATCGGCATCGTGACCACCGTGGTCGGTGTCATCGCGACCGTCCTGCTGGCCCTGTTGTCGACCTGGGGCCTGCTGGGCCTCGCGATCACGCTGGTCGGTGTCGGTCTGCTCGTGGTCGGCCGCTACATGCCGGCCAAGGCCCCGGCCGCCGGCCGTGTGCTCGGCCAGGTCGCCGCGATCCGCGGTGAGCTGCTGGAGATGGACGTCAGCGAGCTGCCGACCGACCAGCACGCCGAGCTCTGCTCCCGCGCTCTGCCGTACGCCGTCGTACTCGGCGGCTCGGAGCGCTGGATCGACGCACTGGTCGCGACCGACTCCACGCCGGACGAAGCGGACGAGGGCTTCACCTGGTACCGCGGCCCGAGCGGCTGGCACCTGCAGTACCTGCCGGACTCGCTCCGCAACCTCACCACCAACCTGACAGGCGCACTTTTCGCCCGCTGAGGTTTACAGAACAGGGCCCGCCACGCCGCCCCGGCGTGGCGGGCCCTGTCGTCTGTCACCAGTTGTGCTGCGGATCCGTTGGCGCCGGCAACGGTGTGCCCTCGGGGTGGATCACGTAGACGAGCCCGCCGGAGTGCGGCACCCACGCGTTCTCGAACGCCTCCCGGTCGTACGTCGTCCGCACCTGGTCGTTACTCGCGATCAGGTGGGAGGCAGGGTCGTTGACGACCACGTTGCCGTTCTGGTCGAACCCGACGATCACCATCAGGTGCCCGTTGGTCCCGTAGCCCGCACCGGGTAGTTCGCTCTTCTTGAACGACAGCGACGCGACCAGTGGGATGCCGGCCTTGATGAACTGTTCAGCCTCGGTCAGCGACCGCAACCGCGTGACGAAGGCGTCGAGCCCGCGGGTCCCGGCGTACGCCGTGTTGAACGGCCAGTTGCCCGCGCCGTCGTACGCGTAGTCGAAGACGGACCGTGCCGAGTGGTCCACCTGCGGATCGGAGTAGGACGGATCCACCCACGCGGTTTCGGCCGCGGTCGGCCCGGCACCCCAGTAGTCGAGCACCATCGCGGTCGACGTCGCCGAGCACCACGCCTCACCGCCGCCGTCCCACTGCGGGTACTGCCCGATATGCGTCTCCTGCGAGTACCTCGGTACGTCGAGGACGATGCCTTCCGCGCCGCCGAGGGGGCTGACGGCAACCTTCTTGTCGGACGGCAGCCGGGAGGCCATCGCGCCGACGGACCGGACCACGGGCGACTGCGTCGTACCGCTCAGCCGGTACAGGGTGACCTTGAGTTGCCAGCGGTCGAGCCATTGACCTGTGGCGGACTGGAAGGTGTCGACGGCAACGGATCCGTTGGCATCGCCCTGGCTGGGGACCGAGGTCCGGTGGATGTCGCCGGCCGCGGTGTCGTCGCCACCGGACCAGCGACCGAGCACGTACCACTTGGTGGCCGTGCCGAGGTTCGTCGTACCTGCCATCGAGACCTCGACCCAGGTCCCCGGTGGGGTGGTCGCGTTCCAGGAGGCGACCAGCTCGGTCAGCCCGAAGCCGGTGCTGACATGCGGCGAGACCCAACTGGTCTGGTCGTAGGACTTGGCGGTGCCGTCGCCGAACGGGTCGACGTACGACATGGTGCCGGCCGACGTACCGAATGTCAGGGCGCCGTCGGCGACCGTGGTGCCGAACTGCTGGCCGGCCAGGAAGTCGGCGTTCGACGTCCACGTGCGATAGGCGATCTGCCGTGCCGGTGCGACCTTCACGGCTTCGCTCGGCAAGCTGCCGGCGCTGAGCACAACCACACCGAGAAGCAGCGCGGTAACAGAACGGGCGGAAGTCATACTCAGACGGTAGACCGGACGACAGTTGCTGTCATCAAGACGGCGTGCCGCGGCAAAAACTTACGAGCCCATCTTCTATGAGTTACGGAGCTCCCATTCGCTGTACAGCATGGCGAAAACCAGTTCGTCGGTCCATTCGCCCTTGAGGTACTCGTTCAGCACGAAGTGCGCTTCCTGCCGCAGACCGAGCCGCTCCAGCAGCTTCACCGAGCCGGTGTTGCGGGCGTCCAGCCGCGCGATGATCCGGTGCAGGCCGAGCTCCTCGAACCCGAGCCGCAGCAGTTCGACCGACGCTTCGGCGGCGTACCCGTGGCCGTGCGACTCCGGGTGGAAGACGTACCCGAGCTCGCCGGTGCGGTGCTCGACGTTGTTCATGAACAGCGTCACCTCACCCAGGTGCTGACCGGTGTCCCGCAGGACCACCGCGACGGTGAGCGCTTGACCGTCGCTGTCCATCGGGACATCGGCCAACCGGCCGGTGAGGGCCTCCTTGACCTGCTCCGGCGTCCGCACGTCGTACAGCAGAAAACGTGTGACGTCAGGGTTCGACTGCAGTTTCAGCAGGTCGTCGTAGTCGTTCTCGACGTAGCGTCGAAGGGTCAGGCGGTCGGTCTCGATCGGCAGCGAGTAGCTCACCGATCGAGACTATGCGACCGCGGCAACAGATTTACCCGTTCGCGAGCGCCGTCAGTCGGGACATGTCGCCGTTGAAGTGGCTCTGGTCGATGGGCGACGAGGTGAACTGCCAGAACGTGTAGAACGGCCAAGCGCCTGGCAGCGTGCCCACGGTGGAGGAGTAGCGCGCGACCCAGAGCGGGTTGGTCGAGTTGAACGCGGTGCTGTTACCGGTGCAGGTGCTCCACCAGTTGTAGTTGGTGTAGATCACCGCGTCGCGTCCGGTGCGGGACTTGTAGGTGTTGACGAAGTCCCGGATCCAGCTGACCATCGCGGACTGGCTCAGTCCGTAGCAGGTCGCGCCGTACGGGTTGTACTCGATGTCGAGCGCACCCGGCAGCGTCTTGCCGTCCCTGGACCAGCCGCCACCACTGCTGGCGAAGTAGTTCGCCTGCGTCGCGCCGCTGGAGTTGTTCGGCAGCGCGAAGTGGTACGCACCACGGACCATGCCGACGTTGTAGGACCCGTTGTACTGCTGGGCGAAGTACGGATTCTTGTACGACGTGCCTTCGGTGGCCTTCACATACGCGAACCGCTTGCCTTGGCCCCACCAGTAGGCCCAGTCGACGTTGCCCTGGTGACTGGACACGTCGATGCCTTCGACGGTCGCCGTGATCCCCATGTCGGCGGGCGCGGCGGCACTGCTGGTGGTGGTCGTGTTCTGCGTCCAGCCCATGTAGGCGTCGCCGGCCTTGTCGATGCCGTGCTGGCGGGCCTGTGCGGTGGGCTGGGGAGTGCTGCTTGCTTGGGCGGAGCCGGTCGAGGCCAGGATCAGGCCAAGAGCGACGGCGGCACCCGTGAAAAGGGCGGACTTCACGGTTTCCTCCAGAGCGATGAGGGGCGGACAGAGCGCTCGGCGATGGTCTTACCCGCATCCGGCAAGAACCAACCCTTGCCCCGGTTTGTTCGGTGATTATTTACCGGCGTCACCTCCCGTTACCCTTGACCGGTGACACTTCGCTTGTACGACACCGCAACAGCAGCAGTGCGTGATTTCGAGCCGGTCCATCCGGGCAAGGTCGGGATCTACCACTGTGGGCTGACGGTGCAGGGTGCCCCGCATGTCGGGCACATCTACAAGGAAGTGGTCTTCGACGTCCTGCGGCGCTGGCTGGAGCGGTCCGGCTACGAGGTCACCGTGATCGCGAACGTCACCGACATCGAGGACAAGATCCTCACGAAGTCGGCCGAACGCGGCATCCCGTGGTGGGCGCACGCCTACGAGTTCGAGCGCGAGTTGCACTGGGCGTACGACGTGCTCGGCTGCCGCCCCCCGACGTACGAGCCGCGCGCCACCGGGCACATCCCGGAGATGCTCGAGATGATCGCCGACCTGATCGAGCGCGGGCACGCGTACGTCGCGCCGGACGGGTCCGGCGACGTCTACTTCGACGTGAAGTCCTGGCCGGCGTACGGCGCGCTGTCGCACCAGCGGATCGACGACATGGAGGCCGCCGAGGACGCGGACCCGCGCGGCAAGCGGGATCCGCGCGACTTCGCCCTCTGGAAGGGCTACACCGAGGCGACACCGCGGACGGCGTCCTGGCCGGCCCCGTGGGGTCGCGGCCGCCCGGGCTGGCACATCGAGTGCTCGGCGATGGCGGGCAAATACCTCGGCGACGAGTTCGACATCCACGGCGGCGGGCTGGACCTGCGGTTCCCGCACCACGAGAACGAGCTGGCCCAGTCGACCGCGGTCGGGCAGAAGTTCGCCCGGTTCTGGATGCACAACGCGCTCGTCACCACGGCCGGCGAGAAGATGTCGAAGTCGATGGGCAACAGCGCCGTCGTGCGGAACGTGGTCGAGCGGGTCCGCCCGATCGAGCTGCGGTACTACCTGGTGCAGTCGCACTACCGCTCGGTCGTCGAGTTCTCGTTCGAGGCGCTCGACGAGGCGGCGAAAAGCTTCCAGCGGATCGAGGGCTTCGTGACCCGGGCCGCCGAGGTGACCGGTGGCGTCGAGCCGGACGCCGAGCTGCCGGGTGACTTCGTGGCCGCGATGGACGACGACCTGGGTACGCCGGCCGCGATCGCCGTACTGCACAACACCGTGCGCGACGGCAACAAGCTGGTGGCCGACGGAGACTCGGAGGCGCTGCGCGAGGTGCTGGCGTCGGTGCGCGGGATGCTCGGCGTGCTCGGGCTGGACCCGCTGGCCGAGCCGTGGGTGTCGCGGGCCGGCGGCAGCGACGAGCTCACCGAGGTGGTCGACGGCCTGGTGAAGGCGCTGCTCGAGCAGCGGCAGGCCGCACGTGCACGCAAGGATTACGCCGCCGCGGACGACGTCCGCGACCGGTTGAAGGCGCTCGGCGTCGTCGTCGAGGACACTCCGCAAGGGCCCCGTTGGGCTCTCGCGACAACTACGACTGACGAGGGAAACTGACGTGCCAGGCAACAGCCAGCGCAAGGGCGCCATCCGGAAGAAGCCGCGGGGGAACCCGACGGCCGGGTCCGGCGGCCGGGTCCGCCGCGGACTCGAGGGCAAGGGGCCGACGCCGAAGGCCGTGGACCGGGTCAAGCACCCGGCACACAAGCGGGCGAAGGCGGCCGAGCGGGCCAAGGATCGCGAGCGTACCCGCCGCCCGGCGCGCAAGGACAACGACTCCGCGGTCGAGTGGGTGTACGGGCGGAACCCGGTGGTCGAGGCGCTGCGGGCCGGCGTACCCGCCGCAGCACTGCACGTTGCCGAGGGCACCGAGCGTGACGCCCGGCTGCGCGAGGCCTTGCTGGTCGCGGTCGAGACCGGGGTGTCGGTGCTCGAGGTGCCGCGCGCGGAGCTCGACCGGGTCACCGCGGGCGGCTCGCACCAGGGCGTCGCGCTGCAGATCCCGCCGTACGAGTACGCGCACCCCGACGACCTGCTCGACCGGGCGCACGCGGCCGGTGAGGTGCCGCTGATCGTCGCGCTCGACGGCGTGACCGATCCCCGCAACCTCGGCGCGATCACGCGGTCGGCCGCGGCCTTCGGGGCGCACGGTGTCGTAGTACCGGAACGCCGTACGGCGTCGATGTCGGCCTCGGCCTGGAAGACGTCGGCCGGCGCCGCGGCCCGGATTCCGGTCGCCCGCGCGGGCAACCTCAACCGGGCGCTCAAGTCCTACAAGGACGCCGGCCTCCTGGTCATCGGCCTCGACATGGACGGCGCCGTGGACCTCCCGTCCTTCGAAGCCGCCACCGAGCCGATCGTCCTGGTGATCGGCTCCGAGGGTAAGGGCCTGGCCCGTCTGGTCCGCGAGAACTGCGACCTGATCGTCTCGATCCCGATGACCAGCGCCACCGAGTCCCTCAACGCCGGCATCGCCGCCGGCGTCACCCTCTACGAAATCTCCCGCCGCCGCGCGAGCTGAACACGAGTGTGGGGCCGGGGAAATCTCCCCGGCCCCACAGTCATGTCTGGATCAGTAGACGCTCACGCCGTAGCGGGAGAGTACTTCGGTGACGGGCTGGAAGTAGGTGGTGCCGCCGGAGGAGCAGTTGCCGGAGCCGCCGGAGGTGAGTCCGAGGGCCACCGAGCCGGCGAACAGCGCGCCGCCGGAGTCGCCGCCTTCGGCGCAGACGTTGGTCCTGATCAGGCCGGAGACCGAACCCTCGGCGTAGTTCACCGTGGCGTTCGTCGCGGTGACCGAACCGCTGTGCACACCGGTCGTGCTACCACTGCGCTTGACCGCCTGCCCCACGGAGGCGTTGCCGGCGGTCGTGATGTCCTGCGAGGAACCGTTGTAGAGGTCCACGGTCCCGGGGTGGTTCGTGTACGACGTGCTGTACTTCACGATCGCGTAGTCGTTACCCGGGAAGCTCGACCCGTACGTCGTGCCGAGCAGCGTGGTCTTGCTGGAGTTCGAGTACCAGCTGGATGCGATGTTCCCGCAGTGTCCTGCGGTCAGGAAGTAGTACGTGGTGCCGCTGCGCACGTTGAAGCCGAGCGAGCAGCGGTACTGCCCGCCGTAGATGGCGTCGCCGCCGGCGATGTACTTCGTCAGCTTGCCGGACAGCTTCTCGAGCTTGATCCGGTCGCCGTACTGCTTGGTGACACCGGTCAACTTCGACAGCTTCGTGCCGGTGACGGTTTCGTCGTACGACACGATGATCCGGCCGTCCGGGTCGGTCTGCCACGCCGTACCCGGGATCGTCGCGTTCTCGGCCAGTGCGGACGAGATCGCGGCGGCGGACAGGGTGGACGGGTTGACCGGTGCGGCCGAGGCCTGCGTTGCCAGAAGTCCGGCGGCAGCAAGCCCGGCCGCGGCCAGGAGTGCGGTGGTACGGCGGAATGGGGACATGTTCACGGTTTCAGCCTCCTCACGATGAGGACGCCTTCGGGGCGGGGCGTCCTTGACTTCAACCGTGACGAGTCCTACCCATAATCTCCGTGAGTATTCAGACAAGTTCGGAGCGTAGGGGAAACCTCCGCTCAGTAGATGGAGACCCCGTACACGTTGAGGGCTTCCACGACCGGCTGGAAGTAGGTCACGCCGCCCGAGGTGCAGTCGCCCGAACCACCGGAGGTCAGACCGAACGCATACTGCCGGTAGAACAGCGGACCGCCCGAGTCACCCGGCTCCGCGCACACGCTGGTCCGGATCAGGCCGGCCACACGCCCGTCGCCGTAGTTCACGACCGAGTTCAGCCCGGTCACGCGACCGCTGTGCAGGCCGCTGGTGGCGCCGGAGCGGTAGACCAGCTGGTTGAGGCCCGGATTCATCGCCGTGGTGATGTCCTGCGAGCGCCCGTTGTACAGGTACACGCTGCCGCCCGGCACCTTCAGCGGGATGTCGGTGCGGTAGACGACCAGGGCGTAGTCGTTCCACGGGTAGCTGGCGTGGTGCACCGCGCCCGTGAACACCTTGTGGGCCGGGTCCTGGTACCAGCGGGCCGCGTCGACACCGCAGTGACCGGCAGTGAGGAAGTAGTACTTGCCGCGTCGCTGCACATTGAAGCCGACGCTGCACTTGTACTCGCCGCCGTACGTCGCCATGCCGCCGCTGATGTACTTCTGCAGCTTGCCGGGCAGCTTCTCGAGCTTGACGTTCGTCCCGAGCTGCTTGGTCAGGCCGGTCAGCTTGGTCAGCTTCGTGCCGGTGACCGTCGGGTCGTACGACACCAGCACGGTGCCGTCCGGCTGCGTCATCCACGCCGTACCGGGAGTGTGGATCTGGTCGTTCAACGTCGCGGTGATCGCCTTGGCGGACAGACGGGGCGGCTTCACCGGATCAGCCCCGGCCGGCACAGCGGCGGTGAGGGCGAGAGCGGCGGCCGCCACCATGGCCGCAGTTCGTCGGAGAGTCTTCATATCCATCAGCCTTCCGGGGCGTTCGGCTCTGATGCGCGGTGTGGCAGCAAGAGGACGGGTCCCCACCCTAAGGGGCCGGGTGGTTCAGTCGAGCCGCAGGGAGTGCAGGACGAACGAGGCCAGTTCGCGGTACGCCTCGGCGTCGTTCAGCCCGGTCCGCCGGGCGATGTCGCCGCGCTGGATCGCCTGCATGGTGTGCGCGATCATCTCGGCCGCGAACGCGATGTCGACCTGCCGGAACATCTTGTTGTTGATGCCGTCCTCGATCAGCGTCCGGACCCGCTCGGCGGCGATCCGCGTGTTCCGCTCGTACACCGACCGGGCCGGCGCGAACGTCGCCACGTCGTCGAGGAAGGTCCGGCTGGCCGGCCGCAGCGCGTCCGCGACCGCGTTCAGGTACGCCGCGATCCGCCGGTCGTGCCGGGTCTGCCGAGCCACCGCGGACTCCACCTGGGCGGTGGCGTTCTTGAAGTAGTGCTTCACCACCTCGACGGCGAGCTGCTCCTTGCTCGGCGCCAGCGCGTACAGGGTCGTCTTGCTGCAGCGCAGCTCGGCGGCCAGGTCGTCCAGGGTGAACCGGCTGAACCCCTGCTCGAGGAACAAGGACAGGAGCCGGTCGAGCAGCTCGGACTGCCGGCGGGTCCGCCGCCCGGGAACGACTGTTGTCATATCGAGACAGCATAGAACGATACTGAGTTGCGTGCTTCAGTATCGTTACTAGTATCATTTCGTCAGCTGTTGAGAGAGGTGCCTGATGGCTGTCGATCGTCTCCTGCCTACTGACGAATCCATTGATCTGCTCGCCCTGGTCCGGGACCTGTGCGAGCACGAGCTCGCTCCGCACGCCGCGCAGGCGGAGGAGAGCGAGACCTTCCCGCGGGACGCGTTCCGGACCCTCGGCAAGGCGGGCCTGCTCGGCCTGCCCTATCCGGAGCAGTACGGCGGCGCCGAGCAGCCGTACGAGGTGTACCTGCAGATGCTGGAGGAGATCGCCGCCGCCTGGATGTCGGTCGGCGTCGGCGTCTCGGTGCACACGATGACCAGCTACGGCCTGGCGACGTTCGGGAGTGACGAGCAGAAGGACCGGCTGCTGCCGGACATGATCGGCGGCGAGTTCCTCGGGGCTTATGCACTGTCCGAGCCGCAGGCCGGCTCCGACATCACCGGGATGACCACGCGGGCAGTCCGCGACGGCGACTCGTACGTCCTGAACGGGACGAAGGCGTGGATCAGCCACGGCTCGCACGCCGACTTCTACACCACCTTTGCCCGGACCTCCGACAGCCGGACGCACGGCATCTCAGCGTTCCATGTGCCCGCCGCGGCCGAGGGGCTGAGCTTCGGTGCGCCGGAGCGGAAGATGGGGCTGACCGGGTCGACGACCACGCTGGTGAACTACGACGACGTCCGGGTGCCGGCCGCCGACCTGATCGGTTCCGAGGGCGACGGGATGCGGATCGCGCTATCCGCGCTCGACTCCGGCCGGCTCGGGATCGCGGCCTGCGCGGTCGGCCTGGCGCAGGCGGCCCTCGACCTCGCCACGGCGTACGCGAAGGAGCGGCAGCAGTTCGGGCAGTCGATCGCGGACTTCCAGGGCATCCAGTTCCTGCTCGCCGACATGGCCGCCGCGGTCGAGTCCGGGCGGGCGACGTACCTGCACGCCGCGCGCCGCCGTGACCTGGGCCGGACGTTCGTCCGGGAGGCCGCGATCGCGAAGCTGGTCTGCACGGACGCGGCGATGAAGGTCACCACCGACGCCGTGCAGGTGCTCGGTGGGTACGGTTACACCCGGGAGTTCCCGGCCGAGCGGTACATGCGCGAGGCCAAGGTGACCCAGATCTTCGAAGGTACGAACCAGATCCAGCGGCTCGTGATCAGCCGCGACCTGCTCAGGAGTGCTACATGAAGTTTGGCCCGTCCGATGTCGCTCTGGTCACCGGTGGTGGTTCCGGGCTCGGAGAGGCGACCGTACGGCGGTTGGCTGCGGACGGGCTGGGTGTCGTGATCGTCGACCTGCCGTCGTCCGCGGGCAAGGCGGTCGCGGACGAGCTGGGTGATCGCGTGGTGTTCGCGCCGACCGACGTCACCGACGAGACCGCGGTGACCGCGGCGCTCGACGCGGCCGAGGCGCTGGGCACGCTGCGGGTGGTGGTGAACTGCGCCGGCGTCGCGACTCCCGGCCGGGTCGTCGGACGGAAGGGTCCGTTGCCGCTGGCCACGTTCCGGCAGGTGATCGAGATCAACCTGATCGGCACCTTCAACGTGCTCCGGCTGGCCGCCGAGCGGATGATCGCCTCCGAACCGGCCGCGGACGGCGACCGCGGCGTCGTGGTGATGACCGCGTCGATCGCGGCGTACGACGGTCAGGTCGGGCAGGCGGCGTACGCGTCCAGCAAGGGCGGCATCGTCGCGCTCACGCTGACCGCCGCGCGCGACCTCGCCGACAAGGGCATCCGGGTCGTCACGATCGCGCCCGGCACCATGGAGACCCCGATGCTCGCCGGCCTCCCCGAGGAGACCCGCACGGCCCTCGAGCAGCAGGTCCCACACCCGTCCCGCCTCGGCAAGCCGTCCGAGTACGCCGCCCTGGTCCGCCACATCGTCGACAACCAACTCCTGAACGGCGAGGTCATCCGCCTCGACGGCGCCCTCCGCATGCCCCCGCGTTGATGCGCTTCCGCGCCCTCCTGCTACGTGCGGGCTCGCCGTTCGCCCAACTCTGGTTCCGAATCCGCAAACCAACGACGTTCGGCGTCAAAGCCCTGGTTCGTCAGGCGGACGGCCGCTTCCTGGTCGTCCGCCACTCGTACGCCGACACCCGCCGCTGGGCACTACCGGGCGGCGGTTACAAACCGCCTCGCGAAACTCCAGCCCAAGCGGCCGCCCGCGAGATCCACGAGGAACTAGGCCTCGCCGTACCGCCCGAAGCCTTCACCGTGGTGGACACCACCGTCACCACTCTGGAAGGCAAGCACGACACTCTGACGATCCTCACCGCGGTCGCCACCGCGCACCCACTCAGACTGTCACCCGAGATCGCCGAAGCCCGCTGGATCAACACCCTCGACGAACTCGGCGACGCGCCGATCTCCCGTTGGTTGACCAGAGCAGTGGACTGACTCCTGGTCCGAAGGAGGCAGCCGCTCCGGCGCCCCCGATGGCGTTCATTGCAAGGGAGAACCGGCTCTCCTCTCCGATGCGTGGGGGAACTGTGGGGCCGTGTGACAGGTTCTGGTGGGCTCGCACCTGATATTCCCTGTCCGCAGTACCCGGAAGGTCTCTCTTGCCCCGGCAATGGGCTGACCGCGCACAGGTAGCTGCAGTCCGCCGGAGAACCGCAGTTCGACAGGACGTATAGGTGTACTACCTGCTTCCTCGCACCGGGGCCGAGCGGGACTGAGGTGAGTGGGGAGCATTCCTGCCCGATCAGGGCAGAACATCCTCCCCAGTTCCCCAGTTCCCCAGTTCCCCCGTTCCCCAGTTCCCCAGTTCCCCAGTTCCCCGGTTCCCCAGTTCCCCGGTTCCCCGGTTCTTCGGAGCCCCGGAGAGTGTGAGCTGTCGTTGCGGGGAAAGAAATCGTCGCGATGTGCACATTTGTTTCCCCGCTCTTGGGAGCGCGGATCGGGCATGGATCCTCCGTACTCGGCTCCGTGCCGCGTGGGCGAGCCGCCTGGCCGGCGGCTGGTACGGCGACGATGGTCCGGAGACAGGAACTGGTGGCCTCGGACAGGAACTGGTGACAGGAGACACGCAGCAACCTGTTCAAGCCCCCGCGAGCCCCGGCCCCGGCCTCCGCGCACCAGTCACCGCCCACACATCCGTCACAAGAGCCGGATAGCCCCTTGAATATGAAGACCCGGAGCTTGGATCCTCGGCTGGGGTGGTCAGCTGAATTTCAGCCAGCGCACGCCGTGGGCCGGGACCTCATCGGTAACTGAATCGCCCCAGAGGTCGCGTGGTGCGCCCTCGGCGGCGAGGGATGCCAGGGGGATTGTCACCTCGCGTGGGGTGGAGCCGGTCCAGAAGATTGCTGCGTAGGAGCAGTTCTGGCCCCGGGCGGTCCAGACGATCAGTTCGCCGTCGTCGACTGGTTCGCGGATAACCTCGCGGCCGTCGTACGAGGTGGTGAGGACCTCGGCGAGGGCCGGGTTCTTCAACAGGGCAAGGGTTTCCGGGGACGTGGTGGGAAGGTCGCCGCCCATCATCAGTGGGGAGCGGGCCATCACCCAGAGCGTGAGCAGGGTCTTCTGTTCGTCGACGGTGAGGCGGCTGTCGCGGTCGTCGCCGCGTTCGGCGCGGATGCCGATGTGACCGAGGGGCAGCATGTCCGCGTCCGCCCAGCCGCCGGCCTGCTGGAACGGCGCCCACCGGGCCAGTCGCGCGAACTGCGCGTGCACGTCCTCCCACCGGTCCCACAGGTCGTCGGAGATCCGCCACAGCTGCGCGTTGGCCCGCAGATGCTCGACATGATGCGTCGACAACCGGGTGCCGGGCGACAAGGACAGCACGATGTCCCGACCGCTCCGCGCGATCGCCTGCGCGTACGCCGCGATCTCGCGATCGTGGTACGGCGCGAGCATGTCGTCCGCCTTCACGAAGTCCACACCCCACTCGGCGAACTGCGCGACCTGGGCGTCGTAGTACGCCTGCGCGCCGGGATGATCGTGGTTCAGTCCGAGATTGTCCGGGTTCCACGCGCAGACGTGATCGGGGTCCGCGATCTCCCGCGCCGTCCAGTGCGTCCCGTACACCGGCAGGTCGAGCTCGACCGCCCGCCGCGGGATGCCGCGCATGATGTGCAGCCCGAACTTCAGTCCGAGCTCGTGCACCTTCGCGGCCAACGGCTTGAAGCCGGCGCCGCCCGCGGCTGAGGGGAATCGCAGCGGCGCCGGCAGTTGGCGGCCGTAGTCGTCCAGGACGACCGGCGCGTTCTCGTTGTAGCCGTGCGAGCGGGCGGTCGGGTCGTACCAGGCGATGTCCACGACCACGGTGTCCCACCCGAACGGCAGCAACTGGTCGTGCATCACCTGCGCGTTCGCGAGCACCTCGGCCTCGGTGACCGTCGTACCGAAGCAGTCCCAGCTGTTCCACCCCATCGGCGGGGTCGGCGCACTCACCATTCCGCGAAGGATCCGTCGTCGTGCCGCAGCACGGGCGACCGCCAGCGGTGCGGCTCCGCGGCCGCAGCGCGTACGACGTCCTCGTCGACCTCGATGCCCAGGCCGGGACCCTTCGGGCGTTGCACATGCCCGTCGGTGAACGCGAACACGTCCGGATCCACCAGGTAGTCGAGCAGCGCGTTGCCGCCGCCGTACTCGATGCCGAGGCTCTGTTCCTGGATCAGGAAGTTCGGGATCGCGAAGTCGAGTTGCAGGCTTGCGGCCAGCGTGATCGGCCCGAGCGGGCAGTGCGGCGCGACGCTCACGTCGTACGCCTCGGCCATGGCGGCGATCCGGCGCACTTCGGAGATGCCGCCGGCGTGCGAGATGTCCGGCTGGGCGACCGCGATGCCGGTGGTCAGCACGTCGCGGAAGTCCCAGCGGGAGAACAGCCGCTCGCCGGTCGCGATCGGGATGCTGGTCGATTCGGTGATCCGGCGCAGGTCGCGGGCGAACTCCGGCAGCACCGGCTCCTCGACGAACATCGGCAGCAGCGGCTCGAGCAGGGGCAGGATCTGCCGCGTCGCCGCCGTACTGAACCGGCCGTGGAAATCGAGTGCGATGTCGACGCCGTCGCCGAGGGCACCGCGCAGTGCCTCGACGCGGCTCACCGCGGCGTGGAGCTGAGCGGGCGACGGGATCGGGGGCAGCGCCTCGGACAGGTTGAGCTTGAGGGCCGTGAATCCCTTCTCCACCTTGGCTTTGGCCTCGTCGACGAGCTGCGCGTTGTCGCGGCCGTGGACCCAGGTGTAGACGCGCGCCCGCTCCCGGACCGGTCCGCCGAGCAACTCGTGCACCGGGACCTCGTGGTAGCGGCCCTTGATGTCCCACAGCGCCTGGTCGATCCCGGCCAGCGCACTCGACAGCACCGGACCGCCGCGGTAGAAGCCGCCCTTCGCCATCACCTGCCAGTGCTCCTCGATCCGCAGCGGATCCGCGCCGACCAGGTACTCCATCAGGGCCGCGACCGCGCCCTGGACGGCCTCGGCACGTCCCTCGACGATCGGTTCCCCCCACCCGCTGATCCCTTCGTCGGTGTCGATCCGCAGGAACTGCCACCGCGGCGCCACCAGGAACGTCTCGTATCCGACGATCTTCACACTGCCTCATTCGGTTGCCGGTCAGGAGCGGACAGGAGCGCGGCGACCAGTTGGTCGGTCTGGCGGAGCACCAGGGCAGCGGCGCCGGACGCACCGGCGCGGGCGCCGAGGTCGAGCTCGGCGGCGACGACGTCGACGTCGCGCGTGAGTGACATCGCCGTACGGCGCAGGGTGGCGCGGATCGGATCCAGGATCAGATCGCCCGCCCGCGCGAGCTCGCCGCCGACGATGATCCGCTCCGGGTTCAGCAGGTTGCAGATGTTCGCGAGCACCCGACCGGTCAAATCGCCGGCTTCCCGCAGCACCTGCAAGGTTTCCGGCTGACCGTCGGCGGCGGCTGCGAGCAGCTCGTCGAGGCCGGCGTCTTCACCGAGCACCGGCGCGAGAGCCGCGAGGACGGCCTGCAGCGACGCGTACTGCACCAGGCAGCCGCGGTTCCCGCACGGACAGGCCGCGCCGTTCGAGTCCGCGGACAGGTGGCCGATCTCGCCGCCGCCACCGCGCGCGCCGCCGTGATGAAGGTTGCCGTCGACAAGCAGTCCGGACCCGATTCCGGTCGACAGCCCGAGATACAGCACGTCGCGGACATCCCGCCCCGCACCCCAGGTGAACTCGGCCACCGCCTCCAGCCGCGTGTTGTTCTCCACCAGCACCGGTACGTCGAGACGCCGGCCGAACTCCGCCGCGACATTCACCCCGGCCCAGGCCTGTCCCGGGAGCGACGGACCGACCACACCGGTCTGCAGGTCGATCGGCCCGGGCACGCCGATCGCGACGCCGACCAGGTTGTCGCGACCGCGACCGGTCTGCTCCAGCAGGCCGTCGAGCAGCTCGATCCCGGCCGCAAGCCGCTCCTGCCACGGGGTGTCCCGACCCACACGGACCCCGTCGCTGGCCAGGGTCGCGCCGGACAGATCGGTGAGGTGGCACCAGACGCGCTCGAGCGTGAAGTCGAGGCCGGCGGCCGCGCCGGCCGCCGGGTTGGCGCGCAGGAAACCGCGGGCCCGGCCGTCGACCTCGGACGCGTCGATACCGGCCCGGGCGACCTGGTCGCCGACCACTTCGATCACCACGCCGCCGGTGATCAGGTCGGCCACGATCGTCGACACCGTCGTCCGGGACACACCGCAGATCCGCGCCAGCTCCGCGCGGTGCAGTGCTCCGTGCTCCATCAGCGCGGACAGCATCCGTTCGGAGTTGGTGCGCCGCAGCGCTCGCAGAGATCCGGTGTCCTTGGCAGCCACGTCGAAAAGTATTGACGAACTCCGAACCGCCGTCAACAAAACTGACAAACTGCGTTCACACTCTTGACACAAACCGCGAAGTGCTCGAACAATTCCTGCCACAGCTCGGGGATCGCCCCGGGCCCGGCGACCGGAAGAACGACATGGACGCTGAGCTGAGCAATGCGCCGCTGGTGGTGGTGACCGGCGGGCTGGGGCGCGTCGCCACGGTGGTGCTGCCGTGGCTGCGCAAGCACTACCGGGTGCGGCTGATCGACAGCGCCGTACGGGCGCAGCGAACCGCCGGGCTGGTGCAGGCCGACCTGGGTGATCCCGAGGAGGCCCGCGACGCCTTGGCCGGAGCGGACGCAGTCCTGCACCTGGCGGGGAACAGCAGTCCCTGGCAAACGTGGGACAGCGTGTACGCCGCCAACGTGTGGACGACCCAGGTCGTGCTCGAGGCCGCTGCGGCGCACGCCGTACCGAAGCTGGTGCTGGCCAGCTCGCTGCACGCGTTGGGTGAGTACAACCGGCCGCAGTACTGGCCTGTCGATCCACGGCTCGACCCGCGCCCGTGCTGTCCGTACGGACTGGGCAAGGTCGTCCTGGAGGCGCTCGGCCGGACACATGCCGAGCGCACCGGCGCATCGGTCACCTGCCTGCGTCTCGGCCTGACCGGTTGGCCGCCGGCCGAACGCCGCTACCTCGGGCAGTGGCTGTCCGACGACGACGCCGGCCGGCTGATGCTCGCCGCCCTGCAGTCGCGGGAGCGGTACGGCGCGCACTTCGGCGTCTCCGCGAACACCCGCAACTACTGGGACATCACCTCCGCCCGGCACGAGCTGGGCTACCGACCTGAAGACGACAGCGAAGCCCTGGCGGACCGGGCCGGCCCCTCCTCCGGCCCGGTCTGCCGGCTGTTCGACCCAGAAACATCCGATTGAGAGGCTGGCCATGACCACAACGAACGCAGGGCTCTCCCGCCGCCGGTTCCTGGCGCTCGGCAGCGCGGCCGCCGGCGGTGCGCTGGCGGTGGGCTGCTCACCCGCGTCCTCCACGAACACCCCAGCCGCCGCCCCCGGCACGGGCTCGGCCGCCAAGGGCACTGTGACCGTCATGTCGCAGTCGGGCGAGTTCGGCCCGAAGGAGGCGAAGGCGGCCTCGCAGGCGCTCGGCCTCACCGTGAAGACCGTCGAGTACGACCTGACCAAGCTGACCGCGATGCTCGCCAGCGGCAACCCGCCGGACGTGGTCCGGGGCATGGGCGCGACGGACACGCCGTACCTGGTGGCCAGGCAGGTGGCGGAGAACCTGGATCCGTACTTCGCGAAGAGCACGCTGATCAAGGCCGACGACATCGACCCGGTCAACGACCTCTGGCGGTACGACGGTGAGAAGCAGGGCAGTGGCCCGCGGTACGGCTTCGCGAAGGACTACTCGCAGGACTGCACGATCTGGTTCAACAGCGCGCTGTACGACGCGGCGAAGGTGACCCATCCGAGTGCGACGACGCCGCTGCTGCTCGACGACCTGCTCGAAGAGGGCAAGCGGCTGGTGAAGCGGCAGGGCGCCAAGGTCAGTGTCTACGGCCTGAATCCGAACGGCTTGGGCCTGTTCACGCAGCTGACCTGGCTGACCGACCTGGCCGGAGGGAAGCTGACGTCCGACGACCTGGCGTCGGTCGACTTCAGCAGCTCAGAGGCGCAGCGCGCGCTCAGCTGGTACCTGGACTACGCGAAGGCGGGGATCGGGCCGACCGTGCTGAACCCCGATCCGAACGGCTGGGACGGCCCGACCTTCCAGGCCGGCCGGATGGCGACCACGCTCAGCGGCTACTGGCTCGGCGGCCTGTTCGCCGGCGACCCCAAGTCCGCCAAGGTGGCCGGCTTCGCGCCGGCGCCGCAGTTCGACACCGGCCGGCGGGTCAGCCCGTGCTTCGGCGCGACCGGCCTGTGGATGCCCAAGGCGAGCAAGAACAAGGACGCCGCCTGGGCGGTGATGGAGTGGTTCCTGGCCGGCGACCCCGCGAAGGCGCGCGCGACCGGCGGCTGGGGCATTCCACCGCTCAAGTCGCTGCAGAAGCTGATGCCGCAGAAGCTGCCGTACCAGAAGCAGGCCTACGAGGTGCAGATGGCGGAGCAGCAGCACTTCTCGGTCACGTCCTTCACGCCGTACGTCCGGCAGGACGCGATCAACGCGATCATCACCCGTGAGTTGCCCAAGGCAATCAAGGGCTCGATGACGGCCGGTCAGTTCGCCGACACGCTGAACTCGCAGATCAACCCGCAGCTCGCGGACGGAAAGAAGCGGTTGCGGTGAGCTCCGCTGCGACCGAGGTACGGCGTTCCACCGTCGCGGAGGCCGCGGTGGAACGCCCGGACCGGAAGAAGAAGCCGCCGACGCTGCGCAAGGCGCGCACCTTCTACCTGTTCGTCGCGCCGTGGGTCCTCGGGTTCATCGGCCTGACCGTGTTCCCGCTCGGGTACGCGTTCTGGCTCAGCCTGACGGACTCCGACGGCCTGTCGCCCAGGACGCACTTCGTCGGCTTCCAGAACTACATCGACATCTTCCACGACCCGCTGACCCTGAGCTCGCTCGCCAAGACCGGAATGTTCGCGCTCGTCACCGTCCCGTTGTCGATCCTCGCCGGGCTGCTGCTGGCGGTGATGGTGAACCAGCCGATCCGCGCGAGGGGGTTGTACCGGGCGCTGATCTATCTGCCGGCCGTGGTCCCGCCGGTCGGAGCAGCGCTGACGTTCCGGTTGATCTTCGACCGCGACGCCGGCGCGGCGAACGGCATCCTGAGCACCTTCGGTGCGAACCCGATCACCTGGCTGGTGGATCCGAACGCCCGTTATGTGCTGTATGCCCTGGTGCTGTGGGGCTGCGGCGGATCGATGATCATCTCGCTGGCGGGGTTGCAGGACATTCCGCGGGAGCTGCTCGAGGCGGCGCAGGTCGACGGCGCGTCGTACTGGCAGTCGTTCACCAGGATCACCATCCCGCTGCTGTCGCCGGTGATCCTGTTCCAGGTGATCACCGGCATGATCGGCTCGCTGCAGTCGTTCGCGCCGTTGCTGTTGTCGTCGGGCTCGCTGAGCGGAGCCGGGGCAGTGCCCCAGGGCAACTACCTGTACATGATCCACGTGTTCGCGCAGTACTTCAGCGCGTCCCGCTTCGGCTACGCGTCGGCGATGTTGTGGCTGCTGTTCGCGGTGATCCTGCTCGTCACGCTGCTGATCATCAAGGTGAGCGCCCGGACCGTCTTCTACACCGTCGAGCCGGAGGGGGCGAAATGACCCGGACCTACCGGTGGGCGCTTTCCCTTGTGCTGTTGGCTGTCGTCCTGGTGATGATCAGCCCGATCCTGTGGCTGGTGTCGAGCTCGCTGAAGTCGTCGGCCGAGATGGCGTCGTTCCCGCCGACCTGGTGGCCCTCGCAGCCGCGGTTCGCGAACTACACCGAGGCGATCACCAGTGTGAACTTCCTCGGCGCCGCGCAGAACTCGCTGACCATCGCGTTCATCAGTACGACGTTGACCACGCTGAGCTCGGCGTGGGTCGGATTCGGGTTCGCCCGGTTGACCGCTCCCGGGAAGAAGCAGCTGTTCGTCGTGCTGCTCGCCACGATGATGTTGCCGGGGATCGTCACGCTGGTCCCGACGTACCTGATCTTCGCGAAGCTGCACATGGTCAACACGTACTGGCCGTGGGTCGCGTGGGGACTGGGTGGTAGCGCGTTCCTGATCTTCCTGTTCCGGCAGTTCTTCGCCGGCATCCCACGGGAGATGGAGGAGGCCGCGATCATCGACGGCTGCGGGTACGTCGGGATCTTCTGGCGGATCTTCCTGCCACAGTCCTGGCCGGTGATCGCGGCCAGCGTGATCCTCTCCTTCACGCACGCCTGGGGCGACTTCGTCGGCCCGGCCATGTTCCTCAGCCAGGACAGCACGACCCTGGCCGTGGCGATGGCGACCGGCTACGTCAACGACAAGGGCCTCCCGCTGAACAACCTGGTCGCCGCCGGCGCCGTGATGTACGTCCTCCCCGTCCTGATCCTCTTCCTGTTCATGCAACGCCGCTTCGTCAGCGGCTTCTCGACGTCAGGGATCAAATGATGAGACTACGAATCTTCGGCGCTGCCGCGTTGTTGCTCGCGGCAAGCCTCACCAGCGTCCCCACCCAGGCACAGGCGACGAGTCCCACGTGTACGTCCTCGCCGCAGCGACCTGCTGGCATGCAGTTGAGTTGGCACGACGAGTTCGGCGGCCGGGCGTTGGACCGGCGGTCGTGGAGCACAGTGATGGACTTCCCCGGACGGGCGGGAGGGCATTACCACAACACGTCGTACGGGAGTTATGCCGTCGACGACAACGTCGTGCTGTCCGGTGGGAAGTTGCGGCTGGTGACCGACAACAAGCCGGTGGTCGGCACGGATCCGGCCGGGACGTACCAGTACACCGAAGGGTTCATCTCTTCGCACGACAAGTTCTCCCAGACCTACGGGTACTGGGAGATCTGCGCGAAGTTCCCGGCCGGCAAGGGTTTGTGGCCTGCGTTCTGGCTGATTCCGCAGGACCGCAGCTGGCCACCGGAGATCGATGTCGCCGAATGGTTCGGCTCCATCGAGAGCATGCACAGCGGCCTCGCGTCGGGAACCTGGCCCGACGTCCGGTGGGACAGCCATTGGGCGACGGGACTCAATCCCACGACCGGTTGGCACACGTACGGCGTGCTGTGGTCACCCGGCCACATCACCTTCACCGTCGACGGCAAACCGACCTCGACCATCACCGGCGCCCAGGTCCCCGACAAACCCATGTACGTCGTCCTCAACAGCGGCACCTGGGCCAACGCGGACCGCGGCGGCCCACCCGACGCCACGACGCCATTCCCGAACTCCTTCGACGTCGACTATGTCCGCGTCTACTCAGCGCGGTGACGGAGTCAGGGGGCCGGCTGGGTCGAAGAGGTCGCTGGGTTGGTTGGGTTTGTGGACGCCTTGCTTGAGCAGGTCGAGGGTGATGGCGTCGGCGCGGCGTACGGTGCTGCCGTCGTCGGTCGGGAAGGTGTGGTCCACGGTGCAGTAGTCGGCGATGAGCGAGACCGGGTAGGACTTCTCGCGGCCGTGCAGCGTGACGACGTAGGTCCGTTGATCGGGCTGTCTGCACCCCTCGAAGCGGGCTCGCTGTGGACCTTCCGGTGAGGCGTTGATTCGCTGCGCGAACGCGGCGGCGGGCTTGGCGGCGAGCTGGGATGCAGCGATCAGCGAGCCCTGCCAGTACTCACAGATGGTGGCCGAGGTGATCGGGTCCTTCGCATTCAGGCCCGTGCCGCGCGGTCCGAGGTCGGTCGGCGGGCAGCCGTAGTAGTCCGTGCCGGTGATCGGGCGGGCCGAGTCCAGGATGCGGCGGCGGAGTGCGTCGTCCTGGGTCAGCACGCTGATCTTGGTGCCGCCGACCAAGCGGGTCTCCTCGGTCCAGCCGGCGTCGTACTGCTTGGTCCCGGGCGCCTGGACGTCGTTGAACCACAGGTACGGCGCACGCCGCCCCAGCGGGAGTACGGCGTCCTCACACGTGTAGCCGTTCTTCCCGAGCCAGTCGTTGAACCGCCCGATCGTGGGGAGAGCCGTATTGCCGAACGTCGTACAAGGTGCTGGTCCGGAGATGTACTGCGTCCACGAGTCCGGGACCTGTACCTGCGCGGTCTTGTACGACTCCCAGTGCCAGCCGGAGTCGGGTGTGCCCGGGCGGGCGACCTGCGGGTCGGTCCGGAGTTCGCCCGTGAGCGAATGGGCCGCGGTGATCGCGGTCGCGACAGCCGCGCAGGCCAGCACGGCGGCTCCGATGGTGCGACCGGTACGGCGGCGGTGCAGGCGGTGCTGGACAGTCGACAGCAGGTGCTCGTCCGACGGCGCGTCCGCTGCGTGCTGCGACAGGCTCTCCGCGATCAGGTCTTCGGTGGCGTCCATATCAGGTGGCCTCCCCGGCCGTGGTCAGCGTGGTCCGCAGAGTGGCCAGCGCCCGATGGACCTGCGAGCGGACGGTGGCGGGCGAGCAGTCGAGGATCTCGGCGATCTCGGCGTCGGGCAGGTCCTCGTAGTACCGCAGGATGACGGCGGCGCGTTGCTTGGTCGGCAAGGTCGCGCACAGCGTCCAGACCGCGTCCTGCTCCGCCTGCGCGTCGGCATGGTCCGGCCGGGACGAGGTCTGCACCGGATCCGCGGTCGGTGTCTCGTGCCGGCGGAAGCGGCGCCAGCGGGAGATGTCGGCGTTCACGATCGAGCGCCGGACGTACGCCTCGGGATCCTGACCGCGGCAGATCCGGGTCCACCGTGAGTAGGCGGCGATCAGCGCGTCCTGCACGGCCTCCTCGGCGCGCGCGTGGTCGCGGGTGAGCAGATAGGCGAACCGCAACAGCGCGGACCCCCGCTGCGCCACCCACTCGTCGAACTCCGGCGTCTCCATCCGGCACCTCCCACCCACATCACGCCGGTGAGCCCCGGAACGTTGCAGGGATTTAGGTCCTGTCTGGTGATCCATCGCCTACTGCGGGGCACTCGGCACGGCACCTCGCCGCACGGGTGCAAAGGCCACGATGCTCCGCATCGAGACCTTCGCCCCCGCACGCCGAGCCACCGCACCGAGCACCTCCTCGCTACGGCGCTGGATCACCAGACAGGACCTAGTCAGGTTCGGGAAGCGTCGGCGTCGGCAGTGCCAGTTTCTCGTCCGGCTTCGCGGCCAGTACTTCGTCGACGTACGAGCGGGCCGCTTCCATCGTGTCGACCTCGTGACCGGCTTGTTCGGACAGGAACCAGCGGTGTTCGAGGACCTCGTGGAAGACCTCGGCGGGCTCGAGTTTGCGCTTCAGGTCGCGGGGGACCGCGCGGACGACGGGTTCGAAGACCTCGGTCAGCCACTGGTGGGCGACGATCTCCTCGTCCTCGTTCTGCTGGTCGGTCGAGGCGGCGAACGAGTCCAGGTCGTTCAGCAGCCGGCGGGCCTGGTTCTCCTCGACGTCCAGCCCGGTCAGCCGGAGCAGTCGCCGCGAGTGGTGCCCGGCGTCGACGACCTTCGGCTGGATCCGGACCTGGCTGCCGTCCCAGTCGGTGATGATGTCGATCTCGGCGACGTCGAAGCCGAGTTCGTTCAGCCGGCGGATCCGCGAGTCCAGCCGGTGCATCTCGTCTCCTCCGAACTCCTCCGGCGCGGTCAGCTCGGACCACAGCGCCTCGTACCGCTTCTGGATCGACTCGACCGTCTCCTGCGGGTCGATCGACTCGTCGAGCAGACCGCCCTCCTGCAGGTCGAGGAGCTCACCGAACAGGTTGATCTCCGCCGTGTAGAGGTCGTGCGCCCGCTGCCCGTCCGAGATGTCCTGGTGCAGCTCACCGGTCTCGGCGTCCACCAGGTACGCCGCGAACGCGCCGGCGTCGCGCCGGAACAGGGTGTTCGACAGCGAGCAGTCGCCCCAGAAGAAGCCGAGCAGGTGCAGCCGGACGATCAGCGCGACCAGGGCGTCGATCAGCCGGTTGACGGTGTCGGGGCGCAGCGTGCTGGAGAACAGCGCCCGGTACGGCAGCGAGAACTGCAGGTGCCGGGTGATCAGGATCGAGTCGATCGGCTCACCGTCGCGGTCGATCCGGTCGGTGATCACGCCGACGGGTTCGACGGACGGGGCCTCCAGCCGTTCGAGGTCGCGGAGCAGGCGGTACTCGTGCATCGCCAGGTGCTCGAGGACCTCCTTGATCGCGTACACGCTGCCGTTGACCCGGACGAAGCGGACCACGTGCCGCGAGATACCGCGCGGCAGCGCGACCAGCTGGTCTTCGGGCCAGTCCTCCAGCGGGACGTCCCACGGGAGCGACAGCAGACCGGTGTCCGGGCGGGTGGCGACGAATCGAGGCACGGCTCCCAGTGTGTCAGGAATCCTGAGAGTTCAGCGAGGTACGCAAGTCTTTGCAAATTCTTGCGTGAATAGGCGTAGAGTTTGCGTCATGACACGACGACTTGCAGAGGTGGCGAAGAAGGTCGGCGTCAGCGAAGCCACCGTGAGCCGGGTGCTGAACGGGAAGCCCGGGGTCTCCGAGGCTACCCGGGAAGCCGTCCTGACCGCGCTCGACGTGCTCGGGTACGAGCGGCCCACGCAGCTCCGGGGTGATCGCGCCCGACTGGTCGGCCTGGTGCTGCCGGAGTTGCAGAACCCGATCTTCCCGGCGTTCGCCGAGGTCGTCGGCGGCGCCCTCGCGCAGCAAGGTTTCACGTCGTTGCTCTGCACCCGAACCGTCGGCGGCGTGTCCGAGGCCGACTACGTGGATCTGCTCCTCCAGCAGCAGGTGTCAGGGGTTGTGTTCGCCGGTGGGTTCTACGCGCAGGCGGACGCACCGCACCAGCACTACGAGCTGATCCAGGAGCGCAAGCTGCCGACCGTACTGGTCAACGCGGCCGTCGATCACCTCGGCTTCCCGCAGGTGTCGTCGGACGATTACGTGGCCGCGGAGATGGCCATCGGCCACCTGCGAGCCCTTGGGCACCGGCGGATCGGGATGGTTCTCGGCCCGCGCGACCACATCCCGTCACGGCGGAAGCTGGAAGCGTTCATGGCCGCGGAGGAGGCGGATCCGGGGCTGGTCGAGCACACGATGTTCTCGCTCGAGGGAGGGCACGCGGCTGCGACCAAGCTGGTGAACGCCGGTGTCACCGGCATCGTCTGCGCCAGCGACATCCTCGCCCTCGGTGCCATCCGCGCCGTACGCAGAGCCGGCCTGAGCGTCCCCGACGAGGTCTCGGTGATCGGGTACGACGACTCCGCGATGATGAACTGCACCGACCCGCCGCTGACCACCGTCCGGCAGCCGATCGACGCGATGGGCCGCGCCGCCGTCGACATGCTGGTCGCCCTGATCGAACGCGCTGTCGTCCCCGCCGACGAACTCCTCTTCGAGCCCGAGCTCGTCGTCCGCGCCTCCACCGCACGGGCGCGCATCTAGTCCCACGCAGTACCGAGCAGCCGCTGACCGATGAGGTCGGCGGCTGCTGTCGTTTGCCCTCCGGCAGATAATCTTCCACGTGAAGTCATGTTTTTGCAATGCCAGATCGAAGTATTGCGCTCACGCGTCCAGTTCCCTACGGTGTCGGCACCAGGAAAGGGAGAGGGTGGAGATGACCACAACGCGCCGCGGGCTCAGCCTGCTGCTGGTGATGGGACTCGGGCTGGTGGCCGCGTCCTGCGGATCGGACGACAAGGAGCCGTCGGGGGCGGCCGACGGTCCGGTGACGATCACGGTCGGCTGCGAGCCGCCGAAGAGCAACCCGAAGGAACGTGAGGCGTGGGAGGCCGATGTCGCCGCGTTCCAGAAGGCGCACCCGAACATCACGGTCGAGGGCAAGGACGCGTTCCCCTGCATCAACCCGGACACCTTCCAGGCGAAGCTGGCCGGCGGGACGCAGGAGGACGTCTTCTACGTCTACTACACCGACGTCCGGAAGATCATCGAGAAGAAGCAGGCCGCGGACATCAGCCAGTACGTCGGCAGCGTGAAGCCGGTGAACGACCTGCGCAAGGACGTGATGAGCGTCTTCAAGGACGGCGACCAGACGTACGGCCTGCCGCGGAACAACTACAACATGGGCCTGGTCTACAACCGGAAGCTGTTCACCCAGGCCGGTCTCGACCCGGCCAACCCGCCGAAGACCTGGGACGAGGTCCGGACGGCCGCGAAGAAGATCGCCGCGCTCGGTCCGGGGTACGTCGGCTTCGGTGAGTACTCGGCCGGCAACACCGGCGGCTGGCACTTCGCCGCGGAGCTGTATGCGCGCGGCGGGTCGATGGTCAGCGACGACGGGAAGACGGCCGCGTTCAAGAGCGACGAGGGCAAGGCCGTCCTCGAGAACCTGAAGAGGATGCGCTGGGACGACAACTCCATGGGCAGCAAGCAGCTGCTGCAGTGGGAGGATCTGATGCGCATGATGGGCGGCGGCAAGCTCGGCATGATGGTCGGTGCGCCGGACGTTGTGCAGTCGGTGAACAACGACTTCAAGGGCAAGTTCGACGACTACGGCGTCGCCGCCGTACCGGAGTCGGACGGGAAGTCGTCGCTGAGTGGTGGCGACGGGTACATGTTCAACCCGAAGGCGTCGCCGGAGAAGATCAAGGCGGGCCTGCTGTGGCTCGAGTTCCACGAGCTGACGCCGGGCCAGGGCCAGTTCGACTACGCGCGGTCGAAGGAGCAGGGCCGGCCGGTCGGTCTGCCGATCCCGGACCTGTACGGGAACAGTGCCCCGGGCAACGAGATCAACTCGCTGCGCAAGAAGTACGCCACCGTCCCGGTCGACAACTTCACGCCGTACGTCGACGCCCAGGGCAACATCACCAACAAGCTCGAACCCCCGAAGGCGCAGGAGCTGTACGCCGTCCTCGACGTGGCGATGTCCGCGGTGCTGACCCGCAAGGACGCCGACATCGACAAGCTGCTGAGCGACGCGGAAGGCAAAGCGAACAAGATCCTGGCGAAGAACACGTAATGACGGTGACCGAGGAGTGGGTCCGTCGTGCCCAGTCGGGGGCGACGGACCCGCGATCCCCCGACGACCACGGCGCTCTGCGGAGGGCGGTGGGGCGAAACCTCACGGCGTACGGCTTCCTGTGCGCCGCCCTGATCTGTTTCGCGTTGTTCTCCTGGTATCCGATGATCCGGGAGATCGTGCTGAGCTTCCAGCAGAACAACTTCGTCGATCCGGGGGAGTGGGTCGGGTTCGACAACTTCCGGACGGTCGTCGCGGACCCGGCGTTCCGGTCCGCGTGGCTGAACACCGCGGCGTTCAGCGGGCTGGCACTGGTGATCGGGTACGCCGTACCGTTCGTGCTGGCCGTGGTGCTCAACGAACTCAAGCACGCGAAGGCGTACCTGCGCTTCGTCGTCTACCTGCCCGTGATGCTCCCGCCCGCGGTCGCCGTACTGCTGTTCAAGTGGTTCTACGACCCCGGAGCCGGCCTGTTCAACCAGGCGCTCGACGCGGTGCATCTTCCGGCGTTGAGCTGGCTGGACTCCACGAGTACGGCGCTTGTCAGTCTGGTGATCGTGTCGACCTGGATGAACCTCGGCACCGGCACGCTGATCTACCTCGCCGCGCTGCAGAGCATCCCGGGCGACCTGTATGAGTCGGCGGAGCTCGACGGTGCCGGACTGTTGAAGCGGGTCTGGCACGTGACGATCCCGCAGACCAAGCTGATCCTGCTGGTGATGCTGCTCCTGCAGGTCGTCGCCACCATGCAAGTCTTCATCGAGCCGTACCTGCTGACCGGCGGCGGCCCGGAGAATGCGACCGTCACTGTCGCGTACCTGATGTACCAGTACGCGTTCAACTTCGGTGACTTCGGCGGCGGCTCCGCTCTCGGCCTGATGCTGATGATCGTCCTGCTGGTCTTCTCCACGATCTACCTGCGCGTGTCCCGCGAGGAGGCCGAGCGATGAGAACCCTGGTGTCACCTCTCGCGCTTCGCACCCCGCACGGCCGGATCATCTATTGGACGATCCTGACGGTGACGGTCGTCGGCTTCACCGGCGCGTTCGTGTTCCCGTTCTACTGGATGGTGAGCGGCGCACTCAAGTCGCCCGACGAGCTCGCGCAGATCCCACCCAGCTTCTTCCCGAAGTCGGTCGACTTCAGCGTCTACAAAGAGGCCTGGGACCAGCTCCAGTTGGGCGTGTTCCTCAAGAACACCGCCGTGTACGCCGGTGGCGCGTGGCTGTTGACGCTTGCGGTCGACGTGTCGGCGGCGTACGCGCTGTCGAAGCTGCGGCCCGTGCTCGGGAAGCTCGTGCTCGGCGCGATGCTGGCGACGTTGATGATCCCGCCGATGGTCCTGCTGCTGCCGACGTACCTGGTGGCGAAGGACCTGCCGATCCTGCACCTGGACCTGCTGAACACCCCGTGGGCGATCTGGTTGCCGGCGGCAGCGAACGGGTTCTTCGTGTTCCTGCTCAAGCGGTTCTTCGACTCGATCCCGAAGGAACTGCTGGAGGCGGCCGAGATCGACGGCGCGTCACCGTTGCGGATCCTCTGGTCTATCGTGCTGCCGGTCTCCCGGCCGATCATCGGCGTGGTGTCGATCCTGTCCGTGGTCACGGTCTGGAAGGACTTCGTCTGGCCGCTGCTGGTGCTGCCGGAGACGGACAAGATGTCGATCAGCGTCGGCATCGCGTCGCTGTCCGCCCAGATGCCGCAGAACGTCCTGATCGCCTCGCTGGTGATCGCCAGCCTTCCCACGATCCTCGTGTTCTTCGTGTTCCAGCGCAGCATCATGGCCGGGCTCACGGCCGGAAGCCTGAAAGGTTGAGGAGATTCGATGGCCGACGAATGGTGGCGTGGAGCTGCGATCTACCAGGTGTACCTGCGGAGTTTCGCGGACGGCAACGGTGACGGTATCGGTGACCTGGCCGGTCTGCGCGCGAAGCTGCCGTACCTGGCGGAGCTCGGGATCGACGCGATCTGGCTGAACCCGTGGTACCCGTCGCCGATGGCCGACGGCGGGTACGACGTCGCCGACTACCGCGCGATCGACCCGGCGTTCGGCACCCTCGCCGAGGCGGAGGCGTACATCGCGGAGGCGCACGCCCTGAACATCCGGACGATCATCGACATCGTGCCGAATCATGGGTCCGACCAACAGGACTGGTTCGTCCAGGCGTTGCGGGCCGGCCCGGGATCACCCGAGCGGCAGCGGTTCCTGTTCCGGCCCGGCCGCGGTGATGGACCGCCCAACGAGTGGCAGTCGATCTTCAACGGACCCGCTTGGTCCCAGGTCGAGGACGGCGAGTGGTACCTGCACCTGTTCGCCCCCGAGCAGCCCGACTTCAACTGGCGCAATCCCGAGGTCGTCGAGGAGTTCCAGGACATCCTGCGGTTCTGGCTGGACCGCGGCGTCGACGGCATCCGGATCGACAGCGCCGCCGTACTGTTCAAGGACCTGGACAGAGTCGAGGAGTCGTACACCGACCACGACGAGGTGCACGAGGTGTACCGCGGCTGGCGGCGGATCTCCGACTCCTATGACGGCCGGTTCTTCGTCGGTGAGATGTGGATGCCGGACCAGGAACGGTTCGCGCTGTACCTGCGGCCGGACGAGATGCAGACCGCGTTCAACTTCGACTTCCTGTCCCGCCCTTGGGAAGCCGCGGAACTGAAGGCGTCGATCGATCTCACGCTCGCCACCCATGTCCCGATCGGCGCACCGCCGACCTGGGTGCTGTCGAACCACGACGTCACGAGACCGGTGACGAAGTACGGGCGCGCGGACACCTCCTTCTCGCACCAGGACCGCAAGCACGGGATGCGGACCGATCTCGTGCTCGGGGAACGTCGTGCGCGGGCCGCGGCGCTGTTGGCGATGGCGCTGCCGGGCGGTTTGTACGTGTACCAGGGCGAGGAACTCGGGCTGCCCGAAGTGGAGGATCTGCCCGACGAGCTGTTGCAGGACCCGATCTTCACGCGCTCGAAGGGCGCCGACCGCGGCCGAGATGGTTGCCGCGTGCCCCTACCGTGGTCCGGCAAGGAGCCACCCTTCGGTTTCGGCACCGGTACGCCGTGGCTCCCACAACCGCCCGACTGGAAGAACCTCACCGTCGAGTCCCAGTACAACGACCAGAACTCGATGCTCACCCTCTACCGCACCGCCCTCCACCTCCGCCGCACCCTCCTAGGCGACGGCACCCTCACCTGGCTCGACTCCCCGCGGGATGTCCTCACCTTCCGCCGCGAGACCCTAACCTGCATCACCAACCTGAGCCCCACCCCCGTACCCCTCCCGCCGCACGAGGAGGTCCTGCTAACCAGCGTCCCCCTGGACAACGGCGCCCTCCCACCAGACACCACCGCCTGGGTGCGGTGAACAAGAAGCGGGGGCCTCGCACAGGCAATAACCTGTGCAAGGCCCCCACTTCCTGGACAAATTTCAGCTGAGCGGGCGGAACCTCCGCAGCCGCAGGCTGTTCGACACCACAAACACCGAGCTGAAGGCCATCGCAGCCCCCGCGAGCATGGGGTTCAGCAGCCCGGCAGCGGCCAGCGGGAGAGCGGCCACGTTGTACGCAAAGGCCCAGAACAGGTTGCCCTTGATGGTGCGGAGCGTACTGCGGGAGAGCCGGATGGCGTCCGCAGCCGCGCGCAGATCGCCGCGCACCAGCGTCAGGTCACTCGCCTCGATCGCGACATCGGTGCCCGTACCCATACTCAGCCCGAGGTCAGCCTGGGCGAGAGCGGCCGCGTCGTTCACGCCGTCACCGACCATCGCGACCACGCGGCCCTCGTCCTGCAGCTTCTTCACCGCGTCGACCTTGCCGGCCGGCAGGACCTCGGCGATCACCTCGTCGATACCGACCTCACCGGCCACCTTCGTCGCCACCGCTTCGTTGTCACCAGTCAGCAGTACCGGACGCAGGCCCAAAGACTTCAGCTGAGCGATCGCCTCCACCGAGGTGGGCTTCACGGTGTCTGCGACGACCAGCACAGCCCGTGCCTGCCCGTCCCAGCCGACCGCAACCGCCGTACTGCCCTCGGCCTCGGCGTGCTCCTTCGCATGCGCGAGCTCCTCCGGCAGGTACTGGCTCCACTCCTCCAGCAACCGCGTCCGCCCGACGAGTACGGCGTGCCCGTCGACGATCCCCTGCACACCAAGGCCTTCGACGTTCCCGAAGTCCTCGACCTCGGGCAGCTTCCCCGCCTCCAGGGCGGCCCGTGCCACGGCCTGCGCGATCGGGTGCTCGCTCGAGTGCTCGAGCGCCCCGGCCAACCGCAGTACCTCGGCCCGATCCTGATCCGGAGCGAGCAGTACGTCGACCAACTCCATCCGGCCCGTGGTGACAGTGCCCGTCTTGTCCAGTACGACGGTGTCGACCCGCCGCGTGGACTCGAGCACCTCAGGCCCCTTGATCAGGATGCCTAGCTGCGCGCCCCGACCCGTCCCGACCATCAACGCGGTCGGTGTGGCCAGACCCAACGCACACGGGCAGGCGATGATCAGTACGGCGACCGCGGCCGTGAACGCGACCTCCAGCGGCGAACCGTTACCCAACCAGAAACCTAGCGTCGCTAGCGCCAGCCCGATCACGATCGGCACGAAGATCCCGGACACCTTGTCGGCCAGCCGCTGTACGGCGGCCTTCCCGTTCTGGGCGTCCTCGACCAGCCGCGCCATCTGCGCCAGCTGCGTGTCCGAGCCGACTCGCGTCGCCCGCACCACCAGCCGGCCACCGGCATTGACGGTCGCGCCAACGACCGCGTCGCCCTCGCCGACCTCGACCGGCACGGACTCGCCGGTCAGCATCGACGCGTCGACCGCGCTGCTGCCGGTGACGACCACGCCGTCGGTGGCGATCTTCTCGCCCGGCCGGACGACGAACTCGTCACCCACGACGAGCTGGTCGGCCGGGATCCGGGTCTCGGTCCCGTTCCGCAGGACGGCGACGTCCTTCGCGCCGAGTTCGAGCAGGGCCCGCAACGCGGCCCCCGAGCGGCGCTTTGCCCGCGCCTCGAAGTACCGGCCGGCCAGGATGAACGTGGTGACGCCGGCCGCGACCTCGAG
Organism: Kribbella soli; assembly: GCF_004331345.1. Lineage (GTDB taxonomy): Bacteria > Actinomycetota > Actinomycetes > Propionibacteriales > Kribbellaceae > Kribbella > Kribbella soli. The sequence goes on along the minus strand of NZ_SJJZ01000004.1, from coordinate 580,366 downwards.
GTAGATCTCCTCCGCGCCACTGCCGCGGGACGGGATCAACGTGAACGGCATCTTCATCCCGGGCTCGCCGGCCGAGCCGAGGAACAGCGCGTACAGCGACCACAGGAACGCGCTCACCACGCCCAGCGAGATCAGCGTGTCCATCGTGGCGGCGCCGTGCCGCAGGTTGGTCCAGGCGGCCTTGTGGAACGGCCACGCCGCCCACGTCACCACCGGGAACGCCAGCGTCAGCGACGCCCACTGCCACGACTCGAACTGCAGCGCCGGGATCATCCCGAACGCGATCACCGGGACCGCGAGCGTGATGCTCGCGATCAGCCGCTCCCGCAGGGGCTTCAGCTCGTCGGGTTCATCTGATGAGGCCTCGACGGCCGGCGTCGGCAGGCTCGCGGTGTACCCGGTCTTCTCGACCGTGGCCACCAGGTCGTCGGTGGAGATGCCGTCCACGTACGTCACCTTCGCCTTCTCAGTGGCGTAGTTGACGGTCGCGGTGACACCGTCCATCCGGTTCAGCTTCTTCTCCACCCGGGCGGCGCACGAGGCGCACGTCATACCACCGATGATGAGTTCGACGGACTGACCGGGATCGGTGCTGGTCATGATGATGTGCCTCCTCTCAGTGGCCGTGGGGCGTTTCGGCGTGCCCCGGGGTCTTGGTAGCGGTCGGTACGACGGTCGGCGGGACGATGGCGGTCCCGGTGGAACCCACCTTCACGGTGAACTCGGCGGTGTGGACCTTGCCCGCGTGCTGGAAGTCCAGGAACAGGCTGTACGTGCCGGCGGTGGGGAACGTCGTACCGAAGGTGATCGACGGTCCGCCCTTCATGCCCGGCTCGGCGTGCTGCGACGGGTGGTTGTGCAGGTAGGCCAGGTCGCCGCCGCGCAGCGAGACCAGGTGTCCGAAGGCGCCCAGGTACGGCTGCAGGTCGGTGAGGGGCTTGCCGTTACGGTTCACCGCGAACGTCAGCTCGGACTCCTTGCCGGCGACCGGGGTGCCCTGCAGCGTCACGTCGTACCCGTCGAAGCTGTAGACGCTCGCCGGTTCGGCGACCGGGACCGGGACGTACAGCCCGGTGACGTTCACGTCCGTGCCGAGGGTGATCGTGCTGTCGTGGCCGGCCGGCTGGAAGTCGGCGTACAGCCGCCAGGTCCCACCGGCGGTGAACGTGAACGGGATGCTCCACGTCCCGTCCGCCGCCAGCGTGGGGTGCACGTGGTGGAACCCGGACAGGTCCCGACGGACCACGATCAGGTGCAGGTCCTTCTCGTGGGTCTTCGTGTACTTCGTGACCGGTTTGCCGTCCGGTCCTTGGATCGTGAAGCGCAACTCGGTCTTCGGACCGCTGGTGAAGAATGTCTTCGCCGGCGCGAACGTGTAGCCCGCGTCGGACACCGCCAGTCCGGGCAGTTGCCCGGCCGACTCGTGTCCACCGTGTTCCGAGGTGCCTGCAGGCTGCTCCATGCCACCCATCTCCTCTCCGTGGGCCGGTGCCGCGGAGGTGTCGTCGGCCGCCGCGATCGGGTCGATCGCGGAGCCGATGCCGTACGCCGCCCCGAAGGCGAGCGCCACCGCACCGGCGAACGCGCCGAGCCGGAGCGCGACGGCCCGGCTCACGACGCCGCCAGTTCGTAGCCAGCCTCGTCGACGGCGTCGCGTACGGCGGCCTCGTCGAGAGCGGACTCACTCGTCACGTGCACCGCGGAGGTGCCGCCCGCGACGAGGTCGATCTTCACGTCCTGGACACCGACGAGCTTGCTGAGCTCCTCGGTGACGGCCGAAGTGCAGTGGCCACAGGTCATACCGGCGACGGAGTAGGTCGTGGTGGTGCTCATATCGATGCTCCTTGCTCGAAACGGGGTGATTGTTCTGAGATGTGGTTCAGCTGCGGACTAGGCGGGCGATCGCGTCGGACGCCTCGCGGACCTTCTCTTCGGCCTCGGGGCCGCCCTTCTGCGCGGCCTCGACCACGCAGTGCGAGAGATGCTCGTCGAGCAGCTCCAGCGAGAACGACTGCAACGCCTTCGTGGCCGCCGACACCTGCGTCAGGATGTCGATGCAGTACTTGTCCTCCTCGACCATCCGCTGCAGACCACGAACCTGCCCCTCGATCCGCCGCAGCCGCTTCAGATGGCTGCTCTTCTCGGCGGTGTACCCGTGCACGTGTCCCTCATCGGTGGTCATCTCGCGCCCTCTTCTCGCCTCAGCTACCCCCACGGGGTATCTCCACGCCTCAGAAGTTACCCCCTATGGGTATAGAACGCAAGTCCTCCCGCAATACCGGTTGGGGGTATCTGGCAGAGGCGGTCGCAGGGCACCCCCGCCGACGACGCACAACCGCCGTACGCCGGGTCTTGAACAGGGGCCTGGTGGGGCAGCACAGGTTATTTCCTGTGCACCGGCTCCGCCGGGGGTGCACTCCCACCCGCCACGCCGTGCTTTGCGTGTGGTGCGTGTGCGCGGGTGGTGAACAAACCTGTCACGCTGTGCGTCTGGTCAGGGACGGGATGGATGAGAGGGGTGTGGATGTCCGACGTGGCCATCAGTACGCGGGGGTTGCGCAAGACGTACCGGACCCGGCGGGGGCGCAAGGTGGTGGCGGTGCAGGGGCTGGATCTGGAGGTTCCGGCCGGTGGGGTGCACGGGTTCCTCGGGCCGAACGGGTCGGGGAAGACCACGTCGATCCGGATGCTGCTGGGGCTGATCCGCGCCGACGCGGGGACGATGACGGTGTTCGGCCGGCCGGTGCCGGCGCAGTTGCCGGAGGTGGTCGGGCGGATCGGCGCGATCGTCGAGTCGCCGAAGTTCTTCCCGGCGTTCACCGGGCAGAAGAACCTGGAGCTGCTCGCGGAGGCGATCGGTGCGCCGCGTGCCCGGGTCGGTGAGGTGCTGGAGCAGACCTCGCTCGGCGAGCGGGGGAAAGACCGGTTCCGGTCCTACTCGTTGGGCATGAAGCAGCGGCTGGCGATCGCGGCCACGCTGCTCAAGGAACCCGACCTGCTGATCTTCGACGAGCCGACCAACGGCCTCGACCCGGCCGGTATCCGGGAGATCCGCGAGACCATGCGCGGACTCGGCGAGCAGGGCAAGACGGTCCTGGTCAGCAGCCACATCCTGGCCGAGGTCGAGCAGGTCGCCGACACCGTGTCGATCATCGGCCACGGCCGCCTGCTCGCGTCCGGCACGGTCGCGGAAGTGATCGGCGGCGGTACGGCGCCGACGGTAAAGGTTGCTGTCAACAACCACGAGGCCGCGACCCGCGTCCTGACCGCGGCCGGTATGACTGTTCGTGCCGACGGCAACTATCTGCTCGTCGAAGGCGCACCGGATCCCGCCGACGTGACGCGGCGCCTCGCCCATCAGGAGCTGTACGTGTCCGAGCTGACCCCGGTCCGTGCCGACCTCGAGTCGGTCTTCCTCGAGCTCACCGAGGGCGAGGGGTTGTGATGATCCGCCTGACCAAGGTCGAGCTCCGCCGGCTGGTCTCGCGCCGTTTGACGGCGGTCGGACTCGTCGGCCTGTTCCTGATCACGATCCTGCTCCTGGTCGCCACCTACTTCGACGCGAGGCCGTTGTCCGCCGTCGAGCAGCAGCAGGCCCAGCAGCAGTACGAGATGGCCCACAAGGACTGGGTGGACCACGCGGAAGAGATGCGCACGCAGTGCGAGGCGGACTGGAAGACGCAGCCCGACCCGAAGCCGAAGCTCGAGGAGATGTGTGTCTACTCCGAGCCCAAGCCCGAGGACTTCGGCAAGCCGCCGACCGTGTTCGCCCAGATCATGCCGGACCTGTTGCAGGGTTCGTCGTACTTCCTGGCGTTCGCGGCGTTCCTGATCGGGGCCAGTTTCCTCGGCGCCGAGTTCAGTTCCGGTGCCATCGGCAACTGGTTGACGTTCGAGCCGCGCCGGCTCCGGGTCTACGGCAGCAAACTACTCGCGGCCGCGACCGGTTTCGTGCCGATCGCCGCGGTGGTCCTGGCCGTCATATTGTTCGGCACGTTCCTCATCGTCGACAAGCTAGGTGACACTGCGAGTACGACGGGGAAGGTCTGGAGCGACCTGTCCGCGATCGGCGGTCGCGCGGTGGTGACGTCCGCACTGGCCGCGGCACTCGGCAGCGTCGTGGGCCTGCTGCTCCGGCACACCGCTGCCGCGATCGGTGTCGTGATGGCGTACCTGGTTCTTGCCGAGGGCGTGTTCGCCGCGTTCCTGGAGAAGGCACAGCCATGGTTGATCAAACTCAACTTCGACGCCTTCGTCCGGCACGACGCGCAGTACTACGTGACGGAATGCAAGACCGGCAGCGACGGCAGCTACGCCTGCGACTACGTGCAGAAAACGCTTTCGTTCGAGCACGGTGCCTGGTACCTGGCGATCTTCACCGTGGTCGTGGTCCTACTCGGCGGCTGGGTCTTCCACCGCCGAGACGTCAACTAGCTTCCTGCTGCGCCGCCGCCGTACCGCGCCGATCAGTGCGATCCCGAGCGTGGCTGCGGCGGCGGCCGCACCGACCGCCAAGCCGCGGCGCAGCCCCGGCGGTACGAACGTGCAGTCCACCCGGTCCGCCGTACCCGTGAGCGGGACGGCGATCAGGCCGCCGAAGCTCCGCGGGGTCTGCGGCTTGCCGCCGGCGACCTTGCAGGTCCAGCCGTCGATCTTCGGTACGCCGACCACCGCCCAGCCCTTGCTGCCCGCGGGCAACGTCGCGTGGAGGGAGTGACCGGTCGTCTCCACGTCCGTCGCCCCGGTCGCCCGCAGCTTCTTGACCGCGCTGCGCAAGGCCTGCTGGTCGAGGCAGCCGAGGGCGTTCCGCGGCGGGATGCCCTGCGGGGCCTCGCCGAAGTTGACCTCGACCACCACGATCCCGGTCGCCGGCACGGTACCGAGACCGATCATCGCGCTGCTGGTGTTGATCCCGGGCCGGCGCGTCGAGCTCAGTTCGTGCCACTCGCCGTCGGTCAGCCGGGCGCGGCCGCCGACCCGCGGCATGAACAGGTACGCCGTGCTGCCCGGCTTACAGGCCGCGACCAGCTTGACGTCGCCGGTCGCGAACCGGGTGCCCTTGTACTCCGGGACTTCGTACACCTTGGTCCCGAGCAGGCGCTCCTGGGCCGCGTACGCGTTCGGGGCGTTGGTGTCGACCGGGACCGCTGCATCGAGCCGGCGCCGTACCGTGACCAGCGGCGGGACCGTCGCTCGGGTGATCTTCGGATTGCCGTCGACGAGCCGCATCCGGGCGCCGACCGAGAAGATCGTGTCGGTCACCGGGTTGTCGAGCGTGCGCGCCGCGCGACCGTACCCGGACCAGCCGAAGCCGAGTCCCGTCATCATCTCGTTCACTGAGTGCGGCAACAGGCTGCTGTACAGGCCGGCGCCCTGCCCGCCGAGCAGAATCGGGTCGTTCGGCGTGACGGACGTTCCCGGCTCGGTCCGGTACGTCGGCCAGCCGTCGGCTTCCCGCAACGCGTCGTACCGCGCGGTCTGCTTGTCGTCCCACGCCGCATTCGACGCGCTGAGCACCTTCGAGCGCTGCTCGTCGGTGATCACCGCGGTCCAGGTGGTCTCCACCGCCACGACCACCAGCAGTGCGGCGAACGCGGCGACGACCGGCCACTTCACCCGGCGCGTCCTCGGGAACCGGCGTAACGTCCAAATGGTGCCGAACGCAATCAGCGTCACCGCCCCGGACGCGATCAGCACCTCCATCCAGTGCTCGGTCAGCAGCGGACTGCCGTCGGACAGTACGGCGATCAACGCCAGCAGGGCCGCACCGCCCAGCAGGGCGATCGGACCGGGCAGCTTGTGGGCGACCGAGACCCACGCGACCGCGACGAGGATGCCGCAGAGCACGAACGCCTCGCGGTACTGGCTGCCGTTGGGGGTATCGAACGCGTGCCAGAACTGCTGCGTCGGCGCCCACCGGAACGACAGCGCCACCAGGACGGTCGTGATCGCCCAGATCGCTTTCGTCCGCCAGGGGACGAACTTGTTGAACGGCATCGTCAGCGCGAGCAGCAGGGCGATCGTTCCGACGTACAGGCTGGCAGTCCGGCCGACGCCCTCCGACAGCGGCAGCAGCCGGGAGAGGAACAGGTCCATCGCCGAAGCGTGGAAGATCCCGGACGGGGACGGCGTTGCGGCGCGGTTGGTGGTGACGATCGGTAGCAGGATGGGCGCGACCAAGGCCATGCCGAGCACGAACGAGACGCCGTGCCGGACGACCGACCGGAGGCGCAGCGACCAGCTCAGGTCGCTGCTGAGCAGCCGGGCGAGCAGGTAGATGCCACCCCCGATCGTTGCCATGTAGGCGGTGTAGAAGTTGGACAGCCAGAAGACGGCGACCACCAGCACACTCAGCACCCGGTTGGTCCGGCGCAGTGACCACTCGGCGACCAGGAAGAACATCGGCAGGGCGATCAGGCCGTCCAGCCACATCGGCACGTAGGATCCGTCGTCGAGCGCCCAGCCGCAGACGCCGTACGAGACTCCCAGAATCGCTGCAACCCAGCGGGGTCCTGGACGCATCTTGAGAAGTACGGCGGCCATCGCGGCCGCGGCCAGGCTCAGCTTGAGCGTGGTGACGACGTAGACGGCGAGGTCGATCTGGTCGCGGGGGAACAGACCCACCAGCAGGGACAATGGGCTGCCGACATCGACCCCGACGTCCGCGAGGAAGCCGACGCCGAAGGCGCTCTGCCAGTTGAACAGCAGGTCGCCCTGGCCCTGGCCGTGCAGGACGTCCCAGAGGTGGGCGAAGAAGGGGATGTACTGGGTGCCAAGATCGTTGGTACTGCGGGACAGCGAACCGAAGGGAAAGGTACCGCGGATGATTCCGGAGGCGGCGAACACAGCCGCCACCACGACAGCGGCGACGGCGGCCGGCAAGAGTGCCGAGCGCCGTCGAACAGCCCCTTCGTCAGCGCCGCCCTCAGCACTGTCCTCGGAAACCATTGGCCGCCCCTTCGTTCCGCTCACCCGGTCGCCAAAGCTAGCGGGTAGTTCCGGTCTGGACAAGAATCGCATCATGGTCGACGTACGGGGCGGATGGGGACAGCGATGCGGTTGAGTCTGGTGGTGCCGTGTTACAACGAGGTCGAGGTGATCTCGCGGTTCCATCAGGCGCTCAGTCGCGAGCTCGAGGAGACCGGGCGGCCGTACGAGATCGTGTACGTCGACGACGGCTCCTCTGATGGGACGCTCGAGGCCCTGGTCGAGTTGGCATCGACCGACGAATCGGTCCGGTACCTGTCGTTCAGCCGGAACTTCGGCAAGGAGGCCGCGATGCTGGCCGGCCTGCGGTACGCGACCGGCGACGCCGTGGTGATCATGGACGCGGACCTGCAGCACCCGCCGGAGCTGATCGGCCGGATGCTGAAGGAGTACGAGCGCGGCTTCGACCAGGTGATCGCGCGCCGCAACCGGACCGGGGACCCGGCGAGCCGGACGCTGTTCGCGCGGGCGTACTACTGGCTGATCAACAAGTGGGCCGACGTCGAGATGATGGACGGGGTCGGCGACTTCCGGTTGCTGTCCCGGCGCGCGGTCGACGGGCTGCTCGAGCTGAACGAGTACAACCGGTTCTCGAAGGGGCTGTTCGCCTGGATCGGGTTCGAGTCGCTCCTGTTCGAGTACGACAACGTGAAGCAGCCTGCGGACCGGAAGAGCCGGTGGACGTTCCGGCGCTTGCTGGAGTACGGCCTGGACGGGCTGCTGTCGTTCAACAACAAGCCGCTGCGGATGGCGATCTACGTCGGCCTGCTGCTGACCGCGGTGGCCGCCGGGTATGCGATCTGGGTGATCGTTGCCGCGATCCTGCACGGTGTCGAGATGCCCGGGTACGTCACGCTGATCGCCGCGATCACCGGGCTCGGCGGACTGCAGATGGTGATGCTCGGCGTGATCGGCGAGTACATCGGCCGGATCTACTACGAGACCAAGAAGCGCCCGCACTACTTGCTGAAGCAGACCAACATGGACCCCGCGGACCGGGTGGAGCGGAGTCACTAAACGGGACCGGCCCCAGGTGGAGGAACCACCCGGGGCCGGTAACAGCTACTGCTTGCCGATCAGGCGGTGATCCGCTCGTCGGTCGAGGTGGAGAACAGGTGCAGCTTCTCCGGGACGGCCGCCAGGCGGATGGTCGAACCCTTCTCGACCGTCATCCGGGCGTCGATCCGGGCCACGATCTGCTGGTGCTCGCCGTTGTGCTCCGACGTGCCGTACAGGTACGCGTCCGCGCCGAGCTCCTCGACCACGGCGACCTTCACCGGCAGGCCCTCGTCGGCGACCTTGAAGGCCTCCGGGCGAACGCCCACGGTCAGGGTCTTGTCGCTACCGGCCTTGGCCAGCACGTCGCGCGCGATCGGGATGGTGTAGTCGCCGACCTTGGCGCCACCGTCGGAGATGTCCGCGGTGAGCAGGTTCATCGCCGGCGAGCCGATGAAGCCCGCGACGAACTTGTTCTTCGGGTTGTCATACAGGTTCAGCGGGGTGTCGACCTGCTGGAGCAGACCGTCCTTGAGCACCGCGACCCGGTCGCCCATCGTCATGGCCTCGACCTGGTCGTGGGTCACGTAGACGGTGGTGACGCCGAGGCGCTGCTGCAGCTCGGCGATCTGGGTGCGGGTCTGGACGCGCAGCTTGGCGTCGAGGTTCGACAGCGGCTCGTCCATCAGGAAGACCTGCGGGTTACGGACGATCGCGCGGCCCATCGCGACGCGCTGGCGCTGACCACCGGACAGTGCCTTCGGCTTGCGGTCGAGGTACTCCTCCAGGCCGAGCAGCTTGGCGGCCTCGCCGACCCGCTTCGCCCGGTCCTCCTTGGAGACACCCTGCATCTTCAGCGCGAAGCCCATGTTGTCCGCGACCGACATGTGCGGGTACAGCGCGTAGTTCTGGAACACCATCGCGATGTCCCGCTCTTTCGGCGGACGGTGCGTGACGTCGCGGTCGCCGATGTAGATCGAACCCTCGTTGACCTCTTCGAGGCCGGCGAGCATCCGGAGCGAGGTGGACTTGCCGCAACCCGACGGGCCGACGAGCACCATGAACTCGCCGTCCTCGATCTCGAGGTTGAGCTTGTCGACGGCGGGGGTGTCACCACCGGGGTAGATCCGGGTTGCCGCCTTGAACGACACAGTAGCCATGACTGATCTTTCCCTTCACCGGCAGGAACGTGCCGGACGATCCGAGTAAAGGTTCCCCCCGAGCGGGGGAGTCCGCCTATCCTCGCCCGGCGCCGCTCGTCCTGACAAGGTGTACGGCGTGTGACGTGTCCGTTCTGTTCACGGAGTGGACACCTGTGTGCAGTCTGCAAGTTCTTGCAGGATCTTGCTGAAAAGTCAGGGGCGCCTCGGTACAGTGCCGGGCGTGAGCAGCAGAGCACGGCTGGCGGACATCGCGGCCAAGGCGGGGGTCAGTGAGGCGACGGTCTCGCGGGTGCTGAACGGGAAGCCGGGGGTCGCCGAAGACACGAAGCAGTCGGTCCTGACCGCCCTCGACGTACTCGGGTTCGAGCGGCCGTCGCGGTTGCGGCGCCGGTCCGCAGGGCTGATCGGGCTGGTGATGCCGGAGCTGATCAACCCGATCTTCCCGGCGTTCGCCCAGGTGATCGAGTCGGCGTTGTCGCAGCGCGGGTTCACCCCGGTGCTGTGCACCCAGTCGCCGTCCGGCGCGACCGAGGAGGAGTACGTCGAGATGCTGCTCGAGCGCGGCGTCTCCGGGATCATCTTCGTCTCCGGCCTGCATGCGGACACCGGTGCGGACCACGAGCGCTACCAGGCGCTCGTCGAGCGCCGGCTGCCGGTGGTGTTCGTGAACGGCTGGCTGCCGTCGGTCGAGGCGCCGTTCGTGTCATCGGACGAGTACGCCGCGATGGAGCAGGCGGTCACGCATCTGGTGGCCCTCGGGCACCGCCGGATCGGTTTCGCGTCCGGGCCCGAGCGGTTCATCGTCGTGCAGCGGAAGCTGGCCGGGTACCGGACCTCGATGAAGGCTCAGCTCGGCCTGTCCGACGAGGACCTGAACCCGCTGGTTGCCTTGAGCATGTTCGGTGTGGAGGGCGGTGAGGCGGCCGGTCGGCAGTTGCTGGACGCCGAGGTCACCGCGGTCGTCTGCGGCTCGGACATGATGGCGCTCGGCGTCATCCGCGCCGCACGGCAGCGGGGTCTCTCGGTTCCCGGTGAGTTCTCGGTGGTCGGGTACGACGATGCGCCGATGATGGAGTTCACCGACCCGCCGATGACGACGATCCGCCAGCCCGTGCACGCGATGGGGCTGGCCGCGGTCCAGTCGCTGCTGGAGGAGGTCCGCGGCCACGCCACACCGCACACCGAGTTCCTGTTCCGCCCGGAACTCGTCGTTCGCGGTTCGACAGGCCCGGTCAGAATGGGTATCTGAGCCGCAGACCGAGGGCCGAGGTCGAGTTGGTCGTGTAGATCGCGGAGACCTCCGCCGGTGTGAGTGCACGGGTGTAGAGGCGGAAGTCGTCGAGTGCGCCCTTGAGGTTCTGCAGGCCGTCGAGGCGCTGACCGAGATGGATCTGGAACGGCCGTTTCGGGCTGACCGATCCGATGCTGCCCGTGGTGGTCGCGGCTGCCACGCTGTCGACGTACAGGGTGAAGGTGCTGCCCTGGCGGCTCAGTGCGAAGTTGTGCCAGGCCTGGTCGTTGTAGGACTTGGTGGTTGCGAGGGTGATCGCGGTTTCGCCGCTCTGCGCGAGGGCGCGGAGGCGGTTCTTGGACGGTTCGGCGCGGAGCCAGAGTTGTGAGTAGACATCGCCTTGGTTGTAGGCCCAGAGGAGCGGTTGGTCGGCGGTGCTGGCGCCGTACTTGAACCATCCGGTCCAGGTGAAGTCGCCGCTGCTCACCGCGAGCTGTTCAGCGAACGGGAGCTGCACGTAGTCGTCGGTGCCGTCGAGCGAGACCGCCGTACCGAACTTTCCGGCGACCGAAACCGGGCCGCGCAGGTAACCGTGCAGATTGTTGCCGGAGGCATCGGGTGTGGTCGGTACGCCGGTCGTGTCGCCGTCGGGCAGGCCGAGATCGGATTCGGTGAACCTCGTGAACCAGATGTAGCCGTGCGACCAGTTGGCGGCCCGTTCGTAGACGAGCGCGACGGTGCTGTCGTTGATCCGGGTCATGTCCGTGTACGCCGACATGCCGCTGTAGATGACCGTGCCGCCACCGGGATCGACCCATTCGGTGCCGCCCTTGAACGTAGAACGGATCGTCAGGTTCTCGCGGGTCGTGCCGAGGCGGGTCGGGGAGGCGAGCAGGACGCGGTTGTAGCGATCGCCGCGGTCCGTCGCTCGGAGCTCGAGGGTGGAGGCCTGGACTGTCGGTACGGCGAGACTCTGCTCGGCCGCGTCGGCGTGGAATCCGGTGGAGAACGTCTGGCCGGCGTCGCTCGAAACGGCTGACGCGACGGTCGACGGGTTGGTGCCGCCCTCGTCGCGCGCGAAGGCGAAGAGGGAACCGTCGGGGCGCTCGAAGACGGACAGTTCCTGTACGCGGAGCGCCGGATCCGCGGAGTTGTCGTGCGCTCCGAGCTGCCACGTCGTACCGCTGTCGTCGCTGTAGACCAGGGCGCCGCCTTTGTGGTCGCCGTCAGTCGTGGAGTAGTGCGTGCCGACGACCAAGCGGCCCGCATGCGGTCCGCGTTGCAGTTGGATGCCGTGCGAGGGACCGGTCGCGTAGCTGCTCCACTCGGGGAGCTTCACGCTGCTGGTGATCTCGCGCGGCTCGGACCAGGTCGCCCAGTTGTCGTCGCTGTACTGCGCCCAGACCGTGTTGTACTCGCGCGTCGTCAGCAACGCGATGCGGCCCGTCCTGGTGTCGACGACCGGAGCCGGGTTGTGTGCGGTCGCGTCCACGCCGGCATGCACGACCTGCGGCGCGCTCCAGGTCACGCCGCCGTCCGTCGACCGCACCATCACCACGTCGTGCGTGCCGACATCCCCGCAGCTCGGTTTCCGGCCCTCCGCGAACAGCACCAGCGTCCCGTCGTTCCCGCGCACCAGAGCGGGAATCCGGAAACACGTGTACCCCGCGGTCCCCGGCGACAGGATCGCCTTCCCTTCCAGACCTGCCCCGTACGCCGGAGACGTCAAGCAGGCCGTAACCACCACCAAGAGCGCAAGCAGTACTCGGCGGAATCTCATGACCGCAAGTCTTCGCGACCCCGACACCCCAAGCGCTCCCCGACGGCGTGTCGTAGTACGTCCTATGTCCTCCGCGAAAGGCTCCGGCCCGGGACCGTCCCCTGCCGGGCGGCTCCGGGCCGGAGGATCGTGTACCTGCACGCAGGCAGAACCCCCGATTCGGGGTGGTTCGTGCGCCGAAAGGCGGGTTCTGCCTGCGCGGCGGTCCTACTTGGACGTGTGGAAGGCAGCCAGCGGAAGCGACGTCTTCCCGTTCGCCCAAAGCTGGTTGACCTTGGAGCGCTCGGTCGAGTCCGGGTACGCGTTCGTGCAGGACGGGCCGGGGCCGCCGCCGGACATCAGTTCGGAGCAGGGGCCGGAGTAGTGGTCGGGCAGGCCGAGGACGTGGCCGGTCTCGTGGGCGACGATCCGGGTCTTGTCGTACTGCTCCGACTGGGCGTAGTCGATGAAGATGTAGCCGCCTCCGTGCCCGTCGGTCGACGCGTACGAACCACGCGAGTCGTTGCCCTCGGTGTAGTAGAAGTCGTAGTTGCTGCCCTCGACGAGCTTCACGTTGCTGACCGACGAGTTCCAGATCTGCGTGCTGGACGAGATCTGGGACGCGAACGTCGGCGCGTCGACGGCGTACGTCACGGTGACCGCGGTGACCTTCCGGCCGGCCTTGGTCTGTTGCGCCATCTTGGCCTGGGCGGACTTCATCACGGCGTCGTAGAACGCCTTCGTGGCGGCTTCGTCCTGCGGCGAGCCGACGTACGCCGCGCGGGTGGTGGCGGTGGAGACGTGCGAGTCGACGGCGGGCGCGGCAGTCGAGGGGGACGCTGCCAGCGCGGGTACGGCCAGCGCGGCGGCTGCGAGCCCCGCGAGGCTGGAGAGGATACGGCGATGCGACATGGAGGGCCTCACTCCGAATCGGTGGCGGATAGCGACGGGCGGATTACCGATCGCCACCTTCGGATGCTCCCAAGACTCCCGATTTTCCGCATCGCTTCCCGCAAAACCCTCGGGTTAACCCGCGAATCCGATCACCCGTTCTATGCCGGACATAACGGTCGGGTTATGGGTTCAGCGGTCGCGCGCCGTGAGGAACGTCCGGAGATCACTCGCGATCCGGTCCGGGTACTCGCCGTTGACCGCGTGCGACGCGTCCGGATACAGCACGACGGTCTTCGTCCGGAGCGCGCGTTCCGCCGTGCTGCGGGCCTTCGGCGGGTCGTGCATCACCGAGCGCCCGGCGATGATCGCGAGCACCGGCATCGGCAGCGCGGCCAGCTGCGGCTCGGTGATGCGCTGCGGCTGTGGCTGCTTCATCGTGTAGTTCTTCATGCCGGCCTCGATCATGTCGGCGACCGGGACGTGCTCCACGGGCGCGCCGCCGGCGGTGTACGAGTTGAAGCTGTCCCGCCACGACCGCGGTAGCCACTTGACCGTGGCCGGGAGTGAACGAATCACGGTCTCCAGTGGCAGGCCGTCGTACACCAAGGGCGCGTCCAAGGTGGTGACCGTGGCGATCCGGTCCGGCCGGCGTACGGCGAGATTCATCGCGCTCCAGCCGCCGATCGAGAGCCCGAGCAGGTTGAACCGCTGCTCCGGCAGGGCCGCCAGGGTCTGGTCCAGCCAGGCCGCTTTGTCCTCGTCGGAAGTGATCGGTTTGCTCTGGATGCTCATCCCGGACTCGCCGAGCAGGTCGATCGCGTAGACGTCGGTGATCGCGAGCAAGGACTTCAGGTTGTCGGCCCAGACCGGCGTTCCGGACGACGTACCGGGCAGCAGTACGAGCGGGTCCAGGCCGCTCTTGGCGCCGGAGAACTGGTACACGCGGACGACGCCGTAGTCCGTGCGGATGTCGCGGACCGCGGTCGGGGCGGGGAGGTCGCGCATCGCGGCGTCGTACTTGGAGCGGTAGTCCTCGTAGCCGGCCGCGCTGTTCCAGTGGCCGACCGGAGACGGCGTCCGCAGCACGAACGCCGTGGCGGCGACGAGCCCTCCGGCGACGCCGAGTGCGATCAGCAGGCGCCGGGCGGCGTGGATTCTTGGGCATGAGGTTCTCCTAACCGGTTGGTAGGTGATCTAACCATACGGTAGGTTGGGGGCATGCCTTCAGCGCGCGGCCGGAACCTGACGTTCACCGAGGAGGCTCGCCGGGCGCAGTTGGTCGACGTCACGATCGAGCTGGTCGCCGAGCGTGGGTACGCCGCGACGTCGCTCGGGCGGATCGCGGAGAGTGCCGGAATCACGAAGGCGGGAGTGCTGTATCACTTCCCGTCGAAGCAGGCCCTGGTCGAGGCTGCCTATGAGCACGTCCTGTCCGCGATGGTGGCGACGGTCGGCGCGGCCGTCGATGCTGCGGGGCCGGCGGGCGGTCCGGCGGCGTACATCCGGTCGATGGTCGGACACTTCCGGGAGCGGCCGCGGCATGTGCGGATACTGATCGAGGCGATCACCTCAGGTGCGCCGTTGGCCGACTCGAAGGCGCGCTGGTCGGTGGTCGCGGGGCTGGTGTCCGCGGCCCGGGGCGCGCGAGGGCTGACGGCTGAGGTGGATCTGCGGTCGGCCGCGTTGCTGATCGGTGGCGGCATCGACGCGATCGTGGGCGAGTCGCTTGCCGATCCGGAGTATGACGCCGCCGCGGCCGCCGACCTGCTTGTCACGGTGGTAGAGCGCGGCCTGCTGTCCTAACGGTGGTTAAGCCTCGCCGGGGATGCCGACGTTGAGGAGGCGGGCGCCGGGGCCTCGGGTGGAGAGGCGGTCCTCCTTGTTGTAGAGGTTGCAGCGCTGGAGACTGAGACAGCCGCAGCCGATGCAGGAGTCGAGGTCGTCGCGGAGGCGTTCGAGCTCGTCGATGCGTTCGTCGAGGCGGCTGCGCCAGGTCTTCGACAGCTTGCTCCAGTCGGCGCGCGTCGGCGTACGGTCCTCGGGGAGCGAGTCCAGCGCCTCCTTGATCTCCGCGAGCGCGAGACCGACCCGCTGCGCCGCCTGCACGAACGCGATCCGCCGGAGCGTGCTGCGCTGGTACTGCCGCTGGTTACCGGCTGTACGCCGGGACGCGATCAGGCCCTGATCCTCGTAGAAGCGCAACGCCGATGCCGCCACCCCGGACCGATGCGCGATCTCCCCGATCGAGAGCCAATGCTCCTTGCTGGGGACGTTCTCCTCACCCATACCCGCCACCCTAGAACCCCGTCCCAAAAACTCAACCACCCTTGAAGTGCGGGGAAAGACCAGTCGGGTGGGTGGTCTGGCGGGCGGGGTGCGTGGACGGGTGCATGGTCGGGGGTGCGGTCACGATCGGTTATACTTTTGGGGTGTCGGTGCGCGCGTCGCGTCACCAGAGATGTTCCCAGGCGCTCCGACCCGTCGGTTTCGGCATCCGCTGAAAGTCCGGCGACATGGGTGCAACGCGATAGCACCCGCAGGTCGATGCCCGTCTCCTGCTGAGCACGTTGCTGTCCGGTCATGTTCGTGACCGGCGCTCGCGTGCGGCTGCGATCCGGCAATTCGTCCGTGAATCCGAGAGAGAGTTTGCGTGACCCAGCACGACCCCGAGTCCGCCGACGGGCGGATCAAGAAGCCACGGCACAAGAAACACCAGAACCAGTCGTACGGTGAACGCCTCGCGGCGGACCCGGCCTATGTCGCACCACGCACGGACAGCACGCCGGTCAAGGGGTACCGCTCCGAGCAGCCCCGCTCCGACCGTGGCCAGCGCTCGACCGACCGTAACCGCGACGAGCGGAACGACCGGCCGTACAACCGCGACGACCGCTCCGGCGCGCGCAACAACCGCGACGACCGTCCGGCGTTCCGCCGCGACGACCGCGCCCAGGACAACCGCGCGCGCTACAACCGCGACGACCGTCCGCAGTACAACCGCGACGATCGTTCGTCGTACAACCGGGGCGACCGCCCGTCGTACAACCGCGACGAGCGTCCGTCCTACAACCGTGACGACCGTTCGCAGGGCAACCGCGACGACCGGCCGCAGTACAACCGGGACGACCGGTCGCGCTTCAACCGCGACGACCGTTCCCAGGGCAACCGCGACGAGCGTCCGCGCTTCAACCGCGACGACCGCTCGCAGGGCAACCGCGACGAGCGTCCTCGGTTCAACCGGGACGAGCGCCCGTCGTACAACCGCGACGACCGCCCGTCGTACAACCGCGACGACCGTTCGTCGTACCGGCGTGACGACCGTTCGCAGGGTGAGCGGACCGAGCGTCCGCGCTTCAACCGCGACGACCGGCCGCAGGGCAACCGCGACGACCGGCCGCAGTACAACCGGGACGACCGGTCGCGGTTCGATCGCGATGAGCGTTCGCAGTACAGCAAGGATGACCGTCCGCGGTTCGGGCGGGACGACAAGAGCTATCGGAGGGACGAACGAGTGAACAACCGGGACGACCGGCGGAGTGAGCAGGCGGAACAGCCGGTGGATCTCGGTACTGTTGCTGACGACAACCAGTTTGCGGCCCTCGGGCTCGCGCCGCGGCTCGTGCAGCGGCTGGCCCGGGACGGGATCACCACGCCGTTCCCGATCCAGGCCGCGACCATCCCGGACGCGCTGGCCGGCAAGGACGTGCTCGGCCGCGGTCAGACCGGCTCCGGCAAGACGCTCGGCTTCGGTCTCCCGACGCTGATGCGGCTGTCCGGCGGTCACACCGAGTCCCGCCGCCCGCGCGGCATGATCCTGGTGCCGACCCGTGAGCTCGCGATGCAGGTGCACGACGCCCTCGAGCCGCTCGCGCACGTGATGAACGTGTCGCTGAAGCTGATCGCCGGCGGTCTCCCGTACCCGAAGCAGATCGACGCGCTTCGTCGCGGTGTCGACCTGCTGATCGCGACCCCGGGCCGCCTGATCGACCTGTGCGAGCAGGGCGCGGCCGACCTGGGTGCCGTGGAGGTCGCGGTACTGGACGAGGCCGACCACATGTGCGACATGGGCTTCATGCCGGCCGTCACCACGCTGCTCGACATGACGCCGCCGGAAGGCCAGCGCCTGCTGTTCTCGGCGACGCTGGACAACGACGTCGACAAGATCGTCCGTACCTACCTGAAGGACCCGGTGCAGCACTCGACCGAGTCGGGGCAGGCCTCGGTCAGCACGATGGAGCACCACCTGCTCGTGATCGAGCCGGCGCACAAGCAGTCGCTGACTGCCGAGCTGGCCAGCCGGGACGGCCGGACCATCGTGTTCGTCCGGACCAAGCTGGGCGCCGACCGCATCGCAACGCAGCTGCGGGACCGCGGCGTGATGGCGGCGGCTCTGCACGGCGGCCTGACCCAGGGCATGCGGAACCGGACGCTGGACCAGTTCAAGGACGGTTCGGTTCCGGTGCTCGTGGCAACGGATGTCGCGGCCCGCGGTATCCACGTCGACGATGTCACTCTGGTCGTCCAGGCTGACCCGCCGGCCGAGCACAAGGACTACCTGCATCGCGCCGGTCGTACGGCGCGTGCCGGCGGCAAGGGCGCGGTCGTCACCCTGCTTCTGCCGCACCAGCGCCGCGGGATGATCCGGATGGCCGAGTCCGCCGGCGTCAAGGCCGATCCGGTTCGGGCCCGTCCGGGCGACGAGCTGGTCACCGAGCTGACCGGCGGCAGCAAGCCGTCCGGCTACCCGGTGAAGCTTCCGGCCCCGAAGCCGCAGCGCTTCAACAAGGGCGGCGGCGGCAAGCGCTACGGCAGCACCCGTCCGGGGCGCGGCCACGACAGCCGGGGCGGCAACGGCCCGCGTCGCAGTGGCAACGGCGGCCGTCGTACCGACGGAAAGTCCTACCAGCACTGATCCGACAAACGGTGGGCTGACACAGGAAATAGCCTGTGTCAGCCCACCGTTTTGTGTGTAGCGCCTCAGGTGAGGACGGCCCACAGGCGGGCTAGGACGGTTGCGATCTCCTCGGCGTCGAGGGGGATGAGCTCCAGCGTCAGCTCGTTGTCGGCCATGCGGTCGGTCATCACGTAGATGGGCGGCGTGCCGGCCTCGAGCTCGGTGGCGAGGCGTTTGGCGTCGGGGACCCTCAGCAGGGCCCGCGATACCTGGAGGCCGGTCGGGTCCGGGACCACCTCGGCCGTGACACCGGGGATCCGCGCAACCGCGGCGACGAACTCATCCACCTTGGCGAGCTCGTCGGCCTCCCACTTCACCCGGTCGAAGGCCTGCCATTCCTCGAGCGCCGCGAGGACGCCGACGATCGCTTCCTTCGTCGGCTTCATCACCCGCCCGATGCCCTTCTCCTGCGCCCGCAGCGCCTGCACCAACGCCCAGCTCCCGGCCGCCATCCCGGCGGTCGGCGAGCCGAGGTACTTCTGCCCGCTGACCAGCACCAGATCCGCGCCGGTCGCGAGCAGGTCCGCGATCCGCGGGAACTGCGCCGCCCCGTCGATGATCGCCGGTACGCCGCGACGGTGCGCGGCCCGGATCGCGGCGACCAGGTCGATCGGCTCGCCAGCCGTCAACCGCGACGACACCAGCATCAGGCAGGCGATGTCGGGCCCGTCGAGCTCGGTCTCCAGGTCGGCGATCGTGCAACCGTCCTCGTCGCCGGCCAGGTCCACCTGCGCACCGGCCAGCCGGATGCCCTGCAGGTTGGAGTGCCCGTAGTCGACCACGTGGCAGGCCGGCAGGACGACGCGGTTGTGCATGTCCGTTGCGTCCGGCAACGCCGCCGTACGTCGTGGGTCGCCGCCGGTCATCGTGGCTGCGACTGCGAGGGTGATGCCGGCCGCGGTGCAGTGCACAACGGCGCCCGCTTGGGCGCCGGTCACTTGGGCGATGGCTTCGCTGGCGCGGTCTCCGAGCTCGTCCATCACGAAGAACTCAGGCAAGGCCTGTGCGACGGCTGCCGCCACCCCGTCGGAGCTCCTCGACACCCCCAGCGGGGTGTACGTCCCCTTGGCGTTGATCACCACACTCAACCGATAACGATCGTGGATGCTCATTGTGTTGCCGAGCGTAGTGGTGACGGACAGCAATTGGCGAGAGTCTGAGAGCAGTCGAGATCTTGACCCGAAGCTACTCGTGAGTCATTCTCACTTTTACCGACCTGAGGAGGGAACCGTGCCCCGCCCCGCACTCCGAACCCGCCTTCGTACGACGCTTGCCGCGGCAGCTGTCACCGCCGTCCTCGCGGCCGTGCCCGCGCCCACCCAAGCGGCCCCGCAAGCCGTTGCCGCGAGCCCCGGTGACTATTGCCTGGAGCAATGTCGCGACATCCTGCCGCCGGGTCAGAACGGCAACGCGACGTTCACGGATCTCCTTGCTTTCAAGGCGTTAGGGGTCCGGCCGGCCCACTTCAGCGACACGGTGAAGCCGTACCAGGACCTGGTCTGGAACTCGCAGGGCATCACCGATGCCGGCCTCGCGCCGTACTACGACGACTCGTCGTTCGGGGTGAAACCGGATGACGTGGCAAGCACCGTCAAGCCGCGTAGTGATGTCACGATCGTCCGCGACAAGTCGCGCGGCATCCCGCACATCACCGGCACCACCAGGCTCGGCACGATGTTCGGCGCCGGGTACGCCGGCGCGCAGGACCGGCTGTTCGTGATGGACGTGTTCCGGCATCTCGGGCGTGGCCAGCTGACCCCGTTCGCGGGTGGTGCGGCGGCGAACCGCGAGTTCGAGCAGGAGTTCTGGCGGACCGCGCCGTACACCGAAGCGGATCTGCAGCGGCAGTTCGACGACGCGGACGAGTTGTACGGCGCCGACGGCCTGAAGATGCAGCAGGACATCCAGGCCTGGGTCGACGGCGTCAACCACTACATCGACACGGTCGGCATCGCGTACCCCGGTGAGTACGTCGCCCTCGGTCTCGACTGGCCGACGCCGCACTGGAAGGTGACCGACGTGGTGGCCACTGCGGCCGTGGTCGCGGGTATCTTCGGCACCGGCGGCGGCGCCGAGGTCACGTCCGCGCTCGCGCTCCTCGAGGCGCAGGCGAAGTACGGCGTTGCCCAGGGCACCAAGGTGTGGGAGTCGTTCCGTTCCCAGAACGACCCGGAAGCCAGTACGACGGTGCACAACGGCGCGACCTTCCCGTACGGCACCACCGGCCCGAACCCGGCCGGCCGGGCGCTGCCGGACCGCGGCTCGGTCACCCCGGAGCCCGAGGTGGTCGACCAGACGGCCGACAAGACGGCGACCGCGAAGCCGGCGCCGAAGGGCTCGGACAGTCTGCGCGGAATCTTCGACGGCGGACTCTTTCCGGAAGGTTTCGGAAAGAAGGGCATGTCGAACGCCCTCCTGGTTTCCGGCGCGCACACCCAGTCCGGCAACCCGATCGCCGTCTACGGCCCGCAGACCGGGTACTTCGCCCCGCAACTGCTGCTCCGCCAGGAACTGCAGGGTCCTGGGGTCAGCTCGCGCGGGATCGCGTTCGCGGGCCTGAACTTCTACACGCTGATCGGCCGCGGGCCCGACTACTCGTGGAGCGCCACGTCCGCCGGGCAGGACATCACCGACACGTTCGCCGTACCGCTGTGTGAGCCGAACGGCGGGACGCCGACCAAGACTTCGCAGTACTACGTTTTCCGTGGCCAGTGCGTGCCGATCGAGCGGCTCGAACGGCACAACGCGTGGTACTCCAGCCTCGGCTCGTCGGAGCCCGCCGGGTCGTACACGTTGGTTGCCCTGCGCACCAAGTACGGCATTGTCACGCACCGCGGAACGGTCGGCGGAAAACCGGTGCTGTTCACGAAGAACCGGTCGACGTACGGCAACGAGGCGGGGTCGGCGCTCGGGTTCATGCAGTTCAACGATCCCGACAAGATCCACTCGCCCGCCGACTTCCAGAAGGCCGCGGCGAACATCGGGTACACGTTCAACTGGTTCTACACCGACAAGAACTCGATCGCGTACTTCAACTCCGGCGACAACCCGGTCCGTGCGGACGGCGCCGACCCGAACCTGCCGAGCTGGAGCTCGTACGAGTGGCAGGGCTGGAACCCGGTCACGAACCGTGCGACGTACACACCGCCGGCCCAGCATCCGCAGGTGGTGAACCAGGACTACCTGACCAGCTGGAACAACAAGCAGGCGCCCGGGTTCTCCGCGTCGGACGGGCAGTGGGGCTACAACGCGGTCTACCGGAGTCAGCCGCTCGACGACCGGATCAAAGCGGTCATCGACAACGGCCAGAAGTTCACCCGCGGCAAGCTGGTCGAGGCGATGGAGGATGCGGCCACGGTCGACCTCCGCGGCGACCAGGTCCTGCCCTACCTCCTGAGAGTCCTCAAGTCAGCACCGATCACCGATCCGGCCGTCGCCGATGCGGTCGCGAAGCTGACCGCCTGGGAACAGGCCGGCGCGCACCGGAAGACTCCGAACGCGTCCTCGAAGACGTACGGCAACGCCGACGCGATCCGGATCCTCGACGCCTGGTGGCCGCTGCTCGTCCCAGCCGAGTTCAAGGACCTCGGCCCCGACCTGTACGGCGCCCTGGTCGCGAACCTGAAGATCGACGAGCGGCCGAGCGCGCAGGGATCCGCGTTCCAGAGCGGCTGGTGGGGCTTCGTCCAGCGGGATCTCCGGAAGGTGCTCGGCGACCCGGTGCAGGCGTCCCAGCCGGTGACGTACTGCGGTGGTGGAGCGCTGGCCGCGTGCCGGTCGGTCCTCACCGAGACTTTGCTGGCGGCAACCAAGGTGCCGGCCTCGACGACGTACCCGGCGACCGCGGACTGTGCGGCGGGCGACCAGTTCTGCGCCGACCAGATCGCGCACAACCCGATGGGAGGCATCACCCAGGACCGGATCGCGTGGGTGAACAGGCCGACGTACCAGCAGGTGGTCGAGTTCCCGGCGAAGCGGGGTGACGACGTCAGCAACCTGGCGGCCGGGAAGACGGCGACCGCGAGCAGCTACGAGAAGGGCTGGTACAACTCTCCGCCGGCCCAGGCGGTCGACGGGAAGCTGGACACCCGGTGGGCCAGTGACTGGTCCGATCCGCAGTGGCTGAAGGTTGACCTCGGCAACGAGCAAACCGTCAGCCGGGTGGTGCTGCGGTGGGAGGCGGCGTACGCGAAGGGCTACCGCGTTGAGGTGTCGCGGGACGGGTCGACCTGGCAGCAGGTGTACGCGACGACGGCCGGGGACGGCGGGGAGGACGTGGTCCGGTTCGGCGCCCTGCCGGCCCGGTATGTGCGGGTGACGGGGACGCAGCGCGCGACGTCGTACGGGTATTCATTGTTTGAGCTGCAAGTCTTCAGATGGTGATACCCCAGGGCCTGTCAGGATTAGGGCATGAACCAGAACTTTCCCCCGAACCAGCCGTATCCGCCGCAGCAGCCCGGTTACCAGCAGGGCCCGCCGCCCGGATACCAAGGTCCGCCGCAGCAGCAGGGGTACCAGCAGGGCCCGCCGCCGCAGCAGGGGTACGGACAGCAGGGCGGCTACCAGCAGCCGGCCCAGCCCACGGCGCCGCATGTCGCTCCGCAGGGGTCGCCGTACCCGGTGCTGGTCTCGACCATGAACGACCTGCCCGGGTACACCGCGGAGCAGGTGTTCGGCGAGGTCTTCGGGCTGACCGTGCGGAGCCGCAACATCGGGTCGAACTTCACCGCGAGCTTCCGGTCGCTGGGCGGTGGCGAGGTGCCGGAGTACACCCAGATGCTGGCCGAGTCGCGGCACGTCGCCGTGATGCGGATGTGCCAGATGGCGCAGCAGATGGGCGCCAACGCGATCCTCGCGATGCGGTTCGACTGCAACGAGATCGCGCAGACCATGAGCGAGGTGGCCGCCTACGGCACGGCGGTGGTCGTCCGGAAGAACGAGCCGCCGCGGCCGACCGACACGAAGCCCGACGAGGATGATGCGAATGACAGCTGACCTCACGTTCCCATCCGGATTCCGGTGGGGGGTGTCGACGTCGGCGTACCAGATCGAGGGTGCCGTGGCCGAGGACGGCCGCGGTCCCTCCACCTGGGACACGTTCTGCGCCGAGCCCGGCCGGATCCTCGACGGCGACACCGGCGCGGTCGCGTGCGACCACTATCACCGGTACGCCGAGGACGTCGCGCTGATGCGTGAGCTGGGGGTGGACACCTACCGGTTCTCGTTCTCCTGGCCGCGGATCCAGCCGTCGGGGAGCGGGCCGGGGAACGCGGCCGGCCTGGACTTCTACGACCGGCTGATCGACACGCTGCTCGGCGCCGGGATCCAGCCGGCGCCGACGCTGTACCACTGGGACACCCCGCAACCGCTCGAGGACGCCGGCGGCTGGCTGTCCCGCGACATCACCGACCGGTTCGCGGAGTACGCCGGGATTCTGGCCGCGCACTTCGCGGACCGGGTGCCGATGTGGATCACCATCAACGAGCCGATGGTGCTGACGTTGATGGGCTACTCGCTCGGTGCGCACGCCCCCGGCAAGGAGCTGCTCTTCGACGCGCTCCCGGTCGCGCATCATCAGCTGCTCGCCCACGGTCGCGCGGTGCAGGCGCTGCGGGCGGCCGGCGCCACGACCATCGGCATCGCGTCCAACCACGCGCCGACCTGGCCCGCGAGCGACAGCGCGGAGGACAAGGAAGCGGCCGTGCTGTACGACAACCTGATCAACTGGTTGTTCGCCGATCCGATCCTGCTCGGGGAGTACCCGTCCGGCATGGGCGACGCGATGCCCGGCCCGGTCGCCGATGATCTCGCGGTCATCTCGACACCACTCGACTTCTTCGGCATCAACCACTACGCGCCGGTCTCGGTCGGCGTCGCCACCGGGCAGGCCGACACCGCGGCCACCGACGGCGTGCTGCTGCCGCCGGGCCTACCGTTCGAGCCGCGGACGTTGCCCGGGTACCCCACCACGGACTTCGGCTGGCCGATCGTGCCGGACGCGTTCGGCGAGACCCTGCGGATCTTCAAGGAGCGGTACGGCGACAAGCTGCCGCCGATCTACATCACCGAGAACGGGTGCGCGATCAACGACGAGCCCGTCGACGGAGTGGTGTCCGACCAGCGCCGGATCGACTACCTGGACGGGTATCTGCGGTCGTTGAAGGCCGCGATGGACGACGGGATCGATGTTCGCGGGTACTTCCAGTGGTCGTTGCTGGACAACTTCGAGTGGGCGGCCGGGTACTCGCAGCGGTTCGGGCTGGTGCACGTGGACTTCGAGACGCTGCAGCGGACGCCGAAAGCGTCGTACCACTGGTTGCGTGATGTGATCGCTCAGAGCCGGCCATGATTCCCGAGCCGGGCGTGGTGCCGTCCGCGTTGGCGGAACCGACTGTCCGGGTGCGGGGTGGCTGGACCGCGGCCGTCGTACTGGCGAACGTCGGGGTGTTCGCGGCCTGGCTGGGGCCGATCCAGGTGCTGCTCGCGAAGCAGTCCGAGGCTGTTGCTCCAGGCAACAAGGAATTCGTTTTCGGGTTGGTGACCGGAGTCGGCGCGGCGGTTTCGGTGGTCGCGAACCCGGCCTTCGGCGCGATCTCCGACCGAACCACGTCCCGCTACGGGCGCCGGGTGCCGTGGGTGGTCGCCGGTGCGGTCGGTGGCGCGATCGGCCTCGGCATCCTGTCGGGCGCGCACGTGATCGCGTTGATGCTGATCGGCTGGTGCCTGATGCAGCTCTTCGGCAACGCATTGCTCGCCGCGGCCACAGCCGTCGTACCCGACCGTGTCCCTGTTGCGCAGCGCGGCTCCGTCGGCGGATGGGTCGCCATCTCCCAAGTCCTGGGCGCATTGGTCGGGACGGCGCTCGCGGCGGCCTTCAACAGCATCACACTCGGGTACGTCGCCTGCGCCGTCTTCCTGTTGCTGTCGGTCGTGCCGTACGTGCTTCGGAGCGGCGATGCGACGTTGACGGAGCGACCGGCCTTTGTGTTCGGCGAATTCGTGAAGAGCTTCTGGATCAGCCCGCGGCGCTACCCGGACTTCGGGTGGGCGTGGCTGACGCGGTTCCTGTTCAACGTGGGCAATGCGTTGGGGACGCTGTACCTCTTCTACTACCTGCAGGACGAGGTCGGCATCGCCGACGCGGACACCGGCGTACTGATCCTGACGGCGATCTACAGCGTGTGCGTGCTGGTAACCGCGATCACCTTCGGCCGTTGGTCGGACCGATCCGGACGGCGCAAGGTGTTCGTCACCGCGTCCGGGTGGGTGATGGCCGCGGCCGGCGTCGTACTCGCCTTCTGGCCGACTTGGCCGGGTGCGATCCTCGGGGCGATCATCCTCGGCGCAGGCTTCGGCGTGTACCTGTCCGTCGACTTCGCGCTGCTCACCGAGGTACTCCCGAACGCCCGCAACCGCGGCAAGGACCTCGGCGTCATCAACATCGCGAACTCCCTGCCCCAGGTCCTGGCCCCAGCCATCGCCGCCCCGATCGTGAAACACCTGGGCGGCTACCCGGTCCTCTACCTCCTGGCCTCCTCAGTAACCCTCCTGGCCGGCGTACTCGTCACCCGAATCCGCTCCGTCAGCTAGGACAACCGGACCCTGGCGTGCGGCCGCGCGCTCCTGTCACGATGAGAGGCGTGACCGGACCATGACGAACCGCCGGGAGCGATCGCCGCTGATCCAGCGGCTCGCAGCGCTCGGCACCGTCGACGGCGACGCCGAGGACGAACGCCTCCGGCGATCGACGCTCGTGTTGTCGACGTCCCTCATCTGCGTCCTCACGCCACTGTGGGTGGTCACGTACCTCGCTCTCGGTCTGCCGATCCCGACGTTGATTCCCGCGGGCTATCTCGTCGTGACGATCGCTTCGCTGGTCTGGTTCGCGCGGACGCGGCGCTACGTCCCGTTCCGGACGTTCCAGCTGACGCTCATGCTTCTGCTCCCTTTCGCCCTCCAGTGGTCGCTCGGCGGGTTCGCCGCCTCGAGCGCCGTGTCGCTCTGGGGTCTCTGGCCGTCGCTCGGCGCGGTCCTGTTCGTTGGAGGCCGCGGAGCGGTGGGCTGGTTCGCCGGATACCTCGCCCTGTTGGCCGTATCTGCTGCCATCGATCCGCTGCTCGAGCCGACCGCGATTCCCGATGGCGTGCAGACCGCGTTCTTCGTCGCGAACGTGACGGGGCCGTCGCTGGTCGCCTACTTGCTCCTGCGGTACTTCGTCCGAGAGCGCGATCGAGAGCACGAACGGTCGGAACGCCTGCTTCTGAACGTCCTGCCCGCCGCTGTCGCGACCCGTCTCAAGCGCCACGACGGGGTCATCGCCGACCGGTTCTCCGAGGCGACCGTGCTCTTCGCCGACATCGTGGACTTCACGCCGCTGGCGGTCCGGCTACCGCCGGAGGAGGTGGTGAAGCTGCTCGACCAGGTCTTCACCGCCTTCGACCGGCTTGCCGATGATCACCGCCTGGAGAAGATCAAGACCATCGGCGACGCCTACATGGTGGCGGGTGGCGTTCCGACGCCGCGGGACGATCATTGCGAGGCTGTCGCCGAGATGGCGCTCGCCATGGTGGAGGTCAGCCAGAGGCTGACCGGCCTCGACACCGTGAAGTTGCGGATCGGCATGGACACCGGTCCGGTCGTCGCCGGCGTCATAGGGCAGCGCAAGTTCAGCTACGACCTGTGGGGTGACACGGTCAACACCGCGAGCCGGCTGGAGAGCCATGGTGTGCCCGGCTCGATCCAGGTCTCGTCACGGGTCTACGACCGCCTGTGTGATCGGTACCGCTTCGAGGAGCGCGGCGTGATCGACCTGAAGGGCAAGGGCCCGACGCCCGCCTGGCTCTTACTTGGCCCGCGGGCGTGACCGGTTCTGAGTTGCGCCGGAGAGGGCCTGGCCCAAAGCGCGGCCGACAGGGCCGGTGGCGGTGATCCGGATGTGGTCGAGGTCGAGCCAGTCCGCCATCAGGTGGAGTTCGGTGGCTAGTTGCTCGGTGAAGTCGGGGGCGTCTGGTTCGGGGGTGAGGGTGGGGACGACGAGCGTTGAGGTTTGGCGGTCGGCTTTGAGGTCTACTCGGGCGACCAGTTGGTCGCCGAGGAGGAACGGCAGGACGTAATAGCCGTGGATGCGTTGTGGGGCGGGGGTGTAGATGCTGATCCGGTAGAAGAAGTCGAACAGGTGATCGGTGCGGTCGCGGTTCCAGATCAGTGGGTCGAACGGGGAGAGCAGCGCCTGCGCATCGATCGGGCGGTCCTTCGCTTCGTGCCAGCGGTACGCCTGCTGCTTCACGCCCTCGACGCGGACCGGGACCAGGTCGCCCGCCTCGACCAGTTCACCGATCACCTCGCGACCGGTTGCTGCAGGCAACGGAAAGTGCGCCTGGCCGCTGCCGCCGCAAAGTTCCTTCAGCGTCGCGACCCCCAGACCGCGCGCCGCGATCCGGACCAGCTCCCGGCGAGCCTCGGCGGCGGTCGGCTCCGGAGCGTTGAGTACGTCGGCGGGCAGCACGCGTTCGGTCAGATCGTAGATCCGCTCGAAGTGCCGACGACCCGCGATCGTCACCTGGCCCGTGCAGAACAGGTACTCGATCGCGATCTTCGCGTCCTGCCAGTTCCACATCTTGCCGGTCGTCGGATCCGGATCGGCATCGGTGCGCTTGCGCCGTACGCCGTCCGGACTCGCCTCGCCCGCGGTCAGCGGCCCCTGCTCCGTCACGAGCTGCAGGACTTGGTCGACGTACCCGGGCCGCTCCGCCGTCAGCCGGCGCATTCCCGCGACGACCGACCACGGCGCGGTCACGTCCGGGCTCAGCTCCTCGTCCCACACCTGCCGCTCAGCCGCCCGCATCCGCCACCGCATCAACGGGTACGTCGTCAACGGGAGCAACGCAGCCTTGTGACCCCAGAAGTACTCGAACAACTCCCGGTCCGCGCCCCAACTCATCTCGTCCAGGGCCGCCCGCGAATAGTTCCCCACCCGCGAGAACACCGGCAGATAATGCGATCGGCACAACACATTCACCGAGTCCAATTGCAGTACGCCGACCCGCCCGATCGCCCGCCGCACATCACCACGCCCGCGCGGCTCCCCAAACCCCTGCGCACCCAACGCAATCCGCCGCGCCTCAGCCCGCGAGACCTCATCTCCAACGGCCGCCATTCGTCGAACATAGCGCGACACTGGGCCTATGAAGTCCATCACGATCGGAAAGCCAGACGAGTACCTCCGGCTGACCGCCGTTCGGTGGCCGTCGGACAGAGCCCCGGAGCACTTGCGTCGAGAGAAGCGCCGGTACCTGCAGGCCGAGCTTCGGATCCGGCAACTCACCGCAACCAGCAGGCTCGACCTCCACCAGGACTACGCCGGCTTGGTTGAGTTCTTCGACCAGGCTGTCGCGACCTGGCGTGACTGGAACAACTCCTCCGCAGTCTGGGGGTTGTCCAGCGGGATGCGGCTCGAACTCGTCCGTGGCCCCCGACCGGCGCTGGGCCCGGACCACTTCGTCCTCTGGATCAAACTGCAGGACGGTGGTGGTTTCCGGCACCGGCCCTGGACGGTCGAGACGACGTTGGTCCTCTCGCCGGAGGACCTCGACGCCTTCGCTCGGGATCTGCATGCGCTCACCGACTAGGCAGGCACCAGTTGGGACTCGTAGCTGAGGGTTAGGCGGCGATAGGCGGCGCTCAGGAAGGCCAGGAGTACGACGATCAGCATCAGGAGGCTTGCGGCGACGAAGGCGAGGGCGATGCCGCGAGCCTGGCCGTCGCCGAGCAGCCAGCCGAAGGTGGTGCGGCCGGCCGTGGAGTCCATGTAGGGGATGAGCAGGAACTGCGCTGCCGGGCCGATGGCGAAGGCGGCGATCGGTGTGGACGCGGTCTCGATGCTCTGCGCGAACCCGAACACGCGGCCCTGCTTCTCGAACGGGACCATCCGCTGCAGGATCGTCTGCTCGGCCGCCTCGGCGATCGGGATCACCAGCATGAAGCCGAACATGCCCAGTACCAGCAGCGACTGCCACTCGCGCGCCGCCGTACCCAGACCGACCACCGCGATCCCCACGTTCGCCAGCATCAGCAGCCGCAGCGGGGAACGGCCGAGCCCGAAGCGGGCCACGAGCGCACCGCCGGCGATGAATCCGATGCTGGTGATGCCGAGCACAAGGCCCCAGGACTGGACCGAGAACAGGTTCAGGCCGTACGGGTCCATCAGCGCCATGAAGACGCCCATGATCAGGTTGTTGAACGTGCTGAACAGGACCAGCGGAAGCAGTCCGGGTACGGCGCGCATCGTCTGCCACGCGCTCCGGATGTCGATCCGGGTCCGCTCGTGGTGCTCGGGCCGCGGCTCGTCGAGGTGGATCGCGAGCAGCAGGTGGACGAGTACGGCGGCGGTGAACACGACCGCGATCGCGACCGTGCCGCCCATGCCGACGAAACCGACCGACAGGCCGCTGAGGACGCTGGTGATCAGGTGCGCGACGCCGTTGACCGTGCCGACGAGACCGTTCGCCTTGTCGCGGCGGTCGGCCGGGACGAGCAACGTGACGGCGGTCGAGAGCGCGATGCTGCGGAGTTGGCCGGCCGTGCTGCCGATCAGGACCAGCAGCGTGAACGCCCAGAACCACGGCCCGTGCCAGTTGGTGAGCTGCCGGCCGACGGCGACGTACAGGATGCCGGCGAGTGCGAAGGCGACGCCGGTGATCGAGGTGGACAGCGCCATCGCGGTCTTCTTGCGGTGCGAGTCGACGACCGCGCCGAAGATGGTGCCGGAGGCGGCGCCGATCAGCATCGAGACGCCGGAGACGAGCGACGCGGCGAGTACCGAATGCGTCACCAGGTAGACCCAGAAGGCGAAGCCGAAGCTCAGGAACGTGGTCGTCACGTTCGCCACCAACGTGTTGATCAGCAACCGCCTGAATGTCGTCGTCATACCCCTACGTCGGACGCGACCTCACGAAATTGACATGACCTCCCGAAGCGCCTCGAAATCGTCCGGTTCGAGCGGGACCAGGCCGCGGCGGAGCTGGTAGCCCCAGTTCGGCGCCCGGGTCAGCTTCAGATCGACCTCGCGGAGCGCCGCGCGGTGGACGGGCAGGAACTCGATCCGCCGCCGCCACGGCTGGATCGTGCCGCGTTCACCCATCGACATCGGCTCGGCCTGGTACGGCGCGTCGTCGGCGACTACTCCGAGTGCTGTGAACGCCCGGAGCGGTGTCTTGTCGCGATACTTCTCGGTCGGCGAGTAGATCGCGAACCCGTCACCCTGGCGCAGCCGCGCGACGCCGTACCGCTTGCCGTGGTTGAGCTGGATGAAACCGCCTTCGACGGCCCGCTGGGTGTGGTCCGCGGAGACCACACCCAGCCAGGCTCTGTGCAGATCGTTCATGGATCTACTGTCAGCCGGTATATACGACATCTTTCGTCATAATTTTCCGGCGGAGTCTGGCGATCAGCGGCCAGGCGATCATCAGCAGGATCACGGCGTAGATCACGTACGCGACCGGACCGCCGATCAGCCCCGAGACGTCGCCGTTGGACAGCTGCAGCGCCATCCGGGCCTGCCGCTCGGCGATCGGTCCGAGGATCACGCCGATGATCAGCGGCAGCACGGGCAGCCCGAAGCGGCGCATCGCGAACCCGAGCAGACCGAGCACCAGGAGCAGCAGTAGGTCGAGCGGCTGCGCGTTCACGGCGTACGCGCCCATCGAGGCGAAGAAGATGATCCCGGCGTACAGGTACGGGCGGGGGATCTGCAGCAGCTTCGCCCAGGCCGGCGCGAGCGGCAGGTTGAGCAGCAGCAGGAACAGGTTGCCGATGAACAGGCTCGCGATCAGCGCCCACACCAGCTTCGGCTCGCGCTGGAACAGCAGCGGTCCGGGCTGGATGCCGTACGACGTGAACGCGGCCAGCATCACCGCTGCGGTCGCATTCGTGGGCAGACCGAGTGCGAGCATCGGGACGAGCGTGCCGGCGGCCGACGCGTTGTTCGCGGCCTCCGGTCCGGCCACGCCCTCGATCGCGCCGTGCCCGAACTCCTCCGGGTGCTTGGACAGCTTCTTCTCGGTCGCGTACGAGAGGAAAGTCGGGATTTCCGCACCACCGGCCGGCAGCGCACCGATCGGGAAGCCGTACGCCGTACCGCGCAGCCACGGCTTCCACGAGCGACGCCAGTCCGATTTGCCCATCCACGGACGCCCGACCGGGATGACCGTGCCCGGGTTCCGCCGCAGATGCGCCGCGACCCAGAGCGCCTCGCCGACCGCAAAGATGCCAACGGCAACCACTACGACATCGATGCCGTCGGCAAGCTGTGGGATCCCGAGCGTCAGCCGCTGCTGGCCGGTGACCTTGTCGAT
This sequence comes from Kribbella soli, assembly GCF_004331345.1. Lineage (GTDB taxonomy): Bacteria > Actinomycetota > Actinomycetes > Propionibacteriales > Kribbellaceae > Kribbella > Kribbella soli. Next base: position 549,033 of record NZ_SJJZ01000004.1, on the reverse strand, counting down.
CCCGACCAGCCCGATCACCAGCCCGAGCAGCAGCGCCGCGAACCCGCGGATCCGCGACGACCCGAGCACCGAGGTGGCACCGGCGAACGCGAGCAGCATGATCGCCAGGTAGTCCGGCGCACCCAGACTGATCGCGAACTTCACCACCTGCGGCGCGACCAGCACCAGCAGCAGCGTCCCGATCGTCCCGGCCACGAACGACCCGATCGCGGCCGTCGCCAGCGCCTGCGCAGCCCGTCCGGCTCGTGCCATCTTGTTGCCCTCGATCGCCGTCACCACCGATGACGACTCGCCGGGCGTGTTCAGCAGGATCGAGGTGGTCGAGCCGCCGTACATGCCGCCGTAGAAGATGCCGGCGAACATGATGAACGCCTGCACCGGCTCGAGTCCGTACGTGATCGGCAGCAGCAGCGCCACCGTCATCGCCGGCCCGATCCCGGGCAGTACGCCGACCGCCGTACCGACCGTGACTCCTAGCAGTGCTAGCAACAGGTTGATCGGCGTCAAGACGTCGCCGAACCCGTTCAGCAGGTTCGTCAGGTTGTCCATCAGAGAATCCCTTGCAGTACGCCGGCCGGCAGGTTGACCCCGAGCCCGATCGCGAACGCGTAGAACGTGATCAGCGACAGCGCGACGGCGATGAACACGTTCCGGATGTGGTGCCGGCTGCCGAGCGCGAACGCCGAACCCCAGAACAGCAGGGTCCCGCTGATCACCCAGCCCAGCGGCTCGATCAGCACCAGGTTCACCACGAACGCGGCGATCAGCAGCAGTACGGTGCGCCAGTCGACGGCCGACGTGACGTCGACGTCCTCACCTTCCTCGGCCGCACCGGTGCCCCCGCGGGCGACGTCGACGGCGTACAGCACGGCGACCACGAGCAGCAGTACGCCGAGCACGATCGGGACCGGCTTCGGGCCGATCGGATCGTTGCTGTTGGCAATGTGCTGGATCCGGGCGGCGTCGACGATCACCAGGACGCCGACCACCGCCAGGAACCCGCACACTCCGTACTGCGCTGTGTCCCGCCGAGCCTCTTGGGGAGCCTCGGCGGTACTCATGCCGCCAGACCCAGTTTCGTCAGGATCTCGGCGACGGCCTTGTCCTGTTCGGTGAGGAACGTGCCGAACTCGTCACCGGTCACGAACGCGTCGGTCCAGCCGTGCTTCTGCAGTTCGGCCTTCCACTGCGGCGAGTCGTGCATCTTGGTCAGCGCGTCGATCCAGACCTTCTTGTCCGCGTCGCCGATCTCCGGCGGCGCCACGATGCCGCGCCAGTTGGTGAACACCAGGTCGATCCCGGAACCCTTCAGCGTCGGCACGTCCTTGAGTGCGTCGATCGGCTTCTCGCTGGTCACCGCGAGTACGCGGACCTGACCGCTCTCCACCTGGTCCAGGAACTCGCCGAATCCGCTGGCCCCGAACGCGATCTTGCTCCCGAGCAGCGCGGGCAGGAGCTCGCCGCCACCGTCGTACGAGACGAAGTTGACATCCTTCGGGTTGATGCCCACGGCCTGTGCGAGCTGCATCGGCAGCAGGTGGTCCGGTCCACCCGGCGACGAGCCGCCGCCGACCGCCAGCCCCTTCGGGTTCGCCTTCCAGGCGGTGACGAGGTCCTGGATCGTCTTGTACGGCGAGTTCTTCGGCACCACGATCGCGCCGGCCTCCTCGATCATCTTGGCGATCGGGGTGGTCTGGGTGAGCGTCGCCTTCGACTTCGACGTGTACGTCGCGCCGACCACGCCGAGCCCCATCTGCATGGCGAGCTTGCCGTTGCCCTTCTCGTTCACGATCCGCTGCAGGCCGACCGTGCCGCCGGCGCCGGGCAGGTTGAACACCTGCACACCGGTCGCGATCTTCGCGTCCTCCATCACCTTCGCGGCGGTCCGGGCGGTGGTGTCGTACCCGCCGCCCGCGGTGTTCGGCACCATCAGCCGCAGGCCGGTGGCCGGCTTTCCGCTGTCGGCGTTCGATGTGTCGGATTTTTCCGCGGTCGCACCACAGGCGGTCGCGGTCACCAGCGCCACCAGCGCCGTGGTGACCCAGAGCATCGGCCTAGACCTCATCGGCGGAGTCCTTTCGGGAGTGGTTCACGTGGCAGTGATCGTGGACCTCCGGTGGTGGGGACGTCTGCGTTGTGGCCGCAGCGGTGGTTGAGTTCATTGTGGTCACGGGCGGAACCTGGTTGAAGTGTGGCACTTGGCCGCTGGAGCGGTGATCATGCGGCAGGACGTGCGAGGAGGTGAACATGGCGGTACGACTAGGACGTAGGCCGACGCTGGCCGGCCAGCTGCTGGTGCTGCAGCTGGCGATTGTGGTGATCGTGCTTGTCGCTGTCGCCGCGGTCTCGCTCGCGCAGTCGGCCGCCACGTTCAACCGGGTCGAAGGCCGCCGGGTCACCTTGCTGGCCGAGCAGTTGTCGTCGAGCCCGGCGCTACGGTTCGGGATCCGGAACCCGGCGCCCGCGGAGATGCTGGCGCCCGCGCTGCAGACCAGCCTCGCGCAGTCCGGCGTCACCTCGATCACCGTCGCCAACTCCGAAGGAAAGGTGATCGCGGCAACCAATCCGACCCTGATCGGAAGCGATCTCACCTACGGTGATCAGGCGGGCGACAAGCGTCGCGGCTGGTCCGGTGAGCTGCGCGGCGACGGCGGGACGGAGCTTGTTGCCCAGGTCCCGGTGCTCAGCGAGGGCCGGAACGCGAACGGCACCCCGGACGGGAGCCTCGGCGACCACATCGGGACCGTGATGGTCGGTGAGCGCGCTCCGTCCGTACTGCAGCGGTTGCGCGGCGCGTCGTCGTACCTGGCGATCTATCTCGGAATCGCCTGTGTACTAGGGCTGCTCGGGTCGTGGTTGCTCGCCCGGCGGATCAAACGGCAGACGCTCGGGCTCGAACCGCGGGAGATCGCGGGGCTGGCGGAGCACCGGGAAGCCATGCTGTACGGGCTTGCCGAGGGAGTTGTTGCCTTGGACCCGCATTTGCGCGTGACGCTGGTGAACGACGTCGGCCGGCGACTGCTCGATCTCCCTTCGAACGCGGTGGGGAAGTCCTTGCGGGAGCTGGGCGTCGAAGGACGGCTGCGGGACGTGCTGGCCGGCGAGGACGAGGCGCGCGACGCGGTCGTCGTACGGCGTGGGCGGGTGCTCGTGATGAACCGGATGAGTGTCACCAAGGACGGGCGGTCGCTCGGATCCGTCACCACGCTCCGGGACCGGACCGAGCTGGCGCAGCTGGAGCGTGAACTCGGATCGTTCCGTTCGTCCGCCGAGCTGCTGCGAGCGCAGACGCACGAGTTCGCGAACCAGCTGCACACGATCTCGGGGCTCATCCAGATTGGTGAGTACGACGAAGTGGTTACCTACGTCGGCGCGCTCAACCGCTATCGTGAATCGCTCGACCTGACCGTGACCCGTCGGGTCCACGACACCACGGTCGCCGCCCTGTTGATGGCGAAGTCCTCGCTCGCGGCCGAACGCCGCGTCGAGCTCCGGGTGTCCGAGCGGACCACGTTGCTGCGCCTCGATCCGGCGCTGTCCGCCGACATCGCGACCGTCCTCGGCAACCTGGTCGACAACGCCGTCGACGCGGCGGCGCAGTCCGGTACGCCGCTGTCGCCCGCGTGGGTCGAGGTCGAGCTCCGGCAGGACGCGACGAGCGTGGAGATCGTGGTCCGTGACTCCGGACCGGGCGTCGCACCCGAGTTGGCGCAGGAGGTGTTCGCGCACGGCTTCACCACCAAGGCCGCGGCCGAGGGGGAGCGCGGCATCGGCCTCGCGATGACCCGCCTGATCTGCCGGCGCCGCGGCGGCGAGGTGGCGGTCACCAACCTGACCGAGGGCGGGGCCGCGTTCGTCGCCCGGATGTCCACCCAACGCACGCCGGAAGGAGCCCGATGATCACGGTCCTGGTCGTCGACGACGACTTCATGGTCGCCCGCATCCACCGCGGGTTCGTCGACCGCGTGGACGGCTTCGAGGTCGTCGGTACGGCGAACTCCGGCGACCAGGCCGTGGCGGCGCTCGGTGACCTTTCTCCTGACCTGGTTCTGCTGGACCTCTACCTCCCCGACGTCTTCGGCCTCGACCTCATCGCCCGCCTGCGCGCCGTCCAGCCCGACGTCGACATCCTCGTCATCACGGCTGCCCGCGAGGCCGACGCGGTCCGCGGCGCCGTCCGGCAGGGCGTCGTGAACTACCTGCTGAAACCCTTCGGTTTTGAGGACCTCCGGGCGCGGCTCCGCGAGTACGCCCGCCGCCGCGCCAGCGTGCCCGACCAGGTCACCTCGCAAGCCGACGTCGACCGGGTCCTGGCCCCTGCGCGGCAGTTGGTCAACCGGCTCCCCAAAGGCCTCAGCCAGGAAACCGCCGACCTCGTCACTGCCGCCCTCCGTGCCACCCCGGACAACCTCTCCGCCGCCGAGTGCGCCGAGAAAGTCGGCATCTCCCGCGTCAGCGCCCGCCGCTACCTCGAGTTCTTGGCCGCCCAAGGCCAAGCCGAAGTAACCCTCCGCTACGGCACCACCGGCCGCCCCGAACGCCGCTACACCTGGCGAAGCTGAGCCCCCACCCCCACCTCAAGCCTCACCCCACCCGCCCTCGGCCACCCCACTCGCCAGCCCAACCCACCCGGCCAACCCACCCGCCCTCGGCCGATCCGAATTTGCTGGGTGGGCCAGTCAAATGCCGGGTTCCACACCCTGAACCAGGGTGTGGAACCCCGCACTTGACTGGCTGACCCAGCAAATTCGGTGGCCTACCCAGCAAATGCGGGGAGCGGCCGTCGGGTTGGTGGGTTCGGGCGGGCCGGGTGGGATCAGCGGGGGCGGGATCAGCGGGATCAGTGGGGGTCGGCGGCTCGGGCGGCGCGTTCTATTCGCGCGCGGTGGGTGGTCCAGTCGGTGTCTGGATCGTTGTTGGTGGTGTTGTCCAGTTGTTCGCGGAGGATGTCGGCGTGGCCTGCGTGGCGGTTGGATTCGGTGAGGACGTGGACCATGACGTTGAACAGCATCACGTCGGGTCGTGGCCACCACGGGACGGTGGCGCGGGCGTCGATCGGGAGTGCGTCGATGGTGGCGTCGGCGTGTTCGCAGGCGCGGCGGTAGCTGGTGAGGATCTGCGCGCGTGATTCGTGTTCGGTGACCCACAGGTGGTCGCGGTTCGCGTAGCCGGGGTCGGTGAAGCTCGGGAGCGGGTCGGCGTACGGGCGGTCGAAGATCTCTCCGAGGTAGCGGGCCTCGGTGATGGTGAGGTGCTTGATCAGGCCGAGGAGGTTGGTTCCGGTATGGGTGAGAGGGCGGCGTACGTCGTACTCGGACAGGCCATCGACCTTCGTCAGGAGCGATTCGCGCACCCACCGCAGGCTGTCGTGCAGGTAACCCTTGGCGAACTCGTCGATCATGAACGTCAGTCCTCGATGAGTTCGACGGTTGCGGCGTGGCGTTCGGCCAGGGCGTGGTAGACGGCGGCGTTGTGGTCGACGAAGAGTTTTGCGGTGCCGTCCAGCGGGATGATCTTCTTCGCAGGACTGCCCATCGCGACCGACTCCGGCGGGATGACCGCGCCCGGCGTGACCGTGGAGCCGGCGGCGACCAACGAGCGTTTGCCGACGACGGCGCCGTCCAGCACGATCGCGCCGTTTCCGACCAGCGCCTGCTCGCCGATCGTGCAGTCGTGGACCAGGCACTGGTGGCCGATCGTCGCGTTCGGGCCGATCTCGCAGCCGTTGTGGCCGACGTGGATGACCGTGTTGTCCTGGATGTTCGCCCCGGCGCGGATCGTGATCGTGCCCAGGTCGGCCCGGATCACCGCGCCGTACCAGATCGACACCCCGGCCTCGACGACCACGTCGCCGACCAGCGTGGCGGTCGGCGCGATCCACGCGTCGGGGTGGACGGTCGGACGCTTACCTTCGAACGAGTACAGCGGCATGCGCCACACCCTAATGCTCAGCTGATCGTGATCCCCGAGATCGGCGTACCGGGCGGCAGGTCGCGGATCTGGCTGTGGATCTGCCCGAGGATGTTGAGCGACACCACGAAGTCCAGGACCTCGACGTTGTCGAGCGTGAGCTCGCCGCCGAGCTGCGGCGGATGGGTGAACGAGTAGACCTGATCAGGACCCGGTACGACGCCCTGGTTCGCGGCGCCGAATACCAGGCCGGCCAGCAGGTACTGATCCTGGCCGTCCTCCGTGTTCAGCTCTTCACGCAACTCGTCGGCGCTCGCCCAGGTGAGCTCCAGCGTCCCCTCGAGCGTGTCCAGCCACCAGAACCCGTCCGCCGCCTGGAAGAACACGTCCCCGAACGGCGACGTGAAGATCGGCACCAACCCGTCGAGTTCGAGGAAGGTCCAGGACTCGAGCGCACGCGCGTACTGCTCGTCCGAGAACGACCGGGTCAGCTCCATGTCATGAGCCTAGGCGCGAACGAGGGCCACCCACGGATCCAACTAGGGTGAGCGGATGCTCAAACCAGTCGCCGGGTTCGCAGCGTTCGGTCTGTTCTGGGGCGCGTGGGGAGCGATCCTGCCCGCGATCCGGGCCGGTGCCGGTGTGAACGACGGTGAGCTCGGTGTGGCGTTGCTGATGATCGGGCTCGGAGCGCTGGTGTCGATGCGGTTCACCGGTTACCTGATCGACCGGTACGGCGGCGTCGTACTTCCCGTGGTGACGGTGCTCTTCGCGCTCTGCGGCGTACTGCCTGCCCTGGCCGGTTCGGTCGGCACGCTGAGTGCGGCGCTGTTGTTGCTCGGAGCAACTTCTGGCGCGACGGACGTGGCGATCAACGCGACCGGATCCCAGGCCGAACATGACACCGGACGGCCGGTGATGAACCTTGCGCACGGCATGTTCTCGGTCGCGGTCGTGGTGGCGAGCCTCGGTACGGCGGGGCTCCGGGCGGCCGGTGTGGGAGCACTGCCGGTGCTGGCCGGCGTGGCGGCGCTGATCGTGATCACGGCGGCTGCCGCCCTCGCGCCGGGAGCAACCAAGGTCACCGGGACCCCCAGGACGCCCACCGGAAAGCCGAGAACCAGGCTCGAACCGGTGCTCCTCGTGTTCGGCGTGCTGTGTGCGCTGGCCTACCTGGTCGAGAATGCGTGGCAGAGCTGGAGCGCAGTACATCTCGACACCTCGCTGAACGCCGCGGCCGGCCTCGCGTCCAGTGCTCCCGCAGTCTTCGCCGCAGCGGCCGCGACCGGCCGCTTCGCGGGCAACGCTCTGCTGGCGCGGGTCCGCCCGGTGCAGCTCCTGGTCGTCGGCGGCGCCGTCGCCGCTGTCGGCTCGCTCGTCGCGGCCACCGCGAACAATCCCTGGACGGCACTGATCGGGATCGGTGTCGCCGGCCTCGGTACGTCGGTCTGCGCGCCGACCATCATCGGGATGGCGGGCGCCTGGGCAGGTCCCGAGCGGCGCGCGGGCGCGATCTCCACGGTGACCACGATCGCGTACGTCGGTTTCCTGATCGGCCCGGCAGCGGTCGGCGCGGTCTCGTCCGCCTGGTCGCTGCCGGTCGCCCTGGGCGCTGTCGCCGTCATCGCGGTCGTCGTCGCCGGCCTCGCACCGGTCGCCGGCCGTGTCGCCAGGCCCCGAGTCAGCCGCCAACTGGGCTGAGTGCGGCCCGTCGACGTACGTCGAAAGGGATGTGAAAGGCCCTGGTGCAACCGTTACGGTGTCAAGGTCGATCGAGGAGGGTGGCATGGCGGAGATCGCGAAATCTGGGGCTGCGGTGATCAACCGGGCCGATGGGCGGGACGACGGCGAGGAGTGGACCGAGAACTACACCGAGCTGCCGGGTGGCGCCGGTGTCTCGTTGATTCTCGAGTCGACCACGCAGGAAGGCGTCGGGCCGCGGCTGCACCTGCATCCGTACGCCGAGACGTTCATCATCCGGCGTGGTTCGGCGACGTTCACCGTGGACACCGAGGAGATCGTCGGCAAGGCCGGCCAGATCCTGGTCGTCCCGGCCGAGACCCCGCACAAGTTCCGCACCGGCCCGGGTGGCTACGAGGCAGTGCACATCCACGCCAACGCGACCTTCGAAACCACCTGGCTGGAGTAACTACTCAGGCTTCGGGGGAGTGAACGCGGCCAGCAGGGTCGCGGTGATGTACGGCGCTGCTTGCTCGGACGTGATGCGGCCGGCCTGGATTTCGCTCGCGGCACCGTGCATCACGTTGTGCATGACGCTGACCAGCCATGACGTCGGCAGGTCGGTACGGAAAACGTTTTCGGTACGGCCGCGTTCGAGAAGGCGCTCCACGCGCGCCATCGGATCGGCGTGCAGCTCGCGCACCCGTCCGGGTGGCAGCGCGTCCTGAGCCGCGAGCAGCAGCGCCCGATACTGGTCGACCAGGTGCCAGCTCGACTCGATCAACCGGGTCAGCGCGTCGCGCGGATCACCGGTCAGATCGACCTGTCCCAGCGTCTCCTCACCGGTCGCGATCGCCTGGACGAAGACAGCGTCGACCAGCTCGGCCCGGGACGGGAAATGGCCGTACAGGGTGACTCGCCCGACCCCGGCCGCCTTCGCGATCTCCGACGTACTCACCGCCGGATCACGGCCCAGGCACTCGGCCGCGGCGGTCAGGATCGCCGCGATGTTCCGTTGCGCGTCCGCGCGCCGGGTGGTGACAGCCATCGGCCCTCCATGATCTCGAACACCACTGTACGAATTCCTCTTGTCGAACACCAGTGTACGAGTTACCGTACCGAAGATAACCCGTACACGGCTGTTCAACTTAAGGACGAGACCATGACTCAACCCGACCCCCGGCGGTGGCGGCTGCTGGGGCTGCTCGCCGTCGCGCAGTTCATGCTGATCCTCGACGTCACCGTGGTGGCGATCGCGCTGCCGAACATCGAGACCGACCTCCACCTGCAGCGCGAGACGCTGACCTGGGTGGTCAGCGCGTACACGCTGATGTTCGGCGGTCTGATGCTGCTCGGCGGTCGCGCTGCCGACCTGTTCGGCTCCCGCCGCGTCGTACTGACCGGCCTGCTGGTGTTCACGCTGGCCTCGCTCGTCACCGGTCTCGCCAATGGGCCTGAGGTCCTGCTGGGCGGCCGTGTCGCGCAAGGCATCGGTGCCGCGATGCTCTCGCCGGCGGCGCTGTCCGTCGTCACGAAAACGTTTTCTGGCGAGGAGCGGAACAAGGCGCTCGGCATCTGGTCCGCGATGGGCGGTGGCGGTTCCGCGATCGGCGTACTGCTCGGTGGTCTGCTCACCGCAGGCCCCGGCTGGCAGTGGGTGTTCTACATCAACCTGCCGATCGGCCTGGTCGTGTTCGCGATTCTGATCCGGATGCTTCCCGCCGACAAGCCGAGCGAGCAGCCGGGGCGTCTCGACGTACCGGGTGCGCTGCTGGTCACGGCCGGCACGGGTACGGCGATCTACGCGCTGATCAACGCCGGCGATCGCGGCTGGCTCTCGCTCGCGACTCTCGGAACGCTCGCCGGGGCCCTGGTTCTGTATGGCGTCTTCGCCTGGCTCCAGCGCACCGTACGGTCACCGCTGATGGACCTGCGGATCTTCACCCGCCGGCCCGTCACCGCCGGCATCTTCATGATCCTGATCGCGACCGCACTGATGATCTCGATGTTCTTCCTGGGCTCGTTCTACCTGCAGCACTTCAAGCAGTACGGCGCTCTGCGCACCGGGCTGCTGTTCCTGCCGGTGGCGATCGCGGCGATCGTCGGCGCCCAGATCGCCGGGCATGTCGTCGGCCGGGTCGGCGCGCGGCCGATCGCGATCGCCGGGTTCCTGATCACCGCGGCGGGCGTGGCTGTCCCCGCGATCTGGGAGGGTGCTGCCGTGGTCGTGATCGGGATGACTGTGGGGACGGTCGGGCTGGGCGCCGCCTTCGTGGCGTCGTCGACCACGACGTTCGCGCAGATCGACCACCGGGAAGCTGGTCTGGCGTCCGGGCTGCTCAGCACGTTCCACGAGTTCGGCGCGTCGCTCGGGGTCGCTGTGGTGTCGAGCGTCGCGGCGGCGAGTCTTGCGGGGACCGTGTCGACGGGATTCACTCGTGGGTTCACGTTCGCCGCGGTCACTGCCGCGGTGGCGGCCGCCCTCGCGCTGGTCGTCGTACCGGCGTTCAAGCCTTCGACTGGAGAAGTACATGCCCATTGAGATTCGCCGCGCGGTGGTCGCGGATGCGGAGATCGTGCTGACCATGTTGCGTGAGCTGGCCGACTACCAGGACCAGGGCGCGTACATGACGGCGAGCATCGAGGACTGGCAAGGATTTCTCGGGCGCGAGGATGTGATCGTGCTGATCGCGGAGGCCGGCGGCGACGCGGCGGGGTACGTTTCCGCGCTGCGGCGACCGTACCTGTGGGTCGGCGGGGATCAACTGGCGTTGGACGACCTCTATGTCCGAGAGCATTTCCGCGATGCAGGCGTCGGACGGAAACTCATGCTGGAGCTGGCCCGGCACGCGTTGCCGGACCGGCTGCCGATCGGCTGGGGCCTGCGCCTGGAGAACACGGCCGGCTACCGCTTCTACGAACGCCTCGGCGCAAAGCTGGTCACCAAGACCGCGGCCGGCTGGGCTCCCGAGGCGTACGAGGCCCAGCTGACCGACGAGGTCACATAGCTTCGGTTGCCAGGTCCTGCCAGGCTTCCCAGGTCTTCAGGCGGTCGGCGTAGACCTGTTGCAGCATCGGGTAACCCTGGGTCCCGAAGAAGATCCGGAGTGGTGGGTTGGGGGTGTCGGCGAGTTCGAGGATCGCGCGGCCGGCCGCGGCGGGGTCACCGAAGTCGGCCGACGCCACGTACGCCGACAGGGCGTCGCGCAGGTCGTCGTACAGCGGGTTCGGATCGGAGCGGACTCCGCCGGTGACGCCTTCGGTCGCATAGCCGCCGGGGGCGACCACCGTGACCTTGATGCCGAAGCCGGCGACCTCTTGGGCGAGCACTTCGCTCAGCCCTTCGAGGGCCCACTTCGACGCGCAGTAGGCGCCACCCATCGGGAGCCCCGTCAGGCCGGCCACCGAGGAGATCTGGATGATGCGGCCGTCGCCCTGCTTGCGCAGGTAGGGGAGCGCGGCCTGGGCGACCCAGAGCGGACCGAAGAAGTTCGTCTCGAACTGATCGCGCAACTGCGTCTCGTCGAGTTCCTCGACCGCTCCGGACAGGCCGTACCCGGCGTTGTTGACGATCACGTCCAGGCGGCCGAAGTACGCGTGCGCTTGTTCGACGGCCTCGAAGACAGCTGTCTTGTCGGTGACGTCGAGGGTGAGTGGCAGTACTGCGTCGCCGTACGTCGCGGTCAACTCTGTGAGGCTCGTGCGCGCCGTCGCGGCCACCCGGTCCCCGCGGGACAGGGCGGCCTCGACGAAGCTGCGGCCGAGGCCGCGGGACGAGCCGGTGACGAACCAGACCTTGTTCATGCCGGCCGCACGTTGTGGTTGCCGGCGAAAACGTTTTCCGGATCGTACTCGCGCTTCACTGCCGCGAGCCGCTCGTAGGTCGTGGCGGGGTAGACCGCGGCGACATCGGCGTCTCCGGCCTCGGACAGGAAGTTCGCGTACGCGCCGCTCACGTGCGGGCTCAGGGTGTCCCACAGTTGTTCCCGCGCCGGACGCGTCGCCTCGATCACCGGCGGCGGCCCGACCGTCATGGTGACGAACATCAGCTCCGCCTGGCGGTGCGCGTACGCCGTCGCGTCGTCGGCGACCTGTGCCACGGCCCCGCCGACGCTGCGGACAGCGATGATCGGAGCGCCTTGGGAGGTGCCGGCCGCGGCGAGGATCCGCAGTACCTCGGGCACGGAATCCTTGTCGACAAAGGCACTCCGGGTGACGAACTGGATGCCGGGCGGCGGTACGGCGCCGTCCACGAGCACCTCGGCGTACGGCGTCAGCGTGACGTCGTCGGCGAGCACGGTGCCGAGTGCGCGGATCGGGTCGATCGCCTGCGCCGCGAGTTCCGCGTCGTCACCGTCGTACGCGACCTGGATCTCCAGCGGCGCCTCGGGACCGCCCAGGAACGGATTCGCGAACGACGCGATCGAGGTCAGCTCCGCGGGCGCGGTCCGCAGGTACTCCGCCCAGCGCGGCAGCACCTCGGCGATCTCGTTCGCTGCGAAGACCACCTTGCCGAAGTGGATGTCGGTCGTCGGGTGCGCCGCGAACTCGAACGCGGTCACGATCCCGAAGTTCCCGCCGCCACCACGGATCGCCCAGAACAGCTCCTGGTTCTCGTCGGCGGACGCCCGTACGACGTCGGCGTTCGCCGTCACGACCTCCACGGCGACCAGGCTGTCCAGTGCGAGACCGTACTTGCGCACCTTCCACCCGATGCCGCCGGTCAGCGTCAACCCGCCGACCCCGACGCTCCTGGTGTCACCCGACGAGATCGCCAGCCCGTGCGGCGCCAGCGCGGCCGCGACCTGCCCCCAGGTGGCGCCGCCGCCGATCCGGACGACGTGCTTGTCCTTGTCCACGATCTCGATGCCCGCCAGGTTGACGAGATCGATCACCACCCCGCCGTCGTTCGTCCCGAATCCCGGGAACGCGTGTCCACCGCCGCGCACCGCGAGCGGCAGTCCGCTGCCGGCGGCGTACCCGACGGCCTTGCGGACGTCCTCGACACTCGCCGGCCTGAGGACGTACGCCGGGCTGCCCCCGACCAGCACGGTCCGGCTCGCGGCGTCGTACCCCGGGTCCTCCGGTCCGACGATCTCTCCAGCGAATCCTTCGACTACTGCGCTCATGACGTTCCTTTGCGTTTGCCCTCATCCAACAAACACCTGACGCCTGCCGAGCGGCCCGTGTGACGTGAACAACGCCACATCACAAAACCCGGGGCTATTTCGTCTGTGCGTTGGTCTTGTGGCTGAACGCGCACCGCCAACCGTCCGCCGTCTGCACCCAGACCTGGCTGATCCACTCGTCCGCGAAGTACGACGTACCGTCCCAGGAGCCTGTGCTGGTCTTGCGCGCCGTGAGCACGACGGCGTCACCGGCGCGCGCCACGCGCTGCTCGCCGACCACCTGCATGCTGTGGTGGGCAAGCCGTCCATTCGAGATCCAGCCGAGGATGTCGGCCCTGGCGACCGGGCCGGTCGAGTCGACGTACACCCAGTCGTCGGTCATGAAGGATCCGACCTCGTCGGCGTCGTTGCCGACGACGATCCGGTCCCACTCGGCCGCCGCCGCGCGTACCTGCTCTTCGATCGTCATCCGTCCGTCCTTGCTGCGGACTGGTCGCGGTATGCGTAGTACTGCAGGAACATGTCGACGCCGGTGTCGATGAGCTGGTCGGTAGTGCTCGCATCGAGGGTGGCGCCGTACGTGCTGTGGACCAGGTGCGGGTAGAGGACCAGGGCGTACAACTGGAGAATCGCCGTGTCCACGTCGGGCATGGTCAGGCGGCCGGCCGCGATCAGGCGCTCGAACGCGGCGGCAAGGGCAGGACGCGCCCGATCCGGCCCGTGCCGGCGCCAGGCGGTGCCGAGCTCCGGAAAGCGCCGCACCTCGCTGGTGACGAGCTGGCGCAGCGCCAGCATGTCGGGCTGGGTCATGCTGGTGACCCAGGCGGACGCGGTCCACTTGAGCGCGGCGCGCAGGTCGTCGGACTCTGCCAGACGGTGCGCCGTGCCGGCGATGACCTCGGCCAGTGCGCCCTCGAGCGCCTCGCCGACGACGGCCATGAACAAGGTTTCCTTGTTGCCGTAGTGGTTGTAGACGGTCACCTTCGACACGCCGGCCTCGGCCGCGATCGAGTCCACCGCGGCGTCGAACCCGTCCCGGATGAACGCAGCGCGCGCCGCCGGGATGATCGCTTCCCTCTTGCGCGCCGCCCGGTCGCCGGTGAGCTCGCGCGGAGCTGCCTTCGTCATGGTCCAGGAGTCTAGCAAGAATCTGAACTGAACGGTTGAGTTCATCTGAACTGTTCTGTACAGTTCGGTTCAATCGAGGAGGAATCATGGATCGGAGGAAGTCCGCGGCCCTTGCGATGCTGTCGTTCGCGATGCTGATCGTGTCGCTGGACCAGTACATCGTCGTCGTCGCTCTCCCGGAGATCGGGCGCGAGCTCGGCTACTCCGCGCACACCCTGCAGTCGGTGATCAGCGCCTACGCGATTGCGTCGAGTGGCTTCCTGCTGTTCGGTGGTCGCGCCGCCGATGTGCTCGGACGGCGGCGAATGCTGATGACCGGCCTTGTCCTGTACGGCGTTGCGTCGCTGGCCGGCGGCCTGGCGACCGGACCGGCCTGGCAGCTGACTGCTCGGGCGGTCCAGGGACTTGGCGGCGCACTGGTGTTCCCGAGCACGCTGGCGATCATCAACACCATGTTCTCGGAGGGCCGGGACCGGAATCGTGCACTGGGCATCTGGGGTGGATCCGGGGCGGCGGGCCTGGTCATCGGCGTGCTGCTCGGTGGCGCGCTGACTCGGGTGTTCGGCTGGGAGGCGGTGTTCTTCGTCAACGTGCCCTTGGTCGCCACGGCGCTGGTTCTCGCCGTACCGCTGCTCGATCGGGGGCGTCCGGAGGTACGTCGGTCGTTCGACCTGCCAGGGGCCCTGACGGCGACTGGTGGGATCACCTTGCTGGTGTTCACGCTGGTGCAAGGTCCGGCGCTCCACTGGAGCACCATCGTCGGGACCTCCGCTGTTGCGGTTGTCCTGCTCGTGTCCTTCATCGGGATCGAACGGCGCAGTCCGGATCCACTGGTCCCCCCGAACCTGCTGAAGAACCGGGTGCTCGTGGTGGCGATGGTGATCGCGTTCCTGTTCATGGCAACGTTCGGGTCGCTGCTCTACTTCCTGTCCCTCTACTTCCAGGACGTGCGTGGGTACGACCCGTTGCAGACCGGTCTCGGCTTTCTGGTCCCCACTGCGGTGGTGGTGACCGGATCGACGGTTGCGGGGCGGGCGGTGACTCGATTCGGGTTGCGTCGTACGTTGCTTGCGGCGCTGGTGATCGGAGCTGTCGGAGCGGTGACTCTGGGGCTGGGCATGTCGGCCGGTGGGTCGTACGTCGCGCTTGTACCGGGCCTGGTGCTGGTGAGCGTCGGCGACGGCGCGGTGTTCACGATGATGTTCATCGCCGCGGCCACTGGGGTGTCCGATCGGATGCAGGGGGTCGCGTCGGGCGTGGTGTCGACCAGTTCGGGCATCGGTGCGTCGGTGGGGCTCGCCGTACTGGTGCTGGTAGCCAACGCCCACACGTCTGGGCTCGTTGGCGAGGAGCTGCGCGCGGCGGCCGCCGAGGGGATCCGTACCACCGTTTTCGTTATCGGTGCGGGGATCCTCTTGACGTTGCTGTTCGCTTTACGGCTGCGTAGACCCGTGACCGCGAGTTGCCACTAGGGCAGACGGATCGTCACCAGCGTGGTCTCGATGTCGCTGTCGACCAGGTTGCCGTCGGCATCGAACGCTTCCGGTCCGTCGGTCATTCCGAAGTCGTTGTCGTTGATCACGACGAGGGTGTTGTGCGGCAACAGCGCGACACCCTCGATCTTCTTCGGTGCGCCCTTGACCGTGTTCAGGTCGAGGAACAGTTTCTTGGCGAGCACCGGTACGCCGGTCGCATCCGCTTCGTACGACGGTGTGGTCGCGACGTCGTCCCACTTGGAGCCGAGGATGTTGGCGGACGGCCGCAGTACGACGCGCTGCAACCGGGCGGCGTTGTCGGTCCGTTCCTCGACCAGCAGCGTTTCAGGGCCTGCGGCAACGATCGACGAGATCTTCAGCTCACTGGTGTCGTCCTCGCCCGGGTCGACCACGCCGACCGGGTCGAAACGGTACGCGTACTCCGCCGTCACCTTCCCGGCCCGCGGCGAGAACCTGAGGAGTCGCGTGTTGAGCGAGGCTTCGCCGACCTTCTTGCTCGGGTTCGACAGCGGGCTCTGCAGCGCGAGCACCAGGTCGCCGCCGGGCAGCTGCGCGAGTCCCTCGAAGCCGCGGTTGATCTTGCGGGTCAGGAAGATCGCCGGCAGCGACTCGATCACCGGGTAGTCGGCCCCCTGCAGGTTCAGCCCCTTCGGCACGTACCGCGCGAGCACCTGGCCGCGGCTCGAGACGTGCACCAACGAGGGGCTGTACTCGTCGACGAGCCAGAACGTTCCGTCGTCCGCCCGGACGATGCCCTCGGTGTCGAGACCGTTCGGGTTGACGGGGAGGCGCGTCGAGGCGTCGTACGTGTAGGGGAGTTCGTCGCGGCTTTCCTGGTTCGAGAGCCCGGTCACCGGCTTGCCGTGCCGGGTCGTGATCGGGATCGCGTCGATCACCTTCAGCTTCTTGCCGGCTACCTTGACCTTCACGATCGCCGGGTTGAACCCCGGCACCGGGAACGTCCGGCGGTTCGTGCCGTCGACCTTGATCTGCCCGTTCGGCCCGCGGTCCGTGACAGTCCAGAACTCGCGGCTCTTCCCGGCCGGGAAGATGTCGCTCCCGATCCCGCCGAGATCGACCTTCCGATCGTCGTCCACCGACCCGCGGATCAGCCCGTTCGAGAACCCCTTCAACGAGATGTCCGGCAACGTCGCCGTACCAACGACCCGCGCGCCCCGCTCATCCGCGGTCGCCGCCTGCACCGTACTCCCCACCAACGCAGCAACCCCCACAAGAGAAGCCGCCACCACCAACGCACGCCGAGACATTCCCAACTCCCCTCAAACCGGTCCCCGCGACCCTCACCCGACGAAATGAACACCACCACCCCATCCCATGAACCCCCGGAAAACGTCCCCGCCTACCCCCACCCCACCGCCCCGCACCCACCGCCCCGCACCCACCGCTCTGCCACCGACCGCGCCGCCGAGCACACGACGGGATATCCCCTGCCGTGGTGGGTTCTCCCCTGGCATGCGAGGGGAGAACCCTTAACACCAAGGGATATCCACTCGAGTTGGACGGGGGCCTGCAGCCGAGGTGAACGCGAGGGGTAGGTCGCGAAGGAACGTGGGAGGCGTGGGGTGACGGGAGGCGCGGGCGATGGGTGACTGGGGGGAGGCGAGTTGGTGTGTGGGAGGGCGGGGGTGTGGGAGGGCGGCGTACAGGTGAGGGTGGTGGGAGGGTGGGGTGATGATCTATCGGTTCTCGGTTGGGCGGTTGGAGTGTGTGGTGGTGAGCGACGGCCAGCCGGGGCCGCCGTTCGAGCCGCAGCTGGGGGAGTTCTTCACGCCTGAGTCGGGTGTGCCTGACGACGTACTGCGGGATGGGTGCGAGGGGCGGTCGACGCTGACCTGTGGGTACAACTGTCTGTTCGTGAGTACGCCGGACGGGACGGCGGTGATCGACACGGGGCTGGGGGCGAGCTTCCTCGGGTACGGCGAGTACATCGAGCCGCTCGTCGGACAGTTGGACGGCGGCATGACCAGCGCCGGACTGTCACGGTCGAACTTGGCTGCGGTCGTGTTCACGCATCTTCATCAGGATCATGCGCGCGGCGCGATCTGGTCGGGCGAGCTCACGTTCCCCGCGGCGACCGCGTTCGCACATGCGTCGGAGGTCGCGTTCTGGTCCGGCTCCGTCGACCTTCCGTCGGCGCAGCCGCACCTCGAGGCTGCTCGAGAAACCATCCGACTCTTCGGCGAGAAGCTGCAGCCGTTCGAGTACGACGCCGAGATCCTGCCCGGCGTACACACACTGTCCGCCCCCGGTCACACCCCCGGCCACTCCGCCATCCTCCTGCAGTCCCAAGGCGAACGCCTGCTCTGCGTGGGCGACACGTTCTACGACCCGCTCCAACTCATCAACCCGGCCTGGGCCACCCCGTGGGACCTGGACGCGCCGGCCTCCATCACCACCCGCCGCCAACTCCTGTCCCGCGCCGCCGACGAACACCTCCTGATCCACGCCTACCACCTCCCGTTCCCAGGCCTCGGCCACGTCCAACGCAACGGCCCCACCTACACCTGGCACCCTCTCGGCGTACCGAACAACGGGTAGTGCTCCACCGCGGACGCCCCCGCCCGCCGTCCTGCCGACTGGCGGGTGTCCCGGAAGCTGCACCACTACCCGTTCTTCGGTACGCCTCTCGCCCACTCTCCGCGGCTACCGCACCGCGCCCACAGCACACCCCGCACCCGTCGGCACGCGACGGGATATCCCCTGCGGTTGTGGGTTCTCCCCTGGTATTAGAGAGGAGAACCCACAACACCAGGGGATATCCACCCGAGTTGACGGGGTGGGCGTCGGCCGAGCCGAGCAGCGAGGGGTGAAACAACCCGGCAGTGGGTTAGTGGAGGCAGGTGCGGAGGGCGGTTATCAGGTGGGCGGCTCGGGGGTCGCCGTGGCCGAGCATGCGGTTGGCGGTGTAGGCGAAGGCGACGCCGTACTCGTCGTCGCCGAACGCGAACTGGCCGCCGGCGCCGTCGTTGCCGAAGCTGCGTGGGCCGAGTGTCGGCCGGAAGGGGGAGTCCAGCAGGAATCCGGACCCCCAGCGAGCGCCGGCGTCAAACCCCAGGAACCCCGCACCGGAGGAGACCTCGCGCACCGCATCGCCGACCGTGTCCGGAGTCAGCAATCGTGTCGAGCCGTCGATGCCCGTGATCGCGGCGGCGTACACCCCGGCCAGACCGCTCGCGGACGCGACCGCGCCCGCCCCAGGCAGTTCCATCGCGAGCAGGTCGGGGTCGTTCCAACCGTGAGGTACGTCGAGGCCGGGGAACTCGAGCGCCCCGTTCATCGTCACGATGCGCATCAGCAGATGCTCGGGGTCCAGCGCCGGCGGCCGCCCCTCGGCCTCCTCCAACCGCGCGAGCGTCGGCAACTCCGCGGCCGGCAGTCCGATCCATGCCCGCAGTCCGAGCGGATCGCCGATGACGGTACGGAAGTACGCGCCGGGCAGTTGCCCCGTGATCCGCCGTACCACTTCACCGAGTACGAACCCGAACACGTGCCCGTGATACTCGTACGTCGTCCCCGGCTCCCACATCGGCGCCTGCTCTTCCAGGGCTGTGATCACCGGTGTCCACGCCGCGATCTCGTCGAACGTCAACGTCTTGTCCAGCACCGGGATCCCGGCCCGGTGCCCGAGCACCATCCGGCACGTGATCGCGTCCTTGCCCGCAGCAACAAACTCCGGCCAGTACGCACCGATCGGCGCGTCCAGGTCGAGCCGCCCTTCCTGCGCCAGCAGGTGTACGACGACACTCACCAGCCCCTTCGCACAGGAGAACACCGGTACGACGGTCTCCCGCGTCCACGGCCGCCCCGGCGCCGCCTCCCCGTCCCAGAGCTCGACCACCTGCCGCCCACCGGCGTACAGGCTGACCGCGGCGCCCAACTCCGGAAACAACGAGAAGTTCTCCGCGAAGGCATCCGCGACCGCCCCGAACCCCTCGTCCACCCAACCCTGACTCATGGGCACGACGATAGATCCGAGGCAGCTGCCCCGACGATCGAATTACGGAAGGACCCACTTCTGGTTGAGGGCGCTGTTGCAGGTGTTGAGGATCAGTTTTGTGCCGTTGGCGGTGGATCCGCCGGTGGCGTCGAGACAGAGTCCGGCGGCGGCGTTGACGAAGGCTCCGTTTGCTTGAGGTATCCACCGTTGGCCGGGGGAGTTGTCGCAAGTCCACAGGACCGCGGGGGTGTTGAGGGCGGTGCTGCGCGCGGACAGGCACTTGCCCATCGTGCGGATGGTGCCGTCTTCGGTGGACGGCGTCCACTGCTGATTGACCGCGCCCTTGCAGGTGTAGAGCGTTGTCGGCGTACCGTCGGCGGTGGACGCCTGGTAGACGTCGACGCACTTGCCTCCGATTCCGGTGGCCGGCCCGGTGTCCTGGTACACCCCGAACTCCCAGAACGAGTAGTAGCTCCCGGCAACGGCTCGCTTCGTCGCGACCATCCGCACGTACCGCGCATAGTTCGGTGTGAACGTGACGAGATCCGTCCCGCCGTCCCCGCTCACCGTCGACGACACGGTCTTCCATGTACGTCCGCTCCCGGACACCTGGAGCTGGTACGACTTCGCGTACGCCGTCGACAGCCAGTTCATCATCACCCGATTGACCACCTGGACGGACCCCAGATCGACCTGGAACCACTGCGGATCCGTGCGCGCACTCGACCATGCAGTGCTCATCGAACCGTCCACGGCCTTCGTCGCCTCGCGCCCGGCCAGATAGGTGCTGGAGGCAACAGCGGGCCGACTCCGGGCGAGGTTCCGTTTCGTGCCGAAGGCGGCCGTGTACGTCGCCGGCGTCGCCGGCGCAACCAGGTTGTGGTCACGCGCCCCACGGTCCGACCACAACCCGAACCGGTAGAGCTGGTTCGCCACATTCGCTACCGGATCCGTCGACACCGAAACGCTCGACCCGACGATCGTCGTGACCCCGAGCGGACCCTTCCCGCTCTTGTCGAGCACCGTGACCGGCAACCCGGTTGGCGTGGTCGCAAACGTCATCCCGACCGTCTTCGGATCGAGCCGCACTCTCTTCGAGTCCGTCAGCCCTTGAGCATCCCGCGCCGTCAGCTTCAGCTCGAGGTACGACGGATACTCGTGATCCGGTGCCGTGAACGAGCCGCTCGCCCCGGTCAGCGTCGTGATCGTATGCGTGTGGCAGTCACTCGGGCAGTGATGCATGATCAGCGACCACGTCAACGCGGACCCCGGCAACGTCCCCTGTTCGGGGTCGGTCGCCGAACCCGAGAAGTTGATGGTGTCCCCAACCTTCCACGTCGTCGCCGGACCGGGGGACGTGATCGTCGCGGTCGGTGCCGTGTTCGCGACATTGATCTGCGTGGTCGTCGTACTGCTCGCCGTCCCGTCGGACACCCGCAATCGCGCGGTCACCGTGCCGGTGGTCGTGTACGTGTGCTGCACCACCGCGGCAGTCGAGTCGTCGTACGCCCCGTCGCCGTCGAGGTCCCACGCGTACGTGAGCGCATCGCCATCGGCGTCGTCGGACGCGGTCCCGTCGAACGTCACCGTCAACGGCGTCGGACCGCTCGACGGGTCGGCCTGGATCACGGCCGTCGGCGGATTGTTCGTGCCGTTGTAGACGTAGCGGAGGATCCGGCCGTTGTCGTAGTCGACCGTGAACAGGTCGCCACCGGGACCCGTCTGCAGGCGAGTGGCGCCGTACCCCGAGGCGAAGAGTTGGATGTTCGCGGGATCCGGAAGGCCGTTGCTACCCGGCAGCATCGCCCACACGCACCTGCGGCTGTAGTCGCTGAAGAACAACGAGCCGTCGTACGACGACGGGTAGTTGCCGCCCTTGTAGAAGGTGAGCCCGGAGATGGAAGAACTGCCGGTGGAGCAGGTCCCGGCGACCTGATCGCTGTGTTTGTAGGTGTAGTACGGCGCCGCGACCGCGGACGGGCCGGCCGCGTAGAGGTTCTCGCAGATGTTGACGTTCGCGCTGTCGTACCCGGGCTGGCGGCCCGCCCCTTCGTAGCACGGCCAGCCGAAGTTGGTGACGCCGCTGGTGGGCGCGACGACGCGGTCGATCTCTTCCCAGCTCGAGTACCCGACGTCACCGATCCACAGTTCGTTCGTCCCGGGCCGGAACGTGAACCGCATCGGGTTGCGCAGACCTTGTGCGACGATCCGGCGGGCGTTCAGGTCGGGGCTGCTGATCAACGGGTTGTTCGGCGCGGCCTGCCCGGTGTCGGGGTTGATGCGGATGATCGAGCCGTCCAGACCGGTCGGATCGCTTGCTGTGCGTAGATCCTGCGCACGCAGCGCGCCACCTTCGGCGGTCGGCGGAGTGAGCGTCGCGCCAACCGGAGCCGTCCCGTCACCACAAGGGTTGTCGGGCGTCAGATCGGAAGTGGGGAAGCTGTCCTGCCCGTAGTCGACGTAGTTGAAGCTCCCGCCGTCACCGCCGCCGGCGTACAGGAATCCGTCCGGGCCGAACTCGATCGAGCCGATCGAGTGGCTCGGGTACACCTGGCACCAGTCTTCGACGAGCACCTGCTCGGCGCCGTTCGCGTTGAGCACTGAGAGTCTCGCACTGGCCTGGCATCCGTCACCGGTCGGACCGGGCGGCGACGGGCACGGGTCGGCGTCGGTGTTCGGCGTACCCCACTTCGGCGTCGGCCCGCCGATCAGGCCGTCGTGCGTGTACAGCACGTAGATCCTTGGATCTGCAGGGAAATCGGGATGCAGCGCCAGCCCGAGCAGGCCGCGGTCCCAGTAGTTGTAGACCTCGGTGCGTAAGTCCGCGAACACGCTGGGCGTCGGATCGTCGAGCGAGTCGAAGACCTTGATCAGCCCGCTCTTCTCGGCGACGAACACCCGGCCGTCCGGCGAGAACGCGACGTTCGTCGGACTGTTGAGTCCGGTGAACGCCACTTGCTCACTGAAACCGGTGGGCGTGACAGCAGCGCGTGCTGGCGTGATCGCGATCAACGGCAGTAGCAGTACGACGCACATCGTGGACAGCGCGTAGCGCAGCCACTGGGAAGAAATCCTCACAAAGCCCCCCAGGCCAGAAGCCCGGCACCCGTCACCTCACAACCCCCTGCGGGTACTCAGACCGCGCCAGGATGACCGCCACGCGGATCAGGCGCAAGCCCCGGCCGGCATTCGTTTCAAACTATCCACCGCACCTCTACCCGCAGTCAGATCACCCTCGCTCTCTGTGCGACGAACGTCGGCCAGAGGCGCAGACGAGCGAGGAGAACCACGCGCGGAATCGAGGGTCCAGCAGGTCGTCCCGGAGCAGTGTCGCGGCACGTTCCAGATCGTTGCCGACGGCATTCTTTCCGTCGGTGACCAGCGTCTCGAACCGCTCGGCGTCCAACTCCCAGGAGCACGCTCCATCTTGGGCCAGCAGCCGCCGGCAGCGTAACGTGAGCGGGTGGCATACCCAGTGCGAGCGAGCCTGCGCGAACTGCCGGCCGCGCCGGGGGTTTACCGCTTCCGCGACGACGCCGGGAAGGTGCTGTACATCGGCCGGGCTCGCAATCTGCGGCGGCGTGTGCAGTCGTACTGGGTGAATCTCGGCGACCGGCCGCATCTGCAGCGGATGGTACGGCGGATCGCCCGGGTGGAAGGTGTTTGGTGCGATTCCGAACACGAAGCGGCATGGCTCGAACGCAATCTGCTCGAACAGTCCAAGCCGCGCTGGAACCGTACCGAGGGCGGCGCGGAGGTCGTCGGCTACATCCGGCTCGCCGACGGATCCAAGCCCGGCCTGCGTTTCGAGCACACGGTCAGCGGTGGCGGGCCGCATTTCGGGCCGTACCTCGGTGGGTTGCGGATCCGGCAGGCGATCTCAGGGCTGCATCGGGTGCTGCCGCTGCAGTACACAGTGGAGGGTGACGGTTCGGCGGAGGAGTTCGGTCGGCTGTTCGGGATCGGGCCGGCGGATCGGGACGCGCTGGCGCGGACCGCGATCGCCGTACTGCAACGGGATCCGGCCGCGCTCGGGGCGTTGCGCGACGAGCTGGTACGACGACGCGACCGGGCTGCGGGCGAGTTGCGGTACGAGTTCGCGGCGAAGGTGCAGGGCGAGATCGAGGCGCTCGAGTGGATCTGTTCTGAGCAGAAGGTTGCGTGGATGGAGCCGCGGGACGCGGACGTGTACGGGTGGGCGGACGGCGTACTCGTGCGATTCGAACTGCGGGGCGGGCGGATGAGCACGTGGACGCAGCGCGCGGTGGGCGAGGCGTCGGCGCGGGAGCGGGTGGCGGCGACGCCTGCGCTGTGGCGGCCGTTCGCCCTTCGCAACGCCGAACTCGCCGCACGCCTGCTCAAGGTGACTTCCTGATTACCTAGCATGTTCTTTCATGACGCAGCCCCCGGTCCCGCCGAACCAGCCGCCCGGTCCGCAGGGCCAGCCTTATCCCCAGAACCAGCCGCCTGTCCCGCCGGGACAACCACCGTTCCCGCCGTACGCGCCGGTTCCTCCCAAGCGATCGAAGGGGCCGCTGCTCATCGTCGGCGGTCTCGTCCTGCTGCTCGTCGTAGTGATCGTCACCGGCCTCGTCCTGTTCTTGAACCGCGGCGACGGCGACGGCAAACCAACCGCGCACGAATCCACACCGCCGGCCCGAACCAAGCCGTCCGACCCCAAGGCAGTCGAGTTCCGTCGCGTGCTCACCTCGAAGCCCGGCCACTGCGCGACTCCATCGCCGGCCGGTACGGCGTGTGACGACCAGGGCAACGTCTACACGCTGGGCAAGGTCGAGCTCGACGGCAGCAACGTGTCCGAGGTGAAGGCAGGTTTCGACCCGGCCAGGGGTACCTCGTGGTACGTGAACCTCAACCTCGACGCGGAAGGCACCAAGCTGTTCGGCCAGCTGACCGCCAGCATCGCGAAGCAGGAGCCGCCGGCGAATCTGCTGGCGATCGTCGTCCACGGCGAGGTGGCCGCGGCACCAGCTGTGCAGTCCGCGATCACCGGCGGCCAGGTCCAGATCTCCGGCGGCTACACCCGCGACACCGCCGAGGCACTCGCCAAGAAGATCACTGGCTAGCCTCAGCGGTTAGTGACCTCGAAGGCGACGACCGCCGCGGCGACGGCGACGTTCAGGGACTCGACGCCGGAGTGCAGCGGGATCTGCAGGTCGGTGTCGGTGGCCACCGTGATCCCGTTGGTCTCGCCGCCGAGCACATACACCGCGCGCGGCGCGAGCTCGGTCTTGAACAGCGAGTCCTGCGAACGCGCCGACAGCCCGTACACGTGATACCCGGCGGTCCGCAGTACGTCGACCGCCGCCTTCGCCGTCGAAGTGTTCACGATCGGCGCCTGGAACGCGACACCGGCCGACGCCTTGATCACGAGCGGCCCGACGTGCGGCGTGCCGGCCCGGGGGAGGATCACACCGTCGAACCCGGCGCCGGTCGCGGTCCGCAGAATCATTCCGACATTGCCGGGATTGGTCACGCCGTCGAGCAGGAAAACGTTGGTCGGCCGTTTTCCGCGGGCCCGCACGAACTCCTCCAGCGGCGTCATCCGCGGCGCGTCCACGTCCGCGACCACGCCCTGGTCGTGCTTGCCGTTCCCGGCCAGCCACTTCACCCGGCTGGCGGTCGCCCGCTCGACCGGCGTCCCGTACCGCTCCGCGGCCCGCAGGATCTCCTGCATCGAGTGGCCGGTCGCGTTGTCGGCGAGCACGACCTTCGCCACCGACAGGCTCGGGTCGTGCAGCGCCTCCAGCACGGGCTTGCGCCCGTAGACGGTGATCCACTTGTCGCGCGGCGATTTCTTCGAATCCACCCGCCTACCGTAGCGCCGGGTTCGTCGCCTTACCGTCCAGCCAGAGCATGTTGCTCGGGTCTCCGTGCGGCCCCGGGCGGCCGACGTGCTTGTCGCTGATCTGCGGGCCGTTCTTGATCACCTGCACCAGCGCCATCCCGTGGCCGCGGCCGAGGTCGTAGTCCGCCTTCAGCCAGTCGAGGATCGTGCCGGCCTTCACCTGTGCGGCGTCGTACCCCCGGCCCTTTGCCTCGTCGACCAGCTCGCGCGGGGTCTTTCCGGTCTTTTCCTCGATCTTGTCCAAGTACGCCTGGAACGACATCGTTTTCCTCCTGGGTGGTCGTCGTACACCACTGCGTCGGGCGACCACCGCGGAAATCGACACCGACGATCAGGAAAGTTTCCGCAACACCGCGAGCACAGTTTCCGCGGAGCGGTCGATGTCGGCCGGCCCGGTGGTCCAGTTGGAGACCGAGATGCGCATCGCCGCCCGGCCCTGCCAGGTGGTGCCCGACATCCAGCAGGTGCCCTCGTCCTGGACACCGGCGACCACGCGCCGGGTGACAGTGTCGTCGTCCCCGAAGCGAACCAGAACCTGGTTGAGGACCACGTCGTTCAGCACCTCCACGTCGTTGGCAGCGAGGATGCCCGCGAACCGCTGCGCCATCGCGTGGCAACGGTCGACGATCTCGGCGATACCGGTGCGGCCGAGTGCGCGAATCGCGGCGTACACCGGGATGCCGCGGGCTCGTCGCGAGAACTCCGGGTTGAAGTCGAGCGGGTCCCGTTCGCCGTTCTCGTCCTGGATCAGGTAGGCGGCGCGGATCGACATCGCGGCGCGGTGGGCCTCGGGGTGCGCGCACAGGACGAGGCCGGAGTCGTACGGCACGTTGAGCCACTTGTGCGCGTCGGTCGCCCACGAGTCGGCCAGCTCGATCCCGTCGACGAGTGCGCTCAGTTGCGAGCTGACCGCTGCCCAGAGGCCGAAGGCGCCGTCGACGTGTACCCAGGCCTGATGTGCGTGCGCGAGGTCGCAGATCTCGGTTATTGGGTCGAATGCCCCTGTGTTCACGTTTCCGGACTGCGCACAGACGATTTGCGGGCCGTCGTCCTCGAGGGCCTCAGCGAGCGCGTCGGCGCGCATCCGGCCCTGGTCGTCGACCGCGATCGGCACGATGCAGTTCGTCCCGAGCCCCAGGAACCGCAGTGCCCGGTCGATCGTGTCGTGCCGCTCCGCCCCGGCCAGCACGCGGATCGGCGGCGCACCGATCAGGCCGTCTCGTTCGACGTCCCACCCGGCTCGCCGCAGTACCTCGTGCCGCGCGGCCGCCAGCCCGGTGAAGTTCGCCATCTGCGCACCGGTCACGAAGCCCACCGACGTACTGCGCGGGAGCCCGAAGAGCTCGACCAGCCAGCCCGCGGTGATGTCCTCGATCACAGCGGCTGCCGGTGAGGCGGCGTACAGACCGGCATTCTGGTCCCACGTGGTCGTGAGCCAGTCAGCCGCCAGCGACGCCGGCGTCGCGCCGCCGAACACGAACCCGAAGAACCGGCCGCTCCCGCTCGGCAGCAGCCCGTCCTCAACCCCCTCCGCGAGCCGCGCGATCACGTCCCGCGGATCCGTCGGCCCGCCCGGCAGCGGTCCCCCGAGCGTCTCGTGAAGCTCTTTGGAGCTCGCCCGCGGCCCAACCCGCCGCTCCGGAAGACCGTCCAGGTACGCCGTCGCCCGCTCATACGCCTCTTTGAGCGGCCCCTCCCAATCAACCATTCCTCATTTCTACGCCTAGGGGCCGTAAAGTGCGCCCATGCAGATCCGGAGCCGATGGTCGGCGATCGTCGGCTACTCCCTGGTGGGTGCAGCGACCCAGCTGGTCTGGCTGAACTTCGCGGGCGTCACCACCGTCGCCGCCACCCGGTACGGCGTGTCCGAGAGCGCGATCGGGTGGCTCGCCCAGGTCTTCCCGCTGCTGTACGTCGTACTCGCGATCCCGTGCGGCCTCGTGCTGGACCGCTGGTTCCGGGGCGGGCTGATCGCGGGCGCCGTACTGACTGCTGTCGGCGCCGCGGTGCGGCTGATCGGCGACGACTTCGGATGGCTGCTCGCGGGGCAGATCCTCGCGTCGATCGCGCAGCCGCTGGTCCTGAACGCCGTCACGGGCATCACCGGCCGGTACCTGGAGGAGAAGGACCGACCCACCGGCATCGCCATCGGCACCGCCAGCATCTTCGCCGGCATGGTGATCGCCTTCCTGCTCTCCGCCGTCTTCACGACGTCCTCGTCCATTCCCGCCATGCTCACCGTCAGCGCCATCTTCTGCGTCCTGGCAGCAATCGTCCTGGCCGCTGCCATCCGCGGCCCCGTCGAATCCCACACCACCGCAGCTCCACGTCCGGACCGTGGTGCGTTGGCGGCCGCGTGGGGCGACCCGTTGATCCGCCGGCTGTGCGTTCTCGCGATCTTCCCGTTCGGCGTCTTCGTTGCCATGAGCACCTTCGCCCAAGCGCTCCTCGAACCGGCCGGAGTCAGCGGCGGCACCGCGAGCACGATCCTCCTGCTGCAGGTCATCGCCGGCGTCGTCGGCAGCGCGACCATCCCGATCCTCGTCGTACGCCGACGTGCCGAATCCCGCCTCCTCGTCGTCAGCCTCACCATCACCGCGGCAGCCTGCGTACTACTCGCCCTCGCCCCAGGCGCGATCACTGGCTTCGTTTCGATCACCGTGATCGGCCTGCTCCTCCTCCCGGCGCTGCCGATCGTGCTCGAGCTCGTCGAGCGCCGTACCGGAGAAGCCGAAGGCACCGCGGCCGGCCTGATCTGGATGGCCGGCAACCTCGGCGGCCTGGTCGTCGCGGTCGTCGTCGGCCTGCTCGTCGATCACCCGACGGCGGCGTTCCTCGTGATGGCCGTGATCGCGCTCATCGCCGTACCGGGGGCTCGCGCTCTTCGTGGCCCGATCGCCGAACTCCGATCGCAGCCGCAACCGTAGCGATCAACCCACCGGCGCCTGCGACGACAAACGTCGCACGGGCGTCTGTGTGCTGCAGGAGCAGCCCGCCGCACACGTACGAGATCCCGGCCGCGAGACCGATCGCGCCGTACAGATTGCCGAAGACGCGGCTGCGCAGCTGCGGCGGTACGACGCGTTGCAGGTGGGTGTTGACGCCGACGTCGACGCCCGCGATCCCGAGCCCGCGGATCACCTGCAGCGCCAGCGCCGCCCAGATCGCCCACGCGAGACCTGTGACCAGATTGCCGACGCTGCTCACGGCGAACCCAAGAAGGATGAGGACCGGCATCTTCAGGCGGCCGGCGTACCGTGCGAGGATCGCGAACCCGACGAGCAGCCCGATGCCCACCCCGGCGTACAACGTCGCCGACGCCGAATCGCTCCCGTGCAGCTCGTCCTTCGCGAGGAACACCATCGCGACGTCGTCCACCCCGTTGAACGCGACCGTGGCGAAGAACCCGATCCCGATGACCCGGATCTGAGGTGTTCTGAGGATGTAGCCCAGCCCGTCACGCGCGTCCTTGAGCACACTGTTCTTGGTCGGCTCGGACGGCGGGATCTTGGGCAGCCTGGCGAGCAGGCCCGCGGAGATGAAGAACGTCGCCGCGTCGATCAGCAGGATCCCGCGTACGTCGGTGACCAGGAACAACGCCGCCGCGACGATCGGACCGACCGCCTCCAGCCCGTTCGTCCCCGCCCCGAGCGCCGAGTTGGCCGCCTCGAGCTGATCGTCCCGCACCAACGCCGGCATCGCACTCCGCGAAGCTGCCTGAAACACCTGCGCCGTGACGCTCCTGACCGCCACCATGACCAAGAGCACTGTGAGCGGCGGAAGGATGAGGGCCATGGCGACCGTCAGCACGCCCTGGACGAGGTCGCACGCCACCATCACCCGCCTGAGATCGAACCGATCGCCCACCACCCCCGCGAACGCCCCGAACAAGCCCGGCACAAAATCCCCCGCCAACAGGAGGAGGGCTACCGCGAACGCGGCCCCGGTCGACGCCTGCACATACAGCAGCAACGCCACCAACCCCAGCGAGTCCCCCAAGAAGGACACCGCCCGAGCCCCCCAAAGCGCCCCAAACGCCCCCGACCCCCGCAGCACCCCCCACACAATCCTCTAGTATGTATCCGCACACCGGCCGGTGTGGCGCAACTGGCAGCGCACCGCTCTTGTAAAGCGGGGGTTAGGGGTTCGAGTCCCCTCACCGGCTCTCTGACCTGGCCATATAACCCGGAAGTGATGAACCTCCGGGCCTCAACCCACCGGTTACCCACCGCTTTGCGACTCTCGGCCGCCGCGCGGTGCCACTAGATCGCAGGTCCTTCCGGCGTTTGCCGCCCCTGCTCGTGGATGTCGCGGAGAGCCTGTTCGAGATGGCTAGCCGCCTCAGGGTTTCGGGCCCGTCGACCGACGTAGTCATCCATCGTCGTTGTCATCTGCGCGTGACCCAGCTGGTCTGCGATCTGTCGCGGCGACTGGCCGGACTCCTCCAGAATGGTCGCCGTGGTCTTCCGGAAGACGTGTGCCGTGACCCAGCCGAGTTCGTCCGCCAGCGAGCGCATGCCGGCGAGCTCGGTCAGTTCCAGAAGCGAGGTCCGGTCGGCCCGGGACAGCCTGTAGAGGTCAGCCAGAGCTGAGCGCCGAAGAAGATCAGAGTCCGGTGTGGACGTTGCGCCGGCGGGGCCAGTCGATGTTCAAGGCCCAATCCCGGTTGGGCGCTTCGAGAGCTCCGGCTGGCGCATGATCGCCCTCGCGAACTCCGACCCGTAGTCGGGGAAGGTGTGGTCGACGGTGTCGTTCCACGGCCGGCCGTTGGACCGGATCTCGCACGGCAGCCGGATCGGGCGCCCGACGACTTCGCTGGCCTGGAAGACCCATAGACCGCACCTGACGGTGGTGCCGGCCGCGGTGGCCGGGAAGTCGAACGTCGGGCTGCACTCCCAGCGATCCGGATCGTCCGGCCCGAGACCGAAGCCGGCGAACATCTCGTTGGTGTACTCCTGCGGCAATGTGAGTGTGGCTGAGTCGAACTCGACCGGGCAGCACAGCTCGACGGAGATTCAGCCTTGTTCATAACCGGCGTGTGCACCGGGCTCATCGTCACTCGGCGTTGTCCTCGGTGCAATAGCAATCTTCAGCCTCACCCTCCAAGGCCAGCAGACCGCTCGTTAGCGGGCTTCTTGAAGGAAGGCGCGTCAGATCTGTCGCGGCCTAGGTTCGCGCAGCGGTTCATGCGCTTTGGCGGCCTAGGGTTGAGTGTTGGTTTGTAGTGGGTGTTTGGGTACGGTGACGCGGATCTTGGCGGCTGTGGTGTCGGCCGGTACGGCGATGGTGCCGCGGGAGACCCATTGGGTGATGTTGGCGACGATCGTGGCGACTGCTTTCTGTGAGGCGGCGTCGGGGGAGGGGACTGTCCAGTTCGAGGGGCAGCGGCCGACGAGGAAGCAGCCGTAGGCGAAGGTGGAGCCGTTCAGGACGCGGGCGCCTGAGGGGGCGGTGTAGGCCGTGACGTGCATGGGTGCGGCGCGGCCGTTCGAGCGGCATGCTCCGGTGCCGGCGGCGAGGGTTGTCAGGCCCGGTTGCTTGTAGAGGTCGGGCCAGACGTAGTCGACCTCGCCGGCGATGAATCCGGGAAGCGCCGTACCGTTGGGGACACCATCGAAGATCCATCCGCTGCCGGTTGTCAGTGTGTTGCCCAGCACCGGGCAGATGTAGTCCGCGCCGAGGAGCGGTTGCGACGCATAGGCATCGCCCTGGTAGCGCCACGTCGTGGAGTTGTAGCCGTCGGTGTACCGGTCGATGTCCCAGGCGCGACGGGTCTCGTCGGTGAAGGTGATCACGCGGTAGGCCGTGTTCGCGCCGAGGTTGGCGACGTTCACACCGTGGGCGATCGCCTGGCTGAGCGCGGCCCGCATCCGCAGCGAGTAGTACTCGTCGTGTCCGGGCAGGAAGAGCGTCCCGGCTCGGGTCGGCAGTTGACCGCCGTACTGGTCGAGGTCGTTGTCGGTCCAGTAGGTGACGTCGAGTCCCTTCGACTCGGCCCAGAACACCAGTCCCTGTTCGAGTGTGAGGTACTGCCCGGAGCCCTGGCCCTCGTTGTACGGCCGGTCGAACGTCAGCCGGCCGGACCCGGTGTCGAGACCGGTGTAGAAGCTCACGCCGCCGTAGCTGTTGTACGCCTGCCAGGTCGCGGTCGCCTGCTGGATCATCAGGGCGTGCTTGGTGCCGGTGTCGTCGCGGACCGTCAGTGGCGCGTACGTCGCGGAGGTGCCGTCGCTGATCTTGATCAGATAGGTTCCCGGGACCCAGTTCTTGTCCACGGGGATGCTGAGCGTCTTGGACCAGGTCGCCGCAGATGTCATCCGCAGCGGTTTGCCGTCGGCTGACGCTCCGCCGGTTGTCGGTGCTTCCTGAAGCACAGTCGGTACGTCGTCCTGCCGCCAGATCTCTCGCGCGCCGAGTCCGGCGTAGTACCCCATCCGGTAGGCGACGACGCTGACCGGGTTGCCGGAGGTGACCTTGAGGTCGACGGAGTCGCCGCAGCTGGCCGAGACCTGCGTCAGGTAGGCCGCGAGAGTGCCGTTCATGCTGGTTGGGATGACCCAGTCGCCGGTGCCCGGCTTGGCGTTCTCGGCGCTTGTTGTCGGCCAGGTGTCGGGGCATCCGGCAGGTGGCGAGGCGAAGCCCGCGGCCGCGAGGACGGGCATCTCGGCGGGTGGTGCGATGAACGCGATGGTGGCGGCGCCGGTGCTCAGGACGGTGCCGGTTGGGGTGGTCGCGGAGACGGTGAGGCTCATCGTTCCGCCGTACCGGGAAAGCTGGACGCCGTTGACCGGGATCGCGAGGCGTGCACCGGTTGCGACGTTGAGTGGTGACTTCGGTTTCCAGGTCGCGTAGCCGGCGTCGACAGTGAGCGTGCCGTTGATGGTGCTGTAGGTGCCGGTGGCGCCGGTCGGCAGTTGCATGCGCACGGCGGCCAGGGTGCCCGCCTTGGTGACTGTCGCCTGGTACGTCAGATTCGTTGTCTGGGCGGGAATCGGGTTCGTCGCCTTGACCGCGACGGCGGCGGTGTAGGTCTTCAACGGCTGCAGTACGCCGGCACCGGACGTGATCACCTGGCCCGCCGTGCCGATCGACTTGAATCCCAAGGTCCACGGGCCGCCCGCGGGCAGCTTCAGGCCGTACAGCGGGATCGCGAGGCGTGCGCCGACGGCAACGTTCGTGACGCGGGTGGGTCGCCAGCGCAGCACGGTGCGCGTGACCGAGCTGACCGTGCCGTTGATCGACGTGACCCGGCCGGTGGTCCCGGCCGGGATCGCCATGGTGACCTCGCGGATCGCGCCCGCCTTGAGGACGGTCGCACGGTACGTCAGCGTGGTCGTGCCGTTCGACGCCTGCGTCGCGGTGATGCTGACACTGGCCGCGGCCGCGTCGGCCGCCCGGTCGATGAACACGATCGCCGCGGCTGCGACAACCAATGCGGCAGCCGAGGCCAGAAGCCTCCGAAACATGGGTTCCCCCCAGGTCGTTCCAATGCATCCCCGGAGGGAGAGTACGAGATCAAATGCCGTTGCAGTGAAAATGTTGCCGATCAGTGATGAATTGGCCTAGATCACAACTTTGAGTGGTCGCCCGGTCGCTGAGAGCGCATCACGGGGAGTGAACGGCAGAGTCACAAGCCGGGACCTTACACGCTACTCAGGGGTCATGTAGGACTCTCCAACGAGTTGCCTGGTTCGCCCTTGTTGCTAAGGATTTCCTAACTTTGCAACAAGCTGCAATGGGGTTGCGTCGGTGCGTGTTGGAAGGATAAAACTCTCCTGCCTTTCTTCGCCGGTGTCGCTCGGGGTGCGCCGGATTCCGCCCGATCTTGGAGTGTCGATGCGCCGCACCCGCAGGTTGCTGACGTATGCCCTCGTTCTGTCCCTCCCGGCATCTCTGGGAGTTCCCGCCACCGCGCTCGCGCATCCGCAGCAGGTTGCGCAGGTCGCCGTACCGCAGGTGGCTCGTGCGGCTGCTGGTCCGTTGGCGGCACCGTTGCCTGCGCGGGTGAAGAACGCGTCGACGGTCGCGGCTGCGGGCGGGAAGCCGGCGCGGGTGCGGGAGCTCGAGGAGCGGCGTACGGCGTCCTCGACGAGTTACCGGATGTCGGACGGGACGACGCAGGTGGAGTTGTCGACGGAACCGGTGCACTACAAGGACTCCAAGGGCAAGTGGCAGGACATCGACACCAAGGTCACCGCCGGCACCGGTGAGGACTCGTTCGAGAACGCGAAGAACTCCTTCCGGACGCGGTTCGGTAAGTCAAGCGATCGCTTGCTGACGTTCGAGTCTGGTGTTGATGGCGGGGAGTCGATCGGTCTCGGTGCGGCGGGTGACAAGCGCGCGGTAACGCCGGTGGTGAAGGACTCGTCGGTCGCGTTCCCGGACGTGTTCGGTACGGCGGACGTGCGGTACTACGTGTCGCGCACCGGCGTGAAGGAGACGGTCGTACTGACGGCTGCCGCTGACGTGGCGGGTGAGTACACGTTCGACCTGCACACCAGCGGGCTGACCGCGAAGGCGCAGCCGGACGGGTCGATCGGCTTCTTCAAGAAGAACGACGACGAGCGGCCGAAGTACGTGATTCCCGCGCCGAACATGTACGACTCGTCGGCGACGAACCAGCTCGGCCAGCCGGGGTACTCGGACAAGATCACCCAGACGGTCACCCAGCAGGGCGGCAAGACGCTGCTCACCTTGAAGCCGGATCAGGGTTGGCTGGCGGCGAAGGAGCGCGTGTTCCCGATCGTCATCGACCCGACGATCGTCGTCGTACCGGATCCGGCGGCCGCGCAGGACACGTCCATCTCCGAGGCGAGCTCAGGCACCAGCTACGGCACGAACCCGACGGTGCTGGTCGGCGACGACGCGAGCCACAACACGTGGCGGGGTCTGCTGAAGTTCGACACGTCCATGATCCCGACGACTACGACGATCCGCTCGGCCGATCTGAACATGCACTACGGGGCGGGCTTCGGTGCGGACGTGAAGCTACCGTTCGCGGCAGTCAAGGTCACTTCGGACTGGTCCGAGGCCACGGCGACGTGGGCGTCGATGAACGCGGCGTGGAACGGGACGTATGCGACGAACACGGTGACGGTCGACGACCAGGACACGTTGTCGGCGACGTACGAAGGGCCGTGGAAGTACCAGAGCAACGCGAGCGCGGTCAACGGTTCGTTCTCGTACGCGCCGACAGGAAACACGCCGGACACGTTCACGTGGAATGCCCGGGTACCGAGCGAGGGCGATTATCAGGTACGGGGGTTCTACTTCCAGTCGTCGGTGCGCGGAAAGTTGCCGACCACACTTGTCGGAGCGACGCCCGACGGCCAAGTGACGACGCAGTCCACGACCTGGGATCAGACGGCCGGTGTCGCGGGGGGTGCGCAGTGGTACACCCTGGGCACCATTCATTCGCGCCCAGGAAACACGACGCAGGTCAGGATCACGCGCGACCAGTCCGGGGCGGCCACCATCCCGGTCGCGGACGCGATGTCGTGGACGAAGTACTCGACGGCGACGAAGCAGGCCGGCGATCGGGACGGGTGGCACTCGTACGGGCTGGGCAGCTATGTGCAGTCATGGGTGAACAGTCCTGCGTCGAACTTCGGTGTGATGCTGAAAGCTGTGGACGAGGCGCCGGCGACGGCGCCGGCCGGCGGTCTGTACTACAGCGCGAGTGAGGGGACGTACGGCGGGGAGACGGCGGCTCGGCCGAATCTGGTTATCACGTACGACGAGCCCGGCGTCACGCTGAACCCGCCGTCGACGATCAACGCCTCGGGTGCGGAGCTGTCGTGGAACAAGTACATCGACCCGACGCCGGCCGATGACGACGACCTGGTCGAGTACCAGATCTTCCGCGGCTGCCGCACGCTGCCGGCGGACGGGTGCACCACGCCGGTGGGTGACTACTTCTCGACCACGTCCCCGGGCGCGCTCGAGCTGGTCGGGACCGTCGCGCCGGACGTGACGTCGTTCACCGACGCGACTGCGAAGCCGTCCACGCTGGACGGGACTCTTCCCGACCCGGCGACGTACAGCTATTGGGTTGTGGCGCGGACAGTCGGCGACGGCACGTCGAACGGCAAGGCTGCATCGAATGTTCAGACGGTGACGATGCCGCGCGAGGGCCGCATCCTGCAGTCGTTCGGCGGCGACATCTCCGACACCACGTTGAGCAAGACGAAGGCGACGGAGAACGTGTCGCGTCCGGATGGCGGCACCGGGAATACGCGGTACTGGGTGCAGGTCGGCAACAACCATCCGACGTACGGTGTCGAGCGTGGGGTGTTCAAGTTCGACACGTCGACGATCAAGCAGGGCACGAAGGTCACCGACGCCCGGGTCGATCTGTTCTCGAACTACGGCTCCGGCGCCGGCAGCGCAACGCTTGACCTGCACGGGCTGACGCGGGACTTCGTCGAGACCGAGGCGACGTGGAATCAGGCGGCGTCGACGATCAACTGGACCGGGCCGGGCGGTGACTACGACCCGACGGTGCTGACCAGTCTGACCTCGGACAACAACCCGAAGCGGCTGACGTTCACGTCGTCGGCGCAAGGCAGCGTGCTGCTCCCGAAGATCCAGTCGTGGGTGGACAACCCCGGCAACAACCATGGCTTGCTGCTGAAGACGCACGACGAGACCGTGCAGCAGCAGTTGTTCAGCATCACGAACGGCGAGTCGCCGGACACGTTGTTCCGCCCACGCCTGTGGATCGAACACCTAGCCAAGAACGAGGCCGAGACCTACCAGGCCGACCAGATTCCTGAGCGGTTCAAGCCGAACACCACTATTACTACGCCTGTCACGGTGACCAACACCTCGAAGCTCGACTGGCCTGGCGATTTGCTGGTGTCGTACCGATGGACGGACCCGGGCAGCACTGTCGATCTGACGACCGAAGGCGAGCGCCTCAGCGTCCCGCTCGGGCGTGCTTTGGCACCCGGCGAGTCGAAAACGGTGAACCTGCCGGTCAAGGCGCCGATCAACTCGGACACGGGTACGAAGCGGCAGTCGTACGACTTGCATTTGGATCTGCTGAATCCGGACAAGAAGACCTGGTTCGACGGTGACAACGCAACGTCCCCGCCACCCAGACCGGGTCAAGGCTGCGTGATGGAGACAGCCGGATTGTTGTGTATCGACCGCTACGTGGAGGACCTGACATCGGGCCCGTTGGGGCTGGAGAAGTTCATGTCCTACACCGGTGAAGAGACCGGTGGCGGCTCGCAGTTGCTGACGAACCTGTACAACGGCAACGTCGTGTGGTCGTACGACGCACTGTCGAACCCGTCGATCGGTCCGTCGGCTTTCGTCAGATTGGCATACAACAGCCAGGACGACACGCCGGCGTCGGCGCCGGGTTATGGATTCTCAGTGCAGCCGGCGACGCTGACCAGGCTCGGCGACGAACTGTCGGTCGACCCCAACGTGGTGTCCTTTGTGGACGGCGATGGCACGACGCAAACCTACAAGGCCGACACGCCGGACCCGCAGAAACCGAACGAGGTCCCGTACACGCGCCCGGCAGGTGTCGCGCTCGAACTGAAGCAGGACCTGGCTGCCGACACCGCGCATCGGTGGGTGTTCACCCGGCCGGACGGCACCCGGTTCTACTTTGACTCCACCACGCTTCGGCAGACGTCGGTGGTGGACCGCAACGGCAACACGATGTCGTTCAGCTATGACACCAGCGGCCGGCTGACCACGGTTACCGATGCCCGGAACCGGCAGGTCCTGACGTTGGGGTACGAGTCCGGCGGCGCCGGGAAGCTTGTGTGGATCCGTGACATCTCGGGGCGGGCGCTGAAGTTCAACTACAACACCTCCTCGCAGTTGATCAAGCTCGAGGATGGTGGCCCGTTCAACGCCTTGACGCAGACGTTCGATCCTGGGGCGGCGGTGAAGGCCTTCCAGTTCGCCTACACCGACACCTCGAACAACGGCAACACGAAGCTCATCTCGGTCAAGGATCCGCGCAACGCCGAAACCAAGGTCCAGTACTACACGTCGAACGAGACTTCGACGTACGCGTTGTGGCCGAAGAATTACACCGACCGCCGAGGCAGCAACACGACGTTCTCCTACGCCCAGCCGGACCCGTCCGCGGAGGACAGGCTGGCCACGGTCACCGACGTCAACGGCAGTACGCCGTCGGTCACGACATACAAGATGGACGCGTTCGGCCGCACCACGAGCATCGTGGACGCCAACCAGAACGCCATCGGCGGTGACAAGGCGACCTTGCTGGCCTGGGATCGGGATCACAACGTCATCCGGCTGCAGGAACCGAACGACGCGGTGTCGACGTGGGAGTACGACCCGAAAACCGGCTATCCGGTCGTCGTGAAGGATGCGATGGCGGTCAAGAACGGGCTGCCTGGTGTGGTGCTGACCTACCAGACGCTGACCACGGGCGCGAAGCCGACGGTGCTGTTGTCGAAGAAGAGCGCCGCCGGCCGGACCGACACGTTCACCTATGACGCGAACGGCAACATCAAGACCGTCAAGAACGGTCTCGGTTTCGGGCCGACGTACAGCTATAACGCGAACGGGACGCTGGCCACAGTCACCGATGCTCGGGGTAACGCGACGCAGTACGGCGCGGATTCGAACTATCACGCGAGTGGCTATCCGTTGTCGATCACCGATCCCGAACTTGCGAAGACCGATTTCACCTACGACGACCGCGGCAATGTGCTGCAGGTCAAGGACGCGCTGTTGCGGTTGACGACGGCGGAATACGACGCGTTCGGTCGGCCGACGAAGATCACCAAGCCGTACGACGGGGCGGTGGTGCGGACCACGGCGACCGACTACGACCTGAACGACAACGTCACGAAGGAGACCGCGCCGAACGGTGCGCAGTCGGTGTCGGCGTTCGATGCCGGCGACAACTTGTTGACCAAGACGCTGCCGGATAACAACACCACCGGCCGGCAGCTCGCCTACACCTACGACGTGCTGGGCCGCAAGGTCACCGAGACTGCGCCGAAGGGTGTCGCGACCACGACGGACCCGAACGATTTCGTCGCCAAGTACACCTACGACCGGATCGGTCAGGTGCTGAAGGTCGAGACCCCGTTCGTTGACGGCGGGTCGACGAAGACGCCGACGACGACGTACGAGTACGACCTGGTCGGTAACCAGGTGACAGCGATTGATCCGCTGCGGAACGCTTCTCCGGCGACGGACTACACGTCCAAGACGGTCTACGACCTGAACCACCGGCCTACCGCAGTCACCGACGCGGCCGGCTACACCAGCAAGACGGTCTACGACGCCGACGGCCTGGTCACGTCCGAGGTCAACCAGGCCGGGAACACGAAGAAGACCGACTACGACGAGGCCGGTCAGCCGATCGCGATCCACGTTCCGCACACCCCGATCGGTGCTCATCAGGAGGACCGGGTCACGACGCTGGCCTACGACCAGGCCGGCAACGTCACCCGTCAGACGCGGCCCAGTGGCCGGTACTCCGAGACGGTGTACGACAAGAACAACCGGCCGGTGCAGAACAAGTCCGCCTTCGACACGGCAACGACCTTGTACAAGACGCCGTCGAGCACGTTCATCCAGTACTACCCGACCGGCGAGATCAAGGCGCAATCCGAGCCCACGTTCGCCGCTACGGCGCCGCCGGCTGCGCAGTGGACGAACTTCACCTACTTCGGCTCCGGTGACATCAAGACATCCACAGACCCGTGGCAGATCACCGCGACGTACGGCTACAACCAGCTCGGCCAGCAAACCGACCGGACGCTGACGGTGCCGGGCGATGACGCGAAGCGAACCCAGGCGTGGGGCTACTACACCGACGGGGCGCAGCAGTCCCGTTCCGACACCGCCGCCCAGCAGCCGGTCGACATCATCGACAACGCCGACACCTGGCAGACCACCTCGACGGGCGCGTGGAACACGGTCACGGGCGGCACCAACACCCAGGGTGCGAACTACCGCACGCATGCTGCGGCGGCTGTGGGTACGCCGGAAGCCAACGACACGTTCAACTGGCGGGTGCTGCCTGATGTTGCGGGCTCGTTCGATGTCTACGCCTCGTGCCCGGTCGTGACCGGTGCCTCCACTGCGGCGACGTACACGATCAACCACTCGACAGGTGCTGCCACGAAGACGGTCGACCAGGCGGCCTGCACCGCGGCCACCCCATGGGTGAACCTCGGCAACTATTCGTTCCCGAACGGTGTCGCGAAGACGATCACGTTGAAGCCGTCGGCGACTGGTGTGGTGAGTGCGGATGCGATCAAGCTGGTCTCGACCAGCCCAGTCGAGTCCCGATCGTTCACCTACACCTACGACCTGAACGGCCAGCAGACCGAGGTCAAGGACAACAACCCCAACGCCGCAACCGACACCTTCAAGATCACCACCGACGGCCTGGCCCGCACCACCCAGGTCCAGGAGCTCAAGGGCGCCACGAACAAGGTGACCACCGACTACACCTACGACCTCGACTCCAACGTCCTGTCCACGAACGCGCAACGCCCAGCAGACCCTGGTGCCGGCAGTCCTGCGGTGGGGCGTTACACCGGTTACACGTGGGATGTCCGCAACCTGGTCGACACCGTCAAGGCCGGTCCCTCGCCGACCGGCACCCTGGACACGTGGAGCTACACCTACGACGGACGCGGCCTGCGCTCCACCATCACCAAACCAAACGGCAACCTGGCCACGTTCACATATCACGAGGACGGCCTGCCCCGGATCCAGACCGAGAAGCACGGCCAGCAGCTCGTCTCGTCGCATTCGCTGCGCTTCAACCCCGACGGTGACCGCTCGCAGGACGTCGAGAAACTCCTGAAGGCGAACAGCTCGGACTATCTGGATCAAGCCTCGAACTACTCCTACACCCCTGCTCGCCAGCTCGAGGCGGTGGTGAAGACCGGTGTGGAGAAGGGCGACAGCGAGGCGTACGAGTACGACGCGGCCGGCAACACGATCAAGCAGACGATCGGCGCGACGACGTCGACCATGACCTACGACCGCAACCGCCTGACCAAAACAATCACCGGTACGACGACGCTGAACCAGCGGTACGACCCATTCGGCCGCTCGACGACGTCGGACGTTGGTGCGCAGGTGGTGGAACAGAACGCCTACGACGGCTACGACCGCCTGGTCCGCCAGCAAAAGTTCGACACCGCGGGCAACCCGACGTTCACTCGCAACCAGACCTACGACCCGTTCGACCGGGTCACGAACCAGTCCGAGAAGGTCGGCGCCGCGGCCTCGATCTCCACCCGCTACACCTTCGTCGGTCTCGCGAACCAGGTCGCGATCGAAGAACAGAAAGACACCGCCGGGACCTGGAAGGTCTCCAAGTCCTACGCCTACGGCGCCAAGGGCGAGAACCTCTCCCTGGTCGACTCCCCAGTCAACGGCACCACATCGAAGAAGTCGTTCTACGGCACCAACCCCCACGGCGACGTAGAAACCCTGACCGACGCGTCAACCGGCGCCACGACGTCGACGTACCGCTACACCGCCTACGGCCAAGCCGACAAGACCGGCACGACCGGCGACGACGCGATCTTCGACAACGACCCCGCCAAGAACGCCGACATCGTCAACCCCTACCGGTTCAACAGCAAACGCTTCGACGGAGCGACCGGCACCTACGACATGGGCTTCCGCGAATACAACCCCGGCCTCAACCGGTACCTGTCCCGCGACTACTACAACGGCGCCCTCCAAGACCTCGCCCTCGGCACCGACCCGTGGAACACCAACCGCTATGCCTTCGCCGGCGGCAACCCCATCACCGGCATCGAACTCGACGGCCACTACGCCATCGACGATGACGGAAACCCGGTCAAGCCTCTGACACCTCACGACGCAGTTGTCAGCGCGGTGGCGGTTCAAGCGCAGACGCTCGCCAAAGCCAGTGGTCAAGAAGGGACCGTCACGATGGACCTGGGGGAGGGTGGCGGGCGCGCGAATACCATCGCCGGTGCGGCGCGTGACGGCAGTGGAAGGGATGGACGCGCGGACGTCATCTTCTGGGGAGAAAAGAACATCTACGTGTGGGAGGTGAAATTTACCGGATCTCGCACGAATAAGAAGGAGCGCGATATGGCGCCTGGCCAAATACAACGGTACATCGAGCAGTTGCGTCTCGATCCGCGCGCGAAAGGTAAGACCGTCACGTACGGACCGCCACTGCCGCGAATCCCTCGCATCCCGTCCAGCATCGGGTCGGTCGACAAGTGGTCAGAGCCAAAGAATCCGAATGCGCGTGGAATCGAGTTCTGGGCCCCGAGTAAGCCTGACGCGTCGCGTAAGCCTGCTCCGGTGACGGCTGTCCGACCAGTCACGGTTCCCAAGTTGGTGATGGAACCCGAAAGCAGGTGGTCACTGCCGGACTGGGCGGTCGATGGGCTGATAGGTGTGGGAGTCGTAGCTGGAGCCGCCGCCGCAGGTGCTGCCGCGGGCGGGGCGGCAGTTGTGTTCGGGCCGATCTTCGGATAGTCGCAACCCTCTCGGTAGAGTGGGTTGAGAGCAATGCACAGCAGGAATGGAGTTCAGCATGGAGGCCGTCGCGCCGGAAGACTGGCCGTGTGCGTCCCTAACGACGATCGTCGACACGGATGGACTGGATGATGTCCAGTACCGAACGGCCGCTCGGTACTGGCTCGAGGGCGCTGCTGACCTGTTAGCTGGCGACTTGTTTGCCCGGCACGCCGTCGGGGATGAGGCCGTTACGGCCAATACCTACGTGGGTTGGGAGGCAGGTGACAACGTCGACCAAACCCCTTACAGTCCGGCCAGGATTGCGCAGGTGCTGGATCAGTGCGTTGATCGGGGGAGGCCGACCTCGATCCTTGTTACGGCCGAGGAAGAGTCGGATAACGGATTTCGAGTTCCAGGCTCGCCCGGCGAGTCTTTCGCCGCATCTCTGCGCGTGAGTACCTCAATCGCACTTCCGGGGGTTGTGTCGTTCCACGCGGCCGCTACATATTGGGCGTTGGATGGCCGTATTCCCGGTTCAGTGCAAGAGCGCTGGTTGAATGCATGTGCACGTTTCTGTGAGGAAGTGCCGATTACATTTGGCGCCGTGTCTAGTGACGATGGGGTCGGTGAGACCGCGCTGGACATGGCCTTGGGGCGCAGTCAGTTCGAGTCAGTTCGAGTCAGTCGGTCCGTCTTGCGGGGCTATTCCTGGGTAACCATTTGCCCGCAGCAGATTGTCGAACGCCTTGGCGGAGCTGCGAAGCTCGAAGAGTCTGAGGCCTTTTGGCGGATCCGGCCGCTGACGTCTGGTGCCACATGGATGCAGGCTACCGAGCATCTCGAGGAATACGGGGTCGACGTGATCAGGCGAGTTTTCAGATCGTTTGCTCCGGTCCTGCCCGAGGGGCCGATCGAATCGACCTGGGGGAACGACTGGCCGAACCTCGTCCATGCTGATGCCTCGCAGTACCGCGCGACTGAGGGGAAGCAGGATAAGCTGATCTGAAGGGCCATTGTGCCGAACACTCAGTTACTAACGCTGAACGCCAATTGGTCACGAACGCGTGGCGTCAGGCCATTCCGTACGGTGAGAGCACGGCGAACGCGACGCCAACTCAGATGCGGCATATCTTCGAGGCCGTGGCGGCGAGCAGAAGTGGTCACTGTGCAAGCCAACTTCGGGTACGACGAGGGGTACCTTGCGGAAGCAGACTTTCGTGACTATGCGACGCTCTGCTATATCGCCCAGGATCTCAAATCGGCACCTTTGTCGAGCCTCGTTGAGGTCGGAATTGACGTGTTGTGCGGTGAGGACCTGTAGTGAGTGTCTCGCTGGTTGCGAATTGGCCAGTCAAACGTTGCGTATATTCCGAATGTTCCATGAGTGTCGTGTCTGATCCTGGAGGTGGTGCCGGTTTTGGGATTCTTTGAGAGGGAAGCGGTGTCGCTGTTCAGCAACGGCGCGCGGCATCGGTGGAGCGATGGCAGGATATCGCGCCTCGATGTAATTCAGGTCGGTGACATCTCTATTCCGACTGGGTGGGTTGTCGTTCGTGACCCGGCAGCTTGGGTCACCGATGACGCGGAGGAGGTCGAGCCGTTCACGCTGATCGTCCCGGTGGGGAGGTGGCGGGTTTCGGTATCGGTGGTGCACTGGGATGTGTCGCCCGATCCCCTGGTCCCGCCCCCATTGCGGGCGCCGGCGGCGATCAAGGTCGAGCTAGGTGACGCTGACATCCGCAGTTGGGAACTTGGCCTGCGCCCTGGAGACAAGGCGCCAGTTGACGATGGTGATGACTTGGCTGGGTTTGGTGCGGACGGTGGAATGGGGTGCCTGCTGGACGTCTCCGATCTTGGATTTCTGCGAGAGATGCAGCGCAATGATCTGCCGAAGTTGCTTACGATCCTGGATGAGGTCGACGAAGCGGCGGTAGTCCGCGATGCGGAGGCGGTCGGAGACATTCTGGTTTTTGCTTGTGGAATGGGTGATGGGGTCTATCCCACTTGGATCGGTCGCGATTCCGAAGGTGTTCCGGTTTCGCTGTTGGTCGATCTGGAGATGTTGTCGCACAGTCTGGGGCTCGTTACCCTAGATTAAGCCTGGATATACCGATCTAGTTCTGATGGTCAGATGGCACGTGCTCATGCCGCTGTGGAGAGCGAAGATCTGCCGCG
Organism: Kribbella soli; assembly: GCF_004331345.1. Classification (GTDB taxonomy): domain Bacteria; phylum Actinomycetota; class Actinomycetes; order Propionibacteriales; family Kribbellaceae; genus Kribbella; species Kribbella soli. The sequence goes on along the minus strand of NZ_SJJZ01000004.1, from coordinate 505,218 downwards.
TCTGCGTGAACTGCTCGACAGCGGCGTCGACATTGAAGAGGTCGATGGTGGTCTGACGTTGCTTCAGCATGCTGTCGATGTTGAGCCCGATGGGCACGTTCAGACAGGGGAGCCGGTTCACGTGGATGTCACGGCGTACCTGCTTGCGCGCGGAGCGGATCCCCTCAAGTCACATGTCGACGGCGGGGCATCTGCACTTCATATGGCGCGGGTTGGAGGGCGCTGGCTTCCGGTGTCGCTGATCGGGGCCTTTCTGGAGCGACGGCGATAGTTGGTGCTGGGCGGGCATTGCGTGCCACTCCGTTGCGCTCGCGCCACCGGGGGGTCTGCTAGGCCTGTGGACCGTCGCGGCTTGCTGACGGCTCAGGGTGTGGCGGGCCGCGGGATCTGGAAGGGAACACCGTGGGGAATAGTGCAGAACTGAGCGGCGGGATGTCGGCGGCCGATGAGGCGACTCGGTTGAAGTCGGCGCGTGGGTTTTGTGTGGAGTTGGACTATTTGCTGCCGGAGGGTTCTGCGGAGGTTGGGCCTCGGGTGGTGGACTGGTTCAAGACGGCGGTGGAGGAGCTCGCGGGGGAGTTCATGGCCGAACTTCCGGCGCTGGGCTTGCCGTCGAAAGGCCTGCGCGACCCGGAGGGCGGGCCGTTTGGGCCGGTGGGTTCGCGGTGGTGGTCGTTGTTGGTGATCGGGCAGGGTGAGCGGCGGTTGTCGAAGTCGCTGCGGGCGTGGTCGCCGAAGAACTGGGAGCGGTTCTTGTTGCAGGCGGCGGATGTGTCTGTTCAGATGGCTGCGAAGTTCTCGACGCTGAACAGGTTTGGTCATGCGGGGACTCCGAGTTTGACGATTTCGGCTTATCGGGACCGTCCTCCGGAAGCGCGGCAGTGGCTGCGGCTGGACGCGACTTACGCTGTGGGTACGCTGGGCGAGACCGCGCCGATCGCGGACGAGGTGCCCGAGGCGTGGCGGAAGTTCCTGGTTACACAGGCCGAGCGATTGCCGGCTGCGTCCGGGTTCCTCGCCGACGACACGAGCGGGGCCGGGAACCGCACACCGCTCGAGGCTGGGAGAGGGACTTTCGCGACCGATACCCTGCCATTGTCCGACTCCGAGCTCCGGGGTTATTCGTGGGTTACGGTCACGTCGGCGGGTGTTCTGGAGCGGTTGGGCGGTGTCGAGGCGGTTCGCACAAGTGGAGCGTTTGCGAGTGTGATCGAGTTGCCGTGGGGTGGGGCTGTGTTGCAGGCGACGCCGCGGTTGTCGGAGTACGAGGGTGACGCGGTCCGTCGGGTGTTCGAGGCTCTGGCGCCGGTGCTGCCCGCGGACGCGCCGTGGCCGGATGCCTTCAACCGGTTCAAGTTGATCTACGAGGCTCCACGCCAGTAGCCAGGGCAGATCCCCTCCCTGCAACCAATTGATCACCTTGTCGACGTCAGTTGGCGCCAAGGGCGTTCGGGGGCGGTGCGGCGTGATGATGCGGGCTCAGCACGAGGACGGCCTGCCGAGGATCCGGAGAATAATCGAGGTTCACGCCATCGCAGGCGGCAAAGGTGCAGGGGTTCGTTGACGGGCTCGGCGACCGAATATTCACGGTGGGATGATGGCAGGATCGATTGAGGTTGACGGCGAGCTCTGGACAGCTGCATCGTGGCTATTCCGCTGGGTGCTTAACAGCGCCGTAAGGAATGCCAAAATTGGTCAGTCTGGTAGGACAATGCTGCGTGAGATCCTCGACGAAGATCTCGGCTGGCTGTCGGTCGACGACCTGGACCCCGCACATCGCTCGGCGATTCGCGATTGGCTTGCTGATGACTTGGCGGCCGACGCGCGTGCGAGGCTCCCGCTCGATCTCACGGTAGATCGCGCGGCGGCGCTTACACACCTCGAGGAACTTTCTCGGATAGCGTCGAATCGGCGTGATGCCGCCGAGGGTGAGAGGCCGAGATGACACCCGCTCATGCTGCTGTTGAGAGCGAAGATCTGGCGCGGCTGCGTGAGCTGCTAGACGGCGGCGTCGACGTTGAAGAGGTCGACGGTGGACTGACGCTGCTTCAGCACGCGGTAGACGCCGAAATCGATGGACACACGCAGACGGGTGAGCCGCTGCACGTTGATGTCACGGCATACCTGCTCGCACGAGGCGCGGATCCGCTTGTCTCACCTGTCGCTAGTGGTGCAGGCTCTGCTCTTCACATGGCGCAGCTCAGAGGACACTGGCTTGCGGTGGCACTGATCGAAGCAATTGTCGAGCGCCGAGGATAGCTGGGAGCTGGCCGCTGCATGACGATGAGGTGCGCTGTGACTGCGGGCGCACCTCATCACGCTAGGTAAGTTGCGAAGACGGCGGCGGTGGGGCCCTTGTGCCAGAGCATCAGCCGGTTCAGCTGCAGCTGCAGCTGCTATGACGGGTCGCCTGGCCCGTAAGGCATGGGCTTCCGCGAGTACAACCTGAGCCTGAACCGGTTCCTCACCCGCGACATGTTCAACGGCGCCCTCCAAGACCTGTCACTGGGACGAGGCCGATCGATCCCAACGCGTTGACATATTCGAGCCGGATCTCAGCTTGTGAGCAAGGGATGGACTCGCGATGTCGGGCACTCATCGCTCCGGACCGCAGTTCATGACGCGATTCCGCAGAGCGCCTTGGTGATGTGTGCGACGGCCTGACCGGCGCCAGCCGTGCACACGGCCAGAGTGAGCAGGAGAACGCAGAGGCGAAGGATTGTCCCCCAGACTCCGCTGACTGCGTTGTCGACTACCGATCACATTGATCGGATGCCGGGTCGCCGAGCCAGGTGTTTCGCCATCCGTCACCTCCCATTCGCTGTTCGCCCATGATCAGCGGAGGGCCATGCTCATGTCGTGACACGAAGTTGACATGAGAATGGTCCAGTGGGCATGCGCGCGCAGTTGATCGAGGAGCTCGAAGCGTTCGTGGATGCCGAGACCGGCGTATCGATCGCCTCCATGGCGCTGGCACCGACACAGCGAGTCCTACGAGTACGACGCGGCCGGCAACGCGCAGACCGATCGGCGCCACGACGTCGACGATGACCTATGACCGAAACCGGCTGACTAAAACAGTCACCGGTGCGACGACGCTGAACCAGCGGTACGACCCGTTCGGTCGCTCCACCACGGCCGATGTCGGGACCCAGGTGGTGGAACAGAACGCCTACGGCGGCTACGACCGCCTGGTCCGCCAGCAGAAGTTCGACGCCGCCGGCACCCCGGCGTTCACCCGCAACCAGACCTACGACCCGTTCGACCGCGTCACCAACCAGTCCGAGAAGATCGGTGCCGCGGCGTCGACCTCGACCTGACCCAGGTCAACGACCGCACCCCAGCGTCCTCCGGCGTTGATATCACCGACCCGACCCAAACACCGGCTTGCGTCACCCGCACCTACGGCTTCGATGCCAACGACAACCGGCTCACCAAGGCCACAGCACCCGCAGCCTCCGACGGCTCCTGTGCCACGACCGTTACTCGCGCTTTCGACACCGCTGACACTGCAGCGCGTTTGTGGCTCCTGACCGACTCCGAACGGACCATCGCCGAACAAGTCGCCCGCGGACTCACCAACCGAGAGACCGCCGCCATGCTCTTCCTCTCGCCACACACGGTCGACTACCACCTGCGACAGATCTTCCGCACACTCGGCGTACAGTCCCGCGTCGAACTCGCCCGCATCGTCGAACGAACCCGCTAACAGCGATGCCACTTCGCCGAGGGCAGCACGGCTCTCTCGGCAGCGCTGCAGACGTCCACGTTGATCGACCCCGCTGGTGCGGAAGAGCCTGATCCGACCCCGGACCTACCGTGATCCCCACGCACGGACCCAGGCTGTTGACGTTCGCCTCAGACCCCGGCGGCACCCTCCTGGCCGCCGGGGCCAGGCGACCACCCGATCACGGTAGGGTGCGCGGCTTCCTTGCTGGCCAGGCGTTCGCGGTGCATACCATTCGAGGCCGGTAGCTCCGCTGGCATCGCTGCTGTTGTCCGTGTGACGTGGCAGGGTGGCTGGCATGTGTGGTCGATACGCCTCGGTGGCCAGCCGCGCCGAATTCCTCGAGCGCTTCGTCGTGGACGAGAGCAATGCCGACGAGTTGCGCGGCCGTGATTTTCAACGTGACACCGACAAAAGAACAGCCCGGTAGTGATCGCCCGCGTCCCGCAGGACGCCGGCGAGGACACCGACCCGACGCGCGAGCTCCGCGCGTTCCGCTAGGGCTGCTTCCGTTCTGGGCGAAAGACGTCACGACCGGCGCGAAGATGATCAACGCCCGGCGGAGACCGTCCACGAGAAGCCGGCGTACCGGCGAGCATTCAAAGTTTCAGCGGGCGCTGATGTCCGCTTATCTGTAGCGCGCGGCAGGTGTTGGTTCCCCTGGCCGTGCTCAGAGCGGTTGCGGACGCGTCTTTGCCGGTCTGCCGTCGATGCGATGTCTCTGGTGCCTATCGACGATAGGGAAATGGATGGTCGGCCACGCGCTGGTGGTGGGAGCATGCGCGTGTGATCGATGCGGTGGTTGAACATTTTCGGCTTGGTCGGCGTCTTGCCCCGGCCGCCCGTGTGCCGGGCGGACTGTCGAACGAGATGTGGCGAGTGGTGACCGAGTCCGGCAGCTATGCGGTCAAGCGGATGGTGGCCAGTGTTGATCGACCGGACTTCGTCGCCAATATCGAGGCGTCGTTCGAGATCGAACGACGCGCGTATGCAGGCGGCGTGCCGATGCCGAGGCCGGTGGTTGAGCCGGTGAGTGGTGGCGCGCTTGCTCTGATTGGCACGTCGTTGGTGCGTGTGCATGAGTGGGCGGATTCGACCCCAGGTGATGTATCTGTGCTCGAGGTGATGGGTCTGCTGGGGCGAATCCACGCTGTCGGTGGAACGCGACTCGATGAGCGGCGTGGTGGCGTGTGGGAGTCACAGCGCTGGGGCCGGGACATCACGGTGCTTGCCGAGCTTGTCACTGCAGGGGCGCCCGCGCGGCTGCTGGCCGTGGACAGCCATCGCGACTTGGATCGTAAGAACGTGCTCCGCTCCGAACACGGTGTGCTCGCCGTGGATTGGGACGCCGCGGGGCCCATTCCGGCGGTTCAAGAGGTAGTGGCCGTTGCCCTGGACTGGGCTGGCTTTGACGCGGTCGCCTTCCGGGCTGCGGTCGATGCTTATCGGTCGACTGTTGGCATCGAGCTGCCTGCCGAGCCATGGGTGTTCGGGGGTTGGGTGGCCGGTCAGGGAGAGTGGCTCGACTACAACGCTGACCACCGCATCGACACCGAGCTCGGGCGTGACGAGGTGGCGGCCGCGCGCGATCGCCTCCGCGGCCTGGCTGCATCGATCGACAAACTGCTGGACGCTCTGCGGTGATGAAACATGCGCCGGATCGCGTTCTGGGCGGCTATCCCTGCGGTCGACCGAAAGCAGCTTGAGGAGATGTTGTTCATTGAAGAAGGGGCGAGGATCCGGCGGACTTGATAATGGATCTCGTAGAGAGAATCTATATCGCCTGGGAATAATCTGATCAGGTGTGGACAGTCTGGGAGTAGACGAGCTCAGCGAGCCTTCAGACCGCAGAGACTGGTGCCCGGTCCTCACCGAGCGGCGAGGGAGTTGAGGGAGAGCGTCACAACGGCGGTGGGAAGATGCGTCGGATCAGCCCGGTGGGAGCGAGCGTCTCGGGCGTCACCAGAGTTCCCTGATCGCCTCGGCCCTGCCGTTTCGTGCCTATGGCAACTCACCGTTTTACTCACCGGATTAAACGAAACATACCGAGCACAGTCGCCAACAACTGCTTACTCTCCATTGGAGAGTAAGCAGGTCAGCAGCAACTTTCGGGTAGTGGTGCGGTACGACGAGAGGCCTGGCACGCTAAAGCGGGGGTTAGGGGTTCGAGTCCCCTCACCGGCTCTCTGACCTGGCCATATAACCCGGAAGTGATCAACGTCCGGGTCCCAACTCACGATTTACTCACTACTTTGCAGCAGCGCGACCGAGGTCTGCTGCGAGATCGTAGGCTCCGCCGACGCATCGCGATCGTGCTCACGTTGCTCCCCCCGGGCACCCTTGAGGCGTTGCGACTCGTCGTTAACTAGTCGCCAGAACGGTCAGAGTCTGGGCATCGAGGTTGAGTTCGACGCGACCGCCGCCTTGCCTGCGCAGCTGCCACCAGACCTTGTAGCCGGACAGGATGGCGACCTCCCAGTCCGCGGCGCGTGCCGCGCCCACCTCGAGATGTGCGGTCATGTGGCCGATCGTGGTCAGGAACTCGTGGTCGATCCGCGTGACGTTCTCCAGGTACCCGTGCCTCGCGGCGTAGGAGAAGACCATCGCGGAGATGCCTTCCTCGATCGCGATGGCGCGGCCGCCGTCCTCGGCCTCGTCGAATTCGGGGCGGCTCCTGCGCTTGCGACCGAGGAGGAATCGGGTAACGGGCGACCAGCCGAGTACTGCGGCGTACGCGAGGTGGAAAGCGTCGTGGAAGCGGTAGTCGTCGTCGATCCGCGAGGCGTTGGTCAGAGGGTCACCGGCCTGCGTACCGTCGGGTCTCGTCACCACGACGACCTCCCGGCCGTCCTCACGAAGGGCCGTCTCGAAAGCGATGACGACCTTTCGAGGGAGTTGCTCTTCCGTTGGGAAGTACTCGTCGAAGTACGAGCGGTCCTCGGCGGGCGTGGGGCGCCATCGGTCCTTGATCTTCTCGATGTTGGCGACCGCCACATCCCGCCCAGCTGCCACGCATCGAGATGACCTGCAACGCGGAGGCTCGTTTAGCGGAGGCGCAAGATCGGGCTTGGCTCGGCGAGGTTGCGGCTTTGGAGGAGTCGCTGAAGCACCTGCGGCAGCGGCGTGCTGAGGCCGAAACTCAACTGACCGCCACTGTCGATCGGCTCAGTTGATAGACCTCGGCTGTCGTCAGGACCATCGTGGTCGGGTTGATGACGTCGGTCACTTTGTGTCTCGATGTCGCGGCCGACGTGGATCCGCCGGTTCGGTCCAGGCACTCGACGCCCCTGGGTCAACTTCGGATTGCGAGCTTGCCGGCCAGCCCGATCATCGCGACTCCGCCTGTTGCTTTGAGGGCCTGCATGCGGGACGGGCGATGTTGGAACCAGGTTCGCAGGGACCCGGCGGCGATGACCCAGAGCGTCTCAATCAGAAGTTGAGCTATTCCGCCGGTGACTCCGATGACCAGCATCTGAAGGGTCGGGTGCCCGAGGTTGTGGTCGACGAACTGGGGCAGGATCGCCATCAGCGACACAATGCTCTTGGGGTTCGCCACTCCGACGAGGAATCCCTGACGCACCGCGGCTACCGGATGGGCGGGGCGGTCGGCAACAGGCTGGGCAAGGTGGCCGGATCCGCCAGATCGCGCCGAAAGAATTGAGCGAATTCCGAGCCATAGGAGGTAACCGGCGCCGGCGAGCTTGACCACCATGAAGAGCTTCGCCGAAGTGGCCACGATCACGCCCAGACCGGCCAGTACGAGCGCCAGGAGCGCCATGCCGCCCGCGAAGTTCCCGAGCACGATCAACATCGCTGACCGGCGGCCACGAGTGATCGCGCGACTGGTCCCCAACAGGACCGACGGTCCCGGGATTGCGGACAACAGGGCTGATAGCAGCAAGAATCCGACGACCAGACTGGGATTAGCAGGCATGTTTCGAGGCTAACAGAGGGCGCTGACCGCGATTGCCCTCCCACAGTGTGCTGCGCAGTTGGCCCCCGAGCCTAAGAAGGGTGGTGTTCGGACCACCTGGACATTCAGTTTCCCTCTGGCCGCAGCTCTTGCCGAGCTCCTGGCGCTTGGTGGCTCCGCACAACCGGCCGCTAGATGGGCACCGCGGCGACGATTGACAAGTTCAGTGAAGCAGGCGTGCTCGTGTTGGCAAGGGGTGCCGTAGCTGCCTCCGAGCAGTACGTCCTCGCCGGCGTCGCCGAACTTGCCGTACAAGTAGTACCTGTCGCCGTAGATCGTGTCGTAGCCGACGCGGATGCTGGTGTTGGCATCGTAGATGCCGTCGTTGCCGGGGCCGCACCAGATCTGTCGAGAACTCACCGTTTACTCACCGGAATGAGCGCGAAGGGTTGCAAAACGCAGCTACACCGCGTGCACTCTCCACCGGAGAGTGAGCAGGTCAACGGCCAAGTCCGCGACGTCCTCCACCACACCGACAACGGATCAGGACTCGTGATCTACCGGAACATCGACGCCGCCGTCACCGCGACCCGAGCACACCCCCAACAACCTGACAACTGACCCGCGCACCGCTGCTCCCACACCGATGTCGCGGCCTTGCCGCAGGCGAGGCGCTCACCTCGACAGCTCCGGTCGCCGGTGCGCGGCGTGCGCACCCTCGGCGCGGTGTTGTGCCGTGCTCGGTCTTAGGGGGCGGTGGGGGAGGTTACTTGATGCCGGCGAGGCGGACGCCGTTGACTATGTAGCGCTGGAAGATGAGGACGAGCAGGATTGTTGGTAGTGCTGCCAGGGTCGAGCCGGCCATCAGCATGCCCCACTCGTTGCCGCGGGCCGAGCGGAACGTGGCGAGGTACTGCATGATCTGGGTCAGGTCGGGGTTCGAGATGACGAGTACCGGCCACACGTACGAGTTCCAGTAGCCGAGGAACGAGGCGATGCCGACGACGACGAAGGGCCCGAGCGACTGCGGTACGAAGATCTGCAGGAAGATCTGCCAGCGGGTCGCGCCGTCGATGAGTGCGGCCTCCTCCACCGCCGCCGGCATGTTGAGGTAGAACTGGCGCAGGAAGAACATCTGGGCGCTCGACGCGACGCCGGGGATGATGAGCACCGCCAGGGTGTCGAGCATGCCGAGTTTGCTCACGACGACGAACGACGTCAGCAGGATCGCCATCGCCGGGACGAACATCGGCGTGATGCAGACCAGCCACCACCACCGCTTTCCGGCGAACTCGAGGCGGGCGAACGCGTACGCCGCCATGGAGTTCACCACCAGGCTCGCGACGGTGAAGATGACGGCGCCGACGAACGTGATGACCATGGCACGGACGAACGGCGGGTCCTCGAGGATCAGGCGGTAGTTGTCGAGCCGCCATACGTCGGGGAAGAACTGGAACGGGGTGCGCAGTACTTCGTTCTGACCCTTGAAGCCGGAGATCGCCATCCACGCGAGTGGAAAGAGCGCGGTCACGGCGATGCCGGCGACGAGCAGGTACGACAGGAGCCGGCGCGGGGCGTACCACGTGCGGTTCATCGGAGGTCCTTTCGGTGACGCCGGCTCAGGCGTCCGACGACTTCTCGGAGCTGACGACCCGGAAGATGACGAGCGAGATGGTGCCGATGACGATGAAGAGCAGCAGCGCCGCCGTCAGCGAGTAGCTCGTCGCGTACGGCGTGGCGTCGCGGAAGCTGTTGAAGATGTAGAGGTTCGGCGTGTTCGTCGCGTTGACGGGGCCACCGTTCGTCATGACGAGCGGAAGCTGGAACTCCTGGATCGTCAACGTCAGGCCGGAGACGAGCAGGAAAAGGATGACGTTGCGCAGCGACGGGATGGTGATGTAGCGGGTGCGCTGCCAGAAGTTCGCGCCGTCGAGCCTGGCCGACTCGAAGTAGCTCTCAGGGATGTCGAGGATGCCCGCCAGCATGATCAGCGTCGAAACTCCGAAGCCGAGCCAGATCGCGGGGACCGCTACGGCCGGCAGCGCGGTCGACGCCGTGTTGAGCCACGCCAGCGGGCCTTGGCCGAACAGCCCGATGAACCAGTTCGCGAAGCCCTCGTCCTGATAGATGAAGACGAAGATGATCGCCGCGACGACACTCGAGACGACGGCCGGCACGTAGACGGTCGTCTTCATGAACGCCGCCATCCGCTTCGACAGCGTCGCGAGGAAGCTCGCGAGGAGCAGCGCGAGAACGAGGATCGTTGGCACGACCATCAGGGCGAGCTTGAGGCCGACCAGCAGCGATTCGTAGAACTCCGGGTCGGTGAGGACGTACTTGTAGAAGTCGAAGCCGACGAACTCGGCGTCCTTGTAGAAGCTCATCTCGAAGAAGCTCAGATAGAACGCGTAGACGAGCGGCCAGACGACGAAGATGCCGAGCAGTACGACCATCGGCGTGATCATCAGGTACGCCGTGAGGTGCGCGCGCAGGTGTCGCGGCACCTCCTCGGTGAACTTCGCGCGACGCCCGCGCCGCCGGCGCGACGTACCGCTCGGGTCGATCGCCTCGGTGGCCTGGCCCGTCGGCTGGGTCGACGTGTCGATCATGGACATACCCTGTCAGCCCTTCGGTGCTGTGCCCTTGAGGCGCTGCTGCTTGATGACGCGGTCGATCGCGTCGCTCGCCTTCTGTGTGGCGGCCGGGATGTCGGACTTGCCCTTCATCACGGACTCGATCGCCGTCGCGAAGGCGAGGGAGATGTCGAACGGGTACGCCGGCTCGGCCTTGCCGGTCGCGACGACCTTGTCGGTGATGACCTTCATGAACGGGTCGGACGTGGCGGCCGGGTCCTTGGCGAGTGCCTGGTCGACCGACGTGCGGACGGTGTACTTCGAGAAACCGCTCTGCCTGAAGAAGTCGGCCATGATCGCCGGGTCACCCGCGAGCAGGTACTCGATGAACTTCGCCGCCGCCTCCTTGTGCTTCGACTTGGCGTCGACCGTGAGCGTCCAGCCGCCGAGCGTCGCGGTCGGCTTGCTCGGATCGCCGTCGATGGACGGGAACGGAGCGACCGCCGTGTTCTTGATCATCGCCGGGAAGGTCTGCTTGAGCTGACCGACCGCCCACGAGCCGTTCGCCATCATCGCTACCTGGCCTTGGCCGTACGGCGTCGCGTCGGGGTAGCCGACCTTCGGCTGCTGCGGAATCCAGCCCTTCTGGAACAGGGTCTGGTAGAACTCGAAGAGCTTCGTGTAGCACGGGTCCTTCGCGTTGGCGGCAGACCAGTCGTCGTTGATCGGCAGGTGACCGCACGCGTTGTACTGCAGGCCCCAGCTCGACCAGCCGAGGTCGGGCGCGACGGAGGCGATCGTCATGCCCTTGACCTTGCCCTTCGTCAGCTTCTCGGCCCACGTGAGCAGTTCGTCCCAGGTCTTGGGCGGCGCATTCGGGTCGAGACCGGCGGCCTTGACGAGGTCGGTGCGGTAGTAGAGGACAGTCGACGGCTCGACGAGCATCGGGTACGCGTAGTGCTTGCCGCCGACCTGGACGAACCCACCGACGTTGGATTTGATATCGCTCCAGGCCTTGTCCGGAAGAAGCCCGTCGAGCTCTGCGAACTGGCCGTTCGCGACGCCGGCAGGGATGCCGCCGTAGTTCGTCGTCGCGACATCGGGTTGCGTGCCGGCGGCCTGCGCGGCCTTGAGCTTCTGCTGCCACGTGTCGCCGGGGACGACCTGGTACTTCACCTTCACGTCGGTCTGGGACGCGTTGAACTTGTCGACGTACGTCTTGAACCATTTCTGCTGGTACGGCTCGAACTGCGACTGCCAGAAGGTGATCTCGGCAGGTCCTCCGCTACCCCCGGAGCTGCCCGAAGTCCCGGAATTCGAACTGCAGCCCGCGAGGGCGATCAACGCGGCTACGGCTGCTGCTGCGACGATCCTGAGTCTCCGTTGACGCATGTCGATGCTCCCTTGATGCCTAGGTCTACCGCTACTCACGCGACGGAGTGTCGCAGAAATCGATTTCCCAGACAATGGTTTGGAGACCGGTTATGGAGAAGTGACGGTCGGCCCGCTGCTGGCTCGCGGGCGGACTGAGCGTCAGATTAGCGCGGGTTCGGTGGGTGGAGGCGGCGGTTCGGCCGGTTCACCGCCCGTCGCCTCGCGTCGACTCACCCTCTACTTGTGTGCCTCAGCGCCGCAGTAGCTGGGCTGTGAACGTGTTCAGTTCGATTGGTTTGTCGTTGCCTACCACGACCGTGCCGCCGAGGTTGACGAGGTGGTTGTTGATGACGCAGTTGGGTTCGAAGGCGAAGGTCATGCCGGGTTCGAGCGGCAGGCCCGCGCCGACGGTGGGCACCTCGCCGAGTTCGCCGTACGCCTTCGCAGGTGGGAAGGTCTTCAGGCCCCAGCCGAATCCGCACACCGGGCCGTACGGGTTGAGGCTGTGGAGCATCGGGTGCACGTTCCAGCCGCCGGCTTCTTTGAGGGTGCTGATCATCGCTTCGGCGACGTCACCGAACGTGTTGTCCGGGACGAGCTGCGCCAGCCCGGCCTCGTAGCAAGCCCGAGCGACCTGCGCGGCCGCTTCGATGTCGGGATGTACGTCGCCGACGGCGATCGCGACCTGGCTCTGGGTCTCGCGGCGCGCGACCGCGTTGAGAACCTCGGCCATGACGACGTCGCCGTCGGCGATCACCTGAGGCTGCTGCGGGCGATAGGCCCACGGAGCGTCGCCCCAGGAGACGACGGAAGGTCCGGTGTTGATGAGGATGTGCGGCTGCGCGCCGCGGGAGTAGCCGGCCGCCATACCGGCGGCCAGGACGTCGGCATCCGTGGCTCCGGGGTACGTCGCATTCAGCATCGCGGCCGCGATCGCGTCGCCGACCTCGGCGGCGTACTCCACCAGCGCCAGTTCCTCGTCGGAGTTGGGCAGCATGCGCAGCAGGAGCGGGAACCATGCGGGCTTGAAGGTCGCCCGCGGGAACTGTTCGGTCAGCGGTCCGTACAGCGCGTGCGGCAGGATCGGCAGGATGTGGAACGGCGGGTAGGGCTCGAGGCCGACCACGCCGATCGTCGCGGCCTCGAGGGAGTGCTCCTTGATGACGGCGGCAACGTGGGCGGCGTCCTTGCCGACCCGGATGCGGGCCGGTTCGATCCACAGTTCGTCGCCGCGCTTGGTGGCCTCGATGTGGTCCTCGACGTGCATCGGTGACCAGACGAGCTGGATCGGGTCCTCGTCGCCGCAGAACATGACGATGGTGCCCGGACGATCGTTGCTGAAGTAGTTGTCGTGGGCGAACGGCGCAGCCGGCACACCCTCGTGTTCGCCGTACACCAGCAACACGTCGAGGCCCTCGTCGGCCATCAGGTCCCGCGCCATCGCCCACCGGCGGTCCCGTTCGGCCAGTGAGTACGCCGGCATCTGTCGCTTCACGTTTCTCCCTCGGTACGCCGCTGACGCACCAAGGCGCCAGCTCTACGATGATAGAGTTAACTCTATGATCGTAGAGATCAAGAAGACAAGACCCTTGATAGCTCTAGGATATTAGAGCTACCAAGACACAAAGACGGAGAGTGATTTCATGAACAAGCTGGTGCGTGTGCTGCTCGTGGTTCCTGTGGCGGCGGTGCTCATCCTGGCGGGGACGGCGTCCATGGCGTCGGCCACGAACGGTAGCCCGAGTGGGCCGCCGCCCTCGGGTGAGAATGTCTGGTGCGTGTCGGTGACCGGCGCGAAGGCGTGCTTCGCCGCGTACGGGGATCGGGTCTGGATCAAGGACACCAAGGCGAACGGACATCCGGTCGCGGCCACGATTCAGGGGAAGGAGTCGTCGGGGAACTGGTACCGGGAGTGTTTCAACGACCGCGGCGAGGCCGGCGGCTGGGTGATGTGCGACTTCGACGTACCGGAATGCAACGCGGGTCTGCTGTGGGCCGTCGACCTTCCGTTCATCGGCGCTCAGGCGAGCACGAAGATCAACACCACCGGCACGATCTGATCCGCGTCGCGCGTTTCGGTGAGGCTCTGAGATCCTAGAGTTAGGATGCGCAGCATGCCCCGACGTTCGAGCCGCCGTACCGAGATCTGCGATGCCGCGCTGACCCTCGCGGCCGAGGGCGGGAACCACGCGCTCACCCATCAGAAGATCGACAAGGAGCTCGGCATCGCGCAGGGCTCGACGTCGTACTACTTCCGCACCCGCGAGCAGTTGGTCGAGGCCGCGATCAGGCACCTCACCGAGGTGACTCGTGACGCCTTCGCGACTGCCCAGGACGAGCGCCGCGTGGCCGAGGTGACGACGGCCACCGCGGCCGCGTTCATGGCCAAGTACGTCGACACGCTGCTCGGGCCACGTCGCCGCGACGCGCTCGCCCGGTACGCGTTGAGCCCGGACGCGATCGATGACGAAGAACTGCGGAACGCACTCGCGGTCTGCCTCTTCGGTCTCGAGCCGGCCACCGAACTGATGAAGTCACTCGGAGCGCCGCGCCCCGCCCGCGCCGCACGCGACCTGCTCAGCCTGCTCGAAGGCCTCCTCTTCGACCGCCTGTACGGCGCCCGCGCCGCCATCACACCGGGCACCCGAGCCAGCCTCAACGACCTCCGCCGCCCGATCGCACTGTGGCTCGAGGCCCTCCGCAACGAGACCTGACAACACCTGTTATGTGAACGGAGTTCGATGTCCGCCGACCAGAACCGCCCCGAGCCCGATGCCGCCAAGGCAGAGCTCGACGAGCTGATGCGCCTGTTCTTCAGCGCCTTCACCAACACCGACGGCCCGCCCCGCACCGACCGCGTCCGCGAGGTGTTCATCCCCCAAGGAACCATCATCAGCCAGACCGGGGACCGGTCGGTCGTCTACGATCTCGACTCCTTCGTCGAGCCCCGCCAGCGGATCCTCACCGACGGGACACTGACCGAGTTCTCCGAGTGGGAGGTCAGCGAGCAGACCGAAATCTACGGCTCGATCGCCCACCGCTTCAGCGAGTATCGCAAGTCCGGCGTCCAGAACGGCGAGCGGTTCGAGGGCGGCGGCCACAAGACCACCCAGTTCGTCCGTACACCGACCGGCTGGCGCATCAGCTCCCTGGCCTGGGAAGACGACTAGCCGGCCGGTCAGTGCATGTAGAGGCCGCCGTCTACGTTGAGGGTTTGGCCGGTTATGTAGCTGGAAGGTTCGGAGAGTAGGAAGGCTATTGCGGAGGCTACGTCCTGGGGTTCGCCTACTCGGTTTACGAGGAGGTCGGCGGTGAGGGCCGTTCGGCGTTCGGGGGTCAGTGGGCCGCCCATGATTTCGGTGGCTATCGGGCCGGGGGCGATGGCGTTGACCGTGATGCCGAACGGGCCCAGTTCGCGGGCCAGGGCTCGGGTCAGGCCTATTACGCCGGCCTTGGCTACGGAGTACGGCGTTTTGCTGTAGGTGCCGCCGCCTCGTTGGGCTGAGGTGGAGGAGATGCTGACGATGCGGCCGTAGTTGTGCCTCACCATGCTCTCGGCGACGCGGCGGGTTACGTAGTGGACGCCGTTCAGGTTGGTGTTGATGACGCGGTGCCACTCGTCGGAGGTCAGCTCGAGGTAGGGGACCGGGGAGCTGACGCCGGCGATGTTCGCTAGCGCTGCTAGCGGCGGTAGGGCGGCCTCGAGTTCGTCGATCGCCGTACGGACTTCAGCCTCGTTGGACACATCGGCCGCGACACCGAGAGCCTTGACGTGGTACGTCGAGGTGATCTCGGAGGCCACCGCCTCACTTCCCGGGCCGTCGATGTCGAGGATCCCGATGTTCCAGCCCTGTGACGCGAGGAGGAGGGCTGTGGCGCGGCCGATACCGTGCGGGGATGCCGCGCCGGTCACGACCGCGGTGCGCGCGCCGGTGACCACCGCAGCGCGGTCGGCGGTCATTTGGCGGCCCCGTAGTCCTGGCCGGGTTTCCAGTCGCTGAAGACGTAGTCGGCCTCCGACACCTTGGCTCCGGCCGCTTTCGCCTTCTGGAGCGCCTGCGCTCGGTCCGCGGCCGTGGCGTCGCTCAGCTTCTTCAGTTCGGCCTTGAGGTCCTTGATCGATCCGCCCAGGTAGCCCTGGACGATGTTGCCGACATGCGGCGTGACCGGCTTGCGCAGTGCGTCCACCTTCGCGATCGAAGGGTTCTTCACGATCGCCTGTGGCATCAGGAACACGTTTTTCTTGCAGTACTCGACGCCCTTCTTGTACGCGTCGACCACGTTCGACGACGCGACGAGATCGAGGTTCAACGGCGGCTGGTCCATCGCCTCGACCATCCCCTTCTGGTAGTCGTCGGACATGAAGGACGCGATCAGCTTCCCGGCCGCGTCGGGATTCTTGCTGTCCGCGGAGACGAAGTACGTCGCAGCGGGCCGGCCGCGGTAGCACCAGGGGTTCGTACCCGACGTCGGCACCAGGATCTGACCGGACGCGAGCTTGTCGACGATCGTCGGCGCCAACGCCTTCGATCCACCGGCACACCAGATGCCGTCGATGAAAGTCCCGACTGCCCCCGATGCGTACCGGGTCCGGGCGTCGACTACACCGAAGTTGTTCGAGCCCGGCATGATCAACTTGTCGTCGTTCAGCTGCTTCAAGAACTCGATCACCGTGACGTAGGCATCGTGGTGATACGCGTACTCGCCGGTGGTGAACTGCAGGCCTTGGTACCCGGGGAAGCCGGCCGTCTGCGCCATGTCATCGACCTGATCACGGATGCGTCCGCCGTCCGCGCCGATCGCCAGCGTGAGCGGCTGGATCCCGGCCGACTTCAGCTTGCCCAACGCGTCCTTGAACGCCGTGTAGTCCGTGGGCACGTTGTTCGGATCGAGCCCGGCCTTGGACCAGTGGTCCTTGTTCACCCACACCAGCGTCGAGCTCTGCCGGAAGCTGAACATCGGGAACCCGTAGAGCTTGCCGTCCAGTTGGGTGATGCCCTCGGTGAACGCGTCCTTGGGCAGCTTGGACTTGATGTCAGCCGGAATCGTGACCTCGTGCACCCATTTGCCACTCACCAGGGCAGGCAACGGGAGCCCGATCACGTTGGAGTAGACGTCCGGCATCTTGTTGGCCTGATGCGCGAGCTGGAACGCCTGGGTCGCCTTGGACGCGTCGTAGTACGTATGGGCGACGTTGGTCTTCAGCGACGGAGACTGTGTCTTGGCCCAGTCGTCGTTGAGGCGCTTGAACGAACTGAAGTGGTCCCACCAGTCCAACGTTCCGGTGGCGCCCCCGCTCGTGCTTCCGCTCTGAGAGCTCGAACTGCTGCATCCGGTCGCGGCGCCGACGGCGGTGAGTACCGATGCGCCGAGCAGACTGCGACGTGTCATCCCGGTCATTTCCACTCCTTAGGACTTGACTGCTCCGGAGATTCCCTCGACGAAGTAGCGCTGCAGGAAGATGAAGAGCACGACCACCGGGACGATCGAGATCACCCCGGCCGCGGCCATGCCGGCCCAGTCGGTCGCGGTCTCGCCGACGAACGCCTGCATGCCGACGCTCACCGTCCGGAGATCGGCCCGGCTGAAGGTGAACACCAGCGGCAGGAAGAAGGCGTTCCAGGTCGTGATGAAGGTGAGGACCGCGACGGTCGCCGTGACCGGCATCGCCAACGGCAGCATCACCGAGAAGAAGATCCGGACGAAGCCGGCGCCGTCGACGATCGCGGCTTCCTCCAGCTCCCGGGGGATCTGCCGAAAATACCCGTAGTACAACAGGATCGCCGACACGTACGCCCCGCCGCTGAGCGCCAGGATCAGTCCGGTCAGTGAGTCGATCAGGTGCAGCTGCATCGAGATCTTGACCACCGGGATGATCGTGTAGCCGGTGGGGACGAAGAGCGTCGCGACCAGTACGCCGAGGAAGAGCTTGGAACCGCGGAATCGGTAACGGGCCAGGACATAGCCCGCAGTCGCACAGCGGACGGTGACGATCACGACCGTGATCACGGTGACCACCACGGTGTTGATCAGGTACCGGCCGAAGTGGGCGTCGTTCCACGCCCGCGTGTAGTTGTCCCAGACGAACTTGTCCGGCCACAACTTCAGGCCGCCGGTGAACATCTCCATGTTGTCCTTGAGCGATGCCGACAGCATCCACAGGAACGGGAAGATCCAGACCACCGCGATACCCACCAGGAACAGCGCGGCGATCCACCACGGCAGCCGGTGCAACAGGCGCCGCTGCCGATCCGTGCGTACGACGACTTGCGCTGTCATCGCTGGTCTCCTCTCAGCCGGCGGCCGGCGTACACGCCCCACAACTGGACGGCGCCGACGACCGCGACCAACAGCCCGAAGATCACCGCGGCTGCGGATGCGTGCCCGAGTTGGGGGATCGAGGCGGCGAAGGCCCAGCGGTAGATGTAGATCTCGATGATCTCGGTGTGGAAGTACGGTCCACCGCCGGTCAGCGTGTACATCAGGTCGAAGTTGTGGAACGTCTCCTCGATCGTCAGCACGGTGATGATGATCAGGAACGGCTTGAGCATCGGCACCGTGATGTGCCGGAAGAGTTGCCCGGTGCCGGCGCCGTCGATCCGGGCCGCCTCGTACAACTCGTACGGGATGGTCTGCAGCGCCGCGAGCCAGTAGATCATCGTGACACCGAAGAACTTCCAGACGTACAGGACGGCCGCGGTCGGCAACGCCAGGTGCTGATCACCCAGGAAATCGACGCCGCCGAAACCGAGCTTCGTCAACGCGGTGCTGATCGGTCCGCTGGCCGGATCCAGGATGAAGCGCATCACCACGCCGATGATCGCCGTCGTGGTCACCACGGGGATGAAGAACGCCGAACGCAGTAAGCCGATCAGCGGGAGCTTCGGCGAGTTCAGGATCATCGCCAGCAGGAGCGTGAGCAGCACCCGCGCCGGCACCACCAGCAGCATGAAGAACAACGTCACCTTGAACGAGTTCCAGAACAGCGGATCGGCGAAGACCTCGCGGTAGTTGCTCAGGCCAACGAACTTCTGGTCGGCGTCGAATCCGTTCCACTCGACCAGCGAGTACCAGTAGCTCGCGATGATCGGGTAGATGGTGTAGACGCCGTACAGCACGACGGTCGGGAGCAGGAAGATCCAGATCCAGGTGGTTTTGAGGCGCACAGATCTGCTCGTCATGGCCGGGCTACCTGATCTGGCTGAGCGCGAACGTGCGGGGATCGTTGCCGAGCCGGTTGCCGTTCTCCAGCATGGTGATCGACGCGATCTCGTCATCGGTCAGCTCGAAGCCGTCAAGCTCGAAGTTGGCTCGGATCCGCTCGGGATCAACCGACTTGGGGATGACGATGTGCTCGCGGTGCAGATGCCACCGCAGCACAACCTGGGCCGGCGTCGCCTCGTGACGACGTGCGATCGACGCCACAACCCGATGATCGAGGTCGCCGCCCTGACCGAGCGGTGAGTACGCCGTGACCGCGATCGACCGCTCCCGGCACAGCTCGGTCAGTTCGCGCTGCTGATAGGTGGGGTGCAGCTCGATCTGGTTGATCGCCGGAACGATCTCGCCTTCCTTGGCCAAGCGGTCCAGGTGTTCGGGCAGGAAGTTCGACACACCGATGGCCCGCACTCGTCCATCGATGTAGATCCGCTCCAGGGCACGCCAACTGTCGACATACAGATCCGCCGTCGGGTTGGGCCAATGCAGGAGATACAGGTCGGCGTAGTCCAACCCCAGACGCTCCAGCGTTTCGTCGTACGCCTGCAGTGCCGACTCGTGGCCGTGCTCGCCGTTGCGCAGTTTGGTGGTGACGAACAGGTCCTCGCGGGGCAGCCCACACGCTCGGACGGCTGCGCCCACACCGGCCTCGTTGTTGTACGCCGCCGCGGTGTCGAGATGCCGATAGCCGATCTCGAGTGCCTGCTCGACCGCGGGTTGGGTGTCGCCCGGCGGGACCTGGAAAACGCCGAAGCCACGCTGGGGAATCCTTACGCCGTTGTTCAGCGTGATCATCGCGATCAGCTGCTCGGTTCGAGGATCAGCAACGATGCCGACGGCAACGGAAGTGAGACCTCGAGCGAGACGTCGCCGTCCGCCGTGAGGCTGCGTTCCGCTTCGAACTCCTCGAGACCCTGCCGGCTCTTGATCGTGGCCAGTTGGTCGGCGGTCGGGTCCTGCGGTGAGCCGAGCTGCTGCCAGACGGTGAAGGCATTGCTGTGGTCGGCGTCGATGCGCAGATGCCGCAATCGGTACGACCCGGCCGGCAGGTTGCGGACGGTCACGGTCACTGGGGTCAGATCCTGGCTGGTCTGGTACTGATCGTCGATGTGTCGCCAGATCAGGACGGCGACGCTTCCGTCGTCCGAGCGCGAAGAGAGGGCGTCGACTTCCTCGGGCATGCTGCTGCCGTCGGTGCCTTCGAGCTCGCCGACCTGCCAGGCCGCGTCGGAGGTCGTGCTGAGGCGGTTCGGGCCGAGCAGCGACAGCATCCGATAGGCGTTGAGGAACGGCTTTTCGACGCCACCCGCGGTGAGGAAGGACCGGGTGCCTTCGAAGTAGCGTTCGGCCTCGAAGTAGAAGCTCCACGAGGTGGCGTAGGCGACCTGCGCCGGCTCAGTCGCGTTCAGGTCGAGGATCTTCTTCATCAGCTTCGCCTGGAAGACCGGGTAGTACTCGGTGTTCTGGAAGCTGTAGTTGCGGTTGTCGTAGCGTCCGAAGTGCGCCGGCACCGCTGCGTCGCACTCGTCGACGATCACCGGCAGCTCGGCGTACGCGTCGTACGAACCGATCAGCCGGTTGAACTCGCGCAGGTCGTACAGCATCTTTGTCGACGACGGGCTGAGCTGCTCGGCCGCCGGCTCGGCGAACGGCCGGTAGTCGCGGGTCGGGAAGTGGCAGCCTTTGGTGTGGTACGAGATGAAGTCCAGCGGCTCGTTGCGGCTCGACGTGTAGTCCAGGAAGCCCTGCAGAAAGTTCAGTCCGCCGCTGGTGACAGCTGGTCCGCCGACCTTGGCCTCGGGCAGCACGGCGCGGACTGCTTGCACTGTTGCGGTGTAGAGCTCGTTGTACTGATCGAGAGTGCCGCGCCAGTAGTCGATGTCCGGCTCGTTCCACAGCTCCCAGAGCCAGGTCTTTACCTCGTCCTCGCCGTAGCGATCGATGCAGTGCTGAACCGTAGCGCTGATCAGGCCCGCCCACTTGGCGTAGTCCTTCGGCGGATACCCCCAAGCGCCCGCTTCGTAGTTGGTGTAGGCAGTCGGGCTCGGTACGACGGTCAGCTCGGCGGCCTCGGGTGGCAGCAGGTCGCGCGGGGTGAAGCCGAGCTCCACCAGTAGGTGGTGTCCGGCGCCGACGATCGCGTCGTACGCCTGGTCCAGGATCGTGAAGTCGTAGTACGGATTGCCGTCGGCATCTTCGTGGTAGACGTTGCCGGAGCTCCAGTGCGGGATGCCGAATCCGCTGCCGGAGCAGTACATGTAATGCGGCCGGACGAAGTAGCCGGCGCCGGAGAAGTCGGCGAAGGTCTGCAGCAGGCGCTTGCCGGTGGGCGTGTACGTCCAGTTGAACTCGTCGTACCCGAAGCTCTCCCAGATGCGCGTCAGCGGACCCTCGATCTCCGCGGCGTCGACCTCGATCGTCGCCGTGGTGACGTGGGGCGCATCGGGATTCCGGGGAGCGGCGGGCGGGAACGGGCCGAGCGCCCTGCGTCCGGTGTGAACCGCGGTGTCAGTGGTCATCGGCGTCGTGACCTCTCTCTGCGTCCGGGGAGGTTCCGAGTCTGCTCGGCACTTCGTTTACTGTCAATGAGTAACTGTTTACAATCTACAGAGAGACCGAACAGGGGCTAGAGTCGTCCCTGCCCCGGATTACGGGCGGTAACTGGCTTGAGGAGGTGGTCGGCTTGATCCCCGACGATGTCGTGTCCCCGCTGCCGTCGCAGCGCGCTCTCGGTGATCTGGTGACCGACGTGCTCCGGGAAATGATCACGGGCGGCCGGTTCCAGCCGGGCCAGCATCTCAAGGAGACCGAGCTGGCCGACGCGCTCAAGGTCAGCCGTGGGCCGATCCGGCAGGCGCTGTCCCGGCTCGAGGAAGAGGGGCACGTCGAGCTCCGGCGGCACCGCGGGGCCTTTGTCAGCACCTTGACCAGGACCGACGTCGAGGAGGTGCACACCCTCCGCGGCGCGATCGAGAGGCTGGCCGCCGGCCGCGCATGCACCCGGATGCAGGACGCGGGATTCGCCGAGATGGACGCGGTCCTGGAGCAGATGAAGAGTGTCGACACCAAGATCGATCCGGAAGACGCCGTCCGGCTGGACCTTCAGTTCCACGACATCATCTACGCGTACTGCGAGCACACGCGGGTGCAGCGCGTCTGGGAGTCCATCCGCGGGCAGGTGACCGTCTTCCTGCGCGCCCGGAACGCGAGTTTTCCGGATTTCCTCGAGGTCGGCTACAGCGAGCACAAGGAGCTGCGCGATGCGCTGGCTCTAGGGGATCCGCAAGCTGCGCAGGACGGGATCGACAAGCACATCGTCGGGGCGTACGAGCGACTGAAGCGGCTGAACTTGCCGGACCGCTGACCTCCTCGAGTGCCGTTTTGTGTAATGGTTGCAGGATGGTGGATCCACGGGCCCAGCGGACGATCGATGCGTTGCTGAGTGCGGCGGAGGAGCTGTTCGCGGCTCGGTCCGTCGCCGACGTCACGGTCGAAGAGATCGCGGCCACCGCTGGTGTCGCGGTCGGGTCGGTCTACAACCACTTCGGGTCGAAGGCCGGCCTGTACGCCGCTTTGGTGGAGCGGGCGGTTGTGGTGGATCGGCAGTTCATGGATCTCGCGTACGTCGAGGGGCGTGGGCCGATCGAGCAGTTGTACGCCGCGGCGGACGAGTATCTCGCGTTCTACCTGGCCAATCCGGAGTACTTCCGGATGCTGGCGTTCCCCGCGGAGCCGGGGAGTTATGCCGCGGGGCAGGAGCTCGCGGACCGGTTCGCGGATTCGGTGGACGAGCAGAACCGGCGGATGGTCGACGCGATCAAGCGCGGTATCAAGGCCGGCACGATCCGCAAGGTCAACGCTCAAGAGCTGGCGACCGTGCTGTGGTCCTCGTGGAACGGGATCATCAGCCTGGGCTGGCGGCAGGATCGCCTACAGCGCAACCCGAGGCAGCTGAAACGCCTGCTCCGGGCGGCGACGGACGCCTTCGCCCACGGTCTCCTGGTCGAGCAGGACTGATATTGCGGGAGGCAACGGCCGGTGCTAGTGTGCGGACACTTCTTGCAATGATTACAAGAAGGAGGTCGCGGCGTAGTGACGGTCTCGCGCGATGAGCGGTTGGGTACGGCGTACGACGTCGAGCTGCCCGCCGGGACGCTGCAGTATCACGCAGTCGGGAACGGTCCGCCGATCGTCTTTGTGCACGGGTATCTGGTGAACGCCAACCTGTGGCGCAAGGTCGTGCCGCTGTTGTCGGGGCAGTTCCGGTGCATCACGCCGGATTGGCCGTTGGGGTCTCATCTGGTGCCGATGAACCGGGACGCCGATCTGTCGCCGCCCAGGATCGCGGAGTTGATCGCTGACTTCTTGGCCGCGCTCGATCTGTGGGACGTGATCCTGTTCGGCAACGACTCGGGCGGCGCCTACAGTCAGCTCGCTGCGGCGGCGTACCCAGAGCGTGTCGGGCGGCTGGTGCTGTCCTCGTGCGAAACGCCGGACTGCACGTGGCCGCCGACGCCTGGCGGTTTTCCGCTGCTCAAGCGGACGGCGGTGCATCCGTTGACGTACCGCGCGCTGTATCAGGTGCTGCGATGGCCGGGCAGTTGGCGATGGCGGAACACGTATGGCTGGCTGGCAAAGTATCCGATCGACGAGGTCGCGATGCGCAGCTACATCGATCCGGTGCTGAACGATGCGGCGATTCGGTACGACGGTCGGAAGGCGATCGGCTCGGTCGACGAGCGGTACAGCCGGGCTGCCGCCGCTACGCTCGTCGAGCAGTTTGGCAAGCCGGTCGATTTGCTCTGGGCTGGGGACGATCGCGTGTTCCCGCCGGTGCACGCTAGCGCGTACGCCGAGCGGCTCGGGACGAGTGTTCAGGTGATCCCGGACTCCTTCACGTACGTCGCTGAAGACCAGCCTGAGCTTGTTGCGGAGGGGTTGGCTCAATGGCAGCGATAGGTTCGCCGGTCTGGGTGGCTGAGACCAATGGCGCGCTGGGGTTGCGGGATCAGGTGCGGTTCGTCGCGCAGGCGATCGTTCGAGAGCTTGCGCTCCCGCGTCGCGGTGGAGCGGTACTCGCTGCCGATCGGACTCCGCCGAGCACGCCCGTCGCGCAGCACGTCATTGACTTCGCTCGGACCGTCCTGCCTGCGCCCTTGCTGCATCACAGCATGCGCTCTTGGCTGTGGGCGTGCATGCTGGCCGAGCTCGATCGGCTCGAGTACGACGACGAGCGCTTGTACGTCGCTGCGCTGCTGCACGATGTCGCGCTTGCCGACCCGCATCGTCCCGGTCCGGATGCTGCCTGCTTCGCGGTGCATGGGGCGACGGTGGCGCGTGGTGTCGTGATCGAGGCGGGTGGAGGTGCCGCGCTCGCTGACGATGTGGCTGATGCGATCGCGGCGCATTTCAACGTCGCCGTACCGCTGTCGTGGGGTGCCGAGGCGCATTTGCTGCACGCGGGTACACACCTTGACGTGGCTGGGTTGCGGCGGCTGGAGATCGCCCGGAGCAGTGTTGCCGAGGTGCATGCGCAGGAGCCTCGGGATGGGTTCGCCGACCACTTCCTTGCTGTGATGCGGGAGGAGGGGCGGCTTCGGAAGTCGTCCCGAGCCGGGTTGTTGTGGCGCCTCGGGATGGAGCGCTCGGTCCGCAGAGCCGAGCGGACAGTTGCATGAGGCACCGATTGGCGTCGGTGGCGATCGCTGCTTTCGGCGGGCTCTTCGCCGTCCTCGGTATCTGGGCTGCCGTCGGCAGCGGATCGTTCGCGCGTGCGCTAGCCGACTTCGGTCCGCAGGACGATCACTTGGTGCACGACTTCGGCGCGGCCTCGATCGCGATCGGGGCCGGGCTACTGCTCGCCGTACGACGTACTTCCTGGCGTACGCCGGTGCTGGTCGTCGCCACCACCTGGAACGGGCTGCACGCGGTCTCGCATCTCGTCGATCTCGCGGAGGCGCGCTCGCTCGTGGTCGGGATCGGGGAGGCGGTGCTACTGGTCGTGGGGACCGGCGTACTCGGGTTTCTTGCCTTCGCGAGTCGGGAGGACGCATGACGGACTGGCCGGAAATTCACGAAAACGTTGTCCGGCAGTTCCGGATCGCCTGGGAGAAACCCGATCCGCATGCGTGGGACGGTTTCCTCGATGATTCCGTGCGGTTCGTGCAGCCGATGTTGCGCGACGGCGTGGGGCCGGCGCTGTGGTGGGAGGAGTTCGCCCGGACGCAGGCGCTGCTCCCCGATCTGCGGGTCGAGGTGCTGCGGTGGGCCGGCGCTGAGGAAAACGTGTTCGTCCACATCCGGTTCGTGGCGACCGCGGGTGGACGGCCGCTGAGCTGGGAGGCCGTCGATCTGCTCAAGCTCTCGCCGGAAGGACGGTTGCTGTTCCGTGAGTCCTTCTTCGACTCGGTCCCACCGGCCGCGGCTCTCGCCCGCCGCCCGCGCGCCTGGCTCCGATGGTGGCGCTCCGGCATCGGCCCCTTCCTCGGCCGCCGCCGTTTCCTACCACCCGCGCCCTGACCGGACCTCAGACTGCAGTCGTACCGCCCTGGCGCAGTCGTGGGGGCCGGGGTGGAGTCTTCGTCGGCTCGGTGCGAGTATCGGCTGATGGAGGTCTTGCGGGTCGAGGAGTTGGCGGCTGTCCACCTGGAGCTGGCTGGGCGGAGTGACAGCGGGCGTAGTGCGACGACGGTGTACAGCCGGGCCGGGGCTCGGTTGCGGCAGACGTTGATCGCGCTGGATGCAGGGCAGACTCTTGGTGAGCATCAGAGCCCTGGAGACGCCTCGCTGATGTGCCTGCAGGGGGACGTTGTGCTTCGGGCGGGTGATGACGAGGTCGAGCTGCGGGCAGGAGATCTCGTGGCGGTGCCTCCGCAGCGTCACGACGTACACGCTCGGGCTGCGTCTGTTCTGCTGTTGTCGGTTGCTCTGCATTGAGGGCGGGGACAGAGTTCGTGGTCGGCGGGGACAAGGAAGGGCCCGCCGCGGTGGATTGTGAGGATGATGGCGGCATGGCGACCTACTTCACGGCCTCGGACGATGCCGCTGCCGGTGCTCCGGAGCGATCCGGCGGAGACGAGCAACTGTCGAGCGAGATCACTGCCAGTGGCGGCACGTTCCGTGCGTTGATCGAGCTGGTCTGGGGGAAGTCGGCGGACGAACTGCCGGACGACGAGCACCGCTGGGTGGAGACTCGGGTCGAGGGGCTCGCGAGGCTGGGGGACCGGTTGGTCAACGAGATCGCCGAGCGGGATCAGGACGAGTTCCAGGACCTCGCTGCGCCGTGGGCAGAGTTGGTTCCGGAGCTCGAAGACGACGATCTGGTCGACTTCCTGACCGACCTGCAGCACCTCAGCCGGCACGCGAAGGCCGACGGGCTGCACGTGTACTCGCTGCAGCTCCGCTGACCGTCAGTACACCGAATCGATCCGGTGTTCTGTGGCTGCGAAGGTGAAGGTGTCGCCGCTGCGGAGGTTCTTGAGGGCGGCGTAGAGGGGCGCGTCGGTCGTCATGCCTTCGTACGTGACGCCGTCGCATTCGAACGGTGAGCTGACCACGCCGACGACGTAGTGGTTGTCGTCGAGTACGACGATCGCACCCGGCCGGATCTCGCTGGTCGGGGCGAAGTCGATGCTCTCGGCCTGCGCCACGGTGCCGTGCTGACGTTCCGCGACGTCCTCGTAGAGCCCGCCCAGGTCGCCGGCTTGGTCGGACTGCGACTGGTCGTCGACGGAGAACGAGGAGTCGGGGTCGAGTCTGGCCGCCGAGCCCTCACGGCCGACGGCGGCGTCCGTCGCGCGGAGGTGTGCCTCGAGATGCGCGACCAGAGCCTCTTTGACCCGCAGTTTCGCCTTGCCGTCCATCGCGCACCCTCTCCTTGCTGTCGCGAGCGCCGTACCGCACAAGTGTCTCGCACGAAATCACGTCTGCTCGGTGACGGGAAGTTCCGGAACCGGCAGGGGGTGTTGGCGGGCGGAATCCGAACCTAGAGTCAGCCTGCCTGAAAGGGCTTTCCCGGGTGGTTGGAGGGTTTGTGAGGCGGACTCTTGGGCCGGCGGTTGTGCGCCTGGCAGGCTGACAGGGCTGAGGCCTCGCCGCTGCGCAAACGATTGCATAATCCGTCGGGAACGTGTCACCCTTGGTGCCGACAAGCGCCATCGACGTCGCTGGCCGTGCAGTGCATTGCATCGTGAGGAGCGCCAGGGTGACACGTATCGCCTTCCTGCACACCGGGGCCGTGGTCATCCCGACCTTCGCGACGCTCGCCGCCGAGCATCTGCCCGGCGTCGAGGTACAGAACCTGCTCGACGACAAGATCGTCGCCGACCTGGGCAGGGGTGCCGCGGCCGAGCAGGTCGCGCAACGGCTCGCCGATCTCGGTGATGCCGCGGTCGCGGCCGGCGCGGAGGCGCTGATGTTCACCTGCTCGTCGATCTCGCAGTACGCCGGACCGCTCGCTGACCGTCTGGGCGTTCCGGTGTACCGCGTCGACGAGGCGATGGCGGACGAGGCTGTTCGTGCTGGCGATCGCGTCAGTGTCATCGCGACGCTGCCCACGACCGTGCGGCCGACGGCCGCTCTCTTGCGCGAGCGGGCCGAGCTCCAGGGTCGCGACGTCCAGATCGACGAGGTCGTCGTACCGGGTGCGTTCGAGGCGGCCGTCGCGGGAGATCGCGGTCGTCACGACTCGCTGGTGGCAGACGCCATCAAGGCGGCGTCCGGCGACGTGGTCGTCCTCGCGCAGGCGTCGATGGCATCAGCGGCCGAGGGTCTCGACCTCGCCGTCCCGGTCCTCACCAGCCCCGAACGCGGCATCCGCCGCCTGGCCGAACAGCTCAAGTAGCCCGCCGCCGGTCAGAACGGCTCGGGCAACACCGGACGGCTCAGTTGGCGGAGCGGGATCGCTTTCGGCCGCCGATCGTCCGGTCGAGGACGCCGTAGCCGGCCAGGCCCAGCACCGAGACAGCCGCCAGGAAGAACACGACCGCGACCGTGATGTTCACCGGCCGGGCGATCAGCCCTGCGACGGCGAGGACCACGCCGATCACGGCGAACGAGATGACTAGGCGTCGGCTCATCGGCTCGTACATCACGACGCAGATGCTATCCGGTGCACAGCTCAACCCTTGACGCCGGGCGGATGCCTGCGGCAAGGTTTACAGCGCTGCATTACAGCGCTGTAAATCGCGAGCAGAGAGCAGGTAGATGCGTCCCGACATCGTCATCGTGATGACCGATCAGCAGCGGGTGGGGCTGACGCGGCGGAGCGGGTATCCGGTGGACACCATGCCGTTCGTCGACGGCCTGGCAGGCCGCGGAACGGATTTCCGGAACGCGTACACGGCCGCACCGGCCTGCGTTCCGGCGCGCACGAGTCTGCTCACCGGCCGGTTTCCGAGCGCCCACCAGGTCCGGCAGAACAGCAACGCCCAGCACGCACGGTTCGCCCAGGACCTGGTCGACGTACTGCGGGCTGCCGACTACCAACTGCACTTCGCGGGAAAGCCGCACATGCACCGCGACGCGCGGGACTTCGACACGTACGCCGGTCCGTACTTCCACACCCAAGGACCCGAACGGAACGCGGACGAAAACGCTTTCGACAACTGGCTCGAGCACCTCGACCACGGCGTCTCCGACGAGCCGACGCCGTACGACGTGAAGAACCAACTGCCGTACCGGATCACCACCGACGCACTGCAAGCGGTCACCGAAGCCGACCCCGACCAGCCCGCCCTGTTCTGGGTCTCGTACCCCGAACCCCACAACCCCTACCAAGTCCCGCAGCCCTACTTCGACCTGGTCAGCCCCGAAGACGTCCCCGACCGCACAACGGGGCCCGAGGCAACAGAAGTCAAGGGCGGTAGCTACGCCTGGCTGCGCAAGCTCCAGGAGGAGAAGCGACCCGGGTACGACGACAAGTGGCGCCGGTACGCCGCCAACTACCTCGGCATGCTCAATCTCCTCGACGACCAGATCGCCCGCCTGCACGAGGGTCTCGCCCAACGCACCCGGCCGCGGCTCACGATCGTGCTCGCCGACCACGGCGACTACGTCGGTGAGTACGGCCTGCAGCGCAAGGGCGCCGGCCTGTCCGAGTTCCTGATGCGGATCCCGCTGATCATCGCCGGCGACGGCGTACACCCCCAGCAGCGCGACGAACCGGTCTCGATCGTCGACGTCCTGCCCACCATCTGCGAGGCCGTCGGCCAACCGATCCCCGACGGCGTCCAGGGCCGCAGCCTCCTGCCGCTCACCCATGGTGAGGAAGCGCCCGAGGAGGAGTTCGGCAGCATCATCGCCGAGCACGGGTACGGCGGTCGCGCGTACGACGTGACTGCCCGGCCGCCGCTGCACTTCGGGTACGACGGCCCGACCTTCGACGAGCTGAACACCGTCACCCAGTCCGGCGCCGCGCGGATGCTCCGGAGCGGCCGCTGGAAGCTGATCGTCCATGCCGACCTGCCCGGTGAGTTGTACGACCTGGCACAGGACCCGGCCGAGCTGAACAACCTCTTCGATGACGACGCGCATGTGGCCGTCCGGGCCCGCCTCCTGCACCAGCTCGCCCGCTGGCAGGCACGGCTGACCGACGACCTCCCGAACGGCAACTACACCCCGCTCCGCCTGCCCCACAACTGGCGCTGGGCACCCCAAGGAGAACAAGCATGAGCACTTTCAGCCGCCGGACCCTGCTGGGCCTCGGCGCCGCTACCGCCGCGGCGATCACGATTCCTGGCTGCTCCGGCAAGTCCGGTCCGATGCGCGTCTCCTGGTACGGCCCGGACCCGGTGACCAAGGCGCTCAACAAGGCCCTCGACGCCTGGAAGTCGAGCGGCGGCGCGGAGTACACCGCGGAGAGCGCTCCCTTTGACGACTACTGGGACAAGCTCGCCACGCAGACCTCCGGCAACAACGCACCCGACGTCCTGCGGATGTCGATGAGCTACTTCAGCGACTACGCCGGCCGGAGTGCCTTGAAGGATCTTGGTTCGCTGGGGATCGACACGTCGGGTCTCGACAAGGACGTCGCCGCCAGCGGTGTTGCCGACGGCAAGAACTACGGGATCGGGCAGAGCTCGATCAGCTACTCGATGTACGTCGACGAGGGCGCGATCAAGAAGGCCGGCGGGACGGTGCCGGCGCAGGGCTGGACCTGGGACAAGTTCGCCGAGTTCGCCCGCGACTACTCGGGTTCGGTGCAGGGTTCGTTCGGGTCGAGCGACCAGGCCGGAAACTTCCAGCTGTTCGAGGTGTACGCGCGTCAGCACGGTACGGAAATGTTTTCCGACGACGGCGGAAAACTGCTCACGACCAAGGAAACCGTCCAGGAATGGTTCCAGTACTGGGCAGACCTGCGGAACGCGAAGGCCGCGCCGCCCCAGAACCTGAGTGGTGAGACGACCGCGATCGAGAAGTCGTTGATTGCCACCGGCAAGTCTCCGCTGCAGTTCGGCTGGGTCCAGCAGGTCACCTTCTACCAGCCGCTGGTGAAGAGCCCGCTGACGGTGCTGCCGGTCCCGCAGGACAAGGCCGGCGATCTCACCGGCCAGTTCGTCAAGGGCCTCGACCTGTGGTGCATCTCGGCTGCGAGCAAGCACCCCGAGGACGCGGCGAAACTGATCGGGTTCCTGCTCAACGACGAGAAGGCGATCAAGGCGATCGGCATCCTGCTCGGCGTACCGCCGTCGAAGCAAGCGCGTGACCTGGTTTCCGCGGACGCGGGTTCGGCCGGTGCGCGGGCGATCAAGTACGTCGAGGACCTGGCCGGCAAGGTCGGTCCGTCGCCGAAGCCGTGGCCGAAGGGGTACGGCGAGCTGCTGACCGGGTTCGACCGGATCGCGGAGAACATCGGCTTCGGTAAGACCACACCGGCGGCAGGCTCCCAGGAGTTCGTGGACCTGGCCGGAAAGACTCTCGGTCAGTGATTTCCCGATTAAGGCAGAGCGTTCCGGCGTACCTGTTCCTGCTGCCCTGGCTGATCGGCGTCCTCGGGCTGACGATCGGCCCGATGCTGCTGTCGCTCTACTACTCGTTCACCGACTACGCATTGCTCAACACCCCCGAGTGGACCGGGCTGCACAACTACACGGCCCTCTTCCAGGACTCGCGGTACCTGCACTCGCTGCGCGTCACGTTCATCTACGTCGGCGTCTCGGTACCGCTCGAGATGGCGTTCGCGCTCGCCGTCGCCGTACTGCTGAATCGTGGGCTCAAAGGTCTCGCCGTCTACCGGGCGCTGTACTACATCCCGAGCCTGCTCGGTGGAAGTGTCGCCATCGCCCTGCTGTGGCAGCAGATCTTCGGTAGCGACGGCCTGCTCAACGACGTCCTCGGCATCTTCGGCATCCACGGCCGCGGCTGGATCTCGGAGCCGGGTACGGCGCTGTGGACCCTGATCCTGCTGCGGGTCTGGCAGTTCGGCGCCCCGATGGTGATCTTCCTGGCCGGCCTGCGGCAGATCCCGGACGAGGTGCTCGAAGCCGCCGAGGTGGACGGTGCGGGCCGATGGCAACGATTCTGGCGGGTGACGCTGCCGCTGCTCTCGCCGGTGGTGTTCTTCAACCTGGTGCTGCAGATCATCGGCGCGTTCCAGGCCTTCACGCCGGCGTTCGTGATCAGCGGCGGCAAGGGCGGTCCGTCGGACTCGACGCTGTTCTACACGCTGTACCTGTACCAGCAGGCGTTCGGAAACTTCCGGATGGGGTACGCCGCCGCGATGGCCTGGGTGCTGCTCCTGATCATCGCGGTCTTCACCGGACTGAACTTCGTCCTCGGCCGCACCTGGGTGTTCTACGGAGACGAAGGGGTACGTCGATGAGACGCGTACTGGCCCATGCCGGCCTGAGCGTGGGAGCACTGGTGATGCTCTACCCGCTGCTGTGGATGATCACCGCGTCGCTGCGGCCGAACACCGAGATCTTCTCGAGCCCCGGACTGATCCCGGAGCACCCGACGCTCGGCAACTACGCGCTCGGCTGGTCGTCGACCGGGACCAGCTTCGGCATCTACATCATGAACTCGCTGATCATCTGCGCCGCGGTGGTGATCGGCAACGTACTGACCTGCTCGCTGACCGCGTACGCGTTCGCACGGCTCACGTTCGTGGGCCGGAAAACGTTGTTCGCGGTGATGCTGGCGACGATCATGCTGCCTGGTCACGTGACCCTGATCGCGCAGTACTCGATTTTCCGGAAGCTGAACTGGATCGACACGTTCTGGCCGATGATCGTGCCGAGTTTCCTGGCCACCGACGCGTTCTTCGTGTTCCTGATGGTGCAGTTCATCCGGTCGATCCCGGTCGAGCTGGACGATGCGGCCCGGATCGACGGCTGCGGGGTCTGGGGCATCTACCGGCGGATCATCCTGCCGCTGCTGTCGCCGGCGCTGGTGACGACGGCGATCTTCTCGTTCATCTGGACCTGGAACAACTTCTTCAGCCAGCTGATCTACCTGTCCACGAGGACCCGGCTGACGGTGCCGGTCGCGCTGCGTGGCTTCCTGGACGCCACCGGCAGCTCGGAGTGGGGCGCGCTGTTCGCGATGAGTGTGGTCACCCTGGTCCCGGTCGTCGTGGTGTTCGTGATCTTCCAGCGCCGCATCCTCGCCGGAATGGCCCACACCGGCCTCAAATGACAGTATCCATCTCATGAGGCCGCGCCTGACCGATGTCGCCGAGGCGGCCGGGGTGTCGATGAAGACGGTGTCGAACGTCGTCAACGGCGCCGAGCACGTCCGCGAGGAGACCCGGCAGCGGGTGCTGGCCGCGATCGACAAGCTCGGATACCGGCCGAACATCGCGGCCCGCAACCTGGCCCAGGGCCGCAGCGGGGTGATCGCGCTCGCCGTACCGCAGCTCGACCGGCCGTACTTCGCCTCGCTCGCCGCCCGGATGCTCGACGAGGCCGAGGCGTTCGGCTGGATCGTGCAGTTCCACCAGACCGGCGGTCGCCGCGAGGCTGAGCTCGCGTTGCTCACCGAACGGCACCCGGCACGCCTCGACGGCATCGTGATGAGCCCGCTCGGGCTCACCGCGGAGGATGTACAGAACCGCGACCCCGCGCTGCCGCTCGTCCTGCTGGGCGAGAAGGCCGGCACGGAGCACCACGCCGACCACGTCGGGATCGACAACCGCGAGGCCGGCAAGGTGGCGACCCAGCATCTGCTCGAGCTCGGCCGGCGCCACGTGATGGCGCTGGCCCCCGGGCCGCGGATGGACGACGAGCGGATCAACGGGTACCGCGACGCACTCACCGCGGCCGGGCTACAAACAGACGAGGACATTGTGCTCGCGACCGGCGGCCTGCGCGGCCAGGACGCCGAGCGGACCCTCGGCGAGTGGCTGGACTCGGGAAACCCGGCGCCGGACGCAGTCTTCGCCGCCACCGACTGGCTGGCGATGGGCGCGATCCGGGCGCTGGTCCTGCGCGGTCTGCGAGTGCCGCAGGACGTGGCCGTGGTCGGCTTCGACGACATCCCGTACGACCTCGCCACCCTCCCGACGCTCACCACGGTCGCGCCGGACCGGGTCGCGATCGCCCGCCTCGCGCTGCAGGCCCTCCGCGACCAGCGCCCCGGCGGCGAACCCCAGCGCCTGCAAGCCCCCTTCAGCCTCGTCGTCCGCGAGAGCACCACCGGCATCAGCTAGTACTGGCGCTAGCCGGGCCGCCGGTCGAGACTGGCGGCATGGGTGGGGGAATGGTGGCGATGCTGTTCTCAGACATCGAAGGGTCGACGCTGCTGCTGCGCCGGTTGGGGGACCGGTACCTGGAGGCGCTGGAAGATCATCGGCGGATCCTGCGAGCGGTCTGGACGGCGTACGGCGGGACCGAGATGGGGACCGAGGGCGACAGCTTCTTCGTCGTGTTCGGGACGGCCGGCGAGGCGGTCCGGGCGGCCGTCGACGGGCAGCGGCGACTGGAAGATCATCGATGGCCGGACGACGAGCGGCTGCGAGTGCGGATGGGGATCCACACCGGTACGCCGGGTGTGTACGACGGCGACTACTGGGGCCTGGACGTCCATCTCGCGGCACGGATCGGGGCCGCTGCGCAGGGCGGCCAGATCGTGGTGTCGGCCGTCACTGGTGAGCTGACGCAACTGCCTGACGGGGTCACGCTGCGCGATCTCGGCACACACCACCTCAAGGACATCCCGGAACCCGAGCACCTGCTCCAAGTCACCGTCGACGGGCTGAAGGCCGAGTTCCCGCCACCACGCACTCTCGGTACGTCGACGAGCCTGCCGGCATCCGCGACACCGTTACTGGGTCGCGAACAGGATCTCGACCGCGTCACCGGTCTGCTCGACAGGCCCGACGTACGGCTCGTCACGCTGACCGGACCGGGCGGGTCGGGCAAGACCCGCCTGGCGATCGGCGTCGCCGCGGAGCTGACCACGAGGTTCCCCGGCGGGGTGTACTTCGTTCCGCTCGCGGCGGTCACGTCCGCGCGCGTGCTGTGGACGACGATCGCCGAGGTCCTCGACATCCCGCCGCGGGAGCGCGGGCGGATCGTCGCCTACCTGGCGCAGCGAACCCTGCTGCTCGTCCTCGACAACCTCGAGCAACTCCCGGACGCCGGCAAGGTCGTCGCCGAGATCATCGAAGGCGCGCCGCACGTGAAGCTCGTCGCCACGTCCAGGCGAGCCCTCGGCCTCACCGGCGAGCACCTGCACCCGGTGCTGCCACTCACAGATGCCGCCGTAGAACTTTTCGTGCAGCGTGCCCAGGCCGTCCGACCGACGTTCACGCTGACCGACGAGAACACGGCGGACGTGGTCGCGATCTGCCGCCGGCTCGACGGGCTCCCGCTCGCTATCGAGCTGTGCGCGCCGCGGGTGCGGCTGCTCAGCGTCAAGGAGCTGCTTGCCCGGATCGATCAGGCGCTCGACATCGCGTCCACGAGTACGGCGACCCCGGAACGTCAGCGGACGCTGCGGGACACGATCGCCTGGTCGTACGAGCTGCTCGGCCCCGAGCACCGCCGTACCTTCCGCTGCCTCGCGGTCTTCGCCGGCGGCGCCGACCTGGCCGCGGTCGAGAAAGTTGCCACTGGCATCGACCCGCTCGACGCCCTGGCCGAGCTGCACGACGCGAACCTGATCACGCTGTCCGACGGACCGGACGGCACCCGCGTCCGCTTGCTGGAGACGGTCCGCCGGTACGCCGCCGACGAGCTGCAAGCCACGGACGAGGACGCCGGCGTCCGCGGCATCCACGCCTGCTACTACGCCGACCTTGCCGAGATCATCGAGGACACCAAGAAGACCACGTCCGACCTGCCGCTCGATCGTGCCGAGATCGACCTGGACAACTTCCGTACCGCTCTCAGCTGGGCGACCGGCCACGACATACGGACCGCTCTCCGGCTCTGTTCGGCTCTGGCCTGGGTCTGGACCGTTGGCGGCTACCTGGCCGAGAGCCGCGCCTGGCACGAGCAGATCGTCACCGCCGCCGGTACGACGTCCTCGCCGGAGCTGGCCGCCTGTCTGCGCGGATTCAGCAACGTCTTGCTCATCCAGGGGGAGGCAGAGCACGCCGAAGAGATGGCGGCCCGCAGCGTCGAGATGGCCCAGCGGCTCGGCGATCCGGCCGGCATCGCGTACGGAATGACCGTGCTCGGCTCGATGCAAGGCCAGCGAGGGGACGCACGTGCGGCGCGGGCGACGCTGACCGAGGCCGTCGAGCGGCTCCGGTCCTTGGATGACGAGTGGCGGTTGGCCCGGGTGCTCAACCACTTGGGCGGGATCGAGGAGGAACTCGGCAACTTCGAGCACGCGGAGGAGCTGCTCCGGGAGTCGCTGAGGATCACCGAGTCGCACGGGGACGCGCACGAACTCGCCATCGTGGGGCAGAACTTCGCCTACCTGCTGACCCTCGCCGGCCGTCTCGACGAGGCCGGCGAGCTGGCCCGTGGGCTGGTTCCTACCGTGGTGGCGCTCGGCAGCCCGACTCTCACGATGGCGTTCTCGAACACCGTCATGAATCTGCTGATCCGCCGCGGCGACCCGGTCCGGGCCGCACACCTGTTCGGCGCGGAGGAGGCGATGGGCGAACGGCTCGAGATCCCCAACCCCTACCTGGACGAGGAACTCGCGGAAGCCCTCGAACTCGTCGGCGACACCCTGTCCCGCGAGGACTGGGAACGTCACCGTCACGCGGGACGGACCGAACGTGTCGAGGAACTGCTCGACCGGCTGTCACTCTGAACGTACGCCGCGTGCAGGATCGTGATCGCGGCGAGGACGGCGTACGCGTTCCCGAGGACCAGGCCGAAACCGTGCAGGTGGTACTCGCGGTCGTCGTGATTCGGCGCCAGCCAAGGGAATCCGAAGACCGTGACCACCGTCCACACCATGGCGAGCGCCGACCGCCGACGGAACCACAGGACCGCGCAGATCGGCAGCGCCCACACCCAGTGCCCGCTCCAGGAGATCGGCGACACGAGCAGTCCGACCAGGGCGGTCACGAGAATCCCGTCCAGACGATCAAGTCGCCGTGCGGCGTAGCAGCCGACGGCGACCGTCAGCGCGACCGCGAGCAGCCAGATCGGTCCGATGCCCTCGACACCGCCGGCCACCCGGGCGAACACGCCGCGCCAGGCCTGGTTGCTGATGAAGTGCGTCGGACCTGGGCGGCTCGGATCGAAGATGTAGTGCGTCCAGAACTGACGGGACGCGTCCGGCATCACGACCACGCCGATCAGCATGGTGCCGGCGGTCGTTCCGATCGCGACCGCGGCCTCGCGGAACCGTCGGGTCACCAGCAGGTACAGGATGAAGATGCCGGGCGTCAGCTTGATGCCGGTCGCCACCCCGATCAGCACACCGCGGAACCGCCGCGGCGTCCGGCCGAGCAGATCCACGAGCAGGAGAACGAGCAGGATCAGGTTGACCTGCCCGAGGGCGAACGTCGACCGCACCGGCTCCAGCGTCAGCCCCAGTGCGCCGACCCCGAATCCCAACGCCAGCACGCGTTCCCGCGACCAGGCCGGGCGGAGCGCACGCGTCATCAGTACGCCGATCGCCAGCAGGCAGGATGCGTTCACGAGTGTCATCACCACGCGCCCGGTGCCGGTGCCGAGCGCAGCCACCGGCGTGAACACGAGTGCCGCGAACGGTGGATAGGTGAACCCGAGCGCCAGCTCTTTCGGGAACGCCAGGTGGGCCGTGTAGATGTCCTGTCCGTGCAGGAACGCCCGCGCTGCGACGACGTACACCCGCAGGTCGCTCTGCACGTACCCGGCCGGCCAGAACCACCAGCAGAACCCCAGAAACGCGACGGCCGCGACGACGAGGACCGCCGTACGTCGGCCTCGCGGCGCCGCGACCTTCGCCGGAGCAAGCTCTCGAACAGTCATGTCGACGACTCTCGCCGCCGGCACCCCTGCACCACATCGCCGTCCGGGCTAGTCCTTGCTCACTGCAACGAATGACCCGAAGGCGCTACGGGTCAATCGAAAGAGTGACGCTTTCCAGTGGTTGACCACGAAGAGTGGCGACCAGATACTGCTTGCACCGCTGTGGGGTCAGCTGGGGGTTCACGGGGAATGCTTGTGGTACGACGGCCGGCGGCCGCGGGTTCTCGAGTCCCGCGGTCGTCGGCTCTTTTGTTGTCCACGCCTTGCATCGAGGGGCAGGTCAGGTTTACGGTCCGGGTTAACGTTTAAGTGAGTGTTAGTGAGCACTTCTTCGAAACTTGGAGCAACTATGATCAGTCGGCGACGGTTCCTGCAGGTGACCGGTGCGGCGATTGCCACCTCCACACTGGCGGCCTGTGGCGACGGCGGAGCGGGCGGAGGGGGCGCGAAGGCGTCGGGCGAGCTCAAGCTGCCGACGTACAAGCCCTTCGAGGGTCTGCACCCGGACTTTCCGGGGGCCGAGTCCGGCCTCGAGCCCGGGTTCCTGAAGTTCCCGGCGGACGCGGTCGCGAGCGTGAAGGCGCCGCCGCTGAAGAGTGCGGTCACCGCGCTGACCGAGACCTTCGCGACGCCTCCGCCGCCGATGGGCAGCAACCCGATGTGGCAGGCGCTGAACTCCGCGCTCGGCGGTGAGCTCCGCCTGACGATCGGCACCGACCCGGGCTACCCGGAGAAGTTCGCCACGCTGCTGGCCAGCGACTCGCTGCCGGACCTGATGTGGCTGCCGCCGAACCAGGGCATCCCGAACATCGGCCCGATGCTCGAGGCGAAGTTCCAGGACCTGACCAAGTACCTGTCCGGCGACGCCGTCCTGGAGTACCCGAACCTGGCCGCGCTGAAGCCGGCCTCCTGGCGGACCGCCGTGGTGAACGGGAAGATCTGGGGCGCCCCGATCCCGTCGACGCCGTTCGGTCAGGTGATGATGGGCAACCCGAAGACCTGGGCGAAGGTCGGCGGCCTGCAGTGCGCCACCGCGGACGAGTTCTTCGCCAAGTGCAAGGAGCTCACCAACGGCACGAACTACGCGCTCGAGCCGGCGATCATCAACATGCTGCACATGTTCGGCGAGTGGTTCGGCGCTCCGAACGGCTGGCGCGTGAACCAGGACCGGTCCCTGACGCACCTGTACGAGACCGACAACTACAAGGCCGCCGTCGAGTACGCCGCCAAGCTCTGGGCCGCCAAGGTGTTCTACCCGGACCTCAACCTGGCCGACGCGACGCCGAAGACCGTGAACGGCCAGATCGCCGCGCAGGTCACGGTCGGTCCGCGGGCGACCGCCGACTTCCGGAACCTGGACCCGACGCTGTTCGTGGACACGATGATCCCGTTCGGCCACGACGGCAAGGCGAAGCCGGTTTACGACATGGGCTACGGCACGGTCGGGTTCACGCCGTTCAAGAAGACCGACGAGGGCCGGATCCGCGAGCTGCTCGCGCTGATGGACTACCTGTCGGCGCCGTTCGGCACCAAGGAGTACCTGGTCAAGAACTTCGGCGTGGAGGGGCAGCAGTACCAGCTCGACGCGCAGAAGAACCCGGTGCTGACGAAGGCCGGTCAGCAGCAGGCACCGGGTCTGGTCAGTGCGCTGCAGATCATGAACGCCCCGGAGAGCGTGATCTTCAACCCGGCGAACCCGGACGACACCAAGAAGATCTACGCGACCGAGCAGCAGCTGCTGAAGTTCGCGATGCGGAACCCGACGGCGGGCACGTACTCCGACACGTCGAGCAAGGTCGGTCCGAAGCTGACCGCGGCGTTCCGGGACACGATCGTCGATATCGTCACCGGCCGGCAGAAGATGGATGCGTACGACGCGGCGCTCAAGCGCTGGAAGTCCGGCGGCGGTGACAAGATGCGCGACGAGTTCGCGGCGGTGCTCCCGTCGAGCGTTCCGGTCACCGGGTCCTGATACATGCTGAAACGAACCTCCTCCGTTGCGCAGGTGAAGAACGGCCTGCCGCTGAAGGCGAAGTGGCGCCGGGACTGGCAGATGGTCCTGCTGATGATTCCCGGCGTCGTCTTCCTGCTGGTGTTCTTCTACCTGCCGGTGATCGGCAACGTGGTCGCGTTCCAGGACTTCCAGCCGTTCCTCGGCATCATGCACAGCGAGTGGAACGGCCTGCAGAACTTCGTCAACCTGTATGCCAACCCGGACTTCTGGGACGCGTTGCGGAACACGTTGCTGCTGGCCGCCGTCCAGTTGCTGCTGTTCTTCCCGGTGCCGATCGGGCTGGCGCTGATCGTCGACTCGCTGGTCAGCAATCGGTTCCGGCGCTGGTTCCAGACGATCGCGTACCTGCCGCACTTCCTGTCCTGGGTGCTGGTCGTGACGCTGTTCCAGCAGTCGCTCGGCGGGGCGGGGTTCGTCAACAACCTGCTCCGGCAGGCCGGCCTGGACCCGATCCCGTTCATGACCAACCCGGACACCTTCCCGCTGCTCGTCGTCGCGCAGCTGATCTGGAAGGACGCGGGCTGGGCGATGATCATCTTCCTCGCGGCACTGACCACCGTGGACGTCTCGCTCTACGAGGCGGCCGCGGCGGACGGCGCCGGGCGCTGGCGGCGGCTGTGGCACATCACGCTGCCGTCGCTGCGGACGGTCATCGTGCTCCTGCTGATCCTGCGGATCGGCGACATCCTCAGCGTCGGGTTCGAGCAGTTCATCCTGCAACGCGACTCGGTCGGTCCGGGTGCTGCCGAAGTACTGGACACGTTCACGTACTACGCCGGCGTGGTCGGCGGGGACTGGAGCAGCGGGGCCGCCGCCGGGCTGGCCAAGGGCGTGGTCGGTGCGTTGCTGCTGTGGGGTGCCAACTCACTCGCTCATCGGCTCGGTGAGCCGGGAATCTTCCAGAGGCGCACATGAGACCCATATGGAAAGAGGATCCGTCGCCGGCGTACCAGGCGATCAAGGCGCTGATCCTGGGCGGGTTCGCGCTGGTGATCGTCGTACCGATCCTGGTCGTGATCTCGACGTCGCTGGCCAGTGACAAGGACATCATCGACGCGGGCGGGTACGTGCTGTGGCCGTCGCATCCGACGTTCAAGGCGTACCAGACACTGTTCAGCGGCGGCCTGATGGGCCGGGCGATCCTGGTCAGCGTCTTCGTGACGATCGTCGGTACGGCGATCGCGCTCGCCGTCACCATCGCGCTCGCGTACGCGACGTCGCGGCCGGTGCTGTTCGGGCGGCCGGTGCTGCTGATGGTGCTGTTCACGTTGCTGTTCGCGCCGGGCATCATCCCGATGTTCCTGGTGGTGAAGCAGCTCGGGCTGCTCGACAGCCTGTGGTCGTTGATCCTGCCGGGCGCGCTGGGGGCCTTCAACTTCGTCGTTCTGCGCACGTTCTTCATGAACGTGCCGGGCGAGTTGCTGGAGAGTGCCCGGATCGACGGCGCGAGCGACTTCACCATCCTGCGCCGGATCATCATGCCGCTGTCGAAGGCGGTGATCGCGGTCGTCGGGCTGTTCTACGCGGTCGGGTTCTGGAACGCGTTCTTCAACGCGTTGCTGTACCTGAACGACACGTCGAAATGGCCGGTCCAGGTGATCCTGCGGACCTACGTGCTGCAGGGCAAGTCGCTGTCCGCCGACCAGCTCGGAGTCCATCCGCCGCCGCAACCCCAATCACTGCAGATGGCCGTCGTCGTGGTCGCGCTGGTGCCGATCGCCATGGTGTACCCGTTCCTCCAACGGCACTTCACCAAGGGCGTTATTACCGGTGCGGTCAAAGGCTGATCTGCAAGAATCGATATATGTCCTCACCTTTGGCAGAGCGGCCGACGCTGCGGATGGTGGCGAAGGAGGCTGGTGTCTCGGTCGCGACCGTGTCCTACGTGCTGTCCGGACGGCATCGCAGCCACACGATCAAGGACTCGACCGCGGACCGGGTCCGCGAGGCCGCGTCGCGCCTGGGGTATCGGCGCAACGACGCGGCCCGCGCGATCCGGACCGGCAAGTCGGACCTCGTCCTGCTGTCCCTGAACGTGCTCGCGGACCCGTGGTCGCAGGCGGTCGCGGCCGCGGTCAGTACGGCGGTGAGCCCGCTCGGAAAGACCGCGCTGATCGTCGCGGACGGCGACTGGCGGACCGTGCTCGCCAACCGGACGCCGGACGTGATCTTCATCGACAGCATCAAACCGGACCCGGAACAGATCGCCGAGCTGGAGGCGTTCGCGGCGCAGGGCGTGCAGATCGTCGCGTTCAGCGAAACCCTGGAGCCGCAGGGCTTCGACGTGATCCGGTCCGGCGCCGAGCCGCGCTGCCACCTCGCCGTGGAGCACCTGCTGGAGCACCACGACCGGGTCGGCGCGCTCACCTCGCGGACGACGGGGTTCGCCCGCTTCGACGCGTACGTCAACACGTTGCGCGCCGCCGGCAAGCCGATCAGCAGCGACCAGATCGAGGTCTTCGAGCAGCACCCGGAGGGCGCCTACCGAGCCGCGATGGCGCTGCTGTCGAAGCCCGATCGGCCGACCGCGCTCTACTGCACCACCGACTTCGCCGCGATCGCCGCCGTCCGGGCGGCCCACCGGCTGCGCATCGACGTACCGGGGGATCTGGCGATCGTGGGGGTCGGGAACACGCCCGAAGGCGAGCACCTGGACCCGTCGCTGTCCACCGTCGGACCGGTCGGGTTCAACGAGGCGCTCGCCCGGATCATCGTGGGCAGACTGACCGACCGGGAGGGCACACCCGGCGAGGTGTTCGACTTCCCCTGGCAACTGATCGTCCGGGAGTCTTCTTGACAGTGCACATGCCGCGACTCCGTCGCGGCGGGTCATGGGGCTGTGACTCCCGGCCTTCCCTCGTCGTTCCGGTCGCTTCGCTCCCTCCACTCCTCAGTCCAGGCCGGGAGGCCCCATGACCGGACCCAACGTCGTACTGATCTGTGTCGACGAGTGGCGGGGTGACGCGATGTCGTGCGCCGGCCATCCGTACGTCGAGACTCCGCATCTGGACGAGCTGGCGCGGAACGGGGTGCGGTTCAGCCGCGGGTACTCCGCGACGCCGACGTGTGTGCCGGCCCGGGTGGCGTTGTTCACCGGGCAGTCGCAGGAGCGGCACGGGCGCGTCGGGTACACGGACGGCGTACCGTTCGACACCGCGCATCCGGTGACGGTGCAGGGCGAGTTCCGGCGCGCTGGCTACCACACGCAGGCGATCGGGAAGATGCACGTGTGGCCGGAGCGGGCGCGGCTCGGGTTCGACGACGTGATCCTGCACGACGGGTTCCTGCACCACTCGCGGCGTTCCTACCGGCAGCAGTTCGGGTTCTTCGACGACTATGTGCCGTGGCTGCGGCGGCAGCCGGGGGTGTCCCCGGATGCGGAGTACTTCGACCACGGGGTGAACTGCAACTCGGTCGTCGCGCGTCCGTGGGACAAGGCGGAGGAGTTGCATCCGACGCACTGGATCGGCACGCAGACGATCGACTGGCTGTACCGACGGGATCCGACGCGACCGTTCTTCTTGTACCTCTCGTTCCATCGGCCCCATCCGCCGTACGACCCGCCGGCGTGGGCGTACGACCAGTACAACGCGTTGCCGCCGTACGAACGTCGTCTGGGTGACTGGGAGGACGACTGGGACGAGTTCCGGCGGGACGGGGACTACCAGGCGGCGATCGGGGACCTGCCGGACCGCGTCGTGCATCGCGCGCGGGCCGGGTACTACGGGCTGATGGCGCAGATCGACCTGCAGATCAACCGGATCCGTGAGGCGCTGGTCGATTTCGGGGTGTACGACGACACGATCATCGCGTTCACGTCCGACCACGGCGAGATGATGGGCGACCATCGGATGTTCCGGAAGTCGGTGCCGTACGAGGGGTCGGCCCGGGTGCCGTTCATCGTCGCGGACCGTGCTGCGGCTGGTGATGCTGTTCGCGGCGAGGTTGTGGATCAGGTGGTCGAGTTGCGGGACGTGATGCCGACGTTGCTGGATCTCGCCGGGGTGCCGATCCCGTCGTCGGTGGACGGTGTGTCGCTGGCGCCGTTCCTGCGCGGGGAGTCGGTGCCGGTGCGGGAGTGGTTGCACGGCGAGCACCTGCACTTCGGGCAGTCGATCCAGTGGGTGACGGACGGGAAGATCAAGTACGTCTGGGGTTCTTCGCTTGGCGTGGAGCAGCTCTTTGATCTCGTCGAGGATCCGGGGGAGTTGCGGAACCTGGTGAAGGCCGAGCCTGAGCTTCGGGAGTTGTGGCGGTCGCGGTTGATCCAGGACCTGACCGGGCGCGAGGAAGGGTTTGTTGCCGACGGCAAGCTGGTGACCGGGCGTCCGGTGACCGCGATCCTCAACCACACCAGGGAACGCGTTGCACGCGCCGCCGGCTGAGGACTGGGAGCCGGTCGACATCGGCGAGTCCGACACGTCCGTCTATCGTCGGGGTGACACGTTCGCCAAGTGCTGCGACCCGTCCGGCGTCGCCGACCTGGCCGCCGAACGCGACCGCATCCGCTGGCTCGCTGGAACGGGTTTCCCCGGCGCGACGGTGGTGGACTGGCTCGAGCCTGACGGTCCCGGGTCGTCCTCGGGTGGTGCGTGTTTGGTGACCTCTGCGGTGCCGGGGGTTCCCGGGGACACCCTCCCGCCCGCATCGCACGATCGTGCCATGCGGAACCTCGGGGCGACCCTTCGCGACCTGCATTCGCTGACCGACTGCCCGTTCGAGCGGC
Organism: Kribbella soli; assembly: GCF_004331345.1. Lineage (GTDB taxonomy): Bacteria > Actinomycetota > Actinomycetes > Propionibacteriales > Kribbellaceae > Kribbella > Kribbella soli. The sequence continues at coordinate 461,314 of NZ_SJJZ01000004.1, read as the reverse complement.
CGCTGGCGGACGTGATCGCGACGGCGACCGACGTCGTACGGCGTGGTGCTGTGAACCCGGCGTTCCTCACCGACGAATGGCGCCGGCTGCAACCGACCGAGCTGCTCGACCAAGTGCTTGCTGAGCGCCCCTATATCGAGAGCGTCCTGGAGCCCGTCGTCTGTCACGGCGACGCCTGCCTGCCGAACGTGTTCTTCGACCCCGAGACCCTCGAAGTCACCGGCCTCATCGACCTCGGGCGCCTCGGGATCGCCGACCGGTACTCCGACCTCGCCCTCACCACGATCCAGTTCCACGACGAGTGGTCCGCCGACCCGGCACCGTTCCACGAGGCGTACGGCGTACCGGATCCGGACCCGCGCCGCCTGTACTTCTTCCGCCTCCTCGACCCGCTCACCTGGGGCTGACCATGAGAGTCGAGCTCGTCGCCCTGGTCGTCTCCCGCGAACACGCCTTCGAAGGACGCCCGCAGGACGGCCCGCGTCCCGACCCCGAACCGGTCGCGCGCACCGAGATCGAGGTCCGCGCCGACCTCGGTATCGTCGGCGACCGCTACTACGCCCAAGCGATCCACAAGAACGCCGCCGTGACCCTCATCGACGCAGCCTCACTCGACGAGGTCGAACGCGTCCTCAACCTCGACGCGCCTCTTGACCCGCACCTCACCCGGCGCAACATCACCCTGCGCGGCTTCCCGATCGACGAACTCGCCGCCCACCGCGCCGCCGACGGCACCCGCGTTCCCGGCCGTCGCTTCACCTTGGGTTCGATCACCTTCCAGGCGAACCGCCCGGCCAACCCGTGCGCGTGGATGGACGAGGTCCTCGCACCCGGCGCGATGCAGGCGCTGCGCGGACACGGCGGCATCCGCGCAACCCCACTGACCTCCGGCGTACTCCACCTCGGCCCGACCGAACTGACCCTCCTGGACTGAGCTCGCCTCAGTTGGCCGATGGGGCGCGGTTCGGGCCAGGAGGACAGGAGGTGCCGGTCGGGTGGGTAGTGCACCTGAGCGTGATCGGGTTCCTGCGTACAGCGTCTCGCTGGTGCTCTACCTGTCGAGCTGCAGATTCGCCGGCGGGTGAGTGCTCGGGCCGAGGCCGGGATTTCGCGCGGCTTTCGGTCTGGGCACCTACCGTCGTGGTGTGAGGCTGGTAGGTGCGCTCGTCGTGTTGACGGCGCTGGCCGGATGCAGCGACACGGCTCCGACCGGCGACTCAGTCCTGCCATCCAACCCGGCCACACGCTCGACCCCGCCCACAGGACCCGCCGCGACCTCCTCGTCCACGACCGCCCCGACCCCCTCGCCGGCGCGACCGCCGAGCGCGACAGCCGTGCCTTCGCCCCGCCCGACGCCCACTGTGTCCGGGCCGGTGAGCATGTCGATTCCCGCGATCGGCGTGCGGAACCTGCGGGTCGTCGCCTACACCGGCACCGCCGACGACCGGCCGGGCACCAAGATCCAGGACCGCGGTGTCGCCGCCAGCCCACGCGGACGTGCCGGCGGCGTCGGACCCGGCGAGATCGGGAACTTCATCATCACCGGCCACCGCGTCAGCCACGGACGACCGCTGGAGCGAGCACCGGAGCTGAAGAACGGAGACCACGTCCTGATCAGTGCCGGCGGAACGGTGTACGACTACGTGATCACCCGGACGATGACGATCTCCTTCCGAAAGCCCGCCGAGAAGGCCCAGCAGAACGCCGCCGTCCCCGGCAACCCCGGCGCGAAGCCGACCCAGCCGATGCTCACCATCTCCACCTGCTCCACCCCCGAGGACCACGCAGCCGGCAACTACTGGCACGACGAACTGGGCAACCCCGAACACCGCATCAACAAGATCGGCACCCTGGTCACCACCCGCTAACACCGCCGGCCGGGGGTGGGAACAGGCACCGGGGGCGTGAGACAGGTTATTGCCTGTGCCCTGCCACCAGCGCGTGTTCTCTGGCTACTTGCGGCCGAACTTCCACCATTTGGGCTTGTTCATCTTGATCTCATCGGGCTCCATCGGCGGCGGGACCGGGGGCCGGGACTCCTCGGTGAGGAAGTTGCCGGATTCGGTGTCGTACGGCGTGACGCCGAGTTGGCGGCTGATCTCCATCACGATCGGGATCGACCGCGGGCCGTCGTTCAGGTAGAAGGTGATGTCGCGGACCTCGACGCCCTTGCCGATCGTCATCTCGACGTCGTACTCCGGACTTCGCAGCGCCAGCCAGGACGGTTTGCTCGTGTCCACGTCCGGCACCACTTCCCGGACCTTGGCCACCACGTCGGTCGCCAGACCGACGGCCGGCGGCTCGTAGTCGACCGGAATGTCGTCGAGGCGACGTACGCCTCCTGGCCCGCGCATTGCGTAAACAGCCCAGCTCATGCCCCCAGCATGCCAGGCGGGTCAGTGCTTGCGGGCGGCGAGGATGGCGAAGGTCAGGTATTGGCCGTTGTCGGCCTCGAGCATGTCGAGGGCGTCGTCGCGTTCGCCGCGGTACTCGGAGACCGCTCGGGACCACTTGATCCAGTCGGCCCAGCCGTTCTCCTGCAGGCGCGCGGCGGTGACGTCGACGAGCTCGGTGATCTCCCACTGGAACCGCCACCAGTCCGCGGTATGCCAGGCGAGCGCCTCCCAGCCGACCATCTTCTTGATGTGCTCCGGGATGTGGCCGAGCTCGCGGATCTCGCGCCGCATGGCGGGCGTCGCGACGCCCAGCTGCCCACCCGGCTTGAGGAAGCTGGTGATGTAGGCGAGATAGCCGTCCGCGGTGCCGAAGTATTCGTAGGCGTCGATGCAGATGATCGCGTCGAAGAACCCCGCGGCGAACGGCAGGGCATGCGCCTCCGCCTTCAGCGTCACGACGTCCGGGGAGTCGATGTGGGCGGCGGCCTCGGTCGGATCTATCCACAGGTCGGCGGTCCAGACCTGCACGCCGTACTCCTTCGCCAGGAAGACGGACGTGGCGCCCTTGCCGGATCCCAGGTCGAGTACGCGCATGCCGGGTTTCAGGTCGAGGTCGCTGGCGAGATCTTCCAGCATCCACAGGGGATTCGGGCCCATGTCCCGGGCCAGGAGCCAGTCCGCGTCGTACTTGTTGGACCGCGGATAGTCGTCGTGCTTCAGGTCTGCCACTGGCACAGGGTAGCGAGATCAAAACGGGATGTGCCTGGCATTTTCGGCGGGCAGAGTGGATGCATGACTGAACTTGATCCGGTGATTCGCTCCTTCTATCGGGACCGGTACGTCGAGGACGATCGGCTGGTCGTCCGCGGGCACGGCCGGCTCGAGTTCCTGCGTACCCAGGAGTTGCTGCGGCGCTGGCTGCCGCCCACGTCCGACGTACTGGATGTCGGTGGTGCGACCGGCGTCCACGCGCGATGGCTTGCGGCGGACGGGCATCGGGTCACGCTGGTCGATCCGGTTCCGGAGCATGTGAAGCAGGCGGCGACGATCGGGACCTTCGCGGCGGAGGAGGGCGATGCGCGGGCGCTCCGGCACGCGGACGCGAGCGTTGACGTGACGCTGCTGCTCGGGCCGCTCTACCACCTGGTCGATGCCGCGGATCGTGCGCGGGCATTGGCGGAAGCGGTACGGGTGACGCGGCCCGGTGGGCTGGTGGTCGCCGCGGGCATCAATCGGTACGGCGGCCTGCTTGAGGCCGGCAGCAACGGAACCCTCACCGACGAGAACCTGCACCTGTTCCTCGACGCCTTCGCGTCCGGCAGCATCGACGGCTCCGGCGGGTTCACCGTCGCCTATTTTCACCACGCCGCCGAACTCGCCACCGAACTCACCACAGCCGGTCTCGCCGACGTGGAGGTCCTCGGGGTCGAGGGCCCCGCCAGCAACGTCCTCCAGAACGCCGCCCCGGAGACCGTCGAAGCCCTCCTCCCCTCCGCCGTCCTCTTCGCCCGCCATGTCGAATCCGACCCCAACCTTCGGGCCGCCAGCCCGCACTTCCTCGCCCACGGCCGCGTAGCCGAGTAAATGCGCTGGGTAGCTGCCCAGTGGCGGGCGGTCGCGGAATGATGTCAATAGCTGCAATCCGGTTCCCGGGATGGTGGTCCAGGCCGTAATATCATGCGGCGGCCGGCACTGGGGGTGTTCCGGCCCTTCTGATGCATCGGGGTGGGACCGGCGGTGACCGGTACTGGGGAGAAGCGGGAAGTTATGGCGGACAAGCCGGCACCCAAGCCTGGGCACTTCCTGCCGGGCGGCGACGGTGACCAGATCTCGAACGACGACCGGAAACAAGGGACTTCGGCACCGTTGGGGGCACCGTTGGCGGCACCCACGCCGCGGCTCAGCGGGGACGCGCCGCCGACGCCGCCGCAGTTGAGCGGGTCCCGGATCGACTCCCGCCGTACGACGCCTTCCGGCGGCCGCCTCGGCCCGCCGCCGGCCGAGGATCGCGCCTCTGTGGCGTACCGGCAGGTGTATCACCCGGAGCCGGTGCCGTTCGTGCCGAAGAAGCGGTCCAAGGGCCTCATCGCGCTGATGGTCGCCGCGGTGCTGCTGTTCCTCGGCGGCGGCGCGACGTTCGCGGTCAAGGTGATCTCGTCTCCGGACTTCTCGGTGAACCCGATTCCGCCGACCACGAAGCCGAGCGGCGGCGCGCCGACGACCAAGCCACCCGTCGGCAAGGGCACCCCGGACACCGACGTCGTCGGCAAGAACGCGATCTACGCCGCCGGCGCGCTCGCCGCGGCGAAGTGCCCGGAACCCGCGTTCCGGCCGACGTCCATGGAGAACGTCCGCTCGTACTATCAGGCGCTGACCGCATGTATGGACAAGGCCTGGGAACCGATCGTCACCAAGGCCGGTTTCGAGTTCCGATCGCCGAACCTGGTCATCTTCGCCGACGGTGACGAGACCGCGTGCGGCGTACAGCACGACCTCGCCCTGTACTGCCAGGACGAGCACGGCGGCAGCGCGACGATGCCGTGGCAGACGACCGTCGAGGACTACCCGAAGAACAAGGCCGAGGTGCGCGCGGAGATGGCCCAGTCCTTCGGCTTCGTGTACGGCGTACACGTGCAGAACCTGACCGGGATAGCCGACGCCTCCGACAACCTCGCCGACACCGCGGCGAGCAAGACCGCGCAGCTGGAGATGAACCGGCGCGCCGCGCTGCAGGCGTACTGCTTCGGTGCGGTGTTCTTCGGCGCGGCCAGGGCGAGCTTCCCGTTGCGCGGCGAACTGCTCCGGCAGTGGAACGGACTGATCAGTCGCCGCGGCGACGAGTTCACCAAGGACAAGGTCCGCGACCACGGCTCCAGCAAGAGCCTCGCGCTGTGGATGAACCAGGGCCTGGCGACAACCAACCCCGGAGCCTGCAACACTTTCGTCGCAGCATCCGCCAAGGTCAGCTGAGCGAAGATGGGAACGATCGATGCCTGACTCCGAGGAAGGTGTGCCGGGGCCCGGGCACTTCGCGTCCGGTGAACCAGCGGCCGGCACCCGTCCGCTGACCCTGAAGAGCGCGCAGCCAGGCGGGCTCGGACCGGCTCGCTCGGTGTCGCTCGGCGACACCCCGATGCGTCGCAAGGCGCGTCCGCTGCCGACCGAACCGGGTACGACGAGCGAGTACAGCGGCCCGCCCGTCGCGCCGCAGACCGGCGTACCGCTCACGCCGCTGACCGGCACCCGCCGCGTCGGCGGCCCCCGCCCGACCGGCTGGCACTCGAACCCGTCCCGCTCCGGCGCCCAGTTCACCACCGAACCACCACCGGCCGCCCCGCCACGCCAGTACTCCCGGCCGATCGTCGTCGGCCTGTCGATCCTCGTCATCCTGATGCTCACCGGCGCCACCATCGCCGGCTTCCGCCTGGTCGACTCCTACGGCAACGTGAAGAACCCCCTCGCCCAACCGTCGGTGAAGAAGTCCCAGACCCCGCTCCCCGTCCCACCCAACCCCACGGTCACCAAGACCGTCCAGGGAGTCCCGGACATGGTCCGGCTCCAGCAGAACAAGATCTATACGTCCGGAAAGGTCGTAGCGGTCAGCTGCAAGGAGCCGGCGATCAAACCGAACTCGCAGTCGGCGATCCTGCGCTACTACCAGGCACTTCTGCCGTGCCTGAACAACGCGTGGGGGCCGCTGGTGACGAAGGCCGGTTACGACTTCCGGCCGCCGAAGCTGAAGCTGCAGACCAGCCAGGTCGGCACCGAGGAGGACTGCACCGGAGAGTCGGACACCGCGTACTACTGCAGCGACGACGAGAGCATCAACATCAGCTGGAAGAACGATCTCAAGTACTACAAGGACGAGCCGCTCGCTGCCCGGGTGTGGATGCTCGACACGATGGCGCACGAGTACGGGCACCACATCCAGCAGATGACCGAGATGATCACGGCGTCGTTCTCGCGCGAGGGCTGGACGAACTCGAAGGCGATGAAGCTCGAATGGGCGCGTCGCCGCGAGCTGCAGGCGACCTGCTTCGGCGCGGCTTTCCTCGGCGCCAACAAGAAGTCGCTCGGCCTGTCCGGCAACAAGCTTCAGGTCTGGCGGTGGGAAGCGCAGCACTCCGGCGACGAGTACAGCGAGGACAAGATCCGCGACCACGGCTCGCGGAAGAGCAACTGGGCGTGGTCCGAACCCGCCTTCAACTCCGCCGACCCCAAAGTCTGCAACACCTTCACCGCCCCCGCCGCCAAGGTGAGCTGATGCCCGGGCGGACGGTTGCGCTGGAGACGCCGGTGGACACCGCGAAGCGAGTGACTTGATCGTGCGGCGCGCAGCTCTGATTGGGGTCGTTGGGCTGCTTGTGGCGATTGCCGGTGGGTGCTCGTGGACGAATGGAGCGCTCTCGGACCCGGCGTCCTCTGGCGCGAGTACGACGCCGACGCCGAGAGTTGCGCCGAGTCCGGTGCGGGCGACCCCGACGTACCGGACGCAGGAGGAGATCTACCTGCTCCGCAACAAGATCTACTCGGCGGGACAGGTTCCGGCGGTGGCATGCAGCTTGCCGGATATCGCGGTGCGGTCGCAGAAGGCGGTGCAGCAGTACTCGACCGCGGTCCTGGACTGTCTCCAGCGGGCGTGGAAGCCGCTGGTCGTGCGTGCGGGCGTCAAGTTCGTGCCTGCGGTCACGTATGCCGTCAACCAGGGATCGAAGACGGCCTGCGGGATCTTCCGCAAGGAGGACTACGTGTACTACTGCAGGGCGAACTCGGGGATCTATCTCGACTGGGACCAGCTCGTCGAGGATGAAGGGACCGGCCCCGTGGCGGCGCAGATCACCATCCAGTACCTGATGGCGCACGAGTTCGGGCACCACGTGCAGAGGCTCGTCAGGATCTCGCAGTACTTCGACGATCGATGGGACCGTACGACCGGCGCGACTCGCCTCGAGCAGATGCGCCGTCAGGAACTCCAGGCGTCCTGCTTCGCGTCCGCGTTCCTCGGCGCCAACCAGGCATCCCTGAACCTGTATGACGACAGGCTCAACGCGTACCGCCGGGCTGCGCACCGCGGCGACGACGGCCAGCCGGATGGTGTCCGGGACCACGGATCGCGCGCGAGCAACACCTCGTGGACCGACGATGCCTTCGCGGCCAAGTCTCCGGCGGTCTGCAACACGTGGGCCGCACCCGCGGAGTGGGTGAGCTGAGATGCGTCGTACGGCGCGTGTGGTGGCAGTGTTCGTCGCCGTGGTGTTGGCCTGCGGCTGTACTCGACAGGTCGCCGCGCCGGAGACGACCCCCACCGCGACCCCGACCCCGACCTCGACCCCGAGTCCGAGTGCGACACCGACGCCGAGTCCGAAGCCGAGTGTGACGTCGAGTCCGAAGCCGAGGGTTGTGCCGAGCAAGGCGCCGGCTACTCCGACGTACAGCGTGCGGGGGCAGAAGCACCTGGTCCGCAACAAGATCTACTCCGCGGGAGAGGTTCCGGCCGTCGCATGTGAGCTGCCGGATATCGCATTGCGATCGCAGAAGGCCGTGCAGCAGTACATGAACGCGATCCTTGGCTGTCTCCAGCGAGCCTGGAAGCCCGTGGTAGCGCGTGCGGGTGTCAAGTTCCGGCCGGCGGCCGTGTACGCCATCAACCAGGGATCGAAGACGGCGTGCGGCACCTTCGGCAAGCAGAGCGAGGGGTACTACTGCCCGGCGGACTCAGGGATCTATCTCGACTGGGACGAGCTCGTCGAGGACGAGGAGTACGACCACGTGGTCGCGCAGGTGTACCTCGAGTTCACGATGGCGCACGAGTTCGGGCACCACGTACAGCAGCTCGTCGGGATCTCGACGTACTACGACGATCGATGGGGAGAGATCACCGGCGCCGCCGTCCTCGAGCCGTCGCGCCGCCTCGAACTGCAGGCGTCCTGCTTCGGTGCGGCCTTCTTCGGCGCCAACCAGACGTCTCTCGACCTGTACGGCGACCGGTTCAGTTCCTACCTGTGGGCTGCGTCCTCCGGTGACGACCCGGCGTCGCCCCCGCGGGACCACGGATCGCGCGAGAGCAGCTCCGCGTGGGCCGCGGCCGCTTTCAAGGCCAAATCCCCGGCTGCCTGCAACACCTGGTCGGCGTCCTCGGATCGGGTCAGCTGAACTTGAGTTTGAAGCCTTCGTGGGAGTTGGTGAAGCCCAGGTTGGTGTAGAAGCGGTGGGCTTCGGTGCGGGATTTGTCCGAGGTGAGTTGGACCAGGGTGCAGCCGCGAATGCGGGATTCTTCGACGGCCCAGCGGACGAGAGTGCTGCCGAGGCCGCAGCCGCGGGCGGGGGCAGCGACGCGGACGGCCTCGATCAGGCCGCGGGTGGAGCCGCGGCGGGACAGGCCGGGGATGATCGTGAGCTGGAGCGTGCCGATCACATCGTCGTTGCGATCAGCAACTACCAGCAGTTGGTTGGGATCGGCATCGATCTGCTCGAACGCCGCCAGGTACGGCGTCAGGTCGTCGAGCGACTCGCGGGTGGCGCCGAGTTGGTCGTCGGCGATCATCGCGACGATCGCGGCAACGTCGGAAGCGGTGGCGCGGCGGATCACGACATCGTTCATAGGTACAGGATCGCAAACGCCTGAAGCGGTTCAGTCGGCAGGGGTAAGCAGCGAAGTACCGCGATAGTGATTGCCTTACGCAAACACTTTTCGTTGCCCGCCGCGCCTGCAAATCTGTTTGCCCAAGGCATCTGAGGGTACGAGTCATACTGGACACCACTGCATCCGCCCGTGCCGGGGTTGGTGCAGTCATGTGCCGACAGCGGATGCGGGCCAGTCCGGAAGGAACATCCGATGTCAGCGTTAGCAATCGACTTCACCCAACCGTTCGAGGATGCGTTCAGCAAACTGCTGTCGTTCATCCCGAACCTGCTGGGCGGCCTGGTCATCCTGGTCGTCGGCTACTTCGTGGCCAAGATTCTCGGCAATCTCGTCGGCCGGCTGCTCGGCCGGGTCGGCTTCGACGGCTGGATGGAACGGGCCGGCGTCTCCGGTGTCCTGCAACGGTCGGGCACGGGACTGACCGCTTCGGCGATGCTGGGCAAGGTCGTGTTCTGGTTCGTCTTCCTGATCAGCTTCACGATGTTCGCCTCCGCACTCGGCGTACCGGAGATCTCGAACTTCATGAGCGACATGCTCGCCTACATCCCGCGGATCTTCGCCGCGATCGTGATCGTCTGCCTGGCGGCGCTGTTCGCCAACTTCCTGGCCGCCGTCATCCGCGGTGCGACCGGCAACGAGACCCTGGCCAAGGTGGCCCGGTACGCCGTTCTCGTGTACGCCGCGTTCGCCGCGCTGACCCAGCTCGGTGTCGCGGTCCAGCTCACCGGTAACACGCTGCTGATCGTCCTCGCGGGCGCCGCGCTTGCTCTCGGTCTCGCTTTCGGCCTCGGGGGCCGCGAGATGGCCGGCCGGGCACTGAGCAACCTGTTCGACAAGGACAAGATGGTCAAGCCGGCCGCGCAGAGCGGCATGGACAACGGCACGGCGGCGTACCCGCAGCAGGGCGGCTACCAGGGCGAGTACCAGGGCAACTACGAGGGCGGCTACCAGCAGCCCACCCAGCCCACTCAGCCCGAGCAGCACCCGGCCGCGCACGCAGCGCCCGGCAACTGGTCCAACGGCACCCCGCAGAACGGCAACTGGCAGCAGGGCCAGTAACCAAGGAGTTCACACCGAGGCAGTTCTCCTCAGGCGGGCGGCAATCCAACCGGGTTGCCGCCCGTCGCCTGTGAGCGAAGGTGGTCGGCAGCTGCGTGTGATCTGCAGCTCGACAGGATGTGTCAGGTGGACGGGTAGTGCACCTGAGCGTGAACGTGTCCGCGCGTACAGCGTCTCGCTGCTGCTCTACCTGTCGAGCTGCCGATCGCCGAGCCGCACCTGTTAGTTGTTGTCGGGGCCGGCTTTGCGGACCTCTTCGACCTTTGTCATGGCCTCGCGGAGGTCGGCCAGCCAGGTTTCGCTGTGCTGGGCGACGAGTTTGACGCACCAGCCGAGGGCGTCGCTGCGGGAGCGGGCCACGCCGGCGTCGACGAGGGTGTCGAGGACCTGGCGTTCGGGTTGGCGGAGACGCGTCATCACCGGCGCGGACAGCGAGGTGAAGACGGTCCTGGTCTCGCCGCAGCGCACACCCCAGGCGACCTTCCGCCGGGTGGCGTGCTCGAGTTCGCGGGCGATCTCGATCCGGCGCTCGCGGGTGTCCTCGCGGAACTGCTTGATCCGGCCGTCCTCGGCGGCGGAGCGCTCGGCCGCGCTCACGTCCTTGTTCTGCTCGGGTGCGGGGATCCGGCCGACGATCAGGATCTCGTCCCGGTCGATCTCCAGCTCGGTCTCACCCTCGAACCAGTCGCCCGGCAACCGTCCGGTCAGCCAGCCCCGCACCTTCTCCTGCTCGGTCTGCGTACTCATGTAATCATGATTACATCTAAGCAGGTCGAGCTCAAGCGATCAGTGGTACCGCACCGTGTACGCCGCGTGTGCGTCGCCCTGTGACAGGCCCATGTTCGAGACGCCGATCACCAGCGTGTGTCGGGTGACATCGTTCCGGTACGTCACGTACGTCGTACCGGCCGCGCCCTCGGTGGCGATCCGGGTCCAGTGCGGTCCGCCCTTCGCGGCGACCTTGTGCAGCTCCCGTACGGCGGTCGGCGTGGCGTAGTACGCCGTCCACTTCGCGTCGCCGCGTCCCCAGGCCCGGACGAGGTTGTCCGACCACTGGACCGCGTCCCACGCCTTCGGCTCGCCGCTGAACTTGGCGGTGTACGCCGCGTGCCAGCCGTCCGCCGCGCGCAGGCCGACGTTCTGTACGCCGATCGTGAGACTCCCGCCGCGTGCGTCGTCGTGGTACGTCACGTAGATCGTCCCCGCGGCGCCCTCGGTGGAGACGCGCCGCCAGTGGATCCCGCCCGGCAGGGCCTGTCCGTAGAGCGTGCGCGTGGTGGCCGTCGACGCGTAGCAGTTGGCGGTCGCGGTCGCACCGCTGCCCCAAGCGCGGACGAGTCGGTCGGCGTACGACGCCGCCGAGATGTTTGTTGCGGACGCCAGGTTGCTGCAACTGGCGGTGGTACTGGCGGTGGTACTGGTGGTGCCGGCGTTGGCCGGAGCGGCGCCGGTGAGAAGCAGCGGTGCGGTGACCGCGAGTGCTGTCGTGCTACCTAGACCAATGATCCTGCGAATCATCATCGACCTCCCGAGTGGATGTGGTCCTACTGGTGGGACGCCACACCGCACTCGGGAGTTTGCATCGGATTCCAATGAAACAGGTCTGCAATATCAAGCAGCCGGTGGCGGCGCGAACGCGGTCCGTAACCGTTCCTGAGCGCTCGTTCCGGCGGCTGTGTGGTCAAGACCGAGCAGGGCCGCGCCGACCACCGGCGGTACGTCGACCACGCGCGGGATCGCCTTCGGGGCAACGTCGGCGAGCAGCTTCGTGACCCGGTCGAGAAGGACCGAGTGGCCCGCCGTCAGCACGCCGCCGCCGAGGACTACGGTGACTCGCTCGCCGAGCAGGTCGAGCCGCCGCAGCGCGCTCAGGGCCATGGCGACGATCTCCTCGGCCTGCTGCTGAATGATGCCCAGGGCAACGATGTCGCCCGCGGCCGCGACCTGGAACAGCACCGGCGCGGCTTCCAACTGCCGTTCGGCAGGCAGCTCGCCGAAGTGGAACGCCTCGATGACCGCGGTCAGCGACGGCATCCCGTAGTGCATCGGCAGTGCAGCGAGCAGTGCGGTGGCCGGACCGCGGCCGTCGTCGGCCCGTGACGCCGACCAGAACGCCTCCTCGGCCAACTGTGCTCCGCCACCCCAGTCGCCAGTCAGCTTGCCCAGTGCGGGAAACCGAGCGGTCCGCCCGTCCGGCAGCATTCCGGAGCAGTTGATGCCCGCGCCGCACACGACCGCGACACCACGCGGCTCGTCCACCCCGGAGCGCAGGAGGGCGAAGGTGTCGTTGGTGACGTACACCGCCTCGGCCCAACCGCGGTCCTCGAAGGCAGCGGTCAGTTGCTCGACCTCGATGGGCAGGTCGGCGTTCGCCAGGCACGCCGAGATCTGCTGAACCAGCGGTACGTCGCCGACATGCAGCCCGGCCGCGGCCGCCGCAGCTCGGACCAGTGGTTCCAGTCCGTCCACAGCGGCCGCGGCGCCGATCCGCTGCGGTTCGAACCCGCCGCCACGCGCCGTACCGAGTACTGTCCCGTCGGCGGCGACGAGGGCGACGTCGGTCTTGCTGTTGCCGGCGTCGAAGGCGAGAACACCGCCTGGGACTAGCGCGCCCACGGGAGGTAGTCCTTATTGTGCGCCAGCAGCTTGTCCGTCAGCTCCTGTGCGATGGAGATCTGCCCGACCAGTGGATGCGCCAGCAGAGCTTGGAACACGCGCTCGGGTCCACCCTTCACGGCAGCCTCCAGTGCCAGGTCCTCGTACGCCGTCACGTGTGCGACCAGTCCGGCGTACAAGGGCTCCAGTGGGGACACCGGCTCCGGTTTCGTGCCCTGTGCGTTGACTGTGGCCGGCACTTCGATGACAGCGTCATCGGCCAGGAACGGGAACGTGCCGTTGTTGAGAGTGTTGACGACCTGCACGTCGCCGGTGTCGTTCAGCAGCGACGACGCGAGTGCGACGGCCGCCTCCGAGTAGTACGCGCCGCCGCGCTTCTCAAGCAGTGCAGGCTTCTCGTCGAGCTGCGGGTCGGCGTACATGTCCAACAGCTCTTTCTCGAGTGCAGCGACCTCAGCGGCTCGGGACGGCTTTGTAAGCAGCTCCTGCACCACGGCGTCGTGCGCGTAGTAGTAGCGCAGGTAGTACGACGGCACGACGCCCAGCTGCTGCACCAGATCCGGCGGGAGGTGTAGGTCATCCGACAGCTCGCCCAGGTGCTTGGATAGCAGTTGGGGCAGGACGTCCTCACCGTTGACGCGGACTGCGCGCTCCCAGGTGAGGTGGTTCAGCCCGACGTGGTCGAGCGACACCTCCTCCGGTGTGACGCCCAGCATCGCGGCGAACCGGCGCTGGAACCCGATCGCCACGTTGCACAGCCCGACTGCCTTGTGCCCGTGGGACAGCAGAGCCCGCGTGACGATCCCGACCGGGTTGGTGAAGTCGATGATCCACGCGTCCGGGTTGGTACGCCGTACTCGCTCGGCAATGTCCAGCACGACAGGTACCGTCCGGAGCGCCTTCGCGAGACCGCCGGCACCTGTGGTCTCCTGACCGACACAACCGCACTCCAGCGGCCACGTCTCGTCCTCGTTCCGTGCAGCCTGTCCACCGACCCGCAGTTGCAGCAGTACGGCGTCCGCGCCGTCGATCCCCGCGTCCAGGTCGGACGTGGTGATCACCCGGCCGGCATGTCCTTGTTTGGCGAAGATGCGCCGCGCCAGACCGCCGACCAGTTCGAGCCGGTCGGCCACCGGGTCGACAAGCACCAGCTCCGACACCGGCAACGTGTCCCGCAACCGCGCGAACCCGTCGACCAGCTCGGGCGTGTAGGTGGACCCGCCACCAACAACTGTCAGCTTCATCCCTTGACCCCTGTCAGTGTGACGCCTTCGATGAAGGCCTTTTGCGCGAAGAAGAACAGGATGATGACCGGCGCCATCACCAGCAGGGTTGCTGCCATGGTGAGGTTCCAGTTCGTGTGGTGCGCGCCCTTGAAGGACTCCAGGCCGTAGCTGAGCGTCCAGGCGGCCGGGTTCTCGCTGGCGTAGATCTGTGGGCCGAAGTAGTCGTTCCAGCAGTAGAAGAACTGGAAGAGGGCCACTGCGGCGATCGCCGGCTTGGCCATCGGCAGCACGATCCGGACCAGGGCCTTGAACTCACCACAGCCGTCCACCTTGGCGGCGTCGACGTAGTCCTTCGGAATCGTCAGCAGGAACTGCCGCAGCAGGAACACCGAGAACGCGTCGGTGAACGCCATCGGGATGATCAGCGGCCACAGCGTGCCGGAGAGGTGGAGTTGCTTGGCCCAGAACAGGTACATCGGCACGATCACCACCTGTGGCGGCAGCATCATCGTCGCGATCACCAGCATCAGTACCACGTTCCGGCCGCGGAACTTGAAGCGGGCCAGCGCGTAGGCGACCGGGATGCTCGACAACAACGTGAGCGCTGTGCCAAGTCCGGCGTACAGCAGGGTGTTCTTCCACCAGGTCAGGAAGCCTGGTGTCTCCCAGACGGTCCGCAGGTTCTCCCAGTGCCAGCTGTCCGGCCACAGGTCGCGGGTGAGCGCTTGCTGGTCGCTCATCAACGCAGTGAGGAAGATGAACACGAACGGCAGCACGAAGAACAGTGCGGCGGCGATGGCGAGTGAATGTACGCCGACCCAGTGCAGGAAGCGCGTACGGCGTGCTGTGCGGGCAGCCGGTGTCAGCGTGACCGGCGAGCTGATGGCGGTCGCGGTCATGCGGCACTCCTTTCAGTCATGGAGCGCATCAGGAAGACGGTGAACACCATGGCCAGTGCGAACAGCACGAGGGCGATCACCGAGGCTCCGCCGGTGTCGAAGCGCTGGAAGCCCAGGTGGTACACGAGCTGCGGCAACGTCAGCGTGGACTTCTCCGGGTATCCGGGCTCGAACTGCTGACCTGCTCCGCCGATCACGCCACTGGCGACCTTCCCTGCGACGAGCGGCTGCGTGTAGTACTGCATCGTCTGGATGACACCGGTGACGACCGCGAACAGGACGATCGGGGAGATGTTCGGCAGCGTCACGAACCGGAACCGCTGCCACGCACCGGCTCCGTCCAGTGAAGCCGCCTCGTACTGCTCCTGCGGTACGTCGAGCAGTGACGCCATGAAGATCACCATGAGGTCGCCGATGCCCCACAACGCCAGCATGGTCAGCGCCGGCTTCGACCAGCTGGGGTCGTTGAACCAGCCGGGCTGTGGCAGTCCGATGCTGCCGAGGATGTTGTTCACCGGACCTGTGCCCGGGTTGAGCAGGAACGCGAACGCCATCGTCGCCGCGACCGGAGGGGCCAGATACGGCAGGTAGAACGCCGTACGGAAGAAGCCGGCGCCGGTCTTCACCTTGGTGATCAGCAGGCCGATCCCGAGTCCGAACAGGACCCGCAGCGTGACCATGACGACGACCAGCCACAGGGTGTTCCGCAGTGCCGGCCAGAAGAACGGGTAGTCGGTGAAGACGTACTGCCAGTTCTTCAGACCGGTCCAGGTCGGCGGCGTGAACCCGTCGTACTTCATGAAGCTGAAGTAGACGGTCGAGACCAGCGGGTACAGGAAGAAGACGCTGACGCCGATCAGCCACGGTGACAGGAAGGCCAGCGTGCGGGCGGTCTCGCGACGGTGTTTCTGCCGAAGCGTGGTCATTTCGCCTGGGCCAGATCCTTGTCGATCTGTTCGTCGGTCTTCGCCAGACCGGCGGCCAGATCAGTGACCTTGCCGGCTTCGTAGGCGTAGCCGAAGTCCTGCAGCGTGAGCTGGTAGGCGCCACCGTTCGGGCTGGCCGGGGTGGTGTTGCTCTTCTCGTGCTGGGCGATGCCGAGGAAGGTCTTGAAGTTCTCGTCCGCGGTGAGCTTCGGGGACTTGATCGCGTCCAGCGTCGACGGCACGTTGTGGATGGCGTTCGCGAAGCTCACCACGGCGTCGGTGTCGGTGGTCATGAACTTCACCAGCTCCCAGGCCGCGTTCTGCTTCTGGCTGGTGCCGGCGATCCCGATCACGGTGCCGGACAGGTAGCCCTTGCCGTAGCTGTCGGCCTGGTCGTCGGGCACCGGGAACGGCGCGACGCCGATGTCGAACTTCACCCCGGCCTCGCGTGCCATGCCGAGCCGCCACTCGCCGTCCATCGTCATCGCGACCTGCCCGGTGTGGAACGGGTTCTTCGCACCGAACTCGTCACCGAACGTCGCGCGGTACTTCTCCAGCTTCGCGAACCCGCCGAGCTGCCCGACCAGGCCCTTCTGCCACGTCAGCATGCTGGCGAAGGCAGGATCCTTGGCCAGGTTGGACTTGCCGTCGGGCGTGAAGTACGTCGGGTTCCACAGCGCGGCGAAGTGTGTGGTGGTCGACTCGTAGCCGTGGAAGTTCGGCATGAAACCGAGCTGGCTGTAGGTGTCGCCCTTGACCTTGGTGAGCTTCTTCGCGACCGCGTCGAACTCGGACAGCGTTTTCGGCGGCGCGGTGATCCCGGCGGCCTTGAAGGCGGTCTTGTTGTAGTACAGGCCGTACGCGTCGTTCAGCAGCGGCAAAGTACAGCGTTTTCCCTGGAACTGCGTGTAGTCCTGCAGCGGCTTCGGGAACGTCTTGTCCAGGTCGATGCCGGACTTGTCCAGGAACGGCTTCAGGTCGCTGAACACGTTCGACGCGCAGAACGTGCCGACGTTGTCGGTGGTGAACGAGGACACCACGTCCGGCGCGTTCGCTCCGCCGGCCCGCAACGCCTGCTTGATCTTGTCGTCGTTGATGTTGCCAACGACCTTCACGTGGATGTTCGGATGCTTCGCCTCGAACGCCTTCACATTGGCGTCGATGGCGGCCGCCTCGCTGGGGGCGCTCCATCCGTGCCAGAAGGTGAGGTTCACGTCCTTCGTGGCATCGTCGTTGGCCTGCGGTGTGCTCGAGGTTCCGGTGCAGGCCGTCGCCAGAAGGGCGACTGCGGCGGTGCCGATGACGGCACGGGTGAAGCTAGGCATCCATTCTCCTACTAGGTAATTGGTGGACCCGCCGTGTCGAAGACTTCGTCGCGGGTGGTGCTCAGTGCGGACTGCAGTGCTCCGGAGAGCACGGGGTCGGTGCTGATCGCGGTCATCAACAGCTGCGGCCGCGGTACGGCGAGATCGGCGAGCTCGTCCTGGACCAGGCCGCGCAGGCGTTCGCCGCCCGCGGTGATGACGCCACCGGCCAGCACGATCAGCTCCGGGTCGACGACCGCGACGATCGCGGCCAGACCGACTGCGAGCCGGTGCGCGAACTCGTTCAGTACGGCGTCGCCCGCCCCCTCGGTCTGCAGCGCGATCGCGATCGCGGCCTCCGGCGTACGGGCCTTCAGGCCGTGCTCACGGGCGAGCTCCAGGACCGGTTCGCCGCCGGCGAGTTCCTGGAAACCGCCGGCGTTGTTGCGGCCGACGTTGCGGACCAGCGGCGTACCCGGAAGCGGCAGGAACGCCACCTCGCCGGCACCGCCGGTCGCGCCGCGGTGCAGACGGCCGTTGATGACGATCGCCGCGCCGATGCCTTCCTCGCCCCAGAGCAGCACGAAGTTGTCGTGCTCCCGGGCGTGGCCGACCCGCTGCTCGGCGATGGCGGCCAGGTTGACGTCGTTCTCGACCTCCAGCGGTACGGCGATCGCCGCGGCCAGCTCTTCGAGCAGGTGCGGGGCGTGCCACCCCGGCAGGTGGGTCGCGTACCGCAGTCGGCCAGTCGTCGGGTCGAAACCGCCAGGCGTGCCGATCGAGACCCGGTGCAGGCGTTCACGGCTCAGGCCCGCCTCGCCGGCCGCGCCCTCGATCGCCTTGACCACACGGTCGACCGTGCCCTTGGCGCTGCGGCCCGGGGTGGCCAGCTCGTAGTGGCCGACCACGTTGCCGGCCAGGTCCGCAATGGCGGCACGGATCCGGGTCGGCGTGACGTCCAGCCCGCCGACGTACGCGATGCCGCCGTTGATCTCGTACAGCTGCGCGTTCGGGCCGGGGCGGCCGGCGGTGGTACCGCTCGGGCGGACCAGCCGGGCAGCCTCCAGCCGCGCGAGCAGCTGAGACGCGGTCGGCTTGGACAGCCCGGTCAGGTTGCCCAGCGTGGTGCGGGAGAGTGGTCCCTGGCTGAGTAGCAGGTCCAGGGCGGCGCGGTCGTTCATCGCGCGCAGCAGGCGCGGCGTTCCGGGTGTCGTTGCCATGAGCCAACCCTGCCTCCCTTCGCCGCCCGCGGGTACTCGCCGCGCTGAAGATCCGAACTGTTAGGAAAGTTTCCTATTAGCCCGAGACCGTACGGCGGACGAGCTCGGGTGTCAACGGCTCTGTTGAGTTAGGGTTGCCTAACTATGGCCACTGGGGAGCTGTTGAGGCGGGCGATTCGGCGGCATCGGGGCCGGATGACCGCGGGGGTGCTGGTGCTCTCGTTGCACCAGGCGACCGAGGCGGCGGTACCGGTCGCGATCGGGATCTTCGTGGACCGTGCGGTGGCGACCGGCCGCGTCCAGCCGCTGCTCTGGTGCGTGCTGATGATGGTCGTGCTGTTCGCCGTCCTGTCGAACGCCTGGAAGACCGGTGCGCGACAGGTGGTGTGGGCGATCGAGTACGAGACGCACCTGCTCCGGCTGGAGATCGCGCAGCGCGTGCTGGACCCACGTGGTCACCGGACCGGGCTGCGGTCGGGGGAGCTGTTGTCGATCGCCACCTCGGACGCTGAGAAGGCTGCACTGGTCATGCGGGCCGTCTCGATGGGAGCAGCGGCGTGTACGGCGTTGATCGTGTCGTCGGTGTCGCTGCTGTTGGTCGACGTACCGCTGGGACTCGGCGTGCTGATCGGCGTACCGCTGCTGGTGCTGGGGATTCAGGCGCTCTCGCCGTTGCTGACGCGTCGTACGTCGAGTCAGCAGGAGGCGGTTGCTCAGACGACCGCACTGGCGACGGACCTGGTCAGCGGGCTGCGGACGTTGCGGGGGATCGGAGCGCAGCACAACGCGGCCGCGCGGTACAGGCGGTCGAGCGAAGCGACGCTGCGGGCCACACTGCGCGCTGCGTCGACGAATGGGCTGCAGGACGGCGTGACGACCGCACTGAGCGGTCTGCTGCTGGCTGCGGTTGCTGGTGTGTCCGGCTGGTTCGCGTTGAACGGCCGGATCACGATCGGCGAACTGATCACGGTGGTCGGGCTGGCGCAGTTCGTCGCCGAGCCGGTCGGCACACTCGGCTACGCGAGCCAGGTGCTTGCCATGTCCCGCGCCTCAGCCTCGCGACTCGCCTCGGTGCTCTCGGCACCCCCACTAACAACCACCGGCACCTCGACAACTATCGACTCAACCCAGCCTCTCCTCGCAGTGGAAGGCGTTTCACACGGGACTCTGTCGTCGCTGACCCTCGTACTCCGACCCGGTGAGTCCGTGGGAGTGCTCTGCTACGACCCGCGCGACGCCGACGCCCTGCTGACCGTCATCGCCGGCCGCGCACCTAAGCACACCGGCTCCGTGCTGGTCGGTGGTACTCGTCTCGAAGAGCTGGACGTTGACGCGGTCCGGCGAACCGTGTTGCTGGAGCGGCACGAGACAGACCTGTTCGAAGGAACGCTGCGCAGCAACCTTCTGGCAGATGCAGGGCTGGAGCGCGTGATGACGGCTGCTGGTGCGGCCGACCTGATCGAAGAACTCGACCGGCCATTGGCCGACCGAGGGCAGACGTTGTCCGGCGGCCAGCGTCAGCGGCTCGGACTGGCGCGCGCGCTGCTGGCTGAGCCGCCGCTGCTGGTGCTGCACGATCCGAGTACTGCGGTGGACGCGGTGACCGAGGAGTTGCTGGCAGAGGGGCTTGCCGAGGAGCGAGCCGGCCGGACCACGCTGGTGTTGACGAGCAGTCCAGCGCTGCTGGGAAAGATGGACCGGGTGGTGGTGGTCTCCGACGGGTCTGTGGTTGCTGAGGGCATCCACTCCGAACTGGCCGAGTCCGACCCGGCCTACCAGGAGGCGGTGCTGCGATGAACCTGTTGCCGATCGCGGGCCCGCGCGCGACGTGGACCGTTCTGTGGCGAGAGCTCCGGCGGCTGCCGGTGCTGTCGGCTGTCGCGGCTTTGGTGATCACGGGGGCCAGTGCGGCCGGGCTGGTCGCGCCGTGGGCTCTTGGTGTGCTGGTGGACGACATCGCCGGTGGCGGCGACCGATCGGCCATTGCGCGTGTCGTGCTGCTGATCGGGCTGGCGGCGGTGCTGGCCGGCGTACTGACGGCTCTCGGCGTGACGCTGGTCGCGCGGGTCGGTGAGACCGTGCTGGCGCGGATCCGCGAGCAGGTGCTTGACCGGGTGCTGCAGCTGCCCGCGCCGGTGCTGGAGAAGGTGCGTACCGGTGACCTGCTCTCGCGGGTCGGTGACGACGTGGCATCGGTCGCGGCCGCGCTGACCGAGGTCGGGCCGTCGGTGCTCGGTGCGGCGTTGACGATCCTGCTGACTGTCGCTGGGATGTTCGCACTCGACTGGCGGCTCGGTCTGGCCGGTCTGCTCGCCGTACCCATGTACTACCTGGCGTTGCGGTGGTACCTGCGGCGGTCGGCGCCGTACTACAAGCAGGAACGTGTAGCGATGGGCGAGCGGTCCGAGGCGATCATCGCGTCGCTGCGGGGCAGCGCGACGGTCCGTGCGTACCGGCTGGAGGATCGGCAGCTGGAGAAGATCGGGGAGACCTCAGGTACGGCGCGGGACATCTCGATCACGGTGTTCCGGTTGTTCAGCTTCTTCTCGTCGCGGATCAACCATGCCGAGTTCACCGGGCTGACGGCGATCCTGGTCACCGGGTTCTTCCTGGTGCGGGAGGACTCGGTGAGCATCGGTGCGGTGACATCGGCAGCCCTGTACTTCCACCGGTTGTTCAACCCGGTGAACGTCGTACTGATGGAGTTCGACCAGATCCAGACAGCGGCGGCCGGGATGTCGCGGCTGGCCGGCGTACTGGAGATCGAGCCGGCTCCGGAGCCACCTGCGAGCCCGGACCCCGCTGACGCGTCGCTGGAACTGCAGGTGATCAGTCACCACTACGACGGTCCTGAGGTTCTCACTGAGGTCTCGCTGCGGCTGGAGCCAGGCGAACGGGTCGCCCTGGTCGGTGCGAGTGGTGCCGGGAAGACCACGCTGGCAGCGATCGCGGCTGGTGTTCTCGCGCCGTCGACGGGTGTTGTGAAGCTCGGTGGCGTCGACGTGCGCGATCTGGGCGAGGACAGGACGCGTGCCCAGGTCGCCCTGCTCAGCCAGGAGGTGCATGTCTTCTCCGGAACGCTCATGGAAGACGTGCAGCTGGCACGACCCGCTTCAACAGCTGAGGAAGTAGAAGCAGCACTTGACCGGGTCGGCGCCTCGGCCTGGGTGCGTGCGCTACCTGACGGCTTGAACACGATCGTGGGGGAGAGCGGCCATCCGTTGACAGGTGCGCAGGCGCAGCAGCTTGCCTTCGCCAGACTGGTGCTTGCTGACCCGCCGGTCGCCGTACTGGACGAGGCGACGGCAGAGGCAGGTAGTGCCGGTGCGCGTGAGCTGGAGCGTGCCAGTGCGGCGGCTACGGCCGGACGGACCACGCTGGTCGTCGCACATCGGTTGACTCAAGCTGAGCAGGCGGACCGGATCGTCGTACTCGACCATGGGCGAGTGGCCGAGTCCGGGACGCATGAGGCGTTGCTGGCAAGCGGTGGTCGCTATGCGCAGCTGTGGCGCAGCTGGACTGGTACGTCTACGCCTGGTCAGCCAGCAGGGCGAACGACACCAGCCAATGCGTCGACATGAAGTCCCCGTCGGTGACCGTCGGCAGCACCGCATCGACCTGACGGTCCGCACCAGCCCGCAGCACGTCGGCAACGTTCGGAAGGGCCGGCGCGATCGTCCGCAGCTGCCACGCCCGTGACAAGGCCAGCCCAGACAAGTGCGCCAACTGCCCGTCACCGGAGTCGTCCGTCACCGGCACCTCGAGCAGGTGCTGATGCGCGTCGCCACCCAGCCCTGGCAGGAACGCGGACAGCCAGCTGACGAACTCGGCGTCCGGCAGCACCCGCCGCATCAACTCCGCCTCGGACAGCGCAGGTGACAAGAAGTCAGTCCCCGACGGCTCGAACCGGGTGTCGTACGCCGTGTCGTTGCCGAACCACTGCAGCGCGCGGGCCCGGATCGCCTCCACCACGTCAGCGCGACCCAGTTCGCCGTACGCCTCGTGCAGCAGCGCGAGAGCGAACGCGGAGTTGAGGTGTACGCCGTGCCGCACTGGGTACGCCTGCTTCGGCAACCAGGCGAGGACCAGGTCCGCGATGACATCGCCGAGCGGAGTGAGCGCGTCTGCCCACTGGGTCTTGCGGGCGGCTGCGACCAGCATCGCCGCCCAGGCCCAGCCGTACGGGCGTTCGTACGACGGCCGCTCCCGCAGGTACGCGGCCTCGGTGGCGATCGCCTCGGGCGTCAGGCGCCGGTCGAGTACCTCGATCGGGCGGCCGCCGACCTGGTCCGGCGCCAGCGTCAGCAACCGGACCAGGGACCACTGCATGTGTGCGCTGGAGTGCCAGTCGTAGGACCCGTGGAACGCCGGGTGCAGGCGATCCGGGGTCACGTCGACGTCGTCCGGGCCCTTCGACGCGTGGGCCGTGCCGTACGGGTACGGCGTCTCGAGCACCTCGCAGGCGATGTCTGCCCAGGCGGCGGCGTACTTCATGAAACTCCTTAGAATGCGAAGAAATACATGATGACGATGTTGCAGCCCAGCAGCGGGATCGCGGTCGGGATCTGCGCCTTGATCGGCCCGTACTGGTCCTTCATCTGCAACAGCGCTGCCGGCACCAGGTTGAAGTTGGCCGCCATCGGCGTACACAAGGTGCCGCAGAAGCCGGCCAGCATGCCGACCGCGAACACGACCGCCGGAGTGCCGTCGAACTGCTGCACCAGCAGCGGCCAGCCGACCGCGGCCGTCATCACGGGGAACGCGGCGAACGCGTTGCCCATGATGATCGTGAAGATCGCCATGCCGATGCAGTACAAGGCGACCGCGGCGATCAGCGAGCCCTTCGGGACCAGGTGATCGGTGACGCGTCCGACCGCCTTGCCGACCCCGGAGGCGTTGAACAGCAGGCCGAGTGTGGCCAGCATCTGCGGCAGGATCGCCGCCCAGCCGATGTGCTCGAGCAGGCGACGCCCCTCGTGCAGCGGCACGGCGGGAGACTTCGGCCTGAACAGCACCATGCCAAGGATCAGCGCGAGGACCGAGGCGACGCCGAGGCCGATGATCGTGGCGGATCCGGTCTGCAGCAGCAGCTTGCCGTCGCCGAGCTTCACCTTCGCGAGCCAGGCCCCGAAGATCGCCGCGACCACCGGGATCACCAGCGCCGGCAGGAACAACTTGTTGCCGAACCGGTCGGCGAAGTGCACGCGCTCGGCCGGGGTCGTCGTACGCTCCTCGCCCTTGCCCGGGAAGCCCGAGCCGGCCAGGACCGCCAGGCCGATCACCGCGATACCGAGCAGCCAGGACGGCGCCTGCTTGTTCACCACGAACGTGCCGTAGCCGAACGAGACGCCGAGGATGCCCCAGAACGCCGCGCTGCCGACCCGCTTCGGGTTGCTGCGGTCGTTGAACACCTGCAGCGCGATCAGGACGAAGAAGATGCCGCACAGCCAGTAGAACCACTCGACCTTGATCATCGCGCGGCCTCCTTCGTCGCCGCCTCGTCCTCGGCCGCGAGCCTGTCCAGCTGGCGATCGAGAAGCAGCAGGCGGGTGCCGTGGATGAGCAGCGCGCAGATCCCGGTCGGGATCGCCCAGAGCGCGATGTCGATCGCCTCCAGGTGCAGGCCGTACGTCGTGTCGACGAAGCCGGTGATCAGCAGGATCGAGCCGATCGCGACGAAGATGTCCTCACCGAAGAACAACCCGATGGTGTCGGCGCTGGCCGCGAAGCCCTTGATCTTCTCCTGCATCTTCTCCGGGAGTTTGCCGTACCGGCGTTCCGCGGCGCCGGCGGCCATCGGGTGGATGAGCGGCCGGACCGCCTGCGCGGGACCGCCGATGCTGGTCAGGCCGAGGGCTGCGGTGCCTTGCCGGATCAGCAGGTAGATGGCCAGCAAGCGGCCGGTGGTGACGACCTTGAGCTTGCTGATCAGCTTGCGGGCCTGGTGTTGCAGGCCGTAACGCTCGATCAGCCCGATGACGGGCAGCGTGACGATGAAGACGGTGACGGACCGGCTGCCGGCGAAGCCGTCGCCGAACGCGTTCAGGATCTTGACCGGAGACAGTCCGCCGATCAGGCCGGCCACGATCCCGGCCGCCGTGACGACCAGCATCGAGTTGATCCGGAGGGCGAACCCGACGACCACCACCGCGATGGCGAGCAGAACCCACATGGTTCCTCCCGGGGACGGAACGGTGTTGCTGAGGGGATGTTCCGCTCACCATAGGAGATTGTTGAACGATCCTGCAATGCATCATTCGAACAAATCTTTCCGAAACACGACAACGCGCCGTGACCACGAGGTCCCGGCGCGTCGTCGTACCGCTGGAAAGAGGGCTCTTGTGACGCATGTACGGGTGGTTGGGCTGGGTTGGCCGGCCGGAGCGCCGGGGGGAGGGGGGATCTGGTGGCCTGAGACAGGAACTCGTGACGTGAGACCTGAAATACCAGCTCCCCACCCACCACAACCTGTCCCAACCCACCGCCCGGTCGGCGCGGACCGGCTCGCGCGTCGCGCAACAGCAACGGATAACCCCTCGCGTCCAGGGTTCTCCCCTCGCATATCAGCAGAGAACCCCACACGCGAAGGGATATCCGCTCGTCTTCTGGTCGACGTCCGGCTCGCCGGCAAGCGGCGCGATCGGCGTGGGCCTAGGAGACAAGTGCGCGCCGCCGGACCAAACCCTCCCCAGTCGACCAGCCCGCAACTGCCATCGCCCGTGTGGCGTACAGCGACGGCGGGGCGGTGGGGAGACTGGGGATAGGAAATGGCGGCAGGAGACAGGCAATACCAGATCCCGACCCACCACTACCTGGTCTCACGACCCCGGATGGGGGCAACCATGACCCCACACATCGGACAGAAGAGCCGAAAGAGGGGTTAGGGGAGGCGCCAGTCGACTGGCTCGGCGCCCTGCTCGGCGAGGAGGGCGTTGACCCGGCTGAACGGGCGGGAGCCGAAGAAGCCGCGGTCGGCGGACATCGGGCTCGGGTGTGCGCTCTCGACGTACGGCGTGCTGCCCAGCATCGGCTTGAGCGTCTGGGCGTCGCGGCCCCAGAGGATGGCGACCAGCGGGCCGCCGCGGTTCACCAGCGCGTGGATCGCCTGCTCGGTGACGCTCTCCCAGCCCTTGCCGCGGTGCGCACCGGACTTGCCCGGTTGCACGGTCAGCACTCTGTTGAGCATCAGTACGCCCTGGTCGGCCCAGGGGGTGAGGTCACCGTTGGACGGCGCCGGTACGCCGACGTCCGCCATCAGTTCGCGGTAGATGTTCGCGAGACTGCGTGGAATCGGCCGTACGTCGGGGGCCACCGAGAAACTGAGTCCGACCGGGTGTCCCGGGGTCGGGTACGGGTCCTGCCCGACGACGAGCACCTTCACCTGTTGCAGCGGCCGGTGGAACGCTCGCAGCACGTTCTCCCCAGCCGGCAGATAGGCCCGCCCCGCGGTGATCTCCCCGCGGAGGAACTCACCCATCTGCGTCACAGTGCCTTCGACCGGAGCCAACGCCTCAGCCCAGTCCGGCGCCACCAGATCCGACAACGTCTTAGGACTCACCCGCCACAGTCTCGCAGCACTGCGGCTCGCAGTGCACCCCGGGTTGTCGCCCGTTGTTCGCGTGTCGCTCAAACGCTGGTGTGGCTGGAGACGGTACAAAGGTCGCGGCCCCGCAAAGGTATGAGCTTGCGGGGCCTTTGCTATGCAGCCAGACGGCGGAGAGCTGCCACGTAGCGGGTGGCGGCGTAGTGCTGGGTCCTGCGGGTGATGGGGCCGGCCAGGTGGGTGTACCAGGTGGCCGGGCGGCTGTAGGCGCGGATGGTGGCGTGAATGCCGTCCGGGTCGCGGGTGATGAGGAAGGACTCCTCGCCGGCCTCGGGGTGGCCTTCCAGGGTTCCGTACGCGAAGCCGATGCGGTCCGGTTCGTTGACGACCCAGACGACCCGGCACGGGACTGGAAGCCCTACCTGCGTTCGGAGGCGACGGATCAGCATGCCGGGTCCGAGGCGGGCCAGCGAGTCGGTGCCGACCTGCGGTGGTGTGGCGGTCGCAGTGACCAGTAGGCCGGCCGCGCGGTGCATGCGCCACGTCAGTAACGCGTCAGCGGCCCGCTGGAACACCTCGTCCCCGTCGCCGATCCGCTCCCGGTGCTCCAGTCGGTGGAACCCCTCGGGCACCTCGTCGTACTGCGTCGAGCCCACTTCGTCGTACGTGAACCGCAACCCCGCCAGGTCTTCCAGCTTCATCGGGACCCTTCCCGTCGCATCGCCAGTACGCCGCACAACCCAAAGCCAACTGCATTCGCCACACCGTGCGTGGCAACCATCCACTCCAACGGTAGGTACGGCGTGTTCACCACGTGTCCCAGTGCCCAGCTGACGGCGAGCAGCATCGTCAGCACGAGCACGGAGCCGGACACCATCAGCAGGATCGCCGTCGTCCGGTCCGTGCGCCGCGACCGCTTCCACAGGTTCCAGCCGACCAGCCACATGCCTGTGGTCAGTACGACGGCTCCTGCGAGCTCCACCGGGTCACCGAGGAAGAACCCGAGCAGAACGATCGCAGTACCCAGCGGAACGCTCACCGCGGCCAGACCATCCGCAGCGAGGTACGCCATCAGTGCGGCCGCGAAGCCCGCGAAATGGAAGTGGGCGACTGTCAGCGACAGCACGGTCAGGTTGAAGCCGAACAGCTCGTAAGACGACCGCTCGGCGACCAGTGCGAGCGCTGCGATCGAGGGCGTGACCAGTGCGGTGTAGAGCGCCACCTGTCGCGTGCTGAGGGTCCTGTGCTGGAAGAAGTGCCGTGCGGCCAGTGCGATGAGGACGAGCGTGCCGACGAAGTAGATCGACGCGAGGACGATCGACACCGCACCGCGTGGCAGCCACAGAGCTACCGCACCAGGAACGGCGAACGCGAACCACCAGCGGTTGCTGGTGGTTCGCGTCGGCAGGAGAGTGAGTCCGAGGGGTACGACGATGAGCATCCCCAGGCTCACCACCGCGTGGACGAGGACGGTCAACTGCTCTTCAGGCCGCTGGTGTTGTCTGCCTTGAGTGCGTCGAAGAGTGCCTTTGCCTTCGCGGTGTCCCACTTCACCGCGTCACCCCGGTTGCAGCACAGCTGGAAGTTGTCGTCACTGGTCGGCACGCTCAGTGCGACGCCGCTGCTGCCGGAGATCGCTTGCATGCCACGGGCGAACCGGACGAAGTCGAACAGGCTCATGTCCTTGTCCACGGTCAGCGCGTCGACGCCCTTGGTCGCGACGTTGTAGTACCGCACCGGGTTCAGGAACGTCGACGGCGAGGCGGCCTTCTTCGCGACCGCGCCGACCATCTGCCGCTGCCGCTCGGTCCGGCCGAAGTCGTTCTTGCCGTCGGCCTTCCGGGACCGCACGTAGCCGAGGGCGTTGACGCCGTCGAGCTCCTGGCAGCCGGCCGGCAGGTCGATGTGCGCGTCCTTGTCCTTCATTGCCTTGGGCAAGCACATGTTGATGCCGCCGACACTGTCGATGACGCTGGCGAAGCCGCCGAAGCCGACCTCGACGTAGTGGTCGATGCGCAGCCCGGTGTTGTTCTCGATCGTCTGGATCAGCAGCGCCGGGCCCTTGTTGAAGGCGGCGTTGATCTTCTGCTTGCCCTCGGTGCCGGGGATGTTCACCGCGCTGTCGCGCGGGATGCTGATCAGCACCGTCGGGCCGGACTTCGGGACGTGCATCAGCATGATCGAGTCGGTCCGCGGCGGGCCGGCGTCGCCGCCGGTGTGCAGCCGGGCGCGCTCGGCCCGGGTGAGGTCCTCGCGGGCGTCCGATCCGACCATCAGGTACGTCGTACCGGGGGTCTCGGCCGGCCGCTCGCCGGTGGGCATCGCGTCGAGCTTGTCGATCCGGCTCCAGGCGTAGAGCGGGACAGCGATCAGCATCAGAACGAACAACAGGACGATCAGTCCGACGGTCCGGAGGAACCAGTTGCGGCGCTTCTTCGGGCGTCGCGCCGGGTTCACTGGTCGCGGGTCGATGGGCTGCGTTTCACTCATAGCCATGACCGTATCGGTGCGCGGCCCCCGAACACGTCACCCCAGTGAATGGTTTTACACGTCGGAAAGTCGATGGCGCCTCCTTCAAAGGGAGGAAATCCGCCCCGAGATCGAACCGGAGCGCCGGAACGCGATCGGCGACATCCCAACTCTGGCGGCGAACAGGCGGCTGAAGTACGCCGGGTCGTCGTACCCGACCCGCCGTGCGACGGCCGCCACGGACAGGTCCTCCTCGGCGAGCAAAACCTTTGCAGAGCTGAGTCTGGTGCTCAGGACGAGCTCATGTGGGGTTGAGCCTGTCGTACGGCGTACTGCGTCGCGCAGCTCGTTCACGGTGAGTCCTAGCTCACTGGCGTAGTCCTGAATGCTCATCGGCGCGCAAGCGAGCTCAGCAAGCCGAGCGGCCACTCCGTCGCCAGAACTCGTTCCAGCCTGACCGATCAGGTCGTAGAGCGCTCCTGTGAGCTGTACGGCGTTGTGCTGCGTGCTGACGCGGAGGAGGCGGGTGAACGCGCGGTCGATCGGACGCGGGTCGCCGTACCGGCGGACTGGTTGGCTGGGATCGAGGTGTCCGAGTGAGGTGAGTGCTTCGGTCGCAGGTCCGCTGAACAGGGTCCAGGCCTGACGCCAGTGTGTTGCGGGGCGGTAGCCGTGAAGAACACCGGGGAATAGCCACAGCATCGCGGGTGCGCGTACCTCGTGCAGTTGACGGTCGGGGCCATGTAGCAGGTGGCCGCGTCCTTCTTTCAGCCAGACGAGGGCGTGACAGCCGAGCGCTCGGTCCGGCGCTGGCTCAGGGCCGTGCGTCTGTTCGCCGGCGCCGAGGCAGAAGAGTCCAAGTTGGCTCTCGACAGCGCCTGGTGTCAGGTAGATCGACCAGTTCTGCACGGCTACAAGAGTCCAAGAAGCCGGAGCTGGTGTCCATTCCGCTGAGCGCAGTACGCCGGTGGAATAGAGACGTGCTGACGTCTAACGGATATGTGCTCGATGAGCGGCGGTTGGGTGAGCTGGTTGCGGTGCCTGAGGAGGAGCGGGGTGATCGGGCGCAGTTGCGCGCACGGTTGCAGCGGGACGGGTACCTGTTCCTGACCGGTCTGCTGGACCCTGAGGTGGTATTGGCGTTCCGGGAGTACTACTTCGGGTTGACGGAGGCTGCTGCGGACAGAGCGTCGTACCGGAAGGTGCTGTTCGAGGAGATTGTGCCGGGGCGCGAGTACGCGGCCTTCTGCGCGCAGCCGGCGTTGAAGGGCTGGTTCGAGTGGTTCCTCGGAGGTGAGCCGTTCCTGCACCGCCGGAAGATCATCCGGCAGACAGCGCCGGGTGAGAACGGCATCGGTACGGCGACGCAAGCGCACTACGACCTCGTGTACCTGCGCGGCGGCAGCGACCAGGTGCTGTCCGCGTGGATCCCACTGGGTGACTGCCCGGTCAGCCGCGGCGGACTGACCTACCTGGAGGCCAGCCACCACAGGGTGCTCGAAGAAGAGGCTGCCGGCCGGCTGAAGCGCCCTGCTGCATCCATCACTGCTGACCTGCCCGCTCTGGCCACGCAGTACGACGCCAACTGGCTGGTCGCGGACTACGCGGCCGGAGACGTCGTCGTACACACCGCGCACACCGTCCACGCGGCGCTCGACAACGTGTCGACGGAGCTGCGCCTGTCGACCGACATCCGCTACCAGCGCGCCGCCGACGCGATCGACGACCGCTGGCAGAACCACTGGCACGACAGGGATGGTTTATGACCGGTATGCGGATGCTTCTCGCTAACGACAATCATTTCGGTTAAGGTGCGGATCGGAAGGTTGAACCGAGTCTGAGGAGAGCCGTGAACCGGAACGAACTGATCGCCGGCGTGGCGCAGAAGGCGGGTATCCCGCGGGGCCAGGCGGAGAAGGTCATCGACGCGCTGGGCGATGTCGTCACCGAGGCCGTGCAGCGCGGCGACAAGGTGTCGCTGACCGGTCTGCTCAGCATCGAGCGGGTCATGCGCGCTCCGCGCACCGGCCGCAACCCGCAGACCGGCGAGCCGCTGAACATCCCGGCCGGCTACTCCGTGCGCCTGTCGTGCGGAAGCCGCCTCAAGGCCGCGGCCCGAGGCGACCTCCGCACCGTTCGCTGACCTTTCAGCGGCGCACGGCCGTGACCCAATAGGGCGTCGTGGCCGTCGGCGGGGTGCTGAACCGGGCATTCGGCAGGTAGAGCCGGTGCCCGAACGCGGCCGCGGTCGTCGGGATGTCGAAGCCCGGATCGGTGATGGTCCGGGTTTGCGTGCCCGTCGTCCCGGCCCGGTTCAGGCGCAGCACCGCGACCTGGTTCGAGAAGTTCTGCACGACGTACAGCGTCCGGCCGAGCAGCAGCATGCCGTCGCCGTTGGTCATCAGCGTGCTGCCCAGGTCGACGCGCTGCGTGACGCCGGTCCGCGGGTCGACCCGGAACAGGAACCCCGTCGACGACTGCACGATGATCACCGCGCGGCCGTCCGGCGTCAGCGTGATGCCGTTGCCGTTGAACCCGGCCGGATCGTGCACGTAGTCGCCGGTCAGTGGCACGGTCCGCACCTGGTTCAGCAGTTGGCCGTGGCGACCGATCGGCACCTGGTAGACGACGGGTCGGCTGGAGTCCGTGAACCACGCACTGGTCCTGCTCAGCACGACATCGTTCACGAACGTCGCCTGCTCGGCGGTCAGCGGGTAGCTCTTCAGGATCTTCCCGGTGCGGATGTCGACGACGCGCGCCGTACCGCTCGAGCCGCCGGCGATCCACAGCCGCCCGCGGTTGTCCGCCTTCAGACCGACCGACGGCGTACCGGGTCCCTGGCTGATCACCTTGCCGCGTCCGGTGCGCAGTGCGGCGGCGTAGATGTCGCCGTCGGCCAGCGAACCGAAGTACGCCGTACTGCCGCTGATCGCGATGCCTTCCGGCTGGAATCCGGGCGGCAGGTCGATCTGCGCCGGGAAGACCTTGGACTGCTTGTCCGTCGCTGATCGGAACCGGATGCGATCGCACCCGCCGTCATCGACGGAGTGCTTGACGACGGCCGGGCCTTGCGCGGGTGGGGCGGTGGCCGCGGCTTCCGACGTCGTGACGAGGCCCAGCATGAGCGCTGGCAGCCCGATCAGGGCTGTGATGTTGCGGATGTTCATGTTTCCTCCCCTTCGGCCCACCGTAGGACGGCCGGTGGCGGTCGGGAACGGTTCAGCGTTCGACTGCTGTCACCCAGTACTCCGTGGTGGGAGTCGGTGACGTGGTGAAGCGGGCATTCGGCAGGTAGAGCCGGTTGCCGAACACCGCGACGGTCGTCGGTACGTCGAAGTCCGGGCTGGTCAGCTCGCCGACCACCTCGCCCTTCGTGCCGGTGTGGTTCAGCGTGAGCACCGCGATCTTGTTCAGCCGGTTCTGGACGACGTACAGCGTGCGGCCGAGGAGCAGCAGGCCGTCGCCGTTCGTCATCACCGCGTCACCGATGTCGATCCGCCGGGCCACGCCGGTCCGCGGATCGACCCGGAGCAGGAAGCCGGTCGACGACTGGACCATGATCAGCGCGCGGCCGTCCGGGGTCAGCGAGATGCCGTTCGCGTTGTTGCCGGGCAGGTGCTGGTAGTCGCCGGTGAGCGGAATCGTCTCGGGCTTCGCGCCGGCGACTCGGTAGAAGACAGGCTGCTGCGAGTCGGTGAAGTACGCGCCGTCCTTGGCGAGGATGACGTCGTTCACGAAGGTCGGCGTTGCGCTGGTGAACGTGTAGCTGGCCAGGACCTTGCCGGTGCGGGTGTCGATCACCCGCCCGTTCCCGCCGGCGGCCCCGGCGACGAACAGGCGGCCGAACCGGTCGACCTTCATCCCGAGCGAACCGGTGCCCGGGCCCCGGCTGATCACCTTGCCCCGGCCGGTCCGCAGGTCGGCGGCGTAGATGTCCCCGTCGGCGCGGGAACCGAAGTACGCCGTGCCGCGGGCGATCGCGATGCCTTCCGGCTGGAATCCGTTCGGCAGCGCGAACCTGGTGGGGAACGGGGCCGGGGCAGCGGTCGGTGCGGCGCTCGCTGCCGAGGTGCTCGCCAGGCCCAGCAGTACGGCGGGCACACCGGCGAGGGCGGTGCGCCGGCGGACGAGGTGTGACATGCGCGGGTCCTCCTGATCCGTGGTCTTTGTCCGGGAGAACGTGACGGTCCTGTGGATAGTTCAAACCGGCGGATTCGCGAACCGGGTATGTTCGCTGGCAGCAACTCGACTTGGGACAAGGGGTCAGGGATGACAGCAGGAATCGACGACTCGGCAACGGCTCGCCCGCAGGACGATCTGTACCGGTTCGTGAACGGGACGTGGCTGGCGGAGCACGAGATTCCCGCGGACAAGGCGATCCACGGTGCGTTCCACGCGCTCTGGGACACCGCCGAGCAGGACGTCCGCGCGATCGTCGAGAAGACCGTCGCGGCCGGGCACCCGGAAGGCAGCGAGCCGCGGAAGATCGCCGACCTCTACGGCAGCTTCATGGACACCGAGACGATCGAGCGGCTGGGCGCCGAGCCGATCGCCGAGCAGCTCGCACTGGTCGCGGGCGTGACTGACGTAGCTGGGCTGGTCTCCGTTCTCGGACAGCTCGAACTGCAGGGCGTGCCGGGGGTCTTCCACTACTGGGTCGACGCCGACGCGAAGAAGTCCGACGAGAACATCGTCCACCTCACCCAGGGCGGCCTCAGCCTGCCCGACGAGTCGTACTACCGCGAGGACAACTTCGCCGAGATCCGGACGGCGTACGTCGCACACGTGGCGACGATGCTGGAGCTCGCCGGGCTGGCCGACGCGACCGCCGCCGCCGAGCGGATCATGGAGGTGGAGACAGGGCTCGCCGGCTCGCACTGGGACCGGGTGAAGGAGCGGGACGTCCAGCTCACCTACAACAAGCTCGACCGCGCTGGGCTCGAGGAGCTGACGCCCGGCTTCGACTGGGCGACCTGGCTGGCCGGCGCCGGCGTACCCGAGAGTGCGTTCGCGCAGGTCGTGGTCCGCGAGCCGGACTTCCTGACCGCCGCCGCGGCCGCCCTGCAGGAGGTCGACATCGACCGCTGGAAGGAGTGGCTGGCCTGGCGGGTCGTGCACAGCGCCGCGCCGCTGCTGAGCCAGGCGTTCGTCGACGAGAACTTCGCGTTCTACGGCAAGACCCTGACCGGTGCGCCGGAGCTGCGCGAGCGCTGGAAGCGCGGCGTCGGCGCGGTCGAGCAGGCGCTCGGTGAGGCCCTCGGCAAGCTGTACGTCGCCGAGCACTTCCCGCCGGACGCCAAGGCCCGCATGGTCGAGCTCGTGCAGAACCTGGTCGCCGCCTACCGGCAGCGGATCGAGGCGCTGGACTGGATGGGACCGGACACCCGGCAGCGGGCGCTCGAGAAGCTCGGCACCTTCGTCCCGAAGATCGGGTACCCGGACGAGTGGAAGGACTACTCGGCGCTCGAGATCGACCCGGCCGACCTGTTCGGCAACGTCCGCCGCTCGGTCGCGGTGGAGACCGCGCGGGACCTCGCCAAACTCGGCAAGCCGGTCGACCGGAACGAGTGGCGGATGACGCCGCAGACGGTCAACGCGTACTACAACCCGCGGATGAACGAGATCGTCTTCCCGGCCGGCATCCTGCAGCCGCCGTTCTTCGACCTGGTCGCCGACGACGCCACCAACTACGGCGCGATCGGCGCGGTGATCGGCCACGAGATCGGCCACGGCTTCGACGACCAGGGCTCGCGGTACGACGCCGACGGGAACCTGAACGACTGGTGGACCGACGCGGACCGCGCGGCCTTCGAGCAGCGCACCGGCCAACTCGTCGCGCAGTACGACGCGCTGGAGCCGGCCGAGACTCCCGGCCAGAACGTCAACGGCAAGCTCACCCTCGGCGAGAACATCGGTGACCTCGGCGGACTGTCCATCGCGTACGTCGCCTACCAGTTGTCCCTGGACGGCGCCGACACCGACGACCAGTCCGGCAGCGAACGCTTCTTCGCCGCCTGGGCGCACGCCTGGGCCACCAAGACCCGCCCCGAAGAAGCCGCCCGCCGCCTCACCATCGACCCCCACTCACCCCCGGAGTTCCGCTGCAACGCGGTGGTGAAGAACATCGACGCATTCCACAACACCTACAAAACAACCGATTCCGACGGCATGTGGCTATCCCCCGAGGACCGCGTCCGCATCTGGTAGCGCGAGGCCGCCCCGCACGCGTGCGGGGCGGCCTGTTCCACTTGCTCGACAGGTGGTTCGGGTGCGGCTTATCGTCCGGGGATGCGTAGATCGTCGGACTTCACGTCGCGACTTGTGCGGACCGCTGCTGCGGCGGGGGAGATGCCGCCGGTCGAGAGCGATCTGCGGCACGCCATCCTGACCGGTGATCAGCCGCCCGGGACGTCGGTGCCGATCGACGAGGTGGCGGCGTTCTTCGGCGTCAGTGCCATTCCGGTCCGTGAGGCGCTGAAGACCTTGTTCGGGGAAGGGCTGGTCGAGCATCGCCCACACGTCGGGTATCGCGTGGCCAAGCTGACCTTCCTCGAGTTCCGCGAGTTGTACGACGTACGCCAGGCACTGGAGTCCGCGGCCCTGCGCGCGGCGGCCGTCAACGCGACCGCGGTCGACCACGACCGGATCCGGGACACCCATGGATCGCTGGCCGATGCGAGCGCCGCGGGTGACCGTGAGTACGCCGCCGCGACCCGCCGGTTCCACTTCGCGCTGATCGAGCCGTCGGGAATGCACCGGCTGATCCGGATGTACGAAACGGCGTGGAACATCACCGAGCCGGCCCGGCCGATGTCGCGGGTCCCGGCGCACGAGCGGGCAGGTTTCCACGCGGACCACGAGCGGCTGATCGCGGCGTACGTCGCCCGTGACACCGAGACGCTGATCGCCGAGTCGGAGCGGCACTACGCGCATCTGAAGAGCGCGATCTCGGAGTTCGCCGACGACCCGGAATGCTTCGCCGACCCGGCCTGACACCGGTTTCCTATATTTGCGCGCTTTTCCTATATTTGAAGGGAAACCGGGCGTTCACCGTGGACGTCATTCCGCGAAACACGCTATTCCTAACTTCGGTTCACTGGTCGCGCGATCCGCCCGCGGCCCAGGCCGGAGGAGTACAGCATGGTGCCCGAACCCCGCGCGCCCGGTGACATCGTCGAAGCGGCCGGCTATCCGTCGCAGGCCCACGCCACGCAGCGCGACTACCATCCGCGACTGACGAACGAGGACCTCGCGCCGCTGAAGCAGCAGACCTGGCGCAGCTACAACATCTTCGCGTTCTGGATGTCCGACGTGCACAGCGTCGGCGGTTATCTCACCGCGGGCAGCTTGTTCGCGCTCGGCCTGACCGGTTGGCAGGTATTCGTCTGCCTGATCGCCGGAATCTGCATCGTGCAATTCTTCTGCAACCTGGTCGCGAAACCGAGCCAGGTCACTGGAGTTCCGTACCCGGTGATCAGCCGGGTCTCCTTCGGCGTACTGGGCGCGAATATCCCCGCCATCATTCGCGGCCTGATCGCTGTCGCCTGGTACGGCGTACAGACCTTCCTGGCCGCGGAGTCGCTGAACATCGTCTTCCTCAAGCTCTGGCCCGGCCTCGGCCCGTGGGCGGAGGCGGATGTGCACGGTTTCCTGGGGCTCTCGGTACTCGGCTACGTCAGCTTCGCGATCCTGTGGGTCGCCCAGGCCGCGCTCTTCTGGCGCGGGATGGAGAGCATCCGGAAGTTCATCGACCTGGCCGGTCCGGCCGTCTACGTGACGATGCTGCTGCTCTGCGCCTACCTGCTGGTCAAGTCCGACTTCACCATCGATCTCAACCTGTCGAACCACAGTCTGTCCGGCTGGGCCACGATCGGCACGATGCTGGGCGCGATCGCCCTCGTCGTCTCGTACTTCTCCGGCCCGATGCTGAACTTCGGCGATTTCGCCCGCTACGGCCGCAGTTTCCAGAGCGTGCGGAAGGGCAACTTCTGGGGCCTGCCGATCAACTTCGTCTTCTTCTCGCTGCTCACCGTGCTCACCGCGGGCGCCACGGTTCCGGTGTACGGCGAACTTCTGACGGACCCGATCAAGACCGTGGAGCGGATCGACAGCACCTTCGCGATCCTGCTGGGCGCGGCCACCTTCGTCACCGCGACCGTGGGCATCAACATCGTCGCGAACTTCATCTCGCCGGCGTTCGACTTCTCGCACGTCAGCCCGCAGAAGATCAGCTGGCGGATGGGCGGCATGATCGCGGCCGTCGGCTCGGTGCTCCTGACGCCGTGGAACTGGTACAACAACGACACGGCGATCCACTACACGCTGGGCATCCTCGGTGCGCTGATCGGCCCGCTGTTCGGCATCCTGATCGCGGACTTCTACCTGATCCGCCGGCAGAAAGTGGTCGTCGACGACCTGTTCACACTCGACAAGGACGGCGCGTACTACTACCGCAAGGGCTACAACCCCGTCGCCGTCCGGTCCGTGATTCTCGCCGGTCTGGTCTCGGTCGCGTCGGTCCTCGTGCCCCGCTGGGTAGGCGAGGGCCTCTGGATCAGCGACTACAGCTGGTTCATCGGCTGCGGTGTCGGCTTCGCCGTCTACACGATCTTCGCAAGGCAGGCCGGCGTCGGGGCGGAGCAGTCCGAGCGGTCTGAGCAGGTGGCGTGACACCAATGCGCATCAAGGTCATCAACCCCAACACCACCGCGTCGATGACCGCCCTGATCGGCGAGTGCGCCCGGGCCGTCGCCGGTCCGGGTGTCACCGTCGACGCGGTGAGCCCGCGCCAAGGACCGGCTGCCATCGAGAGCCACGTCGACGACGCTCTCGCCGTACCAGGCCTGCTCCAGGAGATCGCGGACGGTGAATCAGCCGGGTACGACGGGTACGTCATCGCGTGCTTCGGTGATCCGGGACTGAAAGCGGCGCGGGAACTCGCCCGCGGACCGGTCGTCGGCATCGCCGAGGCCGGCATGCGTACGGCGTCGTACCTGGGCCGCGGGTTCAGCGTCGTCACCACCCTGGCCCGGACCGTCGGCCATGCGCACGACCTGACCGAGGAGTACGGCGTCGCGCGGCAGTGCCGGGGGATCCACGCGTGCGAGATCCCGGTCCTCGCCCTGGAGACGGATCCGCACGCCCGGGCCACCATCCTCCGTGCCTGTGAGGAGGCGCTCGCACTCGACGGTTCGGATGCCATCGTGCTGGGCTGCGCGGGCATGGCCGACCTGTGTCACGACCTGTCGACCGCGCTCGGAGTGAGTGTCATCGACGGCGTGGCAGCGGCGACTGCCACTGTCGAGATGCTGGTCCGGATGCGGCTCAGGACAGGCAAACTCGGCGAGTTCGCCCCACACCCCCGCTCCGAGGGTGTGGGGCTCAGCGTCGGTCTGGGTTAGGAAGCCATCCAGTCCTGGATGCCCTCGATGGTGCGGGGCATGGCTTCGGAGAGATTTTCCGGAGCGCCGTCGGTGATCAGGATGTCGTCCTCGATGCGGATGCCGATGCCGCGCAGGTCCTCGGGGACCGTGAGGTCGTCGGACTGGAAGTAGAGGCCGGGCTCGACGGTGAGGACGTAGCCGGGCTGGACGGGGCCCTGGCGGTAGTTCTCGTTGCGGGCCGCGGCGCAGTCGTGGACGTCGAGGCCGAGCATGTGGCTGACGCCGTGCAGCGTGTAGCGCTGGTACAGGCGGCTCTCGGGGTCGAGCGCCTCCTCGGCCGACACCGGCAGCAGCTCCATCGCGTCCAGGCCGCGGACGATGACCTCCATCGCGGCCTCGTGGCCGGCGCGGAACTTCGCCCCCGGCGTGAGCGCTGCGATCCCGGCGTTCTGCGCGTCCAGCACCAGTTGGTACAGGTCCCGCTGGCGCGGGGTGAACTCACCGTTCACGGGCAGCGTCCGGGTGATGTCCGCGGTGTACAGCTGCCGGTTCTCGACGCCCATGTCGAGCAGCATCAGCGTGCCGTCGTTCACCGGGCCGTCGTTCTCGATCCAGTGCAGCGTGGTCGCGTGCGGACCGGCCGCGGCGATCGACGTGTACCCGACGTCGTTGCCCTCGGCACGGGCCCGGCGCCAGAACGTGCCCTCGATCCAGCGTTCGCCGTACTGCCGGACCTTGTCCATCTCGGCGAGTACGTCGGAGAAACCGCGGTGCGTGATCGCGACCGCGTCCCGCAGCTGCTCGAGCTCGTACGCGTCCTTGACCAGCCGCAGCTCGGACAGCGTCGCGGCGAACTCGCCGTCCTTGAGCTGGTCGATCCGGGCGCCGCTCAACAGCGCCGCGATCGACTCGTCCTCGTCGCGCCGTACCCGCGTCGGTACGTCGCTCTTCAGCGCGTCGGCCAACTGGTCGACGTGCCGCGTCTCGATCCCGAACTCCTTGGCGGTCTCGGTCAGCGACGGGCGCCGGCCTGCCCACAGCTCGCCGTACATCCGGTCGCGCCAGAACTCCTCGCCCTGCGAGCGGTCGGCGCGCGGGCGGAAGTACAGCACCGCGTCGTGGCCGGTGGTGCCGTTCGGCTCCAGGACGAGCACCGCGTCGGAGGTCTGGTTGCCGGTCAGCCACACGTAGTCGGTGTGCGGGCGGAAGACGTAGTCGGTGTCGTTCGAGCGGACCTTGTAGGTGCCGGCCGGGATCACGAGCCGCTCGCCCGGGAACGCCTGCGAGAGCGCGTCGCGGCGCTTCGCCGCCCACACACCGACGTCACTCAGTGACAGGTCGTGCCGCTCGGAGTCCGCCCAGCCCGAATTCATGAAGGCGCGGAGCTTCGGGCTCGGCTCGTTGTCGTGCGAAGCCGTCTTCGGCGCAGCATCCTGGGTGGCAGGCGCGGTGGTGTCGGTCATCATCGACCAGTCCTCTTCTCGGCGCGGCGGTGGTGGCGCCGGTCGTGGCTACGGGTGCAGTTGGTCCCCTCGAAGCGTGCCGCTGTTGGGCAGCGCCTCGGCGGGGTCGGAACCGATGCGGGTGATCGCATTGTCCTCGTCCACGAAGACTACGCTCGGCTCGAAGGCCTTCGCCTCGGCGGTGTCGAACATCCCGTACGCGATCAGGATCACCAGGTCACCCGGGTGAATCAGGTGCGCCGCGGCCCCGTTGATACCGACGATCCCGGACCCGCGCGGCCCTTCGATCAGGTACGTCGACAGCCGCTGACCGTTGGTGATGTCGACGATGTCCACCTTCTCGCCGGGCAGCAGGTCGGCCGCCTCCATCAAGGCCGCGTCCAGCGTGCACGATCCGACATAGTCAAGATCGGCCTGCGTCACCTTGGCCCGGTGCACCTTCGACTTCATCATTTCCCGCCACATGGCGGCCATGATCCGGGCCAATCCGGTTCCTGTCAGTGGCCGCCATCACCCAACCGGTTCAGTTTCCCGTTCGACCGCCGGCCGGCGGCGGAGGGAGTCGCCTTCGACGTCGACGTTCGGGAGGAGGCGGTCGAGCCACCCGGGGAGGTACCAGGCGCGGCGGCCGAGGAGGGCCATCACCGCCGGTACGACGGTCATCCGGACCACGAACGCGTCGATCGCGACCGCGAGGGCCAGGCCGAAGCCCATCTCGCGGATCAGCGTCTCGCCGGACAGGATGAACCCGGAGAACACCGCGGTCATGATCACGGCCGCCGCGGTCACCACCCGCGCCCCGTGCGCGAACCCGTCGACCACCGCCGCCCGCGGTGCGGCGCCGTGGACGTGTTCCTCGCGCATCCGGGTCACCAGGAAGATCTGGTAGTCCATCGCGAGCCCGAACACCACCCCGATCAGGAAAATCGGCAGCATGCTGATCACCGGCCCGGTCTGTCCCGAGATGCCGAACAGCCCGGCCAGCCAGCCCCACTGGAAGACCGCGACCAGGGCGCCGAACGTCGCCACGACGGTCAGCAGGAACCCGAGCGTCGCCTTCAACGGCACCAGGATCGAGCGGAACACCAGCATCAGCAGCAGGAACGCCAGCCCGATGATCAGCGACAGGTACGGCACCAGCGCGTCGCCGAGCTTGTCGGAGATGTCGATGCTGACCGCAGTTGCCCCGGTGACCGCGACCTCGGCGCGATCCTGGTCGGGCATCGACCGGATCGCCTCGACCAGGTCCTTCGTCTGCTGCGTACTCGGGCCGCTCGACGGAATCACGGTCAGCAACGCCGTGTTTCCGGCCGGGTTGAAGACCGGTGGCGTCACCATCGTCACGTCCGGCAGCGCGCGTACGGCGGCTGCGGTCGCCGTGGCCGCCGTACGCGGATTCGTGGATGCACCGGCGTCCACGACCACCATCAGCGGCCCGTTGAACCCGGGACCGAAGCCCTCGGAGAGCAGCTCGTACGCCTTGCGCTGACTCGAGTCAGGCGCGGCGGTGCTGTCGTCAGGCAGCCCGAGCTCGAGATCGGTCGCCGGGATCGCGAGCGTGCCCAGCCCGATCACGGTCACCACCAGCACTGCCAACGGGCGCCGGGTGATGAAGCCTGCCCAGCGGCGGCCGATCGTCGTCCGTCCGGCCGCTTCCGGATCGCCACCGCGCAGACCGGGGATCCGGCCGCCGAGCACCCGCCGCCCGGCGAACCCGAGCAGCGCCGGCAGCAGTGTGAGTGCGATCGCGACCGCGATGACCACGGTGAACGCGGCGGCCAGGCCCATCTGGGTGAGGAACGGGATGTCGACCACGAACAGTCCGGCCAGCGCGATCACCACGGTCAGACCGGCGAAGACCACGGCAGAGCCGGCGGTGCCGACCGCTCGGCCGACTGCCTCCTCGGGCTCCAGCCCGGTGCTCAGCTCATGCCGGTACCTCGACATGATGAAGAGCGCATAGTCGATCGACACCGCGAGGCCGATCATCAGCGCGAGGATCGGCGTACCGGATCCGATGTCGACGAAACCGCTGATGGCCGAGATCGCGGTCACCCCGAGGCCTACCCCGATGATTGCTGACAGCAACGGCAGGCCGGCGGCGATCAGCGAGCCGAAGGTGATCAGCAGTACGACGGCAGCCACGCCGATACCGATCACCTCGGTGAGTTGCTGCTCGCCCTGCGGTTGCAGCGCGTCGCCGCCGTACTCGACCGTGAATCCGGCCGCGCGAGCCGGTTCGACGGCGGAGGCGATGGCCTCCTGCACTTCCGGCGTGACCTCCTGCGCGGTGACCTTGAAGGTGACCTGCGCGTAGCCGGTACGGCCGTCGGCGGAGATCGCCTTGGCGCTGAACGGGTCGACGACGCGGGCGACCTGTGGTGCGGCCGCGAGCCGGTCCAGGGTCTGCTGCACCGGCGGCGTTTCGGTGAGCTTCCGGCCGGCAGGCGCCTGGAAGACGATCCGGGCGGTCCCGGCGTCGGCGCCGGCCTGCGGGAAGCGTTCGTTGAGCAGGTCCGCGGCACGCTGCGACTCGGTACCGGGGATCGAGAATCCGTTGGCGGTCGGGCCGGACAGCGTTGCGGCGCCGACGGCCCCGAGAGCCAGAAGTCCGAGCCATACCAGGAGTACGAACCGGCGCCGGCGGAACGCGAATCGGCCGAGCCGATAGAGGTACGTAGCCATGCGACCGATGCTCCCGGCGTACGGCCGTCGTTCGCGTCTGCTCCCGGTGGGCTTCTCGCCGTACCGCGTTCGCCGTACCGGCTACTGCGTCTGCGGTACGCCGGGACGCACGAGGCCGGTCTGATACGCCAGTACGACGAGCTGCGCGCGGTCGCGGCAGTCGAGTTTCACCATCGCCCGGTTCACGTGGGTCTTCGCCGTCGACGGGGAGAGGACGAGGCGCTCGGCGATCTCGTCGTTGGACAGGCCGAGGGCGACCAGGCCGACGATCTCGCGTTCGCGGTCGGTGAGGACGTCGAGGACCGTCGGGCCGACCGGGTTGCCGGGGGAGGGTTCGGCGAGGAAGCGGTTGATCAGGCCGCGGACGGCCTTCGGGGACAGCAGGGCGTCGCCGCGGGCGACCACGCGGATGGCGTCGATCAGCTCGGCCGGTTCGACGCTCTTGCCGAGGAAGCCGCTGGCACCCGCACGGATCGCGTCGAACACGTACTCGTCGACCTCGAACGTGGTCAGGATCAGTACCTTCACGCCGGCGAGCGCCTCGTCCGCGGTGATCATCCGGGTCGCCGCGAGGCCGTCGACCTCGGGCATCCGGATGTCCATCAGCACCACGTCGGCCCGCTCGGACCGCGCCAGCTCGACCGCTTCCCGCCCGTTCGACGCCTCAGCGACAACCTGCAGGTCCGGCGCCGATCCGACCAGCACGCGGAACCCGCTCCGGATCAACGTCTGGTCGTCCGCCAGCAACACCCTGATCGTCACCCACAACTCCTGTCTCCAGAGGAAGCACAGCATGTACGGCGAACCCGCCACCCGCCGCAGGCCCCACCCGCAGCTCCCCACCGACCGCGTTCACGCGCTCCCGCATCCCCACCAACCCATGCCCACCGCCCTCTGTGCCCGCCACGTGCGGTAGGGCAGGTCCGTTCGTGACGGTGATCTCCAACGCGCTGGACCGGTTGATCAGCTGAACCTCCGCCGACGCGCCGGGGGCGTGTTTGAGGACGTTGGTGAGGGACTCCTGGACGATGCGGTACGCCGTGAGTTCTATGACGTCCGGGAGTGCGCCCAAGCCGGCAGGTGGCGTCCAGCCGACCTCGACGCCCGCCGCGGTGAACGAGTGGATCAGCGCGCTCAGGTCGCTCAGCGACGGAGCTGGCGCGGTGGGCAGCGGTGAGCCGGAGCGGCGCAGTACGCCGAGGAGGACGGTCAGCTCCTGCAACACCGTGCGCCCGCCGGACCGGACCAGGGCCAGAGCCCGCTCGGCCTCGTCCGGCTGGGTCCGGAGGACATGCGCCGCGACCCCGGACTGCACGTTCATCAAGGCGATGTGGTGCGCGATCACGTCGTGCAGCTCGTGCGCGATCCGCAACCGTTCTTCGATCACCCGTCGCTGAGCCTCTTCGTCCCGCGACTGCTCGGCCCGCACCGCGCGCTCCTCGAGCTCCAGCAGGTACGCGCGCCGGTACCGTACCGCTTCCCCGATCGCTCCCGAGAACAGCACGAAGAAGGTCAGGCCGAGGTTGTCGAGGACATCACCGCCGACGAAGATCGCCTCGGCGAGCAAGCTGAGCAGCGCCGTGGCGGTCACCGCGATCGAGCGGATCGGCCGGTCCTTCGACAGGACGACGGTGTAGGCCGCAACGCCCATGTAGACGACGATCGGGCTCTTGCCCTGTTCGGTGATCACGAACGTCGTGGTGATCACGGTCGTGATCGCCAGGACCAGCAGAGGCGCCCGCCGCCTGAAGGTGATCGCGACCGCACCGGCGACGGCGAGCACCACCACAGTCTGGTTCAGCTGGATCCGCTCACCGACGTGCCGTCCACCCGGCACCAGGAGGTTGATCAGCAGGATCCCGAGGGCGAGAGCAAGGTCCAGCGCGAACGGGTGCTGCGCCAAGGCACGGCAGAACCGCGTGAGCCGTTCCATCTCTTCACAATACGTGTCCGCCCGTCGGACCACCTCGTCCAGCGGCAGTATCCCCGCAGTACCGCAACCGCAGTACTTGGGGGGTGTACCCAGCGGTTGTCAGTGGACGGCTATGCAGGCAGAACCCTGACTTCGAGCGCTGAAACCCGCGATTCGGGCGGGTTCTGCCTGCGCTGCCGACCACATCCGGCTCGAAGTTTCGAGGTCAGATCGACGATGCCTGCACGGCCAGGTCCCGCAACGCCCCGTAGCGTGGGCGGAGGTCGGCGACGCGGGACACCTCGTCCGGGACCGGGGTCAGGTGCTCTCCGCCCGGGTCGGGTGACAGGCCGAGCGCGACTGCGGCTGCCCCGCGGGCGCCGACCTCAGCCTCCGCGCAGACCGTGGTGGGGCGGGCGAAGGTCGCGGTCAGGCAGCGGCGCCACCACTCGGAGGCGTCGATCCCGCCGCCGCCCAGGACGACCTCCAACTCCTGCCCGAACAGCGAGTCGAGGATCCGCAGTCCGCGGTCGATCTCGAGTGACGCGCCTTGGAGTGCTGCCGCGAGCAGGTCGGCGGGGCTGTCGTCGAACGACAGGCCGAAGTAGACGCCGGATCCGCCGGGCACCACGGCCGGCGGCCTGGTGCCGGCCATGAACGGGATCGCGATCGCGCGCGTTGCCCCGATCTCGACGTCGGTCGGTTCGTCGGACTCCAGCCGCAGTACGCCGGTCAGCCAGGCGTGCAGGTTCCCGGCGGCCGAGAACGCCATACCGGTCACGGCCCGCTTGTCGTCGACCCGGTACCGCCACAGCTCCCACGGCAGCTCTGGCGCGTTCTCGATCGGGTGCACGACGCGTACGGCGGCCGACGTACCGACGGTCACCGCTGCGACGCCGGCGTCGTACCCGCCCGTCCCGACGTT
This sequence comes from Kribbella soli, assembly GCF_004331345.1. Taxonomy (GTDB): domain Bacteria; phylum Actinomycetota; class Actinomycetes; order Propionibacteriales; family Kribbellaceae; genus Kribbella; species Kribbella soli. Next base: position 416,645 of record NZ_SJJZ01000004.1, on the reverse strand, counting down.
GGATGCGGCGCCGTCGCCGGTCGGTGGATGCACGGGTACGCCGACCAGCCCGGGCCAGCGGCGTTCGTACTCCTTGGACAAGATGCCCGTCCAGCCGGTCGGCACGATCGGCGGCAACCGGTCGGCCGTCACGCCCGCGATCTCCAGCGCCTCGTCGTCGTACGCACCGGTCGCGAGATCCAGCGTGCCGGTCCCGGAGGCGATCGAGACGGACGTGACGCGTTCGCCGGTCAGCCGCTCGAGCACCAGGTCGGGCAGGCCGGCGAAGGCGGCCGGGGAGTCGTCCGAGAGGAGCCACGGGATCCGGCGGGTCCAGTACAGCCGGTGCAGCCAGGTGCCCGTGCGTGCGTGGAACGCTTGCTCGTCGAACGACGCACCTAGACCGAGATCGACCGAGCGCGTGTCGGCCCACGTGATCACCGGCGTCCGAGAAGCGCCCTTGTTGTCCAGAGCAACGATCGAGTGCCATTGCGAGGACAGCACGATCGCGCCGATGCCGTCCAGATGACCGTTCTGCTCGAGCTCGTCCAGACACCCGAGCAGGCCCTCGACGTACTCGTGCAGGTCGAGTGTCGCAGAGCCGTCGTGGCCGTACGTCGGGGAGATCTTGTGCCGTGCGAGTGCGCCGGGGATCGGTGCGGCGTCTTCCGAAGAGAGAACGAGTGCCCGCGCGGACGACGTACCGAGGTCCAGCGCGAGGACATGCTCGTCAGTCTTCGTCATGCAAGGCCTTCAGGAAGTTCTGGGCCCAGATGTTCACGTCGTGCGCCGCGAGGTGCTTGCGCATCGCCTTCATCCGGCGGCCGAGCTGCCGGTCATCGGTGTTCATCGCGTCGACGATCGTGTCCTTCATCCCGTTGATGTCGTGCGGGTTCACCAGGAACGCCTGCCGGAACTCGTCCGCGGCTCCGGCGAACTCGCTCAGCACCAGCGCGCCGGTGTCGTCGTACCGCGTCGACACGTACTCCTTGGCGACCAGGTTCATACCGTCCCGCAACGGTGTCACGACCGCAACGTCCGCGGCCCGCAGCAGCGCGGCCATCTCGGTCCGCGAGTACGTCGTGTGCAGGTAGTTGATCGCCGGCGTACCGATCCGGCCGTGCTCGCCGTTGATCCGGCCGACCAGCAGCTCGATCTCGTCGCGCAGCACCCGGTACTGCTCGACGCGCTCCCGGGACGGCGTCGCGACCTGGATGAACACCGCGTCGTCGACCGAGATCCGCTTCTCGTCCAGCAGCTCACCGAACGCCCGCAGCCGTTGCCGGATGCCCTTGGTGTAGTCGAGCCGGTCGACGCCGAGCAGGATGTGCGTCGGGTTGCCGACCTCCTCGCGCATCTCGGCCGCACGGGCCGTCGTCTCCGGCTGGCGGGCGAGCTTCTCCAGCTCGTTGACGTCGATCGAGATCGGGAACGCCTTCGCCCGGACGATCCGGTCGTCCGGCAGATGGATCCGGTCCCCGCGGGTCCGCAGGCCCATCCGGTTGCGGGCCAGCCGGGCGAAGTTCGACGCCGCGCCGGGCCGCTGGAAGCCGACCAGGTCCGCGCCCATCAGCCCGTCCAGGATCTGCCGGCGCCACGGCATCTGCGCGAACAGCTCGGTCGGCGGGAACGGGATGTGCAGGAAGAACCCGATCCGTACGTCGGGACGCAGCCGGCGCAGCATCGCCGGGACGAGCTGCAGCTGGTAGTCGTGCACCCACACGTCCGCGTTGTCGTCGGCGGCCTCCGCGGCGGCCTCCGCGAACCGCCGGTTCACCGCGACGTACGACTCCCACCACTCGCGGTGGAACTCCGGCGCCACGATCACGTCGTGGTACAGCGGCCAGAGCGTGGCGTTGGAGAAACCCTCGTAGTACAGCTGCACGTCCTCGGCCGACAGCATCACCGGCACCAGATGCATGCCGTCGTTGTCGAAGGGATCCACCTTCTCGTCCGGGCTCCCGGTCCAGCCGATCCAGGCCCCGTGGTGCCCCTGCATCACCGGCGCCAGTGCCGTGACGAGTCCGCCTGGACTCCGCCGCCACGCCGTACTGCCGTCGGGCATCTCGGTCCGGTCGACCGGCAGCCGGTTGGCCACCACTACGAAGGAACTCCTACCGTTCGGCATGTTCAGCGTCATCCACTCAGGTCGTCGTCGTCACCGGGGTAGCGGACCCCGATCTGTCTCCGGGTCTCGTCGAGCAGGTCGAGAATCTCGAGGGTGGCGGCGTGGGGCAACGCAGGTACTTCGATCGCCCCCGCACGCAGCGAGTCCATCACTGCGCTTGCCTCGTAGTGGTACCCACGGCCATGCGTCGGTACGTCGATCCGCTCCGCTCCGGAAGCGGTCGTGCGCACGTAGTACTCGGGATGGTGGAAACGGTGCGGAAGCTGCAGGTTTCCGTCCGGGCCGCTGATCGACGCGACCCACGGGTTCTGCGACCGCAGGCCGCAGGTCAGCGCGGCGACCGCGCCGGACTCGTACCGCCAGGCCATCGCGACGTTCAGGTCGACGCCGTCGTCGTTGAGCGAACCGACTGCCTTCACCTCCGCCGGGCGACCGAGCGCCAGGTAGGCGAACGTCATCGGGTAGATGCCGCCGTCCATCAGCGAGCCTCCCCCGAGTGCCGGGTCGAGCAGGCGAACCGGCAATGAAGGTTTGTAGAACGCGAAGTCCGCGACCACCTGCTGCGGCTCGCCGATCGATCCGCTCGCCAGATCCTTGAAGAGCGCTTGAATCACCGGGTTCGTGCGCATCCACATGGCCTCGGCGAACAGCGTGTTGTGCTCGGCGGCGACCGCGATCAGGTCCCGGGCCTGCGCGGCGGTCAGCGTGACGGGCTTCTCGCACAGTACGGCGATGCCGGCCTGCAACGCCGTACGGGCGATGGCGTAGTGCTGCGGATGCGGCGTACCGATGTAGATCACGTCGACCTCGCCGGAGTCGATCAGCCGGCGGAAGTCGTCGTACGCGTGCGGGATGCCGAACTCGGCCGCGAACTTGTTCGCGCTGTCCTGGGAACGGGACGCCACCGCGGTCGCGACGGCGTCGTCCGGGAGCAGCCCGAGATCGTGGGTGAACTGGGTCGAAATGTTGCCGGTCGCAACGATTCCCCACCTGACGCGATCTATGCCCACTGTGTGAACTCCGGGGTCGGGAACGGTCCGTCTGCAACGATTCTCGCGGTTTCGAAGGCGTGCGCCAAGCGAATGAGCGTGACCTCACTTCGCGCCGTACCGCTGATCGTGAGTCCGACCGGCAGTCCGGAGACCACTCCGGACGGGACGGACAGCAGCGGATAACCGGCCAGCGCCGCGTGCGATGAGGAGCTGCCGAGCACGTGATCGCCGTTCACCAGGTCGATCGCCCAGGCCGGTGAGTACGCCGGGGACACCAGCGCGTCGAGCTGGTTGTCGCGGAGCAGGTTGTCGATACCGTCGCGGCCGGCGCGCAGTGCGGTCAGGCGCGCAGCGACGTACACGGGGGAGCTGAGGCCGTCTGTAGCAGCAGCTCGTTCGAACAGCTCCTGCCCGAACCACTGCAGCTCCTGGTCCGCATGCTTCTTGTTGAACGCGATCAGGTCGTCCAGCGTCTCCGGGCCGCCAGGAGCACGGGTAGCCAGGTACGCCGCCAGGTCGACCTTCAGCTCGTGAGCGAGCACCTGCAACTGGTCCTCGTCACCACCTGGTGTCGGCAACGACAGGTGGTCGACCAGCGTGGCTCCGCACTGACTGAGGAGCTCCAGCGCCCGCTCGGTGACCTGGTCCAGTCCGTTCGAGTAGCCCCACAGGGGACCGCGCGGTACGCCGATGCGCACGTTGCTGAGGTCCGTGCCGCGGCAGGCCTCGATGTAGTCCGTCTGGCCGCCGGTGAGGACCGAGAGCAGCGTGGCCGCTTGGCTGACCGTCTTCGTCATCGGCCCGGCGGTGTCCTGCGAGTGTGAGATCGGGACGATGCCCTGCTGAGGGACGAGTCCGACTGTGGGCTTCAGGCCGACAACGCCGTTCAGCGCGGCCGGGCAAACGATTGAGCCGTTGGTCTCGGTTCCGATCGCGTAGTCGGCCAGTCCCGCAGCGACCGCGGCGCCGGAGCCGGACGAGGAGCCACCGGCCGAGCGGTTCAGCGCGTACGGGTTGCGGGTGAGGCCGCCGTACGCGCTCCAGCCGGACGAGGACGCCGAGCCGCGGAAGTTCGCCCACTCGCTCAGGTTCGTCTTCCCCAGGATCACGCAGCCCGCCTCGCGCAGCCGCCGTACCAGCGGGGCATCGGCGGGCGGCGGTGGCTGGTCGGCCAGGGCCAGCGAGCCGGCCGTGGTCGGCAGGTCGGCGGTGTCGATGTTGTCCTTGACCAGCACCGGTACGCCGTGTAGCGGCCCACGGACCCGCCCCTCGTCACGCTCGGTGTCGAGGCGGGCGGCTTCGGTGAGCGCGGCGGGGTTCGGCGTGCAGATGGCGTTGACCGACGGGTCGACCTCACGGATCCGCCCCTGCAGCTCCTCCACCAGCGCCACGCTGGAAAGAGTTGAGCTCACCCTCAAGATCCTGCCAGAGTTACGGAGGTCCGGTTGTCTCGTCAGCGACACGCTTCGTGTCGTCCGAGCGGTGAATGACATCGCTGTTGTTCAGCACGTAGAGTGGCACGCGGACGGACGATCACCGACCGCACAGGAGTCAGCTGCACATGGACAGCGCCAACGCCAGCTCTTCCGGCCCCGCCGAAGCTGCGCCGCCGGCCGTTGCCGGGCTCTCGGAGCGTGACGGTGCCATTCTCGCCTTCGAGAGGCATTGGTGGAAGTACGCCGGGGCCAAGGAGCAGGCGATCCGGGACCAGTTCCAGATGTCGGCGACCCGGTACTACCAGGTCCTGAACGCGCTCATCGACCGGCCCGAGGCCCTCGCTCACGACCCGCTGCTGGTCAAGCGCCTGCGCCGCCTCCGTGCGGCCCGCCAGCGCGCCCGCTCCGCACGCCGACTGGGCATCGAGGTCTGACCATGTTCCGCCGCCTCAGGGCGTGCCTCGCTGCCCCACGCCCGCGAGGCGAGCAGGGGCAGGTGCTGTCTTCTCTTGTCGCGGTAGCTGCCGTGGTGGCGATCGTGGCCGGGCTGCTGGTCCTGTTCGGCACCCGGGGGAACGACAGCAAGGCAGAGGAGCCGGCTGGCGCCTCGCCGAAGCCGTCGGCGAAACCCTCCTCCGGGCCGTCGACCGTCGGGGCCAGCGTGCCGAGACCGTCGACGAAGCCGACGACCGAGGCGACCAGCGCACCGCCGCCCGCAGTCAGCACCGAGCCGCCGTCGACCGCGCCGCCCCAGCCGACCGAGACCGCGCAGCCGCCGGCCAAGACCCAGCCGACGCAGCCGACCCAGCCGGTGACGATCCCGGCCGAGGAACGGCCGGCGATCGAGGTCTACAACAACACCCCGACCAAGGGCCTCGCCGACACCGTCGCGAGCCGCGCCCGGCAGGCCGGCTGGACCGTGTCCGGGTCGCCGGACAACTGGCACGGCAAGGTCGCCGAGAGCACGGTGTACTACCCGCCCGGCATGCTCGACGCCGCCAACCAGCTCGCCCACGACCTCGGCATCGGCCGGTCCAAGGGCGCACTGGACAACATGAAGAAGGATCGCCTGACCGTGATCCTCACCTCGGACTACACCGGATGAGTACTCCGGTCATCCAGACCGATGCGGGACGAGAAGGCTGGGAAGCCATCGTCTCCGACCCGTCGACCGCGGTGATCTCGTCCGACTTCGACGGCGTACTCTCGCCGCTCGTCGAGGACCCGGCGCGGTCCCGTCCGGTCGAGGGCGCGCTGGACGCGCTGGCCCGGCTCGCCCGGACCGTGAACCAGGTCGCGATCGTCACCGGCCGGCCCGCACTGGTCGCCACCGAGCTGTCCGGGGTGAGCGGCCATCCGGGCCTCGGGAGTCTCGTGGTACTCGGGCACTACGGGCTGGAGCGCTGGGACGCGGCGACCGGCAAGGTGACGAGCGATCCAGTGCCGGAAGGCGTCACGACGGCTCGGGACCGGTTGCCGGGGCTGCTGCGCGAGGTCGGCGTACCGGATGCGTTCGTGGAGGACAAGGACAGCTCGCTGGCCGTGCACACGCGCCGGCTGGATGATCCGGCCGGGGCCCTCGAACTGCTGCGGGCGCCGTTGACCGCGCTGGCTCAGGAGACCGGGCTGCGGCTGGAGCCGGGCAACCTCGTGCTCGAACTGCGGCCGCCCGGCATCGACAAGGGCGTCGCGCTCCGCCGCCTGATCGAGTCGACCGGCGCCCGGTCGATCCTGTACGCCGGTGACGACCTGGGCGACCTGTCGGCGTACCGGGCGATCCAGGCGCAGCGGGACACCGGACTGCGCGGCGTACTGCTCGCCACGCGGTCCTCGAACGCGACCGAGCTGATCGAGGCCGCGGACATCGTCGTCGACGACCCGAGCGGCGTGGTGACCGTCCTCACGGCCCTTTCGGACGCGATTTCAGCCCGCTGAACGCCTGCGTCACGGTCTTGCCGATCGGCTGGATCGGGTGCTCGACGTACCCGCCCTCCTTCAGATCGGCGAGCCGTTCGAACGGGTTGCGTGACGCCGGGTCGCCGGTGAGCAGGAACGAGACGACCGCGGCCACGACGTACAGCGGGAGCATCGGCAGCCCGATCAGGCAGAAGTACTGCCACGAATGCCGCTCCTCGTGCCGCACCAGCGCCGGGTTGTCGAAGTACGCCCGATCGTGCTTGCTCAGCACGACGTTCCCGATCGTGAACGCCCCCGCGATCGGGAACCCGAGCTTGTAGCCGTTCGCAAAGAACAGTCCCCGAGGCCCCCGACTGAACGTCGCCCGCCCCAGCACCCCGACAACCGCCCCGGCAACCGTGGACAGATTGAGAAAGTTCCCCACCAACTTCACCCACTGCCAGGCGGTCATACATCCAGTATCGAGCAGTTGAGCGCGGTTTGTCGGTGGGGTGGGTCAGACTGGGGTGGTGAGTTCGGTGGTGCGGGTTTGGCGGCCTGGGCGGGTGGTGGATCCGCATTCGGTGATCGGGGGGTTGCGTAAGGGGCCTGGCGATCCGGCCTATGTGTTCGATGCGGGGCGGCGGACCGTGTGGCGGGCTACGCGGACTCCGGACGGGGCGGTGTTGCTGCGATTGACGCCGTACGCCGGTTTTGTCGAGGCGGAGGCTTGGGGGCCGGGGGCTGAGTGGGCGCTCGACGGGGTGCCGGAGTTGCTGGGGGAGCGGGACAGCTGGGACGGGTTCGAGCCGCTGCCGGAGCACCGGGTGCTGGTGGACGCGGCGCGGCGGTTCCCGGATGTGCGCGTGCCGCGGACGCGGGCGGTGTTCGAGGCGATGGCGGCGGCCGGGATCGAGCAGGTGGTGACCGGCAAGGAGGCCTTCCGTGCCTGGCGACTGCTGCTGCGTGAGTACGGCGAACCTGCGCCGGGGCCGACGCCTCCGGACGGGCGGCAGATGATGGTGCCGCCGGCGCCCGAGGAGTGGCGGCAGATCCCGTCGTGGCAGTGGCTGCGGGCGGGCGTCGAGGGCCGGCGGTCGCGGGTGGTCATCACGGCGGCGACCCGGGCGAAGGCGCTGGAGCGGACGCTCGAGCTGAGCGACTCCGACGAGATCGAGCGGCGGTTGCGGTCGCTGCCGGGGGTCGGGGTGTGGACGGCGGCCGAGGTACGGCAGCGGGCTCATGGGGACGCGGACGCGTTTTCGTTCGCGGACTACCACGTGTCGCGGAACGTGTCGTACGCACTGATCGGCGAGGAGCTGGACGACGACGGCTGCGCCGAACTGATCGAGCCGTACCGGGGCCACCGCTTCCGCGTCCAGCGCCTGCTGGAGCTCACCGGCATCGGCCACCCTCGCTACGGCCCCCGCAAGTCGCTCCCCACCCACACGCCGGGCGCAACGCATCGCTTGAGGTAGCCCGGGGCACAGGTCCAGCACCATGACAATCAACGGGGACGGCCTGTACCTCGTCGCCGGCCTGGCCCTGCTGCTCGGTGCCGTCCTGCCGCGCCTGCTCCGCCGGTACGCCGTCTCCGCGCCGATCGCGTTCCTCGGTGCCGGCCTGCTGCTGGGCCTGGCGGTCGACCGCCACCGGTTGAGTCCGATCGCCGAGCCAGGCCTCACGAAGCACTTTGCCGAGCTGACGATCCTGGTCGCGTTGATGGGCGTCGGGCTGGCGATCGACCGGCCGATCGGATGGCGCCGATGGACGGTGACGTGGCGCCTCCTGCTGGTCGCGATGCCGGCCTGCATCGCCGCGATCGCCGGCGCCGGATGGTTGCTCGGGTTGGCACCTGCGACCGCTCTGCTGCTCGGCGCCGTCCTCGCCCCGACCGATCCGGTGCTGGCCTCGGACGTTCAGGTGCAGGGGCCGACGACCGGCGCGGGCGCCGAGCCGGAGGAAGACGACGAGGTTCGTTTCGCACTCACCTCGGAGGCCGGTCTGAACGACGGCCTTGCCTTCCCGTTCGTGTACGCCGCGGTGTTCGCAGCCACCAAGGGCGCGGTGGGCAACTGGGCGCTCGAGTGGTTCGCCTGGGACCTGGTCGGCCGGACGGTGATCGGCGTTGGTGTCGGTGTCGGCGTGGGCTGGTTGCTCGGCAAGATGACGTTCGACGCACCGTCGCGAACCTTCAGGCTGGCTGACGCACGCGAGCCCGTACTGGCGCTTGCGATGACGCTCGGCGTCTACGGCCTGGCGCAGGTGCTGCACGGCTACGGGTTCATCGCGGTCTTCGTCGCGGCGCTGACACTGCGTGCGGCCGAGCGAAGTCACGACTTCCACGAGGAGCTGCACGGGTTCATCGAGCAGCTCGAGCACATCCTCACCTGGGGGATCCTGCTGCTGCTCGGAGTGGCGATCACGGCCGGCCTGCTCGCGCCGCTGACCTTCGCCGGCGCCGCGCTCGGGTCGCTGCTGGTGCTGGTGGTCCGTCCGCTGACCGCGTGGATCTCGTTGGCCCGAACCCCGTTGCGCCGCTCCGAGCGTTGGGTGACGGCCGCGTTCGGGGTCCGTGGGGTCGGGTCGGTGTTCTATCTCGCGTACGCCGGCGCCGACTTCCGCACCGATCTGCCCTGGCTGTGGGCGACTGTCGGTTTCACCGTCGTCCTGAGTGTGCTTGTGCACGGCGTGGCTGCGACCCCGCTGATGCGGATGCTCGACGCCCGGCGTTCCTGAGCGCGGCGGCCGGCGGCTCGAGACCGTGGCGGATCGCGGAAGCGGCGTGGACTCCGGCGGCGAATTCCTTCAGCTTCTCGAACATACCTCCATCGTCCGAGCCTGCGCGCCGCCGCAGAAGTGGCGCTGACGACGACTATCGCTAAGATTTTGACATGTCTCAGCCCACCGTCTCGGTCCTCGCGTACGACGGCATGACCGCGTTCGAGGCCGGCATCGTCATCGAGGTGTTCGGGCTGGTGTGGCCGGACATCGACCAGCCCTGGTACGAGCTGAAGGTCTGCACCGAGACGCCCGACCCGATCCGCGTGATCGGCGGCGCCACGCTCAGCAGCCCGCACGGTCTCGAGGAGTTCGCCGCCGCCGATACGGTCGTCGTACCGAGCGTCGCGGATCCGCACAGCGAGACCTCTCCCGGACTGATCGAGGCGCTCCGGCACGCGCACGCGCGCGGCGCCCGGATCGTGTCGATCTGCTCCGGTGCGTTCGCGCTCGCGGCCGCCGGTCTTCTCAACGGCCAACGCGCGACCACCCATTGGCGGTACGCCGACCTGCTGCGCGAGCGCTATCCGGAGATCCTCGTGGATCCGGAGCCGCTGTACACCGACGAGGGACAGGTGCTGACGAGCGCGGGCTGTGCGGCCGGACTGGATCTGGCGATGCACCTGGTCCGCAAGGATCACGGTGCCGCCGTGGCGAACGCGGTCGCGCGCAGGCTGGTGATCCAGCCGTACCGGGCCGGCGGGCAGGCGCAGTACATCGAGTCCCCGGTTCCGCCGGACCCCGATGACGCCTCGGTCGCGCGGAGTCTCGGCTGGGCGCTCGAGCATCTCGCCGAGCCCATCGGCGTACCCGATCTGGCCCGGCAGGCCGGGTTGTCGCCGCGGACGTACCTGCGGCACTTCGTCAAGGCGACCGGGACGACGCCCGGCAAGTGGCTGATCGCACAGCGCGTTCAGGCAGCGCTGACGATGCTCGAGACCGGGGACGCGCCGGTGGAGGAGATCGCGGTGGCGGCCGGGTTCGCCACCCCGGTGACGTTGCGGCACCACTTCGGAAAACAGCTACACACCTCGCCCTCGGCGTACCGCCGGACCTTCCGCGAACGGCAGCGGAGCTGAGATCGCCTGTCTCGGATGGTGGGAACGGAAGACACAATATGGACCCGATTGGGTAATCTCGGGGGAGCTCATCCAGAGGGACTGAGGGAAACGGCCCGTTGAAGTCCCGGCAACCCTCCCCGTCGAGCCCCCGCCCGGGGCGTCTCGCGGTGGAACGGTGCCAAATCCGTCCCGCCGCCGAGATCCGGTGTTCGCGGGGAAGATGAGAGGGGAACCTCACTCATGAGCCTGACCGCCGCCACCCACACGATCCGTGAAGGTGCCTTCGGCAACGGTACGCACCTGAGCTGTCGCGCCTGTGGGGCGAAGTCGCCGCTCGGCCCGTTCTACGCCTGTATGGAGTGCTTCGGTCCGCTGGAGGTCGGCTACGAGTACCCGACCATCACCCGTGAGCAGATCGAGGCCGGACCGAAGAACATCTGGCGGTACCAGCCGCTGCTGCCCGTCCCCGTGGACGTGGCCAGCTTCCCGAACACCGAGCCCGGCTACACCCGGCTCGTCGACGCGCAGAACCTGGCCCGCGAGCTAGGGCTCAAGAAGCTCTGGGTGAAGGACGACTCCGGCAACCCGACCCACTCCTTCAAGGACCGGGTGGTTGCGTCAGCGTTGAGCGCCACCCGCGAGCTGGGCATGAAGGTCTTCGCCTGCCCCTCCACCGGCAACCTGGCCAACGCGGTCGCCGCGGCCGCGGCCCGGGCCGGCATCCGCTCGGTCGTGTTCATCCCGCACGACCTCGAGCGCCCGAAGGTGATCACCACCGCCGTGTACGGCGGGACGCTGGTCGCCGTCGAGGGCAACTACGACGACGTGAACAAGCTGGCCTCCGAGATCGCCGGTGAGGAGGAGGGCTGGGCGTTCGTGAACGTGAACGTCCGCCCGTACTACTCCGAAGGCTCCAAGACCCTCGCCTTCGAGATCGCCGAGCAGCTCGGCTGGCGGATCCCGCAGCAGGTCGTGATCCCGGTCGCGTCCGGTTCGCAGCTGACCAAGATCGACAAGGGCTTCACCGAACTCGGCAAGCTCGGCCTGGTCGACGCCACCGACTACAAGATCTACGGCGCGCAGGCGACCGGCTGCTCGCCCGTCGCGCAGGCGTTCCGCGACGGCCACGACGTGGTCAAGCCGGTGAAGCCGGACACGATCGCGAAGTCGCTGGCGATCGGCAACCCGGCCGACGGACCCTATGTCCTGGACGTGGCCCGCCGTACCGGTGGCGCGATCGAGGACGTCAGCGACGAAGAGGTCGTCGAGGGCATCCAGTTGCTGGCCCGGACCGAGGGCATCTTCGCCGAGACCGCGGGCGGGGTGACCGTGGCGACGCTGAAGAAGCTGATCGCGACCGGGCAGCTCGACCCCGAGGCCGAGACCGTCATCATCAACTCCGGCGACGGGCTGAAGACGCTCGACGCCGTGGCCGACCGGGTCGGCCCCAAGGTGACCATCCCCGCGTCGTACGACGCCTTCGTGAAGGCAGGCCTGCAGTGAGTGTGAGCGTTCGCGTCCCGACCATCCTGCGGCCCTACACCCAGGGCGTGTCCGAGGTGTCCGCCGAGGGCGCGACCCTGACCGAGGTCCTCGACTCGCTCGACGCGTCGTACCCGGGGATCAAGGGCCGCGTGCTGGACGACTCGGGCGAGCTGCGCCGGTTCGTGAACGTGTACGTCGACGACGACGACGTACGGTTCGCCGAAGGCCTGCAGACCACGATCAAGGACGGCGGCCAGGTCTCCATCATCCCGGCGGTCGCGGGCGGCTGATGCGGCCGATCCGCTGCGGCTTGCCGAGTTCTGGGCCGCTCCGACCACTCCTGGCCTGCCCTTGTGCCGAGTCGTGGATCGGGGTTGTGGCATTGGCGTTTTCGGCGCCGAATTCCACGATTCGCGGATGAGGGTGGGAACCAATCGCCACGAGTCGACGCGGCTTTAGGATTCGGAGATGCGTGCTGTTGTGGTTGAGGAGTACGGCGTTCTGCCCGTCGTGCGGGATGTTCCGCCTCCGGAGCCGGCGGATGGTGCAGTTGTCCTCAAGGTCGAGGCGACCGGGCTGTGTCGTAGCGACTGGCATGGGTGGATGGGGCATGACTCCGACATCGTGCTGCCGCATGTGCCGGGGCATGAGCTTGCCGGGACGATCGCTGCGGTCGGGGCTGGTGTGTCCGGGTGGGCGGTCGGCGATCGGGTCACGACGCCGTTCATCTGCGCTTGCGGTGAGTGCGAGCAGTGCCGGGAAGGCAATCAGCAGGTCTGTCCGAATCAGCTGCAGCCCGGGTTCAACTACTGGGGTTCTTTCGCCGAGTACGTCGCTGTGCCGTACGCCGCTGTGAACCTGGTGCGGCTGCCCGACGACATGGACTTCGCTACCGCGGCTGGCCTGGGGTGCCGCTTCGCTACCTCGTTCCGCGCCGTCCACCAGGTCGGACGGGTCGTCGCAGGCGAACGCGTGGCTGTCTTCGGTTGCGGTGGCGTCGGTCTGTCAGCGGTCATGATCGCGACGGCTCTCGGCGCCGAGGTCATCGCCATCGACACCAACTCCGAGGCGCTGACGCTGGCCCGCGAGTACGGCGCCGTACACACAATCCACGCGTCTGCAGACACCGTCGCGCAGATCCGCGACCTGGGCGGTGCCCACGTCACCATCGATGCGCTCGGTTCCAACGACGTCGTCCAGCAAGCCCTGCAGGCCCTCCGCCCGCGCGGTCGTCACGTCCAGATCGGACTGCTGCCCTCCGGCGTCAACCTCGACGTGGGCCGCCTCATCGGCCAGGAACTCACCTGGCTCGGCAGCCACGGCATGCCCGCCCACGCCTACCCCGAAATGCTCGCCCTAGTTGCCGCCGGCAACCTCAACCCCCAGCACCTCATCACCCGCACCATCACCCTCGAAGAAACCCCAGCCGCCCTGGCAGCCCTCACCAACGGCACCCCCGCCGGAGTCACCGTCATCACCCCCTAGAGGATCGCTCTGGACCTCGGCATCGCCCCAGTGCAACGGTCGAATCCGACCCGAGGAGGCGATCGACCCGATGTCCGAATTCACCCTGCTCCCTGACATCCGCTACGCCGAGCCCGACGGCATCGACCTCTGCCTCGACGTACTAGGTCCTGCACCCCTACCCACCACCCCGCTCCCGACCGTCGTACGGATCGATGGATGCCCAGGCTGGGGACCGGGTGATCGCTCGTCCGCACTGCTGCCGTTCGCGAATCCCGCGCTGGTCCGAGCAGGCTTCCTGACCGTTGCCATCTCCGTCCGTCACAGCGGGCAGGCGATCTTCCCCGCGCAACTGCACGACGTACAGGCCGCTCTGGACTGGCTGCGCCGCAACCCGCTCGGCCTCCCGATCGATCCTGATCGCATCGGCATCTGGGGACAGTCCGCCGGGGGACACCTCGCAGCTCTCGCCGGCCTCACGTCATTTCGCCGTACGGCGGTGGCGAACGTGCATGCAGTAGTGACGATCAGCGGTCCGAGCGATCTCCTCCGTCCTGGCGGGGCGATCCGGATCGACCGCCCTTCGCCGGTCACTGCGTTGGTCGGCGGCGACGTGTCCACGCATCGCGAACAGCTGCACGCGGCAAGTCCGATCGCGCAGGTCAGCGCCGGCGCACCGCCCTTTCTGATCATCCACGGCACCGCCGACGAGACAGTCCCGTACGAGCAGGCCGAACGACTCCATCGCGCCCTGCTCGCAGTCGGCGCGCCGTCGCGTCTCTTGGCGATCGACGGAGGGCGGCACGACCTCCGCGAGGATTGGTACGCCGTGGCGAACGAAGCCGCACGCTTCTTTGCGGAACATTTTCGGCGGTAGATGCAAAATTCTTTCCGCAAATCCCGGCTGCTACAGGCGGATCAGGTAGACCGTGGGTGGGCGGCCGGTGCGGCCGTGTTGTTGGGTGCCGGTGGGGGCGGCGAGGCCGGCTCGTTCGAGGCGTTTCAGGACTCGGCGGGCGGTGCGGAGCTGGACGGCCAGGTGGTCGGCTACGTCCTGGGTGGTGAGGCCGTCGGGGAGGATGGCGGTGAGTTCGCGCATCCGGGCGAGGGTTTGGGTGTTGAGGCCGACCCGGCGGGCGAGGAGCGGGAGGCTCTCGGTGCCGCGCGCGCCGGACGGCTGGTCGCCGGAGGGTTCGATGACGATCTCGACGTCGTCGGACATCGACACGACACCGGCGACGGAGCCGATCGAGGCGGCGCGGCCCACGGCGCGACGGGCGAGTGCCTCGGCTTCTGCCGCCGTACGGCCGACGCCGAAACCGACGTACGCCGTTCTGTGCCGGGCCGCGAGGTGATCGAGTAGAGGCATCCGGGAGAACTGTTCGGTCGCTTGCTCCAGGAGCCCGCGGGTGGTGACGACGAGGTGCCGGCCATCGGGGAGGGCGGCGAGGCTGCCGCCGAGGGTGATGAGATCGGCGGCGAGGGCGTCGTCCGGTTCGGGGAGGTCGATGACGCCGAGCGCGACCTGGGCGTCGCCGACGTGCTGGCCGGTCGTGGTGAGGATCAGGGCCTGCAGGGTGGAGCGGATCGAGTACCGCGACGGGGCGAGCCGCACGGACGGCATCTCGTTCTCGATCAGGTGGAACGCCGAACCCAGGCAGCTGATCGCGACCTTCGTGTCGTGCTTCTCGCGGGCCGTGCGGTGGAACGCGACGATGTCGTCCGAGGTCAGGCCCGGCCGGTACGGCAGCACCTGGATCTGGTCCGTCGGCAGCTTCGCCTCGATCAGGGTCTCCAGCACCTCGGACCGCCGCAGCGTGTCGATCGAGAACTGGGTGACGTTGTGGCCGAGCCGCAGGAGCTCGACGAGGGCGCGCAGCAAGGTCGCCCCGTCGTACGAGACGTACATCGCCGGCCGGTCGATCACCCCGGCCTCGGTGGCGATCGTGTACGGGACGACGCCGGTGAACAGGAACGCGTCGACTTCGCCGTGCGCTTGCTCGACGAGCTCGACCGCTTCGGTCTCGTGCCGGTACGCCAGTGGGACGAGCACGGTCCCGCTCGGAGCACCGACCACCGTCACCCGCTGGACCAGGTCCTCAGGCCCGACCACCCCGACCGCGAGTGCCATCAGTCACCCCCGACGACAGCTGAGCAGATCCTCACGGCAGTCCTCCGACGACTTCTGGTCTGGCCCTCAAGTCGCAGAATAGCGCAGCGGGCTCCGAGATCTTGACGTTCAGGCCTTGCCCTCCTAGTTTCGGTCAAGACCACAATTGCCGCCACCCCCTCAGGCGGGTCGGGGAGCGTCGGTGTGGTGGAGCGACGGAGGGAGCGCGCCACCTCACTGCCCCTCTACTGGTGCAGTTCCTCCAGGCAGCGGATCACCAGATCACGCTCGCCCGCCTGCAATTCCGGGCCGTACGGGTCGTACGCGGCTGCGGCCGACAGCAGTCCCTCCCACTCGGCCGCCCAGAGCATCCGTTGCACATAGCCCTCGATCGGCGCGTAGAACGTCGCTGCCGCGAACCGGTCCAGCCGGTCCGACGCGGTCAGGAACTCCGAGTGGTCGCCTGCTGTCCAGGCCCGCAGTACGGCGGCCGACAACTCGACCTGCGCCGACGCGATCCCGACGAGCGCCGTGTCCGCGCCCCACATGAACGACGGCCCGTACATCCGGTCCTCGCCGGTGATCAGCAGCTTCCCGCTGCCGCGCCCGGCCCAGATCGCGTCCTGGCACCCGATCGCGCGGTCCAGCGTCGCGGTCTTGACGCCGAGCATCGCGTCCAGCGAGAGCAGGTCGCGGATCAGTTCCGGTGAGTACGGGTACCCGCCGGCCTCGCCGTGCAGGTAGAAGCCGACCAGCGGCAGCCCGCTCTCGGCCGCCACCCGCTCGTGCAACGCGACCGCCTGGGCGTGCCCGTCCGGCAGTTCCCCTAGCGCTGCGAGCGGATAGACCATCACCGCATCGGCCCCACCGGCCGCAGCAGCTCGTGCCATCTCGACCGTCGCGTCCGCCGCCTGCTCCAACGTTTGCGCAGCCGAGGACCTCGGTACGCCGACACCGGCGACGATCGGTACGTCGGTAGCGGACCGCCACGTCTCGAGCACCTTGGCGCGATCGCCCGGAGACAGGTACAGCCCGCGCCCGGTGTGCGCCCAGACCGCGACGCCACCGACGGCGTGCTTGGTGAGGGACACGGCGTACGCGGACAAGGCGTCGTACGCGACGACGCCGTCGGAGTCCATCGGGGTGACGACCGCGGGGAGCAGCGTGCCGCGGAGCCGTTCGACGAGTGGATGCATGATGACCTCTCAGACCCTGTTATACGTCGTGCCCGAGACCGGGGCGCTTCGGTACGTCGATCCAGCCGTCGCAATCCGCGAACACGGTCGGGGCCAGCGGGTCCTCGTCGACCATCAACGGCCCCACCAGGTCCGCCGCGACGGTCGCTCCGGGTACGGCGGCGGCCAGGTGTACGGCGGCCAGCGTCGCGACACCAAGCTCAGGCATCGACCCTACCTTCACCGCGAGCCCCGCCGCCTCGGCCACCGCGGCGATCTGCAGTGCGCGATGGAGCCCGCCGACCTTGAGGATCTTGATGTTCAGTACGTCGGCCGCACCGCGCCGGGCGATCTCCAGAGCGTCGTGCAGCGAGTGCATGCTCTCGTCGACCATCACGCGGACGTCGAGGCGGTCCCGCAACCGTACGAGCCCGGTCAGGTCCCAGCGCGGAAGGGGCTGCTCGAGGAGGGTGAGGCCGGCCGCGCTCATCTTACGGAGGTACGGGAGGGCCGTGGTCGCGTCGTACCCCTCGTTGGCGTCCAGGCACAGCTCCGCGTCGGCGGGGATCGCGGCGCGGACGGCCCGGATCAGTTCGAGGTCCTTGGCCGGGTCGTGGCCGCCCTTGACCTTCAGGTGCATGAAGCCGCGGCCGGCGTACTCCGCTGCCTCGGCGGCCATCTCGTCGAGGGTGCCGAGGCCGACCACCCACGTGGTCTGCACGCGGTCGCGGACGCTGCCGCCGAGGAGGGCGTGGACCGGCCAGCCGCTGATCCGTCCGGCGAGGTCGAACAGGGCGATGTCGAGGCCGGATTTGGCGACCTGCTGGCCGCGCAGTACGCCGTCCATCGTGACGTGGGCGCCCGCGCGGTCGAGCGGGTCGCGGCCGATCAGCGCCGGCGCGAGATGCTCCTCGATCGCCGCCTGGACGCCCGCCAGCGTCTCACCGGTGTACGCCGTCATCGGCGAGGTCTCACCGATCCCGACGTCGCCGTCGGCGGTGTGCACCTCGACGACCAGGCTGATCAACTCGGTGCTCACCCCGCTGCTGATCCGGAACGGCCGGCGGTACGGCGCGCTCACCACGCGGGTCTTGATCGCACTGATCGGAGCGGCCCCGAAGGCCTCCGATCCCCCACCCGGCAACTCGGCCGGTTCTGCTGCAAGACTCATAACCGGCTCCTAGGGTCGCAATCTGGGCGGAAAGCATTTACGGTCAAGACCGTAAATACCCTGAGCGCTCCCTGTCAACGGAAGGTGGCACCCCGATGCGGCTGGGTCTGTATCTGAACCTCTACGGCACCCCGGACGAGCGGCCCCAGTTGGCCGACGCCGTGGAGCAGGCGCGGCTGGCCGAGGAGGCGGGATTCGAGTGGGTCGTGCTGGGCGAGCGGCACCTGCACCGGCCCGGGTACCACGAGATCCTGACGTCGATGACGTGGCTGGCCGCGCACACCTCGCGGATCGGGATCGCGACCGCCGGGATCGTGGCGCCGCTGTACGACCCCGTCGTACTCGCCGAGACGCTGGCGCACATCGACGTACTGTCGGGTGGGCGGCTGACGGCCGGATTCGTGCTCGGGTACCGGCCGGAGGAGTTCGCGCTGTACGGCGTGACGCAGGCGGAGCGGGTCGCGCGGTTCGAGGAAGGGCTGGAGATCCTCACCCGGTTGTGGACGTCCGACGAGGTCACGTACGACGGCAAGTTCACGTCCATCCAGGAGGCGTACCTGTCGCCCCGCCCGGTGCAGTCGCCGCGGCCGCGGTTGTGGAACGGCGGGCGGGTGTCGGCCGTGCTGGAGCGTACGGCGCGGATGTGCGACGGGTGGACGACGTCGTTCAACGAACTCGACGCGGACCTGCCGGCGAAGATCGCGGAGTACCTGTCGTATCCCCAAGGCGCCGGATCGCTCGGCCGCGAGGTCATCCTTTGCCGCGAAGGCTACTGCGCCCCCACCTCCCAGGACGCACGCCAGGCCCTCGAGGAGCCACTGCGCGACCTGTACGACGCCTACACCGGCTGGAAGCGCACGTCGACGGACGCAGCCCGCTACACCCAGGGCTGGGACGAGATCGCGGACCGCAGCGTCATAGGCTCCCCAGCCCAATGCGCCGACCGCCTGGCCCATTACGAGTCCATGGGCGCCGACGGCATCATCCTCCGCATCCAACCCCCCGGCATGCCCCAGTCCGAAGCCCTGAAGTCCATCGAGTCCTTCGGCGAACTGCTGTAACTGGGCACCCCCGCTGGAGACTGGGGACAGGCAATTGCTTGTTCCCAGTCCCCCGGGGGTATTCCCAGTTACGCCTTCAGGCCGGACATCGCGATGGAGTCGGTTAGGTAGCGTTGCAGGAGGCCGAAGACCAGGAGGCTGGGGACGACCGTGATGGTGGCGCCGGCCATGACCTGGTTGATGGGGACTGCTTGGGTTTGCAGGGTGGCCAGGCCGACGGTGAGGGTTTGCATCTGGCCCGACTGGCCGATGACCAAGGGCCAGAGGAAGTCGTTCCAGTGCCAGAGGAAGACGAAGATGCCTAGCGTCGCCAGCACCGGGCGGACCAGCGGCAGCACGATCATGGTGAAGATCCGCCACTCGGGGGCGCCGTCGATCTCGGCGGCCTCGAACAGTTCGTCGGGCAGTTGCATGATGAACTGGCGCATCAGGAACACCGCCTGCGAGTTCGCCAGCGTCGGCACGATCAGGCCCCAGTAGCTGTCCACCCAGTCCAGCTTCGCGACCAGGATGTACGACGGGATCAGCGTCGCCTGGAACGGGACCATCAGCGTGGCGAGGAACGCCCAGAACATGATCTCCCGGCCGGGGAACTTCTTCTTCGCGAACGCGTACCCGGCCATCGACGCGAACAGCAGCACGCACGCCACGGACACCAGCGAGTAGAGCAGCGAGTTCACCGTCCACCGCGGGATGTCCGAGCTGGACAGCACCTTCGAGAAGTTCTCCAGCGTGAAGTTCGCCGGGTTCAGCGCGTCCGGGAACGTCCGCCCGCTCGGTGGCGCGAACGCGACCAGCACCATCGCCGCGAACGGCACGATGGTCACGATCGCCGTCAGCGCCAGCAAGGTCGGCAACGTCAGCCGGCCCGCCGTACGCCGACCTGCCGATGGTTTCTCCACTACCGGCCGGACCGGCGGGCGGTCGAGTACCTGAGCCATCTAGTCGTCCCTCCCGACGAGCCGGCGCTGCACGAGCGAGACGATCAGCACGATCAGGAACAGCACCAGACCGATCGCGCTGGCGTAACCGAAGTCGAAGTACTTGAAACCGCTGTCGTACAGGAAGTACACGAGCGAGTAGCTGGACCGCACCGGTCCGCCGCCGGTCATCACGAACATCGCGTCGAAGACCTGGAAGGCGCCGATGGTCTCGATCACCAGCACGAAGAACAGCACCGGCCGCAGTTGCGGCAGCGTCACGTACCGGAACCGCTGCCAGGTCCCCGCGCCGTCGATCATCGCGGCCTCGAGGTACGACTTCGGCACCGCCTGCAGGCCCGCGAGCAGGATCAGCATCGAGTACCCGAAGCCCTTCCACGCCGACGTCACGGCGATCGACGGCAGCACGGTGTTCGACTGGCTGAGGAAGTCGATCGGGCCGATGTTCACCAGCCCGAGGACGGAGTTCAGCAGCCCGTCCTGCGCGTCGTAGATCCACTTCCAGATCACCGCGGCCAGCACGATGCTGGTCACGTACGGCAGGAAGAACACCCCGCGGAAGAAGCCGCGCTTCCACACCACTTGATGCAGCAGTACGGCGGTACCGAGCGACAGCAGGACCGTCAGCGGGACGAAGATCACGGTGTAGGTGATCGTCACCAGCAGGGCCTCGTGGAACACGCTGTCCGACATCAGCCGCGTGTAGTTGTCGAGCGCAATGAAGTCCCACTTGCCGCTGATCCGGTAGTCGGTCAGCGAGAGCAGGAACGCCCCGATCGCAGGCAGGAACCGGAACGCCAGGAACAGCACGAGCATGGGCGCGACGAACAGGAGACCAACCCAAGGTCTGCGCCGCGGCCCACCTCGCCGACGGGGGGCCGCGGGTCCCGCCCGACCCGCGACCCCCCTCTGTGTCGGCACTGTTGGCGTATCGGTCAACGCTGCCTCGAGAGCAGGTCGTTGGCCTGCTTGGCGGCGTCGTCCAGGGCCTGCTGCGGCTGCTTCTTGCCGGTCAGCACGGCCTGGATCTCGGTGCTCAGGAACGACATGATCTGCCGCGCCGACGGGTTCGGCTCACCCGGGATCGCGTACTGCAGCGCGTCCCGGAACTTCGCCGCGTTCGGGTCGGTCGACTCGGACTTGGCGTCGCTGCGCGGCGAGTAGAACCCGGACGCCTTGCTGAGCGCGTCCAGCTGCGCCGCCTGGGTCATGAACGACAGGAACTTCTTCGCGCCGTCGACGTTCTCCGAGGCCGCGTTCACGACCAGACCGCCCGGGAGCCCGAAACCGACCTGCTTCTTACCGGTCAGCGGCGTACCGAGCTCGACGTTCGCCGCGCCCCAGGTCTTCGTCACGGTGGCGACGTCGGCCGGAACGCTGGTCATCGCCATCGCGACCTGACCCTTGCCGAACGGCGAGTCGGCGACCACGTTGCCCGCGGTGAGCGCGGTCTTCGGGATCGCGCCCTCGTCCCACAGGCTCTTCAGGAAGGTCAGCGCCTCCAGGCCCGGCGCCTGGTTGAACGTGACGCTCTTGCCGTCGTCGGCGAACACCTTCCCGCCGGCCTGCCAGAGCAGCGGGTAGAAGTTCAGGTTCAGCGTCGCCTCCGGCGAGGCCGAGTAGTCCAGCGTGGAGAACCCGGCGGCCTTGAGCTTCGGCGCGGCCGCCTTGATCTCGTCCCAGGTCTCCGGCGGCTTGCTGATCCCGGCCTTGGTCAGCACGGTCTTGTTGTACATCGTGGTCGTGACCGTGTGGTAGATCGGGGCGCCGTACACCTTGCCCTCGACCGTCAGGCCGGGGATCGCGGCCGGCAGGAACTTGTCCTTCTCCGGCGCGACCACGTCGTCGACCGGCTCCAGCGAGCCGCTCTTCACGTACTGCGGGATCTGGTCCGGGATCATCAGCAGGACGTCCGGACCCTTCTTGCCGGAGAACGCGGCCGCGACCTTCTCCTCGCGGTTCGCCCACGGCTGGGCCTCGATCTTGAGGTCGATCCCGGAGTTCGCCGCCTCGAAGTCGGTCTCGACCTTCTTCCAGTAGGCGTCGCTGGCCGCCTGATCGGCGATCACCGGGTACATCCAGAGCGTGACGCTCTTCTTCGAGTCGGCGGAGCCAGAGTCACCTCCGCCGCACGAACTGAGCGCGGCAGCGAGAACGAGCGCCGTGAGTGGTGCCGCGATGCGGCGGACGGTGGATTTCATCGCACCCCCAGGGTGTCCGGAAGTCAGGGCCGGAAGTTGTCGAACCGAATAACGGTCAGGACCGAAAGTAGCTGGGGTGAATTTCGGCTGTCAACGGCTGATATCAATCCGGAACAGCTCGGAGCCGCTCGTCATCAGCAGTTGGTGATCTCCGCGGACGCCGAGCCGCCGGTGGGCGTGCGCGACGAACAGCGTCGGGACGGCGTTCTTCCCCGGCGCGATCCGGTAGATCTTGTTCAGGTCGATGCTCACGTAGACGGCCTCCGAGGTGGCGACGATGTCGCCGCTGGAGTTCGTCGTCCCGAGCGTGAAGGACTTCTTCAGCTTGCCGCTGTCCGGCGCCAGGGCGAACACGGTCTTCCCGGCCACGCCCCACAGCAGCCCGTCCGGGCCCATCGTGACCGAGGACACCGTCGCGGCCTTGGCCACCGGCACGATCTCCCAGAGCTTCTTCTTGCTGGCCACGTCCCACGCGAATACTGTGCCCGACTCCCGGGTCGGCGGTGTGGTGGCCAGGCCGCCGGCGATCGACGTGCCGCCGTACACGATGCCGCAGTGCGAGGTGAGGCCGAAGACGGACTCGTCCTGGACGACGTTGCGGTACTTCTCCGAGGTGTTCGTCGTCGGGTCGTAGATCACCAGCGCGCCGCCCAGCCGGTCGCCGTCGGGGACGGTGCCGACCGCGATCTTGCCGTTCACCTCGGTGAGCGCGCGGGCGCGGGTCTGCAGGAGGTCGGGCTTGAGATTGAGCCGCTGAACCGGGTTGTCCGGCGTGCCGGGCGGTCCCGGGGAGTACTCCGGACTGCTCCAGGGCTTGCTCAGGTCGTAGTCGTACAGCCTGGCCTCCGGATAGGCGCCGATCCAGAGCTTGCCGTCCGATCCCTCCAGCAGGGCCTCGACCTGCGAGAACCGGTTGTATTTGGCCTCACCGGTCGTCGGGTTGACCACGGACACGCCGCCGTTCAGGAAGCCGCCGGCGTAGATGTTGTTCTTGCCGCCCGCCACGGACAGGATCTCGATGGGCTCCCGGCGGACCTTGGTCACGAAGATCTCGGACTTGCCGGTCTGCGGGTTGTACCGGAACTCCTCGCCGCGCCACAGCGTGCCGACGACGCTGGTGCCCGGGTAGTCCGGGAGGTTCAGGTCGGCGTACCCGATCGAGCGGGCGTTCTGGATCCGGCCGGTGAACGTCAGCCCGGTGCCGGTCAGCGTCTTGGTGGCCGGGTCGTACTTCTTCAGTTCGCTGCTCTGGATCAGGTACAGCGAGCCGTCCGCTCCGACCGGGGAGATGTCCAGGCCGTGCGCGTTCGGGATCTCGTCGACCCAGGTGCGGCTGGCGATGTCCCAGACGTACAGCGGGCCGGGGAACGCGGTGCTGATCCGCGCGTACACGCGCCCGCCGCGGGCGTTCAGGTCGTACACGACCTTGTCCGATGGGTCGCCGAGGCCGGGTGGCGACGGCAGTTCGGTGATCGCTCCGCTGGTCGCGTCGATCTCCATGATGTGCGCGTCGGGCATCGTGCCGGCGTACACCTTGCCGCCCGCGTAGTCGATGCTCTTCACGTACGTCTGACCCGCCAGGACGGTGCCGTAGTCGTGGATCGCGCCGGTCTTGTCGTCGTACCGGAACACCTTGCCGTTCGGGAACGTCCCGCCGTACACGTTGCCCTGGTCGTCGGTGGTGATCCGCCAGATGAACGACTCGGTCGCGATCGGCCGGCCGAGGTCCTCCACGCTGCCGCCCGGCCGCAGCCGGTACAGGTGGCCGTTGTTGTAGGTGCCGACGTAGATCGTGCCGTCGGGCGTCGCGGCGACCGCGTAACTGCCGTCCGCGCCGGGCAGCGCCGCGGAGAGCAGGCTGTCGCCGGTGGCCGGGTCGATGGCGTTCAGGTACGCCGGACTTCCGGTGGACACGTTCCAGATCGCGGTCTTGCCGTTCGGGCCGGGCGCGACAGTGCCTCCGATGAGGAGTACGTCGGACAGCGGCGTACCGAGTGAGACGACCGTGCCGACCGGCGGTTGGGGATCGGCCTGGGCCGGTGTTGTCGAACTTGTGACGAGCAGAGCGATGAGTGCGAGTGCGAGAAGGGAGCGGACTGATCGCATACGAATGCCTCCGGGGTGCCGTATTTACGGTCCTGTCCGAAAGTGAAGCTCTCGCGGCGTGGCCAAGTCAACGGCTCGGGACAATTTGCAGCTACTGACAGCAACGGGTCCGGTTACGGCCTCGGCCGTTAAAGCTTCGGCAGCGCGTCGAGCAGGTCGTGCAGCTTCTCGCGGGTCGCCGCGAAGTAGCTGTTCTCGCGGTGCAGCGCGCGGTGGAACGCGGCCAGCTCGGCCGCGGAGATCGTGTTCGAGAACGTGCTGATCTCGGTCAGGTCGAGCCGCCGGTTGAACAGGTGCACGGTGTCCCGCCAGCGGTGCAGCAGGCCGACGAGGTCGGCGTCCCGGTGCAGGCCGAGCGCTCCGGACACCAGCGCGAGATCGACGGCGGACACCACCAGCCGCGGGTACACCTGCCGGGTGCTCGGCGCGTCGGGCGAGAAGCGCTCGTCGTTCAGCAGCCTGGTGTTCTCGTGCAGCTCGTTCGCGACGGCCCGCAGGACCTCGGTACGGCGTTCCGACTCGGCCGTCAGCCGTTCCACGAAGATGCCGGTCAGACCGGCGACCAGGGTGAGTGAGTTGACCGCCGGCTCCCAGCGCGAGCCCTCCGGCCAGAAGAACCACAGGACGCCGAGAACGAAAGCCAGCGCGAGCAGACCGTACGTCACCAAACTGACGACGGTCCGCCGATTCGCCGTCCAGCGCGTAGCGGCTGGGGTCATCGGTCTGGCCGCGGGGAGATCACGTACGTCACAGCGGGGGAGAATCGCGAAGCCCGCTCATCGGGAAGCAGAGACTGTCGGTCCCCAGTGATTCGATGAGCGCCATGTCCCGGTTCCGGCTGTACCCGAGTCTCGCGCAGCGAAATGCGTTGCTGGAACAGTGCAAGCATGCCCGGTACATGTGGAACGTGGCGCTTGAGCAATGGTCGATGTGGACCCGCGACAAAGGCCCTACGCCGGGATACGTGGAGCAGGCACGGCAACTGACCGAGGCGCGGGCGGCGTTCGCGTGGCTGAGAGAAGGGTCGCAGACCGTGCAGCAACAGGCGCTGCGAGATTTCGACCGGGCCGTCAAGAACTTCTACTCTGGAACGCACCGGCGACCGACGTGGCGCAAGCATGGATTGCATGAGGGGTTCCGCATCGTCGGCCCTCAGACGAACCGCGTGGTTACGCTCAACCGGAAATGGGGGCGGATCCTGCTGCCGAAGGTGGGCTGGGTACGCCTTCGGCTGTCCCGTCGAGTGCCAGAGGCGAAGTCGTACCGGGTCGTTCGCGACCGCGCAGGACGCTGGTTTGTCGCCTTTGCCGTGATCCCGCAGCCAGTGCCAGCACCTGGTACAGGCGAGATGGTCGGGGTTGACCGCGGAGTCACAGTCTCGGCGGCCCTGTCCACCGGTGAGCTTCTGATCTGCCCTGCTCTGTCGGAACGTGAGAAGGAACGACTCAAGCAGCTGCAACGTCGCCTCGCTCGCTGCGTCCGTGGCTCCAACAGGTGCCGACGGGTCAAGGTCGCGATCGGCAAGCTGCACGCGGTCGCCCGCGACCGCCGGACGGACTGGGTAGAGAAAACCAGTACCGACCTCGCCCGACGGTTCGATGTCATCCGCGTCGAGGATCTGCGCATTCCTCAGATGACGAGCCGCCCCAAACCGAGGGCAGATCCTGCCCGACCGGGCGCGTACTTGCCGAACCTTCGTCGTGCCAAGGCTGGCCTGAACCGCGGGATCCTCGCGAACGCTTGGGGTGGCCTGGTCCGTCGTCTGGAGGACAAGGCCGCTGGGCGCGTGGAGAAGGTCGATCCTGCGTACACTTCGCAAACCTGCAGTAGCTGCGGGCACTGCGCACCGGAGAACCGTGAGAGCCAAGCGGTCTTCCGATGTGTGGCCTGTGGACACCAGGCGAACGCGGACGTGAACGCGGCAGTCAACATCGCGGCCGGGCGGGCCGTCAGCGCACGCCGAGAGACGCCCATTCGGGTCTCGCCGAAGCGTGAACCTCAACACGCTACCTCCGCGTAGCAGTTGGAATCCCCACCGTACGGCGGGGAGGACGTCAAGTGGCCCAGATGTCGTCGGCGAGGCTTCGTGCGGTCTCGCCGGCCCCCTCCGGTGCGAGCAGCAGCAACTCCAGGCCGAACGGGTTCGGGCGGCGGGCGTACCGGAACTGGGACTGGATCGCCTCGACCGGCGTCAGCTGACAGGCCTCGGTGAGCCGCTTCAGCCGGGTCGTGGAGTACTTGCGGGTGGTGTAGAGCCGGATCGTGTCGCCGATCGGCAGCACCGCCTCGGTGTGATCCGGCAGCTCCATCCGGATCTCTTCGCCGGTGTCGTTCTGCCAGAAGATCTTCACCAGCAGCGCATCCTCGTCCTCGACCTCGCCGATGAACTTGACCAGGTCGTTGTGGATCTTGAGGTCGGTGTTGTACCGCAGGGTGCTGGTGACGAACTCCGCGAACGCGCGGGTCTGGTGGTACTCGTCCGCGGCCGCGTCGGCGCTCTCCTGGTCGAGTCGCGTCGTACTGGCCACCTCGAGCAGCAGCCGGTCCTGCGGCCGCAGCACCCGGGTGAGCGTGCCGAGCAGCTCCTCGTCGCTCTCGAAGTTGGCCAGCGTGTTGCCGGTGAGGGTGAACAGGATCGGCTCGTCGTCGACCAGCCGGGCCAGCATCTGCCCGAGCTCCTCCATGTTGTCGGCGATCGAGAAGTCCAGCTGCACCGGCAGCACCTGGGAGACCGGGAAGCGGGCGCCGCGGACCGGCTCCAGGGTGCCCATCCGGAGCATCTCCGAGCTCATGTCGACCGGGATGTAGTACATGTCGGGGTTGTGCCGGCGCATGTCGCTGAGGATCGTGCGGTCCTTGACGCCGGTGCCGACACCGAGGCTGACCAGGTGGAAGCCGCCGTTCTCGACGTGCGGGCGGAGCTTGCGCCAGTGCCGCAGGAACGACTCCGCGCCGGCCTTCATGACCAGGTAGAACGGGTCGTTGGTCGCGTTCGCCCAGGCGATCGTCGGACCGATGCCCCAGTAGGAGAAGCCGGAGGTGATCTGCTTGCCGTCACCGGATGTCGAGAACGGTCCGCGCAGGTCGCCGGTCAGCGTCGCGAGTTTGTCCGTCTGGTCCTCGCCGACCAGTACCAGCGACCAGGCGAAGTCGTCGTCGGCCAGCGCATGCTCGAGCTTCCGGATCACGGGTACCGGCTCAGCCACGTCTCACCCCTCACATGATGAGAGGTCAGGTTATCGGTTACGGCCGACTACTGCCGGTCAGACCGGGGTGACGGCTTCGGCTTCGCGGCCCTTGGGGCCGTCGACGATCTGGAACTCGACCGGCTGGCCGTCCTCGAGCGTCTTGTACCCGTCGGAGACGATCTTGCTCCAGTGCACGAACACGTCGTCCTGCCCGTCGACGGCCAGAAAACCGTAGCCCTTGTCGGCGTTGAACCACTTCACGGTGCCGCGCACCATCGGAACTCCTAGACCACGGGACCCGCTGCACCCGGGCCCCTCGCGATCCACAAGCTTAATGGAGCCGATTCCGACGACGAGCGCAGTGCCCACGAGCGCCGCGCTGACCCAGAGCGGGCCGCGGAAGCTTCCGGACCCGATCGCGAGGCCGCCCAGCAGCGGTCCGGCGGCGGCGCCGACGTTGAGGGCGGCGGTCGCCAGTCCACCGGTCAGGACGGGGGACTCGGTGCCGGCGTACAGGGCGTACGAGATCAGCGTCGAGCCGACCGCGAAGGACAGCGCGCCCTGAACGAGGACCAGGGCAACGGTCGGTACGACGTACGCCGTGGTGAGGGCGAACGTGCACCACCCGAGCAGCAAGATGCCGCCGGCAACAAGTACGAGCCGGTCGTCGCGACGGTCGGCGTACCGGCCTGCGACGGTGACGCCCGCGAACGAGCCAAGCCCGAAGAGCGCGAGCATCACCGGGACCCAGCCCACTCCGAGCCCTGTGACCTCGGTGAGCACCGGCGAGAGGTAGGTGAACGAGCAGAACGTCGCGCCGTTCACGAGGGCGCCGAGGAGCAGCAGTACGGCGAGCTGCGGCGTCACCGTGAACCGCCCTACGGTCGTCGGGCCGGTCGTACGGTCCGGGACCGAGCGCAGGATCCCGAGCAGCGCCGGGAGCGAGATGATGGCGACCGCCCAGAACGCGGACCGCCAGCCGAGATACCGGCCGAGCACGGCACCCGCCGGTACGCCGACGATGCAGGCGAGCGTCGTACCGCCGAGAAGGACGGAGGTCGCGCGGCCCTTCGCGTCCGGGCGGACCAGGGCGGCGGCGGTGGCGAGTGCGATGGCCAGGAAGCCCGCGTTCGCGAGCGCCGCGAGGATCCGGGTGACCAGCAGAACCGTGAAGTCGCTGACCAGCGCGCCGACCACATGGACCGCGAGGAACACGGTCAACGTCACGAGCAGCGTCCGGCGGCGCGGCCAGCGGGCACCGAGTACGGCGACTGCCGGGGCGCCGACGATCATCCCGAGCGCGAACCCGGACGTCAGCCAGCCGGTGGTGGGAATCGAGACGCCCAGGTCCTGGGCGATCTCCGGGCCGAGCCCGGAGAGCATGAATTCAGAGGTCGCCTGGGCGAAAACGGCCAGGCCAAGGAGGTACAGCACGAAAGGCATGGAAATGCTCCGCAACCATGAGAAGACGGGTATGAGTCGTCTCCGGCGGTTCCGGGCGAGTTACACGGAACGGCCGGTGGTTACGGTTTGTCTGCCTCCGGGCTGGACATGCGGGTCAGTTTAGCCGCGATGCGACGCGGCCAGGCCCAGGAGGCCCGCGGTGACCAACAGCAGAGCGCTGGTCACGCCGAGGTCGTCGGTCTGCAGTACGCCGTTGTCGGTGAGCATCCAGATCGTGGCAGCGCCGGTCAGGACCGTGCCGGCCACCACGCCGGGCACGTCCGGCTTGGTCTTTCGCTGCTGGCTCATCCGCGCTCCACTTTGATACTGCCCAGCCTGAGGTCCAGGTCCAGGGTGACCTGCTGCGGGCCGGCCTTGCCGTCCGTGCCGAGGTCGTTGAGCTTCAGTTCGGCATTATGTCCGTCCTGGTGCTGGTTGAGGAAGGCAACGTCTCCCATCTCGGTCGACATCGTGCCCTGCACGTCCACGTCCTGCGGGAGCCTGACGACCACCTCGCCGAGGCCGCCGTGCACCTCGACCTTGGCACCCGGGCCGAACTTCGCCTGGGTCAGGTCCAGGTGCACCGACCCGGCGTCGAACTGGTAGCTCGTTCCGGTCGCGGTGATGGTCTGGCTGGCCGGCGCGACGTAGTTGGTGTCGGCGAAGTTGCGCGGCACACCGGCGAACACCGTGCTCGCGATGGCGCCGAGGGCCAGCAGGATGCCGAGCGGCAGCAGGGCCAGCGTGCGCCCGACGAACCCGCCGAGCAGCATGCCGCCGCCGAGCGTGGCCAGGCCGATGATCAGCATGGTCGCCGTGGGGGCACCCGCCAGCGCGGCGATGCCGATCGCGATGCCGGTCAGCACGACGATGATCGACTTGATCCCGCGCATGCCCTTCGCGGGCGGTCCGGCGGGGGTGCTTGCGACCGGCGAGGTGGTGCCGGCCGGCTCGTCGACGTACAGGCCGAGGGGGTCGTCCTCGGTCCACACAGCCTGGACCGGTTCGACGGTGCGGTCCTGGGGTCGCTGTGTGGCCGAGGACGACGGACCCGCCGGGGGAGCTGACGGGTCGGTCTGAGGAGGCGTGTACGCCGTGGTCTGCTGCGGACCGGAGTACGCCGGAGAAGTCGGGGGCGCCGTGTCCTGCGGGCGCTGCCCCTGCTTGTTGTTGCCCTTGCGCTGCTTCGCGATCAGCCAGATGACGCCCACCACGATCAGCGGGCCGGGGACGAAGCGGCCGAAGTTGAACGACGACATCATCGCGATCGCGATGAACACGCAGGCGCCGATCACCACCGGCCAGAACCACGGGTGGTCGGTCCGGACCCGGTCACCGAGCACGCCTTGCGCGGCGGAGCGGTCACTGCCCTCGTCGGGCATCAGGACCCAGGCGGCGATGTAGAAGATCACGCCCGGACCGCTGATGATCAGTACGGCCATCACCACGCGGACCAGCACCGGGTCGATGTTCAGCGCGCGGCCGATGCCGCCGCAGACACCCGCGACCCAGCGGTCCGACCTGCTGCGCCGCCAGCTCTGGGGGTTCTGCAGGCGGTCGCGGTCGAACCCGGCGGGTCCACTCTGGTTCTGCTCCATGCCATCGATACTCGCGCGATCTCACCCCGGATCACATCCGGGATACCCCCTGAGGACCCCCGGAGTCACCCGCGGGTTCGGGGTTCTCCCCGAGCCGACCCTGAGCCTGGCGGGCGGGCGCTGAGGAGGCGGCCGGGGACAAGCCTGCTGGTGTCGGGCCGGTCCACATGTGACGATCGTTGTGATGAGCCAGCCAGCAGCCGCGCCGCCGGGCGGGTCCTCCGCGAACGGAGCCCCACCCGAGCCTTCCCCTGGGCAGAACCAGGACCAGTGGCGCTTCAAGGGCTGGGGACCGCAGGGCCCAGGTCAGTACCAGGGCCCGTACGCCGCCTACGCCGCGCGGATGGGCAACCAGGCCGGCTCGGGCGGACCGACATACTCGTCCACGCCGCCACCGCGGCCGGCCGCGGAGCCGACTCGTCGGGCGTACCGGCGTACCGAGGGGCGGGTCGTTGCCGGTGTGGCCGGCGGGATCGCGGACCACCTCGGCGTGTCGGACACCGTCGTACGGCTGGTGCTGATCGCGACCACGGTGTCCGGCGGCTTCGGCGTACTGATCTATGCGGCGCTGTGGTTCCTGATGCCGCTCGCACCCGAGACCGTGCCGGATGCGCCCGGCCTGGCCGCGCACACGCGGAAAGGCCTGCGCACCGACGAGCCCGCGCCGCCGGTCGCCGAGGCGAAGCAGCGGAAGCGGGAGAAGAGCCGCGGGCAGCTGCCCGCACTGGTGGCCATCGGCATCGGTCTGGTCCTGCTGCTGCAGGTCGCCGGGCTCGGCATCGCCGGGAAGCTGTTCTGGCCGCTGGTGTTCGCCGCGACCGGTCTGGCGCTGATCTGGCGGCAG
Organism: Kribbella soli; assembly: GCF_004331345.1. Classification (GTDB taxonomy): domain Bacteria; phylum Actinomycetota; class Actinomycetes; order Propionibacteriales; family Kribbellaceae; genus Kribbella; species Kribbella soli. Next base: position 385,585 of record NZ_SJJZ01000004.1, on the reverse strand, counting down.
GCGGACGAGAGCCAGAAGGACAAGTGGACGCGGGACGTCCGGGTCCCGATCATCGGCCTGGTGCTCGGCAAGGGCGGCTGGAAGTCGCTGATCCGGATCGCCGTCGGGCTGGTCCTCCTCGGCACCGCGGTCACCTTGTTCCTGGTCCAGAACGGCCGGCTCTCGATGGTCGGCGACGTACTGATCGCGCTGCTGCTCGCCGTGGTCGGGATCGGGGTCATCGCCGGGCCGTGGGTGCACCGGCTGACCCGGGACCTGAACTCCGAGCGCGCGGAGCGGGTGCGTTCGCAGGAGCGCGCCGACATGGCCGCGCACCTGCACGACTCGGTGCTGCAGACGCTGGCGCTGATCCAGAAGCAGGCCGAGGACCCGAAGGCGGTGGCCCGGCTGGCGCGCTCGCAGGAGCGCGAGCTGCGGTCCTGGCTGTACGACGAGGAGCACGACGCCGACCAGACGATCGTCGGCGCCGCGAAGCAGGCGGCCGCCGAGGTCGAGGACTCGCACGGTGTGCCGATCGAGGTGGTCACGGTCGGCGACTGCGACCTGAGCGAGCCGCTGGCGTCGATGGTCCGGGCCGCCCGGGAGTCGATGGTGAACGCCGCCAAGCACTCCGGTGCGGCGAAGATCGACGTGTTCGTCGAGGTGGACGGCGACCGGGTGGAGATGTTCGTCCGCGACCGCGGCAAGGGTTTCGTCGTGGACGAGGTCCCGGACGACCGGCTCGGCTTGCGGCACAGTGTGATGGGCAGAATGGAACGGCACGGCGGACGCGCGACGGTGCGGTCCGATTCCGAGACAGGCACCGAAGTGCGACTGGAGATGGACAGATGAGCAGCAGGCGCGTTGTCGTCATCGACGATCACGACATGTTCCGGGCCGGGGTACGCAGCGAGATCGGCACCGCGGTCGACATCGTCGGGGAGGGAGCCGACGTCGACAGCGCGGTCAAGGCGATCGTCGGCGCCGAGCCGGACGTCGTACTGCTCGACGTCCACCTGCCGGGCGGCGGTGGCACCGAGGTGATGAAGCAGGTGCACCAGCGGCACCCGGACATCAAGTTCCTCGCGCTGTCGGTGTCCGACGCCGCCGAGGACGTGATCGGCGTGATCCGGGCCGGCGCCCGCGGGTACGTCACCAAGAACATCTCTGGCACCGAGCTGGTCGACGCGATCAACCGGGTCGCCGAGGGCGACGCGGTGTTCTCGCCGCGGCTGGCCGGGTTCGTGCTGGACGCCTTCTCCGGCGCCATCGACATCGCCTCGGTGGACGAGGACCTGGACCGGCTGTCGCAGCGGGAGCGTGAGGTACTGCGATTGATCGCGCGGGGCTACGCCTACAAGGAGGTCGCCCGCGAGCTCTTTATCTCGGTGAAGACCGTCGAGACCCACGTCTCCTCGGTACTGCGGAAACTCCAACTCTCCAACCGCCACGAACTGACCCGCTGGGCCACCGACCGCCGCCTGGTGTAACCAGCCCCAACGCGGCGGGTTGGTTGGAAAACCCGTATCGACGCGGGCCCCTGACGAATAGGCTCGCGCTCATGACCGACGGGGATCCGGCGCTGTGGAGGACGCTGGCGGCCGCTGGTCTGCCGGCAACCGGGCGCTTTGTTCCCAAGGCCGGCTGGGTCAGCCGCGTGTGGGTCGGCGACGAATACGTCGCACGACTGAACACCGACGAACGGCACCGCGACGCGTATCGCCACGAGGCTGCAGTCGTCAGCCTGCTCGCCGGCAGCGAGGTCCCACACGCCCGGCACCTCGCCCACGGCGACGGCCCGGACGGGCCGTGGTACGTCTCCGAACGCCTGCCCGGCCGAACCCTGTACGACGCGTGGCCGGCGGCGGACTCGTCGACGCGCCAAGCAATGATCGAGAGCCTCGGCGCTGCGTTGCGTGCACTGCACCGGATACCTGTCCCGGCGGGCCTGCTGCCGCCCTGGCTGGCCGACGCGCTCGCCGGGAAGAAGCCGTGGGCTGCGTTCCATCCACCTGTGGTGAGTGCGGCGCTCCAGCTGGTCGAGGATGCCCGGCGACTGCCCGGTCATGACTCGCGCCTGCTCGCGGATGTCGCCGTTTGGATCCGGGAGCGGCTGGCGTTGTTCGCCGCCGACGAACCCGTCCTCGTCCATGGTGATTTACATGGATCCAACGTGATCGTCGACCAAGGACGCGTCACCGGTCTTATCGACTTCGCGGAGGCATTGGCTCAGCCGGCGGATGTCGAGCTGGACACCATCCTGCGCTGGTGCGCGAGGGCGCGAGAGTACCCACCCACACCCGACAAACAGGGGCTCGACGAGACCACACTCACACAGGTCCCCGGATGGCTGCACGGCGCGTATCCGGAGCTGTTCGAGCGCGAGCATCTGCGCGAGCGGTTGAACTTCTATGACATGTACGGGGAGCTCGCGCTCTACGCACACCACCCCCAGCCTGACATCCGCGAAGTGGCGCAGGACCGCATCGCTCGCCTGCTGTCCGGCCATAACCATCTAGACGGACTCGTCTGGTAGTACGCGACGGTGGCACGAAGGAGCCCACGTGAAGCTCGACGTTCCCGATGAAGTGCGGAACAAGGTCATCGCCGACGGAAACGCCGCGTGGCTCGACGAGCTGCCCTCGATCGTGGAATCTCTGGCGCGGGAGTGGTCATTGACCATCGGCGGCACGTTGCGCGGCGGCCACGCGGCGTTCGTTGTCGAGGCAAGACTCGCTGACGGAGCGGCGGCTGTCCTCAAGGTCGGCGTTCCGGGGACTCAGCGCGATCTGACCTTGGAGGCGACCGCGCTGCGCCTTGCTGACGGTGACGGCTGCGCGAGCCTGCTGCGCGACGACCTCGACCGCGGCGCACTCCTGCTCGAGCGACTCGGGGCTGCCATCTGCGACGTCGTACCTGATCCCGCGACCCGGCAGGACATGCTGTGCGATGTCGCTGCCCGGCTCTGGCGGCCGGTCAGCCCCGAGGTCGACCTGGCGACGGGCGCCGACAAGGCACGCGAGTATGCCGACCTGCTGCCGAGACTGTGGGAAGAGACGGGTCAGGCGTGCTCGGAAGCGACAGTCGAGGACGCCCTCGCGTGCCTGGACCGTCGTCGCCGCGCCCACGACGACCGGCACGCCGTGCTCGTACACGGCGACGTCCACGACCTCAACGTGCTTCAGGCGGCGGACGGCACGTTCAAGCTCATCGATCCGGATGGCCTGCGCGCTGAGCGAGCGTACGACCTCGGCACCATCATCCGAGCCAATCCCGACCTCGGTGACGACCTGCACGCCAGGGCGAAGCGGCTGGCCGCCCACACTGGTGTGGACGCCACGGCGATCTGGGAGTGGGGAACGATCCACCGCGTCGTCAGCGGCCTGCGCAGCCGACAGATCGGGTTCCAGCCGTTCGGTGATCTGTTGCTCGCCGAGGCAGATCGACTGACAGCCGGCGCCCACGGGCCGGGCGGTGGTCAGTAGCGATGCGTGGGGGTCTTAGCGGCCGGAGGAGGTGTAGGGGAGGAGGGCCATTTCGCGGGCGTTCTTGATTGCTCGCGCGACCTGCTTCTGCTGCTGCACCGTCAGGCCGGTGACGCGGCGGGAGCGGATCTTGCCGCGGTCGGAGATGAACTTCCGCAGCAGCGCGGTGTCCTTGTAGTCGATGAAGGTGATGCCGTCGCGGTCCAGTGGATTCTGCTTCGGCTTGCGCTTGCCGGTGGGTACCGGGCGTCTGGCCATGACGGCCTCCTTTGTTGAATGTCGTTTTCAACTAGCGTAGCGCAAGGTCTCAGCGGTGGCGCGTTTCGGCCAGTGCAGAGATTCGCCACTCCGATCCTTCGGTCCGGGCTTGGTGGCTGTTATACCGTCGACTCTTATGGAGCGGAATCTCACAGCCGATCAGCTCGCGCTCTTCGAGAAGGAGTTCGCGTCGAACCCGCAGTACCGGGTGATGCAGAACGCCGTCACGCAGACGCCGGTCAACAGCATTGCCCTGGATCGCCAGGTCGTCACGTCGATGGACCACTCGGTGTCCAATCTGCTGGACGACTGGAAGGTCACCAATCAGAAGAAGAGCGGTCGGTGCTGGCTGTTCGCCGGGCTGAACCTGCTCCGCGCCGGCGCGGCCGACAAGCTCGGGGTCAAGGACTTCGAGTTCTCCCAGAACTACCTGCTGTTCTGGGACAAGTTCGAGCGCTCGAACTTCTTCCTCGAGGCGATCATCGAGACCTCCGAGCGGGACGCCGACGACCGAACCGTCGCGCACCTGCTGTCGGACCCGATCGGTGACGGCGGCCAGTGGAACATGTTCGTCGCGCTGGTCCAAAAGCACGGCCTGGTGCCGAAGTCGGCGATGCCGGAGACCGAGAGCTCGTCGGCGACCGCGCAGCTGAACGACGCCCTCCGCAAGCTGCTCCGGCAGGGCGCGCGCGACCTGCGGGCGCTCGACACCGACGACGCCCGCCGCGACCGTAAGCGGGAGATCCTGACCACCGTGCACCGGGTGCTGAGCATCCACCTCGGTACGCCGCCGCAGAAGTTCCTGTGGCAGTGGAAGGACAGCGACAAGGGCTTCCACCGCGACGGCTGGACCACGCCGACCGAGTTCGCGGCCGCGTACGTGCAGCTGCCGGTCGACGAGTACGTCTGTCTCGTGCACGACCCGCGGGAGACCAGCCCGGTCGGCCGGACCTTCACCGTCGACTTCCTCGGCAACGTCATCGACGCCCCGCCGGTGGTCTACCTGAACGTCGAGATCGACCTGATCAAGCAGCTCACCCAGGACGCGATCGTCGGCGGCGAGCCGGTCTGGTTCGGGTGCGACGTCGGCAAGCAGATGAACTCCGACCTCGGCTTCTGGGACGCCAAGCTGTACGACTACGGCGCCGTCTACGACACCGAGTTCACGCTGGACAAGGCCGAGCGGCTGGTGCACCACGAGACGCTGATGACCCACGCGATGCTGTTCACCGGCGTCGACGTCGTCGACGGCAAGCCGCGCCGCTGGCGGGTCGAGAACAGCTGGGGTGACGAGAAGGCCGACAGCGGCTTCTGGACCATGAACGACTCGTGGTTCGGCGAGCACGTCTTCGAGGTCGCCGTACGCCGGTCAGCGCTGCCGGCCGACCTGCAGGCCCGCCTGGACGAGGCCCCGATCGTCCTCCCCGCCTGGGACCCGATGGGCGCGCTAGCCGATCAGGCCTAGCGCTTCGGCGGGACGCTCGAGGGTCGGCAGGTGGCCGGCCCACGGGAGGTGCAGGCGCTCCGGGTTCGGTAGGCGTTCTGCCAGGTAGTCCGCGCTGTCGGTGAAGAACTTGAAGTCGTGCGCGCCGGTGATCAATCGCACCGGCGCGCCGATCTTCTCGGGCTCGACGGCGTACTCCTCGTTGTCCACGTCGTCGCCCGCGGCGAGTTGCAGGTCGAAGGCGCGTTTCTGCATGGCGCGCAAGAGCTCACGGGCGTCGTCGTCGGCGTCCGGACCGATCCAGCGCCGTACGGTGAGGTCGGTCGCGCCGTCGACGTCGCCGGCCTCCAGCAGCGCGTTCTCCTCGCCCCAGAGCGCCCGGAGCTCGTCGTCCGGCTCCACGTTGTCGGTCGGCGCACAGAGCAGCACGAGACGGGCGAACCGCTCGGGCGACCGGCTCGCGGCCTGCTGTACGACGTACCCGCCGTACGACGCCCCGACAGCCGTCACCGCAGTGGAGCCGACCTCGTCGAGCACCGCGAGCACGTCGCCCGCGTCGGAGTACTTGGCACCCGCCTCCAACGGCGTCTCGCCGTACCCGCGCAGGTCCAGCGTGATCACCCGATGGCTCGCCTTCAGCTCTTCCACCTGCCGGGCCCACATCCGGGCATCGGCCACGCCCGCGTGCACGAGCAACAGATCCGGGCCGTCCCCGGCCACGTCATAAGAAATCGTCATGGCTGCACCTTCCACGGCCCGAGACCAGTGAGCAAACCGATATAGGTCCTGTCTGGTAACCCAGCGCCTACTGCGGAGCACTCGGCACGGCACCTCGCCGCACGGGTGCAAAGGCCACGATGCTCCGCATCGAGACCTTCGCCCCCGCACGCCGAGCCACCGCACCGAGCACCTCCTCGCTACGGCGCTGGATCACCAGACAGGACCTAGAGGCGGACGACGGTGAACGCCTCCGCGTAATGGTTGGCAGGATAGCCCGCAGCCGCGGCGACGGCGGCGAAGTTGCGGCGGATGCCGGTGCGGAGGCCGTCCGGGTCGCGGTGCTGGCTGGTGTGTGACATCAGGGCCGCCAGCTTCTGGTCGAAGGTGTCGGTGATGTCGACGTAGTGGTTGGCGACCGGGTGGTCCATCATCCAGAGCTCGCCGACCTCCCAAGCCTCCTCGGTCAGGTCCGGGTACGCGTACGGGTTCCCGGCGGCCGGGTAGAACGCGCGGACCGTCGCCTCCGCCGCGGCCAGGTGGTCGGGGTGGGAGACCTGCAGGCGGTGCCACGAACGCTCGGGCGACTGCGTGAGCAGCCGCCGCGGACGGACCTTGCGGATCACCTGGCTGATGTCGCGGACGAGCTGTGCGGTCGGCTCGACGGACCCGTCCTGGTACCCGAGGAAGTGCAGGTCGCGGACCCCGACGTGCTGCGCCGCGGCGGTCTGCTCGGCCCGGCGTACGGCGGGAATCTCGGCGCGGTCCCGATCCGGCTCGAAACCACCGGCCTGCCCGTCGGTGACGATGCAGTACTGGACATCGAGACCGGCCTTGGTCCACAGCGCGACCGTGCCGGCGCCGCCGAAGTCGATGTCGTCCGGGTGCGCGACGACCACCAGAACCCGTTCGATCTCGTCGTCCGGTCGCGGATCAGCCTCAGGCACGGTCACAGCCAGACCCTAACCGCTTGCCCAGGCAGGCACAGTTGGACTCATGGAGTTCGGTGGGGTCTGCGACCCCCAGGACGCCGGCTTCGACCAGGACCGTCTCGCGCAGGCGATCGGCCTGATCGAGGCACGGGGCGGGGTCGCGCAGCTGTGCGTCGTCCGGGACGGGCGGACGGTGGTCGACCGCTCCTTCGGGTGCTCACCGAACGCGTTGTTCTGGCTCTTCTCCGCAAGCAAGCCGTACCTCGCGATCGTGGTCCATCAACTCGTCGAATCCGGGCGGCTGCACCTCGACGACGGGGTCGCGGCGTACTGGCCCGAGTTCGCGCAGAACGGCAAACGCGAGATCACCGTCCGCGAGGTGCTGCGGCACCGGTCCGGCGTCTCGAACGCGGGCTCGTACGTCGGCGAGGTCCGGGCGATGACCGACTGGGACCGCGCGGTGCGCCGGATCGAGGAGGCCAAGCCGCGGTGGCCGATCGGGACCGTCGCGTACAGCCCGCTGGCGTTCGGGTTCATCCTCGGCGAGGTCGTACGGCGCTGCAGCGGGACGCCGATCGACGAGCATGTACGACGTACCGTCCTCGAACCGCTCGGCGTCGCGGACACGTACCTCGGGCTGCCCGCCGAGCTCTGGGACAGGCACGTGCCGATCCGCGCGTCGGGTCCGCTCGGGCCGTTCATCCAGTCCGTCGTGAACCGCCGCAGTACGCGCGAGGCCGTCGTACCCGCCGCCGGGATCTCCACGACCGCACGCGATCTGGCAGCGCTCTACCAGGCGTTGCTGGAGGGGCGGCTGCTGCGGCCGGAGTCGCTCGCGGTCGCCCTCGAGCCGAGCAGCGAGGGCGTGTACGACCCGGTGGCGCGGGCACCGGTCCGGTGGTCCCAGGGCTTCCAGCTCGGCGGCCCGCGGTGGATGGAGGGTGCCGTGTCGTCCTTGGGCTCACTGAGCAGCCCGCGGGCGTTCGGCCACAACGGAAGCAACTGCTGTGTCGGGTGGGCCGACCCGGATCGCAGGATCGCGTATGCGTACCTGACCAACCGGGTCGGCCGCCCGCAGCCCGACCTCCTCCACCATGCCGCCGTTGCCGACAAGGTCCTCGCAGCCGCCGACTAGGTGAGCACGGGGACCGGGCTCCGCTCGCTGATCACGTGGTCGACGATGCCGTACTCCTTGGCGCCGGCCGCGGTCAGCACGTGGTCGCGATCGGTGTCGTGCCGCAGCCGCTCGATCGTCTGGCCGGTGTGCCGAGCCAGGATCTCCTCGACCTGGCCGCGCACCCGTACCACTTCGTCCGCCTGCAGGATCAGGTCCGGGATCGTGCCCTGACCACGGCCGGCCGGTTGGTGCAGTACGACGCGCGCGTGCGGCAGGAGCGCGCGACGCCCCGCCGTACCCGCCGCGAGAAGCACCGCCCCGGCGGAGATCGCCTGGCCGACGCCGTACGTCGCGACCGGCGACTGGATGTACTGCATCGTGTCGTAGATCGCGAGCATCGCGGACATGTCGCCGCCCTCGCAGTTGATGTAGAGGTTGATCTCTGCCTCTGGATTGTCCGTCTCCAGGTGCAGCAGCTGCGCGATGATCGCGTTCGCGACACCGGAGTCGATCCCGGTCCCGAGGTAGATGACGCGCTCGGTCAGCAGGTGCGAGTAGACGTCCATGATCCGCTCGCCGCGCGGGTGCTGGGCGATGACGTTCGGGATCGTGTAGCTGCTCATGCTGCCGCCTTCCTGGGCATGACCTGGTCGAAGGACTCGACGATGTGGTCGATGAAGCCGTACTCGCGGGCCTGGTCGGCGGTGTACCAGTGGTCGTGCAGCGAGTCCTCGTGCACGATGTCGAACGGCTGACCGGTGTCCTCGGCGATCAGCCCGAGTACGGTGTCGCGGATGTGCCGCAGGTCGTTGGCCTGGATCTCGATCTCGACCGCGGATCCTCCGATGCCGGCCGATCCCTGGTGCATCAGGACGCGGGCGTGCCGCAGCGCGTAACGCTTCCCCGGCGTACCGGCCGACAGCAGGAACTGCCCCGCGCTGCACGCCAGCCCGATCGCCAGCGTCGACACGTCGCAGGGCACCAGCCGCATCACGTCCCGGATCGCCAGCATCGACGGCACCGAACCGCCGAGCGAGTGGATCCAGAAAGCGATGTCGGTGTCCGGGTCCTCGGCCGCCAGCGTGAGGATCTGGGTGGCCAGCAAGGTCCCGTTGTCGTCGTCGAGGACTCCGTCCAGTACGACGATCCGCTGCCCGAGCAGCCGCTGCCGGGCGGACTCGTTGAACATCGGCGGTTTCATGTCTTCTGCCATGTCATCCACACTGACCCGGCGAACGGCGCGGTCCCAGCTTTTCTGCTGACGGCAAGTCTGCCCACAGCGAAGCGGTACCTGTGGCAGTCTCCTGCGAGTGATTTTGACCGACGATCTGTCCGAGCAGGAGCGCACCCTCCTCGAACTGACGGCCACCCCGGCCGCGACGCTGCTCGGGGCGGTGTCGATGATCCTGCGTACGACGTTGTTCAGCGAGGACCCGGCCGCCTGGGTCGACATGTGGCAGGCGCGCCCCGACCTCGCCCGCATCGAGTGGATGGACGGCCCCGAACTGGCCGACGTCGTCGCCCACCTGGCGGCGAAGGACTACGAGGGCACCATCGAAGGCGTCCCCGGCCTACGCATCACGTCGTACGACGACCACAACGCCAAGATGCACTGGCTCGGCGCCCCGACCCCGGTGACGCTCCACCTCACCCGCCAGCTGTCCTAGAGAACGCCGGCCAGCAGCTCGTCGAAGCCGGCCGGGAACGTGTGACCGAGCCCCGGTAGCCGCTCGATCCTGCAGCCGAACCCGGCGAGCTGTTCAGCCGCACCGTCCACGACCTCGAGCAGATCGTCGTCGGTCCCGATCCAGATCGTTGCCGGCGACAACTTCCCGCCCGCGTACGCCGGAAGCTCACGCAACGCCGGCGCCAGGGCAAGCACACCGGCGACCGGCGCCGGCCGCCCGCTGAGCGCCCAGTCGAGAGCCACCCGCCCACCCGCCGAGAACCCCGCCGCGACCACCGGCAAGCCGCCGACCTCGGCGGGCAACTCGTCCAGCGCACGGGCAATGTCCGCGCGGGCCTGCTCGGGATCCGGCCAGGTCCGGTACATCGGCGACATCCGCCGCGACGACTGCACACAAACCAGCGCGTACCCGAGCTCCAGCACCCCGCCCCAGTTCGCTTGCGCATGCCCCGCCGTCTGCCCGGCGCCATGCAACGCAACCACCAAGCCCACCGGCCGATCGGGTACGTCGACCAGCGCCGGAACCGGATCGTCGGCAACCCGAGCCCCCGACACCGCGACCAGCTCCTCGAACTCGGACCGCCCACGCAACCCAGCGAGGTCGTCGTCCTCCACCAGGATCGCGGGCGCCCACCACGCACCCGCCGTACTCGCGTCCTGCAACACCCGCAGCGCCCCATCTGCGTCACCGTCCACGCCCAGCAGGCAGGCCTTCAGATGGGCGAGCTCCGCGGACCACGCCTCCAGGCCGTCGCTCTCCGCGTCCAGCAGGTCCGCGGCGGCGCGGTAGCGGTGGTCGTTGTACAGGACCTCGACCCGGTCCACCAGGTCGTCGTACCGCAGCTCGGAGGCGTCCATGGGCCTGATCCTCGCAGCCCCGGACGCGCAGTTCGAACCCGTTTTCGGAAAGTGTCTGCGGGAGCGCCTAAGGTGTTGGGTGATGACCACTTTGTTCTCGCCTGATGAGCTCCCGGTGCCGCTGGAGGAGCCGAAGACGTCTCGGACCGACCCGGATGCGCTGCTCGAGGGACTGAACCCGCAGCAGCGCGCCGCCGTGGTGCATGCCGGCAAACCGCTGCTGGTGGTGGCCGGTGCGGGGTCGGGGAAGACGCGGGTGCTGACCCGCCGGATCGCCTACCTGCTGGCGGCCCGCGACGCGCATCCCGGCTCGATCCTGGCGATCACGTTCACCAACAAGGCCGCCGCGGAGATGCGCGAGCGGGTGGTGGACCTGGTCGGCCCGCGGGCGAAACTGATGTGGGTCTCGACGTTCCACTCCTCGTGCGTTCGGATCCTCCGCCGCGACATCAAGCGGTTCGGGATCAACTCGACGTTCTCGATCTACGACGACACCGACTCGCGCCGGCTGATGACGCTGGTCTGCCGCGAGCTCGACCTGGACATCAAGCGGTACAACCCGCGCGCCGTGCTGAACTGGATCAGCACCCAGAAGAACGAGTTGATCGACCACGAGACCTCCGCCGCGAAGGCGGAGAACCATCTCGAGGAGACCTACGCCGAGTGCTACCGGATCTACCAGGAGCGGCTCGCCCAGGCGAACGCCCTCGACTTCGACGACCTGCTGATGACCACGGTCAACCTGCTGCAGGCCTTCCCCGAGGTCCGTGAGTACTACCGGCGCCGTTTCCGCCACGTGCTCGTCGACGAGTACCAGGACACGAACCACGCGCAGTACACGCTGATCCGCGAGCTCTGCGGTGTGGACGCCCCTGATCACAACGGCCCGACCGCGCCGCCTGCCGAGCTGATGGTGGTGGGCGACTCCGACCAGTCGATCTACGCGTTCCGCGGTGCGACCATCCGCAACATCCTCGCCTTCGAGGAGGACTTCGCCGGCGCCGAGACGATCCTGCTCGAGCAGAACTACCGCTCCACCCAGACGATCCTGACCGCGGCCAACGCGGTGATCAGCCGGAACGAGGGCCGCAAGGCGAAGAACCTCTGGTCCGACCAGGGCCAGGGCGAGCAGATCGCGGTGTACGTCGCGGACAACGAGCACGACGAGGCGCAGTTCGTCGCCGACGAGATCGACCGGCTCGCGGACGCCGACAGCGTGAAGCCGTCCGACGTCGCGGTGTTCTACCGGACCAACGCGCAGTCCCGGGTGTTCGAGGAAGTCTTCATCCGGACCGGCCATCCGTACAAGGTGGTCGGCGGCGTCCGGTTCTACGAGCGCAAGGAGGTCCGCGACGCGCTCGCGTACCTGCGTGTCCTGATGAACCCGGAGGACACCGTCTCGCTGCGCCGGATCATGAACGAGCCGAAGCGCGGGATCGGCGACCGCGCCGAGGCCGCGATCGAGGCGCTCGCCCAGCGGGACCGGATCTCGTTCGCGCAGGCGATGCGCCGGGCCGAGGACGCCCCGGCGATGGCCTCGCGTTCGGTGAACGCGGTCCAGGCCTTCGTCGACATCCTCGACGAGCTGACCGCGATGGTCGACTCCGGAGCCCCGCCGGACGACATCCTCGACGTCGCCCTGCACCGCTCCGGGTACTACGAGACGCTGCAGAAGTCCCCGGACCCGCAGGACGAGACCCGCCTGGAGAACCTGGACGAGTTCATCTCGGTGGCGCGCGAGTTCGTCGAGGAGCGGACCGCCGCCGGCGAGGCCGCCGACCTGCAGGCGTTCCTGGAGCGGGTCGCGCTGGTTGCGGACGCCGACCAGATCCCGGACGCGGCAGACGACGGCGGCGTGGTCACGCTGATGACCTTGCACACCGCGAAGGGCCTGGAGTTCCCGGTGGTGTTCCTGACCGGCATGGAGGACGGCGTCTTCCCGCACTCGCGGTCGCTCACCGACCTGAAGGAGCTCGAGGAAGAGCGCCGGCTCGCGTACGTCGGCATCACCCGGGCCCGGCAGCGGCTCGCACTATCGCGTGCCGCGGTGCGTTCGGCGTACGGCGCTCCGCAGCACAACCCGCCGTCGCGGTTCCTGGAGGAGCTTCCAGCCGAGCTACTCGACTGGCGTCGCGACGAGTCTGCGATCACCCGTTGGTCCGGCACCGGGACGACCCGTGGCAGCGGGATCCCGAGCCGCTACGAGCCGGCCCGCAGGACGGCGTCCGACAAGCCTGTGATCAGCCTGAACCCGGGCGACCGGGTGGTGCACGACAGCTTCGGGATGGGCACCGTCGTGGTGGTCCGCGGCGAGGGCCAGCAGGCCCAGGCCGACATTGATTTCGGCTCTGAAGGTGTCAAACGACTCCTGCTCCGGTACGCCCCAGTGGAGAAGATCTGAGCCCCCGGGTCATCTATGCCGTGAAGGAGCCCGACTCTCCGGGCGGTGGGATCAGGGTCCAGGCCCGCCACGTCGAGCTGCTGCGCGCCGCGGGGATCGAGGCCGCGCTGTGGTTCCGCACGCCGGGCTACCGGCTGCCGTGGTTCGAGACGACCGCGCCGATCCTCGGGAACGACCAGCTCGAGCTGGGCGCCGACGACCTGCTCGTCGTACCGGAGCTGTACCTGCTGCCGGGGGTGGATCCCGCGCCCGGCGTGCGGAAGGTGATCTTCAACCAGAACCACTTCCTGACCTTCTGGTCGTGGCGCGACACTGCCGGGTATCCGGGTTGGGACCCGGCGCCTGAGGTCTGGGCCGTGTCGCAGGAGAGCCATGACGTGCTCGGCCGGCTGCATCCGGAACTCCCGGTCCGCCTGGTCCCCAATCCGATCGACACCGACCTGTTTCGGCCCGGGCCGGCGCGCACCCGCCAGATCGCCTGGATGCCGCGTCGTCGTCCGCTCGAGGCGTCCGTGCTGGAGCGGCTGCTGCGGAACGACCCGCGAGCCGACGGAGTCCAGCTGGCCGTCCTCGCAGAGCTCAGCGAGAGCCAGGTGGTCGAGGCACTCGGCCGGACCTCCGTGTTCGTCGCACTGGGGATCTCCGAAGGCTTCGGCCTGCCGGTCGCGGAGGCGCTCGCCGCCGGTTGCCTGGTCGTCGGATACCCCGCAGGCGGCGGCGAGGAGCTGTTCGACGCGCCTGGCACGTGGCGGATCGACGACGCGCGGCCGCATCTGCTCGCGGATCGGGCGCTGGAGCTGGTCGACGTACCGGCGGAGGATCCCGTCCGTGGTGCGGCGCGGGATTGGATCACGGAGCGTTACTCCCCGGCGGTGACCGCCGAGGCCCTGCTGGCCGCAGTCGATGCGGCGTGGGCATTACCGGGCCGCGCAGGCGTCGCAACCCACCCGATCGTCTGGCCGGATGACCCGGTCGCCGCCGCCGAGCAGGCCCATCCGTGGCGGCCTTGAACAGATCCAGGTGAAGCTTTGTGGGGGTTTGCGTTGCATCTGACCCGGAGATTGAGACAATCAAGGATCTTCGGCCCCCTCCCGGAAGCGCCCGCTCATGTCCAAGTCGTCGGCCAGTAACCGCCGGATCATCCTGGCGGGAGCGAATCCTGGCCTCCGGCTGTTCGACGAGAACGGCAAGGTGACGGCGTACGCGTCGATCTGGATGGTCGACTGGTCGATCCGCGGCCCGGGTACGGCGGTGGTGCTGTGGTTCGACGGGATCGTCCGCGTGGTGTCCGAGGACGTCGATCTCGCCTCCTGGCTGGAGCGGTACTTCGTCCGCTCGTTCCTCGAGGTCCAGGGCCTGCCGTGGCACGAGCCGGCCGTCGAACGCGACCTGGTCCAGGTCTCGATGAACCTGGCCGACGGGTTGAGCGCCAAGGCCGCGGACATCCAGATCGAGATGAGCGGCGTACTGGACCGGCGGTTGTTCGCGACCGACAACTTCCAGCTTGCCGACGGCAACCACAGCCTCAGCCTGGTGATCGCCCCGGTCCGCGCCGCGACGGTCTCGATCGGCGGCGCCTCGGTGCCCGGTTTCGTTCAGGTCGACGGCTCACCGGACCGGCCGGGGTCGTCCGCGTTCCTCACGACCGCCGAGGTCTGGCAGCGCTGAACCAGTTCTCCATCCGCTCGACGGCGCGCTGATCGCCGCCGAGCACCCGCTGGAGCCTGAACAGGTACGCCGCGATCCCGGCCACGCCCTGCATCCAGCCCACGCCCGGCCGCAGCAACGGATCCTCGTCGCGGTACTCGACGAACCGCCAGTACCCCTCCGGGTAGGCGTGCTCGAGCAACGTGTCACCCATCCGTACGGCGAACTCCAGGTCCTGCTCGTCGCCGTCGCGGTGCCACGCGTCGAGGAACGCGTCGCCGACACCCGCCGTACCGCAGCAGCGGCCGTCGTTGTCCCAGAAACCCGGATGGAGGCGCTCGGGGATGCCGGAGTACCGCACGCCGTCCAGACATCGGTGACGCCACGTCTGCGGCGTCTCACCGGCGATCTCGGGTACGTCGGCGTACTCGAGCGCACTGAACGCCGACGCGGTCCCAGCACCGCCGTGGCACCAGTTGAACGTGTACTCGTCGCCGTGCCGCTCCGCCCACGGAATCACCCGCGGTACCCGAAAGCCTTTGTCGTCGTTGATTCCGAGCGTCACCAGGTGCTCGGCCCCGCGCCGCGCCACGTCGACGAGCTCAGGTCGCCCGAGCTCCACGCCGGCCACCGCGAGCACCGCCGCGATCCCCGCGAGGCCGTGCGAGAAGTTCGGCATCTCGGTCGGCTCGTCGGTGCGGAACCGGCGAGACACGAACTGCCAGTTGACGCCGGTGGGCAGCTTCTCCTGTTCGCCGAGGAGCAGATCCGCGGCCCGGTTCGCCAGCGCCGACGCGTCCTCACCGCGGCGGGTCGCCCACAGGGAACCGAGCAGGATCGCGCCTGTTCCGAGGGTCACGTCGTTGCCGACGGCACCTGGGGTGTATCTCGGTTCGTCGAGAAAGCTCTCCGACCAGCCGTTCGCGGTCGCCAACGCCTGAAGGCGTTCCAGCGCGGCGCTCGTGCCCGGCTGGTCGAGTGCGGTGAGCACTCCGATCGAGCTGACCAGTCCGTCGAAGAACGTGGTGCACGTGGCCGTCGGGATCCCCGCGCGCAGCCGATCGGCGATCCCGACGGCCAACGACTGCTCGGCGGGCGTCCACTGCCGCGTCAGCCGGATCTCCGCGAGCACATGCCCCAGACCACCGACGCCGCTGTGCATCCCGTCGGGGTACTTGTCCGGTCTGTCGCTGTCGCCGAAATCGGGGATCCACGGGCCGTCGTCATCCCACCGGACCTGGTCCATGACCCAACCCCAGGCCGTTTCGCCGATCTCGCCGTACGTCATGGCTGGGCGTTCCGGAGCCGGATGCCGCTCCACTCGAGGGTGCTGGTGGTGGCCGCGGCCCAGAAGTCGTGCAGCCGCTGCAGGACACGCAACTGGATCCCGGCCTCCTCGTGCAGCGCGAACAGATCGCCGACCCGCTCCGGCGTACCGAGAGGTCGTACCTCGGTCGTCGCGATGACGGCGGCGTCGTGCTCGACGAAGGCGTCGGCCGGGAGGCGGTACGCGTACAGCTCGACGGAGCGCATCGCGTCCAGCCAGCCGTACTCGACGGCGTGGACGCGGGAGCCGGAGCCGGCGCCGATGATCCGGTCGCGGTCCTCGGGAGTGGTGTTCGGTCCGACCCAGGCCATCGCTCGCGGGCATTGGCGGGGGAACCAGTAGTCCGGCGCGCGGTCGTGGCCGACGGCCCAGACGTACGCCGTGGCCTGCTGCGCCGTCTTCGCGACGTGCGGCCGGAAGATCTCGATGGTCGGATCCTCGGAGAAATGCAGAACCTCGCCGGCAGCCGGACGCATGCCTGGCAGCTTAGTCAGAGGTTGTGGTGCGGTGCGCGGGGGCTACGGGTTCAGACCGCAGTGGTTGCGCAGCCACGGCATCGGGTTGATCGGCTCGCCGCCGTCCGGCCGGACCTCGAAGTGCAGGTGCGGGCCGGTGGTGTTACCGGTCATCCCGACCGCGCCGACCTGGTCACCGGCGTACACGGTCTCGCCGACCTCGACGCTGAACTTCGACATGTGGTTGTACCAGGTGACGGTGCCGTCCTCGTGCCGGACCTGGACCTGCCGGCCGTACGGGCCGGCCCAGTCGGCGAAGATCACGACGCCCTTCATCACGGCGCCGATCCGGGTGCCCATCGGGGCGGCGAAGTCGGTGCCGGTGTGGTTGCGGGCCCAGCGGCTGCCGCCCTGCCCGAAGGTCGCGGTGATGTGGTAGCCGGAGACCATCATCTCGCAGCGGGTGGCCGACTCGCGGGCCTTCTGCTCGGCGGCTTCCTGCTTCGCCTTCGCGGTGGCCAGCGCGCTCGCGCGCTTCGCGGTGAGGGCCTGGGTGGCGTTCAGCTTCGCGGCGCGGGCCTGGGCCAGCTTCGCGGCGGCGGACTGCTTCTTGGTGGTCGTCGTGTCGGCCAGCTGGACCCGGGAGGAGTCACGGGTGGCGAGCTGGCGCGCCTGGATGCGTGCCGTGGTGATACCGGAGAGCTGCTGCCCACTGTCCAGGCTGAGCGCGGCGAGGTTGACCGCGGAGTTCGCCTGGGTCGGTGACGCCAGCGAGCTGTGGCTGAAGCCGACAGCTCCGGCTGCTGCGGCGAGCGCAGCGGTCAAACCGACGATCTGGGAGCTGGTGGGGGTATTACGCCTGGCGACGCGATGCTTGGCACTGTGACGTCCTGCGCCGGGTTTGCGCGCAGCGTTGCCGGGCGTGACGCGGTCTCCCGCGGCACGGTGCTGGGACACAACGTGGCCTTTCGGTCACAGGGGAGGGGCTAAGGGGAAAGCGAGGGGGAAGCTCTCTCCTCCTCTCGGGGGGTTTATTCCCCGGGAGGACTCACAGACCATAACGGAAGGGTCACAGGGTGACAAACCCCGCCACCCCCTTTTTCGGGGCTCCTTCACGAAACCTTTGCATGAGCGGCTGCACGTGCATCGGCCGGAATCGCCCAGAAAGCTTCCCGATCAGGCAGTTTTGGGTGCTTCGTCCAGGTGGGCCAGTACGCCGGTGATGCGGTGCACGACCTCGCCGTGGAACGGCAAGGACAGGTGGCCCACGCCGTGGACGCGGACATTGCTCGCCAGCAGATCGGGGTGCCTGATCCGGGCCCGCCGCTGCGGCACGATCAACTGGTCGACGTCGCTGTAGAACGCGATGAACCGGGTCCCGCAGTCCGGCGCCGGCTCGTCCAGTTCCGCCATCAGGTCGCTGTCCGGCCGGACCTGCTTCACCAGTGGCCACGGCAGCAGCTTGGCCGCGGCCGTGCCCTGGTGCGGCGTCCCCAGTGTCACGCAGGTGTGCACGCGGGCGTCGCCGCCGAGGCGCTGGATGTAGTACCGCGCGATCAGCCCGCCGAGGCTGTGCCCGATCACGTGGATCTGGTCGGATCCGGACGCCTCGCAGAGCGCTTCGATCTCGCGGCCCATCCGTTCCGCGGTACGGCGTACGTCCAGCGTCAGCGGTGAGTACGAGAACGTGTGGATGCTGCTGAACCCGCGCCGCACCAGGTGCCGGCGCATCATCGCGAAGACCGTGTGGTTGTCGATGATCCCGTGCGCGAGCAGGATCGGCGTACCGGCGGCCCGGATGTCGCTGACCAGCAGGCCGCGCTGGGCCGGACCGAGGCCGGTCAGGTTCAGTCGCGCGGGAAGTGCGGGAGAGCCGCTGACCAGGCCGAGCGGGTACATCGCCAGGTGCGTGGTCAGCCAGCCGAGCTCGACCGCCGCGCCGTGCAGCACGCTGGGCGAGAGTGCGGAGCGGGCGCCGTACGCGAGTCCGTCCAGTGCGCCGCGGACGTCGTCCTGCCAGGAGCCCATGCGCGCCTCCTCACCAAACCAGACCCCCCGGTGGTCCGATCACTTTCAACGGTAACCGGTTCCCGTTCCACGTGTGGGGGAACACACGCCGCCGTGTCTTATCCGTGAGGAACGCAGCGGTTAGCCTGCCCACATGTCTGCTACGAGCCCGTTGCGCGTTGTCGTCGCCAAGCCCGGTCTGGACGGTCATGACCGTGGCGCCAAGGTCGTCGCCCGTGCCCTGCGGGACGCCGGCATGGAGGTCATCTACACCGGGCTGCACCAGACCCCGGAGCAGATCGTCGAGACCGCGATCGCCGAGGACGCCGACGCGATCGGGCTGTCGGTGCTGTCCGGCGCGCACATGACGCTGTTCAAGCGGGTCCGCGAGCTGCTGGCCGAGCGGGACGCCGAGGACATCGTGGTGTTCGGCGGCGGCATCATCCCGGACGCCGACCTGCAGCCGCTGGCCGAGCTCGGCGTGCACAAGATCTTCACCCCGGGCGCGACGACCACCGAGATCGTCCAGTGGGTCCGCGGCAACGTCGGCGACGCGTCGGCCTCCCCGGCCTGAGGCCCGCTCAGCATGATTCCAGTGCGGTAACGGAGTCGCGCATCCGCTCCGGAGCGTGATGACGACTGCCCGGAGTCGTTCTGAACAGTCCTGCCCGGTTCAGCCAGGTTACTAATCGGTAATACCGAATCGTTAAGAAATACCCGGTTGTGCGGGCTTCCCAAACGCGGTCGCATACAGCCATGCGGCTGTCCGGTTCAGAGACCGCCGAGACGGAACATGTGTGTGGCTCAGAACACATCGGCCCCGATCTCGGTTACTGTCCGGACATGGCGGATCGCAGCGCGGTGGGGGAATGCGATCGGCCGCCGCAGGACCAAGCGATGTCCCACTCGGGAGAGGGCAGGTAAACGATGAGGTTTGAACGATCACACGCACGCAGGACGGCTTTCGTGGCCGTCGCAAGCAGCTTCGCGCTGCTGGCCACCGCGTGTGGTGGTGGCGACGACGGAAGCAGCGGTAGCGGGGGCAGCTCGGCCGCAGCGCTCGAAGGCCGGGGACCGATCACCCTTGCCAGTGGCAAGGACACGTCCGGAAACCTGCAGAACCAGCTCAATGCCTGGAATGCGTCGCACCCGAACGAGAAGGTGGAGCTCAAGGAGCTCCCCGAGGACGCCAACGCGCAGCGGCAGCAGATGATCCAGAACGCGCAGGCCCAGTCCGACGCGTTCAGTGTGCTGTCGATGGACGTTGTCTGGACGTCGGAGTTCGCGGCGAACCAGTGGGTCACCCAGATCCCTGAGGACAAGGTCCCCGACCTGGGCAAGCTGATCCCGGCGACGGTGGAGACCGCGAAGTACCGCGACAAGCTGTACGGCGTGCCGGTGACCTCCGACGGCGGCCTGCTCTACTACCGCAAGGACCTGCTGACCAAGGCCGGTATCGCGGAGGCTCCGAAGACCTGGGACGAGATGCTCGCCGCCTGCCAGAAGGTGGCCGCGCTGCCCGAGGCCAAGGGCATGAGCTGCTACTCCGGTCAGTTCGAGAAGTACGAGGGCCTGACCGTCAACTTCGCCGAGGCGGTCAACTCGGCCGGCGGCGTGATCGTCGACAAGGACGGCAAGCCGAACGTCAACACCCCGGAGGCCAAGGCCGGTCTCGAGGAGCTGGTGAACGGGTTCAAGACCGGCGCCATCCCGAAGGCCGCGATCACCTACAAGGAGGAAGAGAGCCGGCGCGCGTTCCAGGAGGGCAAGCTGCTCTTCCTGCGCAACTGGCCGTACGTGTACGCGAAGGCCGAGGCGACCGACGGCTCGTCGAAGGTGGCCGGTAAGTTCGCGGTCGCGCCGCTGCCGGGCAAGACCGGCCCGGGTGTCTCGTCGCTCGGTGGTCACGACTACGCGATCAGCTCGTTCGCCAAGAACAAGGCGACCGCGCTCGACTTCATCAACTTCATGGCGAGCGAAGAGCGCCAGAAGGCGAACATCGAGAAGACGTCGCAGGCGCCGAGCTGGGCCTCGCTGTACGACGACCCGGCGCTGACCAAGCAGTTCCCGTACCTGGCGCCGCTGAAGGCCTCGATCCTCGGTGCGCAGCCGCGGCCGCGGGTGGTCAAGTACGGCGACGTGACGGCCGCGATCCAGGCGGCCGCGTACGACACGTTGAAGCCGGGCTCGACGGTGACGCCGGACAAGGCGCTCGCCGACCTGCAGACCAAGCTAGAGACGCTGATCACGAACTGACCGTCGTGCCGGGGCCGGTGTGTGGGGAGGTTGTGACCACACACCGGCCCCGGCCAGTCCCTGCCCGGGGTCGCCCGGGAAACTAAGGAGGCACAGGTGACTGCAAGCACGCCGGTCCCGGAAGGACCGGCCAGTACATCGAAGCGCCAGCAGCGGTTCAACGAGGGCACCGGCCGGCTGGCCGCGATACTGCTCTCCCCGACGCTGCTCGTGCTCGCCGTGGTGGTGCTGTTCCCGATCATCTCGGCGCTGAAGGAATCGCTGTTCCAGAGCGGGCAGCGGCTCGACGAGAACGGCTTCATCGTCAAGGGCTCGACCTTCGTCGGGCTCGACAACTACCTGGACATCTTCCGCGGCGAGACCGGTGACCGGTTCTGGAACGCGTTCTACAACACGACGTTCTTCACCGTGGTGTGTGTGGTCCTGGAGACCGTCCTCGGCGTCGCGATGGCGCTGATCATGCACAAGGCCTTCAAGGGCCGGGGCCTCGTCCGGGCCAGCATCCTGGTCCCGTGGGCGATCCCGACCGTCATCTCGGCGCTGCTCTGGAAGTGGATCTTCCAGGCCGACGGCATCGCCAACACCCTGCTCGGTTCCCAGGTGCTGTGGTCGACGGAGGGCTGGCAGTCGAAGCTCTCGGTGGTGATCGCGGACACCTGGAAGACCGCGCCCTTCATCGGCCTCCTGGTCCTGGCCGGGCTGCAGACCATCCCGGCCGAGGTCTACGAGGCCGCGAAGGTGGACGGAGCGAACGCCTGGCGGACCTTCACCCGGATCACGCTGCCGTTGGTGAAGCCGGCGCTGCTGGTGGCAGTGCTGTTCCGGATCCTCGACACGCTGCGGATCTTCGACCTGCCGTTCGTCCTGGTCGGCCAGCACAAGAACTCGGTCGAGACGCTCTCGATGCTCGCGTACGACGAAGCATCCAATGTCCGCTTCGGGCCGGCGGCGGCGTATGCGACGTTGTTGTTCCTCTACGTCGCGGTGGTCGCCTACCTGTTCGTGAAGATCCTCGGTGCCGACGTGATCGGTGAGGCCCGAGCGAAGAAGCCCGGTGGCGGGCGACGGAAGAAGAACGGTGGCGCGGGTGCCGCGGCAGCGACGGCGGCGGTCGGCGTCAGCGCGGCGTCCGGTTCCGGGAGGAGTATCTGATGGCCAGTGACATCCCCCAGATCCGGGCCGGCGAGCACGCGTGGATCAAGAAGTGGCTGCCGCTGATCGGCGTGCTGATCATCGTCCTCTACTGCCTGGCGCCGTTCTACTGGATGGTGGTTTCGGCGTTCCGCCGGCCGTCCGACCAGTTCTCGAACGACATCATCCCGGCGCCGATCTCGCTCCAGAACTTCAAGGACGTGTTCGCCGGGCCCAACGGCTTCGGCCGAGGGCTGCTGAACAGCCTGATCGTGGCCGGAACGGTGACGATCCTGACGCTGGTCATCGGCATGATCGCGGCGTACACCCTGGCGCGGCTGGACTTCAAGTTCAAGAACGTCGTACTGGCGATCATCATCACCACGTCGATGTTCCCGGGCATCTCGCTGGTGGTGCCGCTGCTGAAGCTGTTCGTCGACATCAAGTGGATCAACACCTACCAGGCGATGATCGTGCCGAGCCTGTCGTTCGCGCTGCCACTGGCGGTGTGGAACCTGACGTCGTTCTTCCGGCAGATGCCGCAGGAGCTCGAGCAGGCGGCGATGGTGGACGGCTGTACGCCGGCCCAGGCGTTCCGCAAGGTCATCATCCCGTTGGCGGCGCCCGGTGTGTTCACCACCGCCATCATCACGTTCATCGCGGCCTGGAACGAGTTCCTGATCGCGCTGAGCATGACCAACAAGAAGTCGATCCAGACGGCGAACGTGATCGTCTCGCAGTTCACCGGTACGACGGGCCGCGACCAACCGTTCGGCAGCCAGATGGCCGCCGGTGTGGTGGTCACGATCCCGCTCGTGATCGCCGTACTGCTGTTCCAGCGCCGTATCGTCGCCGGCCTCACGGCAGGTGGCGTGAAGTGAGCTGGCGGGATCGGGCCGATCGGGACCGCCGCGACCGGGAAGACCGGGACCGGCGGGACCGCGAGGACCGGGACCGCCGCGATCGCGAGGACCGGGACCGCCGGGACCGCGAAGCCCGCGATCGCCTGCGGAACCGCTGACACAAAGAAACGGCCGGAGCCAACGCTCCGGCCGTTTCCTTTGGGTCAGACCTGGAGCCAGACGGTGGTGTCCACCGGGAGTTCGCCGTTCGGCAGCGGCTCGCTGCTCAGCAGGACCTTCTCGTGGGCGGGCAGGGCGATCGCGCTGTCGCTGGCGTTCACGACGCAACGGAAGCCGGGATCGCGGGTGAAGGACAGGATGCCCTCGGCGGCGTCCGGGTCCCAGGCGAGGCGGCCTTCGCCGAGGGCCGGGTGTTCGTGACGGATCTTGAGAGCCGCCTTGTAGAGACTGAGGTGACTGCCGGGGTCTCCGGCCTGGGCCTCGGCGGTCAGACCCGCCCAATCGGACGGCTGCGGAAGCCACGGCTGAGCCGTGCCCGGCCTATTGGGTGGTGGGGCGGGTTTGCGAATAGCACTGAAGCCGTACGGCGGCTCGGAGCCGGACCACGGGATCGGGACCCGGCAGCCGTCGCGCCCGCGGACGGTGTGCCCGGAACGCTCCCACGTGGGGTCGTCGAGCACGTCCTCGGGCAGGTCCTCGACCTCGGGCAGCCCGAGCTCGTCACCCTGGTAGATGTACGCGCCACCGGGCAGCGCCAGTTCCAGCAGCGCGGCGGCTCGCGCCCGGCGCAGCCCGAGCTCCAGATCGGTCGGTACGACGCCCGCACCCTCCAACGCGTCCCGATGGTCCCGGCCGTACCGCGTGCGGTGCCGGATCGTGTCGTGGTTGCTCAGCACCCACGTCGCCGGCGCTCCGACCGCCCACAGGTTGTCGGTGGTGTGGTCGATGACCTCACGCAGCTCTTTCGCGTCCCACGCAGCGCGCAGGGCGTCGAAGTTGAAGGCCGAGTGCAGTTCGTGCGGCCGCACGTACTGCGCCAGCCGCTCGGCCGGCGACAGCCACGCCTCCGCCACGAAGACCCGGGGCCCCTGCGGCGTATCGGCGTACTCGTCGGCGATCGCGCGCCAGCGCTGATGGATGGTGTGCACCCCGGGCTGGTCGTAGAACGGGTTCCCGACGTACTTCTCCCGCGTCGGCTCCCCGTTGTGCAGCGGTACGTCGGGCAACGCCGGGTCCTTCGCCATCGAGTCGGCGACGTCGATCCGGAACCCGTCGACGCCGCGGTCGAACCAGAACCGCAGGATCGCGTCGAACTCCTCGATCACCTTCGGGTTGTCCCAGTTCCAGTCCGGCTGGGAGATGTCGAACAGGTGCAGGTACCACTGCCCGTCGTCGATCTGCTGCCAGGCGCCGCCACCGAACGCGGCCGGCCAGTTGGTCGGCGGCAGGCCGTCCTCGGAGTCCCGGAACCAGAACAGGTCCCGTTCCGGAGAACCCTTGTCCGCCGCCAGCGCGGCCTTGAACCACGGGTGTTCCCAGGAGCAGTGGTTCGGCACCAGGTCGATCAGGATCCGCAGCCCCAGCGCGTGCGCCTCGGCGATCAGCGCGTCCGCGTCCGCGAGGGTGCCGAACTCCGGGTTGATGTCGCGGTAGTCGGCGACGTCGTACCCGCCGTCGAGCAGCGGGGACGGGTACCACGGGCTGATCCAGATCGCGTCGACGCCGAGCTCGGCGAGGTACCGCAGCCGGGCGCGGATCCCGTTCACGTCGCCGGTTCCGTCACCGTCGGCGTCGGCGAACGAGCGCGGGTACACCTGGTAGACGACGGCGCTACGCCACCAGTCGTCAGCTGGTCTGATCTCAGGATCGGTCATGTGATCTAGCCTGACATGGGGCCTGAGGGAGGCTGTGACGGTCGTCTCAGCCGGGACCCCGCCTGTTGCTCCCGGCACGAGGGTGGCTACTGTCAGAAGCCCCGTACAGGCGAGAGAGGGACCACACTCGTGGATCTGATGGAATTCCAGGCGAAGACGGTCTTCGCCAAGCACGGAGTGCGGACGACCGTGGGTGCGGTCGTCACGACTCCGGAGGAAGCCCGCGCGGCGGCCGAGAAGATCGGCGGCCGGGTGGTCGTGAAGGCCCAGGTCAAGACCGGTGGGCGCGGCAAGGCCGGCGGCGTCAAGCTGGCGAGCAGCCCGGACGAGGCCGAGGAGAAGGCCCGCGAGATCCTCGGGCTGGACATCAAGGGTCACGTCGTCAAGATCCTGAACATCGTCCCGGCCGCGGCGATCGCCGAGGAGTACTACTTCTCGTTCCTGATCGACCGGGCCAACCGCAACTACCTCTGCATCGCCTCCGCCGCCGGCGGCATGGAGATCGAGGAGGTCGCGCACACGAACCCGGACGCGGTCGCGAAGATCTCGATCGACCCGGCGACCGGTGTGGACGAGGCGAAGGCGCGGGAGATCGCGGTCGCCGCGAAGTACCCGGCCGACGTGATCGACGCCGTCGTACCGGAGATCGTCAAGCTGTACGACGTGTTCATCGCCGAGGACGCCTCGCTGGTCGAGGTGAACCCGCTGGTCAAGCTCGAGGACGGCAACGTCGAGGCGCTGGACGGCAAGGTCACGCTGGACGAGAACGCGGACTTCCGGCACCCGGACCACGCCGAGTTCGAGGACGTCTCGGCGGCCGACCCGCTGGAGGCGGCGGCCAAGGCCAAGGGCCTGAACTACGTGAAGCTGGACGGCTCGGTCGGCATCATCGGCAACGGCGCGGGTCTGGTCATGTCGACTCTGGACGTCGTCGCGTACGCCGGTGAGGAGTTCGGTGGGCAGAAGCCGGCGAACTTCCTCGACATCGGCGGCGGCGCGAGCGCCGAGGTGATGGCGAACGGCCTGGAGATCATCATCTCCGACCCGCAGGTGGAGAGCGTGTTCGTGAACGTCTTCGGCGGCATCACCGCCTGTGACGCGGTCGCGAACGGCATCGTGCAGGCGTTCGAGCTGCTGGCGAGCCGCGGCGAGCACGTCGCCAAGCCGCTGGTCGTCCGGCTGGACGGCAACAACGCCGAGGAGGGCCGCCGGATCCTCGACGAGGCAGGCCTGGCCGGTCTGGAGCGGGTCGACACGATGGACGGCGCCGCCAAGCGCGCCGCCGAGCTGGCTGCGAAGTAAGGGATCGCCGAACAATGTCTATCTTCCTGACCAAGGACAGCAAGGTCATCGTCCAGGGCATGACCGGCTCCGAGGGCACCAAGCACACCACCCGGATGCTCGCCTCGGGCACCAACATCGTCGGCGGCGTGAACCCGCGTAAGGCGGGCCAGAGCCAGGACTTCGACGGCAAGGCGGTCGCGGTGTTCGGCACCGTCGCCGACGCGGTCAAGGAGACCGGCGCGAACGTGTCGGTCATCTTCGTCCCGCCGAAGTTCACCAAGGACGCCGTACTGGAGGCCGTCGAGGCCGAGGTGCCGCTGGTCGTGGTGATCACCGAGGGCGTGCCGGTGCACGACACCGCCGCGTTCTTCGCCGCCGCGCAGGCGTCCGGCAAGACCCGGATCATCGGCCCGAACTGCCCCGGCATCATCACGCCGGGCGAGTCGAACGCCGGCATCATCCCGGCCGACATCGCCGGCCAGGGCCGGATCGGTCTGGTGTCGAAGTCCGGCACGCTGACCTACCAGATGATGTACGAGCTGCGGGACTTCGGGTTCTCGACCGCGATCGGGATCGGTGGCGACCCGATCATCGGGACCACGCACATCGACGCGCTGCGGGCGTTCCAGGACGACCCGGACACCGACGCGATCGTGATGATCGGTGAGATCGGTGGTGACGCCGAGGAGCGGGCGGCCGCGTTCATCAAGGAGAACGTGACCAAGCCGGTCGTCGGGTACGTCGCCGGCTTCACCGCGCCGGAGGGCAAGACGATGGGCCACGCCGGCGCGATCGTCTCCGGCTCGTCCGGTACGGCGGCCGCGAAGCAGGAGGCCCTCGAGGCCGTCGGCGTGAAGGTCGGCAAGACGCCGTCCGAGACCGCCAACCTGATGCGCGAGATCATGCAGGGCCTGAGCAAGTAGGTCGTTGCCGAAACGGGACCTGCCCCTTCGGGGGTGGGTCCCGTTTCTACTTGTAGGCGGCGGAGCGGTCGACCGCGCGGGCGAGCGTCTCGTTGAACGCCGCGTCGGTGAGGTCCAGCTCCTTCAGCACCGGGAAGAGCAGGTAGACCGCCCGGTTCCCGGACTCGGCGATCCCGATCCGGTAGACGAACTTCTTCCCGTCGCCGGTGTCGTACGTCGCCTTCCAGCTCTTGCCAGACATCGTGTTGGTCTTCACCGTGCCGGTCGACTCGACCTTCGCGTTCGAGACGTCCTTCTCGCAGGCGTCGACGTTCTTCTTGACCTGACTCACGAAGCTCGACGCCGCGGCTGCGGTGGCGAACTTGGCGACCGTGTCGTCGAACCCGAACTCGGTCGGCACCTTCGCCTCTGGAGTCACATACGTGACCGTGCCGTACTTCGCCGCCTTCGCCTTCTTGAGGTCGAACCTCTCGCATCCGGTGCCCTTACCGGTCGTCGCGACGGCGCTTACCCACGGCTTGTCGATCTCGTCCAGCAGCGGCAGGTCGACCGACGCCATGAAGCCCGGGGTGTCGGTGTTCGGCAGCAGGGCCGGTTTCACCATCGGTGCGCCGGTCGCGCAGCCGCCGGTCTGGGCGCAGATCTTCTTCGCCGCCGCGCTCGCGGTGGCCAGCACGACGTCCGGCCGGGGCGGCGTGGCGGCCATCGTGTCGTGCTCGATGACCATCGTCGCCTGCCCGGCGAGCGTGACCGCGACGGTCTTGTACTTCGTCTTCGCGCCGGGGACCTGCCCGAAGACGGCGATCACGCCGCGCTCACCGACGCCGGTGGTCACGTAACCGGCCGACAGCCGGGTCTGCGGCGTCGTGCACTGGCTGAGCCAGTGGACGACCGTGTTGTAGGTCTTGGCAGCGGTAGCCTTGTCGTTCGACACGTCGACGTACTGGACGGCGGTGTCCTTGGTGGCCGAGTTCTGCAGGGTGCGGACCCAGGTCCGCAGGCCGGACGGGTCGGCGAACCGCTGCGACTGGCAGGCGAACGCGCTGTCCGGGGCCGAGTCTCCGTCCGCGGTCTTGGTGACCGCCCAGGTGCCGGTGGCGCCGAGCGTCTTCGCGCCCGCGGCGTCCAGCAGCGCCTTGTCGTCGGCGAGTACGTCGGAATTGGTCGGCTTGTCGTCCGAGGGGCCGTTGCCGGCCTTCGCACCCGGCTCCTCGTCGCCGCCGAACGCGTTCAGCGCGGCGACACCGCCGCCGCCGACCAGCACCACGACCGCGACGCCTGCTGCGATCGTCTGGTTCCGCTTGCGCGCCTTCTGACGGCGTGCCTCCCGGGCAGCGGCGCGACCGCCGCCGCGTGATGCACGGTGGGAACCGGCCAAAGCTCGTCCTCCTGACTGATTCCACCCGACAGTACCGGGTGAACCCACCCCGCTCCCACTCAGCTACCAACAGGCGAACACCTGTGAACTGAGCGTGAGCAAGCGGGCTGAAGTCTCCCACATCCGGCGTGTCAGGACGAGTGGCGTCCGTGACCGGGGAGACGATGGGAGTCAGATGACCGACATGCTGAGCCGCCCCGGCGCCCGGGACGGCGAGACGAGCGTTCCGCCCACGTCGGAGATCGCGGCCCAGACCAAGCCCTTGGTCGTGTCGGCCGTGATCTCAGCCGGAGCGTGTCTGCTGACGGGTCTGCTCACCTGCGCCGCGGTCGCCGTCATCGGCTGGCTGGGCGCGACGTTCGGCGGTGCGTCCGGCGCGGTCCGGGCCGGAGCGTCGGCCTGGCTGATCGCGCACAAGGCCGGGGTGTCGATCGGCACCGGCCGGATCAGCATCGCGCCGCTCGGCCTGACACTGTTCTTCGCCTGGTGCCTGTACCGCGGCGGCAAGTCGGCGGCCCGGTCCAGCGCCGCCGACCGGACCAGGGACCTGATCGCGCTGGCCGGGGCGTTCGCGTTCGTCTACGGCCTCGGCGGGCTCGTCGTGGCGTTGCTCACGGCGGAGGGCTCGCTCAAGGTGTCGCCGCTGTCCGCGTTCCTGGGCACGTTCTCGCTGGCGCTGGTGGCCGGGCTCGCGGGTATCGCGGTCGAGTCCGGAGCGGCCGAGGACCTCGCGGACGCCACACCGGCCGGTCTGCGGGACGCCGTAACCGGCGCGATGGCCGCCGTCCTGACCGTGATCGCGATCGCCTCGCTGCTGTACGGCGTACTGCTCGCGATCCACTTCTCCCGGATCACCGGGATGCTCGAACTTCTGGACGCCGGCGCGATCGGGTCGGTCGTGCTGTTCGCGATCTGCCTGATGCTGGTGCCGAACATGGTGCTGTACGTCGTCGCGTTCCTCGCCGGGCCCGGGTTCCAGCTGGGGGTCGGTACGACGATCGCGCCGACCGGCGTGGACGTGGGGAACCTGCCGGCGCTCCCGCTGCTGGCCGCAGTACCTGCCGACGGCGCCACGCCGTCGTACCTGCTGGTGCTGACGGCCGTGGTGCCGCTGGTCGCGGGTGCGGTCGCGGGTCTGGTCGTCGTACGGCGGGGGCTCGCGGAGCGGGACGCTGACGCGCTGGGATGGGACGCGTTCGCGCTGCGCGGTGCGATGGCGGCGCTCGTCGCCGGCGTCATCGTGTTCGCGCTGATGGCGCTGTCGGGCGGATCGGCGGGGCCCGGGCGGATGTCCGCGGTCGGCGTTCCGGGGGCGCTGCCGGCGGCCGGCGTACTGGCGGCAGGCATGGCGATCGGGGCCGCGATCACGGCCGCGGTGGTCTCCGCGCGGCGACCGGCTGACGGAGAGGCCGACAGCGGGCGATAGGCTTCCCGCCGTGACTGCTTCTGACCCGGGTTCTGCGCGCCTTGTCGTGCTCGTGTCGGGCTCGGGGTCGAACCTGCAGGCCTTGCTGGACGCCTGTGCCGACCCGACGTACGGCGCTCAGGTCGTCGCCGTCGGCGCCGACCGCGACGGGATCGCCGGCCTGGACCGGGCCGCGGCCGCCGGGGTGCCGACCTTCGTGCACAAGGTGAAGGAGTACCCGTCACGCCCTGACTGGGATCGTGCGCTGACTGCGTCCGTCACGCAGTACAAGCCTGATCTGGTCGTGTCGGCGGGCTTCCTGAAGCTGGTCGGCGACGACTTCCTGGAGTCGTTCGGCGACCGCTACATCAACACCCACAACGCGCTGCTGCCGGCGTTCCCCGGGATCCACGGGCCCCGGGACGCGCTGGAGTACGGCGTGAAGGTCGCCGGGGCGACGCTGTTCTTCGTGGACGGCGGCGTCGACACCGGGCCGATCATCGCGCAGGTCGTCGTACCGGTTGAGGACGACGACACCGAAGAAGCCCTGACCGAACGGATCAAGGACGTCGAACGCCGCCAGTTGGTGGAGTGGGTCGGCCGCCTGGTCCGGCAGGGCTGGACTATCACTGGACGAAAGGTTCGACTGAAGTGAGCACCGACCGCAGGCCGATCCGCCGCGCGCTGATCAGCGTGTACGACAAGACCGGTCTGGAGGAGCTCGCTTCCGCGCTGCACGCCGCCGGTGTCCAGCTGGTGTCGACCGGTTCCACCGCGGCGCGGATCGCCGCGGCCGGCGTGCCGGTGACCAAGGTCGAGGAGCTGACCGGGTTCCCGGAGTGCCTGGACGGGCGGGTCAAGACCCTGCACCCGATGGTGCACGCCGGGCTGCTGGCCGACGTACGGCGGGACGAGCACGTCGAGCAGCTGCGGGAGATGCGGGTCGAGCCGTTCGACCTGCTGGTGAGCAACCTGTACCCGTTCACCGAGACGGTCGCGTCCGGCGCGTCGGTCGACGAGTGCATCGAGCAGATCGACATCGGCGGGCCGTCGATGGTGCGTGGCGCGGCGAAGAACCACGCGAACGTCGCGGTGGTGACGTCGGCCGCGCAGTACCCGGCGCTGTTCGCCGCGCTCGAGGAGGGCGGTTTCTCGCTGGAGGAGCGGGCCCGGTTGGCGGCCGCTGCCTTCGTGCACACGGCGGAGTACGACATCGCGGTCGCGTCCTGGATGGGCAACGTGCTCACCGACTCGAGCGAGGGGTCCGGATTCCCTGCGTGGGTGGGTGCTTCGTGGGAGAAGTCCGCCGTCCTGCGGTACGGCGAGAACCCGCATCAGCCGGCCGCGCTGTACCTGAACGGCAAGGGCGGGCTGGCCGCGGCGGAGCAGCTGCACGGCAAGGAGATGTCGTACAACAACTACGTCGACGCCGACGCGGCCCGGCGTACCGCCTATGACTTCAGCGAGCCGGCGGTCGCGATCATCAAGCACGCGAACCCGTGCGGGATCGCCGTCGGCAAGGACATCGCGGAGGCCCACCGGCGCGCGCACGAGTGCGACCCGGTGTCGGCGTACGGCGGTGTGATCGCGACGAACCGCCCGGTCTCGGTGGACCTCGCCAAGCAGGTCGCGGAGATCTTCACCGAGGTGCTGGTGGCGCCTGCCTTCGAGGACGGCGCCGTCGAGATCCTACAGGCGAAGAAGAACATTCGGTTGCTCGTGGCACCGGCTGTCTCCGCGGACGAGACGGTCGAGTTGCGCGCGATCAGCGGCGGCCTGCTGCTGCAGCACCGCGACCGTTTCCAGGCCGAAGGTGACGACCCGGCCGCGTGGACCCTCGCCGCCGGGTCGGCCGCCTCGGACGAGGTGCTCGCCGATCTCGCGTTCGCCTGGAAGGCGTGCCGCGCGGTCAAGTCCAACGCGATCCTGCTCGCCGCCGACGGCGCCTCGGTCGGCGTCGGCATGGGCCAGGTCAACCGCGTCGACTCCTGCCGCCTGGCCGTCTCCCGCGCCGGCGACCGCGCCACCGGCTCAGTCGCCGCCTCCGACGCCTTCTTCCCCTTCCCCGACGGCCTCGAGGTCCTCATCGAAGGCGGCGTCAAAGCAGTGGTCCAGCCCGGCGGCTCCATCCGCGACGAAGCAGCCATCGAAGCCGCCACCAAAGCCGGCATCACCATGTACTTCACCGGAACCCGCCACTTCTTCCACTGATCTCCGGACTATCTGAAGCGGCGGCGGTACGAGACCTGGTGACCGTTGTCGCGGGATTCGGGGGCTTGGGTCCAGCCGGTCTTGGTGTAGAAGGTTTGGCCCTGCGGGTAGTTGGCGAGGGTCCAGAGGATTGCTTCGTCGTACTGCGCGGCTAGTTCGTCGAGGGCCTTCTGCATGAGGGCGGTGCCGACTCCGTGGCGCCAGTACGGCGGGTCGACGGCGATCGTGTCGAGTTCACCCAGGTCGGGGTCGATCGGGTCCCGGCTCGGTCCGATCCCGACGAAGCCCGCGGTGACGCCGTCGACCTCGGCAACCCACCAGTTGCCGCCAGCAAGGGTTTCCGACCAGCGGGCGATCCGCCCGGCGTCCAGCACCGCGGTCGGCATCAGCGTTTGGAAACCGTCGTTCCATGAGTCGACGTAGATCCGGGCAACCGTCGGCCCGTCGTCAGCAGTGGCAGGGCGAAGGGTGACCATCCGCCTGATTATTCCAATGCCGGCAGTCTCCCGCAGCTGACTTGTCAGTTGGGGACGATGATGGCGAGTACTGCGATGGCGGTCGCGGTCAGGAGGAGGAAGATGATGTCGAACATACGGCTGCGGACGTGGAGGAGGCCCGCGGCTGTGTCGGAGAGGGTGGCTCGGAGGAGGCCGGCGAGGCCTACCGCGCCGGCGAAGACGAAGACGCCGTTGCGCCAGTTGTAGAACCAGAGCACGACCAGGCCGGCGAGCGCGACCAGGAGCGTCAACGCCAGGGGCCATTGGCTCCGGCGCTGGGCCTCACCCGCCATCAGCACGCCACACCCAGCTCGGCCGCGTACGCCGTACTGCCGGGGATCACTGGGGGAGGCTCGATTCGGCGGCTTCGACCACGTTCGTGAGGAGCATCGCGCGGGTCATCGGACCGATACCGCCGGGCATCGGCGCGATCCAGGCGGCCTGCTCGCGGGCCGCGGCCTCGATGTCGCCGACGATCTTGCCTTCGGCGCTGCGGCTGGTGCCGACGTCGAGGAGTACGGCGCCGGGCTTCACCATGTCCGCGGTGATCAGGCCGGCCGACCCCGCGGCGGCGATCACGATGTCGCCGGTACGCACGACGGCGGCCAGGTCCTTCGTGCCGGTGTGGCACTGCGTCACGGTCGCGTTCTCGCTGCGCCGGGTGAACAGCAGGCCCATCGGCCGTCCCGCGGTCACCCCGCGGCCGACGACGACCACGTGCGCGCCGGCGATCGGTACGTCGTACCGCCGGAGGAGCTCCACGCAGCCCTTCGGGGTGCACGGCAGCGGGCCGTCCTGGCCGAGGACGAGCTTGCCGAGGCTGACCGGGTGCAGGCCGTCGGCGTCCTTGGCGGGGTCGATCAGGCCGAGGATCGTGTTCGTGTCGACGTGCTTGGGGAGCGGGAGCTGGACGATGAAGCCGGTGCATTCCGGGTTGTCGTTGAGCTCCTGCACCTTCGCGGCGATCTCGTCCTGGGTCGCGGTGGCCGGCAGCTCGACCTGGATCGAGGAGATCCCGACCGCCGCGCAGTCGCGGTGCTTGCCCGCCACGTACGCCCGGCTGCCCGGGTCGTCACCCACCAGGATCGTGCCGAGCCCGGGCACCACGCCCTGCTCGGCGAGCTTCGCGACCCGGACCTTCAACTCGTCCTTGATCGCCGCCGCCGTCGCCTTGCCATCCAGAATCTGCGCCGTCACGACCCCAGAGTCTGCCACGCACCGACCCCGGACCCCTACCCGGACCGCCCCCACTCACCAACCACGCCCCGTCGAGCGCCCCGACGCGGGGAGCCGGCCGAGCGAGGCGGGTCGGGGTGGGTTGGTGAGTGGCTGGGGTCCGGATCGCCAGGCCATCACAAATGGTGGTCGGCCGGGCGGCCACGCGGGCCGCCCGGCCGAGGCGGGCAATTGTGATGGGCTGGGCGATCGGGTCAGCTCGTCAGTTTGTAGACGGTGGTGCTGCCGACGGTGGTCGCCGTGTAGTTCGACTCGACCCAGGACTGGATCTCGCTGGCGGCGGAGGTGCTCTGGCCACCGCCGCCACCGCCCTGGCCGCCGGCGATGTAGTACGAGATCTTGCCTTCGGCCACCCATTGCTTGAACTGGGCGAGCGTGGGTGCGTCGTCGGTGCCGCTGAAGCCGCCGATGGCGATGACGGACTTGCCGGTCGCGAGCTCGAGCGAGGCCGCCGACTGGGAGCCGCTGGTTGCGGCGGCCCAGGTCGTGGTGGTCTTCGACAGCAGAGCCGTCAGTTCACTACTGGCGGAGGCGTCGCCGCCCATCCCACCATCCCCTGAACTCCCACCCGACTCCGACGCCCCGCCCGCCCCAGCGCCAGTCGAGCTGGTCGATCCGGTGATCCCGCTTGGGGGAGTGCCGGTGGGGGCGCCTGTGCCGCCGGGGCCGCCGGCTCCGCGGGTGCCGCCGCCGCCACCTCCGCCGCCGCCCATCGCGCTGCTGCTCGGACCCGACGTCGGGATCGAACCGTTGTGCGTCTGCGACGCCGTGGCCGCCGCGTACGCCGTGCTTCCCAGCCCGAGCGAAACCACAACCGCCAGGACAACAGCAGGCAGTGCCCGCCGGAGTCGACGCCCGGCCAGCAGCAGGAGGGCGGCGATTGCACCGGCCGCGAGTACGACGTACTTCGCCCACGGCACGAAGTCCGACGTACGACCAAGCAGCACGTAGTCCCAAACGCTCGTCGCCAGCACCATCGCGGCCAGCGTGATCCGCGCCGTCAGCGCAGCCCGCTGCTTCCAGGCGATGGAGATGCCCATTCCCACCAGCCCGCCGATGGCCGGGGCGAGCGCGACGGCGTAGTACGGGTGGATCGTCCCGCTCATGAAGCTGAAGACGCCCGCGGTCACGAGCAGCCAACCGCCCCACAACACCAGCCCGGCCCGGACCAGGTCGGTCCGCGGTGCGCGCCGCGTCAGCCACAACCCACCGACCAGCGCGATCAATGCCGCAGGCAACAACCAGGAGATCTCGGTGCCGAACGCGGAACCGAACATCCGGGTGATCCCGGTGCTTCCGCCGAACCCGGTGTTCGTGCTGCCGCCACCGCCACCGCCACCGCCGCCGTTGCCCGAACCGCCCAGCAGCCGCCCGAGCCCGTTGTAGCCAAGGGCAAGTTCGAGCAGCGAGTTGTTGGTCGACCCACCGATGTAGGGACGGCTCGACGCGGGCCACAGTTCGACCAGCGCGACGTACCAGCCGGCACTCACGATCAGCGCACCGAGCGCGCCGATCAGATGCAGCAGCCGCCGGCGGAACGGCGTCGGCGCCGCGATCAGGTACACCAGCGTGAAGGCCGGCAGCACCAGCAACGCCTGCCCCATCTTGGTCAGGAACGCGAACCCGATCGCCACCCCGGCCAGCGCGAGCCACCGCGCCGACGCCTTCTCCAGCGACCGTACGACGAAGTACGCCGCAGCCACCATCAGCAGCACGAGGAACGCATCCGGGTTGTTGAACCGGAACATCAGTACGGCGACCGGCGTCAACGCCAGCGCACTACCCGCGATCAGCCCCGCGACCGGACCGACGACGCGCTTCACGGTCAGGTACAGCACCCCGACCGCCGCGATCCCCATGAACGCCTGCGGTGCCAGCACAGTGAAGCTGTTGAACCCGAACAGCCGCGCGAACGCGGTCGCCACCCACAGCGCGCCCGGCGGCTTGTCCACCGTGATCGCGTTCCCCGCGTCGAGCGACCCGAACAGCCACGCCTTCCAGCTCTGCGTCCCGGCCAGCTCCGCGGCGGCGTAGAAACTGTTCCCGTACCCCGAGGCGGTCAGGTTCCACAGGTACAGGAACGCCGTACCCACCAGCATCGCCAGCGCCGCCGGCCGGACGTACGCCGCCTGCTCAGCGGGCCCACGCGCAAGCCGGCGCAGTCTCCCGGGTGGTCGGACCGGGGGTTCGGCAGGCGGTTCCTGCACAACAGGTCGGTCGAGCAGCGTCGTCATGATCGTCTCCAGTTCGGCGTACGGCTTCCACTGACGACGGTGCCAACCGGGCCTCCGGCCACCCTGGACGTTGCCTGGAAGGTTCCTGTGAGCCGGGAATGCGTTCGCTCTTGCCATGGTTCGAAGGGGTAGTTTATTCTTGAACTATCAATCAGCGAGGAGCATGCCATGCCCGCCGTGACAGTCAGCGACATCACCGTCCTGCCCCGCGTCAGCCCGCAGGACTCGGCCAATGAGCGTTCGGTGAAGTCGGTGACGTCCGCGCCGAGCGGCTACGAGGGCGAGGGCTTTCCGGTACGGCGGGCCTTCGCGGGCGTCGACCTCCGCGACCTGGACCCGTTCATCCACATGGACCAGATGGGTGAGGTCGAGTACGCGCCGGGCGAGCCGAAGGGCACCCCGTGGCACCCGCACCGCGGTTTCGAGACCGTCACTTACATGCTCGACGGGATCATGGAGCACCAGGACTCCAACGGTGGCGGCGGCGTGATCTCCAACGGCGACACCCAGTGGATGACCGCGGGCAGCGGGCTGCTGCACATCGAGACCCCGCCGGAGCACCTGGTGATGAGCGGCGGCCTGTTCCACGGCATCCAGCTCTGGGTGAACCTGCCCAAGACGCTCAAGTGGGCGCCGCCGCGCTACCAGGACATCCGCGGCGGCGACGCCGCCCTGCTCTCGACGCCGGACGGCGGTTCACTGATCCGCGTGATCGCCGGCTCGGTCGACGGCCACAACGGCCCCGGTTCCACCCACACCCCGATCACGCTGGTCCACGCGACGGTCAGCCCCGGCGCGGAGATGGTGCTCCCGTGGCAGCCGGACTACAACGCCCTCGTGTACGTGCTGGCCGGTCAGGGCACCGTCGGCTCCGAGCGGCGCCCGATCCGCAAGGGGCAGCTGGCCGTCTTCGGTCCCGGCGACACGATCCGTACGGCGGCGAGCACGACGCAGCCGCAGGCGGAGCCGAACCTCGACGTCCTCGTGATCGGCGGCCGCCCGATCCGTGAACCGATCGCGATGGCCGGTCCGTTCGTGATGAACACCCGCGCCGAGGTCATCCAGGCCTTCGAGGACTTCCAGGCCGGCAAGCTCGGCAGCATCCCCGCGGTCCACGGCGCCCCGACCGAGCTGCGCAGTACCGACTAACCGCAGGACCGACTAGCCCTCGGGGTAGAACAAGAACAGCGTGCAGCCCTGGGTGGACTGTGGAACGTGGGACGACCCGGCCGGAGCGTGGATGAATGATCCGGCCGGGTAGTCGCGTTCACCGTCGTTGAACACCCCGTCCACGACGAACACCTCCTCAGGCCCCGGATCGTGGACGTCGATGCCTTTCCAGCTCGATCCCGGATCCATCTGCAGCACGAACGCCTTGGCGACTGCTCCGGACCACAGGGGCCGCAATCTGATGCCGGGAAACAGTTCGCGGACCGGTGCGTCGTCGACCGACGCCCATTCGTAGTTCTCCATACGTCCGATCCTCGCGCCGTCCACGGACCGAGACCCAGTGTCAGGAAAGTCCCGATCCGGTACTTTTCTGCCATGCATCGCGTCGTCGCACTGGTGGCCGCGCCGCAGGCGAGCTTCGAGCTCGGGTGTGCGGCGGCGGTCTTCCGCGATCCGCCGTACCGCTTCAGCGTCTGCACCGAACACCCCGGAAACCTCCGCACCACCGAGGGTTTCGACATGGTGGTGACGTCCGGTCTGCGCGCGCTCGACAGCGCCGGCACGATCGTCGTACCGGGTTGGCTGCCGATCAACCGCGAGCCGACCTCTGCGGTCCTGCGCGCGCTGACTCGAGCCCATCGACGCGGAGCGCGGCTCGTCAGCATCTGCTCGGGTGCGTACCTGCTGGCCGCGACCGGGCTACTCGACGGGCGCCGGGTCGCGACGCATTGGCGGTACGCCGACGAACTGCAGCGCCGATTCCCCGCGGTCCAGGTGGATCCGGACGTGCTGTACGTCGACCACGGCGATGTGGCGACGAGTGGCGGGTCGGGGACCGGGATCGATCTGTGTCTGCATCTGGTGCGCCGCGATCACGGGGCGTCGTACGCCGCCTGGGTTGCCGGGCGGATGGTGATGCCGCCGCATCGTGAAGGTGGTCAGGCGCAGTACCGCTCGAAGGAGCCAGGGCCGAAGGACGGCGGTGAGTCGCTGGGAGGCTTGCTCGACTGGGCTGTTGAACGCCTGGGCGAGCCGATCACGGTCGACGACCTCGCTCGGCGGGTGAACCTCTCGCCGCGGACGCTGGCGCGGCGCTTCGAGCAGCAGTTGGGTGCTGCGCCGGGGCAGTGGTTGCTGGCCCAGCGGATCGCCAGAACACGTGTTCTGCTGGAGGAAACGGAACTTTCCGTCGACGCGATCGCCACCCGGGTCGGCCTCTCGTCCGCGACCAATCTGCGCAGAAGGTTCCGCGCCGCACTCCACACCACCCCGAGCGCCTACCGCCGCGCGTATCAGGGCAGGTAGGCCCTGTCTGGTGATCCATCGCCTACTGTGCGGCACTCGGCACGGCACCTCGCCGCTACGGCGCTGGATCACCAGACAGGACCTAGTCGCCGGTGTCGTCGAGCGTGATGTAGTGCTCGATACGCGGGTCGTCCGGATCCCCGCCGTACAGCTCGACGAAGCGTCGCGCCGCGGGCGGTCCGCCGTACTGCGGGTTGAGTGTGCCGCGCAGGCTCTTGAACATCAACGAGAGGTCGACGTACCGGTCGCCGGTCCCGAGTCGGCTGAGATCCAGGACGCCGGTGAAACGCAGTGCCGTCGGATCGATGAAGACATTGGGTGCTGCGTAGTCCCCGTGTGTCACGGCGGTGCCGGCTCCCGGGAAGGGTGAGACGAACGGGCAGTCGGTGAGCTCGTCGAGCGCCCGCAGACCTGCGGCGATCGCCGCGAGTACGGCGGGACGGTCGCGCGCCGGCCATGGTTGGGACGCGTCGCGGCCGGACAGCTCCGTGGTCAGCAGCCAGTTGTTGCCCTGGTCAACGATGCGCGGGCAGGGGAAACCGGTGCCGGACAGCCACGCCAGTCGCTCGGCTTCGACGCCGACGCCTTGACCTGCCTTGTAGTACAGGCGTTCCGGGCCGCGGTCGAGCCGGACCACGGTCGCGTCGGAGTGGCCGACCGAGATCGGTTCGGCGCCGTCAGCGCCGAACCGATCCTGGAGAAGATTCAGATCCACTCACCGAAGGTTACGGTGCAGTGCCGAGATCAGCTCCCCATTTGTCGTGTCACCGTCGAGCGACCAGATCATCGCGCCGCCCAGATCGCGGTGCGAGATGTACTGCGCTTTGCGTTTCATCTCGACCGGGTCGTCCCAGGTCCAGAACGTCGTACCGTCGAAGAGCCACGCGAACCCGGCGCGGTTGTCGCGGTAGACCGTGTAGTTCGCCAACTGTGCCTTCAGATAGCGGTAGTCCTCGGTGCCGGCGTCGAACGTCGAGGGCGCCGGACCGGTCGACGGCTGGAAGAGGCCGTGGTTCTGGTTCGTCACGCCGGTCCAGCCGTGCGAGTAGAACGGCACGCCCATCACCAGCTTGCTCCGCGGTGCGCCACGGGCCAGGTAGGCGTCGATCGTCACCTGTGAGCTGAACTCCGGTGTCGTCGGATCGCCTGCCGGTCCGTCGATCGCGGACTGCTGGTTGGTGAGTGTCTCCCACGGACCGTGGTAGTCGTACCCCTGCGTCGTACCGAACGTCAGGTCCTTGAACAGTTGACGGACCTCGAAGCCGCGGTCGATCATCGCCGGGTTCGCAGGCAGGAACGCAGTCAGGTCGTGCCTGCCCGGCAACCGGTCGAGTTGCTTGCGGTACTCGTGCACCAGCGCGGTGAAGTTCTGCTTGTCCTCCGGCCGGATCACGTTGCCCGGATTGCCTTCGCTGGCAGGCCATTCCCAGTCCAGGTCGATGCCGGTGAAGATGCCTTTCGCGGCGCCGGCGGGAAGGCCGGGCAGGTTGCCCTTGAGCCAGAGGTCCAGGCACGACTTCACGTGCGCGGCCCGCGAGGCCGGCGAGAGCGCCGCGTCGGAGAAGTGCGCCGAGCCGGTCCAGCCGCCGAGCGAGATGCTGATCCGGAGCTTCGGGTACTTCTGCTTCAGTTGCTTGAGCTGATTGAGATTGCCGTTGAGCACCTGTCCGGGCTCGTCGGCCTTGCCGTTGACGCTCTGCTCGGCGGTGAACGGTCGCTGGTAGTCGGCCCACGGGTCGCTGCTCAGGCAGTTCCCCTGGGCGTCGACGAAGCCGAACGCGTAGTTGATCTGGGTCAGCCGGGCCGCGGACCCGTTCTTCACCAGATCGCTGACCAGAAAGTTCCGGCCGTACCCACTCCAGTTGGTGTAGTACCCCACCACTCGTTTGGTGCTGCCGTGCGCTTCGGCAGGTACGGCGGCAGTCGTTGGCACGACCATCGCAGCCGCCATCAGCAGCCCCACACTCCGACGCCTCATAACACCCCCATCGGACGGTTCCTGCGCACACAGTAGGACCACCGCCCGACTTACGCAATGTCTCTGCAAAAACTACAATCACCACGATCCGACTGACGGGATTCGTCAATCGTTTGCTGGTCGCGGCGGAGGGCGTGGATAGGGTCGGTGGTATGACGACTGTTGGTGCGGAGCTTGCGTCGGGTGGGGTTTTGCGGGCCTCGATCAATCTGGGGAATCCGGTGTTGGCGCAGGGGACCGTGGAGGCGCCGGGTGGGGTAACTGTTGATATTGCGCGGGAGCTGGCGCGGCGGTTGGGGGTGGAGTTGGAGTTGGTGTGTTTCGATGCGGCGCGGAAGTCGTTCGAGGCGATGACGACCGGGCAGGCGGATCTGTGTTTTCTCGCGATCGACCCGGCGCGGGCGACCGAGGTGGCGTTCACAGCGCCGTACGTCGTGATCGAGGGCGTGTTCGCCGTACCGCGGGATTCCGGGCTGACGACGGTCGCCGAGGTGGATGCGCCGGGTGTGCGGATCGGGGTGAAGCAGGGGTCGGCGTACGACCTCTACCTGACCAGGACGTTGCAGCAGGCAACGGTTGTCCGCGGGGCGGAGGGCGTCGACGTGTTCCGCGACGAGGGTCTCGAGGTAGCGGCCGGCATCCGTCAGCCGATCACCCGGTACGTCGCCGAGCACCCGGAGCTGCGTCTGATCGACGAGCGGTTCATGCAGATCCAGCAGGCCGTCGGCACCGCGAAGTCGAAGCACCCGGACACGGTCGCCTACCTGCACGACCTGATCGAGGACCTGAAGTCCTCGGGCTTCATCGCCGCGTCGCTGGCCGCCTCCGGTCAGGCCGACGCCACGGTTGCACCGCCCGCCTGATCCCACCTGCCCTTACGGGTAGTGACGAGGCAACAACCTGCCGTGGCAGGTGGTTCTGGCAACCATTCGATAGAGTCCGGACATCTATCGGTGAGTGGCCGTACGACTCCGCTCTGTGAGTGGTCTAGTGCGGCCCGCTGTGAGGACAACCGATCGGGAGGGACTCATCGTGGTATCCACACCACGATCGAGGCGCCTCGGCGTTGCCGCCGTCGCCTTGATCGCTGCCTTCGGGCTCGCTGCCCCGGGCCAAGCAATAGCCGGCCCCCAAACA
Organism: Kribbella soli; assembly: GCF_004331345.1. Taxonomy (GTDB): domain Bacteria; phylum Actinomycetota; class Actinomycetes; order Propionibacteriales; family Kribbellaceae; genus Kribbella; species Kribbella soli. The sequence continues at coordinate 344,389 of NZ_SJJZ01000004.1, read as the reverse complement.
CCAACCGACCGCCCAGCCTCCGTGAAGGGGAAAGACCAGAGCGTCACGCTGATCACCGGCGACCGGGTCACCCTGCGGGGCGGCGACCCCGCCCGCGCCACGATCCGGCCCGGCAACGGCCGGACCGACGTCGCGTTCAGCTCGTATCGCGTGAAGGATCACCTGTACGTCGTACCGTCCGACGTCAGCGCCCGCCTGGCGGGCGGGAAGCTCGACAGCCGCCTGTTCGACGTGACCGCCCTCATCAAGGACGGGTACGACGAAACGCTGCCGCTGATCGTCACCTACAGCGGCAAAGCCCAGAAACGCGCCGCGATACCGGGAGCGACCGTCTCGCGCCAACTGCCCGTCATCAACGGCGCAGCGCTGAAGGTCACGAAGGACTCCAAGGTCCTGGACGGGGCCGGTATCGACAAGATCTGGCTCGACGGCAAGCGCAAGGTCACGCTGGACCAGTCGGTCCCGCAGATTGGCGCGCCGACCGCCTGGCAGGCGGGCTACACCGGCAAGGGCATCCCGGTCGCGGTGCTCGACACCGGCATCGACAAGTCGCACCCCGACCTCGCCACGCAGGTGGTCGGCGGCAAGAACTTCACCGACGCCCCGGACGGCGACCACTTCGGTCACGGCACGCACGTCGCCTCGACGATCGCCGGTACGGCGGCAGCCTCGAGCGGCAAGTACAAGGGCGTGGCCCCGGACGCCAGGCTGTACGACGGCAAGGTCTGTGACGACTTCGGCAGCTGCCCGGACTCCGCGATCCTGGCCGGGATGGAATGGGCCGCGACCGAGGTCAAGGCCAAGGTCGTCAACCTGAGTCTCGGCGGCACCGACACCCCGGGGATCGACCCGCTCGAGGAGGCAGTGAACCGGCTGACCGCGCAGACCGGCACCCTGTTCGTGATTGCCGCCGGCAACGAAGGTCCGGGTGAGCAGACGATCGGCTCGCCGGGCAGCGCGGACGCCGCGCTCACCGTCGGCGCGGTCGACAAGCAGAACCAGCTGGCCGACTTCTCCAGCCGCGGTCCGCGCGTCGGCGACGGCGCCGTGAAGCCTGACATCAGCGCGCCGGGTGTGTCGATCGTCGCCGCGAAGGCGAAGGACTCGATCATCGGCGAACCGGTCGGCGACGACTACCTACGCCTGGACGGTACGTCGATGGCGACGCCGCACGTGGTGGGATCGGTCGCGATCCTTGCGCAGGAACACCCGAACTGGAAGGCTGCCGAGCTCAAGGGCGCGCTGATGGGTTCGGCCAAGCCGGCCGCGGACCAGACCGCGTTCGAGCAGGGCGCCGGCCGGGTGGATGTTGCCAAGGGCATCAAACAGACAGTGATCGCCGAGCCCGGCAACGTCTCGTTCGGTACGGCGGTCTGGCCGCACGACGACGATGCCCCGGTCAGCAAGACCGTGACGTACCGCAACCTCGGCGACCAGCCCGTCACGCTCAACCTGGCCGCGTCGTTGAACGGCCCGGACGGCAGCCCCGCTCCGGCTGACGCGCTCAAGCTGAGCGCAACCACTGTCACCGTTCCCGCCGGCGGCACCGCCACGGTCCAGGCGACCTCGAACACCAAGCACGACGGCCCGGACGGCATGTACTCCGGCCGCCTCACCGCGACCGCGGGCGACGTCAGCGTCACGTCGGCGATCGGCGTGGACAAGGAGAAGGAGAGCTACAACCTCACCCTGAAGGCGATCGGTGCGGACGGCAAGCCGGCTCCGTTCGACGGCGCCCTGAGCGCGCTGGACCGGAACCTCTTCCAGTTCCTGGGCGACGGCACTGACACGCTCAAGGTGCGCCTGCTGAAGGGCGAGTACCTGGTGCAGAGCAGCCAGTACGTCGAGTTGCCGAACGGCGACCTCGCCAGCTACGGGCTGCTGCAGCCATCGGTGAAGCTCACCGAGGACACCACGGTGGTGTTCGACGCGCGGACGACGAAGCCGGTCAAGGTGACCGTGCCGCAGGCCGGCGCGGAGGCCGCACTCGCCGATGTCGGGTTCGACCGGACGTCCCCGGACGGTCAGTACGGTCTGAGCTACTCCAAACTGTCGTTCGGATTCGGGGCGATGTACTCCGCGCAGGTGGGATCGTCGGTGTTGCCGCCGGAGCAGTTGACCAGCCATGTCTCGTCGCAGTGGGCGAAGCCGGACGCCGACGGGTCGTTCAACAACTCGCCGTACATCGTCGGTCAGCTCGACACGTTCCCGGGCGTGTTCCCGACCGGGTTCGTGCGGGCCGTCAAGGCGAAGGAGCAGGCCACACTCCAGCAGTCCGTCAACGCCACCAGCGACCGCGAGCACGAACGGGTCGTGTTCGGCAACGGGCCGGGGATGAACGGCGGCTGGGCGGTCGGGCTGATGTACGGCAAGGCGCCGCTCACCACGACGGCGTACGTCGACGGCAAGCCGGCCACCTGGCAGACCGAGGTCGACGAGATCATCCCGAGCACGGATCCGGAGGACCCGTTCCCGCAGACGATCAGCCGGCTCATCTCGCCGTACAAGGAGTACCGGGCCGGCAAGTCGTACGGCGAGCGGTTCAACGCGGCGGCGTTCACGATTGCGCCGGACGCGGCGATCCGGGTAGAGAACAACCTGCTCCTGTCGGCCTACGGCCTCGGTGACGCGGACGGGAACGGCGGGTTCATCGCCACTGACTCGGAGTCCAGCAAGCTGATCCAGGACGGGAAGGTCGTGGCCGAGTCGCCGTTCTTCGGGTACGTCGAGGCGTCCGATCTGCCTGCGGCGAAGACGACGTACACGCTGGAGTCGACGCAGGCGCAGTCGAAGAGCCCGTTCGCCACCCGGACCGATCTGCGGTGGACTTTCAGTTCGGCGGCCACGTCCGAGGAGACCAGGCTGCCGCTGCTGGGTATCCGCTACCAGCCCACGGTGGACGTTCACAACGTGGCCGAGCGCAAGCCGGTCACTGTGCTGCCGGTTGTGGTGGCCCCGCAGGCCGGGCAGGAGTTGCCGGTGATCCGCAAGCTGAAGGTCCAGGTGTCCGGCGACGACGGTAAGACCTGGAAGAACGCCGCGGTCGCGCCGATCGGGCACGGCCGGTACAAGGCGATCTTCCAGACGCCGGCCGGGAAGTCCGTCTCGCTGCGGTCGCACCTGGTCGACGGCGCCGGCAACGTCACGGACCTGACTGTCATCGGGTCGTACGCGATGCGCTGACGACGCAACCCCGGAGACCGGTTGCCGCGTTCTAGGTGGTGCGCAGACAACCGACTTTTGGGGTGAGGCAGTGAGCTCGAGATCTACGCGCAGAGGAATGCCCGCGATCGCCGTCCTGGCGGTCGCGGGCCTTGCCGTCGGGGTGATGACACCGGCCGATGCGGCACCGTCCGCCGAGCCGGCAACCAAAGCGGCGACCGGTGGCAAGGACGTCAGCGTCACGCTGATCACCGGCGACCGGGTGCGGCTGGCCGGCGGCGACGTCACCAAGGCGACGGTCGAGCCCGGCGCAGGCCGGGAGCACGTCGGCTTCAACACCTACCGGATCCGGGACCACGCGTACGTGATCCCGGCCGACGTCTACAAGGCAGTCGGAGAAGGACGGATCGACCGTCGGCTCTTCGACGTCGCCGAGCTGGTCAAGGACGGGTACGACGACGCGTCGACGAGCACCATCCCGGTGCTGACGACGTACGCCGGCACTGCGAAGCGCGCCGTACCGGCCGGAACGCGGGTCACGCGGCAGTTGCCGTCGATCAGCGGCGCGGCGATGAAGGTCAGCAAGAGCAATGCCAAGGCGTTCATGAGTTCGGCGGGGTTCAGCAAGCTGTGGTTGGACGGCAAGCGGAAGTTGCTGCTGGACCAGTCGGTGCCGCAGATCGGCGGACCGGTTGCATGGCAGGCCGGGTACACCGGCAAGGGCGTGTCGGTCGCGGTGCTCGACTCCGGTGTCGACGCGACCCATCCGGACCTCGCGACGCAGATCGCGGGGGAGAAGAACTTCACCACGGAGTCGGCGGACGACCTGGTCGGCCACGGTACGCACGTCGCGTCGACGATCGCCGGCACCGGTGCCGCGTCGGACGGGCGCTACAAGGGCGTGGCGCCGGACGCGCGCATCTACGACGGCAAGATCTGTGAGGTCTGGGGTTGCGACGAGTCCGCGATCCTGGCCGGGATGGAGTGGGCCGCGAACGAGGTCAAGGCGAAGATCGTCAACCTCAGCATCGGCGGCCAGGACACACCGGAACTCGACCCGATCGAGGAGGCCGTGAACCGGCTGACCGCGCAGTCCGGCGTCTTGTTTGTCATTGCTGCCGGCAACGAAGGTCCGGGCGACGGGACGATCAGCTCGCCCGGCAGCGCGGACGCGGCGCTGACGGTCGGCAACGTGACCAAGCAGGACCAGCTCAACGTGACGTCGAGCCGCGGGCCGCGGGTCGGCGACAGCGCGCTGAAGCCGGACGTGACCGCGCCGGGCACGGACATCGTGGCGGCGAAGTCGAAGGACTCCTCGATCGGTGAACCGGTCGGCGACAAGTACCTGCGGCTTTCCGGTACGTCGATGGCGACGCCGCATACCGCCGGCGCTGCCGCGATCCTGCTGCAGGAGCACCCGTCCTGGACGCCGGCCGAGGTGAAGGCGGCGTTGATGGGTTCGGCGAAGGTCGCGGCCGACCAGACGTCGTTCCAGCAGGGCGCCGGGCGGATCGACCTGACCACGGCGATCAAGCAGACCGTGGTCACCGAGTCCGGCAACGTGTCGTTCGGAAAGGCGACGTACCCGCACTCCGACGACCAGCCGGTCACGCGCGACGTGGCGTTCCGCAACCTGGGTGACGCGGCTGTCACGCTGTCGTTGACGTCGGTGCTGAACGGTCCCGACGGTGCGGCGGCTCCGACCGGCGCCCTGAAGCTGAGCGCCGACTCGGTGACCGTTCCGGCCGGTGGTACGGCGTCTGTGCAGGCGACGTCGGACACCGCACTCGGCGGCGCAGACGGGCTTTACAGCGGGCGGATCACGGCGACTGGGGGCGGCCAGACGGTCGTCGTACCGGTGGGTGTGGACAAGGAAGGTCCGACGTACAACCTGACCGTCAAGCTGATCCGGCCCGACGGTGCACCGGACCCGGACTACCCGATGTCGCTGACCGGCATCGACAACAATCAGCACGACCTGTACTCGCCGGACGCGACCGGGACGGTGACGCTGCGGCTGCCGCAGGGCGAGTACATGCTCGACCAGTTCCAGGAGTTCGAGCGCGGACCGGAGGACTGGATCTTCTTCATCCTGACCGCGCCCAGTGTGAAGCTCACCTCGGACCAGACCGTTGTCCTCGATGCGCGGAAGGCGAAGCCGGTCACCACGTCGGTGCCCAAGGCCGACGCGAAGCAGGCCAACTCGGACATCGGCTTCGATCGCAAGATCAAGGACGGCACGTACATGTACTCGGCGGGCGGGTTCCTGTCCGGGACGATGTACACGTACAGCGCCGGGCCGCGGCTGTCCGCGGCCGAGCTGACCGGGCACGTCACGTCGCAGTGGGGTGTGCCGGGCGCGGACGGGTTGTTCACGAACACGCCGTACCTGTACGGGATCGCGAACTACTTCCCGGGCGAGTTCCCCACCGGATTCGACCGGAAGGTGAAGCAGTCCGACCTCGCGACCGTGGACAGCACGGTCAACGCGACCGCGGATGCCCGGGTGTTCAAGATGCTGCACCCGGTGATGCCCGACGGTGGTGGCGGTTGGGCTCGCGTCATCCGCGTCGACGTACCGCGGACGATCCGGTACTACCTCGACGACACGCAGTACGGCTGGTCCGGCCGGACCGAGGAGGACACGGACGGCGCGGACTTCCCGTTCCCGAAGTGGAGCCTGGAGGGGAAGCCGGTGCTGTACAAGGCCGGCCGGTCCTACCAGGAGCGGTGGAACGCGGCCACGTTCGTGCCGTCGGTGTACGCCGCGACCCGATCGGGGAATGCGCTGAACATCGCGCTGTACGGCCTCACCGACGCGGACGGGCACGTCGGCTCCATCACCCGGACGTCGGCGAGTACGAAGCTCTACCGCGACGGGACCGAGCTCGGGTCCACGCCGTACTTCGGCAACGTCGACGTCGCGGATCTGCCCGCCGGCAAGGCGTCGTACAAGCTGGTCACGACCGGCACACAGGCGCTGTGGCCGTTCTCGACCCGTGTCGATCTGGAGGCGACGTTCACGTCGTCGGCGGACCAGACGAGCGTTCCGATCCACACCGTCGCGTTCCGGCCGGAGCTGGACGGGAACAACACGATGGAACGCAAGCCGGTCACCGTCGTGCCGTACGAGGTCAAGGGCGGTGCGGTGGCGAAGGTGAAGATCGAGTACTCCGGCGACGGCGGGGCGACCTGGCGCCAGGCACCGGTCACCGGCGGCAAGGCGATCTTCCCGACGCCGGCCGGTAAGAGCGTGTCGCTGCGCTCCACCGCGACGGACGCGGCCGGGAACAGCACCACGCAAACCGTGATCGCCGCCTACAACCTGCGGTGAGAGCAGCAGAACGGCCCCCGGAGTACATCCCGGGGGCCGTTCTGTCAGGTGTTGTCAGCCGATCAGGCCGAGGTCCTTGACGGCGGCGCGCTCCTCGCCCAGCTCGGCGGTCGAGGCGTCGATCTTGCCCCGGGAGAACTCGTTGATCTCCAGGCCCTGGACGATCTCCCAGTTGCCGTCCTTGGTGGTCACCGGGAACGACGAGATCAGACCCTCCGGGACGTCGTACGAACCGTCGGAGACGACCGCCATCGAGGCCCAGTCACCCTCGGCCGTGCCCTTCAGCCAGTCGCGGGTGTGGTCGATGGTGGCGGCCGCGGCGGAGGCCGCCGACGACGTGCCGCGGGCCTCGATGATCGCGGCGCCGCGCTTCTGCGTGGTCGGGAGGAAGTCGTTCTCCAGCCAGGCCTGGTCGTTCACGAGCTCGGCCGCGTTCTTCCCGGCGACCTCCGCGTGGAAGATGTCCGGGTACTGCGTCGAGGAGTGGTTGCCCCAGATCGTCAGCTTCTTGATGTCGGTGACGTGGCTGCCGGTCTTCTTCGCCAGCTGCGCCAGCGCCCGGTTGTGGTCCAGCCGGGTCAGCGCCGAGAACCGCTCGGCCGGGATGTCCGGCGCGTTGCTCTTCGCGATCAGCGCGTTGGTGTTCGCCGGGTTGCCGGTGACGGTGATCCGGATGTCGTCGGCGGCGTGGTCGTTCAGCGCCTTGCCCTGGACGGTGAAGATCGCGCCGTTCGCCTCCAGCAGGTCGCCGCGCTCCATCCCCTTGGTCCGCGGCCGCGCGCCCACCAGCAGCGCGACGTTGACCCCGTCGAAGACGACGTTCGGGTCGTCGCCGATCTCGATCCCGGCGAGCGTCGGGAACGCGCTGTCGTCGAGCTCCATCACGACGCCCTCGAGCGCCTTCAGCGCCGGGGTGATCTCCAGCAGCCGCAGCTCCACCGGCGTGTCCGGCCCGAGCAGCGCCCCGCTCGCGATCCGGAACAGCAGGCTGTAACCGATATTCCCTGCGGCCCCGGTAACGGCCACCTTCACCGGTGTAGTGCTCACGACATGCTCCTAGCTCATCCGATTGTGTGCTTGGGACGCTAGCAAGCCAGGTGTCTCAGCCCAACGCTGGGGCAGTACGTAAGAGGGTGTCTGAGGGCCCTGCGCCTACTGCGGGGCACTCGGCACGGCACCTCACCGCACGGGTGCAAAGGCCACGATGCTCCCGCATCGAGACCTTCGCCCCCGCACGCCGATGCACCGCACCGAGCACCTCCTCGCTACGGCGCAGGGCCCTCAGACACCCTCTAATACCTCACATCTCGATGGATCATTCACCGACCGGTCATCCGGCGTACGTCGGTCCGCCGCAGCGGTGCCCGAGGGTTGCTTCCAGTTCCTGACCCGTAAGGAGAACCCTCATGAAGCTGTCCGCCCGGCTGGTGCCGGTCGCCGTCTCGGCGCTCGCCGTGACCGCGTCGGTGCTCGTCCCGCAGACCGTGCCGTCAGTGCAGACCGGGCAGTCGGTGCAGTCCGGGCAGGCGAGCACGTACGACGACTTCGTGATCGTCGGGCACCGTGGCGCGTCCGGGTACCGGCCCGAGCACACGCTGGCGTCGTACGAGCTGGCCGCCCGGATGGGCGCCGACTTCATCGAGCCGGACCTGGTCTCCACCAAGGACCGGGTGCTGGTCGCTCGGCACGAGCCGGAGATCGGCGGTACGACGGACGTCGCGAACCACCCCGAGTTCGCGGGCCGGAAGAAGACCAAGCTGCTCGACGGGGTCGCGGTGACGGGCTGGTTCACCGAGGACTTCACGCTGGCCGAGCTGAAGACGCTGCGTGCGGTCGAGCGGATCCCGGCGGTCCGGCAGCACAACACGGTGTTCAACGGGCACTACCAGATCCCGACCTTTCAGGAAGTCATCGACCTCAGCAAGCGCCTGTCCAAGGAGCTCAGCCGGCCGATCGGGATCTACCCGGAGACCAAGCACCCGACGTACTTCGCCCAGCAGGGTCTCGCGCTCGAGCCGGAGCTCGTGCGGACCCTGAACCGCAACGGCCTGAACCGCCCGGGCGCCAAGGTGTTCGTGCAGTCCTTCGAGGTCTCGAACCTGAAGGCGCTGCACAAGGAGCTCCGCGTCCCGCTGGTGCAGCTGACCAGCTCGAGCGGTGCGCCGTACGACTTCGTGGTCTCGGGTGACAAGCGCACGTACGCCGACATCGTGAGCGCTCAGGGGCTGCGCGAGGTCGCGACGTACGCCGATGGTGTCGGGCCGAGCAAGGACCAGGTGATCCCGCTCGACGCGACCGGCAAGCTCGGCAAGCCGACCGCACTGGTCGCCGACGCGCACCGGGCCGGCCTCGTTGTGCACCCGTACACGTTCCGGGTGGAGAACACCTTCCTCCCGGCCGAGTTCGACAGCTCGGCGGTGCCGGCGGACTCGGGCAACCTGTTCGGCGAGATCGCGGCGTACCGCAAGGCCGGGATCGACGGGCTGTTCACCGACAACACCGACGTCGCGGTGGCCGAGGAGCGCGAGGCGCGGTAGGCCGTCTGAAAAGATGACCGAGTGGAGCGGCGGACCGGGTCGGGGATGGCGAGTGTCGAGGCGCAGGCGGACGGGACGTTCGTGCTGCGGGTCGACGGATCGCCGCAGTCGCAGGTGGATCTGGCGGACCCGGGGAACCTGTCGTTCGAGTACATGCGCCGGATCGGTGACGTCGTGGACGCGATCGCGCCACGGCGTCAGCCGGTCGCGGTGGCGCACGTCGGCGGCGCCGCGCTGAGCCTGCCGCGGTACGTCGCCGTGACGCGACCGCGGTCGCGGCAGATCGTGCTCGAACCCGACGAGGACCTGACCGAGTTCGTCCGCGAGGCGCTGCCGTTGCCGAAGCGGTCCGGGATCAAGGTCCGCCCGGTCACCGGCCGCGCGGGCATCACCGAGCTGTACGACGACTCGATGGACCTGGTGATCCTGGACGCCTTCGAGCACGAGGCGGTGCCGGCGAACCTGGTGACGGCCGAGTTCTTCGCGGAGTGCGCTCGCGTGCTGCGACCGACCGGCGTACTGATCGCGAACCTCATCGACGGGAAGGCCGGCCTGCCGTTCATCCGGCGTACGGCGGCGACGGTACGAGACGTGGTCGGCGCGGGCGTCGTCCTCGCGGAGCGGAAGATCCTGCGGGGCAAGGGATTCGGGAACGTCATCATGGTGGCGTCACCGCAACCCGTACCCGACCTGACGGACGCGGGCAGGCGGGCGCAACCGCCGTACGACGTGATGCCGTTGCAGGAGCTCGCCGGGAAAGCGGCGCCGCTGACCGACGCGGAAGGCTATGTCACGCCGCGGGCGCCGGCCTCAGCCTTCCGGAGCTGAGGCGTTCTACGGCTTCGGCGACCGCGGAGCGCTCGGCCGGTGTTGCACCGATCGTGCGGACGAGGTGGTCGAGGCGATCGCCACTGGGGAGCCGGGTGCCGCGCAACCACGCCTGGATCGTCGCTCGCGGGATCCCGGTCTGCTGCTCCAGCGCTCGCAAGGATCGCGGCCGGGCGAGCGCCGCGACGGCGGTGCCCAGGTCCTCGAGGCTGTCCGCGTTCTCCAGCAGGCCGACGATGTCGCGCGGGTCGCGACTCGCCTGCTGCCATCGCCGGTGCCAGACCGGCAGCAGATCCGCCGGGACGCCACAGCCGGTGAGGTAGGCGGCCGCCACCTCCCAGGTCGGGAGGTGCTTACCGCTGGTCGCACGGATCAGGTGCGGATGCGAGTAGTGCGCGCGGTCCGCCAATTGGCGGTAGCTCAGACCCGCCTGACGACGTACCCGTTGCAAGGCGGCGGCGAAAGCTGCGACATCCTCCACGTGTTCAAACATAACTCAACATGTTTCAACAGAGCAAGGCCGGTTAGGCTGGGCCTGTGTCTGTCGCAAAGGTTGCCGCCCTGGCCTACTACCCGGTGAAAGGTCTCGCCGGGGTCTCCGTCGAGTCCGCCGAGGTCGGACCGACCGGTCTGCTGCACGACCGGCTGTTCATGCTGGTCCAGCCGGACGGGTCGTTCCTCAGTCAGCGCAAGCTGCCCGCCATGGCCACGCTGCGCGCCGAACCCGTCGGCGACGCGCTCCGGCTGTCGGCGCCCGGCGCCCCGGACCTCGAGATCGAGATCCGGTACGACGGGAAGCGGCGTGACGTCAGCCTGTTCGAGAAATGGTTCGGGCAGGGCATCGTGCAGGATCCGGCCGCGGACGAGTGGTTCACCGCGCGGCTCGGTGCACCGACAGCCTTGGTCCGTGTAACGCCCGAGCATGAGCGGCCGGGCTGGGGCGTGCATCGCGGGCTGACCGGGTACGGCGACGCGCACGCGCTGATGATCACGTCGCAGGCGTCACTCGACGGACTCAACGCCCGCATCCTCGAACGCGGCGGCAACGCGATCCCGATGAACCGCTTCCGGCCGAACCTGGTCGTCTCCGGGTGGGCCGAGCCGCACACCGAGGACAAGGTGCTCCGGATGACCGCCGGCGCGGTCGAGATCGGGTACTCCGCGCGCGGGATCCGGTGCGCGGTGCCGACCGTGGATCAGGCGACCGGCGCCAAGTCCGGGCCGGAACCGACCCGGACGCTGGCGACGTACCGCCGTGAACCCGCCTACGGCGGCGGGGTGAGCTTCGGCGTCAAGGGCGCAGTACTTGCCCCCGGCAACATCCGGGTGGGGGACGAGATCACCGTCCAGGAATGGATCCCGGACGGCGCCGACCCCGCGCCGGACCGCCGCTAGCAGCCGCCGCTAGCAGCCGACTCGGTAGCGGCCGGTGACTGCCTTGTAGGTGCAGGTGTCGAACGTCTTGCCGGCCGGGGTCTGGAAGCGGGCGGTGTCGCCGGTGTTGTTCCAGATGTACCAGCTCTGGTTCCAGTAGAGCGTGAGTGCGCGGTTCCGGTTCTTGCCGGTGCGGACGATGACGGTCGACCGGCCCGGGAGCACGTAGCCGCGCGGGAACACGAACAGGTGGTTGGCCGCGTCCAGGACACGGAAGCCGGACAGGTTGATCGGCCGCGAACTGATGTTGCGCACGGTGAAGAACTCGTTGTTCAGCTGAGCGTTGGTGCGGACATCCGCGCCCGGCGGGTCGTACTGGATGCCGCTCAGGACGACGGTGATCGCCGCGTCGGCCGGCAGTGGCGCGAGCGCCGCCGTACCGGCCAGCACCACGGCGGCCGTGGCAGCGGAAAAGAGCGTGCGGAAGCGTCGTGCGAACAAAGGAATGTCCCCCTTGGCAGTGGGCCGAATTCCCCCCGGCCCGATGAATGCAACTGCCGGTTCCCCCCGGCGCACGCACGCCATCCGTCACGCTCCGTGCTCGTCAAGCCCTCAACCAAGGCTGGTCGCGACGCCGTGCTCCAGCAACCTGACGCGGTCCTCCAGTCCGGCGTCACGGAACGCAGCGATGAACCGCTCCGGGCCCTCGCTGAAGTGGGTCCAGCCCTCCGTGTGGACGGGGATGATCGTCGCCTGGCCGAGGATTCGCGCGGCCTCGACCGCGTCCGTCGACGTGAGGGTGAGGTTGGCGTTGTCGAGCAGACCTGTCCGCGCTGCTCCGGCGAAGAGGACCGCGATGTCGATCGGCGCGAACCGGTCGGCGATCTCCTTCACCAGGCCGAGTGACGCGTTGTCACCGGAGACGTAGACGGTCGGGAGGCCTTCGCCCTGCAGGACGAATCCGGTGACGAAACCGACGACCGCCTCGGCGCCTTCCGGGCCGTGCAGCGCTGGTACGCCGGTCACCGTGATCACGCCGCCGTCCGGCCGGGGCAGGTCGATCGACTCCCAGTTCTTCAGCCCACGGACGCCGGGGATGCGGACGGCAGCGCCGGGGGTGGAGAGGACGGTCGGGATGGACGGCAGCAGTGCGCGGCCGGCGTCGTCGAGGTTGTCCTTGTGCTCGTCGTGCGAGACCAGCGCGACGTCGATCGGGCCGAGCTGCGTGGCCGGGATCGCCGGGCCGGTCAGCTTGGTCATCACCCGGCCCGGGAGTTGGTAGTCGCGGGGCTCGTCGAACGCCGGGTCGATCAGGAACGTGAGGCCGCCGAGATTCAGGACGGCGGTCGGGCCGCCGATGTGCGTGATCTTCATGACCACGATCCTCCGGCCTCGCGGTCGGTCTCACCATTGGCCCGCGAGTCACAGTTCCCGAAGATCGGGCCATACTGTCTTCATGCGTACTGTCGCGGTCCTCGCGTATCCCGGGATGAGCCCGTTCCACCTGTCCGTGCCGTGCCTGGTGCTCGGCGAACGCCGCGGGCTACCGAGCCGGTACGACGTACTCGTCTGTGCGGAGGAACCGGGATCGTTCCCCACCAGCGCCGGCTTCGGGATCACGGTGGAGCACGGGCTCGAGGCGATGGAGCGGGCCGATGTCGTGGTGCTGCCGAGCTGGGAGCCCGGTCTGGTGGCCTCCGACGTACTGCTGGAAGCGATCCGGCGGGCACATGCGCGGGGCGCCACCGTGGTCGGGCTGTGCATCGGGGCGTTCCTGGTGGCGGAGAGTGGGCTCGCCGAAGGGCGCGAGGTGGTGACGCACTGGCGGTTCGCCGACGCACTGCGGGCGCGGTATCCGGACCTCAAGGTGCGCGCCGACGTGCTGTGGTCGGATCAGGGGGATGTCGTCACTTCTGCCGGTACGGCGGCCTCGCTGGACTGCTGCCTGCATCTGGTGCGCACGCATCACGGGGTCGAGGTGGCGGAGAAGGTCGCCCGGGACATCGTGGTGGCGCCGCATCGGAGCGGATCGCAGGCGCAGTACATCCCGGTGCCGGTGCCGCCGGACCCCGCCGACGACGTGATCGAGAAGGCGATGGTGTGGGCGCGGGCGCGGCTCGACCAGCCGGTGTCGCTGGACGAGTGGGCGGGCGCGGTGGCGATGTCACGGCGTACGTTCACCCGGCAGTTCCGGGCGCGGACCGGGAGCTCGGGGCAGGCGTGGTTGTTGCAGCAGCGGCTGGACCGGGCGCGGTTGTTGCTGGAGACAACGGACCTGTCGGTCGAGCGGGTGGCGACGGAGAGCGGGTTCGGGAGCAGCGACGCGCTCCGGCACCACTTCCACGGGTTGCTGGGGACGACGCCGCAGCGGCATCGGCAGGAGTTCTACAGCACGAGCAGGATGTAGATCACCGGCGCGGCGAACGTGATCAGCAGGATCCAGGCCATCATCCGGTGCGCGGGCTTCCCGCGGTCGAGCGACGACGCGAAGTAGAGCACGGCGCCTTCCTCGGTGTGCCGGCTCAACCCCATCCGCCGGGCCTCCTCGGGCCGCGGATCCGGGCGCTCCTCGGCGAACGCATCCGGATGAATCCCGAAATGCGCCGGCTCCGCCCGATCCACATCATCCCGCTCGAACATCCAACCTCCCGCAGGCCGGTGAACCAGCTCATCACCCCCATGGTCCCACTGCTCGCACCGCCACGCAGGCACAAACCCCATTTCGAGCGCCTCCAAGGCCCGCCCGAGGGGGTTATGCCTGCGTGCAGCTCCGCACTTACGAGAAGTTCGCCACCCACACGTTGCGGTCGGCCGTGCCGGTCAGGCACAGCAAGATCTTGCAGTGCTCGGTATATCCGAAGCCCACCGCCCCGGTCGTCAATCCACAGTTGAGGATCGTGCTCCGGCTCTGGGTCATCATCTGATCGAACGCCTGCTTGGCCTTCCAGTCATCGCCGCCTGCCGCGCTCATCGATCCGCCGCTCGCGTTGAGACGGCTTGTGGACTTGGACCGGCTAACGGCATCGGACCGTGCACTCTTGGTCATGTCGGTGTCACGCTTCAGCGGAGCGCAGCCGTTGCTTGCGCGCGCACTGTCGATCATGTTGAACACCTGCAGCTCGATCGACTCCATCGAACCGTTGTCCGCAGGCGTGGGCGGCGTGGTCGGCGTTGTGGTGGTCTCGGTCGGCGTGGGGGTGGGGACTGTGCGGCCCGGGGAAGTCGGCGCCGTGGTGGGGTTGCTGGTCGGGGCCGAGGTTGGGGCGGTGGTGGGGGACTTGGAGGACTTGGTTGTGGGGGTGTCCGTCGGCGTGTTTGTCGGAGTGTTGGTCGGGGTCTTCGAGGGGGTTTCCGACGGGGTGCTGGTGGGGGTGGCCGTGGGGGTCGCCGTTGGCGGGACGGTGACTCGGGCCGAGGGGGTTGCGACGGCTGCCTTGGTGGTGGGGGTGATGTAGGTGTCGTCGGTGCGGGTGACGATCGGGATGGATGCGTCCGCCTCGTCGTTCTGCGGCTGGTGCAGCAGGATCCACGAGATCGGCGTGATCACCAGCAGGACAGAGGCGATCGCAATCACCGTCCGCCGGCCGCGGGCCGATCGCCCAGCCGCCGCCGACCGAGCTGCTGTACGCCGTCCCGGACCACTGCCGCCAGGACCGCCAGGCCTACCCGGCCCAGAGGACCCACGCCCGCCGGCACCTGCGGCAGCAACGTGCTCGGTCCCAGCGTCGTTCCCACCGAGCTCAGACCCACCAGCCGCGTCCGCGCCGGGTTCGCCGAGGCCGAATGTGCTTGCGGCTGCTCCGGTGCCCGCTGCTCCGGCGCCGAACGCGCTCGCAGTTGCTCCGGTGCCGAAGGTGCTCTCGGAGCTTGGTTCGGGGCGTGCGGTTGAGCGGCGGGTGGCGGCTGCGGCCAGGTCGTCGGCGGCTGAGCTGCTTGTACCCGCGCGACTCGAGGCAGCTGCCGCGCTGTCCACGCCCGCAGCACCAGTCAGCCCGGCGGTGCGCGGGGTGCTGTCGGTGCGGTCCGAGGTCGGGGTGGAGGGGGCGCCGCCTAGGGAGGCCCAGTCGTCGGCTGCTCGGCGGGAGGACCAGGTGCCGGCGGTTTCGCCGAGCGGGGCCGGGGCAGCGGTCTCCGCGGGGCTCTCCGTACGGGCGGCTGCGCGGCGTGCTCGGGTCGGCGGCTCGGGGTCGGCACCCGCGATCGACTGGTCGACCCACGACGGCGTACCACCAGCAGGCCGCCGGTTCCCCAGACCCGCAGCCGGTTCCTCGGCCGGTCGAGTGGGCAGACCGGAGTCGGTGTCGGGAGCGGTGTAGCTGGGCAGCGCGCCGCGCGGGGCGTACTGCGGCGTGGCGGGGCGTGACTGGTTGCCGCCGGCCCAGAACGGGGACTCGCTGGACGTGGCGCCCTTCGGCGCGCTCGCCCAGAACGGTGACTCGTCGCTGGTCCGCGGCGCGTACCGCGGCGGTTCGGGTGGTGCGGGCGGGGTGGTTTCCGCAGGCGGAGTGGGCCGGTTGCCGGACCGCGACGAACGGGAGGCCGCTCGCGTCGCTTTCCTGCGTGGTTTGTACCGGCCGTTGCCGGACTCGGACATTATTTCGTTGTTCCCTTCAAAGTCGCGCCCCCAAGACGTGCCTCACCTGATCGAGACGCCTCACACGCCGTCTCACCGGAGCCCCCCAGGAACGTCCGGCAACATGACAAGGACGGATCTACCCGCCGCGACCGACCGTGAATCGGCCGGACATTGTGGCCCTGGAACAACGTTCTGGCCACTCTCGGTGTTCTAGACACGATGACAACCACGATGGCTACCCGGTCTCAGCTTCTGCCGAAGTCCTGGACCCAGCTGCCCGGTCCCCAGTCCGACCGCACCTGGCCCGGGTCGTACCCGACGCCGATCGTGGTGAACCGGCAGTTCAGGATGTTCTTGCGGTGCCCGTCGCTCTGCATCCAGGCCGCGACCACCTTCTGTGCGCTGTCGTAGCCGGCCGCGATGTTTTCGCCCCAGCCCGACCCGCGGTACCCGGCGGCCGCCATCCGATCGCCCGGGTCCTGTCCATCAGGGTTCGTGTGGTCCATGTAGTGCCGGCGGACCATGTCCGACGCGTGCTTGCCGGCCGCTTCGACGAGTGCACTGTCCAGCCGGAGCGGGCCGCAGCCCTGCTGTTCACGGATCTGGTTGGTGTACTCGAGGACCTGCCGCTCCTGAGTGTTCGTCCCGCCACCGCCGGTCGGCGGCTGCGTGGTTTCACTCGGCGTCGGGTCGGTCGACCGCGTCTTGGTCGGCGTACGAGTCGGTGTCCGGGTAGGCGTCGTACTCGCGGTCTTCGTCGGCTTCGGCCTGCCGGTCTGGGTCGGTGTACGGCGTGGCGCGGTCGGCGACACGGTCACCGTGGTCACGCCGACGGTCGCAGTCGGCGTGGTGAGCACGTTGCTCGGCGTATCGCTCGACGCACCTGGGCTGGCCGGGGTGGAAGAGGACGCGGCCGCGCCGAACGCCGGCGTACCGAGAACTGCTGTCGTCGTGCGGCCGTTCGGCAAGGTCTTCGTGACGGTGATCAGCGGCGTGCCGGCCGTCGTACCTTCGACCGCCGATCGGCCGTCGACGCGGGTGTCCTCGGAGACGTACTGGACGTCGGTGGCGTCGGCCTGCGTGGTGTCGCGAGACATCAACCAGACCACCGGTCCGATCGCGACCAGGACCGAGAGCGCGCTGACGACCGGGGCGACGAGGCCACGGCTCCGCCGGGGCGCTCTTCTGCTGCCGCGGTGCCGCCGGGGGGTAGGCGAATCCGTCATGGGATGGGCGAATCCTCTTCGTTTTTCGTCGTACCGAGTTGCGCGTCGTTCCCCGTGGTCCAGCCAGGTCCCCCCTGGTCTCACCGAACAGCGACCTTAACCGACGTGCAAGGTCATCGTTACGGAGGCGAATGCCCTCTTAACGAATCCTGAAGAAAACGATTGACTGAACGCCGTGGTAACCCGGTCAGCCGCCGAAGTCCTGCACCCAGCTGCCGTTGCCCCAGTCCGGCTTCACCTGGCCGCTGTCGTAGCCGATGCCGATCATCGTGTAGCTGCAGTTGAGGATGTTCGCGCGGTGTCCGGGGCTGTTCATCCAGCCCTTCACGACCGAGGCCGCGCTCGTGTAGCCGACGGCAATGTTCTCAGCCATCGCGCCGCCCCGGAACCCGGCCGCCTTCATCCGGTCGAACGGGCTGCGGCCGTCCAGGCTGTCGTGCGCGAAGTAGTGCTTGGCCACCATGTCGGCGGCGTGCGCCTCGGCGGCCTGGGTCAGCGACTTGTTGGTCCGCAGCGGTCCGCAGCCGGCCTTCGCACGCTCCTGGTTGGTCAGGTCCAGTACCTGCGCCTCGGCCGGCCCGGAGGTCGGCTTCGCGGTCTTCGTCGTCCTGGTCGGCGTCGGGGTCGTGGTCGTGGAACGGGTCGGCTTCGGCGACGTCGTCGACCTGGTGGGCTCGGGCGTCCGCGTGCTGCCCCGGCTCGGCGCCGACGTCGTCCGCGTGGGCTTCGGCGTCACGCTCTTGGCCGTCGAGGGGGTCGTGGAGGGAGTACGGCGAGGCGTGTACGTCGGACTCGTCGGACGGACCGGTGTGGCCGACGACGCGTCGTCGCTCGCGGTAGCCATCGACGTGATCGGGTCCGCCTGGCTCGTCACCTTGCTGCTGTCCGACTGACGCAGTACGAACCACCCGATGCCGGCCAGCAACACGAGAGCCGACAGTGACGCGATGAGGGGACCGGCCACACCGTTACCGGGGGACCGTCTGTGGTTCGTCATGGTCTGCAGCCTTGCCCAGGGCAGCGCCCGCCCACGCGCGCAGGCTGCAGCACTTCACGAACCTTTGACTATCGCAAGCGTTTCAAACGTCCGCGCGAATCACCGTGAACGGGCGATGACGATATCGGCGATCACCTTCCAGCCCAGGCTCCGGTACAGCCGCAGGCCGTCGATCGACGCGATCAGGATGCCGCGTTTCGCACCCTTCGCCGCGGCCGCCTCGACCAGCGACGCCATCACGGCGCTGCCGAGGCCGCGCCGGCGGTGTGCCGGGTCGGTCTCGATCCGGTCCGCGACCGCGTCCTCGCCGACGACCGCCATCCGGCCGCTCGACACCACTCCGCCGTGCATCGTGGCGCGGGTGATGATCAGGTCGTCCTCGAGCTCGGTGTGCAACGTATAGCGCTCGTGCAGCTTCAGCGCCGGCTGCTCCGAGAGCTGGATCGTCATCAGCCAGTCCTGGTCCTGCTGGACCTCGAGGCCGAGCTCCTCCAGTTGCTCGATCCTGGCTTCCTTGTCGTCGGTGGCCAGCGTGATCCAGCCCGAGCCACGCCCACCGCCGTCGGCGAGTGCCAGCTGGGCGGCGCGTTCCACCCGTTCCGGTTTGTCGTCGGCATCCAGTACGACGTACTCCGTCGGCCGGCTCTCCTCACCTGCCCGGACGATCAGGATTCCGTCGTTGTCCTCCTCAACCGTGGTCCAGCCCCGCGAGACGGACCACCCGGCCTGCCAACGGCGGACGAGTTCCTCACGATCTCTCACCCGTCGATTCAAGCAGCCCGGCAGCGCGACGGCGAGGGGAACCGGTGTCGTTTGTCACCAACTCGCCGTAAACCACTGCCTGCAGCCGGTCACCACGGCTCTCTGGGAGGTCAGTGGCCGGGGTGCTCAGTGGCGAGGAGGTCGTAGGTGAGGAGGTTGTCGTAGGTGCCGTCGCGGCGGGGGTCGGCGAGGCGTTCGTCGGCGACCTGCGTGAATCCGTTGGCCTCGGCAACGTGCGCGGACGCGGTGTTCACATCGGCACACCTCAGCACCAGTCGCCGCCGGCCCAGACCGCCGTCCTCGACCGGACGGAACGCGTGGTCGATCACCAGCTGGACCGCGGTCGACATCACCTTGCGGCCGCGCGCGTCCGGGTGCATCCAGTACCCGATCTCGCCGATCGTGTTGTCGATCCGGTTGTTCAGGCCGAAGATGCTGACGTTGCCGAGCAACTCGTCGGTGACCGCGTCGACGATCGCCCAGGCGACCGCGTCACCGCTCGCCGCCGCGTCCGGCCGGCTCGCGATGAATCCCTTGGCGTCCTCGAGTCCGTACGGCGACGGCATACCCGTCAACCACTGCTGCGTCCGCTCGTCGGCGCATGCCTCCATCACCCGTTGCGCGTCCGATTCGCGCAGCTCCCGCAGCCGGATCGCGCCACTGTCGAGCACGGGCACCGCCCACCAGTTGCCCTTCGGCTCGAGCTCGTCGTCGCGGCCGATGGTCGCGACCCACTCGTCCTTCCGTACGCCGCGCGACCGCCCGCCGCCCGGAATCGTCACCAGGCCACGGAATCCGGTCTTCCACGCAACCCGGCGGCTCGCGTAGTTGCCGACGTACGCACGCCAGATCACGCGCTTCCAGTCGAGGCCGTCGAACGCGTACCGCACCACCAGCTTCAGCGCGCGCGTCATCACCCCGTTGCCGCGGACCTCCGCCGACACCGCGAACCCGACCTCGCCGACACCGCCCTCGCCGTCGCGCAGGTCGATGGTGCCGACGTAGTTCCCGTCGTACTCGATCGCCCAGGCCCAGGCGGTGTTGTCGCGCCAGCCGGCCGGGACCACCTCGGTGAGGAAGTTCACTGCGTGCTCGTGCAGGTACGGGACCGGGATCGTGGTCCATTCCTGCATCACCGGGTCCTGGCACATCCGGTACGCCGGCTCTACGTCGGCGGCGGTGTGCGCACGTAGGGTCACCACGCCGTCGGTCAGCACCGGGACGTCCTCGGGAAATCGCATGCTTCAGGGTGACGCGCTGCCACCGGCCGGGCAACACATTTCCCTGCCGGCGGGACTATTCTGTGCACGTGAACGCAGCCGGAGCAGAACCGCCACGCGGCCGCGGCGGCCAGCTCGCCGCCCAGCGCCAGGCCACGATCGTTGCCGAGGTCAACAGCCGGGGCGCGATCACGGTGGCCGAACTGGTCGACCGGTTCGGGGTCTCGGACATGACGATCCGGCGCGATCTGGACGCCCTGGACTCCAGCGGCCTGCTGCACAAGGTGCACGGCGGCGCGACGTCGGTCGGCCTGCGCAGCGCGCACGAGCCGGGCTTCGACGCCAAGCTGACCCAGGAGTCCGCGGCCAAGCAGGCGATCGCGGCCGAGGCCGCCACCCGCGTGCAGCCGGACAGCGCGATCGGCATCGGCGCCGGTACGACGACGTACGCGCTGGCTCGTCAGCTGTTGCGGGTGGAAAACTTGACGGTCGTCACGAACTCGGCGCGGATCGCCGACGTGTTCCACGGCAACGGGCGCTCGGACCGCACCGTCGTACTGATCGGCGGCATCCGGACGCCGTCGGACGCGCTCGTCGGCCCGATCGCGACCGCGGCGCTGGCATCGCTGCACCTGGACCTGTTGTTCCTCGGCGCGCACGGTGTCGACGCCGAGCACGGGTTGAGCACGCCGAACCTGATGGAGGCCGAGACCAACCGGTCGTTCATCGCCGCGAGTCGTGAGGTGGTCGTGGTCGCGGACCACACCAAGTGGGGGACCGTCGGCCTGAGTACGTTCGCGACCTGGTCCGACCTGGACGTGATCGTCACCGACAACGGCCTGACGACCGCCGCCCGCAAGGCCATGCGCGACACCGGATGCGACCTCGTCATCGCTTCCTAGCTAACCCTGGAAGCACCTGCTGACGGGGTCGCGGCGAGCGAGCTCGGGGCCGAGAAACCGTGTTCCGCAAAGGCTTTCTCGATCGCGGACAGTACGGCGTCGGCAGCCGGGGCCTCCACCAGCGCGATGATGCAACCGCCGAAACCGCCGCCGGTCATCCGCGCGCCGAGCGCACCTGCCTCCAGTGCGGTGTCGACGGCGACGTCGAGCTCCGGCACGGTGATCTCGAAGTCGTCGCGCAGCGAGGCATGCGACGCGGTGAACAGCGGACCCACCTCGCGCAGCTTGCCGGCCCGCATCAACGCGACCGCGTCCTCGACCCGGCGGATCTCGGTGACCACATGCCGCACACGCCGCCGTACGACGTCGTCCGACAACCGAGTGAGCGCGTCGTCGAGGTCCTCGAACGCGATCGAACGCAGCGCCGGTACGCCGAGCTCGGCCGCCGCCTGCTCGCAGCTCTTCCGGCGCGCGGCGTACTCGCCGTCGACGTGCCGGTGCGGCGCCTTCACGTCGACGACCAGCAGTGCGAGATCGTCGGCCGGCGGGTTGAACGGGATCTGGTCGATGGACATCGCGCGGATGTCGAAGAACAGCGCGTGGCCCTCGGTGCAGCACATCGAGGCCATCTGGTCCATCAGTCCGACCGGCGCGCCGACGTACTGGTTCTCGGCCTTCTGTGCCAGCCGCGCGATCTCGGCCGGGTCGACCTCGACGTCGCGCAGACCCAGCAGCGCCACGAACGTCGCGCAGAGCAGAGCGGCCGACGACGACAGGCCGGCGCCGGACGGGAGGTTCGAGTCGACCAGCAGGTTCGCGCCGCAGATCGGGTAGCCGGACTCCCGCAGGATCCAGGCCGCACCGGCCGGGTACGCCGCCCAGTCGCCGACCGAACCCGGCGCCAGGTCGTCGATCGCGAACTCGATGACACCCCGGTGCCCGCTCGACGCGACGGCGATCCGGCCGTCGTCCCGCTTCGACGCGCTGACCAGGATGCGGTTCGGCAGCGCGATCGGGAGCACCAGGCCGTCGTTGTAGTCGGTGTGCTCTCCGATCAGATTGACCCTGCCGGGGGCGCGCCAGCTGCCGTCGGGCGACGTACCGAAAACCTTCTGGAAGCTCACTGACCGGCCTTTCGCAGGGTGTCGGCCACATCCTCGGGCCGGGTGTCGCTGATGAACGCGCCCATGCCGGACTCCGAGCCGGCCAGGTACTTGATCTTGTCCTTGGCCCGCCGGATCGACAACAGCTCCAGGTGCAGGTAGCCGAGCTCGCGATCGATCCGGACCGGGGCCTGGTGCCAGGCGGCGATGTACGGCAGCGGTTCGCCGTACAGACCGTCGAAGCGGCTGAGGACGTCGAGGTACAGCTCGGCGAAGTCGTCGCGCTCGCCGACCGACAGCTCGTCGATGCCGCCGACCTGGCGGTGCGGGTACAGGTGCACCTCGACCGGCCAGCGGGCGGCCTCCGGGACGAACGCGGTCCAGTTGCCGTTCTCCGCGACGACCCGGGTGCCCTCCTTGCGCTCCGCGGCCAGGACGTCGGCGAACAGGTTGCTACCGGCAACTTCCTGGTGCTTGCGGGCCTGCCGCAGCAGGTTCTGCATCCGCGGCGGGATGAACGGGTAGGCGTAGATCTGGCCGTGCGGGTGGCTGAGCGTCACGCCGATCTCGCGGCCGCGGTTCTCGAACGGGAACACCAGCTCGACGTCGTCGCGGGCGCCGAGCTCGGCGGTCCGGTCGGCCCAGGTGTCGACGACCAGCCGGGCCTGACCCTGGGACAGATCGGTGAACGAGCGGTTGTGGTCGCTGGTGAAACACACCACCTCGGTCCGGCCCGGGCCGGCGAAGGACGGGAACCGGTTCTCGAAGACGGCGACGTTGTAGTCGAGGTCCGGGATCTCGGTCGGGTTGCCCGGCTTGCTCGCGCACAGCGGGCACTGGTCCGCCGGCGGCAGGTACGTCCGGGTGTTGCGGTGGGTCGCGTAGGTGATCACGTCGCCGGTGAGCGGATCGGTGCGCAGCTCGACCTGCGGCTGCGGCGCGGGCAGGCCGCGGGTGTCCTCGAGCGGCGCCCGGGCCGGCGCGTCGGCCGGGTCGTAGTAGATCAGCTCGCGGCCGTCCGACAGTCTGGTGTCGGTACGGCGTACACCGCGCGGTGTGTTCATGGTGTGACCCTCCCGGCCGTACGACGCGTCCGGCCAGGAATCATCATAAACCGACAAACTCGAACATGCACTGTTGGACCGCCCACCGCTAGAGTTGGTAGATGGACGACTACGCCCAACGCCCGCCCTCTCGGTCGTCGACGAGAGGGCGCTAGGAAACCCCACCCATGAACGACACCCTGCTCAACATCGTCCTGATTCTGGTCTTCGTGCTGATCGGCGGGGTCTTCGCCGCGGCCGAGATGGCCCTCGTCTCGCTCCGGGAGAGTCAGCTCAAGGCACTCTCGCACCGCGGTCGCCGCGGCGAGATCGTCGCCAAGGTGGCCGCCAACCCGAACCGGTTCCTGTCCGCCGTGCAGATCGGCGTGACCCTGATGGGCTTCCTGTCCGCCGCCTTCGGTGGCGCGACGCTCGCCGACGGCCTCTCGCCGCACCTGCAGAAGCTCGGCCTGCCCGAGTCGGTCGCCGGGACGGTCGCGCTGGTGCTGATCACGATCCTGATCTCGTACGTCTCGATCGTGCTCGGCGAGCTGGCCGCGAAACGCCTGGCCCTGCAGCGGGCCGAGGGTTTCGCGCTCGCGCTCGGGCCGCTCGTGGACCGGATCGCGTCCGGCGCGCGGCCGGTGATCTGGCTGCTGTCGAGGTCCACCGACCTGGTGGTGCGCGCGCTCGGCGGCGACCCGAACGCGAACCGCGAGGTGATGTCCGACGAGGAGCTGCGCGACGTCATCTCCGCCCACGAGTCGCTCGGTGTGGAAGAGCGCAAGATCGTCGACGACGTCTTCGAGGCCGGTAGCCGGCAGTTGCGCGAGCTGATGCTGCCGCGTACCGAGGTGGATTTCGTCGACGCCGAGATGCCGGCGTACAAGGCGGTCAAGTTCGCCGCCGAGCGGCCGCACTCGCGGTACCCGGTGATGAACGGCTCGGCCGACGACATCGTCGGCTTCGTGCACGTCCGGGACCTGTTCGACCCGGCGGTCGCGACCCGCTCGGTGCGGGTCGGCGACCTGGCGCGCGAGGTCCTGATGCTGCCGGACACCGCGAAGCTGCTGCCGACGCTGACCGAGATGCGCCGCCGCAGCACGCACCTCGCGATCGTCCTCGACGAGTACGGCGGCACCGCCGGCATCGTCACGCTCGAGGACCTGGTCGAGGAACTGATCGGCGACATCAAGGACGAGTACGACGAGGAGCCGGCCGAGACGACCCGGCTCCGCAGCGGCGACATCGAGGTCGACGGGCTGCTGAACCTGGACGACTTCGCCGACGAGACCATGATCGAGCTCCCCGACGGGCCCTACGAGACCGTCGGCGGGTTCCTCGCCGCCCGGCTCGGGAAGGTCCCGTCGACCGGTGACGAGGTCCCGTTCGACGCCCACACCCTGACCGTCACCGAGATGGACGGCCGCCGGGTCGCCCGCGTCCGCCTGCACCGGGTCACACCGGAAGCGGGGGAGCAGTTGCTGGCTGAGGAACCAGAACCCGCCGCCGACTGAGTACGACGAGCCCGCCGACGACGTACCCGAGGCCCTGGAAGACGAGGATCGGGATGATGCCGACGGCGTCGCCGAGCAGACCGCCCGCGGCGATGCCGAGCAGGACCGCGACGCTTTCGGCGGCGCCGACCGCGCCGTAGATGCGGCCGCGGGTGCCGTCGACGGTGAGGTTCTGGAACACCGTCATCATCCCCGCGACGGTGAGCGCGCCGGGCAGACCGACGACGATCATGCAGACGAACGCCGGGATCACACTGGCCGACACCAACGGGTAGAGGAACAAGGCGATGTCGATCAGGCCGAACGCGAAGGCGCCGATTCCCCACAGGGTCGCGGCCGGCCAGCGCGAGCCGATCGCGGCGGCGACCAGGCCGCCGACGATCCCGCCGATCGCCTGCGACGACACGATCAGGCCGTACACCTTTCCGTCGCCGCCGACCTCGGCGCTGACGAAGGGCGCGAACAGCGTGCTCATAATCCCTTCACCGACGCCGGTGACGAGGCAGAACACGAAGAACAGCCGC
The DNA here is from genome assembly GCF_004331345.1 of Kribbella soli. GTDB lineage: Bacteria > Actinomycetota > Actinomycetes > Propionibacteriales > Kribbellaceae > Kribbella > Kribbella soli. Next base: position 319,284 of record NZ_SJJZ01000004.1, on the reverse strand, counting down.
ATCGCCGGGCCCGCGACGCACAGCCGCAGTCCCTCGGTCCACTCTTCCTTCAGGCGCTTGATCGCGCCGCCTGCCGTCTCTTCCTTGGACTCGGGTCGTTCCTGACGGTGTCGCATCGCGGCGACCAGTACGACCGCGACCAGGAAGGTCACGGCATCGCCGACGGCGAGCAGGGTGAGTCCGCCGGCGGCCGCGAGCACACCGCCGAGCGCGGCGCCGACCAGCCGGGCGAGGTCGCGGATCTGACTGTTCAGCGCGTTCGCGGTCACCAGTTGCTCGGAGTTCACCAGGAGCGGGACCAGCGACTGCTCGGCCGGCGTGAAGAACTGCTGTAGACAGCTCTGCGCCAGTACGACGCCGTACACAATCCAGATCGTGCTCGCGTCGTGGACGGCGATCAGCGGGATCAGGACGACGGCGTTCAGCACGTTCGTCACGATCATCGTGGTGCGCTGGTTCCACCGGTCGACGAAGACGCCGGCCAGCGAGCCGAGCAGTACGGCGGGGAGGAACGACGCGAGCAGCAGTCCGCCGGAGGCGAGCGTCGAGCCGGTCAGTACGTACACCTGGAACGCGAGCCCGGTGCGCAGCAGCCAGTCGCCGGTGAGCGAGATCAGCCCGGCGCCGAGCATCAGCCGATAGTCACGCTGTCGCGCGAGGACGCCCCACAAGTCCTTCATTTGCTACTCCTCCGGCTCCGGCGAGATCGTGACGATCTGGGTGAACGAGACATGCCGGCTCCCCGCCGGCCGGGTGGACTTGTCGTCGATGGGCCGCTCGTCGACCCAGCGCTGCAGGAGCTCGTTGATCTGGCCGACGATCTCCGCCAGCTCCTCGCCGGTCAGGTAGAGGCCGGTCTGCCCGATGCCGGAGTTGTCCCGCCAGGCCGGGTCCGCCTGCGGGCGCTGCTGCTGCCATTTGGCCAGCGCGTCCAGCGCCCGCTCGGCCATCAGCTGCTCGAGTACGTCGGCAGCGGCCGCGCCTTCGGGCGTCTTGATCGCGTCCTGCCAGGACTGCGACGTGGACACCAGGCGCCACGGCCGCTCCCGGTTGTCCTTGCCCGGCGCCGGCTCGACGAAGTCGTACTTCGCCAACTGCCGCAGGTGGTGCGACGCCAGCGCCTGGCTGATCCCGAGCCGCCGCGCCGCATCGGCCGCGGTCAGCGGCCCCTCCCGGCCCAGCAGCGACTGCAGGTCCAGCCGCACCGGGTGTGCCATCGCCCGAATGGCCAGCGGATCGTCCAGCAACCGCGACCGCCGCGGATCCTTTTCCAAAGACATGCTTGGAATATGCAGCAGCCCAAATCCGATGTCAAGCCATTGCTTGGAATATGCGACGCCGTACCGAAGAACGGGCGGAGGTCGGTCGGCGATGTGCGTTGGGACAGGAGGTGTCAGGCGGCTGGGTAGTGCACCTGAGCGTGGCGGCGTTGGGTGCGTACAGCGTCTCGGGGTGCTCTACCTGTCGTTAGCGCACATCCCGGGCTACCACTACCCGTTCTTCGGTGCGGTCAGCTGGTGCGGCCCGGCGGCGTAAAACGGCGAAATGTCGAGTGGTGGCGGTTGTGTCCGACCTCTGCTGCGAAGATCCAGTACCTGCCCGAAAGGACACCGGACATGAAGTACCTGCTGATGATTCACAGCAACCCGATCACCTGGGGTCACCCGTCGTTCCTGCACACCGAGGAGGGCAAGGCCCTGCCGAAGAAGGCGCGGGAGGCGCTCGCCGCGCAGCTCGACAACCTGCTGAACGAACTCGACGCCAGCGGTGAGCTGATCAACGCCGTCCCGCTCGATCCGCCGTCGAAGACCCGGGTGGTCCGGGTCCGCGAAGGCGTCCGGGCGACGACCGACGGCCCGTACTCCGAGGCGAAGGAACAACTCGCCGGCGTCTTCCTCATCGACGTCGCCAGCCAGGAACGCGCCGAAGAGGTCGCCGCCACCATCCCGGAGGCCGGCTTCTACGCCGTCGAAGTCCGCCCGGTCTCAGTGTTCGACTAGTCGTTGGTGGTTCTCGGTAGTTGCGAGAGCGGGGTCGAGGGCGCCCAGGGCCAGCCAGGTGGCGCCTCCGACCCCGTCCCGGGCGGTCAGTACGTCGCCCGCAAAGTGCTGCCGAATGAGTTGTCCGACAGGTGAGGATTCACCCGCGACACTGCCCGCGAGCACCATCGGGCCCTTGTCCGACGTTGTCTTCAGTCGCGCGGCGGTTTCTGTGAGCAACTCGGCTGCGCGTTTCACCAGCGACCGCGCGGTCTCGTCGTCCTGCGCGTACGCCGCCATCACCGCCGGCGCCAGTTCCGCGAGCAGCACGGGTGGACGGCTGTTCACCGTCCTCACCAGGTCATCACGCAGCGCGTCGTACCCTTCACGCCGCGCAGTGGCGTGCTCTTCCCGATCGGGCAGGATTGCTTGTACGACGGCCTGCCCGAGCAGCCCGAGCGGCTCGCGGAGATCCAGCGCCTGCAGCACGCTGCGCACTGCTTCCCGGCCGAGCCAGAAACCGGAGCCGTCGTCGCCCAGTAGCCAGCCGTGCCCGCCCGCGGTGCGCAGCAGTTGGTGGTTGCGCACCAGGCCGGCGTTGCTTCCGGTGCCGGCGATCAGCACGGTCCCGTCCGGTTCCGGCGTACCTGAGGCGAAGGCGACCTCGAGATCGCCGATGTAGTCGGGGGCAACGATCAGGCCGGCGCCGGTCCAGGCGGCTTCGAACTGAGCGGCCACGTCCGGGCGTGCGAGTGCCACGCCGCCGGCCATACCTACGACCCCGGCCTTGACGGCCGTCGGGTCCAGGCCGGACAGTGCGGCGTGAAGGGCCTGCCCGAAGTTGGCCGCCGCACTTGCCGGATGACTGGTCGGATTCCCTCCCGCTGCGGCGCCGCGACCGACTACGTTGCCCTCAGAGTCCGCGATCACGATCCGGGTGGAAGTTCCGCCGAGGTCGCCGCCGAGGACCAGTGGTCCGGCAGGTATCAGGACCACCTGGTCGACAGGTGCGGCGTCAGCGTCCGGAAGCGAGCGTTCGACCGACATACGCGATGCTCCAAACTGCTCGAAAGAGCCTATTAATAAGCACAAGTACACAAGGTTACGCAACGGTCCCGATCTGGGGAGATCACACGGATGAGCCTTGACTTTAGCTACGAGTTGAGAAAAGTTCTGTCCAGCAAACAGCAAACTTGCGCATTTGTCGGCACTTGGAGTGTCGCTGGCGAGCAGATTAGTCGAGGGGTGGGCCGTTGATGGCCAGCAGTAACACGGGGGAATCCACTGGCGTGAGCGCGCAGGCGTATGTTCAAACGCTGATGCCGATCCTGGCCGCCGTGACCACCCAGATCGACGGCCCGATCCAGCAGGCCGCCGATCTGATGGCCACCTCGCTGCGTGCGAACGGCGTCATCCAGGCCTTCGGCTCCGGGCACTCCGAGGCCCTCGCGATGGAGATCGCCGGCCGGGCCGGTGGGCTGATCGCCTCCAACCGGATCGCGCTGCGCGACCTGGTGCTGCTCGGTGGCGAGCCGCCCGAGCTGCTGCGCAGCGCGGAGCTCGAGCGCGACCCGGCGTACTCCCGGAAGCTCTACGAGCTGTCCGCAGCCCGCGAGGGCGACCTGTTCATCATCGCCTCCAACTCAGGTGTGAACGGCTCGATCGTCGAGCTGGCGAGTGTGGTCAAGGAGAACGGTCACCCGCTGATCGCGATCACCTCGCTGCAGCACACCGGCGGCATGGACTCGCGGCACCCGTCCGGCAAGAAGCTGATCGACTTCGCGGACGTGGTGCTCGACAACCAGGCGCCGTACGGCGACTCCGTGCTCGACCTGCCCGACGGTGGCAAGGTCTGCGCCGTGTCCTCCATCACCGCGGCCCTGATTGCGCAGATGCTGGTGGCTGAGGTGCTGCGCCGGCTGACGGAGGCCGGCGAGACACCGCCGGTCTACCTGTCCGCGAACATTCCCGGCGGCGACGAACACAACCACGCCCTTGAAGCACGGTACGCCGGTCGTATCCGGCGTACTGCGTGAAACACTCCTTGGAAGGCGGGACCAATGACCACTCCCAACAACCTGTCGCGGCGCCTGTTCCTGCAGCGCGCAGCGGTCGGCACCTTGCTGGCGACCGGCGGCAGCACGCTGCTGGCCGCCTGTGCCGGCAGCGGCAGCGATGACAGCGGCTCCGGCAGTGGCGGTGCCGACAAGACCGCGGACAACCCGTTCGGCATGGCGGACAAGGCGACCGTCGACGCGGTGATCTTCAACGGTGGATACGGCTACGACTACGTGACGTTCGCGGCCAGCATCGCGCAGAAGAAGTTCGCGGGCTCGACGTTCAAGGTCGCCCCGTCGACCCAGATCGCCCAGCAGTTGCAGCCGCGCTTCGTCGGCGGCAACCCGCCGGACCTGATCGACAACTCCGGCGCGAACCAGATCGGCTTCAACACGATCCTGGACTCGCTGGCGACGCTGGACGACGTCTTCGAGGCCAACAACTACGAGGGCACGAAGATCGCCGACACCCTGTACCCGGGCGCCAAGCTCCCCGGTACCTACGACGGCAAGTTCGTCGCGATGAACTACGTGCTCACGCTCTACGGCCTGTGGTACTCCGACAGCCTGTTCAAGGAGAACGGCTGGGAGCCGCCGAAGACCTACGACGCGCTGCTCGACCTCGGCGCCAAGGCCAAGGCGAAGGGCAAGTACCTGTTCGTCTGGGGCAAGGAAGCCGCGACCTACTACCACACCCTGGCCGTCGACTCCGCGATCAAGGAGGGTGGCGACGAGGTCCGCCTGGCGCTGGAGAACCTCGAGGCGAACTGCTGGTCGAAGCCGCAGCTCCAGAGCGTGTTCAAGGCCATGGAGACCATGGTCAAGAACGGCTACTTCGTCCCCGGTGGCGCCGGTACCCAGTTCACCGCCGCGCAGGCGAAGTGGAGCAACGACCAGCAGGCCATCCTCTACCCCTCGGGCTCGTGGATCGAGAACGAGATGAAGAAGGCCACCAAGAGCGGGTTCCAGATGAAGGGCGTCCCCGAGCCCACGCTCACCGACAGCCCGAAGCTGCCGTACGAGGCGCTGCGCAGCGCGGCCGGCGAGCCGTTCATCGTCCCGTCGAAGGGCAAGAACGTTGCCGGCGGCAAGGAGCTCCTGCGGGCCATGCTGTCCAAGGAGGCGGCGACCAACTTCGCCAAGACGCGGCTGGCGCCGACGATCGTCAAGGGACTCGTTCCCGCTGACGGGTTCGGTTCGACCGCGCTGCAGTCGCAGACCGCGATGCTGGACGCGGCCGGCACCAACATCTTCGACTACCAGTTCGTCGGCCTGTACGGCATGAACACCGACAACCTCGTGGTCTGGAACTCGTTCCTGTCCGGCCAGCTCGACGCGGCGGGTCTGACGAAGGGTCTGCAGCAGATCACGGACAAGGTGCGCAACGACAGCTCCGTCAAGAAGATCCCGGTCACCAAGTGACCATGACGCAAGAGGCAGAGCCGGGAGGCGGACCCAAGCGGTCCGTCACCCGGCGGCGCCGGCCGCTGACCTTCGACCGGGCCAGCTTCATGGTCGTGTTCCTCGGCCTGCCGCTGGCGGTCTTCGTGATCTTCGTGGTCTCGCCGTTCGTGCAGGCCCTGTGGTACTCGCTGACCGACTGGTCCGGGTTCACCTCGGGAATGAACTTCGTCGGCTTCGACAACTACGTCAAGCTGTTCCACGACGACATCTTCCTGAAGGCCGTACGCAACAACATCCTGCTCGCGATCGTCGTGCCGATCGTGACGATCGTGCTGGCGCTGACCCTTGCCACGCTGGTGACGATCGGCGGCTCGGGCACCGGCACCGTCCGCGGACTGAAGTACGCCGGCTTCTACCGGATCGTCTCGTTCTTCCCGTACGTGATCCCCGCGATCGTGATCGGCCTGATCTGGGCCCAGGTGTTCACGCCGGGCTCGGGTGTGCTGGACGCGGTGCTGTCGAAGATCGGGCTGCACCAGTTCGAGAACTACGCGTGGCTCGGTGACGCGCGGACCGCGATGCCGGCGTCGATGTTCGTGATGATCTGGGGCTTCGTCGGCTTCTACATGGTGCTGTTCATCGCCGCCATCCGGGGCATCGAGCCCGAGGTGTTCGAGGCGGCCCGGATCGACGGCGCCGGCCGGTTCCGGAGCGCGGTGTCCATCACGGTGCCGCTGATCCGGGACAACGTGCAGACGGCGTACATCTATCTCGGCATCGCGGCCCTCGACGCCTTCGTCTACATGCAGGCGCTGAACCCCGGCGGCGGGCCGCAGAACTCGACCCTGGTCATGCCCCAGCAGCTGTTCACCACGGCCTTCACCAAGGGCCAGTTCGGTTACTCGACGGCGATGGGCGTGGTCCTGGCCGCGGTGACGATGCTGTTCGCGCTCGTGGTCTTCACGGTGAACGCCCTGACCGGCGGACGTGAGCGGAAAGTGAAGGAACGCCGATGACGACAACCACCGCCGACCGGGCCGAGCCCGTGGCCGCGTCCCGCGCGCCCCGCCAGCGGGCCCCGGAGGGCAGGGGCGTGGCCACGACCGCCCACGTCGCGCTGATCCTGTGGTCGCTGCTGGTGATCCTGCCGCTGGTGTGGACGCTGCTGTCGTCGTTCAAGTCGACCCAGGAGGTCCTGGGCAACCCACTCTCGCTGCCCGGCAAGCTGCGGTTCGAGAACTACGCCAACGCCTGGACGACGGCCGGCATCGGCCGCTACTTCGTGAACACGGTGGTCGTCGTCGGCTGCGCGCTGGTGCTGGTGATGATCCTCGGCGCGATGTGCGCGTACGTGCTGGCGAGGTTCACGTTCCCGGGCAACCGGCTGATCTACTACTCCATGCTGGCCGGGCTGACGTTCCCGGTGTTCCTGGCGATCGTGCCGCTGTTCTTCGTGCTGAAGAACCTCTCGTTGCTCAACACCCTGCCTGGGTTGATCATCACCTACGTCGCGTTCGCGCTGCCGTTCACCGTCTTCTTCCTGCACAGCTTCTTCAAGGCGCTGCCGGGCGAGATCTACGAGGCGGCGCAGATCGACGGGGCCGGGGAGTGGCGCACGTTCTTCGCGGTGATGTTGCCGATGGCGCGGCCGGGGATGGCGTCGGTCGCCATCTTCAACTTCCTGGGGTTGTGGAACCAGTTCCTGCTTCCCGTTGCCCTGAACACCGACTCGAAGAACTACGTGCTCTCGCAGGGCATGGCCTCGTTCGCATCGCAAGCCGGTTATGCGGTGGACTTCGGCGCCCTGTTCGCGGCCGTGGTGATCACTGTGGCACCGGTTCTGGTCGTCTACATCATCTTCCAGCGTCAGCTGCAGGTCTCCGTGACCGCCGGAGGCGTGAAGTAATAGCCTGCGGTGATGCTGAGACGGCGGACTTTGTTGCAGGGCGCGTTGGCCGGTGCGGTCCTGAGTGGCTGCACCGGCGACCCGGTCGCCCCGCCGGTGTCGAAGGAGAACCCGTTCACCGTGGACGGGACCGCTCCGGTCGACCTGGTCATCAGTGACGAGTACGGCGGATTCGCGGCGGCGGCGTACCGGAAGAAGTATGCGGCCGCCGTCGTCACGCCGAAGGTGACACCGCAACTGTCCGACCAGTTGCTGCCCCGGTTCGCCGCGGGCAACCCGCCCGACCTGGTGCTCAGCACCGGCGACGACGCGCTGAAGCTCGGCCGGCTGGTCAAGGAAGATCAGCTGACCGACCTGCAGCAGTTGCTGGACGCACCGTCCTGGGACAACCAGTCCGCGACGGTCAAGGACCAGCTCCTGCCCGACATGCTGAACTTCGGCCGGTACGACGGGGCGCAGCGCACCGTCAACTACATCGCGAGCGTCTACGGGATCTGGTACTCGGCCAGCCTGTTCCAGCGCAACGGCTGGGAGGTGCCGCGCACCTGGACCGATCTGCTTGCCCTCGGCACCGATATGAAGGCGGCCGGTCTCGGCCCGTTCATGTACGCCGGCACGCATCCGTACTACCTGCTGGAACTGGTGCTGACGCTCGCCGCCAAGACCGGCGGCCCGGACGTGGTGAAGCGGATCGACAACCTCGACGACGGCGCCTGGAAGGACGAGAGCGTCACCAAGGCGATCAACGCGGTCGGTGAGCTGACCAAGCGCGGGCTGCTCGCCGCGGGGACCGCGGACTACGACCACATCGGGTCGCAGAAACGCCTCCTCGCCGCCAAGGTCGGGATGCTGCCGTGCGGCAACTGGCTCGAGAACGAGATGAAGGGCCTGGTCCCGCAGGACTTCGCGCTGACGATGTTCGCCGTACCGCCGCTGGACACGTCGCCCGCGCTCGCCAGTGGGCTCCATGTCGCGGCGACCGCGCCGGTCCTCGTGCCGGACAAGGCGAAGAACAAGGCCGGCGGGCTCGAGTACCTGCGGGCGATGCTGTCGGCGGACGTCGCGGCGCAGGTCACGTCGGAGTCGAGTCAGCTCACCATCGTCCGCGGGGCGGCCGATGGGCTGGAGATGAGTACTGCGCTCAGCTCGGCCCGCGACCTGCTCGCCTCGGCCGGCGATCAGCTCATCACGTGGTACTTCGACGACTGGTACCCCGAGTTCGCGATCGCGGCCGCAGCGGCCACCGGGCAGTTCATGGCCGGTGGTTTGCAGCAGTCCGAGTGGACCGCGCGGATCCAGGCCGCGGCCGACAAGCTCAAACAGGACAACGCGGTCACGAAGTACCACCGGGACTGAGGACTGGGTTAGGTTAGGGCAACCTAACCTAGTCCCTGTGAGGTCTCCATGCGCCGCCTGCTGGTGTTCCTGGCCGTACTCCTGCTCGCCCTGACCGGGTGCGGAGGCGGGAACGACGAAGCCCCCCAGGCAGCGAGTGAGCAGGGCGGCGCCTTCCCGGTGACGATCAAGAACAAGTACGGCGACACTGTCGTCAAGCAGGCCCCTCAGCGGGTCGTGACGGTCGGTCTGGTCGAGCAGGACGCGCTGCTCGCGCTCGGCGTCGTACCGGTGGCGACGACCGAGTGGTTCGGGGAGAAGCCGGGCGCGTTGTTCCCGTGGGCGAAGGCGAAACTCGGCGACGGCGCCGTACCGCAGGTGCTGAGCGACAAGGACGGCCTGCAGTTCGAGAAGATCGCGGCGCTGCAGCCGGATCTGATCATCGGGCTGTACGCCGGGATCACTGCGGACGACTACCAGAAGCTGACCGCGATCGCGCCGACGGTCGCGCAGCCGGCCGGCGTACCGGACTACGGCGTGTCCTGGCAAGTCGTGGCGCGGACCGTCGGGCAGGCGGTGGGGAAGCCGGCACAGGCCGACGAGCTCGTGAAGGGGATCGAGACGCGGTTCTCCGAGGTGCGCGCACAGCATCCCGGGTTCAAGGACAAGACGGCGTTGATGGCCTCGCCGTACGAGGGCTACTTCATCTACGGCACGCAGGATCCGCGGTCGCGGCTGCTGACCGACTTCGGGTTCGTGCTGCCGTCCGGGCTGGACAAGGCGATCGGCGACAAGTTCGGCGCGAACATCAGCGCGGAGCGGATCTCGCTGCTCGATCAGCAGGCGCTGGTCTGGTTCCCGACCAAGGGCGGTACGGCGAAGCTGAAGGCGGACCCGCTCTACAAGAACCTCAAGGTGCGGACCGAGGGGCGGGACGTGTTCGTCGAGGAGAACTACGACGACCAGCTGTACGGCGCGACCAGCTTCGTGTCCGTGCTCAGCCTGCCGATCGTGCTCGACGAGCTGGTCCCGAAGCTGGCGGCCGCGGTCGACGGGAATCCGGCGACGAACGGGTAAAACACCATCGCCTGAGGCGGCTGGTTCGCCGTACGCTCTGAGTGGGGAGTGAGAGCGATGGCATGGCTGGCAGCGTTGGTCCTGTTCTTGATGCTGTGCGTCCTGCTGAGCCTGCTGCTGCCGAACCCGCCGCCGTCACGGTGGCGGCGTGGCCTCCAGAGCCGTACGGCGCGGATGGCGGACCGGCTGCACCGGCATCCGGTCCCGGACCCGGACCCGTTCGACACGCTCTGGCTGCAGACCCGCCTGGGGCATCTGGCCGGCAAGATCCGGCGGATCGAGTCCACGCCCCACGTCTACGCTCGCGCGCATCGCCTGATGGCCCTCGAGGCGGCGTACGACGACCTCCTCGACGAGGCCTGCCGGCTGGCCGGCTGCCCGGGGGAGGCCGAGCAGAAACGCTCGGAGGAGAAACGCTGGCAGGAGGAGCAGGAACTGGCCGCCCGAGGCTGGTCCTGGTGACACATAGTCTTTGAGATATGACTGATAACCCGCCCGGGTGTGGGTTGGACTGACGCCGCTGGCAGAATCGGGTCCATGTCCCAAGCTGCGTCTGACCCCTCCGCAGCCGGTTCCCAGCGACGCCCCCGCGTGCTCTCCGGGATCCAGCCGACGGCGGACTCCTTCCACTTCGGCAACTACCTCGGCGCGTTGCGGCAGTGGGTGGCTCTGCAGGACGACCACGACGCGTTCTACTGCGTCGTCGACCTGCACGCGATCACCGTGGAGTACGAGCCGAAGGCCCTCCGCGAGCGCACCCGCCGATCCGCGGCGCAGCTGCTCGCGGCCGGGATCGACCCGGAGCGGTCCACCCTGTTCGTCCAGTCGCACGTGCCCGAGCACGCGCAGCTGGGGTGGGTGATGGGCTGCATCACCGGGTTCGGCGAGGCCAGCCGGATGACGCAGTTCAAGGACAAGACGGCCAAGGGCGGCGCCGACCGCGCCACCGTCGGCCTGTTCACGTACCCGATCCTGCAGGCCGCGGACATTCTGGTCTACCAGGCGGACCGCGTTCCGGTCGGTGAGGACCAGCGCCAGCACGTGGAGCTGACCCGCGACCTGGCCCAGCGGTTCAACCACCGGTTCGGCAAGACCTTCCGGGTCCCCGAGCCGTACATCGTCAAGGAGACCGCGAAGATCTTCGACCTGCAGGACCCGACCGCGAAGATGAGCAAGTCCGGCTCGTCGCCGGCCGGGATCATCGACCTGCTGGACGACCCGAAGGCGAGCGCGAAGAAGATCCGGTCCGCGGTCACCGACTCCGGCCGCGACGTGATCTTCGACCAGGAGAACAAGCCCGGCGTCGCCAACCTGCTGACCATCTACTCGGCGCTCACGGGCCGCAAGATCAGCGAGCTCGAGGACGAGTACGCCGGTCGCGGGTACGGCGACTTCAAGAAGGACCTCGCCGACGTCGTGGTCGAGTTCGTCACCCCGTTCCGGGAGAAGACGCTCGGCTACCTCGACGACAAGGCGCAGCTGGACGCGATCCTCGCGGCCGGCGCCGAGCGGGCCCGCGCGGTCACCGAGCCGACGCTGGCCCGGGTGTACGACCGGCTCGGGTTCGTCCCCGGCCCGGCGCTGGGTTCGGGCCGGTAGGGCCGCCGATGACCACGATCGGTGTCGCGATCCCGATCGCGGAGCCGTACGGCACGGAGTTGCAGAAGTACCGTGCCGACTTCGGTGATCCGATGGCCGCGTCGATCCCGACCCATGTCACGTTGCTGCCCCCGACCGAGATCGAGGCCGACGACCTGGCGAAGATCGACGAGCACCTGCTCGCGGTCGCGGCCCGGTTCCCGCGGTTCCGGATAAGGCTGCGCGGTACGGCGACCTTCCGGCCGATCTCGCCGGTGGTGTTCGTGCCGCTGGCCGAGGGCATCTCGTCGTGCGAGGTGCTGCAGTCGCAGGTCCGCTCCGGCCCGCTGAAGGTCGACCTGAAGTTCCCGTACCACCCGCACGTCACGGTCGCGCACGACCTGGACAAGGACGCGCTCGACCGCGCGTACGACGCCCTGTCGGAGTACGACTGCGCGTTCGACGTGGAGCACTTCAGCCGCTACGAACACGGCGCCGACGGCGTGTGGCGCCCCCAGCGCTCCTTCCCGCTGGCAGGCTGAGCCTCGGTCCTCGGGGTACAGGAGATAAATGAGCGTCATCCAGCGGGGTAAGGCGGTCTGGGCGCGGTTCCAGCGGACGCAGTTGTGGCGGGCGTGGAAGCGGTACGGCGACCGTCGCGGCAACCGGCTGGCCGGGGCGACGAGCTTCTTCGGGTTCCTGTCGCTGTTCCCGCTGATCGTGCTGGCCGCGGCGATCATCGGGTCGCTGCTGGGTGACGACGCGATCGAGGCGTTGAAGGACGCCTTGAAGCAGAACCTGCCCGGTATCGGCGACCGGATCGACATCGACGCACTGATCGCGCACGCCGGGACCATCGGTCTGGTCTCCGGAATCTCGCTGCTGTTCACCGGCCTCGGCTGGATCGACTCGCTGCGCGCCTCGATCCGCTCCATGCACGAGCTGGACGACGAACCGGGCAACGCGATCAAGCTGAAGGGCGTGGACCTCGGCGCACTCGTCGGTCTCGGTCTGATCGGGGTGATCGCTACCGGCGCGTCGTCGGTTCTGACCGGTCTGTCCGAACGGGTCGTCAACTGGGCCGACCTCGACGGCACCTGGCTGGCGCACTGGGGGCTCGCCCTGATCAGCGTGGTGATCGGGGTCGCCGCCGGCGCCGTGCTGTTCCTGTACCTGCAGACGGCCCTGCCGCGCATCCTCCTGCCCCGCAAGGTGTCGCTGATCGCCGCGCTCGCCGGCGGCATCGTGTTCTATTTCGCCCAGCGGCTCGGCAACCTCTACGTGGACCACGTGATCGGCGCCAACGCGGCGTACGGCGCGTTGGCGTTGCCGCTCGCGCTGCTGGTGTGGATCTACCTGATGACTCGGGTGATCATGCTGGTCGCGGCCTGGACGAAGGAGGCGACGCTCGACGCCAAGGCCGCTGAGCCCGCTGAGCCCTCTGAGCTCCCGTCGGGGCCTGCCGAGGTCGAGCCGCTGCTGCTCGGGCCGCCCGGCAAGCGCTACAAGGTCGTCCCGATCCCGGAGCGCAAGGCAGACACCGTTGCGGTCGCGGCGGGCGCGGTCCTAGGCGTAACCCTCACCACTCTTGCCGTACAGGGCATCCGAGCGGTGCGCTCCGTCCGGCGTCAGTGACGGCGGCGGCGTAGGGCTCGGGGGCGGCGCAGGAAGAGGCCGAGGAGTAGTACGGGCGGTGCGGCGTACGCCCAGCCGGGGACGCGGAGGGCGAGTGACTGGACCGCCTGGCCGGGATTGAGTGCGGTGCGTGCCTGCGGGCGGCCCGCCGTACCCGAACCCGGCTTGGCGGCCGGTTTTCCTTCCGGCTGGGTCTTCGGCGGCGCGACGGCCGGTTTGACCAGGGTGCCGACCGGCTTGAGCTTGCCGTAGTTGGTGAACGTCCAGGTCAGCAGGTTGCTCGCGTCCTCGGTGATGCCGTGCGGTGCGTTCATCATCGTCACCACCAGCGTGTGCCCGTTGCGGCGGGCGGCGCCGATGAACGTGTTCCGCGCCAGCGTGGTGTAGCCGGTCTTCACACCGAGCGCGCCGTCGTAGTTGAAGAGCAGCTTGTTCTGGTTCGCGACCTGGTACGTGCCCTTGTTGCCGGCGTTCGGGAAGTTCGTGTACTTCGTCGACGCGTACGTGGCGAAGTCCTGCCGGGTCAGCCCGGCCTGCGCGAACAGGGCCAGGTCATAGGCGCTGGAGTACTGCCCGTCAGCGTCCAGCCCGGTCGGGTCGGTGACGTGGGTGTCGAGCGCGCCGAGATCCTTGGCCTTCGCGTTCATCCGCTGGATGGTCGCAGGTACGCCGCCCTGGTCGTGGGCGCACAGTGCGTGTACGGCGTCGTTCCCGGAGGCCAGGAACATGCCCTGGAACAGCTGGTCGACGGTGTAGTGCAGGCCCGGGTACACGCCGACCTTGCTGCCGATGATGCCGGCGTCGGCGTCGGAACCGACCACCGGATCGGTCTTCTTCAACCGGGGCAGCAGGACCAGCGCGGTCAGCGTCTTGAGGGTGCTGGCCGGGCGGAGCTGCGCGTGCGGCGCCTTGGCCGCCAGCACCTGGCCGGTGTCCACGTCGGCCACGACGTACGCCGATGCCTGGACTGCCGGCGGTGCCGCCCCGTTGGCGACCACCGTCGGCTTCGCGGTCAGCAGGTCGCCGCCGACCGGGCCCTGTGGGGCCTGGCCGGCGGCGGTCGCTGTCAGAGGTCCGGCGACCACCAGTGCGGTGGTTGCGCAGGCCGTCAGAAGCAAACGCATCGCGGGAACTCTAGTTGGAGAATGGTGCAGATGTCACAGGAGGGTCTCATGCCCGGTAGGCGGTCCACATGTTGCTGATCCGGGTTGACTGGCCGGGCGTGAACTGGTTGTAGCAGGAGTCGTACGAGTAGTCCATGTAGTTGTGGATGGGGTCCAGACCCGACAACGAGCAGGAGTCCCGGCCTTCCGGGCAGCCGCTGGACGAGCTGCTCTGCGCCGGGGTGTCGGCCACGGAGTCGTTCGTGCTCGTGCAGCCACCCTGGAACGTGTGGTACAGCCCGAACCAGTGGCCGGCCTCGTGGGACGCGGTCTTGCCGAGGTTGTAGTTGGTCGCCGAACCGCCGGGCAGGGACGTGTACTGCACCCGGATGCCGTCGATCGACGGGTTGCTCGCGTAGTCCCACGGGAACGTCGCGATGCCGAGGTACGAGAAGTCGACCAGCCAGATGTTCAGGGCGTTCTTGCCACCCTTGCGCGTTTGTGACCGGTACTGGGTGCTCTGCCGGTCGTTGTGCCACTGGTTGTTGTTGTACCGGTAGGTCCCGGCCAGGTAGAAGGTGAAGCCGGTGTTCGCGGCCTGCGACGACTCCTGACCGGCGAAGTCCTGGTTCAGCTCGGCGATCTGCTGCGAGATCTGTGCGTCGGTGACATCACCGGCACCGCTGCTGCTCCGCATCACGTTGATGTAGACCGGGACACTCGCCGCGGCCAGCGTGCCGGCCTGCGGAGCGAGCCCGCGGGCTGCCTTGGCCTTCAGGATCTGCGCTGTCTTGGCGTCGATGGCCTTCTGCTCGGCCGCCGACAGTTCCCGGTGGTCGGCACCGAAGCCGCCACGCGCGGCGGCACCTTGCTCCGGCGTGAAACAGGCCGGGTTGCCGGTCGCGTCGACGGGCAACTGGGCAGTCGCCTGTCCAGCGAGCGGACAGAACGCGAGCGCCGTACCGGCCAGCAGAACGGCCAGGGCGCGGGGACGGGTAACGAAAGATCGCATAGCGGTCCTCCAGAATCGGGCCGCTTTGGGCGGTGCGGCCGAATCCGGCGATTTTCCCCACCATCCCGGCACCTGCCAACCGATTCCCTGACTCCCCAGTGCCACGGCACCACCACGCCGAGCGCTATTCGAGGAAGGCTCGGAGTAGGGCTTCGGTGCCGGCCAGGTGTTCTTGCATGGTGCGGCGGGCGGCGTCGGGGTCGTCGGCGAGGATCGCGTCGACGACGGCTCGGTGCTGTTCGTTGGAGTGTTGGATGTTGCGTTCTAGGAGGGGGATGGCGTCCAGGAGTTCGTTGAGGCGCATGCGGACGTCGGCCATGGCGGAGGTCAGGGAGGGGGAGCCGGTGACTTCGGCGATGGCCAGGTGGAGGCGGGAGTCCAGGCGGCGGTAGTCGGCCAGGCGGGCCGCGGACGTTTCCGCCAGGCAGCGTTCGAGGTGGTCGCGTTCGGCGGGGGTCAGGGTGCGGGACGCGGCGGCTTCTGCGGCGCCGGTTTCCAGGACGAAGCGGAGGGTGAGGGCGTCGTCGAGGCCGCCGGCGAGGTCGCGGGCCAGGCGTTTGGCCGGCGTACGGCGGGGTTTCGGGAGGTTCTCGTTCACGAACGTGCCGCCGTACCGGCCGCGGCGGGACTCGACGTAGCCGGCCTCGGTGAGGGCGTGGATCGCCTCGCGGAGCGTGACCCGGCTGACGTTCAGCCGGGTCGCGAGCTCGCGCTCGGGCGGCAGCCGGTCGCCGGGCACGACGACGCCGAGCTTGATTGCCTGCAGCAATCGCTCGACCGTCTCCTCGAACGGGTTCCCGGCCCGTACCGGCCGGAACACCGCGTCATCTGCCTGAACGACCATGGCCCAACACTAGATCGGTGTCACATAGGCGCCCGAGATTCCCCCGTCGACGAGGAACGTGTTGGCGGTGATGAAGGAGGAGTCGTCGCTGGCCAGGAACGCGACCGCGGCGGCGATCTCCTCCGGCTCACCGAAGCGGCCCATCGGGACGTGGACCAGCCGGCGCTCGGCCCGCTCGGGGTCCTTCGCGAAGAGCTCGGTGAGCAGCGGAGTGTTCACCGGCCCCGGGCAGAGCGCGTTCACCCGGATCCCCTGCCGCGCGAACTCGACGCCCAGCTCGCGGCTCATCGCGAGGACGCCGCCCTTCGACGCGGAGTACGAGATCTGCGAGGTCGCCGCGCCCATCACGGCGACGAACGACGCGGTGTTGATGATCGACCCGCGGCCTTGCCGTTGCATGTAAGGGATCGCGGCCTTGCAGCACAGGTACACCGACGTCAGGTTGACCTCCTGCACCTTGCGCCACGCGTCCAGCCCGGTGTCCAGGATCGACGCGTCGTCGGGCGGTGAGATGCCGGCGTTGTTGAACGCGATGTCCACGGCGCCGTACGTGTCGAAGGCCTGCTTGAACAGGTTCTCGACCGCGGCCGGGTCGGTGACGTCGGTCGGCACGTACAGCCCGCCGACCTCGTCCGCGGCGTCCTTGCCCGCGGCGGGATCGAGGTCGCCGATCACGACGTGCGCTCCCTCTGCAGCGAGCCGCCGTACCGTGGCCAGACCGATCCCGCTCGCACCGCCGGTCACCATCGCGACCCGGCCTTCGAGCCGATGAGCCTTGACGTCCATTCAGTCCTCCGTGCTGATGAAGATGTTCTTGGTCTCGGTGAACGCGGCCAGCGCGTCCGGGCCGAGCTCCCGGCCGAGGCCGGACTGCTTGTAACCGCCGAACGGCGTCGAGTACCGCACCGACGAGTTCGAGTTCACCGAGAGGTTCCCGGCCTCGACACCACGACTGACCCTCAGCGCGCGGCCGACGTCGCAGGTCCAGATCGAGCCGGACAGCCCGTACTCGCTGTCGTTCGCGATCCGCAGCGCGTCGGCCTCGTCCGCGAACGGGATCACCGCGACCACCGGCCCGAAGATCTCCTCCCGCACCGCCCGCTCGCTCGGAGGAGCCAGCACTGTCGGCGGGAACCAGAACCCGGGCCCGCTCGGCGCAGTCCCTTGGAACGCGGGGTTCTCGACGTACGACGCGACCTGCTCGCGCTGCCCCGCGGAGATCAACGGCCCCATCTCGGTCGCCGGATCACTCGGATCGCCGACCTTGAAGTTCTTCACCGCCGGCTCCAGCAGCTCCAGGAACCGGTCGTACGCCGAACGCTCGACGAGGATCCTGGAACGCGCGCAGCAGTCCTGCCCGGCGTTGTCGAACACGCCGTACGGCGCCTGCGCGGCAGCCTTCTCGAGATCCGCGTCGGCGAAGACGATGTTCGCCGACTTGCCGCCCAGCTCGAGCGTCACCCGTTTCACCTGGTCCGCGCAGCCGGCCATGATCTGCTTGCCGACTGTGGTCGAGCCGGTGAAAACGATCTTGCGGACCGCGGAATGCGTGACGAAACGGTTTCCGACAACGGTTCCCTTACCGGGTACGACCTCGAAGACGCCGGGCGGGAGACCAGCCTCCAGTGCGAGCTCACCGAGCCGGATCGCCGTCAACGGGGTCAGCTCGGCGGGCTTCAGGACAACGGTGTTTCCGGCCGCCAGTGCAGGCGCGAAACCCCATCCGGCGATCGGCATCGGAAAGTTCCACGGAACGATCACGCCGACCACGCCGAGCGGTTCCTGGAACGTGACATCGATGCCGCCGGCAACCGGAATCTGTTTTCCGAAAAGGCGTTCCGGGGCGGCCGAGTAATAGGTGAGCACGTCCCGGACGTTGCCCGCCTCCCAGCGCGCGTTGCCGATCGTGTGGCCGGCGTTCTCGACCTCCAGCGCGGCCAGGTTCTCCAGGTCGGCGTCGACCGCGTCGGCGAACCGCCGCAGCAGCCGCCCGCGATCGGCCGGCGTCACGTCCCGCCAGGTCTCGAAGGCCTTCGCGGCCCGGGCGATCGCAGCGTCCGCATCGTCCTGCGTGGCAAGTGAGATCGTCCGGATCACCTTTTCGGTGGCCGGATTGATCACGTCATACGTCATGAAGTGCTCCTGATCAGTGCGGTGAACAACCGCAGGTCCTCGGGGTTCTCCTCCGGATGCCACTGCACCCCGAGCGCGAAGTCGTGGCCTTCCACCTCGGCCGCCTCGACCGTCCCGTCGTCCGCGCGGGCGGTGACCTTCAACCCCGGTGCGACGACGTCGAGGGCCTGGTGGTGGTAGCAACTGCCGTCGGCGCGTTCGCCGAGGATCCGCGCAGTGAGGGTGCCGGGCTCGGTCTTCACCTCGACCGTGCCGAAGGTCGCCGGCTCCGGGCGGTGTGCGTCGTGGGCGACAACGTCCGGCAGGTGCTGGTGCAGGGTGCCGCCGAGCGTCACGTTCAGCATCTGCAGACCACGGCAGATCGCGAGCAACGGAACGTCAGAATCCAGCGCGGCGCGGATCAGGATGGCCTCGTGGTCGTCGCGTCCCGGCCGGGTGTCGACGGTCTCCGGATGCGGAGTCGCCTGGTAGGACCCGGGATCGACGTCACACCCACCGGCGATCACCAGTCCGTCGAGGATCTCCAGGACGGACGGATCCGTACCGACCGGCGGCAGCAGCAGCGGCACCCCTCCGGCCGCCACCACCGCATCCAGGTACACCTGGGGAACCAGAGCGGCCTCCCGCTTCCAGATACCCCAGGCCGCCGGCTCCAGGTACGTCGTGATGCCGATGCGCGGGCGTCTAGAGGCGTTCGAACCCACGGACCCGCTCCCAGTCGGTGACGGCGGCGTCGTACGCGTCCAGCTCGACGCGTGCGGCGTTGCTGTAGTGGTCGACCATCTCGTCGCCGAACGCCGTACGGGCGAGCTTCGAACCGGTGAAGAGCGCGGCGGCTTCGCGGAGCGTGGTCGGGACGTGCTCCTTGTCGGACTCGTACGCGTTGCCCTCCAGCAGCGGCTCGAGCTCCAGTTCGTTCTCGATGCCGTGCAGGCCGGAGGCGATGATCGCGGAGACCGCGAGATACGGGTTCACGTCGCCGCCGGGGAGGCGGTTCTCGACGCGCAGCGAGTCGCCGTGGCCGACCACGCGCAGCGAGCAGGTGCGGTTGTCGAGACCCCAGGCGATCGCGGTCGGCGCGAAGCTGCCGGGGACGAAACGCTTGTAGGAGTTGATGTTCGGGGCCAGCAGGTACGTGAACTCGGACAGGCAGGCGAGCTGGCCGGCGATGAAGTGTTCCATCAGCCGGGAGAAGCCGTGGTCCTCGTCACCCGCGAGCACCGGGTCGCCGTCGTCGGCGCGGAAGCTCAGATGGATGTGGCACGAGTTGCCCTCACGTTCGTCGTACTTCGCCATGAACGTCAGGCTCTTGCCGTGTTTGGAGGCGATCTCCTTGGCGCCGGTCTTGTAGATCGAGTGGTTGTCGCACGTCGCGAGCGCCTCGTCGTACCGGAACGCGATCTCGTGCTGGCCGAAGTTGCACTCGCCCTTCGCGGACTCGACGTACAGGCCGGCGCCGGTCATGCCGTTGCGGATGTCGCGCAGCAGCGGCTCGATCCGGGAGGTGCCGACGAGGGAGTAGTCGACGTTGTACTGGTTCGACGGGGTCAGGCCGAGGTATCGCTTGTCCCACGCGGTTTCGTAGGTGTCGTCGAACACGATGAACTCGAGCTCGGTCCCGACGTACGCCTTGAGTCCGCGCTCCGCGAGGCGGTCCAGCTGGGCCCGCAACACCTGCCGCGGCGACGCGACCACCGGCGTACCGTCCAGCCACTGTACGTCGCACAGCACGAGCGCCGTGCCCTCGAGCCACGGCACCAGACGGAGTGTGTCCAGGTCGGGCGCCATCACCATGTCGCCGTACCCGCGCTCCCAGGAGGACATCGCGTAGCCGTCGACGGTGTTCATGTCGACGTCGACCGCCAGCAGGTAGTTGCAGCCCTCGGTCCCGTGCTTCAGCACCTCCTCCAGGAAGTACCGCGCACCGCACCGCTTCCCCTGCAAGCGTCCCTGCATATCGGTGATCGCCACCAGCACCGTGTCGACCTCGCCGGCCTCGACCAGCCTGCGCAACTCCTCAACACCCAACACGGCCACTCCCGGAGCTCTATTGGTCTGTTTCCAGTCCATTGACTCAAGTCTGGGTCGGGATGTCAACGCGTGCAGTTTCCCTTGACAGTGCCTGACCGGGGTGCCTCAATTACCTAAAGGTCTGGGGGGAGACCATTGAGGCGCTGTGTCTAGGAGGCCCCGCAATGAGCAATGACGAGTCCGCCGCCCCGATGACCGACGACGAGAAACGCCTGCATCAGTTGGGTTATGCCCAGGAGCTGTCCCGGACGATGTCCGGGTTCTCGAACTTCGCGGTGTCCTTCACGATCATCTCGATCCTGTCCGGCTGCCTGACCCTGTACGGGTTCGGGATGAACACCGGCGGCCCGGTGATGATCGTCTGGGGCTGGCCGTTCGTCGGCCTGATGACGTTGTTCGTCGGCCTCGCGATGGCGGAGGTCTGCTCGAGCTTCCCGACCGCCGGCGGGCTGTACTACTGGTCCGCCAAACTCGCACCGTCCAACGGCGCGGCCTGGTCCTGGTTCACCGGGTGGTTCAACTTCCTCGGCCAGGTCGCGGTGACCGCCGGCATCGACTTCGGCGCCGCGTTCTTCCTGAACGCGTTCCTGGACCTGCAGTTCGGCTTCAGTACGACGCCCGGCCACACGATCCTGCTGTTCGGGATCATCCTGCTGGTGCACGGTTTGCTGAACTCGTTCGGCGTGAAGCTGGTTGCCAGGCTCAACGACATCAGTGTGTGGTGGCACATCGTCGGCGTCGTCTTCATCGTCGGCGCGCTCGTGATCGTGCCGGACAAGCACCAGTCGGCAGGCTTCGTGTTCGGCCACTTCGTCAACAACACCGGCTGGGGCTCCACCTTCTACGTCGCGATGCTCGGCCTGCTGCTCGCGCAGTACACCTTCACCGGGTACGACGCTTCCGCGCACATGACCGAGGAGACGCATGACGCGGCCAGGTCGGGTCCGCGCGGAATCGTGATGTCGATCCTGGTCTCGCTGGCGGCCGGGTGGGTGCTGCTGATCGGTCTGACCTTCGCGATCCAGAGTTATGACGGCGCCCTCGAGGGCGAGATCGGCGTACCGCCGGCCCAGATCTTCATCGATGCGGTCGGTGCGGGGTTGGCCAAGGTCCTGCTGCTGGTGGTGATCGGCGCGCAACTGTTCTGCGGGATGTCGTCGGTGACCGCGAACTCGCGGATGATCTACGCGTTCTCGCGGGACGGAGCGTTGCCGGGGTCGAAGTTCTGGCACAAGATCAACGGCAAGACCAGGACGCCGACGAACGCGATCTGGCTCGCCGCCGGCGGGGCGTTCCTCCTCGGTCTGCCGTACCTGTGGAACGCGACGGCGTACGCCGCTGTCACGTCGATCGCGGTGATCGGCCTGTACATCGCCTACGTGCTACCCACCCTGCTGCGGTTGCTGCAGGGCAAGGACTTCCAGCCCGGCCCGTGGCACCTCGGCCGCTGGAGCCGCCCGATCGGCATCATCGCGATCGTCTGGGTCGCCTTCATCACGATCCTGTTCATGCTGCCGCAGGTCAGCCCGGTCACTGGTAGCACCTTCAACTACACGCCGATCGCCGTACTGGTCGTGCTCGGCTTCGCAGCGGCGTACTGGTTCCTCTCCGCCCGCCACTGGTTCACCGGCCCCAAGGTCCAAGGCACCGAGGAGGAACTGGCCGCGATCGAGCGCGACCTCGAATCGATCTGACCCCTCTTTGGGCCCCCACCAACCGTTTTCGCCGCCGCGAAACGGTTGGTGGGGGCCCAAAGTCGTCGAAAGACCATCCGGTGCCCCGGCACGATCGTGCCGTCGCGACTGCTCGGATCTGGGCAGTAGTGGGTGACAGGATGGTGGCCAGCAAATTTCCTCATGTGACACTCGCCGTGTCGAACGGTCAATCGCTGTGATAATCGGCGAGGGTAATCCTTCGAGGAGTTGGATGACTGACGACGAGCTGGTCGGGCGTGCCGGACTGGTCGAGCGTGCTACCAAGCAGCTCGAGACCAGCGGCAGCGTGCTGCTCTACGGCCCGACCGGCATCGGCAAGTCGGCTCTCGGCCGGGCGCTCGTCGCGGAGCGTGGCCGGAAAGGCTGCCGGATCCTCAGCGCCGCCCCGTCCAACTCCGAGGCCGGTCTGCCGTACGTCACGCTCCTCGACCTGCTCTCCAACCAGCTCGAATTCGCCTGGCAGGTGCTTCCGGACCACCTCCGGCAGCCGCTCGAGGTCGCGCTGCTGAAGGCGAGCGCCCCGGATACGGTGCGTGACGAGCTGGCCGTGCGCCTCGCCGTACTGCACGTCCTCCGCCGCCTGGCCACGACCGGCCCGGTGCTGATCGTTGTCGACGACATCCAATGGGTGGACCCGTCCAGCCTCGAGGTGCTCACGTTCTGTGCTCGTCGGCTCTCCGAGGGCGTGCACCTGCTGGCCACCGAGCAGGTGGCCGACGGCGACCTGCCGGTGATGGCCGAGGCGTGCCCCGAGCCCGTCCTGCAGCTCGAGGTCCCGCCGCTCACCGAGCCCGACGTGCTCGGTCTGCTGCGGCAGCGCCTGTCCAGCCCGCTCCCGGTCCGGACGGCGCGCCGCATCTTCACCGCGAGCGCCGGCAACCCGTTCATGGCCCTCGAGCTCGGGCGCGCCGTACTGCGGCATCCGAAGAGCGTCTCGCCCAACGACCCGCTCCCGGTCTCCAGCCGCCTCAAGACGCTGCTCGGTGAGCGGCTCGGCGACCTGTCCACCGAAACCCACGAGCTGCTCCTGCACGCCGCGTCCTCGCCGCGCCCGACCACCACGCAGCTCGCCCGGTCCCTCGACCGCCCGATCGACGTCTGCCTCGCCGAGGCGGAAACTCTCGGCCTGATCGACGTTTCCGCCGAGCGGCTCCGCTTCACGCACCCGCTGCTGAGGGAGTTCGTGTACGCCGAAGCGACGTCGGCCGCCCGCCGTCAGGCCCACGCCAAACTGGCCGCCGTGGTTGACGAACCGGTCGAGAACGCGACTCACCGCGCCCTCGCCACCCAGGAGGCCGATCCGGAGCTGGCCGCGACGATCGAGGAGGCCGCCACGGTCGCCGCCGGACGTGGAGCCCCTGGCGCCGCCGCGAACCTGTGGCGGCTGAGCGCGGACCGGACACCGAGCACCCAGCCGGACGAACGTGCCCGCCGCCTCACCAGGGCCGCCGACGACGCCGCGGCCGCTGGTCACCTGGCGGAGTCGGCCGACATGGCGCGGCTCGCCGTACAGGTAGCGACCACGCCCGAGACCAAGGTGCCCGCGCTGTTGCTGTGTGCCGACGCGGTCTGGCCCGAGCGCGATCGCCGGGTCGAGTTGCTCGCGGAGGCGTTCGCGGCGGCCAAGGGCAACAAGCGGTTCGAGGCGCGGGTGCGGATCGAGCGCAGCCACAGCCACTACTTCGATCGCAGCCTGGACGACGCGCAGGAGGACGCGCGGATCGCCGAGGCGCTGGCGCGCGAGGCCGGCGACACCGAGGCGGTTGTCGACGCCTTGAGCGCGGCGAGTTCGGTGCTGATGGCCCGCGACGCCGAGGAGACCTCGGACGCCGTGCTGGAGCAGGCTGCCGAGCTGGCCAAGGGCCTGCCGCTCACCAGGACCGTGGTGAACGCCCGCCAGATGGCCGCGATGCGCGAGCTGTTCCGCGGCCGGACCGACGAGGCGATCACCGCGATCACCACGCTGGCCGACGAGGTCCGCGACCACGGCGCGATGCGCTGGCTGGCGTCCGTGCTGATCTCCGCGACGGCGATCTACGAGCGCAGCGGCCGCGGCGCCGACGCGCTGGCCGCCGGGCACGAGTGCTACCAGCTGATGCAGGACATCGGTGACGAGGCCGAGGTCGGCATGATCATCGCCAGTCGCGCGGAGTGGGTCGGCGGTTCGGCGGCTATGGGCCGGCAGCTCGCCGAGGCCGCGCTGGATGCCGTCCACCTGGTCGGGAACGACGAATGGACCGGCCCGGCGCTGGTCAGCCTCGGGCTGATCGGCGTACTGACCGGTGACCCGCAGCGGGCGGTCGAGGCGTTCGACGCGATCGCGGGGTCGGGCGAGGCCGCGATGCCGTACGACCCGGCCGTGATCCCGTGGCACGCGGACTACGCCGAGGCCCTGATCGCAGCAGGCCGGCTGGACGACGCGGCCGCCCTGATCGCCGAGATCCGCGCCCGCGCCGAGAACCTGGACCGGCGCGTGGTGAAGCTCGGCCTGGATCGCGCCGAGGCGCTGCTGGTCGCCAAGCAGGGTGACCCGGCCGCTGCCCTGGAGTTGCTGGAGAAGACGGTCGGTACGGCGGGGGACCGGGTCTACCCGCTCGATCTCGCGCGCTGCGAGCTGACCCGCGGCCGGATCGCCCGGCAGGCCCGTCGCCGGTCGGTCGCCCGGACCGCGTTCCTGGACGCGATCGACCAGTTCGAGGCGTACGGCGCGCCCGCCTGGCGTGAGGTCGCGGAGATGGAACTCGCGCGCCTCGACGTACCGAGCCGGAGCCGGCTGCCGTCGGAGCTGACCGACAACGAGCAGCAGATCGTCTCGATGGTCCGCGACGGCTCCACGAACCGCGAGATCGCCGCGGCCCTGTACCTGTCGGTGAAGGCCGTGGAGTCGCAGCTGACCCGCCTGTACCGCCGCTTCGGAGTGGCCAACCGCACCCAGCTGCTCCGCATGGTCGACCGGCCCAATTCCTGAGGCTGGGTCAGAATGGCTGAGTGAAGCTCGAACGCAAGCACGCATTCGTCCTGCTGGCCATCGCCGCGTGGAACGTCATCACCTACCTGCGCTTCATCAAGGCGCTCGTGGACACCGAGGACCGCCCGACCGGGTACTACGTAGCCCACACCGTCCTGATCATCGTGAACCTGCTGATCGCGGCGCTGCTCGGCACGTGGGGCGTCCGCGCGTACAAGGCCTCTAAGACCGCACAAAACTCGCCGGTGTGACCCCGAGCAGTTTCCGGAAGTGCCGGTTGAGGTGCGACTGGTCGTAGAACCCGGCCAGCGTCGCCACCTCCGCGGTCGGACGCCCGTCGAGCAGGTACCGCCGGGCCAGATCGACCCGTCGCCCGGTCAGGTACCGGTGCGGCGGCATCCCGTACTCCCGGCTGAACGCCCGCACGAGATGCGCCGGATGCGCATGGACCAGCTTCGACGCATCCTCGAGCGTGATCCCGTCCGGCACATGCGCGTCCAGCAGATCGCGTAGCTGCGCGGCCACGCCCGCGTCCGACCGGTCCGGCGGATCGATCACCTGCCGCCGCAGATGCTGCCCGAGGCGCTCCTCGATCAGCGTCAAGCGGCTCTGGGCCTCCAGGTCCTCCACGCCGTCCTCGAGTACGCCGTGCAGCTGGTGGATCCGGTGCCGCAGCAGCGGGTCGACGTACTCCGGCTGGTCGACCGCCGCGCCGATCAGGTTCGTGCCGCCGAGCCGGTCGGGTTCGAGGTAGAGGACCCGCTTGCGGAAGCCCTGTGGCAGCACCGAGCGGCCGTCGTGGGGGACATGCGGCGGGAGGAGCGAGACCTGCGCCTGCGCGAGACCGTGCTCGTGGCGGTCCAGGTCGTAGCGGACGGCGCCCTCGTCGACGATCAGCACCGTCCACGCGTCGTGCGTGTGGCTCGGGTACGCGTGCGACGGGAAGTGCGCATGCAGCACCTCGACGACCCCGGCCACCCGGGGCCGCCATGCCCGGACCGTCGCGCCGCTGCCCATGGTTAGAACATACGCTTCTGCGTGTGAAGGTCTACGTGAGTGCGGACATGGAAGGCGTCACCGGAGTCGTCGACGCGCAGGACGTGCAGCCGGCGGGGCGGGACTACGAGCGCGGCCGGGTGCTGATGACCGAGGACGTGAACGCCGCCGTTCGCGGTGCGTACGCCGCCGGCGCGACCGAGGTCCTGGTGAACGACGCCCACGGCCCGATGCGCAACCTGCTGCCCGACCTCCTCGACCCGCGGGCCGGCCTGATCAAGGGCCGCCCGAAGCCGATGGGCATGATGGAGGGCCTGACCCCGGAGTACGACGCCGTACTCTGCGTCGGGTACCACGCCCGCGCCGGCGTGCTCGGCGTCCTGAGCCACAGCTTCATGGGCCACGAGATCGAGGACATCTGGCTGGACGACCAGCCGACCGGCGAGATCGGCCTGTTCCACGCGGCCTCCGCGGCGTACGGCGTACCGCTCGCGGTCCTGACCGGGGACGACACGGCCTGCGACGAGATGAAGGCCTGGGATCCCGCGGTCGCGACCGTACCGGTCAAGTTCGCCAAGGACCGCTTCGCCGCGCAGCTCGTCCCGGTCGCGGAGGCCCGCGAGTCGATCGAAGAGACCACCGCACAGGCGCTGCGCAGTCTCTCCAAGCCGGACGCCCCAGCCGGCCCCCGAACCCTGGCCGTCCGCTGGCAGTCCGCCTCGGTCGCGTCCCACCTCACCGCGATCCCCGGCGTCACCCGCCGCGACGACCGCACCGTCACCATCGACGGCGACATGCTCCAGCTCTACCGGATGTTCAACCTGTTCCTCCGGGTCTGCACAGCAGTCACCTCGAACCCGCCGTACTGCTGAGCCGGTTAAGAACGTACAAGACCGGGGCGAGCCCGGGCGTGAGCATTGTGGATGTGGAAAAGTTCGATACGAAGATTGCTGTGTTGTTGCGGGACGATCTGGCTGTGTGGCAGCGGTTGAATGTGACTGCGTTTCTGGTCAGTGGGATCGCCGGGACGCATCCTGAGGTGGTCGGGGAGCCGTACGAGGACGCGGACGACGTCCGGTATCTGCCGATGTTCCGGCAGCCGGTGATGGTGTTCGAGGGGTCCAAGGAGTTCATGACGACCGCCCACGAACGCGCGCTGGGCCGGGAGATCGAGCACTCTGTGTTCACCCAGGATCTCTTTGCCACCGGCAACGACCACGACAACCGTGCCGCCGTGAAGGCCGTCCGCACCGCTGAACTCGACCTGGTCGGCATCGCCTTCTACGGTCCGAAGAACGCCGTCGACAAAACCCTCAAGGGCGCCACCAAGCACCACTGAGCAGGAACCGCTCGGACGCGGACGGTCGCAGTCCCGACGAGGTGCGGGTCGGGTCGGTGTGCAGCTGGACAGATGGTGTCAGCCGTCGGGGTAGTGCACCTGAGCGTGATCACGCCCGCGCGTACAGCGTCTCAGAGGTGCACTACCTGTCCAGCTGCACACGATCCGTCGTTGCGCGCCCGGCACTGCCACCGTGCCGACTCGCCCGACCAACCACGCGCGGCAGAGGGCCCGGCTGCCGCTGCAGCCCCTGCTCGACCGGTAGCACGCCGAGTCGTGGCGTTTAGTTGGTCGCCGAAACGCGAGTCGTGGATCGAGGCGCTTCGCGGATCTGACGAGGTGCGGCGCTAGCGAGGGGCGAACTTGGTCCAGGTGGCGCCCTGGTCGGTGCTGAGGACTACCTCGGTGGTGCGACGCTTCGGGACCTCGAAGCCGTACATGAGCTGGGTGTCGCCGGACAGGTCGGCGAGGTCGCCGGGGTAGCCGCGGTCCAGCTTGGCGGCGCCGTCGCGGACCCGGTACAGGCGTGGGCGGTCGCCGCGGCGGCCGCCGAGGATCAGCGCGGTGCCGTCGTCGAAGGCGAGCGGCGAGGCGCTCAGGCTCGGCGGCGGGTTCTGGACCAGGGTCCAGTTCGCGCCGCGGTCGGTGGAGATCTGCATCTTCGAGACGGTCTGACCGGCGGCGCCGATGGTGATCGCGGTCGACAGCAGCGTGCGGCCGTCCGGGCTGACCGCGAGCCGGCCGAGCTGGTTGTGGCTGTCCAGCGACCGCGAGCCCCAGGTGCGGCCGCCGTCGTCGGTCCAGACGACGTCGGTGCGGCCGATCCCGGTCAGCATCCAGCAGCGGCCGGACTCGTCACAGACCGGGGAGCGGGTGCCGCGGGTCCTGAGCATCCGGACCGTCGACTCCTCCGGGTTCACCACGACGATCGAGCCCGGCACGATCCGGTCGGTGAGGATCTCGTTCTTCTGGAACGTCGAGGTGGGCAGCCGGTACTGGAGCTTGGTGAGCACCGGGCCGTCGTACGTCAGCCGGAACATCATCGTCGCGTCGCCGGTCAGCGTGCCCTCGAGCGGCGGGGCGACCGCGATCGCCTCCTTGCCCGCCTGCAGGGTCGCGTACGGGACCGGCCACTCGGGGGCGGTGGCGCGGGAGCCGTCACGGTCGATGACCGCGGCGAACTTGCAGTTCGGGCCGCTGGTGCAGTCGGACCAGCCGGCCGCCCAGCGGTTCCGGGTCACCATCGTGATCGACTGCACCTGCGCGCGTGCGGAAGTCACCACGGCGCTGCCGGACCGCCCCGCGACGGCCGGCTCGATGGCGATCGGCGACTCGGTGTGCGACCGGTGGGAGGTCAGGTGCACCACCGCGAGCACGATGGACGTCGTGGCCGCGAGCACCCCGAGGACGAGGAACGGCGGCATGCTGCGGGGTAGGCCACAGCGCTCCAACAGCTCCACCAGGCGACGGTAGTAGCGGTCGGACAACTCGCGCAGGCGCGGCTCCACAGTCACCCCCCAAGGCGCAGGTGTCCCCGCGATGGGGGTCAGGTCGGCGGTGGAATCTTATGCGAAGAAAGGCGCAGGCTCACACCCGACGGAAGATGAGTGCCCGCTTCACTTCCTGGATCGCCTTGGTGACCTCGATGCCGCGCGGGCAGGCGTCGGTGCAGTTGAAGGTGGTCCGGCAGCGCCAGACGCCTTCCTTGTCGTTCAGGATCTCCAGCCGCTGCTCGGTGCCCTCGTCACGGCTGTCGAAGATGAACCGGTGCGCGCCGACGATCGCCTGCGGGCCGAAGTACTGGCCGTCGGACCAGAACACCGGGCAGGACGTCGTACAGGCCGCGCACAGGATGCACTTGGTGGTGTCGTCGAACCGGTCCCGGTCGGCCTGCGACTGGATCCGCTCCCGGGTCGGCTCGTGGCCGCTGGTGACCAGGAACGGCATCACCGAGCGGTACGCGTCGAAGAACGGCTCCATGTCGACGACCAGGTCCTTGAGCACCGGCAGGCCCTTGATGGGCTCGACCGTGATCTCCTTGTCCGGGCTCAGGTCCTTGATCAGCGTCTTGCAGGCCAGCCGGTTGCGGCCGTTGATCCGCATCGCGTCCGAGCCGCAGACACCGTGCGCGCAGGACCGCCGGAACGTCAGCGTGCCGTCCTGCTCCCACTTGATCTTGTGCAGCGCGTCCAGGACCCGGTCGGTGGGCTGCAGCGTGACGGCGTACGTCTTCCACTCGGCCTCGTCGACGACCTCGGGGTTGTACCGGAGGATCTTGACCTTGACGTCCATCAGTACTTGCGCTCCATCGGCTTGTAGCGGGTCTGCACGACCGGCTTGTAGTCGAGCCGGATCGTCTCGTTGCCGTCAGCATCGACCTCGCGGTACGCCATCGTGTGCCGCATGAAGTTGACGTCGTCGCGCTTGTCGTAGTCCTCGCGGAAGTGCCCGCCGCGGGACTCCTTGCGCTCCAGCGCGGACACCACCAGCACCTCGGCCAGGTCGAGCAGGAACCCGAGCTCGACGGCCTCCAGCAGATCGGTGTTGAACCGCTTGCCCTTGTCCTGGACGGCGACATTGGCGAACCGGAGCTTCAGCGCCTCGATGTCGATGAGCGCCTGCTTCAGCGAGCCTTCGGTGCGGTACACCTGGGCGTTCAGGTCCATCGTTGCCTGCAGGTCGGACCGGATCGCGGCGATCCGCTCCTCGCCGGTCGAGTTACGCAGGCCCTCGACAAGCTCCACGACGTACGCCGACGGGTCCGCCGGCAGCTCCTCGAACTCGGCCGTCGCGGCGTACTCCGCGGCGGCGATCCCGGCCCGGCGGCCGAACACGTTGATGTCGAGCAGCGAGTTGGTACCCAGCCGGTTCGCACCGTGCACCGAGACGCAGGCGACCTCACCGGCGGCGTACAGGCCCGGGATCACGTCCTCGTTGTTGGCCAGCGCCTCGCCCTTGATGTTGGTCGGGATGCCGCCCATCGCGTAGTGCGCGGTCGGGAACACCGGGATCTGCTCGGTGTACGGCTCCACACCCAGGTAGGTCCGGGCGAACTCGGTGATGTCCGGCAGCTTCGCGTCGATGTGCGCGGGCTCCAGGTGCGTCAGGTCGAGCATCACGTAGGCCTTGTCGGGCCCGCAGCCACGACCTTCCCGTACTTCGTTCGCCATCGCCCGCGCGACCATGTCGCGGGGCGCGAGGTCCTTCACGGTCGGGGCATACCGTTCCATGAAGCGTTCGTTGTCGGCGTTCCGCAGGATGCCGCCCTCACCACGGGCCGCCTCCGACAGCAGTACGCCGAGACCCGCCAGGCCGGTCGGGTGGAACTGGAAGAACTCCATGTCCTCCAGCGGCAGGCCCTTGCGCCACACGATGCCCATCCCGTCACCGGTCAGGGTGTGCGCGTTGGACGTCGTACGGAAGACCTTGCCGAAACCGCCCGACGCGAAGATCACGGACTTGGCGGAGAACACGTGCAGCTCGCCGGTCGCCAGCTCGTACGCGACCACGCCGCTCGCCTTGCCGTCGGTCATGAGCAGGTCGAGAACGTAGTACTCGTTGAAGAACTCGACGTTCTGCTTGATGCACTGCTGGTACAGCGTCTGCAGGATCATGTGACCGGTACGGTCGGCCGCGAAGCAGGACCGGCGTACGACGGCCTCACCGTGGTTGCGGGTGTGGCCGCCGAAGAACCGCTGGTCGATCTTGCCCTCGGCGGTCCGGTTGAACGGCAGGCCCATCTTCTCCAGGTCGAGAACCGCGTCGACGGCCTCGCGGCACATCACCTCGGCCGCGTCCTGGTCGACCAGGAAGTCGCCGCCCTTGACCGTGTCGAAGGTGTGCCACTCCCAGTTGTCCTCCTCGACGTTCGCCAGCGCGGCGCACATACCGCCCTGGGCAGCGCCGGTGTGCGAACGGGTCGGGTAGAGCTTGGTGAGTACGGCGGTACGGGTCCGCGTGCTCGACTCGAGGGCGGCCCGCATTCCGGCCCCGCCCGCGCCGACGATGATGACGTCGTACTGATGCTGCTGCATTCCAGTCCTTAAATGTGCACAGTCTTACTTGCAGACCGTCAACGTGCTGTTGGGGTCGAGGCAGGGGTCGAACGTGAAGATCACCAGGGTGCCGAGGACGACGATCACGATCGCCGCCGTGATCAGCAAGGCCTTGAGCCAGAACCGGGTCTGGTCCTTCTCGGCGTAGTCGTTGATGATCGTGCGCAGCCCGTTGGTGCCGTGCAGCATCGCCAGCCACAGCATCAGCAGGTCCCAGACCTGCCACAGCGGGTTGGCCCACTTGCCGGCCACGAAGCCGAAGTCCAGCGCGGTGATCCCGCCGCCGAGCATCAGGTTCACGAACAGGTGCCCGAGCACCAGGATGACGAGGGCGAGCCCGGACAGCCGCATGAACAGCCAGCTGTAGAGCTCGAAGTTGGTCTGCCCGGAACGGTTCCGGCCGCCGCCCTTCAGCTTGCGGGCGCGGGAACTGGACCTCGGGGCAGCGATCTCGCTCATCTCAGCCTCCGAACACGTGGGTCAGATGCCGGATGACGAACGGCACGAACAGCACCACCCAGAGCACGCCGACGCCGATCATCAGCTGCCGCTGGTAGCGCGGGCCCTTGGCCCAGAAGTCCACCAGGATCAGCCGGACGCCGTTGAACGCGTGGAACAGGATCGCCGCCACCAGGCCGACCTCGAGCAAACCGACGATCGGGTTCTTGTAGGTGCCGATGACCTCGTTGTAGGCCTCCGGCGAGACCCGCACCAGTGCGGTGTCCAGCACGTGCACCAGCAGGAAGAAGAAGATCCCGACACCGGTGATCCGGTGCGCGACCCATGACCACATGCCCTCCCGGCCGCGGTAGAGCGTGCCGGCTGGTTTGCTGGGCAAACCGTCCTCCGATCGAACGTCTCTCGGCCCGGAGAAAACCAAGCCGGTTCGATGCTAGTCCCGCGATCAGCCCCGAATTGGCCTGACAGATGTGAGATCGGTCGCGTAGTGGCCCATCGAGCAGGCCCCGCAGTGGCCCTCGACGGTGAGCCTCCGATGCACTTGACTTCAAC
Organism: Kribbella soli; assembly: GCF_004331345.1. Classification (GTDB taxonomy): domain Bacteria; phylum Actinomycetota; class Actinomycetes; order Propionibacteriales; family Kribbellaceae; genus Kribbella; species Kribbella soli. Next base: position 287,106 of record NZ_SJJZ01000004.1, on the reverse strand, counting down.
TGCGCTTGAACGCTTTGGCTGACGGCACATCGGAATCGAAGGGGAGAACTACAGTGAGTTTCTGGATCTGTGCGACCTGTGCGGTCGAGCACTCGGAGCAGGTCGAGGTGTGCGCGATCTGCGCCGACGAGCGGCAGTGGGTGCCCGCCGACGGGCAGCACTGGACCACGCTGGAGGAGCTGGCCGCGGCCGGCACCGAGGTCACCCTCGACGAGGTCGAGCCCGGCCTGTACGGCGTCCGCTCGAAGCCGCCGGTGGGGATCGGGCAGCAGTCGATGCTGGTGACAACGTCCGAGGGCAACCTGCTCTGGGACCCGATCGGGTACCTGGACGACGACGCCGTACGCCGGATCCGGGAGCTCGGCGACGTAGTCGCGATCGTCGCCAGCCACCCGCACATGTACGGCGTCCAGGTCGAGTGGAGCCACCGCCTGGGCAACGTACCGGTGTATGTCTCGGAGGCCGACAAGGAGTGGGTCGCGCGTCCGGACGCGGTGATCGAGACCTGGTCCGGGCAGCTCACGCCGCTACCCGGAGTGACCGTCCTCCAGCCCGGCGGTCACTTCCCCGGCAGCGCGGTCGTGCACTGGGCGAACGGTGCCGAGGGCAAGGGAGTGATCCTGTCCGGCGACACCATCTTCGCGAACCCCGACCGCACCTCGGTCAGCTTCATGCGCAGCTACCCCAACCGCATCCCGCTGTCCGGCGCGGTCGTCGACCGGGTGGCCCGCTCCCTCGACCCCTTCGAGTACGACCGCCTCTACAACAACTTCGGTTCGGTGATCCCGGTCGACGCCAAGGCCGTCGTACGCCGCTCCGCCGACCGCCACGCAGCCTGGACCCGAGGCGACTACGACCACCTGACCTAAGCGGCCATCCGCGCCTGGGTGAGGCGGGTGTGGAGGGCGAGCATGTGCTGGACACAAGTGTTCCAGTTGTAGAGCTCGGCGCGGTCGCGGGCGGCGGGGCGGCGGTTGGGGAGGTTGGCCAGGGCGAGGGTGGCGTCGGCGAGGGCTGCGGGGTTGGCGGGGGCCCAGCGGCCGCAGGTTTCGTCGACGAGTTCGCGGGCGCCGCCGGTGTTCGCGGTGACTACCGGGGTGCCGGCGGCGAGGGCTTCGAGGACGGCCAGGCCGAAGGTTTCGCCGGGGCAGACGGACAGGGCGACGTCGGCCTCGGCGAGGTGCTTGGCGAGGGTACGGCGGCCGTCGACGTACCCGTGGAAGGTGACCGGCGCGTCCCCGGCGATCTCGATCAGCTCGTCGAGATGCGGGCCGGTGCCGTACACGTCCATCCGCACGTTCACGCCGCGGCGGTGCAGTTCGGCGGCGGTGGCGACCGCGAGATGCGGGCTCTTCTCGCGGGAGAGGCGGCCGGCGTGCACCAGCTTGAGTACGCCGTCATCGGCCGGTGCACCCAGCGACGGGTGGAACGTGTCGAGGTCGACCCCGAGCGGGATCCGCACCAGCGGCGTCGTCACCTCGTCGAACTCGGCCGCCGCGTAGCGCGAGGTGACCACCACGGCGTCGTACGTGCGGCCGAGGATCTTGTACAGCGCGGCGACGGTCGCGACCATGCCGAGCTGGCTGTACTTGACCCCGTCGGCGCCCCACTTCACCGGGCGCTCGCCGAGCATCCGGCCGGGCCGCAGTACGTCGTTGCCGCCGAGTTGGCCCGGGCGGGCCGCGCCGAGCGCCAGCATCGCGTCCAGCCGCTCGTGGCTGAACAACACGGTGCCGATGTCGTTCTTGCGGGCCCAGCGTGCCACCGGGAGCAGGGTCGACTTGTCGGAGATCTCGACCGTGGTCGGCCGGAACCTCTTCAGTACGTCGATCACAGTCCACGGCGTCGTGATCAGCCGGTAGCCGCCGCTCACCTTCGGCGCCTTGACCCGGACGATCGTGCCCAGTTCGGTCTCGACGACGGAGTCCTTCTCGCCCGGCGTGATCACGATCCGCTCGGCGCCGGCCTCGACGTACCCCTGGCCGATGTGCTCGATCGCGGTCCGCATCCCACCGGACGTCGGCCCGACGAAGTTGGCCAGCTGAGCGATCCTCAGTCCACTCATGCGACTCGCCGTACCGCGGCAGCGTCGCGGAGTACTTCGGCGTAGTGGCGGTCGACGAGGTCGTCGACGACGGCCGGCCAGGTGCGCGACTGCACGCGCTGCAGGCCGCTCGCGGCCATCCGCCCGCGAGCCGTGGGGTGGTCCAGCAACGTCTTCACCGCGTCCCGCAGCGACCCGGTTTTGCCGGGCTCGAACAGCAGACCGTTCTCGCCCGGGTGGATCAGGTCGAGCGGGCCGCCCGCGGCCGGGCCGACGGTCGCGACGCCGGAGGCCTGCGCCTCCTGGATCGTCTGGCAGAACGTCTCGTGCTCGCCGGTGTGCACGAACACGTCCAGCCCGGCGAAGATCGACGCCAGGTCGGCGCCCCGGCGCATCCCGAGGAACGTTGCCGTCGGCAACGCGTGTTCCAGGGACGCGCGGTCCGGCCCGTCGCCGACGATCACGATCCGGCAGTCCAGGTCGGTCAGCTCCGCGAGCCGCCGGACCTTCTTCTCGGCCGCCAACCGGCCGACGTACCCGACGATCGGCTTGCCGTCCGGGGAGATCTCCCGGCGCCAGTGCTCGTCCCGGTTCGACGGATCGAACAGGTCGAGGTTCACACCGCGCCCCCACCGGTACACCCGCGGTACGCCGCGCTGCACCAGCGCGTCAACGGCCGAGGTCGAGGGCGCGAGGGTGCGGTCGGCGCGCGAGTGCGTGCGGCTCACCCAGCGCCAGATCCCGCGGTCCGCGGCGGCGTACCAGGGGTACTGGCGGGCGAAGCCGGCGATGTCGGTCTGGAAGATCGCGACCGTCGGTACGCCGAGCTTGCGGGCCGCCCGCAGCCCGTACGCGCCGATGATGAACGGCGAGGCGAGATGCACCAGGTCGGGCCGGAACTCGGCCATCGCCCGCTCGATCGACGGATCCGGCAGGCCGACCGGGTACTCCTTGTAGCCCGGCGTACGGAAACTCCGCGCCCGGAGCACCGGGACGTCACCGTAGCTGTCGGGACCCGGACCGGGGGCGATGATCAGCAGCTCGTGCCCGCGGGCACGCAGCCGGTCGGCGACGTGGCGAGCCGTGTTCGCCACGCCATTGATCTGCGGCAGGAAGGTCTCGGCCACCATCACGATTCGCACATCTCGAAGGTTCCTCACCGACCATGAACCCTGGGCGACACTCTCGTGACACGGCGTCGATGCCCTGTCGACAGGTGCGGGGCCTTGAAGTGTCCTTCAGGTTGCCACCGGGCTGTGCTTGGTTAGTCCCATGCGAACTCTGGGGATCGTCGTCGCGGTGGTCGTCGTACTCGCCGCGCTGGTTTGGTGGTGGGCCGGACGGGCGGTCGACCGGGACCAGAGCAAGAGCTCGATCAGCTGGTGGGGCACACCGACCAGGAACTGGCCGACCTGCTGACCGATCTGGTGTGCGACGTGCGTGAGCGGTTGCCGGCGGAAACGCTCACTTTCCGCTGGTAGGAACCGGCCGCCCTGGTCGCGTGGACCAGGGCGGCCGGTCGGCTACGGCGAGCTGAACAGGTGAATCATCGACCTGCGGACCAGGTCGTTGCGCATCGCCTGCGTGGTGAGACCCTCGGCGCCGAACCCGACGTACACGGTGTCTCTGGTCGTGACGCCGGCTCCTTCGATGAAGGCGGTCGTGGTGCGGATCCAGTCGTTCGGGTTCGCCGCGGAGCCAGGTGGTGGACCGGCCACCGTCCAGCCGCCGAGGTCGGTCTCGAACGACGTCTGCACGGTCGTGCCGGCCGTGACCGTGGTGTCGTCGACGAAGACACCGAGACCCTGGGTGCTCCAGTCACTGACGTAGCTGATCGAGAGTTCGACCTGCTTCCCGGCGTACGGCGCGAGATCGACCTTCCAGTCCTGCCAGCCCGCGCTGGAACCCGTTGCCGCATACCAGCCTCCGGTGGTGCCGCCCGGTGAACAGTCCGCGCCCTGGTAGTGCAGGAGCTGCGGATGCAGAACTGCCCAACCGGCCGGACAACTCTGGCCCGTGTCCTGCGACGTGTGACCGTTCAGGTCCGGCAGTGTCGTCCAGTCGTCCTGACCCACGGTGTGGGCCTCGACGAACACGTAGTCCCAGTCGGCTTCGGTGTCGTAGGAGGTCTTGAACGACAGCGACGGCAAGGAACTCGCCGTCACGTCGGCCAGATCCACTGTGCGGGTCAGCCGTTTGTAGCTGATGTCGCCTCGCTGGCTGTACACGTACTGCGAACCTGTGACCGGCTCGAACGGCGCGGCGCCGGGCCGATCCCACTTCAGTGGCGCCGAGCTGGCGAACTGCGGGAACTGTGCCGCCGGCAACACACTTGACGTCAGGACGAACGCCGCTGTGTGGTTCTGGTTGTTCGCGGAGTCGCCGCCGTTGAGAGTTCCGGCGTACCCGTTGAACGCGCCGGACACTCCGCGGATGGGGAACGGGTCCCCGTTGGCGTCGCTACCGCTGTTGTCGACGTAGCTGTAGGCACCGAGCCAGTACTGCTCGAAGTCGTTCAGCAGCTGGATACACGGGTACACCGTTGGCGTGGTGCACTCGCCCTGCTGCTCCTCGAACGGGTTGTACCAGTACGCGCCGTCCTGACTGCTCGCGTAGCTGGCGTACTTCCCTGTGTGCAGGAGCTTTCCGCCCTCGTTGAGGTAATCGCGGACGGACAGCTCGAGATCGAGCGCCAGTTCGGCCGCCGTACCTCCGACTTGGCCGACTTCCCGCGGGATGATGTCGTCGCCGGTCTCCCACACGATCGCCTTGTAGTGCGAGAGAACGCCGAGATGGTGCGGCGCGGTCCGGTTGTTGGCGTCCACGTCGTACACGTCCGAAGAGATCCCGTTCGCGGCGAGTGCCGCGGCGTACTCGTCGGCGTACTTGGCGGTGGCGACGCCCTGGGCCGGGCTGAGGCCGGTGACGTCCTCAGCGGCCAGGATGAGGACCTGCCCACCGATGTCGGTGGCGACCTTGTAGGTGAAGTGATCACTGCTGACCGCTCCGGTCCCCACCTTGCTGCCGGTGAACCACACCTCGACGGAGTCACCAGGCTTGGTACGGCGGACAGTCCCGCGGAACTCGGCGTAGTAGTGGTCGTCGGAGTCGCCGTACCGCTCGCCGCCCTGCCACTCCGACACCTTGTCGTCGATGGCGTCGCCGCCGTTGATCCGGTAGTTGATCCGAAGGTTCTTCAACGCCCGCTTGGCCGTGACCGCGACCGGCTGGGTGGTGCCGTACGAGACCGTGAACGGGTCGGCGACCAGGTCGGCGGCCTTCTGGCCGACCACGGAGACCGGGTCGTCGGGGTCCTGGGCGGACTTCGCGACCGACAGCGCGAACGGGATGTTCTTGGCGAACTCGGCCTGGATCAGGCCCTCGTCGTCGGGGAACGTGAAGACGCTGACGCAGTCCGCCGGCAGCCATTCGTCGTTGGGATCGACGGCCGACGCGGTCTGGCAGGTCGACATCTCCGGCGTGAACGCCAGGGTGCCGTACTTGTTTGTGGCGTGTCCGTCGGTCTCGCCGTTGGTGGTGTAGAGCTCGGCGGAGACGTCCGGGTCGTAGCCGGGGACGGCCGGGTTCGCGTCGTCACCGGTCATCGCCGCGGAGACGATGTCGTCCGGCGAGGGCGTGTTGACCTGCCAGCCGACGCCGTACAGCAGGAGCTGTGCGGCCGAGTGGTAGTTGATCAGCTCGGTGAAGCGGACCCGGCTGAACAGCCCGTCGAGGGCCTTGGTCTCCGGCTCGGAGTTCGGGCCGGTGCCGCGGTAGGTGTCACTGTTCGGGTCGGGAGACGAGCCCTCGTTGTCGTAACCCCACTTGGTCGCGAGGTTGCGGTTCAGGTCGATCCCGTCGCCGGGCGCGATGACCCCGTCACCGTTGTTGTCGCGCAGGTTCTTCCGCCACAGCCGGTCCCCGGTGAACGTGTAGTCGTAGCCGTCCGGGTTGGCCACCGGCATGAACCACAGCTCGGTGGTGTTGACCAGCTTGGTGATCTCGGCGTTGCTGCCGTAGTTGTCGAGGACGTGGTGCAGCAGCCGGCGGACCATCTCGGGGGTGATCCACTCGCGCGCGTGCTGGGCGCCCATGTACAGCACCGACCGGCGCGCGCCGTCCGTCAACGAGCGGGCGTCCTTGGTCACCTTGACGGCGTACATCGGCTTGCCCTGCACCGTCGTACCGATCCGGACCAACTTGGCCAAGGCCGGATTGGCGGCGGCTGTCGTGCTCAGCTCCTCAGCGAGGCCGCCGGACCCGCTGTACGGGCGGAACACGGTGCCGGCCGCGGCGAGCCGGGCGGCCTCGTCGGAGGCGTCCCGGCCCTTCACCTTCTTGACCTTCAGGTCGACGCCGTCGGAGCGGAGCTTGTCGGCCTGCCGGTCCGTGATGACGACCTCGACCTTGGCCTTGCCGTCGGCCGTCCGGCCGGTGGTCAGGCCCTCGCGATCCACGCCGATGTCCGCCAGCTTCTGCAGCTGTTGCGGATCCAGTTCGCCGACGTAGACCTCCAGGCCGTCACCCCCCGGCCCTGGTGCCGCGGTCGCTGCCGGTCCCGCGGCCAATGCCCCCGCTACGACGGCCAGTACTGCGATGAGAACAGGAGATCTACGCATGTCGCCCCTCCCCGGTCGACGGTGCATACTCTGTCGCAGCCTCCTGTGACCCAGGTCACAAGTCAACAGCCCGTGGTCTGTGATCACCTGGCGTGCTCGATCTCACCCAGGCTGTGCATACCAGTGGGAGTGTGGTTCGGCCTACGGTGGGAGGATGAGTCATCGGAGCGAGTCGGGGTTCGAGTTCGCGCCGGTCTACGGACCGCTCGACGGGTTCGACGCCGAGGCGAAGCTGGGGGAGCCGGGGCAGTTCCCGTACACCCGGGGCGTGTACCCGACGATGTACACCCAGCGGCCGTGGACGATGCGGCAGTACGCCGGGTTCGGCACGGCGGCCGAGTCGAACCAGCGGTACCACCAGCTGATCGACCACGGGACCATGGGATTGTCGGTCGCGTTCGACCTGCCGACCCAGATGGGGTACGACTCCGACGCACCGATCGCGCACGGCGAGGTCGGCAAGGTCGGGGTGGCGATCGACTCGATCGACGACATGCGGGTGCTGTTCGACAAGATCCCACTGGACCAGGTGTCGACCTCGATGACGATCAACGCGCCCGGGTCGGTGCTGCTCCTGCTGTACCAGTTGGTGGCCGAGGAGCAGGGGGTCTCCGGTGACAAGCTCACCGGCACGATCCAGAACGACGTACTGAAGGAGTACATCGCCCGCGGCACCTACATCTACCCGCCGAAGGAGTCGCTGCGGCTGATCAGCGACATCTTCGCGTACTGCCAGGCGGAGCTGCCGCGCTGGAACACGATCTCGATCTCCGGCTACCACATGGCCGAGGCCGGGGCGACGCCCGCGCAGGAGATCGCGTTCACGCTCGCGAACGGGATCGAGTACGTGCGGGCCGCGATCGCGTCCGGGCTGGACGTGGACGAGTTCGCGCCGCGGCTGTCGTTCTTCTTCGTCGCCCGGACGACGTTGCTCGAGGAGGTCGCGAAGTTCCGTGCGGCGCGGCGGATCTGGGCGCGGGTGATGCGGGACTCCTTCGGCGCTCGCAACCCGAAGTCGTTGATGCTCCGCTTCCACACGCAGACCGCGGGCGTGCAGCTCACCGCGCAGCAGCCCGAGGTGAACCTGGTGCGGGTCGCGATCCAGGGCCTGGCCGCCGTACTCGGTGGAACCCAGTCGTTGCACACCAACTCGTACGACGAAGCGATCGCGCTCCCGACCGAGAAGGCGGCCCGCCTCGCGCTGCGCACGCAGCAGGTCCTCGCCTACGAGACCGACATCACCGCGACGGTCGACCCGTTCGCCGGCTCGTACGTCGTCGAGTCGCTCACCGACGAGGTCGAGGCTGCCGCGGTCGAGCTCATGGACCAGGTCGAGGAGTACGGCGGTGCGGTCGCCGCGATCGAGAAGGGCTACCAGAAACAGGAGATCGAGCGCTCGGCGTACCAGATCGCCCAGGAGATCGACGCCGTCGAACGCGTCGTCGTCGGCATGAACAAGTTCAAGATCACCGACGAGGAGCCGTACGAACCCCTCCGCGTGGACCCCACCATCGAGGCCCAGCAGGTAGCCCGCCTGGCCACCCTCCGCAGCACCCGCGACCAGACCGCCGTCGACGAGGCCCTGGCCGCCCTCAAAAAAGCTGCCGAAGGCAACGACAACTGCCTCTACCCGATGAAAGACGCCCTAAAGGCCCGAGCCACCGTCGGCGAAGTCTCCAACACCCTCAGAGACGTCTGGGGCGTCTACGTCCCAGCCGACACCTTCTAACCACCACCACCCCAAAAGACGGCGCCTCCCTGTCGGCCGCCTCCGGCGGCGTGCGCGGCAGGTACCTGACGGAGGTTGGTGGGAGACTCCTGCCCGATCGGAGCCAAACCTCAAGAGCGGGGAAACTCTGTTGCACAGAGCGACGATTTCTTTCCCCGCCACGACAGCTCCCGCCGCACATGCGGCCTCACGCCGAGTCGTGGCGTTTGGTTGCCCCTCGAAACCGCGAGTCGTGGATCGAGGCTGCAGGTGACCGCCAAAACCCACGACTCGACGACCCGGTCCCACCGACGGACCTGCTGCGGGCGCGTGCCGTGCCTTGCGGTGGGAGTCGGTGGTGCCCCTGGCGCCAGTCCCTCCGTCCAGCTGCACCTGATGCGCTCCCGCCGGAGGCGGCGGAAGACTGTCGCTGCGAAGCGGTGCCCTTTGCGCAGCTGTGCGTTTCCTTAGTCGAGGAGGGCGGTGGTGGTGAGGAGGGTGGTGCCTACGGTGATGGCTTCTTCGGAGGGGTCGAAGCCGGGGGTGTGGAGGTCCGCCGCGTTTTCTTGGGTGGGTGGGCGGACGCCGAGGCGGGCCATGGCGCCGGGGACGTCTTCGAGGTACCAGGCGAAGTCTTCGCCGCCGAGGCTCTGGTCGGTCGGGGCGAGGGCGCTGGCGCCGAGGGTCTGCTGTACGGCGTTCTGCAGGACGCTGATCGCGGTCGCGTCGTTCACGACGGGGGGTACGCCGTGCGTGACCTCCGTGTCGACCGCCACGCCGTACGGGCGGACGATCTGCGCGGCCAGCGACGGGATGAGCTCCTCCGCGAGGCGCCACGCGTTGGCGTCGAGGCAGCGCAGGGTGCCTTCGGCCTCGCCGCGGGACGGGATCGCGTTGGCCGCCGAGCCGGAGGTGATGCGGCCCCAGACGAGGGACATGCCCGCGCGGGGGTCGACCCGGCGGGAGAGAGCGGCCGGGAGCTCGGAGACGAGCGTCGCGAGCGCGTACACGAGATCGGCGGTCAGATGGGGCCGCGAGGTGTGACCACCCGGACCGGTCAGCCGGACCAGGATCCGGTCCGCCGCCGCCGTCAGCGCGCCCACCCGCAGTCCGACCTGCCCGACCTGCAGTCGCGGATCGCAGTGCACACCATAAATACGGCGGACCCCGTCGAGCCCGCCGGCCGCGATGACGCCGAGTGCCCCGCCCGGCATCACTTCCTCGGCCGGCTGGAAGATCACCCGGACCCGCCGGTCCAGCTGTCCGTCGCGCGCCATCCCGGCCAGCACCAGCGCCGCACCGAGCAGCGCCGACGTGTGTACGTCGTGACCGCACGCGTGAGCCACCCCGTCGAGGGTCGACCGCCACGGCGCCTCGACGCCGTCCGGTACCGGCAGCGCGTCGATGTCGGCCCGCAGCGCGACACACGTGTCGCCGGATCCGATGTCGCAGATCAGCCCGGTCCCGGTCGGCAGCACCCGAGGCGACAGCCCGGCCTCGACGAGCCGCTTCTCGAGCAGCTCGGTCGTCCGCACCTCGTGCCACCCGAGTTCCGGGTGCGTGTGCAGATCGCGCCGTACGTCGACCATGTCCTCACGGACCGCCTCGACCCGCGCCAGCACGTCCGCGACCAGCAACTGATGACTCATCCCGAGATTGTGACACCAGGAGTACGCCGGGACGCACCGAGCCCCGCCGCCGTTCACCGGCCGTGACCGCCACGCACGGTGAGGGCGACCACGGAGCGTGCACGCTGTGATGTGGGGAGCGCGGTCGGTGACCACACCGGAGAAGTTGTCGAAATGTGACGCGGATGCCGGTCACTTTCCGGTATCGAGGCCTGCTTGACGTTCAAAGAAACACTGACCGCCCCTATAGTCTGCGGATGCGGCACGTGGGGGCAGGCGTGCGGCGTGCAAACGTATCTGGTCGACGAAGGAGACTTCCGGTGAAGAAGTACGTGCGGGGAACGGCGATCGTGGGCGTGCTGACGCTCGCCGTCGCCGCGTGTGGCAGCAAGCCGACCGAAGAGAACGCAGGCGGCAGCGCCAACAAGGACTTCAAGGCCTGCATGGTCTCCGACTCGGGCGGGTTCGACGACAAGTCGTTCAACCAGACCTCGTACAAAGGTCTGCAGGACGCCGTCAAGGCCAAGGGCCTGACCGAGGTCAAGGCGGAGTCCAAGTCGGACAACGACTATCCGACCAACATGACCGCGATGGTCAACGCCAAGTGCAACGTCATCGTCGCCGTCGGCTTCAAGCTCGAGGACGCCACCGAGAAGGCGGCCAAGGCCAACACGGGCATCAAGTTCGCCATCGTCGACTCGGCTCCGGATACCGCCAAGGTCGGCGAGATCCCGAACCTGAAGCCGCTGCTCTTCAACACCGCCCAGACCAGCTTCCAGGCCGGTTACCTGGCCGCGGCGATGAGCAAGACCGGCAAGGTCGGCACCTTCGGCGGTATCAAGATCCCGACGGTGACCATCTTCATGGACGGCTTCGCCGAAGGCGTGAAGTACTACAACACGCAGAAGTCGAAGAACGTCCAGGTGCTCGGCTGGGACGACGCGAAGCAGACCGGCCTGTTCACCAACGACTTCGAGGACAAGGCCAAGGGCCAGACCAACGCGCAGAACCTGATCACCCAGGGCGCCGACATCATCTTCCCGGTGGCCGGCCCGGCCGGTCTGGGCGGTCTGCAGGCGGCCAAGGCCAGCAGCGGCAAGGTGAACGCGATCTGGGTCGACACCGACGGCTGCGTGAGCGCGGCGGAGTACTGCTCGGTGCTGATCTCCAGCGTCCAGAAGGGTATGGACGTCGCCGTCCAGGACGCGATCGAGTCCGTTGTCGACAACAAGTTCGACAACACCCAGTTCACCGGCACGCTGGAGAACGGCGGTACGTCGCTGGCGCCGTTCCACGAGTTCGACAGCAAGGTCCCGGCGGACGTGAAGACCGAGCTGGACCAGATCAAGGCTGACATCGTCAGCGGCAAGATCACCGTCGCGTCGAAGGCGCAGCCGAAGGCGTCCTGACACACCGCGTAGTACGGTGCGAGCCAGGAAGGCAGACCTACAGGTCACGCCTTCCTGGCTCTCCGTCTGAGAGGGAAGGCTGCCCGCATGCATCTCGAGCTGTCCGGCCTGACCAAGAGCTTCGGCTCGCTGGTCGCCAACGACCACATCGACCTGGTCATCGAGCCGGGTGAGATCCACTGCCTGCTCGGTGAGAACGGGGCCGGCAAGAGCACGTTGATGAACATGCTCTACGGGCTGCTGCAGCCCGACTCGGGCGAGATCGTGATCGACGGCGAGAAGGTGCAGATCACCTCGCCGAGCGACGCGATCAAGCACGGTATCGGCATGGTCCACCAGCACTTCATGCTGGTCCCGGTGTTCACGGTCGCCGAGAACATCATGCTCGGCCGGGAGAACACCCGGGCCGGCGGCGTACTGGACCGGAAGAAGGCGCACGCGCTGGTCACCGAGCTGTCCGACCGGTACGGCTTCGAGGTCGACCCCGAGGCGCTGGTGGAGAACATCCCGGTGGGCGTGCAGCAGCGGGTGGAGATCATCAAGGCGCTCACCAACGACGCCAGCGTGCTGATCCTGGACGAGCCGACCGCGGTGCTCACCCCGGCCGAGATCGACGAGCTGATCGGCGTGATGCGCCAGCTCAAGGAGAACGGCACGTCGATCGTCTTCATCACCCACAAGCTCAAAGAGGTCAAGGCGATCGCGGACAAGATCACCGTGATCCGCCGCGGCAAGGTCGTCGGCGACGCCGAGCCGTCCGCGTCCGAGGAAGAGCTGGCCGAGCTGATGGTCGGCCGCGCCGTCGACCTGGTCGTCGACAAGGAGCCGGCCCAGCCGAAGGACGTCGTACTGCGGGTCGAGGGGCTGACCGTGATCGACGAGCGTGGGTTCACCGCTGTCGACAGTGTGGACCTCGAGGTGCGGGCCGGCGAGATCCTCGCGGTGGCCGGTGTCCAGGGCAACGGCCAGACCGAGCTGGCCGAGGCGCTGCTCGGGCTCACTCCGATCGCGGCCGGCAAGATCTCGCTGGACGGCGACGACCTGACCGGACGTTCGACGCGACAGCGGCTGGACGCCGGCATCGGCTACGTCCCCGAGGACCGTGCCCACGACGGCTTCGTCGGCCCGTTCACGGTCGCCGAGAACCTGGTCCTCGACCTGTTCCGCCAGGCGCCGTTCGGCAACGGGCTGGCACTGCGGACCGACGAGATCGAGAAGAACGCGCAGGCCCGGGTGGAGGAGTTCGACATCCGCACCCAGGGGATCGACCAGCCGGTGTCGTCGCTGTCCGGTGGCAACCAGCAGAAGGTGGTGCTGGCCCGCGAGCTGTCCCGCCCGCTGAAGCTGCTGGTCGCGTCCCAGCCGACCCGCGGCGTGGACGTCGGCTCGATCGAGTTCCTGCATGCCCGGATCGTCGAGGAACGCGACAACGGCACCGCGGTACTGATCGTGTCCACCGAGCTGGACGAGATCGCGGCGCTGACCGACCGGGTCGCGGTGATGTACCGCGGCAAGGTGGTCGGCGTCGTCCCGGCCGACACCCCGCGCGACGAGCTGGGCCTGATGATGGCCGGTGCCTCCAAGTCCGAGGCGCACGAAGTCGCGATCGAGAACCCGACCACGTTGGGAACCATCTAGATGAGCACAGACACAACCGTCGAGCCGGCGCCGGCCGCGCCCGCGCCGCAGCGGGAACCGCAGCGGTCCGGCCTGCCGTCGTGGGCGATCCAGGGTTTGGTCTCGCTGAGCGCGATCGTGCTGGCCCTGCTGGTCGGCGCGATCCTGATCATCGTCGGCGACGACCAGGTGAAGACGGCCGTCGGGTACTTCGGCGCCGCGCCGATGGACACCGTCTCCGCGGCCGTGAGCGCGGTCGGCGAGGCCTACAAGGCGCTGGCCGTCGGCGCACTGGGTGGGGTCACCCCGATCACCGAATCGTTGACCCAGGCAACGCCGCTGATCTGTGGCGGTCTCGCGGTCTCGCTCGCCTTCCGCACCGGGTTGTTCAACATCGGTGCCCAGGGTCAGCTGATCGTCGGCGCCATCCTGGCCGCGTACGTCGGATTCGCGTGGGACCTGCCGCCTGTTCTGCACCTCGTTCTCGCGGTGATCGCCGGCCTGATCGGTGGCGCGCTGTGGGGTGGCGTGGTCGGCGTGCTGAAGGCGCGAACCGGTGCCCACGAGGTGATCGTGACGATCATGCTGAACTACGTGGCGATCTACCTGCTCCAGTGGTTGCTCACGACAAGTGCTTTCCGGCGGCCCGGGCGGACCGACCCGATCTCGCCGGTCGTCAACTCCAACGCGCAGTACCCGCAGTTCGGCGACACCCGGCTGCACCTCGGCTTCCTTGTGGCGTTGCTGGCCGCGGTCTTCGTCTGGTGGTTGCTCAACCGATCGACCATCGGCTTCGAGCTCCGCGCGGTCGGTGCGAACGCGGACGCCTCCCGGACCGCGGGGATGTCGGTCGGCCGCGCGTACATCATTGCCATGGTGGTGGCCGGAGCGCTGGCCGGTCTGGCCGGGACCCAGCAGGTGCTGGGCACCGACCTGCCGCTGACCGACGGCGTCGCTGCCTCGGTCGGGTTCGACGCGATCACGGTCGCTCTGCTCGGACGCGGTACGCCGCTCGGCACCGTGCTGGCCGGATTGCTGTTCGGCGCGCTGAACGCGGGCGGTCTGCAGATGCAGCTGATCACCCAGACCCCGCTGACCCTGACCACCGTCCTGCAGGCCGTGATCGTGCTGTTCGTCGCGGCTCCGGCGCTGGTGCGTTCGATCTTCCCGTTCCTGCCGAAGGAACGCGGAGTGGGTGCGGTCCTCGCGAAAGGCTGGAACGGATGAGCGAGACGACTGCGGACACGGTTCGTCCGCCCGCGCCGGCGGCGATCGAGGCTCCGGCCGACCGGACCCGCCGGTTGCGGGTCGGCGGGGTGATGCTGGTGTTCGCCCTGATCGGCTTCGGCCTGGCGATCTTCACCAACGGTGGCAAGGCGACGTTCCAGCTGGTCTCCGGCGACCTGCAGAACAACCTGCTCGGCGTCCCCGCGCAGTTCACCGCGCTGGTGCTCGGCATCCTCGGTGTGATCGCCGCGGGGGCGTATCTGCTGCGCCGGGTCCCGCAGTCGTACTCCGGCTACCTGGCTGCCCTGCTCGGGATCTGCTTCATCGGCTCGTTCCTGTGCTGGGCGGCCGCGGGCAAGACCTTCCCGCTGGCCAACCAGTTCCAGGGCACGCTGAACTTCGCCACCCCGCTGATCCTTGGCGCGCTCGCCGGTGTGCTGTGCGAGCGGGCCGGGGTCATCAACATCGCGATCGAGGGCCAGTTCCTGGTCGGCGCGTTCACGGCCGCGGTGGTCTCGAGTACGACGAACAGCGCGGCGGCGGCGTTGATCGCGGCCGCCGTGAGCGGCGTAGTGATGGCCTGGCTGCTGGCCGTGTTCTCGATCAAGTACCTGGTCAACCAGGTCGTCCTGGGCGTCGTACTGGTGGTGTTCGCGTCCGGTATCACCGGGTACCTGTTCGACCAGTTCCTGCAGGAGGATGCGGACAAACTGAATACGCCGAACGTGCTGTCCGCGGTGAAGATCCCGGGCCTGGCCGACATCCCGTTCATCGGGCCGATCCTGTTCAACCAGACGGTCCTGGTCTACCTGACCTACCTCGCGGTCGCGGTCGTCACGTTCGTGCTGTTCCAGACCCGGTGGGGCCTGCGGGTCCGCGCGGTCGGCGAGCACCCGAAGGCGGCCGACACGGTCGGCATCAAGGTGAAGCGGGTCCGGTACTCCGCGGTCCTCTGGGCAGGCGTGCTGGCCGGGCTCGGTGGCGCCTTCTTCACGGTCGGGTATGCCGGTTCGTTCAGCAAGGAGATGACCGCCGGCAACGGGTTCATCGCGCTGGCGGCGCTCATCATGGGCCGCTGGCACCCGATCGGTGCGATGGTCGCGGCGCTGTTCTTCGGGTTCGCGACGCAGTTGCAGTCCCAGCTGCAGATCATCCAGACCCCGATCCCGGGCGAGCTGCTGCTGATGGCGCCGTACCTGGCCACCATCATCGCGGTCGCGGGCCTGGTCGGCCGGGTCAGAGCACCTAAGGCGGACGGTGAGCCCTACGTCACCGAGTGAGGTCGACTGGCCGGCGTTGCGCGCGGTTGCCGTCGACATGATGCACCGCGCGTACGCGCCGTACTCGCACTTCCCGGTGGGCGCCGCGGCGTACGTCGACGACGGACGGATCGTTGCCGGGTGCAACGTGGAGAACGCGTCGTACGGCTTGACGCTGTGCGCCGAGTGCGGGCTGGTGTCGGACCTGCACCGGACCGGAGGTGGCCGGCTGGTCGCGTTCACCTGTGTGGATCAGCACGAGCACCTGCTGACGCCGTGCGGACGGTGCCGGCAGTTGCTGCACGAGAACGGCGGCCCGGGGCTGCTGATCGAGACCGCGACCGGGATCCGGCCGCTGCGCGAACTGCTGCCGGACGCGTTCGGGCCCGAGTTTCTGGAGGAATGATGAGTTTCGACGCGGTGGATGTCATCCGGGCCAAGCGGGACAAGGGCGAGCTGAGCGACGGGCAGATCGACTGGGTGATCGACGCCTACACCAAGGGCGACGTCGCCGACGAGCAGATGTCCGCGCTGGCGATGGCGATCCTGCTGAACGGGATGAACCGGCGCGAGATCGCCCGCTGGACCGCGGCGATGATCGCGTCCGGCGAGCGGATGGACTTCGGCAAGCTGTCCCGGCCGACCGCCGACAAGCACTCGACCGGTGGCGTCGGCGACAAGATCACGTTGCCGTTGGCCCCGTTGGTGGCGGCCTGCGGGGTCGCCGTACCGCAACTGTCCGGCCGGGGGCTCGGCCACACCGGCGGCACACTGGACAAGCTGGAGTCGATCCCGGGCTGGCGGGCGTCGCTGTCGAACGACGAGCTGATGCAACAGCTCGAGGACGTCGGCGCGGTGATCTGTGCGGCCGGTGACGGTCTGGCGCCGGCGGACAAGAAGCTGTACGCGCTGCGCGACGTGACCGGTACGGTCGAGGCGATCCCGTTGATCGCCAGTTCGATCATGAGCAAGAAGATCGCCGAAGGCACCGGCGCGCTGGTGCTGGACGTGAAGGTCGGATCCGGCGCGTTCATGAAGGACCTGACGGACGCCCGCGAGCTCGCCGAGACCATGGTTGCCCTGGGCACCGATGCGGGCGTGAAGACCGTTGCCCTGCTCACCGACATGTCCGTCCCACTGGGGCTGACGGCCGGAAACGCCTTGGAGGTTCGCGAATCGGTCGAGGTACTGGCCGGTGGCGGACCTGCCGACGTCGTCGAGCTGACCGTTGCCCTGGCCAACGAGATGCTCGCCGCGGCCGGGGTCACCGGCGTCGACCCGGCCGAGAAGCTTCGCGACGGTACGGCGATGGACGCCTGGCGGGCGATGATCTCGGCCCAGGGCGGAGACCCGTCCGCCGAGCCCCCGGTCGCTCCCGAGCAGCACGTCGTACCGGCCCCGTCGTCCGGCGTACTGTCCAAGCTCGACGCCCTCGCGGTGGGTGTCGCGGCGTGGCGCCTCGGCGCAGGCCGCGCACGCAAGGAGGACCCGGTGTCGCCGGTCGCCGGCGTGGAGATGCACGCCAAGCCGGGCGACCGCATCCAGGAGGGCCAGCCACTCCTCACCCTGCACACCGACGACCCGAGCCGCATCGAGCGGGCCTTGGAGTCCCTCACAGACGCAGTCGCCGTCGCCGACTCCCACCAGCCAGGCCCACTGGTCATCGACCGCATCACCGCCTGACCTCACCGTTCTTCCGCCCCGGGGCCTGTCCACTTTTGGTGGACAGGTTGTGGGCGCGGGGAAATAAAGTTGCATATAGCGACGACTTCACTCCCCGCCACGACAGCTGCCGCAGGCCGACGTGACAGCCACCACACCACCGCCCGCACCGCACCGCACGCGGCATGCACCGCCCGGTCCGTCCCACCGGCCGGCCTGACCGGGCACGACGAGAGCCTTGCCCACGAGGGGATATCCGGCTCTCCGCACCGGGTGGCCGGCTGGGTGATCGGGTTGGTGGCGGCTCGGCTGCTCGCGGCGGGGTGATGTGCAAGCTCGACAGGTAGTGCACCGGTGAGACGCTGTACGCACGGGCGCGTTCACGCTCAGGTGCACTACCCGGCCATCCGACACGTCCTGTCGAGCTGCAGATCACAGCAAGGCCGGCGCCGCCCTGGGGCCTGTCGACCACCCATGCGTCGGTCACAAGAGCCGGTTGTCCCGCTCTGTGTCGCCGTCCTGAGGGTCAGCTGGAGGTTGTGGGCAGGCGGGTGTGTTGTTCTTTGGCCAGTGCGGTGATGAGGGTGGTGTCGGGCGTCAGTTCGCTGCCGAGGGCACTGGTTTCGCGGACGGTGAGTTCTACGACGATCGGGCCTACGGCGAGGCTGGCTTCGGCGATGGCGACCGACTGGTCGGTGCTGCCGTCGTACTCGACGCTGGCGTCGGAAAGCGCGTTCGGGATCGTGAACGGGTGGTCGTGGACGTCCTGGCTCCACAGGCCCTTCTGGAGGGCCTGCGCCTTGGCGGGCGAGCCGGTCTTGAAGAGCTGCACGGTGTAGCGCTTCTTCTTGTCGGGGCTGAGCCGGGTCGCCCGGTACCCCTCGACGAAGCTCGCGTTCAGCAGCAGGGCGCGGTCCAGCGCCGGATCGGCGGACCAGGTGTTCAGGTACGACGACGCGGTGAACGGGCCGGTGACGTTGCGCGGATCCGCGACGTACCCGCGGGGGAGCGCGGCGAGTCCGGCGAGGACGCTCTTCGGCGACTTGTCCGCCATGCCGGACAGCGCGGAGTGTTTGGCCGCCGGGGTCTGGGCAGCACTCGCCGACGCGCCGTCCTCACTCCCACAGGCGGTCACACCCAGCAGTACTGCGCTCACTACAACGGCAACGCCTGACGCATTCCGTCTCACGGGTCCCTCTCCGTTCGGCCACTCGCCCCCGAGTGCATCCGATGGTGGCCCCGATACCAACAGAAGTTGGTGAACTTCAGGCGAACAACCTTGTATTACTGAGACGTCGCCTGCGTGAGAAGCGTCTCGATCCGGGCGCGGGCGGCCTTCGGATGCATGGGTTCGCAGCCCGCGGCGACGCAGCGGCGGACCACCTGCGGGTCGTCGCGGAGCAGCAGCAGGCCGCGGCGGAGCAGCGTCAGCGGGGGTTTGCGGTGCTCGCGGAGATCCCGCTGGAACCGCCGGACGAACGTGACGACGCGGTGGTGGTACACGCAGATCGCGGTCGCCAGCAGGTCGCGGTCGCGGAGCGCGCCGGTGATCTGGTCGGCGAAGATGCCTTCAGCAACGATCAGCGGCGAATCGCCGGTGGTGACCGGTCGGTGACCGACAGCGCCGTCGGCCGCGATGTCGTAGATCGGGAGCTCGGCGGTTCCCGTCGTACACAACTGCTCCAGAGCCGCGACCGCACGGTCCCCGTCCCAGGAGCGTGGGTCGTCCCAATCGACGATCCCGAGCGGCGACCGCGGCATCGCCTCGTCGTCGCCGTCCCGGTAGAAGTCGTCCAGCCGTACGACGGGCAGCCCGACGTGCTCCGCCAGACGCGACTTCCCCGCCCCCGAAGGCCCCGCCAGCAACACCACCCGTGAACGCACCGGCACATTCTCTTCCACTTCGTGCAGTAACGGCCAATCCCCACCCGCGATAACCAGTTGTGCCGAAAATGAAGCTGGGTGCCGCGTTCTACGCTGTGATGGCGGCAGGCGCGGTCGTGTCCGCGGTGCTCGTCTTTCGCGGGTACGGCAGTTATTCCGGTGCCGACCAGTGGTACCTGATCGCGCGGGGGACTGTGTTCCTGCTCATCGGGGTCATGTTCGGCATCGGAGCAGTCACGCGGCGCGGGCTGAGGTCCGACGAAGGGCCACGAATCTGCCGGAGCGGCTGGATCGTGGTGATCGCCCTGGTCTGTGCTGAGTTGGTGGTGTACGCGCTGGGCGACGACGGTTGGGGCAACTTTCCGAGCATCGTGTCGATCTTCATCCCGCCGTTCGTCAAGCGGCTGCAGGAGAAGTACTACGAGGGCAGGGAAGAGGCGGAGCGGGAGCTCAACCCAGAAGAGCCTGACGGAGTGTGGCCTCCGACTGGGTGAACCAGCGGTTGGTGCGGTCGGTGAGTTCGGCCTCGCCGGTGGTCCAGCGTTGGTGGAACCAGGGGTGGCCGGCTTCGGAGCCTCGGCGGACGTAGTCCATGCACCAGATGTGGTTGTCGGCGGCGGCGTCGACCAGGCGGAGGCGGTCGGTGTCGGTCAGGCCGTAGGCGTTCGCGAAGCGGCGGAGACGGGCGAGCGACTGCCCGCGCCGTACGTCGTGGATGTCCGCATCCGGGCGCAAGGGAGCCCACAGCCGTACGGCGGTTGCGACGTCCCACAGGGCCGATCCCGGTCCGGCCAGGTCGAAGTCGATGAGTGCGACTGCGACACCGTCCCGGAACACCACGTTGTCGAGGTTCGGGTCGTTGTGGCTGATCAAACCGGTCACGTAGCCGGCAGGCACCGGCTCGGCCCACTTGAGCCCGGCGGGCCGGAAGTCCGCGACTGCCTGGTGGTACGACCGCAGCAGTACCGCCACGCTGTCGAGCGCCTCGTCCGTCATCGACCAGGAGGGGTACGGCGCTGTCACGGTCTCCCCGGACAGGTACGAGAGCACCTCGCGCCCCTGTGAGTCCACGCCGAGGAACGCCGGCGCGCCCTTGAATCCGACGCTTTCCAGGTGCTGCAGCAGCGCATGCGTCGCCGTACTACTGGCGCGCAGCGGCCGCCGGACGGTATCTCCGACCCGCACCACCAACCCGCGGTTCGCCGTACCTCCGACCAGCTCGACCTCAGCAGCAGGCATCGCCGGTCAGTCTGACTGTTGCAGCAGGGCCTTCGCCAGGGGTGCGTGGGTAACGATCGCGTTCACCAGCCCGCTGCGTACGGCGGCCCGCACCGCGGCGACCTTCGCGAGCCCGTACGGGATCGCGATCACCTCGTCGATCTTGCCCATCTGCTCGGCGTTGATCGCGATCACCCGCTCGGTGACCCGGCTCTGCACCGGTACGCCGTCCGCGTCCACGAAAACACCCGAGATGTCCGCCACGACCCCGCGGCGCAGCAACTGTTCACAGGCCTTCTCGTCCATCGCGTCGTACAGCGTCGACTGGCCGGCCGACCACGACCCGAGCCCGACGACCGCCTTCGTCACCGAGTCGAAGTGGCTGATCGCCTCCGCGACCTCCGGCTGCTGCCGCAACGCGCGCGCCGTGGCGGCATCCGGCACGACGAGCGGCGCATAGAACAGGTACGCCGGACCGCCCGACAGGCGCGCGGTGTGACGGACGAGCTCGACCGAGTTCGCCTCGACGTCCGGGCGGGTCAGCGCGCCTGTCAACTGGACGACCGGCACCGGGGCGAGTGAGGTCAGCTGCTCGGTCATCGCGGTCACCGCACGCGCCCACGCGAGCCCGAGCACGTCCTCGGGCGTGACGATCTCCGACAGCAGATCCGCCGCGGCCTTGCCGAGCTGCGTGCGCAACGCGGGCTCGTCGACCTCGGGGGTGTCCACCACGATCGCCCGGCGCAGACCGAAGGCCTCCTGCAGGCGGGCGGACAGGTCGAGATCGATGGCGCCGGGGTGGCTGATCTCGATCCGCACCAGCCCGCTGCTGCGCGCCTGGTCGAGCAATCGCGCGACTTTGAACCGGCTGAGCCGGAACTCGTCCGCGATCTCCACCTTCGACCGGCCGTCGACGTAGTACCGCCGCGCGATCGACGCCGTCAGCACCAGCTGTGCCGGCCCGAAGGATTCCATCAACGCCTCCCCGCTCATATGAGCATCAACGGACCCAAGTGTTGCACAGAGTCTTGACAGGTCAAGCCCCTTCCCGGTCTACTCGTGCTGTGAGCAGAGGCGTGCTCAAATGAGCGGACCAGCAAGGGAGAAACCGTGCTGAGTAGGCGCAAACGCATCGGAGCGGTCGGCGTCGCGTTCCTGGTGAGCGTGACCACCGGCTGTGCGGGCTGGGGAGGCGGAGCAGGCGGCGGTGGTGAGGACAGCATCAACGTGCTGATGGTGAACAACCCGCAGATGGTCGATCTGCAGAAACTCACCGCCGACAACTTCACCAAGCAGACCGGCATCAAGGTGAACTTCACCGTGCTGCCGGAGAACGACGTCCGGGACAAGATCAGCCAGGAGTTCTCCAGCCAGGCCGGTCAGTACGACGTGGCGTCGGTGAGCAACTTCGAGATCCCGATCTATGCCAAGAGCAAGTGGATCGCGCCGCTGTCGGACTACATCGACAAGGATTCGTCGTTCGACCAGGACGACGTACTGAAGCCGATGACAGAGTCGATGAGCGCGGACGACGGCAAGATCTACGGCGAACCGTTCTACGGCGAGTCGTCGTTCCTCATGTACCGCAAGGACATCCTGGCGGCCAAGGGCGTGACGATGCCGGCGAAGCCGACCTGGCAGGAGGTCGCGGACATCGCGGCCAAGGTCGACAACGCGCAGCCGGGGATGCGCGGTATCTGTCTGCGCGGCCAGCCCGGCTGGGGTCAGCTGTTCGCGCCGCTCACGACGGTGGTGAACACCTTCGGCGGCACCTGGTTCACGCAGGACTGGCAGGCGCAGGTCAACTCGCCGGAGTTCACCGAGGCGACCAAGTTCTACGTCGACCTGGTCCGCGCGCACGGTGAGGCGGGCGCGCCGCAGGCGGGCTTCACCGAGTGCCTGAACAACACCATCCAGGGCAACGTCGCGATGTGGTACGACGCCACGTCGGCGGCCGGTTCGCTCGAGGCGCCGAACTCGCCGGTCAAGGGCAAGATGGGCTACGCGCCCGCACCGGTCGTGAAGACCGACAGCTCCGGCTGGCTGTACGCGTGGGCGTGGGGCATCCAGGAAGCCTCGAAGAAGAAGGACAACGCCTGGAAGTTCATCTCCTGGGCGTCCGGCAAGGACTACGAGAAGCTCGTCGGCGAGAAGGTTGGCTGGTCCAACGTTCCGGCCGGCAAACGCGCGTCGACGTACGAGATCCCGGAGTACGTCAAGGAGGCGTCGGCGTTCGCGGAGCCGACCAAGAGCGCGATCGAGAACGCGGATCCGAAGGACCCGGGCACCCAGCCGCGGCCGGCGCCGGGCATCCAGTTCATCGACATCCCGGAGTTCCCGGACCTCGGGACCCAGGTCAGTCAGGACGTGAGTTCGGCGATCGCGGGACGGATGAGCGTCGACGAGGCACTCAAACGCGGGCAGGTGCTCGCCGACGACGTCGCTGAGCGGTACCGCTCGCGGCAAGCGAAGTAAGGGGCCGGGTCATGTCTGTCGAAGCGAAACCTGACACCAAGGCGTCCCGGCGGGCAACGCCGCCGCCGGGCTCCGAAGGCACGCTGATGCGCAGGACCGGCGACTGGGCCCGGCGGGGTCCGTTGCTGCCCGCGCTGGTGTTCATGATCATCGTGACCCAGCTGCCGTTCGTGGTCACGATCGTCGTGTCCTTCATGGACTGGAACGCGTACTACCCCGACGAGCGCGGCTTCGCCGGGATCGACAACTTCCGCCGGGTGCTCACCGACGCGAACACCCGGCACGCGATCTGGGTGACGGTCGTGCTGACCGCGGGCGTCGTCCTGCTCAGCCTGGTGTTCGGGCTGCTGATCGCGCTGCTGCTGGACCGCAAGTTCCGCGGCCGGGGCGCGGTCCGGACGATGATGATCACGCCGTTCCTGGTCGTCCCGGTGGCCGCTGCCCTGTTGTGGAAGCACGCGCTCTACAACCCGACGTACGGTCTGTTCAACGGCGTGCTGAAGTGGTTGTTCGGCGACAACGCGCCGCAGCCGGACTGGATCAGCAACCAGCCGTTGTGGTCGATCATCTTCGCGCTGGTCTGGCAGTGGACGCCGTTCATGATGCTGATCCTGCTGGCCGGTCTGCAGAGCCGTCCGCTGGACGTCATCGAGGCGGCCGGGATCGACGGCGCGAACCAGTGGGAGATCTTCCGCTACATGACGCTGCCGCACCTGCGCCAGTACTTGGAGCTGTCCGCGCTGCTCGGGTCGATCTACGTCGTACAGAACTTCGACGCGGTCTTCACGATCACGTCCGGCGGTCTCGGTACGGCGAACCTCCCGTACACGATCTACCAGACCTTCTACACCGCGCACGACTACGGCCGGGCTTCCGCGGCCGGTGTGATCGTGGTGATCGGCACGATCGCCATCGCCACCCTCGCGCTGCGCTCGGTGTCCACGCTGTTCCGAGAGGAGACCGGACGATGAGCGGTCAGGTCACGATCGTTACCGGGAAGAAGAGTCGTGGTGGTGGGTTCTTCCTGGGCGGGCTGGCGTGGATCGTCGGGATCCTGTTCGTGCTGCCAGTGGTGTGGATGTTGCTGACCTCGTTCCACACCGAGGAGGACGCGGCGAAGAACCCGCCCGACCTGGGCGCGCCGCTGACCCTGGCCGGGTACAAGTCGTTCTTCGACACCGGGCCATGGCCGTCGATCGCGAACTCGCTGACCGCGAGCATCCTGTCCACGGTGCTCGTCATCCTGCTCGCGTTCCCGGCGGCGTACGCGCTGTCGATCCGGCCGGTGAAGAAGTGGACGGACGTGCTGTTCTTCTTCCTGTCCACGAAGATGCTGCCGGTGGTCGCCGGCCTGCTGCCGATCTACCTGTTCGCGCAGTCGGTCGGGTTCCTGGACAACATCTGGCTGCTGATCATCCTGTACACCTCGATGAACCTGCCGATCGCGGTCTGGATGCTGCGCAGCTTCCTGTCCGAGGTGCCGGTGGAGATCCTCGAGGCGGCCTCGGTCGACGGGGCGAACCTGATCCGTACGCTGCGCTCCGTGGTGGCGCCGATCGTCACGCCGGGGATTGCCTCGGCCGCGCTGATCTGCTTCATCTTCAGCTGGAACGAGCTGCTGTTCGCCCGGGTGCTGACCGGCACGGTGGCGCAGACGGCTCCGGTGTTCTTGACTGGGTTCGTGACCAGTCAAGGATTGTTCCTCGCCAAAGTCTGTGCCGCGTCCATCGTGGTGTCGTTGCCGGTGCTGATCGCCGGGTTCGCGGCCCAGGACAAGCTCGTCCAGGGTCTGTCGCTGGGGGCGGTCAAGTGAGGCTGGCAGCTGCCGCACTCGATGCTCTGCGCAATGACGTCGACGTGCCTTGCTACGACCGTACGGCGGTGACGCCGGGGATCGTGCACTTCGGCGTCGGCGGGTTCCACCGGGCGCACCAGGCGATGTACCTGGACCGGCTGATGAACGACGGGAAGGCCCTGGACTGGGGGATCGTCGGCGTCGGCGTGCTGCCGCACGATCGGCGGATGGCCGACGTACTGGCCGCCCAGGACTCGCTGTACACGCTCGTGATCAAACATCCGGACGGGACGCTCGAGCCGCGGGTGATCGGGTCGATCGTCGGCTACCTGTTCGCGCCGGACGACCCGTCCGCGGTCCTGGACCGGATGGTCGATCCGGCGACCCGGATCGTCTCGCTGACGATCACCGAGGGCGGGTACCACGTGAACCAGGTGACGGGCGAGCTCGACGCCTCGGATCCGGCGCTGGCCGCGGACCTCGCGCCGGGCGCGACACCTGGGAGCGCGTTCGGGTTCATCGTCGAGGCGCTGCGCCGGCGGCGCGAGGCCGGCGTACCGCCGTTCACCGTGATGTCGTGCGACAACATCCCGGGCAACGGGCACGTGGCGCGGAAGATGCTGGCGTCGTTCGCGCGCCTGAAGGATCTGGAGCTGGCCGAGTTCCTGGAGAACGAGGTGCGGTTCCCGAACTGCATGGTCGACCGGATCACGCCGGTCACCGCGGACGCCGACCGGGAGGCGCTGGCCGAGCGGTTCGGGGTCGAGGACGGCTGGCCGGTGGTGTGCGAGCCGTTCACGCAGTGGGTGCTCGAGGACGACTTCGGCGGCGAGCGGCCGCCGTACGAGGAGGTCGGCGTCCAGATCGTCGAGGACGTCGAGCCGTACGAGTTCATGAAGCTGCGACTGCTGAACGCCTCGCATCAGGCGTTGTGCTACCTCGGGTACCTGGACGGGTACCGGTACGCGCACGAGGTCTGCCAGGACAAGTTGTACGTCGACTTCCTGCTCGGCTACATGGACCACGAAGGTACGCCGACGTTGCCGCCGGTGCCCGGGGTCGACCTGGACCGCTACAAGCACCAACTGATCGAGCGGTTCGCGAATCCCGAAGTACGCGACACGCTGGCGCGGCTGTGCGCGGAGAGCTCGGACCGGATCCCGAAGTGGTTGCTGCCGGTGGTGCGCGAGCAGCTCGCGGCCGGGCGGGAGATCAAGCGGTCGGTGCTCGTGGTCGCGTCCTGGGCGCGGTACGCCGAGGGCGTCGACGAGCAGGGGCAGCCGATCGAGGTCGTGGACCGGCTGCGCGACAAGCTCGTCGAGCGGGCGCAGCACAACCGCGAGGACCCGCTGGTGTTCATCTCGGATCCGGACCTGTTCGGGGACCTGGCGTCGGACGAGCACTTCGTCACGCCGTACAAGGCCGCTCTGAAGTCGCTCCACGAGATCGGCGCCCGCGCCACCCTCGAAGCGCTCTAGTGTTGGGGTCATGACTGAGCTGAGGCTGGTCGCCGGAGTGGACTGCTCCACCCAGGCGACCAAGGTGGTCGTATGCGACGCGGAGACCGGAGCGGTACTGCGGGAGGGCCGGGCACCGCACCCGGACGGGACGCAGGTCGACCCGCAGGCGTGGTGGCAGGCGTGGGAGACCGCCTCCGCCGGTCTGCTCGACGGCGTCGAGGCGGTCGCGATCGGCGGTCAGCAGCACGGGATGGTGCTGCTGGACGACTCCGGTGAGGTCGTCCACCCGGCCGTCCTCTGGAACGACACCAGTTCCGCCGACGCCACCACCGACCTGATCGCGGAGTTGGGCGGACCGGAAGCCTGGGCCGAAGCGGTCGGCTCTGTCCCCGTACCGTCCTTCACCGTCACGAAGCTCCGCTGGGTACGCGACAAAGAGGCGGCACAGCGGGCGGCTGCCGTCGTACTGCCGCACGACTGGATGACGCACCGGCTGGCCGCCGATCGGCACGGGATCGAGGGGATCACCACCGATCGCGGGGACGCGTCCGGGACCGGGTGGTGGTCGCCGACGACGAACAGCTACCGGCCCGACCTCGTCGAGCTCGCCTTCGGTCGTCAACTCGCGCTGCCGCGCGTCGCGGGACCGACCGAGATCGTCGGCCAGACTTCCTTCGGCGCGGCGATCGCGGCCGGCACCGGTGACAACGCCGCGGCGGCGCTCGGCCTCGACCTCCAGCCGGGCGACGTCGCCGTCTCCCTCGGCACCAGCGGTACGGCGTTCGCACGGTCCACGCACCCGACCGCCGACCCGACCGGCCTGGTGGCCGGCTTCGCGGACGCCACCGGCGAGTATCTGCCGCTCGTCTGCACGCTGAACGCGGCCCGCGTGATGTCCGCGACCGCGCAGATGCTCGGCCTGGAACTGTCCGCCTTCGACGAGGCCGCGATCACCTCACCGGGCAGCGACGGCCTGGTCCTGCTGCCGTTCCTGGACGGCGAACGTACGCCGGACCTCCCGCACTCGACCGGCCTGATCTACGGCCTCACCCGCGCGACCATGCAGCCTGCGACGATGGCCCGCGCCGCGGTCGAGGGCCTGCTCTGCGGCCTCGCCGACGCTGTCGACGCGCTCCGCGACCAGGGCCTGCCGGTCCACCGCGTCCTGCTCCTCGGCGGTGGCGCCCGCTCCCGCGCCGTACAGGCCCTCGCCCCGGCCCTCCTCGGCGCCGAGGTCGTCCTCCCCGAGCCGGCCGAGTACGTCGCCCTGGGCGCCGCCCGCCAAGCCGCCTGGGCTCTCTCCGGCGCGGCCACCCCGCCGACCTGGCAGATCCCCGTCGGCAAACCCGAGCCCGCCCTCACCGTCGACGCCACCACCATCCGCGCCAACTACGCGCAGGTCCTCACCAACACCCGCCCTCTCCTGTCCACGCCGTACAACCGCTAGGAGCCGGTCGGACCGAGGAGACGTCGTACGACAGTGGAAGAGGTTCAGGAGCCGGCGAAGCGGCGCTGGAGGTTCGAGCCTGTTAGTGCGGTCTTGCTGTTCATTGCGCTCGTGGTCGCGGTCGCGGGCTGGGTCGACGTCAAGGACAGCTACTTGCTGAAGCAGCGTGGCGAGGTAGCCACCGCGACCGTGCTGGACAAGACGACCGATGAGCACGGAACCACGCGCATCGCGGTCCGGTTCGTGACGAGGGACGGCGCGACGGTGCGGGCCAGGACCGAGAACTACAAGCACGCCCAGAAGGGTGAGCCGATCGAGGTCGTCTACGATCCACTGCACCCCCAGCGGATGCAGGCCGCCGACTGGAGCCTCGACTACTGGAAGAGTGCCGTGGTGTTCGGCGCCGGCGTCCTCGGTCTACTCATCGCCGCCGCCTTCAAATTCCGGCGCCGCCGATCCAGCTGAGCCTGCTCGCCGACCCTGACAACAGGTAGCGTCATGCCTCGATGTCGACCCAGCCGTACCAGCCCTACCAGCCCGAGCGTGCGCGCCGACCGGACCGGAAGCTCCACGCGGCCTTGGCGTTGGTCGGGGCCGTGGTGTTCTTCGTGCTCGGCTTCGTCGAGTCGCACAAGGTCTACGTGCTCGAGCATCGCGGCGAGGTCGTCGAAGCGACTCTTGATGACGTAAAGACCGGGAAGCGGGCGCGGATCACGGTCAGTTTCGTGGCTCTGGTTCTCGCGGTGTGGCGCGGCGGCCCGTCGAATCAGGTGCCGCCAGAGGTCTCGTCCCGCCCTTGGTGAATGTGTACTTCAGGTGCTGGCGTCGAGGAGCGCGTCGGCGACGTTGCTGCGGGCATACAAGACCGTGCGGCCGGACCGGTGTCGAGTGACCAGGCCGGCGGCGCGTAGTGCGGTCAGGTGCTGGGAGACGCCGCCCGGCGTGAGGCGGGTGCGGGTGGCCAGTTCCGTGGTCGACCGGGGTGTGTCGAGCTGCTCGAGAAGGCCGGCACGTGAGCTTCCGAGTACGGCGGCGAGGCCTGACGGTGTGGGGCGTGCCGAGTCGTCCCAGAGGGTGGCGATGCCGCGGGCGGGGTACGTGAGGGTCGGTTGCCAGGGTGGGATCGTGCTCGAGTAGACCGTCGGCCAGACGAAGGCTGACGGGGTGAGCAGGAGTCCTTCGCCGGTGAGGTTCCGCTCGCCGTGGAAGCGACGGTGCCGGATGGAGAGGGTGCCGTCACGCCACCGCACACCGTCGGCGAGATCCTCGAAGAGGCCCGCTGGTCCGGCCTGTCCGAGCCGTCGCCCGCGGTAGAGCAGATCGCCGTCGAGCAGGGTGCGGATCCGCCCCCAGTACGGTGCGATCGCGAGCTCCCAGTACGTCGTGACCTGATCCACCAGCCGCGCGATGCCCTCGGCCGGGTCGGCGTACAACTCGGCGACTCGTCGGGACGGCAGTTCTCCCGGCTTCGGTCGGCGGAGCCGGCGCGGCACCTGTGCCTCGGCGAGCGAGCCGAAGGGACGCCGGCGCGCGTACGCGAGGACGTCGAGATCGGCGCGGACCTGCTCGGGCGACACCCGCCGGAGTGCGCCGAGATCGCTCTCGAGATCGGGGAGCGGGCTGTTCGGCGGCGGCGTGAGGAAGTCGGCCAGGTACCAGACAGCCGGGTCGACCAGGTCGAACAGCAGGTCGAGTTCGGACCCGGCAAGCCGCTCCCTGGTTGCTCGCGCCCACCTGCTGTGGAACGGGTGCGGCCTGGGCGACTTGAGCAGTCGGATGCTCGCCACGACCTCCCAGAGCGGGGACATCGCGAGCCGTGTCCGGGCCAGGTCCGCGACAGTGAAGGTGAGCGTCAGCATTTAGTTCAGTCTAAATCAGTTCAGGCGCGCCGTACGCCGGCCGGACCCTTGGCCGCATGAACAACACACGACTGAAGATCGGCGAGCTGGACGTGCACCGGTTGGGCTTCGGGGCGATGCGGCTGACCGGGTACCGCCCGGCGGCCGACCGTACCGAGGCGATCCAGGTTGCCCGCCGCGTCGTCGAGCTCGGCGTCGACTTCATCGACACCGCCGACGCGTACGGCATCGGCGCCAACGAGGAGCTGCTCGCCCAGGCCCTGCATCCTTACGACAACGTGCTGATCGCCACCAAGGTCGGCCACACCCGCCCGTCACCCGCTGAATGGACGCCGTGCGGGCGGCCGGAGTACCTACGGCAGGCCGCGGAGCAGTGCCTGCGGCGGCTACAGGTCGAGCGCATCGATCTCCTGCAGCTGCATCGGGTCGATCCCGCCGTACCGTTCGCCGACCAGCTCGGTGCTCTGGCGCGGCTGGTTGCCGAGGGCAAGGTCAGGCATGTAGGGCTGTCCGAGGTGTCCGTGCAGCAGTTGCGCGAGGCCAGGCAGTACGTCGACGTGGTCAGCGTGCAGAACCGGTACAACCTCACCGATCGCCGGCACGAGGACGTCCTCGACTACTGCACGGCGGAGGGGATCGCGTTCATCCCGTGGGTCCCGATCGCGCACGGTGAGCACGCCGGTTCGCAGCTCCTCGGGATGATCGCCGCCGAGCTCGGAGCGACAGCCGCGCAACTGTCGCTGGCCTGGCTCCTGCAGCGGTCGCCCGTGGTGGTGCCGATCCCGGGGACCAGCTCGATCGGGCATCTCGAGGAGAACGTCGCGGCCGCCGGGCTCGAACTGACTTCGGACCACCTCGCCCGCCTGGCTGCGTTGAGTCCGGTCGGCTGAACCGCCCTCTACAGTGGGTAGATGGTGTACTTCGGTGGGTTGCTCGGGCTGATCGGGCTACTGACGTTGCTGTTCCGGGACGGTGACGTTGTCGGGCTACCTGCCGTTGCCGTCGGGATCGGGTTGCTCTTGATCGGCGCCGGAGTCGGAGCGCTGGGTGTGGTGCGCCGGCGGGGGGCCCGGCGGCGGAAGATCGCCAACGGCGAGCCGGTACCGGTCGGGAACGTGATCGAGCGCGCGAAGGCGCTGCCGCGGCTGCTCCGGGACGTCCGCCAGGGCACGTACGCCGACCTGCCGAAGAGCCGGACGTTCCTCTGGCTGCTGGCGATGGTCTACCTGGTCTCGCCGATCGACATCCTCCCGGACCTGCTGCCGGTCATCGGTGTCACCGACGACGCGGGAGTCGCGGTCTGGCTGCTCACGAGCGTGTCGACCGCGGCCGGTCTTTATCTGCGGAAGGAACGCGAGCAGCTCCCGCGCCGGCCGCCGAGCGGCCGACGCGCTACGGACGGCGGCTGACCCAGTCGGCCACGTCCTCGGCCGCTTCCTCGGGATGTTCGTAGGCGAACAACTGGAGAGGATCTCCAGGCACCTCGCGTGAGCCGAGACGGTTGGCGGCGGCAACCAGTTGCTGGGCCGCCGCGAGCACCCGGGCCGCTTGCGCCGCGGCCTCCGCGGGATCGTCCAGCTCGACCGCCGCGGCCGCCAGCTCCGCGACCTCGCAGGCCTGGTAGGCCATCGCAAGCTGTGCGGGCTTCATCCGAACGCCCGCACGAAGAACAGCCCGGTCATCAGGACGGCCGTGGTGAGGACCAGCCCGCGGAGCATCGTCGGCGGCAGTCGCCGGACGAGATGCGCCCCGGCGTACCCGCCGATCACCGCACCCGCGAGCAAGGCGACCAGGTGCAACGGCTGTGAGAGTACGTCGGCCGCGAACACGAAGATCACCGCCGCGGTCAGGTAGACGGCCGCGACCTGGATGACCCGCAGCGGGTTCCCGCGCGCCGGGTCGAGGGTGGTCGTCGCGGTCCAGAACGCGAGCATCATCAACCCGACCGCGCCACCGAAGTACCCGCCGTAGATCGCCAGCAGGAACTGCCCCGCCAGGATCACCGCCGGCCCCGGCCGGCCGAGCCGCAGCGCCGCGGTCAGCCGTCGGCCGAACACCAGGACGACCGTCGCGAACGCCAGCAGCCACGGCACCGCCGCGTCGAAGGATGCTGACGGCAACAACAGCAGCAGCCCCGCGCCGATCGCCCCGCCGAGCACGCTGGCCAGCGTCACCGAGCCGATCGACGGCTCCGCCAGGCCCTCGATCTCGCGGCGGTAGACCCAGGCACTGGTCGCGTTCCCGGGGAGCAGGGCGACGGTCGTGGTCGCGTTCGCGGTGACCGGCGGCATCCCGGCGGCGACCAGGGCGGCGAGGGCCACGAAGCTCCCGCCACCGCCGACGGCGTTCAGCGCGCCGGCCGCGACACCGGCCAGGAGGATC
The DNA here is from genome assembly GCF_004331345.1 of Kribbella soli. Lineage (GTDB taxonomy): Bacteria > Actinomycetota > Actinomycetes > Propionibacteriales > Kribbellaceae > Kribbella > Kribbella soli. The sequence goes on along the minus strand of NZ_SJJZ01000004.1, from coordinate 255,413 downwards.
AGCAGCACCCTTCGAGGATCCGGGTTCGGCGCGCACTCCACAATGCGCGATCCCCGTAGCCAGCCTTAGCCTGAGACGTAGGCTGGTTCCATGCGGTACGACCTCGACGATCTCCGGCTCTTCACCCACGTCGCTGCAGAAGGCTCGATCACCGGCGGCGCGCGCCTGATGCACCTCAGTCTGCCTTCGGCGAGTGCGCGGGTCAGAGCGCTCGAAGCGCAGGCCGGCGTACCCCTGCTGGTGCGCGAGCGCCGTGGTGTCCGGCTGACCCCGGCCGGCGCGACCCTGGCCCGGCACGCCCGCGAGGTGCTCGCCGAGACCACCCGGTTGGACAGCGCGGTCGCGTCGTACGCCGTGTCGCGATCAGCACCGATCCGCCTGGTTGCCGGCGGGTCCGCGATGCACCAACTCGTCCCGGCCGCCCTCGCCACGTTCCTCCGCGACCATCCGGAGTACGACGTGAACGTGAGCGAGCGCCGGACGATCCGCAGCGTCCGCCTGCTCGCGGCCGGTGAGGCGGATCTCGGCGTGATCCTCGACGACGAGCCGACCCAGTTGCGGACCGAACCGCTGGCCGACGACTCACTGGTCGTGATCGGCCAGGCCGGCGGCACCCTCTCCGGCCGACCCTCGATCGCGTACGCCGAGGTTGCCGAGCATCCGCTCGTCGGCCTCGTCCCGAACTCGCCCCTCAGCCAGTGGATGGACGATCGCCTCGGACCGCACGCGCCGGCGCCGCGCTACCGCACCGTCGTACCCACCCTGCACGCCCTGATCACCCTCGCCACCGCAGGCGCGGGTCTCGCGATCGTGCCCCGTCGAGCCGTCGACGCCAGCACCGCCGTCGAGATCTGCCCGCTCCAGGACTCCTGGTCCACTCGCCAGCACCTGCTCTGCTACGCCGCGAACGCCCCCGAGCCCGCCCACCTCCTCGCGACCCACCTGCACGCGGTCGCCACTGGCTAGCCCGAGAGGCTCTGCTCGATGCCGTCCAGGAGATAGCCCAGTCCCTGATCGAACCGCTCGGTGGCGCTGCGGTGCTCGGCGTCGTGCATTGCCTCGGACATCAGCGGATAGTCGCCGGTGGCGAACATCGCGAGCAGGTGTGGCGCCATCGCGTGCTGCCATTCGCGCTCGTCGAGACCGGAGGTGCGTTCGGCGCGTCGCTCGCCGACCTCGGTCCGAAGCGCCCCGCGAAGATACGTGCTGAGCACCTCGACCGTGCTCATGATCGTGTCGATCTCCTGCAGTCCGGCCGCCCGGAGCGCAGTGAGCGTCGCCTCGGCGTGCGTGACGGCCGCCGGGCCGAAGCGCGGCCGGCCGTCGAGCAGGTCGGCGAGCCACTCGTGCCGCAAGCCGGCCGCCCGGATCCCGTGCGCGTACGACCGGGCCACCTCGCGCCAGCCGGATCCGGTCGGTGGCGGAATCTCGGCGTACACCGCGTCCACCATCAGGTCGAGCAGTTCGTCCTTGGTGCCGATGTAGCGGTACAGCCGCATCGGGCCGGCATCGAGCTCCGCCGCGACCTTGCGGAGCGACACGGCCTCGAGGCCCTCGGCGTCGGCCAGCGTCACGGCGGCGCGGACGATCCGCTCCCGGCTCAACGGGCTGGGAGCCCGCCGCTCGGGCGGCTCGGGCCGCTCCCAGATCGACGGAGTGTCTGCCACCTGTCGCACGATACATTGCCTCGTTCGATACGGTGTATATTGCCGATACAGTGTATCGAAAGGAGTTGGTCATGATCGCGATCATCGGCGGCGGTCCAGGCGGGCTGACGCTCGCGCGGGTGCTGCAGGTCCACGGCATTGATGCCGTCGTCTACGAGCGGGATGCCTCCCGCCGGGCCCGGACCCAGGGCGGCATGCTCGACCTGCACGCCGACACCGGTCAGCTCGCCCTGCGTGCGGCCGGGCTCGAGAGCGAGTTCCTCGCCGCGGCGCGGCGCGAGGGGCAGGACCATCGGATGCTGGATCACACCGGCAAGCTGCTGTTCCAGCAGGACACCCCGGACGATGCGCCGATGGCCCGTCCGGAGATCGACCGTGCCGACCTGCGCGACCTGCTCGTCGACTCACTCCCGGCCGGGACGATCAGCTGGGGTCGCGCCTTCAGTCACGCCGAGCCACGGTCCGCCGGCGGGTACGTCGTACATTTCGCCGACGGCAGTCCGGTGGAGGCCGACCTGCTCGTCGGTGCCGACGGCGCGAACTCCCGGGTACGCCGGCTGCTGACCGACGCCGAGCCCGAGTACGCCGGGACCATCGCGCTGCACAGCTCCATTCACGACGCGGATCGCACCCAACCCGAGCTCGCCGAGATGGTTGGCCGCGGCAACTTCTGGGTCTTCGGCCCCGACCTGCGGCTGTCCGCCCAGCGCCACGGCGACGGCAGCATCGGAGTCAGCCTGTCGCAGCAGGGCCCGGAGGACCTGGTCGACGAGCGCACGGACGCTGCCCGGCTGGTCGACGGCTGGGACCCCCGGTTCGGGCGGCTGGTGCGTGCCTGCGACGAGCCGTTCGTGGTGCGCAAGATCGCCGTACTGCCGATCGGCCTGACCTGGCCGCGCCGGTCCGGGATCACCCTGCTCGGCGATGCCGCGCATCTGATGCCGCCGGTGGGTGAAGGAGCGAACGCGGCCATGCTGGACGCAGCCGAGCTCGCCCTCGCGATCGCAGCTCATCCGGACGATCTGGACGCCGCAGTGGCGGCCTACGAGCCGGTGATGCTGGCCCGCAGCACCGAGGCCGCGAAGCTCTCCGCGATGGCGTTGGAGATGATCTCCGGACCGGACGCCGCGCAGAAGGTACTGCGGTTCTTCCAGCCCGACCCCGTCGACTAGCGTTTCGGGTATGAACCCGGACGAGGCGATTCCCCTGCAGGCGTTCGGTGCGTTGCTGCACAGTCAGAACATCGGCATGGTGTGCCGGGCGTTGAACATGTACCAGGTGGCTGCGGCGTACACGCAGGTGAGTGGCGGAAACCCGCTCGAACCGATGGCCGACGAGGTACGGCAGGTCGCGGTGGGGATCTTGACCCGGCCGCCCGTCGAGGCGGCCGCGGACGTCCCGGCCGGCTTCGACCACGTCAGCGCACTGAACGTGCTGACCGTCCTGGCCGAGCCGGACGACCTCGACCTGCTCACCGGAGTGCTCGAGCGGGCGGTGGACGACCAGACCCGCGCCGTTGCTTCGCTGGCAGCAGACACCGCGCGCCGGAAGGCGACCGGGGCGTAGAGATAGCGTTGCACCCATGCGCGCGTTGACAGTTGAAGAGGCCCGGCAGCGGGTGGCGGATCTGACCCTGCGGTCGTACGAGGTCGCGTTCGACCTGACCGGTGACGGGGACACGTTCGTCACGACCAGCCGGATCCGGTTCGGGGCCACCAGCAGTACGAGCTGGGTGGACGTGAAACCCGAGCGACTGATCAGCGTCGCACTGAACGGCCAGGCTCTCGACGCCAGCGCGCTCGACGGCGGCCGCTTCCCGCTGACCGGCCTGCAGGGCGAGAACGACCTCGTTGTGACCGCGGAGCTGAAGTACGCCGCCGACGGCGAAGGCCTGCAGCGATCCGTCGACGCCGCGGACGGTCGCGTCTACACGTACGGCATGTCGTCCCTGGAGTCCGCGCCGCGGTACTTCCCGTGCTTCGATCAGCCTGACCTCAAGGCGCCGTACACGATCACAGTGAAGTGTCCCGAGGACTGGGTCGTCCTTGGCAACGGTGCGGCCACCCGGACCGCGCCGGGGGAGTGGACGCTCGCCGAGACCAAGCCGCTGTCGACGTACTTCGTCACGCTCGTCGCCGGCCCGTACCACCAGCTCCGCAGCGAGTACGACGGGATTCCGCTGGGACTCGCCTGCCGGCAGTCGCTGAAGGAGCACCTGGAGCGCGACGCCGAGGACCTGTTCCGGACCACCCGGGACGCGTTCGACGCGTACCACCGGATGTTCCGCCAGCGGTACCCGTTCGGCGAGTACTGGCAGGTCTTCACGCCGGACTTCAACCTCGGCGCGATGGAGAACCCGGGCTGCGTCACGGTCTCCGACGATCTCGTGTTCCGCGGACCGGTGACCGACGCCGAACGCAGTACCCGCTCGCGGATCCTGGTGCACGAGATGGCGCACATGTGGTTCGGTGACCTGGTCACGATGAAGTGGTGGAACGACATGTGGCTGAACGAGTCGTTCGCCGAATACATGGCGCACCGCGTGGCCGAGGACGCGACCAGCTACCGCGGCAACTGGGTCGACTTCGCGTTCGTCCGCAAGTGGTGGGGGCTGCAGACCGATCAGAGCAGCTCGACGCACCCGGTTGCGCCGGACAGCCTGAAGGACGCGCGGCAGTCGCTCGACGACTTCGACGGGATCTCGTACGCGAAGGGCGCGGCGGTCCTCAAGCAGCTGGCGAAGTACCTCGGTGACGACGTCTTCCTGAAGGGCGTCAACGCGCACCTGGAGGCGCACGAGTACGGGAACGCGGACCTGCACGAGTTCATCGCCAAGCTCACCGAGGCGGGTGCACGGGACCTCGACACTTGGTCGGACCAATGGTTGCGGACGTCGGGAGTGGACACGATCACTGCCGAACGGACCGGTGCCGGGGTCGTGCTGCACCGGAGCAGCCCGGACGAGTCCCGCCGCCTGCACAAGCTGAGCGTCGGCGCGTACGACGCCGACGGATCGGTCGCGGTGGCGGACGTGGTGCTTGCCGACGACTCGGCAGAAGTTGTGCTGGGCAACGATGCCGGCGTGGTGGTGCCGGATGCGGGCGACGACACCTGGGCGAAGATCCGGCTGGACCCGACGAGTCTCGCCAACCTGCCGACGGTGCTGCCCGCGATCAAGGACGGCACCACGCGCGCGGTGATCTGGAACTCGATCCGGGACGCGGTCGCGGACGCCGAACTGGACCCGCGGCAGGCACTGGAACTCTTCACGGCGGCGCTCCCGCACGAGGACAGTGACGTCGCTGTCGGCTCACTGGTCCGCTGGCTCGAGGAGCGCGTCCTCGGCGGCTACCTGGAGTACGACGAGGCGCGCGGACAGGTCGCCGACGCGCTGGGCAACAAGCTGGCCATCACCGCGCCGGGCAGCAGCCTCCAACTGGTCACTGCTCGCGGCCTGATCTCGACCACGAACGACGTCGCGTTGCTGCAGTCGTGGCTCGACGGTTCTGCGGCACCCGACGGTCTCGAGATCGACGCGGACCTGCGGTGGGCGCTGGTGCTGCGGCTCGTCCGGCTCGGGGAGTTCGGCGCGACCGAGATCGACGCCGAGCTGGACCGGGACAAGTCGACCGAGGGCGTGGTCCAGGCATCCCGGTGCCGGGCCGCGCTGCCGGACGGCAAGGAAGCGGCGTGGACCCGGATCATGACGGACCCGTCGATCGGCGTACAGGAACTGCTGGCCGCGGCCGACGGCTTCTGGCACCCGGGGCAGGCGGCGATCACCGCGCCGTACGTCCAGCGGTTCTTCACCGACATCCCGCCGACCGCTGACATCCGGGCCGGCATGGTGGTCGGCCTGACCACGGCGCGGATCGCACCGCGGTACGCCGTCGACGCGGACCTCGTCGCCCCGGCCGAGGCGCTGGTCGCGGATGAGTCCGTGAACTCGGGGATCCGGCGGAAGACGGCCAACTTCCTCGACGACCTGCGCCGCGCGCTCGCGATCCGTAGCACCTTCGGCTGAGGACCGCCACGCAGGCACAACCCCCGATTTCGCCCCGATTCGGCCGGAATTCGGGGGTTCTGCCTGCGCGGAGATTCAGCGCACGGTCAGCCGCTCCGCGACGGCCTTGCGGGCCTGGTGAATGCGGGCCTTGACGGTGCCGAGCGGGACGTCCAGTTCGTCGGCGATCTCGGCGTACGTCATCGCGCCGAGGTCGCGCAGGACGAGCGGCTGGACGAGCTGCGGGTGGCTGGACTCGAGTGCTTCGAGGGCCTCGAGGAGGTCGAGGCGCGAGCCGGCGATGACCGAGGTGGTGCGCGGGTCGACGGACTCCGGCAGCACCTCGGCGGACTGCTCGACCGCGCGGCGCTTCAGCGTCCGGTAGGTCTGCCGGGCCTGGTTGGTGGCCACGATCGTCACCCAGCCCGCGAAGCTGCCGGTGCCCTTGAAGGTGTGCACCTTGTTCGCCACCTGCAGCAGGGTGTCCTGGACCGCCTCCTCGGCGTCCTCCCGGTACGGCAGGAACTTGGCCACCCGACGCTGCACCTGCGGCCGGATAGCCTGAAGAAGTTGTGGAAGCACTGTCTTGTCCCCCGACGCCGCCCGGGCCCCGAGTTCTTCCAACTCCTCGGTCATGAGGTCCCGCGCCCGAGGCGTGGCATTAATACCGTCATGCTCCCCCTTTTGAGCTTGGTTGTGGTCGACAATAGCCGGGATGGATGTCATCGGGCGGTACCGGTTACGGGACAAGATCGGCGCGGGCGCGTTCGCGACTGTATGGCGGGGGTACGACGACGACCTGGACGTCGACGTGGCCGTCAAGGTTCTCGCGGACAACTGGGCGTCGCGCGCCGACGTACGCGAGCGCTTCCTGTCGGAGGCGCGGTTGATGCGGCGGATCTCCAGCGACCGCGTGGTCCGGGTGTTCGACCTGGGCAAGCTCCCGGACGGGCGGCCGTACTTCGTAATGGACTACGTCGGCGGCGGCACGCTGGGCGACGTACTGCGGCAAGGGCCGCTCGACCCGGTGGACGCGCTCTGGTGGGGCGCGGACCTGGCGCGTGCGGTGGCCGCCCTGCACAGCGAGGGCGTCGTGCACCGCGACGTCACCCCGGCGAACCTGCTGCTGCGACAGGGCGACGAGGTCGGCGGCGGAACCCACCGGATCGTGCTCGCCGACCTCGGCCTGGCGAAGCGTGCCGCGGAGGCGTCCGGGCTCACGCAGGCCGTCGGTACGCCGTCGTACATGGCGCCCGAGCAGGGTCGCGGCGACGGAGGGTTCGACGAGCGGGCGGACATCTACGCGGTCGGCGCGGTGACGTATGCGCTCGTCACCGGGCATCCGCCGTACTCCGCGGGCTCGATCGGCGACGTACTGAATCGGGATCCGGACCTTGCGCCGCCGAGCCTGCGCTCGGTGCTGCACGACTCGGTCGGGCAGCTCGACGACGTCTTCGCGCGGGCGTTGGCGTACCGCGTCACCGATCGCTGGGAGCGCGCGGACACGCTGGCCGAACGCCTGGAGGCGGAGGCGTACCGGCTGGAGCAGGAGGCCCCGCTGCGGGCGGCCGAGCGCACCGCGATCACCGACGACGACCTGGACACGACCGTCGCGACCGATCCGCCGGTACGGCGACGACGCCGACGGCGCGCGTGGTTCCTGCTGGCCCTGCCCGTGGTGTTCGTAGCTGCAGGTGCCGGCGGATGGTTCCTCTTTGGTCGATGACTGCATAGAGTAGTCATATGGCTACTTACCGCAGTCTTGTGGTGATTTTCGCCTTGCTCTTCCCGACCACCGCACAAGCTCAACCGATCGCGAGCTACGCGTGCCGCGCGGACACCAAGTTCGGTCGGCACACGGTGTCGCTGCGCCAGGGCGTCGACGCGCAGGCTCCGGCCGTTGTCCGCACCAACACCCGCTTCACGATCGCCGTCCACCTGCAACCCGGAACGCTGCCGGGCGAGGTCAAGGGCTTCAAGCTCAAGGAGGTCCGCGACCTCACACTCCGGGTGCCGATCCCGGCCAACTCCTCCTACGTCAGCGCCGGACTCACCGGCGGCTCGGGCCTGAACTCCACCCCGACCGTGCAGCTCGAAGGAAACGTCGTAGTCATCAAGGTCGCCGGCCCGATCCCCGGCGGCGCGAACTTCCAACTACCGACCCTCAGCGTCCGCCTCAAGTCCGGCCGCCCCGGCACCACCATCGAGACCAAACTCAAAGGCACCAGCTACGACGACCCCGGCCTCACCTTCCAGGCCAAGATCAAGTGGAAGTTCATCACCACCACAGCCCCCGTCTCGTGCTACCCCAACCCCAACCCCGCCCTCACCCAAACCACCGTCCGCTGACCCAGCCGTCCAGCCGGCGCGGGATGAGACAGGAACTGAGGGGCGGAGAGGCCCTCCTGTTTGTGGAGGGTTTCTGGCGCTATCACAGGAATACCGTCCCACCGGCCGGCCCCGACCGAGCACGACGAGAGCCCCGCACACGAGGGGATATCCCTCGGCGTTGTGCCTTCTCCGTTGGTATGCGAGGGGAGAACCCACAACACCAGGGGATATCCGCCTCTGTTGCCGGAGCTGTGGGTGGTGTGTCGCGGGCTGGCGGGTTATGTGTGCGATGGTGGGAAGTAGGCGGCCAGCGGTGACTCAGCCGCATCCCGGCTCAGTAGGTGACCGTGATTCGTTGTGTGATTGGGTTGATGTGGGTTTGGCCGCCGTACGGGAGGAGTTGTTGGGGGTCGGTGTGGCCGATGTCGAGGCCCTTGACGACGACCGCGTTCGGGTTGTACTCGGCGAGGGCGCGGTCGACTGCGAGGTACTGGTCCGTGACGTAGGCGACGGACTCCGCCGGGGTCACCTCATGCATCAGGGACGAGGACTTCGGGCGGCCCCAGACGACGGCGTCGAAGCGTTCGAGCAGGCCGCGTTCGCCGAAGTTGCGGAGGATCCGGTAGACGTCCTCGGACGACGGCATCTCCTCGCTGGTCTCGCCGAACAGCACACCGCCGTACGACTCGGTCGGGAGCATCCAGCGGTTTGCGGACAGTTGCCAGTCGAGAATCTCGATGCAACCGCCCCACAGCTTCCCGCTGACTGCCTGCGACCCGCTCCAGGTCCAGCCGGTGCCGGGGAACAGCGGCGGCTCGGTCGCCAGGTTCTCCGGGACGTTCCAGTCGTGGTCGTGGTCCGTCCAGCCCTTCGCGGGCGTCAGCTCGAACTCGCCGCCGGTGAACATCGCCGCGCGCAGCGAGCGCTCGGTGTCCGGATGCATCGCGCCGCCGCGGCCGAACTGGACCATCACGCTGCCGCCGTGGAAGGCCGGCAAACCCAACGAATACAGGAAGTTCAGCAGGTTCGTGTTGTCGCTGTAGCCGAAGAACGGCTTCGGGTTCGCCTGGAACACCGCCGGATCGAGGTGCTTCAGCACGGTGATCTGGTCGTCGCCGCCGATGCTCGCGAAGACCGCGCGGATCGACGGATCGGACCACGCCGCATGCAGGTCGGTGGCCCGCTCCTGCGGTGTCGACTGCAGCTTGCGGGTCGTCGGGTACTCGACCGGGATCAGCCCGAAGTCGTCCCGCAGTCGGCGCAGCCCGAGCTCGTACGGACCCGGGAAGATCTCCGGCAGTCCACGAGACGGCGAGACGATCGCGACCTTGTCACCAGGCTGAAGCATGGGGCGACTGTACGACGCTTCCGCCCCGGGCGTGACTGGTTTTAGACCCCGATCGGGTGCCAAACGGTCTTCAGTTCGAGGTACTGCGTGAGGCGCGACAGGCCCTGGTCCGCGGACCAGTCCTCCTCGGCGGGACGGCGTACCCGCTTGAGATTGCCGGCTGCGGCGATCTCCAGGTCGCGGGCCTCGTCGTCGGACGTGATGCCGCACAGGTCGATCGCGTTCACGTCGTCGTGCGACGCCAGCCACGGCCCGATCTCGGACGCCGACCCGGTGAGGAGGTTGACCACACCACCCGGTACGTCGGAGGTCGCCATCACCTCGCCCAGCGTCACGGCCGGCAGCGGACGCTCGTACGACGAGACCGCGACGACCGTGTTACCGGAGACGATCGCGGGCGCGATCACGCTGGTCAGGCCGAGCAGACTGGAGTCCTGCGGAGCGAGCACCGCGACCACACCGGTTGCCTCGGGCAACGAGAAGTCGAAGTACGGACCGGCCACCGGGTTCGAAGAGCCGACCACCTGGGCGAGCTTGTCGGCCCACCCGGCGTACCAGACCCAGCGGTCGATCGACGCGTCCACGACCGCGCGGGCCTTGGAGATCGACAGGCCTTCACCAGCGGCGACCTCGGCGCTGAACTGCTGGTGCCGGCCCTCCATCACCTCGGCGATCCGGTACAGCACCTGACCGCGGTTGTACGCCGTCCGCGCGTGCCAGCCGCCGAACGCCTTGCGGGCCGCGACGACCGCGTCCCGGGCGTCCTTGCGGGAGGCCTGCGACGCGTTCGCGAGAAACTTGCCCTTGGCATTGTTCACGACGTACGACCGGCCGGATTCGCTGCGGGGGAAGGCGCCGCCGATGTAGAGCTTGTAGGTCTTGCGCACTTCGAGCCTTTGCGTGTCAGTGGGCAAGGTAGGCCTCCAGACCGTGGCGACCGCCTTCGCGGCCGTAGCCCGACTCCTTGTAGCCGCCGAACGGCGACGTCGGGTCGAAGCGGTTGAACGTGTTCGCCCAGACCACGCCGGCGCGCAGCTGGTTCGCCATCCAGAGGATCCGGGAACCCTTCTCGGTCCAGATCCCCGCGGACAGGCCGAACGGGGTGTTGTTCGCCTTCTCGACCGCCTCGGCCGGGGTCCGGAAGGTCAGCACGGACAGCACCGGGCCGAAGATCTCCTCGCGGGCGATCCGGTGCGCCTGGGACACGCCGGTGAACACCGTCGGCGGGAACCAGTAGCCGTTGGCCGGCAGTTCGCACTCCGGCGACCAGCGCTCGGCGCCTTCGTCCTCGCCGATCTGCGACAGCTCGCGGATCTTCGCCAGCTGGGCCGCCGAGTTGATCGCGCCGATGTCGGTGTTCTTGTCCAGCGGGTCGCCGACGCGCAGCGTGCCCATCCGGCGCTTCAGCCGCGCGAGCACCTCGTCGTACACGCTCTCCTGGACCAGTAGCCGCGAACCCGCGCAGCAGACGTGGCCCTGGTTGAAGAAGATGCCGTTGACGATGCCCTCGATGGTCTGGTCGATCGGCGCGTCCTCGAAGACGATGTTCGCCGCCTTGCCGCCGAGCTCCAGCGTGACCGCCTTGTGCGTGCCGGCGACCGACTTCGCGATCGCGCGGCCGACGGCGGTCGAGCCGGTGAACGCGACCTTGTCGACGTCCGGGTGCTCGACCAGGGCCTGACCGGTGCGGCCGGCGCCGGTGACGATGTTCACCACGCCCGGCGGCAGATCGGCCTGCTGGCAGATCTCCGCGAACGCCAGCGCGGTCAGCGGGGTGGTCTCGGCCGGCTTCAGTACGACGGTGTTGCCGGCGGCCAGCGCGGGCGCGATCTTCCACGCCAGCATCAGCATCGGGAAGTTCCACGGGATCACCTGGCCCGCGACACCCCACGGCTGCGGGTCGTCGCCGACGCCGGCGTAGTCGAGCTTGTCGGCCCAGCCCGCGTAGTAGAAGAAGTGCGCGGCCACCAACGGGATGTCGACGTCGCGGGACTCGCGGATCGGCTTGCCGTTGTCCAGCGACTCCAGCACGGCGAGCTCACGGGCGCGTTCCTGGATCAGCCGTGCGATCCGGAACAGGTACTTGGCCCGGTCCTTGCCGCTCATCGGGCCCCAGACCTTGTCGAACGCCTTGCGCGCGGCGCGAACGGCCTTGTCGACGTCCGCGGGCCCGGCCTCGCTGACCTCCGCGAGCACCTCCTCGGACGCCGGGGACACGGTCTTGAACGGCTTCCCGTCCGTCGCCTCGACGAACTGGCCGTTGACGAACAGCCCGTACGACGACTTGATGTCGACGATCGCCCGCGACTCGGGGGCCGGTGCGTACTCGAATCTGCTCATGCCTGTCAGTCCAAGGTGAAGTAGTCGGGGCCCGGGTAGTGCCCGGTGGCCAGCTTGGTGCGTTGCATCAGCAGGTCGTTCAGCAGGCTGGACGCCCCGAAGCGGAACAGCTCCGGGTCCAGCCAGTCCGGGCCGGCCGTCTCGTTGACGGTGACCAGGTACTTGATCGCGTCCTTCGCGGTCCGGATCCCGCCGGCCGGCTTGACGCCGATGTGCAGCCCGGTGGCCTCGTGGTAGTCGCGGACCGCCTCCAGCATCACCAGCGTGACGGGCAGCGTGGCCGCGGGGGACACCTTGCCGGTGGACGTCTTGATGAAGTCCGCGCCGGCCAGCATCGCCAGCCAGGACGCCCGCCGTACGTTGTCGTAGGTGACCAGTTCGCCGGTCTCCAGGATCACCTTCAGGTGCGCGTCGCCGGCCGCCTCGCGGATCGCGGCGATCTCGTCGAAGACCATCGCGTACCGCCCGGACAGGAAGGCGCCGCGGTCGATCACCATGTCGACCTCGTCGGCGCCGGACGCGACCGCGTCCTTGGTGTCCTGGATCTTGATCGCGAGGCTGGAACGCCCACTGGGGAAGGCGGTTGCGACACTCGCCACGTTGATGCCGGTGCCCTGCAGCTCGCGCTTCGCGGTCGCGACCAGGTCCGGGTACACACAGACCGCGGCGACCTGCGGCGCGGTCGGGTCGGCCGGGTCGGGCCGTTTCGCCTTCGCGCACAGGGCCCGCACCTTGCCCGGGGTGTCCTGGCCCTCCAGCGTGGTCAGGTCGATCATCTGGATCGCCAGGTCCAGCGCGTACTGCTTCGCGGTGGTCTTGATCGACCGGGTGCTCAGGGTGGCGGCGCGGGCCTCCGCGCCGACCTGGTCGACGCCCGGCAGCCCGAGCAGGAACCGGCGCAGCCGATCCTCGGACGAGGTCACGTCGGCCAAGCTGTCGACGCCGCTGTCGAGTGTGGTCACCCACGGCAGTCTAGTGCCGTTCCGGACTGCCGGTTACTTTGTGCGGGTGAAGTCGAAATCGCCGGAGAGCGAGCAGTACCTGTCCGCCTCGAACCGGATCACCGGGTCCATCGTGATCGTGATCGGGGCGCTCGGCCTGGTCGACATACTGCTGGAGTGGCGGACCGCGACCGGGCTGCTGGTCGGCAGCGTCATCGGGATGTTCATGGTGCTGGCGTACGTCGGCCTGATCCGGCCGTCGGTGACCCTCAGCCCCGAGCACCTGCTGCTGCGTAACCACCTGCGCGATCACCAGATCCCGTGGTCGAAGGTGACCGGCGTCGATGTGACCGACATCCTCCGGGTGCACACCGACGGCGACCGTTTCCGCGCCCCCGGCGTCCAGCTGGTCATGCGAGACCTTCGCAAGCAGCGGGTCGGCGGCCGCAAGCTCGCCGCCGACAGCTCGATCTCCAAGGCCGATTTTGTCGTCAACCGGGTCGAGCACCACCTGGAGCAGTACGCCGGGAAATCCCAGGGCGAGGTGGTCAGCGGCTGGGCGAGGCCCGAGCTGACCGTCCTCGGCGTCCTGGCCGTGATCGCGGTCGTCGCGGCCGTGGTCCGCTGACCGGCGCGTGCTCACCCGGCGCGCATTCGTCCGCACCGGCGCCGCCGCGGCAGTGACCGGTGTCGCCGCGGTGGCTGCCCTGGAAACGGGCGTCGTCCCCGGCCGGGCCCGAGTGCACGATCTACTCGGCCTCACCGGCCCGGACGGCGTCGTACCTGACGTACCCGCGGGTCCGGTGGTGTCCGGGAGCTTCGACTCGTTCGGTCGCCGTACAAAGGTCGGCTACAGCGTCATCTACCCGGACGGGTACGACGCGTCGGCCGAGCTGCCCGTCGTCCTCGTCCTGCACGGTCGTGGGGGCGACCACACGTCGGCTGTCAACGACCTCGGCATCGACCGGTACCTGACCGCCGCGGTCCGGGCAGGTACGCCGCCGTTCGCGCTGGCGACCGTGGACGGCGGCCAGGACAGCTACTGGCATCGCCGGGCCGACGGCAACGATCCCGGGTTCATGCTCGACCAGGAATTCCTTCCCCTGCTGGCCCGTAGCGGGCTGCAGACCAGCCGGTTCGGCGTCCTCGGCTGGTCGATGGGCGGGTACGGCGCTCTGCTGTGGGTGGCCCTGCACTACTGGCAGCGGCGGGTCGGGCCGTCCGCGCGAGCCGTCGCGGTCGGTGCGCTCAGCCCGGCGCTGTGGCGCAGGTACGCCGAAGCACAGCCGGGAGCGTTCGACGACGCCGCGGACTTCGAGCGCAGCCAGGTGTTCGACCGGCCCAGCGGATTCCGAGACGTTGCCGTCCGCATCGACTGCGGCCGCGACGACCCGTTCGCCGACGCCGCCCGGGAGCTCCGCGAGCAGTTGCAGGCATCCGGCGGGCAGCAGGCCGGCGTACACACTCCCGGCTACTGGCGGCGCATGCTTCCTGACCAACTGCGATTTCTGGGCGAAAAAGTCGGCCGCTGACGGAACTGTGGTGTGAATCGCCGCGTCAGAGCCCGTGTTCAACCCCTGAGTGAACCCCTGTGCACTCCAGGATTGGTCCGACAGGTCCCTAGACACATCGAGAGTGGAGCTCATGGTCAACCTCTCCCGCTACACCCTGCGTGGCATGGCCACCGTCGGTGCCCTGGCCGGCTTCGCCGCGCTGGCGCTGCCGAACGCCCAGGCCGCGCAGACCTCCAGCACGACCAAGACGGCTGCGACGGCCGCAACGGCGACGACCGCCGACCCGGCGATTCCGAACGGCGCCCAGCCGATCGTCATCGGTAACCCGCCGGCTGGTGACGGTGTGACCACCAAGTCGTCGCTGACGAACGTCGTGCGCTACAACCGCCTGTACAAGACGGGGCCGATCACCCCGTCGAAGTGCAAGGAGGTCAACGTTTCGCTGCGCACCTACACCGGCGTCAACCAGTACCTCTCGCAGCTGTTCCGCTGCACCTACGCCGAGTGGGCGCTGCCGCTGAAGCAGGCCGGTGCGGCGTACAAGGTGGCCCCGAAGCTGGTTGTCACCACCGCGCGGACCATCAACTCGTACTGCGGCACGGTCACCGACACCGCGTTCTTCTGCGCGTACAACGGTAAGTCCTGGATCTACATGCCGACCGGCCAGATCATGAGCTTCTGGAAGTCGAGCCCGACGCTTGCCCGGGCGTACGCGACCAACACGCTGGCGCACGAGTACGGTCACCACGTCCAGTGGCTGACCGGCATCCTGAACGCGTCCTGGCAGCGTCAGCGCGCCTTCAGCACCTACGCCGCGCAGCTCGAGGAGAGCCGCCGTCGTGAGCTGCAGGCGTCCTGCCTCGGTTCGGCCAGCATCGGCGCGAACAAGCGCTACTACCCGATGGCCGGTGGCCTGTACCAGCAGTGGGTCTACGTCGTCACGAACTCCGGCGACCAGCCGGGCGGCGTCCGTGACCACGGCTCGCTGAAGAACCACCGGTTCTGGTCGTTCGCCGGCTTCAACGCGGCGCGCAGCTACGCCGTCGCGGGCAACTGCAACACCTTCAACGCCACCTCTGCCTACGTCTCCTGACGTAAGTACGTAACTCAGCCGCCCGGTACGCGTTGGCGTACCGGGCGGCTGTTTCTTTTTGGCGACACCTGCACGATCTGCGATCGTGTGGTTACTTGTTTCGGGTGCGGACGCCCTAGAGTTCTTGAGTCGAGCATCGAACGGCAGGAGTCACAGTGAACTACGACGAGTTCAACACCGAGTACGCGAAGGTGCTGGACAAGATCAAGAGCGGCCGGAGCACCTGGTCGGAGCTGTCCGGGCACGTGACCCGGCTGCGGCAGGCGACCGCGGGGATCACCGTGCCGGTTGAGCGCACCCAGGTCGACCACGACCTCGCGGCGCTGAGCCAGATGGTGGACATGTCCCGGCGTACCAACGACAAGGAGGACGTCTGGACGGTCACGTCCGAGGCGATCCGCCGCGCCAGCAGCCAGGAGGGTTCGGTCGCCGACCGGATCGCCCGGATCGACGCGGCCATCAGCGACATCTCCGCCCTGGCGAACCGGAACCCGGACGAGCGGGACGCGCTGATGCAGTCCACCAGCACGCTCCGCATCCTGCACTCGTCGCTGCAGAGCTCCCTGCACGCCGAGGAAGCCGAAGCGGCCGCAGCCGCCCGCTGAGCTCCAGAGCCACCCGCCAGGTGTTCTGAAGCTTAGATCCCTGCCGCGGCAGCCAGATCGGTCTTGACGGCTGCCAACGCGGTGGCTGCCTGAGCGCGTGCCGCGGTGACGTCCGTTGTGACCGGGACGACCACCTCGAGGTAGCACTTCAGCTTGGGCTCCGTACCCGACGGGCGCACGACCACGCGTGCGCCGTCGGACAGCGTGTACCGCAGCCCGTCCGTCGGGGGCAACGACTCCGACCCCTTGCTCAGGTCGTCGATGCGCTCGACGGCGTACGCCCCGAGGGTTGTGGGCGGCACGGCGCGGAGCCGGTCCATCGCCTGCGCGATCAGTGACAGGTCCTCGACCCGCGCCGACAGCTGGTCGGTCCCGTGCAGCCCGTGCTTGACCGCGAGATCGTCCAGCAGGTCGAGCAGCGTGCGTCCCGCCGCCTTCGCCTGTGCGGCCAGCTGCAGTACCCGGACCAGCGTCGACACGCCGTCCTTGTCCTTCACGGCCGCCGGATCCACGCAGTACCCGAGCGCCTCCTCGTAGCCGAAGACCAGCTCCGGCACCCGCCCGATCCACTTGAACCCGGTCAGCGTCTCGACGTACCGGACGCCGTACGACGCCGCGATCTTGCCGAGCAGCGACGACGACACGATCGAGCACGCGGCGACCCCGTCCGGCCGGGGCGCGAGCAGGAACTCACCAAGGAGCGCGCCCAGCTCGTCACCGCGCAGCATCCGCCAGCCACCGGCGGCTGCAGCGTCCGGGATCGCGACCGCGCACCGGTCCGCGTCCGGATCGTTCGCGACCGCGATGTCGGCGTCCATCGCGCGGGCCAGCTCCAGCGCGGCGTCGATCGCGCCCGGCTCCTCCGGGTTCGGGAACGAGACGGTCGGGAAGTCCGGATCCGGGTCGGCCTGCGACGCGACCACCTGCGGTACGGCGAACCCCGCGCGGGCGACCGCGGCCTCGACCAGGGTCCGCCCGACGCCGTGCAGTGGTGTGTAGGCGACCTTCAGGTCCCTTGGCGCATCGGCCGGCACCAGCTGGGCGATCCGGTCCAGGTAGGCGTTCAGCAGGTCGTCCCCGGTCGTCTGCCAGTCGTCGCCGCGCGGTACGTCGGCCAGCGGGCCGACAGCGGCGATCGCGGCCGCGATCTCGGCGTCGGCCGGCGGCACGATCTGCGAACCGTCACCCAGGTAGACCTTGTAGCCGTTGTCCTGCGGCGGGTTGTGCGACGCGGTCACGACCACGCCGGCGACCGCGTGCAGGTGCCCGATCCCGAAGGCGACGACCGGCGTCGGGGCCGGCCGGTCGAGCAGTACGGCGTCCAGGCCGGCGCCGCGCATCACGGCCGCCGTGTCCTGCGCGAACACCTCCGACTTGTGGCGGGCGTCGTACCCGATCAGGACCGGGCCGTCGGTGAGCCCCTTCGCCTTCAGGTACGCCGCGAGCCCGGCGGCGGCACGGATCACGACGACCCGGTTCATCCGGTTCGGTCCGGCGCCGACGGCGCCGCGCAGACCCGCCGTACCGAACTCCAGGGTGCCGGAGAAGCGGTCGGCCAGCTCAGTGGTGTCCCCGGCGTCCAGCAGCGCCTTGAGTTCGGCGCGCGTGTCGGGGTCGGGGTCCTCGCTCAGCCAGGCTTCGGCGGCGGCCTTCAGATCATCGGTCACTACCGCACGATAACTAATGCCCCGGCTAATGACCTGCGGACTGGCAGGGGCGCGCGCGGAGGTCGGCGACGTAGTCGTCGGGAGCACCGGCCGCCTCGGCGGCCTCGGCCAGGATGCCCAGGTAGCGGGCCGAGGGCAGACCGCCCTCGTAGGCGTTCAGCACGTACATCCAGGCCAGCTGCTCGCCGTCCAGGGTCTGCACCCGGACCTGGATCTTGCGGTAGACGCCCTGGTCGATCCACTCCCACTCGTCGAGGCGCTCGACGTCCTTGGGATGGATGTCGTACAGCGCCACGAAGACCTGGTTGGCGGGGTCGGCCGGGTCCTCGACCACGGTGGCCATCGCGCCCTCCCAACCGAGCTCCTCGCCGCCGAAGGTGAGGCGCCAGCCGGTGATCCAGCCGGTCCCGCGCAGAGGCGAGTACGGGCACCGCTCGGACATCAGGTTCGGGTCCAGATTCGACGCAAACGCGGCGTACAGGGTCACGGAATCAGAGGATACGGAAGAATGACCTCCCGTGGCGCGAGTTGTGATCATCGGAGGCGGTCCAGGCGGGTACGAAGCGGCCAGTGCGGCCGCCCAGCTGGGCGGGGAGGTAACGGTCGTCGATTCCGACGGGATCGGCGGTTCCGCTGTGCTCACCGACTGCGTACCGAGCAAAACCCTGATCGCCACCGCGGAGGTGATGACCGAGGTGGAGGAGGCCGGGGAGCTGGGCGTCCGGCTGGACGACGGCGACGACGACCCGGCGAACTCCGTGCGTGTCGATCTCTCCGTCGTCAACAAACGGGTGAAAGCGCTCGCCACCGCCCAGTCCGAGGGCATCGAGCGCCGGCTGGACCGCGACAAGGTCCGGATCGTCAAGGGCCGCGCCCGCCTGGACGGGCCGGAAACCGTCGTGGTCGGCGACGAGCGCCTGGGCGCCGACGTGATCCTGATCGCTACCGGAGCAAGGCCGCGCATCCTCCAGGGCTCCGAGCCGGACGGCGAGCGGATCCTGACCTGGGAACAGGTCTACGAGCTCGAAGAACTGCCAGAGCGGCTGATCGTGGTCGGCTCCGGTGTCACCGGTGCGGAGTTCGCCAGCGCGTACGACGCTCTCGGCACCGACGTCGTCCTGGTGTCGTCGCGGGACCGGGTGCTGCCCGGTGAAGACGCTGACGCGGCAGCAGTCCTGGAGGACGTGTTCAAGCGGCGCGGACTCACGGTCCTGGGCAAGTCCCGGGCCGAGTCGGTCAAGCGGCAGGGCGACGGCGTCGTGGTGACGCTGACCGACGGCCGGACGGTCGAGGGATCGCACGCGCTGCTCGCGGTCGGGTCGCTGCCGAACACCGACGACATGAACCTGGTCGAGTCGGGCGTGTCGCTGACCGACGGCGGGTTCGTCCAGGTCGACCGGGTCTCCCGGACCACGGCCCGCGGCGTCTACGCGGCCGGCGACTGCACCGGCGTACTGATGCTGGCCTCGGTGGCCGCCATGCAGGGCCGGATCGCGATGGCGCACGCGCTCGGCGACGCCGTCACGCCGTTGGACCAGTCAACGGTCTCGGCGAACGTCTTCACCGCGCCGGAAATCGCGACGGTCGGGCTGACCCAGGCGGTGGTCGACGCCGGCGGCAGTACGGCGATGGTCGTGAAGGTGCCGCTGGCCGACAACGCCCGCGCCAAGATGCAGGGCGTCCGGGACGGTTTCGTCAAACTCTTCTGCCTCCCCAACACCGGCATCGTCGTCGGCGGGGTGGTCGTGGCCCCACGCGCCAGCGAACTCATCCACCCGATCTCCCTGGCCGTCGGCGCCCGCCTCACGGTCGACCAGGTAGCCCAAGCCTTCACCGTCTACCCCTCCGTCTCCGGCTCGGTCGCCGAAGCCGCCCGCCGTCTGCACCTGCGCTCATGAAGTTCCTCGTGCTCTGGCAGATGGAGTTGAGCCTGCTGTCGCCGGAGATGGCGCGGGCCGTCGGGGCGATGCCGGAGTACGGGGAGCGGCTGGAGCGCGAGGGGAAGGTGCTGTCGCGGTACCACGTGGTCGGCTCGCACGGTGGGGCGTGGATCTACGACGTGGACTCGCACGAGGAGTTCGAACGCTTGCTGGGGCGGGCTCCGGTGTTCAACTTCGCGCGGTACACGGTGCATGCACTGGCCGAGATGCAATCCCCGCGTCCGGGCGATTGACGCGCCCGCGGCCGATTGGGATCGTGTTTGCAGGGGGTAGCCCATGTTCGAGGATCGCAGCGACCTCGCCGTCGACCGGCATCTGGTCGTCAGTGGTCGATTGCGCGCGCGACGGTTGCAGCTCGGGCTGACACAGAAGCAGCTGGTCAGCCGGCTGGCGCGGCGGGGGATCAGGACCACCAACAAGACACTGTCGAGTTTCGAGCACGGAGCCGGCGTCGACGTCGTCCGCCTGCCGGAGCTGGCCGGCGCACTCGACTGCACCGTCACCTACCTGCTCGGCCTCACCGACGACCCGGCCCGCTGGGAGCCCGATCGCTCCGGAGTGCTGGACAACCGCCCGGTCGCGCGACCCGCGGTGCTGAACTCACCAGGTGTCGTCAGCCGGCCGGACGCTCACTGGATCCTCGGCCCGGACGTCCCGGCCCGGCCGCCCAGACGCTGATTGACCAGTCCCAGGTGGTACGCCGAATAGTGGCGTAAGGCAACCAATTGGGCAGTGGTCAGCCGGTCGCAGACCCAGTTCCAGTGCATCGACACCCAGTCGCCCGGGTGCAGGGGACCGATCAGGCTCACGCCGTCGAACCCCCGGTTCACCGTCTCCCGGCAGGGCACGCCGAGGGTGAGTCGCGTGCCGTCCCACACCAGCGGCCGCGATTCCGCGACGACCTGGTCGGCGCTGACCGTGATCACCCGTCCCCACCGGATCCGGCATTGGTCGAGCACCTGCAGCGCGTGCTCGGTACGGCGCTCGTCGAGCAGCAGGTTGGCCCACGGATACAGGCAGAACACCTGGAAGCTGTGATGGGGAAGGCCGCCCTCGGCGTCGCCGGCCCGGTCCAGCAGGCGATTGCCGATCCAGTAGGCCTCGACCACCTCGCCGTCGAGTGGGTCCGCCGTACCGGTGGCCGCGGCGATCGTCCGCAACTGTGGCCAGGCGCCCTCGAACTGCTTGGCCAGCGCGCGGAAGCCGGTGCCGGCGCGGCCCGGAGCGCCGAACTCGAGCAGGGCACCGGTGTCGGCAGGCCCGCAGTACCCGAGCAGGTTGGGCGCGTACGCGTACCGGAGGAACAGCGCCGAGCCGTTCACAGGTCGGCCCCGAAGAACGCGAGCGCGTCCGCGGCCCGCTCCCGCGACATCCGCTCGAGTGCGAAGCCACTGTGGATCAGCACGTACTCACCGGGCGCGACCGGGCTGTCGAGCAGCGACAGGTTGATGTCGCGGACGACGCCCGCCACCTCGACCCGGCCGAGGTCCGCGCCGTCCAGGCAGTCGACCACCCGGCCGGGAATGCCCAGGCACATCAGCTCTCCCGCTCTGTCGCGCCGACCGGCGGGCCGGCGAGCTGTCCGGTGACCACGTCGATCACCATCTGTACGGCGGTCCCGACCGCGTCCTGCACGGCCGCTGAGAGTCCGATCCCGGCGTCGATACAGGCCGGTTCGCAACCGACCACCACCACAGGTCCCACGGTGCCACCAAGTCGCGGCACAAGCGAGAGCACAGCGTCCGGTCCGAGGTCGTGGGCGTCCATCGTGACGTCCTGGCCGGGTTCGGCGCCCGGCTCGGCCTCGATCAGGTAGACCGTGCCGGGCGGACCGCCCCGCTGGACCGCGTCGACCAGCACGACGAGGTCGTACGGTTCCAGCAGTTGATAGGCCAGGTGGATGCCGCGGATCCCGAAGTCCCGCACCTCGACCTCGGCCGGCAGGGACCGCCTGGACAGCTCGTCGACGGCCGCGACGCCGAATCCGTCGTCGGAGCTGAAGATGTTGCCCAATCCGGCGACCAGAACAGTCATGTGACCGGCTCCAATTCGTCCGGGCTGAAGTACAGGTAGCGGCCGTGGGACCGCTGCACCTCGCCCTCCTCGCCGTCCAGGGCGACCGCGACATGGGTGTCGCCGTCGACGTCGGACAGAACGGCGACCACCGTGCCGAAGCGGCCGGTCAGGAACATGTCCTGCGCGTCCGCCCGCCGGATCCCGGGCCGCAGCCGGACCCGCGTACCGTTGCCCACGGCAACTTCGCCGACCTGGACGGTGTCCGTCTCCGGCGAGACCGTGCTGTCGTTGCCCGGATCCCACCACGGCTGGTCGGCCGGCGGCGGTTCGGTCACCTTGCGCAGGTAGCGGATGGTTCCGTGCAGCCGGTCGAGGAACTCCGGCGGCATCGTGTCGACCCGGTCCAGCAGTTCGGCCGCCCGTGGGTCGGTGCCGCGGACCTCGCGCTTCTCCTCGTCGGTCAGCGTCATCGTGCGCAGGCTGAGGATCTCGTCGATCTCGGTGGCGTCGAACAGGTCGCCCTGGCTCTCCGGCGCGATCGTCGGGTGGTCGTACAGGATGATCGGCGAGGACAGCAGCAGGTCGCCGGCCAGCACCGGATAGAGGCCGATGTTCTCGCACTCGCCCGCGAAGCCTCTGGCCCATTCGGGGGGATCCAGCTGCGAGATGAACCGGCTGCCGTCGGCGGCGACCATGACGTGGTGGGCGATCAGCGCCTGCCGGAGAGCTCCGACGCGCTCCGAGCTGCCGTCCGGAGTGGTGTTCTCGACCCGGACCCGGATCCGGGCCACGTTGTACGGGCCCGGCAGCGTTTCGACGGTCAGGGTCACGGTCCCGGTGATCGGGAGCCTGGTGCGGCGCAGGAAGCCGGCCGTGCCGACGGCTTCGACGTCGGTGCCGCCGGGCAGCTTGAACGTCACCTCCCGGGGGAACCTGTACACGTTCGTGGCGAGGTCGACAGTGCGCACCACCGCCTCGTCCCACGGCCGGTACGTCGCATCCTCGGTCTCCAGCGACGTGACCAGGACCCGGTCGGCATCGAGGACCTCCCGGCTCTGCGCCTGCAGGAAGCGCAACCGCACCCGGATCAGCGCCTTGTCGCCGTCGAGCAGGGCCTCGGTCTGCGACCAGGACCGCTCGGACGGATCCACGAGCGAGTAGTCCGGCGGCATCAGCACGCCGAACTGCCAACGGACCCGGTTCTTTCCGTCCGAGGCGCGGTACGGGTAGAGCACATAACCCTCGAACAACAGCGCGTCCGCGATTTCCTGGACGGCGTCGTACCTGTTCATTCCAGCTGTTCCTTCAGGAGTCGCCCGATCGCGTCGTCCCAGCCGGGCAACGCTTCCCGCGTGCGGTAGCGGTACAGCAGGTCGAAGGTGTCCTGGCGCAGCCGCAGCCACGCGGCACCCGGGAAGTGCTGGTCCATCGCCTCCCGCCACACGGCCACCGGCAGCGAGTACGTCGTCTCCTTCTGCCAGGCGACCGGTGTCACCGAGAGGGTGCCGGGGCTGCCGGTGAAGATGGTCCCGTTGAACAGCAGCAACAGCGGTACGCCGTGCTCTCGGACGGCGTACAGGTACTTGTGGGCGGCGACGTCGAAGTCGTAGCTGCACGGCAGGTTGAGGTCGACCTCCGTGGCCTCGGCGAAGCCGGGGACCATCTGGGTGACGAACGCGAGTTGCAGCGGCTTCAGCGTCTCGCCCCAGCGGGACTGGTCGCCGAACAGGTCGGCCAGTCCTTCGGCTTCCTCGTCGGTGTACCGGCGACGGATCGGCTCGATCCTGATCTGGCAGCGCAACGCCAGCGCGTGCACCGGCGTACCGGTCGTCTCTTCGATCCGCAGGCGCATCCGGATCGACGGGGTCGCGGCGTACCGATCGGCCTCGGACCCGGTGCAGGTGAAGTCCAGGTCAACCACGGCTGCGCTCCTGGATGCCGGCGAAGAACGCGTCGATCCGCTGCCAGACTTCCTCGCCGCCGGCGAAGCCTTCCCAGTACTGGCGCACGATCCCGACCAGCTCGTAGCACGCGTCGATCGGGACCAGGTGGCACTCGAACGTGTCGTCGATCCGTCGCAGCAGCACGGCCTCGACGTCCGGGACCAGCTTCTGCAACTGAGGATCGCCGGCCACGACCTCGTTCCAGCCGGCCAGGTCGAGCAGCGACTCGGTGGCGCCACCCGGGCTCGGGTAGAAGGCGACGTACCGGCCCTGATCGGACTGGTAGAAGAGGAACGCCAGGTTGACCGGGATTCCCATCGCGTCCCACTGTGCGGGTGACAGCGTGAAGTCCGCGTTGGACCGATAGTTCTCGGGGACCACGCGGTAGTGTCCGTGCGACGCGCCGCCGTCGGTGAACAGCAGGTAGCAGGCCCGGCAGGCGCACAGCAGCCGGTGGTCCTGGATGTCGGCCAGGTGTGAGTGCTGGGGACCGATCGGTACGGCGCACATCTCGCACTGCTCACCCGGAGCCAGTTGCTCGCGGACGCCGCCGGTGAATTCGCGAAGGACCGCCACCGGATCGACAGCCGGCAGGGGTTTGGATCGCGCCAGTGAACGCAGGGTCGACCGTGGCCTCACGCCGGCTGCACCCCCGGGACGGCGATCTTCCAGCCGGAACCTTCCGGCAGCAGTGGCAGTGCTTCGAGCGGCGGGGCCCCTTCGGGCGTGAGTGCCCGCCCGGCCAGGCGTACGTCGTACTCCGCCGTGCAGCGTGGACAGGTCAACCGGTCGCCGTTCAACCGGCCGTGGTGCAGGCCGGACGAGCACATCGGGCAGGTGTTGCGGTAGGCGAAGTACGTGCCGGCGAGATTGGCCACGAGCACGTCGAGGCCGGCGACGGAGAGATGCTGGATCTGGTCCGGGGGTGGGACCAGATCCAGCCGATGCCAGCTGTCCCGATGGGGCCGGAACGGCTGGATGGTCAACAGGTTCTCCTTCTCCTTCACCATGCCCGCGACGTCCACCGCGATCGCCTCCGGTGCGGCGTCGAGGACGGCGTTCTCGACCGTCAGCCGGACCGTGGCGGTCGAGCCGGGACAGCCCTCGCAGCTGCCCTGCAGGCTCAGATGGACGACGCCGTCGTCGTCGATGCCGAGGTAGTCGATGCCGCCGGCGTGGGAGCCGAGGTACGGCCGGACGGAGTCCAGTGCGCCCTGGATCCGGGTCGCGACGTCGTCCGGGTGGAGATCGTGGAGCAGCAGCAGGCCGGCGACCAGATCGTCCCCGACCAACTGCCGAACCTGCGGCTCGTCGAGCAGGTTCAGCAGTTGCTCGAGGCCGGCGCCGTGCAGTGTCAGCACCGCGCGGACCAGCTCCTCCACCTTGCGGGTGAGCGCCGGATCGGCGCTGCGCTGGACCTCGTCCAGCAGTACGTCGATCCGTTCGCTCAGCGCCTGGACGTCGTGCCGATCCATGCCATCCCCCGGGTCAGTAAGGCTTCACGGCGATGGACGGGGAGTGCAGGTGGGTCTTCTCCCGGCCGTTGCCGACGTACATGTGCACGCCGCACGGCAGGCACGGGTCGAAGCTGCGCACCGCGCGCATGATGTCGATGCCCTTGAACCGGTCCGGCGGGTTCTCCTCGAAGATCGGCGTGTTCTGGACGGCGTCCTCGTACGGACCCGGTGTCCCGTAGCTGTCCCGGACGCTGCCGTTCCACGGCGTCGGCGGGTACGGGTGGTAGTTCGCGATCTTGCCCTCGCGGATCACCATGTGGTGCGAGAGCACGCCACGCACGGCCTCGGTGAACCCGCACGAGATCGCCTCGTCCGGCACCTTGAACGGCGTCCAGGTGTCGGTCCGGCCGGCCCTGACCTCGGCCATCGCCTTCTCGCAGAAGTGCAGCGCGAGCGCGGCCGCGTAGGCCTGGAAGTAGGTCCGGGCCCGGTTCCGCTCGAGCGCGTTGCTCCACCGCGGGATCTTCCACTCGTACTCCGTGGCCGGTTTGAGCGCCGTCCGGGGGAGCTGGATCTTCACACTGTGCCCGGTGGCCTGGATGTAGTCGGTGTTGACCAGGCCGGACAGGGCCGTCGACCACAGGCGCGCGATCGGGCCGCCGCCGGTGTCGAGCGCCAGGTGGTCCGTGCCGTCGAACCAGCGCGGCGACATCGTCCAGCTGTACGCCCCTGCGAAGTCGCGCTTCTGCGGTTTCGGCAACGTGTGCTGGTTCCACGGGTGCCGGACGTCGATCTGGTTGCCGAGCGGGTCGCGTTCGACGAACTTCTCGTGCGCGCCGTCGACCCAGTCGTCGTAGTACGAGCTGCCGAGCAGGATCCGCAGGCCGAGGTTGATGTCGACCAGGCTGTTGGTGACCAGCTTGCCGTCGACGATCACTCCCGGGGTGACGAACATCTTCCGGCCCCAGGACTCCATGTTGCGATAGGTGAAGTCGCAGTACGCCGGGTCTTGCAGGCTGCCCCAGCAGCCGAGCAGGACCCGCCGTTCGCCGACGTGCTCGTAGCCGGGCAGCGCCTCGTAGAAGAAGTCGAACAGATCGTCGTGCAACGGCACGACCTTCTTCATGAACTCGATGTAGCGCATCAACCGGGTCAGGTAGTCGGTGAAGAGCTGGATCGTCGCGACCGTGCCGACACCGCCGGGGTAGAGCGTCGACGGGTGGACGTGCCGGCCCTCCATCAGGCAGAACATCTCGCGCGTGTAGCGGCTGACGTGCAGTGCCTCGCGGTAGAACTCACCCTCGAGCGGGTTCAGCGAGCGCATGATGTCGCCGATGGTCCGGTAGCCGTGGTCGCCGGCGTGCGGCGCCTCGGTCCGGTTCGCCAGTTCGAGGACGCTCGGGTTGGTCTCCTTGACCATCCGCTCGCAGTAGTCCACGCCGACCAGGTTCTCCTGGAAGATGTTGTGGTCGAACATGTACTCCGCGGCCTCGCCGAGGTTCACGATCCACTCGCCGAGGTGTGGCGGCGCGACGCCGTACGCCATGTTCTGCGCGTAGACCGAGCAGGTGGCGTGGTTGTCGCCGCAGATCCCGCAGATCCGGCTGGTGATGAAGTGTGCGTCGCGCGGGTCCTTGCCCTTCATGAAGATGCTGTAGCCGCGGAAGATCGACGAGGTGCTGTGGCACTCCTCGACCGTCTTGGACTTGAAGTTCACGTTGGCGTAGATGCCCAGGCTGCCGACGATCCGGGTGATCGGGTCCCAGGCCATCTCGACGACGTCGGAGCTCTTCTCGTCAGTAGGCCTGAGTTTGGGATCGGTGGCGGTCATGGCCTACCACACCTTCTCGTAGCCGGTGGTGAGCTCGGAGCCCTTGTGCCGCCACTTGGGTTCCTTGTTGTTCTGGTTCAGGGTGTACTTGCGCAACCTGCGGATCACGGTGCCGTACACCATGCTCGCGGTGGTGGAGACCTTGCTGCCGAACGGTTCGTCCATGAACGGCATGAACTTGTCCGGGAAGCCGGGCATCGTGCAGGCGATGCAGATGCCGCCGACGTTCGGGCAGCCGCCGACGCCGTTGATCCAGCCGCGCTTGGGCACGTTGCAGTTCACGACCGGACCCCAGCAGCCCAGCTTCACCAGGCACTTGGGGGAGCCGTACTCCTTGGCGAAGTCGCCCTGCTCGTAGTACCCGGCCCGGTCGCAGCCCTCGTGCACGGTGCGGCCGAACAGCCACTGCGGTCGGAGCTCGGAGTCCAGCGGGATCATCGGGGCCTGACCGGCCACCTGGTAGAGCAGGTAGACGAGCGTCTCGGACAGGTTGTCGGGGTGGATCGGGCAACCTGGCACACAGACGATCGGCAGGCCGGCCTTCGACTTCCAGCTCCAGCCCAGGTAGTCGGGCACCCCCATCGCACCGGTCGGGTTGCCCGCCATCGCGTGGATCCCGCCGTACGTCGCGCAGGTGCCGACGGCGACCACCGCGGTGGCCTTCGGCGCCAGCCGGTCCAGCCACTCGGACGTCTTCATCGGCTGCCCGGTGGCCGGGTTGTTGCCGAAGCCGGCCCAGTAGCCCTGGCCGTCGTGGATCGCCTCGTTCGGGATCGAGCCCTCGACCACCAGCACGAACGGTTCCAGCTCACCGCGGTCGGCCTTGTGCCACCAGGCGATGAAGTTGTCCGCGCCGGTCTCCGGGCCGCACTCGAAGTCGATCAACGGCCAGTGCACCGCGATCTTCGGGAGCCCGGGCAGGGCGCCGAGGACGATCTCCTCGATGCTGGGCTGGGTGGCCGCGGTGAGGGCGACCGAGTCACCGTCGCAGCTGAGCCCCCCGTTCATCCAGAGGATGTGGACGACACCCTCGTCAGTCTCGGTCTGCGCCTGTTCCGGCTCCAGTGTCGTGGACACGACCAGCCCTCCCTTGCCGGGAAATCGCCCGGCCTTTCCGACCGTACGTCGGTACTCGCCGGTCCGACAGACACATGTGTCTGCAATTAATGGCGGTATCCGGAAATCCGGGAATCCTGGATTCCATGACAATCCGGGAGGGTCTTTTTTGCCAGTGTCGCACCGTATTCTCGTGCAATGGACGATCCCGATCGCGAGGTGTTCGTCTCGCCCGTGGTCGTGGCGTCGCACAGCTTCCCGGCCAGGCCGGGATCGTTGCCGGACGCCGAGCAGTTCGTCCGCGAGGCGCTCGAGCCGATCACCCTCGAGGTCGAGGAGCGCCAGGCGCTGTACCAGGCGATCACGTCCGCCCTGCTGGCCGCGGCCGGGCCGAAGGACGGGGTGTTCGACGTGACCGTGCGGATCTTCCCTGACGGCGTCGAGGTCGAGGTGCTGCACGGTGCGGGCATCCGGCGGGTGCAGCCGGCCGCGGAACCGTTCGCCGATTGGCTGAACGGCGTACTACGGGTTCAGGGTCTGTCCCAGCAGGCCGCCGCGCAGCGGATCGGGGTGTCGGTGCGGACGATCAGCCGGTGGTTGCGCGGCGACACCGAACCCCGGTTGCGGGACCTGCGACGAGTGCACGAGATCTTCGGTCCATGATCTCTGGCGTGCGCCATTGGGCGGGTTTAGGGTCGATTTGTCCGTTGATCGCGGAATTCGCCATTTCTTTCGCCCGGCGGGGTGAGCATTACGAACGAACCGGAACGTGTGCGTAACCGGGCGCTGGTCACCGGCGTCGTTCAGGGCGTCGGGTTCCGCCCGTTCGTGTACTCGCTGGCGCGCGAACTCGGGCTTTCCGGCCAGGTCGGCAACACCGCGGCCGGCGTCGTCGCCGAGGTCGAGGGACCGGCGGCCGCGGTGGCCGCGTTCGGCGACCGCGTCCGCACGGACGCCCCACCGCTGGCAATGGTCGCGACCGTGACGCTGCAGTCGCTGCCGACGGTGGGAGGGACCGAGTTCGTCATCCAGGCCTCGACGGCCGGATCGGGCCGGACGCTGGTCTCGCCGGATGTGGCGACGTGCGCCGACTGCCTGGCCGAGTTCGCCGATCCGTCCGACCGGCGCTATCGGCATCCGTTCATCAGCTGCACCAACTGCGGTCCGCGCTTCACGATCATCACCGGCCTGCCCTACGACCGGCCGGCCACCACGATGGCCGGCTTCCCGCTCTGCCCGGACTGCGCCCGCGAGTACGCCGATCCGGCCGACCGTAGGTTCCACGCCCAGCCGATCGCCTGCCCCGCGTGTGGTCCGCGGCTGCAGTTGGTCCAGGCCGGCGTCGAGACGGCGTACGGCGAGGCCGCGCTCGCGGCCGCGCACGCGCTGCTGATCGACGGTGCGATCCTCGCGGTGAAAGGGCTCGGCGGCTTCCATCTGGTCTGCGACGCCGGCGACCAGGCCGTGGTGAGCACCCTGCGGAAGCGCAAGGATCGTGGGGACAAACCGTTCGCGGTGATGGCCGCCGATCTGGACACGGCCCGGCGGATCGCCACGGTCGACGCCGCCGATGAGCAACTGCTCACCGACAGCCGGCACCCGATCGTGCTGGTCCGGCGCAAGCCTGGTGCGGCCGTCGCCGAAGCCGTTGCCCCCGGCAACCCCGACCTCGGGGTGATGCTGCCGTACACGCCGGTGCATCAGTTGCTGTTCGACCAACCGGGCCCGTGTGTGCTGGTGATGACGAGCGGCAACCTGTCCGGTGAGCCGATCGTCACCGCCGACGACGAGGCTCTGACGCGGCTGGCCGGTCTGGCCGACGCGTGGCTCGGGCACGATCGCCCGATCCACGTGCCCTGCGACGACTCCGTCGTACGGATCGTGGCCGGTACTGAGCTGCCGGTACGGCGGTCTCGCGGGTATGCGCCGTTCCCGATCGACCTGCCCGTCCCGGTCCGGCCCGCGCTGGCGGTGGGCGGGGACCTGAAGAACACGTTCTGTCTCGGCGACGGGCACTACGCGTGGCTTTCGGCGCATGTCGGGGACATGGACGATCTTGCGACGCTGCAGGCCTTCGAGCGGGCCGAGCGGCACCTCGAGCAGTTGACCGGAGTTCGGCCCGAGGTGCTCGTGACTGACAAGCATCCGTCGTACCGGTCGCGGCAGTGGGCTCAGCTGAACGCGGCCGGGCGGCCGGTGGTCGGCGTACAGCATCACCACGCGCACCTTGCCGCGGTGATGGCCGAGCACCGCTGTCAGGGCCGGGTGATCGGGTTCGCCTTCGACGGGACCGGGTACGGCGACGACGGCGCGGTGTGGGGCGGCGAGGTGCTGCTCGCCTCCTACGACGGGTACGAGCGGTACGCACACCTCAAGTACGTGCCGTTGCCCGGCGGCGACGCGGGCGTCCGTAATCCGTGCCGGATGGCGTTGTCGCACCTGCGCGCCGCCGGTCTTCCGTGGGCGCCGCGGCTGCCGTCCGTGCAGGCGTGCGGCGGGCCGGAGCTGGAACTGCTCAGAACCCAACTGGACAAGGACATCGCCTGTGCTCCGACGTCGAGCATGGGCAGGTTGTTCGACGCGGTCTCGTCGCTGACCGGGGTCTGTCACCGGGCCGGGTACGAAGCGCAGGCCGCGATCGAGCTGGAAGGACTGGTCTCGTCAGATCGACGGCTCGGCGGTTACGAGTTCGCGGTCACAGGGGAGGAGATCGATCCGGCGCCGGTGCTGGCCGGCGTGGTGTACGACGTCCTGGCCGGCGTGGAACCGGGTGTCGTGAGTGCCCGGTTCCACCAGAGCCTGGCCGAACTGATGGTGACGCTGGCCGAGCGGGTCCGCGCCGCCCACGGACTGACCACGGTCGCCCTGTCCGGCGGCGTGTTCGTCAACAGTGTGTTGCTGTCGGCAACTACCAGGGCGTTGACCGGGGCCGGGTTCACCGTGTTGCGGCATCGCCGGGTGCCGCCGACGGACGCCGGACTAGCCCTCGGTCAGCTGGCCGTCGCGGCGCGTCTTCCAGGGAGGGAAACATCATGTGTCTAGCCGTACCGGGCAAGGTCGTGGAGATCCGGGAGGAGGACGGGACCCGGATGGGCCAGGTGGATTTCGGCGGCGTGCTGAAGGACGTCTGCCTGGAGTACCTTCCGGATCTGCAGGTGGGTGAGTACACCATCGTGCACGTCGGGTTCGCGTTGCAGCGACTCGACGAGGAGTCGGCGATGCAGTCGCTGGAGCTCTACCGCAAGCTCGGGGCGCTCGAAGAGGAGTTCGGCGACCAGTGGGGACTGGCCGCCCGGCAGGCCGGCGAACGCCGCCCGCCCGGCACCGATTGGGCTGAGTCGAATTCTAGGGAGGCGCAATGAAGTACCTCGAGGAGTTCAGCGATCCGGTGCTGGCCGGCAAGCTGGTCGAGCAGATCCACGCCACGGTGACGAAACCGTGGGCGATGATGGAGGTCTGCGGCGGGCAGACGCACACGATCGTCCGGCACGGCATCGACCAGCTCCTGCCGGACGGCGTCGAGATGATCCACGGCCCGGGCTGCCCGGTCTGCGTCACCCCGCTGGAGATCATCGACAAGGCACTCGAGATCGCCGCCCAGCCCGGCGTGATCTTCTGCTCGTTCGGCGACATGCTGCGGGTGCCCGGCAGCGGCCGCGACCTGTTCCGGATCAAGAGCGAGGGCGGTGACGTCCGGGTCGTCTACTCGCCGCTCGACGCGCTCCGGGTGGCGCAGCAGAACCCGGACAAGGAGGTCGTCTTCTTCGGCATCGGCTTCGAGACCACGGCCCCGCCGAACGCGATGACCGTCTACCAGGCCAAGAAGCTCGGCATCCCGAACTTCAGCCTGCTGGTCTCCCACGTCCGGGTGCCGCCCGCGATCGAGGCGATCATGCAGTCGCCCAGCTGCCGGGTCCAGGGCTTCCTCGCCGCCGGCCACGTGTGCAGCGTGATGGGTACGTCGGAGTACCCCGAGCTGGCCGAGAAGTACGGCGTACCGATCGTGGTCACCGGGTTCGAACCGCTCGACATCCTGGCCGGCATCCTGCGCACGGTCAGTCAGCTCGAGAAGGGCGAGCACGTGGTCGAGAACGCGTACCGGCGGGCCGTCCAGGACGAGGGCAACCCGGCCGCGAAGGCGATGCTGGCCGACGTGTTCGAGACGACCGACCGGTCCTGGCGGGGGATCGGGATGATCCCGCAGAGCGGCTGGCGACTGTCCGAGCGGTACCGCGAGTACGACGCGGAGTACCGCTTCCAGGTGCGCGACATCGTCACCGAGGAGTCGACCGTGTGCCGCAGCGGTGAGGTCCTGCAGGGCCTCATCAAACCGCACGAGTGCTCGGCGTTCGGAACGCTCTGTACGCCGCGCAACCCGCTCGGGGCCACGATGGTGTCGAGTGAGGGCGCCTGTGCGGCGTACTACCTCTACCGCCGGCTGGAGCAGCCTGCCGAGGTGGTGACGACCGGTGGCTGAGCAAGTCATGTTGCCGGATCCCTCCGTGCCCGATCCGCCGAACTTCGACGGATGGGTCTGTCCGCTGCCGTTGCGCGATCACCCGAACATCGTGATGGGCCACGGGGGCGGCGGACAGATGTCAGGTGAGCTGATCGAGCACCTCTTCGTGCCCGCGTTCGCCAACCCGGTCCTCGGCGGACTGACGGACTCGGCCGTGTTCACGCTCGGCGAGGCCAAGCTCGCGTTCTCGACCGACTCGTTCGTGGTGCAGCCGTTGTTCTTCCCGGGCGGCAGCATCGGGCACCTGGCCGTGAACGGCACGGTCAACGACCTCGCGATGAGCGGCGCGCAAGCGGCGTACCTGTCCTGCGGGTTCATCCTCGAGGAAGGCGTCGAGCTGTCCGTGGTCGCCCGGATCGCGGCGGACCTGGGCGAGGCGGCGCGGCAGGCCGGGGTGACGATCGCGACCGGCGACACCAAGGTCGTCGACGCCGGTCACGGGGACGGCGTCTACATCAACACGGCCGGCGTCGGGCTGGTCCCGGCCGGGGTCGACATCCGTCCGCAGCGGGCGGCTCCGGGGGACGTCGTCATCGTCAGCGGTCAGATCGGGGTGCACGGGATCGCGATCATGAGCGTGCGCGAGGGCATCTCGTTCGGCACCGAGGTGGTCAGTGACTGCGCGCCGCTGAACGGCCTGGTCGCGGCGATGCTCGACGTCTGCCTCGACCTGCACACGCTGCGCGACCCGACCCGGGGTGGTGTCGCGACCTCGCTGAACGAGATCGCCAAGGCGGCCGGGGTGGGCGTCGAGCTGACCGAGAGCAAGCTGCCGGTGCCCGAAGCGGTCGCCAACGCCTGCTCGTTCCTCGGACTCGATCCGCTGTACGTCGCCAACGAGGGCAAGCTGCTCGCGATCGTGGCCCGCGACGACGCGGACGCCGTACTCGCAGCGATGCGGGCGCATCCGCTCGGCGCGGACGCGGCGATCATCGGCGAGTGCGTCGAGGCCCATCCCGGGATGGTCGTGACGAAGACGGCGTTCGGTGCGACGCGGGTGGTGGATACGCCTATTGGAGAACAGTTGCCGCGGATCTGTTAGCGAGCCACTCGTGCCAGGCGTCGAGGCCGTCGCCGCGGGTCGCGGAGACGGGCAGCATCTCGACGTCCGGCTGCAGGCGATGGATCAGGTCCAGGCACAGGTCGACGTCGAAGTCGACGTACGGGAGCAGGTCGACCTTGTTCAGCAGGACGAGGTCGGCGGTGCGGAACATGTACGGGTACTTCGCCGGTTTGTCCGCGCCCTCGGTGACCGAGATGATCACCACCCGGGCCGACTCGCCGAGGTCGAACAGGGCCGGGCACACCAGGTTGCCGACGTTCTCGACGAAGACCAGTGAGCCGTCGGGCGGGTCGAGCTCGGTCAGGCCGCGGCCGAGCATCTCCGCGTCCAGGTGACAGCCGGCGCCGGTGTTGATCTGCACGACCTTCCGGCCGGTCGCCCGGATCCGCTGGGCGTCCAGCCAGGTCTCCTGGTCGCCTTCGATGACGAGGGTTTCGCGGCGGTCGCCGATATCGGTGATGGTGCGCTCGAGCAGCGTGGTCTTGCCGGAGCCGGGGGAGCTCATCAGGTTGATCGCGGTGATGGAACGCTCGGCCAGCCGGTGCCGGGTGGCGGCGGCGAGCAGGTCGTTCTTCGCGAGGATGTCCTGCTCGAGCAGCACGGTCCGGGTCGCGTGGTCGTGGTCGTGCGCATGGTCGTGATCGTGCGGGTGGTCGTGCAGGTGCGCGTGGCCGTGGGGTTGGGCCTGCTCGGGGCCTTCGACCAGGGTGACGCGGGTGGTGGCGTCCTCGCCTCCACATCCGCAGGTGCTGCACATGTCAACGCACCTCCACCGAGACGATCCGCAGTTCCTGACCGGCCAGAATGTCGAGATCGGCACTGCCGCAGTCGCACAGCATGATCGGGTCGTCGAGCGCGAACTCCCGTCGGCAGTCCCGACAGTACGCCCGCCCGGGCGGCTCGTCGATGTCCAGCCGGGCGCCGTCCAGCCCGGTCCCGACGGCCACGATCCCGAAGCAGAACCGGATCGAATCGGTCACCACCCCGGACAGTCGGCCGATCTCCAGCCGGACGGCGGCCACCGGTCCGTCGCCGATCTTCTCGACGATCGCATCGACAATGCTCTCCGTGATGGCGAGCTCGTGCACGCTCCCGACGGTATGCCGGGCCATCCGGCCCGGCAACCGTTCGGGTCAGCGGCTCACGCGCCGTACAGCGGCGCGGTCGCGTCCGTGGTGCGCAGGTAGTACGCCGGGTCCTTGTAGGTCCCAGGGACCTTGCCGAGGCCCTTGATGACGCCCGCGCCGTGGCTCACGGCGTACAGGTAGGCGTTGCCGGTGTCCTTGTCGATCGCGGTCAGCAGCGTGCTCTGGGTGCCGCAGCGTTCGGCGACCAGGCTCTCGAAGGTCTGCCAGGTGGAGGTGCGGATCTTGGTGACGATCGGCAGCTTGCCGGCCGCGCGGGGGATGCGGATCGTGTAGAGGGCACCGCCGCGGGTGTTGGCCAGGAACGTGTCGTAGGTCTTCGTCTCGCCGATCAGCGCCATCGTCTTCACGGCCGCGAACCCGTTGAAGCGGGTGACGATGTCGTAGGGGAAGTCGGTCCACTGGCGGTCGAAGCGGTACAGCACGCCGTCGTTGCGCAGCCGGTACGTCGAGACGAGCAGGTTGGACGGCCAGTACGACGTGCGTTCCATGTAGTTGTAGCCGCCGTAGTTCTTGCCGGAGTTGCTGAACCCGGTCACCGGCTTCCCGTTGCCGTCCGTGCCGTACCACGCGTTGTAGAGCGAGGTGTTGAGCATGACCTCACCGGAGGTCAGCTGGCCCGAGCTCGACTTCGGGCCGAGGCTCCAGGTCGTGCTCATCTTCGTGATGCCCGGGGTGAACATGTGGACGCCGGTGCCCTGCTGGGCGGTGACCGGCGCCGAGGCGGTGATGTTCGAGTAGCCGATGTCGCCGCCGCTGGTCACGGAACCGACGGTCATTGTGCAGGCGGCGGTGGCCGCGGACGTCGCGGTGGGGGCGGCGACCGCCGTACTCGCCGGGCCGGCGACGAGCGCACCGAGCAGTACGCCGGAGGCGGCGACCGCGGACGTGCGGAGGAGACTCATATCGGGCAGGTCCTTTCGGAGAAGGTTTCTCGATCAACTCGATACGGCCGCCGACGGAAAAGTTGCGGGACAAGGCGCAGTCCGTCCCCATCAAAGTCGCTGGATAACGCAACTTCGGCGGCGGAGGCTGCATCGTCTGAGGTGTGAAGAGCTACCTGAGACGAGCCTCCACCGCCGCAATGGCCGTCGTACTGCTGGGCACACTGGCCACCATCGCCCCCGGTACCGCGGCCGCTGGCCGGCTCCTGTACGCCGTCGGGCACGCGAACGGCACCTCGACCGTGATCCAGGGCCTGGGCAAGGTCCCCGGCACCTTCAAGGACCCCCTCGTCTCACTGTGGCGTCTCGACGACGCATCGCCGCGCAACGGCGAATAACAACTCCTGAAAGGCATTTCGATGAAACTGAACCGGGCCACCGCAGCGGCGGCCTCCGCTCTGCTGCTCGGCGGGCTGGCCGCATTGCCGGCCGGCACCGCGACCGCAGCCGGCACTGCGACCGCGGCCGCGGCCGCCGCCTGCTCGATCAACCTCGGCTCGATCACGGCCGGCGGTGACATGGCCAACGCCTCGGTCACCGCGACGTCGCCGGCCACCGTCAAGCGGTCGACCGGCCCGCACATGTTCTCCCCGGGACTCGCGAAGCTCGCGTCGACCTGGACCGACTCGCTCGGCGTCGGGGCGGACTACACGGTGTACGGCAACGTGATCGTCAGCGGGACCCTGTACGGCGGCTCGTACGGCGTGGATTCCACGGGCAAGCCGTTCACCTCGCTGAAGTCCCGCGGCGTCGGGTACATCGGCTACAAGGCGATCGAGACGTCGTACTACTGGGGCAAGACCAGCCGGAGTGCGGACTACCGGCTGCGCGGCGACGGGGTGCTCTACCGGTACACCTCGGGGGGCAGAATCGTGACGCGTTGGCCGGGCTACTCGTCGGTGAAGACGATGGCGCTGATCAGCGAGACCGCGACGTACGACACGTTCCTGGCCACGACGAACGGTGGCGCGCTCTACACGATCCACATCCCGGTCACCGGCGCGCCGGTCGTCAAGAAGGTTCGCACCTCGACCTGGCAGAGCTTCGAGTACCTGGTCGCGGAGAAGTGCGGCACGCAGAGCACGCTGCTCGCCGGGATCGACAAGGACACCGGTTCGGCGTACCTGTACGCCGTTGGCCACGCCAACGGTGCCTCGACCGTGATCAAGGGCCTGGGCAAGGTGCCCGGTGACTTCAAGGACCCGATCTACTTCCTGAACACCGCCGAGGGGAACGCCCCGCTGTTCGGCGAGTGAGCACAGCACAGGGCCCCGGCGACCAGTTGGTCACCGGGGCCCTGTCGCGTTCTCAGAAGTCGCCGCCGAAGTCTCCGCCGCCGAAGTCGAAGCCGCCGCCATCGCCACCGCCGTCGCCGCCGCCGTCGAACGGGTTGAAGTCGCCGCCGCCGTCACCGCCGCCGTCACCGCCGTCACCTCCGCCATCGCCGCCGCCGTCGTAGCCGCCTGCGAAGTCGCCGTACCCGCCGCCGGCGAACATGCCGCCGAGCATCGTGCCGAGGAACATGCCGGTCATCACACCGCCGAGCGCGCCGAACATGCCCTGCGCGTACGGCGAGTAGGCCGGGCCGGCCTCCCAGTACGGCACCCGCTGCGGGCCGACCATGACCTTGCGGACGTCCGGCTCGGCGCCGGCGCGGACCCGCTCGGCGTCGGCCGCACAGGCCGGCACCTCACGCTGCGCGCCACCCGGCGGCGCCCACATCACGTCCTCCACGGACGGACCGTGCTGCGGGTTGAAGAAGCAGGACGGGCGGCGCTGCGGCAACGGCTCGCCGTTCACCCGGGCGCGTACACAGGTAGCGGCGTACCGGCCGTCCTCGAGGATCTCGATCACGTGCTTGATCTGGTCGGCCTGCGTGACCTGACCGACCGCCTGCTTCGCGGACTCGTAGGAGTCCAGCGCGCGCTGGTAGTCCTGCCGCGCACCGTCGCCGAGGTCCTTGCCGACCATGTCCAGGTCGAGGTCCTGCAGCTCCTCGCCGAACCGGGTGATGTCCTCGTCAGCGGTCCGCTTCACCGACTCGAGCTCGGCGGCGGTGATCTCGTGCTGCTGCTTGGTCTGCAGCTGGGTCCGACGGTACGAGCGGTACGCCAGGACCGCGATCACCGCCACGGCGATGATCAGGATGAATTCCATTGTCGGGCCTCTCTCGGGGGCTTTAGGGAGAGCCTATCCAATCCCTCAAGATCGGCGACGCCACGCAGGGTGACGTAATCCCCGGAAAGCGGTCACCGTCGGCGCATAATCGAGGAGCGCGCCGCCCAGCGACTGTCCGTCCCCGCGCCGGAAGGCTGTTCATGGGCAAGACCGCGCGACTGCTGCCGCTCGTGCTGACGGCGGCTGCTCTGGTCCCGCTACCGCACGACAATCCCGCTCCTGATCCGTCGTACCAGGAGATCCCGCTCAACGGGCCGTCCGTCCAAGCCGAAACCACACCGTTCGGAATGGTCGGTATCACCTGGCCCGAAGGCGTCGGGGGAGTGACGGCGAAGGTTCGCGTCCAACGCGACGGGCAATGGACCGATTGGCAGCCGATGCACATCGAGGACGATCACGGTCCCGATCCATCGGATCCCGAAGGAATTGAGCGGGCCGGCACCGAGCCGTTGTGGGTCGGTAATGCCACGGGTGTGCAGGCGAGTGCGGTGACTGCTGCCGGCGCGGTCTCCGACGCCAAGGTGGTTCTGATCCAGCCCGGCGTGCTCAGCTCCGACTCCGAGGACCCGGGTGGCGTCGAAGTGGCGGCCAGCAGGGCGCCGTACCCGATGCCGTTGATGGTGAGCCGGAAACGCTGGGGCGCCGACGAGCGACTGCGTGCGTACAACGGTGCCTCGTGTGTGCGGCCGAAGTACACGACCACCGTGCTGGCGGCGTTCGTCCACCACACCGCCGATCGGAACGACTACACCCGCACGCAGGTCCCGGCGATGGTGCGGGCGATGTACGCGTACCACGTGAAGAGCCGCGGCTGGTGCGACCTCGGGTACAACTTCCTCGTCGACCGCTTCGGCCGCGTCTTCGAGGGGCGGTACGGCGGTGCACAGCTGCCGGTGCTCGGCGCGCACACGTCGTCGTTCAACGCGAACTCGTTCGGCGTCGCGGTGATCGGAAACTTCGAGAAGACCGCGCCACCGCCGGCGATGCTGGAGTCCACGGCGCGCGTGATCGCGTGGAAACTGGACGCCAACTACCGGTCGCCACTGGCAACGATCGTGCTCGACGGAAGCCGCCTGCACACGGTTTCCGGACACCGCGACACCAAGGCGACCGCGTGCCCGGGAACCCAGCTGTACAACAAGCTCGGCTGGCTGAAGCAGCGTGTGAACACCTTGATGAGCGGCAGTTTCTCGACCCCGATCTACGCGTACGCACGGAAACTCGGTTTCCGGAACCTCGGCCAGCCGTTCTGGGGCGAGCACCGGACCCGGACCGGCTGGGCGACGTACTTCGGCACCCGCGACGTCTTCTACTCCGTTGCCACCGGCCCGCATTCCACGTCCGGCGCTTTCCGGACCCGGTACCGGCGGCTCGGGGCAGGCAGCGCGCGGCTCGGGCTGCCGATCACGGACGCCTATCAGGTCGCAGGCGGATCGCGGCAGAAGTTCCAGCGCGGCTGGCTCGTCTGGGACCGGCGTGACCGTCAGGTCCACCTTGTCTACGGGAGATCATCATGAGAAGACGTGCCATCGCGGCCGTAGTTCTGTCGTCCACGGTGATCAGCGCGACCGCCCAGGCGCGCGACGTCGTACCGGCCGCGGCGCCGGACACGACGATCAACGGCCGCGGATTCGGGCACGGCCGCGGACTGTCGCAGTACGGCGCGCAGGGTGCGGCGCTGGCCGGGAAGCCGGCGAAGCAGATCCTCGACTTCTACTACCCGGGGACGACGACCGGGAAGGCGACCGGAAGCATTCGGGTCCGGGTCAGCGCCGACACCACCGACGGCGTGCGGGTCGGCGCGGTGAGCGGGCTCGCGGTCCGCTCGATGGCCACCGGCAAGGTCTACCCGTTGCCCAGGGCATCGACCCGGAACCAGTGGTCGATCGACCCGAACGGCGAACACGGCACGAAGATCAGCTCGTACGACGCGAAAGCCCGGAAGTGGACGCTCTACAAGACGTTCACGGGGATGGCGCAGTTCGAGGGCGCGGCCGTGATCGGGCTGGTCCTGCCGAGTGGCGCCGTACGCCGGTATCGCGGCGCGCTGCGGGCGATCGACGTGTCCGGGACGCATCTGGACACGGTGAACGTGCTGCCGCTCGAGTACTACCTGCGTGGTGTCGTACCTCGGGAGTCGGTGTCGAGCTGGCGGCCGGCCGCGTTGCAGGCGCAGGCCGTTGCCGCCCGCACCTATTCGGTGTTCCACCGGGCGCGCGCGGCGCGGAAAGCCTACGACTTGTGCGACACCACGTCCTGCCAGGTGTACGGCGGGTACGACTCGGAGGAAACGTCGACGAACAACGCGATCGCGGCGACCGCGGGACAGGTCCGGCTGTACAAGGGAAATCCGATCATCGCGGAGTTCTCCTCGTCGAACGGCGGGGCGACGGCGGCGGGTGACGCGCCGTACCAGATCACGAAGGCGGACGGCTGGGACGCGTACCCGAAGAACGGGAACCCGAACGTGTCGTGGACGGTGACCCGGACGGCCGCGCAGATGCAGGCGGTCTTCGACGTCGGGTCGATCCGCTACGTCCGGGTCCTGAAGCGGACCGGCGTCGGCCCGGGTGGCGGCCGGGCGCTCACCGTCGAGGCGGCCGGGTCGCGCGGGAAGCGGGTGCTGACGGCCGACCAGGTGCGGATCCGGCTCCACCTGCGGTCCGCATGGATCAGTTTCCCGGCCCGAACTCCTTGATATACCAACTGTTCCTCTCCGAGTGCCTCCTGGCTGAGGCATTGACGGGGCGTCCTTGTGCCGATTAAAACGTGACATCGCTGTCAACCACCGCCCAGGAGGAGCAGGTCGATGCGCAGAAAGATTGGTATATCAACTCGTCTGGCCGCCGGAGTGCTCGCGGTCGCGGTCCTCGGCTCGCTGAACATGACCACGGCCAGTGCCGGTGAGGCCGGGACCGACCCGACCGCTGCCGCTCGGGCGCGTGCGTCGTACGACGCGATCAACAAGTACTTCGACGCCGGCAAGGGGCTGCTGCTGGAGGAGTACCCGAACACGCAGAGCAACCCGTACTCGTACGTCTGGCCGTACTCGCAGGCGGCGATCGCGGCGGAGGACCTGGCCGGCGTACCGGGTGCGGGCCGGAAGGGCTCGGCGGAGGCCGATCGACGGCTTGCGGCGTACGAGTTCTACTGGAACGCCGGGACGACGCCCACCGGGTACGACTCGTACGTCCGGCCGCCGAACGGTCAGGGCGGCGACAAGTTCTACGACGACAACGAGTGGATCGGGCTGAACCTGATCCAGCGGTTCAAGCGGACTGGTGACCGTGCTGCACTCGCTCGTG
Organism: Kribbella soli; assembly: GCF_004331345.1. Lineage (GTDB taxonomy): Bacteria > Actinomycetota > Actinomycetes > Propionibacteriales > Kribbellaceae > Kribbella > Kribbella soli. The sequence continues at coordinate 214,507 of NZ_SJJZ01000004.1, read as the reverse complement.
CCAAGGAGATCTTCACGCTCGTCGTCCACGGCTGGGACACGGACCCGTCGCACCCGTGCGCCGGTGGCGTGTACTGGACCCAGGCGCCGTGGAGCCAGGACCGGAACACGGTGTCGAACGGCCCGGGCGCCGAACTCGGCGCCCACCTGTACCTGCTGACGCGGGACAAGTCGTACCTGACCTGGGCGCAGCGGATGTACCAGTGGGCGCAGGACTGCATGCTGGCGCCGAACGGTCTGTACTGGGACCACATCGACCTGGCCGGCAACATCGAGAAGACGCAGTGGAGCTACAACCAAGGCGTGATGCTCGGCGCCGGCGTGTTGTTGTTCAAGGCAACGGGTAACGTCCAGTACCTGCGCGACGCGAAGTCGGTCGCCAGCGCCTCGCTGGCGTTCTACAACACGCCTGAGATCCTGGCGAAGAACGGTGCGGCGTTCAACTCGATCTGGTTCAAGAACCTGTTGATCCTGGACTCGGTCGCGCCGGATCCCCGCTACCGCAAGGCGATGCAGTCGTACGCCGACTACAACTGGAACACCACGCGCGACCCCGCGACGAACCTCTACAAGTTCCGCGAGGGATCGGTCGAGCTCCTGCAGCAGTCCGGCATCACTCAGGTCCACGCACTGCTGGCGTGGCCGCGCTCGCAGTACCACCTCCTCGCCTGACCCCCACACCGTTACGTCCGAAGAAGTGAGGGCTCGCACCCACACTTCTTCGGACGTTGTGGGTCAGGCGGCGGCGGTTGCCGACTTGATGTCCACCGGCGTGATCGGCGTCCCGTCCTGGGGGCCGTTCTGCGGCGTGACGCCGGCCTCCGCGACCTTGTCGATCAGCTTCACGCTCGGCTCGTCGATCATCCCGAACGCCGTGTACTGCGGGGTCAGCCCGGAGGCGTCGCCGTACACGATGAAGAACTGGCTGCCGTTCGTGTTCGCGCCGGAGTTCGCCATCGCGAGGACGCCGCGGCCGTACTTCAGCGTCGGGTACACCTCGTCCGCGAAGCTGTAGCCCGGCCCGCCGGAGCCGCTCCCGGTCGGGTCGCCGCACTGCAGCACCTGCAGGCCCTCACCGACCGTCAGCCGGTGACACTTGGTGTTGTCGAAGTACTTCTGGCCGACCAGGCTCAGGAAGCTCTTCACCGTGCAGGGCGCGAGCGCGCTGTCGAGGGTGAGCTGCAGGTCGCCGATGGACGTGTTCAGGCTGACCTTCGACGTACCCGATGCCTTGGTCTTCCCCTCGGCCGGCAGGTTCACCTTCTTGGCGGCCGGCTCGGCGGACTTCTTGTACGCGCAGTTCACCTCGGACGCGAGCGGCGTCGCGCGCTTCGGGGCCGGTGCCATCGCGGTCGGGATGCTGGCCGGCTTGTTCTCCGGCGCGGCCGAGGCGGACGCGGCCGGCTTGTCGTCGCCAGCCACCCCGAACACCACGAAGACCCCGACGAGAACCACGACCACCGCCGCGACCGCGGTCACGGTGATCCCCAGATTCCGCCGCTGTCGCCGCCGCTCGACCTCCCGCTCAGCCTGCCGCTTCGCCTTCCGCGCCGCCAGCTGCTGCTGATGGGTCTTCTTGGACATGCAGAAACCCTCCTCACCGAGACACCTGCAGGGAACCTACAGCGAAAACCTGAGAACTGTCTGTCAATCCACCCGAATCGTGAGGTCTCGGTGCGGTTGGAACACCCGCTGGTGACTCGGGATAGGCAATAGCCTGTTCCCGGTCGCCGAGGGGGGTTACCACTACGGGTGGTCGGCGCCCCAGATGAGGCAGAATTCGTTGCCTTCGGGGTCTCTGAGGCATTGCCAGAGGGGGCCGTCGTAGATGTCGTCGGCTCGGGTGGCGCCGAGGGACAGGGCTCGGGCGATGGAGCGGTCCTTGGTGTCCGGGGGGACGTAGAGGTCCAGGTGGACGCGGTTCTTGCGGACCTGTTTGCCTTCGGGGACCTGGGCGAAATCCAGGCGGACGGTGCCGCCGCGGAGTTCGGTCACGCCGTGCTGATCGGGGCGGAGTTCGCCCCCGATCAGCGCCTGCCAGAACCTCCCCAGCGCGTCCGGATCCGCAGAGTCGAACGCGACCGCGTCAACCACCGGCAAGGGCAGCTCCGCCGCCCCGCCCTCCCCGGTCATCAGTCCTTGATCTCGCAGATGGCGGCACCGGCCGAGACCGTGGCGCCTACCTCGGCGCTGAGGCCGGTGACGGTGCCGGACTTGTGGGCGTTCAGGGGCTGCTCCATCTTCATCGCCTCGAGGACCACGATCAGGTCGCCCTCGGCGACCGTCGCGCCTTCCTCGACGGCGATCTTGACGATCGTGCCCTGCATCGGCGACGTCAGCGAGTCGCCGGACGCGGCCGAGTTCTTCGTGCCGCCTGCCCGCCGCGACGGCTTCTTCTTCGACCCGCCGGCGGCAGGGGCGGCGCCGATCGCACCGAGCCCGGCCGGGAGGACGACCTCGAGCCGTTTGCCCCCGACCTCGACGGTGACCTTCTCGCGCTTGGTATCGGACGGCGCCTCGGCCGTCGGGCCGTCGTACGGCGTGAGTTGGTTGTCGTACTCGGTCTCGATCCACCGCGTGTGGACCTTGAACCCGTCCGTCCCGACGAAGGCCGGGTCGGAGACGACCGCGGCGTGGAACGGGATCACCGTCGGCATGCCCTCGACGACGAACTCACGCAGCGCCCGTCGCGACCGCTCCAGCGCCTGCGTCCGGTCCCGCCCGGTGACGATCAGCTTCGCGACCAGCGAGTCGAACGCGCCCGGCACGGTCTCGCCCTGGTCGTACCCGCCGTCGAGCCGGATCCCCGGGCCCGAGGGAGCGTGCCAGCGCGTCAACGTCCCCGGAGCGGGCAGGAACCCGCGCCCGCCGTCCTCGGCGTTGATCCGGAACTCGATCGAGTGCCCCGAGACCACCGGGTCGTCGTACCCGAGCTCTTCGCCGTTGGCGATCCGGAACATCTCCCGCACCAGGTCGATGCCGGTGACCTCTTCGGAGACCGGGTGCTCGACCTGCAGCCGCGTGTTCACCTCGAGGAACGAGATCAGCCCGTCCTGGCCGACCAGGAACTCGCACGTCCCGGCGCCGACGTACCCGGCCTCGCGGAGGATCTTCTTCGACGACGAGTAGAGCAGCTCCAGCTGCTCGGGCGACAGGAACGGAGCCGGCGCCTCCTCGACGAGCTTCTGGTACCGGCGCTGCAGCGAGCAGTCCCGCGTCGACACCACGACAACGTTGCCGTGGGCATCGGCCAGGCACTGGGTCTCGACGTGCCGCGGCTTGTCCAGGTACCGCTCGACGAAGCACTCACCTCGGCCGAAAGCACTTGTCGCCTCACGCACAGCCGACTCGAACAGCTCCGGCACTTCCTCCAGCGTCCGCGCGACCTTCATTCCGCGCCCGCCACCGCCGTACGCCGCCTTGATCGCGATCGGCAGCCCGTACTCCTGGGCGAACGCCAGCACCTCGTCGGCTCCTGCAACCGGATCCGGAGTACCAGGGACCTGCGGCGCGCCGACCTTCTCCGCGATGTGCCGCGCCTTGACCTTGTCGCCCAGCGAGTCGATCGCCGACGGCGGCGGCCCGATCCAGATCAGTCCCGCGTCCAGCACGGCCTGCGCGAACTCGGCGTTCTCGGCCAGGAAGCCATAGCCCGGATGTACGGCGTTCGCGCCCGAGCGGGCCGCCACGTCCAGGATCTTGCCGATGTTCAGATAGGAGTCGGCCGGGGTCGACCCGTCCAGCGCGTAGGCCTCGTCGGCCAGCCGGACGAACAGCGCGTCCCGGTCCTGGTCGGCGTACACGGCGACGCTGCCCAGCCCCGCGTCGGCGGCGGCGCGGACGACCCGGACGGCGATCTCGCCCCGGTTGGCGACCAGCACCTTGGTGATCTGCAAGCTGTCGGACACAGCGACTCCCTTCGGCTGGCCCGAGTCTAGGGTCAAGCAGCCGTCCTGCGGGGAGGGTGTTGCTCACACCACGATCACAGCACGGTGGGTTGTCCCTCGAAGAAGGTCTCCAGGACCACGACTGTCTGAGTGCTGGTCACTCCGTCCACCTGATGGAGCGCACGCAGCGTCGCCTGCAGGTCCTCGGTGGTCGCCGTCCGGACCTTCACCAGGACCGACGCCGGCCCGGCGATGATGTGCGCCTCCTCGACCGCGGGGATCGTCCGCAACGCCTTGAGGGTCGGCTCGTCGCCCATCCAGGCGCCTGACTCGAGCATGACGAACGCCAGTACGCCGAGTCCGACCGCGGCCGGGTCGACGTCGACCGTCGTACGCCGGATCACGCCGGCCGCCTTCAGCTTCCGGACCCGTTCGTGGGCGGATCCGGCCGAGAGCCCGACCGCCTGCCCGAGCGCGGCGTACGACTGCCCGGCGTCCTCCTGCAACGCGGCCAGCAAGCCACGATCCACATCATCTATTGTCATATCGGTCACAAACCAAACCTAGTTCTGTCTGAGCTGTCAGCGACAGGATAGCGTTCCGCATATGACGATCACACTCAACGCCGCGCCGCAGCGGCTCCGGGCCGAACTCGTGGTGCTCGACGAGCGCTTCACCAAGATCGCGGGCGACGAGTACCTCGAATGCCTGTACGACGGCGGCCGCTGGCTCGAAGGACCGGCGTACTCGCCGGCCTGGCGCTGCCTCGTGTTCAGCGACATCCCGAACGACCGGTTGCTTCGCTGGGACGAGCTCTCCGGCCAGGTCAGCGTGTTCCGTCAGCCGTCCGGCCATGTCAACGGCAACACCATCGACCGCGCCGGCCGCCTGATCAGCTGTTCGCAGGGCGATCGCCAGGTGGTGCGAACGGAGTACGACGGCAGCCGCACGGTCCTCGCCTCGCACCTCGACGGCCGGCGGCTGAACAGCCCGAACGACGTGGTCGAGCGCAGCGACGGCTCGATCTGGTTCACCGACCCGCCGTACGGGATCACCTCGAGCTACGAGGGGTACGCCGCCGAGCAGGAGATCGACGGCTGCCACGTCTACCGGATCGCTCCGGACGGCGCGCTGACGGTGGTCGCGGACGACTTCACCCGCCCGAACGGCCTCGCGTTCTCCCGCGACGAGCGCCAGTTGTACGTCGTCGACACCCCGGGCAAACACATCCGCCGGTTCGACGTGGACGGCGAGAAGCTGACCGGGGGTGAGGTGTTCGCGCCGTGCGAGGGCGGGATGTTCGACGGCATCCGGCTGGACAGCGCCGGCCGGGTCTGGGCGGCGGCGCACGAGGGGGTGCACTGCTTCGACCCGGACGGCACGCTGATCGGCAAGCTGCTGCTGCCGGACATCGTGTCCAACCTGACGTTCGGCGGCCCGAAGGGCAACCGCCTGTTCATCACCGCGACCACATCGGTGTGGTCCTGGTTGTCGACCGCTCAGCGGTAGGACTTGGACACCGCGTCCAGCAGTCGCTCGAGGGCGTCGTACGTCGGGGTGTCCGCGACGTCGATGACGTCCTTGGCGACTGGTACGTCGTACTGATTGACGACGTTCGCGAACTGCGACTTGTCCGCGGTCCGGAACCCGTGCCGGGCCGCGAGCTGCTGCAGCTCGGCATCCGTGGAGAGCAGCTCGCCGAGCTTCTCCCCGTTGCCGTTCAATGAAATCAGCGTGTGCTTGGACTGAACGGTCGGCGATGGGTACATCAGCACCATGCCGGGTTTGAGCTTGCGCTGTACGGCGGCCTCCACGAACTGCGCCTCGTAGATGTTCACCATCGGCGACTTGCCCATGCCGAGTGAGAGGTAGTCGTCGAACGGACCTTCGCTGGAGTTGTCGGTGTAGCCCTGGTTGACGAACAGCGGCGCGACCAGCGGCACAACCTTCTGCTCGTCCGCCGCGCTCTCCACCACACTGTTGTGGTTGGCAACATAACTGACGATCGACAGGAACATCGCCGCCGAGTTCGAGGTGCGCGGGTCGGTGGTGGTGATCAGGATCCGCTTGTTCACCGGGTACGTCGTGTTGCCGCGGACGTTGGTCCAGCGCCAGTTCGCCTTCGCGAGGTCGACGTACTTGCGAACGTCGAAGTACCAGATGCCGTTGACCTGCTTGGCGATCCCGGTCGCGGACAGCAGGTCGACGATCGGCTGGTACGTCGCGATCGCCATCGGCGACGAGAACACCGAGTACTTCTTGCCGCTGACGGCCGGGCGTCCTGAGGCCGGCTGCAGGATCCGCTCCGCCGCTGTGGTGCTGGACGGGAACGCGAAGTCGTACTTGCCGAGATCGACCGAGGTGGCGATCTCGCGCGACCCGGCGGTGTCGACCTTCACCTCGAGACCGTGCTTGGCGAGCGCGGCCTTCACATCAGGATCCTCGAAGAACGCGCGCTTCTCGGATCCGATCACACCACCGACGGTGGTCAGCCCGGTCTGCGCCTGAACGTCGTCACCGTTGCGGACGGCGATCACAGTTGCGATCGTCGCCACCACGAGCACGCCGGCGACGGCGGCCGGGATCGCGATCGGGATCCGGCGGCGTGGGTTGCCGGGGCCGGCGGGAGTGGTCGGCGTACCGCCGTCGGCGTCGCCGGCTTCCAGGGCGACGGCTGGTCTGGTCCATTTGTCGCGTCCGTCGGGCTGCTCTTCGGCCTCCGGTTTCGGGGCGAGTTCGGCGCGGACTATGCGTTCGATCAGGATTGGTACGTAGTCGCGGACCGGGTCGCCGGCGAAGGACTCGCGGGCGGTGCGGATCGCGGTCTCGATGTCTTCGGGAGTATGGATGTCGGCGAAGGACTCGGCGAGCCTGCTGGTGAGGTTCTCGATCGCCTTGTCTTCACGGACGGTGTCGAGCTTCAAAGGATGTTCTCCACATCACGGTGACTGACTCCGGCGCTGTACCTCGGTGCCCCCGTTGCGGCGCCACGCATATCCTTCCGTCCGAGAGGTCCACAATCAGGAGGAGTCGTGATGACCGGAATTCTCGAACCGTTGGCAGGGTCCGCACCGGCCGTCTGGGAGAAGCTGGACGACCGGTTCGACGGGATCCGCGGTGACAGCCGCCTCGAACGGTTGTGGACCGGCGGCCGCTGGGTCGAGGGCCCGGTGTACTCCGCCGCCGGCCGGTACCTGCTCTGGAGCGACATCCCGAACGACCGCATCCTGCGCTGGGACGAGACGTCGTACCAGGTCTCCGTCTTCCGGCACCCGGCCGGCAACACCAACGGCCACACCCGCGACACGGAGGGCCGGCTCGTGAGCTGCGAGCACGGCAACCGGCGGGTGACGCGGACCGAGCACCACGGCGGCATCACAGTGCTCGCCCACGAGTACGACGGGAAGCGGCTGAACTCCCCGAACGACGTGGTGGTGAAGCGGGACGGCTCGATCTGGTTCACGGATCCGGCGTACGGGATCGACAGCGACTACGAGGGGTACAAGGGCGAGATCGAGACCGGCGGCTGCCACGTGTACCGGGTCGCGCCGGACGGTGGGCTGACCCGCGTCGCCGACGACTTCAACCGGCCGAACGGGCTCGCGTTCGCACTCGACGAGTCGTTGCTCTACATCACCGATTCGGAGGAGGGGACGATCCGCGTCTTCACCGTCGACGGCGACCAGTTGAGTGGCGGCGAACTGTTCGCCGAGTGCGGCAACGGCATCTTCGACGGCATCCGCCTCGACACCCAGGGCCGCGTCTGGGCGTCGGCCGCGGACGGCGTCCACGTCTACCACCCCGACGGCACGCTGCTCGGCAAACTCCTGGTTCCCGAGACCGTCAGCAACCTCACCTGGGGCGGCCCGAAACGCAACCGCCTGTTCCTGACCGCGACCACGTCCGTCTACTCCCTCTTCACCACCGTCAACGGCGCCCCGGAGGCCTACGGGCCAAGCGTCTGATTCCCCCGACCGGGGGAGCCTGTTCGCTCCCTGGAGGGAGGCGAGCCACTGCGGCGGATGGAAACCTCGACCTGGCCGGTACACATCGGGTGAACCGGTCGAGGAGGAGTTCAGGTGCGTTCGCTGTTGTGGGTTGTCGTGCTGTCGTTGCTGGGCGTCGCGGGCACGGCCTCACCGTCGCTTGCCGTCAGCAATAACCTGGCCGGGGAGATGAGCGTCACCGGCGCCGGCGGCGGCACGCTCGGGCCGGAGTGGAGGCCGTTCGAGGGCGATCCGGTCCGGTTCGAGATCGACGGGAGAGCGACCGATCCGTTGCATCCTTCCGGGTCGTTCCACGTCGTCCATCGCAAGCCGGACGGGCGCTTGCTGGCCGAGTTCAGTGGCCGCCTCACCAGTCTGAAGGCCGTGGACGAGGTGGCCGTGGCGACCGGCGTGATCGAGGTTGCAGATCACCCCGGCCTGGAACTGGCGATGGTCGGGAAACCGGTGAGCTTCACCGTGTACGACGGAGGATCGCAGGACCGGATCGGCTGGATGTGGGGCTTCTTCGGTGCACCCGTGGATCCGCTCCAAGGCACGGCGCCGGGCTTCGTCCTGACCGACGGAGGATTCCGGGTCGATGACGCCGCGGACTCGCCGGGGCCCGGGCGTGACGGTACGACGGTCAGCCTGCAGGCAGCCGCGGACGGTGGCACCACGGTTGCCGCGGCAACCGGTGGTCCGGGCGAGCCGATGCGCTTCGAACTTGCGGCGCACGTGCCGCGTGGTAGCGACCCGACGCAGGTCCGAGGCCGCTTCCGCTTCGTCGAAGCCGGTACGACGGAGGTCGAGGGGAAGCTCACTTGCCTGGCCACGGGCGGCCCGGTGGCGATGACAACCGGCATCGTGACCGGATCGACCGATCCCGCCCGCATCGGCAAGCCGGTGTCCTTCGCCCTGAAGGACGGCGCGATCGATCGCGTCGGCTGGCTGTGGGGCTGGTCCGATCCTCCGGCGCCGATCGCCGACTGCCGGTCGACCGTGCCGTTCCACGCCTCGCGCTGGGGTGGCGTGGTCGTGCGGTCCTGAGAAATCCGTTCGCTTCGGACGCGGCGGCCCAGGCCGACCAGCGACTGCAGCCGAGGAAGCCGTCGTCGGCTTCCTCGGCTGACGGCCGGTTCTCAGAGCTTCTTGACCTGGTCGATGATGGTGAAGACGGCCAGGAATCCGAAGGCCAGGAACGAGAACCACAGGACGGCCGAGCGCCAGGTGGGGATCCGGATGGCGTGCGGAAGGGCCCTCGAGTTCATCCACCAGAGCAGTCCGGAGTAGACGAACATCATCGTGCCGGCGGTGCAGGCGGAGATCACCAGGAGCACCAGCGGCTGGGTGAGACCGGCCAGCAGGACGATGATGCCGAAGGCAACCAGGCCCCAGACCAGCCAGAAGTACAGCTTGGACTCGGAGACCTTCGACTCCCGGAGGTACCGTGCCTTGACCATGTCGGCTGCCAGCCGGGACGTGTAGTCGACAATGCCGGCCGCCGCGGCGAACAGCGAAAAGGCGCCGATCGCCCAGAACAGGTAGCCGAACCAGTCACCGACCAGGGTCTGCAGCGTCGTCCCCTCGATCTTCAGGAAGCTGATGTTGTTCTTCACGGCGCTGTTGCCGAACAGGGTGGCGTGCGCGAGCATCGAGGTGAAGACGATCGTCACCACGGTGATCGCCACGAAGGTCGAGGCCTGCTCGATGTTCGCGAACTTCCACCAGCGCTTCCAGCGGGCCAGGTTCTCGTCGTTCGGCGGGAACGTGTAGCCGTTGGCGGTCGGGTCGGCCTCGGTCTCACCGGTCACGGGTGAGGTCAGCCGCGGCACGTGCACGCCCATCCCGAAACCCTTGTCCCGGATCCAGTTGCTCTGCACGAGGTTCTGGCCGCCGCCCGCTCCGGCGTACGCGATCGCTCCCATCACCAGCGCGAACCCGAGCTGCTCGGCCGGGAACTGCGGGTGCGTGACCGCGTCCCCGAGCGCGCTGTACGTCTTCCCGCGGATCGCGAACGCGAGCGCGAGGATTACGAGCAGCGCGACCGCCGCGATTTTCACCGCGATGAGCCGCTCGAGCATCACGTAGACGACCGGCGCGAGGGTCAGGATCGCGCCGATCACTACCAGCATGGCGATCGCGATCCAGCGCGGGTCGCCGGCGCCGAAGAGGTACGTGAGCATGCTCGCCGAGCTCGTTGCCCAGCCCGGCCAGAGGTTCGCGAAGTACGTCATGATCGCGAAGAACAGGCCCCAGTGCTTCCCGAACCGGTTGAAGCCGGTCAACGCTGTCTCACCAGTTGCCAGCGTGTACCGCTCGATCTCCATGTTCAGGAACCACTGGACCACCACGCCGACGACGGCGCCCCAGAGGAACACCAGGCCGACCTGGCTGGAGATGTAGGGCCAGAGGATGAATTCTCCCGAGGCCAGCCCGACCCCGGCGCCGACCATGCCGGGGCCGATGATCTTCCAGGTCTTGGTGGGCGGCTCGGGAAGGTCGCGAACCTGCGGTGCGGGCAGGTTCTTGGTCGGTAGCGCGAATCGTCCGTGGTCAGTCGACTTGGTGTCCGCCATGAGGCTCCTCACTTCCTCGACCCCCTTTCGGGAGGGTAGCGAATACTGTCGACAAGGGCGACCCGACACAGCCGAATGGCAGACTGACGTGCATGGGTGGGGTGACAGTCCTGATCGCGTCGTACGCCGGTGCCGCCAGCGCACCCGCCTACGCGCGACTGGCCGGCCTGGCCGCCGAGTTGCCGGGGGAGCAGCTGGTACGCCGGGACGCCGGATGGCCCGTCCTGGTGTACGCCGACCCGCTCGACGCGACCTCCGCAGCGCAGTCGCTCCGGGACGCAGCCTCCCAGGTGCCTGCTGGTGAGCTGCTCCGGATCGTCCTGCACACCGCACCGGCAACGACCCAGGCCGTCCGGCATGCCGAGCATTTGCTGGCGATCGCCAATCCGGGACAGACGTTGCTGACCGCAACAACCGCCGCCGGACTCACGGATGTGATCGATCTCGGCATGCACCGGTTGCGGGATCTCGGTTCGCCGGAGCGGGTCTTCGAGCTCACCTCCACCGCCGAGCCGTTGCGATCCCTGGACGGCGTGCCGAACAACCTGCCGGTGATGTTCACGAGCTTCGTCGGCCGGGAGACCCAGGTTGCAGCGCTCCGTACCCAGCTCTCCGGCAGTCGCCTCGTCACCCTCACCGGACCGGGCGGTAGCGGAAAGACCCGACTGGCTGCGCAGACCGCGGCGCAACTGGCCGAACGCTGGCCGGACGGCGTCTGGTGGGTCGACCTCTCCGCTGTCACCGACAGTACGCAGATCCCCGAGACGGTCGCTGCCGCGATCGGTCTCCTGGTCGAAGCCGGTGACCGCCTGCTCATCGGGCAGCTCCGTACCAAACGCGCCCTGATCTGCCTCGACAACTGTGAGCAGATCATCGAAGGCGTCGCCGAGTTCGTCGTCGCCCTCCAGACCGGCTGCCCGGAGATCTCCGTCCTCGCGACGAGCCGGGAGCCGTTGGACGTGCCCGGCGAGGCGATCTGGCGCGTACCTGCACTTGCTCCGGACGAAGCACGAGCGCTGTTCCTCGAGCGCGCCGGCGGTCTTGCGCAACCCGAGTCGGACCAGGCGATCCGCTCGATCTGCGTGCGTTTGGACGGTATTCCGCTGGCCCTGGAGTTGGCAGCCGCCTGGGTCCGCACGCTGACGCCGGAACAGATCTTGGCAGGTCTGAGCGATCGGTTCGGTCTGCTGACCAAGAACGTTCGTGGTGTCGCGGCACGCCAGCGCACTCTCGCCGCGTCGATCGACTGGAGCTACGACCTGCTCGACGAGGACGAGCGTCAGGTCTTCCGCCGGCTGGCGGTCTTCGCCGGTGGGTTCACCCTCGACGCAGCATCGGCCGTCTGCGGCGCCGTACTGGACGTTCTCGCGCGCCTTGTCGACAAATCGCTTGTCGTCGCCGAGGGCGGGCGGTACCGGCTGCTGGAGACGATCCGCGAGTACGCCGGAACACGTTTGACGGCGGACGACGACGTACAGGATCGGCATCTCGACCACTTCCTCGAGGTCGCCGAGGCCGCAGAACCCTTGCTGGACAAGGATCGCGACGCGTGGCGCGCTTTGATCGAACCGGATCGCGAGAACTACCGCGCCGCGCTGGAAAACGGACTTTCCGCGGACGATCCGGAACGCGGCCGGCGTCTCGCCGCGGCGCTGCGGTGGCTGTGGAACCTGCAGGCGACCGGCAACGAGGGCATCGGCTACCTGCGGCGCGCGATCGATCGCGCGCCGGACGACAGAACGTTGCTGCAGGCCCGTTTGCTCTACGGGTACGCGACCGTCGCCGACACCGTCGACCCGTTCGGGTACGACGCGGCGGGCCGCGGGCTCGAACTCGCGACCGAATTGGATGACGACCGGCTGCGTTCGCTGTTCCTCGCACTGGTCGCGGTCGGCGAGTTCTTCACCGACTTCCAGAAAGCGTGGGATCTGACGGCGGAAGGCGTACGGCTGGCCGACGGGATCGGCGACGAATCGGCCCGGAACGCGAACGTCGCCCTGCAGTGCGTACTGCTCTCGCTGTGGGATCGCCACGACGACCTCCGCCCGCTGCTCGATCGCGCCGCCGACGGTCTGATCACCAGCGGCGAACGCGGTATCGCCTCGACCGTGCTGACCGTCTGGTCCGAGAGCCTGGTCTCCACCGGTGAACCGTTGCGGGCGGTCGAGATCGCCGAACGCGCCCTCGCCGCCGCCGAACCGCTCGCCGACTTCCACCGCGTCGGGACCGCCCGCGGGCAACTGGCGTCGGTGCTGGCCAGGACGGGCCGACTCGACGAAGCACGCGAGTTGATGCGGCCACTGCTCGAGCTGGCCGACACGGCGGGCGCCGTCGTACCGAATCTCGGTCAAGTCATGGGGCTGATCTCGTTCTGGAGCGGCGAGTACGACGCAGCGGTCGAGTGGCTGGCCCGCGACACCGCGCCGGACAGTCCGCTCGCGGGGACGTTCGCACCCGCGATGCTGCTCCCCACCGTCGCCGCTGCGAAGCGTGCCCGCGGACAGGACGCGCCCGAGCTGCTCGAACGCGCGGCCGAGCTGGCGCGTCGCTACAACCTCCCGCGGATCCTGGCTGACGCGCTCGATCAACTCGGCCGGATCGCGATCACCGAACACCCGGACAAGGCGGCAGACCTCCTGCACCAGGCGCTGACGATCCGCGTCGACCACGGCCTGCGCACGTACGTCATCGACAGCCTGGAATCCCTTGCTCTACTGGCAATCCACACCAACCGCGCGACCGACGCAACCCGCCTGTCCGCATCCGCAGCCGCCGCCCGCAAAGAGCTCGGCCTGGCAACACCGCCCGACCTCCCAGAGCTTGCGAGCGGTATGGACGAGCCACCGCTCCCGTTGGACGAGGCCGTCGCGTATGCCCGGCGTACCCGCGGCGCCCGCGGCCGCCCGTCGTCGGGATGGGCCAGCCTCACGCCAACCGAGGAACAGGTGGTCGCTCTCGCGGTCGAAGGCCTCAGCAACCCGGAGATCGGCGAACGCCTGTTCATGAGCCGCGGCACGGTCAAGACGCACCTCGCCCACGTCTACGCCAAACTCGGCGTCTCCAACCGCACCGAACTGGCCTCCCTCAAGAGGCCCTGAGCATCTCCACAGCCTTCGCAATCCGCCGAGCTCGCGTCTCCGCCTTCTTGGCGTCCACGATCGCGTTCACATGCTCGCGCCGATGGCTGTAACTCAACCCGTCGAACGCCTCCCGCAACCCCGCCTCCGCCAACGCCGCCGCAAGATCCTCCGGCACCTCCACAACCCGTTCACCGGTGTCCCGCTCCACGGTGACCGTCACCGCGTCCCCGTCCCCCTTCCCCAACTCGCTACGAATGCTCTTCAGCACCCCCAACGCCATACACCCACCCATAGACGCAATCGACCCCCGATACCCCACCCCGTCAAACGTAGCCACCACCGGAATCCGCCCACCCCCACCCAGCGCAGCAACCACGTCCCCCGGCACCTCAACCCAGGCACCCCCGCCGTCGTTGACCAAGATCCGAGCCTCGAACGTCTCCATAGCGCCACGGTACAAAGGCCTCCACCAACGCCGACAGATCCCACCTCGCCCCGCGGGTAACAGGAGGGGATAACCGGCTCTTGTGATGCATGTGTGGGTCGGTTGGGCTGAGTTGGGTGGCCGGTCGTCGGTCACGGGGATGGATAACCCCTCGCGTTCAGGGTCCTCCCCTCGCGTATCAGTAGAGAACCCACCATTGAAGGGGATATCCGTTCTTCGCCAGGTCTGTCGGTGGGACCGGGGCGTCGAGTCGTGGGTTTTGGCGGTCAGCTGCGGCCTCGATTCACGACTCGCGGTTTCGAGGGGTAACCGAACGCCACGACTCGGCGTGAGGCCGCGTGGGCTGTCGTGGCGGGGAGAGAAAACGTCGCTATATGCAACTTTGTTTCCCCGCTCTTGGGGTTGGCGCGGATCGGGCAGGAGTTCTTCCCACTGATCTCCGTCATGGACAGAAGAGCCGGATAACCCATCTTCTGCTCGGCGGGCGAAAGGCCGCTCTACGGCTGTTGTTGGGCGAGTTTGCTGGGCCACCAGACCTTCTTGCCTAGGTCGTGGGCCAGGGAGGGGACCAGGAGGGAGCGGACGACGGTGGTGTCGAGGAGGACGCCGAAGGCGACCATGAAGGCTATTTGGGCCAGGAAGAGGATGGGGAGGACGGCCAGGGCGGAGAAGGTCGCGGCGAGGACTACGCCGGCGGAGGTGATGACGCCGCCGGTGACGGCCAGGCCGATCAGGATTCCGGGTCTGGTGCCGTGTTCCTGGGATTCCTCGCGGACCCGGGTCATCAGGAAGATCGAGTAGTCGATGCCCAGGGCAACTAGGAAGACGAACGCGTAGAGCGGGATGCCGGGGTCGGCGCCGGGGAACTTGAAGACGTGGTTGAACATCAGCGCGCTGACGCCGACGGTCGCGCCGAACGACAGGACGTTCGCGATGACCAGCAGGATCGCGGCGACCAGCGAACGCAGCAGCAGCATCAGGACGACGAAGATGACCGCGAGGATGGTCGGGATGATCACCCGCAGGTCGCGCTGCGCGGCGTCCAGTACGTCGAGGTTGATCGCGGTGTTGCCGCCCACGAGGATGTCGGGGCTCACCTTGTCCAGTTCGGTCCGCAGGTGCTTGACCACCTTGGTCGCATCCGGTGAGTCGGCCTGCACCTTCAAGGTGGCCTGGACCAGTACCTTGCCGTCGACAACCTTCGGCGGTACGCCGGGAGCGGCCGAGGCGGAGGCGCCGCCGACACCGTCGACCTGTGTCGCGGTCTGGACCACCTGATCGGCCAGAGCGACCGGGGTCAGGATCTGCACCGGCGTACCCGCTCCGGCGTCGAAGTGCTTGGCCAGCTGCTCCTGGCCCGTCACCGACTCGACCTTGTTCAGGAACAGGTCCTCCTGCGACGTACCGCTGGCCTTGAACGTCGGCAGGAACGCGGCGCAGGCGAGCAAGGCCAGCGCCGAGATCACCCAGACCTGCCGGGAACGCCGGCCGACCAGGCCCGACACGCGTCCCCAGAGGCGGCGCCCGCCGACCTGGTCGCTGGAGTGCACGTGGTCGACGCGCGGGATCGACGGCCAGAAGATCCGCCGGCCGAACGCGAGCAGGATCGCCGGCAGGAACGTCATCGACGCGATCAGGGCACCGGCGATCCCGAACGCGCCGACCGGCCCGAGACCCTTCGTACTGCCGAGCTGCGAGAGCAGCAGACAGAGCAGACCGAGGATGACCGTCGCCGCACTGGCCGCGATCGGCTCGATCGAGGCTCGCCACGCGACCCGCATCGCCTGGTACTTGCTGTCGTAGTCGTGCAGTTCCTCTTTGTAACGGGAGACGAGCAGCAGCGAGTAATCGGTGGCCGCGCCGACGACCAGGATGAAGAGGATGCCCTGGCTTTGGCCGTTCAGTTGCAGTACGCCGTTCTTCGCCAGCGGATAGACCACGAGCGCGGCGAGCGCGAGACCGAAGATCGCGGTGAGCAGTACGGCGACCGGGAGGATCGGGCTGCGGTACACGATCAGCAGGATCACGAACACGACCGCGAGCGCGACCCCGAGCAGGATCCCGTCGATCCCGCTGAACGCGACCACGAAGTCCGCGAACACCCCGCCCGGACCGGTCACGAAGACCTGCAGACCAGTCGGTGTGAGGTCTTGTTTGATGTCGGTCCGCAGTGCGTCCGCGACCGCGAACAGCACCGTCTGGCCCTCCTTGACGACCTCGTCGGCGCGGTCGCCGTTCGTCTGGACGGTGAGTAACAAGGCCTTCCCGTCCTTCGACGGGGTCGCGGCGGCGACCGGAGCGACCAGGTAGTCGCCGAGCTTCTTCCCGTCCCCGATCTCGAGCGTCGGGATCGTGGCCGCGAACGCCTTGACCTTGTCCTGGTCCTGCGGGGTGATCCCGGATTCGCGCTCGACCAGGACGAAGTACGGCAGGGCCTTGGAGTCGACGAACTTGGCGGTCTCGTTGGCGACCACCGTCGATTCGGCCTGTTTCGGAAGGAAATTGGCGTTGTCGTTCTGCTGGACCTCGCTCAGCTTTCCGACCGCCGGTCCGCCGAGGGCGCCCAGCACGAGCCAGATGATCAGTACGGCGGCGATCCCCGCCCTCCACCTCCACCGATTCACGGGGGCACAGTACCCGGAACCTCTCACCACCCGCCGATGGGTGTGCGGGAGCCGTTTCGGCGACGTAACAACAAGATGACTACGTGGAAACACCCCGGTCATAACGTCCAGGCCTAATCAGTGAGGTCGGATGATCGGAGACTTGCGATGACGCTCGATGCACGACAAGCGGCCGTCGCCACGCGCGGCCAGGGAGATGGCAGCGGGGCGGTGGGCACGGTCGAGGCGCCGCGGCGCGGGCGCTGGATCGACGTCTGGGATCCCGAGGACGCCGCGTTCTGGGGCGACAAGGGCCGGGCGCTGGCACGGCGGAACCTGTGGCCCTCGATCTTCGCCGAGTTCCTCGGCTTCTCGGTGTGGCAGCTGTGGAGCATCGTCGTCGTGTCGATGCCGAGGGCGGGCTTCACCTACAGCACCGACCAGTTGTTCTGGCTGGTCGCTCTGCCGAGCCTGGTCGGCGCGACACTGCGGTTGCCGTACACGTTCGCCGTACCACGGTTCGGCGGGCGGAACTGGACGATCTTCTCGGCGTTGCTGCTGCTGATCCCGACCGCCGGGCTGTCGTACTTCATGACCCAGCCGGACACGCAGTTCTGGGTGATGGCGCTGGTCGCGGCGACCGCGGGTGTCGGCGGCGGCAACTTCGCCAGCAGTATGACGAACATCTCGTTCTTCTACCCGGAGAAGGAGAAGGGTTTCGCGCTCGGTGTGAACGCGGCCGGCGGAAACCTCGGGGTCGCGGTGGTGCAGCTGCTGGTGCCGATCGTGATCGTCGCGGGTGCCGGTCTGACGCTGAACCGGGCCGGTCTGATGTGGCTGCCGCTGATCGTGCTGGCCGCGTTCTGGGCCTGGAAGGCGATGGCCAACCTCTCGGTGGCGAACTCGTCGTTCCGTACGTCGATCGCCGCGGCGAAGCGCCCGCACACCTGGGTGATCTCGTTCCTCTACATCGGTACGTTCGGGTCGTTCATCGGCTTCGGGGCGGCGTTCCCGCTGCTGATCAAGACCACCTTCCCGGACATCACGCCGGCGCACTTCGCGTTCCTCGGCGCCCTGGTCGGGTCGGTCGCGCGGCCGTTCGGCGGCAAGCTGTCCGACAAGGTCGGCGGCGCCTGGGTGACGGTCTGCTCGTTCGTGGTGATGGGTCTCGGAATCCTTTCCGCGGTGGTCTCGCTCAAGTCGGAAAGTTTCCCGGCGTTCCTGAGCAGTTTCCTGGTGCTGTTCGTGGCCAGCGGAATCGCGAACGGATCGACGTACCGGATGATTCCGGCGGTGTTCCGGCTCACCACGCCGGACGACCCGGGCCGGGCCCGGCGTGAGGCGGCGGCCTGTATCGGGATCGCCTCCGCGGTCGGCGCGTACGGCGGTTTCCTGGTCCCGCGTGGATTCGCGATGTCGACGAGCAACTTCGGCTCGCTGATCCCGGCGCTGTACGTGTTCTGCGGGTTCTACGTGGTCTGTCTCGCGGTGACGTACTTCTGCTACCTGCGCAAGGGTGGCCCGCTCACCCGGGAGCGCGTGTGAGGGGAGTCTCGACTCATTGTCCGTACTGCGCTCTGCAGTGCGCCACCACGCTGCACCCGGTCGCTCGGCCGGGTGCGGTGGAGGTGCGGCCGCGCGACTTTCCCACTAATAGAGGTGGTTTGTGTCGTAAGGGCTGGACGGCTCCCGAGGTACTCACGGTGCCGGACCGGCTCACCATGCCGCTGGTCCGCAATGCCGCGGGCGAGCTGGTGGAGACGAGTTGGGATGCAGCGCTGGATTTCGTTTCCGACCGGATCAAGGCGTTGCAGGCCGCTCACGGGCGGGACGCGATCGCCGTGTTCGGTGGCGGCGGACTGACGAACGAGAAGGCGTACGCGCTGGGCAAGTTCGCCCGCGTGGCGCTGAAGACGGCGAACGTGGACTACAACGGCCGGTTCTGTATGTCGTCCGCGGCTGCGGCGACCAACCGAGCGTTCGGACTCGACCGCGGATTGCCGTTTCCGCTGGCCGATCTGGGTGGTGCCGGAGCAGTACTGCTGGTCGGCAGCAACATCGCGGAGACGATGCCGCCGGCCGTCGCGCATCTGCAGGGCGCACGCGACACGGGTGGACTTCTGGTCGTCGACCCGCGTCGCTCCGCGACTGCTGGACTGACTGAGGAAAACGCTGGAATTCACCTGCAGGCGACGCCTGGCACCGATCTCGCATTGGTGCTGTCGCTGACCCACGTGGTGTTGCAGGAAGGACTGGCGGACACGGCGTACCTGCAGGAGCGGACCGACGATCCGGATGCACTCGTCCGTACGACGGCGTCCTGGTGGCCGGAGCGGGCCGAGCGGGTGACGGGTGTTCCGGCCGCGACGATCCGGCGGGCCGCGCGGGTCCTGGCGGCGGCTGCTCCGGTGCATGGTGGCGCCGGGGCGTTCATCCTGACGGGACGCGGGGCCGAGCAGCACAGCAAGGGCACCGACACGGTGACTGCCTGCATCAACCTCGCGTTGGCGCTTGGCCTCCCGGGCCGGCTGGGCAGCGGGTATGGCTGCATCACCGGTCAGGGAAACGGGCAAGGCGGCCGCGAGCACGGGCAGAAGGCGGATCAGCTGCCTGGCTACCGGAGCATCTCGGACCCGGCGGCGCGTGCATATGTCGCTGGTGTCTGGGGTGTGGACCCGGACGAGTTGCCGGGTCCTGGGAAGAGCGCGGTCGAGCTGATCAACTCCCTCGGTACGACAGATGGTCCGAAGGCGCTGCTGGTGCACGGGAGCAACCTGCTCGTGTCGGCGCCGCATCTGTCGTCGGTACGGGAGCGGCTGGCGTCTCTCGATCTACTGGTCGTCGCGGACGTCGTACCGTCGGAAACCGCACTCCTGGCGGACGTGGTCTTTCCGGTCACGCAGTGGGCCGAGGAGGACGGGACGATGACGTCCCTCGAAGGCCGGGTACTGCGGCGGCGCGCGGCGGTGGCTCCGCCGGGTGAGGTGCGGAGCGATCTCGCGGTGTTCGCGGGGATTGCCGAAAGGCTCGACGTACCAGGGTTTTCGACTGATCCGGCCGAGGTGTTCGAGGAGCTGCGGCGAGCGAGTGCCGGCGGAAAGGCCGACTACTCGGGGATCACCTGGGAGCGCTTGGACGCGGACGAGGCGTTGTTCTGGCCGGTGCCGCACGACGGGCATCCGGGGACGCCGCGGCTGTTTTCCGACGGATTTCCGACGGTGGACGGGCGGGCACACGTCGTACCGGTCGACCACCGGCCGGTCGCGGACGATCTCAGCACCGAGGCACCGCTCTATCTGGTGACGGGGCGGTTGCTGCAGCACTACCAGAGCGGTGCGCAGACGCGGCGGGTGCCGGAGCTGGCCGAGGCCGAGCCTGAGGTGTACGCCGAGATTCATCCGCGGGTCGCCGCGCAGCTGGGGATCGGCGACGGGCGTCCGCTGCGGTTGCGGACCGCGCGCGGGTCGATGGTGCTGCCGGCCCGGGTGACGGCCGACGTCCGGCCGGACACCGTTTTCGTGCCGTTCCACTTCGGTGGGGCCGAGGCGGTCAACGAGCTGACCAACGACGCCCTCGACCCTGTGTCGCGGATGCCCGAGTTCAAGGCGTGTGCCGTCGAAGTCACCGCCGCTGCCCTCCCAGCGACGGGAGTTCCGGCATGAGAGTAGTGATCATCGGCGGTGGAATGGCCGGCCGGCGGCTGGCCGACCTGTTGCCGTCGTACGACGTGACGGTCCTGGGCGACGAGCCGTCGTACAACCGGGGCCGCCTGACCGAGTACGTCGCGGGCCGCGCGGAGGTTGCTGTCGGCAACGAGCCGGTCGCGCGCGTGGTGGCGGTGGATCGGGTACGCCGCGTTGTTACCGACGACGGGGGCCGCGAGTACGCGTACGACCGGTTGGTGTTCGCGACCGGCGCGGTGCCGGTGGTTCCGGCGGGCATCGAGGCTGGGCAGCTGCTGAGGTCCGCGGACGACGCGCGGGCGGTGGTCGCGGCAACAGACGCGGCCAGGCGTGCAGTTGTCCTCGGCGGCGGAGTGCTCGGGGTCGAGACGGCTTGTGCGCTGCGTGAACGCGGAGTCGCGGTCACGTTGGTGCACGACGGTGAAACCCTGCTGGACAAGACGATCCGCGCATCGGCCGGACGTCGCGTGACGCGCGCGGTCCGGCGGCTCGGTGTCGAGGTCCTCCTCAACACGGAACTGGACGGAACGGAAACAAAGAACGGCCGTTTCCGCGCCCTCAGGCTGCGGAACGGCCGCCAGGTGTTCGGCGATCTCCTGGTCGTCGCCTGTGGTGTCCGGGCCCGCACCGATCTGGCAACCGGCCTGACGGTGCGCGACGGAATCGTCGTGGACAGCACGCTGACGAGCCCGGACGACCCTCGGGTCCATGCGATCGGCGACTGCGCCGAGATCGACGGGCGCGTCACCGGCACGGTCGACTCTGCATGGACGCAGGCCGAGGCGCTGGCGAAGCACCTGACGAACGAGACCGCGCAGCTGCCCGACTACGAGGTCGTGCGCGTGACGGCCGGCGGCCTCGACCTGCTTGTCCTTGGCGACAAGGACGAAGACGGGGCAGTGGTTCGGCTCGAGGACGAGACGCGGTACGTGCGGGCCGTCCTGCGGGACGGCGTAGTCCGGTCGGCGGTGGCGGTAGGCGCTCCGGAGGTCGCCGCGGAGCTGGTGCTGCTGGCGGACCGGGGTACGCCGGTGGTCGCGGACGGGCTGCTCACCGAGCCCGACGTACCCGCAGCACAGAACAAGAAGGTGGCGACCGTGTGCAGGTGTAACGGCGTCACCAGGGTCGCGATCGAAGCGGCCTGGCGTGGGGGTGCCGACAGTGTCGCCGGCATCGCCGCCACGACGCGGGCGACGACCGGGTGCGGAAGCTGCACCGGCGCCGTCGGCGAACTGCTCGACCGCTTCCGGCGCGGCGAGACCGAACCAGTCCCGAGCAGGAGGGCGACGATGGCAGAGCTGAACAAGGCCAAGCACGTGGTGGTGGTCGGTGGGGGTATGGTCGCGCACCGCCTGGTCGAGGCGCTGCGGCAGCGCGACACGGAGGTCGGCTACCGGATCACGGTCTTCGGCGAGGAGCCGCGGCTGCCGTACGACCGGGTCGCGCTGACCAGCTACTTCTCCGGCCGCGACCCGCACGACCTGTCGCTCGGCGACCCGGAGCTCTGGGACGACCCGGCGGTCAACCTGCGCAAGGGTGTGCAGATCACATCGATCGACACCACGGCGAAAACTGTCACCACAGCACGTGGCGAGCAGGTCGGGTACGACGAACTCGTCCTGGCGACCGGCTCCGCGGCCTTCGTACCGCCGGTGAAGAACAACGACGCACAAGGCTGCTTCGTCTACCGGACCATCGATGACGTCGCCGCGCTGCGCGTGTACGTCGAACGCCTGAGGAGCGAAGGCAAGGACGTCAACGGCGTCGTCGTCGGCGGTGGTCTGCTCGGGCTGGAAGCGGCCGGCGCGCTGCGGGCGCTCGGCGCCGGCACCAAGGTCGTCGAGTTCGCGCCGCGGCTGATGCCGCTGCAGGTCGACGAGGGCGGCGGTTCCGCGCTGGCCCGGCTGATCGAGGGCCTGGATGTCGACGTACTGACCGGGACAGCGTGTCAGCGCGTCAAGCTCACCTCGCAAGGTGCCGCCCGCGCGATGGGCGTTGCCGACGGCCCCGACCTGCCGGCCGACGTGGTGGTCTTCGCGGCCGGTGTCCGGCCGCGCGACGAACTCGGTCGCGAAGCCGGTCTGCAGATCGGCGAGCGCGGCGGTGTCGTGGTCGACGAAGCCTGCCGTACGTCCGTTCCTGGTGTCTGGGCGATTGGCGAAGTGGCTTGTATCGAAGGGCGCGTGTGGGGCCTGATCGCCCCCGGCTACACGATGGCCGAGATTGTCGCCGACCGGTTGCTCGGCGGTGAAGCGACGTTCCCGGGTGCGGACACGTCGACGAAGCTGAAGCTGCTCGGCGTCGACGTCGCGAGCTTCGGTGACGCATTCGGCGCCACCGAGGGCGCGCTGGACATCGTGTACGCCGACCCGGTGGCCGGTGTCTACAAGAAGCTCGTGCTGTCCGACGACGCCCGGACCCTGCTCGGCGGCATCCTGGTCGGCGACGCGTCGGCGTACTCCGGACTGCGGCCGATGGTCGGCCGGGAGCTCGGCGCGGACCCGGCTGCCTTCCTGCTGCCCGAGGGCGCCGGTCCGGTGCAGCTCGAGCTGCCCGACGACGCCCCGGTGTGCTCGTGCAACAACGTGTCCGCGGGGACGATCCGCTGCGCCGTCCGCGACGAGGGCTGCAGCGACATCAAGTCCGTGTGCGGGAAGACGAAGGCAGGTACGTCGTGCGGCTCGTGTCTGCCGATCGTCAAGAACCTCCTGAACACCGAGCTCACCAAGGCCGGCGTCGAGGTCAGCAAGGCACTGTGCGAACACTTCGCGCTGTCGAGGGCCGAGCTGTTCGACGTCGTCCGGATCACCGAGCTGCGGACGTTCAGCGAGATCGTCGAGCGGCACGGCAGCGGTCGCGGGTGCGACATCTGCAAGCCGGTGGTCGCGTCCATCCTGGCGAGTCTGGACCCGGCCGGTCACGTGCTCGAGGGCGAGCGCGCGACGCTGCAGGACACCAACGACCACGTCATGGCCAACATGCAGAAGGACGGCACGTACTCCGTCGTACCGCGGATCCCCGGCGGTGAGATCACGCCGGAGGGACTGATCACGATCGGCGAGGTGGCGCGCGACTTCGGGCTCTACACGAAGATCACCGGCGGCCAACGGGTCGACCTGTTCGGGGCGCGGATCGAGCAGCTGCCGGCGATCTGGAAGCGGCTGGTGGACGCGGGCTTCGAGTCGGGACATGCGTACGGCAAGGCGCTGCGGACCGTGAAGTCGTGCGTCGGGTCGACCTGGTGCCGGTACGGCGTACAGGACTCGGTCGGGATGGCGATCGCGCTGGAGCTGCGGTACCGCGGGTTGCGGTCGCCGCACAAGCTCAAGCTCGGTGTCTCCGGCTGTGCGCGGGAGTGCGCGGAGGCGCGTGGCAAGGACGTCGGCGTGATCGCGACCGAGAAGGGCTGGAACCTGTACGTCGGCGGCAACGGTGGTATGACGCCGCGGCACGCCGAGCTGCTCGCCTCGGACCTGACCGACGAGGAGCTGTTCCAGGCGATCGACCGGTTCCTCATGTACTACATCCGCACCGGCGACCGCCTGCAGCGGACGGCGGTCTGGATGCGCGAGCTCGAGGGCGGCCTCGACCACGTGCGGGACGTCGTACTCGAGGACAGCCTCGGGATCGGCGCCGACCTGGACGCGGCGATGGCCAAGCACGTCGACTCGTACGTCGACGAGTGGCAGGCGACGCTGAACGATCCCGGCAAGCTGTCCCGGTTCGTGTCGTTCGTGAACGCGCCGGACCAGCCCGACGCCGACCTGCGGTACGTGGTCGAGCGCAACCAGCCGCGCCCGGCCACCTCGGCCGAACGCGGGCAGCTGGAGCCGGTGCTCTTGGCCGGCCCCCGATTGGAGGTACGTCGATGACTATGACGACTGTCGGGCAGACGGTGGTCTGTGCTTTTGAGGCGCTCCTGCCGGAGCGTGGGGTCGCCGCCTTGCTCGGGGACGTGCAGATCGCGTTGTTCAGGACGCACGACGACGAGGTGTTTGCCATCGGCAACCAGGATCCGTTCAGCGGGGCGAACGTGATGTCGCGGGGCATCGTCGGCAGCCGCGGCGACGTACCGACGGTGGCGTCGCCGATGTTCAAGCAGGTCTTCGATCTGCGGACCGGGGCATGCTTGGACGATCCCGAGGTGTCGCTGCCGGTCTACCCGGTCGAGGTCGTCGACGGACAGGTCGTGGTGGGTCCAGGTGACTACTAGGCCGGGGCCGCTCAGCGGCTGCACGATCGCCATCACGGCGCATCGGCGTGCGGAGGACCTGATCGCGTCGTTCGAACGGCGCGGTGCGAAGGTGCTGCACGCGCCGACGCTGCAGATCGTGCCGGTCGCCGACGACCACGCGCTGATCGAGGCGACCCGGCGGGTGATCGCGAACCCGCCGGACGACGTCGTGGTCACCACAGCGGTGGGGTTCCGCGGCTGGATCGAGGCGGCCGACACCGCCGGTCTCGCCGCGGACCTGCTGGGCACGTTGGAGCAGTCGCGGATCCTCGCCCGCGGTCCGAAGGCGCGCGGCGCGATCCGCGCGGCCGGGCTGGTCGAGCACTGGTCGGCGCGGTCGGAGACGACGGCCGAAGTGGTCGAATGGCTGCGCACGCAGGGCGTCGTCGGGCGGAAGATCGTCGTACAGCTGCACGGTTTGTCTGATCCCGCGTTGCAGGAGGCGTTGCGTTCGGCCGGCGGGTCGGTGCGTGGGCTGGAGGTGTACCGGTGGGGGCCGGCGCCTGATCCGGCTGTAGTGGAGCGGATGATCTCGCAGGTGTGCGCGGGGACCGTCGACGCCGTCGTCCACACGTCGGCGCCGGGTGCGCAGGCGATGCTCGATGCAGCGGCGTTGAACGGGCAGTACGACGACCTGACATCGGCGTTGCGGACCGGGCGGGTGCTGAACGCCTGCGTCGGTCCGGTCACCGCGGGGCCCTTCGGGGCGTTGGGACTGGACCCGTTGGTGCCGGACCGGTACCGGTTGGGCGCGCTGATCCGGATCGTGACCGATCGACTCACCGACGACAACGCGCGGTCGATCGAGACGTCGTTCGGCCAGTTGGTGATCCGCGGCGGCGCGGCAGTGCTGGACGGCGTCGTACTGCCGCTGGGTCCCGGGCCGCGGGCTGTCCTGGCGGCGCTGGTCGCGGCCGGGGGAGATGTGGTGTCGCGTCCTGAGCTGCTGGCTGTGCTGCCTGGTGCGGAGGACGTGCACGCCGTGGAGGTGACGGTCAACCGCTTGCGTACTGCGGTCGGCCGGCCCGAGCTCGTCCGCACCGTCGTCCGCCGCGGCTACCGTCTGGCGGTCGAGCCCGCGGGGGTCGCGTCATGAGTGCTGACCTGGTCGCCGCGGCACACGGGACGGCGGATCCGCGGGGTATCCGCGCGGTCCACGAGCTGGTCCGGATGATCGCC
Organism: Kribbella soli; assembly: GCF_004331345.1. GTDB lineage: Bacteria > Actinomycetota > Actinomycetes > Propionibacteriales > Kribbellaceae > Kribbella > Kribbella soli. The sequence continues at coordinate 188,835 of NZ_SJJZ01000004.1, read as the reverse complement.
CGGCTGCGTCCCGACGTACCCGTCTCGCTCGGCTTCGTCGACGTCGACCTTCCCGCGCTGCCCGGACTCGTGCGCCGAGTTGTTGCCGCCAGCAACCGGGCTGTGGTGGTGCCGCTCCTGCTGTCCGGCGGCTACCACGTGTACGTCGACGTGGCCGCCGAGGCGGATCGCTACCCGGGCCGGGTCCACGCCGCCGATGCCCTCGGTCCCGATCCGGTCCTCGCGGAGATTCTCGCTGACCGCCTCGGCGATCTCGGCCGGGTCGACCGGGTCGTCCTGGCCGCCGCCGGATCCTCGGACCCCCGGGCGCTCCAGGACTGCGCCGGCACCGCCGCTCTGCTGTCCGCCCGGATCGATCGCCCGGTCGAGGTCGGTCACGTCTCCGGCGCCGGCGAACGCCTCGGCCCCGTCCTCGCCCGGACCCCCGGTCGCGTCGCGGTCGCGACGTACCTGCTGGCGCCCGGCTTCTTCGCCGACCGGGTCCGCCGCCTGGCCGGCCCACGCCCGGTCAGCCCACCCCTCGGCGCCGACCCCCGCCTCGCCGCCCTCGCCCTCCGTCGCTACCAGGCCGCCCTGCACCCGGCCGCTGTCGCCGTCTAGGCAGTTCTCTCCACGAACCGGCCCGGCACAGATCGACAGTCACGCCCGCTGTTCCGGCCCACGCCAGGTTGCGCCCGTCTGCCGCACGTACTCCGCGACGGCGTCGTCCAGCGTGGGGAGGAAGTGTCGCGGATCGATCGTGCGGGTGAGCTCGTACCGCTCGATCTTCGCGCGCACCGGATCCTTCATCTCCGCGAAGACCAGCGAGATGCCGCGCTCGTTGAGCCAGGCGTCCAGGTCGTGCAGCATGTCGGAGGCGGTCGTGTCGACGTCGGTGATGGGCTCGGCGGCGACGATGATCCACCGCAGCTCCGGGTCGTCCTCGGCGAGCTCCCGCACCTTCTCGCCGAACATCCGCGCGTTCGCGAAGATCAGCGGTGCGTCGAAACGGTAGACGACCAGACCGGGTAGCAGATCGGCGTCGGGGTAGCTCTCGGTGTCGTGCAGGCCCGCGACCCCCGCCACCCGGCCGAGCTCGGCCTGGTGCGGCCACCAGGCCCGGCGGAAGACGTTCAGGATGGACAGGCCCACGGCGATGAGAATGCCGGGCAGCACACCGAGGAGGGCCACGCCGAGCAGTGCGCTGATGGACAGCCAGAACTCCGTCCGCCGCTGCCGCCACAGCCTGCGCGTCCCGGCGAGGTCGGCCAGCGACAGCGCGGCGGCGATGACGATCGCGCCCAGGGTCGGCTGCGGAACGTACTGCATCAGGCCGGTCGCGAAGACCAGCACCACGGTGATCGTCGCGGCGCCGACGACGCCGGTCACCTGGGACTTGGAGCCGGCCTGCTCGGCGACGGCGGTGCGGGACCCGCTGGTGCTGACCGGAAATCCCTGGAAGAACCCGGCTGCGATGTTGGCCGCACCGATGCCGATCATCTCCTGGTTCCCGCGCACCCGGTCGCCCCGGCGAGCGGCGAACGCCGACGCCGTCGACATCGTGTCGGCGAGCGCGACGACGGCGATGGCGAGCGCCCCGACGAACAGCGGCGGCAGGTCGTCCCAGGCGACGTCCGGGATCGTGAAGGGCGGGAAGCCCTGCGGGAGCACGCCGACCGTGTCGACGTCGTGGGACGTCAGGTCGAACCCACCGACCAGGACGGAGGCCAGCACCACGATGATGAGGACGCTCGGCAGCTTGGGCAGGAACCGGTTCAGCAGCAGGATGCCGGCCAGCGAACCCACCCCGAGAAGCGCGGCCGTCAGGTTGGCCTTCCCGTCCGCGAGCCCCGACACCACCGCGCCGAACTCGGCCAGCAGCCCGTCGGCATCGACCGAGAACCCGAACAGCTTGGCCAGTTGGCCGACCACGATGGTCAGCGCGAGCCCGTTCATGTAGCCGAGCTGGGTCGGCTTCGACAGCAGGTCCGCGACGAACCCGAACCGGGCCAGCCCGGCGACCGTCATCACCACGCCGACCATCACCGCCAGCATCGAGGCGAGCGCGATGGCGCGAGCGGGGTCACCGTTGGCGAGCGCTAGTGGGGCGATCGTTGCCGCGATCATCGGGCCCAGGGACGAGTCCGGACCGAGCACCAGCACTTTGGACGGCCCGAAGACCGCGTAGCCGAGCAGGCACAGGATCGAGGTGTAGAGACCGGTCACCGGCGGCAGCCCGGCCAGCTGGGCATACGCCATCCCCTGGGGCACCAGCAGAGCCGACAGGACGAGACCGGCGACGACGTCCTTCGGCAACCACCCCCGCTGATACGACCTGGCCAGCTCCACGCCAGGCGCGTACTCCCGCCACCAAGGCGGTCTGACATCGGCGCGGTCGCTGGGCGCAGCCATCGCGGTCGCGGCCTACCCTGCTTCGAACGGATCGGCCGCCGCCCCTTTGGGCGCCTGTGCCTCGAGGGCGTTCTTGACCTCCAGCAGCGCTTTCCGCGCGTCGCTGTCGATCGTGGGGAAGCGTGGATCGATCTCCATCAACGCGTTGGCGATCACCGCGCCCGCCGCGATCCGGGCGTACCACTTGCGGTCGGCCGGAATCACGTACCACGGCGCCCATTCGGTGCTCGTCCGGGACAGCACCTTCGAGAACGCCCGCTGGTAGTCGCTCCAGTACTCCCGCTCGCGGACGTCGGCCGCGGAGAACTTCCAGTTGTGGTCGGGGAGGTCGATCCGCCGCAGGAAGCGGGTCCGCTGCTCCTCCTTGGACAGGTTCAGGAAGAGCTTCACGATCTTGATGCCGTTGCGGCTGAGCGTTCGCTCCCACTCGTTGATCTCGTGGAAGCGGTGTCTCCAGATCCCCTTGCCGCGGGCGCTCCGGGGCAGACGCTGCCGCTCGAGGAGCTCCGGGTGCACACGGACCACGAGCACCTCCTCGTAGTGCGAGCGGTTGAAGATGCCGATCTCACCGCGACCGGGCAACTGCAGCCCGTAGCGCCACAGGTAGTCGTGCTCCAGTTCCTTGCTGGAGGGGACCTTGAAGCTGTGCACCGACACACCCTGGGGATTGACCCCGGTCATCACGTGCCGGATGGTGCCGTCCTTTCCGGCGGCGTCGAGCGCCTGGAGCACCACCAGGACACCGTGGGTGTGCTGCGCGTACAGCCGGGTCTGATACTCCGCCAGCAGGTCGATCCCCTCGGCCAGCAGCCGGCGGCCCTCCTTCTTGGAATGGATCGTGCCCCGGAAGGCCGGATCGAAGTCCCTGGACAGCCTGATCTTCGAACCTGGCTCGACCCGGAACGCCTCGATGAAGTCGGCGATCCGTCGCTCGCGAGATGTCATCCGCTGCCCCCTTACCGGATGGAGCCGGCTGCAGTTCACGGGATCGTTCGACCACTATTCGAAGGCCTGCGGGTGCGGTTCGGCATCACCCTGCCCGGATGAGGCCGGTCGAGACCGTTGATCCCGGCGCTACGCCTCGGACCGGCTCCGGGCTCGGGCCGGCGCGACGGCGTACTCCGGGCTCAGTGTCACCGGTCGCGGATGCCGGCGCCTCCTGATCACCTTGCCCACCTCGACCACGATCGGCAGGATCGCCGCCAGGCCGGCGCAGACGAGCCACTGGCGCGGACTGAGCCGCGTGGTGAGCAGGCCGCTCTGGAGCGTCGGGAGCTGCGTCGCCAGGAAGACCATGACCACGGTGATCCCGGCGATCGCCAGCGCCTTCACAATCGGTGGGGTCAAGCCGCTGGTCGGGTCGCGCCGGTTGACCAGCGCGTTGAACGCGGTCCCCAGACCCATCACCACGAACGTCATCGTCATCGACACGCTGGCTTGCGTGGGCTTCGGCTCGTCCGGCCCCGCGATCAGCGGCGCCAGCGCGCTCAGGAACAGCACGAGCGCATAGACGATCCACAGGATCACGGCACCCCGGTTGGTGATCGGGAGGCCGGGGTCACGCGGTGGACGGTGCATGACATCGGGGTCACCGGGATCGACAGCGATGACGACGACGCCGATCGCGGTGGCGAAGAGCAGCAGGAACAGCACCATGGAGGGCGTCATCGCCACCCCCTGGTTGACGTTGAACACCGACGCGGCGAGGAAGAGGAAGATCAGCGACAGCAACTGGGTCATCTGGTACCGGACGTACGACACGACCTTGTCGTAGACGCGCCGGCCGATCTCCACGGCGTGCACGAGCGTGCCGAAGTTGTCGTCGGTGAGCACCATCCGCGCGGCCTGCTTGGTCACCTCGCTCCCGCTCCCCATCGCCACCCCGATATCGGCCTGCTTGAGGGCAGCCGCGTCGTTGACGGCGTCACCGGTCATCGCGACGATCAGGCCCACCTCCTGCATGGCCCGGGCGAGCCGCAGCTTGTCCTGGGGCGTCACCCGTCCGAACACGTGCAGTTGGGGTAGCCGCTGCTTCAGCTCCTCGTCGCTGAGCGCCTTCAACTCCGTGCCGCTGACCGCTCCCGGTCCGAGACCCAGGTCCCCGCCGATCGCCTGCGCGGTGACCGCGTGGTCACCGGTGATCATCCGGACGTCGATGCCGGCCGTGAGTGCCGTCGCGACCGCGTCCTTGGCCTCCGTGCGCAGGGGGTCGATGATTCCCGCCATCCCGACGAACGACAGGCCCTTGGTCAACGACATCGGATCTCCGGTCATCGTGGCCAGTTCGTCGTCGGCGACCAGGCGGGCAGCGAACGCGAGGACGCGCAGGCCTTTCTGTCCCATCCGGAGGTTGGCGTCGTCGATGCCGGCCCGCGACTCCGCGATCGGCATCTGCGAGCCGCTGAGCGGCCCGCCCGCCTGGCTGCAGCGCGCGACGACCACGTCGGGTGCTCCCTTGACGAGTTCGATGATGTGCTCGGCGCCGTCGACGGTCACCCGGTGGAACGTCGCCATGAACTTGTACTCGGAGTCGAACGGAACCTCGGCCAGCCGGGGGTAGGCCTGCCGCGTCTGCTCCGCGTCGATGCCGAGCTTCGCGGCCAGGACCACCAGCGCCGCCTCGGTCGGGTCGCCGATGACCGATCCGTCGTCAGCGACCACTGCGTCGCTGTCGAGAGCCAGTCCGAGGCCGAGGCGGGTGAAGTCCGGGACGGGGACGCCGGCCACCGAACGGATCGCGCCGCTCTTGCGATAGCCCTCGCCGTCGACGGTGAACCACGTTCCACTCGCGTACAGCGTCGAGACCATCATCTGGTTCAGCGTCAGGGTGCCGGTCTTGTCGGTGTTGATCGCGCTGGTGGCGCCGAGAGTCTCGACGTCGGTGAGGTTCTTGACCACGGCCTTCGCCTCGGCCAGTTGCTTCGCGCCGAGCGAGAGCAGGCCGGAGACGAACGCCGGCATGCCGGTCGGGATCGCCGAGATGGCCATCGTGATGCCGAGCAGCAACACGTCCTCGCCCGGCACCCCGCGGATCAGGCCGGCCACCACAATGATCGCGACCGCCCCCCAGGCGATGACCCCCAGGATCTTCGTCAGCGAGTCCAGCTCCCGCTGGAGCGGTGACCGGGTGCGGTTCACCGAGGTGAGCATCGTCGCGATCTGGCCCATCTGCGTCTGCATGCCGGTTGCGGTGACGAGGATCGTGCCGGTGCCCCGGGTCACCGAGGTGTTCTGGAACAGCATGTTGGTCTGGTCGCCCAGCGCGACGTCGGCGGAGGTCAACGTGCCGGCGTCCTTGGCGATCGGTGCGCTCTCCCCGGTGAGCGCCGCCTCCTGCGCCTCGAGCGTCGCGGACCGGATGATGCGTCCGTCGGCGGGCACGATGTCACCCGCCTCGAGCTCGACGAGGTCGCCCGGAACCACCTGGGTGGCCGCGATCATGGTCAGCTCGCCGTCGCGGATCACCCTGGCCTGCGGTATCTGCATCTTGGCCAGGGCGTCGACGCTGGCCCGCGCCGTCAACTCCTGGCGGGTGCCCAGCCCGACGTTCAGCAGGATGAGCAGCGCGACGATGATCCCGGTCGACACCTGCCCGATCAGCAGGCTCACGACCACGACGGCGACCAGCATCAGGTTCATCGGGTCACGGAGCTGCGCGAGCGCGACGGACCAGATCGAGGGCGGCTTCTCCCCGGCGATCTTGTTCGCGCCGTACGACGAGAGCCGGCTCGCCGCTTCCGTCCCGGAAAGCCCCGCAACGGCATCGGATCGGGCCGCGGCGACGACCTCGTCCGTGGCCAGCGAGTACGCCGGCTCCCCGGTGCCTGTCGATGAAGACGCTGTCATGCCGGTCTCGCTCACGCGCTTCTCCCCTCCGCCTCGGCTGCGGCGGCCCCGTTGTCCAAGGTAGCCCCGGCCTCGCCGTAGGCCTACGGCTCGGGTCGGGGATCTACCGGGGGCGCAGAGTCTCGAGGTCGGCCCGGCAGCGGGCTTCGACCTCGGCGAGTTCGCGGAGGGTTTCGTCGATGTCGCGGCGGCGTTGTTCGAGGTCGGCGCGGCGGTGGGTGATCTGGTCGAGGAGGTAGACGAGCTGACCCTCCTCACCGGGCTCGGCGTCGTACATGTCGACGATGGTGGCGATCTCGTCGAGGGAGAAGCCGAGGCGTTTGCCGCGCAGGATCAGGCCGAGGCGGACCTTGTCGCGGGGGTGGTACACCCGGGCGGTGCCGCGGCGCTCGGGCGTGAGCAGGCCGCGGTCCTCGTAGAACCGGATCGTTCGCAGCGTGACGTCGTACTCGGCCGCCAGTTCGGCGATCGACCAGGTCTGCGCGGGCACCCGAGTATTGTGCACGCACCCCAGGTTGCTTTACGTTTACGTAAGCGTCAAGCACAGGGAGCGCCTCATGTTCGAGCTGTCCGCGGAACACCGCGAGTTCCGGCACAGTGTCCGCGACTTCGCCGAGGCGGAGATCGCGCCGCACGCGGCCGAGTGGGACCGCAAGCACTACTTCCCGGTGGAGGTCGTGCAGAAGATGGGCCGGCTCGGGCTGTTCGGCCTGACCGCGCCGGAGGAGTACGGCGGTGCGGCCGGTGACTTCACCAGTCTGTGCGTGGCGATCGAGGAGATCTCCCGCGTGGACCAGTCGATGGGCATCACGCTCGAGGCGGCCGTGGGGCTCGGGATCAACCCGATCCTCACCTACGGCACCGACGAGCAGAAGGCCAGCTGGCTGCCGGACCTGGTGGCGGGCCAGAAGCTGGCCGGCTTCGGGCTGACCGAGCCGGAGTCAGGGTCGGACGCGGGCGCGACCAGGACCCGCGCGGTGCTCGACGGCGACGAGTGGGTGATCGACGGCTCGAAGCAGTTCATCACGAACTCCGGCTCCACCATCACCTCGTGCGTGACCGTGACCGCTCGGACCGGTGAGCGGGCGGACGGCAAGCCGGAGATCTCCACGATCATCGTCCCGAGCGGTACGCCGGGCTTCGTCGCGGAAGCGGCGTACGACAAGCTGGGCTGGCACGCGAGCGACACGCATCCGTTGTCGCTCAGCGGGGTCCGGGTGCCGGCCGCGAACCTGCTCGGTCAGCGCGGCAAGGGGTTCGCCCAGTTCCTCGCGACCCTCGACGACGGTCGCGTTGCGATCGCGGCGGTCGCGCTCGGGTGCATCAAGGCCTGCCTGGAGATGTCGGTCCAGTACGCCGGTGAGCGCAAGACGTTCGGCGTTCCGATCGGCCGCAAGCAGGGCGTCGCCTTCCAGATCTCCGACCTGAAGGTGATGGCCGACGCGGCCGAGCTGCTGGTTTACCGGGCCGCGGCGCTGAAGGACGCGGGTGCTTCGGTGGCCGAGTTCAAGCAGGCCGCGTCGGTGGCGAAGCTGTACGCGACCGAGTCCGCGGTGACCGCGACCCGGATCGCCACTCAGGTGTTCGGCGGCTACGGCTTCATGGAGGAGTACCCGGTCACCCGCTTCTACCGCGACGCCAAGATCCTCGAGATCGGTGAGGGTACGTCGGAAGTGCAGCGGATGCTCATTGCCCGGGGCCTCGGGCTCCCGGTGGAATGATGCAGGTATGACCCACGACCACTGGACAGAGGTCAAGGTCGCCCGCGAGGCGACCCTCGCTCCGCCGGAGAAGGCGGCCGCGAAACTCAAGAGCCAGAACAAGCTGTACGTCCGGGACCGGATCGCACTGCTCGTCGACGAGGGGAGCTTCGTCGAGGAGGCGCAGCTGGCGAACGCGCTGAACGCGGGCCTGCCCGCCGACGGTGTCGTCACCGGTCGCGCTCTCGTCGACGGCCGGCCGGCGCTGATCGTCGCCAACGACCCGACCGTGAAGGCCGGTTCGTGGGGCGCGCGGACGGTCGAGAAGATCGTCCGGGTGACCGAGGTCGCGCTCCGCGACGAGCTGCCGATCTTCTGGCTGATCGACTCCGCCGGCGCCCGGATCACCGACCAGGTCCAGCTGTTCCCCGGCCGCCGCGGTGCGGGGCGGATCTTCCACAACCAGGTCGCGCTGTCCGGCAAGGTCCCGCAGATCTGCTGCCTGTTCGGGCCGTCGGCGGCGGGCGGTGCGTACATCCCGGCGTTCTGCGACATCGTGATCATGGTCGCCGGGAACGCATCGATGTACCTGGGCTCGCCCCGGATGGCCGAGATGGTCGTCGGTGAGAAGGTCACGCTGGAGGAGATGGGCGGCGCCCGGATGCACACCAGCGTCTCCGGCTGCGGCGACCTGCTCGCGTCCGACGACACCGAGGCGATCGAGCTCGCGAAGCAGTACTTCTCGTACCTGCCCGGTTCGTGGCGCTCGCGACCACCGTCGTACGACGCCTCGGACGCCGGCCGGGACTTCACCCGGGACCTGGTGCCGGCCGAGGAGAGCGTCGGGTTCGACATCCACGACGTGATCGACGCGCTCGTCGACGCGGACACGTTCTTCGAGATCAAACCGGCGTACGCACCGGAGCTCGTGGTCGGGTTCGGGCTGCTCGCCGGGCAGGTGGTCGGGGTCGTCGCGAACCAGCCGGCGGTGAAGGGCGGCGTACTGTTCGTCGACTCGGCGGACAAGGCGGCGCGGTTCATCTGGCTGTGCGACGCGTTCAACGTGCCGCTCGTGTACCTGTGCGACGTACCGGGCTTCATGATCGGCAGCGAGGTCGAGCGGGCCGGGATCATCCGGCACGGCGCGAAGATGATCACCGCGGTGTCCGAGGCGACGGTGCCGACGGTGTCCGTGATCGTCCGGAAGGCGTACGGCGCCGGGCTGTACGCGATGTGCGGACCCGGGTTCTCGCCGGACGCGTGTGTCGCGCTGCCGACCGCGAAGATCGCGGTGATGGGGCCGGAGGCGGCGATCAACGCCGTCTACTACAACAAGATCCAGGAGATCGCCGACGAGGGCGAGCGGGTCGAGTACGTGTCCAAGCTGCGCGAGGAGTACGAGACCGACATCGACATCCTCCGGCTCGCCGCCGACCTGGTCATCGACGCGATCATCCAACCGGAGAACCTCCGCGCCGACCTGATCGCCCGCCTCGCCGCAGCCCAGTCCAAGGACCGAACGTTCTCCCACCGCCGGCACGGCGTACCGCCGGTCTAGAGCTCGTCGAGCCGGTCGCCGAGGTCGGTGAGATACGCGACCAGAGAGTTCCGCCAGCCCGTCACCTGCTCCGTTCGCGCCTCGTCCAGGGTGAAGTCGATCTCCCAGCCGTTGAAGACGCCGCGACCGAACCAGCCGATCGCGCCGGTGATGCGGTAGAGGCCGGTGTTCGGAGGTCGCGGTCCGTAGGCGTCGAAGAAGGCGTCCGCGAGGCACCGGCCGCCGGCCAGGTACATCCACTCGTCGAGGGCCGACACCTCCTGAGCCGGATCTGCGACGCGCGGGAAGTCCCAGTCGATGAGAGTGGTCCGGTCCGGGCCGACGATGATGTTCGTCGGGAACACGTCTCCGTGCAGGAGTGCGGTCGGAGCCGGGCGCGACGAGTCGGCGTACGCGTCGATGATCGCGTGCAGGCGAGGCAGGTGCGGAAGCACGAACGGCAGATTGACCTCGAGCCGCGGTATGGCGGCGGCGATCCGCTCGTGCAGGTCCTGGACAGGATCGATCGCCTCGAGGACGAGGCGGCCGGCATCGAACGGTCCGGACAGCCCGCTCGGGAACCGTACGGCGTGCACCCGCCGAAACGCCGCACCGACAGATCGCCAGTAGGCGTCGGTCATCCGGTCCTCGGCGACCAGGTTGTACAGCATCTCGCCGGGGACGTACTCGTAGAGCGTCGCGAACTCGTTGCCACCGAGCAGCGCCGGCGCCGGCAGATCGTGCTCGGTCAGGAAGCGAGCGCGCCCGAGCGGGAGCGGCCATGACTTCTTCCGGGACCGCAGCACAACCTCCCGCGAGTCGGCGAGTGTCGCGTGGACGATCTGGTGGTCGAAGCCGTGGCCGTGCAGATCCTCGTACGACGTGACCTCGGGGAGACCGGCTTCGGCGACCAGCTCGTGCAGGAGGAGCTCCGTGGATGGCATCTGCAGCATCGTCTCGTCCAACTGATGGTTGGTCGAGCGATTTTCCGAGGCTGGTCTGGATAGTCTGCGGGGGTGAATGCAAACGATTTCTCGCAGAAGATCCGGTCGCGGGAGAAGCTGGTCGGGTACTGGATCACGCTGGATGTGCCGCCGGCCGCGGAGCGGATCGCCCGGCTCGGGTACGACTACGTGGTGCTCGATGCGCAGCACGGGCTGATCGGGTACCAGGGGCTGATGACCGGGCTGCTCGCGATCGACGCCGGGTCCGCGATCGGGCCGCGGTCGACGGTCGGCCTGGTGCGGGTCGAGGCAAACGATCCGACGCCGATCGGGCGGGCGTTGGACGCCGGGGCGACCGGTGTGATCGTGCCGCTGATCGACAGCGCGGACGACGTGGCGAAGGCGGTTCGGGCGGCGAAGTATCCGCCGGTGGGCGTGCGCTCGTTCGGTCCGATGCGGGCCGCGCTGCGGATCGGTCCGGTGCCGGCGGACAGCAACGACGCGACCGTCGTACTCGCGATGATCGAAACCCCGCTCGGCCTGCAGAACGTCGCCGAGATCTGCGCGACGCCCGGTCTCGACGGGGTGTACGTCGGCCCGTCGGACCTCAGCCTGGCGCTCGGCGCCCGCTTCCCGGGTGACCCGGAGGTCGAGGGGCCGTTCGAGGAGGCGGTCGAGCTGATCGCGCGCACCGCGCGGGAGGCCGGGATCGCCGCGGGCATCCACACCTTCGACGGCGAGTCGGCGAAGAAGCGGCTGGACCAGGGCTACACGTTCGCCACCGTCGCCTCTGACCTCAGCCACCTCGAGGCGATCGCCGCGGCCCACCTCGACACAGCTCGCTCGTAGGGCGGACCTCCGCCACTCACCAACCGCGCCGGCTCCGGGCGGCTCGCGCTCAGCCGTCGGCCGAGCCCGGCCTTCGGCGGCGGTTGGTGAGTGGCGTGCGTCCGGAACACCTCGGCGCTTTCTCGGGTTACGTTCTTCAGAGGACACCGAGGAGGGCCGGGATGAAGGTACCCGAGCGCGGCGCGTTGCCGTTGGGCTTGGCGGCGACGCTGGGGCGGACCTACGCGCGGCTGACCGAAACGGTGCAGGGGCTCAGCGACGCGGACTTCCAGCGCGAGACCCGGTGCGCCGGCATGCCCGTCGGCCCACTGCTCGTGCATCTGCTGTACGACGCTCAGCGCGCACTGATCGCGTTCGCCAGCCCGGCCGTGGTCGAACCGGACCGGGACTTCGTCACGTACTGGCACGACTTCCCGCCGCAGCCCGACGGCGACACGAGTTTCGTGCGGAGCGTCGCGGCGGCGTACCGCAGGCCCGGTCTGCTCGTGCAGCACTGGCGCGAGGTGTCCGAGGCGGCGGTCCGGGCGGCTGCGGCCGGGCTGGCGACCAAGGGGCACCGGGTCGAGACGCAGGGTCACGTTCTGCGGGCGGGTGACTTCGTGGCCACCTTGGTGCTTGAGGCAACGGTCCATCACCTCGACCTGATCGTTGGGCTGCCGGACGCGCCGGAACCCGATCCCGAAGGACTACAGGTCACCGCGCGCACGCTGGACGGGCTGTTCGGCCCGGACGCCTGGGACGTGATCGCCTGGGACACCACGACGTACATCCTGAAAGCAACCGGCCGCCTACCCCTCGACGAGGACGACCTAGCGATGCTCGGCCCGCACGCCACCCGCCTCCCCCTGCTCGGTTAGCCCCCGCCCCATTTGCCTGGCTGACCCACGAATTTGCCTGGTCTGCCAGCGAAATGCTCGGCCCGCACGCCACCTGCCTCCCCCTGCTCGGTTAGCCCCCGCCCCATTTGCCTGGCTGACCCACGAATTTGCCTGGTCTGCCAGCGAAATTGGGGGTTCCACACCGTGGAAATGGGTGTGGAACCCCCGATTTGGTGGGTCAACCAGGCAAATGGGGGCGTCGCTGAGGACGCGGGGCGGGCGGGCGGCCGGCGCGGATGGGGCGGGCGGCCGGACCGGATCGGGCGGGCGGCCCGAGCGGATCGGGCGGATGGGGTGGGCGGGTGGAGCGGATGGGGTGGGCGGGTGGAGCCGATGGGGTGGGCGGGTGGCGCGTGGGGTGGGGTGGTGGGGCGTCGGGTTAGAAGACGCCGGCGAAGGGGTCGTCGAGGTTGGTCCAGTCGGGGCTGGCTAGTTCGGATTCGGTGAGGAGGCAGGCGTCGAGGACCGATTGGAGGCGGGCCGGGTCGAGGCCCATGCCGGTCGCGACGACGGTGCACTCGGCCAGGTGCTCGGTCTCTGACCATTCGCCGAGCATCCCGAGCGAGGCGCTGTACCCGGCGGACTCCCACCGCACGCGCTGGGTCGGGCGGTTCGCCAGCCAGACCACGCCGCGGCTACGGACCACCCCGTCGACGATGTCTTCGAGCGCATCGTTCAGCCGCGCGGGATGCAGTGGCCGCGTCGACCGCCACAGCACCGTCGTCACCCCGTCGCCGCTCGGCTGCACCCGATCCGATGACGCAAGCTCGCCGGCCCACGCCTCGGCCGCGTCGAAGTCGAACCGCCCGGTCCGCGCGACCAGCCCATTCGGTACGCCGGCAACGTCGGCCGTCACCACCGACGTCCGCGGGTTCAGGTGCACGAGCAGGTGCTCGAGCCGCTCGATCGCCGTACTGCGATGCGCGTTGGCCAGCACGCACACGTCGGCGTACTCGATCTGGCGTGCGGTCAGCTCCGCGACATTGCGCCGATCCGGCAGGCCGAGGGCCAGGCCGCGCTCGGCGAGGAGCTCGTCGCCGGACAGTTGCTCAACCAGCAGTACGGCGTCGACGACGCAGGTGACCGTGTCGACGACGATCTCCGGCAGGACCGACGTCAAGGCGGTGACCAGCGGCCGCGCCTCCATCGCCGGCGGTGCCGCGAGCACGATGTGGTCCCAGTGCGCACGCGCGACCAGCGTCTCCAGCAACGGTACGAGCGACTCGATCAGCTGGCACGCGCCGCAGTCGTCCCCGACCGTGAACTCGCCCGCGTCGATCGGCCCCGACGCGTCCCCCACCCGCCAGGACAGCACGCCCCGACCGGGCAGGTCGTCCTGGTCGATCACCACGGCCACGGTGGTGGCGTCGGTCATCGCTTCCAGCACGGGCTCCCGCAACGTCGTGGAAAGCCCCACCAACAAGGACAACGGAGTTTTCGCTTGGGCGGTCATGCCCACAGTATATGAAAACGATTTTCATCAGTCCAGAGCTGGTGTTAACTGTTGATCGCCCCAGGGGTGGCTTGAATCGCCTGCTGTGCCTAGGGTTCGGCGCATGGGCGAACGGGAGTTCGCGGACGTGCTGCGGGAAGCCATCCAGGCGCGCGGGCTCGGACTCGGGCGAATCCAGGAGCGGCTCCGCGCGCGTGGCGTGTCGGTGAGCCTCGCCACCTTGAGCTACTGGCAGTCGGGCCGGTCGCGCCCCGAGCGGCGGGACTCGCTCGCCGCGGTCGAGCTGCTCGAGGAAGTGCTCGACGTCCCGGCCGGGACGTTGTCGGCGTCGATCGGTCCGCCGCGGCGCCGCGGGCGCTGGCTGAGCACGGTGCCGGACCGGCCCGGGCTGGCGACGTACTGGCCGCGGCCCGGCGCGGTCGAGGAGGCGGTCGCCGAGGTCGACATCCGCTGGGACGAACGACTCACGCGGATCAGCCAGCACGACCGGGTGATCGTCGGCCCCGACCGCGGCGAACGGTCGTACCACTCCCGCCAGGTCCTTCGCGCCGAGGCGGACGGTCCGGACCGCTGGGTCGTGATCATGCACCTCGACGAGCACGACCGGCCGCTGCCGGAGATCCGCCCGCTGCGGCACTGCCGGTTGGGCCGGACGGTACGGCGGCCTGCTGACGGACTGCTGGTCGCCGAGCTGCTCTTCGACCGACCGCTCCGCAAGGGCGAGACGGTGATCACCGAGCACGAGTTGGTCAACGTCTCGCCGTACCCGCCGGCGACGAACTACGAGCGGAAGTTCCGGCTGCCGGTGCGTGAGTTCGTGCTGGAGATCTGCTTCGACCCGGCCGAGCTGCCCGCCGCCTGTGCGATTGTCTCGCAGCTCGACGACGCGGAGGAGATCGTTCGTGCGGTGGAGGTCGCGGCCGAGGTGCACGGCGTCGTACTGAACTTCGGACCCGGTTGCTACGGCCTCCGCTGGACGTGGCCCAAGTGAACTGTTAAAGCCAGAAAGTCAACTGTGAAAGGGATCTGAGCGATTCAGCGTCGCTGAAAGTACTCCTACGGTCGGTGCACCGTCCCAACCCTGAGGAGTGCACCGATGAAACTCGCAGTGATACTTCTGACCGCCGGACTGGTCGCGACACCGGTCAGCGCGGCCGCCTACTCCGAAGCAGCTCCACCGGACACCCCGCAAGAGATCGCCGCCCAGCTAGCGACGTCACCCGGTCAGGCCGGCCGCTGGATCGACCACGGCCGCCTGATGGTCGCCGTGGTCGACGAAACTGCCGCGGCCCAGGTGCGAGCTGCCGGTGCGATTCCGCAGTACGTCGAACGCGACCAGCAGCAGCTCGACCACCTGCTCGCGCAGGTCGATCGGATCGCGCGGAGCCAGCAAGGCCTGCAGAGCTGGGGCATCGACCCGGTCACCAACAGCGTCGTCGTCAAGACACGCACCACGACGAACGCCTTCGCGACCCTCGGCGAAGGCGTCCGGGTGGTGCGCGTGCACTCCGACTTCCGTCAGCAGTCCGGGGAGGTCAACCCGGGCGACCCGTGGTGGCCGGGTTCGGAGAGCAACTGCTCGGTCGGCTTCCCCGCCACGGATGCGCAAGGAAACAAGCACTTCCTGACCGCGGGTCACTGCACGAACGACGCGAATCAGGAGGCGTACGGCGCCAGCGGCCAGACCAACCGCCTCGGTACGTCGAACGTCGGCGGCACGCGCAGCGTCAACGCTCGCGAAGGCGATATGGGCGTTGTCGCGGTGACCGAGCCTGGCTGGACCGTCTCGCCGAACGTCAACACCTGGGGACAACCGGCAGTGACTGTCACCGGTGCGGCCGAGGCGATCGTCGGCGACACGGTTTGCCACTCCGGCAACACCGCGCCGAACTGGGAGTGCGGCACGGTCACCGCGGTCAACCAGAGCATCGACTACGGCAACGTGGTGATCGACGGTCTGAGCACGACCACCGCGTGCTCCGAAGGCGGTGACTCGGGAGGCGCCTGGCTGCGTGGCAACCAGGCGGTCGGCCTGCACTCCGGTGGCAACTCCACCTGCTCGCCGAACGAGGATAACTCGATCTTCCAGCCCGTCACCGAAGCGCTGGCCAAGTGGAACCTGACGCTGCTCACCGGCTCGAGCGATCCGGGAGACCCTGACCCTGACCCGGGCGAGCGGACGTACTCGAACGGCACCGACTATCCGATCCGCGACTTTCAGGTCGCGGTCAGCAGCGTCAAGGCGACCACGACCGGTCGGACGAACAGTCCGGTGAAGGTGACCGTCGAGGGCAACCACACCTGCCTCGAGGACCTCAACATCAGCCTGGTCGCACCCAGCGGCCGCTGGTACTACCTCCAGCGGTCCGGCGGCCTGACGTGTCACCCGCTGCCGGCGTCCAAGACGTACTCCGTTGCCGCCGACGAAACCGCGGCCGGCACGTGGACGCTCCGCATCGGTGACAACGGGTACGGCGACACCGGAACGCTCACCAACTGGTCCATCACCCTGTAGACGGCACCGGACAGGCGCCGGCCGGCTCGGGGCAATGCCGGCCGGTGCCACCGTAAATCCCGGGTCGCCTGTCCCTGCCGTCTGGTAGGTAAGGGACATGACGATCGAGATCGGGCAGTTCGCGGGTGAGTGGGAGGAGCTCCTGGAGCTCCTGGACATGGCGTTCTCGGCGCCGTGGACCGACGAGCAGTACGAGTCCGAGCGGCGGGTCTGGGAGCGTGAACGCAGCATCGTCGCGAGTGAGGACGGACAGCTCGTCGGGCACACCGGCGCGTTCTCGCACCTGATGACGGTGCCTGGCGGGCAGCTGCCGGTCGCGGGCGTGACGATGGTCGGCGTCCGGGCGACGCACCGGCGGCGCGGCATCCTGCGCGACCTGATGCGCAGGCAGCTGACCGACATCCACGAGGCCGGCCGCGAGCCGCTGGCGGCGCTGACCGCGAGTGAGCCGGTGATCTACCCGCGGTTCGGCTACGGACTCGCGTCCGACCACCAGGCGATCGTCGTGCCCAAGGAGTCCCGCACGCTGCGCCCGGTGGCCGGCATCGACGACGTCCGGATCCGGTACGTCGACGTACACGAGAATCTCGCCCGCTGCGCCGAGCTGCGGAACAGGCTGGCGCTCGAGCGACCTGGCGTGTTCCAGCACGACGAGCGCTGGCAGGAGTACGCGATCAGCGCGACCGTCACGAGCAACATCGCGAACGCGTCCAAGGTCCGGTGCGTCGTCGCCGAGCGGGACGGTGAGTTGACCGGGTTCGCGCACTACCGGACGAAGCGCGCGGAGAAGGGGTACGTCGACGTACAGCGGGTGCATGCGGCGGACGTCGCGTCGCATGCGGCGCTGTGGCGGTACCTGCTCGAACCGGACCTGCTCAGCGAGACGCGGTGCGCGATGCTCGCGTCGGACGACCCGATCCTGGACCTGCTGCTCGACCCGCGGGCGCCGGGGCCGATCACGCGGGACGGTCTGTGGATCCGGCCGGTCGACGTACGTCGTGCGCTCGCGGAGCGGACGTACGCGCGGGACATCGACGTCGTCCTGGACGTGGTCGACGACTTCCTCCCGTGGAACGCGGGCCGCTGGCACCTCGCAGGCGGACCGGACGGGGCCTCCTGCGAATCGGTGTCGCGAGACGCCGACCTCACGCTCGACGTCCGCGACCTGGGCGCCGTCTACCTGGGCCGCCCGTCACTGGTGAGACTCGGCCGGGCCGGTCTTGTCGCCGAGCACACGCCCGGAGCGCTCGCCGCGACCGCGGAAGCGTTTTCCACATCGCGGCTCCCCTTCCTCGATACAGCCTTTTGAGGGGGTAGCCTGCCCAGATGCAGACGCAGCGTCGGGGTGCGCTCGCGGCGGTTGCCGTGCTGCTCGTGGGGCTCGTGGTGGCCGGCTTCGTCGTGCTCGCCTCCGCGAGCGGGCCTGTGCGCCCGATCAGCGACAGCACGCTGAGTGCGAGCCCGCGACCGCTGCCGACCTTCTCGGTGAGCGAGACGCCGCCGGAGCAGTCGCAGCCGACGCCGCGCGTGCTCCCGCAGACCGAGACGCCGGGCTGGGTGCTGTCTCTGTGGCAGGCGGTCGTCTACCTGATCATCGCCGCGATCGTGGGGTTCATCCTGCTGGTCATCGTCCGGATCGTGCGCCGGGTCCGGCTTCCGCATGTTGAGGCCGAAGAGCCTGACTGGGAGCGGATGAAGGCGGAGCGACTGGCCGAGGCGGTCGACACGGGCCTGGCTCGCATCGACAGCGGTACGGCGACCGACGCCGTCGTCGCGTGCTGGGTCGCGCTGGAGGAGGCGGCTGCTTCGGCCGGCGTACCGCGGGATCCGTCCGAGACTCCGGCCGAGTTCACTGTGCGAGTGCTCGGGATCGGCGGGATCTCCGAGCCACAGCTGATCCAGCTCGGTGCGTTGTACCGGGAAGCGCGGTACTCGACGCACGGTTCGAGCGAGCAGGCGCGGACGGAGGCTCGCGCGGCCCTGCTGCGACTGCGTGACGAGCTCGCCGCGGCCCATCCCGCCGATGCGGAGGCCTTATGACGTCGTATCGCTGGACCGCCCTGGAGGAGAAGGGCCCGCCGCCCGAGGTCAAACGGAAGTCCTTGTGGCCGAGCAAGTTGCTGGTGCAGCACCTCGGTGTGGCTGTGTTGGTGAGCTTGCTGCTCGTGGTCGTGTTCAGCGCTGCGGGGATGGCGCCGCGGCCGCTGTGGTTCGTGGCGGCGGCGCTCGCTGTTGGCATCGTGTCGCTGGCGATCCGGCTGGTGGTGCCGCAGACCGTGGAGACGAGCTGGCCGGGGCAGCACGACGACAAACTGGCCGCGCTGAGAGCCCGGACCAACGACAACCGCACGCAGTTCATCGCCACCTGGCTGCAGGAGTCGGGCCGCGAACGGCGGGCTGGCGACGGGTCGCAGACCTTCACCCGCCGGGTCCGGCCGCTGCTGCTCGAGCTGGCCACCGACCGCCTGGTGCACCGGCACGGTGTCGACCCCGAGCGTGAGCCGGACCGGGCCCGCGCGATCACCGGCGACCGGCTCTGGCAGCTGATCGCCGGCGACGACAAACGCACCGCGTCCCTCGACGAGATCGAGTACGCGATCCACACCATCGAGAACCTGTGAGGAAGACCTGTGACCGATGCAGCGACTGAGGGTGAGCTGACGCTCGGTGAGGTGACCGAGCTGAGCCGGCAGGTGCTGGAGCGGGTCAGCCAGGCCGTGGTCGGGAAGGCCGAGGCGCTGGAACTGGTGCTCGCGGGCATCCTGGCCGGCGGGCACGTACTGCTCGAGGACTATCCGGGGCTGGCGAAGACGCTGGCCGCGCGGTCGTTCGCGCAGGCGCTCGGGCTGGAGTTCCGGCGGGTGCAGTTCACGCCGGACCTGTTGCCGTCGGACGTGACCGGCGCCTTCGTGTACGACCAGAAGGACTCCGAGTTCGTCTTCCGGCCGGGCCCGATCTTCACCGGCCTGCTGCTGGCCGACGAGATCAACCGGACGCCGCCGAAGACGCAGGCCGCGCTGCTCGAGTCCATGCAGGAGCACCAGGTGACGGTCGAAGGGCAGACGTTCCCGCTGCCCACGCCGTTCCATGTGCTCGCGACCGCGAACCCGGTGGAGTACGAGGGCACGTACCCGCTCCCGGAGGCGCAGCTCGACCGGTTCATGCTGCGGATCGGCTTCGGCTACCCGAGTCCCGCCGAGGAGTGGGAGGTACTGCGTCGGCGGATGAGCCGCCGTACAGAGGACCAGTCGGTCGAGGCGGCAACGGATGCCGCCGGGCTGCGCGCCGCGCAACGCGCGGTCGAGAGGGTGACCGTGGACGACACGGTCGGCCAGTACTGCGTCGATCTCGCCACCGCGACCCGCCGGGACTCGCAGGTGCTCGTCGGGGCATCGCCGCGCGGGTCGCTGGCGCTGCTGCTGACGGCACGCGCGTACGCCGTCATCCAGGGCCGCGATTACGTCGTACCGGAGGATGTGAAGGCGGTCGCGGTGGCTGCGCTGGCACACCGGATCACCGTGCGGCCGGAGCTGTGGCTGCACGAGGTCAGTGGGGCGACCGTGGTGCGGACGGTGCTCGGCTCGGTCGCGGCGCCACCTACCGTGGTCGGCGCCCGCGCATGAGTTGGCGGCCGACGCACGCGCAGGTCCGGGCGATCTGTGTCGCTGCTGTGCTGCTCGGTGCCGCTGTGCTGCTGCGGCGTCCGGATGCGGCGGTGTTCGGTCTGCCGCTGGCGTTCCTCGCGGCATGGGGACGGTTCTTCCGGCCGCGGGAGCGCCCGGAGGTGCACACCGAGCTGGACGCGGACGTTCTGTTCGAAGGGCAAGGTACGACGTACCGGCTGCGCGTGCCGGAGTCTGTGGATCGGGACATCGATCTGATCGTGGCGGCGTTGCCGCGGACGCTGTGGTTCCAGTACGACCCGCCGCAGGCCGCGATCGCGGAGCCGGTCTCGCACGGTGAGGTGCGGCTGGAGGTCGGCGTACGGTCGAAGCGCTGGGGACTGCGGTCGTTGGAGCGACCAACAGTCACGGCGACGTCGACGGTCGGGGCGTACCGGATCCAGGTGACGTCGGCGGAGTCGCAGGCGGTCACGACGCTGCCGTTGCGCGAGGGATTCGAGGCGGTGGACGCCGTACCGCGGCCGGCCGGACTGGTCGGGTTGCACCGGTCGCGGCGGCCGGGCGAAGGGACGGAGCTGGCCGGGGTACGGCCGTTCCGGACGGGGGACCGGTTGCGGCGGATCAACTGGGCGGTGTCGGCGCGGACGCAGGAACTGCACGTCACGTCGACCTGGTCGGACCGGGACACCGAAGTGGTGATCATGGTCGACACCGGCGGCGAGATCGGGATCAGCGAAGGGATCGACGGCAGGTCCTCGAGTCTCGACACCGCCGTCCGCGCGGCCGCCGCGATCGCCGAGCACTACCTGCGCAACGGCGACCGGGTGCGGCTGATCGACACCGGGAGCCTGTTCCGTGGCGTGCGGTCGGGGAGCGGGCGCGCGCATCTGCGGCGGATCCTGGACACGCTGGTGCATGCGGACCGGCGCGGGCGGCAGCAGGACGAGGAGCAGTTGGCGCGGCGGAACCGGGTCCGGTCGGACAGCCTGGTGCTCGTCCTCAGCCCGTTGCTGCGGCCGACGATCCTCGGCTACATCGTGACGCTCGTCCACTCCGGCTGCACGGTGATCGCGATCGACACGTTGCCGCCGGACGTCGTGTCGATCATGGACCTCGACGCGCACGACGCGCGGTCGTGGCCGCTCGCGTGGCGTCTGCGGCTGCTCGAACGCCGCCGCGACCTCGACCGCCTCAGCGACCTCGGCGTACCAACCGTCCCGTGGCGAGGCGCCGGGACCTTGGACGAGGTACTGCGAGATGCCGCAAGAGTGTCCGCAGCCCCACGGATCCGCTCATGACCGTGCACATGCCGCGACTCCGTCGCGGCGGGTCATGGGGCTGGAGCTCCCGGTCTTCCCTCGTCGCTCCGGTCGCTTCGCTCCCTCCGCTCCTCAGTCCAGACCGGGAGGCCCCATGACCGCTGACGAGAAGATCACGTTGTGGTTGGCGCAGTTGCGGGCGTCCGGGCAGGCTGTGGTGCTTGCTCGGTTGGTGATCGCGGTGGCCGGGGCGGTCGCGCTGGTCGTGCCGTCGGTGCAGTCGTGGGATCAGGCGGATCTGGTCCCGATCGTCGGCGCTGCGCTGTTGCTGTGCACCGTGGTCCTGCCTGATTCGCTGGCCGCGCTGCTGTTCGTGCTGGTGGTGACTCTCGGGTGGCTGATGCGTGCACCCGGTGCGCCGAGTTGGAGCCTGGCCCTCACCGCGGTTGCGCTCGTCGTCGTCCACCTGGCCACTGCGTTCGCCGGCCAGTTGCCGTCGTACGCGCGGGTGCACCGGGCGGCCCTGCGGCGCTGGTGGTTGCCTGGAGCAATCGCCGTACTGCTGGTGCCGGCCGTCGCCGGGGCGGCCGCGCTGGTGCGGGGTGCTGACGTCGCCGGCTCGCTCGTCGTGACTGTCGCCGCCATCGCACTCGCCGCCGCGACCATCTGGTTCGCCGCCGATCAGAAACTCGGTCGCGACTAGTCCGCGCCGAACGTGTCCTGGATCTCCTCGGCCCAGGGCATCGGGATCGCGTCCGGGCCCAGGACCTGCATGGCGGACATGACGGTCAGCAGCATCCCGGCGGAGAGGAACTCCCGGACCTGCTGGGGTGACGCACCGGTCAACTCGCGGACCAGCACGTAGATGCGACCGAAGCGCTCCCGGACGCAGTCGCCGATCACCGGGTCGCCGCTGGCCGAGAAGCCCTGCAGCAGGACCAGGAGCACCTCAGGCTCGTCGAACAGCCGCTCGTAGTTGCGGCCCAGCGCGCTCAGCTCCGGGGTCTCGGCCGCGGCCTCGCGGAAGGTCTGCTCGATCCGCTCGCAGGCACTCCGCACAGCGGCCAGGAAGAGTTCCTGCTTGGTGCCGAACAGCCGGATCACATAGGGCTGCGAGACGCCGGCGATCCGGGCGATCTCGTCGGTCTTGGTGCCCTCGTACCCGGACATCGCGAACGCCTGAACTGCGGCCTGCAACACCTCTGCGCCGCGCTCCTTGGCGGTCAGCCGAACCTTGGGCGTCATCCGTGCTCCTTCCACTCCCTTGACATGTTATCAGTCGATGCATACTCTCGTCATCAAGCTTGTTATCAGTCAATTACAACAAGGGGTACGAGATGACATCGACCGCTCTCGATGAGAGGGAACTGGCCGCTCCCCGGAGCCGCAGGCTCGGGCTGGTGCTGGCCGCCGTGGGGATTCCGGTGTTCATGGTCACGTTGGACAACCTGGTGGTGACGAACGCGCTGCCGGTGATCAAGTCCGAGCTGGGGGCATCCCTGTCGGACCTGCAGTGGTTCGTGAACGCCTACACGCTCGCCTTCGCCGCGCTGCTGCTGACCGCGGCGGCGATCGGTGACCGGCTCGGCCGGCGGCGGGTGTTCCTGGCCGGGATCACGCTGTTCACCCTGGCCTCGGCGGCCTGTGCGCTGGCGACCGAGCCGTGGATGCTGATCGGGTCCCGCGCGATCCAGGGCATCGGCGCCGCGGCCGTGATGCCGCTGTCGCTGACGTTGCTCGCGGGCGCCGTACCGGAGAAGATGCGGAGCGCCGCGATCGGTATCTGGGGCGGCATCTCCGGCCTCGGAATCGCGGTCGGTCCGGTGGTCGGCGGAGCCGTCGTCGACGGCCTGAACTGGCAGTGGATCTTCTGGCTGAACGTTCCGGTCGGAGTCGTCGCCGTGGTGCTCGCTACGCGGGTCCTGACCGAGTCCCGGGGTACGGCGAAGCGGCTCGACCTGCTCGGACTGGTGCTGGCGACGTCCGGCGTACTGTCCGTCGTCTGGGGTGTTGTGCACGGAGCCGATGACGGCTGGACGTCCGCCGGCGTGCTCGGTTCGTTGATCGCGGGTGTTGTGCTGCTGGCCGCGTTCCTCGGGTGGGAGCGCCGGACCGTCGCACCGATGTTGCCGCTGCGGTTGTTCTCGGTGCGCTCGTTCAGCGTGGTGAACGTGGTCGCGTTCACCTTCGCGGTCGGCGTCTTCGGAGCGGTGTTCCTGCTGGCGCAGTTCTTCCAGATCGTGCAGGGATACACGCCGTTCCAGTCCGGGGTCCGCACGCTGCCGTGGACCGCGGCGCCGCTCGTAGTCGCACCGATCGCCGGCCTGATCGTCGACCGCGTCGGTCCCCGGATCCTGATCGTGGTCGGCCAGCTGTTCCTCGCCGCCGCGCTCGGCTGGATCGCACTGGTCACCACGGCGACGACGCAGTACGGCGAACTGGTCGCACCGTTCGTTCTCGCCGGCATCGGGATGGGGCTGACCTTCGCGCCGTCCGCAAGCGTGGTGATGGAGAGCGCCTCCGACGCGGACCGGGGTGTGGCGTCCGGCACGAACAACACGATCCGCGAGGTCGGGGTCGCGATGGGTGTCGCCGTACTGGCCTCGGTGTTCGCCTCGGCCGGCTCCTACGAGTCGCCGGCGCAGTACGCCGCCGGCCTCGTCCCCGCCGTCTGGACCGGTGCCGCCATCGTCGCCGCCGGCACCCTGGTAGCCCTCCTCCTACCGGGCCGCACCCAGACAGCCGCCTCGGCGAGGACGTGACGACCGCCGAACGGAGCACACCCGCCGGCGCCTGACGACAAGCCATTGCGGCTCGTGTGAGGCATGCGGGGGTCGGCTGGGCTGAGCTACGCGCCGCTGGGTGGCCGTCGAGTCGTGGGTGGCGGGGAAGGAAGTCGTCGCTCTGTGCAACTTTGTTTCCCCGCTGACCTGCGTCATGCACGGGTGAGCTGGTGTGGTGGGGCAGCCGTGCGGCGATGGTGGAGGCCGCGGACAGGAACGGGACTGGAGACAGCGAATGCCACGTCCCAGCCCCCACAACCTGTCCGGGTCTTCTGGCTGGTTGTTTGCGGAACAAATGTTGCAGCTGATGGCAGAAATGTTCCGCGTTGTAGGAAGGGCAACGCTGCGGCGGGGCCGCCGGCGCCCTGGCAGCCCTCCTCCTGGGACCTGGTCGACTTCAGAGCGTCTGCCACCTACGCGCCGAAGTCAGTCACGCGCCAACTCATTCTCTCTTTTCTCTTTCTTTCCTTTCTTTGTTCTTCGTCTCTTCTTTGATGTCGGCGCTCTGGCGGCGCTCCTGGTGTCGCGGCGGGGGCGTTCTAGAGTGTGAGCGTGCTGGACGCTGACGACGTACGACGGATTGCGCTGTCCTTGCCGGAGACGGTGGAGAAGCAGCGGTGGGGGCACCCGACGTTCGATGTGGCCGGGCGGATGTTCGTCACCGTGCCGGACGACCAGACGTCGTTCGCGGTGCGGTGTCCGCGGCTGGAGCGCGAGGAGCTGATCGCCGCGGAGCCGGAGAAGTTCTGGGTGCCGAAACACGAGGCGGGCTCGAACTGGGTTCGAGCCCGCCTCGAGGCACTGGAGGACGCCGACGAACTGCAGGACATCCTCGTCGACTCCTGGCGGCAGGTCGCGCCGCCGGAGTTGTCAGCTGACGTTGGCCGGTGACGCCGCGAAGGTGTTGCAACTGGCCGGGTTGGCCGTATTGAACGACTTCCCCATGAAGCGCCCCTGACTGGCAACACTGCCGTGGTCGCCCTCTTCGGGCTTGTCGCCTGCGGTGACGACGTACTTCTTCCAGACGTACAGCAGGTTCCCGTTGATCGGGTAGCTGCGCTTGTTCGCGGCCAGGAAGACACCGGCGAAGCAGTTCGCCTGCAGCTCCATCCGGCGCGTCATCCGCGTCCTGCCCTCGTAGTCCGCCTGCTCGTACCGCAGGTTGCTGGCGGACTGCAGGATGCCGGTCATGAACTGCACGCTGTGGCCGTACTCGTGGGCGATGGAGCGGCTGTACCACATCCGCGCGTACGCCTGCCCGATCGGATCACCCGGGTACTGGGTGTACGCCTTCACGAAGACGTCCACCTTCATGTACATCATGTGGTTGCCCGGGCAGTAGAACGGTACGGCGACCGGACCGTCGCCGCACGGCGTCGACATCGAGGTCCCGGACCAGTACGTCATCCGCGGTGCGGTGAACTTGTAGCCGGCCTTCGCCACCAGCGGCGCCCACGACTTGTCCAGGCAGGGCTTGATCGCGGCCCAGTATTCGGCCGCGCCACGGGCGTTCGTCGGCCGTGCCTTGGGCTCCTTGCAGTTGACCGTGGCCATCTGGCCGACCTTGTAGAGCGCGTTCTTGGCCACGACCGTGGTGTCCGCCGGCTTGTTCGGCGTACTCGACGTCTCGGTGGTGGTGGGCTCCGTGGTCGTCGGCTCCTCGGACGGCGACTCGGAGGGCTCCTCGGTCGGCTCTTCCGTCGGCTCCTCGGTCGGGGAGCTGGTCGGCTCGGGGGTGTACCGGCTCGGCGTCACCGGCGGCGTGGTGACGTCGGTGGCGGCCTTCCGGACCAGACCGATGATCGCGCCGCCGACGACGGCCACCACGACGATCGAGAGGATCGCGATCAGCGGCGCCTTCGACTTCTTCCGCGGCTGCTGCGGCTGCCAGCCCATGCCGGGACCGCCGGGACCGCCAGGACCGCCGGGGCCACCCGGGCCGAAGCTCGGGCCCCAGCCGAAGCCGGGACCCTGCGGCGGCTGGCTGTACTGCGAGGGACCTTGCTGGCCGCCGTACTGGGCCTGGGGCGGACCTCCGTACGGGCCTTGCTGCGGCGGGCCGCCGTACTGACCGGGCGGAGGACCCTGCGGCGGACCGCCGTACTGACCGGGCGGCGGGCCCTGCTGGTACGGCGGGTTCTGGCCGGGCGGCCCGTAGGGTGGCTGGCTCAACGCCGTTCCTCTCGTCCCTCGTGCTGGCATTCAGCGACCGCCACAGTATCGGCAACAAACAGGTCAGCTCCGGCGACCCTCGACGGGTAGGGTCGATCAGGTGACTGCTGCCACTACCCCGAACAGCCCGATCGACCAGCTCGCCGAGCGGCACCTCGAGCAGGAGATCGTGCTCGACCCGATCCTGGCGACCGAGCTGGGCGTCGCCGGCCACGACCACGAGCTGCCGGACTTCACACCGGCCGGTTTCGAGGCACGGATCGAGCAGATCAAGAGGTCGCTCGCCGAGGCCCGGGCGATCGAGCCGGCGAGTCCGCGGGAGGAGGTCGCCAAGGACGCCTTCGTGGAGCGGCTCGGCCTGGAGCTCGAGCGCCACGAGGCCGGCGTACCGCAGCACCAGCTGAACGCGATCGCCTCGGTGCCGGCGGGGTTGCGGCAGGTGTTCGACCTGATGCCGACCGACACCGAGCAGGACTGGGAGATCGTCGCCATCCGGCTGAACCAGATCGGTACGGCGCTCGACGGGTACCGCGAGACGCTGCTCGAGCAGGCCGATCGGGGCCGGATCTCGGCGGTGCGCCAGGTGACCGGGCTGGCCGGGCGGATCGCCAGCTGGACCGGTGCCGAGGGCGACGACTTCTTCGCCGGACTCGCCGCGCAGGCGCCCGAAAGTGCGGTGAAGCCGGCCGTAGAGGCTGCCGCCGCCTCGGCACGGAAGGCGTTCGACCAGTTCGGCTCCTGGCTGACGGCCGACCTCGCGCCGCGGGCGCCGGAGCGGGACGCGTGCGGCCGGGAGGTGTACGAGCTGGCCTCCCGCAACTTCCTCGGCGCGACGATCGACCTCGAGGAGACCTACGCCTGGGGCTGGGCGGAGCTGGCCCGGATCGAGTCCGCCATGCAGGACATCGCGGCCGGGCTGAACGGCGGCGACCGCGGGATCGAGGCGACCGCCGAGTTGCTGGACAACGATCCGGCCCGCAAGATCCACGGCAAGGAAGCGTTCCGGGACTGGATGCAGCAGATATCCGACGCGGCCGTGGCCGAGCTGGGCAGCACGCACTTCGACATCCCGGCCGAGATCCGCAGGCTCGAGTGCATGATCGCGCCGACCTCGGACGGCTCGATCTACTACACCCCGCCGAGCGAGGACCTGACCACGCGCGCCGGCCGGATGTGGTGGGCGGTCCCGAACGGCGTGGAGGACTTCGCCACCTGGCGCGAGGTCACCACGGTCTACCACGAGGGCGTGCCCGGGCATCACCTCCAGGTCGCCCAGACGATGCTGCGCACCGACCTGCTGAACCGCTGGCAGCGGATCGCCTGCTGGGTCTCCGGCCACGGCGAAGGCTGGGCCCTGTACGCCGAACGCCTGATGGAGGAACTCGGCTACCTCGAGGACGCGGGCGCGCGGTTCGGCATGCTGGACGCGCAGGGGTTCCGTGCGGCCCGGGTGATCGTTGACATCGGCATGCACCTGGAGCTGGAGGTGCCGAAGGACAACCCGTTCGGCTGGCGGCCGGGGGAGCGGTGGAACGCCGACCTCGGGTTCGAGTTCCTGCGGGCGCACTGCCGGATGGAGACCGAGTTCCTGCAGGCCGAGCTGAACCGCTATCTCGGGTGGCCCGGCCAGGCGCCGGCGTACAAGGTCGGCGAGCGGATCTGGCTGCAGGCGCGGGAAGAGGCCAAGCAGCGCAAGGGATCCGCGTTCGACCTGCGGTCGTTCCACTCCGACGCGCTGAACCTCGGGTCGATCGGGCTCGACCCGCTGCTCCGGGCGCTGGCGAAGCTGTGAGCACCCGGTTCGTCCTGGCGTCGGCATCGCCGGCGCGACTCAAGACGCTGCGCGCCGCGGGGATCGAGCCGGAGGTGATCGTTTCCGGCGTCGACGAGGACAACGTCACCGCGGAGAACCCGGGCGAGCTCGCCCGCCTGCTCGCTACCTTGAAGGCACGTGCGGTGGTCGCGAACCTGGACGACCACGCGACCGTCCTCGGCTGCGACTCGGTCCTGGAGTTCGACGGCGTCGCGTACGGCAAGCCCGGTACGCCCGAGGTCGCCCGCGAGCGCTGGCGGATGATGCGCGGGCGCAGCGGCGTACTGCACACCGGCCATTGCCTGTTCGACACGTCCTCCAAGCAGGAGATCCGGGAACTGGCGTCGACGGAGGTCCGGTTCGCCGACCTCACCGACGAGGAGATCGACGCGTACGTCGCGACGGGCGAGCCGCTCGTGGTGGCCGGCTCGTTCACGGTCGACGGGCTCGGCGGCCCGTTCGTCACGGCGATCGAGGGCGACTACCACAACGTCGTCGGACTCTCACTGCCGTTGCTTCGCCGGATGCTGATCGCGGTCGACATCAGCTGGCCCGAGCTGTGGCGGTCCCAGAAACCCTTCAGGTACGACGAATCCGTCGCGTCGACGTACGACGAGACGCGCGGCGGACCCGCCCGTGCCGAAGCTGCGGCGCGCGCTGTCGACGCGCTGCTCCCCAAGGGCGGACGAGTTCTCGAGCTCGCGGTCGGGACCGGGATCGTCGGCGCCGAGCTGGTTGCTCTGGGCAACCTGGTGCACGGTGTCGACCTGTCCGCGGCGATGCTGGAGCGTGCGCGGGTCCGGCTGCCGGGGCATGTCGCGGCGGCGGATGCGGCGCGGTTGCCGGTGGCCGATCGCCGGTGCGACGCGGTCGTCGCCGTCTGGCTGCTGCACCTGCTCGACGACAGCGAACCGGTGATCGCCGAGGTCGCGCGGGTCCTGCGCACCGACGGCGTCTTCGTCACTACCACCGAGAAGTCCGACGCCAGCCGCTACGCCGACGGCCGCGGCCCCAACGACACCCGCTCCCAGGACGCCCTTGCGCACCTGGTCGCGGTCGCGTCCCGGCACGGCCTGGTGCTCGACGGCGCGACAACGTTCCCCGGCCCGACACGCAACACCGGCGAAGCGCCGACGTACCCGCTGGTCCGTTTCCGCCGTACCTGATTCCTGGGTGTGGAATCCTGTCTCCCATGCGGTTCGACGAGTTCTACGCCGAGCGGTCCACGGTCGTTGGTGCGGCCGACGACATACCAGCCTTCAAGGCCGGCGTGGAGCGCTTGCGGCAGCTGGCGGCGACGGTGGACGACGAGCCCGCGAAGGCCCAGCGGTACCTGGAGGCCACCGAGCGCATGCTGCTCGAAGTCACCGCGCCGCACAGCGAGACGGTGGAGCGGGCGTTCGACGTACTGCTCCGCGCCCGGCGGCTGCCGACCGGGACGCCGGCCGAGCAGCGTGCGCACGTCGAGTCCGGCATCGCCGAGATCGCCCGGCTGGCGGACGCCGCACCGACCGACGACGAGCGCGAAGCTGCTCTCGACATGAACTCGGCCCTGCTACGCGTGCTGGAGCGGATCGAGCACCGATGACGCGCCGCGACCCGGCCAGTGAGGTCCCGGACCTCGACGGCCTGTGGGATCGCATCGCCGAGGACGTGCTGCGGTTCCACCAGGCGGAGGCGACGCTGTGGACCGGCCGAATCGACTTCCTGCCGCCGGGCCAGGACCTGGTCGCGCGCGGACAGGCGACCGCCGACGGACGATTGCTGCTCAGCCGCCCGCTCGTCGTCGAACCGCTGAGCCGGCTGTACGCCGAAGGCCCGGGCGTACTGTCCGACCCGCGGCTCGCCGTCCGTTGCTGGCGCGGGATCAAGGCAGCTGCCCACGAGCTCGGCCACCTGACTGCTCCGGCTGACTGGACCATGGCGGATCGGCTGCGTGACCTCGACCGCGACCAGCAGGATCCCGCCGAGGAGGGCTTCATCGAGGCGCTCACGCACCGCGAGACGCCCGCGATGGTCCGTAGGGTCCTGCCCGCCGAGCTCGGCGAACCGCTGGCGCGTGCGGTCGCTGCCCAGGGCGAGGCGGTGCGGCCCTCCTACCCCGGATGGACGATCGCGGCCAACGTGTTCGCGGGTGAGCTCGGAGCCGAGTTCGAGGAGTTGCGCGCCGACGACGTACTCCTGGCCGGTGCGCGCGAGTCGGCCTCCCGCCGGCCGGGCGCACTGGCCGACTTGATGATCAGCCGGTCGAGCCTGCCCGGCCTGTTGCAGGATCCCCGCCGCGCGGCGGCGTTCCGCAGCGAGCTCGCCGACCTGATCGGTGACGGTTTCGCCGGGCTCGCCGAGGTGGAGACGGTCAAGTCGGCCGGCCTGCAGCGGGGCGAACGCATCGCGGGCGCCGCCATCGAGAAGGTACGGACGGGTGAGCTGTTCTACGCGCAGATGGCGGACTTCGGTGGGGTCGCGTTCGACCGGGGCATCGCGCCCGCCGCGGGCGCTGTCGGGTCGCCGCCGGCGCAGGACCACGGCAAGGGCGGTGGAACGAGGGGCCCGGCGTCCGACAAGGGCAAGGAAGGTCGCGGCTAGCGACGCGTCACGGGTGAGCGGACGCGCGCCACTGGCCCGGTCCCGGGTGGAACGGGGTGCGGGCGTTGCGCCAGTACGTTGCCCAGTTGCTTGCTCGGTCCGGGTCGGCGGCCGGGGCCGGTACGGCGGCGCGGGCGGCGACCACCGCGATCAGAGCAGCCAGCTCCTCGGGCGTGGGGTTGCCTTTGGCAATCTTGATGGTGGTCACAGGGGGATGTTCCCATGCTTCTTGGGGGGCAGGGTGTCGCGTTTGGTGCGGAGCAGGCGGAGGGCGCGGACGATCTCGGCGCGGGTCTCGCTCGGCTTGATGACGGCGTCGATGTAACCGCGCTCGGCCGCGATGTACGGGTTCGCCAGGTGGTCCTCGTACTCGGTGATCAGCTCCTGGCGGCGGGTCTCGACGTCCTCGGCCGCAGCGAGCTCGCGGCGGTGCAGGATGTTGACCGCACCCTGGGCGCCCATCACCGCGATCTGCGCGGTCGGCCAGGCGATGTTCATGTCGGCGCCGAGGTGCTTCGAGCCCATCACGTCGTACGCGCCGCCGTACGCCTTCCGGGTGATCACGGTGATCATCGGGACGGTCGCCTCGGCGTACGCGTAGATCAGCTTGGCGCCGCGGCGGATGATGCCGTTCCACTCCTGGTCGGTGCCGGGCAGGAAGCCGGGAACGTCGACGAAGGTCAGGATCGGCAGGTTGAACGCGTCGCAGGTCCGGACGAACCGGGCCGCCTTCTCGGACGCGTCGATGTCCAGGGTGCCGGCGAACTGCATCGGCTGGTTCGCGACCACGCCGACCGGGCGGCCCTCGACCCGGCCGAAGCCGACGATCAGGTTCGGCGCGAACAGCGTCTGCACCTCGAGGAACTCGCCGTCGTCGACGACCGCCTCGATCGCGGTGTGCATGTCGTACGGCTGGTTCGGCGAGTCCGGGATCAGCGTGTCCAGGGCCAGGTCGGTGTCGGTCAGCTCGAGATCGGCCGGGGCGTCGTACACCGGCGGGTCCTCGAGGTTGTTCTGCGGGAGATGACCGACCAGGGCCTTCACCCACTCGATCGCGTCCTCCTCGTCGGAGCCCAGGTAGTGCGCGTTGCCGGACTTGGTGTTGTGCGTCCGGGCGCCGCCGAGCTCCTCCTGGGTGACGTCCTCACCGGTGACGGTCTTGATCACGTCCGGGCCGGTGATGAACATGTACGACGACTCGTCGACCATCACGGTGAAGTCGGTGACCGCCGGCGAGTAGACCGCGCCGCCGGCGCACGGGCCCATGATCAGCGAGATCTGCGGGATCACCCCGGACGCGCGGACGTTGCGGCGGAAGATCTCGCCGTACAGGCCGAGGCTCACCACGCCTTCCTGGATCCGGGCACCGCCGGAGTCGTTGATGCCGATCAGCGGGCAGCCGATCTTCATCGCCAGGTCCATCACCTTGACGATCTTCTCGCCGAAGACCTCGCCGAGGCTGCCGCCGAAGACCGTGAAGTCCTGCGCGAACACGCACACCTGACGACCGTCGATGGTGCCGAACCCGGTCACCACGCCGTCGCCGTACGGGCGGTTCGCGTCCAGTCCGAAGCTCGTCGACCGGTGCCGCGCGAACTCGTCCAGCTCGGAGAAGGAGCCCTCGTCCAGCAGGAGTGTGATCCGCTCGCGCGCGGTCTTCTTACCGCGGGCGTGCTGCTTCTCCACCGCACGCTCCGACCCGGCGTGGACGGCGTCGTCGAGCCGCTGCTCGAGGTCCGCGATCTTCCCGGCGGTGGTGTGGATGTTCACGGTCTCTCCCATGAACGGGCAGCCTACGCGTCAGTACGCCGTACCGCCTGTGACGTCGCTCGCAAGCGGCGTACTGAACCGGTCCGAGCGATAGGTTCCGCAGGTGGCTGAGGCGAATGTCGGCAAGCTCGTCCAGAAGGTCAACCAACTCGTCGTGCTGGACAGCGTCGACGGCGTGTCCTCGCTCCGGCGCGGGCAGACGCTCGAGCTGAGCGCCGGGCATGTCGAGATGCTCGAACCGCTGGCCGACAACCTGGACATCCCGGGACGGCTGGCGCCTTCGATCCACAGGATCTCGAACCACCAGGACGGCCGGTGGCACGACCGGCGAGAGGACGCCCGCGCCGGGCTGACCGAGCTCGTGGCGATGTGCGCGGACTCACTCGAGCCGGACCCGTCGTTGCCGCCACCTGTTGATGCCGGAGCCCGCGACCGGCTGGCGACGGCAATCTGCCGGGCGTACGCCGCCAATGCGACACCGCGACTGGTCGCAGGACTGTTCCCGAACGGGCGGCAGGACGACCTCGGGCGGTTCCCACCGCCGCAGCTCGAGGGGGACGTCGCGGCCGCGCGGGCGATGGCGGTCGCGATCGGGGCGCGGACCGCTGCCGTTGAAGACGCGGTGCTGAAGCGGCTCGTTGCCGCCGGCCACGGTGGGGCCGCGCACGAGGCGGCCGCGATGCTGCTGGAAGCGCGGATGGACTACGCGCGGCTGCCTGAGGGGCAGCGGGCCGGGATCCATCGGCAGCTGACCAGAAGCATCGAGGCGGGGTTCGCCGAACGGAATGTTCAGCGGGCCGCCGCGCGGGAGCTGACCAAGGAGCTGGAGAACCGGCGCGAGGACGTCACCGGCGGCGCCGGCGCGATCGACACGGCGGGCAGGATCGCCAGGGACGAGGTAGGCAAGCTGCACGAGTTCCTGCAGAAGATCGACTACTGGGAGGAATCCATGGAACCGCAACCGACTCAGCATCCCGCATCGCTGGACGAGGCCCGGGCGATCGTGGCGCGGGGACTCGTGTCCAGAGTCGAGCATCATGCCGGGATCCAGACCGATCTCACGGACAGCCAGGTGGAGTCGCCGCCGGCCGCGACGGCCGCCGCGGCCGAGACGATGGTGACGACGTCAACCATTCCCGTCGAGAGCCGGCCGGCTGCCACCGCCGCGACCGCGACCATGCTCACCGAGGGCTTCGACGAACTGCCCACCCTGGTGGACAACTGGAGAGCGGACGGCTCGGACGTGCGGCGGGAGGCAGAGGTGTTCGGCGGCACGCTCGGGGACCGCACGCTGGCAGCAGTCCGGGGATTCGAGGTGCATCCACCGAATGCTCAGGCCGCGGAACCGGCCCGCGCGCAGGCCCTCGGCAACGATCCCGCGATCCCGCCCCTCCGCCGGGTCCAGGCCCCGACCGGGCAGACGCGCCGGCCCGACGATGCTGCCGCACCTGCCCGGAACAAAGGGTCCGACGGCCTCGTTCGCTGACGCTGCACAGGTTTACCGGGGCCGGTTTACAGGGGGCCGGCGCTGAAGAGTTTGGGGAGGCGGGCGGCTTGGGCCAGGTCGCCGCGGACCGAGAGGCGTTGTTTGAGGACGGCCAGGACGGGGTCCTCGTTGCCGGTGACGATGCGTAGCAGGGTGGTGGGGTCGGTGCGGATCGAGATGTCCGGGGGAGTGGCGTGCGGGGAGACGAGCGCGCACCGGCCGTCGTGGACGCGGAGCCAGTACTCGTCGACCGACTCGGGACGACCGGCCCCGCCCGCGCCGGTG
Organism: Kribbella soli; assembly: GCF_004331345.1. Lineage (GTDB taxonomy): Bacteria > Actinomycetota > Actinomycetes > Propionibacteriales > Kribbellaceae > Kribbella > Kribbella soli. Next base: position 154,945 of record NZ_SJJZ01000004.1, on the reverse strand, counting down.
ATCTGCCAGCTGATCACAGCGTCGAACCCGGCGGCCCGGGCGGGTCGGAGGTACTCCGGCATCCGGCGAAAGATCTCGCGCAACGCGACCTCTCGTACTCCCCCGATGAGTCGATGCCGGAGCTCCCGCTCCGACGTCCGGTCGACCAGCCGGGCGAGCTCACTCGCGTCCAGGGCGGTGAGGCCGTCGGACTCGAGCCAGCCGGCACTGCCTCGTACGGTCATCGACCACCCCCGCGGCAGTTCCTACCAGACCGTAGGAATTTCCTACGATGCGATAGGTTTGTCAAGTGGTCGGGGACGCTGAGAAACGCCGGCGCGCGCCGCACCTCGGTCCGGAGCGCCGCCGCCCGCTCGTCCTGGACGCCGCCCTCGAGGTCTTCTCCGCGAGGGGGTACGCCGGGACCACGATGCAGTCGGTCGCGGACGCGGCCGGGGTCACCAAACCGGTCGTCTACGACTGCTTCGCGAATCGTGACGAGCTGCTGCTGGCTCTGCTCGCCCGCGAGGAGCAGCACCTGGTCATCTCGATCGTCTCCGCGCTGCCCGCCGATCCGGACGTCGGCACCCCGGAGGAGCATGTCCTCGAGGGCGTGACCGCGTTCCTCACCGCCGTCGCCAAGCAGCCGCAGTCGTGGCGGATCGTGTTCGGCGCGCAGTACGGCGCCGCGCCCGTCGTCGCCGAGCGGGTCCTCGCGGCCCGTGGGTTCCTGGTCGAGAGCCTGCGCCTGACCCTGGTCAAGTCCCTCCCCGGCGTCACCGACCCGGACGCCAACCTCCCGGTCCTGGCCGAGCTGCTCGCCTCGATGATCGAGGCCTGCGCCCGGATGCTCGTCACGGGCACCACCGACCGCTCCCCGGCCGAGCTGGCACGCACCGTCTCCCAGGTGGTCGGCGGCGGTTTCACCAACGTCTGACACGGCACGGGATCCTCCCGGGTCGCGACGTACTGTGAGATTCCTGGGTGTGCGGTCACGATCCGCTTCCAGTGGGCGGACTGTCTGCGGCGTTGGTGGGCGTCCGCCGATAGGGTGGGCGAACGTGAGCGACACCGGTAGTGAGACCCGTACCCGCGCGCGGTTCGAGGTGCCTGAGGAACTCAGGGCCGACGTCCGCCTGCTCGGCGAGATCCTCGGCAAGGTTCTGGTCGAGTACGCCGGTCAGCCGCTGCTCGACGACGTCGAGAAATTGCGTGAGCTGACCATCGCCGGTGACGGCGCCGCGGCCGAGCAGTTGGTCGCGTCCTGGCCGCACGAGCGCGCCGAGGACGTCGCCCGCGCATTCACCTGCTACTTCCACCTGACGAACCTGAGCGAAGAGCTGCACCGGGCCCGCGTACTGCGTGAGCGCGACCGCGCCGGCAGCGAGGCCGTGGTGTCGGAGCTGGCTCAGGCCGTGGAGCAGATCTCCCGCGACAGCGGCGAGCAGCAGGCCCGCGCGCTGCTGAACGGGCTGGAGTTCCGGCCGGTGCTGACCGCACACCCGACGGAGGCCCGGCGGCGCGCCGTACTCGCGACGATCCGCCGGATCAGCTCGCTGCTGGACGAGCGCCACGACCCGCGGGCCGGTGACAGCGACCTGGCGGAGAACCGTCGCCGCCTGGTCGAGCAGGTCGACATCCTCTGGCGTACGTCGCAACTCCGCACCAGCCGCCCCTCGCCGCTGGACGAGGTGCGCTCGGCGATGGCGGTGTTCGAGGAGACCCTGTTCAACGTCGTCGGAAACGTGTACCGGCGGCTCGACGACGCGCTGGCCGGTGACGAGGCCGGGACGCGGACGCCCGTGGTGGCGCCGTTCGTCCACCTGGGCTCGTGGATCGGCGGCGACCGCGACGGCAACCCGAACGTGACCGCGGCGATCACCCGGGAAGCCATGCAGATCCAGGCCGACCACGTCCTCCGGGCGCTCGAGCAGGCGACCGAGGTTCTCGGACGCGCACTGACCCTGGACGCCGCGACCACGCCGCCGTCCGCGCCGGTACGCCGCATCCTGGAAGACGCCCGCGCGGTCAACCCGGAGCTGATCACCGACATCGAGACCCGCTCGCCGGCCGAGCCGCACCGGCAGCTCCTGCTGCTCGCTGCTCGCCGGCTCGCCGCGACCCGCGCCCGCGACGCCGACTTCGGGTACCCGCGGGCCGCTGACTTCCTGCACGAGCTCAAGGTCCTGCAGGACTCGCTGGTGAGCGCCGGTGCACCACGCCAGGCGTACGGCGAGCTGCAGCACCTCATCTGGCAGGTGAACTCGTTCGGCTTCCACCTGGCCGAGCTGGAGGTCCGCCAGCACTCCTCGGTGCACGCCAAGGCGTTGGAGGAGGTCCTCGGCGGTGGCGAGCTGTCCGACCAGACGGAGGAGGTGCTCGCCACACTCCGGGTGATCGGTCAGATCCAGCAGCGCTTCGGCCCCGAGGCCTGCCGCCGGTACGTCGTTTCGTTCACCCGCAACGCCGGCGACCTGGCAGCTGTGTACGAGCTCGCCGACGCGGCGCTGGACGGGCGTCCGATCGAGCTGGACGTCGTACCGCTGTTCGAGACCGGTGAGGACCTGCAGAACTCGGTGGAGGTACTGGACAACGCGATCCAGCTCACCCGGGTCCGGCACCGGCTCACCGCGAACGACCGGCGCTTCGAGGTCATGCTCGGGTACTCCGACTCCGCGAAGGACGTCGGACCGGTGTCGGCAACGCTCGCGCTGTACGACGCGCAGGCGCGGATCACCGCGTGGGCGCAGCGCAACGCGATCCGGCTGACCCTGTTCCACGGCCGCGGTGGTGCTCTCGGACGTGGCGGTGGTCCGGCGAACCGCGCCGTACTGGCGCAGGCTCCTGGATCGGTGGCAGGGCGGTTCAAGCTGACCGAGCAGGGCGAGGCGATTCCGGCTCGGTACGGGAACTCGGCGATCGCGCAGCGGCACATCGAGCAGGTGACCGCGGCAACGCTGCTGGCGTCGACGCCGGCAGTGGAGGAGCGGGCTCTGGTGGCGGCCGAGCGGTTCGCTGTGGTCGAGAAGACGCTCGACGAGGCAGCGCGTACGGCGTACCACCGGCTGGTGAAGGCAGACGGCTTCGCGGAGTGGTTCAGCACTGTGACTCCGCTGGAGGAGCTGGGCCAGCTGCCACTCGGGTCGCGGCCTGCCAGGCGTGGTGTCGCGGTGTCGTCACTGGAGGACCTCCGGGCGATCCCGTGGGTGTTCGCGTGGTCGCAAGCGCGTGTGAACGCTCCTGGGTGGTACGGCCTCGGTACGGCGCTTGCCGCGGTCGGGGACGTCGACCTGCTGCGGGATGCGAACCAGAACTGGCCGCTGTTCCAGGTGATGCTGGAGAACGCGGAGATGTCGCTGGCCAAGACGGACCGGCGCATCCTCGGCCGTTACCTGGAGCTGGGCGACCGGCCGGAGCTGACCCAGCAGATGCTGGATGAGCACGCCCTCACCACCGAGTGGGTGCTCAAGGTGCTCGACCAGGAGCGCCTGCTGCAGGGACGCCGCGTGCTGGGCCGTGCTGTCGAGCTGCGCAACCCGTACGTCGATGCACTCAGCTACTTGCAGCTGCGGGCACTGCGGACGCTGCGCACCGATGACTCACTGGACGAGGGGCAGATTGTCCGCACTCGGCGGCTGCTGTTGCTGACCGTTTCTGGCGTTGCTGCCGGGCTGCAGAACACCGGATGAGGTTCAGCGACCTGGAGCGGCCCCCGCTGGATGAGCAGTTCCTGCGGGGGCGGTTGGTGCGTCCCGGTGCGCTGTGGACGCAGATCGACGTACTCGCGGAGACACCGTCGACCAATGCTGTTGTGGCAGCTGCGGCTGCAGGTGGTCAGCCAGAGGGACTGGTCGTTGCTGCGGAGCACCAGTCGTCCGGTCGCGGGCGGCTGGGTCGTACCTGGACCACACCGCCGCGCTCTGCCTTGCTGATGTCGGCGCTGCTGCGTCCGACCACCGTTGAGGCGTCGCGGTGGCCCTGGCTGGGGCTGCTGGTCCCGCTGGCGGTGGCCGCGGCGGTGCGGCAGGTCGGTGAGATTCCGGCGCAGGTGAAGTGGCCGAACGACGTACTGGTCGAGAACCGCAAGCTCGCCGGCATCCTGCTGGAGCGCGTCGAAGGCCCCGCGGCCGTCATCGGCATCGGCCTGAATGTGACGCTCCGCGAGTCGGAGAAGCCCCACGAGGCCGCCACGTCGCTCGCACTGGAGAAGGCGGCGACAACCGACCGGGCCACCGTGATGTCAGCGGTACTCCGTGAACTCGCCTCCCGCTACCAGTCCTGGGTAGACGCCAACGGCGATCGCGCCGCAATCCTCCCGGAGTACCGCGAACTGTCCGCGACCCTCGGGCAGGCAGTGCGCGTGGAACTCCCCGACGGCACCTTCCTCGAAGGCACGGCGCGCGACCTCGCCGACGACGGCCGCCTGATCGTCGACACCCCCGACGGCGTCCGACCGCTCGCCGCCGGGGACGTCACCCACCTGCGAACTAGTGCGTAAAGAGCTTGGCTGCGGTGATCAGCGTTTGGATGATGCCGTAGCCGAGGAGTACGGCGACCAGGAGCCAGGAGATCACCAGGCGTGGAGTCTGGTTCATCGTGCGGCCTCCACCGTGGACTCGGACTTCTCATGGAATCGGTCGGAGACCGAGCGGATCAGCAGGTTCGCGACGAACCCGACGGCCAGTACGCCGACCATCGTGAACAGCGCCGGCCGGTACGCCGCCGCGGTCAGCGTGCCCGGTTTGCCCTCGCGGTCCAGGAACCCGTTGATGATCAGCGGCCCGGCGATCCCGGCCGCCGACCACGCGGTCAGCAGCCGGCCGTGGATCGCGCCGACCTGATAGGTGCCGAACAGGTCCCGCAGGTACGCCGGAACGGTCGCGAACCCGCCGCCGTAGAACGAGATGATGACCGCGGCCAGCAGCACGAAGACCACCGTGCTGGTGTGCCCGACCGTCGCCAGCAGCGCATACGCGACGATCCCGACGCCGAGGTACATCGCGTAGATCGGCTTCCGGCCGATCACGTCGGACGTCGAGGACCAGCCGAACCGGCCGGCCATGTTGAAGATCGACAACAGGCCGACGAACCCGGCGGCGGCCGCGACCGCGACGCTCGACTTGCCGTCGTCGCCGCGGAAGAAGTCCTGGATCATCGGGCTGGCCTGCTCGAGGATGCCGATTCCCGCGGTGACGTTGCAGAACAGCACGACCCACAGGAACCAGAACTGCGGCGTCTTGATCGCGTTCGCCGCCGAGACGTTGGCGGTCGTGACGAGGGGCTTCTGCTGCACCGCCGACGAGTCGAAGCCGTCCGGCGCCCAGCCGTCGGCGGGGACGCGGATGTTGAAGACGCCGAACATCATGATCACGAAGTAGCCGATGCCCAGCGTCAGGAACAGGCCGACGAGCGCGCTGCCGCCGGCCACCGACGTACTCACGTTCGGGTCGTAACCGGAGTCGTAGAGGCCGAGCAGTTGGCGGGACAGCGGGCTGGCCACCAGTGCGCCACCGCCGAAGCCCATGATCGCCAGGCCGGTCGCGAGCCCGGGGCGGTCCGGGAACCACTTGATCAGCGTGGAGACCGGCGAGATGTAGCCGATCCCGAGGCCGATGCCGCCGATCACGCCGTACCCGAGATAGACCAGCCAGAGCTGGCCGGTGCCGATGCCGAGGGCGCCGACCAGGAACCCGGTCGCCCAGAAACAGGCGGCGACGAACATCGCCTTCCGCGGTCCGTTGCGTTCGACCCAGGTGCCGCCGACGGCGGCGGACAGGCCGAGCATCACGATCGCGATGCTGAAGACCACGCCGACCGCGGTCTGGCTGGTGCCGAAGTGCTTCACCATCGACGTCTTGTAGACGCTGGTCGCGTACGCCTGGCCGATGCACAGGTGGACGGCGAGCGCGGCCGGCGGGATCAGCCAGCGGCTGTAGCCCGGTGGTGCGACGGTGTGTTCCCGGTCGAGAATCGACAAGACTGCCATCACGGCTCCTTCTGTCCCCAGTCGTTACCCCTCGCGCATCTTGGCTCACTGTATGCATTTTGTGAAGTGTTAAACCTCTTTGCCCTCCGATCAGCACCCGAGGGTTGCCCTCGATCGTGTCGGGAGGGGACAACCGAACCTGCTACCTGTGAGACTGGGGCCATGGCGATCTCGGCGAAGTTGTTGGGTGAGGACGAGTACGTCGTCGTCAGCACCCGGACGCACTGGAAGGCGCTGATCGGGCCGGTCTTCCTGCTGCTGGTGGTTGCGGGCCTGGGCGGCTTCCTGGCCGCGATCGTGCCGTCCGGGTCGATGCAGACCCCGGCCCGGATCGCGGTGCTCGCGGTCGGCGTGGTGCTCGTCGCGACCTTCGGGCTGAAGCCGTTCCTGAACTGGTTCTTCTCGACGTACACGATCACCAACCGGCGGCTGATCACCCGGCACGGCATCCTCACCCGGACCGGCCGGGACATCCCGCTGATGCGGATCAACGACGTGTCCTACGAGCACGGCCTGGTGGACCGGATCCTCGGCTGCGGCACGCTGCACATCGAGTCCGCCGGCGAACGCGGTCAGGTCGTGCTTCCCGACGTACCGCATGTCGAGCACGTCCACCTGCAGATGTCCGACCTCCTGTTCGGCGGCCCGGAGGGCCGACCCGGCGACGGCATCCTCGAGGACGAGCAACCCCCGGAACACATGCGCCGCCGGCCCCAGCAACCCCAGCAACAGCAGCCGCGAACCGACGACGGCGACACCATCTTCAGCTCGGACGACGAGCGCTAGCGCAGCAGCACGGACGGGTACAGCTGACGAAGCGGTCCGCGGAGTACGAGGCGCGCGGGAACACGTCCCGGAGTGCATCGAGGAGGATCGTCCTGGTGTGCTCCGACAGGTAGAGGTGTTCTCCCGGTTTCCGGAGCTGGTGGTCGATCATGCTGCCTCCGGTTCCTGGTCCGAGCTCGAACCAGGAACCTATTCAGCAGCGATGACATCTCGATGACATCCGCTCAGAAGACCTCCAGGCTGACCGGTGCGGTCGGCCAGCCGAAGGCGGCTGTTGCGCGGGCCAGGGTGCCGGGGGTGTGTTCGGTGACGCGGCCTGTTGGTGCGAACTCGGCGAGGGGGCGGCCGCCGAGATAGGCGGCGCCGAGTACGGCGATCGACAGGCTGAGGTCGGCGGGGTCGTCGGTGCGTTCGCATCTGACTGACGACCCGTCGGCGGTCAGCCGGAACCGGCCGGTGTTCGCCTCGATCAGGTCGTCGGTCACGTCGAGGACGACGTCGACCGGTACGGCGTACTGCCGCTGCTGCAGCGCCCGCGGTACGTCGGTCACGCGCAGCCACAGGGACTCGCCGACACGGCGCTCGAGGGCGGTCGGTGTGCTGACGAGCTGTTGCAGCGGCTCGTCCACAGCGGCGTACCCGTAGCCGACCTTCGCGGTCAGATCCATCGTCAGCAGGTGCTGCCACAGCACCCGGTACGCCGTCGCGTCCGGCGCGACCAGTTCCTCGACGAGCACCTCGTTCGCCGGGCCGGTCGGCACCCAGTTCATCTTGCCGCGCCAGAGCGCGTACCCGTTGATGGTGCCGGCCTCGTCACGGTGCACCAGGATCTGTCGCGCGGTCCGCCCGCCGCGGTCGTCCGGCTTGTCCTCGAGGTGCTTCTGCCACCGCAAGTCCGACCGCCCGGACACGCCAGGGCGTTGCTCCTGCGCACGCCGCAGTACGGTCGGCAACTCCTTGAGCGCCTCGTCCACGGTCAGTACGCCGAGCGCACCCGGACGGATCCGGTCGTTGGTCGGGCCAACGCGGCGAAGGTCGATCTCGTAGTTCGTTCCCCACGCGGCCGCGCCGTACCCGAACCGCCCGTAGATGGCCGGCTCACTCGCCCACAGCACCGCGATCGCCTCCGGCACCTCCCGCAGTTGCCGGCCCATCAACTGGGACAGCACACCACGCCGCCGGTACGTCGCCCGCACGCCGACCCCGGTCACGTGGGCCGCGTCGACCACCGCACCGGGCACGGACAGGTCCCGTGTGAGCGCCTTGGTCGTCCCGATGATCTCCGCGCCGTCGGTCGCGACCAACGTCCGCTCCGGCTCGAACAGCTGCCGCCCGAGGTCGTCGGCTGTCGACTCGAACATCATCGCCTCGCCGAACACCCGACCGACCGGCTCGTACTCGTCTGCCTGCGCCACCCGCACGTCGAAGTCAGTCACCACGGCATTTTCACACGCCCTACCGACAACAACTGCTCACAAGAGAGCATCAAGGCAAGTGAAAGGGGGTGGTACCAATGCTCAAACCACTCGGAACGACGGCGGCGGCCCTACTCGTGGCAGCGGGGGTGATCCCGGGAACTGCGGCGGCGACGCCGAGCGCGGTGTCGGCAGGGGGCTGCCCGGTGGCGGTGGGGTCCGTGACGGCCGGCGGTGACCACAGGGAACAGGGCGTCTTCGCGGCGACGCCGCCGACGGCCCCGGCCAGCCGCATCCTGGGGCGCGACGTGTACCCCGACGGAGCGGTTCGGTTCAGTTCGTCGATCTCGCGGGGCGACGACGGGATCAGCATCGCCTTCGTCGGCGGCTACAGCGTGCTGGGGGACGCGCTGTACTACGCCAACTACTCGACCGGCGAGGACGGCGTCATCGAGGGCGGAGTGAAGCGGTTCGGCGGCGGCTGGGGGACCTTCGTCGCACTCGACGAGGGGGTCTACTACGACAAGGTGCTCCGGAACAACATGTACGGACTCCGCAACGACGGCACGCTGTTCCGCTGGACCGTCGACAGCAAGGGCGCCTGGCAGAACAAGGTGTCCGCGCCCGGATTCGCCGCGGTGAAGGCGATGACGCTGATCAGCTCGACCAAGACCTACGACACGTTCCTCGCGAACACCCGCGGCGGTGCGCTGTACACGATCCACATCCCGACCACGGCGCCGATGAAGCCGATCGTCAAGCAGGTTCGCAGTAAGACCTGGCAGGGCTTCGAGACGCTGATCGCGCAGCAGTGCGGTCAGTACGGGTCGGTCCTGCTCGGCATCGACCGGGACACCCACACCGCCTACATGTACGCCCTCGGCCACGCCACCGGCCCGACCACCGTCATCCAGTCGTTCGGCAAGGTCCCGGGCACGTTCGCCGACCCGGTCTACTTCCACTGGACCGACGGCAACGCCACGTGGAAGCCGCCGTTCGGAGAGTGACGAACAGCTTCAGACTGCTTCGACGCCGTCCACGAGCCATTGGCCGGCGACCGACTGGAGCGTGAGCTGCACCCGGGTGCGCTGGACGCTCGGTGTCGACGCGCCTTTTGTCGTCGTGGTGGTGTCGACGAACAGGAGGACGTGCGCCGTGGCGTCCGTCGCATCCTTGACCGCGGCGTCCGCGACCTCGGCCTTGGCAACGGCCTGCTGGCTCAGCTGTTGCGGCCGGATCGCGGCCACTGTCTTCGCGAACTCGGCGCCGAACTTCTCCGTCGTGACCTTCCGGGTCGCCGACGCGTAGTCGTCGAGCTTTCGGTAGTCATAGCTGAAGAGGACGCTGACATCGGCCTGCGCGGCTGCCAGCACGTCCTTGCGTACCTGCTCGCCCGGCCCGGCCTCGTCGAGCTTGCGCTGCAGGTTGTCGGCGCGTTCGAGCTGCGTCTTCGCGTCGGCCCGCACGATGCCGACGGCCACGGTCCCGGCGACAACGGAGCCCACCAGCAGCACAGCCAGAACGATGCTGACGACAACCGCAGGATGGAGCCGCGACCGCGCCTGCACGGGGGAAGTCATCGACCAGCCGGGGTCAGCGGACCGCGGGCAGATCTCCGGTCGACTCCCCGTCGAGTTCGGCGGGGGAGTCCGGGGTCGGGGTGTGCTCGGCCTCGTCGAGCGCGAGTTCTTCCTTGAAGACGAACTTGCGGTAGGACCAGAAGCGGAACAGGGTGCCGAGGCCGAGGCCGATGAAGTTGGCCGCGATGTTGTCGGACAGCCAGCTGTGCAGGTCCAGGACGTACCGCGAGAAGGCCAGGCAGCCGGCCGCGATCAGCAGGCCGATACCGTTCAGGACGAAGAACAGCACGTACTCACGGTGCAGGCCCGAGCGCTCCCGGTGCCGCCACGTCCAGTACCGGTTACCGAAGTACGTCACGATCGTGGCGACCGTGGTCGAGATCAGCTTCGCCGTCAGCGGCTTGTGGTGCAGCATGCCGACACCCGAGTCGGCGAGCACCAGCGGGTTGTTGAAGACCAGCCAGTTGTAGATCGGCAGGTCGACGACCAGACCGAGCAGACCGACCAGGCCGAACTTGGCGACTTCGTGCACCAAGTGCTGGAACTGGCGGTACAGCGTGGTGACGAGCTTCAACGGTCCTCGGAACCTTCTGTGATCACACCGCGACGGGGAGGGCAGCTTCCCACGGTACCCGGCGACCGGTCCGACCCCGAAATCGCCCGCGTGCCGCGACAGCCGCCGTACGCCCGATGATGTATGGACATTAGGCTCACCGCTGTGAAGTTCGATCGTAAGGATCTCCCTGTCGGTACCCCGGTGGTCGGCATGGTCGGCGGCGGGCAGCTGGCCCGGATGACCCAGGAGACGGCCGTCGCCCTCGGAATCCAGCTCCGCGTGCTCGCCGAGGGCGCGACGGTGTCGGCGGCCCAGGCCGTCGCGGACGCCCCAGTCGGCGACTACAAGGACTCCGAGACGGTACGGCGGTTCGCCGCGGAGTGCGATGTGGTGACGTTCGACCACGAGCACGTCCCGACGGGCCTGCTGCACTCGCTCGAGGCGGACGGGATCGCGGTGCGGCCCGGCCCGGACGCGCTCGTGCACGCCCAGGACAAGGCCGTGATGCGCGCCCGGCTGGACACCTTCGACGCGCCGGCGCCCGCGCACCAGGTGGTCGCGACGCCCGCCGACGTCGCGGACTTCGCCAAGCGGGTCGGCGGTTTCCCGATCATCCTGAAGACCACCCGCGGCGGGTACGACGGCAAGGGCGTGTGGTTCGTCGACGGTCCCGAGGACCCGCAGATCGCGACCGCGTTCGGCAGCGGCGTACCGATCCTGGCCGAGGAGAAGGTGGACTTCGTCCGCGAGCTGTCCGCGATCGTGGCGCGCTCGCCGCACGGGCAGGCGGTCGCGTACCCGATCGTCGAGTCGGTGCAGCGGGACGGCGTCTGCGTCGAGGTGACCGCGCCCGCGCCGGGTCTGGCGCCGGAGCGGGCCGCCCAGGCGCAGCAGACCGCGCTGCGGATCGCCGGTGAGCTCGGCGTGGTCGGCATCCTCGCGGTCGAGATGTTCGAGGCGCGGGACGGGCGGCTGCTGGTCAACGAGCTGGCGATGCGCCCGCACAACACCGGGCACTGGTCGATCGACGGCGCGGTCACGTCCCAGTTCGAGAACCACCTGCGCGCGGTGCTCGACCTGCCACTCGGTTCGCCGGCCGCGCGAGCGCCGTACACCGTCATGGTCAACGTGCTCGGCGGCGACGTCGAGGACATGCACCGCGGCTTGCTGCACTGCATGGCGCGCGACCCGGGCCTGAAGGTCCACTTCTACGGGAAGTCGGTCAAGCCGGGGCGCAAGGTCGGCCACGTCACGGCGTACGGCGACGACCTCGAGGAGACCCGTGAACGCGCGCGGCACGCCGCCGCGTACCTGACCGGCACGATCGACGAATAGGAAAAGCAGTGATTGGCATCGTGATGGGGTCGGACAGCGACTGGCCGACCATGAAGGCCGCGGCCGAGGTGTGTGCCGAGTTCGACGTGCCCTTTGAGGCAGATGTGGTGTCGGCGCACCGGATGCCGGCCGAGATGATCGACTACGGAAAGTCAGCACACGAGCGGGGACTGAAGGTGCTGATCGCCGGCGCCGGCGGGGCCGCGCACCTGCCCGGGATGCTCGCGTCGGTGACCCCGCTGCCGGTGATCGGCGTACCGGTGGCGCTGAAATACCTCGACGGAATGGACTCGCTGCTGTCGATCGTGCAGATGCCGGCCGGAGTGCCGGTTGCGACGGTCTCGATTGGGAACGCTCGTAATGCGGGGCTGCTCGCGGTCCGGATCCTGGCTGCGTCCGACGAGAAGTTGCGGGACCGGATGCTGGCGTTCCAGGAAAGCCTCGCGGGGGCGGCACGGGCCAAGGGCGCTACGGTGCGTGACGGGGCGGCAGAGCTGCGTAAAGGCTGAGGCAGTCACTGGTTTTCCACAGGACGGGGCGGGTAGTCATGAGTTCCCATTCGTTGTCGTCTAAGGTCGTCGATCGTGACTCCGCCCACTGACTCGGACACGCAGCGCATTCCGGGCCGCTATTGGATCTGGCTGTTCGGCGCCGTCGTGTCTCTCCTCGGCGATCTGACGATGACGTTCGCCATCGGCTGGTCCGCCACCCAGCACGGCGGCGGCGTCGCCGGCCTCATCCTGTTGCTCGCCGCCGCCCCGCGAGCTGTTCTGCTGCTGGTCGGCGGCGCGATCGGCGACAAGTACGGCGCTCCTCGCGTGCTGCTGGTGAGCTGCACCGCGATGTTCCTGGTCACCGCGGCCCTCGTCCCGGCCACGCTGGCTGTCGGCGAACCCGTGTGGTTGCTGGTGATCCTGGCCCTCGTCGTCGGAACGATCGACGCGTTCTTCCTGCCCTCGTCACGGTCGATGCCGCGTCTGCTGGTGCCGCCGGCGCAGGTGCCCCGAGCGCTGGCGAGCTTCCAGGTGACCGGCGTGGTCTTCGCCGTCACCGGCACTGCGGTCGGCGGCGTCCTGGTGAGCTGGGCCGGACTCACCGCGGCCGGCGGTTTCGACGCCCTGACGTTCGGCGTGATGATCATCGTCCTGATCCTGCTGCGGAATACGATCGCGCCTCCCGGCCGGATGCCGGCCGGCATGCTCCGCTCGATCGGCGCCGGGATCCAGGTCGCCTTCGGCCGCCCGCTCACCCGGGCGCTGCTGATCACGATGACGGTTGCGGCAGGTCTGCTGATGCCGCTCGACGCACTGCTGTTCCCGCTGCTCGCCCGCGACCACGGGTGGAACGCCGCGACCGCCGGTCTGCTGGTCGCCAGCCGGAGCCTGGGAGTGGGGGTGATCGCCCTACGCATCCTGATGCGGGGCGCGTTTCCCCGCCCGGGCATCTTCGCCGCGCTCGGACTCCTGGTGGCGGCTGCCGGACTGCTCGGCCTTTCGGTGCTCGAGCCACTGCCCTTGACGTTCGCCGCCGGCGTGCTGAGCGGGATCGGCGTCGGTACGTTCACCGGTCACGTGCTGCCGCTGCTCATGAACTCGGTGGAGCGTGAGTTCCAGTCCCGTCTGCAGTCCATCGTCGTGCTCTGCCAGAGCCTCGCGATCATGGTGGCGAACCCGCTGCTCGGCGGCCTGGCCGATGTGAGCGGCATCGGCATCACCGGTGTCTGCCTGGCCATCTCGGTGGCAGCGGCCATCACCGGGTGCGTCGTGCTGACGCGCCCGGTCCTCCGATCCGCAACAGTCGCTTAGGGCCTGCCCGGCGCCCGGTAGGTCCAGCCTGCGGCGCGCCACGTGTCGGCGTCGAGGTTGAGGCGGGCGTCGATGACGACCGGGTGGGTGACGACCCCCCTGAGCGCGGCCGGGTCGAGCTCGCGGAACTCCGGCCACTCGGTCAGGTGCAGTACGGCGTGCGCCTCGCGGCACGCTTCGACCGCGGTGGGGGCGTAGCGCAGGGTCGGACGGACCTTGCGGGCGTTCTCCATCGCCTCCGGGTCGAACACCGTCACGTTCGCGCCGTGCAGCTGGATCCGCCCGGCCACGTCGAGTGCGGGCGAGTCGCGGACGTCGTCCGTACCGGCCTTGAACGCGGCGCCCAGCACCGTGACGTTCTTGCCGATCCACTCGCCGCCGAGCATCTCGTGGGTCAGGTCAACGATGCCGGCCCGCCGGCGCTGGTTGATGTCGTCGACCTCGCGCAGCAGCGTGATGACCTCTTCGACGCCGAGTTCGCCGGCCCGATGCATGAACGCGCGCAGGTCCTTCGGCAGGCAACCGCCGCCGTACCCGGGCCCGGCGTTCAGCGCGCCGCGGCCGATCCGCTTGTCGTACCCGAGCGCCTCGGCCAGCTGGGTGACGTCCGCGCCGGTCGCGTCGGCCATCTCGGCGAGCGCGTTGATGAACGAGATCTTCGTGGCCAGGAACGCGTTCGCGCCGCCCTTCACCAGCTCCGCGGTCGGCAGGTTGCAGACGACCACCGGCGAACCCTCGCTGATCGGGGTGGCGAACACCTCGCGCATCCGGGCCTCTGCGGCAGCGGACTGGACGCCGAACACCAGGCGGTCCGGGTGCAGCGTGTCCTCGACACCGTGCGCCTCGCGGAGAAACTCGGGCTGCCAGGCGATCTCGACCGCCGACCCGGCCGGCGCCTCGGCGTGGAAACGCTGCTCGACGATCGTCGACGTACCGACCGGGACCGTGGAGCGGCCGACCACCAGCGCCGGCTTCGTGAGCAGCGGCGCGAGCATGTCGACGACCGAGTGCACCTGGGCCAGGTCGGCGGCCTCGCTGCCCTCGAGCTGCGGCGTTCCGACGCAGATGAAGTGCACGTCGGCCCAGTCGCCGATCTCCCGGTAGTCCTTGGTGAACCGCAGCCGGCCGGAGTCGACGTGCTTCTTCAGCAGCGGGTCCAGCCCAGGCTCGTACAGCGGCGCCTTGCCGTCGTTCAGCAGCTTCAGCCGGTGTTCGTCGATCTCGACCCCGATCACGTCGAAACCGAACTCGGCCATCCCGGCGGCGGTGTTCGCGCCGAGGTAGTTGGTGCCGATCACGGCGATCCGCAGGGGGCGGGAGGTCGCTTCACTCATGTCCGGGACTCTACCCATCGTGGTTATCAGCCGGTTATCGGCTCATGTCTGGAGAGTGCGCTCTTGCTCACTTTCGGCGTACGACGTCCTCCGTCGGCGAGATGTTCGTCGTACTGTGTGACTCGTGAGTAACTCATTCGAGCTGTACGCGCTGTCCGAGGAGCACCAGGCGATCCGCGAGGCCGTTCGCGACGTCTGCGACGCCAAGGTCGCCCCGCACGCCGGGGACGTGGACGAGCTGGCCGAGTTCCCGAAGGCGTCGTACGACGCGCTGAAGGCCTCGGACTTCCACGCGCCGCACATCCCGGAGCAGTACGGCGGCGCCGGCGCGGACGCTCTCGCCACGGTGATCGTGATCGAGGAGGTCGCCCGCGCGTGCGCGTCGTCCTCGCTGATCCCGGCCGTCAACAAGCTCGGCTCGCTGCCGCTGCTGCTGTCCGCCTCCGACGAGGTCAAGCAGCGCTACCTGCCGCCGGTCGCGGCGGGCGACGCGATGTTCTCGTACTGCCTGTCCGAGCCGGAGGCCGGTTCGGACGCCGTCTCGATGAAGACCCGCGCGGTGCTCGACGGGGACTCCTACGTGCTGAACGGCGTGAAGCGCTGGATCACCAACGC
Organism: Kribbella soli; assembly: GCF_004331345.1. Taxonomy (GTDB): domain Bacteria; phylum Actinomycetota; class Actinomycetes; order Propionibacteriales; family Kribbellaceae; genus Kribbella; species Kribbella soli. The sequence goes on along the minus strand of NZ_SJJZ01000004.1, from coordinate 139,554 downwards.
CGGCGTCAGCGACTTCTACACGGTCTTCGCGGTGACGGACCCGGACGCCCGGTCGAAGGGGATCTCCGCCTTCGTGGTGGAGAAGTCCGACGAGGGCGTCTCGTTCGGCGCCCCGGAGAAGAAGCTCGGGATCAAGGGCTCGCCGACCCGCGAGGTGTACTTCGACAACGTCCGGATCCCGGCCGCGCGGCTGATCGGCGACCCGGGCACGGGCTTCGGCACCGCGATGGCGACCCTCGACCACACCCGCGTGACGATCGCCGCGCAGGCGCTCGGGATCGCGCAGGGCGCGCTCGACTACGCGCTCGGGTACGTCAAGGAGCGCAAGCAGTTCGGCAAGGCGATCGCCGAGTTCCAGGGCCTGCAGTTCATGCTCGCGGACATGGGCATGAAGATCGAGGCCGCCCGTCAGCTCACGTACGCCGCTGCTGCCCGCTCCGAGCGCGGTGACTCCGACCTGACGTACTTCGGCGCCGCCGCCAAGTGCTTCGCCTCCGACGTCGCGATGGCGGTCACCACCGACGCCGTCCAGCTCCTCGGCGGCTACGGCTACACCCACGACTACCCGGTCGAACGCATGATGCGCGACGCCAAGATCACCCAGATCTACGAAGGCACCAACCAAGTCCAACGCATCGTCATGGCCCGCCAACTCCTCAAGGGCATCAGCTGAGGCTGTTTCCGCACGTCAGTAGCATGGTCTGCCTTCCAGGCAAGGACTCTGACACGCTCGGCCGATGGCGCTCAGACTGCAGCCGAATCGTCTCAGCAGCTAGCTGCGGGACGCTGCCAACGCTGAGGGGCAGCATCCACACCGGGCGCCGCAGCATGCAGCGAGATAGCCGTCCAGAGAGGCTATGCATTCCTGGCCAAGACAAACGATTGATGCTCGCTCCGGCTCCGGCTCCGACAGCGGCTCGTGCTGCCTGATGTTTGCTGCGCGTGCTTGAGGAATAGCATGTAGTGTCTATCAAGGTAAGCCCTGGACCCCGGTGCCGAGGAACTGCCCGTCCGCGACTTCACCCGCGAGCTTGCCGAGTCGACGATGATCGAGATCGGCCTCGACCTGCCCTGGCCCGCCTACGGTTGTGATCCCGCCACGCTCGCCGGCCGATCCGTGTACGTCGATGACACCGGTCAGCCCCGCAATGCGGCGTACATGATCACGCGTGCCGTCGTCTCCGGCCGCACCTTGAGGCTGTACACCGACACCACAGCGATCCGGGGCTATCTGGACGACCAGGACTTCGACAAGGGCTTCGCCTACGACCTGGAGGTCGGCCGGGTGGCCCGGGTCCCGCAGTTGCGCACCTGGGAAGTGTGACCTCGGCGGCCGGAAGGCTGCGTTCGATGATCAACGCGCCCCCCGAGGGCGCTATTTGGTGACGCCAGGCGGTCCGTAGATGGACCAAGGTCCTGCTGGGTGTGGGTCTTCGGTCCCTGGAACGCGAGCGGGTGCCTTGGGAATCTTGGTTGGGCGGTGCAGAGGGGTGCTGCCTGAGGGGCCAGTTCATCGCGGGACTCGGGTCCTGGCGTAGCCATCTCCGCCAGGGCCCGGGCCGGTACCTCGTGATAGGTGCGTTGCTGGGTTCGATGCGGAACCAGGGGGATTCGACATGATGAAATGCACGCGGATGATCGGCGTACTCGGAGTTGTTGTCTTGGCCGCAGGTGTGGTGTCCGGACCAGCGGCAGCCGGCCCGGATGCGACGACAGATACCTGTTGGGTGGGGCTTGGGTCTGTGACGCCGGGCGGTGACCACGCTCGTGGATCGGTCACAGCGACTGTGCCTCCCACCGGCGGGACGTACGTCCTGGCCAAGGATGTGTTTCCCGATGGGCAAGTCAGGCTCAGCAGCGCGGCGAGCGTGTACGTCGATCCGGACTATGGAGACGCCGAGGTGTCCAGCGAGGTCGTCATGGGGGACGCGGCCTACGACAGCGCCTACAGGATGGAAGGCGGCCAGGTTGTCGAGGGCAGCCTCCGTCGCGTAGGCGGTGGTTGGGCGAGCTTCACGGCGCTTGAGAAGTCGTACTACCAAGCGTCCGACGGATTTCGGCGTACCGAAATCTACGGGCTGCGCGGCGACGGCACGCTGTTCCGATGGGAAGGCGGCTGGCAGCACAAGACGTCGGCCCCGGGGTTCGCGGCGGTCAAGTCGATGGCTCTGATCAGCAAGACTCGGACGTATGACACGTTCCTGGCCAACACCCGTGGTGGGGCGCTGTACACGATCCACATCCCTACGACCTCACCGATGAAGCCTGTCGTCAGGCTCGTCCGCCGCTCGACCTGGCAGAACTTCGAGACGATGGTCGCCGCCAAGTGCGGCCAGTACGGAACGCTGCTATTCGGTCTCGACAAGCAGACGGGGAAAGGTCATCTGTACGCCGTCGGCCACGCGAACGGACTCGCGACGGTTATCCAGAGCCGGGGCGAGGTAACCACCATCTTCACCGACCCGGTCTACTTTCACATGACCCGCCTGGACGAGCAACTCTTCGGCGAGTGACATAGGGCGCTGCTCCGTCGCTGCTCCGTGGGACGCTGACAAACCTCGATCAGCGACGGAAACCGGTGAGCATGAAAGTGCAGGTCACGGGCCAGATCGGCGGACAGCGCCGATCTGGCCTGCAAGCCACGCCAAAATCACGCAGATCTACGAAGGCACCAACCAGGTCCAACGCATCGTCATGGCCCGGCAGTTGCTGAAGGGCCTCGGCTGACACGTTCTCAGAACACTAGTCCTTTTCATTCGCCGTTGAGGGGGCCGTTGGGGACCAGCCAGCGGAAGTAGATGTTTTCGGTGAGGGTGGCCGGGACCTTGCCGCGGGATTGGATGACCGTGGTAGTTCCGTTGGCGTGGCCGACGGCGTACAGGTAGGCGGTGTCGGTGTCCTTGTCGATGCCGAGCAGAACGGTGCCGTACTGTCCGCACTGTTGCGCGACCATTGTTTCGAAGCCCTGCCAGGTCGAGCTGCGGACCTGCTTGACGACCGGTTTCATCGGCGCGCTGGTCGGAATGTGGATGGTGTACAGGGCACCGCCGCGCGTGTTGGCGAGGAAGGTGTCGTAGGTCTTGGTCTGACTGATCAGCACCATCGACTTCACCGCGGCGAATCCGGGTGCGGAAGCCTTGCTCCGCCAGACGCCTTTGGCGTCGAGGGTCCAGCGGAACAGGGTGCCGTCGCTGCGGAGCCCGTAGGTGTTCCAGCGGGTCATGTTGGCGTCGTTCGGGCCTTGGTACTGCGACTGCTCCAGCGCGACGAAGGCTCCCCAGCCACCGCCGATCCGATTCCCCGGATTGCCGTCCTGAACGCTGTTCCCGTCATAGGAGGTCCGGTACAGCCCGTCGCCGATGAGGACGAAGCCGTCGACGATGATTCCGACGTCCGGGTCGGCCTCGCCGACAAACGTGCTACTGGTCCGCACCTGCCCGGGTGCGTAGACGCTGCTCGCTACGAGGGCGTTTTCGCCGGCGCTGGGCGGCACGGTTGCGGTGATCGGCTGTTCCCGGTGGTCACCTCCGGAAGTCACCGACCCCAGTCCCATCCCGCAGATCGAGCTCCCCGCTGCCATCGCCGTACCAGGTAGCAGGCTTCCTGCCACCAGCACAGCCGCCGTACCAATTGCCTTGAACATCGTGCACCACCCCTTTACGTGCACGATGCCGGTCAGGGCCGTTTTGTTTACAAGCTGCTCGTGATCAGCAACTGCCCTACGTCTGCTGCCTCAGGGCGCTGCCGCCGCGTAGACGAGGTCGCCGGTGCGGGAGAAGGTGACGCGGATGCCGTTGAGCAGCACCTCTGTGGCGTTCGGAGCGGCGATGCCGATCGCCTTCGCCGGATCGGTCGAGGCCGTGAGCCCGCGGCCGTCGACACGCAGCGTGGAACCGGCGTACGTGGCCGCGACATCGTTCACCGTGACCGGCGAGGTGAGCAGAACCTTGCCGGCTCGCTTGACCGACGATCCGTCGTACATGACCAACGACTGGACGGCTCCTTCCTGGACGTACAGCATCTTCCCGTCGAAGCTGTACGACCCGAACGAGCGGGCGGCCTTCGAGGCCCACGACTTGTAGTACGTGCCCCGGCCACCGTCGCCGTACCGGATGTCCAGTGCCGTCGCGAGATCCGGCGTCAGTGTCCCGACCGCCAGCCGATTGATCCGTACGGCGTCATCGGCAGCCGCCGGCGCCGGTAGCAGCAGTGTGTCGAACGTGGCGTTTCCCTTGCCCTGCTTGACATACGAGGCGTACTTCGCGTCACTCACGTGATAGAACGCGGGCGAGTAGTACCCGTTGCGCACCTGGGCTGTGAGCTTCTCGGGATCAGCCGGGACGACGGTCAGGTTCGCACCGGAGGCGAACTTGGTGACCGCTGCTTTGGAGGTGGCGGCTTGCACGGGATTCGCGTCCGGCAGGAAGTGCCAGTTCTGCTCGTAGCGATGCGTTGCGGTGTCGCGCGGCTTGAGCTGATCGGACACCAGCGACACCCCCGAGCGCAGCGTGAGCACAGACCTCGCGTGCCAAGCCTTGGCGGACGCGTCGGTGTTCCCGCTGATCAGGTCGAACGCAGGGTTGCTGACGAAATGGGTGATCTCCCCGGCGGCTGTGTTGTTCTGCGGGAGGTTGTCGACCTCGACGGTGTTGTGGGCCTCGGTGGTCTTGCGCAGCCAGTCCGATCGCGGGTCCGAGCTGTAGGAGTAAGTGCCCGGGTCGACCAGCAACTCGCGGCCGTGTGCGTAGGTGACGAGCGACAGTTCATCAGGGTGGCTGTGCGGGCCGCGATCGATGTTGTACCGCAGGTAGGAATCGGCCGCCGACCAGCCCGAGCGGGACACTGCCACCCGGGTGTCCGGGTACCGCGCCGCGACGTGCTGGGGTTTCGTGCCGGCTTTCCCCGACGTACCGACGTAGATCAGTTCCTGGTCGCCGAGCAGCTCGCCGAGCCGGCGCAGGATCGAGCGCTGGTCGTCGCTGCCGCTGTCGCCGTAGTTCGCGGTGTAGCCGTTCGGGAGCGTCTGGTCCATCAGGAAGTGGCCGAGTGCGCGGAGCTTCTCGGTCGCGGGGAAGGCGATCCCGTGCTGCTTCATGAACTCGACGAGGTCGACGTACTGCGCGACGTACCCGCGGGCGTAGCCGCTGGTCGCCTCCCGGTACCCGCCGTCGGGGTAGGTCGAGTCGTTCAGCTGAGCGGCCAGGAAGTCGGCCGCGTTGGTCCGCCAGCCCGCGGCCGCGGTGAACTCCGGTAGGTAGACGGCGGCGTGCAGCAGCGAGATCTTCTGGGTCTGCATCCAGTTCGGGCTGTCGTGGACGTTGCCCTGCAGGTGCAGGCCCGATCGGTACATCGTCTTCAGGATCTGGACATTCTCCTCTGCGTCCAGCGAGGGGCTGGTGCGCAGGATCTCGTACGCCGCCGTCCAGTTGTCCAGCCGCCGCGCGGTGTCCAGGCTGCGTGGATACGAGCCCGCGCCGTACTCGGTGCCGTACCCGTCGGCATCGGAGATGAAGTCGGTCATGGTGCCGATCAGCGCATCGGCGTACTTCTCGTCGGCGGTCTTCTGGTACGCCGTGGCCAGCGGACCGGCGAAGAAGAAGCGCGCCAACTGGTACCAGTACTCCTTGTCGGCGCCGGTCGGCAGCAGCCAGTCGAAGCCGCCGGGGTCGCCCTGCCAGGAATACGTGTTCTGCACGGTGTTCTTCCAGGTGCGGGTGCTCTCCACGAACGTCTCGGAGTTGCTGAACACCATGACGTCCTTGGCCGCGTCCGCCCGCCCGGTCAGCGTCAGTGTCGCGTTGCGCACACCGGAGACGCCGGTCAGGTCGAACTGCAGGAAGGCCTTCCGGGTCTCGGCCGTGAACGGACCAGCGCCTTGATCCCGGACCTGGAGCTGGTCCTTGGCGCCGTACGCCGTACCAGCGTCGGCACCTGCCTTGATGTACGTGTCGGCTGTGGGGTTGAGCGTCCGCACCGACCCGTCGTCGAGCGTCAGCCGCAACGCCGGCTTGCCCGAGGCCTTCTCGCGGCTGTTGACGACGACCGTGACCGGATCCTTGATCCGCGCCATCAGCAGGAAGCCGGCGGTTCTGCCCGTGATGGCGGAGGTGACATCAGCGCTGACCGCTGCCTCCTGGGTGCCGAAACGCGCCGTGGTCAGGTAGGCCTCGCCGGAGCCCAGCGTCCAGATGTGGTCGGGCGTCAACTCGAGAACACCGGGCCAGTCCTTGTGCGTGAACTTCCCGGCATCGTTGGCTGGACGCGCCCGGTAGTAGGCGAGCAGCTCACGCTTGGCCGCGGCGTAGTCACCTTTCTGTACGGCGGCCTGGACCTGGCCCAATCCGGCCACGCCGTAGTCGAGGAGCCTGAAGAACTCCGCGTCGGACAGGTTCTCAGCGGTCGAGGCGTCGCGGGCACCAAAAGTCCCGGCGAGCACCATCAACGCGGTGGCGGCAGCGACGACGGTCGCCCGCAAACTGGTACGCATACAACGATCTCCCCAGTAGTTCAACGACGGCGGACTGGGGCGCCACTCCCCTCGTCGCGGCGCCCCAGGATGGTGACGGCCCGTCAGTCGGCCACGGTGTGTGAGTCCGTGCAGTGACACCGCGAAGCTACCCAGCGAACCTTTCCACTCGCTTTCCACTCACTTTCAGGCTGAGCTCAGAACGCCCGGTGGGCAGCTCCCAAGGGGTTTGCGGAACCCCTCAGTCGATCGCGAGGGCGGACAGCACGCGCGACAGGCCGAAGTCCCAGGCGGCGTCGACGTCGCCGCCGAGGCGGAACGCGCCGGCGAGCTCCATCGTGATGAAGCCGTGTGCCCAGGCGACGAGCATGCGTGCTGACGGCAGCGCGTCGTCGGCTCCCGCCAGCAGCTCCATCCGGTCCAGCAGGGTCGTGCTCGTGCGTCGTGACCGCACCTCCGCGCCGCCGATCAGCGGGTCGGAGTTGAACATCAGGCCGTAGGTCGCCGGGTTCGCGAGTGCGAACCGGCGGTAGGCCGAGGTCATCGCCCGCAGGTCGGTCATCGGGTTGCCGGTCGAGGCGGCGGCGTCCAGGAGGTCGGTCAGCTCGTCGGCCACCTGGTCGAGCACGAGCCCGATGACGTGATAGCGGTCCCGGACCCGCTTGTAGAGCGAGGGACTCTTCACGCCGACCTCGGCCGCGATGGCGCGCATGGTCAGGGCGGCTGCGCCCCGCTCCTCGAGCAGCCGCCGAGCGGACGCCACGATCGCGGCTTCGGACGTCACTGCCTGGGCGGGCATCGCGACCACCTCTGGCTGTCTCTGAGGATTCCTCTTGTCATCCTCACCAAGGCTACATAGTGTAGCCATCACTGCGCGTCGGCGTGGGCTGAGCAAGAAGGAGCGCATGTCGTGAGGATCGCCGATGGGCTGCACCGGATCGGTTCGGACGTCGTCAACAGCTACCTCGTCGTCACCGGCGACGGGGTCACCCTGATCGACGCGGGCCTGCCGGGCTACTGGAAGTTGTTGCAGGCCGAGTTGGAGGAGCTGGGACTCTCGCTCGACGACGTGCGGGCGCTGGTCCTGACCCACGGCGATACCGACCACATCGGCTTCGCTGCCAGGCTGTACGCCGAGAAGGGCATCGCGGCGTACATCCATGAGGCCGACGCGCCGCGCGCCCGGCTGGACGTGAAGAAGCCGAACTCCGGATGGGGCCCGATCAAGGTGGGGCCGCTCGCGAGCTTCCTGTGGTACTCCGCACGGCACGGCGGTCTCCGGATCCCGCCCGCGACCGGTCTCCAGACGGTCGCGGTCGACGAGGTGCTCGACATCCCCGGCGCGCCACGGATCATCCACATGCCTGGGCACACACCGGGCAGTGTCGCCGTGCATGTTCCGGCTGTCGACGCGGTGTTCCTCGGCGACACGTTCACGACGAGGAACGTGCTGACCGGCGCGACCGGCCCGAAGCCGGCGCCGTTCACGCTCGAGCCGAACCAGGCGATCGCGTCGCTCGACAGGCTGGGAGACGTGAACGCCACCTGGGTGCTGCCCGGCCACGGACCGGCGTGGGACGGCGGCGCACCCGAGGCAGTGCGTCTGATCCGCGAGGCTGCCGCGGATTGATCCGCAGGACCAAGTCGAACGGTCAGAGAACGCCGGCGGCGCCTCGTCTTCGGGGGACGGTTGTCTGGCGATGAGGGGTCGATGGACCCTGAAGGCGGTCCCCGGTGCGGATCATGCTGGGGGCGGAGGGGATCGTCATGGTGATTGATCGGAAGCTCGGCGGTGTTCTACCGCTGCCAGCACGTCTGGGTCGGCAGGACAAGATCTTGCTCGGGTTGTTGCTGTTCAACGGGGTCAGTGCCGTGGCCGGAGGGCTCGCGCTGATGATGGACTGGATCCCCGAGCAGCCGTCCTGGGTTCGGCACACCGACTTTCCCAGCAACTACTTCCCCGGTGTGATCCTGATGGCCCTGGTCGGCGGCACCTCTCTGATCGCCGCCACCGTTCTGGTCAAGCGCATCGACGGCTGGCAACTCGCCGGCATCGTTGCAGGGACCGTCATGGTGTTCTGGATCATCGGAGAGCTGGCCTCGATCCGTGGATTCCACTTCCTGCAAGTGATCTACCTCGTCACCGGCGCGCTCGTGGTGATGCTGACGCCAGGTCGCGCGAACGGCGGGCTCCAGCGGCAGGCCTAGGGTGCTCACATGCACTCTCCCGCGGAGCGGATCTTCCTGCGCTCGCTCGAACTGGCGGATCTCGCGAGCTACGTGTCGTGGGGGCGCGATCGGCGTTTCTGTGAGCATGCCGGCTGGACGGTGGACCTGCCCGCGGCTGAGCTCGAGGCGCACTGGCGGGCGCTGATCGAACGCCCGATACCGGACCATCTCCGCCGTGCGGCAGTTGCCGGCGACGAAGTGGTTGGGTACGTCGATCTGGCCGGTGCGGAGCCGGATCGGCGCGAACTGGGCTACGTCATCGGGCCTTCCGACCGTTGGGGACTCGGCCTGGGCGGGATCGTGGCGCGGCTCGGGCTCGAGTACGGGTTCGACGTACTGGGGCTCCAGGAGATCTGGGCCGAGGCGGTGGACGCCAACCGGGCATCCGTGCGCATCCTGGCGGCACTCGGCATGACGGAGACCGGTCGCGGGGAGGACGAATCGTTGCTCGGGGCCGCGAGCTACTACCGGCGCTTCTCGATCAGCAGGGCCGACTGGGCATCGTGATGGAATACGGTGTGCGTCCAGCTGCGACGTACTAGGAGGTCCACGGGGTGCCGGATGTGTTCGCCGGACGGTTCGAGCTCATCGACCCGATCGGGGTCGGTGGAGCAGGCACCGTGTGGCGGGCCTGGGACCGGCGGCAGGAGCGGCTGTGCGCGGCCAAGGTGCTGCGGCAGCGCGATGCCGGTGCGCTGTTGCGTTTCGTCCGTGAGCAGGGGCGCCGGCTCGATCACCCGAACGTGCTGTCGCCGTACGGCTGGGCGGCCGACGACGACATGGCGTTGCTGGCGATGGATCTCGTCGGCGGCGGATCCGTGGACAACCTGGTGGCGGACTTCGGACCGCTTCCGCCGCGGCTTGCTGCCGAGCTGTTGGGTCAGCTGCTCGGGGCGCTCGACAAGATCCACACCGCTGGTGTTCTGCACCGCGACGTCAAGCCCGCGAACCTGCTGCTCGAGACAACGGGCACTGCGCGGCCGATGCTGCGGTTGAGCGACTTCGGTATCGCGATCGCGCTGGGGGAGCCGAGACTGACGGTCCACGGGACGGTCGTCGGTACGCCGGGTTACCTGGCTCCGGAGGTACTTGCCGGGGCCGCGCCATCGCCACGCCAGGATCTGTACGCCGCCGGCGTCACCGCCTGGCAGCTGCTCACCGGCGCGGAGCCTCCCGAACGCGGATCCCTGCCGACGCGTCCGCCGGACGCCACCGACCCGATCTGGAACGTGGTCGCCGCCCTGACCCAACCCGATCCGACGACCCGCCCGGAATCCGCGGCCGAAGCCCTCGCCGCCCTCGCCCCGTCCCTGGCCGAGCCCCTCGCGGTCCCAGCCCACACCCCCGACGGCGAACTCATCGAGGTCTTCGATCACCTACCCCAACTCCCCGCCACCAGCCCAACCCCCACGCTCCAGGACGCAGCCCCCGCATCTCCCGAGGACGAAGGGCACACGCCCGCCCAGGAACACCCACCCCACGACGCCCAGGCCAACCATCCGCCCGCGCGGGAGGCCTCGCAGCGGGGTGAGGTTCGGCGGGCGGGTGGCCGTGTTGGGCGGCGTACGGCGGTTGTTGTTGCGGTGGCTGTGATGGTGGCGGTGGTCGGGGGCGGGGGTGCTGCGTTGCTCGCGGTGTTCGATCCGTTCGGGGATCAGCCTCCGCCGTCGGGTGCTTCACCGTCGCCTACCGGATCGTCCGAGAGCTCGACGTCAGTCAGCGGACCGATTACCAGAGGTCCGGGCACGACCGGCGTGACACCGGCGACCCCGGCGACCCGGTCCGCGGATCCGCAGATCCGGGCCGGCCAACCGTGCGGATGGCAGGCGGCCGGCTCGGTAGAAACGGCTGCTGACGGCACTCGGGTTGAGTGCCGCCAGCAAGGATCGTCGTACCTCTGGGTGAAGGTCAGCTAGTAGGGCCGGCTCGGTCCCGACGGGCGCCGGCCGCGCAGGATCAGCGCGATCGCCACACCCGCCACCGCGAGCAGTCCGGCCGCTCCTCCGATCACCCAGGGGAGCGCAGAGCTGGAGTCGTCCGAGTTCGCCCGACCGTCGATCGGCCCGCTCGCAGTGCCCGAGCCACCCTCCGGCGACGAGGACGGCGAGCTGCTCGACGACTCGCTCGACGACGGTTCGGCGCTCGGCGTCGCCTCAGGCGTGCTGCCCACGGAGCTGTACTCAGGCCCGCTCACCTTGGTACCTGCCACCGCCAGGTCGATCTTGACCGGTACGCCGCCCGCACCATCGGCCGCACCGAGCTTGACCATGATGTAGTACCAGCCGTCGACGGCCATCTTCCGGATGTCCGCGGCGCCCCCGTCGCGGTTCAGGTACATCACCCGGGTCGTGGCGATCGGCTTGCCGTCGAACGGCAGCGTCATCGTGTTCCCGGTGTACGCCGTGGTGTCGCTGTCGATCTCGTCCCGCACCGGGTTGAACAGGGACGTCGCGACGTTGACGGTCTCCCCGTCCGGCACCCCGCCGTACGTGATCCGGTACGCGAGCCCCTGACCCCAGTCCAGCTTGACGCGGTAGAACAGTTGCTCGCCGTAGTACACCGTCTCGGCGTACCGGCCCGAACCGGCCAGCGTGGTGGCCTCGTTGAAGGAACCGCCGCCACGGACCGCCTGACCGGCCCCGGCCGGCTGTCCCGCGAACTGGACCAGCGCGGCCTGCGCGGGATCGCCCTTTCCGCCGGTGACCGGCGGCTCGACCCGGACCAGCAGCTCGACCGGCACGCGGTCGGTGCCCTTGTTGTCGCGGGTCAGCCGCAGCGTGTAGCGGCCCGCTTCGTCACAGGTCCTGCTCTGGCCGGTGCCGTCCGCCAGTTCGTCCCAGCGCAGCACAGTGCTCAGGCTGCCGCCGTCGGCCTTGGCGCGGGTGTGCAGTTGCCGTTCGCGCTTGTAGCAGTCGGCGCCGCCCGGGCCGGTGATGCGAATGTCCAGCGCTTCGATGTCGCGGACGTTGCCGCGCGGGAAGATCGCGGTGCCGGCGAAGTACAGCGTCTCGCCCTCCTTCAGATCGACCGCGTAGAAGCGCTCTTCCTGCGAGTTGAGAGTGTCGACGTACTGGCCGGGGGCGACCAGCGGCGCCGTGGTCGGGTCGTTCGTCCCGGTGATCGGCTTGCCGACCGGCTCGTAATGCCGCAGTGCCCGTTCGGTGACGCGTCCGAGTACGCCGGTCAGCGTGCCGGCGTCGTCGGCGTCGTGGTACGTACCGCCGGTGGTTTGCGCGATACAGGCGAGCTGCGCGCGGGCGGCGGCGCCGACCCGGAATCCGATGGTGTGAACGTGCAGGTCGATGCCCTGCCGGTGCAGCTCCTTGGCGACCTCGCACGGCTGCGGCGGCGCGCAGGTGTCCTCGCCGTCGGAGACCAGCACGATCGAGCGCTGCCCCTCGGCGGGAAGCTGCGCCGCGGCGGTCCGCAACGACTGGCCGATCGGGGTGTAGCCGCGAGCCTGTGCGCGGCTCACCGCGGCCTTCAGCGCCGGCTTGTTCACCGCGCCGACCGGCTGGACCACCTGGACGTCCTTGCAGCCGGCGGCCTTCTCGGATCCGGCCGAGCCGGTGCCCGCGCCGTAGATGGTGAGCCCGACCCGGGCCTCCGCCGGAAGGCCGTCGACCATCGTGGAGACGGCGCGCTTGGCGGCGTCCATCCGGGTGCCCGTGCCGCCGGCGTCCCGTGCCTTCATCGACCCGGACGAGTCCAGCACGACCATCACCGGCGAGTACGGGTCGGCGGCCGGGGTCGCGGCTGCGTTTGCAGACGTTAACGCGATGGCGAGCCCGACTACGGCTAACAGTGCAGCGCGGCGTATCATTGCTACTCCCAGTGTTTGCAGATCGGAACAATGATGACCCTAGCGTTTGCATTTGTGATTTGCAACCGCAAAGTTCCGGAGGAAAAGTGACCGACGCGCACACCCGCAACGTCGAGCGGCAGATCGAATGGTACGGCGAGCCGCTCGGCGACCGGTTCGCCCGGCTGCTGGCGCGGCTGGGCCTTTCGCAGGCGCAACTTGCCGGGGTGCTGGGACTTTCGGCGCCGATGTTGTCGCAGCTGATGTCCGGTCATCGGTCGAAGATCAGCAGTCCCGCGGTGCTCTCCCGGCTGCTGCACCTGGAGGCCATGGTCGGCGACGCCGCGTGGGACGCGCTCTCGCAGGACGAGCGGTCGCGCCGGCTCGCCGACGTACGGGCGGCCGAACGTTCCACGCTGACCATGGTGACCTCCGAGGTCCAGCCCGCCGAGGCCGCGCCTGCCCGGCCGCAGCCGGCGGGGGATCCGGTGACGGTGATCCAGGACGTACTGCGGGCCGTGGCGTCGGCGGCCGAGCTCGAAAGTGCCGCACACCTGCTCGAGCAGGACTACCCGGACCTGGCAGAGGCCCTGCGCGTGCTCGGCACCGGCCGCACACCGGACGCCCGCGCGTACTACTCCCGGATCGTCGCCGGCCCGGCCTGAAGCAATCGGTGTCAGCTCGGGGATCAGCCGCGCGCCGGATCCGCGCCGGCTGCCTTGGTCACGCGGTCGCCGACCTCGAGCTGCTTCCAGAGGTCGCGCTTCACCTTGACGTCGCGGACCTCGCCGCCGTCGAGCTCCACCTCGAGCTTGCGGTAGAGGTTCGCGCCGTCGTACATGGCCCGGGACTTCTTGACGACAACCCCGCTCCAGGCCTCTTCATCAGCCATCAGTAACTCCTTCGTCACGGTGAGTTGCCAACGCTAGCTCAGGTCAGCGCGAGGTCGTTGACGAAGCTGTCCGACCAGTCGGAGAGCGTTGGCAGGCGTTCGGACCAGATCTTGGTCCGCGGCGTTCCTGCCGTGCCGGAATCGCTGTCCGGCCAGTAGCCGATCATCGAGCGCAGCGTGCCGACGTGTTCGGTGAAGTGGTCGTCCAGGCGGACGATCGTGGCGACCCGGGCGGCGCCCAGTCGGGCGATGACCTCCGGCTCGCGGAACACGGTCCCGATCGCGCCGCCGAGGTTGGCCAGTTGGGAGTCGCAGGGATGGGCTGCCACCGATTCGGTGATCACCAGGGTGTGGGTGTCGGGGAGGTACCAACCCTGACGCTCGGCGATCCGGTAGAGCTCGGTCAGTCGGGTCCGCAGGTGCGGGGTGGTGGCGAGTCCGGTGCCGGCGTCCTCGCACGACGAGGCATGCAGGTACGTGAGCGTGCACTCGGTCCAGCTCTGGCACAACGCCCGGACCGCCTCGAACGACGGCTCCTCGTCAACGGTCGCATACGTCTTCCGCAGTACGTCGAGGGCCGCCGTCAGCGGAACCTCGCGTTCTGCCAGCCGTCGTCCTGCCGCGGCCGCATGCGGGATCGGATCCGATCCGCCCGCCAGCGCCTGGAGCAGCGGCCGGAACACCGTGTCATGGCTCGGCCCGCGCAGCCGATGCCGCCCTCGGGTTGGTGCTGGATCCGGCTCGAGCAGCGCCTCGGCCGCAGTCGTGGTGGGCAGCTGTTTGCGCAGCTTGTCGATCAACATGGCGGATCCCCGTTTGACTACCGATGGTGGTCGCCCACCTGGCCGGCGGGCGACTCGTACGCCCTGAGACGCTCGGCCTGCCGAACCATGACGCGAGTCCGGCAGAAATCTAGGATCCGGGTGCCGCGGCGGCGTGCAGGAGGCGTTTCGGCCAATCCGGGTCGTTGCTCTGAGCGATCGGGTAGCCGGAGGCCCACGGGCCTTCCCAGCGCACCTCGATGCCCGGGTTGTGGATGTTGGTGCCGTCCGGGAGGAAGAGGTGCGGGCTGCCCTGCACGGCATCGGTGACCGCGACGGCATGGTCGCCCATCACCGCGGATCGTGCCCGGCCGTCGTCGAGGGCCGCGGCCAGTTCGGTGGCGTCGACCGACTCGACGTCGGCCGCGATCTCGAGGATGGTCTGCCGGTGACCGATCGGCCGGGACTCGAACCAGAAGCCCCGGCGCAGCGCCGCGTCGAGGTCCTCCGAGGCCTGTAAGCCCTGGGCCTTGGCGGCGTGGACCGCCTCGGCGGCGAGCAGCACCGTCGACGGATAGGTCCAGTCGGGCTGTGTCCACAGGCGGAACCCGATCTCAGGCGCGATCTGCCCGAGCCCGACCGCCTCGCTGTCGGTCCCCGGCCGGGAGTGCGGACCGTTGAACAGTTCCAGCGCGAACGTGTGGTGATCCAGCCGCACCACCCCGTCCAGCCCGAGCTCGGCCCGAGCGGTCCGGAGCCGGTGAATCGCGACCTGCGCGAACGGACACAACAAATCCGACCAGACCTGAATCGTCCCGGGTACGACGTTCACTCGTCCTCCTCGTGGTCGGCGCCGGACGGATTGCTGGTGAAGTGCTCCGGCGTGATCAGCACCGCCGTACGCCGATCCGCCACCATCTCCCGGTCGTACGCCTCCAGGTCCGGATGTACGCCGCCCGCTGCGTGGTAGATGTCCCGCAACAGCACCCGCAACCGCTCCGCGTCGACCTCGGCCAGTGGATCGTCCGGACCAGCCAGCTCGACCGATCCGCTCACGCCGATCCACTCCCACTCCGCGCGGAACACCAGCGTCGCGGCAGGCGTCCGCCGCAGGTGCGCGAGCTTCGCGGTGCCCCCACGCGCAACAAACGCCACGACCGGCTCCCCGGTCACCGGATGGTCGATCACCCCGGCGTTCACCACCGACGCGGCCGGCTCACCGGACCGTCGCTGAGTAATGGCTACCGCCAGGAAATGATCCCGCTGCCCGAGTTCGTTGATCCGGTCGAGTCCCGCCCGCGTCTCCATGCCACCACATTAACGGACCATGGTCCGTTTCTTCAACCGGCTTCGGCCTGCTGGGAAGTCGAACGCATGACCTCGTAGTCGGTCGGTGCCGCGATCGGTTAGGGACACTGCCGGAATCGGTTGAGTCCAGCTAGTCTCGATATTTCGGAGCGCTGGGGCAACGACGGAGTTCAAGACCAGGTCGCATTGGTCAAGAAGGTGCAGTACGTCGGCCAGGGGAGGGCGACGAGGGTGACCTCGATCGACCGGCAGCACCAGGCAGGTGACCCGCAGGGGGTGGGGGCTGTCCCGCGTCCGCCGTCGACCTTGGTCGTCCGGGAGCGCCTGCATGCCGCGCTCGACCTCGGCGCACGGTCGCCGCTCACGATGCTGGTCGCACCGGCCGGCACCGGCAAGACGGTCCTGTTGTCGGACTGGGTGACTCGCTGGCGAGCGCCCGGTACGCCGGTGACGTGGATCGGTGGGCAAGCGGCGAGCTCGTTGGGACCCATTCTCGAGCAGGCGATGGCCGGCGACCCGCAGGCCCCGGGCCTGGTCGTTGTCGACGACGGTCATTTGCTGTCGGCAACTATTCTGGCGGATCTGGCACTGGTACTGCGGAAGTCGCCGC
Organism: Kribbella soli; assembly: GCF_004331345.1. GTDB lineage: Bacteria > Actinomycetota > Actinomycetes > Propionibacteriales > Kribbellaceae > Kribbella > Kribbella soli. Next base: position 123,486 of record NZ_SJJZ01000004.1, on the reverse strand, counting down.
ACTCGCTGCGCATCGTGCTCGCCAGCCGGTACGACCTGCCGCTGCCGGTGTCGGAGCTCGAGTTGCGGGGCCTGGCGCTGACGCTGCGCTCGCGGGACCTGCGCTTCACCGACGCCGAGGCAACCGAACTGGTGAAGGCACACGCGGGCAAGGCGACGGCCGCGGACATCCGATTGTTCCAGGCCAACACGGCTGGCTGGGCCGCCGCGTTGGTCCTCGCGGCCCGGAGCTTCGCGGCGTCCGGCGAAGTCGCCTGGTCACCGGTCAACCAGGGCCCTGTTCTCGACCTGTTCCTCGGTGAAACCTTCAGCACCCTGGACGAGCGCGTCCAGACCATGCTGCTGAGCACGTTCGGGGTCCCGTCGGTCACCGGCGAGCTGGCCGCGATTCTGAGCGACGACTCGGATGCGCCCGCCGTGCTTGCGGACCTGGCCCGCAACGGGCTGTTGGTCACTGCGTACGTCGACGGTGCGGGCAGCGAGCCGGTGTACCGCTACCACCCGCTGCTCGTCGAGCTCTTGCGGCGCAAGGTCGTCGGGAGCGCGGAGTGCGCGAGGATCGTCGCGGCCGCTCAGCACCGGTCCGCGCTGTACTACGAGAGCCGTGGCGACAGCGTCACCGCGCTGCGCGGCGCACTGGGCGCGGAGGATCCGGCACTCGTGGCGCGGATCGTGCTGGGCCGCGGACCGGAGCTGCTCGCGGCCGGCGAACGGGATCTGGTCGCCGCCGCCTTCGCGGTACTTCCCGCCGACTACCTCGAGACCCACCCGCACCTGACCGGTGTCCGCGGCCTGCTGCGTCGCGTGTCCGGCGACGTGGCCGGCGCGATGATGGACGCAGCCGCGGCGGACCGGTTGACCGACGAGCGGGATCCGGCGGCACCGACGCCCGACGACGATGCCCTCGACGCGGATGCACTGCTGCTGCGGCTGTGGAAATCCCGGTACGGATGGCACGACGTCCATGCGGCGATCGATCGAACCCGGTCCTTGCTGGCGCTGGATCGGACAGCGGGCGGCCGACGCAGCGAAGCCGTACTCGGACCGGAACGGCTGGCCTGGTTGCTGATCGAGCTGGCCGCGACGGAGACCTGGGCCGACGACCTCGACAGCGCGTCGGCGCACCTGGACGAGGCGCTTGTGTCGGCACGGATGGCGGCGCATGCCAGGCTGATCGCCGGCGGACTCGTACACCGCGCCGTCGTGCAGTACGTCCGCGGTCAGGTGCGGAATGCCGCCAGGTCGGCCCGGGAGGCGCTCGATACCGGCGGCGACGAACTCCCGTGGGAGTACGCCGTGCGCGCCTACGTGGTGCTGGGATTCGCGGCCCTGAGCGACCTGCGGCGTGACGAGGCGTGGCGTTGGCACGAGCTCGTCGCCGTGACGGAAACCGCCGAGTCCGACACGGTCGTCGCGGCACTGCGCGCGCTGCTCCGGGGCGTGCTGCTGATCGAGGACGGCCGGCTCGACGAGGCGTTGTCCGAGCTGAACGCCGATCCCGCCGCGGTCGGTCCGCTGCCGTCGTTCCTGGCGCGCGACTGGGCGCTGTTGCGGTTCCGGCTGGCGGTGCTGATCGGGGACGAGCACGGCGCCGTGGTGCAACTCGCGGAACTCGACCGGGTCGGGAGCGGCTCCGAGGCCGAGTTGCTTCGGGCCATGCTCACCATCGGGCAAGGCGACCTGCGGGCGACGGTGTCGATGATCGACGGAGTACTGGCCCGCCCGGGCATCTACCCACCTGTCGCATCAGCGGGGGCGGCGTTCCGGACCATTCTGCTGGTGCGCGCGGCCGACCCGGTCGCTGCCGAGGCGTCGCTGGTCGACACCCTCATTCGAGTGGCACCGCAGCGCATCCTGCATGCCTTGATCCCCGCGGGCGGTGAGCCGGTCTTCCTCGACCAGCTCCGCGAGTACGTCGTAAGACCGAACTCGCACCCGTTCGCCCCGATCGCGCTCGAGAAGCTGTCCGCCTACCGGAGCAGGTCGACCGGGTCCGGTGGAACGACCTTGCTGATGCGGACCAGGCCGGACGCACACGCCGTACCGCCTCGTCGCCTCAGCGCTGTCGTGAACGGTGCGCGGATCCGGCTGACGGCGAGGGAGGCCGAGGTCCTGGACCAGCTCGCGCTCGGCAACTCCTACACCGAGATCGCCAAGGCGTTGTTCATCACCGAGAACACGGTGAAGACCCACCTGATGGCGCTGTACCGGAAACTCGGTGTGGAGAAGCGGTCCGCGGCGCTTCGGATCGCACGCGGGCTCGGACTGGTCCAGCCGGCACCTGCGGTGGAGACCGGCCTGCCAGGAACGACGGGGCCCTCGAAGGGTCCTTCTACTGGGCCTTCTACTGGGGCACTCGGCGGACAAAGGAGACTGCGATGAATCAGGGCCTGCTGAACTCGTTGACCGAGGCCGAGCGGTTGTTGGTGGCCGAGGCCGAGCGGGACGCACTGAAGCAGTTGGACGAGGACGAGTTGCTGGACCTGCACCAGCGCATCCGGCGGGCGCGGACGAAGTACGTCAAGAACTACCGGCGCGGCGCGAGCGCGGCCGTTGCCGACGTCGGCGGCCGCGGCCTCTCGTACGCCCGGAACCAGCGCGACCGGGACAAAGCCGAACTGTTCGAGTCGGTGCTGGCCACCGTGAGCCGTGAAGTCGCAGCCGCCGCGCGGCGAGCCTCGATGGAACTGCGGGCCGAGCGGATCGCGGCGGGGCGGTCGGCCCGCCCGGCGCTCGCCACCGCGAAGCGGCCGGCCGGCAAGCCCGCGCCGGCGACCAGCACGAGGCCGCGTACGGCCAAGACCACCGGGGGCCTCAAGAAGGATGCCTCCACCCGCGCGCTCGGCAGCCGACGGCAGGCCGCACGCGATTCCCGCTGACCCGTCCCCGGCTCCCCCGATTCGGGTGATCCCAAGAACGCCGGGTTCGGTTCTGCTGGATTCCGCGGCGCCCAGGAGGTGCGGAAATGCGCGATGCCGGTGGTGCGACACCGCGAAAGCTGCGCGGCTCGAGGTTCAGGTCCCGACTCAGAATGCCGGTGGTCGGTACGGCGCTGGTTGCCGTCGGCCTGGCCTACGCCGCGCTGGTCCCGAACGGTGCCGCCGGCGCGGACGGTCCCCAGTCCCAGCAGATCGAGGAAGGACGGCGGCTGTTCGCGGTCGGGTGCGCCAGTTGCCACGGGCTGCACGCCCAAGGCGGGACCAACGGCGAGGGCCGAATGGCCGGCCCGTCGCTGATCGGGGTGGGTGCGGCCGCAGTGGACTTCCAGGTCAGCACCGGCCGGATGCCTGCTACCCAGCCCGGAGCGCAGATACCGCAGAAGCCGCCCGTCTACAACGAGGACGAGACCGCGGCGCTGGCGGCGTACATCGCCTCGCTCGCTCCCGGACCCGCGATCCCGGCGTCCGACGCGTACGACGTCAGCAAGGCGACGCAGGAGGAGGTCACTCGGGGCGGGGAACTGTTCCGGACGAACTGCACCGCCTGCCACAACTTCGCCGGCCGGGGCGGCGCACTGCCGAACGGCCGCTACGCGCCGTCGCTGATGTCGACCACGCCGCGGAACATGTACCAGGCGATGCTGACCGGACCGCAGCAGATGCCGGTCTTCTCCGACGCCGTCCTGTTGCCTGAGGACAAGCGCGCGGTCATCGCCTACATCGTCGCGCTGCAGGACGCGAAGGACCCGGGCGGCTTCGGGCTGGGCCGGCTCGGCCCGGTCTCCGAGGGCCTGTGGGGCTGGCTGATCGGGATCGGTCTGCTGGTTCTCGTCGCCGTGTGGATCGGGGCGCGCGTCCCGAAAGTGCACCGCAAGCAGGAATGACCCCGGGACCGGACCTCACCCGAATTTCGGAGAATCACCTTAATCGGAGGAGGACGGCCGCGCGGCGCGTTGGTGGGATGAGGCGGTCGGTGCGCACCCTCGGCGCGCCACCCCCGGGAGGAATCCGACATGACCTCCTGACCTGGCGCCGGAGCAGTTGGCAGGAGGAGGTCTCGTGAACACGATCCCGGACGACTTCGATCCGATTCCCTCGACCCGGCGACAGGCGGCCGTCGGTGTGGCTTCGCTGAAGCAGGCCGAGACCGAGGCTGACGCGCTCGCGGTGCCGGTGGCGGTGGGTGCCGCGCCCGGCGGCGAGCTCGGCATCGACGCCGCCGGCCTGGCGGCGGCCGGCTTCACCGGCGAACGCGGCCAGACGCTGGTGCATCCGCACGGCGGCGGTCCGGTCCGGGTCGCCGTCGGGATCGGGACGCCGGACCAGATCGACGCCACGATCGCGCGCGACCTGGCCGCGGAGTTCGCCCGGGCCGTTCCGTCGCACCGGCGCCTCGCGATCGAGGTGCCGTCACGGGACGTTGGCATCTCGGTCACAGACTTCGCCCAGGCCGTGACCGAGGGAGTTCTGCTCGCCCGCTGGCGGTACTTCGTCGGCCGTGGCGCGGACGAGCCGACGTTGGAGTCGTTGACGGTGGTCGCCTCCGACGAGGATGCCGAGGCCGCCCGTCGCGGCGTGGAACGTGGCCGGATCGTCGCTGCGGCGTACTGCCTGGGACGGGATCTGGCGAACTGTCCGGCCAGCACGCTGTCGGCCGAACGGATGGCGGAGGTCGCGCTCGAGGTCGGTCCGGCGGCCGGGCTGCGGGTGGAGGTCTTCGACAAGCAGCAGTTGATCGCGCTGGGCTGCGGGGGACTGCTCGGCGTGAACCGGGGCAGCGTCGACCAACCGCGCATGGTCAGGTTGCGGTACGAACCCGAGCAGCCCACTGGCCGGATCGCCTTGATCGGCAAGGGAATCATGTACGACTCCGGCGGCATCAGCCTGAAACCGAGCGACGAGTCGCACGCGCAGATGAAGAACGACATGACCGGGGCGGCGGCGGTGCTCGCGGCCATGACGGCGCTGCGCGACCTCGGATGTACGTCGGCGGTGACCGGCTACCTGATGTGCACCGACAACATGCCCTCGGGATCGGCGCTGAAGCTCGGTGACCTCCTTAGGATGCGCAACGGAACGACGGTCGAGGTGCTGAACACCGACGCCGAGGGACGCCTGGTGATGGCGGACGCGTTGGCGCTGGCAACCGAGGAGCCGGTCGACGCGATCGTGGACATCGCCACCCTGACCGGTGCGTGCCTGCGGACCTTCGGTGTCGAGATCGCCGGCGTGATGGGCAACGACGCCACTGTCGTCGATCAGGTCCGGCGTGCGGGTGAGGTCGTCGACGAGCCGGTCTGGGAGCTCCCGCTGCACCGGCCGTACCGGTCACAGCTCGACTCGGCGGTCGCCGACCTGACGAACATGGGCGGCGTCAACGCGGGGTCGATCACGGCCGCGCTGTTCCTCGAGGAGTTCGTCGCCGGGCATCCCTGGGCGCACGTCGACATCGCCGGCACCGCTCAGCTTCCGGCGCCGCGGACCTGGCGGAACAAGGGCGCGACCGGCTTCGGAACGAAGCTGCTGATCGAGTTCGCGCTGTCCTTCACGCCACCGGCGAGCAGCGGAGCGGGGTCGTGAACGCCAAGGCCGTGGGGGAGAGTCCGACCAAGAAGGGCCGGATGCAGCGGATCCTCGACGGCATCGAACAGGTCGGCAACAAGGTTCCGCACCCGGCGCTGATATTCCTCGCCCTGATCGTCCTCGTGATCGTGCTCTCCCAGATCCTGTCCTGGGCGGGCACCAGCGTCACGACCGAGGTCGTCGAGCCCGCGACGGTCGAGGTCGCACCGGTGTACCCGGGAGGCACGAGCGTTGCGGGCAACGACGCACCGCCGGCGCCCGCCGTGCCGGACTACGAGGTGCACCACGAGACGATCACGGCCGAGAGTCTGCTGACCGGTGACGGAATCCGCTACATCTTCACCACCGCGGTCCAGAACTTCAACGACTTCGGCGTCGTCGCGGTCATCCTGGTCGCGATGATCGGCGTCGGCGTCGCCGAGGAGGCCGGCCTGATCGCGGCCCTGATCCGGAAGATGGTCAAGGTCGCGCCGAGAGGCCTGATCACGTTCATCATCGTCCTGCTCGGCGGCATCTCCAGCGTGGCCTCCGACGCCGGCTACCTGGTCCTGATCCCGTTGGGTGCGGCCGCGTTCGCCTCCCTCGGGCGGCACCCGCTGGCCGGCATCGCGGCGGCGTACGCCGGGGTCAGCGCGGCCTTCTTCGTCAACGTGCTGATCACCCCGGCGGACGGCATCATCACCGAAGTCACCAACGAGACGATCGCGCTGGTCGCGCCCGACATCCACCTCAACGTCACGCACAACTTCTTCTTCAGCATCGCCTCGACGATCTTCTGCGCGATCGTGATGACGGTCATCACCGAGCGGATCCTCGAGCCGCGGCTCGGCAGGTACGACCCGGCCGAAGCCCCCGAGGACGCGCCGGTCGACCACCAGCCGACGGACGAGGAGATGCAGCTGGAGTCCCGCGGGCTGCGGTGGTCGGTCTACTACCTGCTGGTCGCGGTCGCGATCGTGTCGGCGCTGACCTTCATCCCCGGGGCTCCGCTGCGCAATCCCGAGACCGGCGAGATCTTCGGCTCGTCGCCGTTCATGAGCAGTCTGCTCTTCATCATCTCGATGCTGTTCCTGGCCGCCGGTCTCGGCTACGGCCGCGGCGCGAAGTCGCTGACCGGCAGCACCAACGTCATCAACGCGATCGTGAAGACCTTCAACGGGCTCGGCGGACTGATCTTCCTGATGCTGCTGATCGCCCAGTTCATTGCCTACTTCAACTACACGAACATGTCGACGCTGGCCGCGACCGGTCTCGCGGATCTGCTGGAGCGGGCCGACATCGGGGCGCTGCCGCTGCTGATCGGGTTCATCCTGCTGGTGGCGATCATCGACCTGATCATGCCCGGAGTGATCCCGAAGTGGGCGATCCTGGCGCCGATCTTCATACCGCTGTTCTACCGGCTCGGCATCGCGCCGCAGACCGTCGTCGCGGCCTACCGGGTCGGCGACGGCCCGATGAACGTGATCACGCCGCTGATGGTGTACCTGCCGTTCATCGTGCTGGTGTGCCAGAAGTACCGGAAGAAGGCCGGCATGGGCACCGTGGTGTCGATGATGCTGCCCTACACCGGCATCGTGCTGGTCACGTGGACCCTGTTCTACATCGTCTGGTACCTGATCGGGATTCCCTGGGGCCCGTCCGCACCGGTGCACCTCGGCTAGGGCCGGTCATGGACGACGCGACGCTGAGCCTGATCGTCCTCGGGCTCGTCGTCGCGGTGTTCATCTGGAACCGGCTGCCGGTCGAGGTCGTCGCGGTGCTCACGGCGCTGGTGTTGTGGGCGAGCGGCCTGGTCGCCTTTCCCGCAGTGGTCGCGGGCTTCGGTGATCCGGTCGTCATCCTGATCGCGTCGCTGTTCGTGGTGAGCGAGGGGATCGACTCGACCGGTGTGACCGCCTGGGTCGGGCAGACCATCGTGCGGTACGCCGGTACGACGCGAGCCCGGCTGCTGATCGCCGTCACCGGACTGTGCGCGGTGCTGACCGCACTGATCACCCTGAACGGAGCCGTCGCGGCGCTGCTGCCGCTCGTCGTCATGCTGGCGATCCGGGCCGGCGAGCCACCGTCGCGGATGCTGATGCCGTTGACCTTCGTCGGCAGCGCCGGATCGCTGCTCACGCTGACAGGCTCGCCGGTCAACATCATCGTCTCGGAGGCGGCGCACGACGCGGGGGCCGGCGACTTCGGTTTCTTCGCGTTCGCGGTGGTCGGAGTGCCGATCGTGGCAGGCACGATCGCCATCTCGGTGCTGGCCGGTCCGCGGCTGCTGCCGAACGCCCGTCCGGCGCACCCGGCCGCGGATCTCGCGCTGCACGCCGAGACCCTCGACACCCATTACGCCGCCTTGGCCGACGGCTTCTACCGGCTGCGGGTCCGCGACCTGTCGCCGTTGGTGGGCCGGCAGGTCCGCGAGCTCGACCTCTCGCCGTACCCTGGCGTGGAGATCGCGGGGGTCCAGGACGGGCACGGACGGCATCGGCCCGACACGGCGGCGCTCGATGTGGGCGATGTGCTGGTCGTGACCGGCGCGGAGGCCGACGTGAACAGCCTGACCGCCGAAGCGCGGCTCGCGGTGGCCATGACACCGGTCGACGATCTGATGACCCGCGAGGCCGGAGTGGTCGAGGCCGTCGTCCCGCCGCGGTCGTCGCTGGTCGGCGAGACGGTCTTCCCGGGCATGCATCGCGGACCCGACCTCGTCATCGTCGCGGTCCAGCGGATGGGCAAGGATCGCGGCAAGCGGCCGACCCAGCTCGCCGAAGGCGATGCGCTGCTCGTGCACGGCGCCTGGGCGGCTCTGGACGAGCTCACCAAGGACCGGGACATCCTGCTCGTGGACTCGCCGCAGACCGTCCGGCGGCAGGCGATTCCCTGGGGCGCCAACGCGTCGACAGCGGTCGCGATCCTGGCCGCGATGATCGTGCTGCTCGCGACCGGCGCCGTACCGGCCGCGATGGCGGGCCTGCTCGCGGCAACGGCGATGGTGCTGACCCGGGTCGTCCGGCCGCAGCAGGCGTATCGGGCGATCTCCTGGCAGATCGTCGTACTGATCGGTGCCCTGATCCCGTTGTCGGGTGCGATCCAGTCGAGCGGCGGTGCGGATCGGATCGCCGGACTGATCGTCGACGCCGTCGGCACGGGCCGTCCGTACCTGTTGCTGCTGGCCTTGTTCGTCCTCACCGCGCTCCTCGGTCAGGTGGTCAGCAACACCGCGACGGTGCTGATCGTCACGCCGATCGCGGTAGCCGCCGCGGCAGGCACGGGTACGTCGGTCAAGCCCGTGCTGATGCTGATCGCGGTCGCGGGTTCGGCCTCGTTGCTCACCCCGATCTCCACGGCCGCGAACATGATGATCATGAGTCCCGCGGGCTATCGTTTCGGCGACTACTGGAAGCTGGGGCTGCCGGTGATGCTCTGGTGGCTCGCGACCGCGCTCCTCGTCATCCCACTCGTCTGGTCGTTCTGAGATGTCCGCCGCCGACAGGTACGTATCGACCGGCGGCCTGCCCACCGCGGTCAGGGTCGATGAGCTCGTGCGTGCGGCGTACGAGACGTTCCGCGGTGTTGCCGACGGTGCGGTGAGCGATGTGTATCCGGTGCTGCAGCGCGCCGACGCGGACGCCTTCGGGGTCTGTGTGGCGGCTGTCGACGGTCGGCTGTTCGAGGCCGGGGACACGCGTCGGCCGTTCACGATCATGAGTGTTGCCAAGCCGTTCGCGTTCGCGCTGGTCTCTCAGGCGATCGGTGTCGATGCCGTGCGTGAGTTGGTCGGTGTGAACGCGACCGGGCTTCCGTTCAACTCGCTGCGCGCGGTGGAGCAGTCGGCGACCGGGCGTACGAACCCGATGGTGAACGCCGGAGCGATCGCGACGGCCGGTCTGGCGCCCGGCGATTCGCCGGATGCCCGGTGGCGGTTCATCCTCGACGGACTGTCGGCCTTCGCGGGACGTGAACTCGTCCTGGACGACGAGGCGCTCGCGTCGGCGCTGGCCTCGAACCATCGCAACCGTTCGCTGGCGGCGCTCCTGCACAGCGTCGGTGCTTTGGCTGGCGATGCGGAGCTAGCGACCGACCTGTACACCAGGCAGAGCTGTCTGCGGGTCACCGCGGTCGACCTCGCGGTGATGGGAGCGACCCTCGCGGACGGTGGTGTCTGTCCGACGACCCGGCGGCGGGTGGTGGATCCGGATATCGCCCGGGTGACCCTGGCGGTGATGACCGTCGCGGGCCTGTACGAGACGTCGGGCGACTGGCTGCTCGACGTCGGCGTACCGGGGAAGAGCGGCATCGGTGGCGGCATCGTGACGGTGTCACCCGGCAAAGGCGCGTTGGGGACCTTCGCGGCTCGATTGGATGCCGCTGGCAACAGTGTCAAAGGCCGGCTCGCGGCACAGTTCCTGGCGCGACAGCTCGGCCTGGACCTGCTCGCGTCGGAGGTCAGCGTCACTTGAGGCTAGGGTGCGCCCAGCGTGAGGGTGATGTCTGTCTGCTTGCCGGATCGCAGATAGGTCAGGTCGAGCTTGTCCCCGGCCTGACGGGTCAAGGTCGCCACCACGATCTGCTCGCTGCTGACGGCCGGCTGGCCGTCGACCTTGGTGATGATGTCGCCGGCCTGCAGGCCCGCCTGCACCGCGGGGCCACCGGCGTCGACCCCCAGCACGAACAGCCCGGTCGGTGTCCCGGCGGCCTTCGCGACCGCGGGCGGGATCTCCTGGACCTGGAGGCCGGTCGTCGGGTGCCCCGGCTTGCCGGTGCTGATCAGCTGTTCGGCGATCGGGTTCGCCAGATCGATCGGGATCGCGAAGCCGAGGCCGACGCTCCCGCCGCCGCCGGCGCCCGAGGCATCCGGAACGGTGGCGATCGCGGCGTTGACGCCGACCAGGCGCCCGTCGCAGTCCACCAGCGCGCCGCCGCTGTTGCCGGGGTTGATGGCCGCGTCGGTCTGGACGGCACCGATCAGGTGATGGGTCACCGCGTCACCCGGCACCGGCACATAGCGGTCCAGCGCACTCACGATGCCCGACGTGACGGTACTGCTGAGCCCCAGCGGGGCACCGAGGGCGATCACCGGCTGGCCGACCTGCAGAGACCCGGACGATCCGAGCTCGATGACCGGATAGTCGCCGGCGCCGTCGGCCGCCTTCAGCACGGCCAGGTCCGTACTCGGATCGCGGCCGACGATCGTCGCGTCGGAGGTGCGGCCGTCGCTGTACCGCACGGACACCGCGCCGCCGGAGCCCGCGGCGACCGAGATGACGTGGTCGTTGGTCAGGACGTACCCGCCGCTGCGGATCAGCTGTCCGGACCCGGTTCCCGCGGCGGCGCCGCGACGGGCCGAGATGGTGACGATCGAGGGCAGCACCTGGTCCGCGACCGGGATCGCAGCGCACATCGCCGTACCGGGATCTGCGCCGCCGGAGGTCGATGAGGCGCCGGCGCTGTCGCCGCGATCGACGGCGAGGAAGATCACCGCGGTCACGAGCGCGCCGGCCACCAGGCCGACCGGGAGACCGAGCGTCAGCAGCTGGGCGGGGTGGAAGCGGTGCCCGCTCGTCGAGGGTCCGGCCGGGGGTCCGTTGTCGGCCTGGTCCATCTCGACCTCCTCTGGTCCGCTCAGGAGTCTCGTGCGTCACGCGCTCCTGGCCCGTCCCGACGATAGGTCTGCGGCGCGCCCGGCAGCTCACCCGATCCAGGTGATCTGGGCGCTCACGTCGTACGGTGGCTCGCCGCCCGGCGATCGAGGTGGCGCCAGCGCACAAGCATCAGCAGGCCCACCACGACCGGTACGACCTGGACAGCGACCCGCCAGACGAGCAGTCCGGCGACCAGTGTCGTTGCCTCCAGGTCACTGTGCGACGAGACGAACGCCGTGTAGGTCGCGTCGAGCACTCCCGCGCCCATCAGCGGCAGGCCGGTGAATGGATAGATGACGAGGAAGGTGCACGCGAGCAGCAGGACGGTGGCGCCGCTCAGCGGGATGCCGACGAAGCCGAGGCACAGCACGAGGACACCCGCCTCCACGACGACCACACCGCACAAGCTGACAACCGCGAGCGGGCCCTGCGCTTTCAGGAGCCCCGCGCTCTGGGCCTGGAAGTCGACCAGTCGCTCGGCCCACTCGTCCGGTCCGTTGCCGGCCGGCCGCACTCTTCGGATCAGCGAACCGAGCGTCCGTCCGAGCGCCGCGGCAGTCCGCTCTGCTCGTACGGCGTAGATCAGGCCGGCCAGCAACGCGGCGGCCCCGGTACCGAAAACGAGTGCTGCCCAACCGAACGGTGCGTAGAAGGTCCGGCCGATCCAGAAGATGACGAACCCGAGAACCGGCGCGGCCAGCCGGGCGATGTAGAACAGCAGCGTGCTGAGCGTCAGTCCGGACGCCGCCGCTTGCGCGTCGATGCCCCACGATCGGAGCATTGCCAGCCGTACGACGACATCGCCCGGCGACGGCGCGATCGTCGCTACCGAGCTGGCCGCGACGTCGTTGACCATGGCACGCGGTATGCCGAGCCCGGTCACGAACAGTGCCAGCGGAGCCGCGAGTACGAACCGGCGGATCGGCAGGACGAGGAGGATCACCATGACCTGCCACGGGCTCAGGTGAGTCATCGCGTAGCCGACCTGGCTCCAGTCGATGGCCCGCAGCAGCCGCAGCAACAGCCAGGCGACGACGGCGACGAGCAGCAGCCGACCCACGCGTACCAGCGTCTTGGGGACTCGGCGCCGCGTCGCCTTGCGGGTCGATTCCGGTCGCGGTGAGGGGTCGGCCACTCCACCACCCTGCCGCCGGATCGGCGCGCCGGCCTCCCACGATCCGGGGGAGCCGACGTGGTCCGGACCACCCATCGCCCGGGAAGGGTGATGCCTTGCCGCCGCTGCTCCGGAACAGTGGGTGGCGCCGGGAAAGGGGGCGTTGCCATGGGCCACTACGTGATCCGGGTGCAGGGCACGTTGTCGCAGGAGCTGACCGAAGCGTTTCCCGCACTGGCGGTGGATCCGGAGCCGGTGCAGACCGTGCTCCACGGGTACCTCGCCGACCAGGCAGCGCTGGCCGGCATCCTGAACCACCTCGACATGCTCGGAGTCAACATTCTCGAAGTCCTGCAGGTCCCACCGTTCGACCCGACCGACGTCGGGTGACAGTCCGGAGTCGCGGCTTCCTCCTCCAGATCGGATGAGCAGTCCTGACCTGGACGGTCCTACTCTCGAGATGGGAACCCATCGCGAGAGGTGCCGCCGTGACTTCGGACCAGGGACAGCCGACCGTGTTTGATCAGGTGCGAGTGCTGGACGTACGTCGCGGCAGTGTCGGGGATCCGACGCAGGTGGTCGTCCGCGACGGAGTCATCGACAAGATCTCGCCGACGGCCGAGATCCCTGCCGGTGCGCGCGTCGTACCCGGCGAAGGGCGGACGCTGATCCCGGGACTGATCGATGCCCACTGGCACGCGATCTTCGCCTCGGTGCCGCTGATGACCGCGTTGACGGGCGATGTCGGGTTCCTGCACATCGTCGCGGCGGCCGCGGCGCGGGACACGTTGCTGCGCGGCTTTACCACGGTCCGGGACGCCGGCGGCCCGTCGCTCGGGCTGAAGCAAGCGATCGACGACGGCCTGGTGCCGGGGCCGCGGATCTACCCTTCCGGGGCGATGATCTCGCAGACCGGTGGGCACGGTGACTTCCGGGCCCGGCACGAGATCCCACGGGGTCGTACCGGCTACCTGAGCCATGCCGAGCTGGTGGGTGCCGTCCGCATCGCCGACGGTGTCAGCGCGGTGTTCGAGGCCGCGCGTGAGCAGCTCATGCTCGGCGCCTCGCAGCTCAAACTCATGGCAGGCGGCGGCGTCGCGTCGTCGTACGATCCGCTGGACGTCACGCAGTACACCGAGGCCGAGTTGCACGCGGCGGTCGAGGCCGCGGAGAACTGGGGAACCTACGTGATGGTGCATGCCTACACGCCGCGCGCGGTCCAGCAGGCGATCCGGGCCGGGGTCAGGTGCATCGAACACGGTCAGCTGCTCGACGACGAGACCGTCGAGCTGATGGCGGAGAACGACGTCTGGTGGTCGCTCCAGCCCTTCCTGGACGACGAGGACGCACCTCCCGTCCCGCCGGGGAGCCGGTCGAAGTTCGAGCAGATGGTGACCGGGACGGAAACGGCGTACGAGCTGGCGAAGAAGCACGACGTCCGGCTGGCCTGGGGGACCGACACCTTGTTCGACCCGTCGCTCGCAGTCAAGCAGGGCAAGCAGCTCGCCAAGATGACGCGCTGGTTCACGCCGGCCGAGGTGCTGACGATGGCGACCGTCACCAACGCCGAACTGTTGTCGCTGTCCGCCGCCCGGAATCCGTACCCGGGTGTTCTCGGAGTCGTCGAGGAAGGCGCACTCGCCGACCTGATCCTCGTGAACGGCAACCCGCTGGACGACATCCAGTTGCTGGCCGCCCCGGAGACCGCCTTCGCGGCGATCATGAAACAGGGCGACCTCGTCAAGGACAAGGCTTAGCCGGCTGGCCAGAGTTGTGGCTGGATCGCCGGATCGGTGTAGTCGGGGTCGGGGTTGTGGCCGACGAGGGTGTCGTTCGGGTGGCTCGCGCCGGGGCGCCAGCGGTTGTCGAGCGGCTGCAGATGGATCGCGAGCGAACGGCGCGGCGCCGTACTCAGATTGGCCGAGCTGCCGTGCACGGTCCGGCAATGGTGGAAGCTGACCTGCCCACGCCGCATCCGCGGTACGACGGGAGTCGGGTCGAACCCCTGCGCGACGATCGACGCCTCCAGCCCCGCCGCGTCCTGCGAGAAGAAGTCCAGCCCGGTCACGGACCACCGATGACTGCCGGGCATGAACGCCACCGCGCCGTTCACCTCGTCGACGTCGTGGAACCCGACCCAGGCGGTCAGCATCTCGTCCGACGTACACGACTGCCAGTACTGCCGGTCCGTGTGCCACCCGACCCCCGCAGATCCTCCCGGCGGCTTGAACAGCAGTTGGTCATGCCACAGTCGGATGCCCGCCGCCCCGGACAACGCAGCCGCCGTCGCGGCGATCGCCGGGTGCCGAACCAGCGCGGCCAGTTCGTCCACTCGAAGCGACGAGTAGTCATTCTTCCGCAGTACGTCGCCGTCCTCCGGCCGCCAGCCACGAGTCGCCGGTACGTCGGGCAGCGCCTGATCGTGATCGTCCTTGTAGAACCGCTGCATCCCGCGCTCGGCCGCATCCAGTACGTCGTCGGGCACGATCCGCGGCGAGATCCAGTAACCGTGCTCGCGGTAGAAGGCAATGTCGTCAGCGTCCATGACGATCAACCTAGGAACTGATCGACCCCATTGGCGTTGCCGATGTTCAGGCAACTGGGCACAATCTTCAGGTGTCCCTGCATCGCCCTAGTGGGCTTCGCGCCGGCTTCCACGCCGACGGCTTTGCGCCGGGCAGCGGCCTGCTGCACGCAGGCGAGCAGTGGGTGCCCGAGCAGTTCCTGATCGAGCCGCACGACCATCCGGTGTGGGAGATCTACCTACAGCAGCACGGCACCACGCACTGGGTCGCCGGCGGTGAGAGCTACGCACTGCATCCAGGACACCTGTTCGCCGTACCGCCCGGGATGACCCATCACCTTGCGGGCCGGTCCGGCAATCACCACTTCTACTTCGCCGCGATCGACCTGGAGGTAGTCGGCAGGCGTCACCCGGGACTCAGGATGCCGCGGACCGTCGTACATCAGGAGGCCGGCGAGCTGGCGTACGCGTTCGCGCAGCTGGTCCGGGAGTTGACCACGCGGTACGAGTACGCCGAGACGGGACTGGCGCTCGCGGTGGACCACCTGGTGCTCGCGGTCTCCCGGTCGCTGGCGCCGGCCGCCGTACCGCAGCTCGCGATGCATCCCGCTGTACGGACGGTGAAACGCCTGCTGGACCAGGAGTTCCACGAGCACTGGACGCTGAAGGAGCTGGCGGATCGCGTCGGACTCGCCCCGGCGTACCTGGCCGAGCTGTTCGCCGGTGAGCTCGGCCAGCCACCGCACCGCTACCTCAACGAACGCCGGATCGACCGCGCTCGCCAACTCCTCGAATCTAGCGACGTGACCATCACCGCGCTCGCACTGAGCCTCGGCTTCAGCTCCAGCCAGCACTTCGCGCGGGTGTTCCGCCAGCTCACCGGCTCCACTCCGACCGCTTTCAGATCGTCACGATCGCGGTGACGCCGAGCGCGACCCCGACGAGATAGGTGCCCATGGCACCGACATCGCGGAGCGGGCCGTGTGTCGCCAGCGAGGCGGACCGCAACATGCCGAGTGCGTGCGTGAACCGGACGACGACGGCCGCGATGGCGAGTACGTCGATCAGCCTGCTGTCGGACAGCGTCGAGCAGACCAGCAGCAGCACGATCATCGTCGGGATGTACTCGGCCGCGTTGCCGTGCGCGCGGACCGCGATCAGCAGCCGGTCGGTCGGATCGGTCGGCTGCTGGTTGCCGCCGCCGCGGAGGGCGCGGTTGCGGGTGACGTTGGCACCGAGCAGGAACAACAGGATGCCCAGCAGGGCAATACAGACAACGGTGACGGTGCTCATACCAGTGCTCCTCTGAACAGACTGCTGACGATGGTGTGGTTGAGGTGGGTCCCGAGCAGGGCGTCGGTTTTGTGCATGCCGCCGGGACAGGTGACGTTGACCTCGATCAGCCGGCCGTCGATCACGTCGAGGCCGGCGATGACCAGGCCGTGCCTGCGCAGTACTGGTCCGAGTACGGCGACGATCGCGCGGTCGTGGTCGTCGATCTCGGCCGGTGCGACCGGCGGCCCGATCCGGAAGTCGTCGACGGCCGGCCGCCGAAGGACCGCCCCGACGATCTCGCCGTCCAGCAGGAACAACCGCTTGTTGCCCTGTGCAACTGTCGGCAGGAACTGCTGGGCGATCACGTGCTGTCGCCCGCCGTGCGTGGCCGACTCCAGCAACGCGATCGCGCTCCGGTCGTCGCGCACGAGCCAGACACCGATCCCCGCGAACCCGTCGACCGGCTTCACGACGGCCGTGCCGACGCTGCGCACGAACGACCGCAGCGCCTGCGGATCGGCCCCGACGTATGTCGGCGGGCACAACTCGGGGAACTGCAGCGCGACGAGCTTCTCGTGCATCGCCCGGATCCCCTCCGGCCGATTGATCACCCGCGTGCCCGCCTGTTCGATGAGGTCGAGCAGGTACGTCGTGTGCAGGTATCGCGTGTCGACGGGCGGATCGATCCGCAGGTGAACCACCTCGAACGACGCGACATCGACGACCGCGGTGCCGAGCTCGTCCCACCACGTCGAGTCCACGATCCACCGATGGTCACCACCGGCGACTCGAGGCCGCAGCCGGATCCGGCGAGCCCGCGCGCACACCCGGCCGTCGACGACCGCGAGTTCTTCCGGACCGCAGCACCAGATGTCGAATCCCAGGTCCTGCGTCGCATCCATCAAACCGACGCTGGCGTCGATATCGCCCTGCAGACCGGCCAACGGGTCGGTCACGAACAGCACCCCGCTCATCGACGTCCTCGCTTCGCTCCGGGCGCCGCTGCGCGGCGAGACCCGCTGTGCTTGTAAGTGAACTCGCTTCGCTCGCTCACGCTGCCGCCACCTCCTGATCCAGTACGCCGGCAGCCGCCGCGCGCCACAGCTCTGCGGAAGAAGACCCTTCGAGCGCCCGCAGCACGTCGCGCCGACGTACGTCGTCGTACATGAGCTGCTTGAGTACGCCGACCGCTCGCTCGACCACGTCCGGTTCGTCGGCGTCGAGGAAGCGCACCTCGAGGTACGTCCCGCGCGGGCGGACAGGTGGGAACAGGGTGCTCACGTGCCCGACCGGCCCGTCGACGAAGACCGTGGCGGCCGCGGCGAAGGCGGCGTACGACGTGACCGGGTCCTCGTCGCGCAGCAGGCTGTCGTCGAACGCGGTACGCGCCGGGTCGACCTCCAGCCAGGTCGCCAGCCGGTCGCTGCGGTTGAAACGGGCTGCGAGGAACGGCCCGGCCAGGTTGAGTACCCGCCACTGTTCGATCCCGGTCTGTCCCGGCCACCAGTCCAGACAGATCTGGGTGGACGCGGTACGGCGCATCATCCGCCGACCGGCCGGCCCGATGCGGTCGAAGTGCCGCTGCATCGCGACATACCGCGCCGAGGTCAACTGCAACGGCACGTCCTGCCGCGGGTCGACCGGGATCGCCCGCAGTGTGATCCCGGCGAGCCGACGCCGGAGGTCGGCAGTCAGCGAACGCAGGTCGCCGATCGGATCGAGCGACGGCGGCAGGCTCAGTTCGAGTTGGCCGCCGGGTTCGAAGCTGACGTACGGCGCCGCGAGCGATCCCTCCGCCGCCCGCCGCACCTCCTCGATCGGCACCACGCCGCCGTCGGCCGCGGCGACGACGTACTCCTGCTCGATCGCGACCCGGACCGTCCGCCGCCGCCCCCGCGCGAACAGACCGGCCACCACCGGGTGCAGTTCCCTGGCCTCCATCGGACCCTCCCTGATACCGTAAGGCTTCCTGTCAAAATATTGGAAGGTATCCTTACGACATGTCAAGGCCTCAGGTCCCGCGACTCGATCGGAAGCCGCTGATCGCGCTGGTCGAGCGAGCCAACCGCGCGCTGCAGTCCGACATGGTCCGGCGCGCCCACGCCGACGGGCACACCGAGGTGAAGATGGCCCACAACTCGGTCTTCGGCTTTCTGCACTCCGACGGCGCCCGAGCCGCCGACATGGCAGCCCGGGCCGGGATCACCAGGCAGTCGATGGGTGAGGTGATCCGCGACATGGTCGCGCTCGACCTGCTGGAGATGCGCTCCGACCCGAACGACGGCCGGGCGAAGGTGGTGACGTACTCCGAGCACGGACTGGACGTGGCCGGCGACGGATTCGGGTACCTGGGCGAGCTGGAGCGCCGCTTCGCCGACGAGTTCGGCGAGGACGAGTACGCCGTCGCTCGTGACGTCCTCGACCGGTTGATCGGCGTACTCGACCGATTCGCGACGGAAGAGGGTTCAGGGGAGGATCAGGCCTCGTCTTCGGCCGGCGGCAGCGTCGGGTAGTCGCCGATCGGGTAGAGACCGACGGTGAAGCCGTACGTCGTATCGCCGGCGCGGGGGAGCTGGTCGAAGGTGTGGATCAGCGCGTCCACCTGCTGCCAGAACTCCGCGGCACGCTCCTCGGGAATGCGGGCGTGCCGGATGAAAGAGCGCATCTCACCCGCGTCGTACGCGGGTTTGGACTCCTCGGCCGCGACCTCGAAGTCGTTGAAGTCGTGCGGCAGCTGCCCGTCGCTGCCCTGCCGGCCGAGTCCGACGAAGAACATCCGCGCGGCACGCCCGTAGAACCGCTCTTCGATCGCCCGCACCCGCCGGGTCCGGACCACCTGCAGGATGCCCGCGTCGGCGAGCACCTTCACGTGGTGCGCGACCGTGCTCTTCGGCCGCCCGACCGCCGTGGCCAGCTCCGTCACGGTCGCGGCCCGCTCGTGCAGCAGCCCGAGAATCGTCGTCCGGAGCGGATCACTGATCGCCCGCACCTGCTCCGCGGTGGTCAGCTTGACGGTGTCCGCGAGCTCGTAATCCGGTACCGGTCTGTTGATCGACATGGTTCGAATAGACTAGCATCGCGGATTGTTCGGGATATTTGGATCATTGGAGCTGATGATGGCCGAGGTCGTGCTGTACCACCACTCGCAGGGGCTGACCGAAGGGGTGAAGGCGTTCGCCGACGAGCTCCGGCAGGCGGGCCACACCGTGCACACGCCGGACCTGTACGAGGGCAACACCTACGCGACGCTTGATGAGGGGATGGACTACGCGCGGGCCACCGGCTTCGGTGTGATCGCGGAGCGCGGAGTCCAGGCGGCGCAGAGCCTGCCGTCGAACGTCGTGTACGCCGGGTTCTCGCTCGGTGTCGTGCCTGCCCAGCAGTTGGCGCAGACTCGCGCCGGGGCCGTCGGCGCGCTCTTCTACTACTCGTGTCTGCCTGTCGAGGAGTTCGGTTCCTGGCCGGACGGCGTACCGGTGCAGGTTCACGGCATGGACGAGGACCCCTTCTTCACCGAGGAAGGCGGCGACCTGGACGCTGCCAAGGCCCTGGTCGCCACCACCGACAAAGCTGAACTGTTCCTGTACCCAGGCAAAGAGCACCTGTTCGCCGACTCATCCCTCCCCGGTTACGACGAGGCTGCGGCGAAGCTCGTGCTCGAGCGCACCCTCGCCTTCCTCGCCTAGGCCCGGGCCGCGACCTCGGCCTCCATCGCGACCGGGGCCTCGGCCCGGCGGGTCGGGATGAACGAGGCGATGGCCAGTGCAGTCAACGCCGCGCCGGCGCCGATCAGCAGGACGACCCGGAAGCCACTCTGCGAGGGCAGGGTGTAGCCGCCGAGGCTGATCGTGAGGTTCGCGAGGATCACGCCGGCGACCGCGCTGGACACCGAGGTGCCGATCGACCGCATCAAGGTGTTGAAGCTGTTCGCGGCCGCGGTCTCCGAGACCGGTACCGCGCTCATGATCAGCGCGGGCATCGCGCCGTACGCCAGGCCGATGCCCGCGCCGATCAGCAGCGACACCAGCACGAGTTGCCAGACCGAGCTCATCAGCACGCTGCCCACGCCGTACCCGGCCGCGACCACGAGTGCGCCGAGCATCAGCGTGACCTTCGGCCCGCGGGTCTTGGAGATCTTCGCCGAGAAGGGTGCGGCGACCAGCATGATCAGACCCGACGGGCCCATCACCAGGCCGGATGCCAGCATCGACTGGCCGAGCCCGAAACCAGTTGCCTTGGGCATCTGTAGCAGCTGCGGCAGCACCAGTGACATCGCGAACATCGCGAACCCGAACACCATCGACGCCAGGTTGGTCAGCAGCACCTGCGGACGAGCGGTCGTGCGCAGGTCGACGAGCGGCTCGCTGGTACGACGCTCCCACCAGCCCCAGGTGAGCAACGCGACCACCGCGAGCGCGAACAGGCCGAGCGTCCGCCCGTCGGTCCAGCCCCAGTCGGCTCCCTGAGAGATTGCCAGCAGCAACGAAATCAGGCCGATCGAAAGCCCCAGCCCGCCGGGTACGTCGAACCGGCCGCCGGAGCGTACCGCCGACTCCGGGACGAACCGCACTACCAGCACGAACACGATCGCGCCGAGGGCGGCCGACAGCCAGAACAGCGTGTGCCAGTTGAAGTTCTCCGCGAGCAACGCGGCCGCGGGCAGGCCCAGCGCACCGCCGACGCCGAGTGAGGCGCTCATCTGCGCGGTCGCCGTACCGAGCTTCTCGGACGGCAGTTCGTCGCGCATGATGCTGATGCCGAGCGGGATCACACCCGCGGCCAGGCCCTGCAGGGCGCGGCCCGCGATCATCGGCACCAGCGAGCTGCTGAGTGCGGCGACGACCGAGCCCGCGATCAGCATGCCGACGCTGATCAGCAGCATCCGGCGCTTGCCGTACATGTCGCCGAGGCGGCCCATGATCGGGGTCGCGACCGCGGCTGCGAGCAGCGTTGCGGTGATCGCCCAGGCGGTGCCGGCGGCCGAGGCGTTCAGCAGGCGCGGCAGCTCAGGGACCAGGGGGATCACCAGGGTCTGCATCAGCGCGACCGTGATACCGGCCGAGGCGAGCACCGGGACGACGGCACCGGTGCGTACCGGCGCTGGTGGCGCCTCGCCCAGGTCGGTGGGGGTAGCGGACATCGGGAGCCTCCGGGACAACTAGATAGTTGGTTTGTGCAACCATACGTTAAGTCAGGCAGTTGACTTAAACAAGTCCAGCGGGCAAGCTGGAGAGGAAATCAACTCGGAGGTGATTTCCAGTGACGGACAGTGACGAGATCGTGGACTACCCGATCCCGCCGGTCGATGCGATCCACTTACGTCCGGTTGAGGGGCTCGCAGTCGGTGGGCTCCGGGAAGTGCCGGTGAAGTGGTGATGATGATGGCGAAAGACGTGCGAGCGGTGCGGGTGAACGCCACCCGCGAGCTGATCCTGACCACGGCGGAGCGGATGTTCGCCGAGCGCGGTGTGCACGAGGTGTCGAACCGGCAGATCAGCGAGGCGGCCGGGCAGGGCAACAACACTGCGGTCGGCTACCACTTCGGGACCAAGACGGATCTGGTTCGGGCGATCGTGCGCAAGCACTCCGAGCCGATCGAGGAGCGGCGCAAGGAGCTGCTGGCCGAGCTCGGGCCGACGCCGGACGTGCGGGACTGGGTGACCGTTCTGGTGCGGTCCGCCACCGACCACATGGGCAGCCTCGGCACGCCGTGCTGGCTGGCCAGGTTCAGCGCCCAGCTGATGAACGATCCGTCACTGCGGCAGATCCAGATCGAGGAGTCGCTCACCTCACCGACACTGCAGCAGCTCCTGGAAGGCCTCAATGTCTGCCTGGCCAACCTGCCGTTGCCGGTCAGGCTCGAACGCAACGACATGGCCCGGCATCTGATCATCCAGATGACCGCCGAGTTCGAACGGGCCCTGGCCGAGGGCACGCCGACCGCGCGAGCGACCTGGCAGGAGATGGCGGACGGGCTCATCGACGGCATCGTCGGTCTGTGGACCGCTCCGGTGACTGCATGAGTGTGCTGGTCGTCGGTGCGTCCGCGGCCGGGTTGTCGACGGTGGAATCCCTTCGGCGCAAGGGATATCGAGAACCGATCACGGTTCTCGGTGCCGAATGGCATCTGCCGTACGACCGGCCGCCGCTGTCCAAGCAGTTCCTCTGCGGGGATTGGGACGAGGACCGGACCAGGCTCCGGCCGGACACGATGCTCTCGGCGCTCGAGGCCGAATTCGTTCTCGGTGACTCCGCCGTCGGCCTCGACGTGGAGCGTCGTACCGTGCACACGGCGTCGGGACGGGAACTGCAGGCGGACGCGGTGGTGATCGCGACCGGATTGCGAGCCCGGGTGCTGCCGGACCAGGGCGGGCTCGACGGGGTCCATGTGCTGCGGACGTTGGACGATGCCGCCGCGCTGCGGAAGGACCTGCTGGAGGCATCCCGGGTGGTCGTCGTGGGTGACGGCGTACTCGGGGCCGAGATCGCTGCTACGGCGCGGAAAATGGGCCTGTCCGTCACGATGGCCGGGCCGCAGGCGGCGCCGTTGCAGAGCCAGTTCGGTCCGGTGGTTGCCGGGCTGCTCGAGGAGTTGCACGCCTCCGAGGGGGTGCATCTGAAGCTCGGTACGGCGGTGACCGGGCTGACGGACGAGGACGGCCGGGTGACCGGCGTACGGCTGGAGACCGGTGAGGTGCTGCCCGCTGACGTCGTCGTTGTGGCGCTCGGCGCCGTGCCCGCGACGGACTGGCTCGCGGACAGCGGCCTGCGGCTCGACAACGGGGTGGTGTGTGATGCCCGCTGCCGTGCGGCCGAAGGGATCTACGCGGCCGGTGACGTGGCGCGATGGCAGCACGAGGACTCCCTGCTGCGCTTGGAGAATCGGACCAACGCCACCGAGCAGGCGGCCTGTGTCGCGGCGAACATCCTCGGCGACGCACAGCCCTATCGCCCAGTGCCGTACTTCTGGACCGACCAGTTCGCCACCAAGATCCAGGTCCACGGCCGGCCGTCGGAAGCCGCCGAAGTGACCGTTGCTGAAGGCAACCTCGACGAACGCCGGTTCGTCGTCCACTACCGCCGGGACCGCCGTGTCGTCGCCGTCCTCGGCTGGAACATGCCGAAACAGACCCGCCTGCACCGGCACCACCTGGTGCACGCGTAAGACCTCTCTGGGGAAGGACTTGTATGACTACTCCTGTCTATCCGATGACCCGGGCGGAAGGCTGCCCGTTCGATCCACCGCCGAAGCTGCGCGAGCTGCAGGACGAGGCGGCCCTGGTCAAGGTGCAGGTCTTCGACAAGACCGCCTGGCTGGTCACGCGGTACGCCGATCAGCGCAAGCTGCTCGCCGATCCGCGCCTCAGTGCGGACGTCTCCACTCCCGGGTATCCGAGCCAGACCGCGATGGCGCCGAAGTCCGACGACGGTGTCGGGATCGGATTCATCCTGATGGACGATCCGGAGCACGCCCGGCTGCGCCGAATGGTCACCGCGCCTTTCATGATCAAGCGGGTGGAGGCGATGCGCCCGGCGGTGCAGAAGATCGTCGACGGGCTGATCGACGACCTGCTGGCCGGACCGAAGCCGGTCGACCTGATGGAAGCGTTCGCGCTGCCGGTGCCGTCGCTGGTGATCTGCACGCTGCTCGGCGTCCCGTACGCGGACCACGACTTCTTCCAGCAGAACAGCAAGCAGTTGATCAGTCTCACCGCGACGCCCGAGGAGCGCGGTCAGGCGCACGGCAATCTGGGCGCCTACCTGTACAACCTGGTCGGCGAGAAGCTCGAGAACCCGGGCGACGATCTGCTGTCCGGGCTGACCGAGCGGGTCAAGGCCGGTGAACTGGCCCGACAGGACGCGGCCGGGATGGGCGTGCTGCTGCTTCTCGCCGGGCACGAGACCACCGCCAACATGATTGCCCTCGGCACCCTTGCGCTGCTGGAGCACCCGCCGCAGCTGGCCGTGTTGCAGGAAACCGATGATCCGAAGGTGGTCGCGGGTGCGGTCGAGGAGTTGCTGCGGTACCTGAACATCACCCACAACGGCCGCCGCCGCGCAGTGCTCGAGGACATCGAGCTCGACGGCCAGGTGATCAAGGCCGGCGAGGGCCTGATCTTCCCGAACGACATCGGCAATCGGGACCCGTCGGCGTTCCCGGACCCGGACACGCTCGACCTGCACCGCGACGCCCGGCACCACGTGGCGTTCGGCTTCGGCGTACATCAGTGCCTGGGGCAACCACTGGCGCGGATGGAGCTGCAGGTCGTCTACAGCACCCTCTACCGCCGCATTCCGACCCTGCGCCGGGCGGCCGAGCTGGACGAGATCCCGTTCAAGCACGACGGATCCGTGTACGGCGTCCACTCGCTGCCCGTCACCTGGTAATCAGAGGAGCCACTATGAAGATCATCATCGACCAGGACAAGTGCGTCGCGTCGGGGCAGTGCGTCACCGCGGCCGTCGACGTCTTCGACCAGCGTGACGAGGACGGCATCGTCGTCCTTCTCAACGACAACCCACCGGAGGATCTCGCCGCCGACGTCCACCAGGCAGCGGCCGTCTGCCCGGCCCTCGCGATCGTCGTCGAGGACTGATCAGCCGAAGGCTGCGAGATTCCGGTCGGCCCAGGCGCGGAAGCTGCGTGCGGGCCGGCCGGTGAGGTCCTGGACGGTCGTGGTGATGAGGTCGGAGACTGGGCGGTTCTGGGCGCTGCCGATGAGCGCCTCGACGAGCGCCGGCGGGCGACCGTCCGCGAGCAGTTGCGATCGCGCGTCGTCGAACGGGGTCGCGTCGAACGTCAACTCACGGCCGAGCACGTCGCCGAGGATCCGCACCTGATCGGCCCGGCTGAGTACGTCGGGACCGGTCAGCGTGTGGGTGGTGCCGGGTTGCGAATCACGCAGTACGGCGGCAGCGGCCGCGGCGATGTCCGCGGGGTCGATCACCGCGGTGGCGGCGCTGTCCGGTCCACGTACGACGTCGCCGGCCTTGAGCTGCCCCGCCCAACCGAGTGCGTTGGACGCGAACGTGTCCGCGCGCAGGACTGTCCACTCCAGCCCGGACGCCTGCACGGCCTTCTCCAGATCGGCATGCAGCCGCGTGATCGGATCCGTGTCAGCCCCGAACCGGACTGCCGAGGACGACAGATAGACAACCCGCCGCGCATGCTGCGCGATCTTGGTCAGCACCGCATTCGCACCGTCGGATGTGAGGAACGGCCAGACCAGGAAGACGGAGTCGACGCCCTCCAGATCGAGCGTCTCGGGCCGGGCGAGATCGGCACCGGAGGAGCGGTCGAGAGGACGCGCCTCCGGCAGTAGCGCGGCCAGTTCGCGGCCGACGTTGCCCGTTGCGCCAGTCAGGAGGATCACCTTCTCGGCAACCTGCCCAGCCACTGTCGGTATTCCCGGCTACAGTGCTCAAGATGATCAACGGAGCGCATGTGATCATCTACAGCACCGACGCCGACGCGGACCGAGCCTTCTTCCGGGACGTGCTGGAGTACCCGTCCGTGGACGCGGGGCACGGGTGGCTGATCTTCAAGCTGCCGCCGGCCGAAGTCGCGTTGCATCCGGCGGAGACCGGGTCGCACGAGATGCTGTTGATGTGCGACAACCTCGAGCAGACGATGGCAGACCTGTCGGCGCTCGGCGTCGAGTTCGTGCGGCCGGTCGAGCGGCAGCAATGGGGTGTGCTGACGGCGTTCCGGTTGCCGGGTGGGGGCGAGGTCGGGCTGTACGAGCCGCTGCACGAGCGGGCGCATGATCTCTGAGTTCCGGATCGCGGTGCCGGATGCGGAGCTCGCGGAACTGAGGGGTCGGCTGGAGCGGGTTCGTTGGCCTCGGCAACTACCTGGGGACGGGTGGGAGCGGGGGGTGCCGGTCGGTTATCTGCGGCGGGTCGTCGAGCGGTGGGCGGCGTACGACTGGCGGGCCTGGGAGGCGCGGCTCAACGAGTATCCGCAGTACACGACCGAGATCGACGGGCAGACGATCCACTTCCTGCACGTGCGGTCGCCGGAGCCGGGTGCGTTGCCGTTGGTGCTGACGCACGGGTGGCCGGGGTCCGTGGCCGAGTTCCTCGAGGTGCTCGGGCCGTTGACCGATCCGGCGGCGTACGGCGGGGATCCGCGCGACGCGTTCCACGTCGTCGCGCCGTCCGTGCCGGGGCACGGGTTCTCGGTGCCGTTGACGTCCGGCTGGGATCACGGGCGGATCGCCCGCGCGTGGGCGGAGCTGATGCGTCGCCTGGGGTACGAGCGGTACGGGGCGCAAGGCGGCGACACGGGATCGGTCGTCTCGCCCCTGCTGGGACAGGTGGATCCGGCGCACGTGGTCGGCGTACACATCAATGGCGGACTGGCGTATCCGGCGCTCGAACCGGGAGATCGCGAGCGGTTGAACGACGTCGAGCGTGAGCGGCTCGCTGGGGCCGAGCGGTTGCGTGCGGTCGGCACCGGGTACGCCGAGTTGCAAGGGACTCGGCCGCAGACGGTCTCGTTCGCGCTGAGCGACTCGCCGGTCGGGCAGTTGGCGTGGATCCTGGAGAAGTTCTGGGAGTGGACCGACCCGGAACGCGAACTACCCGAGGACGCCGTCGACCTCGATCACCTGCTGACGGACGTCTCGATCTACTGGTTCACCAACACCAGCGCAACTTCCGCCAACCTGTACTACGAGAACCGACAAACCGCCGACGACATGAAGCCGGGCGTGCCGACGGGCATCGCGGTCTTCCCGACCGACCCAGCGATCCGCCGCGTCCTTGAACGCCGGCACCACATCATCCACTGGTCAGAGTTCCCCCGAGGCGGCCACTTCGCCGCCCTCGAGGCCCCCGACCTCCTCGTCAACGACATCCGCACGTTCTTCCGCCTGGTCCGCTAGACCAGCGGGCGCGCTGGTGGGGCTAGCGACAGGAAACGGAGACCGGAGACAGGCTATTTCCTGTCTCCAGCAACTACAGGCGTGTCTGCGGTCCCGTGAACCGGCTGCGAGGATCTGAGGTGCCGGCTAGATGGCTGGCACCGCGTTGTCGATCGGTCGGCGTTCATGCGGGGCGGACGCTTCGTCGCACCCGATCTGCTCGTCGACGACCGCCGGGCGTTCTTTCGGGTGGTTCGGTAGGCGGGCTGGGGCTACGAAGGTCAGGAGGGCGCCGTCGCGTTCTACCGTTGCGTCTGGCCAGCGGCGGCGGACCATTCGGATTGAGCGTTCGTTGGCGGCGCTGACGACGAACAGGAAGTGCGTCGCGCCGGCCGCGATCGCGTCTGCGGCGGCGATGGACAGCATGCGGACCCCGAGCCCGTGGCGCTGGTCGTCCTCGGCGATCACGGCCGCTAGTTCGGCGGTCGACTCGCCGGGGGCCCAGGCCCACATCGCGTGGCCGACGATCGTCTCGTCGCGGGTTGCGACGAAGGCCGTGCCGGTCGGGCACAGCATCCGCAGCAGCAACGCTTGGCGTGGCGGCGTACCGATCGCGGTCTGGAACCGGAAGTAGCGGCTGAGGTCCGTCAGCCCGGACAGCATTCGCGCCAGCTCGTCCGCGTCGGGTTCGCCGGCGCGGCGGACGAGTGGCGGTCTCGTCTGAGTCTGGTTCACGGATTCAGCCTCGCTCTACTTGGCTGAGTCTGTCAAGCGGACTTATCATGAACTCATGAGTACGGCAGTGAGCGAACAGGTGCCGGAGGCGATGAACTGGTCCACGGAGAACTGCACGATCTCCCGGACGATGGACATCCTCGGCGACAAGTGGACTTTTCACGTCCTGCGCGAGGTCTTCGTCGGCGTCCGCCGGTTCGAGGACATCCGGGCCCGGGCCGGCGTCCCGCGTCAGGTCCTCACCGAGCGGCTCGCCGCCCTGATCGAGCGCGGCCTGATCCGCCGCCACCCGTATCGCCTGCCCGGTCAGCGCGAACGCTCGGAGTACCGGCTGACCCAGGCGGGGATCGACCTCTACCCGGTGCTGGTGGCAATGATCCAGTGGGCCGACCAGTACCTGCCGCTCGACTCCGGCCCGCCGATCGAGCCGCGCCACCGCGGCGATTGCGGCGAGCGCGTCACGGTCGTCATGCAGTGCGAGGGCGGCCACGAACCGGACCCTCGCGAAGTTGCCTTCCGCCCGGGACCGGGCGCGCAACCGCGCTAGCCGTGGAGGCCCGCCGGGCGCAACCGTCCTAGCCGTCGAGGTCCGCGATCGCCTTGCGGAGGATGGATTCGGTCTCGCGGGGCTGGGCCGCGGTGATCGACACGGCGTCCATGGTGACGACGTACGTGTCCAGTTCCTCGCGCTTGTCGAGGTAGACGGCGCTGGTCAGATGCTCGATGTAGACGATGTCGGGAAGGTCGGCGTCGTTGAACCGGAGCAGCGTGAACGCACCGCCGGTCGCCGAGTATCCGCCCTTGTCGAACGGGATGATCTGCAGCGTCACGTTGTGCCGGCGCGCCGCTTCGATGAGGAACTCCAGCTGGGCCTTGAGAATGGCGCGGCTGCCGATCGGACGTCGCAGTACCGCCTCGTCGATCAGTGCCCACAGCCGCGCGGGTCGTTGCCGCGTCAACACTTCCTGGCGGCTCATTCGCAACGAAACAAGGCGATCCTGCTCGGCCTTCGACAGCGGTTGGTCCTGCCGGCCGAGTTGTACGACGGCGCGCGCGTAGTCCGGTGTCTGCAGCAGACCCGGCACGAACTGCAGCTCGAACGTACGAATCAGATCGGCCGCCATCTCCAGACCGAGGTAGGAGTGGAACCACTGCGGCGTCAGGTCGTCGTACCGTTGCCACCAGCCCGGGTTGTTCGCATCGCGGGCCAAGGTGAGCAGCCGGTCGCGTTCCTCTTCGTCGTCGAGCTTGTAGAGCGTCAGCAGGTCGTCGACGTCGCGGACCTTGAACCCGACCCGGCCGAGCTCCAGGCGGCTGATCTTGGATTCCGAGCCGCGGATCGCCCAGCCCGCGTCGGTGCGGCTGACCTTGGCGGCCTCGCGTAGCCGGCGCAGGTGCACACCGAGCATGATGCGCAGAGCGGTCGGGCCGCCGTACGCCCCCGGCTCGGTCACCTCTGGCCTCCCAGCAGCAGTGGTTCGGGTGCAGCAGCTGATCATTTCATAACTGGGAGTGAGTATGTCTACCCGCCCGCGCCGACACGGTGTGTTCAGCGCGCCGTACTCTCGGTAGAGTCGGTCGAACAGACTTCCCGATCACTCTCTGCGAGGTTCACTGATGGTCGACGCCACCAAGGCACCCAGTTCGATCCCGGTCGGCGTGGACACCTCTCGGGCCAGTATCGCCCGGGTGTACGACGCCTTCTTGGGCGGCAAGGACAACTTCGAGGTCGACCGCGAGGTACTGCGCGGGGTCCAGGCCGCCGCGCCGCAGGCCCAGGACCTGGCCTGGTCGAACCGGAACTTCCTGATCCGCGCCTGCCGCTTCCTGGCCGGCCAGGCGGGTATCACGCAGTACCTCGACTGCGGGTCCGGTCTGCCGACCGCCGAGAACACCCACCAGGTCGTGCAGCGGATCCAGCCCGAGGCCAAGGTGCTCTACATCGACAACGACCCGGTAGTGCTCGCGCACGGCCGCGCGCTGCTCGAGGAGAACGAGAACACGCTGTTCGTCAGCGCCGACATCTTCGACCCGGACGAGGTGCTGAGCAAGCCCGAGGTGCGCGAGTTCCTCGACTTCAACGAGCCGATCGCCGTGGTCCAGAACGGCACGCTGCACCACTACATCGGCACCGAAGGTGCGCAGATCATGCAGAAGTACGTCGACGCGGTGGTGCCCGGGTCGTACACGGTGGTTTCGCACTTCTTCAACCCGGAGACTCCGGAACACTCCGAGGTCGCCCGGAAGATGGAGGAGAAGTTCATCCACAGCCCGATGGGCAGCGGTAGGTTCCGCACCCGGAAGGAGCTGATGGAGTTCTTCCCGGACCAGGAGCTGGTCGCCCCGGGCCTGGTGCTCTGCGACGACTGGTGGCCGGACGGTCCGCGGCTCAAGCCGCTGAACCAGGTCGAGGAGTGCATCGTCGGCGCGGTCGGCCGCAAGGTCTGAGTGTTCGCAACGACGCCCGGGACCATGGGCGGTCCCGGGCGTCGTGCTGTTCTCAGACCGTCCAGCGCTGCGCCGCCGAGTTGTTGCAGGTGGCAACAGTCACGGCGTTGCCCAGGGCAGCTGGTGCGGTGAGGCAGCGGCCGCCGGTCCGGATCGTGCCGTCGCCGGGCAGCGTCCACTGCTGGTTCGTGCCGCCGTGGCAGCTGTAGAGGACCACGGTGCCGGCTTGGGTTGCGCTCGCGTCGAGGCAGCTGAACAGGGCGTGGAACGTGGAGTTCTCCGCGTGCACCCAGTTCTGGTTGTTGCCGCCGGTGCAGGTGTACAGCAGGATCGTCGTACCGTCCGAGCCGGAGACGTCCAGGCAGCCGCCGCTGCCGCGGATGTCGCCTGAGTCCGAGTTGCCGATGCCGTTCTCCTGGACGGCGGTCGATCCGCTCAGCGTGACCTGGCTGTCCGCGGCGCAGCCGCTGCTCTCCGACGTGCCGGTGAAGTGCGCGGTGAGGCTGCCGCTGGTCGGTGCGCTCATCGTCAGCTTCGAGTACGGCTCGTCGTCGCAGGTGGCCTTGTCGTTGTTCCAGTCGAAGTACTCGGTCCAGCTGACCATTCCCGACGTACTGATCGTGTTCCCGGAGCCGGTTTGCAGGCTGCCGAGTTTGAACGACGTACCGGCGGTGAGGTCGCGGACCGTCACGCCGTACCAGCCGCTGCCCTCGCTCGCGACGGCGAACGCGTAGGTGTGGCCGGCGGTCGGCGCTTGGTCGAGGCGGCAACTGCCGCCGGTGCCGTCCTCCTGGAACTGGATGCAGTAGGTGCCTGCATCTCCGGCTTTCCAGGCGGTCGAGTTCCAGAGGGAGTACAGGAACATGCCGCCGCCGTCGCGGTGCGTCTGCATGCCGGTGTACCCGCCGACGTCGCCGCCGGTGAAGCCGAACTGGTTGGCCCAGTAGACGTTCGCGCGGCCGGGGGAGGCGTTGATCGTCATCTTGAACTCGGCCTGGGTGAGCGACGCGGTGTCGAACGTGTAGTTGACGTAGGTGCCGGGTGTGACGCCGACCGCCGACGCGCTGCCGGGGACGAGGGCCGCGGCGAGGCCGAGAAGAGCGCAGAGCAGTAAGGACTTGAGTCTCATCGGGGGTGCTACCTCCAAGCGAAGTGGGGCGGACTTCAGCTAGAGAGCTCTCTCGATGATGATGCGCAGAGCTGCGCGTAGATGTCCAGAGGTGAGCGGTTAACGTTACACATGCTCGGAAATGAGCGTGGCTGTTGTGCCTTCTTCGAGGGCCTGGAAGAGGTGCGGGAGGTCGCCGGGGTAGGCCACGTAGTCGCCCGGCAGCAGCTCGATCGGCTCGTCGGTGGGGCCCACGAGTGCGCGGCCGGAGCCGAGGATGACGTGTTCGACGACGCCGGGCATGTGCGGCTCGGACTTCCGGCCGGGGCCGGGGGCGACGACGATGCGATAGATGTCGCGGCGCGCGTTCGGCGGGCTGGAGGCG
The DNA here is from genome assembly GCF_004331345.1 of Kribbella soli. GTDB lineage: Bacteria > Actinomycetota > Actinomycetes > Propionibacteriales > Kribbellaceae > Kribbella > Kribbella soli. The sequence continues at coordinate 91,875 of NZ_SJJZ01000004.1, read as the reverse complement.
ACCAGTGTGGCGCTGTAGTCGGCCTGGTCGGAGTAGATCGCCGGGCCCTCACCGGCGCGGATGACCTGAACCTTCGGGCGCGGCGGGTCGAGCAGCGCCGCGAACGGGGTGTCGAGGGCAACGGCCAGTGCCCACAGGGTTTCAACGCTCGGGTTGCCGGTGCCGGACTCGAGTTGGGACAGCGTGGACTTCGCGACGCCGGCGCGTTTCGCGACCTCGGTCAAGGACAGTCCGGCGCGGGCCCGGTGCCGGCGCAGGGAGGTCGCGATCACGTCGAGGGGGGCCCTGTTTTCCATCGCTGTTCGCTCCATCGGTCTAGTTGTTCGGCTTGACGAACGAGGGACGATCTGTTCATCATAATGCCCATGCGTTCGATATGGCGAACACTCGATCGGCGACTCGCCCGCGACATCGGCCTGGTCTGCCTGGCCGACGGCGTCGTCGGGCTGTCGTACGGCGCGATCAGCGTCGGCGGCGGGCTGCCGTTGTGGGTGCCGATCGTGTTGTCGATCGTGGTCTTCGCCGGTGCGTCGCAGTTCCTGTTCGTCGGGATCGTCGCGGCCGGCGGGAGTCCGATCGCGGCGATGGTCGCGGGGCTGCTGGTGAACACCCGGCACATCGCGTTCGGGCTGGCGGTCAGCGATGTGATCGGCACCGGCTGGCGGCGCTGGCCGGGCAGTCACCTGATGACCGACGAGAACGTCGCGTTCGCGATGGGGCAGGACGAGCCGGAGCAGCGGCGGGCGGCGTACTGGGCCGGCGGGATCGGCATCTTCGTCTGCTGGAACATCGGGGTCGTGATCGGTGGTCTGGCCGGCTCGGTGATCACCGACACCGACGTCTTCGGGCTCGATGCGGCGTTCCCCGCGGTGCTGTTGGCGCTGGTCCTGCCCGCTCTGCGCGACCGATCGACGCGTACGGCGGCGCTCGTGGGTGTCGTGATCGCCTTGATCGCAACGCCGTTCCTGCCGGCTGGTCTGCCGGTACTGATCGCACTGGCCGGCCTGCTGTTCTATCGCGCCGGGAAGCCCGCGCTGGAGGATGCCCGCAATGAATGACACTCCACTGCTGCTGGTCGCGATCGGGGTGCTTGCTGTGGGCACCTTTTCGATGCGGTTCGCGGGGCCGGCGTTGCGGAGCCGGTTCGAGGTGCCGGAGCGCGCGCAGCAGCTGCTCGCCGCGGCCGCGATCGTTCTACTGACCGCGCTGGTCGCCACGTCCGCGCTGACCGACGGCCACGGCCCGGCAGGCATCGCCCGCCCAGCCGGTGTCCTGGTCGGCGGTGTCCTCGCGTGGCGCAAGGCGCCATTCGTGCTGGTAGTCGTAGCAGCCGCCGGCACCGCAGCCGGCCTACGCCTGCTGGGCGTCCCTTAGATCTGCATTCCGGTAGTTGATCTCTGGTGGAGGCGGGGGACGATGGCGAGTTTGGTGGGTGGGTGGACGTCGTGGGTGTGGTGCCCTCGGCTGCAGAGGCGGTCGATGATCATCTCGACGGCGCGTTTGCCCAGCGCGACTCGGTCCGGCGCGATGGCACTCAGACCGCCGGCGGGGTTGCTGGGGAGCCCGTCGTCGTACGACAGGATCGACACGTCACCGGGGACCTCGAGGCCGCGGTCCTGCAGGAACTCCCGGGCGGCGACCGCGTCCTCGTCGGTGTGTACGAACAGCGCGGTCGGCTCCTGATCGCGGAAGATCTGTTCGAGCGCGCTCGTCAGCACACTTCTCTGGTCGGCGGATCGTCGGAGGCGCGTGATCCCGAGCGTCACGTCGCGTGCCGGTGCGATCGTGGCGCCGTACGCCGATGCTGTCCGAAGCAACGCAGGAGCGGTCGGGGTATCGCGGATGAGGCAGTGGATCGTCCGGTGTCCGAGGGCAGCGAGGTGGTCGAGGCCCAGTACGGATCCGGCCTCATGGTCGGTGAACACGTGGTCCACGGGGGATCGGGCGGCGGCAACGGACGTCGCCGGGTCGAGGTCGCGAACCCACGTGAGCTCCCAGGGCCGTTCGATCAGCACAACCGGTACGTCGGTGCGGCACAGCTGACCCCAGGTGGCTGCCGGCAGGTGCGGAGTGACGAGTAGCCCGTCGAGCTCCAGGCTGGTGATCCGCGCGTAGCGCGCGGCCGCGAGATCGTCTGTGTAGTCGTAGTCGGCTTCGACCAAGGTGCAGCCACTGGCCGCCGCTGCCTGCTCCGCGCCCGCGAGAACGGCATCGAAGCAGTAACCCCGGGTCGGGACCAGAATGCCCAGCCGCAGCTGCGCCGAGGCAGGTGCCGTACGCCGTCCAGCCCCGACCGCGCCGCCATGAACGCGGGTGAGCCGTCCTTGCGTGGACAGTTCCTCAATGTCCCGCTGAATCGTCCGGACGCTCGCCCCCAGGGCAGTCGCTGCCTCGAGGGCGGACACCGAGCCTGTGCGCTCGATCCACTTGACCAGAAGCTCTCTGCGCTGCGACCCGAGAAGCTGCCTCATGCTCCCAGGACGATACGTGAGGACGTGTCGTCTTTTGTCCGAATCGGCGCGCCGCAGTCATGGGCCGTGGTGACCTGTCTGCGGAGGTGTTCAGCATGAGACTGAAGATCGCGCTGGCGTCCGTGGTGCTGCTTGTTGCCTCGGCGCTCACCTGTATCAATGCCTCGGCGGCAGGGTCCTCGTACTACGTCGACTGCTCAGCGGCGACCGCCGGCAACGGCAGCCAGAGCTCGCCGTGGAACTCCCTCGCGACGGTGAACGCGCATGCGTTCACGGCCGGAGACAGGTTGCTCTTCGCCCGCGGTGTCACCTGCTCCGGTCAGCTGAAACCGTCGGGATCCGGAACCGCCGCTGCACCGATCACGGTCGACGCCTATGGAGCCGGCAGTTCGCGCCCGGTCATCGCCGGCGGTGGAACCGTGTACACCGCGATCCACTTGTACAACGTCCAGTACTGGGAAGTCCGTGGTCTGGAGGTCACCAACCAGGGCGCCACGGTCGCCGAGCGGAACGGGATCCTGGTCGAGCTCGCCGACTTCGGCACCGGCTCGCACTACGTCGTCGACAACGTCTACGTGCACGACGTCAACGGCGGCGACACGAAGAACAGCAACGGCATCCAGTTCCGGGTGAGTGGGACGACGAAATCGACGCATTTCAACGGCGTCACCGTCGAGAACTCCGAGATCTACCACGTCGATCGCGAAGGTCTCACGACCTCGTCCAGCTGGGGCTGTCGCGCGATCTACGCGTGTACGTCGGGGCCGGTGTGGACCGCGAACACCAACATCGTCTTCCGGAACAACCTCATCCACGACATCGGGGGCGACGGAATCGTTCTGCGAATCGGAGCCGATGCGGTCGTCGAGCACAACACGGCGTACGACATCTGGATGCGCTCGGCGGGTAACAACGCCGGGATCTGGACCATCAACAGCGACCGGACCCTGGTGCAGTACAACGAGGTCTACCGGGTGCGTCGGCCGTGCTGCAACGACGGTATGGCGTTCGACTCCGACGGCGGGAACCGGGGCGTGATCTTCCAGTACAACTTCAGCCACGACAACGAGGGCGGGTTCGTCCTGTTCTGTGGTTGTTCGAGCGGCTGGAGCACCTCCGGCACCATCGTGCGGTACAACCTCTCGATCAACGACAAGTCCCGCATCCTGTACGCCGCCGGCGAGAGCGCGGCGCAGATCTACGGGAACACGTTCTACATCCCCAGCGGATCGTCGACGAAGGTGATCGAGGACAACGGTTCCGGTTCCACCAAGGCGACCTGGACGAACAACGTCATCTACAACCTCGGGAGCGGTGGCTACGACCAGGTCGCGAACTACGTGTTCCGCGGAAACCTCTACTACGGCAGCCATCCGTCGTCGGAGCCGGCCGATCCCTACAAGTCGATCGCGAACCCCCTGCTCGCCGCGCCAGGCAGTTCGTCGCCGGACGGGTACAAGCTGGGGCCTGGATCGCCCGCCCTGCGGACCGGTCTCAACCTGGTGGGATCGAGTCCCAAGGACTACTTCGGCGGTGCGGTCCCGGTCGCCTGCAGGCCGGATGTCGGATTCCATCAGCGGTCGACCTTCGACGACGCGGCCTGCGCCGGAACGAACCTGGTCCAGAACGGCGGCTTCGAATCCGGTACGACGTCCAACTGGAGCGTGACGTCCGGCCGCGCGTTCATCGCCACGGACACCGTGCACAGTGGTGCGAAGAGCCTGAAACTCGGGCCCTCCCAAGCGAGCGCCGAGCAGGTCGTCGCGGTGCAGCCCAATACGACGTACGTACTGTCCGGCTGGGGCCGGGTGTCCGCCTACGACACAGAGGTCGTGATCGGCGCGAAGGCCTTCAACGGTACGTCGGAAGTCCGGGCGCCGGCCTTCGTCAACACGACGTGGCGCGGCGGAAGCGTCACCTTCACCACCGGCCCGAGTACGACGACAGCGACGGTCTACTGCTACACGCGAGCGGGGGCCGGGTTCGGCTACTGCGACGATCTGACCCTCACGCGTCAGTCTTCGTAGCGAGCGGCGTCGTACCCGCACCAGATAACGTGCGGGTATGACGCACCCCGGGGCCCCGGCCGAGAAGTCGATCCTCCCGAAGATCGCCATCGCCTGTTTCGTCGTCGGCGCGCTCGTGGTCGGGTTCTTCGTGTGGCGGATCGTCGTGACCGCGCCGCGGACGCCGCAGCCGATCGAGGGCGGTGTCGTGCACCTGAAGAAGGAAGGGTTGACGATCTACGCGTCGATCCCGGTGCTGAACCCGCCGTGCGAGGTGCAGGACCCGAACGGCAACGACGTACCGATCAAGCCGCCGACCGGGTCGGAGACGATCACGATCAACGGCGAGAGCTGGTACGTCATCGCGCGGTCGACGCAGACCGTGCCGGCCGGGGACTACAGCATCTCGTGCACCGATGACGAGACCAGCGCGACCTACTCGGCCGGGCCGAAGTCGTCCGTCTTCGCGTTCGTGCTGGCGATCCTCGGCACCGTGTTCTCGTTCCTGATCTTCGCCGGCCTCGGCACCACGTTCCTGACCGTCGGGGCGGTCAAGAAGCGCCGGCGCAACCGCCCGACGAACACCTTCCCCGGCCCGCCGGGTGCCCCCGGCAACTACCCGTACCCACCGGTGCCTCCGCAGCAGAACCACACCTTCCCGGCGCCACCGCCGTACAACCCAGGTCCGAACCCGGACCGCCCGCAGGACAGGTGAAAGCGATGGATCTCGACTGGCCCGGATGCCGCAACGTTCGCGACGTGGGTGGCCTGCCGACTGCTGACGGACGGGTGGTGCGGGAGGGCGTGCTGATCCGGGCGGACAGCCTGCAGTACCTGAACGCGGACGGCGTCGAGGCGGTACGGCGGTCCGGGGTGCGCCGGATCCTTGACCTGCGCGGCGACGGCGAGGTCGCGATCGCGCCGACGCCGTTCACCGGTACGCCGTTGGCTGTGCGGCAGGCGTTGGCGGATCCGGCGGACCCGGACCACGGGCAGCCGACCATCGTCGCGGCCTGCACCTGGATGCTGGACAAGCGGCCGGAGTTGTTCGCGGCCGCGGTGAAGGCGATCGCGGACGAGCCGGACGGCGCCGTGGTCGTGCACTGCCACGGCGGCAAGGACCGCACCGGCATGATCGTCGCGCTGGCGCTGAGTGTGGCCGGCGTACCGGAGGAAGAGATCGTTGCCGACTACTACCTCACCCAGTCGCGGCTCGCGCAGTGGCTGGAGGAGCAGCTCGCCGAGGAGCCGGACGTCGCGAAGCACCCGGAGATGATCGAGTTCCGGGACACCCGGGCCGAGTCGATCGTCGCGATCCTGCGGCATCTGGACGAGAACTACGGCGGACCGGAGGCATACCTGCGGCACGGTGGTCTGACCGACGAGGACCTCAAGAAGCTGAGAGCCCGCTTAGTCGCCTGACCTGCGTCACGGGTGCGTCACGGAGCGCAGTACATTGGCGCAATGCCGACCGCCGGAGAGACCGACCCAGCGGCGTTGGCGCGGCGCTACGGACTCTCGAAGAGCTCTGTTCGCCCGCCGCTCGGCGCGTACCTGCAGGAGTTGTGGAGCCGTCGCCAGTTCGTCGTCAGCTACGCCGCCGCGCGCACGTACGCGATGTACGCCGGAGCCCGCCTCGGGTCGATCTGGCAGGTGCTGACACCGCTGCTGAACGCGGCGGTCTACTACCTGGCCTTCGGGGTCCTGCTCGGCACGAAGAACGGGATCGACAACTACGTCGCGTTCCTGCTCAGCGGGATCTTCGTGTTCACGTTCACGCAGCGCTGTATGACCGAAGGCTCGCGATCACTCGCGCTGAACCTGTCGCTGATCCGCACGCTGCACTTCCCGCGCGCGACCCTCCCGCTCGCCTACGTGCTGAACGAGCTGAACCAGATGCTGGTGTCGCTCGGCATCCTGTTCGTGGTCGTCGGGTTCACCGAGGGACCGGCGTGGAGCTGGCTGCTCGTCGTACCGGCGATGCTGCTGCAGATCATGTTCAACATCGGGATCACGCTGGTCTTCGCGCGGATCGGGACGTTCGTCTCCGACATCACGCAGCTGCTGCCGTTCGTCACCCGCACCTGGCTGTACGCGTCCGGCATCTTCTTCTCGCTGCCGGCCAAGCTGGCCGAGATCGACGCGCCGGGCTGGGTGGTCCAGGTGCTCGCGTTCAACCCGATCTCGGCGTACATCGACATCATCCGGCGGTCGTTGCTCGAGGAGCACGAGCCGAACCAGTTGCCGCACGCCTGGTCGATCGCGGTCGTCTGGTCGTTCGTCATGCTGGCGGCCGGATTCTGGTACTTCTGGCAGGCGGAGGACCGCTATGGCCGTGGCTGATTCTGGGGCAGAACCGACAGTCATCGCCGACCGCCTGGACATCATCTACAAGGTGATCGCCGGCCAGGGCGGCAAGGGTACGGCGGCGACCGCGCTGCGCCGGATCATGAAGCGCCAGGACCGGCCGACGATCCGCGAGGTGCACGCGGTCAAGAACGTCAGCTTCACGGCCTACAAGGGCGACGCGATCGGCGTGATCGGACGCAACGGCTCCGGGAAGTCGACGATGCTGCGCGCCATCGCCGGCCTGTTGCCGCCCGCGGCCGGGGCCGTCTACACCGGTGGCCGGCCGTCGCTGCTCGGCGTCAACGCGGCGATGATGAACGACCTCACCGGCGACCGCAACGTCGTCCTCGGCTGCCTCGCGATGGGCATGTCCACGGCCGAGATCCAGCGCCGGTACGACGAGATCGTCGACTTCTCCGGCATCGGCGACTTCATCGACCTGCCGATGTCGACGTACTCCTCCGGGATGGCGGCGCGGTTGAAGTTCGCGATCGCGTCCGCGAAGACGCACGACATCCTGCTCGTCGACGAGGCGCTGGCGACCGGTGACGCCGAGTTCCGGGTCCGGTCGGAGCGCAAGATCAAGGAGCTCCGCGACCAGGCCGGCACGGTGTTCCTGGTCAGCCACAGCCTGGAGGTGGTGCAGGAGACCTGCAACCGCGCCCTCTGGCTGGACGCCGGTGTACTGAAGCTCGACGGCCCCGTCGAAGAAGTCGTGGCCGCCTACATCAAGTCCACCCGAGGTTAGACGGTCTTTGGCTTCTCTCGGAGGCCGATGAGGAAGCCGAGGCCCCAGGAGACGTGCATGGTCGCGCAGACCAGTGGGAGCCAGGCCAGGGCCTTCCACGGCAGGTAGCGGCCCTCGACGGCCGATCCGACGAGCAGCAGTACGGCGTACCCGAGCGGCGCCAGGAAGCCGAGGTCCAGCCAGCTGATGCCGGTGGCCAGGCCGATGATGCCGAGGATGGTGCCGACGGCCAGGCCGATGACGGCGACCGGCGGTGCCAGGTACCGCTTGTTGGCGGTCTCCGGATGCCGGCGGACCACCTCGCGGCGCCACTGGCCGGTGTGGAAGAACTGCTTCGCCACCGCGGACAGCGAGGACCGCGGCCGGTACGTGACGGACAGGTCCGGGCTGAACCAGATCAGGCCACCGGTCTTGCGGATCCGGTAGTTCAGCTCCCAGTCCTGGGCCCGGTGCATGGTCTCGTCGAACCCGCCGACCCGCTCCAGCGCGGCCCGCCGGAACACCCCGAGGTACACGGTGTCGGCCGGGCCGGCCTGGCCGCCCTGGTGGAACGTCGACGCGCCCAGACCCAGCCGGGAGCGGTACGCGCAGGCGACCGCCATCTCGGTCGGGGTCCGGCCCTCGGCGGCCATCACGCCGCCGACGTTGTCCGCGCCGCTCTCCTCCAGCACCTCGACCGCGCGGGTGATGTACCCGTCGGTGAGCGCGCCGTGCCCGTCGACCCGGACCAGGATGTCGTGCTTGGCGTGCGCGATGCCGACGTTCAGCGCGGCCGGCGTCTTGCCGGTCGGGTTCGGCACGATGCTGATCCGGTGGTCCTTCTCGGCCAGCTTGTCCGCGATCTCCTGGGTCCGGTCCTTGCTCGGGCCGATCGCGAGGACGACCTCCAGGTTGCCGGGGTAGTCCTGCTCGAGGACGCGGCCGACCGCCTCCTCGAGATGGCGTTCCTCGTTCAGCACGGGCATCACGACGGACACGGGTGGCCAGTGGGACAGCGGCATATCAGGTCAGGCCTTACAGATCGATGCGACGTCGTCGACGCCAGCGGCGGGTGTGGTCGGAGAGCTTGTCGGCTTCTTGGTACTCGGCTTCTTGGTTGTACTGGTGGTCGGAGCCTTGCTGGTGCTGCTACGCGGAGTGCTCGAAGTCTTACCGTCTCCTCCCGAGCCCTCCTTGTCCAGCGATTCGGACTTCGCGATCGCCTCCGCGACCTTGGTCCGGATCAGCGCGAAGTCCGGGTCGCCGGTGTGGATCAACGGCGGGACCGCGGAGAAGCTTGACACCGGCAGCTTCTTCGCGTCCAGCGCGAGATCCGTGAAAGTTCCCAGTTCACCCGCCGGGATGTTGGTCTTGACCACCTGTTTGCTGGCCGAGGCGATGCCCTGGAACTTGGTCAGCACGGTCTGCGGGGACAGCTGGTTCAGCATCGCGGACATCACGCACTTCTGCCGCGCCATCCGCTCGTAGTCCGACGACTCGGCCCGGGAGCGGGCGAACCAGAGCGCGTGGTACCCGTCCAGGTGCTGGTTCTTGCCGGCCTCGATGTAGCCCTTGATCGGCGAGCTGCCGCCGCCGATCGGGACCCGCTTGCCGATGTCCAGGGTGATGCCGCCGACCGCGTTCAGCAGGTCGCGGAAGCCGGCCAGGTCGATCAGCACGTAGTAGTTCAGTTTCAGCCCGGTGACCGCCTCGATGGCCTGCATGGTGGCGGTCTCACCCGGGTTCGCGTCGCCGGGGAACAGGTTCTTGTGGTCGGCGGCGTACGTGTAGACAGCGTTCAGCAGGCACTCGGCGGCGCACTTGTTCCACTTGAAGCCCTCCGGGAACTGTTTCGCCATCGCCGTACCGGCCGGGAACGGCACCTTGGCCAGGTTCCGCGGGAGGCCGATCAGGACCGTCCGGCCGGTGTCCGCGTCGATGCTCGCCAGCGTCATGCTGTCCGGCCGGGTGCCGATCCGGTCCGCGCCGGAGTCGCCGCCCATCAGCAGCACGTTGTAGCGGCCCTTGTCGGCCTTCGACTTCTGCCCGTTGCCGAACACGCTGGCGACGAAGTCGCGCTGGGTGTTCACGATCACGCTGGCGTAGATCAGGGCGCCGACGACGACGAAGATCAGGACGCCGTCCATGATGCTGGTCATCAGGCGGTGGTTCCGCTCCAGCGTCAGCGGCTGACCGAGCCGGTACGCGTCCACGAACAGCGCCGCCCAGCCGATCGCGAGCAGGATCAGCAGCACCTGGACGATCCGCAGCGTGCCCGGGCGGGCCAGGATGTTGATCGTGCCGGACCGCCAGATCAGGCCGAGGATCACGAAGAAGATCACGATCGCGACCAGGCCGGCGACCACCCGCCAGACCCAGCGGCCGGCCTTCCGGGAGCCCGCGACGATCTGCGCCGATCCGGGCAGGACCAGCGTCATCAGCAACAGCGTCAGCGCCCGCTTGAACCGCACCGGCTCGCGGAGGTTGCGCAGGTTTGTTGTCTCCTGCGGCATGACGTCCTTCCGTTCTCAATCCGGGCGGCGGGCTGCTGCCGACCGTACCTTGTCGTTCCTCGTCACCAGGTACGACGTGCCGGGGTGGGCGATGGTTCGAGACCGGGCGGATCCGGAAACGAAGAGTAGCAGTCCTGACACGGAGCGCAGGAAAACCCCTGCGATGACCCTGTGGACAGCCGGTTTCACGCAACTGTGATGGTGACCGGCCGGGGGATGGGTTACGAAGTGCTGCAAGCACAAACAGTGAGGAAACCGCCCCCATGAAACTGTTCCGTACGCTCCTGGCCGTTACCACGGCCGCGGCAATGCCTATTTTTGGCACCCTCCTCGGCACCAGCTCCGCCCAAGCCGCGGCGCCTGGCGCCGACTTCACCGGGATCGCCGCGCTCAGCAACTGCTCCGCGTCGCTGGTCCGGTACGCCGAATCGGTCGGCACCGACAAGGCGCTCGTCCTCACCAACGGGCACTGCTACGAGGGCGGGTTCCTGCAGCCCGGCCAGGTCCTGGTGAACAAGACGTCGACGCGCTCGATCACGCTGCTCAACCCGGACTCCAGCCGGGCCGGTACGGTCCGCGCCGCGAAGATCCTGTTCGGCACCATGACCAAGACCGACATGATCGTGTACGAGGTCAACGAGTCCTACGCGTCGATCAAGAGCCGCCTGAACGTCTCCCCGCTGACGCTGGCCAAGCAAGGCCCCGCGGACGGCGCCGGGATGGCCGTGGTGTCGGGCTACTGGAAGCGGATCTACACCTGCTCGGTGCAGGCGACGATCCCGCAGCTCCGCGAGGGCGACTGGACCTGGCAGAACTCGATCAAGTACCAGCAGCCCGGCTGCGAGACGATCGGCGGTACGTCGGGATCGCCGGTGGTCAGCACCTCGACCGGTGAGGTGATCGGCATCAACAACACCGGCAACGAGGACGGCGAGCAGTGCACGGTCAACAACCCGTGCGAGGTCGACGCCGACGGCAACGTCACCGTCGAGCAGGGTGCGGCGTACGGCCAGCAGACCTGGTGGCTCTACACCTGCCTGACCGCGAACCGCACCATCGACCTGAACAAGTCCGGCTGCGAGCTGCCGAAGCCGGCCCGCCGTCACTGACCGCTGTTTGAACAGAAAGTAACGATGCCTGCGGGGTGACGCAGAGCACTCCGATATCCGGTAACGTCGCCCCGCATGGCAGTCGACTCCGCTACTGATCACGTCGTCACGACCGGTTGGCCGAGCCCGTTCGGTGTTCGGACGAGGTTGATCGCGTCCAGCGCGCTGATGCTGTTCGTCGAGCTCGCGCTGATCCGCTGGACCGGTTCCAACGTCGTCCATCTCAGTTACTTCTCGAACTTCGTCCTGCTCGGCTCGTTTCTCGGGATCGGGATCGGCGTACTGCGCTCCGGCCGGGCGAAACGGCTGCCGTACTACTCGCCGATCATGCTGGGCCTGCTGGTCCTGGTGATCGCGTGGAAGCCGGTCACGGTCAACCGCGGCAGCTCGTCGAGCGTCATCTACTTCACCAGCCTGAACACCACCGGCCCGCCCGTCTGGGTGATCCTGCCGGTCATCTTCATCGCGGCCGCCGTGGTGCTGGCCGGCCCGGCCGAGCTGGTCGGTCGCTGTTTCGCGGAGCTCCCGCGACTGACGGCGTACCGGTTCGACCTGGTCGGATCGCTGATCGGGATCATCACGTTCACCGGGCTGTCGTTCCTGGGCGCGCCGCCGATCTGGTGGGGCCTGATCGTCACCGTGGTCTTCGCGGTGCTGATGATCCCGCGGTCCACCGGGATCTCCGGGGTGCCTGGTCGCCGGGCAGTCGCTACCGCGCTCAGTGCCGCGATGGTGCTTGCGCCGCTGCTCGTGATGCTCGGGGTGCTGTTCAAGGAGTCGACCAAGTCCGACAACAGTTGGTCGCCGTACTACAAGGTGCAGACGAAGCAGTACACCTGGGAGGGTGTGCCGCTGCTGACCATCACGGTGAACGGCGTACCGCACCAGCAGGCGATTCCGGCCGACGCGCGCCTGCAGTGGGAGCCGCAGTACGGCCTGCCGTACGAGCGGGCGAACGCCGGTAAGCAGCCGAAGAACGTGCTGATCATCGGTGCGGGCTCGGGCTCGGACGTGGCGATCGCGCTGAAGAAGGGCGCGCAGCACGTCGACGCGGTCGAGATCGACCCGCGGATCCGGGACCTCGGCAAGGCACTGCACCCGGACCGGCCGTACCAGGACCCGCGGGTGAGCTCGCACATCGACGACGGGCGTGCGTTCCTGTCGCGGACGGACAAGAAGTACGACCTGATCCTGCTGGCGCTGCCGGACTCGCTGACGCTGGTCAACGGCGCGAGCTCGCTGCGGCTGGAGAGCTACCTGTTCACGCAGCAGGCGTTCGAATCGGCGCGTGACCACCTGAACCCGGGTGGCGCGTTCGCGATGTACAACTACTACCGCGAGACCTGGCTGATCGACCGGCTCGCGTCGACGGCGCAGCACGCGTTCGGGCACAAGCCGTGCGTGGACAAGATCGGCGACGGTCTGCAGCAGGCGGTCGTCACGGTCGGTCTGACCGAGCAGGACCAGACGTGTTCCGCCGAGTGGCCCGGTGCGACCGCGGAGACGCCGCCGCCGGCCACGGACAACCGGCCGTTCCTGTACCTGTTCACGGACCGCATCCCCAGCCTGTACCTCGTGACGCTCGGACTGATCCTGGTCGCCGGCCTCGTCGGCGTCGGAATCGCCGGCGGTGGAGCGTCGTACAAGCGGATGCGCCCGTACGCGGACCTGTTCCTGCTCGGGGCCGGGTTCATGTTGCTGGAGACGAAGAGCATCACCGGTTTCGCGTTGCTGTTCGGTACGACGTGGGTCGTGAACGCGATCGTGTTCGCCGGCGTGCTGGTGGCGGTGCTCGCGGCGGTCGAAGTGACGAGGCGGTTCAAGACACCACCGGTCAAGGTGATGTTCGCGGTGCTGTTCGGCGGGCTCGCGTTGTCGTGGGTGTTCCCGGACAGTTGGCTGCTGGGGATGCCGGTCGGGTTGCGCGCGCTGGTCGCGGTGCTGATCGCGTTCCTGCCGATCTTCGCGGCGAACGTGATCTTCGCGAAGCGGTTCACCGACACCGCCGACGGTACGGCGTCGTTCGGCGCGAACCTGCTCGGCGCGATGCTCGGCGGCTGCCTCGAGTACGCCGCCCTGATCATCGGCTTCCACGGCCTGCTGATCATCGCCGCCCTGCTGTACGTCGGAGCGTTCCTGCTCACGCCGAAAGTCAAAGCCCTCGCCAAATGAGTGACCTGGGTAGCTACTACCGCGAGCGTGCCGGTGAGTACGACGCGGTGTACGCGAAGCCGGAACGGCAGGAGGACCTGGCTCGTCTGCGGGCCCTCCTGCCTCCGCTGGTCGCCGGTCGTTCGGTCCTGGAAGTTGCCGCTGGCACCGGTTACTGGACGACCGCGTTGGCGACCACCGCGGAGTCGATCGTCGCTACGGATCTGAACGACGAGACGCTCGCCGTCGCGCGGACGCGGTCCTACGGCCCGGCCGACGTCCGTTTCGCGACTGCCGACGCGTACGACCTGGGCGCCGTCCCGGGCCGCTTCGACGCGATCTTCGCGGGCTTCTTCTGGTCCCACGTCCCGCGGGCCGACGTACGCCGGTTCGCCAAGGGCCTGCTGGAGCGGGTGGAGCCGGGAGGCGTGGTGATCCTCGCCGACAACCGGTATGTGGACGGCAGCAACTATCCGATCACCCGCACGACGGACGACGGCGACACGTACCAGACCCGGCAGTTGTCCGACGGGCGCACGTTCGAGGTGCTGAAGAACTTCCCGTCGCGGGAGGAGCTCGCGACGCAGGTCGCCCCGGCCGAGGTGGAGTGGACCGAGCTGACTTACTTCTGGCTGGCAACTGTCTGCTAATTGGTACAGGTTCGGCCCGTTTACGGGGTCCCGGCCAGATTCTGGTGGCAGGATCTGAGACATGACGTGGCTCGTGACTGGTGGTGCCGGATACATCGGGGCGCATGTGGTGCGCGCCTTCCGCAACGACGGGATCGACGTGGTCGTGATCGACGACCTGTCGAGCGGGAAGGCGGAGTTCGTCCCGGACGGGGTGCCGTTCGTGCAGGCGAACCTGCTCGACGGTACGGCGGTACGCCAGGCGCTGGAGGGCGTCGAAGGCGTCGTCCATCTCGCGGGATTCAAGTACGCCGGGGTCTCGGTGCAGCGCCCGCTGCACACGTACACGCAGAACGTGACGGCGATGGTGTCGCTGCTCGAAGCGATGGCGGACAAGGAGATCCGCAACCTCGTGTTCTCGTCCAGCGCCGGCGTCTACGGGACGCCGAAGGACGAGGTCGTCACCGAGGACACCACGCCCGACCCGCAGTCGCCGTACGGCGAGTCGAAGCTGATCGGCGAGTGGCTGCTCCGCGACCAGGCGGCCGCGGCGGAACTGCACCACACCTCGCTGCGCTACTTCAACGTCGTGGGGTCCGGCGACCCGACGGTGTACGACGCCTCGCCGTACAACCTGTTCCCGATCGTCTGCAACCTGCTCACGCAGGGGAAGGTGCCGCAGATCTACGGCACCGACCACCCCACCCCGGACGGTACGTCGGTCAAGGACTACGTCCATGTGGCCGACCTGGCCCGCGCCCATGTCGCGGCCGCCCGCGCGCTCGAGGCCGGCAAGACCCTCGAACCCGTCTACAACCTGGGCAGCGGCACCGGTACGTCGGTCCGCGAGATCATGGACGCCGCCCGCCGCGTCACCGGAATCGACTTCACCCCGACCGAAGGCCCCCGCCGCCCCGGCGACCCGTCCCGCGTCGTGGCCAACGGCGACCTGGCCACCCGAGACCTCGGCTGGCAGAACACGTTTTCCGTCGACGAGATGTTCGGAACGGCCTGGGAAGCCTGGCCGAAGGGCTGAATCGTGGTCGAGGATCCGCACCGGCTGTAACCTGTGGCGCAGTTCACTGAGCTGCCCGTGCACCGGGCACCGATCGAGGGGTGCGATCCATGAGTTACGAGAGCCTGCCTCAGTTCCTGGCGAAGATCGATCTCTTCGAGGGGCTGTCCAAGGACACGCTGTCCGACCTGATCGAGCGTGGCACCACGTTGAAGGTTCCGGCCGGTAGCCATGTGGTCGAGCAGGGTGCGCACGACGCCGGCCTGCAGGTGGTGCTGGCGGGCTCGGCCGCCGTGGAGGTCAACGGCGTCGTCCGTGAGCCGCTGGGAGTCGGGGACTACTTCGGCGAGATCTCGCTGATCGACGGCCTGCCGCGGTCCGCGACCGTGGTGGCCGGGCCGGACGGGCTGACCACGTTCGCGCTGTCCGCGCTCGCGTTCGAGCCGGTCGTGAAGGAGAACCCGGAGGTCGCCCAGGCCCTGCTCAAGGCCCTGACCGCCCGGATCCGCAGCCTCGAGTCCGAGAGCTGAACCGATCCGGCCCGACCCACCTGGGGGCGCGATGACCGAGGAACGCAAGGTCGTCACGGTGCTGTTCTGCGACCTCGTCGGCTTCACCACCGCGTCCGAGTCCGCCGACCCGGAGGACGTGCGGCGCTGGCTGGCGCCGTACCACTCGACCCTGCGGCAGACGGTCGAGCAGTACGGCGGGACGGTCGAGAAGTTCGCCGGGGACGCCATCCTGGCCGTCTTCGGCGCACCGCGGTCCCGGGAGGACGACGCCGAACGGGCGGTCCGGGCAGGCTTGGCGATCCTCGAGGCGGTGCGGATGCTGCCGGACGGGCCGCTGGAGGTCCGGATCGGCATCGAGACCGGTGAAGCGCTGGTCCAGCTGACCGCGCGACCCGAGCTCGGCGAGCCGTTCGTCACCGGCATGGTGGTCAACCTCGCCGCTCGCCTGCAGTCCTCCGCGCCCATCGGCGCGGTCGTCGTCGGGCGCGGCACCCACGAGGCAACGAGTCGCGTTTTCGGCTACGACGCGCTGGAACCCGTTGCGGCCAAGGGAGTCAGCCGTCCGGTCGAACGCTGGCAGGCCGGCCCGCCGCGAGCACGCTTCGGTACGGACGTCATCCGCGACCTCAGTACGCCGATGGTCGGCCGGCAGCGCGATCTGACCTTGCTGTGCACGGCGTTCGAGAAGGCCCTCGCGGAGCGGGTGCCGCAGTTCGTCACGCTGCTCGGCGAGCCGGGCATCGGCAAGTCGCGCCTGGTCGCGGAGTTCGGCGGTTGGCTGGATCAGCACGACGAGCTCGTCACCTGGCGCGAAGGCCGATCGCTGCCGTACGGCGAGACGCCGTTCGGGCCGATCGCCGAGATCTTCAAGGTCCAGGCCGGGATCCTGGACACCGACCCGCCGGCGCAGGCCGTGGCCAAGCTCGACGCGATCGTGCCGGACGGCGCGGACCGTGCCTGGCTCCGGGCCCGGGTCGGGCCTTTGGTCGGCGCCGACCAGTCCGCTCAGCCGGGGTCGGCGGCTCAGGAGGAGTCGTTCGCGGCCTGGCGGCAACTGCTGGAGTCGTTCGGCGAGCAGTCGCCGGTGGTCCTGGTGTTCGAGGATCTGCACTGGGCGACGGACGCGATGCTCGCCTTCGTCGATCATCTGGCCGAATGGCTGACCGACCTGCCGCTGCTGGTCGTCGTCACCGCCCGCCCCGAGCTGCTCGAACGCGGACCGCAGTGGACCCGCGGGGTCCAGAACGCCCTCACTCTCGGCCTCTCGCCGCTGACCGCGGACGAGACCGATCTGCTCCTGACCGGGATGTTCGCCGGTCAGGACGTACCGCCGGAGATCCGCCGGCGCCTGGTACGCCGTGCCGACGGCAACCCTTTGTACGCCGAAGAACTCGCCCGGATCGTGACCGACTGCGGCCCGGACCAGGCCGGCTCGGCCGACCTGCCGATCGGCATCGCGGCTCTGATCGCGGCCCGCTTGGACACCCTGGAGCCGGATCGCAAGGCCTTGCTCGCGGACGCCGCCGTGATCGGTCCGGTGTTCTGGGCCGAAGCCGTCGCGGCGCTGTCCGACCGTGATCCGGGCGAGGTGGTCCAGGCGCTGCAGGAGCTGGCCCGCAAGGAGCTGGTGCGGCCGGTCCGGCGGTCGTCGATGCTGGGCCAGCACGAGTACACCTTCTGGCACGCTCTGACCCGCGACGTCGCCTACAGCCAGGTGCCGCGCGCGGCACGATCGGCACGGCACCTCGCTGCCGCCGACTGGCTCGAGCTGCGTTGCGCTGCCTGTCAGGCCGAGACGCCGAACCTGATCGCCTACCACCTCAGCACGGCACTGGACCTTGCCTCAGCACTGGGCGACCCGGAGGCGGCCACGGCGATCGCTCCCCGGGCGCGCAAGTACCAGCTGATGGCCGCGGAGCTGGCGATGAACCTCGACACCAACGAGGCGCTCGCCCTGCTCGACCGCGCGCTGGCCCTGAGCCCGGCCGGCGATCCAGAACGTCCCACGGTCCTGTTGCGCTGGGGCTGGGCGGCTTTCCAGGCGGGCCGCCTCGACGACGCCCAGGCCGCGTACCTCGAAGCGATCGCCGGATTCGAGGCGATCGGGGACATCCGCGGAGTCGCGCTCGCCTTACGAGCCTCGACGTACTCGCTGAGCAGCATGGAGGAGAGCCTGGCGACGGTCGACCGGGCGGTCGGGATGCTCGAGGAGCTCGGGCCGAGCGAGGATCTGGCGCTGTTGCTGTCCGGCCAGGCGAGCATCCGGGTGGTCGCGAGCCGCTATCAGGATGCGATCGACTCGGCGAACTCTGCCCTGCGGATCGCGACCGAGCAGGGGTACGCCGTACCGCACCGGGCCCTGGAGTCGCGGGGGCTCGCCCGGGTCGGTCTGGGTGACACCGGTGGGCTGGTCGACGTCAAGGAGGCGCTGACCGCGCTGCTCGAGGGCGGCCGGGGGCGCGATGCGGCGGTGACGTGGCTGAACTACGGCTGGGTGCTGTGGCAGATCGAGGGACCGGTGGTTGCCCTGGGCGAGTTGGAAGCGGCTCGCGAGTTCTCCGCCCGGCGTCGGCTGGCCGAGATGGTGGAGCAGATCGGCTGTACCGTCCTGCAGTTGATGATCGAGACCGGCCGGTCGGCCGAGGTGATCGCGGCGTGCCGGGCCCAGCTCGAGCACCCTTCCCCGGCGTTCACCCTGTTGCGGCGTATCGAGGTCCTCGGCGCGCTGGCGGTGGCGGAGGTTGAGGCTGGCCTTCCGGGTGCTCGCGATCACGCCGAGGAGGCGTACCGGCTGGCGGTGGAGGCGGGCTGGCCGGACATGATCGCCGTCGCGGCCTCGCCCGCGGCCACGACGCGTGCGCGCGACGGCGACCCGGACGGCGTCCTGGAGATCCTGCAGTTGGTCACCTCGCTGGCCGATCTGCACGGCAGCATCGAATTCGATGTCCGCTTGCCGTCCTTGGTGCGCGCGGCGCTCGCCGTGGGCCACGCCGAGGCCGCCGCCGTGCTCGCAGACTTCGTGGAGCCGGTGCTGCCGATGCGCGAGTACTCGGCGACGACCGCCCAGGCGCTTCTCGCCGAACACCGCGGTGACGCCGAGGCCGCGGCCGCCGGGTTCACGCGCGCCGCCGCGGACTGGGGTGCCTTCGGCAACAAGCTCGAACAGGCCCAGGCACTCCGCGGTCTCCACCGCACAACGGGCGATCCCGGTGCCCTGGCGCAAGCAGAGCAGCTGTTCAGACCATGAGCGTGACGCCGGAGCGGCTCGCCGAGTGCGGATGCGGGCGGCCCGGGAAGCAGCCCTGGCAGACGCGCGATGCGCTCTGGAGCCCTGCCTCGGTCGTGGGTTGGCCGCTCTGGGTCCTGCTCGGGGTGGGTTCGCTGCTCGGCGGCTGGACGGTGTTCGGCGTCGTGCTGCTCGCGATCCTGGGCGCGCTGATCATCGGCAGCCTGGCGCTGCAGGGCGTCCGTGGGCACCGAGGCTGGTGCTGGCTGTTCCGCGGCCTGTGGTTCGGTGTGGCCGTCGCCGGGTTGCCTCTGCGGGTCGTCGGCGCGTTCGGCTTCTAGTACTCCTTCTTGAAGGCGCCCGAGGTGGTCAGGTCGAGGACGCCTGGGCCGGTGAGGACACCGCCTTCTACCGGGAGGGTGTGACCGGTGATCCAGGAGGCGTCGTCGGAGGCGAGGAAGGCGACCGCGGCGGCGATGTCCTCGGGCTCGCCGATGCGGCCGAGCGGGTACATCTTGCCGAACTTCTCCAGGGTGTCCGGCTGATTGTCCCAGTTCGGCGTCCGAATGGTGCCGGGGGCAACCACATTGAACCGGACGCCGAGGTTGCCGTACCTGGCGGCGTAGTTGACCGTCATCGCGATCTGTCCGGCCTTGGCGGCGGAGTACTCGATGTTGCCGAAGGCGGCGATCCCGTTCACCGAGCTGATCGTGACCACGTTGCCGCGGTTCTTCACCAGCTCGGGCAGCGCGGCCTGGATGCAGCGCGAGGCACCCACCAGCGTGAGATCCAGTTGTGCGTGCCACTCCTCGGCGGTGGCGTCCTCGGGCACGGATCGCACGATGCACCCGCCGGCGTTGTTCACCACGACGTCCAGGCGACCGAACCGCTCGACCGCGGCCGCGACCGCCGCGTCGACGTCGTCCCGGTTCGTCACGTCGACCCGCAGTCCGAGCGCGTTCGCGCCGATCCCGGCCGCGACCTCGCCGAGCTTGTCCTCCTGGAGATCGGTCACCACCACCGACGCGCCTTCGTCGGCCAGCCGCCGTGCGACCGCCGAACCGATGCCCTGCGCCGCCGCCGTGACCAGCGCAACCTTGCCCTCGAATCGCCGCACGCTACCCCTCCAGAACTCGGTCGACCTTCTCATCCGTTACCCGGCGCTCCAGCTTGGTGGCGTCCAGGTTGCGGCAGAGCACGATCGAACCACCTCCGGAGATCACGCCGACCAGCAGGGCCAGCCCGTCGCGGTCCGTCAGCGTGCGCGTCACCAGGATCCGGTCGCTCACGGGTTCCGCCGTACCGATCAGGGCCTCGTGGGTGAGGTCGTCGTACGCCGGTGACGTCGGCGTCGGCGGGTCGAACGGGACGAACACGTCCGGATGGTTGTAGACCTCGGCGCCGTAGTCCTGGATGCCGTCCGGGAGCGGCTCGCGGAAGCGGCCGCCGAGCGGGAGCAGCGCGGAGGCGACGGTCTCGCGCTCGCCGCGGATCGGGAAGTCCGGCCCGGTGATCGCGAGGGTGCCGGTACCGCTGGTCAGCGATGCGCCGACCGACCAGGTGGACAGCGCCCAGACCACGCCGAGCCAGTGCGGCGGTAGGCCGATCGCGACGGTTTCGCCGGTCTCCAGGTCGTACTCGTCGACGAGCAGGTTCGCGGTCTTCGCGACCCAGTTCGCGGTGGTGACCGCGCTGAGCTCGATCCGCTCGCCGGTCGTGTCGTCGTAGTAGGTGAGGAGCGGGGCGCCGCCGTCGCGGCGGACCGCGGCCGCGAACAACTCGGGCAGGACTCGTGACATATGGCCCAGCCTACGGTTCGCGGACCGGCGTACGTTGGACGGGGATTGACCGGAAAGAAGGCTTGTCATGGTGCCAGAGCTCGCGCTGCCCGAAGGCGGCGAATGGATCGTCATCCTGGTCATCGTCGTGCTGCTGTTCGGCGCCAAGAAACTCCCCGAGCTGACCCGGAACGCGGCCCGCGCGATGAAGGAGTTCGACAAGGCCCGCAACGGCGACGACGACGAGACTCCCGCCCAGGTCACCCAGGCTGCTCAGCCTGCGGTGGACGGTTCAGAGCGGCGGGTTGACCTCGAGGGCGGCGGCACGCAGGGCGGCGGCCAGTAGCGCTGTCGGCTCGGTCATCCGGCCGGGCAGCCGGGCGAGGATCGTACGGCGCAACTCCTGCGGCCCACCCCGGACCGTGACCACCCGGACACCTGGCGGCACCGCGGAGGCCATCGACGCGGAGATCGTGGTGAGCCCTGCCCCGGCCGCGACCAGCTGAAGTTTCGCGAGCCAGTCGCGGACCGTGTGCGCGATCACCGGCCGCTCGTCCAGTCCCGGCCAGACGCCCATCCACAGTTCGCTGCTCGACGCCGGACCGGCGATCCACCGCTGACCGCGCAGGTCCGCGACGTCCACCGAGTCGTGCGCCGCGAGCGGATGCCCGGTCGGCACCGCCAGCCGCAGGCTCCGCTCCGCGAGCGTCTCCAGCTTCAACGCCGGCGACTCGGCATCCGGCGGCCGGAACGGCGGAGCGGACGCGATCACCGCGAGATCGGTCGTCCCGGCCCGGAGCGCCCGAACCAGCGCGGGCGTGGACCCTTCCCGCGTTGTCACGGTGATCGCCGGGTGCGTACGACGTACCGCGCTGATTGCCCGTGGCAACAAGACGGCGCCGGCGCTCGGGAACCAGCCCAGCCGCACGGTTCCACCCGCGACCGGGAGACCGGCCAGCTCGCGGGCGGTCGCGTCGATCTGGTCGAGGACGGTGGCGGCATTCCGGAGTACGACCTGTCCTGCGTCGGTGAGGGCGACGCCTTCGCGGCGGCGCTCGAGGAGCTGGTTGCCGGCGGCGCGTTCGAGGGTGGCGATCTGGCGGGAGACGGCCGACTGCGTGTACCCGAGTGCGGTGGCCGCGGCCGTGAACGTGCCGCGTTCGGCGACCTCCCGGAACACGCGCAGCGCGACCAGCGAGACGTCGGTGAAGTCCATGACATCTACGCATACCACGTGTGCGGAACTTTCGTTGGAGTCATACACGTCACGGACCTACGGTGAAGACATGACAGAACAACGCATCGCCTTGGTCACCGGTGCCAATCAAGGCATCGGATATGCACTGGTGGAAGAGCTGGCACAGCGGATGAACCCCGAGGACCTGGTCCTGCTCACCGGCAGGAACCCGGAACGGGTCGCCGCTGCGGCAGCGCGAGTGGAAGGAAAGGCGCGCGTCGAAGGGCGCGTGCTGGATGTGACCGACGGCGACGCCGTACGGCGGTTGGCAGCCGAACTGGGTGTCGTGGACATCGTGGTGTCCAACGCGGTCGGGCCGTTGGAGCCTGGGGCGACGCCTGTGGAACAGGTCGACGAGTTCGTCGATGTGGCGAACCTCGGTGCGCAGTACATGCTGCGGGCCTTCGGGCCGATCCTGCGGCCCGGGGGACGGCTGATCGTGGTGGCCAGTTCGCTGGGGACGCTGGAGCAACTGCCGGAGAACCTGTGGGGCCGGTTCGACGGGGCCTCGCTGGAGGACGTCGAGAAGGTCGTGGAGGAGTGGCGTACGGCGGTCCACGACGGGACGGCGCAGACGCAGGGCTGGCCGGAGTGGATCAACCTTCCGTCGAAGGTTGCGCAGGTCGCCGCAGTGCGCGCGGTCGCGGCCGAGCGCCGGGAGCGGGACCTCGCCGAGAGCACCCTGGTCGCGTCCGTCTGCCCGGGGCTCGTCGACACCCGCGCGTCCCGGCCGTGGTTCGACGACTTCAGCCAGGCGAAGTCGCCGGCCGATGCCGTCGTACCGATCGCCGACCTGGTCCTGGCCGACCACGTCGACCCGGCCCAGTACGGCGAGCTGATCCGCGACGGTCAAGTGCTCGCTTGGAAGCCGTCTGCTCCGCGGTGAGCCCGCGGGACCCCGCGGTGCTGTAGTCGCTGGAGTTCTCATAAGGTCGTCCCATGCTGATCCTGGCCGGCCTGGGCCTGATCCTGGTGCTGACCGTTGCCACTGGTTACTTCGTCGCCCAGGAGTTCTCGTACGTCGCCGTCGACCGGAGCCGCCTGCGGACGCTGGCTGCGGACGGTAACGCGGCTGCCGCGCGAGCGCTGAAGGTCACCGCGCGGTTGTCGTTCGTCCTGTCCGGCGCCCAGGTCGGCATCACCATCACCGCGCTGCTCGCCGGGTACTTCGCCGAGCCGTACCTCGGTGCGGGTCTGGAGAACCTGCTCGGCGCAGCCGGCGTACCGGACGCGGTGAGCGTGTCGGTCTCGGTGATCCTCGCGTTGCTGTTGGCAACGATCATCCAGATGGTGCTCGGCGAGCTGGCGCCGAAGAACCTGGCGATCGCGAAGGCCGAGGCGATCGCGCTCCGGCTGGCCCGGTCGACCCTGCTGTACCTGACCATCGCCGGGCCGCTGATCCACCTGTTCGACTCGGCGTCGAACCGGATCCTGCGCCGCGTCGGCATCGAGCCGGTCGAGGAACTGCCGCAGGGAGCGACCGCGCAGGAGCTCGACCGGATCATCGAGACGTCGTACGAGCAGGGCCTGCTGGACGAGGACACGATGCGGCTGCTGGACCGCGGCCTCGACTTCCGCGGCCGCACCGCGGGCGAGGCGATGGTGCCGCGGGTCGACGTGGTCACCGTGCACCGCGAGGAGCCGCTGACCCGGGTCGTCGAGCTGCAGGACACCGGGCACAGCAGGTTCCCGGTGATCGGGGCCTCGGTCGACGAGGTGATCGGTGTGGTCGCGATCGGCGAGGTGGTCGAGCTCGAACCGGCCGACCGCGCGACGATCGCCGTCGGCTCGCTGGCGTCGCAGCCGGTCGCCGTACCGACGACGCTGCCGCTGCCCGCCGTCCTCGATCGCCTCCGGGTCGCGCGCCGGCAGCTCGCGATCGTCGTCGACGAGTACGGCGGGTTCGCGGGCATCGTGTCGCTGGAGGACATCGCCGAGGAGCTGGTCGGCGAGATCCGCGACGAGGACGACCTGCCGGAGACCGGGCTGGTGCAGGGCGGTGACGGGTCGTGGGTGGTGCCTGCTCGTCGTCGGGTCGACGAGGTCGCTGAGGTGACCGGCGTACAACTGCCGGAGAGCGACGACTACGAGACGGTGTCCGGTCTGGTGATGGCGCGGCTCGGCCGGATCCCCGATGTCGGTGACTCGCTCGTTGTCGAGCTGCCGCACCGGATCGACCATGACGGGCGGCCGGTTCCGCCTGAGTACGTGCGGCTCACGGTGCAGACCATCGAGCGCCGGGTGCCGGGCATCGTCGTGATGGAGCGTGTGGCGTGAGTACGACGCTCGCTCTGATCATTTCCGCCGTACTGCTGGCGTTGAACGGGTTCTTCGTGGCCGCCGAGTTCGCCCTCGTCGCGTCCAAACGGCACCGGCTCGAGGAGGCGGCGGCGTCCGGCAGCCTCTCGGCCCGGGCCGCGATCGCCGGCGTCAGCGAGCTGTCGCTGATGCTCGCGGGCGCACAGCTCGGGATCACCTTGTGCACGCTGGGCCTCGGCTCGCTGAGTGAGCCGGCCGTCGCGCACCTGCTGCATCCGCTCTTCGAGTTGGCGCACATCCCGGAAGGCGTCGGGCATGTGATCGCGCTGATCATCGCGGTCGCCGGGATCGGTCTGCTGCACGTCCTGCTCGGCGAGATGGCGCCGAAGTCGTGGGCGATCAGCAACCCCGAACGCGCAGCGCTCGTGCTGGCGTTGCCGTTCCGCGGTTTCACGTACGTCTTCCGCCCGCTGCTGAGCGTCCTCAACTGGATCGCGAACCTGTGCGTCCGGCTGGTCGGTGTGACGCCGCAGAACGAGATCGCCAACGCGCACGGCCCGGACGAGCTGCGGCTGCTGATCGAGTCCTCGCGCGAACACGGGACCCTCGAACAGCCCGAGCACGAACTGCTGACCGCGATGCTCGCGTTGCAGAACACCACGGTCGGCCAGGTGATGACGCCGATCGCCCGGCTGTCCACGGTCCCGGCGTCCGCGTCGGCGCGCGAGGTGGAGCTGACCAGCCGCCGCGAGGGCCACTCCCGCCTCGCGGTCGTCGGGCCGCGTCCCGACGGGTCCACAGGGATCTGCGGCATCGTGCACGTCCGCGACGCGGCCCGCGTGACAACCGCCGGCGACACCACCAGCCGCGCGTCGGACCTGATGACGGCGGCCCTCGAGCTCGGAGACAACACGCCGGTGGCCAAGGCGATCCGCACCATGCGCGACGAACGCTCCCAACTGGCAGTCGTCTGCGGCGGCAACACCGCGATCGGCGTAGTAGCCCTGGAGGACCTCCTCGAAGAGGTCATCGGCGAGTTCGACGACGAAACCGACCCCATCATCACCGCCACCCGCCCCACCCCACCGACCTAACCCCCACCCCGCCCGCGCCGCGCCGCCGTACCCACCCCTCCGTCCCGGCGTCTTTGGGCACCCACCAACCGTTTTGGGGCGCTCAGAATGGTTGGTGGGTGCTCAAAGTTGCCGGGTTACGGTTGGGTAGGCGAGGGCGAGGAGGGGTTGTGGCGGTTCGGCGGCTTGGGCTTGTGGTGCATCAGGGGCGTGCGGTGGCGGTTCAGACCGCGGAGACGGTACGTCGGTGGGCGGCGGATCATGGCATCGGATGCACGGATATCGACGTGTGGACGGACCAGGAACGGCGTACCGGGACCGATGAGCTGCATCACGCCGGGGATCCGGACCTCGTGGTCACGCTCGGGGGTGACGGGACGTTCCTGCGCGGTGCGCGGATCGCGGCGAAGAACAACGCCGCCGTCCTCGGGGTGGATCTCGGGAAGGTCGGCTTCCTCACCGAGGTCGCGTGCAAGGACGTCGAGGAGGCACTCGAGGCGGTGCATCACGGCGGGGCGACGTACGAGGAACGGATGACGCTGACGATGCGGGCGTCGCGGCCGTTGGAGATCCCGAGCGGGATCGAGTCGCTGCTGCGGTACGGGCACGGGCCGGCGTTGCCTCCGCCGCCGGTACGGCACGAGATGGCCGAGGGCGACGGCTGGGGGATGGCGCTCGACGTGACCGCGTTGAACGACGTCGTGGTCGAGAAGCTCGCGCGGGATCACCAGGTGGCACTTGGGGTGTATCTGTCCGGCCGGCTGCTGGCGTCCTACTCCGCCGACGCGGTGATCGTCGCGACGCCGACCGGGTCGACGGCGTACAGCTTCGCCGCCGGCGGGCCGATCCTGTCGCCGAACACCGAGGCGATCGTGTTCACTCCGGTCGCACCGCACATGACCTTCAACCGCACGGTGATTGCGGCGCCGGACGAGCCGATCGCGCTGCGGGTGCTGCCGCACTCGGGGCAGGCTGCGGTCAGTATCGACGGGCAGTTGCGCGGCGTACTCGATCCGGGGGACTGGATCGGGGTGTACGGGTCCCCGCAACGGTTGCGGTTGGTACGACTGCGTCCGACGGACTTCTACGGACGGCTGCGCGACCGCTTCCACCTCACGGACGCGCCCGCGACGGCCCTCGACGGACAGTCCGAGCTGTTCTGGCAGCCTGCGGACACGCCCGTACCCCCGGACCTCAAGCACCTCCGGATTCCGCAGCCGCCTGGTGACGACCGGTAGGGTCTCTCCTCATGCGAAACGTGGTGATCCTGGCGGGTGGTTCAGGGACGCGGTTGTGGCCGATGTCCAGAGACGACAGGCCGAAGCAGGTCCTGCCGCTGGCGGCGGGGCAGTCGCTGCTGCGCGTGGCGTACAACCGCCTGCTGGGACTGGTCGATCCGGAGAACATCTACGTCTGCACCGTCGGTGCGATCACCGACGTGGTGCGCAAGGAGTTGCCGGAGCTCGGCCCCCACAACATCATCGGCGAGCCCGCGCGGCGGGACACCGCGAACGCCGTCGGTCTCGCCTCCGCTGTGGTTGCGCGGAACGATCCGGACGCGATCGTTGCGTTCGTCGGGTCGGACCATCTGATCAGCCCCGAGGACGAGTTCCAGAAGGCGATCGAGCAGGGGTTCGAGGTCGTGGAGGCGCGCGGCCGGTCGCTGGTGACGTTCGGGATCGAGCCGACGCATCCGCACACCGGGCTCGGCTACATCGAGCGCGGCGCGCCGATCGAGGGTACGTCGGCGTACGTCGTGGACCGCTTCCGGGAGAAGCCCGACCGGGCGACCGCCGAGGAGTACCTGGCGACCGGGCGGTTCTGGTGGAACTCCGGGATGTTCGTGTGGCAGGCCTCCACGGTGCTGAACGTGCTCGACACGCTGCTGCCCGAGTCGGCCGCGCGGCTGCGTGAGGTCGCCGCGGTCTGGGACACCCCGGAGCGGGAGGCGACGCTCGCGGAGATCTACCCGAATCTGCGCAAGATCAGCGTCGACTACGCGGTCATGGAGCCGGCGTCCCAGGGCAAGGTCGACGCGGACGTGGTCGTCGTGCCGATGCCGGTGCACTGGCTGGACGTCGGCTCGTGGGCCGCTTTGGCCGACACGTACGACGCCGACGCGAACGGCAACCGCACCGACAGCGTCACGCTGAGCTGCCTGCTCGACTCACACGACAACATCATCGTCACCGACGACCCGAACCACCTGGTCGCCACCGTAGGCCTCCGCAGCCACATCATCGTCCACACCCAGGACGTCACCATGGTCTGCCCGCTATCGGACGGCGAACGCGTGAAAGACCTGGTAGCCCGAGTCCAGTCCGACCACGCGAACTACATCTGACCCAGCACAACACGAGGGGATATCCGCTCGTGTTGTGGGTTCTCCCTTCGTGTACCAAGGGAGAACCCACAACGCGAAGGGATATCCCCTCGACTGCGTCGGGTGTGGGTCAGCCGCCGTTCGGCTCCTGGGCGTCGGTGGCTGGGTACTTCTCCATGAACTGTTTCAGGGCCTCGCCGCTGACCGAGCCGCAGAACTGGCGGTGGCCGAAGGACTTCTGGGCGGAGTCCGGGCCGCTCCAGTGCGCGAAGGCGAGGTTCTTGCCGTCCGGCCAGGGCTTGCCATCGTCCTGCTTGAACGGGGCGGCGATGAACTTGCTGAGCGAGCTCTCGGGCAGCTTCGACTTGGCGATCTTCTCGATCTGGTCGATCTGGTCCTTCGGCAGCGTGTCCCGGTACCAGAGGATCGTGTAGCCGTGCTCGAGGTTGTGCACCAGGTTCTCCACCGGGGGACGGTCGCCCTCGGAGTAGAACTTCTTGTCGAACGGCGCCCAGACCGCGTAGTGCGGGCCCGAGGACGGCGGCGAGACGGCGTACATGATCTTCTCGCCGTCGGGCCGGTGGTCCTGGGTACCGCCGGCCACGTCGTTGGTGGCCGCGTCGCAGGAGGCCGCGGTCGCGGCGACACCGAAGTCGGTCAGGGCCTGGTTCTTGGTCCGGGAGTCCTGGATCAGCTTGATCGCCGGGTAGGCGATGATGGCCAGGCCGACCACGATGGAGCACACCACGATGAGGATCGTGCGGCGGCGGTCCGTGCGGGCCTGCTCGCGCTGCATTTTCTCGATCATCTCGCGGCGCGACTGTTTCTGCGACGACGCTTTACCCACAGTGTTGGTCTTCCCGGATCGGGGCGGCCACCGCGCCGCCGTGCGAAGGCAGTGTACGAGGTGCCCCTGAGAAGTTGCCTAGAAAACTATCGGGACCGTGAGCCGAACGTGACCGTCGCCTCACTGCCCGGTCCGGGACGCACCGCCACGCCGTACCCCTCGGCGTGCAGCAGGACGGCCAGCCGCTCCGCGACCATTCCGACGGTCACCGGCTCGTCGCCGAACACCGTGACAGCGTTGTCCGCCGCCTCGAGCCGAACACCGTCCAGGTCGGCCAGCAGCCCGGACCAGAGCGCCGGATCCGCCTCACGTGGCCCGGACGGCGGTTGCCGATCGAGTACGGCGGCCCGCGCGGCCTCCCGCGTTCCCAGGCTGAACATGTCGTGCTCGGCGTCCCGCACCAGCGCCCGCGCGCCCGGCCCGTGCTCACCGACCGGCAGCACGGCATCCTCCAGCCCACGCAGTACGGCGACCGGCACGCCGTCCGCCTTGCCCTTGACCAGCTCGCTGGCACCGGCGATCTCGTCGGCCAGCGCGGGCTCGGTCACCGCGAGGACGTTGCCGTGGCTGTCCGTCGTGCCGCGCAGGTCCTCCACGACGCGGACGCCGGCGGCGCCGATCGCCAGGTCGGTCTGACCGTTGCGCCACGGGCGGCCGAGCGTGTCCGTAACGACGATGCCGACATTGACGTCGTACCTCTCCTTCAAGGCGGTCCGCAGGTCGCGGGCCGACGCATCCGGGTCGACCGGGAGCAACAGGACCGTGCCGGGGGCCGTGTTCGACGTGTCGGTGCCCGCTGCGGCCATCACCAGGCCGTGCCGGGTCTGCACGATCCGGGTCTCACCGCGTTGCGCGACGACCCGCACGAGCTCGGCGTCGATCGCCTCCTGGCGGGTGCCGTTCGTCAGCCGGCCCTCCGCCTTGCTGACGATCTTCGACGTCACCGAGACGACGTCGCCGTCGCGCAGGTCGGTGCCTTCGGCGATCAGCGCGGCCAGGTCGTCACCGGCCGCCACCTCGGGCAGTCCGGTCACCGGGAAGATCTCCAGGTGCTTCCTCATCGCCGTACGGCCTCCGCGAGGGTCAGTGCCGCGTCAGCCATCGCGGCGGTTTTGGTCTCGTCCGTCATCCACAACGGCACCGCCTGCACGTGAATTCCGGCCCCGGCGATCGAATCCGCCTGGATCGCGTCGGAGGAGTCGATCAGCCAGCCGTCCAGTACGCCGCCGGACGTGCGGGAGCCGTAGTACCGGGCGACGGCCGACGCCGTGGAGGCCACACCGACGGTGGCCAGCACCTTGTCCGCCATTCCACGGACCGGACCGGTGCCGATGATCGGCGACAGCCCGATGACCGGGGCCTGCGTCTCCCGGACCGCGTCCCGGATCCCGGGGACGCCGAGGATCGTGCCGACCGAGACCACCGGGTTGGACGGCGGCACGATCAGTACGTCGCAGTCCGCGATCGCCTCCAGTACGCCGGGTGCCGGCTTGGCCTTGTCCTGGCCGACGGCAACGATCTGGTGTGCGGGGATCCCGGCCTGGTAGCGGACCCAGTACTCCTGGAAATGAATGGCCTTGCGCTTCCCGGGCTGCTCCGGGTCGTCCACCACCACGTGGGTCTCGATCCGGTCGTCACTCATCGGCAGCAGCCGGACCGGCAGCTTCCAGCGCGTGGACAGCGCCTCGGTGACGGCACTCAGCGTGTAGCCGGCGTCCAGCATCTGGGTGCGCACCAGGTGCGTCGCCACGTCCCGGTCGCCGAGCCCGAACCAGGTCGGTTCCACGCCGTACGCCGCGAGCTCCTCCTTGATCACCCAGGTCTCGTCCTCACGGCCCCACTTCCGCTCCTCCGAGATGCCACCGCCGAGCGTGTACATCACGGTGTCGAGGTCGGGACAGACCCGCAGCCCGAACAGGGTGATGTCGTCCGCGGTGTTCCCCACGACGGTGATCTCGGCGTCCGGACGGGCCTTCAGGAGCCCGAGCAGGAAGGTGGAGCCGCCGATGCCGCCGGCCAGCACTGTCAATCGCATGGGAAGAGTCTGCCCGAGTCGTCAATGCGTCGGACCACCGCACGACTATGCTGCGGAGGGTCATCACGTCCGCACAGCTCAGTTGTACGGCCCCCCAACATCCGAGGAGCCCTCGTGGTCACCGACGCAACCAAGAAGCTCAGAGAGCCGGTCGCGTACATCCTGCTCGCATACTCCGGCCTGCTCGCGCTGGCCGCGCTGATCCGGCTGTTCGTCGGCGGAGCGGGTTTCGTCGCCGCTTCCGCCTACGTATCGAACCTGCTCATCCCCTTCGGTGGCCAGCTCGGCCTCGCCGGGCTGGTGAGCGTCCTCGCCCTGGTCGGGGCGGTGTGGCTGGTGAACGAAGGTGAGCGGACCCCGAACGCGCGGATCGTCGCGCTGGCCGCGCTCGTCATCACGGGTGTGACCGCGCTGATCCTCCTGATCTCGGGATTCGCCGGCTTCAACGACAGCACCACCGCCGGCGTGAAGATCTTCAGCTTCCTGATGGTGCTCGCCGGCCTCGCGCTGTACGGCGCCGGCGGCTTCTACATCCTGAAGACGTTCCAGGCGCTCCCCGCGCCGGTGCGTGCGCCGAAGCCGGGTCAGTTCCAGCAGGGTCAGCCGGGCCAGCAGTACGGCCAGACTGCGCCGTACGGCCAGCAGCAGGGCTACGCCCAGCAGGGTTACGACCAGGGCCAGCCGGCCCAGCAGGGTCAGTTCGGCGGCCAGTACGACCAGGGTCAGCAGTACGGCGGTTACGCGGCTGGTGCTGCTGCCGGCGCAGCTGGTGGCTACGCCGCGGGCCAGGACCAGGGCCAGGGCCAGCAGTGGCCGCAGGAGCAGGGCTGGAACCAGGGCGAGCAGCAGGCCTGGTCGGCCGGTGAGGCCGAGGCCCAGCAGTCCGGTCAGCACTCCGCGCAGCACGCCGGTCAGCAGGGCGCCGAGCAGGCGTGGCCCGCCGAGGGCCAGACCGCCGAGCCGACGCAGCCGTGGAACTCCGAAGGCCAGCAGCAGTGGGGTGGCCAGGACCAGGGCCAGCCGGCTCAGCAGTGGCCGCAGGAGCAGCAGTGGGGCGGCGCTGACGCGGGCCAGCAGCAGTGGGGTGGCCAGGAGTACGGCCAGCAGACCCCGGCCGGTCAGGAGTGGGGCCAGCAGGAGCACGGCGCCGCTGAGGGCACCCAAGAGCCGGCGGAGGCCCAGCAGGCTCAGCAGGCGTGGCAGCAGGAGCAGGCCTGGCAGGCCGAGGAGACCCCGGCCGCCGAGCAGCAGCCGAGTGCTGCGGACCCGGCACCGCAGGCCGAGGCCGCCGACGAGACCCGCATCGACCCGCGGGCCGACGCGGACAAGAACGACCCGAACCAGCCGGGCCAGGGTCAGCAGGGTTGGTGGTCGCAACCTTCCTGATCAGGCAACAGCAAGGGCAGCTCTGTGACAGCAAGCCCTTACCAAGCCTGCGGGAAAATCCCGGTAGCACGCGGTTTGAGCCCGGGTACACAGCGCGAGAGGCCTGTAACTACAGGCCTCTCGTTCTTTTGCGGCCGTGTTGCGGATGATCCCAATAGCAGAGCACGGCTTGACTTTCGTGGATTGCAGGAATGTAATTTCAACCGTGTCGTTCGTTAGGACACTCGGTATCGGGGACCGTTGCAGAGCGCAGGACGGACGAGGTCAGGCATGTGGACCGCAAACCCACATGTACAGGGGAACGAACAGGGTCGAGGAGGTCGTACCGTGACAGAGCTGATGGCGATTGTCGACGGTGAGGCGATCGAGGAGGAGCCGAACTGGCAGGAAAGGGCGCTGTGCGCCCAGACCGATCCAGAGGCTTTCTTCCCGGAGAAGGGCGGTTCCACCCGCGAGGCCAAGAAAGTGTGCCTCGGTTGCGACGTCCGCGGCGAGTGCCTCGAGTACGCGCTGCAGAACGACGAGCGCTTCGGGATCTGGGGCGGTCTGTCGGAACGGGAACGCCGCAAGCTGAAGAAGAAGGCCGTCTGAGCCGTCGGTAACAGCACAAATACATCAGGACTTCCGCGAGGCCCCGGGCGAACGTCGCCCGGGGCCCGCGGCTTTTCCGGCACTCGACCACCGGCTGTATGGTGAGTCCTCGCCGGGACTGCGGTCGCGGTGACCGTCCGCAAGCATCGAGGTGTCACAGCTCCGCATGGAACAAGAAGCCCCGGCCGGCTGGGAATTCTTCGACTCCGTCGACTTCCCGACCGATCACATCGACGACCCGATGGGTCGTCCGCGGGTCCGGCATGTCGTCACCGCGGTGGTGGTCGGGCATGAAGGCGCGGCCTGGCTGCCGCGGCTGTCCGAGGCGTTGTGGGCTCTCAACCCGCGCCCGGACCGGCTGATCGCGGTCGACACCGGATCCACCGACGAGACCGCTGAACTACTCGCCGCGATGCCCGGCGTGGAGCCGGTGGTTAGCGTCTCGGCGCGGACCGGCTTCGGGATGGCGGTCGCCCGCGGTCTCGAGGCGCACGGTTTCGCGCCGATCCCGAGTGCCGTCGGTCCGTACGGCGACGACGGCCACATGCCCGTGGTGGAGTGGCTCTGGCTGCTGCACGACGACTGCGCGCCGGCGCCGAAGGCCCTGGAGAAATTGTTGCTCCAGGCCACTATGGCGCCGAACACCGGCGTCTGGGGGCCGAAGCTGCGGCTCTGGCCGCGGGACCGGGAGCTGCTCGAGGTCGGCGTCACCACGTCGCTCGGCGGCCGTCGCGACACCGGCATCGAGAACGGCGAGCTGGACCAGGGACAGCACGACCAGCCGCGGAACGTGCTCGCCGTCAGCTCGGCCGGCATGCTGGTACGGCGCGACGTCTGGGAGGCGCTGCACGGTTTCGACCCGCGGCTGCCGATGTTCCGCGACGACATCGACTTCGGCTGGCGCGCCAGCCGCGCCGGCTACCAGGTCGGCGTCGCGCCCGACGCGGTCGTCTACCACGCGCAGGCCGCGGCGACCGGCGAGCGAGCGCTGGCCGGCACCCGACGCCACGCGTACCAGCTCGACCGCGCCCATGCGTACTACACCGTTCTCGCGAACGCTCCCAGCAAGCTGCTTCCGCTGCTGATCCTGCGGTTCCTGCTCGGCGCCGTGATGCGGTCGGTCTGGTTCCTGCTCGGCAAGACACCGTCCGGTGCCGTCGACGAGTGGACCGCGTTGCTCGGCACTCTCCTGGCCGGTGGCTGGACGCAAGCACGCAAGAGCCGCCGAAGTCTCGACCAGGTCCCGTACGACGACATCAAGGGCCTGTTCTCCCGGTCTGTGCACGCACTACGGCACAACCTGGAGGAGACGACCAGCACGATCTCCGAGCGGATCCGCGAAGCTTGGGCGGACGAGCCGGAAGAACAGGTCGTCACGACCGCCCGACGCGCCAAGTCCACTGCGCGCGTAGCGGTCGACCAGCCGAGGTGGCGGCGTCAGCTGATCCGGCGGCCGTTCCTGATCGCGTGGGTCGTGCTGGCGATCGGGGCGTTCATCGCGGCCCGCGATCTGATCGGCGGCGGCGTACTCCGGTCCAACCTGTTGCTACCAGCGCAGGAGAACCTTGCGGCGCTGTGGCATGCAGCAGCGTCCGCTCCACCGGGTGTGACACCACCTGCTTGGTTGGCGCAGTTCTGGGCGTTCTCGACGGTCATGTTCGGTCCGACCGGTGCCACGAACGTTCTGTTGCTCGGCGCGGTCCCACTGGCCGGTCTGGCCGCGTGGGCGTTGCTGCGGGCGTTCGTCGTCGACCGCGTGGCGCGGGCCTGGGGCGCATCGGCGTACGGGCTGGCTGTTTTCACGAACGGTGCGATCACGCAGGGGCGGATCGGGACGTGTGTGGCGGCGATCGTGCTGCCGCTGCTCGGTGCGGCCGTCCACACCGTTGCTCGTCGGCGGCGCGTGGTCGTTCAGGGCAGCTGGCGGGCGGCGTGGTTCGCGGGGATTTGTCTGGCGGTGCTGTTCGCGTTCACGCCGGCACTGGCTCTGCTGGTCAGCGTCATTCTGGTCCTCGGCGCGGTGCTGGGGCTCGGCTGGCGGCGGCAGGGGCGCCAGTTGGTGTTCTCGGTCGTGCTGGGCCTGCTGCTCGTGCTGCCGTGGACGTTGGAGTTGGTGCAGCACCCGTCGAAGCTGGGGCAGGAGGCGGGCGGTCCGCCGACCGCTGCGATCGGTCCGGGCGACAGCCTGCCGCATCTGCTGACCGGTACGCCGATCGGTGCGCCGGCGCCGTGGTGGTTCGCCGTACCGCTGATTCTGGTGGCTCTGGTCAGTCTGCTGCGTCAGTCGCGGCAGCGGTACGAGCTGCTCGGTTGGTTCGCCGCACTGGCCGGTATGGCCGGGACGCTGGTTGCCAGCCGGCTCGGCGGCGGCAGTGGACCGTTGATGTTCCTGATGACTGCCGGCTGGATCATCACCGTCGCGGTCGCTTGGGACTCGGTCGGCAAGTCCACCGAGATCATCGTCCAGGGCGTGCTCGGCATCGTCCTGCTGACCACGGTGGTGACGGCCGGCTTCTGGCTGGTGCGTGGGGTCGACGGTCCGTTGTGGCGTGGTCCCGCTCAGGACCTCCCGGCGTACCTGGTTGCTTCGCAGGACCCGCCGGACAACCAGTCGATCCTGGTGGTGCGGAAGGCGCCGGAAGGCCAGATGCGGTTCTCGCTGGTCAAGAACGGCGGACCGCGGATGGGGGCGCTCGAGGCGGCGCCGACCGCGGCACAGACCAAGCCGCTGACGGATGTCCTGGCGACGCTGGGTGGTGGCGGTAGCGGTGAGGAGGGCCGGCAGTTGGCTGGTCTCGCGATCGACTACGTGTACCTGCCCGGTCCGGTGGACCCGACGTTGCAGTCGACGCTCGACTCGCTGCCGGGCCTGACCAGGGCCAGTGCGAGCGACGGCGACGCCTCGTGGCTGGTCGACCGGTCGAAGATCAAGGGCCAGACGCCGCTGGTCGACCAGACCCACACGGTCTGGCGCATCCTCGGTCTGATCGGCTGGATCCTCGCACTGGTCTTCTGTCTGCCGACGGTGCGCCGCACCGTCGCCGTACCGCAGGGCACCCACGCGAGGAGGGACCGGTGAGCCGGTTGCTGTCCGACCCGCGTCTCCGGATCGGAGCCGTTGTCGTTGCCATGGCCGCGCTGGCCGGGATCGGAGTGGTCATCCACCCCGAGAAGGCCGACACCCGCGCGCAGGCCGTCGTCACCGAGCCGGCCCGCACAGTGGTGAACCGTACGGCGCTGTCCTGCCCGGTGCTGTCTGCCGGCGGCAAGATGGCCAGTGTGGTGAACGGAGTGTCGCCGACGCTGCCGGAAGGTACGCCGACCGCGCCGGGGAACGCCGAGCCGTTGACGATCGCTCCGCTGCCGACCACGTCGGACCCGGTCGGGTCCCTGCTGAAGCGCGGAACGATCGGTTCGACTGCGGTGGTCGTGAAGCCGGAGCCGCTGTCCATCAAGGGCACCGGACCGCTGTCCGCGGGGACGGTCGGCACGAGTACGACGACCGCGGAGGAGGGCGTGAACCGCGGTATGGCCAGCGTGCCGTGCCAGGTGCCCGGTTCGGACTTCTGGTTCGTCGGAGCGTCCGGTGCGAGCGACCGGCGTGACGTGCTGGTGCTGACCAACCTGGACAGCATCAACGCGGAAGTGAACGTCAGCGTGTACGCGCGGACCGGTGCGCAGGACCTGCCCGCGGCCCGGGGCATCGTGGTGCCGGCGCTCGGCACCTTCCAACTGTTCCTCAAGCAGATCGCTCCGAACCTCCGCGACCTCGCCCTGCACGTGGAATCGACAGGTGGCCGGGTAGCGGCCGCCGTCCGGTCCAACGCGTCGAACGGCACTCAGCCGAGCGGTGTGGACTGGCTGAACCCCTCAGCGGCGCCCGCGACCAAGGTGTTCGTGCCCGCGGTGGCGCCCGGTGGCGGTCTGCGGATCCTGTCGGTGGCGAACCCCACCGACCTGCAGGCGACCGCAAGCCTGACGGTGAACGGGCCGAACGGACCGTTCAAGCCGGCCGGTCTGGAGACCGTGCAGATCGCCGCGGGCTCGGTGAAGACGTTCATGCTCGACCCGGTGCTGCATGGTGACGCCAGCGCGATCACCCTGACGTCGGACCAGCCGGTGACAGCGTCGGTGCGGGCCACGGACGCGAGCCGGACCGAGTTCTCGTCGCTCGGGTCGGCGGAGGCGCTGACCGGTCCGGCGTACCTGGTCATTCCGGCGCACAAGCAGCCGGCTCTGCTGCAGGTGACTGCGCCGGGGAAGACCGGCAGTGTGAAGTTCGAGCTGCGGGACGCGGTCGACCGGGTGCTGACCACCCGAGCCTTGGACGTGGTCGGTGGCGCGACGACACCGATCCCGATCCCGGCGCAGCCGCGGCCGACGTACCTGATGGTTCAGCAGACGCGGGGGACCGTGGTCGCGGGCGTCACGCTGATGCCGGCGGCGAAGCCGGCCGACGACGACGTACCGCAGGTGGCCGCGTGGCCGTTGACGACGTCGCTGGTGTTCCGCGCTCAGCTGGGCGCCCAGCCGGACGTCAGCGCGGCGCTGCGGTAGTCAGCCCTCGTTGGTGTTGGCGCCCGGGTCCTGCAGCATGCGGAGGTGGCCGCGGCGGGCTACCTCGACCGGGGCCCCCGGCGTACCGGCTCCGGGCTCGCGGCGGGGCAGGGGACGTGCTGCTTCGCGGACCGCGTTCGCCAGGGCTTCCAGGTCGTCGGAGGACGGACCGGCGGCCGCGGGGTCCGGAGCGAGCCGGATGACCTCCCAGCCGTTCGGAGCGGTGAGGCGGTCGGCGTGGTCGGCGCACAGGTCGTAGCAGTGCGGCTCGGCGTACGTGGCCAGCGGACCGAGGACGCAGGTCGAGTCGGCGTACACGTAGGTGAGCGTCGATACGGCAGGCTTCTGACATCCGGCGCGCGAACAGATCCTGGCGATGCTCACGACCAGACATTACGCCCACTAGGCTGAGCGCGTGACCGAGGCTCGCCGTCATCAACGGCACATCGACCGCCATGGGCGCGGAATGCTCGGCCCGATCAGCCGGCCGAGCAAGTTCGCGCCGCGTGGTCTGCCGCTGCAGCGGTCCGCCGCCGCGCAGTTCGACGAGGTGGTCGCGATCGAGGTGACGCGGCTGGAGAAACGGCTGCCGCAGGTGGTCGCGCGGGTCGAGTTCGCCATCGAGGACGTGCCGAACCTGGAGCTCGACGCCACCGAGATCCCGCTCACGCACGCCACCGGCGGTACGTCGCACGAGCCGTACCGGATCGTGGTCTTCCGGCGCCCGATCGAGCTCCGCGCCGAACGCTCCGGCGCCGGCCTGTCCTGGCTGGTCCGCTCCGCCCTGGTCCTGGAGCTGGCCGACGTCCTGGCGCTGTCACCGGAACAGATCGACCCGGACTTCGACACCGACGAGGACTGACACACCCTCCGCAGCGGTGTTCGAACCTGTTCCGTACTGTGGATCGAGGTTTGTGACCTTCGTTGTCATCGGGAGAGGATCGTGTCTGTGAACGATCAAAAACTGCGGGTCGGTGTCGTAGGACTGGGCTTTGCCGGGCGGACGGCGCTGGAGGCGTTCTCCGAGCTGCCGGACGTCGAGGTGATCGGCCTGGCGGGCCTGGAGAAGGACACCCTGACCAGTCTGGGCGAGAAGCACGGCGTACCGCATCTGTACGAGAAGTGGGAGGACCTGCTCGAGACCCCGGGGCTGGAGGCGGTCAGCATCGGTACGCCGACGCAGCTGCACGCCCCGATCGCGCTGGCGGCCCTGCAGAAGGGTCTGCACGTGCTGTCCGAGAAGCCGCTGGCCCGGACCGTGGCCGAGGGCACCGCGATGGTCGAGGCCTCGAAGCAGGCCGGCCGGGTGCTGAAGGTCGTGTTCAACCACCGTGAGCGCGGCGACGTCGCGGCGCTCAAGCACCAGATCGACGAGGGCCAGCTCGGCCGGATCTACTACGCGAAGGCGCACTGGATGCGCCGCAACGGCATCCCCGGGATGGGCGGCTGGTTCACCAACCGGGAGCTGTCCGGCGGCGGGCCGCTGATCGACCTCGGCGTCCACATCCTCGACATGGCGCTGCACCTGATGGGCGAGCCGCAGGTGAGCACGGTGTCGGCCGACACGTTCGCCGAGCTCGGCCCGCGCGGCAAGGGCAGCCGCGACCCGAACGCGAACACCCTCGGGTCGGCGTTCGAGGTCGAGGACCTGGCCACGGCGTACCTGCGGCTGAAGGGCGGCGGCGCGCTGCAGCTGGAGACCAGCTGGGCGACGTTCCGGGCACCGGGCGACAACTTCGGGATCGAGCTGTTCGGTACCGACGGCGGCGCCAAGATCGAGGTGCAGAACTACACCAACGAGGACACGCTGCGGATCTTCACCGACGTCGGCGGCGTACCGGCCGAGGTGAAGCCGGCGACCGGCGCCGGGCTCGGCCACCGCGCCGTGGTGCGGGAGTTCGTCCGGATCGTCAAGAGCGGTGAGTGGGAAGGCCAGAACGGGTCCGAGGCGCTGCTGCGGACCGAGATCATCGACGCCTGCTACGCCTCGGCGAAGGCGGGACGAGAGGTTGTGCTCAATGACTGAACCCATTCGCGTCACCGTCTGGGGCGAGAACGTCCACGAGGGCCGCGACGAGTCCGTGCGCAAGGTCTACCCGGACACCATGCACGAGACGATCGCGGCGGCGCTGCGGGACAAGCTCGGCCAGGACGTGGTCGTCCGTACGGCGTGGCTGCAGCAGGACGAGCACGGTCTGACCGAGGAAGTGCTCGCCGACACCGACGTACTCACCTGGTGGGGGCACGCCGCGCACGGTGACGTCGACGACGCGATCGTCGACCGGGTGCAGAAGCACGTGCTGTCCGGGATGGGCCTGATCGCACTGCACTCGGCGCACTTCAGCAAGATCTTCATCAAGCTGATGGGGACCACCTGCTCGCTCGACTGGCGGTCCGAGAACGACCGCGAGCTGATCTGGACGGTCGCCGCCGGGCACCCGATCGCGCAGGGCATCCCGCACCCGCTGGTGATCGAGCGCGAGGAGATGTACGGCGAGCTGTTCGACATCCCGCAGCCGGACGAGCTGGTGTTCGTCAGCTCGTTCTCCGGCGGCGAGGTGTTCCGCTCCGGCTGCTGCTACCGCCGCGGCCAGGGCCGGGTCTTCTACTTCCGCCCCGGCGACCAGGAGTACCCGACGTACCACCAGCCCGAGGTCCAGCAGATCATCGCCAACGCGGCCAAGTGGGCCGCCCCGACCAGCCCGCGGCAGCTGCCGACGGTCCACCACCGCAAGAACCCCGGCTGGTTCGAGAAGGCCTGATCACGACTGACCTTCTTGCTGGACACGGCTCAGGCGAACGTCGCCGTCCTCGGTGGTGGTGACGCGGAGCAGGGTTCCTGGGGCCAGGAGTTCGGCGACGTGGGGCGGCAGCGGTAGGGATCCATCGGTCGCGACGACCGCGAACTCCTCGCCGCTGCGCCCCTCGGACGCGATCCGCCCGTCGCGGATGGTGACGGTGCGGGGAAGCAGCGCGGCGACCTCGGGGTCGTGGGTGACCAGCAGCACCGTCATACCGGTACTCGCGTTGATGGTCGAGATCGCGGCCAGAACCTCGTCCCTGGCCTGGTGGTCCAGCTGGCTCGTCGGCTCGTCGGCCAGCAGCAGGCCGGGGAACGTGGCGATCCCTGCCGCAACCGCACAGAGCTGGAGCTGCCCGGGCGTCAGCGACGTCAGCGGAGCACGGGCGTGGTCGGTCAGCCCGACCAGTTCGAGCACGTCCTGCGGCGGCGGCAAGGTGCGATCGCGAGCGGCGCGCTGTGCGTGCCGGACGTTGTCCACGGGGGTCAGGTAAGGGATGAGGTTGCGCCCGGCTCCCTGCAACACGATGCCGACGTCCCGGGCGCGCATCCGGTCGAGCTCGGGCGCGGTCATCGTCGCCAGGTTGTGCTCGCCGATCTGCAGGCGCCCGGCGCTCGGCGTCAGCAGACCGCCGCACAGCTGAAGCAGTGTGGACTTGCCGGCGCCGGACGGGCCGAGCAGGCCGACGAGCTCACCGGGTTGCACAGTGATCCCGATCCCCGACAAGGCGGCGACGTCATGGCCTTGGCTGCGGTAGATGTGGACCAGGCCGCTGGTGCTGATCGCCAGTCCGCTCATGACAGTTCCTCCCGGATCCGGCTGTAGCTCGCGCGGCGGTTCATGGTGGTGCCCAGTACCAGCGTCGTCGCCGTCAGCACGAGGGTGCCGGCCAGCCAGAGGATCACCGCTCCGGGCCAGTTGATCGCCAGGTCGAGCGGAATCGGCGACGGTTCGGAGGTTTCCGCGAAGAGCGGGAACATCGGGAGCGCGATGTGAGCGCCGACGATGCCGCAGGCCGACCCGAGCAGCGCTGCCAGCGCGACCGGTCCGGTCTGTTCCCAGCGCGCCGCCCCTCCGGTCGTGGTTGCCGGTACGCCGTTGATCCGCAGACTCGCGTAGTCCTGGGCCCGGGAGCGCCAGGAGCTGACGCCCATCAGCAGCAGCACGATCACCGCGAGGGCCCAGCTGGCGAGCCCGACGATCGGAGTCAGCTGCAGCGCGAGTGCACTGGCGGAACGCCCGTATCCCGCGATCCGGTCCGACCGCCGGTCGACGAGGGTGGGGGTGACGCCGGCCGCGGTCAGGCCGTCCATGACTGTGCCGACGTTCGCGAGCCCGTCGGCGTTGAGCCACAGCTCGAACTCCGTCGAAGCGCGGTCGACGCTCCCGCCGACCCGGCGGGCGGTTTCCAGGTCGAGGACGGCGACCCGGTCGGTGTGGCGCGGCACCGGGATCCGAGGGTTGCCGAGCTTGGCGATCGGGATCGAGATCCCGTCGAGGCCGGGCACCGTCAGAGCGTCGCCGACGGCGTCCGGACTCACCAGCGCCGGCACCGGCGTGGGGATCGCGGCGTACTGGAGATTCAGTTCGCCGCCGAGGCTGGTCACCTCGAGCGCCAGCCCGTTCGGCGCAGTCCTGGGCGCGATGCTGCCCTGGTCGTCACCCGCCTGCGAGCCGTTCGTCCAGTCCTGCGTCCGGCCCAGTGGGATCGACTGCTGGGTGTCGGTCGCCAGGCGGCTGATCGCGATCTCGCCTTTGACACCGGCAGTGTCACCCACTTCGCGGGACACCCCGAGCCGAAGCAGCTGACAAGCCGGCAGACAGCCGAGCGCCGTACTCAGTGTGACCGGACCGCCGCGACCCAGCGGTATCGCCGGGAAACGCACCAGATAGCGCCCCCCGCTGCGCTGGTTGACCACCGTCGCCTGCAGGACCACCGACTTAGCCGGCTCCTCGGGGGGAGGAGCCACATTCTCACCGGCGGGCGGCTCGTACGGCGTCATCGCGCCGGCGTCCGCGGTCACCGTCAGCCGCTGACCGGTCAGCTCGATCGGTTTCGGCTCTGTGGGTGCCTGGAGCTTGCCGAAGCTCTCGGCATCGGTGAGCCGGTCGCCGCGGAAGGCGATCCGCCGATAGCTGTCCGGCTCGATCAGCAGGGCGCGCAGGCTCTCGGCGGACGGCGGACTGGTCAGCACGACCGGGGTCAGCCACCGCCGGTCCGGATCGACCTTGTCGGCTGCCGCGGTGAAGGCGCCGAGGTTGGTGGAGTCGATCGCCAGTACGGCCTCGGCACCGGTCTCGTAGCCGGCCCGGGCGTCCCGGTTGCGATCGGCGACCGACGCCGCCTGACCGGCGAACGAGGTCAGGCCGGTCGCGACGGCGACCACCGCGACGAGCCGCGTCACGGCCGGGCGTCGGGCTACCTGCAGAGCGCCGAGCGCGAGACCGAGCCAACCCCTGCGCAGCGCATGCCGGCTGACCTGCCCTGCGGCCGGCAAGAGCAGGTGTGCGAAGGCGAGTCCCGCTGCCAGAGCGAGCAAGGTGGGGGTCAGGATCGGGAGCGGGCCTCGTCCGCCACTGGACAATCCGGTCACCAGCCCGGCGGATGCGACGACGATGACGGTGAGATCGATCAGGCCGATGGTCCGCCGGTGTCCGCGGGGCGCGATCCGCCGGAGCAGGCTGGAGATCGGCCGGCGGACGACGGTACGAACCGACAGCGCCACTGCGACCAGTCCGGACAGCGCCGCTACGGCGACCGCTGCTGGGACCGTCCAGGGCATCTCCAGCGGCGCTGCTCCGCCCAGCCAGGCCGCTCGTACGGCGAGGAGCATTGCGAAACCGGCCGCCGCACCGACCAACGTACCGAGCAGCACGGGCACACTCAGCTCGACGGCCAGCGTCCGGCCGATCGGGCCGGCGCCCGACCCGCGCAGTCGCGAGACAGCCAGTTCCGGACGGCGTTGGTCGACCACCGTGGCCAGCGCCAGCGCCAGCACGACCACACCGAACAGGGCCACCTGCACCATCACCAGAGGGATGATCGTCGTGGCCTGCCGTCGCTCCGCCTGGATGCCGTCGATGACCCCGGTCAGTCCTGAGCTGTTCTGCGCGTTGATGCCGCGTTCGGCGATCTGGGCTTCGAGTTGATCGGTCACCTGCCGGATCCGGTCCAGGTCGTCGACTCGCGCGCTGCCCGGCTGCGGGCGGGTGTCCAGCGTCGAGTAGGCGTCCCATTGCCCCGCGGCGAGGGTGTCACGCTCGGCGAGCAGGAAGTCGCCCAGCGGGGGCTGGGAATCGCTGGCCTGCCGCGAGTTCCCGGTCGGTCTGCGGCCGAACCAGTAGGTGGCTTCGGCGTCCGCCTGGTAGATCCCGACCACGCGGAGCGGGCTGCGCTCGGGGTTGCTGGCGGTCTGGGCCCTGATCGTCGCCCCGACCGCCAGGCCGAAGTTCTCCGCGTCCGCTGTCGAAGCGGCGACCTCACCGGGGCCGCGGGGGCACCGGCCGGCGGTCAGTTCGAGGTGGGCGCAGTAGCCGTCCCGCCAGACCACCCGGCCTTCGACCTTCGGTCTGTCGTTGCCGAGACCCCAGATCACCACGGCGGTCCGTCCGTAGACCGGTGGGGTGAACAGTTGCTTCAGGTCGGCCGGGACGAGCTGGGCGAGGTCCTCCGGCGGGGTCGATTCGGCCGGTTCGCCGACGACCGTCGACGGGGTCGTCTTGAGCTGCCAGGCCGCGGAGTTCCACTGGTGCGTCAAGGCCTCGGTCGTGACGGTCTGTTCGACCGCCCGGGCGAACCAGGGCGCGAACGCCGCGCACGTGCCGATCAACAGGCTGATCCCGGCCAGGACCAGGCCCTGGGACCTCCGGTACCGCAGAGCATGCCGCAGGAACATTCTTTCGCCACCCCCACCCAGTCCCGAACATACGGAACGTTAGGGGCAGCATGCCCGGATCGAGGGTGAGATGCAGGTTTTCCGGCGGGGCGGATAGGGTCCGTGCATGGTTGATGTTGCGGGGATCTTCAAGGCTTATGACGTCCGGGGGGTTGTGCCGGACCAGTTCGACGAGTCGGTGGCCCGGGCGACGGGGGCTGCGTTCGTCGAGGTCCTGGACGTGCTCGGCGGCCCCGGCGCGGTCGTCGTCGGGTACGACATGCGGCCGTCCAGCCCGGCGCTGGCGGCCGCGTTCGCCGAGGGCGTGGCCAGCACCGGCGCGGACGTGATCGACATCGGCCTGGCGTCCACCGACCAGCTGTACTTCGCGTCCGGGCGGCTCGACCTGCCCGGCGCGATGTTCACCGCCAGCCACAACCCGGCGCAGTACAACGGCATCAAGATGTGCCGCGCGGGCGCTGCCCCGGTCGGCTCCGACTCGGGGCTGCGCGACATCGCCGACCTGGTCGCCAAGGCCCTGACCGAGGGCCCGGCGACCGGGTCCGCCCCGGGCCACGTCACCCAGAAGGACCTGCTGACCGCGTACGCCGACCACCTGCACCACCTGGTCGACCTGAGCGGGATCCGGCCGCTCACCGTGGTCGTCGACGCCGGCAACGGCATGGGCGGCCACACCGTCCCGGCCGTGTTCGCCGAGGGCCCGGTGACGATCGTCCCGATGTACTTCGAACTCGACGGCAGCTTCCCGAACCACGAGGCCAACCCGCTCGACCCGAAGAACCTGGTCGACCTGCAGGCCAAGGTCCGCGAGACCGGCGCCGACCTCGGCCTCGCCTTCGACGGCGACGCGGACCGCTGCTTCGTGGTGGACGAGAAGGGCGACCCGATCTCACCGAGCGCGATCACCGGCGCGGTCGCCGTCCGGGAGCTCGCGAAGCACCCCGGTTCGGCCGTCATCCACAACCTGATCACCTCGAAGGCCGTCCCGGAGCTGATCACCGAGCACGGCGGTACGCCGGTCCGCGCGCGCGTCGGCCACTCGTACATCAAGCAGAAGATGGCCGAGACCGACGCGGTGTTCGGCGGCGAACACTCCGCGCACTACTACTTCCGCGACTTCTGGCGCGCCGACACCGGCATGCTGGCCGCGCTGCACGTCCTCGCCGCGCTCGGTGAGCAGGACAGGCCGGCCAGCGAGCTGTTCGCCGAGTTCGAGCGGTACGTCGCGTCCGGCGAGATCAACAACAAGGTCGACGACGCGGCGGCGACCGTCGCGGCGATCGAAGATACGTATTCTGGCGTCGACGGCGTGACCGTCGACCATCTGGACGGGTTGACTGTGTCGGCGGGACAGTGGTGGTTCAACGT
Organism: Kribbella soli; assembly: GCF_004331345.1. GTDB lineage: Bacteria > Actinomycetota > Actinomycetes > Propionibacteriales > Kribbellaceae > Kribbella > Kribbella soli. The sequence goes on along the minus strand of NZ_SJJZ01000004.1, from coordinate 47,016 downwards.
CCGTGCGTCGAACACGGAGCCGTTGCTGCGGCTGAACGTCGAGGCGGCGGACCGCCCGGAGATGGAACGCGTCCGCGACGAAGTACTGGCCCTGATCACCGGCGCATCGGTGGAGGAGAACTGAATGGCAGTCAATCTGGACCCGGACCTGCTGAGCATCCTGGTCTGCCCGAAGTGCCGCTCGGAGTTCCGCGTGGACGACGAGGCGAACGAGCTGATCTGCACCAACGCCGCCTGCGGGCTGGCGTACCCGGTGCGTGACGACATCCCGGTGCTGCTGATCGACGAGGCCCGGGACACCCGGGAAACAGCCGCGACAGAGAGCTGACAGTGAGCTGATGAGCGTCTTCGACGACACCCGGCTGGACGACCCGGCCGCACTTCAGGCGGCGGACCACCTGCTGCGCCGGCTGGCGATGGCCGGCGCCCGGGTCCGCGCCGAACTGGAAGCGGCCGAGGACGTGCTGGCCAAGGTGGAGTCCGACGGCTTCCGCCCCCGCGCAGTGGTGGCGGCCGGCCTGGACGCCCGGCTGGTCCGGGCGGTGCTGGAGCCGGTCTGCCCGGTTCCGTTCCTCGCCTGGCCCGGTCCGGGCCTGCCCGGCTGGGCAGGTCCGCTCGACCTGGTCGTCGTACTCGCCGGCGCTTCCGAGGACCTCGACGCGGTCTCGGCTGCCGGCGAAGCGGTACGGCGGGGTTGCGGGCTGATGGTGGCCGCGCCGGAGGACTCACCTGTGGCGATCGCCTCGGCCGGTCTGCGGCACGCGATCCGGCTGCCGTCCCAGTCCGACGACCAGTTGGCGTCCGCGGTCGCCGTACTGCAGGCACTGCACCAGATGGACCTGGGGCCGGAGGTGGATCACAAGGCCGTCGCGTCGATGCTGGACGAGGTAGCGATCGAGTGCTCGCCCAACACGGACGTGGCCTCCAACCCGGCCAAGGACCTCGCGCTGGTGCTCGCGGACGCATTGCCGCTGGTGTGGGGTGGCTCGGTGCTCGCAGCGCGGGCAGCGCGGCGTGTGGTCGAGGCGTTGCGGCTGGCGAGCGGTCGGCCCGCTCTGGCCGCTGACGCGGGCCACCTGCTGCCGGTGCTCAACCAGCCGCCGCGGGACCTGTTCGCGGACCCGTTCGACAAGGCGGAGGAGCTGCGGCCGGCGCTGATCATCCTGGACGACGGCGTGGAGGACTCGGGTGTCGCCGAGAACCGCCGCAAGCTGGAGGAGAAGGCGCAGGCGCACGACGTCCGCGTCCACACGGTGACGCAGGCAAACGGCACGGACATCGCCCGGTACGCCGCCCTGACCCAGCACGGCCGGTACGCCGCGGCGTACCTCGGGATCGGTCTCGGCCGCTACGGTACGGCGACCGACGATCCGGTCGAGCCAGGGATGCCCTCGGAGGACCCAGCGTGGTAGTCCCGCTCCAGAACACCATTCGCGACTACGCGTGGGGTTCGCCGACCGCCCTCCCCGAACTGCTCGGGGTGCAGCCGGACGGCGAGCCGCAGGCCGAGATGTGGATGGGCGCCCACGAGTCCGCGCCCTCGGTGCTGCCGAACGGTGACACCTTGTACGACGTGGTGTCCGCCGACCCGGCCGCGGTGCTGGGCGCGGAGACGGCCGAGCGGTTCGAGGGCCGGTTCCCGTTCCTCGCGAAGCTGCTCGCGGCCGCGCAGCCGTTGTCGATCCAGGCGCACCCGTCCCGGGACCAGGCGATCGACGGGTACCAGCGGGACGAGGCGGACGGGATCCCCCTGGATGCCGCGGACCGGAACTACAAGGACGCCTGGCCGAAGCCGGAGATCCTGATCGCGCTCGAGCCGTTCGACGCACTGGTCGGTTTCCGGCCGCTGGAGAGCACGGTCGCGCTGCTGGACTCCTTGGGAGCCGCCGGCTTCGGCGAGCTGACGGACCTGCTGCGGAACGGCAAGCTGCGCGAGGCGTTCACCGATTTCATGAGCCGTGACCGGGACGCGATCCGTCCGCTGGTCGCTGCCCTGGGTTTCGCGATCGACACCTATACCGGTGACGCGTTCGCGATGGAGCGCGAGACCATGTCCCGGCTGTGTGCGGATTTCCCGGACGATCCCGGCGTACTCGCGGCCCTGCTGCTGAACCGGGTGCGGTTGCAGCGGTTCGACGCGGTGTACCTGCCGGCCGGGAACGTGCACGCGTACCTGCGGGGGCTCGGGTTCGAGGTGATGGCCAACTCGGACAACGTGCTGCGAGGTGGGCTGACGAGCAAGCACGTCGACGTACCGGAGTTGGTTTCGGTGGTGGACTTCGAGCCGCTCGCCGATCCGGTGCTCACCGCGACCACGGTCGGCGACGGCGTCGCGGCGTACGAGACGGGCTGCGAGTACTTCGCTGTGCACCGTGTCGATCTGGCGTCCGACGAACGCACGCTGGACGGTGCCGGGCCGCGGATCGTCTGCTGCGTCGACGGGACGGTCGATGCTGTCGGCAAAGAATCTGCTGTGAAGTTGTCCGCAGGGCAATCAGCGTTCGCCTCGGGAACCGAAGGACCCTGTACCCTGCGTGGTTCCGGCACGGCGTTCGTCGTGTCCGCACGCTGAAACTCTTTTCCGGAGGATTCGAACAACCATGGCTGGTGGCGGGAACAAGGCCGTTGTCGCGGCTTTGCTGGCGAACACCGGGATCGCGATCACCAAGTTCGCCGCCTGGGCGCTGACCCAGTCGGCGTCGATGCTGGCCGAGGCGATCCACTCGCTCGCCGACGCGGGCAACCAGGTGCTGCTGCTGGTCGGCGGCCAGCGGGCCAAGCGGGCGGCCGACGAGCTGCACCAGTTCGGGTTCGGCCGGGAGCGGTACGTCTACTCGTTCATCGTGTCGATCGTGCTGTTCAGCGTGGGTGGTCTGTTCGCGCTCTACGAGGGCTACCACAAGGTGCACGACCCGCACGGCATCGACCACTGGAAGTGGGTCCCGGTCGTCGTGCTGGTGGTCGCGATCGTGATGGAGAGCCTGTCGTTCCGGACCGCGATCGTCGAGGCGAACAAGGTGCGCGGGCAGGTGCGCTGGGTGCGGTTCGTCCGGAACGCGCGGGCCCCGGAGCTGCCGGTCATCCTGCTGGAGGACTTCGCGGCGCTCACCGGTCTGGTGCTGGCGCTGATCGGCGTCGCACTGACGCTTGCCACCGGCAACGGTGTGTTCGACGGCCTGGGTTCGATGGCGATCGGCGTGCTGCTGGTGGCCGTGGCGATCTTCCTGGCGATCGAGATGAAGTCGCTGCTGCTGGGTGAGTCCGCGACCCGCGAGGCGCAGCAGAAGATCGTCGCCGCGATCGAGAACACCGCCGGCGTGCAGCGCCTGATCCACATCAAGACCCTGCACCTCGGCCCCGAGGAGGTCCTGGTCGCCGCGAAGCTCGGCGTCGAGCCGACCACCGACGCGGCCGTCGTCGCCGAGATCATCGACGCGGCCGAACGCGCGATCCGCGAGGTCGAGCCGATGAGCAAGCACATCTACCTCGAGCCCGACGTCTTCCAGGAGAACTACGTCCCCGACGAGCGTCCCGCCGTACCGGAAGCGCCCTCGCACTGACACCGACTGTCAGGGTGCTGCGGCACGTTTCCTCTCGAGGCGGTCCTGGTCGGGCCATCTGACGTCGTACGCCCAGCCGAGCTGTTCGAATCGCCTGATGATCCAGGCATTCACGTCGATCTGTCCCTTGAGTACGCCGTGGCGTGCGCAGGTCGGGTCGGCGTGGTGCAGGTTGTGCCATGACTCGCCCTGGCTGAGGATGGCAAGCCACCAGACGTTGCCCGACCGGTCGCGGGCGTCGAACGGTTTCTTGCCGGTGACGTGACAGATCGAGTTGATCGAGAACGTGACGTGGTGCATCAGCGCGACGCGGACCAGCGTGCCCCAGAAGAATCCGGTCGCGGCGCCGTGCCACGACCTGTCCCACAGCCCGCCGATGATCGCGGGTGCCAGCAGGGAGACCGCGGCGAGGCTCCGGAACTGTCGCGAGATCGCGGCCAGGTCGCGGTCGCGCAGGAGGTCCGGTGCGTAGTGCTTGGGGTCGGCGCGATCCGAACCCCAGAGCACCCACCCGGCATGGGCGAAGATGAATCCCTTGGTCACCGCCCAGGCCGAGGTGCCGTAGCGCCAGGGCGAGTGCGGATCTCCCTCGCGGTCGGAGAACTTGTGATGCTTGCGGTGGTCGGCCACCCAGCGGATGGCAGGCCCCTCGAGAGCCAGGCTGCCGGCGATCGCGAGTGCGATCTTGAGACCACGCTTGGTCTTGAAGGCACCGTGGGTGAGGCAGCGGTGGTAGCCGGCGCCGATGCCGGTGGTGGTGATCACGTAGAACACGACCAGCAGAACGATGTCGTGCCAGCCGATCCATCCGCCCCAGGCGAAGAACATCCCCGGCACCAGCGCGAGAGTGGGCACGACGATGAACACCCAGATGAGCCCGCGCTCGAGCCGTCCGCCGACGGCTTGGAACTCGCCGGGCGCCGCATTGTCAGGAACTGCCGCTGTAGCCATGATCGACACCCCGCAAGTACTCCGTCGGCGTGCGCCGGGGGCTGGGGCAGCACCGCTCCGGATCTGGCGGAGCGTGACACTTCGGTACCCAATCTACGCCCGTGGAACCAGGTAAGCAGGCCGGCCTCGGAGGTCAGCGGGGTTTGGGTGGGAGTACGCCGGAACGTCCCAGCCATCTGAGCGCGCGGTCGCGGTCGATCTGCGCCTGGGTGGGTGGGGCGGTGAGGCGGCCGGTGCGGTACCCGAGGTTGCGGATGTCCGCGGCCACGGACGGTTCGGCGAGCGCTCTCAGTGCGAAGGCGAGCGCGGCCGGTGTCACGTCATACCGGCGTTCGAGGTCGAGCGCCAGCTGGACGGCGGCCAGGTCGCGTTCGTCGTACTGGCGCTGCGCCGTGTGTTCGGAACGGGAGCGGGGGAGCAGCCCGAGTGCCTCCCGGTAGCGCAGCATGCGCGGAGTGGTACCCAGCTGGCGAGCGGCCTCGGTGATGCGCATAGCATCAATCTTGACATTTCGGTGTCAAAAATGCGCCTGGAGCGATCAAACCGCGTGGCTCGGCCCTCTAGGCTCAGGTCGGTATCAATCACAGTCTTCAGGGGAGCGGCATGACCTTCGACTACAAGGTGGCGGACCTCGGCCTCGCCGAGTTCGGGCGCAAGGAGATCCGGCTGGCCGAGCACGAGATGCCCGGCCTGATGGCGATGCGCGCGCAGTACGGCGAGAGCAAGCCGCTGGCCGGCGCCCGGATCATGGGCTCGTTGCACATGACGATCCAGACCGCGGTGCTGATCGAGACGCTGACGGCGCTCGGTGCCGAGGTGCGCTGGGTCTCGTGCAACATCTTCTCCACGCAGGACCACGCCGCCGCCGCGGTCGTCGTCGGCCAGGACGGTTCCGCCGAGAACCCCGCCGGCGTGCCGGTGTTCGCCTGGAAGGGCGAGACGCTGGAGGAGTACTGGTGGTGCACCGAGCAGGCGCTGAAGTGGCCGGGCGACGAGGGTCCGAACATGATCCTCGACGACGGCGGTGACGCCACGATGCTCGTGCACAAGGGCACCGAGTTCGAGAAGGCGGGCGCCGTACCGGACCCGTCGACCGCGGACTCCGAGGAGTACGCCGTCGTCCTCAAGCTGCTGACCCGCACGCTGCAGGAGGACCCGCAGCTGTGGACCACGGTCGGTCAGGGCATCAAGGGTGTCACCGAGGAGACCACCACCGGCGTGCACCGGCTGTACGAGATGCACAAGGCCGGCGCGCTGCTGTTCCCGGCGATCAACGTCAACGACTCGGTCACAAAGTCGAAGTTCGACAACAAGTACGGCTGCCGGCACTCGCTGATCGACGGCATCAACCGCGCCACCGACGTACTGATCGGCGGCAAGGTCGCGGTCGTCTGCGGCTACGGCGACGTCGGCAAGGGCTGCGCCGAGTCGCTGCGCGGCCAGGGCGCCCGGGTGATCGTGACCGAGATCGACCCGATCTGCGCGCTGCAGGCGGCGATGGACGGGTACCAGGTGACGACCCTGGACGACATCGTCGGGATCGCCGACATCTTCGTCACCACGACCGGCAACAAGGACGTCATCACCGCCGACCACATGGCGGCGATGAAGCACCAGGCGATCGTCGGCAACATCGGCCACTTCGACAACGAGATCGACATGGCCGGGCTGTACAAGACCGCCGGTGTCGAGCGGGTCAACATCAAGCCGCAGGTCGACGAGTTCCGGTTCCCGGACGGCCACACGATCATCGTCCTGTCCGAGGGCCGGCTGCTGAACCTGGGCAACGCCACCGGGCACCCGTCGTTCGTGATGTCGAACTCGTTCACCAACCAGGTGCTGGCGCAGATCGAGCTGTTCGTGAAGACCGCCGACTACCCGACCGAGGTGTACGTGCTGCCGAAGCACCTCGACGAGATGGTCGCCCGCCTCCACCTCGACGCCCTCGGCGTCAAGCTTACGGAACTGACCAAGGAGCAGTCGGCGTACTTGGGCGTTCCTGTTGAGGGACCGTACAAGGCCGAGGCCTACCGCTACTGAGCGCAGGCAAAACCCCCTCCGAACGGCCGGAAACGGCCCTTCGGAGGGGGTTTCGCATGCCTGCAGATTCAGTCGCCGAGGATGTCCCGGCGGTCAGGACCACTCGCTTGATTCGTTGCTGCCTGGGGCGGCCCAGCCTTGGGCGTTGACTGTTGCGGGGCGGGTTGCTGACGGTGGTGCGGGCGGGGCGAACGGGCCCGGGGCGGGCGGGGGTGGGAGGACGCCGTACGGGCTTGGCGGGGCGAACGGGCCGGCGGGAATCGCGTACGACGGGGTGCCTGCGGGTGTCGGCAGGGACAGCGCGGGGACGGCGTACGGGTTGGGGGCGAAGGGGCCGGTTTGGGTGGGGCGTTGGGTGGAGAGGCGCTGGAGTTCGCGGCGGCGGCGTTCGGCGAGGACTGCGGAGAGGTAGGCGGGCGCGATGATCTGGGTCGGCGGTGCGGGGGCGATGACAGCGGCTACGCGGGCGGCCAGCGCCTCGCCGAGGGCGTGTTGCGGGCCGGGGAGGAGCTCGGCGTACCGGGCCAGGTAGTCGCGAGCCGCGTTGGCCAGCTCGTCGGACAGCCGTGACAGTTCGAGCGATTGCGCCCACTGGACCAGGTGGCCGGGGACGAACAGCGGCGGCGACGCCATCGATTGGTGCCGCTCGCGAATGACGACCGTACCGGCGACCATGTCCCCGATCCGCTTGCCCTGCTTGTTCATCAGGCTCGCCACGATCCCGGGGCAGGCCGCGAACCACGGCGCGAAGTCGACGAAGACCCACATCAGCGTCCGCACCAGCGCGTGCCGGAACCGGATCGAGCTGCCGTCGTCGCGCACCACCTTCAGCCCGAGCACCATCTTGCCCAGCGTCCGCCCCCGGGTGAGCGTCTCCATCACGACCCGGTAGCCGACCACCACGAGCAGTACGACGATGAAGATCAGCGCGACCGCCAGCGCCTCACTGGCCTCGCTCCCGAACAGGAATCCGGCCAGCAGCGCGATCAGTACGGTCAGGACGATGCCCTGCAGTGCCATGTCGATCGCACAGGCCAGCGCCCGCGTCGGCATCCGGGCGATCCGCACCTGGAGGACGACCGCTTCGCCGGTGACCAGCTGCGACACTTCGTCGCCCCCCTCCTCGATAGACACTCGGTCCGGTTAGTCTGCCATCAGTCGGGTGGAGGAGGTGGCGGTGGACGTAGAAGCGTTTGTCTCGGTGCACCAGCCGCAGTGGGACCGCCTGGCCCACCTGACCCGTCGCCAGCGCCGCCTGTCCGGTGCGGAGGCCGAAGAGCTTGTAGTGCTCTACCAGCGTGTCGGCACCCACCTGGCCGCGCTGCGAGCAGCCGGAGCGGATCCGGTGTCGATCGGTCGCCTGTCCGGGCTGATCGCCGACGCCCGTGGTGCCGTGACAGGTGCACAGGCGCCCGTCTGGCGTGACATCTCGAAGTACTTCCTGGTCAGCTTCCCGGCCGCGCTCTACGCGTCCAGACGCTGGTGGGTCACCATCGGTCTGCTCTTCTACCTGGTCGCGGCCTGGGCCGCCTGGCGGGTGCTGGCGCACCCGGAGGTGGTGGACTCGATCGCTACGCCGGACCAGATCAAGCAGCTCGTCGAGCACGACTTCGAGGCGTACTACTCGGAGAACCCCGCACAGGACTTCGCACTCCGTGTCTGGATCAACAACGCGACGATCAGTGCCGCCGTACTGGCGCTCGGCATCCTGCTGATCCCGTCCGTGTTCATCCTCTGGGACAACGCGCTCAACCTCGGCCTCAGCGCGGGGCTGATGATCAGCCACGACAAGGGCGGTCTGTTCTTCAGCCTGATCACCCCGCACGGTCTGCTCGAGCTGACCGCGGTGTTCATCGCGACCGCAGCCGGCCTGCGGCTCGGTTGGTCGTGGGTCGTCCCGGGGCCGCGGACCCGCATGCAGTCCGTCGCCCAGACCGGCCGCGCCACCGTCGGGATGGCGATCGGCCTCGCCGCGGTCCTCCTCGTCACCGGCCTGATCGAAGCCTTCGTCACACCGTTCCTGCCCGGCCCGGTCCGGATCACCATCGGCATCCTCGCCGAGCTGGCATTCTTCACCTACGTCTGGACCCTCGGCCGCCGGGCCTACCGTCACGGCGAGTACGGCGACATCGACGAATCGGACCGCGAGGCCACCGCACCCGTCTCCGCCTGACCGTTTTTGCCTGTCCGTGCCGGCGGTCGGGATCGTGACCTCCGGCGCGTACTGCTTCAGCTGGTCACGGAACGCTCTACGCCGGCAGATCCCTCCGGCGCAGGCCGACCAGGCCGGCGAGGCCGATGACGAGCGCGATCGCGAGGAGGACCAGGAACGGAGCGGCTTGTGCCGATCCGCCGGGGAGCGAGGGCAGATGCGTGAACGGCGAGATGTCGCGGATCCAGCCGGCTGTGCTGACCCCGGCGCTTACCAGCCCGATCAGGATGCACACCGTCGGCCCGGCCCAGGACGCCATCGAGGCCTGGGGGAAGAACCCGAAGATCGCGATCGCGATCGCGGCCAGCACCCACACGGCCGGCAACTGGGCGAGCGCCGCACCGATCAGTCGCGGCAGCTGTCCGCCCACATCGCCGATCGCCACGCCGTACGCAAGCCCCTCTGCGACTCCCGCCGCCAGCAGTGCGACGGCCGGCCCCAGCAGGCTGAACACGAGGTGGCTCGCCGCCCACTGCCAACGGCTCGTCGCGGTCGCCAGCACCGGCTCGGCCCGTCCGCTGCTCTCCTCGACCCGCAGCCGCAACGTCGCCTGGACGGCGTACGCCGAGGCGATCAGGCCGACGAGCGTCATCACACCGGCCAGGAACGAGTCGATCAACCCGGCCGCGCCGCCCATCCGCTGGAACATCTCCTGGATGCTCGGGTCGTCGCGCATCATGTCGCCGACACCCTCGGCGACACCGCCGAAAAGCAAGCCCAGCAAGGCGAATCCGACCGTCCACGCGGCGAGCAGGCCGCGGTGCAGACGCCAGGCCAGGGCGAGCGGCGACCCCATGGTGCCGTCCGCGGGCCCGAGCCGATCGGGGAGCAGGCCGGCGCCGACGTCCCGCCGTACGGCGAGTTGGAAGGCGATCGTGATGAGCGCAACGGTCGATGCGAGGATCACGATGCCCAGCCACCAACGGTTGTCGGCGTACGGGCGGATCCGCTGGGCCCAGGCGATCGGGGACAGGTGCGACAACCACGCGAGTGGGCCGTCCGTGTGCGCACTGGTGTCACCGGCGGCCCGTAGTACATAGGCTCCACCGAGTACGCCGATCGCGATGCCGCGTGCTGTCCCGGCACTCGCGGTCAGCTGCGCCGCGACGGCGCCGACGGCCGCGAAGAACCAGCCGGTGCCCGCATAGACGATGCCGATGGCAATCGATCCGGACAGCGGAAGATCTTGGCTGTGCATGCCGAGGGCAAGCAGCACGGCGAGCACGAGGTTCGCGCCGAGGGTCGTGGCGAGGGCCGCCGCGAGCTGCGCGTGCCGCCCGACGACGGTTGCCCCGAGCAACTCGCGCCGCCCGGACTCCTCCTCGACGCGGGTGTGCCGGATCACCGTGAGCAGGCTGATCAGACCGACCATCACCGGTACGAACCCGAGCCGCCAGGTGACGAACTCACCCAGGCTCGGTCCGGAAAGCTCGCCGTACAAGGTGATGAAGCCGACGTTGCTCGCGTACTTGACCCGCGACTCCGGCGTCGGGAACAGGTCGCCGTACTCCTGCACGTAGCTGACCGAGATCGCTACGAGCAGCACGATCCACAACGGCAGTACGACACGGTCGCGGCGCAGAATCAGCCGGATCAGGCCGCCGGTACCCGCCAGCGACTTCATTTCACGGCCTCGGGTTCGTACAGCCGCAGGAACAGTTCCTCCAGCGACGGCGGCTGGCTGACCAGACTCCGTACGCCGATCTCGGTCAGCCGTCGCAGTACCGGGTTGATCTCGTCCGTGTCGACGTCGAAGCGGACGCGGCCGTCGTCGACCTGCAGATCGTGGACGCCGTTCAGCTGGGCCAGACCGTCCATCGGGCCGACGAGCTCGGCCTGGATCGACGTCCGGGTGAGGTGGCGCAGCTCGTTCAGCGTGCCGCTCTCCACGGCGCGGCCGGCCCGGATGATCGTGACCCGATCGCACAGCGCCTCGACCTCGGACAGGATGTGGCTGGACAGCAGCACGGTCCGGCCGTCGCGGTCGCTGATCTCCTGCACGACCTCGCGGAAGATCTCCTCCATCAACGGATCCAGCCCGGAGGTCGGCTCGTCGAGGAGCAGCAGTTCGACGTCGGACGCGAACGCGGCGACCAGCGCGACCTTCTGCCGATTGCCCTTCGAGTACGCGCGTGCCTTCTTCCGCGGATCGAGGTCGAAACGCTCCAGCAGCTCGGCCTTACGTTTCTTGTCCACGCCGCCGCGCATCCGGCCGAGCAGGTCGATCGCCTCGCCGCCGGACAGGTTCGGCCACAGCGTCACGTCGCCCGGCACGTACGCGAGCCGCCGATGCAGCTCGGTCGCGTCGGACCACGGGTCACCGTCCAGGACCCGCGTCGTACCTTCGTCCGCGCGGGTCATTCCGAGCAGAATGCGAATGGTGGTGGTCTTCCCCGCGCCGTTCGGGCCGAGGAACCCGTGCACCTCACCGGTTCGCACCGCGAGGTCGAGACCGTCCAGGGCGTGCGTACGCCCGAACCGCTTGACCAGACCTTCCGTGCTGATCGCAGCCGGCATGATCACTTCTCCTGTTTCCGCATGTTGTCGAGTTGTTCCTGGGTGAGCAGCGGGATCGTGAAGACCTCCATCAAGGCCTGCCCGATCCGGTTGTAGCCAGCCAGGGTGGTGATGTCCTCGCCGAGCGCCTTCGAGACCTGGTCGCGGAACACGAACACGCTCAGCTTGATCGCAGCCAGCGCAGCGGCGTACCCGCGCCGGTCCTTGGGGTTGATGCCGTAACTGGTGGTCCACTCCTCGACCGCGTCGACGCCCTCGAGGAAGAGCGCGGTCGCCGTCTCCGAACCGTCCATCATCGAACGCACGATGTAGAGCTGCAGCGGGAACGCCACCGGGTGCAGCGCCAGCGGATCGAGCCCGGTGAGGTCGTGGTCCTGCGTGAGCTCGGCGCCGATCTGGAGCATCCGCTCCTTCGCATACCGGTCACACGCCTCGCGCAACGACTCCTTCGACCCGAAGTGATGCCGCACCAGCCCCGACGACACCCCCGCCTCGGCCGCGATGTCCCGGATCGAGGCCCCCTCGATCCCACGCTCCCCGAACAACCGGATCGCCGCATCCCGAATCCGCGCCCGAGCCGTCAGATCATCCGCCGGTCGCTCCATCCCAACTCCTCTCCCTACACACAAAAGCAAACTACTACACGATCGTGTAGTCAAGCCCATTCTGGCAACTGGTGGCGCGGAGAGCGGATGTGGCCCGGAGGACGGATGCCGGTGAGCGGGGCGTGGTGAGGGCGGCGTGTGGTGAGGGCGGCGCGTCCGCGCCCGTCGAGGTCCGGGTCGGCGCGGAGCCGCCGAGTGTTGCGCAGGCGGCCGGGTGGTGTTGTGCGACTGGCGGGTTGTGGTGCTGCTGGCGGGTTGCTGCACGCCAGCGGTGAAACAACCCGCCAGCGAACCACCTCGAACGAGTGCGCCGGCCTCCGCCGCCGAACGGGTACAGCTCGTCGGGCATCACGCCGAGTCGTGGCGTTTGGTTGGTCCCCGGGATCGCGAGTCGTGGATCGAGGCGACGTTTGGCCGCCGAAACCCACGACTCGAGGAAGCGCTGTTGATGTGCTTGGGGTGGCGTTGTGGAGGGCGGGGTGTGCCGTTTGGACAGGAGGTGTCGGTTGGCTGGGTAGTGCACCTGTGCGTGATTGTGGTCGTGCGTACGGTGTCTCGCTGGTGCTCTACCCGTCGAGCCGCACACGATCGGCGAACCGGGCGGGCCTGATGGGGCACCGGCGTCCGTGGTGGGTGGAGACAGGACGTGGTGAGTGGGGACGGGAAGCGGTGGGTGGAGACCTGCTATTTCCTGTGCAACGGCACCAGTTCAGATGCCAGGCCCCGCGACCCGCCCGTTCGTCGGGCGCCATCTCCACGTCTCGGCTGCCAATTGTCGAGTACGCCGAAAGCGAGCGCTACTGGTGACATGGCGCCGCCGGCCATGCTGATCGACCATCCGGTCAAGAACCGAACACGTTGCCGGTCAGGTCTTGCCGCTTTCACATGGTCTTCGGTGATTTCTACAGAGCGTCCGCTCGCTTGCTCATCTCGTCGAGGGTTGGCCAGGGAGGGCCCGCGCGTAGCGTGCGCAGGAACTCCTCTCCGAACCACCTCCCGTTCGGGAACTGGTCGCCAATGTCCCAACGCCACGCTGCGACCATCGCGAGCACGAGCTGCCGGCACTCGTCCAGCAGTCCTTGGTCAACGCCCGGGTAGTGCTCGCAGACCGCCTCGGGAACATGGGCGAGATCGAACTCGACGGGTCCGCGACAACACGTCTCGAAGTCGATGAACAACGCGCCGTTCTTCGTATTGAGCACATTGCCTGGATGCGGTTCGCCGTGGAGCAGTTGCTCCGGTGCGCCGCGGTCGTCGATCGCCCGACGCAGGCTTCGGAGCCTGTCGCCGAGGAACACGCGGTCCGCGTCGGGAAGCTCCGGCGAGAGGCTCGGGTTGGCGACGATCTCTTCCGCCTCGGCGATTCGATCCGAGAAGTGTGGACTCGCCATATCGACCTTGCACATGCCGGCGTGCAGTTGCTCGAGCGCCTTGGCGTAGTCGACCGGTGAGACGTGAGGTGTCACGGGCTCGTAGTAGGTCCACAGGGTCACTGCGAATCCATCGCGCGTGTACACGTGCGGGTCCACCCGAGGGTCCAAGGCGGCCACCGGAGATCCGATCTCGGCGAGCCGTTGCGCGAGCTCGATCTCGAACTGTGCAACCTCTTGCCCCACAGGCGCGACCCGGGCAAAGACGTCGCATGGCGTCAGGCGCAGCGCCAGCTTGTTCGAGTTGTGGAGAACGACTGCGTCGTTCGCCGGCAGATCGAGCGATGCGGCGACCGAAGTCGCAACTGCGATCGCACGCGTGACCTCGGGCATCTCCATGGCTTCGTGAGGCTACCTTCGTGCGCCTGTTCTGTCCCTCGTATTTCGGCGGGGCTGCGGTAAGAAGGTTACTTCGGGGTGACAAAGTTTCGTATCTTGTTGACAGGGTGGTGCTTGCTGGTGTGGGTTCTTCCCCAAACACCAACATCAGCTGAAGGTGGGGCGGCCCAATGAGGAAGTTGTTGGCGGTGCTGGCGGCGTTGTGTCTGCTGGCGGCAGTGCCGGGTACGGCGATGGCGGCCGATCCGGCGCCGAAGAAGGTCATCAAGATCGGGGTGACCCAGTCGGTCGACTCGATGAACCCGTTCCTCGCCGTCCGGCTGGTGACGGGGTCGATCCAGCGGATGATCTACGGCTTCCTCACGGTGCCGGACTCGAAGACGCTGCAGCCCAGCCCGGATCTGGCCGAGTCCTGGACGACGTCGCCGGACGGGCTGACCTGGACGTTCAAGATCCGTCAGGCGAAGTGGTCGGACGGGCAGCCGATCACCGCCGACGACGCGGCCTGGACGTTCAACAAGATGATGACCGACGACGGCGCGAAGACGGGCAACGGGCCGGCGGTGGAGAACTTCCAGAGTGTCACCGCGAACGGCCAGGAGCTGACCATCAAGCTCAAGGCCCCGCAGGCGTCGATGCTCGACAACCCGGTGCCGATCATGCCCAAGCACGTCTGGGAGAAGGTCAAGGACATCTCGAAGTACGAGGCCGAGGTGTACCCGACCGTCGGCAGCGGACCGTACGTCGCGGTGGAGCACAAGAAGGACCAGTTCGTCCGGCTGGAGGCGAACCCGGACTACTGGCGCGGGCGTCCGAAGATCGACGAGCTGCAGATCATCTTCTACGACAACCCCGCGGCCTCGATCGTCGGCCTGAAGAAGGGTGACATCGACCTGATCGGCCGGCTGAACCCGCCGGACTTCGAGTCGCTGAAGGGCGACGACAACATCGTCCAGTGGAACACGCAGGGCCGGCGCGCGACGTACCTGCAGATCAACCACGGCGCGACGACCAGTGACGACAAGCCGATCGGCGACGGGCATCCGGCGCTGAAGGACCCGAAGGTGCGGACCGCGCTGCACTACGCGATCGACAAGCAGAAGCTGGTCGACGAGGTCCAGGGCGGGCTGGCGAAACCGGCCGACGGATCGATCATTCCGCCGCTGTACAAGGACTTCTTCTGGGAGGCGGGCGGCGCCGAGAAGGTCACGTTCGACCTCGCGAAGGCGAACAAGATCCTCGACGACGCGGGGTACAAGAAGGGCCCGGACGGCGTCCGGACGATGCCGGACGGGTCGCGGAAACTGCAGTTCCGGTTCAGCATCCACACCGACACCCCGATCGAGGACAAGCTCGCCGAGTACCTGACCGGCTGGTACAAGGAGATCGGCATCACGCTGACCACCAAGCGGCTCGACTCCAGCAAGTTCACCGAGGAGACCGGTACGACGGCACTCTTCGACATCGCGATCAGCGGCTGGTCGGTGAACCCGGACCCGGAGGAGGTGCTCGGTACGCACCTGTGCAGCCGGCGTCCGGGGGCGGACGGCAAGGGCGGCGGCACCGAGTCGTTCTACTGCGACCCGTCGTACGAGAGCTTGTATCTGGAGCAGCAGAAGGAACTCGACCGCGGAAAGCGCGCGGAAACGATCAAGAAAATGGAGGAAAGGCTCTACACCGACGCTCCGGTGATCGCGCTCTACTACCCGAACGACCTCGAGGGCTACCGCAAGGACCGGATCGCCAGCATCACGCCGATCCCGGAGGACAAGGGCCTGCTGTACGGCGGTTCCGGGTACTGGCCGTTCTACACGCTCGAGGCGGTGTCGAAGGACGGCGCGTCGGTCGACGAAGGTGGGTCGAACGGCGGCGTGATCGCGGGCGTCGCGGGCGGAGTCGTCGTACTCGCACTCGCGGGCTTCTTCGTACTGCGTCGCCGCAGCAGCAGCGCCGCCGACGAGCGCGAATGACCACTGTGTCATGGCCGCGCCTCCGGCGCGTCGGGTCATGGGGCTGTAACTCCCGTCCTTCCCTCGTCGCTCCGGTCGCTTCGCTCCCTCCGCTCCTCAGTCCAGGACGGGAGGCCCCATGACCGCTGTAGAAGAGCTGGAGCAGACGCCGGTCCGCCATGGTTTGCTGCGTTACGCGGCGACCAAGGTGGGCGGGGCGTTGCTCAGCATCGCGATGGTGATCGTCGCGACGTTCTTCCTGTTCCGGTTGCTGCCGGGCGACCCGGTCCGGGCGCTCGCGCAGGGCCGGAACATGACTCCGGAGCAGCTGGACCTGGAGCGTGCGCGGCTCGGGTTGGACAAGTCGATTCCCGAGCAGTTCCTGCATTTCGTGGGTCGGACGCTGCGGTTCGACCTCGGGGTCTCGTACGAGTACAAGCGGCCTGTCCTCGACCTGATCGGCGAGCGGATCGGGGCGACGCTGCTGCTCACCGGCACGGCGCTGGTGATCGCGGTGAGCTTCGGCCTCTGGCAGGGCGCACGGGCCGGATGGAAGCCCGGAAGTAGGTTCGACAAGGTGTCAACCGCCATCTCGCTGGTGCTGTGGTCGGTGCCGACGTTCTGGCTCGGGCTGCTGCTGTTGATGGTGTTCGCGGCCGGAATCGGTCCGATTCCGGGGATCTTCCCAACCCGCGGGAGCTCGAGCGTCGACAAGCCGGACGGGTTGGCCGGCGTACTGGATGTCGCGCAGCACATGGTGCTGCCGTGCCTGACGCTGGTCGCGGTCGTCTACGCGCAGTACCTGCTGGTGATGCGGTCGTCCGTGATCGACGAGGTCGGGCAGGACTACGTCACGACGGCGCGGGCGAAGGGTTTGCGCGACGACGACATCCGGCGCAAGCACGCCGTACCGAATGCGCTGCTGCCGACCGTGACGTTGGTGTTCATGCGGATCGGGTTCGTGGTCGGGGGTGCCGTGACGGTCGAGGCGATCTTCAGCTGGCCGGGGCTCGGGCAGCTGTTCTACGAGGCGATCCGGGTGCCGGACTTCACGTTGATGCAGGGGACGTTCCTGCTGATCACGGTGTCGGTGATCCTGATGAACACGTTGGCAGACGTGGTGTACCACGTGCTGGACCCGCGGGTGAGGTCAGCATGAGCAACGTGACCTGGGTACGTCGACGGCGCGCGATCGGAAGGTTCTGGGCGGATTTCCGCACGCATCCTTCCGGCGTCGTCGGATTGGTGATTCTCGCCGTTGCCGTAGTGCTAGCACTGGTAGCGCCGCTCTTCATCGACTCCAGCGTGACGAACGTGGTGAGCGGCACCGGGGCGAAGATGGCGCCGCCGAGTCTCGACGATCCGTTGGGGACGGACGAGTCGGGGCGGTCGGTGTTGCTGATGATCTGGTGGGGGTCCAGGACCTCGCTGCTGATCGGGTTCCTCGCGGCACTGCTGAGCATGGTGATCGGAACCGTGCTCGGGATCGCGGCCGGGCATTTCCGGGGCTGGATCGGTGCGGTGATCCTGCGGGTGACCGACTGGTTCCTGGTGCTCCCGTCGCTGGTCACCGCGCTCGTCCTGGCCGCGATCCTGGGCGGTTCCACTGCGACGATCATCGTCGCGATCGGCGTGACGTCCTGGCCGTCGACCGCTCGGTTGATCCGTGCGCAAACGTTAGCCGTCGAGGCACGCCCGTACATCGAACGTTCCTGGGCTCTCGGCGCCGGTCACTGGCACATCACGACGCGGCACGTGCTGCCGAACGTCGCGCCGTTGCTCTTGGCAAGTACGACGCTCGAGGTGGCGAGCGCGATCGTCACCGAGTCGACGCTGGCGTTCCTCGGGGTGAGCGCGAACAAGACCTCGTGGGGGACGATGCTGCGTGGGTCGTACGACTGGGGTGCGGCGACTGCCGGCGCATGGTGGTACATCCTCTTGCCGGGTCTGTGCATCGTGACGGTGGTGATGGCGTTCACCTTGTGTGGAAGGGCTTTGGAGAGTGTGCTCAATCCCCGGCTGCGGACGCGTGCCCATGCTTGAGCTCGATGAGTTGACCGTGACGTACCGGCTCGAGTCCTCCGATGTGCCCGCCGTACGGGGAGTTTCCCTGGAGCTGGCGGCCGGCGAGGCGCTCGGGCTGGCGGGGGAGTCGGGATCGGGGAAGTCCTCGGTCGCGCTCGCGCTGCTTCGGCTCCTTCCGCGCTCTGCTGTCGTCGGCGGGCGGGTGATGCTGGACGGCGAGGATGTGCTGGCGATGAAGTGGGGCCGGTTGCGCGCCGTGCGGTGGTCATCGGCGTCGATCGTGTTCCAGGGCGCGCAGCACGGTCTGAACCCGGTGCAGCGGATCGGCGACCAGATCGCGGAACCGCTGCTCGTCCACCGGCAGGCGTCGGGCGCGGACGCGTCCAAGCGAGTACGAGAATTGCTGGCACAGGTCGGTCTACCGGCCTGGCGCGCACGGAGCTATCCACACGAGCTGAGTGGTGGCCAACGGCAACGAGTAATGATCGCCATGGCCCTGGCGTGCGAGCCGCAGTTGATCATCGCCGACGAGCCGACGACCGCGCTCGACCTGATGGTGCAGGCGCAGGTGCTGACGCTGATCCGCCAGCTGATCGCGGACCACGGGATCTCGCTGCTGATGATCTCGCACGACCTGTCGGTCCTCGCCGACGTGTGCGACCGGCTGGCCGTGATGTACGCCGGGCGGCTGGTCGAGGTCGGCCCTTCGTCCGGGGAGTTCCGGCACCCGTACAGTCAAGCGCTGGCGGCCGCGTTCCCGACCGTCGGCGATCCTGCGTCCCGGCTCGCCCCGCGCGGGCTGGCCGGCGACCCGCCGGATCCACAACAGTTGCCGGGTGGTTGTGCGTTCCACCCGCGCTGCCCGGTCGCACTCGAGTCCTGTGCGACGTCCGACGTACAACTGCGGGCGTCCGGCACTGACCGGACCGCCGCCTGCGTCCTGGTAGGGGAGTGACTCTTGCTAGAGGCAACTGATCTGCACGTCGAGTTCTCCGGCCGCGGCAGCCGCCGGGCGCGAGCCGTCGACGGCGTGAACCTGTCGGTCGGCGCCGGCGAGATCGTCGCGCTGGTCGGCGAGTCGGGCTGC
Organism: Kribbella soli; assembly: GCF_004331345.1. Lineage (GTDB taxonomy): Bacteria > Actinomycetota > Actinomycetes > Propionibacteriales > Kribbellaceae > Kribbella > Kribbella soli. The sequence continues at coordinate 28,301 of NZ_SJJZ01000004.1, read as the reverse complement.
GGCAAGACCACGCTCGCGCGCACGCTGCTCGGGTTGGAACGTCCCACGTCCGGCAAGATCTCGTACGACGGAACGCCGCTGAGCTACTCCGGCCGCTCGCTGCGGACCTTCCGCCGCCAGGTCCAACTGGTCCTCCAGGACCCGATGGGATCACTGAATCCGCGCCACACCGTCTACGAGGCGGTTGCCGAAGGCCCCCGGATCCACGGCCTGCCCGACGAGGAAGCCGTGGTGTCCTCGGCCCTCGCGCGCGCCGGCCTGAGGCCGCCGGAACGCTTCTTCCAGCGCTATCCGCACGAGCTGAGTGGTGGTCAGCGTCAACGCGTCGTGATCGCCGGCGCGCTCGCGCTCGATCCCAAGGTGCTGATCGCCGACGAGCCTGTCGCGTCCCTCGATGCCTCGGTCCGTGGCGAGATCCTCTCGCTCCTGCTCCGGCTGCGCGACGACCTCGGACTGTCCGCGCTCGTCGTCACACACGACCTCGGCCTGGCGTGGAACATCGCCGACCGGATCGCCGTCATGTACCTCGGCCGCATCGTCGAGTCCGGCCCCACCGAGCATGTCCTGAAGGACCCGCAACACCCTTATACGCAAGCGCTTCTGAGTGTTCTCCCCGAGTCCCCGAACCGCATCGTCCTCACCGGCGAACCCCCGGACCCGACCCGCATCCCCACCGGCTGCCGCTTCCACCCCCGCTGCCAACTGGTGGCCGCAGGCAAAGGCACCGAAGCCTGCACGACCCAACCCCTGCAAGTCCTCCCGGCCACCACGGACCCCCAAGTCTCGTGCCACGTAGCCGACCTGGTGGGTCGGGACAGGAAATAGTGACTGGAGACCTGCTATTGCATGTCTCCAGTCACCACGCCAGTCAGACCTCGGCGTCCTGCTCAGGTTCCTGATCGGCGTCGGCCAGCGCCCAGGTCAGTTGGAACTCGACCTCTTCCTCGTCCTCCCCGCGTTCGTGCTCGACGCTGATCCGCGCGCCCGCCGGCACTGTGAACCGCTCACCGGCGACCTGGATCCGGAACGGCTTGCCCGCCTCCAGCGCGTCCGCCAACCGCCGCAGCTTGGCGGCGAACTCGCTGACCGAGTAGTCCTTCTCGACATCTCTCTCACTCATGCCGCAATCCAATCAGCCACCAGGTTCTTCCACCCATTGACAATAGTTAACAAATAGTAGAACTATTGCGGTATGGCGGAAGATCAGGTGGATCGGTTCTTCGAGGTGTTGGCTGATCCGACGCGGCGGCAGGTTGTGCAGTTGCTGGGTGAAGGACCGCAGCGGGCCGGGCAGCTGGCCGCGGCGACCGGTGCGTCGTCGCCGGCGATGAGCCGGCACCTGCGGATCCTGCTCGAGGCCGGGCTGGTCGCCGACGAGCGCGTCCCGGACGACGCCCGGGTCCGAGTGTTCCGCCTCAACCCCGAGCCCGTCGTTGCGGTCCAGGCCTGGCTCGACCAGGTCCAGGCGCACTGGCGCGACCAGCTGGGCTCCTTCAAACGCCACGCCGAACAGAACCGTCACGCCGAGCAGAAAGGGAAGTCCGATGACTGAACCGTCCGCGACCGCATCGGTCGAGGTTGCCGTTGATCCGGCAACTGCGTTCGAGATCTTCACCGAGGAGATCGATCTGTGGTGGGTGCGCGGCCCGATCAACTTCTTCGACGCCGCCCGCGCCACCGCGATGCAGATCGAGCCCGGCGTCGGCGGCCGCATCCTCGAGGTGTACTCGCCGCCCGACGATGTCCTCGAGCTCGGCAAGATCACCGACTGGACCCCGGGCGCGCTGTTCGCCTATCGCAGTTCGGTCGACGACACCGAGACCCGCATCGACTTTGAGGCGTACGACGGCGGCACCCGCGTGACCGTCGTACAGTCGCTCGTCCCCGGTGGCGAGAAGGCCTTCTACTTCTGGCCGAACGTCATCCATTGGCTCCCGGCCTGGGCCGAACGGCGCGATCACGCAGCACGGACACCGCGCGAGCTGGACCGGCTCGCGATCGCCTTGTACTACGAGGATCCCGCCGCCGCGGCCCGCTGGCTGCACACGGTCTTCGGTCTGGACTCGTGGGACAAGATCCCGGCCGAGGGTACGGACCCGTCCTGGATCGAGCTGCAGGTCGGCGCCCGCGCGATCCTGCTCTTCAAGCTCACGGAGAAGCGCACCGCGCAGCTGGACCACGGTGTCTGGGTGTACGTCGACGATCTCGACGCTCATTTCGCGCACAGTCAGGAGAACGGCGCGAAGATCCTCTCGGACATCCACCAGCACGGGTACCGTTGCTACGAAGCCGAGGACCTGGAGGGCCACGCGTGGACGTTCGCTCAGGCCCGCCCCACGATGGCGTGACCGAGCAGCCGCTCACCGGAGGTCGTCTGACGCCCGGGGTGGTCCGTGTCGCCGACACGGTACGCCGCCCCGGGTCGGATCGCTCCGCGTTCACGGCAGACCTCCTGCGACTCCTGGACGAGCGCGGCTTCACCGCTGTCCCGAAGTACCTGGGCCAGGACGAGACCGGCCGCGACATCCTCACGTACGTGGAGGGTTGGGTGCCGTCCAGGTACCAACGCTGGCCCGACGAACAAGTCGCCGCCGCAGGTGCACTGCTCCGCGCCTTCCACGACGCCACGCGCGACAGTCCGCTCACCGCCGGCCGACCGGTCGTCTGTCACCACGACCCCGCGCCCACGAACTTCGTCTTCACTGACGACCCGCCAGCAGCCCTGATCGACCTCGACCTGGCCGCCCCCGGCGATCCTCTGGAAGACCTCGGGTACGCCGCCTGGACCTGGTGCATCGCGTCCAAACACAACGACCCCGCTCGCCAGGCCCACCAGGTCCGCGTCCTGGCCGACGGCTACGACCTACCTTCGACAAGTCGTCCCGGCCTGATTCCAGCCGTCTTGTCCCGCCTACTCCAGAACGTCGACTTCTGGACCCAGAGACCCTGTCCGGAAGCGGCCGAGCGCATCGCCTGGTCCCACCGCGAGCACGCCTTCACAACCGCCAACCGCGACATTTTCGAGGCGGCGCTGGCCTAGAGCCGGCCGGCCTTCTTCAACGCGAGGTAGGTGTCGGCGAGTGCGGGAGCGATGTGGTCCGGGGGTTCGTCGACGACGGTGACGCCGGCCCGCGTGAGGGTGGCGGTCAGGCGGTCCCGGTCGAGGCGGGTGCGGGCGGCCGAGGCGGCGCCGTACACGTCCAGCAGGTCGCCGCGGGCGGCCTCGAGCTCGGTCAGGCGCGGGTCGGCCACGGATGCCAGCAGTACGACGTGCCGCCGCAGCAGCGGGCCGATGACGGGGAGCAGGGACTCCTCGATCACCGCCGGGTCGAGGCCGGTGAGGAGGACGACGAGGGAGCGTTGGCCCAAACGCTCCAGCACCTGTGACACGACGATGCGGAAGTCGGTCTGCACGAGCTCGGCCTCGACGTTCGCCAGGGCGTTCACGAAGGACGGCAGCACGTCCTCCGGCGCCGGACGCCGTACGTCGGCCCGTACCGCGGAATCGCAAGCCAGCAAGGAGACCCGGTCCCCGGCGCGCGTGGCCAAGGCGGCCAGCAGCAGCGCCGCGTCCATCGCGTGGTCCAGCCGTGGCGCATCCCCGACGCGACCCGCGGACAGCCGTCCGGAGTCGATCACGATCACGACCTGCCGGTCCCGCTCCGGCCGCCAGGTCCGCAGTACGACGTTCCCGCGCCGCGCCGTCGCACGCCAGTCGATGCTCCGTACGTCGTCACCCGGCACGTAGTCCCGCAGCGAGTCGAACTCCGTCCCCTGCCCGCGCACCAGCAACGCAGTACGCCCGTCCAGCTCCCGCAGCCGGGCCAGCCGTGACGGCAAGTGCTTCCGGCTCTTGAACGGCGGCAGCGCCCGCAACGTCCAGGCGACCTGATGCGAGCCCTGGCGCCCCGCGAACCCCAACGGGCCAATAGACCGCACAGTCACCCGGAACGCGTGCCGGTCGCCCCGGCGCGTCGGGACCAGGTGTGTCGTCAGCCGACGCCGCTCGCCCGACGGCAGGTCCAGCTTGTGCGGCGGATCCAGTACGCCGGCAGACGGCGGCCACGCGTCCCGCAGCAACCCGCGCACTCGCCGTCCCGGGTTGGTGATCAACAGGTTCACCGCAGCCTGCTCACCGAGCCGTACGGCGTTGTCGCCTTCCCGACTGAACTGCAGCCGACGCGGCGATCCAGCCAGCAGGATGTCCACCAGACACACCACCAGCACCGCAGCAACGACCACACCGACACCGGCCCACGACGGCATCACCAGAGCGACAAACACCACTCCAGCTGCAGCCAGAATGCCGGCTCGGCCAGTCAGGACCATCAGCGTGGCACCGGCACCGTCGCGAGTACGCTCTCCAGCACCGCGTCCGCGCTGACACCCTCCAGCTCAGCCTCCGGCCGCACCTGTACTCGATGCCGAAGGCAAGGACGCGCCATCGCCTTCACATCGTCCGGGATGACGTAGTCGCGGCCCGACAGCCACGCCCACGCGCGGGAGACCGCCATCAGCGCCGTGGCACCACGAGGGGAGACGCCCAGTTGCAGCGACGGCGACTGGCGTGTGGCTCGGCACAGGTCGACGACGTAGGCCAGAACGTCCTCCCGGACCGCAACCCGGCGTACGGCGTTCTGTCCGGCCAGCAGGTCCTCCGGGCCGGCCACCGGGCGCAACCCAGCAGCCTCCAGGTCCCGCGGATCGAAGCCCTGCGCGTGCCGGGCGAGTACGGCGATCTCCGCGTCGCGTGGCGGGATGTCCAGCGTGACCTTCAGCAGGAACCGGTCCAACTGCGCCTCGGGCAGCGGATACGTGCCCTCGTACTCGATCGGGTTCTGGGTTGCGGCAACGACGAACGGCACCGGCAGCTTGCGCGGCTGGCCGTCCACAGTGACCTGTCGCTCCTCCATTGCCTCCAGCAACGCCGCCTGCGTCTTCGGTGGCGTCCGGTTGATCTCGTCCGCCAGCAGGATGTTCGTGAACACAGGTCCCGGCCGGAACTCGAACTCGCTCGTCTTCGCGTCGTACACCAGCGATCCGGTCACGTCACCCGGCATCAGGTCAGGGGTGAACTGCACGCGCTTGGTGTCCAGCCGCATCGCCGTCGACAGCGCCCGCACCATCAGCGTCTTCGCCGTACCGGGGACGCCCTCCAACAGCACGTGGCCACGGCAGAGCAGGGCGAGTACCAGTGCGGTCACAGCAGTGTCCTGGCCGACCACCGCCTTGCCGATCTCGGTCCGTAGCGCGACCAGAGCCTGCCGGGCCTGGTCCGCGGTGACCTCGGTAGTCGTCACGGGTGTCGTACCTCCTGCGTCAGTACGTCGAGTTCCTGGGACAAGGACATCAGAGCGGCGTCAGTGAGCGGCGGCAGGCCGTAGAGCAGCTCGTACAGCATGGCTGGGTCCCGGCCGGTCCGTGCGGCGACAGTCGCGACCACAGCCGACGGATCGGCCCGTCGCGGGATGCCGTGCGCCTCGTGCAACTGGCCGAGCGCCGACTCGCGCAGTGCCGACGCAGCGCGGTCGCGGGCCCGTGAGCGACGGTAGAGCCGCGCCCTGCCCTCAGTCGTCTCAGCCGCGTGCACGATCACCGGCAGCCGCTCTGCCACCACAGGGCCGAGGCGCCGCCCGCGCCAGATCGCTACCACCAGTACGGCGAACGCCAGCGCCCAGGCGATGTAGCGGACATCAGGTGGGATCAGCTGTGCGCTGCTCTCGCCATCAGAGTCGGGGTAGTCCGACTCCCACTGCGGCAGGTACCAGGTCAGATCCTGGTGCGTGCCGAGCAGGTTGAGCGCCAACGCCGCGTTGCCGTCGTCGGCGAGCCGGGCGTTCATGAACGACCCCGGCGTACCGATCACGTCGACGAGCCGGTCGCCGACCTCCAGCCGGACCACGGTGTTGTTGATGCCGTCGCCGTAACAGGTGGTCGCTCCCTCGGGAGCGGAGTACGTCGGTCCGTTGACGGTGACCGTGCCTGCCTTCACCGCGGCTGGAAGCTCACAGCCGGGCTGGCGGCTGCGGGTGGCCAAAGAGTTGCCGGTCGGCCGCACACCGGGCGCAAGGGCCTCCAGAGCGCGGCTACCGGGCCGGATCAGGATGATATGGCTCCACTGTGCCTGTGCGATCCGCCGCCAGTCTCCGTCGTCCAGCGAGCCGCCTGGGCCGATGAGGAGCGTACTGCCGCCTCCTGCTTGTACGGCGTCGTTCAGCGACTCCGTGCCGTGTACGTCGACGTTGTGGTCCTCCAGCAACGCTGCCAGCGCCCGTGCCCCGGTCGACTCGGTGGAGTCCGGGCTGAACTGTCCTGACGTCCGTGCGGACGTAGCGATCAGAACAACGATCGCTGCCAGCACAACGAAGCCAGTGATGAGGAGCGGTGTCCGCAATGCACGCCAGCTCTCGCCAACGCTCCGCCCAACAGACGTGCTCATGCAGCCACCCGTGCGGTCCGCGCTGCGTCGTCAGCAGCCACAACAACGGCGTACCGCTCCGGAGTTCCCGGGCGGTTGCCGTAGACAACCTCCGTGAACACCAGTGCGGCCGGCTGCAGCGGCTCACGCAGTACGGGCGCCGCTCGCGACGCGTCAGCAACCACTTCGTACGCCGTACGTCCTGCCCGCTCGTCCAGCACGGTCCGCTCGGTCAGCTCCGCTACGCACGCCCGGAAGCGGCTGCGGATCGCCAACGCGAAGTCCCCGGACGCGGCCTCCCGCTCCGCCAGTGCGCGGTACTCCGCGGCGCTGTGCGGCCGGGTGGTGTCGAAAACGGCCTGGGCCTTCGCCCTACGGCTGGTCCGCAGTACGCCGGACCGCCAGAGCACCACAACCACGACAAGGACCAGCAGACTGATCAGCATGGTCAGACCGGCGTGGCCGTTGGGTGAGGAGCCGGTGAGGCTGTTCAGCAGGTCTCCGATCCAGTCCACCACCTTGCCGATGGCCCTCTCGATCAGCGAGCCGGAGTCCCGGTACGCGGACTTGGACAGCTCCTTGGCCGCCTCTTGAGCGGCCTGGTCCCGGTCGATGTCGACGGGCGGCTCCAACGGGAACAGGATCACACCGTCTCCTCGAACCGCAGCGCCGGACGCATCCACAGGTCGAGACCTTCCCGGCGGACCCGGAGGTCGAGGTAGATCAGGGCCTGTACGGCCGACATGAACGCCAGGCTCGCGATCAGCGTCATCAGCGTCGCGATCCCCGCCGCCACGGCGAGCACGATCGTCACCACCACGGCCCCGGTGCTGTCACTCAGATCGGCCCACGAGCCGACGGTGATGATCAGCGCACTGACCCCGAACTGCAGCGCGTAGCCGATGATGTTCACCACCAGCCCGCCGAACAGCAGGATCCCGAACACCCGCCAGAACTTGCCCTTCACCAGCTGCCAGGACCGCCGCAGCGCACCCCAGACTCCCACCCGGACCGGGATGTAGAGCCCGATGTCCGGTGCATGCCGGCCCTCCATCAGCACGACGGTCCCCGCGAGCACCAGCCGGATACCGAAGATCAGCACCAGGATCCCGCCGACGAACATCATCGCCAGCGCCGCAGCCCCGGCCGCCGCGGAGGAGATCGCGGCGTCCGTTCCGGCGCCGATGCCGAGCACTGCGAGTCCCCAGCCGCCGAGCAGCAGCATGAACGACAGCGACTGCACCAGACCGACAGCAGCGAGTGCGGGGAGCGCAGGTCGCACCAGCCGCATCAGCTCGCGTGGACCGGCCCGGTGCGCCAGCTGACTCCGCACCGCGGCCAGCGCGATGATGCCGGCCAGCATGCTCGACACCACCGAGAACAGCACCACTTGTACGCCGTACGTGAGCAAGAGCGCCGCACCGGCCTGCCCGAACGGATCGTCCGCCCCGAAGAACCCACCGAGCCCACCCGGTACGGCGACCTCGGTCAGAACGGCCTGCACCGCGACCAGCGCGATCCCGGCCAGCACCGGCAGGCCCAGCATGATCGTCTTGTTGTCGGAGATGGTCCGGGCGGCGTTGTCGAGCAGATCCGCCGGCAGCCACGGCCGCAGCGGCTCGGTCGCCACGTCGTCGTGCAGGCGCATGTTCTGGTCGGCCACTGCGTACCTCTTCTCCCGGTGAACCGTCGTACCAGCCGGCACGTGAGTTGTGGTGAACCCCGGCCGTGCACCATGATCACAGCCCAACTCGGGGTCATACGGCGATCCGGCGTGTGCAGTACCGGGGGAATGGGACACTATCCGTAGTGCGAACGGTCTGGCACTCGCCGGGCGCACCCCGATCAGACGGCAGTCGGATAGCAATCGGACGGCAAGGAGCAGGGCGTGGCAGACGGTAACCGGGCGATGAGGGGCCGCGTTCTCATCGTCGACGACGACACAGCGTTGTCGGAGATGCTCAGCATTGTGCTGCGCAACGAGGGCTACGACACGTATCTGTGTGCGACCGGTGACAAGGCGGTACCGGCGTTCCGGGAGTTCAAGCCCGATCTGCTGCTGCTCGACCTGATGCTGCCCGGGATGGACGGGATCGACGTCTGCCGGGCGATCCGGGCCGAGTCCGGCGTGCCGATCGTGATGCTGACCGCCAAGAGCGACACCGTCGACGTGGTGCTCGGGCTCGAGTCGGGCGCCGACGACTACGTGGTCAAGCCGTTCAAGCCGAAGGAGCTGGTGGCCCGGATCCGGGCCCGGCTGCGCCGGATGGACGAGCCCGGTCCGGAGTCGCTGACCATCGGCGACCTCACCATCGACGTCGCCGGCCACTCGGTGAAGCGGGCCGGCGAGACGATTCAGCTGACGCCGCTGGAGTTCGACCTGCTGGTCTGCCTGGCGTCGAAGCCCTGGCAGGTGTTCACCCGCGAGGTGCTGCTGGAGCAGGTCTGGGGCTACCGGCACGCCGCCGACACCCGGCTGGTGAACGTGCACGTCCAGCGGCTGCGCTCCAAGATCGAGAAGGACCCTGAGCACCCGGAGATCGTGGTCACGGTCCGCGGTGTTGGATACAAGGCGGGTGCGGACTGATCGAGTACGGACGCGGCCAAGAGTCGCAGGCTGCCGCCGACGACGTGGTGGTGGACCCCGGAACCGAGGTACACACCGGACAGATCGCCGACCACCAGGGCGCGCAGCCGACGGCACCGCCCGAGCCGGCGGTGACCGAGTCCCGCGGGACGGACCTGGAGCTGACCGTCGCCGCGGTGGATTGGTCTGCCCAGCCGCAGCCCCTGTGGCGGACCCACCCCAAGCACTGGCCGGACATCTGGCGGCGGTCCATCCAGGCCCGGATCGTCACCGGCACGCTGCTGATGTCGACGCTGGTCCTGATCCTGGTCGGCTGGGTGATGATGAGCCAGGTCACCGACGGTGTCCTGGAGTCCCGCCGGATGAGCGCACAGGCCGAGGTCCGTGCGCAGCTCCAGCAGCTGTCCGTGACGATCGACGCCGCCAACCGCAACACCGTCAACCAGGAGCTGTCCAAGCTGGTCCTCGGCTCCAACCGCCCGGGCCTGTACGACGTCCTGCTGGTGCCGACCGACCAGGCGGCGTCCAACGCGATCCGCTACACCGGACTGGTCGACAGCAACTCGATCCCGCAGCCGCTGGCCTCCTCCGTCGTGAGTGACGGCTCCAAGCTGTGGGACACGTACACACAGATCAACTACCGGGAGAGCCCCAGCGTCCCGGGGCTGGTGATCGGTTCGCAGATCCGGATCGACTCCACCGGCGACAAGTACGCGATCTACTTCCTGTTCCCGCTCACTGCGCAGCAGGAGACGCTGGACGTCGTACAGCGGGCCCTGTTCACCGCAGGTCTGTTGCTGATCGTCCTGCTCGGTGCGGTGGCCTGGCTGGTCACCCGGCAGGTCGTGACCCCGGTGCGGATGGCACGGCGGATCGCTGAGCGGCTGGCGGCCGGCAAGCTTGAGGAGCGGATGCAGGTCCGCGGCACCGACGACCTGGCGCGGCTGGCGGTCTCGTTCAACAAGATGGCCTCCAACCTGCAGCGGCAGATCCGCCGGCTGGAGGAGCTGTCGCGGCTGCAGCGCCGGTTCGTGTCGGACGTGTCCCACGAGCTGCGGACGCCGCTGACGACGGTCCGGATGGCCGCCGACCTGCTGCACGAGACCCGTGACCAGTTCGACCCGATCAGCCGCCGCTCCGTGGAGCTGCTGCAGAACGAGCTCAACCGGTTCGAGGAGCTGCTCGCCGACCTGCTGGAGATCAGCCGGTTCGACGCCGGAGCGGCCGCCCTGGACCTGGAGGACGTCGACCTGCGCGACATCGTCAGCCGCGTCCTGGAGAACCACGAGACCCTGCTGGACCGTAAGGGCTGCCCGGTCGAGCTGGACATGCCGCGGCCGTGCAGGGCCAACGTCGACTCCCGCCGGATCGAGCGGATCCTGCGCAACCTGATCGGCAACGCGATCGAGCACAGCGAGGGCCTGCCGATCCGGATCAGCACGGCGTACGACGACGATTCCGCAGCGGTGGCCGTCCGCGACCACGGGGTCGGGTTCCGGCCCGAGGAGGCGGAGATGGTGTTCAGCCGGTTCTGGCGGGCCGACCCGGCGCGGGCCCGGACCACGGGTGGCACCGGACTCGGCCTGTCGATCGCGCTCGAGGACGCCCGCCTGCACGGCGGCCGCCTGGACGCGTGGGGCTCGCCCGGCGACGGCGCGTACTTCCGGCTGACGCTGCCGCGCCGCCCCGACGTGGCGCTGACCGGCTCGCCGCTGCCGCCACGCCCGCCCGACGCGACCCGGGTCGTCACCGAGCTCGTCGACGTCGGTGCGCCGTACCAGAAGCTGAGCGGCGGTGAGGAGCGGTGAGACGCCGACTGCTCGGAGTCGTGCTGGCCGTGGCGCTGCTCGGCGGCTGCGCGACCGTGCCGACCAAGGGCACCATCCGCAACGGTGAGCGGCAGGGGCTCGCGCCCGACCTGGGCGGCGTCGGCGTCGAGGCGAAGCCGCCGCGGGCGAACATCGGCGACATGCAGATCGTCAGCGGCTTCCTGGAGGCCATGTCGGACTCCCAGGCGTACGACGTGGCGCGGCAGTACATGACCCCGCAGGCCGCGGGGGAATGGAAGCCGGAGTCGAAGACCGTGGTGTACGACCAGCGTCCGGAGTCGCTGACCCGGACGAGCGAAGGGATCCAGCTGACCGCGCAGAAGATCGCCACCATCGGCGCGCGCGGCGAGTGGACCCCGGCAGCCGCGACCGACAAGGCCGACTTCTTGTTCAAGCTGAAGAAGGTCGACGGGCAGCTCCGCGTCGACTCGGTACCGCCGGGTGCGTACCTGGGCAGCAACCAGGTCGACCTCAAGCTCGCTCCCCGGGACCTGTACTTCTTCAACCAGTCCCGGGACCTGCTGGTGCCGGACCAGGTCTGGCTGCCGCAGAACCTCCCGTCCGGCCAGGCCGCGACGCAGCTCATCCAGGAGCTGCTGAAGGGCCCGACCACTCGGCTGGGCAACGGCGTCGTCTCCATCGCGCCACCCGGCACCGAGGTACAGGTGTCGGTCCCGGTGGACCTCGGCGTCGCCACCGTGGCGCTGAACGACACCGCCGGATCGCTCCGGGACCAGGAGCGGCGGCTGCTGGCGGCGCAGATCGTCTGGACGCTGAACCAGCTCAACCTCCGAGCCAAGATCACCGTCGGCGGTGCACCGCTGCTGCCGGACGAGCCGGAGGTTCTGCCGTTCGCCAACTTCAGCGCGTACGACCCGCAGGCGTCGGCCGGTGCGATGACCAAGCTCTACGGTCTGTTGGGGCAGAAGCCGCAGCGGATCGTCGGACTGGACGGGGCGTCGGACATCTCCGCCCAGCCGCTGAACTCGGGCCCGTTGGCGCCCTACAAGGCCCAGGCCTTCGCGGTCACGCTGGCGGGTGACGCCGGGGCGATCGTCACCGCCGACGGGAGCCATGTCGTCTACGGGAGGCTGGACCCGCCCGACAACGCCGGCAAGGCGTCCGAGATCAAGGTCGACGAGCCGACCTTGCCGCCGACCTTCGACGGCCAGGACAACCTGTGGTTCCTGGACAGAGCCGACAGCGCCCACCCGCGGCTGCGCGTCCGCCACGACGACGGCGGGCGGGTCAGCCTGGTCGAGACCGACTTCAAGGGAGATACTCCGGTCGCCCTGCGGATGGCGCCGGACGGTGTCCGGGCGCTGCTGGTGGTCCGAAGCGCGGCCACCAAGCAGAACTATGTCGAGACGGCGACGGTCCAGACCACGAACGGCGGCAAGCAACTGAAGCTGGCGGAGTTCCGGCCGCTGCGGCTGGAGCTGACCAACATCACCGATGCGGCCTGGGACAAGCAGGGCATCATCGTGGTCGGGTCCGCCAACGCGGCGCCACAGCCCTGGCTGGTCAGCACCGACGGGTCGAGCCTGCAGTTGCTGCCCGGTGCGGCGCCGGCCTTCGTGCCCGAGCACGTCGCGTCGAACACGCACAAGGACACGCTGCCGGTGATCCAGGACGACGCCGGCCGCATCCACTGGCTCAGCAAGGACCTCGGGTGGGTCTCCATGGACGCCGACAACAGCCAGGCCACGATCATCCCCACCTACCCCGGCTGAGCCAGTTGTCCACAGGCTCCGGCTCCCGCGGTTGCGGGGGCCGCGGCGGATCGTGGACCGTGAGGTGGTGCGCGGGTGGGACGGGTTCGTGGACCTGGTGCTCGGCGGCCGGTGCGCGGGCTGCACGCGGCCTGGCGTCACTCTCTGTGGTGGTTGCCGTCGGCTACTGACCGAACTGACTCCGTTCCGTGCATGGCCCGACCCGAGTCCGCCCGGTCTCGCGCCCCCGACCGCCGCCGCGCCGTACGCCGGGGAGCTCCGCAACCTGATCCTCGCGCACAAGGAACACGCCCGGTATGCCCTTGCCAGGCCGCTCGGTGAGCTGCTGGCGAACGTCGTACGGGCGAGCCTCGACCAGCGGCGCGCGGTGTGGGTGTGTCCGGTGCCGTCGCCTCGGGCAACGGTCCGCAAGCGCGGGCACGATCCGCTCGGGCGGATTACGAAGGCTGCCGTCAGATCCCTGCGCAGACAGGGAATCGACGCCCGGACGGCCGACGCGCTACGGGTCGTGGGACGTCCCGATGACCAGGCCGGGCTGTCCGCGGAACGCCGTACCGCGAACCTGGACGGGGCATTCGGGCTGCGTTCGCGCTGGGCTGAAACGCTGATCGATCAACCGGTCCTGCTGGTCGACGACGTGATCACCACCGGATCCACGCTCACCGAAGCCTGCCGCGCCTTGGAATCCCGGGGAATCCAGGTCCTCGGCTGTGCGCTGCTCGCCGCCACCGCGAGACACCGGACGTCTGGTTCATGAGAACTTCTCTACCGGTTTTCGCCGAAGCCGACTAGCGTTGGCTTATGACACCCGCTAGGGCTTGTCGGGCAGTGAAGTGGTGGAGGACCGGATCAGCCGGATTCCTCGCCACGAGGTCCGACGGGTTCGACAGCGGGTGTTCTCGTTTCGGGCACCGTCACAACGAGCACGGGGGTCCGAACACGTAAAAGAGTCGCCGATCGATGGAGGTTTCCGTGGACGTCGTTGTCAAGGGTCATCACTGCGAGGTCAGTGACCGCTTCCGGCAGTACGTCGAGGAAAAACTCGAGCGGATCGAGAAGGTCGATCACCGGGTACTGCGGTGCGAGGTGGAAGTCAGCCAGGAGAAGAACCCGCGACAGCACGATCGGGCGATGCGTGTCGAGCTCACCATGTACACCAAGGGTCCGGTGGTCCGCGCAGAGGCGTGCGGGGAGACCAAGCAGGCAGCGTTCGACGTCTGCCTGGACCGGCTCCGGTCCCAGGTCCGCAAGGCAGCCGACCGGCGTCGTGTGCACCGTGGTGAGCGTGCGCCGGAAGGCCTGCGGCACGTGAACGCGAAGCAGCCGCTCAACGGCAACGCACCTGTAGTGGAGGAACCAGTCGCCGAGGACGAGGTGGCGACACACAAGTACGGATCTCTCCTGGTCACCGGCGACGGACCGCTGGTGATGCGCGAGAAGACCCACACCGCCAAGCCGATGACCCTGGACCAGGCGCTCTACGAGCTCGAACTGGTCGGGCACGACTTCTACCTGTTCGTCGATGCCGACGAGAACCAGCCCAGCGTCGTCTACCGCCGTCGCGGCTACGACTACGGCGTGATCCGGCTGGCCGTCTGAGACCTCAGGAGGTACACGACGAAGGGGCCGGGCGAATCGCCCGGCCCCTTCGCTGTCCCGCGGTAGGTCAGCTGTCGAGCTGCTGCTGCAGTTCGGCGGCGTACGTCGCGACCTCGGCGTACACGCCCGGGTTGCCGGCGTCCGCGCAGCCGATGCCCCACGACACGACGCCGAACAGGCGGCCGTTGAGGACCAGCGGGCCACCGGAATCGCCCTGGCAGGAGTCCTTGCCGCCTTCCTCGTACCCGGCGCAGATCTCGCCGTCGGCGGTGTAGCCCTCGCTCGCGTACGCCTTCTCGCAGTACGCGTCACCCAGCACCGGTACGTCGACCTTCTGGAAGGTGTCCGCCGGGCCGGTGCCCTCGGTCTCGCCCCAGCCGTAGACGATCGAGGCCGCGCCGGCAGCGTCGGCCGCCTTGTCGGTCTCCAGTGCCAGCGTGTCGACACCCTCGAACGGCGTCGCCAGCGTCATCACCGCGACGTCGTGAGCAGGCGACTTGCCGTATTCCGGGTCCACCCAGATGCTGCTGATCTTCGATTCCTTGCCGGTGGACTTGTCGGCGAGGTCGTCGCGGCCCTGGATCGCGGTGTAGGTGGACGCCGCCTCCTGTGCGCAGTGCGCCGCGGTGACGATCTTGTTGGCCTTCACCAGCGTCGAGCCGCACCACTCACCGGTCGGGTCGGGGGAGCCGCTGTTCGAGAGCTGGATGGCCCAGGGGGTGTCGGCGGTGTGGGCGATGGTGCCGCCGACGATCCGGGTCTTGGGTACGTCGGGCGACTGCGCGGCCGACGCGGAGCCTGCTACGGCCACCGCACCGAGGGACGCCGCGGTCAGTACGCCGGCCGCGAGGGCAGCGCGGACCACATGCTTCTTTCCTGTCATGCCTCACTCCAGGGTGATAGGGGCCGCACGGGCGGACGGCCTGCTCGCAGGTTCCCCCGAACACCATCCGTAGCGCACCTCCCACTTTGGGTAACACCGGAGTTATGCCCGCACGGTTCTGTCGGTGGGGCCAGGCAGAATTCGCGGTATGACGACGCAGCTTCAGCTCTCGACGGCTCAGGCGCGCCGGGTGGCGCTCGCGGCGCAGGGTTTCACGGACCCGCGTCCCAAAGGCATCCCCGACATGCGGGCCCTGACCCGGGTGCTGGGCCGCATCGGGTTGATCCAGATCGACTCGGTCAACGTGCTGAGCAGGACGCAGTACCTGCCCCTCTACTCCCGCCTCGGTCCGTACCCGCGCGACCTGCTGGACCGGGCGGCCGGGAAGGCCCCGCGCCGCCTGGTGGAGTACTGGGCGCACGAGGCGTCCCTGATTCCGGTCGAGACGCACCCGTTGATGCGCTGGCGGATGGCCCGGGCGACGACCGAGGCGTGGGGCGGCCCGCGGTCGATCGCGAAGGAGCGTCCGGACCTGGTCAAGCAGGTGCTCGCCGACGTCCGGAACCACGGTCCGCTGACCGCGCGCGAGATCGACGACGACGTCGAGCGGGCCCGGGACAACTGGGGCTGGAACTGGTCCGACGTGAAGCGTGCCCTCGAGTTCCTGTTCTTCGCCGGCGAGATCACGGTCGCCCGCCGCAACCAGCAGTTCGAGCGGCTGTACGACGTACCGGAGCGGGTGCTGCCCCGCGCCGTTGTCGAGACACCGACTCCGACGCTCGACGAGGCGCACCGCGGGCTGGTGTCGATCGCGGCCCGGGCCCACGGGGTGGCCACTGCGCAGTGCCTGCGGGACTACTTCCGGACCGCGCCCGCGCCGACCCTGCAGGCGATCTCCGAGCTGGTCGAGGAGGGCGAGCTGCTCCCGGTCCGGATCGACGGCTGGAAGCGCCCGGCGTACCTGCACCGCGACGCGCGGCTGCCGCGCCGGGTGAACGCGCGGGCCCTGGTCAGCCCGTTCGACTCGCTGGTGTACGAGCGCACCCGGACCGAAGTCCTCTTCGACTTCCGGTACCGCATCGAGATCTACGTCCCGGCGGAGAAACGCGTCCACGGGTACTACGTGCTGCCGTTCCTGCTCGGGGACCGGCTGGTCGCCCGGGTCGACCTCAAGGCCGACCGCCCCGGCGGTGTGCTGCTGGTCCAGTCGGCGCACGCGGAGCCGAAGGCGCCCGTGGAGACCGCCGAGGAGCTGGCGGTGGAGCTCGTTCAGCTGGCCGGATGGCTCGGGTTGAACCAGGTCCGGGTGGCAGGCGGCGGTGACCTCTCGCCAGCGCTCAGTGACGCTCTGCGCGGTTCCTGAGGAGCTGCTGGGAACTTTCGGGCCCGCCCGCACGTGGGTCGGGTAGGGCTCGAGGCACGCTGCGGGCGTGGCTTGGCACACCCGGCCCCGTACGATGGTGGACGCACGCCTTCCCGGTGGGTCGGCCGTGCCCTGTCGGCGTTCGGCCGCAACCCAGGTTTCAGCAGCAAGGAGTGAACTCCCCACCATGAAGGTTGTCGACAAGGTCCTGCGGATCGGCGAGGGCAAGATCCTGCGCCAGCTGCAGGGCATCGCGAAGATGGTCAACTCCATCGAGGACGACTTCGTCAACATGTCCGACGAGGAGCTGCGCGCGCAGACCGCGGAGTTCAAGGAGCGGCACGAGAACGGGGAATCCCTGGACGCGCTGCTCCCGGAGGCCTTCGCGGTGGTCCGGGAGGCCGCCAAACGGACGCTGCACCAGCGGCACTACGACGTCCAGATCATGGGTGGGGCCGCGCTGCACCTGGGCAACATCGCGGAGATGAAGACCGGTGAGGGCAAGACCCTGGTCGGCACGCTCCCGACGTACCTGAACGCGCTGTCCGGCAAGGGCGTGCACGTGGTCACGGTGAACGACTACCTGGCCAAGTACCAGGCCGAGTGGATGGGCCGGGTGTACCACTTCCTCGGCCTCGACTACGGCGTGATCCTGCCGGAGATGACCCCGGCCGAGCGCCGGATCGCCTACGCCAAGGACATCACCTACGGCACCAACAACGAGTTCGGCTTCGACTACCTGCGCGACAACATGGCGGGCAGCATCGAGGACTGCGTCCAGCGCGAGCACAACTACGCGATCGTGGACGAGGTGGACTCGATCCTGGTCGACGAGGCCCGGACCCCGCTGATCATCTCCGGCCCGGCCGAGGACAGCCAGCGCTGGTACGTCGAGATGGCCCGGATCGCGAACTCGCTGAAGGCCTGGACGCTGGCCGACGAGGCGGAGCTGAAGCGGAAGAACCCGCGGGTCACCGACCTCGAGATCGACGAGACCAAGCGCCGGGTCGCCGACTACGACGTGGACGAGAAGAAGCGCACGGTCGCGATCCTCGAGCGCGGGATCGAGAAGGTCGAGGACCGGCTCGGCATCGACAACCTGTACGAGTCGGCCAACACCCCGCTGATCAGCTACCTGAACAACGCGCTGAAGGCCAAGGACCTGTTCCACCGGGACAAGGACTACGTGGTGGTCGACGACGGCGAGGTCCTGATCGTCGACGAGCACACCGGCCGGACGCTGCACGGCCGCCGCTACAACGAGGGCCTGCACCAGGCGATCGAGGCCAAGGAAGGCGTCGAGATCAAGGAGGAGTACCAGACCCTCGCGACGATCACGCTGCAGAACTACTTCCGCCTCTACAGCAAGCTGGCCGGCATGACCGGTACGGCGATGACCGAGGCGAACGAGTTCTCCAAGGTCTACAAGCTCGGTGTGGTGCCGATCCCGACCAACAAGCCGATGATCCGGGTCGAGGAGCGGGACCTGATCTTCCGCACCGAGGACGCCAAGTTCGACGCGGTGGTCAAGGACATCGTCGACGCGCACGGGACCGGCCAGCCGATCCTGGTCGGTACGACGTCGGTGGAGAAGTCCGAGCGGCTGTCCCGGCAGCTGCTCAAGGAGAACATCAAGCACGAGGTGCTGAACGCGAAGCAGCACGCGCGTGAGGCGGCGATCGTCGCCGAGGCCGGCCGCAAGGGCGCGGTCACGGTGGCCACCAACATGGCCGGTCGTGGTACCGACATCATCCTCGGCGGGAACCCGGAGTTCCTCGCCGACAAGGAGCTGCGCGCCCGCGGCCTCGACCCGGCGGAGGCCATCGAGGAGTACGAGGCGGAGTACCCGTCGATGCTCGAGCAGTTCGAGAAGCAGGTGAAGGAGGAGCAGGAGGAGGTCCGCGAACTCGGCGGCCTCTACGTCCTCGGCACCGAGCGGCACGAGTCCCGCCGGATCGACAACCAGCTGCGCGGTCGTGCCGGCCGGCAGGGTGACCCGGGCAAGTCCCGGTTCTACCTGTCGCTGGAGGACGACCTGATGCGGCTGTTCAAGCGCGAGATGGTCGACTGGGCGATGTCGCGGAACAACGACGACAGCCAGCCGCTGGAGAACAAGGTCGTCACCAAGGCGATCGCGTCCGCGCAGGGTCAGGTCGAGGCACAGAACTTCGAGACCCGGAAGAACATCCTCAAGTACGACGACGTGATGAACCGTCAGCGGCACGTCGTGTACGACGAGCGCCGCCGGGTGCTCGAGGGCGCCGACCTGCGCGACCAGGTGCAGGACATGCTCGAGGAGACCGTCACCGGGTACGTGCAGGGCGCGACCGCGGACGGGTTCGCCGAGGACTGGGACCTGGACGCGCTGTTCACCGCGATGAAGACGCTGTACCAGTCGGAGCTCACCGAGGAAGAGCTGATCGAGGAGGCCGGCGGCGAGAAGGCCGGCCTGACTCAGGACTTCCTGGTCGAGCGCTTCCTCGAGGACGCGAACGCGGCGTACGAGCGGCGTGAGGAACTGCTCGGCGAGGAGTCGATGCGCGAGCTGGAGCGCCGCGTCGTACTGAGCGTGCTGGACCGCAAGTGGCGCGAGCACCTGTACGAGATGGACTACCTGCGGGAGGGCATCGGCCTGCGGGCGATGGCGCAGCGCGACCCGCTGGTCGAGTACCAGCGCGAGGGCTACGACATGTTCGCCTCGATGATGGAGTCGATCAAGGAAGAGTCGGTCGGCTTCATCTTCAACGTCGAGGTGGACGTGGAGGCGATGCGCGCCGAGATGGAGCTCGCCAATGAGGCGGCGCTCGCGGACGAGGACAGCCTCCAGGGCCGCCGGATCCAGGACATCCTCGGCTCAGGCCCGGCGGTCGCGGAGCTCGCCGGCGGGGACGAGGACGAGGAGCGCCCGCAGGACGCCCCGCGGCCGCGGGACACGCCGCGTCTGCGGGCGAAGGGCCTCACCAACGAGCCGCGTCCGCAGCGGCTGACGTACTCGGCGCCGACGATCGACGGTGACGACGAGGTCGCGATGCACCAGGACGCCGTCGAGGAAGGCACCCTGGAGTACGCCGGCACGCCGCGCAACGCCGCCTGCCCCTGCGGCTCCGGCAAGAAGTACAAGCGCTGCCACGGCGACCCGCAGTCGGACGTCTACAAGTTCTGAGCAACACCACCAACGGCCGGTTCCCCTCTACTGGGGCCGGCCGTTGCTGGTTTGAACAGGTACTGGGGGGTGGGCGGGGGAAATAACCTGTTCACCGCCACCGGCGCGCGGGTACACCCCCCGCGACTGGCCGGCCGGTTGCGCCGGTGTGTGGTGCTGGCCATGGCGGGTGGGGGGTGGGGTGTGGTGCGCTTGGGGTATGTGGCTGCGGGAGAAGTTTGGGGTTGGGGTGCCGGTGGTCGGGGCCCCGATGGCGAATGTCAGTGGCGGGCAGCTGACGGCGGCGATCTCCGCCGCGGGTGGGCTGGGGATGCTCGGCGCGGGATCGGCCGTCACGGCTGACTGGATCCGGACCGAGGGTGCGATTGCGGCGGCAGCTGGGACGCCGTACGGGATCGGGTTGATGGCGTGGTCGGTGAAGGATCATCCTGAGCACCTGGAAGCGGTGCTGGAGCTGAGGCCCGCGCTGGTGTCGCTGAGCTTCGGGGACTATGCGCCGTACGTCGGCCCGCTGCAGGAGGCCGGGATCGTCGTCGCCACGCAGGCCGGCACGGTCGCGGACGCCCGCGAGGCTGTGGATGCCGGCGTGGACGTGATCGTTGCCCGCGGCGCCGAGGCGGGCGGGCACGGGCGGAACGCCGTCGCCACGCTCCCGTTGCTGCAGGCGATTCTCGACACGACCGATCTGCCCGTGCTCGCGGGTGGCGGGATTTCCGGCGCTCGTGGCCTGGCTGCCGTGATGGCCGCTGGGGCCGTTGGCGGGTGGATCGGTACGGCGTTCCTGACCTGCGTCGAGGCGCAGACGAAGGAACCGGCGCGGCAACGGATCATCGAGGCGGACGAGACCGAGACCGTCTACGGCACGGTGTTCGACGCCGCCTCGCGCGCGGGCTGGCCCGACGAGTTCGGTGGCCGGGCACTCCGCAACGCCTTCTTCGACAGCTGGGAAGGACACGAGGAGGAACTGAAGACCAAGGACTCGGCACACGAGGTGTGGGTCGAAGGGTCCAAGACCTCCGACCCGGCCCGCGCGTCGATCTACGCGGGCCAGGGCGTCGGCGCACTCACCGGTCAGCCCACCGCGGCCGAGGTCCTTGCCGGTTTCGCGACGTACCGCGACTACCTGAGTGCCGCTCTCAACGACGGGTCCAAGTAGTTGCGGTGAGCAAGCACCAGGTCGTTGCACAGCTCCCAGATCTGCTCGACGGGTAGCGCGGCCGCGGTCGCCGGGTCGACCATGACGGCTTGGCGGATCGCGCGCGGATCCTCCTCGATCGCTGCCTGTACGGCGAGTTCGGCCACGTTCAGGTACGAGCGGTTGAGCGCCGCGCACTGCGCTGGGAGGGCGCCGACCGCGGTCGGCCGGACGCCGGACGCGTCCACCAGGCATGGAACCTCGACGACGGCCCCGGCTTGCAGGTTGGAGATCAGGCCGGTGTTCGGCACGTTCCCGTAGACCGTCCGAGGAGTGCCGGTGACGATGCTGTGGATGATCTGCGGGGCGTACTCCATCGTGGGGTCGACCTCGACCGGCTCACCCGCCTTCAACGCGTTGCGGGTCTGCTCGTAGGACGCGAGGTTCTCCGCGACGATGTCGAGGTACGTCCCGATCGGCAGCCGGAGCCGCTCGATCTCGCGCGCGTGCCCGAGGTACCACGGTACGTACTCCGAGGAGTGCTCGCTCGTCTCCGTCGGGTAGAACCCGAGCCGCCGGTACATGTCGACCCGGACCCGGCGCAGCAGCTCCGGATCCGCCGCGATCGCCTCGTCCAACCGGTCGTACAGGTTCTCGGCTCCGCGCTCGAACCGCAGTACCCACGACTGATGGTTCACCCCGGCAGCGAGGTACGTGACGTCGTCGTACGGTACGCCGACCAACTCGGACAGCCCCTGCATCGTCCAGTACACCGAGTGGCAGAGCCCGACGACGTTCCGGACCCCGAGCGCCTTGAGGTACCAGACGTTCATCACCATCGGATTGGTGTAGTTGAGCAGCCACGCGTCCGGGCAGACGTCGGCGATGTCGTTCGCGAGCCCCCGCAGTACCGGGAACGTCCGGAGTGCGCGGAACACCCCGCCGACGCCGAGCGTGTCGCCGATCGTCTGCCGGATCCCGTACCGGGCGGGGATCTCGAAGTCGGCCTGGGTCGCCGCGTTCATCCCGACCTGCACGATGTTGATGACGAAGTCGGCCCCGTCCAACGCGGCCCGGCGCTCGAGATGCTTGCTGATCTGCGGTACGACGCCACGCTCCCGAGCGATGTACGACGCCGCGGCCGCAGCCGTCTCGAGCCGCTCGGGGTCGATGTCGTGCAGCGCGATCTGCAACGGCCCGAGCTCGAGCGCGAACAGGTCGGCGAGCAGGCCCTGCGTGAAAACCACACTGCCGGCGCCGATGAACGCAATCCTGGTCATGACGTCACGCTTTCCAAAGCCTCGTCCCAGTCGGGTTGTGCGGCTGTACCGCCCGCTGCGCGGGTTGAGAGTGAACCGCACGCCGCGGCGATCGCGAGGGCGCGGTCGGTGCGGGATCCGTTGAGTACGGCGGCCACCCAGCCGGCGTCGAAGCTGTCGCCTGCTCCGACTGCGTCGATCGTGTCCACCTTGAGCGCCGGTGCGGTGACGACCTTCGACCCGTTGTGGGCGATGGCGCCGTCGACACCGTTCTTGACCACGACCAGCGGGCCGCGGCGGGCGAGGATGCCGGCCGCGTCCTCGACCTGGTGATGGCCGGTCAAGGCCAGGGCCTCGGCAGCGTTGGGGAGGAAGTAGTCGGTGAGCCGCAGGATCGGGTCGAGGGTCGACCGGTCCCAGCGTCCGGTGGGATCGTCGTTCGGATCCAGCGAGGTGGTTGCCTTCGCAGCCTTCGCTTCCTTGAAGATCCCGGCCAGCCCGGCCGCCAACGCCGGCAACAGGTAGAACGACGCCGCATGCACGTGCCGCACCGAACGCACCAGCTCCAGCGGTACGTCGTCCGCGGTCGTGTTGGGCAAACATCCCGCAGACGTGAGGATCGCTCGATCGTCGCCCGAGGTGAGGATGGTGGTGAGCGGGGTCGGCAGCGAGGAGTCGACCACCAGCGCGTCGACGTTCACGCCCCGGTCGGCAAGCGACGTACGGACGAAGTCGCCCGCGGGGTCGTCGCCGACGCGGCCTGCGAACGCGACGCTGAGCCCGAGCCGGGCCGCGCCGCACGCCATGATCGACGCGGAGCCGCCGAGCACGAGCGAGCCGGTCGGAACCAGACGCTCCCGCTGACCGAACAGGATCGGTTGGTCAACCGGCCCGATCACCACATCAGGGTTGGCGTCGCCAATGACAAGGAGGTCCATAGTCAGCCTTTGAGTCCGGTGGAGGCCAGCGAACGGATGAACGCCTTCTGGGCCAGGAGAAACCCCAGCAGAACGGGCAGCACGGTGATGACGTTGCCGGCCATCACGGCGGACCACTGGGTGTGGTGCTGTCCTTGGAACGTCGTGAGTCCCAGCTGGAGGGTGTAGGTGGAGTCGCTGTTGATCGCGATCAACGGCCAGGTCAGGTCGTTCCAGGTTGCGAGGAACGTCAGTACGGCGACGGTGCTCAACGCCGGCCGCGCGAGTGGCAGTACGATCGACACCAGGATCCGGAGTCGCCCGCAGCCGTCGATCCAGGCTGCCTCCTCGAGCTCGCGAGGCAGCGAGACGAAGAACTGCCGGAACAGAAACACGGAAAGCGGTGTCACCAGCGACGGCACGATCAGCGCGCCGAGCGTGTCGATCAGGCCGAGCTGCTTCATCACCAGGAACGTCGGGATCATCGTCAGCTGGAACGGGATCACCATCGTCGCCAGCATCAGCCCGAGGACGATCTTCGACCCGGCGAACCGGATCCGCGCGAACGCGTACCCGCCTAGCGTTCCGAGCACCAGGTTCGCCGTCACCGCCACCGCGGAAACGATGAAGGAATTCAGGAACCAGCGCGGAAACAACGCGTTTCCGAGCACGTACCGGTATCCGTCGAGCTTGATCCCCTGCGGCCACAACGCCGGCGGAAAACGGTTGATTTCCGCGTTGCTCATCACCGAGCTGACCAGCAGCCACACCAACGGCAACGCGAACAGCAACGCCAGCGGCGCGAGCACCAGATGCCAACCGCTGAAAGGCAACCTCTTCATCGAGCAGCCACCCTCCGCCGGTAGATCTGCAAGGCGGCGCCGACCACCAGCAACGCGACGGCCAACGTGTACGCCGCGGCCGCGCTGTAGCCGGCCGTGAACGTCTTGAACGCCTTCTCCCAGATGAAGTACACGATCACCGTCGTGGACCCGAGCGGTCCGCCCTTCGTGGTGACGAACACCAGGTCGAACACCTGCAGCGCGTTGATGGTCTGGAACAGCAGCAGGAAGATCGTCACCGGCGCCAGCGCGGGCAGCGTCACGTGCCGCAGTACGCCCCAACGACCGGCGCCGTCGATCCGCGCCGCCTCGACCAGATCGCTCGAAACCCCTTGCAGGCCTGCGAGATAGACGATGACGCAGAACCCGGTGCCGCTCCACAAGGAGATCGCGACCAGCAGGTACAGCGCCTGACCGGGATCGCTGAAGAACCCCTGCGCCGGCAGCCCGAGCTTGTGCAGCAACGAGTTCGCGACCCCGAACTCCGGGTCCAGCACGAACGAGAACAGCACGCCCTGCGCCGCCGCCGACACCACGAACGGCACGAACACCAAGGTCCGGTACAGCCCGATCAACGCGATCTTCCGGTCCAGCGCGATCGCGATCCCCAACCCGGCCACCACGCTCAACGGCACATACAACGCCGTATAGATCAGCGTGTGCGAGACCGCGGACCCGAACGCCGGGTCCTTCACCAGCGCCTTGTAGTTCGCCAGCCCGACCCACTCGCTCGGCGACACCAGGTCGTTCACCTGGAAAGACAACAGCAACGACCACAGCACCGGGACGACGCTCAGCCCGAGAATGATCACCACCGACGGACTGACGAACGCCCACCCGGTCGCACCTTCACCACGCGCCCGCCGCTTGGCGGCCCGCGAGCGTGGATCGACGGTGAACGTCCCGACCACGCTGGCCATCAGTTGGGCACCGCCAGCACCTGGTTGCACTGGTCGACGGCCTGCTTCAACGCGTCCGCGGGACTCTGCTTCCCGAGCAGTACGGCGGCAATGGCCTGACCCATGTGCTCCGAGATCTGCGGGTACGTCGAGATCGTCGGGCGCACCTTCGCGGTGTCGAGGGCGGTCACGAAGACCTCGAGGCCGTTGGTCTCCGTCGAGTGCTTCTTCCACTGCGGCAACTCGGCCGTCGCCTTGGTGATCGGCAGGCTGCCGCCCTTGACGTCCCACTGGATGTCCTGCGCCGGGTCGGCCAGCCAGGTGACGAACTCGGTGGCCGCCTTCACCTTGGCCTTGCCGTTGTCGAAGATCGTCCAGGTGTCCGGCCCCGAGATCGTCATCGGCTTCCCGGAGTACGACGGCAGCGGCACCACGCCGTACTCGAGGCCGTTGTCCTTCAGCTCGGGGAGCTGCCAGGGGCCGGTGGCGACCATTCCCATCCGGCCGCCGAGGAACACCTGGTACAGCTGCTCGCTACCCGGCTTCGGGTCGACGTACAACGACTTGTCGCTCCGCAACCGGTCCAGTGTTTCCAGGGCTTTCGTGCCGACCGAGTCGAAGCCGACCTTCTTGCCGTCGCCGCTGACCACGTCGCCGCCGAGGTCCCAGATCATCGGCCAGATCCGCCAGACCGTGTCCTCGTCGCCGACGCCCGGCCACCCGGTGCCGAAGATGCCCTTCGCCGGGTTCGTCAGTTGCTTGGCGGCGGCAACGAAATCGTCCCAGGTCCAGCCGGCCTTCGGCGCGGCCACACCGGCGGCCGCGAACAGCTTCTTGTTGTAGACCACACAGAGCGAGTCGAGCAGCGCCGGCGCCGCCCGGACCTTCTCCTTCACGCTGACCGCGTCCTTCGCGGCCGGCCAGTAGTCGTCGATCTTCAGCTGGCCGGTGAGATCGGCGACCTTGGGACTCTTGGTCAGGCTGGCGAGGTCCGACCCGAAGATGTACGCGATGTCCGGGTAGGACCCCGCCGCCAGACCCGCGGTGACCTTCTGCAGCATGCTGTCCGCGGTCACGCCGCCACCGCCGCCGACCACCTTGATCTTCGGGTGCGACTGGTTGAACGCAGTGATCAGGGAGTCGATCGCGGCCTTGCCGAGATCCACCTGGCCGTGCCAGAGGTCAAGGGTCACGACACCGTCAGCCCCTTGATCCTCATCCTTCTTACCGCAAGCACTGAGGGTGCCTGCGGCCGCGACGGCGGCGGCCGCGCGGAGGACGTCACGACGGGACAGGTTTCGAGCATGCTGAGACATGGCGGTCTCCAGAAAGGTTGCAGGAAAGGAGTTTCAGCAGGTCTTGCGGACGTACCCGGAGTCGCCCGGGACGGAGACGTCCACATCGCGCTGCACGATCGAGAGCGTTCCGCCGTACTGCGAACACGCCGTACGCCGGCCATTGTCGGTGTACTCGATCACGATCACGTTGTTGCCGAAGGCATCCACGTAGTCACCGCACTCGTCGTACTGGCCGCATTCCTCGGCGACTGCGAAGTCCAGGCCGACCGAGGTTCGGTCACCGGCCAGCTCGACCGTGTTCTTCTGGCCGATGGCGAGGCTCTTGCTGTGTGCGTGGGTGGCCAGCAAGGTCAGGTACGCCTTCGCCTGGCCGGCGGTGAGGAGGTTCTTCGAGCGGGTGTAGCTGTCGTAGTTGTCGGGCTCGATCGCCTTGTAGCCCTTGCCTGCGCAGCCGTCGATCCAGCCGTTGACCTTGGCGGCGATCCGGTTCCGCTTGTCCGCCGTCCGGAGGTCGAGCAGCGGTTCGCCCCAGTCCTCGTCGATCACAAGGTTGCCCTTGGCATCGCGGAGCAGCAGGTCGGAACCCCACTGGCCCTGTTCTCCGGGCTGGACCTGGAAGGCGTTGACGTAGCAGATGTTGTAGAGGCCGGCCGCCGGAGTGGCGGTCCGGTCGCGGGTGACCACCTGGACACCGGCGGGCGGGGTGTACGCGCCGCCGATCTGGTAGTCGAACTTCGCGTGCGCCGGCGGGAGCGTGACGGCCGCGTCGGCAGGGTTTCGGGTGAGGGTGGAGGCGGTGACTGCGAGGGCGGTGGCCGCGGCTGCTACCAGCAGGCGGCGGGTGAGTCTGGACACGATTGCTCCATCGGTCCCGGGGACGCGACCCCGCCTCGGGCTTTCTCACCACCCTGGCGCCGGGAAACCGGACTTCAGGCCGTCGGCCTGGTACCGGCTGGGTGCGTCACTGCCGACCAGTCAAGCGCCGTGACAACCGCTCCGTCAAGCGATCGGCTGCAAACGAGTGCGCGGAACCGCCTGCAGATTGCGGTATTGCGCAAAGCTCTCAGATCTTGACAGCAGTGGTTTTAACCGGTTTAGATGCTCTTTAAACCGGTTTAATTGGAGGTTCGGGTGGCGAAGCGGCCGACGATCGCGGATGTGGCGCGCCGGGCCGGCGTGTCCAAGGGCTCGGTGTCGTTCGCGCTCAACGGGCGCCCCGGGCTGGCGCAGTCGACCGTGGACAAGATCCTCGCCGCCGCCGACGAGCTCGGCTGGCGGCCGAGCAACCGCGCGCGGTCGCTGTCGGTCTCGAAGGCGTTCGCGCTCGGCCTGGTGATCACCCGGGATCCGGCCGTGCTGTCGTCGGATCCGTTCTTCCCGGCGTTCATCGCCGGGGTCGAGAGCGTGCTGTCGACGCGGGGGCAGGCGCTCGTTCTGCAGGTGGTCGCCGACGGTTCGGAGGCCGATGGGTACCGGCGGCTCGCGCAGGACGGGCGGGTCGACGGGGTGTTCCTGTCCGACCTCCGGCACGACGATCCGCGGATCGGCCTGCTGGTCGAGCTCGGCCTGCCCGCGGTCACCCTGAACCGGCCGGACGGCGATTCGCCGTTCCCGGCCGTCACCCTCGACGACCGGCCGGGGACACGGGCCGTCGTCGAGCACCTGATCGAGCTCGGGCACACCCGGATCGCGCAGGTCGCCGGTCCGCCCGCGTTCGTGCACGCCACGGCACGGTCCACGGCCTTCGCCGAGACTCTGGCCGCGGCCGGTCTGGAACCTGTCGCGGTCGAGACCGGTGACTTCACGGCGGCCGGTGGAATCGAGACCACCCGGCGGTTGCTCGCGCTTCCGGAGCCGCCGACCGCGATCGTCTATGCGAACGACCGGATGGCGATCGCGGGTCTCGGCGCCGCCCAGGCCGCGGGCCTGACCGTGCCGGACGACCTGAGCATCGCCGGCTTCGACGACAGCGAGCTCGCCGAGTACGTGCATCCCGGTCTGACCACGGTCCGCGCCGACCCGTTCCGTTTCGGCGAGACGGCGGCCCAGACCCTCAACCGGGTCGTCGACGGCGACACCGACGTACCCGACGTCGAGCTGCCGCCCGCAGAACTCGTCGTACGGCGCTCCACCGCCGCACCCCCTTTGTAGGAGGAACCCCCTGATGAAGCTACAAGCTGGATTGCTGGCCGTGGTTCTGGCCGGCTCGCTCGCCGCGTGTGGGAGCGGCGGTGGCGGCGCTGGTGACGCCGACGCCGCCGCGCAGGCCCGCGGACCGATCACGATCTGGTACTCGAACAACGCCGAGGAAGTGGCCTGGGGCAAGCAGATGGTCGCGGCCTGGAACGCCGAGCACGCCGACCAGAAGGTCACCGC
>NZ_SJJZ01000003.1 GCF_004331345.1 Kribbella soli | reverse complement strand
CCCGTCGGTGCGCTCGCGCAGCCGGCCGTCGGCGATGTAGTCCTCGACCTTGGCCACCTCGAGCTTCAGCCCGAGCTGCTCCACGACCGCGTCCCGATAGGCCAGGACCTCGGGGAAGTTGTGGCCGGTGTCCACGTGCAGCAACGTGAACGGCACCC
Organism: Kribbella soli; assembly: GCF_004331345.1. Lineage (GTDB taxonomy): Bacteria > Actinomycetota > Actinomycetes > Propionibacteriales > Kribbellaceae > Kribbella > Kribbella soli. The sequence goes on along the minus strand of NZ_SJJZ01000003.1, from coordinate 1,691,317 downwards.
CGGCCGGCGAGAACGCCTTCCGCGCCAGATGCAACATCACGATCGAATCCTTACCACCGGAGAACAAGATCACCGGCCGCTCGAACTCCGCCGCAACCTCACGGAACACAAAAATCGACTCGCTCTCCAACGAGTTCGGAACCAGTACGTCGGTCATGGTCAGACCAACTCGTGCGTGGTCAGGTACTCGATGACTGCCGCGACCGACAGCGAGACGTCCTCGCGGTCGGTGTACAGCCGCAGCTCCGGCGCGACCGGCGACTCGTACGGGTCGTCGATCCCGGTGACGCCGCTGATCTCGCCGCGTCGCTGCCGGGCATAGAGCCCCTTGACGTCGCGCGCGACACACGATTCGACCGACGCGGCAGCATGGACCTCGACGAACGGGAGCCCGGCGCGTTCGTGACTGGCGCGTACCTGGTCACGGGTCTCCCGGTACGGCGCGATGGACGCGACCAGGACCGTCACGCCGTTCCTGGCCAGGAGTTCGGCGAGCCAGCCGATCCGCCGTACGTTCTCGTCGCGGGCGGCCCGATCGAAGCCGGAGCTGCCGAACACCGCGCGGATCTCGTCACCGTCGAGGATCTCGACACGGTGACCACGCCTCGCGAGAACCTCGGCGGCGGCTCGGGCGACGGTCGACTTGCCGGCGCTCGGCAGACCTGTCAGCCACAGCGTCACGCCACCGGCGCCGGCTCGTTGCGATTCGGTCTTCGTGGCCTGGAGCTCTGTCAGCATGCGTCCTCCTGGTGTGAACTTGACTCGGGTCTCATCGGTGACCAGCTCGCAGCGGAACGCCGCTACAGTGAGGCGCATGAATGCGCCCGCCGTCCATGTGTGGTGGGCACGGCTCTCGCAGGTGCACGGATCGCTCGACGCGGCGACGGCTCGGCTGCTGGCGCCTGCGGAACAGACCAGGGCCGCCGCCTACCGGACGTCCGACGACCGGCTCCGCTTCCAGCTCGGTGTGGCCGTCACGCGGTTGGTCCTGGCCGCCGAACTGCAGTGCGCCCCGGACGGTGTCCGACTCGATCGGACGTGCCCCGACTGTGATCAGCCGCACGGCAAGGTCCGAGTGACAGGGCCGCGCACCGGATGGGAGTTGTCGATCTCGCACTCGGGCGATCTCGTCGGGGTTGCCGTGGGCACCGTCGCGCCGCTCGGGCTCGATGTCGAGCAGGTCCGTGCGGTGGAGATGGAGAGCATGGCCCCACTGGTGCTCACGCCGTCCGAGCAGCGTCAACTGACCTCGACGGCCGACTTCATCAGGTACTGGACCCGCAAGGAAGCTGTGGTGAAGTCGACCGGGGACGGCTTGCGGCAACCACTCAACCTGGTCACCGTCACCGCACCGAGTGAGCCTGCCCGCGTGGTCGGCTGGACCGGCCGTGAGCAGGTGGCCGCCGGGATCGGGCTGTACGACCTTGCCGACCGGCCGGGTCACTCGGCGTCGCTCGCGATCCTCAGCACGGACGATCTCACGATCGTGGAGCACGACGCAGAACCCTTGCTGCAGGCGTGGACTCACCGCTGAGCCCCTCCGACGGACGTCCTGAGCCGGTATCCGGCGAGGCGGTCGTAGTGTGGCATCTGCTCGTCGACCAACTGCTGAAGGCGAGTTGCCGTCGCGGCGTCCACGTCGTACGTGCGCCGGCGTGGTGACAGACCGGTACTCTGCTCGACGTCACGATGCCAGGCGGCCGTCTGCTCCCAGACGGGTTGCCCGCCCGGCTGCCAGGTCAGTGCCTCCGGAACATGCGGGAGGCCGACCGCGCGGCAGAAGGCCTCGACCATGGCATCGGGCTCCGCGACGAGGTCGTCGCCGTCGATGACGATCGGCGTCCGGCCGGTGCCGGCCCGGACCTGGTCGAGGATCTCGGCCAGGTACGCGAAGCCGGCTTCGCTGCTGGTCAGTCGCGAGTTCATCGCGTGGTGGGAAGCGATGGCATCGGCGGGGTGCCGGATCATGAAGGCGTGGGTCAGGTCGGCGGCGAACCGTTCGTCCGCGAGCAGGTCGTCGTACCGGTAGTCGGTCGTCTCCTTGACGAAGAACCGTCGCCCGGCCGATGCCTGTTCGAGCAGTACGTCGAGAATCTCGCGTGCGGATCGCAACTCCCGGCCGGCCAACTGGTAGACGCCTTGCGCTGCCAGATACGAGAACGGTTCATGGACGACCTCGAGATCACCCCGCTCGATCATCACTCGGGCGAGTGCCGTCGACCGCGAACGCGGCACGGCCCAGACGACCACTGGCCTAACCGCCGCACCGCTCACTGGGCCGGTCACTGCGACCACTCCGTCGGTACCCGGTCCCACCGATGCCGGCGCAGTTCGGCCATCAGCTCGGCCGGCAGTGGCTCGGCCGTACCGGTCGCGAGGTTCGCCTGCACGTGCCGGACGGACCGCATCCCCGGGATGACCGTGCTGACGGTCGGGTCCTCGAGGATGAAGCGGAGCGCGAGCTCAGGCATCGTGACCCCGGCGGGCACGACCTTCGCCAGCCGCTCGGCCCGGGTCACACTCGCCTCGAGATTCTCCGGAACGAAGTAGCTCGATCGCCAGTCACCCGCGGGCCAGGTGGTGTCGCGGGTCAGGGTGCCGGTCAGCGTCCCCTCGTCGAACGGCACGCGGGCGACGACGGCGACGTCGAGTTCGCGGCAGGCCGGGAAGAGTTCGTCCTCGGGCGCCTGGTCGAAGATGTTGTAGATGACCTGGACGGCGTCGATCAGGCCGGTCTCCAGGGTCTTCAGGACGTTCCACGGTTCCCAGCGGTTGACGCTGATGCCGACGCCGCGGATCAGGCCGCGCTCCCGCATCTCCTGGATGGTCCGCTGCCAGCCCGGGTCGGTCGCCCAGCTGTCTTCCCAGACGTGGAACTGCAGGAGGTCGATCGCCTCGACGCCCAGGTTGTCCAGGCTCATCCGCAGGTACGACCACAGATGGTCGTCCGGGAAGACGTCGGAGATCCGCGCACCCTTGGCCGACGGCCAGACCCGGTTCTTGGGCGGCACCTTGGTGGCGACGGTGAGGTTCCGGCCGGGATACCGGCGGAGCAGTTCGCCCAGCAGTTGCTCGCTGTGGCCGCGGCCGTAGATCCAGGCGGTGTCGAAGAAGGTGCACCCCAGCTCGACGGCCGTGTCCAGCGCCACCGCGCCGGACGCGTCGTCGGCACCGGTCCAACCGCCCTCGCCGCCGGCGATGCCCCACATGCCGTACCCGACCTCACTGACCGGCCATCCCAACCGGCCGAAGCGCCGCTCCCGCATCCCTGCCTCCTCGTGATCGACCAGACACCGCTCATCGACTATTGTCAGTATCCGTACATGACTATAGTTGTCAATCGAGCTGGAGGCGAGAGTGATGGCTGGTCCGGCCGGTGCACCGGCACAGTTGGGACATCCGGAGCTGGGACGAGGGCTGCGCGAGCTCATCGAGAGCGGGGTGCTGCCGGCCCGTCTGGACCGGCTGCCGGCGCGGGCCACGGTGCGTTCCCCGGGCAGCACCGAGGATGCGGTGTGCCTCATCCGTGGTGGAGTGGTGAAGCAGAGCCGCGCAGCGGCCGGCGGGCGCAACTGCGTCGTCGCGCTGCACGGCCCCGGCGACGTGTACGGCGACGTCCGCCTGGAGCCCGGCCTGTGGCAGGACACGCTGGTGGCCGTCCAGCCTGTGCAGCTCTGGAGACTCCGGGCCGGGGACTTCCGGACGGCAGTCGTCCGCAGCGGCCTGCAAGCGGCCTATCTCGAGACGCTGGCCCGGCGGCTGGCCGAGCAGCAGCAGATGATCTCCGACCTGGTCACGCTCGACAGCAGGCACCGGCTGGCGGCGACGCTGGCACGCACGGCCGCCCGTCTCGGCGTCGCCGGCCCGGGAGGCATCTGCCTGGACTTCCGTCTCACCCACGAGGAACTCGGCGCCATCGTCGGCACGACCAGGTCGCGGATCAGCCGGTTCCTGCGGGAGTTCCGCGAGAGCGGGCTGGTGCATCGCCGAAGCGGCGTACTCGTCGTCCCGGATCTGAGCCGGCTGACCGCGTTCGCCACCACGGATCCGGCCCTCGAGGAACGCCGGCTCATCGCCAGCTGATCTCCTGGGTGGCCGGCCGCGGAGCGATGCCGGCGAACAGGTCGGTCAGCAGTTCGGCCACCAGGTCCGGCCGGTCGTGCAGGAGGAAATGGGTGCCTCCGGCAACCGTGGCGAACCGGGCGTCCGGGATCGTCGCGGCGACGCGGGCGAACCGCGGGAGTGAGACCTGCTCGTCGTACTCGCCGGCGATGCACAGGACCGGCGGCCCGGCCGGCGGGAGCATGGCGAACGGGTCCTCGGAGAAGAGCTGGAACAGCTGGTGCGCGTAGCGACGGAGCCTGATCCCGTCCCGGACCGGGGCCCGTAGCAGGTCGTTGAAGGCCGGATCGACACCTGCCAGGGCAGCCCGCCCGGCTGCCTGCCGATCCCCGTCCGGTCCGGCGGACGGACGTCCGACAGATCCGGAGACCATCACTGCCAGTTGGTCGGCGAGCTCCGGCTGGTTCTCCACCGTCCGGCACATCGTCTCGATGACCCGCTCGTACGCCGAGTCGTCGGCGCTGTCGGCGCCGAGCTGCTTGAAGGCGCCGTTGAGCATGGTCAGCGAAGCGACGAGATCCGGTCGGAGGTGAGCCAGACGCGTAGCGAACCGCGCTCCCGTGCACCAGCCGACCAGGTGATGCGTGGAATGACCGAGGTGATCGAGCACGCCCTCGAGTCCGGTCCGCAGTTGATCGACCGACAGGCCTTCGGGCCGGACGTCGTCCTCGAGTACGCCGCCACACTGGAACAGCACGACCCGGCGGGGGAGCAATCGGTCGATCAGCTCGAACCAGAAGTCCGGTGCCTGTGCGAGAGCGTTGATCAGCACGACCGGCGTGCCTCGGGTGCCGACCGTCGCGAACCGCATGCGTTCGCCTCCGACTGCCAGTTCCTGCCAGTCCAGATCGGGCTGAGCGCTCGGCGGGGTGGTACCGCTGCGGGCGATCAACGCCGCCAGATCTTCGGCCGGAGTGGCGTCGAGCTCGGCCAGCCGCCCGGCCGCGTCGTCCAGGCGAGCCGTCAGCAGCCGGTCGACGGCGTTGGCCTCGGCGTCGTCCCGGGCGGTGACCAGGGTGAGTCCGAGGGCCGCACCGATCTCGGCAACCATCCGGGATCCGTCGCCGAGCTCGACGCCCGTGGGGACCAGGATCCGGATCTCGTGCTCTCGCAGGTACTCAGGGCATCGGGGTCGCAGCTCGTGAACCAGTGCGGACACGGCTTGCTCGAGAGTCGTCAGCACGCTGTCGGTCATGGCTGTCACCTTGGCCGAGACGGGGGCTGCTGTCTGCTCACTAGTGCACAGCGCCGGCCCGGATCTCCGCCGTACGGTCGCTACCACTTCTGGTCACGCGCACCCGTGGAGGAATTCGGACATGGAACAGCTTCAGCAGACCTGGCCGGCCGCTTTCGAGGAGACGGTCCGCTCGCTGCTGCCGGGTCACCCGGCTGAGCAGCCGCTGCCGCCGAACACCCCGTTCCGGTCGATCGGGCTCGACTCGCTCGGTGTCATGACCCTGGTCATGCGGCTGCAACAGCGGTTCGGTGTGCGGTTCGCGCCGGCCGTCCTCGCGATCGCGAACTTCGAGACCCCGGCGGCCGCGTGGAAGACGGTCAGCGCGGCAATTGATGACAATAGTTGAGTTTGCACTGTTACTTCAGTCATGATTTGGCTAGGCTCGGCGGCAGTGAACGGATCAGGCCGAGGCAGGAGCGCAGATCATGGACACAACGCAGACCGGGCTCGAGGCCTTGCGCATCGAGCTTCCCGTCGACGGGGGAACGTCCGGGGCGACCAGCTCGGTGGACGCCGTCGAGGTTCCGCTGCCCAGCGGGACGCTCGAGCGCGCGGCCGAGCTGACCGCGCTGATCACCGGGGGTCCGGCTGAGCCGCTGCCGACCCTGTACGCCGCTTGGGCGACCCTCCTGCATCGGTACAGCGGGGCGCCCGATCTCGTTGTCGTCGCCGGTGCGGGTGGAACCACCGGCTGCCGGTCGTTCGGCTTCACCGACGGCACCAGCTTCCGGCAGGTCGTGGAGACGGCGGCCGACCGGCCCGAGCCGCTGCTGATTCCCGGCGACATCGCACGCTTCTCCGCCGGGGTCTGCGAGGACAGCTCGATCATCAGCGCCGTCCCTGCCGATCTGGTGCTCGGCATCGACTCCGACAAGGTGGTCCTCGGCTACCGGACCGCCGGCTTCTCCGTCGACGCGGCTTCCCGGATCGCAGGGCAGTTCGCCGCGCTGCTCTCGTCGGCGCTGGACGCGCCGGGCGAGTCCGTACGGCGGCTCGGCTTGCTGCCCGCCGACGAACGCAGCCGTCTCCTGATCGACTGGAACGACACATCCGCCGCCTATCGGGACGACGTCACCATCGCGGACCTCGTCCACCAACAGGCAGAGCACGCCCCCGACGTCGTCGCGATCGAGGTCGGCCAGAACCGGTGGACGTACGGCGAGCTCGACCGGGACGTCACCGCACTCGCCGTCGCGCTGCGGACCGCCGGCCTGCGTCGCGGTGCCCGGGTGGCGCTGCTGCTCGAGCGGTCCGCCGAGTGCATCATCGGATTCCTGGCGATCGTCCGGGCCGAAGCCTCCGCCGTACTGCTCGATCCGGAGAACCCCGATGTCAGGTTGACCGCCGTCCTCGACGACGCGGCGGTCGCCGGCGTCGTCACCCGGAAGTCCTTGTGGCACCGTCTCGCCGGCCACCACGCCGCGATCGCCTGGTGCGTCGACGATCCCGGCTCGTCGCCGCGGCTCGACGGGGGCGAAATCTCCGACGAGGCAGGGGTGGTCTTCTACACGTCCGGCTCGACCGGCGAGCCGAAGGGAGTACTGATCCGGCACCAGGCCTTCGCCAACATGGCCGAGTGGAGCCGGACGGCGTACCAGATCTCCGCCGGCGACCGCGTCGCCTGGGCGTCGTCGCCCGGGTTCGCGATCGCGGCGCAGGAGTGGATCGCGATGCTGGGCGTCGGCGTGACCATCTGTATCGCGGCTCCCGAGACCGCCGCTGCACCTTCGGCGCTGCGTGACTGGATCCTGGCCGAGCGGATCACGGTCGCCGTGCTGGTCGCACCGATGGCCGAGCGGCTCTGGTGGCTGACCTGGCCTGCGGACGAGGTCGCGCTGAGGTACCTGTTCGCCACCGGCGCGCCGGTCCGGCGATGGGCGCCGGCCGACGTGCCGTTCGAGCCGGTCGTCTTCTATGCCACCACCGAGACGCTGGTGACGACGTCCTGTTTCAACGCGGCCGCCGGCCTGCGCGCGACCTCCAAGGGCGTTCCGGCGTCCGAGCGTCGCCGTACGCCGCTGCCGGTCGGGAAACCGATCGCGAACACCCGGGTCTACCTGCTCGACGAGGCCGGGCACCCGGTTCCGATCGGGGTCATCGGCGAGCTGCACATCGCGGGCGCCGGCCTTGCGCTCGGCTATCTCGGGAAGCCCGGTCTCACCAGCGAGCGTTTCGTCCGGCACACCATCGCCGAGGAGCCCGGCGAACTGCTGTACCGCACCGGCGACCTCGCCCGGTTCCGGGCGGACGGCCTGCTCGAGATGGTCGGCCGGGCCGACCTGCAGACGAAGGTCCGCGGCTTCCGGGTGGAGCCGGAAGCGGTCGAGAGTGCGCTGGAGTCGCTGCCGACGGTCCGTGAAGCCGCGGTCGTAGCCGGTCCGGACGCGACCGGCGAGACCACTCTGGCCGGGTACGTCGTGCCGGAGGCCGATTTCGGCCCGGACCTCGCGGCGCAGATCCGCGACGAGCTCGGCCGGCTGCTGCCGGCGTACATGGTTCCGACGGCACTGGTCCTGATCGACGCTCTCCCACGCCTCACCAACGGCAAACTCGACCGGAAGGCGCTGACGGCCGTACCCACGACCGCCGACCGCCGGTACCTGGCGCCGCGCACCGAGACCGAGCGCAGGATCGCCGAGGTCTGGGCCGAGGTCCTCGGCCTCGACCGGGTCGGCGCCGATGAGGTCTTCCTCGAGCTCGGCGGCCATTCGCTCGCCGCCATCGACGTCACGTCCCGGCTTCGTGAGGAGTTCGGTACGACGATCGGCCTGCACGAGCTGTACTCCGCCGGCACCGTGGCCGGCGTCGCGGAAGTGCTTGCTGCCGGCAACCGAACCGGCGACGGGGCCGAGCCGGATCTGCCGGTTGTGGTGCCCGACCCGGCACGCCGGCACAGTCCGTTCCCGCTGACCGACACGCAGTACGCTTACTGGATCGGTCGGGGCGACGCCGTGGAGTTGGGGAACGTCGGGTGCCACGGCTACTTCGAGTGGCAGAGCGCCGAGCTCGACGTCGACCGCCTCAAGCAGGCGTGGGACCTGCTCGTACGGCGGCACGAGGCGCTCCGCCTGGTGATGCTGCCGGACGGTACGCAGCAGGTGCTCGCGGACCCGCCGCCGTACGAGGTCGAGGTGCTCGACCTCAGCGGTCATAACTCCGCGGAGGCCGACCGCATCACCGGCGAGTTGCGCGAACGTCTTGCCCATCATGTGTTCAGCGTCGACGAGTGGCCGTTCTTCGATGTCCGTGTCACCCGGCTCCCCGGCGGGCAGACCCGTCTGCACCTCAGCTTCGATCTGCTGATCTGCGACGCCTGGAGCTACGTCCAGCTGCTGATCCCGGAGTTGGTGCTGTTCTACGAGGACCCCGGCCTGCAGCTGGAGCCGCTGGAACTCACCTTTCGGGACTACGTGCTCGCCACCGAAGGCGCGGACGAGGACGCGCCGGCGTTCGAGGCCTCCCGGACCTACTGGATGGACCGCATCGACTCGTTGCCCCCGGCACCTGACTTGCCGACGGCGCCGTCCGGCGATCAGGCAGCACCGACGTTCAACCGCCGTGCCGACCGTCTCGAGCCGGACGAGTGGACCCAGTTGCAGCAGCAGGCTAGCCGCCGCGGTGTGACTCCGACCTGCCTGCTCATCACCACCTTCGCCGAGGTGCTGCGGACCTGGAGCAAGAGCGACCGGTTCACCGTCAACTGCCCGTTGTTCAACCGGCTCCCCGTCCACCCGCAGGTCCACGACATCGTCGGAGACTTCACCACCACCTCGCTGCTCGCGGTCGAGCCCGTCGGCGGATCGTTCGCCGAGCGTGCGCGAGCCGTCCAGCAGCGGATGTGGGAGGACCTCGAGCACCGGCACTTCGGCGGCATCCAGGTGATGCGCGAACTGGCCGCTCGCGAGCGCGACCGCGTCCGGGCGTCCTTCCCGGTCGTCGTGACCAGTCTGCTCGGCCAGCCGCCGCGCCGGACGGCGACGGCGATCGGCGAGTCGGTGTACTCGATCTCGCAGACGCCGCAGGTGTCGATCGACTTCCAGATCTGGGAGGACAACGGCGCGCTGACCTACAACTGGGACAGTCTCGACGCGCTCTACCCGGACGGAATGCTGGACGACATGTTCGAGGCCCACCGGGGCCTGGTCCGCTGGCTGTTGTCCGACGAGAACCACTGGGACGACGAGCCGCCGTCGTTGCTGCCGCAGTGGCAGCGGATCCAGCGGAACGAGATCAACGACGCCGCCCGGAAGACGTTGTCCGGTCCGTCGTTCCTGCACACGCCGCTGTCGGAGCATGCACGTCGTAGGCCGGACGCGCCGGCGGTCATCACCCTCGAGCGCACGGTCAGCTACGCCGAGCTCGACGCGAGCGCGAACCGGCTCGGGCGGTTGCTCAGAGCCGCGGGCGCCGTACCGAACCAGCTGGTCGCGATCCATCTCGACAAGGGCTGGGAACAGATCGCGGCCGCGCACGGAGTGCTCGCGTCCGGAGCGGCGTACCTTCCGATGGACGCCGCCTGGCCGGTGGATCGCCTGCACCGGCTGGTCGATCAGGCCCGGATCGAGATCGTGGTGACGCACTCCGCGCTGGTCGCCGGGGCGGAGTGGCCGGAGCACGTCCGGGTCGTCTGCGTCGACCGCGATCTCGAGGACGGCGACCCGCGGCCGCTCGAGCCGGTTCAGCATCCCACCGATCTCGCGTATGTGATCTTCACGTCCGGCTCGACCGGTACGCCGAAGGGCGTCATGGTCGATCATCGCGGGGCGCTCAACACCATCGTGGAGGCGAACCAGCGATTCGGCGTCGGCCCGGCGGACCGCTGCTTCGCGGTGTCGCCGCTGCACTTCGACCTCTCGGTGTACGACGTGTTCGGGATGACCCAGGTGGGCGGCGCGGTCGCTGTCCCGGGGCCGATGCCGTTCCCGCCGCACTGGCTGGATCTGATGGACCTGGCCGGCGTCACGTTCTGGAACTCGGTCCCGACGCTGCTGGAGATGGCGGTCGCCGAGGCCGAGGCGTCCGGGACCCGGGAGGCGTTCGAGCCGCTCCGGACGGTCGTCCTGGCCGGCGACTGGATTCCGCTGCAGTTGCCCGACCGGATCCGGGCACTGAACCCGCGGACGTCGGTGGTCTCCTCCGGCGGCCCGGCCGAGACCTGCATCTGGTCGGTGATCTACCCGATCGGTGAGGTCGGCCTGGACTGGCCGAGCATCCCGTACGGCAAGCCGATGGCCAACCAGCGCTACCACGTGCTGGCCCCGGACCTGTCGCCGCGACCGACCTGGGTGCCCGGAGAGATCTACACGGCCAGCGAGGTCGGCCTGGCTCAAGGCTACTGGGGCGACCCGGAGCTCACGGCACGCAAGTTCATCGACCTGCCGGGACCGGGGGGAGGCCGCGCGTACGCCTCCGGCGACCTCGGCCGGTACCTGCCGGACGGCAACATCGAGATCCTCGGGCGGGAAGACTTCCAGGTGAAGGTCCGCGGAGTGCGGATCGAGCTCGGTGAGATCGAGGCCGCCGTCCGGTCCTACCCCGGGATCGATGCCGCCGTCGCGGTGGCCGGAGGACCGACGGGGGACTCGTTCCTGCACGCGTACGTCGTGTGGGCCGCCGGACGGACCGATGACCTGGACGGCCTGCGGGAGCACCTGATGCTGATCCTCCCGGGCTACATGGTGCCGCATCGGATCACGGCCCTGGACGAGCTGCCGCTGACCCGGAACGCGAAGGTCGACCGGCTCGCGCTGAGCAAGGGTGCCGCGGAGACGGTCGAGCCGGTTCCGGAGTTCGTCCCCGCCGGCACCCCTGTCGAGCAGGTCATCTGCGCGTTGTTCGCGGAGGTGCTCGGGCAGGAACAGGTCGGCCTGACCGGCGACTTCTTCGTGCTGGGCGGGAACTCGCTCACCGCCGTACGCCTGGTCACCCTGCTGGCAGAGATTCTCGGGCCGCAGCTGTCGATCCAGCAGCTGTTCGCGGCCCGGACGGTCGAGGCCGTGGTGACCGCGGTTCTCGCCGACCCGATTTGCCGCCCCGAGGTGGAAGCCCTGGCGACGGCCTTGCTGGAACCCGGCTCGGACGGGTGGAACGAACCTGTCCCCACCACAGAAAAGGACACATCGACATGCTGACAGGACAATTGTGGACTCACCCGGACTTCAAGCGGTTGTGGTTCGGGCAGAGCCTGAGCAGTTTCGGTGACCGCATCTCGCGGATCGCCCTGCCGACCCTGGCACTGCTCACCCTCGACGCGACGACCTTCCAGGTCGGTCTGCTGGCCGCGTTCGGCGTGCTGCCCTACTTGCTGTTCGGCCCGTTCGCCGGGCTGCTCGCGGACCGGGTCGCGCGTCGTCCGCTGCTGGTCGTCGCCGACCTCGGCCGGCTGCTCTCGTTGCTGAGCCTTCCGCTGGCCCACGTCGCCGGGCATCTCACGCTGACCCACCTGATGATCGTTGCTGCTGTCAACGGTGTCCTGACGGTCTTCTTCGACGTCGCGTACCAGTCGTACATCCCGCACCTGGTCGGTCGCGAGCACATCGTGGAAGCGAACGGCAAGATGTCCTTCACCCGGTCCGCCGCCGACGTCGGCGGCGCGGCCCTCGGCGGTGGCATCCTGCAGGCGCTCGGAGCCGTCGTGGCGGTCGTTGTGGATGCCGTCACGTTCCTGATCTCGGCCGTGTCGGTCCTGCTGGTCCGCGACCGCGAGGACGTCCGGACGGCCTCCGGCCAGAAGCCGGGTGCGGTCCTGGACGACCTCAAGGTCGGCTTCACGACGATCGGCGGCGACGCCCGGCTGCGGACGTTGATGTCGGCAACCGGTGTGCTCAACCTCGGTGGTGCCGCGGCCAGCGCGCTGGTCCTGGTGTACGCGTACCAGATCGCCGGGCTGAGCCCGCTGCAGGTCGGTATCGCGTTCGGGTGCGGAGGTCTCGGGCTGCTGGTCGGTGCGAGCACCGCGGCCAAGCTGGCCGAGAAGCTGTCGCTGAGCACGGCGCTGATCGTGACGATCGCCGCGTCCGGTGCGTCGAGCATCGTGCTCGCCGCGGCCCCGGTGTCGGCTGCCTTCGTGGTGCTGATGTTCTGCCAGTTCGTGGCCGGTATGGCGAACTCGACGTACAACATCCACGTCCTCAGCCTGGTGGCCGGCATCACGCCGTTCGAGCTGCTCGGCCGGGTCGGCGGGACCGCTATGTCGGTGGTCCACGGCAGCGGCGCTCTGGGTGCAGCCCTCGGTGGCACCATCGGTGCGGCGCTCGGTGTCCGGGCGACGATCGGTGCCGCGGGCGGCCTGATCATCGCCGTCGCCGTCCTGGTCGCGCTCAGCCCTGTGCGGTCGATCCGGAGTCACCCCGGCGACGAAGAAGCCGCACCCGCCGCGGAAGCGGCGGCGGAACCTGTGCAGGCTGCCGACGAGTCCGAGAAGCAGCCGGTGCGATGACGAGCTCTCTGTCGCAGTTGGTGAAGCTCTCACCGGATCAGCGGCGGGAGGCAGTGGGCCGGTTGCGGTGCCAGGCCGGGGTCGGTCCGGCGCCGTCGGCTCCGGCCGCGCCGCTGATCCGGCGGACGGCACGAGATGCCGAGCCGCCGGTGGCCTCGCATTTCCAGGAACAGTTGTTGTTCCTGCATGTGCTGCACCCGCGGAGTGCGGCGTACAACATTCCGTTCCGGGCCCGGATCAGCGGTTCGCTCGACATCGCGACGTTCAGCGAGACGATCGCCCGCATCACCGCGCGGCACGAGGCGCTGCGGACCCACCTGGAGCTGTTCGACGGCCGGACGGTCCAGCGCATCGCGCCGGCCGGCCGGCCCGTTGTACCGGTGACCGATCTCAGCATGCTGGCCGCCGGCGAACGCGCGGAAGCGCTGCGGCTGGCCGTGGCGGCGGCGGTCCACGAGCCGTTCGCCGTACGCCAGGGGCCCTTGGTTCGCGTGCAGTTGGTGCGGCTGAGCGACTCGGAGCACGAGCTGATCTGGGTCGCGCACCATGCCGTCGCCGACGGGCAGTCGCTGCACGCGCTGGTCCGGGAGATCGCCGCCACCTATCGCGCGGTGTCCGCTGCCGGCGGACCGCTGCCCCCGTTGCCGGTGCAGTACGCCGACCTCGCGGCCCACCAGCGCGAACGGCTCACCGATGATCGGCTGGCCGCGATGATCGAGCACCGGAGGCCGCTCCTGGAGGGCGCTCCCGATTTCGACCCACCGACCGACCTGCCGAGGCCGGCGGTGCAGGACTTCGCCGGCGCGATGCTCGAGTTCGAGGTGCCGGACGCCGTCGCGGAGCGGCTGCACGAGGCCGGGCGGAAGTTCGGGGCCACGTTGTTCATGACGCTGTTCGCCGCCTACCGGGTACTGCTCGCGAGCTGGACAGGGCAGTACGACCTGACCATCGGGACGTCGGTGGCGGGCCGCGGATCGCCCGACACCGATCAGCTGATCGGTCCGCTGCTGAACGTCGTACCGACGCGGATCGCGGTGGGTTCCGACAAGACGTTCCGATCCCTCGTGGAGCAGGTCAGGGACGGGATCAGCGAGGCCATGGACTACCAGGAACTGCCGCTCGGGCAGCTCGTGCGTGGCCTGGCTCCGCCGCGGGACCCCGGCCGGAACCCGTTGTACCAAACGATGTTCGACGTCAACGAGTGCGGGCCAGGTCCGCAGGCCCTGGCCGACGATCTGACCCTGACGCAGCTGCCGATCGCACTGGAGGTCTCGCAGATGGACGTCGCGGTTGTCATGGCCAACGAGCTCGACACGCTGACCGGCCGCTTCGAGTACCGGAGCGCGTTGTTCCGCGAGGAGACGATCAAGGCCCTGAGCGACGCCTTCCTGCGGCTGCTCGCTGCCGTCGGCAACAATCCGGACGCCCGGGTGGCGGACCTGCTCGGAGTCGTTCCGGCACCCGCTGGAGTACGGCGATGACGACGTTCGCGGGGGAGGACACGATCGGACTGGCCACCCTCAAGCGCCTGGCCGACACCTGGCCCCGGCGTGCCGCGGTCCGCCGCGACCTGGCGATCGAGGGTGAGGCCAACGAGTACGACGCGACGCTGCCGGACTATCCGGCGCAGCTGATGCCGTTCGCGGAGCACCCGGACTTTCTCGCCGCGTCGCCGGAGCAACGGGCCCGGGTCGTGTCCGGGATGTGGCTGGGCTACAACCAGCGGGTGATCGCCACCGAGTCGCTGATCGCGAACCCCGCGTTCGAGCTGGTGATGCGCGGCGTCTTCCCGGGCAGCGAAGACAGGGTGATCCAGCAGACGGTGCAGCAGTCGCTGGTGGACGAGAGCTTCCACACCTATATGCACATGATGGCGGTCAACCGGACGTGTGACCTGCGGGGGATCGACGAACGCCCGAAGCTGCCGACCCTGATCACCTACCGGCGCCTGCAGGCCGTGCTGGCCGAGATGACCGAGCAGTGGCAGCGCGACGTCGCCGTGCTGGTCTGGGGCGCGGTGGCCGAGACCTGCATCAACGCGCTGCTGGGGCTGATCGCCCGCGACCCCGTGGTGCAGCCGATGCACTCGCTCATCACCAAGCTGCACCTGCGCGACGAGTCGGCCCACGGATCGGTGATCGTCGAGGTCGTCAAGATTCTGTACGCGCGCATGAACCAGGCCCAGCGCGACGTACTGGCCCGGTGCCTCCCGCCGGCCCTGGAGTCGTTCGGTGTCCAGGACCCGGTGGCCCTGCGGGTCGAGCTGCAGAACGCTGGAATCGCCAAGGCCGCCGACATCGTCGCCGACATCGGGCGCGCGGGTTCGGGCACGAAGCTGGTCCGTGACTACTCCGGCACCCAGCGACTGGTGTCCGAGCTCGGGCTGACGGGGCAGATCGAGTTCGACTTCCCCGACCGGCCCGACTGGGCGCTCACCCCACCACTGGACGGGCTGGAGGAACGCTGAGCATGCGACTGCTGCTGATCGACAACTACGACTCCTACACCTACAACCTCTTCCAGTTGCTGGCCGTCGCGACCGGCCGGGAACCGACCGTGCTGGTGAACGATGATCCCCGGCTGAGCCGGCTCGATCCCGCGGAGTACGACGCGGTGGTGATCTCGCCCGGTCCGGGACGCCCGCAGCACGCGACCGACCTGGGCTGGTCGTGGGAGGTACTCCAGCGGTACCCCGAGCTGCCTGTTCTGGGTGTTTGCCTGGGGCACCAAACCATCGCGTACCAGGCCGGGGCCGAGGTCCGGGAGGGAGAACCGAAGCACGGGCACATCAGCCGGATCGCGCACGACGGCGCGGGCCTGTTCGCAGGCTTCCCCGAGACGTTCGACGCCGTGCGGTACCACTCGCTGCAGGTGGCGCAGCTACCGGACGAGCTCGAGGCCACAGCTTGGTCGGAGGACGGCGTGATCATGGGTCTCCGGCACCGGACCTTGCCCCGATGGGGAGTGCAGTTCCATCCCGAGTCGGTGGCGACCGAGCTCGGGCTGCAGCTGGTCCGGAACTTCCTCGACCTGGTCGCGGCCCAGGGCCGCCGGACGCTGCGTCTGGAGGTGGCTCGGCTCGGCCACGCGGCCGACACCGAACAGGTCTTCCGGGCCCTGTACGCCGACAGTCCGAACGCGTTCTGGCTGGACAGCAGCCTGGCCGAGGCCGGCCGCGCGAGATTCTCGTTCCTGGGCGACACGTCCGGGCCGCTGAGCGAAGTACTGACCTACCGAACCGGCACCGGACAGGTCGAAGTGAGCAACTCCGCCGGTGCCCGGTCCGAATCCGGCAGCATCTTCGACGTGCTGGAGCGCCGACTGGCCGAGAGGGCCTTGCCGCAGCATGACCTGCCCTTTCAGCTGAACGGGGGCTACGTCGGATACTTCGGCTACGAGCTCAAGGCCGAGACCGGTGGCACCAACGCGCACCGGAGCCGGACGCCGGATGCGGCGTGGATGTTCGCCGATCGGCTGGTGGTCGTCGACCACGCCGAGTCGGTCACCTACCTGGTCGCGATCACCGAGGACGACGACGAGGCCGAACGGGCCGGGCGTGCCTGGCTGACCGGTACCGCGCGGGCACTCGGCAACCTGTACGGCGCCGGGCGTCGGGGAACGCCGGTGCGGGCCGACGTACCGACCGACAGCGGTCTGGACCGCGGCCGGCAGCAGTACCTCGCCGACATCGCGGCCTGTCATGACGAGCTCCGTCGGGGGGAGAGCTACGAGATCTGCCTGACCAACCACTTCAGCTTCCCGCCGTTGGCCGACCCGCTGGCGTTCTACCTGGACCTCCGAAGGGCCAACCCGGCGCCGTACGCGGCGTACCTGAGGTTCGACGAGCTGACCGTGATGAGTTCGTCGCCCGAGCGGTTCCTGAAGATCACCGCGGACCGGGTGGTGGAGAGCAAGCCGATCAAGGGCACCGCGCCCCGGTCGGCGGATCCGGGCGAGGACGAGGAGCTGCGGGCCGGCCTGGCCGGGTCCGCGAAGACCCGGGCCGAGAACCTGATGATCGTCGACCTGGTCCGCAACGACCTCGGCCGGGTCTGCGAGATCGGCTCGGTCGAGGTGCCGACGTACCTCGGCACCGAGAGCTACGCGACCGTTCACCAGTTGGTGTCGACGATCCGCGGCCGGCTGCGGCCGGGCGTCGGCGCGGTCGCTTGTGTACGGGCGTGTTTCCCCGGCGGATCGATGACCGGAGCCCCCAAGGTCCGCACGATGGAGATCATCGATCGCCTGGAGGGCGCGCCGCGGGGGATCTACTCCGGGGCGGTCGGGTACCTCGGGCTCGGTGGGGGAGCCGACCTGAGCATCGTCATCCGGACCGCTGTGAACGACGGGGAGGAGCTGCGGATCGGCGCCGGCGGTGCGATCGTGCTCGACTCGGACGCGGAGGACGAGTTCGCCGAGATGATGCTCAAGGCCCGGGCGCTGCTGGCGACCCGGGCCGCGCAGGTGGGCGCCGGCGACCTGAGTACGAGCACCCCCTAACCGGACGGGTTCTGCCATCGCGGGGCTCGCCGCTCGACGAAGGCGGCGGGTCCCTCGACGGCGTCGGGGCTGGTCCGCCGCTTCTCCTCCCACGAGTACCGGGCCGCGAAAGCTTCTTCGAGGGGCAACTCGCGGGACCTGGTGGCGATCTCCTTGGCTGCCCGGACCGCGACGGGGGAGCAGGCGACCAGATCCGCGACCCAGGACTCGACACAGGCATCGAGCTGGGCGGCCGGCACCACCTCGTTCACCAGGCCGTACCGGTGTGCGGTGGCCGCCGTCATCGGCCTGCCGGTGAGCAGGTGGCCGAGGGCGATCTTCGGCGGCAACTGGCGGGGCAGCCTGATCGCGCCGCCGGCACCGGCCACGAGCCCGAGCCTGACCTCGGGGAGCGCGAACGTGGCATGGTCGGCGGCGATCGCGAGGTCGCAGGCCAGCATCAGCTCGAGCCCGCCGCCGATGGCGTGACCGTTGACGCGGGCAACGATCGGCTTGGTCAGGCCGAACCGTTCGGTCAGCCGGGGTGACCCGGAGACGCCGCCGCTGCCCAGGCTGGTCGGCTGTACGCCGGACCGGTTGCGGGCGGCCAGTTCCTTCAGGTCCTGGCCTGCGCAGAAACACCGGTCCCCGGCACCGGTCAGGACGGCCACCCACTGCTCGCCGTCGGCCTCGAACTCGTCCAGCAGCGCGCACAACTGCCGGTGCGCGTCCAGGTCCAGCGCATTGCTCACGTGTGGCCGGGCGATCGTCAGGTACGAAACGTGACCGCGTCGAGTCAGTGTGACCTTCGTCGTTTCCGTGACTTTTGTTGTCATGTGCAGTAACAATAGTTGTGTAGCTTCGAGCCGGCAAAGGGGTGACATGGGCACGAGCAAGGCACAGGTGGTCGGTGTCGGTACCGCGAACCAGCCGACGTCGTACTCCCAGACCGAGGTCCTGGACCGGTACGGCATCGACGACGACCGGATCCGGGGGGTCTTCCTGAACGGCGGCATCGAGCGGCGCTCGCTGCACCTGCCGGCCGACGGGGCGGACGGCAGGCCGCGTGCGGAGACGCAGGGCGAGCTCCTGGCCAAGCACCGCTCCGACGGGGTGGCGATGGGCGTCGAGGCGTTGGGCCGTGCCCTCGACCGGGCCGGCGCGGATCTCGAGGACGTGCGGTACCTCTGCTGCGTCTCGTCCTCGGGCTGGCTGACTCCCGGGTTGAGCGCACTGATCTGCCGCGAGCTGGACCTCCCGTGGGACGTCGGTCGTCTCGATGTCGTCGGGATGGGGTGCAACGCCGGTCTGAACGCGCTCTCGGCGGTCACCGGCCGTGCGGTGCAACGCCCGGGCGAGATCGCGATCCTGTTGTGCGTCGAGGTGTGCTCGGCGGCGTACGTCTTCGACTCGACGATGCGCTCGGCGGTGGTGAACAGCCTCTTCGGCGACGGCGCCGCGGCGCTCGCGGTGGTCGCCGGGGAGCAACCGGCGAGCCCCGCCGGGCCGCAGGTGCTGAAGTACAGCAGCTGCCTGATTCCCGACTCGCTCGGTGCGATGCGGTACGACTGGGACAGCGATCACGGCAAGTTCAGCTTCTTCCTCGACCCGCAGGTGCCGTACGTCGTCGGCGCGCACGCCGGCCAGGTCGTGGACCGGCTGCTCGCGGGCACCGGCCTGGACCGCCGCGACATCGACCACTGGGTGGTCCATTCGGGCGGCCGGAAGGTGATCGACTCCGTGAAGATCAACCTCGGCCTGACCACGCACGACCTGCGGCACACGAGCGGCGTACTCCGTGACCACGGCAACCTGTCGAGCGGCTCGTTCCTCTTCTCTCTCGAGCGGCTTCTCGACGAAGCCGTCGCCCGACCGGGCGATCACGGCGTTCTGATGACGATGGGGCCCGGCTCCACCATCGAGAGCGCCCTCATCCGCTGGTGACGCGACGATTGTGAGGTAACAACAATGGCAGGACACGGTACCGGCCTGATCAGCATCGGCAGCGGGAGCGCCCTCGACGGCGACCTGCTGGCCGCGATCGAGCAGGCCACGGCCACCGCCGAGCGCGGCGACGGGGTGGTCCTCGAGCTGCACCCGGGCGGTGGGCACCAACTATGGCCGGGCGATGTTCCGGTCGCCGCGATCAATCGGTGGGAACGCGCGTTGCGGCGTCTGGAGCGGGTTCCGGCGCCGGTGGTCGCAGTGGCGTCCGGAAGCTGTACCGGGCCGGCGGCCGAGGTGCTGCTCGTCGCGGACTTCCGGATCGTGACGCGGGACTTCGTCTTCGCCCTCGGCGCCGGAGGCAGCGCGTGGCCAGGCGCCGTACTCCACCGCCTCGCGTGTCAGCTCGGGGTGGCGAGAGCTCGGCAACTCGCACTGTGGCAGCAGCCGTTGACCGCGCGGAAGGCGGTGGCGCTCGACCTGGCCGACGAGCTGGCGGACGACCTCCGCCTGGCGCTGCGTCGTGCCGAGGAACTGCTCGACGGCGTCGAACCTGACGGCGGCGAGGACTTCGCGGTCGTTCGCCGGTTGCTGCTGGACGCTCCCGGAACGAGCGTCGACGAGGCGCTCGGATCGCACCTGGCAGCGGCAGATCGGCTGCTCCGCCGCCCGCAGCGGACGGTCGAGCCCGTCGCGACCACTTCGGCCGCCGCACTGTGACCGGCGCGGACACCGCCGTCCTGCCGCGGCGAATCGGTAGCCGCGCCGCCCGGCACGAGTTCCTCGCCGAGCGGGCCGAGCGGATCTACGACGAGATCACGGACGGATACCGCAAGCGGCTGTTCCTCGACGAGATCGTCTACACGGTCGCCGAGCGGTGGCCCGGGCTGGCGCCCACCAGAGAGGAGATCGCCGAGGAGCGCGCCCGGCGGCAAGGCGACAAGGAAGGCCTCGAGGTCGACCAGGGCATCCTGCTCAGCCACCTGCTGGCTGACCAGCGCGCCGGAACGCATCTGCTGGAGTCTCAGCTCCGGCCGAGCGAACTGGCACGCCGGCTGCTGCCGGAGTTCCAGGCCCGGGGTGAGGTCCAACTGGAGACCGTGCACCTCGAGCGCTGGGATGGGATCGGGTACCTGACGATCGCCAACCACGAGTTCCTGAACGCCGAGGACGACCGGCTCGGCCGGGACATGGAAGCGGCGATCGACCTGGTCCTCCTCGACGACGAGATCGAGGTCGGCGTGGTCCGGGGCGGCGTGATGATGCACGAGCGGTACGCCGGGAAGCGGGTCTTCAGCGCCGGCATCAATCTCACCCACCTGTACCACGGCCAGATCTCGTTCGTGAACTTCGTCCTCGGCCGCGAGGTCGGCTACCTGAACAAGATCTTCCGCGGTCTGCTCCTCGACGAGGAACCGGTCGAGAAGCCCTGGATCGCGGCGGTGGACAGCTTCGCGATCGGCGGCGGCCTCCAACTGCTGCTGGTCTTCGACCATGTGATCGCCTGCGACGACAGCTACGTCAGCCTGCCGGCGCTGCGTGAGGGGATCATTCCCGGCATGGCCAATCTGCGGCTGACCCGGATCGTCGGTGCCCGGCAGGCCCGGCGGCTGCTGCTGGGCGGGGCGCGGCTGCCGGCCAAGGGGCCCGATGCGCTGACCTGGTGCGACGAGGTGGTGCCGGCGCATCAGGTGGAGGACTCGATCGCGGCGGCGGCGAAGCAGCTGCGGATGTCCGCGGTCACGGCCAACCGCCGGATGGTGCGGCTGGCCGAGGAACCGCTGGAGACGTTCCGCCGGTACGCCGCGCCGTTCGCGCTCGAACAGGTTCAGCGGATGTACAGCGCGGACGTCGTCGCGTCGCTCGAACGTGCATGGATCCGGCGCCGGGCCGCCCGCCGATGAGCCGTCGGCCGGTCGTCGATCTGCCAGCCGCTGTGCTCGATCCCCGGCTGGGCTCGATGACGTTCCTCAACGAGGTCGCCGCCCGCTATCCCGATGCCATCTCGTTCGCGCCCGGAGCTCCGCACGGCACGGTGTTCGAGAACGTCGACGTGGCTCGGCTGGTGGGCGTCTTCGAGGACCACCTGGCTGCGCAGGGACTCGGCCCCGCGCAGGTTCGCAGCCGGCTCCTGCAGTACGGGCCGACGCGTGGCCTGCTGGGCGGGCTGATCGCCGCCTCGCTGAGGACCGACGAGGGGATCGACGTCGATCCCGAGCAGGTCGTCGTGACCGTCGGGGCCCAGGAGGCGCTGGTCGCGGTACTGCGGGTTCTGCACGATCCGGTGCGGGGCGACGCCGTCGCCGTCACGGATCCTGGGTACGCCGGTATTCACGGGGCCGCGCGGATCCTCGGGCTGCCGATGCTCGCCGTACCGGATGACGGAGGCGGGCCGGATCCCGCGGTCCTGCGCACGGTGGTCAGAGCAGCGGAGCGGACCGGGCGGCGGGTGCGCTCCCTCTTCGTGGCCCCCGATTTCGCCAACCCGACCGGGGCGCAGATGTCGCTCGCGGCACGGGAGGAGCTGCTGATCGAGGCCGAACGACTGGGCGTGCTCCTGCTCGAGGACACGACCTACCGTTTCACCGCACCGCCAGGCGCCGAACTCCCTTCGCTCAAGGCGCTCGACCGGACCGGACAGGTCGTCCAGATCGGTACCTTCGCGAAGATCGGTGTACCGGGCGCGAGGCTCGGTTACCTGGTGGCCGACCAGGTGACCGACGCCGGCACGGCGCTGGCCGATCACTTGACGACAGTGAAGGGCGTGCTGACCGTGAACACCTCGCCGATCACCCAAGCGGTGATCGGCGGGCTGTTGCTCGAGCACGGTTGCTCGATGCAACGTCTGGGCGCGAGCAAGGCCGGCTTGTACCGCCGCAACCTGCAGCTGCTGCTGACGGCACTGCGCCGGCATCTCGGCGATCCAGAGGATGCTGACGTCAGCTGGAACGAGCCGGGCGGCGGCTTCTTCGTCCGCATGTCCACCACCAAGCCCGCTGACGAAGAGCTGCTCCGCCGATCGGCCGAGGACCACGGCGTGCTCTGGACGCCGATGCGCTACTTCAGTCTCGGCAACGGTGAAGACCGGCAACTCCGCCTCGCCTGCAGTTCCCTGGACCCGGAGCAGATCGACGAAGGCGTGTCCCGGTTGGCCAAAGTGGTTCGCTCGTGAGCGTTCTCACGCCGGCCGTCCCGGCAGGTGCTCGGTGAAGAAGCCGGCGATCCGCGGCCACAGATCCGCCCGGGCTGCAGCGTTCGCCGCCGGGCTGCCTCCGGTGGCGAAACGAACGCCGGGCCCGCCGGTCACCAGCTCGGTGCTCGGTCCGTACGGCGGTGCAGCCACGAGATGACCGGCGTCCGGATAGTCCAGATGCTCCCAGGCGCCGGAGCCCCGCGTGGTCGGCACCGTGCTGAGCCGGCCGCACGGCCACATCCGGTCGTCGCCCGCCGTCGCGACCAGGACGGCGGCGCTGGTGCGGTGCAACGGAATCGCGGCGGCGGCCAGCTGATCGGCGTCGGCGAGTCCGTCGTCGTACGCGAGTGCGAGGTCGACGGCCTCCCGGGCCACGATCTGCTCGCGCATCCGATCCGTGACCCGCTGCGGAACGAACGGCAACGCCTGCCCGCGGAGCGTCCACGACGGCTCGCCCGCCGCCAGGATGGTGTCCAGGTGGTCGAGCGCCGGAATCCCTTGCGTCATCACGGCGGAACCAACGACGCTGACCGCCGCCCGGACCCGCTCGTCGACGCAGGCCGCAAGGAGGGCCGCTTCTCCGCCGCGTGAGGCGCCGAGCACCCCGACGCCTCCGGCCTGAACGCAACGGCGGGCGGTCAGGAACGTGATCGCGTCCCGGAAGTACTCCAGCGGGATCGACACCAGGCCACGAGGGAGCCCGCGCCGGCCGAAGTACGCCAGCGCCAGGACAGCGAACCCACGGGCGGCCAGGAGCGCCGCGTCGAGCTCGTGCAGGCCGCCCTCGGAGCCGCCCAGCAGGACGACCCCCGGCCGGGGACCGTCGTCGGCTCGCCAGAACATCGTGCCGACGAGGCCGTGGCTGGAAACGGTCGCGCGCTGGACACCAGCCGGCCACCGGTGGCGGTGGACGACGGTGCGTGCGCCGAGGCGGCCGTCGCCGTCCGGATCCGCGGCGTCGAGCACCAGGGTCAGTTCGGCCGGTGGGAGCAGCCGCCGATCGCGCTCGGCGCCGCGCGGTTTACGCCCGCGGGTCATCGACCACACCAGCCCCATCGGGTCGACCCCCGGGTACCCGGTGACCGGCGCGACCGCGGAGAGGTCGAGCTCTCCGGCGGCATCCGCCACGAACGTGGCGCTGCTCTTCCACGGTCGTGCCATCGGGTCGGGCTGAACGGCCTCCAGCACCGCCTCGGAGCCGGCCGGCAGCCCGCGGACCCGGATCCGCAACGTGGTGTCGAGGCTCGGTTCGGCCGGCTCGACGACGAATTCAGGTTTTGTCATCGGAATCCTCTCGTGCACTGCATGACAACTATAGTAATGTCCTTGCTGACTAGAGTTGATGCGGAGGGGGTTGTTGTGCTCCAACACTCGAACGATGCGCCGTCGATGGTCGCGGTGCGACCGTACTCCGGGCCGGTCCAGGTCGGGCCGGATTCCGTACCGGACGCGATACCGGATCAGATGCCGGATCAGATGCCGGATCAGATGCCGGCGACGTCGGTGCAGGCCCGGTGCCGTGCCGTCAACCTGGCACCGCATCGCAACAACGTCGGGTCGACGCCGGCCACGGACACCCGTGGGGGTGCCTTCAACATCTGGGGCAACTCCTTCCCGGCCGAGGAACTGCCGGCACCCGGACAGTTCGTCGTCGATCAGGTGGCCTACGACTTCCCGCCGACGGGCCGCGGCACCGCGGACAACGTGCGGGCGGCCGGGCAGTTCATCGAGGTGCCGTCCGGCCGGTACGACTGGCTGTACGTGCTGGGCGCGGCCGAACGCCGGGTCGAGGACGAGTTGGCCTTCCACTTCGCCGACGGGTCGGTCGACTTCGAACAGTTGCGGCTCTCGGACTTCTGGGCGGCTCCGGGATGGTTCGGCGAAACGCAGGTCCGGGCGACCCGAAGCATGCACTACCCGTTCCACGTCCAGGCCGGGGTTCCGGCGATGCTGTGGAGCCAGCGGGTGCCGGTGACGCGGCGAGCCGCTCTGGCCGCGGTGCGGTTGCCGCGGAATCCCGCAGTACATCTGTTTGCGGCCACGCTGGTGCTGTCGGGGGGTGAGGGCCGATGAGCTCGCGGCCCGCCCTCGAGCAGTGGTACCGCGACCCGGTGAGCTGTTTGCAGTCCACCCTTGCGACGCTGTTGCTGGCCCAAGGGCAGGAGCCGCTGGAAGTTCTCGGTCTCGGCTGGGGTTTCCTGCACCTGCCCGGCGACGTGCGTGCGGAGGAGTTCTACTGGCCGACGCGGACACCGGAGGATCCGGTGGCAGGCGTCCTCGCGCATCATCCGGTGACTTCGCGGTGGCGCGCGGCCGATCCGGAGCAGCCGCTCGCCGATCTGCAGGCGGCACTGGCCGCGGGCAAGCTGCCGGTCGTTGCCGTCGACAACTTCCACCTGCCGTTCCGGCCGGCGTACCACGACGTCCACTCGGCCCATCTGCTGGTGATCTCCGCGATCGACGAGGAACGGGAACTGGTCCGGGTCAGCGACGCCATGCCGCCGGCGTACCAGGGTGCGCTGTCGATCCCCGATCTGCTGAAGGCCTGGACGTCACCGAACCCGCGTGAGCAGGAAGCGTTCTTCTCCGGCGCGCAGATCAGTGGCCGCTGGCTCGACATCGACCTCGGCGGCCCGTACCCGCCGTTGGACCGTGGCCGGCTGCGGGCAGCGCTGAAGACCAACGCGGACAGGTTCGCCGCGACCGGCGATCCACGCGGCGGGCTCGCCGGTCTGGCAGCTTTCAGCGAGGAACTGGTCGCCGCGGCCGGATCGGGGAACGGCGCAGTCCTCGAAGAGGCATACACCTTCGGATGGGGTGTGCAGGCACAGAGCGCGGTCCACGGCGAGCTGCTGCGCGACTGCGCGGTCTCGTGGAAGCTGCCCGGACTCGCCGAGGCGGGGCGGAAGGTCGAGCAGGTCGCCCATGCGTGGACGCCGGTTCGGGTCACCTCGGCGTACGGACGCGTCTCGCCACAGGACTGGATCGTTGAGCTGCAACGCCACACCCGCCGGCTGCAGCTCGCGTACCGGGACGCCCTGGCCACTGTTGACGAGGCATTGGAGGAGCTGTGACCACCTTGGTACAGGCACCGGAGAGCCGGCTCCGTCAGCGGGTCGACCGGCTGCCGGCCGACCGTCGCGAACGGTTCCTGGACGTGCTCCGAGGTGGACGGCCCGGTCTCGTTCCGGTCGGCTCGCTCTCGCCCTCACCACTGCAGGCGGCGTTGCTCGCGGCCGGCCGGCCCACCACGAGCACGTTCGCGTTGCGAGTCCGCGGCGAAGTCGGCCGGGACCTGCTGTGTGACGCCTGGGCAACCGTGGTGCAACGGCATGATGCCCTGCGGCTGCGGATCACTCCCGAGTTGCAGCTCGAGACGGTCGACGACCTGCAGGTAGAACTCGTTGCCGCCAGCAACCTAGGTGAGATTGTCGACGATCTCCGGGCCGAACCCGCGGGACCGAGCGCGCGTGCGCGGCTGCTCGAGGTGTCTCCGACGGAGTACGTGCTGCTGTTCGATGCGAGCGCGGTGCTGGTCGATCGTCGCGCTCTGCAGGTCGTTCTCGACGATCTGCTCGGTCAGCTCGCACAGGTAGACGCGCTGGACGACGGGTTGTCGGCCCTGGTGCACGCACGTCGTGCCGCGTCGCAGCTCACCTCGCGGCGGCGTGAAGAGCTGGTGACAGCGTGGCGCTCGCGGCTGGCCGGGCGGTCCCCGATCGCTCTCGACCTCGGCGAGACCTCCGGTGCGGAGGCTGTATGGCGACAGGAGTCGGCCGCAGTGTCAGCGTCGACCGCTGCCGCGTTGGACAGGCTTTCGGAGGAGTGGGCAGTGCCCAGCTCCACGATCGTCCTGGCGGCGTTCGCCGAGCTGCTCTGCCGGTACGGCGGCTTGCGTGACGGTGTCATCGGTGTCGTCTCGGACGGGCGGCATCCGGCGCAGCAGCGACTCGTCAGCGGGCTCGCCGACACTCTGCCGCTTCCTCTGGATCTCGATCCGGGCATGAGTCCAGGCGACCTCGTCCGGCACGTTGCCGAGCACCTGACCCTGGCCGAGGCCGGTGCCGCCCTGCCCAGACCGGCCGATGCGGTCGGCGCGGTTCCGCCGAAGGTCGTCTTCGACGCAACCCCTGCCTTGCGAGTCGGGGCGGTGCCCCAGATCGACGTGGAACTCCTGCCGGCGCTTCTCGATCAGAACGCCGGCGGCGAGCTACGGCTGCTCTTCCCCGGCGACGGCAGCGTCCTGCTCGAACACCGAACCGACATCGTCGACGAGGAGACAGCCGCCGAACTGCTGCAGCGGCTGCAGCTCCTGATCGATCAGTTCGCCCGCACTCGGACCGTCGGCGATCTGCGGACGATGAGCGCGGACGACGAAGCCCAGCTGATCGAGCTGGGCAGTGGACGGAGCCGTTCGGTCCCACCCTCCACCCTGCAGGCCTGGTTCGCGGATCGTGCCGCACAGGCGCCGGATGCGATCGCTGTGTCGGTCGAAGGCGAGGACCTGACGTACGGCGACCTGAACGGGGCCTCGAACCGGCTGGCCAGGTTGCTGATCGAGCGTGGCGTGGCCAAGGGCGATCTGATCGCGGTCGACCTCGCCCGTGGAGTCGGACAGGTCACCGCGCTGCTCGCCGTACTGAAGGCCGGAGCCGCATTCCTGCCGCTGGACCCGAGCCACCCGGCTCAGCGGCGGTCGGCCCTGCTGGACGATGCTTCGCCGGCCGCTGTCATCGGCACATCTGCCGGACTGGCCGACCTGGACACCGCCGGGGTCCGGCTCACCGTCGCACTCGACGACGTCGAGCTCGACGGTCTCTCCGCCGAGGATCCCGGCTGTGAGTCCGGTGACCTCGCCTATGTCATCTACACGTCAGGCAGCACCGGAACGCCGAAGGGCGTGCAGATCAGCCACCGGGCAGTGGTCCATTTCGTGGCCGCGATCTCGGACCTGTTCGATCTGACCCCGGCCGACCGCATCCTCGGGTACGCCGCTCCGACGTTCGACGTCTCGATCTTCGAAACCTTCGCCGCCCTGCTGAACGGCGCCCGGCTGGTCGTCGCCGCGCCGGACGAACGCCTCGACCTGGATCGGCTGCAGCAGCTGCTCCGGCAGAGCCGGGTCACCGTGACCGACCTGCCGCCGTCGGTGATGGCCCTGCTCGACCCGACCGAGCTTCCCGATCTCCGCGTCACGTTCGTCGGCGGCGAGGCGTTCCCGGGTGAGCTCGTCAACCGGTGGGCGCCCGGCCGGCGGTTCTTCAACGGCTACGGCCCGACCGAGTGCACGGTCACGATGGTCGTGCACGAATGCTTCGCTCCGGCGACGGGCTCACCGCCGATCGGGCTGCCGATCGACAATCACCTCGCCCACGTGCTGGACGACGCGTTGCGGCCACTGCCGTACGGCGTGCCCGGCGAGCTCGTGATCGGCGGAGCGGGCCTCGCCGAGGGCTACCTGGGCCGGCCCGAACTGACCGCCGAGAAGTTCGTCGCCGACCCGTTCGGCCGGGCCGGGGAGCGGCTCTACCGGACCGGTGACCTGGTCCGCCGGCGTCGCGACGGCGCGATCGTGTTCCTGGGCCGGCTCGACCGCCAGATCAAGATCCGCGGTGTCCGGATCGAGCCGGCCGAGGTCGAGGAGATGCTCGCCGTACTGCCGGATGTCACACAGGCCACCGTCGACGCCTGGGTGGACCCGGTCGGGCAGCGGCACCTGGTCGCGTGGGTGGCCCGGCAGGCCGCCGGTGCCGACGAGCAGGAGCTTCGAGGCCTGCTCGGCGAGCGACTGCCGGCCGCCCTGGTTCCGGATTTCGTCGTCCTGGTGGACCGGCTGCCGCTGACGGTCTCGGGCAAGATCGACCGGGCCGCGCTGCCGGCACCGGTGACCGACGTCCCGTCCGAGATCACCGCCGACCCGGACCGGCAGCTGACCGAGACCGAGCGGATCCTGGCCGCGGAGCTGATCGGCCCGATGCTCGGCCGCGACCACGTCCCCGTCGATGCGAACTTCTTCGCGATCGGCGGCAGCAGTCTGCAGGCGGCCCAGTTGATCTCCGCGATCCGCCGGCGCTTCGGCGTCGAGGCGGGCGTGGCGGACTTCTTCCGCGACGCCACCGTCGCGGGGCTGTCGACCGTGGTCGACGCCGCACGGGCCGAGCAGCTCGACGACGACGCGCTGCTGGACCTGCTCGAGGAGATGTCCGAGGAACAGGCCGAGCGCATTCTGCGCCTCGGCGACCCGGAGGTGGACCAGTGATGGAGTCGATGGCCGAATCCTCGTCCGGCCTGCCCGATGTGGCCGCTGCGGTCGGCGAAGCCCTTGCGGACCCGGCGGTGCAGGCCGAGTACGCCGCCGTACGGGCCGCGGCGGCCGCCGGGCTGGCGGCCGGCAGACCGCCTGGGGCGTCGGAGCCCGACGCGCGGAGCCTGTACCGCGAACTCGGCCGCCGCCGACTGCTGGCACCAGGCTGGCCCGAGGAGTACGGCGGTCGCGGAGCAGGCCACGTCGCTTCGGCCGCCGTCCTGGAGGAGCTCGTGCTGGCCGGCATGCCGGACACCCTGCACGTGTTGAGTATCCAGATCGTCGGGTCGTTCCTGATGGCGGCCGGAAGCCCCGAACAGAAGCAGCGGCTGCTCCCTGCGCTCGCGGCCGGGGAGCGTTTCGCGACCGTTCTCTACACCGAACCCGAGTCCGGCTCCGACCTGGCGTCGCTGACCGGAACGGCCCGTCGTGACGGCGACGGCTGGCGACTCGACGCTGTCAAGGTGTTCGGCCTCAAGTCCGGTCAGAGCGACCTGGCTCTGTGTGCGTTGCGGACCGCCGACGGCCCTTCGAAGTACGACGGAATCAGCCTGTTCCTGATCGATCTCGACGCACCGGGTGTGCACCGCTCGAACCTGCCGACTCTGGGTGACGAGCAGTTCGACCGCGTCGAGCTGACCGATGTCCGTGTCGGCGCCGAGTGCCTGGTCGGCCGGGAGGGCGACGGGTGGGCCGAGCTCAATCGCTGCCTGCCGCTGGAACGCACCGGGCTGGACTACTCGCTCAAGGCGCGTGCCTGGCACCGTGTCGCGGTCGGCGGCCTCGCCAACTCCGAGGCGGTCTCCGATGCCGTGCTGGCAGAGGCCGGGCGCTTCGGCGCCATGGCAGCCGCGGGCCGCTTGCTGACGTACGACGTACTCGACGGGCTGGACCGCGGCGCCGGTGACGACGCGGCTGCCGCAGCGGCCAAGCTCTACACGAGCGAGACGGCTCAGGAGATCGCCACCTGGGCAGCGCAGCTGTACCCGCCGGGTGCGGACGACTGCCTCCCGCCGGACGCGATCGGGGACCTGGAATCGGCCTTCCGCGAGGCTCCCGGACTGACCCTCGCCGCCGGCACCTCGCAGGTGATGCTCGAGATCGTCTCGAGCCTCACCTCCGGACTCGAGCTCGAGACAGGTGATCTGCGATGAAGCTGCCCCCCGACCCCTTGATCGGCCAGCTCGGACGGACCGTCCGGGACACGATCCGGGCGACCGGACCGGACGTGATCTGCGACGGTCCCGCGGATCTTCGCGAGACCCGATCGCAGCTCGAGGCGCACGCGACGACCGTACTGAAGGCTGTGCTGGCCACCGAGCTGGAGGTGCCCGTCGAGGTAGGCGGCCTGGACCTCGGGATCGAAGCCGGCACCGTGGTCGCACAGGAGCTCGGCCGCGCCGGACTGCCCGACTGCTACAACGGGCCAGGTCTCCTCGCCGACCTGCTGTCGGTCCGGCGTGGACCGCAGGAGCTGCCGGTCGAGCTGATGATGCGGGGAACTCCGGTGGAGGTGTGCGGACTCACCGGCCCGGCCGCTGCGACTGCGGTGCCGGCCGGCTGGCGGCTCGACGGCCGGGTCTGCGCCACCTCGTCGCAGGCCTCCGCGATCTGCACGGCGGTTGCCTCCGGCAATGAAGTGCTGCTGGTCCTGCTCGACCCGGCGACGGTTGCGCGACTCACCAGCCGGGTCGCGGGTGGCGTGCGGACGATCGAGCTCGGGTCCATCGAGGTCGACGACCGGCACATGGTCGGGAGTCTCGGAACGGGGTGGCCGCTGTCCGATCCCGACGGTCTGCTGGCCAGGCTCCGGGTCCGGCACGCCGCGTGGCTGGTGGGCCTCGGGTACGGCGCACACGCCCGAGCAGCGGCGTACGCACAGCAACGGCGGCAGTTCGACCGGCCGCTGCTCGCCAACCAGGGCGTCAGTTTCCCGCTCGCCCGTGCCTGGGTGGCGCTCCGGGCCGCGGAGCTCGCCGTCCGCGGTGTCGCGCGGCTGATCGACGACGGCGGCGTACCGGATCCGCTGGCCGCCGGGCAGGCGCTCGGACTCGGACTCGAAGCCGCGACGGCTGCGACCCGGACAGCCTTGCAGACCCATGGCGCCCGCGGCCTGGCGGCGCAAGCCGATCTCGGCAGGTACTACCTGGCGATCCGGGACAGCGCGGCGCTGGCAGGACCGCCCGCGACCTTGTGGTCCGAGCTCGGCCAGCGCGAACGCGGTCGCTCCGTGGTCGCCGCGCGGCGTCACCGATCCGCCAGTCCCGCCGACGATCAGGACGTCGTCGCTTCCGTCACCAGCTAAGTCACCAGGAGTTCCGATGTCATCGATGATTGTCGGCCCGACCCTCGACCACCACGACGACGACACGGTCGTGGACCTCTTTCTCCGGCAGGCCGCCGAGCGGCCGGACGCACCGGCCGTCAGTCATCTCGGCCGGACTCTCAGCTACCGCGACCTGGACGCGCTCAGCGCCAGGCTGGCCCGCCGGATGCTCGACGCCGGAGTCGGTCCGGGTGACCTGACGCCGTTCGTGCTGTCCACCGGGCTGGAGATTCCGATCGCCATGCTGGCCACGATGCGGATCGGTGCTCCGTTCGTCCCGATGGATGCCTGCTGGCCCGCGGCCCGGCTCGACCAGGTGCTCAACGCGATGCGTCCGAAGCTCGCGCTCGTTCGGGCCGGCACGGAGCAGCCGCTGCCCACAGCCGTGCTGGACATCGATCTGACCGGGCCGGACGACAACGGGCGCCCGGCTGGAATCGACCGCCTGCCAGGTCTCGACGACCTGATCTACGGCTTCTACACCTCGGGTTCGACCGGAACGCCGAAGTGTGCGCTGAACATCCATCGCGGCCTGCGCAACCGCTTCGCGTACATGTCGCAGCGGTTCGGGGACACGCCGGACGACGTCGTACTGCAGAACAGCCCGCACGTGTTCGACTCCAGCGTCTGGCAGATGCTGTGGCCGCTGACGAAGGGCGCCCAGGTCGTCATCCCCGACCGGTCGGGAGTCGTCGACCTGCAGGACGTCGTCGCGACGATCGAGCGGCATGCCGTGACGATGACCGACTTCGTTCCGTCGGTCTTCAACGTGCTGGTGGAGCTGCTGGCCGCCCAGCCGCCGATGGTCCGGCAGTTGCGTTCGATGCGGCATCTCCTGATCGGCGGTGAAGAGATGCTGGCCGGTCCGGTGCAGACGTTCCGCCGGCTGCTCCCGCAGGTCCGGATCACCAACACCTACGGGCCCACCGAGGCATCGATCGGCATGGTCTTCCACGAGGTCCGCGATGTCGACGCCGAGCGGATCCCGATCGGCCTGCCGATCGCGAACACCTGCCTGGCGATCCTCGGAGCGGACCTGCGACCGGTCGATCGCGGGGAGGTCGGCGACCTGTGGATCGGCGGGGAGTGCATCGGCGCGGGGTATCTCGACGACCCGGAGCGGACGAACCTCGCGTTCGCCGACAACCACCTGCCGGAGTTGCCGACCGGCCGGCTGTACCGGACCGGCGATCGAGCGGTGATCGGCGCCGACGGTCTGGTCGGGTTCCGCGGCCGCACCGACGACCAGGTCAAGGTCAACGGGATGCGCGTCGAGATCGGCGAGATCGAGGCGGTACTGCGCGACTGTCCCGGACTGAGCGACGCCCGGGCGGCCGTGTACGCCGATCCGGCCGGCCGCAACTGTCTGGCCGGGTTCGTGACCGGCCGGGACCCGATCGAGCCGGCCTCGGTCCTCGACCACGCACGCCGGGCGCTGCCCGCGGGCCTCGTGCCGTCGCGGATCATCCAGGTCGAGACGATGCCGCTGAACCAGAACGGCAAACTCGACCGGAACCAGCTGGCTGCGCTCGCGGCCGAGTACCACCACACCGCGGCGGGCGAAGGCGGCGATCCGGTCGCTGCGGCCGTGCAGGCGGCGTGGAACCGGTTGGTGCCGGGTGGTCCCGAGGGCGACTTCTTCGCGGCCGGCGGAGACTCGTTGACCGCCGTACGGCTGACGTTGCAGATCAACGAGGCGCTGGGCACGTCGCTGACGGTGCAGGACCTGGTTGCCGCACCGACGGTTGCCGCACTGACCGAACGGATCGCCGCCGGCCCGGCTGCCGGTGAGGATCCCGAGGAGGAGTTGCCGGCCGCCGTCGCGGACACCCTGTTCGTGGACACGGTGCTCGCGGACGACGTGCGACCGGTCGGCGAGCCGGTGACGACCTGCGACCACGTCTTCCTCACCGGTGCCACCGGCTTCATCGGAACGCATCTCCTGCACGGTCTGCTCCGGCACACCGACGGAGTCGTGCACTGCCTGGTGCGTGCCGAGGACGCGGCGTCCGCGCTCGACCGGATCCACGACAGCCTGCTCTTCTACCATCTCGACGCCACCGAGCTCGATCGCGTGGTCCCGGTCGTCGGCGACCTCGGCCTGCCGCGGTTCGGTCTCGGGGACGACGAATGGGATCGGTTGGCCTCGACGATCGACGTCGTCGTACACAACGGCGCCATGGTGAACCTGGTGCTCGGATACCAGTCGCATCGCGCCGCCAACGTGCTGGGGACCGCGGAGGTCCTCCGGCTGGCCGTCAGCAAACGGCACAAGCCGCTGCACCACATCTCGAGTCTGAGCATGCTGGAGGCAACCCCCGGCCGGACCGAGTCGGCACCGACTCAGTTGCCACCAGCAACGAATGGGTACAGCCTGTCGAAGTGGGCCGCGGAGCGGCTGGTCGAGGAGGCCGCCGGCCGCGGGCTCGCGGTGGCGGTCTACCGGCTCGGTGAGGTGATGCCGCACTCGGTGACCGGAGTGCCGTCCCCGAAGAGCCTGCCCGACCTGATCGTTCGGTGGAACGTCCGGCTCGGCCTGGCGTTCCGCAGTTCGATCGCGCTCGACTACACCCCGATCGACCAGGTCACCACCTTGGTGACGGCCGGCGTACGGACCGGAGCGCGAGGCTGGTTCCATCTCGCGCAGGCCGAGCCGATTCGCCTCGACGACCTGTTGTCCGAGTTCGCTGCCGAGTTCGACCTGGAACCCGTGTCCTACCGGGACTTCTGGCTGCGGTTGCGGGAACAGGCGTTGTCCGACCGCCTGGACGACGATCTGGCCGGGTTGCTGGCGATGCTGCCGGCGGCCGGTCCCGACGTACCGGACCAGTTGCTGGAGGAGAGTCTCACGGATCTGTTCGGCGCGGCCGGCACCGGTTGCTCGCGGTCGCGCAGTCTGAGTCTGCTGGCCGAGGCCGGTATCCGGCCTGCCGGCGCCGACGCGGGTGTGTTGCGGCGGTACACCGCGCACTACCGGCGGGTGCGTCGCGCGGCGCGGCATGCCGAGTACGCCGTCGGCTGACCGGGGCACTGTCATGCGCATGGAGCCTTACGACAGCGACGAGCTGCCGGGCAACGCCACCATCGACCTGTACCCGGCCGAGTTCTACCGCACCGGCGCACCGCACAGCGCCTGGCGACGGCTGCGTGCCGAGGCGCCGGTCTGGCAGCAGCTCGCGCCGGACGGTACGCCGTTCTGGTCGGTGACCCGGTACGACGACGTCCTCGGTGTCCTGCGCGACGCGGAACACTTCACGTCCGAGCACAGCACCATGCTTTCGGTGCTGCAAGGTGACCCCGAGGCCGGTAAGGCGATCAACCTGATCGACGGTCGGGGCCACCGGTCGTTGCGAACCTCGGGGATGCGGCACCTGTCCGCGTCCCGGGTCCGGGACCGGGAGCCGATCGTCCGCCCGCTGATGACCGGGCTCGTCGATGCGGTCGCCGGTCGCGGGGAGGTCGACCTGGTCCGGGAACTGACGGTTCTGCCGATGCTTGCGGCCGCCGACATCATCGGGCTGCCCCGCGAGCACTGGGACGATCTCTCCCGGTGGACGATGGCCGGTGTCGCGCCGGAGGACCCGACCCTGGCTCGAGGTAGTGGGCCGGAGACCCTGATGCTCGCCCACCTCGAGCTGCTGACCTGCTTCTCGGAGCTCCTGGCCAAGCGGCGTGCCCAGCCCGCCGACGATCTCGTCAGTGCGCTGGGCGCCGCCGAACTGGAGGGCAGGCCGCTGACGGACGAGGAGGTGATGATCAACGTCTACGCCTTCACCATGGGCGCCGCGATCACGACGCCGCAGATCATCCACCACCTGGTCCTGGTGATGGCCGAGCAGCCGTTGCTGTGGGAGCGGGTGACGGCGTCCGGTGACGCCGATCTGCTGCTCGACGAGGCGCTCCGCTGGGCGACTCCGACCAACCACCTGCTCCGCCTCGTGACGCAGGACGTGGTTCTGGGCGGTCAGCCGGTCCGGAAAGGCGATCTCGTCGCTGCCTGGGTCGGCTCGGCCAACCGTGACGAGTCGGTTTTCGAGGATCCGTTCCGATTCGACCCGTGGCGTGCGCACAACCCGCACCTGGCATTCGGGTTCGGTCCGCATTTCTGTATCGGTGCGCACGCGGCCAGGGTCGGCCTGCGGCTGGTGATCGAGGAGTTGATGAAGCGCGTCGTCCGGTTCGAGCTCACCGGTCCGGTGCAGCACCTGGCCTCGAACTTCGTCAACGGTGTCGTGCGGCTGCCGGTCGTCGTGCACGCGCGCTGAGGCACTCGCGAGACGGTTGTCGCGGGCCTTGTCACTGGATGGTCACACCGCGCTGACTATTGTCTTGACCAGAGATTTCTCCTGTTATTCTAGAGGGGTTCGGTTTTAGGCTGCAAACGTCGAAAGGCGCCCCCGAAATGAGAGCAACTCAGCCCTATCTCGGCAATCGGCTGCGCACGCTGCGGATGGAGAAGGGGCTCTCACAGAAGGCGCTGGCCGGTGACATGGTCACCCCCAGCTATATCTCCTTGCTCGAGGCCGGGGAGCGGATGCCCACGCTCGATGTGATCCTGCACCTGGCCCGTGCGCTGGAGACCACTCCGGCGGACCTGCTCGGCGAGGACTACCGCGACGTCTTCGCCCCGCATCCCTCAGCGCCGGCCTCCGGTCCGAGTGCGGTGGCCGGGCAGTTGTATGCCCGGAGCCTCGTGGACCTGGGCGACTACGCCGGCGCCCGAGAGGTGCTCGAACGCGAGCTTTCCCAGGCCAAGGGCCGCTCTGCCGGCGACGAGGTCCTGGAGCTCAGCCTCGAGCTCAGCCGGGTCCTGGCGGCGGCGGGTGACCACCCTGCCCGGCTCGAGCTGCTCGACGAAATGCTCGCCGCACTGAGCGGCGCGGTGCCCGCCGTCCGGATCTCGGTGGCGATCGACCGTGCCTCGACCTTGCGTGAGCTCGGCCGGTTCGGGCAGGCGCGCGACGCCGCGGAAGAGTTGCTGTCCGAGGAGTTCCTCGCCGAGGCCGCCGCACCCCACGAGCGGGTCCGGCTGCTCGGTGTGCTGGTCTCGGTTCTGTGCGAGATCGGT
Source organism: Kribbella soli (assembly GCF_004331345.1). GTDB lineage: Bacteria > Actinomycetota > Actinomycetes > Propionibacteriales > Kribbellaceae > Kribbella > Kribbella soli. The sequence goes on along the minus strand of NZ_SJJZ01000003.1, from coordinate 1,655,206 downwards.
GAGCTCGAGGACGTGGAGCGCCTGACGCAGGAACTCCGGGCCGACGCCGCGGCCACGGGTCAGCATGCGATCGTCGGGCGTGCCCACTGGCTCACCGGGATGGCGCTGGTCCGCCTCGGCCGGCAACAGGAAGCGGTCGAGGAGCTGAAGCAGGCCGGCTCGTTGCTGCAGTTCGGGTCGATGTCGATGCTGGACTGGCTGCGGTTCTGCCGATCGACGGCATCGATCCTGCTGGCGGCCGGCGATCCGGAGTCGGCCCTGGCCTGGTTGACGACCGCGGAGGCGGCCGCCGGGGTCACCGATCTGACCTCGGAGCGGATGGCGCTGCTCCGGGTGCGGGCGGAGTACGAACTGGCGGCCGGCAACCCGTCCCGGGCGGCAGAGCTGTACGCGCAGGTCACCGAGGGGCCGGAGATGCTGTCGGGACTGCCGCTGATCACTGCCCTCCGTGGGCAGGCCGACGCGCTGCGCGGGGCCGGAGAGGTTCAGGCCGCCATCGAGGTGCTTCGCCGCGCTGCCCAGTTGTACGAGGAGAGCGACAGTTTCCGGCAGGCGTCCGCCGTCTGGCGGGAGATCGACGAACTGCGGGCCTGATCAGAGGGCGCGCCGGGTCACGACCCGGCGGCCCGAGGCCGGCTGATCGCCGCCGACGGTGAAGCCGGCCGCCGAGAACAGGTCGACCGTCCCGGTGGACAAAGCCGCTCCGGCGCCCTTCGGGTTCGCCACCGGGTAGCCCTCGAGCATCGTCGCACCGGCGTCGGCGGCACGGTCGACGGCGGCCTCGAGCAGAGCCCGTGCGACGCCTTGCCCGCGGTGCTCCTTGCTGACGAAGAAGCACGGAACCGCCCAGACCTGCGGGTCGGCGGGATCGTCCGGTCGCAGCGCCTTGGTGCGCTCGATCCGCGCGTACCCGGGGCGTGGACCGGTCGAGCACCAGCCTGCCGGTGTGCCGTCGGCGTACGCGATCAGCCCGACCTGTGCATCGGTGTGGACGAGGTCGTGGAGCGCCTGCCGATTGTCCTCGGGGCCGTTCGCGTTCAGCTCCTTGTTCGGCAGGCGCCAGAACATGCACCAGCATCCGTCGTACCCGCCGGAGCCGCCGAACAGCTGCTCCAGGTCGGCCCACCGGGACGTGTCGACGGGGTGAACTTCGATGGTCATGCGGCTCCGATTCAGGGCTCGAGGATCTCGGTCAGCGTACGGCTGGTCTGCTCATCGGAGAATCGTGCCAGCTCGGCGACGAAAAGCCGCTCCATCAGGGCGACCTGGGCCTCGAGCGTGTTGTGGGTGAAGAGGTCCGGAAGCTGAACCGGCACGCCGAACCGTTGCTCCAGCCGCATCGCCAGCAGCGCCAGACTGAGCGAGTTGCCGCCGAGCTCGAAGAAGCTGTCGTGCGGCTCGGGGGAGCGGCTCAGGAGCTCCTGCCACAGCAGGGCGATGGCGGCTGCGGCCTCCTCGTCATCGGTGTCCGGAGAGTCGGTCGCGGCGGACTGCTCCACCGGCATCGCCGCGAGCGCGAGCCGATCGACCTTGCCGGTGCTCCCGAGCGGGAAGGCGGGCAGGGCCAGCAGATGCTGCGGCACGAGATGCGGAGGGACCGCGGCGGACAGTTGCGCACGCACGGTCCGGACATCGAGCTCGCAGCCGGGGTCGCCCACCAGGTAACCCACGAGGAAAGTCTGACCGGTGCTGTCACGCCGCGGCAGCACCACAGCATCCGCGACCGAGTCGACGGCGCACAGCGCGCACTCGACTTCGGCCGGTTCGACCCGGCAGCCGCTGATCTTGACCTGGTTGTCGGCCCGGCCGAGGTACTCGATGCGGCCGTCGTCGTGCATCCGGCCGATATCGCCGGTGCGGTACGTCCGGCGACCGTCCGGCCGGCGTACGAATGCCGCCTCGGTGAGCTCTGGGCGACCGATGTAACCGTCGGCCAGAACCGGGCCGGACAGGCAGATCTCACCGGTCTCGCCGTCGGGGACCGGTCGTCCCGACGGATCGCAGACCTCCACCACAGCGCCGTCGATCGCGGCTCCGATCAGCGGCAGCTCGTCCCAGCCGGCGGGGTCTCCGTCGAGCAGCTCCGCGGTCACCACGTGGCTCTCGGTCGGACCGTACTGGTTGTCGAGCGTCGCGCCGGTCGCGCGGAAGAACGCCCGGACAGTGGGAGTCATCCGCAACTGCTCGCCGGCCGTGATGACCTCGCGGAGGTGCGACGGCGGACGGCCGGTGTGCGCGGTGGCGTCGGCGATCAGGCGCAGGCCGACGAATGGCAGGAACAGCCGATTGATCCGCTGCTCCTCGAGATGGGTCAGCAGCAGGCGCGGATCCTGCCGGACCTCCTCGGCCGCCAGCACCAGGGTGCCGCCGGTCGTCCAGGTCGCGAAGATCTCCTGGAACGAGGCATCGAAGGTGACCGCGGAGAACTGCAGAGTGCGGTCGCCGACGCCGCAGGCCGAGCGTGCCCGCTGCCAGCGCAGCAGGTTGGCGAGCGGGCCGTGCGGCATCGCCACGCCTTTCGGCTGTCCGGTCGAACCCGACGTGTACATGACGTAGGCCAGGTCGGTGGCGGTCGCCGTACGTGGCTGGTCGGGGCTCGGACCGGGTTCAGCGGTGATCGACTCGAGCCGGCAGTCTTCCGGCAGGTCCCACTGCTCGGGAGCGGCCGTGTCGCACAGCAGCACCTGCGCGCCGCTGTCGGCGAGGATGAAGTTCCGGCGGTCTTCCGGGTGCCCGGGATCGATCGGCACGTACGCCGCCCCGGACCGAAGCACCGCCAGGATGGCGACGTACAGGTCCTTGGTACGTCGATGGCACACGGCGACCCGCTCCGTGCCGCTCAGTCGGCCGGCGAGGGCGTCGGCAGCCGTCACCAACTCGCGGTAGCTCAGTTCACCGCCGGTCCAGCGCAGCGCGATGGCTTCGGGATGCTCGGCGGCGACTGTTCCGACCAGGGTGTGCGGGAGCGGCTCGGGCTCACTGGTCTGCGTGCTCGCCAGGAACTCCTCGATCAACGCCCGGGCGGCTGCCTCGTCGCACCGGTCGCGGTCGAAGTCGAGTCGTCCCGCTACTCCGCCTGTCCCCAGCTGCCGCACGACGAGCGTGACCTCGGGGGGATCCAGGACCGGGGCGGCCAGGAGGTCGACCGGCGCGATCAGCTGTCCGGGGAGACTGTGGCCTTCGGCGACGCTGTCGATGACGGTGCGGACCGTGTCGACAGCCGGGTTGCGCAGGATTCCGTAGTGGTCGGCGTCCACGTCGACCGACACCAGGTTGTCCGCGCCGACCAGAGCTCGCCAGGCGTCGGTCGCGTTCGGCCCGTCCCAGCGCGCCGCCCGGATCAGGTGCAGTGGAAGATCGGCGGGCTCAGGGTTGTAGCTGTCGAGCGCCCAGGTCGCGTTGCGGTGAACTCGGTAGCGCTGCAGCAGTTCGGCAGCGGTCTGGTCGAGGCGACTTCCGCGAGCCGTCAAAGCGGCCTCCGCCATCGCGATCGCCACGTCGGCGGGATATCCCCAGGTCTCGGACGGAAGACTCGCGACGTCGGTCGGGTCCCCGGCCGAGCGCAACAGGTCGTGGAAGAAGCCTTCGAGGTACTGCGCTTCGGTGCGCGTCATCCCGTCGTACATCGCCGGCCGTGGCATCGAGTCGATCAGGACGAGAGGAACTCGCGGTCCCTGCCGGACCATCTCGTAGGCCAGCACACCGCCGAACGACCATCCGGCCAGCACACCCGGACTCACACCGGCCGCCTCCAGACGGCGCCAGTAGCTCGCTGCCAGGTCTTCCAATGACAGCCCGGTTTCGCCGCTCAGGCCGTCGTCGGCCTCGAGCGCGTACGCCGGACGGCCTGACTGCAGGCTGCCGACCAACTCGACATAACTGAACACCTGGCCACCGACGGGATGGACGAGCACCACCGGCGGCCCGTCCCCGGGCCGGAGCCGGTGCAACCTGGCCGGCCTTCCAGGCCGTTGCTCGCGCCGCCGGCGGAGCTCGGCGAGCAGTTGCTGCTTGCGGTCGGACAGGGTCGTCGCGCGCGGGGTGCTGTCAGTCGCGTTCGATTCCATGGTGGGCTCCAGAGGACCGCTCGACGGATCGGCTCGGCACACAACCGACCGGGGGTTGACGTGATGACTATAGTAAAGTCCGACATTGATTATAGTCATACATCCTTGTTGGGGGAGGTCGACGGATGACGCAGTTGACCGAAGAGCTGGCCGCCTTGCCGCCCAGTCGCCGCGCCGCTCTGCTGGCGAGATTGCGGGCCGGCGGCTCCGGCCACGACACTGACATTCCGCGGACGGACGCGTCCCAGGTCGAGGCGCCGCTGACCGCGGCCCAGCGCAGCCTGTGGTTCGTCGAGCAGTTGAATCCGGGGACACCGACGTACAACCTGCCGCAGTACCTGCGCCTGCGCGGTCCGCTCGACGTCGAGGCGCTGCGCCGAGCCCTGGTCCGGGTAGTCGAGCGCCACGAGGCACTGCGCAGTCTCCTGCTGGAGCGCGACAGCGGTCCCGTTCAGCTGGTCCTGCCGCAGATCCTGGTCGAGCTGCCTGTGCACGACGCGGCAGGCAGGTCCACCAGCGACGTCCTGTCCGAGGCTGACCGGGTCTACGGCAGAACGGTGTTGCCTCTGGATCGGGCGCCGTTGTGGCGTGCGGCTCTTTACCGGCTCGCGCCCGACGAGCACCTGTTCGTCTTCGTCGTTCACCACGCGATCTTCGACGGACTGTCGTTCGGCGTCTTCGACCGTGACCTCGCGGCCTTCTATGCCGAGGAATGCGGCCGGGGGCCTGCCAATCTGCCGAGCCTTCCGGTCCGGTACTCCGACTACGCGAGATGGCATGTGGGCCGGCTCTCCGACGAGCGGCTGCGCGTGCTCCAGGACTTCTGGCGGACCGAGCTCGGCGGCGCCGAGACCGCGGAGCTGCCGACCGATCGGCCCCGGCCGGCCAAACCGACCGCGGCGGGTGCGGTGGCGGTCGGCCGGATCCCGGCCGACGTGTGCGCCGCGGTCCGGGAGCTGTCCAGGCAGCGGCGTACGACGGTCTTCGTGGTCTGCCTCGCGGCCTTCTGGGTGTTGCTGCACCGGCGTACCGGCGGGCAGGACGTCATCGTCGGTTCGTCGACGGCCGGCCGGAACCATGCGGCCGTCGCGAACTCGATCGGCTACTTCGTCAACGTGGTCGCGCTGCGCGGCCGGTTCGCCGACCGCCCGACCTTCGCCGAGCTGGTCGACCAGGCCACGCGCTGCATCACCGAGACCCTGGCCCACGGCGACCTCGGCTTCGAGGAAGTGGTGCGGGTGGTCGCGCCGGATCGGGACAGCGGTCGTTCACCGCTTTTCCAGGTCTCCTTCGCGGTCGGCGGAGACCAGGCCGGGCCGCCCCTGGCCGGCCTGCAGGTCGAGCCCTTGCAGATGCACCACGGCACCGCGCGCTTCGACATGGCCTGGGGCGTCACTTTCGGGGAGCATGCCGACGTGGGGGTGGAGTACAGCACCGAACTCTTCGACCTCGAGCATGTCGAAGGCCTGATCGAGGAGTACGCCGAGATCCTGCGGGCGTTCGCGCGTTCTCCCGAGGTACCGGTGTCGTCTCCGCATCCGGAGGACTCGTCGATCGACCAGTCCGTGCGGGAGGCGTGCCGACGGCATCCGGACGCGGTGGCGATCCGATGCCGCGACGGTGAGCTGACCTATGAAGGGCTGCTCGACTGCCTCGAGGCCGGGAGCGCTGCGGACGGCTGGCCGACGATCGTGCGCCAGTGTCTGGGATCGGCTGGAGACGTCGGCGAGGTGATCGCGGAGGCGCTGAGTCTGCGACCGGGTGACGAGTTGGCCGTCGATCTACTCGACCACGCCGAGCCCGGCCCGGAGCGTCTTGCGGCGGTCCGCCTGGCCCTGCTGGCCGGTGCGACCGTCCGGCTTCTCGACGGTGCGGAGCGCGGGTCCGCGGCTCCGGTGTTCCTGATCCGCCGGGCAGCGGCCGGCCCCACCGAGACGTGGACAATTCCCGCACGACCGGTCACGGTCCGTGAGGTTGCAGCATATGACACTTGTGTTGAATAGCATGCGCTCGTAGCCTGCTACGAACGCGGGCACACTCTCCGAGCTATAACAGTGGTAAATAGCTGATCAGATAAATGTTGTTCAGCGGTAGTTCTTGTGAGGCAAGAACGTTTTCCGACGTGTTTTCGGAGCAAGGGGGAACAATGTTCGGCAGTACTCGCTACAATGATTCGAGCCCGCCCCGGCCCATCAAGGTTGCGGTCGCCGCCGAGCATGCGCTGATCGCCGGTGCGATCACCACCCTGCTGCGGTCCGAACAGGGGATCGAAGTTGTCGCCGACCGAACGAGCGGCGGTCCGGCCGATCGAGGTCCGGCCGACATGACCGTGGTCACCGGTGGGCCGTCCGTCCTCGAGGAGTTCTGCCGGCCGGCCAGCGCCGATGCGTCGCACCCGGTGGTCGCGATCGCCGGGCCGGTGCCGCACCATGTCGTGCTGGGTGCGATCCGGCAGGGTTGCCGTGGAATCGTCAGCGATGCGGCGGTCGACACCGAACTCGCGCTGGCGGTGCGGTCGGTGGCGGGCGGCGGTGTGTTCCTGTCGCCGCTGATGGCCGGGCCGCTGCTGGACTGGCTGGCCGCCCAGCTGCCGGTCGATCGGACGCCGTTGCTGCACGCCAAGCTCTTGCTGACCGACCGGGAGCAAGAGGTGCTGAAGCAGTTGGGGGCCGGCCGGACCAACGCCGGTATCGCCGCCGCACTGGTGATCTCCGAGGCCACCGTCCGCACCCACGTCTACCGGATCCAGACGAAACTCGGTCTGCAGAGCCGGACCGAGGCGGTCATCCTGGGCTACCAGTTCCGGCTCGGCGTGGCTGCCTGACGACTGCCGTACGCACTCTGTTGACACGGCGTCGGCGGCTCGTTGACAAAAGCTCAGCAAAATCAATGACAGAAAGATCAGCGATCAGGCTGACGACTGTTTACAGGTCCCTTTCATAGAGTAATTGCCATCGACACGGACATTCTTCCAAAAATGTCCGACGGCTCTCTGAGAAAGGTGATCCAGATGTTTCCGATGGACATTGACTGGCCCTGGTAGACACCTCGCGGCCGCCGGCCGCACGACATCATTTCATCCGATGCCGCTCCAGGAGGTGTGGCCATGGCCGAGCTTGTGACAGTCCCGATCCGGCCCCGGCAGTCTGCGGTCTGGCTGGCTGAGCAGCTGACCGGGGTTGCTGGAATCTGGAACCGCAGTCGATCGATCCGCGTGACCGGTCGTCTCGACACCGATCTCCTCGACCGTGCGGCCGGCCATGTGGCCGCCCGGTACGAGGAGCTTGCCGTGGGCTTCCACGACGTCGACGGCCGTCCGGCCGCCGGCCTGAGGACCAGCCCGGCCATCCCTGTTCGTGTGGTCGACGCAGGCGACGACTGGTGTGAGCAGGCGACGTACGACGCCTGCTCGGCCTTCGACCTGGCTACCGGGCCGTTGGCCCGCCTGGTGGTGTACCGGCTCGGCCCCGAGGACCATGTGCTGGTCCTGACCGTGCACACGATCGCCGTCGAGGCACCGGCTGTGCCGGCGCTCCTGGCGGATCTCGGTCTCGCTTACCGAGCCCTGAGCGAGAGCGGAAACCTGGATGTCGTCCTGCCGCACCGGGGCGGCACCGAACCCGCGGCGAAGGACGGAGCCGACGTACTGTCGTACTGGCTCCAACGGCTCTCGGGCGTCCCGACCGTCACGAACTGGCCTTCGGACCGGTCCGCCTCGGAGTTCGGGAGCGGTGGTGCCGTTCGCAGCGTGCTGCCACGCGAGTTGTTCGCGCAGATCGAGTCACTCGCCGCCCAGCTCGATGTGCCGTGGCCGACGGTTCTGCTGACCGGACTCCGGGTGCTGTTGTACCGGCACACGCAGCAGACCGACCTGTTGATCGGCGTCCCGGCCGAAGCCGATCTGCTCGCCTGTTCACCTGACACTCTGTTGCCGGCCAGGCTGGACCTGGTCGATGACCCGGCGTTCCGCGACGCTGTTCTGGCTGAGGCCGCCGGGCACTGCGCGGATCGAGCCCGGACCGGATTGTCGCTGTCGTTGCTCTCGCGCGCGCTGCGTCCCGAGTCCGACCTCCTCTCCAACTCGCTGGTGCAGGTGGCGTTCACTGTTGCCGCCCCGGTGGACAACGGCACCTGGGGCGGTCTCGATGCGATGCCTGTCCAGCTGCCGGTACGGCGATCCGAGTCCGAGCTCGGCGTACAGGTCTCGGTGCTCGACGGCTCGGCGGAGATCGAGTGGACCTTCTCGGACAGCGTGCTCGACACCGGCACGGTTGAGGGATTCGCTGCCCGGCTGACTGTGCTGCTGGCCGACGCAGTGCGCGATACCACGCGAGCCGTGTCCGCTCTCGAGCTACTGACGTCGGCGGATCACCGCTACCTCGCGGAGGTCGAGGGCCGCAACACCGCGATCCGGCGGCCGAAGTCCATGGGTGAACAGATCGGTGTGTGGGTCGACTCCACGCCCGATGCCGTCGCCGTACGGCACAACGAAGCGCAGCAAACGTACCGGGAGCTGGCCGCCGTCAGCGACGCGGTGGCCGGGAACCTCGCCGGACTCCAGCTTCCGCCCGAGACCCCCATCGGTCTGTTGTTGCCTCGCGCTGTGGAACTGCCCGCCGTGATCTGGGGTGTGCTGAAAGCCGGCCATGTGTGCGTACCACTCGACCCCGAGCACCCGGTCGATCGCATCCGTTACGTGCTGGACGATGCGGGCGTTTCGCTCGTCCTGACAGCGGCGGAAGGGCGGCTGGATCTGCCCGAGGTGAAGCAGCTCGATGTCAGCGAGCTGGTCGTTCCGCAGACCGACCGGGTAGCGCGGCCGGTCGTCCAGCCGGACGCGCTCGCGTACCTGCTGTACACGTCCGGTTCGACAGGCCGCCCGAAGGGCGTCGGAGTGACGCACGGCGGGCTCGCGAACAACCTGTGGGCCACTCGGGAACTGATGCGGGTCGGGCACGGCCAACGCGTGCTCGCCGTCACGACGATCTCGTTCGACATCGCCATGCTGGAACTGTTCCTCGCGCTGGTCTCCGGCGGCGAGACAGTGATCGCGTCCCGCGAGGAGGCACGTGACGGTCAGGCGCTGATGGCGGCGCTCGACCACTGGCGGCCCGACATCATGCAGGCGACACCGTTGACCTGGCAGATGCTGTTCCTGTGCGGTTGGACCGGGGCTCCCCAGCTGACGGTGTCCTGTGGTGGCGATGTCGTACCGCCGCCGCTGGCGGCCCGGCTGACCGCCTGCACGAAGTCGTTCTGGCACACGTACGGGCCGACCGAGACGACCATGTACACCGCCTGCCAGCCGATCGAGACGGGTGACCAACCGCGGATTCTCCCGATCGGGCGGCCGCTGCCCAGGACCTGGCTCCGGATTCTCGACGGAAGCCTCCGTCCGGTACCGCCCGGGGCCGTCGGCGAGCTCTGCATCGGCGGCGCGGGCGTGGCCCGGGGGTACACCGGCCGCCCGGGTCTGACCGCGCGGCAGTTCGTGCCCGATCTCGACGTACCAGGCGCCCGGATCTACCGGTCCGGCGATCTGGCTCGCTGGCGGCCGGACGGCCGGCTCGAGCTGCACGGCCGCAACGATCGGCAGGTCAAGATCCGCGGGCACCGGATCGAGCCCGGCGAGATCGAGACCGTGCTGGCCTCGCACGCGGACGTCGAACTGGCGGCGGTCGCCGTCACCGGCCAGGGGGACGCCCGCCGCCTCGTGGCCTACCTGCAGGTACGGCGGGGCACGCAGCCGGCCCGGCTCCGCCAGGAGATCAAGGCGCTGGCGGTGGACCGGCTGCCCGCGGTGATGGTCCCCTCGGCGTTCGGCATCGTCGATCCGATGCCCGTGCAGGTGAACGGCAAGATCGATCGGGCCGCCCTGTCGCGGATGCTGCCGCCCCGGCCGGACGATGCCGGCTCGGAGGCGCCGGACGCCGACGAGGCCTGGGTGCTCGGCGCCTGGTCGCGGGTTCTCGACGACGACGTCCAAGGTGGGGATTTCTTCGCGGTCGGCGGGGACCTTCCCCGTGCGGCTCAGGTCCGTCACCTCGTCCGCCGGGAACTCGGACTCGACCTTCCGCTGCGGACCTTCGTCGAGGCCGCGACCGCGACGGCGCTGGCCCAACGACTTCGCCAAGCCCGGTTGGCGGGCGCGGTCCCGGCACCGGGGACGATCCGCTGGCTGACCGATGGATCCGGGCAGACCCCACTGGTGGTGGTCACGTCCGACGAACACGGCCGCGGCCTCGCCGAGAAGCTGGCAGGGAACGCGCAACGTCGCGTCGGAATCCTGGACCTGGCGGTCGACGACCCGGTCGCCGTACTCGCATCCGGATCGACAGCCGTCCTTGTCGCGGTCGGCGCTGACACGCCTGCGGTGCTCGCCATCCGGGACCAGCTCACGGAGCGCACTGGCCTGACCCCGCCGGTCCTGGTCGTGGACGCGCCGCCGCGGAATCCCTTGGGGCCAGGGCCGATCGCCTACGCGGCCGTCGAGGGACCCGACGAATGGATGGAGCAGTGGCGCGGGGCGACCGGCGAGGTCTTGATCGCACGAGTGCCCGACGACATCGACGTACCCCGACGACTTGCTGCCCTCGCGGCAGCCGTGGAGTGAGGAAGAGCGATGGCCACCGAGCTGATGGAACGTCTGCTGGCCCTGCCCGCCGACGAGCGTCGGGAGATCCTGCACCGCAGTCGCAACCCGCGCTCCGAACAGGTCGCGGTCGTGGAGCGTCCGAACCGCTTCCGGGCGTTGCCGACGCAGCAGGCGCAGTGGTTCCTCTGGCGGCTGGCCCCGGCCAACGCCGCCCACCATGTGCCGATGTGTCACGACGTCCGTGGCCCTCTCGATCTGAAGATCCTCGGGCAGAGCCTCGAGTACGTCGTTGCCCGCCACGAGATGCTCCGAACGAGGTTCGACGTCGACGGGACCGACCTGTTCCAGGTGGTCGGCGAACCTGGTCCGGTCGAGATCGGGTACGACGTCGTCGGGGACCGCGCGGCCGCCTTCGATCTCCTGAGCCGGCAGGCCGATCTACCGTTCGACCTGTCGTCGGGACCGCTGTTCCGGGTGCACGTCTGCCGGTACGCGCCGCAGCGGTACCTGCTGCTGTTCGCGTTCCACCACATCGCGATCGACGAGCACGGGTCGGCGGTACTGGAAGCCGAGCTCGGCCAGGTGTACAACGCGATCACGGCAACGGGCGAGCTTCCGGCCCTGAGCCCGCTGCGTGCTCAGTGCGGCGATGTGGCCGAGCGGATCACACCGGAGCATCTCGACGAAGGGGTCCGGTACTGGGCGGATGCGCTCGCCGGAGGTGTGCCGGTGTCGTTGCCGACCGACCGGCCGGCCGGTGCACGGCTCGTGCTGCCGGGCGCGGTGCTGCGGCAGCCGTTCCCACCGGGTGCGGCCGAGGCGCTCCGATCGTCGGCGGCCGCCGGGGGAGTGACCCGCTTCGCCGCGGTCGCTGCTGCCTTCGCGCGGTTCCTCGGTCGCTACAGCGAGGCTTCCGACATCGTCTTCGGGACCCCGGTCTCCTGTCGCGAGCAGGAAGGCGCCGACGGGCTGATCGGCTACTTCCTCAATTCGCTGCCGGTTCGGCTGCCGGCCGACGCCGACCTTCCGTACGGCGAGGCGGTCACCGTGGCCCAGCACACGCTCAACCAGGGACTGCGCCGTCGCGACGTCCCCTTCGCCCGGATGGTCGAGGCCGTCGGCGGTGCCCGCGGACCGTTCGACAACCCGTTGTTCGACACGATGCTGACCTACCTGCCGGTGGAGTCGGTCGGCCGAAGCCTGTCCCTCAGCAACAGCCTGGTGATCGAGTCGGTCGAGCTGCCGCTCTCGGGTGGCGTGCCGTACGTCTCCTTCACCGTGCTCGACCGGGGCGACGAGCTCGAGCTCGCCGTGCGATACCCCGTCGACCAGTACGACGAGACCACGATGCGCGGCTATGCCGTCGAGTACGCCGAGTTGCTCGCCGAGCTGTGCGGCGTACAGCACCAGACCCAGGACCCGCCAACCGATCGGACGGAATCGAGATGACAGACATTTCCCCGGCTGCGACCAGCGCGGCCGCACTGCCCGGTGAGCTCCGCGAACACTGCTACCGGCCGGTGCTCGGCGACACCCCGGTCGGTGCCACCGACGACTTCTTCGCACTCGGTGCCGACAGCATCGACCTGATGCGGGTCGTGACGGCCGCTCAGGACCACTACCGGGTCGAAATCGACGTGGCCGAGTTCTTCGAAGCGCCCACTCTCGACCGGCTCGCGCAGATCGTCGGGCGGGAGCTCGCCGCCGGTCGTGTCCAAGCCGCCTCCTGACCCGACCCGCGTACCGGAGCTGATCGCGATGTATCCATTGTCCTTCGGGCAGGAGCAGATGTGGCTCGTCGACCAGCTGCTCGGTCCCGCCGCACTGTCCGCGCCGGCGCTGAGCTTGCGGGTCACCGGCCCACTCGACGTACCCGCCCTGAGGCAGTCCTTCGCCACCATCACGGAGCGGCATGCCGTACTGCGGAGCACGTTCCACTTCGGCGGCGAGACCTGCCGGCAAGAGGTCGACGCCAGTACCGAGCCCGATTTCGCGCTGGTGGAGCTGTCCACCGATCCAGGCATCGTCCGCGAGAGGTGCGTGGACGAGGTCCGCCGCGGGTTCGACCTGACCCGCGACCGTCCGGTCCGCGTACGGGTGTACCGGCTGTCCGAGCAGGAGCATGTGGTCCTGGTCGTCCGCCATCACATCGTCTGGGACGCGGAGTCCGGCGTGATCTTCGCGCGGGAGCTCGAGAGCCTCTACCGGCGGGCGGTCGCCGGCGACGGGCCGGAGTTGCCTGTGCTGTCCACGCAGTACGGCGAGATCGCCCGGAGCCAACGGGACGAGCTGAGCGGCGAGCGGCTGGCGAGTCTGCTCGGCAAGGCCCGGGACGCGGTAGGCGAACCGCCGCCGGTTCCGCTCTCCAGCCGGCCGGGCCCCGCCGCGGGCGGCCTTCAGTCCATGCCGCTTCCGGACGAGGTCGCGGAGCGGGTCCTCGATGTTGCGCGCAGCTGCCGGCTGACGCCGTACATCGTCCTGGCGGCGCTTTTCCGGAGCTGGTGGGCCGGGGCGGTCGGCGTACCGGCCGTGCTGCTCGGTACGCCGGTTTCGGCCCGGACGAAGTCCGCCCACCAGGACCTGATCGGGTACTTCGTGAATCTCGTCGTCAGCCGGGTCGACGTGGAGGGTGCCACGACCGTACGCGAGCTGCTCGCGTACGAGCGCGCGGCCGTCCTCGGGACGTTGGCGACGCGAGAGCTGCCCTACGAACTGCTGGCGCGGTCGTACGGCCGGAGCGCGGACGACCCGTTGCTGCAGGTCTCCTTCACCTATCAGCAGGTCGACCTCCCGGCGCTCGACCTGCCGGGACTGCAGACCTCCCTGTTCGATCTCGAGGCGCCGGGGCTGCCGGCGCTACCGCTGATGGTCGCGGTGGGACGTACCGAGACCGGGATGCTGATGGAGTGGGCGCACCGGGACGAGCGCGATGCCGAGCTGGTTCGCCAGCTGGCGGCCGGATTCGTCGATGGGCTCGGAGCAGCGCTGAGCGATCTCGATCGCCGTCTCGACGAGCTGTCCTGGTCGCCCGTGGAGCTCACCGGCGGACTGTCGCCGGACCGCGGCGGAACGACTGTCACCTGGCTGGCGGACGATGCCGGCGCACCGCCGGTCACGCTGCTGGAGAAGGAACTGGCGGCCGCCTGGTCCGAGCTGATCGGGGTGGAGGTCGAGGGAGTGGAGACGTCGTTCTTCGGCCTCGGCGGCCATTCGCTGCTGGTTGCGAAGCTCGCCGTACGACTGTCGGAGCTCTTCGGAGTCCCGGTGCGGATCGCAGATCTGATGGAGCGGCCAACGATCGCGGCGCAGGCCGTCCTGATCGAAGGCCTGCTCGAGGCGCAGATCGCGAGCCTCGAGGTGGACGAGGTGGATCGCCTGGTCCAGGAGCTCGCCGCTCGGGAGATCCGATGACCGCCGAGGTCCTCGACGACCAGCAGCGGTGGCAGGGCAGCCACCTTTCCTTTGTGGACCGGTCGATTCCGGACCGGTTCGCCGAGCGGGCCGGGGCTCAACCGGATGCCGTAGCCGTTGCCGCAGGCACCGAAAGCCTCAGCTACGCGGAGCTCGATGCCGCATCGGCCGACCTGGCTGCGCGACTGCGAGCTGCGGGTGTACGTCGTGGCGCACGGGTCGCGTTCGCCGTACGGCGGGATCCGTGGCTGGTCGTGGCGATGCTCGGGATCCTCCGGGCCGGTGCGGCGTTCGTACCGCTGGAGCGTGGCATGCCGGCCGCTCGGGTCCGCGCGATCCTCGCCGACGCGGAGCCTTGTGCGATCGTGACCGACGACGAGGACACGGATGTCTTCGGATCGATTCCACGGCTGCCGGCCCGGTCCGCCGGCGGTTCGGACTCCGGCCCGGTGGAGGAACTGGCGGGCGACGACGTCGCCTACGTCCTCTACACGTCGGGCAGCACGGGAACGCCGAAAGGCGTCGTCGTGTCGCACCGGTCGGTGGTCGCCTTCGTCGCGGCGGTGGAGCAGTTGTTCCAGCTGACTGCTGCTGACCGGATCGTCGCCTTCGCGGCATCGGTGTTCGACGTATCGATCTTCGACGTCTTCGGGGCCTTGCTCACCGGGGCGCGGATCCAGGTCGCGACCGACGCCGACCGGCTGAACGTACGGCGCCTGCAACGGCTGCTCGAGGACGAGGCGATCACCGTCGCCGATCTGCCTCCGGCCGTGCTCGGCATGCTCGATCCGGTTCGCCTGCCCGACCTGCGGGTGGTGTTCGTCGGCGGCGAGGCGTACCCCGGTTCACTGGTGAACGCGTGGAACCGAGGGCGCCGATTCGTCAACGGCTACGGACCGACCGAATGCACCGTGACCATGGTGACCCACGACTGCGACGGCGTGTGGGACACCTCGCCACCGATCGGCCTGCCGATCGCGAATCACGTCGCCTACGTCCTGGACGAGAACCTCGAGCCGGTGCCGGACGGCGCTCCGGGTGAGCTGGTCATCGGCGGGACCGGCCTCGCGTACGGCTACCTCAACCGTCCGGGACACACCGCCCGCGTGTTCGTCCCCGACCCGTTCGGCGCCGACCCGGGCGCTCGGCTCTACCGGACCGGCGATCGGGTCCACCGGCTGCCGAACGGACGGCTGGTGTTCCTCGACCGCATCGATCGTCAGGTCAAGCTGCACGGTGTCCGGGTGGAGCCCGGCGAGGTGGAAGCGGCGTTGATGCGCGATCACGAGATCGCGCAGGCCTACGTCACCGTCTGGATCGACACGGACGGCCGCAAGCGTCTGGCGGCGTATGTCGCCTCCCGGGACGGGGCTGCGGTGGATCCACGACAGCTGCGGTCGCGGCTGTCCGAGCGGCTGACGAGCTCGATGATCCCGGCCGTGATCACCGTCCTGCCCACGCTCCCGCTGACCAGCAGCGGCAAGATCGATCACCGTGCGCTGCCCGCTCCGGTGTTCGGAGCGACGCCGTGAGAGCCCTGGTCAGATCAGTCGAGCAGTCGCTGCATCACGACGCGACGTCCGGACGCCGGGCGGATGTGCTCCTTGAACCCGTTGCGTTCGTACAGCTCGATGGTGCCGGTGTAGAGGGCGCCCGGCTTGCTGCCGCCTTCGGTGTCGACCGGGTAGCCCTCGATCGCCCGTGCGCCGCCCTTCCGGGCAGCCTCGACCGCGGCGGCCAGCATCGGGTCGAGGAGACCCTTGCGACGGAAACCGGCGCGGACGAAGAAGCACACCACCGACCAGACGGACTCGTCCTCCGGGTCGGCCGGAGCGATGGTCGTGGACCGGATCACCTTCGGGAACGTCGGACGCGGAGCCACCGAACACCAGGTCGCCGGCTTGCCGTCCGCATAGCCGATCAGGCCCACCTGCTGCCCGGATTTCACCATCGACTCGAGCTCGGCGCGATTCCCTGCGTTCCCGTTGGCAGTGAACTCCTTGCTGGTGAGCCGCCAGGTCATGCACCAGCAACCTCGGTACGTCCCGTTCGGACCGAACAACTCGGCCAGATCGTCCCATCGGGTCGCGTCCACCGCTTCCACCACCACATCCACCCGGACATGCTCTCATGAGCCAGGAGGCACGATGAGCGACCACAGCCAGCGCACCGTCGTACGCAACGAGGAAGAGCAGTACTCGATCTGGCCCGTCGGCCGTGAGCTGCCGCAGGGTTGGACAGAGGTGGGTGTGAGCGGTCCCGAACAGGACTGCCTGGACTACATCGAGCGGACCTGGACGGATCTGCGTCCGTTGAGTCTTCGCCGCGCAGTACAGGCACCGGACCAGTTATGACCGCGCGGAAGCCGACGCTGGCGGTCGTCTACGACCGTGGAGCGGTGCTGCCGTTCGAGATCGCGCGCAGCCTGCGGCCGCTCGCCGAGCTGGTGTTCGTCGTCCCGCCGTCCGACCATGCGCAGCAGGCATCGAAGGTACTGCGGGCCCTCGGCGAGGTGCGGGCGCTCGATGACGCGATGTCAGGCTCGCGACCGGACGGCGTGGTGACCTTCAGCGAACGGATGCTCGGCGCCACATCACGACTCGCGGCTGACTGGGGTCTGCCCGGCCACAGTTCTGACGTCGTCGAGCTGGTGACGGACAAGTATGCGCAACGGCGGCGACTGGCAGCCGCGGGTGTCGATCCGGTGCGCTGTCACCAGCTCACGCGTGCCGGGGACTGGGCGGCGGCATGCGACGACGTCGGTCTGCCTGCGGTGCTGAAGCCCAGTCATGGCGAGGCCAGCCGGGATACCTTCCTGGTCCATGATCGGCGAACCGGCGCCGACCTGGTGGATCAGCTGCTCAGGAGGACACCTGCGCTGGTCGTCGAGGAGTACCTGTCCGGCCGGCCCGCGCAAGGGGTCGGCGACTACGTCTCGGTCGAGAGCATCACGTCGTACGCGCAGACCCGCCACCTCGCCGTGACCGGGAAGTTGCCGCTCGTGGAGCCCTTCCGCGAGACGGGCCAGTTCTGGCCGTGCCAACTGTCGTCCGACGAGCAGGACGAGATCACGGCGTTGACCGGCAAGGCTCTCGAGGCTCTCGGGATCACGTTCGGCATCAGCCACACCGAGGTGAAACTCACCCCGCACGGGCCCCGCATCATCGAGGTCAACGGCCGCCTCGGCGGACATCTCGCCGACCTCGCACTCCGGTCGAGCAACCTGGATCTGGTCGCACTGGCCGCCAAGGTCGCGCTCGGAGAGAATCCCCGTTTCGAGAGCAACGCACCGACGGCCGTCCACTTCCAGCACTACAGCAGTGGCCCGGCCGACCGGGTCCGCGTGCAGTCGATCCCCGACGGCCGGGAAGTCTCCGCCCTGGAAGGCGTGGACCACTACCGAACCTTCGTCCAGCCCGGATCGATCGTCGCCGGAGGCACCGCCACCAACCAACTCGACTTCCTCGCCGGCCACGCACCGACCCACCCCGAAATGCTCACGATCCTCGACCAGGCGATCCCTCTGCTGACATTCGAATTCACCACTGACGTGAAGTGACGCACGGTCACGATCAGATCGAGGTCCTGCGGCCGGTGGCGTTCGGCGGCCTCGAGTTCGATGATGCTCGGGCGGCCGGTCCAGCAACCTGCACAGAACCTTCACGAGTCGTCGTGTCTGTCTGACCAGGTCGGCTCCTATGGTCGGAGCGTGGTAGTTGACGGAGTGGGCCGCCGGATTCTGGTGGTCGAGGATGAGCCGGTGATCAACCAGGCGGTGACTGACCGGCTGCGTGGGTCCGGGTACGACGTCGTGCAGGCGTGGGACGGGCCCGGAGCGGTCGAGCAGTTCGCGGCGAGCGCGCCGGACCTGGTGCTGCTGGACGTGATGCTTCCTGGGTTCGACGGGCATGAGGTGTGCCGGCGGATCCAGGCTGAGCGGCCGGTGCCGGTACTGATGCTGACCGCGCGCGACGACGAGGCGGACATCCTGGTCGGGCTCGGGCTGGGGGCGGATGACTACCTCACGAAGCCGTTCCGGATGCGGGAGTTGGTGGCTCGGGTGGCGGCTCTGCTGCGGCGGGTCGAGCGGGCTGCCGAGTTGGCTGCCCGACCGGCTGCCGAGGTGGGCAACTTGCGGATCGACTCGGCCGCGCGCCGGGTCTGGGCCGCTGGGGCCGAGGTCCATCTGACGCCGACCGAGTTCGATCTGCTGCTCTGTCTGGCGGCGACGCCGGGTGACGTCTTGACCCGGGAGAACCTGTACGCCGAGGTGTGGGGCTGGCCGGGTGCGTCCGGGACCCGCACGGTCGACAGCCACGTGAAGGCATTGCGAGCCAAGATAGGCGCCGACCGCGTGCGAACGGTCCACGGCGTCGGCTATGCCCTCGAGCCCGGGAGCACGACGTGAGCGGCCCGCTGATGGATCAGGTCACGTCGGTCAAGGTCAAGCTCGGCCTGCTCGTAGCGATCAGTGTGACGGTGGCTTCGATCGTCGCCGCGGTGGGGGCCGTCGGCGACGTACCTGTCTGGCTCAGCATCCCGGTCACGGTGGCCCTGGCCCTCGGCGTGACCCAGTTGCTGGCAGTCGGCATGACCTCACCCCTCCGCGAGATGACCGCTGCGGCCCGGCAGATGGCACGAGGCGACTACTCCGGTCGAGTCACCGCGACCTCGAGCGACGAGGTGGGGGAGCTGGCACGGGCCTTCAATCGGATGGCTGAGGACTTGGAGGCCGTCGACCGCCAACGCCGTGAGCTGGTCGCCAACGTGAGCCATGAGTTGCGTACGCCGCTCGCCGCGCTGTGTGCCGTACTGGAGAACTTGGTCGACGGAGTCGCCGAGCCGGACCCCGTCGCATTGCGGACAGCGCTCGACCAGGCAGAGCGGCTCTCGGCACTCGCCTCGGATCTATTGGATCTGGCCCGGGTGGACGCCGGTGCGGCTCGACTGTCCACCACACAGGTCGCGGCCGCGGAGTTGCTGGAGCAGGCCGTCGCCGAGGCTCGAGTGACTGGTCGTGAGGTGCGGTACGACGTGCGCGTCACGCCGCAGGACCTCAGTGTCCCGGCAGATCCAGCACGGCTGCACCAGCTGATCGCCAACCTGCTCGACAACGCGTCCAGGCACAGTCCTGCCGGTGGAGTCGTCCGGATCACCGCCGAGGCCACAGCCACCGGATGGCGCTTGGAAGTCTTGGATGACGGGCCAGGTGTCCCTGCCGTCGACCGGGACCGAGTCTTCGAGCGGTTCGGGACGCTGACGGAGGCGGGCGGTGGCGGTGGCACAGGTCTGGGTCTCGCGATCGCCCGCTGGGTGACCGATCTCCACGGCGGCACCATCCACTTCGTCGACCCCGCACCGGGTAGTACGGGTGCCCGCGTCCGCGTCGACCTACCGCACGAACCACGTCAACACATTCAGGTCGTCAAGCACGAACAACGGCAACACACTCAGGTCGTCAAGAGGGAGCCCGCCATGCCTAAGCCGGTCGAGACGCCCGCACCCGCTGCAGCGCCAGTGCGGGTGTCGGAGCCAGCGATGGATACGCTGTTCGGCAGGTTCTGGCCGGAGACCGGCCTGCCCGGCAACCTCCGTGCGGTCCTGTCCTGCTTGGGAGTCGGTCTGCTGGCCGGCATCGTCCTGCCATTCCGCGACATCGGTATCGGCACGTTCGTCGTACTGCTGGCAGCCGGGGGAGTGATCCTCGGCTTCAGCGTCAACCGCCGGTCCCGCTTCACGCAGGCCTGTGCTGCGCTCTGCGCGCTCTTGGCAGCGACAGCCGTACTTCGGGATGCGGAATGGATCGTGGTCCTGTGCCTGCTGGCGGGCGTCGCGGTCTGCATGGCCGGACTGGTGAACGGCCGCTCGCTACCGAGCTTCGTGCTGGCCGGCTTGGCCTGGCCGCTCGCTGGGCTCCGGGGACTGCCGTGGCTGGGTCGCTCTGCACAGGCCGTGAGAGGTCTGCGTACGAGTGCTGCGGCGCTGCGGACTGCGGTGTGGTCGTTGCTGGGGGTCCTGGTCTTCGGACTGCTGTTCGCGTCGGCCGATGCGGTCTTCGCCGAGTGGGCGGGCGTCGTCGTACCGGATCTGAATCTCGACACGTTCGTACTGCGTGCGTTCATTACCGTGGCGGTAGGTGGCGTCGTACTGGCAGCGACGTACGTGGGGCTGAATCCGCCCAGCGTCGAGCCTGCGGGCGCTCCGGTGCGGCCGGTCGCGCGCCGGTACGAGTGGCTGGTGCCGGTGCTGCTTGTGGATGCGGTGTTCCTGGTCTTCCTGGCAGCGCAGGCTACTGCGAACTTCGGTGGTCACGAGTACCTGGAGCGCATCACTGGGCTGACCTACGCGGAGTACGTCCACCAGGGCTTCGGTCAGCTCACTGTGGCCACTGCACTCACTCTGCTCGTGGTCTGGGCCGCCGCTCGCAAGGCACCGCGTGCCACGCCTGCTGACGTGGCCTGGCTGCGTGGGTCGCTCGGTCTGCTCTGCTTGCTGACCTTGGTGGTGGTCGCGTCCGCGCTCTACCGGATGCACGTCTACCAGGAGGCCTACGGCTTCACCGAGCTCCGGCTGCTCGTCGACGTCTTCGAGGGCTGGCTCGGTCTGCTCGTGATCGGAGTGATTGTGGCCGGCGTGACCATGAAGGCAGCCTGGCTGCCCCGGGCCGCGCTGCTCAGCGGCGCCGGCCTCCTTCTCGGGATCGCGGCCATCAACCCAGACGCATGGATCGCCCAGCACAACGTCGACCGCTACGCCGCGACCGGCAAAGTCGATTGGTACTACCTGCAAGGGCTCTCCGACGACGCCGTACCAGTACTCACGACGCTGCCGGACGACGTCGTTTACTGTGCTCTGACCGCTCGTGAGCCCAGCAAGAACGACTGGCTCGAGTGGAACCTCGGCCGCCACCGCGCCGACCCCCTCATCCGCGCCCACGCCGACGCCACTCCAGTGACCTGCCGAAGCGAGCCTGCGGGGTAGCAGGTTGGTCTCGGCATCAGGATGGACGACCCGCTCGTTGTCCAGGGAGGTTGGATCGTTTCCCGTCCGCGATGCGCTCCTCGAGGTGGGAGATCTCGTGCCCGTCGGTTCTCGTCGCAAGGGGCATGGAGTGGGTGGTCAGAAGGCTGCGGTGACTGGGATGACGTCCGAGCCGATGCGCTCCAGTACGTCGAGGCGTGGGACCTGCGGGACCATGCCGATGGCAGCGCTGAAGCCGAGGCCGTGGAGGCGGCCGAGTTCGTCGATCAGTTCGCTGGTCTTCTCGCCGTTCTCGCCGGTGTCGATCAGGTGGTAGACGGTCTTGGTGATGTCGTCGTAGTCGCGGCCCTCGTTCTCGCAGTGCTGTTTGAGGACGTCGAGTTTGTGTTCGAGATCAGGGGTGTTGAACACATTGCACGCCTGTGCGTACTTTGCGACCAGGCGCAGCGTCTTCTTCTCGCCGCCACCGCCTACCATGATCGGCGGATGCGGCTTGCTGAGCGCTTGAGGAACGTTCATCAGCCGTTCGGCCTGGTAGTGCTGTCCATTGAACGGGCCGTCGTTGTCGGACCACATCTGCAGCAGGTACTGGAGCGTCTCCTCCAGGCGCTCGAATCGCTCGGCGACAGGCGGGAACGGGAAGCCGAGACCACGCGATTCCTCCTCGTTCCAGCCGGCGCCGAGCCCGATCATGGCGCGCCCCCCGGACAGTACGTCGAGCGTGGTCATCGCCTTCGCGAGCAGGCCCGGATGCCGGTAGTGCACGCCGGTGATGACGGTGAGCAGTTTGGCGCGTTCGGTGTGAGCGGCCAGGAATCCGAGCGTCGTGTACGCCTCGAGCATGTCGTGCTCCGCCGGCCCCACACCGCGGATCTGGAAGAAGTGATCCATCACCGCGACGTAGCCGAAGCCGGCCTGGTCGGCCGTCCGGGCGACAGCCGCGAGCTCCGGTCCGAGCGCGGCCGCGCCGTTCGGCCAGGTGAAGTCAGGAATCTGCAGACCGAGTTCCATCCGGGGTGTCCTTCCGAAGTGCCAACGAGCTGATGTTGTCTCCACCTAACACCCGCGCCGAACCTCGTTCAATCGACGGCTTGGGTGGTACTGGCCGAGCGCTACTTCCCTGGAAGCGTCAATACCAATAGGGCTTCTGCGGGACGTAGGGCATCTCGAGCGTTTGGATCTCCTGGTCGGTGAGGTGGAGGTCCAGTGCGGTGACCGCTTGGTCGAGGTGGTGGGTTTTGGTGGCTCCGACGATCGGGGCTGCGACGACCGGTTTGGTGAGGAGCCAGGCGATGGCGACCTGGGCCATGGGGGCGCCGCGGGTTTCGGCTATCTGTTGTACGGCGTTGACGACGGGTTCGTCGGCGGGGCTGTCGAAGGTTCGGGCGACCTCGTCGGTCGATGAGCGCACCGTCTGGGTTCCCCAGGGACGGGTCAGGCGCCCCTTGGCCTGGGGTGAGTAGGGAATGCTACTCACTCCCAGGTCTGTGCACAGGGGCAGCATTTCGCGTTCTTCTTCGCGTTTGAGCAGGTTGTACTGATCCTGCATGGACACGAATGGCATCCAACCGTGGAGGGCGGCTGCGTGCTGGAGTTTGGCGAACTGCCAAGCCCACATCGATGAAGCCCCCAGGTAGCGGACTTTGCCGGCCTTCACCAGGTCGTGGAGCGCCTCCATGGTTTCCTCGACTGGGGTGTCGGGGTCGAAGCGGTGAATCTGGTACAGGTCGATGTAGTCGGTATCGAGCCGGGTGAGGGAGGCTTCGACTTGTTCGAGGATTGCCTTGCGGGACAGTCCTTGCCCGCCGGGTCCGTCGTGCATGTGCCCGAAGACCTTGGTTGCGAGCACGATGTCCTCGCGGCGGGCATAGCGTTTGACGGCGCGGCCGACGTACTCCTCGGAGCTGCCGCGCTGGTAGGTGTTGGCTGTGTCCCAGAACGTCACGCCGAGTTCGATCGCCTGGCGGAAGAACGGCTGTGCGGCGTCCTCGTCGAGGGTCCAGTTGTGCAGACCGTGGCTGGGGTCGCCGTAGCTCATGCAGCCCAGTGCGATGCGGCTGACCTTGAGCCCCGAGTTCCCGAGTCGGCTGTACTGCATGCGTACTCCTCAGTTGGTGGCAACAGCGGCGAGCTTGCTCATGTGGTCCGGTGCAGGGTTTGTGGGACGACGCGATGCTCGACGACGTTCAGGACGATCAGCAGCGCTGCCAACAGCGTGACGGAGGCGAGCGCGGGGATTGTGGGCGCCACTGCGATGAGGCTGAGACAGGCCGCGGCAGCGACCAGTCTGGGTGTGGCCAGAGTGTGGAACATGTGCCACCGTGTGAAGGCAAACGCACCGAGGTAGATACAGGTGCCGGCGAAGAGCAGGGTCGCGGCGTCGAGGTGCAAGGGTTCTGCTGGGTCCCGTACGGCGGCACCGATGGCTGCGGCGACGCCGATGATCCCAGCGATGAGCATCAGATGTCCGTAGGACAGTACGGGTCGGATGATCTCGATGCGCACTGTGGACGACTCGATCGCGTGGTGGATGGCTGTAGCGGAGAAGGCGAAGTACACCCACCACAGGCCGCAACAAACGGCGAACGCGGCGGCGAGGGCAGCGAGCCCGAGGGCGTCGAGCTGGTGTTCCGCGGCGGCGGCTCCGGTCGCGACCACCGTTTCGCCCAGGGCGATGATCACGAACAGCCCGAACCGCTCGGCGACATGGGATGCGTCGAAGGGCGCGGAGCTCAGGCGTTTGCGTGCCAGGAACGGAACGCTGAGGTCGGTCAGCGCGGCGACGGCCCAGACCGCCGTTCGCCCCGCCGGCGGCAGGAGGGCTCCGGCCACAAAGAGTGGTCCGGTGAGGAACGCACCCACGGTGAACGTGGTGAAGGCGGCGCGATGGGGCAGACCTTGGATCGCGAGCAGCAGACCGAATCTGGCTACCCAGTACGTTCCGCCGAACCAGAGGGCGGTGCCCTCGAACGCCCCAGGCAGGGACAGGGCGAGGATCAGGCCGCAGAAGGCGACACCGAACATTCCGAGTCGTCCTCGCACAGTGTCGATCTCGTGCAGGTTCGCGTGCATCGTGCCTCCGACCCACACCCAGAAGACCGGGATGAAGACGATGAGCGCACGGCAGACGCCGAGCCACGAATGATCGTGGTGCACCAGCTCCGACGCCGAGGTGACGGCGAAGACGAAGACGAGATCGAAGAACAGCTCGAGCCAGGTCACGCGCTTCACAGGGCCGACCTCCGCTGTGACTGGCAGCGTGACGTCACGTCGGGTTGCCGGTGGCCATGTGGGCGGGGTCGGCGGCCCAGGAGGCCAGCAGACGTAGGCCTTCGTGCGACGGCGTGCCCGGCTCGGCGGTCCAGACGATGATCTGGAGATCGGGATCGGCCGCCCAGGTGACGGCGTTCCAGTCGAGGTGCAGGTCCCCGACGACGGGGTGGTGCAGGTGTTTCGTGCCGGTGTCGCGGGTTGCTACATCGTGCGCTGCCCACCACCGTCGGAACTGGGCGTCCTGGATCGAGAGTTCGCCTACCAGTTCGGCCAGCTTTGCGTCGCCCGGGTTGTTGGCGTTGTGCATCCGCATCTGGGCAATGGCGAGCCGGGTGACTCCCTCCCAGTCCGCGTAGAGCTCGCGCATGGCCGGGTCGGTGAGCAGCAGCCGGATGTAGTAGCGCTGCTGGTCGGGGATCTTCCCGAAGTCGGTGATCATGGCGGCGCCCAAGGCGTTCCAGGCGACGATCTCGGTGCGCGGACCGATGACGAAGGCGGGTGTCAGCGCCATGTCGTCGAGCATCCGCTGAAGTTGCGGCTGCACCTTGGGACGCGGGCGGCGACGGTGTGGGCGGTAGTCGTCCTTGGCCGCGAGCTCGTACATATAGGCGCGTTGATCGTCGTCCAGGCGCAGCACCCGGGCAAGCGACTCCAGTACCGGCGGCGATGCCTGGATCCGTCCCTGTTCGAGGCGGGAGTAGTAGTCGGTGCTGATGGCGGCCAGTACGGCGACCTCCTCGCGGCGCAGCCCCGCGACACGCCGCGGGCCCGCCGCGGGCAGGCCGACGGCGGCCGGGTCGAGTTCGGCGCGGCGTGCCTTGAGGAATGCGCCGAGGTCGCTGCGGTGGAGATCGCGGTTCATGCCCTCAGCGTCGCATCGGTGATCGAGGTTGTCACAGGGAGAGTTCTGTCCCTCCCTGGCCGGGGGCCCGCGGCAGGGACGCGGCGCGGCGTCAGCCGAGAGCCTTGAGCAGTTCCTGGGCGAGCGGGACGGCCGAGCCGGGATTCTGGCCGGTGTAGAGGGTGCGGTCCACCTCGACGTGCGGGGTGAATGGCGCGGTATCGCGGTACTCGGCGCCGAGGTCGGCGACCAGGCGGTAGCCGTGGAACGGGGACTTGCCGTCGGCGTCGACGGTGGCCAGGAGTGCTGCTGGACCGTGGCACGCGGACCGTCCACAGGTGGATGAAGCGGGCGTCGGCCTCGTCAGTCCCCTGCTACCCAGGACGCCAGGACGCGTAGTGAGTCGGCGGAACGGCTGCCGGGTTCGGCGGTCCACACGACCAGATGCTGCTCGGGGTCGGCCGCGCTCGTGAGGGTGTCCCAGTCGAGAGTGAGCGCGCCGACCACCGGGTGATTCAGGTCCTTGGCTCCGACCCCGCGGCCGGCGACGACATCAGCGGCCCACCACGTTCTGAACTGCTCGTCCCGCGTCGACAGTTCGCCGACCAGGGTGCTCATCCGCGGATCGCCCGGAGTGCGTGCCGCCTCGGTCCGCAGTTGCGCCACAGCCCTCCGGGCGACGTTCTCCCAGTCCGGGTAGAGCGTGCGCATGGCGGGGTCGGTGAACAGCAGCCTGACGTAGGTTCGGTGCTTTTGCGGGATCTGTCCGAAGTCAGTGATCAGGGCAGCGGCCATCTCGTTCCACGCGAGGATGTCGGTGCGGCGACCGAGCACAAAGGCAGGGATCCCGGGCAGATCGTTCACAAGGCGCTGTAGGTGGAGCTGGACCGTCTGCCGGGCGCGCCGGTAACGGCGATGGAAGACATCGTTTCCGGCGAGTTCGAACAGGTAGCTGCGCTGGTCCTCGCTCAATCGCAGCGCCTGGGCGAGCGTGCCGAGAACCGGGCCCGTGGCCGGTGCTCGGCCCTGTTCGAGACGGGTGTAGTGCGCGGTGCTGATGGCCGCCAGGAGAGCCACCTCCTCGCGGCGCAATCCGGGCACCCGCCGTGGCTGCCGGCTGTCGGGCAGTCCCACATCTCCGAGAGCGAGTTCGGCCCGGCGAGCCTTGAGGAACTCTCCCAATTCACGGAGGTTCGAGCTCCTGGGCATGTGCTCCACGATGACATCCGACGCGGCTCGTGTAAGGGGGACAGTTCCCTCCCTGTTCCGTTTCGGCCAAGCACACAAAGATGGAACGCCGGAAGGAACCGACACCATGACGTCCTGGACCGACGACGAGGAGATGCAGCATGTCCGACACCAACGCCGGTCAGGAACCGTCTGGCGCGCAGAAGATGTTCGGTGAGTTCGCCCCGGGGCTCGTCCGCTTTACCGACGATGTGCTCTTCGGTGAGGTCTGGGAGCGCAGCGAGCTAGGCGCCAAGGAGCGCAGTCTCATCACGGTCGCCGCGCTGACCGCAGGCGGCAACACCGAGCAGCTCGTCTTCCACCTCGACTACGCCAAACGGAACGGCGCCACCGAGAGCGAGCTCATCGAGGCCATCACCCATCTGGCCTTCTATTGCGGCTGGCCCAAGGCCATGTCGGCGATGAGCGTGGCCAAGCAGGTCTTCGCCGCCGCAGACAAGTAGTCACAGGCAACAGGAGACATTCCCCTGCGAGGAACCCTCATCCACGCCACAGAGGTCCCTCACCTGCTTGCTCGAAGTTGCTCGTCAGGATGGTTCCGGGGGAGTCCACTCAGGGAGCGCTTGGATGACCTGGCCGAGGAGCTTGCGGAGTTGGCCGTACCGCTGGGGGCCGAGGGACTCGCGGACGTGTCTTTCCAGGTCGCTGATGATGCGTTCGGCCTTCTCGAGTTCCGCGTGGCCGTTCTCGGTGAGGTGAAGCTCCTGCACGCTGCGGTGCCGGGGATGCAATCGCCGTTCGATCAGCCCTCGCTCAATCAGCTTGGCCGTCAGGAGAGCTACCGCCTGCGGCGTGATGCCGACCAGGCGGGCGAGTTCGGCTCCGGTGATGCCAGGCGTGGTCCGCAGGGTCATCAGCACGGCGTAGTTCGAGCCGGACATGCCTACTGCGCGCAACGGCGGCTCCTTCACCGCCTGCATGGCCAGATCCGCCCTCCGCAACGCCCAGGTCACACGATCCAGCGTGTCAGGGTCATCGGTCGTCGAGCGGGACGTGTTCATGGACTCACTCTATTGCACCTGCGAAGCATCAAGTACTTGATAGATATCAAGTGCTATAGTCCATTGCCATGACACCTCGACCCAAGGCCTTGGTCACCGGCGCCAGCGGCGGAATCGGTGCCGCGTTGGCGCTGGCCTTCGCGGAGCGCGGCTACGACCTGGTACTGCTCGCGCGGCGGAGTGATCGCCTCGAAGAGGTTGCTGCCGGCACCGCTAGGTTCGGTGCCTCGGTGGAGACCCTCGTCGCCGATCTGTCCACTCCCGGCGGGCTGGCCGGCGCGGCCGAGCGGGCCGCGGCAGGCGACATGGATCTGCTGATTTCGAACGCCGGCGCTGCGGGCTATGCCCCGCTGCGCGATGTGTCCGCCGCCGAGGTCGATGCGCTGTGGCGGCTCAACTCGACTGCCCCGGTCACCCTCGCGCACGCCGTACTGCCGTCGCTGTTGGCCAAGGGCGGCGGCTCCATCGTGACGATCGCCTCGTTGCTGGCGTTCAGTTCGGGCGTGACCGCAGCCGCGCTGCCGGCCCGTACCCTCTATGTCGCAGCGAAGTCGGCGACGGTCGCGTTCACCCGCACGCTGGCGACCGAACTGGTCGGCACTGGAGTCCAGGCCACGGTGGTCTGCCCGGGGCAGGTTGCGACCGAGTGGTCTGGCGGCGCCAACCGCAACCGCCCGGACGCGATGTCCGCCGAGGACGTCGCCACTGCGACCGCAGTCGCGGTGGCCCGAGGCGAAGCCGTGTGTGTGCCGGGGTTGTCCGGACCCGAGGCGCTGGACCGACTACAGCAGGCTGAGCGCGCTCTCCTCACACAAGGAAGCCAATCCTCACTGGCCCACCGGTATGCCAAGTCGCTATGACCGCGCCCCCGTCCGTCATGACCGATATGCCGCAGGCGCCATGACGTCATCTGAGTCCCAATTCATCGACGTCCACGCGCATTTCGTCACGGAGTCGTACGTCCGCCAGGCGACCGCCGCCGGCCATGTCCATCCCGACGGAATGGACCGGTGGCCGGTCTGGTCGCCTGAGGCACACCTGGAGTTGATGGACCGCAACGCCATCCAGGCCGCTCTGCTGTCGATGTCCTCCCCGGGCGTGCACTTCGGAGATGACGACAGCGCCCGCAGGCTGGCCAGGGAAGTCAACGAGGACGCCGCTGGTCTGGTCGCCGATCATCCGGACCGGTTCGGGTTCTTCGCGTCTGTCTCGCTGCCCGATGTTGGGAGCGCCCTCGAAGAGATCGCCTACAGCTTCGATGATCTCAGCGCGGATGGCGTCGTACTGATGACCAATGCTCGCGGCAAGTACCTGGGGGACGGCAGCTTCGAGCCGGTCTTCGCGGAGCTGGACCGACGCCGGGCCGTCGCCTTCCTGCATCCCACCTCACCGGTGGGCTGGGAACAGTCGGCGCTCGGGCGGCCACGCCCAATGGTCGAGTACATCTTCGACACCGCGCGGACCGTGACGGATCTGCTCATGTCGGGAGTGCTCGAGCGATATCCGAACCTGACAGTGATCGTCCCGCACTGCGGTGGCGCGTTGCCGGTCCTGGCCGACCGCATCAACGAGTTCATGACGCAGTTCCTGGGCTCACCACAGCCGGACGCGCCCGACGCCGTGGAGCAACTGCGTCGCCTGTACTACGACATCGCCGGCCCAGCCTTCCCGCGCCAGCTTCCGGCGCTCCTCGAACTCGCCCTCCCGGACCGCCTGCTGTTCGGCAGCGATTACTGCTGGACTCCAGCCCCGGTTACCGACACACACATCGCGACCGTCGACGCCACCAGGCCGCCGGTCGAGGGAGCCACCTGGCGGTCGCTGACGACTGCCAACGCGCGGCGCCTGTTTCCCCGACTCGCCGGCTGAACGGAAACACGAGCGCGTCCACCATCGTGCAGATTGCGCTGACCGGCGTTGCTGCACTGAAATCCCACCCCTGGAAAGGCACCTCATGTCCATCACCGAGGCCGAACTCGAGTACCTGTCCACACAACGGCTAGGGCGCCTCGCCGAGCCCACCGACTCCGCCTGGGCACACGACCTCGCACAGACAGGGTTCGATGGCGCCATCATCCGCATTCACCCGAAACGGATCATCAGCTTCGGTATCGACGAGGCCGGAACCGATGTCTACGAGTACAAGGTCAGCAAGCGAACCATCGGCTGACCGGCGGTCAACGGCTCGACCTTCATGCGTCCGCAGGATTCTGATCGTTCTGTTCTTGCGCCTGCGCCCAGGTGATCGCCCATTCGTCGAGCGGTCGGAGGGCGTGACTGAGTGCTGCCCCCAGGCGAGTGAGCTCGTAGCCTTCGGCTGAGGGGGCGATGATCCCGCTTGCCGTGAGTTCGCGAAGTCGCTGGTAGAGGACGCTGGATGACATTCCTTCGCAATGTGCCAGCATCGCGCGGGCGCCGAGTGGACCCGCACGCAGCTCCCAGAGAATGCGCAGCGCCCACCGACGACCGAAAAGGTCCATCGCGGCCATGATCGGACGGCCGGTCGTCGATCCACGAACCGGTGTTCCTGGGCGCGGCGTCGGCATGACCCTCCTTGTGTTTCGTTATTCGAAACACTAGCATCTCTGAGGTTGTTTCGAATTTCAAAACAACCTCAACGGGAGCGCCGATGTCGCGAAACAGCCCTGCCGGAACCGCCGTACGCCGACCAGGCCGGCGCGCTGCTCGGGCGCCATGGCGATCACGACGCTCAGATGCACTCATCCCAACACTGGAGGTTCCATGCCCAAGGGCTACTGGGTCAGCGTTTACCGCACCATTTCAGACCCTGAGAAGCTGGCGGCTTACAACAAGCTGGCCGGTCTGGCCGTCCGTCCTGCGGGCGGGCGGACCATCGTCCGTGGCGGTCGGGTCGTCGCCCACGACGCCGGAATCGCCGAGCGCACCGTCGTGGTCGAGTTCGACAGCTTCGAGCAGGCCGTCGCGGCGCGCGAGAGTGCGGCCTACCAGGAGGCCCTGGTCGCCCTCGCCGACGGCGTCGAGCGCGACTTCCGCATCGTCGAAGGCATCGACTGACCTCGGCTCGCCCGCGCTGCAGAGGACGCTTCACCCTGAGGCGGTCCGTTGGCGAGAATGCCGGAATGGATCTCCATCTGCACCTGGGCGAGGAGGGCGGGCTGGTTGAGCAGATCTACGCACAGCTGTACGAGCGAATCAGCACCGACGCCTTGCCCGCAGGAACCGTGCTGCCGTCCTCTCGTGAGCTCGCCGCCCGGTTGTCGGTGTCGCGGGCGACGGTGGTCGCGGCGTACGAGCGGCTCGCCGCGTACGGGCTGATCCGCTCGCGCGCCGGAATCGGAACGATCGTCACCGAGCGACGCAGCCATGCGCCGGTCGCACCTGCCGCGTCCCCGCTCCGGCCGCGGCCGATCTGGGCCGCCGAGCAGCTCGCAGTTCCGGATCTCGCCGGATCGGAACCCGAATTCGACTTCGCGCCCGGCATCCCCGGGCGCACCCAGTTCCCGTTCGCACGATGGCGAGCGCTACTCAATGACCAGCTGCGCATGCGTACCGAGGTCAACTACGCCGACCCGGCGGGCTCGGCCCGGCTGCGTGACGTGCTCGCGCGACATCTGGTGGTGAGTCGTGGTGTCCGGACCGCGCCTGAGCAGCTCGTGATTACGACTGGTGCGCAGCAGGCGTTCGACATCGCCGCGCGCGTTCTGCTCGAACCGGGCGACACGGTGGCAGTCGAGGATCCCGGTTACCTGCCGGCCTACCGAGGATTCCTCGCGCACGGAGCCCGCGTCGTCGGGGTGCCCGTCGACAGCGAGGGTCTGGTTGTCGACCAACTCCCGGCTGAGGCGCGGATGGTCTACGTGACGCCGTCGCACCAGTTTCCGCTCGGCATGCCGATGTCCGAGTCGCGCCGTACCGCGCTACTCGCGTGGGCCGCCCGGCAGGACGCGGCGATCGTCGAGGACGACTACGACTCGGAGTTCCGCTTCACCGGACGTCCGCTCACGCCGCTGCAGGCGATCGACAGTGAGGGCCGCGTCCTGTACGTCGGGTCGTTCTCCAAGACGCTGCTGCCGGCTCTGCGGGTCGGGTTTCTCGGCGTTCCGGCGACGTTGGGTGAAGCCGCGCGCCGCGCGAAGCTCGTCGCCGACTACGGCACCGCCGGCCACCTGCAGGCCGCGCTCGCAGCCTTCATCGAGGAGGGCGGCCTGGCTCGCCACATCCGGCGGATGCGGCGAGCGTACGAGCGTCGGCATCACTTGCTGATCGGCACTCTGCGCGAGCAGTTCGCCGGCATCCTCGAGCCGATCGAGTCCATCGGCGGGACGCATATGGCCGCGCTGCTCACGCCCGGACAACCAGATGACACGGTCCTTGCCGCGCGCGCTCTCGCGGCGGGCGTGAGTGTTGGCACGATCTCGCGCTGGGGGATCGACCGCTCCGGCCCGAACGGCTTCATCTTCGGGTACGGCGCCATCGCGTCCGACCGGATCCCGGACGGACTCGCCGCGCTGCGACGCGTTATCTGATCGAGACTGGACTGGCGCAGAACACCTCGAATCGGCCGTACCACCGGCTCGGCGCCGTTCCTAAGCTGCCGCGGACACCCATTAACAGGAGGCCCGATGAGATCCCTGCGCATCGCCGCGTTCGCGATCGCCTGTGCCTGCGCCGTCGTCAGCACATCCCTGGCCAACGCGTCACCCCGCTGCCGGCAGATCGACGCGACGATCTACGACAAGGTCGTCACGGAGGGCTGCCCGCCCCCGGCCCAAGCCTGCGTCATCGGCACCGTCCGCGGTGAACACGGCTTCGACGCGAAGACCGTGTTCGTTCTCGGCTCCCGTGCCGATCCACCGTCGACATCACCCGGCTATCGCGCAGTCAGCGGCACGATCACGTACGCCTTCAAGGACGGGGCGACGCTCACGGCCCTCGAGACCAGCATCGGCAACATCGACACCGCCACCGGCCTCGGCCACGCCGGCGGCACCCAGGAGTTCACCGGCGGCACCGGCCGCTACGAAGGCGCAACCGGCTTCACCTACCTCAACCAACACTTCGAGACCGACCACTTCGTCACCCGAATCCAAGGCGAAGCCTGCCGCGCAAAGAGCTAGCCGATGGCAGCCGACCGCGGGACGGCCGCACGGCACGCGCAGCTGGTCGCGTCGCCGCATTACGTGCACTGCGACTACAGCGGGGTGACAGGTCCGGCGCGTTTGTCCAGACACCAGACCTCCGCGGAGCCCCTGCTGCTCGCTGACTCAGAAACGGAGAAATCTATGGCGCAGACCCAACTTGACCCCTCTCACGTAATGCAGGTGGGCATGGGGTTCTGGCCGTCGAAGACGCTCCTCTCGGCGGTTGAGCTCGAACTCTTCACAGAGCTCAGCGACGACGCGATGACCGCCGAGGCGATCCGCGTGGCGCTTGGACTTCATTCGCGCGGGATTCACGACTTCCTCGACGCGCTCGTCGCGCTCGGGTTCCTCGAACGCGACGGGGAAGGAAGCGAAGGCCGCTACTGCAACACCGCGGAAACCGCGGCCTTCCTCGACAAGCGAAGCTCCACGTACATCGGCGGCATCCTCGAGATGTCAAATGCACGGCTCTACGGCTTCTGGGGCGACCTGACAGAGGCGCTCAAGACGGGCAAGCCGCAGAACGAGGTGAAGCACACTGGCAAGCCGGTGTTCGAGGAGCTCTACAGGGACGAGGCGCGACTCGAGCAGTTCATGGACGGGATGACGGGCATATCGCTCGGCAACTTCCACGCGCTCGCCGAGACGTTCGACTTTTCACGCTATGAGACCGTCTGCGACGTAGGCGGCGCAACCGGACAGCTGTGCGCCGTGCTCGCCAGTCACCATCCACACCTGCGCTTGACGTCTTTCGACCTTCCGGTCGTAGCGCCGATCGCCGAGCGGGCGGTCGCTGCAGCCGGCCTGGACGACCGCATCAGCATCGCCTCCGGTGACTTCTTTGCCGACCCGCTTCCGAAAGCGGACGTGATAACGATGGGCCTGATCCTCCACGACTGGAACCTCGAGCGGAAACTGCAGCTGATCCGGGCGGCCTACGAGGCGCTCCCCGACGGCGGCGCCTACATAGTCATAGAGAACCTGATCGACAACGCCCGGCGCGAGAACGCATTCGGACTGATGATGTCACTCAACATGCTGATCGAGTTCGGTGACGCGTTCGACTTCACCGGCGCCGATTTCGCCGGGTGGTGCCGCCAGGCAGGCTTCCGCGACGTCGAGGTTCTGCCCCTCACCGGTCCCGCGAGCGCAGCGGTCGCCTACAAGTAGTGCGATTCTCTCGGCCGGGTTCAAGAGGCGTCCGCTGCTGATGACTCTCTTGTCATGGGGTAGCAGCAGCCATGGGGGAGCAGGAACGGTGGAACTGGTCTGATCGTCAGTAGATGCGTTGGCTTGACGCGGCAGCGGTTCTGCAGGGTCAGTCGTTCAGGAACGTCGTGCTGATCAAGTTGCAGATGCCTGATGCAGTATGGGTCGACGGCCGGCCCGGGTGGCAACGCCACGGACGTCGCTGCTGCTTTCGTGGGGCTGGCTGAGTTGGGTGAGGCACTCGGAAATGCCGCTCAGCGCCGAGAGGCGGCTGCGGGCGTAGTCTCAGAGGGCAGTGTGCGAGTGGCAGTGACCGTGAGCAGCGAGTTCGTGGCCTGCAGGCAGCGCGCATTGCCGATGAGAGGGAAGCCGATGGACGAGCTACCCACACCTTCAGCGCGGCCAGATGATTCAAGTAGCGCCGATGGGCGCGAGCACGACGCTGACTTGAGAGACGCGGCGTTGGACACGCGCGAGAAAGCCGTCGAGGCCCGGGAGTCTGCGCAGGTGGGCCGCGACCAGGAGAATCAAGCCATCATTGCGGCCGCCGACGAGCGCGATAGGGCGGCTGACGGCCGCGACGCGGTCGCCGATGAGCGCGACAGGGCTGCCAGCCTCGATTCATTCCTTCGTGACGCGAACTACAGCCCTGGACACAAGGCACGGATGTCGGCGGGTTTGGACCGGATGGATTCGAAGGACGACCGACTCTCGGCCGCCGATGACCGCAGCAATCTGACCCGAGATGACGTGGTGAGGCCAGAGCCCGAGGATGACTAGCCTCATTGGCCGGACACGTGAGCCGGTCGGGGATCGCCCGCCCCCGGCAGCATCTCCACCAAGAGACGGCCGTGCTTGCTGATGCGTCCACCGCGCAGGACGTCGTCAACCTCGTACTCGTCGCGCCCCTAACGGCCGTGCTTGGGGTGTTGGCGTCGCGCGGATCCTTGCGGGCCTACCTGTGGTGGCTTGGTTTTGTGGCGTACACCGTCTACAACTCTGCGATTTAGGCGGAGGGGCCCCGATCCCTCGGGGGACGTGACACTCAGGAGGGACCATCCGCCGTACTCACCGTTCGTTCGGCTCCGCGTCCAGGCCTCCGGCAGGTTCGAGGACGACGACGGGGATCTGACGGTCGGTGCGTTGCTGGTAGCGCCCGTACCCTCTGTGGATCTGGACGATCCTTTCCCACAGCGCCACTCGTTCGGGGCCGGTCGCGGTGCGCGCGATCAGGGTGCGTGTCGTCCCGCGCAGCGTGACCTGGACCTCGGGATCGGCGCGCAGGTTGTGGTACCACGCGGGATGCCGGTCGTCGCCGCCGAATGACGCCACCAGCACGACGCGGTCGTCCTCGGCAATCGGCGCCGTCAGGACCGTGGTCCGTCGCTGCCCCGTCTTCCGGCCGATGGTCACGAGCCCAACCACCGACATACCCGCGGCCCGGCCGAACACCCGGCCCTTCGACCGGAAGAGCACGGCCCCGTGCAGCTTGGTAAAGGCTCTGTAGAGGGCGTCCTTGGCTCGCATCATGATCACATCAGTATGGCGGCGTCCGGATGCCGGCTGTCGCCGCGTGTTGGTCAGCGGCCCAGGAGTTTGTCGAGCCAGCTGCCGCCTTGGCGTTCAGCCTTCGGGTGGCCAGGGCACCACAGGTCGGCGGGGACTGTCGCCTTGACTTGTGCGACGTGCTGCCCGCAGCCGGCCCAGGTGGTCTTGGAACAGGTCTTGCAGGTGACCGGTCGGCACATGGTGGTTTCTCCTTGTCGCGCTCGAGTGTACGACGTCAGGCTTGCGGGTAGCGCGGCTGATGAGCCACCTCACGAGCAGCCGCGGGAGTGCTGTCCACATAGCGTCCCGCGACAGCGAACTTGCCGTGCCTCGTCGTGCTCCAGAGACGAACATCACCGGTCGGTGGTGTCACCAGTCGGCTTCTCGTCGCCCGATTGGCCAGCAACTTCGGTCTCATCGGCGGAGGCCTCGGTGCGCCGGCGTTCCTTGTACAGCTCCACGCCCAGGTGCCGCAGGATGGCTTGCTCGGGTGACGAACCGATGGTCCTCCGGCGGGCCACGGTGCGCCGTGCGTCGCTCTGGATGCGGCTGTTCTCGATGTCGCTCATGGCCGGCTCCTTCCTCGCATTCTCAGCACACACCTGTCGCGAACAGTTCGGCAGGGCAGAAGTGCCCGCGGTGGGCGGACCGGACGACCCTGGTGACGAGCTTGCTGTCCTCCGACGATGGCGACGAGGACAGCGAACGAGGTCTGGAATTTTCCTGGTTTTCGGCCAGGTGAGTAGATCGGCGACCTGCTTGCGCGACATGCCGGCCGCGTGGCGCCTGCCTGATCGTCAGCATCTACCCGTTGCTCCACCGGGGCCGCGGCAAGTCCTCGACGCCCGAGCACCCGCAGAGGCAAGATGAACGAATCAACCGCCCCAACTGCCTCACCCCGCGGAGGCGACATGAACGAATCGACCGACCCGTACTGCCTTGCCCCCGGTGAGAGCGAGGCACTGCTCGGCGGCCATCCCTGGCGGCGCTTCGTCGTCCTCGGCGACAGCGTCGTCGAGGGTCTGTGTGAACCGGTCGACGGCTACAGCGACCTGCAGTGGACCGACCGCATCGCCGCCGAACTGCGCGCCGTACGCCCGGAACTCGCCTACCTCAACCTCGGCGTCAGCGGCCTGCGCAGCCGCGAGATCCTGGCCACCCAACTCGACCCGGCGCTGGCCTTCGGCCCCGATCTCGCCCTGGTCGTCGGCGGCGGCAACGACGCCTTCCCGGCAACCTACGACCCCGACCGGGTCGACCGCGCCCTGACCCTGATGATCACCGCGTTGCAGGACGCCGGCGCCGACGTGATGACGCTGGGCATGTTCGACATCTCCTACAGTTCGGCCGTCGCCGACTGGCTCAGACCAGGCCTCAGGGAACGAATGCAAACCCTGTCGACCCGGACCGCCGCCCTCGCCGACAAACTCGGCACCATCCACATCAACCTCACCGTCCACCCGCTGTCCACCGACCCCGGCCTCTACAGCTCCGACGGCCGCCACGGCAACGCCCGCAGCGACGCCATCGCCACCGCCGAGACGGTGCGGGCGCTCGGACAGCGGCTCTGAGGATCATCGGACGCGCTTGACCGGCAGGATGGCGGCGGCTCCGACGATGGCGCTGATCCCCGCGACGGTGTAGAGCACGGCGTAGCTGCCGCCGCCGATCGCCAGGATGGCCGGTGCGATCGCGGGCGCGACGAAGAACGGGAGCGCGCTGGCGATGTTGAACACGCCGAGATCCTTCGCAGCCGTGGCCCTGTCCGGCAGTACGTCGGCCACGAGCGCGAGGTCGACCGCCACGTAGAGGCCGAAGCCGAGTCCGCTGATGGCCATGCCGACGAGAAAGCCGTTGAAGTCGTCGGCGAGGGCGATCACGAACAGTGCCACGCCGTACACGATCGACGCGGTGACGACGAGGATCTTTCGTCGCCCGGTCCGGTCGGAGACCCGGCCACCGATGAGGGACGCGGCAACGAGGACGACGGACTGGACGAGGGTGCCGAGGAAGACCTGGTGCGGTACGTCGTCCTCGCTGCTGCCGAGCTGGTCGAGCAGGTAGTAGGCCTGGTAGGTGGTCAGGAGGGCGTAGGCCAGCAGAAGCATGAACCGGCTGGCGAAAGCCCAGGCGAAGTCCGGGCTCTTGCGGGGGTTGACGTAGAAGGTGCCGGCCAGTTGCCGCAATGACCAGGTTGGCTTGTCCGCGGGGTCGAGCCGGCGATCGTTCAGCGTGCTCACGAACAGCAGGACGAAGAACCCGCCGATCGCGCACGGGACCAGGAACATGGCCAGTCGGTTGCCGGTGAACAGTTGGACCAGGAAGGTGGCGCTCACCGACGCGATCGGCAGACCGATGCCCAGAACACCAGCGACCGAACCGCGTTGGGTGACGGGGATCTGGTCCGGCAGCACCGCCACCAGAGCGGCGAGCAGGGCGTTGAGGGACAGCTGGGCGAGGCACCATCCGATCAGGACGACCAGGACGTTGGGTGCCAGCGCGACGATGAGGATGCCCAGTGACCCGCCGACCAGGCCGGCGACCATCCAAGGCCGCCGCATACCCAATCGCGACGACGTACGGTCGCTCAGCTTGCCGAAGAACGGGTTTCCGACCATCGCCACGATGGAGCCGATCCCGGCGACGAGCGCGAGGCTGTTCGGTGCCTGCTCGATGCCCACCAGCGAGTTGACCTTCAAGGCCAGGGAGACCAGCAGTGGTGCGAGGAATATCAGCGAGGTCCCCATGGAAGCCAACGCGTACAGCGAGATGAAGCCCCAGCCAACGCGATTCACAGGCCCTCCGCACGGCAGTCGAGAACTGGCGTTTGGAGGGCCTGCTCCTCACGATAGCGGTCAGTCGACCTTGACGATGCCGGCGGTGACCGGCGAGGGCCTGAATCCCTTGACGAGCATCCAGGTGCCGACCGACAGCTCCCAGAAGGCGACCGGGACCGTCGCGAGCATCGTGATGGCGGAATCCTGCTCGTTGTGGCCGAACAGGGTCGCGACGTTGGCGGCGACGAGCAGCGGAGCCCCGATGAGGCCGACGGTGGGGATGATCCGCGGAACGAGACGCGACTGGTACATCAGCGTGCCGAGCAGGACCGCATTGATGGAGGCCATGAAGCCCGGACCGAACAGGAACGTCCACTCGCGGACGGCGACCAGGGCCTGGGTGCTGTCGACCGAGCCGGCACCGTGCTGGTCGAGGGTGACGACGGCGAGGAGGCTGACGACGCCGGTCATGATGATCGCCGCCTCGACGAGCCGGGAGGTGACGATGCCGAGGGCGAGAGCCTGGTTCTGGCGCTTGAGGATCGGGAACAGGGCCACGGCGCTGCCGACACCGGTGAGGGCGGTGACGAAGTCCAGGAGGCCGGCCCCCAGGAGTTCGGTGTCGTGCCCGGCAGCGATGGTGAGGTCGGGGTTCACCGCCGACCCGATGAAGAAGAAGGCCGGTAGGGACGCCGCGAAGGTGAGCAGGTAGAAGAAGCCCGCGGCGCGGGCGTGATTGCGGGTGGGGTCGCCGGAGGCGCGGGTGGCTGTCGTCGGTCGAGCTGTGGTGGTCATGGCTTGTCTCCAGTGTTCGAGGTGCGCGGATCTTCGGTGTTGGGATGCGACGCGGGGTCGGGCTCCACCTGGGCGACCGAGATGAGAGGGAGGCCGAGGTCGCGGAGGCCTTGCAGCAGCCCGTGCAGGGCGGCCTGGTCCACGACGGGGCCTCGGATGGTGGTGGTGCCGTCGGCTCCGGCGGTGAGGGTGAGCCCGTCGAACCACACCGACCACCGCGAGTCGAGACGCCCCTGGAGGCGGATCTCGTACCAGCTGCGGTCCTGCGGCCGGCCGGTGGCTGTGTTGCTCACGGGGTGCTCCTCTTGTCGATCCCGGCTGCCCGCCCTGTGGTGCGGGCCTTCCGGGTATCTGCAAGCTAGGAGCCGATGTGATGAATGAGCCTCACATCATGTGATGAAGTCGGTGATGATCTTCGGCCCGGCCTCAGCGGGCGGGGCTGTGCGACAGCAGGTTGAGCTGGTGAGCCCGGCGTACGGCGGCGCGGCGGTTGTTGACGCCGAACTTGGCGTAGATGTTCCTGGTGTGGGTTCGCACGGTGTTGAGCGACACGACGAGCTCCCGGGCGATGGAGGGGCCGTCGAGGTCACTGGCGAGCAGCCGCATGACGGCCAACTCGCGTTCGGTCAGCGGCTCGATGAGGTCAGCCCGGTGCGTGCCGACGTGCACGTCATGCGGCCCGAACGCTGCGTCCAGGAGTTGGCTCACGTACGCCCGGCCGGGACCGTGCCGGTCGAGGCTGGTGAGCAGCCTGGTCATCGGCGCCCCTTCGCTGACAAAGACCCGGACGTAGCCTTCGGGCTCGGCCAGGGCCAGCGCGCGTGCCAGCATCGCCGGTGCCTCGTCGTCACCGTCTGCCTGCCGCGCGAGCGCGAGGAGCGCCAGGAGTTCGATGACGGTACCTCTCCGGCCGCCGTCCTCGGCCGCCGTGAGCAGCCGTTCGAGCAGCCCGGCGGCATCGCGCAGCGCCTGCTGCGAACCCTCGGTGTTGTGCTGGGCGAGCAGGATCCGGGCCAGCGTCACGTGTTCGTACTCACGCAGGTACGACGCCTCGTCGTGCACGGTCACGCCGTACTGGCTCGCCCATTTCAGCGCGGCGACCACATCCCCGTGCGACGCCAGTACTCGCGCGCGCAGTGCTGGGACCGGTCGCACGTTGGGTGCGAAGTCGCCCAGGTACACGCGTTCCGCCTCCGCGAGCAACCCGAGCGCAGCGTCGACGTCGCCCTCGGCCTCCCGGAGCAGCGCCATCGCGACGCGCCACCGGTACGGGTTCTGCGGCAGGCCGGCCTGCTCGCCGAGGTCGTCACTACGCCGCAGGTACTCCGCGGCCGCGGCAAGATCGTTGCGCTCCAACGCGACCTGACTCAGACCGACGTACATGTCCCGGGTGCCCCGGAGGCCTGGATCGCGGACGGCGAGCTCGAGCGCGTTCTCGTACGTCCGTTGTGCCTGAGACAGCTTGCCCTGCGTGATCTCGAGGTCGGCGAGCGTGATGGAGCACCCCAGTACGTCGGCGATGTAGCCGAGCCGATGGAGCCCGTTCGCAGCGTCGGTGTAGCTGCGATGTGCGGCGTCGAGGTCGCCTGTCGTCCAGGAGGCGATCCCTGACACGGCATCGGCCGAAGCCCGGGTCAGGTCGTCGTGCTCGGGAGCACGGTCGACCGCCAGACGAGCATGCTCCAAGGTGCCGGCCGGGTCTCCCCCGATGAGCGCCAGCGCGGCCCAGTACTGCTCGACGCAGCCCGGTAGCCGGGCGAGCTCATCCTGATCGACAACCACGATCTCTGCCGACCCGGCCCCGGGTTCGGAGCCGCCGTCGAAACCAAGGCCGGTCAGCAACCGCTCGATGTCGCGTAACCGACGCTCGATGTCGCCGAACTCATTGCTGGCCATCAGTGCGCCGACGAACCCCATGGCGAGCACCGGCCGGTGTTCGACAACGGTGTCAGGAAGTTCGTCGATCCATCGGCGCAGGGTTGCTTCCTGCCGATTCCGTCGCAGCTCCGGAACGGCGAGCTCGACGAGATCGGCGGCGCGGTCGATGTCGCCGGCGGCCAGTGCGTGCCGGACCGCGGGCACCGGTTCGCCGGCTTCGTCGTACCAGTTGCCGGCTCGTCGATGCAGGTCTGCGACCTCGCCGCGCTCCTCGAGCAGATGGGTGCGGAGGACGTCTCCGAAGAGGTGGTGGTAGCGGTACCAACGCCGTTGATCGTCGAGCGGGACGAGGAAGAGGTTTGCCCGGTCGAGCTGCTCCAGCATCGCCTTGCCGTCGTGCTCACCAGTCACGGCGTCGCACAGAGGGCCGGTGAGACGGTCGAGGACGGACGTCTCCAGCAGGAACCGTCGTACCGGACCGGGCTGCCGATCCAGCACCTCTTCCACGAGGTAGTCGACGACGAACCGGTCGTCACCGGCGAAGCCCGCGATGAAGCCGGCGGCATCGCCACGGCCCTGGAGCGACAACGCGGCCAGTTGCAAAGCCGCGACCCACCCTTCAGTGCGTTCCTCGAGCGACGCGATGTCCTCGGCCGTGAGATGCAGGCCGGTCACGTCGTTGAGGTAGGTGGCCGCCTCGGCGCGGGTGAAGCGAAGATCGGCGGCGCGGACCTCGATGAGCTCACCGCGGGCGCGCAGGCGGGCCAGCGGCAGGCCAGGGTCCGCTCGGGTGCTGATCACCAACCGGACCTGCGGTGGCAGGCGGTCGACGAAGAAGCTCATCCCGGACCGGAGGCCAGGACCGTCGGCGAGGTGGTAGTCGTCCAAGACCAGCGTGACCTCACCCGGTAGCACGCTCAGCTCGTTGAGGACCACGACGAGCACCGCCTCGGTCGAGCTCTGCCCGGCCGCGAGCAACGGAAGTGCGCCGGCACCCACGCCGGGAACGGCACGGTCGAGCGCGGTCACCACGTAGGTCCAGAACGCGGAGGCCTCCTGGTCCCCCTCATCAAGAGAAACCCACGCAACCGCATGGTCGGAGGTGAGGCGGGTCAGCCAGGCGGCGAGGAGGGTGGTTTTGCCGAAGCCGGCTGGTGCTGAGATCAGGACCAGGCGCCCGGCGCGGGACAGGCGGCCGTCGAGCCGTGGCCGGGCGACCAGCCCGGTGCGTGGCGCAGGGGAGAACAGCTTGGTCTCGACGAGAGGTCCCGCCATCGCAACGCCCCCTTTGCGGTCGTCCCTCTGCGCACGAGCGTAGGACACCCTCGCCCACCACCCCCTACCCTGCCGCCCCAAGCTGGCGGAGGGAACGCCCATGACCAAGGCGACCGGACTTCGAGTACGGCAGTCGGATCAACCTTGGTCAGTGGCTTTCGGCCGTTCGAAGTGGTCGACGATCACGCGCCCGATCCGGCCGATCCGATCTTCTTCCTGCTCGTAGACGCCGCCGAGATCGTTCGCGAACACGGCGACAACGATGGGTCCCGAGGGCGAGTAGATGATGCCGACGTCGTTGGCGTCCCACGGCGGGTTGTCGCCTGTCTTGTGGCCGACCGGATGCTCGACGAATTGCGGCAGGCGGCGCTCACCTAGCTGCTGTTGTCGAAGTGCTCCCCGCAGCTCCGCACTGCTCTTGCCGGAGACGGCTGTCGCGTGCTCGATCGACTCCAACATGCGGCCGGCCTCGCGCGGCGTCATCTGACCGAAGTGCAGCGGCAGGCCGCGCTCCTGTGCCAACGCGCGCACCTCGCCGAGTGGTCGTGCCGCCAGCGAGGCCACCTCGCGCTCGATGGAATCAAGCCACTCCTGCGTCGTCCCGGCCCACTGCGGATCGCCGTTTCGCAACGCGTAGACCTGGGCGCGCGTGAGGGAGGCGTGACGCGCATCCGCGAGCACGTACGGGAGTCGATCGGCATCGAGGAGGCTCTGCGCCATGCGCGTCTGCGTGTACCCGGACGCGGCCAGCCAGGCGTTGAGATCGGCGACGCCCCCGACCCTGGCGAGCAGCAGATCGGTCGCGCTGTTGTCGCTCACCACGATCATCGCAGTCAGCAGATCCCGCACCGTCGGCTCCAAGCCTTCCTGGAAGTACCGGATAACGCCCGAGCCGCCGACAATGTCCGACCTCGTCACGCGGATCCGCTCGTCGAGGTCCAGCCGCCCGTCATCAGCGAGCTGATAGCACCTGATCGCGACAGCCAGCTTGATGACGCTTTGGGTCTCGAAGACGACATCGGCTCGAACCGCGGCCTCCTCGCCGGTCGTCAACCGCTTGACGTAGATCCCTATGCCCAGAGGCTTGCGTTCGCGCAGCGACTCAAGTTCCACGACGCCCGCTGGTGCCGTGTCGTCCGGAACCTGCAAGGTGAATCGCGCAGCTTCAGCTTCGAGCAGCCTTGTCAGCTCACTCGTCCGAATGCTCATCGAGGCATCATCGCATCGATCCCGTCGCTTCCGTTGTGCGTCGAGATGCGTAGCGCTTGAGAGGTGAAGAACGCGGGACATGCGCCGGATCGCGTCCTGGGCGGCTGTCCCTGCGATGCTGTCCGAGCGGGTAGCAACTTTTCGTGCCTGCCCGGTATCTAGTGGATAGAGCGTCCGGGGACGCCGAGGGGCGCGGGGAGGACTGGCGGACATGAAGCGACGAATGGTGGTTTGGGCTGGGGGCGCCGCGCTCGCGGCCGCCGCCCTCACGCCGGCCGCGGCCCAGGGCGCTGAGACATCAGGGACGGCGGGCACGACCGGGCAGCGTGCCGCCGCGGTCTGTGAGATCTGGCAGGGGTCGGTCACTGCGTCCGGGCAGCACACGTCGTCGGACGTGGCCGCGACCGCCCCGCCGTCGGTTCTGGACCAGCGGATCACCGAAGGGGCGTTCCAGCCCGGGCAGATCCGGCTCAGCGCCCGGACCACCAGCGAACCGAACGTCGCCGGCCCGGACCGGTACGGCTACGTGGTCATCGGTGACGCCCTCTACTGGAGCAACTACGCGATCAACGCGGCAACCGGCCAGATCGACCCCGACGAGCAGCACCTGCTGCGGCGGGTCGGCGGTGGTTGGACTCCGTTCACGATGCTGGAGACCTCGACGTACGAGACCATCGACGGCGACTTCAGTCGCTCGGTCGCCTACGGGATGCGCGAGAACGGCGTGCTGTACCGGTGGAAGATCGTCAACGGGACGTGGGCGAGCAACGGTTCGTACGCCGGGTTCGCCGCGGTCAAGTCGATGACGCTGATCAGCAAGGCCCCGACG
This sequence comes from Kribbella soli, assembly GCF_004331345.1. GTDB lineage: Bacteria > Actinomycetota > Actinomycetes > Propionibacteriales > Kribbellaceae > Kribbella > Kribbella soli. The sequence continues at coordinate 1,611,146 of NZ_SJJZ01000003.1, read as the reverse complement.
TACGACACGTTCCTCGCGAACACCCGTGGTGGCGCGCTCTACACGATCCGGATCCCGTCGTCGGTGCCGATGCAGCCGATCGTCAAGCCGGTCCGGACCCGCACCTGGCAGGGCTTCGAGGTGCTTTCGGCTATGGCGTGCGGCCGGAACAGTACGCTCCTGGTCGGCATCGACAAAGACACCAAGTCCGGCTACCTGTACGCCGTCGGTCACGCGAACGGCCTGTCGACGCTGATCCAGTCCCTCGGCAAGGTCACCGGGACGTTCGGCGACCCGGTGTACTTCCGCTGGGTTCCGATTCCCGTCTACGACATCGCCAACGGCGACTGATCGAAAGGACCACGAGATGTTCCGCAAGGCCATCGGCCTCACCGGCGCCGCCGGTCTGGCACTGACCCTCGGCACGGCGATCCAACCGGCCCAGGCGGTCCAGACGAGTCAGGCGGCGCCGGCTACGGCCGCGGTGCCCACCACCGCCTCCGGAGCATCAGGGGCCTCCGCGGCCTGTGTCCTGGCAGTCGGCTCGTTCAACGCGCAGTGGGGTCAGAACAAGCAGATCGTCACTGCCACCGCACCACCGACGGTCGGGCCGGCGCTGCGCACCTCCAACATCTACCAGTCGCCGTTCGGCGTCGGTGTCACGCCCACGACCTTCAGTGAGACTCCGATGACGGGTGCGCGGATGGCCCGGGTCGGCAAGATCGTCATGGGCGGGTACCTGTACGACAGCTCGGCCATCGTCCGCTCCGACGGCTCGCTGATGCGGGGATCGAACGTGCTGAAGAGGTACGGCGGTGGCTGGGGCAACCTGCGCTTCCTCGTCCAGGCGCGGTACAAGGCGACGGCCGCGAGCAAGCCGTCGCGTACGACGCTGTACGCGCAGGACGCATCCGGCCGGTTCGGGCGCTGGACCGATCTCGGCACGGGTTTCCGCAACACCGGCTACGTCGGCGGACTCAGCACGATGAAGGCGTTCGCGCTGATCGCCACGACGGCGACGTACGACATGTTCCTGGTGAACAACCGGGCCGGCGGGCTGTACACGCTGAAGATCCCGACCACCAGCCCGCTCAAGCCGGTCGCGACCCCGGTCCGCACGTCGAGCTGGCAAAGCTTCGAGAAGATGATCGCGGCCCCGTGCGGCACGGGCTCGGTCGTCCTCGCGATCGACCGCGACAACGGCGGCTATTGGCTGTACACCGTCGGCCACGCGAGCGGTACCAAGACCGTGATCAAGGGCCTCGGCCGATCCACCCTCAGCTGGGGCGACTTCGACCACTTCCGCTTCGCCCCGGCGTACGACCCATTGAACGGCGGCTGACCAGCAAGGTCTCCAGGCCGGCTCACCCACCGACCCGGCCCGTGTTGCCGCGGATCGGGTCCTGGCTGCTTTGCTCGCTCCGCCGCAGTTCCTGGGCAATCGCTTTTGCCGCGCGTCGGGCTTGTTTGGCAGTGAATCCGATCTGTGACGGTCTCGGCACGAACCCGATGAACCGCAGGCCGTCCGCGGCGGGCTCTTCGCCAGTGGTCTTCGGCCAACCCCGCTCGTCGAGCACGCCGAGGTGCCCAACCAGCTGCGAGAGGCCTCTCCGGAAGCCGGTCGCGCAGACCATCGCGTCCGGGTTGATTCGCGTTCCGTCCGCCAGCGCCACGCCTGCGGCGTCGAGGGCCTCGACGCCGCGGACGATCTCGATGGACTTGTCCCGGATGGCCGCGATGACGTCCTTGTCCAGGATCGCCGGGGCCACGCCGAGCCGCGAGCTCCGCGCGAAGATGCCTTCGGCGGGCACCGGGAGTCCGAATTCGTGCAGGTCCCCGATGTCCATCCTCCGGCTGAACCGAGCGATCGCATCGGCGATCCGGACCGGGGCGTGGTAAAGCGGCGTCGCGATGAAGTCGCCCGGTATACCCCCGGGTCCCTGGCGGAGCATGATGTTGGGCGGCGTGCGAACGGCGAGCCACACCTTGGCCGCACCGCCCGTGGCCAGGTCGTAGGCGATCTCCATGCCGGAACTGCCCGGTCCTACCACCAGGACCCGTTTGCCGTTGTATGGCAACGGATTCCGGTACTGCGAAGAATGAATCAGACCGCCTGGCCACTCGTCGCGCCCCGGCCAATCGGGGATGAAGGGCTCGTGATCGAAGCCAGTGGCAACCACCACCTGGGAAGCTTCGACGTCGCCGGTGGAAGTTGCCAGCCGCCAACGCCCGTCGGCTCGGTCGAGCCGTGCTGCCGTGCAGCCCATGCACAGTTCGATTCCGTCTTCGTTCGCATGGCGCTCGATGTGGTCGATCACCTGGTCCCGTGTGGGAAAGGTCGGTGTCCCACTCGGGTAGGGACGGTTCGGCAGATGCGAGAACTGCCTGCCGGTGTTCAGACGCAGCCGGTCATAGCGACTGCGCCACGACGAGCCGACCTGGTCGGCCCGGTCGACGAGCAGCGGCTTGATGCCGCGATCGGCAAGGGCCACGGCCGCCGAGACACCGGACGTGCCTGCGCCGATGATCGCTACCTGGTGCGAGATCATCGCGAAACGCCCTTCCTGTTCAAGCGGTCTCGGCGACGATGACGCTGATCGGTCCGGCCAGCAGCCGGTGATCGAGACAGCGCCAGCCCGTGTCGTGCAGCCATGCGGTGCCTTCCTCGACGCTGTAGACGTCGCCGTCGTTGACGTGGATCGCGAACTCGCCAGCCATCAGCGCGGCCGGGAGCGGCTGGGTGTGGGTCGGGTCGGTCCAGAAGTCGGCGAGCAGCAGGCGGGCCCCGGGTTCGGCAGCGGCGCGGATCCGGTGCAGGATCGACTGGTTGGTCTCCGGAGCGAAGCAGTGCACCAGGTTGGCAAGCAGGAAGGCGTCGTACCCCCGCGGCAGGTCGTCGGCCACGAGGATGTCACCGACGTGGACGTCGAGGCGGTCCGAGTACGCCGTGGCGCGCAGCTGTTCCCTTGCGACGGGCGCAACGAAGGGGAGTTCGAAGACGGTCGCGGTGAGGGCCGGGTCGGCCGCGGCCAGGGCGATCGACCAGGAACCGGTGCCGCCGCCGATGTCCAGCAGCCGGCTTCCTGCAGGCAGCGCGGCCGCCTCGGGAAGGGCATGGCAGGCCGCGGCGGTGGCGGCGGCGATGCCGGCCGACATGATCGGTACCAGGTCGTCGTCGATCTCGAAGATCTCGTGGGCCGGCCGGCCGCGGCCGAGGGCGCCGGCGAGGTCCTCCCAGGCGGGGTAGCTGAGCCGGTCCCAGAACCTGAGCAGCGGCCGGAAGTCGGCCGGGGTCGCGCCGGACAGGAAGGTGGCCGCCACCGAGCTGTTCGCGTAGCGGTCGCCATGCCGCTCGAGCAGGCCGATCGCGACCATGGCGTCCGCGCTGATGCGTGCCGTACGCCGGGTGAGACCGGTGCGGGCGGCGAGACCGGCGAGATCCACCGGCCCTTCGCCCAGCGCCTCGAACACGCCGAGCTCGCACGCCGCGAACAGGTGCTTGCTGGCCATGAAGCCCTGCGCGATCTCGAAGATCCGGTTCGGCGTCATGTCGTGGAGATCCCCCGTGGGGGCTGTGTCTGTGGTCGTCATGCCCTCAGCGTGCGGAGCGGCTTCAGGTGGCCGCAATCCCACGATTCTGGGGGTGCCGCCGGACAGGGGCCGCGCCGTACTCTGCAGAGGTGACCGGGACTTTGGCACCGCGGATCCGCGACGAGATCCAGCGGCTGGGTGGCGGCGGAATGACGTGGGTGGACTTCGGCGCCGCTGTAGCCGATGTGCTCGCGACCGCCATCCCCTTCCACGCCTGGTGCTGCCACACGGTCGACCCGGGAACGATCCTGTTCACCGGCAGCGTCAACCGGAACGTCGGCTGCTCCGGCTCGTGGCTGGCCCATCACGAGTACGTCATCGAGGACGTCAACAAGTGGTCCTTCCTCGCCCGCAGCGGCCGGATCGCCGGTGCGACCAGCATCGACACCCACGGCGAGCTGTCCCGCTCGATTCGGCACCGGTCCCAAGAGAACCACGGATTCGGCGACGAGCTGCGCGTGTCGCTCGTTGCCGATGGCATCTACTGGGGCGCGGCGGCCTTCCTGCGTCGCGCCGACGAAGCCTGGTTCACCGAGGGGGAGGTGCGGACGCTGGCCACGTTGGCTCCCGTGATCGCGACCGGTCTGCGCCGCGCCATGCTGGCGCGGCCGATCTCGCCGTACGTCGGAGGGCCGGTGGACCACGGCCCAGGGGTGGTCGTATTCGACGAGCACGGCGAGCCGGAGTCGATCTCCGGCGCCGCGGAGCGGTGGATCGGCGAGCTTGTCGAAGACCCTCCACCGAGTTCACCGAGCGAGTCGAAGACGGTGCAGGCGATCGCTGCCCGGGCCCGCGCGATCACGCCCGGCACCGACCCCCTCGAGCTGGCCGCCCGAGCCAGGGTCCGGACCCGCTCCGGCGCCTGGCTCCTGCTGTACGGCACCCGGCTCAGCGGAGGCACCGGCGACAGGACCGCGGTGATCATCCATCCCGCCACCCCGCAGGACGTCGCGCCGGTCATCGCCCTCTCGTACGGCCTGACCGACCGGGAGTGCCAGGTGGCCGTGCAGTGCGTTCAGGGTCGGGTCACCAAGGAGATCGCCCGCGCCTTGACCATGTCGCCGTACACCGTGCAGGACCACCTCAAGTCGATCTTCGACAAGACCGGTGTGCGCAGCCGGGGCGAGCTGGTCGGGCAGATCTTCCTCGACCACTACGCGACCCGCTGGGAGGCCCCGGCCGGCGCGACACCTGGCCTGCTGGTGCGCGGCATCTCACCCGACGAACCCTCCGGTGGTTGCGCGGACGTCTGAAGACTGCGACCGGTGAGTCGAGATTCGACGTGCGTTCAGACATAGCGCGTCACGTCAGTTCACCGCGATGCCTCGGCAGTTCTTGGAGTGCATCGGCTAGGGATGTTTGCCGGCGGGCGGTGACGGCAGTTGGCCTGTGTCGGTCGCGATGGTGGTGAGCAGGGTCGCCGCGCGCCGGACCAGTTCGGTGCGGTTGGCGGCGCCGGCGTGGATCTGCATGGCGACTCCGTCCAGGACAGAAGTGATCAGTCGCGCGCGCATCCTGATCTCCTGATCGGTCAGTCCTGGGGACACCTGTCGGATGAGGACGCCGAGCTCACGGTAGAAGGCCTCGTAGATCTCATGGTTGAGTCGGCGGAATCGTGCGTCGTGGTACGCGAGCAGTGACATCGTGCCGAAGATGCTGCCTGCCCCCGTGGTCCAGTTCCGGACCAGTTCGTGTGCGGCCTCCGCCAGACCGTCGAGGGTCGTGGCCCGCCGTACGGCTGCAAGATCGTGCTCGAACTCGGCTCGGATGAGCGCCTCGAGCAGGTCGTCGCGGGTCGCGAAGTAGTACTGCAGGTTTCCCAGCTTCATGCCGGCCTTCGCCGCGACCCGCCGCAGGACGAACTGGTCGAACCCGTCCTCGACCAGCAGTCCTCGCGCCACGGCCAGTACGGCGTCGCGCCGCGCGGCTCCACGGTCGCTGAACAAGGGTGTCACCTTCGCACCTTACCGTCGGCTAGGTCGTTGACCTATAATTAGGTCAACGACCTAGAGGAGAGGTATTCGGATGCCAGATCGTATGACCCGGGCCGAGCGGGAGGCCTTTCTCATCGACGTACGTGTCGGGGTGCTTGCTGTCACGTCGGACGATCCGGACCGTGCGCCGGTCAGCGCGCCGGTGTGGTACGACTACTCGCCGGAGAACGGCGTGACCGTGATCATGAATGCGAAGTCCCGCAAGGGCGTCGCCATCGAGGCCGCTCGGCGGTTCGTCCTCGTCGTCCAGTCGGAGGCGACTCCGTACCGCTATGTCACGGTGGAAGGCCCGGTCGCCGAGATCCGGCCGCCCGACGTCACGAAGGATCTGCTTCCGATGGCGATCCGCTACCTGGGTGAGGACTTCGGTACGACGTACACGAAGGAATGGGAGGAGGCAGGCGGGCCGGAGAGCGATCTCCTGTACGTGATGAAGCCGCAACAGTGGAACACCGCGGACTTCACCAGCGACTTCGCCTGACGCATCGATCGGCTGTTTGCGTGCCGTCGAGGTCTGATTGGTCCTGATCGGGTCAGGACAGTCGTTGCGGTCCGCAATCCGACTGCTCTTCGTGGACGGACGCTGACAAGACCCTGGATCGGTAGTGCAGAGTCTCCGGAGTCGCGACTGTCCGGAGACAGACGGGGTGCGCTTCCCCGACACTCCGCCTGCCTTCATCTGCGCGACCGACGTCGCATCCCGGATCCGAACCCGAACCTTGAACTGATGTGATGTGATGTGACGCATAGTCACGATCCGGTGAAGGTCGCAGAGGGCAGCTGAGCCATCTGCCGGACGCACGCGATGGTGAGTCAGAAGGGCAAAGTGGTCAGTTTGTGGTTTGTTCCAGACACATCGAAGCCCAGGGCACCTTGGTGACCTGGGCTTTTGTGCGCCGCCAGGGACTCGGACCCCGAACCCGCTGGTGATCGGACGGCTCTACCTGATGTTGCGCCTCGTTGCCGAAACCTCTTTGCTACAAGTGTTTTGGAGGAAGTCGCGACCTTCATCGCTACCGTTCGACTCCAGACGTTACGCGTTGATTCCCGGCCCGTAAGTCAGTCCACGTGGTGGACCGTGTCTGCCCGGGTGTGGTCGCCGCTGATGCACGAGGCAAGGCATCTGGACGTGTCGTGGTCGGCGGCGGCTTCCCGGACGGTCGGGAAGGGATTCTCTGTCGGTCGGGAACGGTGCCCGGTGACGCTAGGTGCTGTCGGCGTCGGTGGTCGACGCCGCGGACTCCGAGGTGGTGACAGACATGGAAGACCGCAATCAGACCGAGCGGAACAAGGCCGTGATCAGGCGGTTCGTCGAGGAAGTCCAGAACGGCAAGGACTTCGACGCTTACGACGAACTCAACGACCCGGATTTCGTCAACCTCAGCAGCCCTCCGGGCGTCCCGTCGGATCGGGAAGGTGGCAAGGTGTTTCTTCAGGCGTTCGCCCAGGCGTACCCCGACGCAACGTTCACCATCAACGACATGATCGCCGAGGGCGACCAGGTCGTGACCAAGAAGACGATGTCGGGTACCAACACCGGGGAGTTCGCTGGCGTTCCAGCGACTGGCAGGCGCGTGACCTTCGAATACGTCGACATCATGCGTGTGCGCGACGGGCGGATCGTCCAGCACTGGAACATCCTCGACCAGCTCAGCTGGCTAACCCAGTTGGGCGTCATTCCGACACCTTCCAACGTGGCGACCGGGACGCTAGCAGATTAGGCGCGCGCTACGTGTCAAGCGCGACGCCGCGGACAGGATCATCGAATCCAACTCCTGAGGGCGGCTCGTGCGCGAGCTGAACGAACCCACAGCGCACGATCGTCAGTCGAAGCCTGGAGAAGGTGTGGACACAATGTGCGTGCTCGGTGAGCCGGTCACCGAGCACGGAGTCACCGAACGCCCATTCCACTTGGCGGCTGATGTATCCGGGAGGGTTGTGACACCACGCTCGGCGCGGGGTGGCTCACTTTCCGGCGATCGGGCCGCGGCGGTGGCGGGTGTGTGGGCCGCAGGTCCTCAAGGTATCCGTGGAGATTTGGGCCCCGCCGTGCCGCTTCAGTCGGCATGTGGCGGTGTCTTGATGCTGTGCTCTTGGAGTTGGGTGAGCGTAATGATCAACAGGGAGCCGGTCCAGCCGAGCGGCACGGTAGACGCGGGGTTGCCATCGCCGTCGACAAGTTCGGGCAGCTCGCCGAGGGTGTTGCGTTTGGAGAGCACCCAGTCGAGCACCGGCTGCGCCTTGCGGGTGTCGGCAAGGCCCGCCCAGGCCAATGCGAACAACGATGTGCTCGGGGTCCAGGTGGACTCGCCCCAGTCGAAGTCTGGATCGTTGCCGGGGACAACACCGCCGTTGGGCCGAACGAGTGCCTGATACGTCGTATCGAGCGCGGCGGCCAGGTCGGCCGGCGCGTCGTTGAATGGGGGCGCCATGAACGCCGCGGCGCTGTCGTGGCCGTGCTTCCCGTCGATGGTGCGCTGGTATCCGAGTGGGGCGAAGTGCTTGCTGATTGCGGTGGATAGGCGGCCGGCGGCGGCGGCCCACCAGGTGGCGTCGGCGGTGTGGCCGAGCGCGCGGGCGAGGTCGACGGCCGAGTTCAGCCCGCTGAGCAGGGGCGCTGCGGTGCCGATGTTCGCGGTCTCGGTGCCGAGTTCCCAGTAGTCCGGCGACGCGGGCGGCAGGCCTTCGGCATCGAGTGAGCCCGCGGTGTAGTTTGCGGCACGTTGGATCATCGGGTACAGGAACGCGAGCCGCGCCTGCCGGTTCTCGGCCGGGGCGGTCTGGTACCACTGCCAGGTTGCCCAGGGCACCCAGCCGTTGCCGTCGAGTTGCCATTCGCGACCGTCCGGCGGCCCTGACCCGTCCAGTTCGGTCCGGGCCTCCCAGGTTCCGTCGGCTCGCTGCGTAGCCGCGTTGTAGGTGAGGATCTGGTACGCCTCGCTCGAGTGTCCGGTGTGCGCGAACGCCGCCGACACGAAACTGGAGTCACGTGGCCACGAGTACTTCCAGATCGAGTGCCAGGCCGCTGCCGAGGCGCCGTTCGGCTGCACCAGCGCACGCATGGACAGCAGGGCCCGGGCGGCCGCGTCCCGCTGCGGGCCGAGCTCGCCGGGTACGCTGCCGCGCTCGAGCCACGCCCTCGATTCCGCGATCTGACGCAACGCGCCAGGCTCATTCGCCTCGACCGTGACCGGCTGCGTTCCGCCGGCCGGCATGTATCGCCAGTGCCCGCTCGGAAGCTGCAGCACGTTGCTCTGTGGGATGTAGCTCGCGCCATGGGCCTCAACGGGTGTGATTGCCTCGGTGGTCGTGCCGTTGTCGAACAGCCCCGCGGTGGACGCGGCGAGCACCGACGCAGGGACGCTGTGGTCGCACGTGGGGGGACCTCCGACGCCCTCGCCGCTCTTCGGATTGATGGGTCTCACTCTCCTTCGTTGGAGTGGTCATGGTGCTCGCGGTGCATCAGTAACGCTGTCCTCATCTGCGGGACCGCCTCGCGGCCGCGCGGGGCCGTTCTTGCGGCCACAGCTAGTTCGTCGCCGGCGCGCCTCAGGAGCGGCCCGATCTCGGCAGCCTGGGTTGCTGGCGGGAAGTGTGTCCGAGGTCTCCGGTCATCGGCCGTCGACCAACCATCCGACCGAAGCCCTCGGACACGATGCACGGCATCGCTGTCAGGTACCGCTGGCTGCGAAGTTGGTGATGTGGACGCCTGTGTTGTCAGAGTTGTAGGTCAGATTGACCCGCAGATAGCGTGCCTGAATGTCGACCGGATAACTGTCGCCCGCTGCGGTGGCCACCGTCGTCGTGTCCTTTGTCGCGATGGTTGTCCAGTTGGTGCCGTCGGTGCTGGCTTGGATGTTGTACTTGTAGTAGCGGGAACCGTCTGCGTAGTTGGTGATGGAGACATGGTTGAGGCTGTAGACGCGTAGCAGGTCGACCTGCCACCACTGCGGATAGGGGTCCGCGGCCCAGTAGGTGTCCGGGTCGCCATCCACGGCCAGGTCGGCGGTGTTCGCATCCTGCTCGCTTTGTGCGGTGGTGGGTTTGAAGAGCGCGATGTCCTCTTCAGCCGGGCTGGTTCCCACTGCGGTGAAGGTCAGTGTTTGCTCGGACTCCTTGCGGTGGCCGCCGATGGAGTTGCCTGTGGTGTTGGACCAATAGCGTGGTGGGGTGGTTTCGACCCGGCGACGGGAGTCGGCGGACATGGCCAGTACGAGCCCGCTGTATCGGTTAACGAGCCGGTAGGTGTTGGATGTGTTCGTGTTCTTGATGAAGAACCATTGCTGGCCGACGGTCGCCCGGTAGGGGGCGACGTATGGCGTGGTTCCCCACGCCCTGCTGGTCCTGATGTTGGAGTCGATGCCGAGCGCCTGGCCGGTGGCGGCGTTGGTGATCCGGTAGGAGCCGTCACCGTTGGAGGTGAAGGCCCATGCCGCGAGGTCAGAACCCTTCCGTGCGTCCACCGACGTAGTCACTGAACTGCCTGACACCTGGGTCAGGGCCAGGCCACCGCGGCTGCTGATCCGATAGGTCTTGAACGGGTCCACCGGTGGCGCGGCAGGATCACTGGACTCGATGGTGATGTTGCGGTATTCGGCGGCGCCGGACGGGCAGTTGTACTCGCAGTAGTTGCGGAACGTCTGGCCCACGATGTTGCCACTGCTGGCATTCACGCTGTCGGCGTACCAGTGGTACCAGTAGTCCCCGTACAGGGTGGAGCCGGTGTCGCCGATCTTGCGCCACTGCTGCGTCGACAAATCGTCGGTCACATAGAGCGGCTCGGCGTGCTTGGAGTCGTTCGGGTTGAACGGGTTGGCGCTGGCCATGTACAAGCCGAGATGAGCGTTGTAGGCGACGCTCATGTACAGCAGCGGCGATTGGGCCGGCAGAGTCCCGGCGGCGAGCTGTTCGCTGACGTAGCCCGGGTTCATGGGCTTGTAGTCGTCAGCTGGATCGGTGTATCCGTTGGGGTTGTCGGCGTCCACTGGAACGATGTTGCTTTCTCGGCCACCCACACCCGGCTCTGACCACGTGCCGTCGTACCACTTCCGCCAAGTGCCTGTGGCCATCTTCCCCGAGATCGGGGCACGGGCCACGTGCTCCAAGCGGTGGATCGCGCCGCCGCCGCCCGGCTTGTCGATGACCGACGAGCCGTAATAGACGTAGAAGTATCCAGAGGCCGTGTCGACGAACAGGCGCTGGTCGCCGTCGCCGTACTTGTAAGTCTTGTTCGGGAACGCCGCTGTGTCACCGCGCTTGGTGCTGTACGGCGAGGTCAACACGTGGCCGATGATGGTCCACGTGCGTCCCTGATCGGTGGACTTTGCGTAGTCGATGGAGTCGTAGTGCATCCCATCGCCGAACGGCTGCGGCGTGAACTCGTTGTGTACCAGGCCGATCCAGTTCCCGGTGTCTGGATCCACCCACATCCCCATCAGGTCGCAGTAGTTCGGCTGCGAGTAGCCGGACGGGGGTGGCGCGTAGGTCGACTCCACGCCGGTTGGGCTGTTGTTGCACCGCCACGTGGTGTTGCTGTTCTTGTCCACCGGATTGGCCGGGTCCGCCCAGTTGTTGAGCGTGGTGTTCGGTCCCGCGTCGTCGTAGTTCGTGCCGGAGAAGAACCGCCAGTGCCGTGGGTCATTGAGACCGTACAGCGCCGCGGCCTGCTGGGCGTAGAACGTGCCGTCCTTGTCGATGATTGGATAGGCAGGCGTGTCACTCGTGAACTGGTGCGACTTGGCTGGGCCGACTTCGATCGAATAGGTGGCGCCGGTCGAGGGTGTAACCGATTGACTTGCGTGGGCGACACCGCCCACCGCCGTCACCCCCAACGCGCTTAGCACCGCTACTAGCGTTCTTCCTGACCATGCCATGGGTTGTCCTTCCTGTGACGATGTACCGCCTGCTAACGGACCCCGCGGACTGGCGCAGCGGTCTACCTACGCCCAACGGGCCGTCGGCGGGAGCCGGCGTGATGACGCCGCCGGTCGACGTGGCGTGGGTAATGCGCATGTCAACGTGGCTCAGCCGACTAACCGCCCACGCCACGGCGGAGGGTGTGCCCGTCGTCGCGCCCCGAATGAGCGACTATTTGATGTCAGATAACTAACTGAGATAAGATAAGTGCCTTACATATAGGTTCGTCAAGTGGCAGCGCGAACTTGGCCGATCCCGCATCACGCCGGCGTGCCCGGGCGATGCGTGTCGTTGCGCGACCGCGCAAACCGGCCTCGCCTTCGAAGGACCTGCGCATTCGGACCAGGTCATGGCCACCGTCGGTGGCCCGGGAAGGTTCCGCGACGATGGCGAGTCCGGGCAGATGTCGCAGCCCCCGCCGGCAGGCAGCACCCGGGTGCGACAGCGGATGGGTGGCTGTCAATACCCCCGGATGGCGGCGGGGATCAACGGCGTCGCACTGTCCAGCGACGTCATCCGCTGATTCACGGTGTCCAGGGCGAGCCTCAGCGCACCATAGGCGACCGCATTGTCGCCCAGTTCGGAGGCCGCTAGCCGCGGTGTGTGCAGGCAGGTCTCGGCCAGTAGTGCTTCCAGTCGGGGCAGCAGCAGGTCGGCAGCATGGGAGAAGCTGCCGCCGAGCACCACCAGCTCCGGATCGACGGTGAGGACCATCGCTGCGACGCCCCGCGCCACATCGGCGGCAAACCGGTCCACCGCCGCGAGCGCCGCTGGATGTGCGTCACGGGCGGCCTGAAACACCCGCATGGCCGCCAGGTCAGAGTCCTCGGCGCTCATGGTCAGGGCGTCGATGGGGGTGGCGGCGAGCCGCCTGGCCGCGTCGTGCCAGCCCAACTCTCGCAGCATGCCGATTTCACCCGCGGCCCCACCCGAACCGGTATGCAGGCTCCCTCCGACGACAAGCCCCGCCCCAAGCCGCATCCCAACGAGCAGGTAGATCATGGTCTCGGCGCTGAAGCCGCGCCATCGTTCGGCGAGCGCGGCCAGGTTGGCGTCGTTGACCACCGCCACCGGGCAGGGCAGCGCCGCCGCCAATCGGGTTCCCGGATTGAGCCCTGTCCAGCCGGGCAGCAGGACCGACGTGATGGTGCCGTCGGGGGCAACGACACCCGATGTTCCCAGCGCCGCTGCCCACACGTCGTCCGGCTGAATACCGGCGGCCGAAAGTGCTGCGCGTAGCACCTGCTCTGCAATCGCGAGCCTGGCATCCGCAGTGTCTTCGGGCGAGACATCCACCTGCTGGCTCGACACGACGGTCGCAGCCAAATCGGCGATGATCACCCGGACCTGGCGCGGTCCGACGTCAAGCCCGACCGCGTAGCCGACCTCAGCACGAAAGCGGTACCGGCGGGCCGGGCGCCCCATTCGCTTGTCGCCAGCGTCGGCCTCGGTTTCGGCCAGCCAACCTTGCGCGCCAAGCTTCTCAGTCACGACCTGTGCGCTGCGCCACGACAGACCCGTGGCATCAGCGACTTCACGGAGCGGCCGTGGTTCGTTGCCCCGCAGCGCCGCTAGCACCGACAGTTCGTTGACCCGCCGTAACAGGGTCTGATCGGTGGCCGCGCGCGGAAACGATCCTGTCACGACAGCGGGACCCTCCAATTTGGCGTCGACGACAAGCAGCCATGTAATGATAAGCACTTAGATACCTCAGGTACAAAAGGCGCTGCGGCAACTATTTGCCGATCGATCAAGACACGCCTGCGACACACCATGCACTTCTGTACCAACGGACCAGTCCGTTAACTGGTTTGTGGAGAACTTGACCCGGGCGATCGCATTTCGGCGCGCATCGCGACTGCGGGGACCTGGTCAACCGCCGTACGTGAGTGGGTCGTACAGCTCGGCCGGGGGCGTGGCCCAGGACAGCGGCTCGAGCCCCTCGCCGCCGGAGTGGTGTCCGGCGACCGTGCATTTGCTGAAGGTGCCAGCGGGATTCATCAGGCTGTTCATGTGGAGGTAGCAGTGGTCGCGCCACCACACGCTCATGCCGGTGCCGGGTTCGAGCCGGAGCGCTTCCCAGGCACGCCAGAGCGCGGACAGCACGCACACGGCCTCGCAGTGCTTCCACCACTCGCGGCACCACGGTGTCTGGGCGCTGATGTTGCGCCGGTAGGCCTTGATCAGGAACTGGTCGACGAACTCGGGCAAGGTCTTGAAGTACGTCGCCGGCTCGGACTCGGCGGCGGCGTCCAGCGCGTCGCCGGCCGCGGCTGCTTCCGCCTCGAGCTCCTCGGCCTGGTCGTCGTCGAGCCCGTCGTGGTCGCCGCCCGTGGTGTCTTCCCACTCGGTGTCGGACAGCGTCACGGAGCCTCTCCTGTCGTGCGATGGTCGGGGCGGCGGTACGTCGGGCGCCGGGGCCGAACTGCAATGCCGCGAAGTCGATCTGATCGCCGGTGTGCGCAGCGAATTGTTCGGGCAGGTTCGCGAACAGGGGAGGGAGCGCCGGCCCGCCGGTGCCCTCAACACCGTTGGCCAGCACCAGCTTCCAGGCGGTCTCCACGACCTCGTCCACGCCACCGTCCGGTGGGTCACCGCGAGGCGCAGTACAAGATGATCCTCGGCCGGCGCAACACCGATCAGCCTCGTACGGTGGCGGACGGCAACATCCACCGTCCGCTCGAACCACGTGACGTAATCGGCCCACACCGTCCGCGGGATCCGCACCAACTCGTCGTAGGCCGCCTCGCCGTACAGCCGCTCGTACCACGCCCGGAACTGAGCTCCGGAAACCCGAACTCCGGCTCCGGCCAGACCTTCGGCGTCCGCAACGTCCGCATCCGCGCCGTCGTCGTCCACACGCCGGCCTCGCCCGGAGCCGCGGCGTCGATCACCGACGCCCGCCCGATCCCGGCCCGCCGCAACGCGAACCCGATCCCGAGCCCGGCTTGCCCACCACCCACGACCACAACGTCATGGTCGAACGGCGTTGCACGTACCCAGTTGGCGGGAGCCGGCCCGAAGTATCGCAGCAGATGATCCGTCACAACCACCAACCATAAGTCTACTGATCGAGTAGACATTCAAGGTTCCAGATGATGGTCAGAACGAACAGCTCACAGTGCTAGTACGAGCTTGCCGCGGTTGGTTCCGGCGGCGAGGCGGTCGAGCGCGACGCCGGCCTCGGGCAGCGGCAGTACGTCAGTGACGTCGATGCGGACCTGCTTCGCGGCGACGAGGTCGAGCGCGGCCCGGCCGAACTTGCTGACGAGTTCCGGAGCGCGCCGCGCCAGGTCCCCGATGTTGAACCCGCCGACAAACTTGTTGCTCTTCCACAGCGGGCGAACGGCCAGGGTCAGGTCCGGATAGTTGCCCGCGTCCCCGAACGCCGCCAGGCGTCCGAACACAGCCAGCACCTCAAGACTGTCCGCACGGGTCTCACCACCGACTGAGTCCAGCACCAGGTCGACTCCACGACCGCTCGTGAGTTCACGGACCCGTTCCGCGAACCCGGTACGCAGTATGACCTCGTCGTAGCCGAACTGCTGCGCATACTCAGCTTTGTCCGCGGTGCTGACGGTGCCGATGATCTGACCTGCTCCCAGCGCTTTGGCGATCTGAACGGCGACCGTTCCGACACCCCCGGCTGCTGCATGGATCAGCACCGTGTCCCCGCTGGCCAAGCGACCGGTCCCGGCCAGCAAGCCGTACGCCGTCGTCAGCACCGTCGGCGCACCGGCCGCGATCACGGGATCGAGGTCCCCGATCGGATAGGTGAATGCCGCAGGAGCGACGGCGTACTCCGCGTATCCGCCGAAGTTCGGCAGGTACGCCGTCACTTCATCACCGATATCGAACCCGTCGACCTCCGCGCCGACGGCCGCGATGACGCCGGCGGCCTCGAGCCCGGGGACGTCGCCGTCCGGCTCAGGTTCGCCGAAGTCGCCGCGCCGATGCTGAACCTCCGCGAAGTTCAACCCCGCATGAGACACGCGGATCAGCACCTCACCGACCAACGGCTCCGGCACCGGCCGCTCCAGCTCCACGATCTCACCGTTGATCTCCTTGAACCCGAATGCACGCATCCGATCACGGTTTCACAAGCCCTGGCAGACACCCGTGCAGTCTCGCCAGTCGATCACCACCGCGACGCCCTGTGTGTGTCAGTCGGGGCGACCGGATCCGGTCATTCTGCGGTGTTGACAGCGACTGATACCGGTAACAAGATGTTACCGGTATCAGCGCTGCTGCCGACGACCGTTCGGGGTCCGTTGAGGGCAGTGTTGCGCAGGATGTTTCCGGGCGGTTCGGAGGATCGCGGTCGGAATCTCCGTCGATGCCGTTCGGCGAGGAAGGGAAACCAATGCCAAAAGCAGGCGTACGAAATCGGCTGACGCGCCGCCGATTGCTCGGGCTGGCCGCGGTCTCGGCCGGCGCTGCGTTCTCCGGGCCGGTGCTGACCGGTTGCGGTAAGGATTCAGCGAAAGGCGGCGGCGGTTCGACCTCGCTGACGTTCATGAACCAGTCCCGCGGCCAGGCGAAGGCGCTGGACAAGTTGGTCGAGACCTACCAGAAGCAGACCGGCGTACGGGTGACGATCGACAGTCCCGGGCCGACGAATTTTCCGGCGAAATTGCAGTCGAAGTCGCAGTCGGGTGATATGCCGGACGTCTACTCGACGCTCACGCTGCCCGAGATGATTCCGTACTACAAGGCCGGCTGGGCGATGAATTTGGAGCCGAAGCTGACCGGTGAGTGGAAGGGCAACTTCTCGCCGATCGCGCTGGATCTGACCAGTGTGAGGGCCGGGTCGGTCAGTGGCCTGGACGCCGGTATCTACTCGGCGCACTGGGAGATCCAGACCATGGGGCTGCTGCTGAACACCAAGACGTTCGAGTCGGCCGGGACCGATCCGAAGGCTCCGCCGGCCACGACGGACGCGTGGATCGAGCAGCTGAAGACGGTCTCGGCCAAGTCCGGCAATGGTGCGTTCCTGATGGCTGCGTCCCTGGCGGATCGGTTCCTGCTGAGTCATGCCTCGAACTGGCTGACCGACGCCGAGATCGATGCGACGCTCGCGGGAAAGGCGAGTTGGAAGTCGGACGGCTGGCGTAAAGGTCTGCAGTTGCTGGCTGAGTTGAGGGACGCGGGAGTCATCGTCAACAAGACCCTGCCAGGCGGCAACGACGACAACCCGACGGTGGAGAAGGGCTTCTTCAACGTTCAGGACACGCCGGCGATCTTCGACGCGTCGGTCGCGATCGGGGTCGCGCGGGCCACCGCGCCGGACTTCACCGAGTACGTCTCGATGGGGATTCCGAAGGCGGCCGACGGCACGCAGAAGCCGCGGGTGTACGGCGGTGTCGGCAAGGGGGCGTGTATCAACCCGAAGGGGAAGAACGTCGATGCGGCGGTGAAGTTCGTGCAGTGGCTGACCGAGCCCGAGCAGGCGAAGGTGTTCGTCGACATGGTCGGGCTGATCCCGGCGAACCCGAAGGTCACCGCCGCCGATCTGCCGCCGCAGGTCGCCGGTTTCGCGTCGCTCGCCGACGCGATCGAGGTTGTTCCGTCACCGTTCAGCCCCGACGCCCGGACGGCATTGATCAGCGGGGTGCAGAGCCTGGTGCTGAAGGAGAAGACCGTCGACCAGGTGCTCGACGACATGGAGACGGCGCAGAAGAGGGCCAAGTGACCGCCCGTCCACTCGAAGCAGTCGAACTCGCTCGAGCGCACTCGAGAACCCGTCGTCGCGGTCCGCTCGCGCGGCGCCGGGAACTGATGGCGTACGCGTTCCTCTTGCCGGCGGTGCTCCTGCTGGCCGTCTTCACGCTCGTACCGTTCGTCCAGGCCGTCGTGCTGAGCTTTCAGCAATGGGACGGTGTCAGCACGGCCAGCCCGTTCGTGGGTCTGTCCAACTACAAGTTCGTCCTGCACGACACCGTCTTCTGGTCGTCGATGCGGAACGTGCTGATCTTCGGTGTGGCCGGATTCGTCCTCGGCAACGCGCTGTCGTTGGGGATGGCGATCGCGGTCAACCGGGTACGTCGCGGCAAGGCGTTCTTCCGGACAGCGTTCTACCTTCCAGGTGTCTTCTCCGTGGTGGTCATCGGGATGATGTTCTCGTGGCTGCTCGCTCCGAACGCAGGCATCGTGAACCGGCTGCTTGGTGGCGTCGGGTTGTCCGGCCTGCAGCACAACTGGCTCGAGGATCCCGGTACCGCGCTGCCGGCGGTGGCGGCGGTCTTCCTCTGGTATCACTGGGGATTCGGCTTCATTCTGTACCTGGCCGGCCTGCAGGACGTGCCCGTGGAGTTGTACGAAGCGGCCGACCTGGACGGCGCGGGCGGCTGGGCGAAGTTCCGGTACGTGACCTGGCCGGACCTGCTGCCGGTGACGGCGATCGTGTCGTTGCTGACGCTGCTCGGAGCGTTGCAGGTGTTCGGCACCGTGCAGGTCCTCACCAATGGTGGTCCGGGCGACCACACGATGGTGCCGACGCTGCGCATCTATCAGGAGGCGTTCACGAACCAGCGCTTCGGATCCGCGGCGGCGATGTCGGTGATCTTCGGCGGCGCGCTGGTCCTGCTCGCGATGCTGCATCTCTGGCTGTCGCGGAGGCGGAAATGAAGGGTCTTGCGAGCCGCGGTGGTCTGTACGGTCTGCTGGTGCTGGCCGCGGTCGGGGCACTGTTCCCCATGGTGTGGTTGCTGATCGGATCGCTGCAGACGAGCAGTGAGTTGTACCGCGGCAAAGATCTACTGCCGGCGAAGCCGCAGTGGTCGAATTACGTTACTGCGTGGACCGACGGTGACCTCGGCACCTATCTGCCGAACAGCATGATCTACACGGTGTCGGCGGTCGTCGGCATCCTGGTGGTCTCCAGTCTGGCAGGGTACGCGTTGGCCCGGATCGAGTTCCGAGGCAAGGCAGCGGTGACGTTCGCGTTGCTGGCGGTGATGATCATTCCGGCGCCGGCGTCGTTCATCGCGCAGTACAAACTGATGGTGATGCTCGGGTTGACCAACAGCCGGCTCGGCTATGTGTTGATTCTGATCTCGGCGGGCATTCCGATCTCCGCGCTGATCATGCGCGGGTTCTTCGCGAATCTGCCGAAGGATCTGGAGGAGGCGGCGGCGATCGACGGCAGTTCGGCGCTGAACACGTTCGCGCGGGTGATTCTCCCGTTGGCGCGACCGGGTCTGATCGCTGTCGCCGTGATTCAGGGACTCGCGGTGTGGAACGAATACCTGTTGGCGCTGGTCCTGTTCGACGACGACACGTTGATGCCGGTGCAGCGCGGGTTGATGAACTTCGTGTCCGCGGAGACACCGGTGCAGAACATTCTGCTGGCCGCCACGGCGATCTCCGTCCTGCCCGTGGTGGTGTTCTATGTCTTCGCCCAGCGGCAAGTTGTGCAAGGCATCAGCAGCGGAGCGGTCAAGTAGGCTTCGTGGGTCGGAGGGAGGTGGAGAAGAGTTGGCCGAGGAACCTGTGCCTGTAGTGCGGGCTACTCTCACCGATGTTGCGCTCGCTGCGGGGGTATCCAGGCAGACGGCGTCACGGGTCGCTCGTGGCGGCGAGAACGTGAACAAGCGGACGGCGGCCAAGGTCCGGCGCGTGATCAAGGCGCTCGGCTACCGGCCCGATCCGATCGCGCGGGCGTTGTCCACCGGGCGAGGACTCAGCGTGGGCCTGCTGACCCATCAGCTGACCGACCGGCAAATGGGGCTCGGTGCGATCTCGATCATGATCGGCGTCGAGCAGGCCGCGGCCGAGCTGGGGCTCGGCGTCAGTGTGGCCACGTTCGCGAGCTTCGATCGGGCGACTGTGCAGGACGGGATCGATCGGCTCGCCCGGGCCGGATGTGACGGGGTGATCTTCATGGCCCCGTGGGTGTCGGCCGCGAAGACGTTGGGCGCGCTGGACACCACGTTGCCGTTGGTGTCGACCAGTGAGGTCCCCGACTACGACGGTCCCGCCGTTCACGCTGACGCAACCAGGGCTTCCGCGGACGTGGTGGATCATCTGCTGTCGCTCGGGCATGAAACCGTTCATCACGTCGCCGGTCCGCTCGACTGGACCTCCAGCCGGCTTCGTCGACGCGGCTGGGAGAACGCGCTACGGAACGCCGGTGCCGAGATTGCCGAACCGTTGGCCGGCGACTGGACCGCTCACTCCGGGTACGAGGCCGGCCGACTGTTGGCCGATGATCCCTCGGTGACGGCGATCTTCACCGCCAACGACGAGATGGCCTTGGGGGTCGTCTACGCACTCAACGAGGCCGGACGCCGGGTTCCAGAAGATGTCAGTGTCGCAGGCTTCGACGACGCTCCTGGGTCGGACTACTTTCGTCCTCCCCTCACCACTGTCAGGGTCGACGACGCCGAGTACGGTCGCCAGGCTGTCGCGCAACTGATGCTTCAAGTCAACGGCGAGTCCGCGGCCCCTGCGACCATCCTGCCCCACGAACTGATCATCCGCGCCAGTACCGCACGCAGTCCGCGCCGGGCACCGCGCAAGGCAGCTGCACGTCGCGTTCCGCGCTGACGTCCACATCACGACCCATCCCGCGACTCGGCCGGTTCCGGCCGAGTCTCCGAAGCATGCCTGTTCAGCAGAGTGAGGAACACATGAGTCGTTCTCCGGACCGACTACGGATCGACAGCGGTGGCGACCAGTTCACTGTGTCCGGCCCGTCGCCAAGACTCTCGTGGCGGGTTCCACGGGCGTTTGCCGGCCAATCGGCGTACGAACTGGAAGCGGCCGTCGACGGCGCCCCGCTCGCTCGCGTTACGCAAGCGTCGGGCGAGCACTTGTTCATCCCGTGGCCGTGGGCGCCGCTCCAAAGCTGTCAGCGGGTGACGTGGCGCGTACGGGTGCGCGGCGACCAGGGCTCGTCGGACTGGTCCGATCCAGCCAGGTTCGAGGTCGGCCTCCTCGACAGCGACTGGATGGCTCAATGGATCTCTCCGGTCGAAGGTGCCGACGAGGGCTATGGCAAGCGACCCGCGTACGCGCTGTCGACGCGGTTCGAGCTGTCGGCCGACGTGGCGTCCGCACGGCTGTACGCCACCGCGCTCGGTGTCTACGAGGCGTTCGTGAACGGCCGACGGGCCGGAACCGCTGAGTTGACGCCGGGCTCGACGTCGTACGATCGCACGCTCTACGCGCAGGCGATGGATGTCACGGAATCCCTGCAGCCGGGCAGCAATGAGCTCGAGGTCTTGCTGTCGGACGGCTGGTACCGCGGCAAGACCGGCGGCTTCCGCCTGCCGTCCGGATGGGGTACGACGACGGCCGCGCGGCTGGAACTCCACGTCTGGCACCACGACGCATCCCGGCAGGTCGTTCGCAGCGACGCCACGTGGACGAGCTCACGATCGAGGATTGCCCGCGCCGACCTCATGGACGGGCAAGCGGTCGACCTCGGATCGCCGTCCGACGTACGACATCCGGTTCTGGTCGACCAGGTCGTTGCTCCTGACATCGATTGGTCGCCGGCGCCGCCGGTGCGGCGGATCGAGTCCCGGCCGCCGGTCACGATGCGGCAGACCGGCACCGGAGGCTGGGTGGCGGACTTCGGCCAGAACGCCTCGGGCTGGATCTCGCTTGCGGACCTCGGCCCGGCGGGAACTCGCACGATCATCGACTACGGCGAGTTCGTCGGGACCGACGGCGACCTGACTACCGCCCATCTGGACTCCGTCCTGCCAGAGGGCGGGCCGGTCCGGTTCCTGCAGCGCGACGAGGTCGTGTCCGCGGGCGACGGCGCGGTGTTCGAGCCCCGGCACACCGTGCATGGGTTCCAGTACGCGCGATTGCGGCGCGACGACGGTCGGGTCATCGACCCAGCGAGTGTGACGATGCACGTGGTGCACTCGGATCTCACCCGGACCGGAACATTCGAATGCAGCAGTGCCGACCTCAACCGCCTGCACGACATCGCGGTCTGGAGCTCTCGTGGCAACGCGGTGGATGTGCCCACCGACTGCCCGACCCGGGAGCGGATCGGCTGGACCGGTGACTACCAGGTCTTCGCTCCCGCAGCGACGCGGCTGTACGACGTTCACGGATTCACCCGGAAGTGGCTTCGCTCGGTCCGGGACGACCAACTGCCCGATGGACGGATCGCGAACTTCTCCCCGGACGGCCGGCGTACCAAGCTCAATCTCGAGGATCGCCTGGCCAGGACGACCGGATCGGCCGGCTGGGGCGACGCGATCGTGGTGGTCCCGATGGAGCTCTACGAGGCCTACGGCGATCGCGAGGTTCTGTCCGAGAACTGGGCCGCGATGGTTCGCTGGGTGGAGTGGTGTCTTGATGCCGCCCGCACCCATCGGCACCCGACCCGGATCGAGCGCTCAGCCGACCCGCTGCCTCACGAGCAGTTGATCTGGGACGGCACCTACCACTGGGGCGAATGGGCTGAGCCGACGCCCAAGGCGCCCGATGGGACGCCGATCGAGCCGCTGAGCGACCCGGTGGAGTCCGACAATGGCGAACTCGGTACTGCCTACCTCTACAGGTCGAGTGCGACCCTCGCGCGGATCGCCGAGATCCTTGGCCGGCCCGCGGAAGCGGCGCGTTACGCCGGGATCGCGAGTCAGGTGCGTGATGCCTGGCGCACGGAGTTCCTCGACGAGTCCGGGCGGACGGCAGGCGATACCCAGGCCGGCTACGTGCGGGCTTTGTGGTTCGGCCTGATTCCGGGGGAGTTGCGACAGAGCGCCGTACGGCGGCTGGTCGAGCTGATCCGGGCCACGGGCAACCATCTGGGGACCGGATTCCTGTCGACGGCGCAGTTGCTCCCGGTGCTCGCCGACCTGGGGTACGCCGATGTTGCCTATGACCTGCTCTTCCAGCGCACGTCCCCGTCCTGGTTGACGATGCTGGACCGCGGGGCGACGACGATCTGGGAAGAGTGGGACGGGATCGACGACGACGGGAACCCGCACGCTTCACTCAACCACTACAGCAAGGGCGCGGTCGTCCACTTCCTGCATACTCACGTCCTCGGCCTCCGGCAGGCCGAAGATTCCGTTGCCTGGGAATCATTTGTCGTTGCGCCGGTTCAGCATCGGGAGATCACGTGGGCCCGGGGCTCCTACGAAAGTCCTCAGGGTCGCATCGACGTCGCCTGGCGCATCGAGGGCGGAACCTTCCAGATCACTGTCGACATACCGCCCGGCTCCACCGCCGAAGTCGTCTTCCCGGACGGCGAAAGTACGACGCTTCCGCCCGGGCAATTCAGCGCGACCCGTCCTGCTCCAACTGGAACCTTCTGAAGGGATGGCGGACGGTCATTCGGCCTCGATCACGGTGACGAGGCCGGTTGCGGCCAGGGTGAGTAGGGCTGCCCACAGCACGATCGCGATCACCTGCCAGAGGATGACCCAGCGCTTGCTCACGCCCGTGGCGACCAGGGTCGCGGCGGTGAGATGGGTCGGCAGCGCCAAGGGACCCAGGAGGCTGGCACCGGGGACGCCGAACCGGACCAGCAACCGGCGCAGTCGCTTGTGGCCGTTGGATTGCTTCTCGGCGCGCTCACTCTCGTGCGCTTGCTCGTCCGTCGAGAGTGCTGCGGCGCCGGGGCGGCGGCTACGGCGCGCGAGGGCGGTGGCGCGGGCCCGGGAGCTGAGCAGTACGACGAGCACGACGGCGATGATGTTGCCCACCGCACCCGATATGCCGGCGACCACCGGGTGAATGCCCGCGAAGACGCCCAGTGCCGCCGATCCTTCGCCCTCGATGTACGGGATCGCGCCGGCGAGCGCGACGACAAAGGGCTGGACGAGCTCGGGTACTTGTCCAACGAGATCCTGGAACCACTCGTAGGGATTGGAACCTGACATTGGATGTCTTCCTGTTTGGGGCGCGTGGGCCCGTGACGCGTACCGCAAAGGTCGGACTCGACGTGATTCCTTCTGCGTAATGGGTTCTGTGTCATGGGATGGGCGGGCTGGGCCCGTCCCGTGGCGTGTTACGACGCTAAGGCGGTTGCCCTGCGGGCGTCCAAGACTTGTCCCGGCACCGGACGATAGGATCTGTCTATCGACATCAGCCCCCGCCTCCTGCGCTACTTCCTGGCCGTGGCCGAGGAACTCCACTTCGGTCGCGCAGCCATGCGTCTCTACATCTCGCAGCCGTCCCTGAGTCATCAGATCCGCAAGCTCGAGGAGGCGCTCGGAACCCCGCTCTTCGTGCGTTCGAGCCGTTGGGTGCAGCTCACCGCCGCAGGCCGGACGCTGCTCAAGGAGGCGCCGATCGCGTTGGCCGCACTGGAGCAAGCCCTGCAGCGCACTCGACTGGCCGGGTCAGGAGCCGCGGCGACGATCCGGTTGGGCTACACCCCGATCTCGAGCCTGGACACGCTCACGAAGCTCCTGGATGCCCTTCAGGAAGACCACCCCGATCTGACGGTCGAGGCCCGAGAACTCTTCAGCGCCGAGATCCCCGAACGAGTCTGCGCCGGCGACCTCGACATCGGTCTCGCCCTGGCACCGCAGCCCCTCGACGGGGTAGCTGGCGAGATCCTGCGCCAGGAGACGGTGTCCGCGCTCCTGAGCACTCGCCACCGCCTCGCTGCCGCGCCGACGATCCCGTTGACGGACCTCAGCGACGAGACGCTGCTGCTGTTTCCCCGCCGCCTCGCCCCGGCGTACTACGACGGCATCGTCGCCGCGTGCCACGAAGCGGGCTTCGCGCCCGATATCCGCGCCTTCGAGGACCCTCCGGTGAACGCGATGCTCGCCCGGCTCTCCAGCGGACGTGAGGTCGGCCTGGCCCCCGCGTCGTTCGCCGAGCACGCCGCGAAGGCCAGCACCAGCGTCACCGTTCGCGACGTCGTCGATCCGCCGATCCCCGCGGAGCTCTCGGTGCTATGGCCGACGAACGATCCTTCCCCTGCCATCGCAGGTGTTCTGGCCACCGCCCGCCGATGTGCTGAACGCCATGGATGGCTACGCAGCCCCATCGCGTAGCAGCGCCTGGCTCAGCGGCGCTCAGATCTGGTTCGTACCGCCGTCGACGTAGATGTTCGCGCCGACGACGTAGCTGCTTTGTTCCGAGGCCAGGAAGGCCACGACTGCGGCGGCCTCGTCAGGTTGACCCATGCGGCCCTTGGCCACGGTCGCGGCGACGTTCTGCTTGACGGCCCGGGCGGTTTCCTCGTCGCCGAAAGCGGCGGTGCCTCCGGGGGTCTCGATCCATGCCGGCGAGATCACGTTGACCCGGATGCCGCGGCCTTTGAGTTCGTTGGACCACGTGCGCGCGAAGGACCGGACGGCTGCCTTCGACGCCGCGTACGCGCCGAACGCTTCTACTCCACGGTCGCCGGCTGTCGAGCCGACCAGGACGATCGAGGCGCCGTCGTTGAGCAGCGGCAACGCCTTCTGCACGGTGAACAGCGTGCCTCGGACGTTGACCGCGAAGGTCTGGTCGAAGTGCTCCTCGGTGGTCTGCTCCAACGTCACGAACGTACCGACCGCCGCGTTCGCCACAAGCACGTCCAGGCCCTTGCCTCGGACCCGGACCGCGTCGTAGAGCCGGTCCAGGTCGGCCACGTTGGCGATGTCGCCGGCCACTCCTGTCGCCCGGTCCGTTCCGATGGTCTTGACGGCGGCCTCCAACTCGGCCTCGCGCCGGCCGGTGACGAACACGTACGCGCCCTCGTCTGCCAGCCGTACGGCGGTGGCCAGGCCGATGCCGGTGCTTCCTCCGGTGACCACCGACGTCTTGCCTTCCAGCTGTCCCATATGGGTGTCTCCATCACTTCTCGATGCCGATCCGTTCGACTTCGATACTGCGGGAGAGGGCGGATACGATCCATAATGCAGAGTCCATAGTTCTTTACGTATCGTCCAGGAGGTGTGCTCGGTGCTCGGCTTTCGGGATCCGGTGGCTGACGCGATCGGCCTGCTCCGTCCCCGCACAGTGATCGGGCCCAACCTCCGGGCCGCGGGAGAATGGGCGTTGCGCTTCGACACGTTCCTGCACGTGCGGATCGGCGGCCTCGTGCGCGGCACGTGCTGGTTGATCCTCGACGGGCACGAGCCGGTGCTGCTGCAGGAGGGTGACACCTTCATGCTGGGCAACCCTCCGCCGTACGTCCTGGCCAGCACGCTCGACGCGAGCCCGCGCCCCGCGGCGCCGGTGCTGGCGGGTGCCGAAGACGGGTTCGTGCGGATCGGCCCGGCCTCCGAGGAGGACCTCTACGTCTGCGTCGGGCACATCGCGTTCGACGACCAGAACGCGGCCCTCCTGACCGATCTCCTGCCGCCGCTGGTGATCGTCCGCGAGACCGATCCTCATGGCCGGCGGCTCGCGCAGTTGATCGATCTCCTGGCCACCGAGGTCGGCCTCACCGCTGCCGGCGGCCCGCTGGTGCAGAACCACCTTGCACAGATCCTGCTCGTGCACATGCTGCGCGCTCACGCCGCCCAGACAGACCGGCCCACCGGCTGGCTGGGCGCCCTGAACGAGGACGGCATCGGCGCCGCGCTGCGCGCCGTGCACGCGGACGTGGCGCACTCCTGGAGCCTCAAGGAGCTCGCCGAGATCAGCCACATGTCGCGTTCCGCGTTCGCCCAGGCCTTCAAGAGCCACGTCGGGATCCCGCCCCTGGAGTACCTGATCCAATGGCGCATGAGCCTCGCCCGCGACGCCCTCGCCCGCGACACGCTGTCGATCTCCGAGCTCGCACGGGCCACGGGCTACCAGTCCGAGAGTGCGTTCAGCACCGCGTTCCGCCGCGTGGTCGGCTCATCGCCCGTTCAGTTCCGGAACCAGGTACGGCAGGCCCGTCGATCGCCGGCCGGTACGACGGTTGTCCGTTCATCGGCCCAGCCTGGTGACGACCCTCGTGATGAAGCAGTGGCCTAGTACTTTCGGCCAGGTGCGAACCAGTCGCGCGCTTGATGTGGGAGGACGGCTCTGATCGGCAGAGTGAAGGCCGTCAGAACGTGTGCAGGCTGGAGGGAAGTCAGGATGCGAAAGGTTGTGACCATCGCCGTGGCTGTTGCCGCAGTGGCAGCAGCAACGGTCTCGGGGGTTTCGCAGGCGAGGACGGTGACCGCTGCGGACACTGCGACGCCCAAGCAGGGCATCAAGTGGGGGGAGTGCGACAAGGACGTCGGCGACGGGCTGCCGTTGCCGGAGGGAATGCAGTGCGGGACGTTGAAGGTCCCGCTGGACTACCAGAGGCCTGAGGGCCGCATGATCGACGTCGCGGTCTCGCGGTTGCCCAGTAAGAACCCGGAGAAGCGCCGGGGCATCTTGTTGACCAACCCGGGCGGTCCGAGCCCGGGGCTCGGTTACCTGGCCTTCCTGGTGACGGCGAAGCTGCCGCAGGCCGTGCTGGACAGCTACGACCTCGTCGGTTTCGACCCGCGGGGGATGGGCCGGAGTACGCCGGTGAAGTGTGACCTGACCGAGGAACAGCAGTTCTTCGGCAACATCCCGCCGTACGCGCGGAACGCGGCCGACGTCGCGAAGCGGGCCGAGCAGTCTCAGCAGATCGCCGAACAGTGCGCGGCCTCGGACACCGCCTGGATGCTGCCGTACGTCAGCGCCAAGAACACCGCGCGCGACATGGACAGCATCCGGACCGCGCTGGGCGAGGAGAAGGCGTCGTTCCTCGGTGCGTCCTGGGGCACCTACCTCGGTTCCGTCTACGCCACGATGTTCCCGAAGCGCACCGACCGTGTCGTCCTGGACAGCAACCTGGGTCCGGCCGGCTGGGACTACGAGAGTCAACGGCTGTGGTCGCAGGGTATGGACGACCGCTTCCCCGACTTCGCGAAGTACGTCGCCGCCAACCACCGCGAGTACGGGCTCGGCCGGACGGCGGCACAGGTGAAGGCAAAGTACTTGCAGCTGGCCGCGCGCCTGGACAGGACGCCGGTCAAGGGGCCGGACGTCGTGTGGGACGGGGCGCTGCTCCGGCTGATCACGTTCGGCTACACGTACGGCGCGACGCAGCTGGCCACACTCGCCGAGGTCTTCAAGGCCCTCGAGGCGAACCAACCGCCTCCGCCGCTGCCCGCGGGCGAGACCGCCAAGGCGACGGCGGCCGGCGTGGACAACCTCATCTCCGCGCGGTACTACATGATCTGCAACGACTCGCACTGGCCGACGTCGCTGCAGTCGTACCAGCGGAACGTGGCGATCGACCGGATCCGGCACCCGCTGTTCGGTGCGGCCGGAGCGAACATCAGCCCGTGCGCCTACTGGCCGAAGCCGGTCGAGGAACCTGTGAAGGTCGGCGACAACGGCCCGTCGAACGTGCTGATGGTGCAGAACCTCCGCGACCCCGCGACACCGCTGGCCGGCGCCAACGAGCTGCGGAAGGCGTTGGGCGACCGGGCCCGGATGGTGACGGCCGACCAGGGCGGGCACGGCGTGTACCTGCTGAACAAGAACCAGTGCGCGAACACGGCGGCGACGTCGTTCCTGCTGACCGGCCGGCTGCCGGAGCGCGACTACCACTGTTCCGCGGACGCAACACCCCGCTGATCGGTTCGTGACGCGTGGGCCGCGATGATGGTTGTTCCGCACGACGAGGAAGGACGGCGTACCCGGTGATCCGAAGCACCAACCGGACCTTGGGCCGCATCCTGGTCGTCCTCGAGGTGGTGGCCCTGGCGGGCTTCAACGGTGACGAAGCGGTACGCCGGTTGTTCGTGGACGACCAGGTCACGCCGGGCGGTGTCGCGTTCTTCGGGTCCGGGGCGGTGATCAGCACGCTCGCGCTGCTGCGGCGCCGGTACCCGGGAGCGATCGCGCAGCTCGTCGCGTCCGCGTTCGCGCTCTCGCTGATCTGCAGCGCGGCCGGCTTCTTCGCGAAGCCGGCCGCCCCGTTCGGAGGTGACGCCGAGACACTCGCGCTGGTACTGCTGATCGGAGCCGGTTGCCATCGGCTGCGATCCCTGGCGGCGGTCGCGGTCGCGATCGTCGGTGGCCTGGCGCTCGTGACGGCGCCGATGCTCCGCTACGGTAGGGATTCGACGACGCTCACCCTGGCGGTGTTCTGGACCATCCTGTGGGGCTGCGGCGTCGCGATCGGTCTGATGCTGCGGGATGCCGACGCGCGACGCGAGGCCGCCTTTGCGGCGGCGCGGAACCGGGAGCGGCTCGCGCTCGCCCGGGAGCTGCACGACCTGGTCGCCCACCACATCACCGGGGTGGTGGTCCGGACCCAGGCCGCCCAGGTGGTGCTTGCGGACGGCCCCGAACAGGGGTTGCTGCGCGAGATCGAGGGTGCCGGCGCCGAGGCGCTGGCCGCCGTACGACGTCTGGTGGCGATGCTTCGGAGCCCTGAGCAGACTGTGCCGCTCACCTCCGACGGGTTGGTGGAAGCTGTGGAGTCGGCCGTTGAAGGTCACGCGAACGTGGACCTGCGGCTGGCGCCGAGCCTGGAAGACCTGACCGTTGCACCGGAGACGGTGTCGACCGTGCATCGCGTCGTCCTGGAGTCGTTGACGAACGTCCGCAAGCACGCGCCGGACGCGCGGACGGTCACGGTTGCGGTAGAGCCCACAGTCGGGCAGGGCAAGGCTCTGCTGCGCGTCGAGGTCAGGAACGACGGGATCCGGCCGGGACGTGCGCGGCGCTCGACCGGTGGTTACGGACTGATCGGCATGGGGGAGCGGATCGGTGCGCTCGACGGCACGCTCACGGCTGGAGAAGAGGACGACCACGGCGAGCGCGGGTGGCGCGTCCTCGCTGAGCTCCCACTGCCTGGTGGAGTGGGAGCGGGACCGGAGAGGGGAACGGCACCGTGACATCGCGGACTGTGCGGGTGCTGCTCGCGGACGACCAGGCGCTGGTGCGTACCGGCTTCCGGCTCATCCTCGAGCGCGAGGCCGACATCGAGGTCGTCGGCGAGGCGGAGGACGGCAATCAGGCGGTAACACTCGCTCGTGAGCTGCGGCCGGACGTCACGCTGATGGACATCCGGATGCCGCACCTGGACGGCCTCAGCGCGACCCGGTTGCTCGCCGGACCGGAGGCGGTCGAGCCACTGCGCGTGCTGGTGGTCACGACCTTCGACCTCGACGAACTCGTGCACGAGGCGCTGCACGCCGGCGCGCGCGGCTTCCTGCTGAAAGACGCCGGCCCGCGGCTGCTCGTCGAAGCCGTGTACGCCGCCGCTAACGGCGATTCCCTGGTGTCGCCGTCGATCACAACCCGGCTCCTGAAGCACTTCAGTACGCCGAGCAGCAAGACGCGCCGCGCCAAGCCGCCGCTGACCGAACGCGAGCTCGACGTGACGCGGGCGGTCGCGCGCGGCCGGACGAACGCCGAGATCACCGACGAACTGGTGATCTCGCTGTCGACGGTGAAATCACACCTGTCCTCGATCCAGCGCAAGATCCAGGCCCGCAACCGCACCGAGATCGCTGTCTGGGCTTGGGAATCGGGCATCGTCCGCTGAGCGGCAACCGCACCGTACTCAGGTCAGCGGAACACCCGGAGGGTCGCGGTCCACGGCCGGGTCTGTGGTGGGTGGGCACGAACGCTCGACGAACCGCCGCCTCTCCCGCGGCGACGTGCTTCTGCTCGGCTACGACGCGTATCACCTGGTCGACCAGCTCATGACGCAGCCGCTCCAAATCATCCTCGCGGTCGATCGGCTCGTCGACTTCTACTCGGACCATCTGTAGGTCGGAGGGCGGTTGTGGAGGCTTGCCGGCTTGACGGGGTGATCCCTCCTTGTCGAAAGGATCTACGAGAGGAATGCGCTCAGTGCGGTGTTGACCTCGTCCGCGTGGGTCCAGAGGAGACCGTGCGGGGCGCCCTCGATCTCGACGTACTCTGCCTCGGGGAACGCGGCGTGGAAGCGGCGGCCGGTGGCATCGATGGGAAGGATGTTGTCGTTGGTGCCGTGCAGGATCAGCGTCGGCTTGCCGCTGGCGCGCACTGCCTCGAGGTCACCGCGGAAGTCCTCGATCCACGCCGCGACGACGGCGTACGCAGCCACCGGGGCGCTGCTGACCGCGACATTCCAGCTGCCGGTGACGGCCTCCTGACTGATGCGGGAGCCAAGGTTCTCGTCCAGGTTGTAGAAGTCGGCGAAGAACTGCGTGAACCATGCGTACCGGTCGCTTTTCGCTGCTGCCGCGATACCGTCGAAGACCTTCTGCGGTACGCCTTCGGGATTGTCGTCCCGGGCGACGAGGAACGGTTCCAGCGACGCGAGGAACGCAAGTTTCGCCACACGGTCGTGGCCGTACCGTGCCACGTAGCGGGCGAGTTCCCCGGTGCCCATCGAGAAGCCGACCAGCACGACATCACGGAGGTCCAGGGTTTCCAGGACCTTGTTCAGGTCTGCGGCGAACGTGTCGTAGTCATACCCGGAGGCGACCTTCGACGACTGCCCGAATCCACGACGGTCATAGGTGATGACCCGGTATCCCGCGGCAAGCAGCTCGCGTGTCTGACGCTCCCAGCTGTGCCCGTTCAGCGGATACCCGTGGATCAGGATGATCGGCTGACCCGACCCGTGGTCCTCGTAGTACAACTCGATCGGAGTGCTGTTCTCTTCACCGACGGCGATGTAGCCCATGATCTTCTCCTTTCGTGCGACCGGCCCACTGCGGTCGATTGCTGCAAGTTGCTGTTCCGTGGTTGGAACAGGGCAGGGTTCACACACTCCGGACGTTCGCTGCGACGGCCTCGTCGATGGGCGTCGTACCGCGATTCAGCTCGAGGATCTGGCGCGAGATCCGGGGCTCGCAGAGCAGCTGCGCCAAGGTGTCGGCGACGTCCTCTCGGGTGATGTCGTCGTGCACTTCCGCAGGACCCAGCGAGACTGTCCCAACTCCTGGGTCGTCCAGCAGGAGCGAGGGTCTCAGGATCAACCAGTCGAGCTCGCTCCGCGTGACCGCCACGTCCGCGGCCTTCTTGACCGCGAAGTAGTGCTCGACCTCTTCGCCCAGGTCGCGCTCACGCCACGATTCAGGGAATACCGACACCAGCGCGAACCGTCTGACACCTGCCTGTTCGGCCGCCTTCAAGGCGGTCGAGACCCCGTTGCCGTCGATCGCGTCGGTGATGTCACGCGCTCCGCCGTTGGAGCCTGCGGTATACACGATGACGTCAGAGCCTTCGAAGGCCTGGGCGAGCTCTTCGACCGACATCGCGCCGAGGTCGCCGACTGTGGCCTCGGCACCCTTCGACCGAAGATCGGCCTGCTGGCTCGCGCGACGCACGAGCCCACGGACCACGGCGCCGTGGTCGCGCAGCTTGTCGGTGAGGAGGTCACCGATGGCGCCGCTGATCCCGACGATGAACACTCGCATTCACAGCGCCTCTGCTACTGATCTTTTGACCAGTGCGATGTCGGCGGGTGTCGGCCGGTGGAACACCCCGCCATCGGCGACGAATTCCTCGCCGTGCTTCCTCAGGTGGCGAGCGAACAGCGGGCACACAGGCACGACGGTGAGGTTCTTGCGAATGCTGTCGGCGAGCGCCTCGCGCACCAGCAGCCCAGCCAGACCCTGTCCACCGAACTCCTGGTCTATCTCGGTGTGGAAGAAGATCCGGTCACCGTCGGGAGAATCGACGAAGTCGGCCCTACCGACGGGTGATTCGTCGGCGAGGTTCACCGTGTAGGAGCTGATCGGGCGAGTCACCTGGAGGCTGACGGTCACGGATGCACCGTTGTTGTCGATCAATCCATCAGCCACCTGGCCGTCCTTTCGTGAGACGCTGTCGCGGCTTGAGTCGACGTTCGCTGGCGAGAGTCAGAGCTGTTCTGGTGGTGCCATCCGGTAGACGAATTGGCCGAGCCCGGACTGGGCGATGGCGATGAGCAGTCCTGCCAGACCTTCTTGAGTGGCGGCCATACTCAGGTCGCCCACACGCACCGCCTCGTATCCGGCATCGAAACTCAGCTGGCTGACGATGCCTTCGGCTTCGTCGTCGCCGGACCACAGGTTGCTCGGCCGTACGCGGGCTTCGGCGATCTGCCCGAACAGAGAAGCGAAGTTGGTGTTGAACGCCTTCGCCGTTGGCCCTCCTGTGACCGACTTGACGTACTCGGCGTTGGACGTGAACCCGGCCGGAGGCCGGGCGTCGCCGTAGAGGTTGGTGGCGTCGAGCACCGTCTTGCCATCGAGCCCCTTGACGGACGACAGAGCCGCCTCCATGGCGGTACCCGGGACAGCGAGCAGCACCGCTTCGGCGGCGTCGGCGTCGCCGCCTGCACGCCCCAGCCGCGTCACCTTGTGCCCGGCACCTTCCCACAGGTCGGCCAGCCCGCCGCCGATGTTGCCTCGTCCGATCACAGTGATGTTCATGCTGCGCTCCTTGCCAGGCTGATGTGCGACGTAGACCGACCAGACCGGATCTGACCAGACTCCACGGGTCAGGCCGGAGCCCTGTTCCCGTGGCGTGGAACGACGCTACGACGGCCGTCCGGCGGGCGTCCAAGACCTGTCCTGACCCGGGACGATAGGATCTGTCTATCGATATCAGCCCTCGCCGTCACATCGGTGACCTGTCGCCGACCAGGCGCAGATGCCGGTGGCGGTGACGGCACGGACCTCGCCATCGTGGTCGTGGAACCTGGCGTGAGCCAGGTGCTTGACCCTTGACGTCGCGAAGGACCTCCAGGACGACCAGTTCCGGTACCTGAAGGTCCAGATATCAAACAGTTGCCGGACGTTCTCTACGGGATCGTGCGGGGCGTGTTCGAGCTGACCGAGTTCCACATCTACGGCGAACGGCACCAGATCGACAACCTGGTGAAGTCGGCCTCGATCACCTCCGCACAGGCCATCGCCGGCAAGATCATGACGGGCGACACCGTCGACGTCTCGGTCACCGCGAAGAAGCCGCTCCACCAGGTCACCGTCACCGTCCAAGGTCTGTCAGCGAAGGCGAATTCGGCGGACGGCGTCAACTGGACTGCCGCCGTCAAGCTCGACAACGTGCCCCCGGGCAACATCCGGCTCGCGGTCGACTACCTCGACGCCACCGGCAAGTCGGGACCGACCATGTACGGAACCACCGACGGATCGAAGCTCTACATCGCAGGCGATCCCGCACACTTCATCGACGTAGGCAAGGTCGCCACTGTTACCGCGTCCGACAAGCAATGGCCGGCACCGGGCTGGGCGCCGACGAGGTCGGTTACCTGCTGTTCGACCGCAACCCCGACACCTACAGCGACCTGAACAGTGGGACTGGCGCCTACTACGTCCTCGACGTCGGCGTGAACGCAACCGTCCAACCCGAGGAAGTGCTGTTTCTTCCGCGGGCCAGCCACCCACAGCGGGCCAACGGGACCGTCGTGCAAGGGTCGAACGACGGCCAGACCTGGACCGACCTCACCAAGCCGGTCACCGGAGCGGTAGCGAACACCTGGAGCGATCACGAGGCATCAGGCAACAGTCACTACCGGTACCTGCGCATCTACAACCCGGCGAACTGGTTCGGGAATCTGTCCGAGGTCGAGCTCTACGGAGAGATCAAGCCCGCTGGGTAGGTCGACCTTCGAGACGACCATCAGGGCGAGCGCCTACCGGGCTACGGTGGGCGCTCGCCCAGCACATCAGCGCTTTCAGCAAGCTCAGAAGGTCAGATGACGAACAACGGCGCGGATCGACGGCAACTACGCTACGTGGGCTACCTGTACGCGCATTTCAAGCGCGAATCGGTCGACGGCGAGCAGATCTACTTCGCCTTGAGCGAAGGTAACGACCCGCTGCACTTCGACGACCTCAACGGTGGCAAGCCGGTACTGCGCTCGTCCGTGGGAGAACGGGGCGTCCGCGACCCGCACATCGTTCGTGCTCCGGAAGGTGACCGGTTCTACCTCGTCGCGACCGATCTACGCCTCTACGCCAACCACGATTGGGATCGGCACCAGCGATGGGGCAGCCGCTCGATCGTGGTCTGGGAGTCGACGGACCTGGTGGACTGGGGTGAGGGGCGACTCGTCCAGGTCGCACCGCCCGAGGCCGGCAACACCTGGGCTCCGGAGGCGGTCTGGGACCCCGAGCAGGAGGCCTATCTGGTCCACTGGTCGTCGACACTGTACGACAACCCCGAACATCAGGGTGAGAGCTACAACCGGATCATGGGCGTGACCACTCGCGACTTCCGCGAGTTCTCCGAGCCGCACGTGTGGATCGACCGGGGATGGCAGACGATCGACGCCACCGTGATCGACCACGACGGCGTCTACTACCGGTTCCTCAAGGACGAACGCGGCCGCAGCGGCGACGCGCCGCATGGCAAGTCGGTCTTCTCCGAGACCGCGACGTCCCTGACGGCCGCGGAGTGGACGCCGCTGACCGAGGGCATCGGCCTCGGCGCGATCAGCCAGGGGGAGGGACCGTTGGTGTACAAGTCGAACACCGAGAACCGGTGGTACCTCTGGATCGACGAGTTCACCCCGCAGCGTCGCTACGTCCCGTTCGAGACAACCGATCTCGCCGGCGGTATTTGGACCCCCTGCAGGGATTACCGGCTGCCGGAAGATCCTTGTCACGGCGTCGTACTGCCAGTGACCGCGGAAGAGTACGAACGGCTCAGAGCCGCGTGGACCTCTGCGTCAACCGCCGACGTCCTCCGGGCCGCGGGCGAGCGCGTCGGAGGCGGACGACGATCAGGATGAAGGCGAGGAGCGCGAGGGCTCCGGTCGCGAAGGTGGCCGGGAGGCGCAGGGAGAAGCCGTCAGCCGCAGTCGTGGTGGTTGCCGGGGGCGTGTTGTGCGCGGTGGGCTGGTCGAGCGCTGCCTTCGCCTTGACGGGCTTCAGCGTGACGTCGTTGCCGTCGCCGCCCTTGTAGGTGATCTGGTACCCCGCGCTCCGGGCGCCTTCGGGGACGTTGGTGAACGCGCCGGCGATCGGGTCGGTGCCGTCGTTGGCGATCAGCAGGGTTTCCTTGGTGAGCTTGGCCGGCGGGGTGAGGTCGAGCTTTCCGGCCAGCGATACCCTGCCGGACACGCGGACCGGCGTACCGGTCGCTCGGGTGGACAATCGACCGTCGGGAGTCTGCTCGAAATCGCCCTTGACGGTGAACGTCCCGCCGGTGGTGCCGGCGTTGACGAGCCGGCCGCCCTGGAGGGTGCCGGAGAGCTTGGACTGACGGCTCAAGGTGAGCGTGGCGCGATCGCCGTACAGGACTGTGGTGCCGGAGGCCTGGCTGAGGTTTCGGAGTGTCTGGTTGCCGGCCTTGGTCAGATCGAGCTTGGCGCCGGACGTGGTGAGTATCACGGCGCTGCTGGACGTCAGGCTGCCGCCGGTGAGCGCTAGGACTCCGCGCGAGATCGTGGTGGTGCCGGTGTAGGTCAGCGCCCCGGCGAGGCGAGTCGTCGCTGCGCCGGCCTGAGTCAGTGAACCGGTGCCGCTGATCTTCGACAGCGTGATCGCCTTGCCGGCGTTGCGAACCACCAGCGAACCCTCGTTGACGACGCGGAACAACGCGGCCTTCGTCAACAGGCTGCCGTCACCTCCGGGCCGTCCACTTCCGAGGCGAAGGGTCGCACCCTTCTCGATCGTCGTCGAGCCGTCGTAGTACTGGTCGGCGGCGAATGTCACGTCGTTGCCACGGACCGCCTTGATCACGACGTCACCGGCGCCAGGCGACTTCAGGGTGTCGTGAAAAACACCGCCACCGATCGGGGCGCCGAGCGTGACCGGGCCGTTGTAGGCGAAGGTGAGTTTGGAGCGGAACCGCGCGGCCAGCAGGTTGATGTAGACGGTGTCCGCGGTGCCTGGCATGAAGATCTTGTGCGTACTGCCGTCGCCCCACTGGACGTCGGCGCCCTTGATGTTGGTGCCGCGCTTGTTCAGGTCGTGCGGGATCTTCCGCCAGTTGATCGCCGGGTCGCTCAGCGACGGGTCGGTGTCGCCACCACGGTCCGAGTAGCTGTACTGGCCGGTCAGGATCACTTTGCTGCCGGGGCGGGACTGGACGTTGATGTCGCTGCCGTACTCACGTTGGTAGAAGTTCTGCCGAATGGTGACGGTCTGGTGCAGCGGGGTGTCGATCGTCCAGGTGCCTTGGTTGAGGATGGCCCGGGCGTTCGGCAGCGCGACAGTGGTCTCCGGTTTGCCGGCGGACGCCTGGGTGCCGTTGTCGATCACGCCCGAGAACGGATTGGTGCCCGCCAGATCAAGGGTGCCCCAGAGGAACCGTGGTTGGCTGATCAGCCCGGAGCCGCTGATCGTGCCGAGGTTGAAGGACCGGGTGAGCGACAACCGCAGGGTGCCGTTCACCTCGATGTTGTCCTGGTTGAGCTGGTAGCCGGGCGTGCCGTACGGGAATCTGCCGATCAGTCCGGTGCCGCCGCCGTTGCCGTACTGCAGAGTCGCGCCCTTGTCGACGACGACCGCCGGCGGATCGGGGCGCGTGACCACGACGTACGGGTGGTTGCCACCGAGGATCCGGACCGTCTGCCGTTGACTTGCCTTGGGCAACGAGAAGTCGCTGTCCTTGGTGAGGATCAACGTGCCGCTGCCCGCGATCCGCAGCGTTCCTTCGCCGCGGATCGCCCCGTCGTACGTCGTGGTTCCATCGGGCACGTTCACCAAGGCATCACCGGTCAGGGTGACGTCACGGTTCGCCAGGATGTCGAGCGTGATGTCACCGCTCCCAGCCGCGGCAGCCGGCACGGGCTGTAGCCCCAGAGCGGCGAGCACAACCACAGCCCCGATCAGGCGTCTCAAGTCTGTCGTCCTCCTCGAATCCGGCGCCCACCCTAGTCAGCAATGCGACGCGGCATCGATGGATTCGGCAAAGCCTTTGGACAGCCTTGATGTCCGGCCATGACCGCAGCAGCCGCGCTCCGGGTCAGCCTGCTGGCAGGCTGGCCGGAGCTCAATGGGTTGTGGCTCAGGACGGGTCGCCGTACTGCAGGCCGCGTCCGTTGGTGCCGATGTAGACGCGGCCGTAGGTGTCGGGGTCACCGGTGATGATGCCAACTCCGCCGATGCTGCCCCACTGGTGGGCGTCGTCGTTGATGCGGACCCAGGTGGCGCCGTTGTCGGTGGAGCGGAAGACTCCGGTGACGTTCTTGACGGTGCCGATCAGGTACAGGGCCTGGTAGGTGGTGCCCGGCGCGGCCTTGCCGAAGCCGAGGGTGGACGCGGACTGCACCGAGGTGAGCGCGGTGAAGTTGCGGCCCCCATCGGTGGAGTGCAGCAGTCCCTTGCCGCCGCCGGAGATCCACAGGTCTCCTGCGATGCCGGGGACGGCCGTGAGCCGGCCGGCAGGCAGATTGCCCGCGCGGGCGGTGAAGGTCGCGCCGCCGTCGGTGCCGGCGTAGAGCGTGCCGCCCGTGAGTGAGTAGAACGTATTGGCCGCGGAGCGGTCGGCGACGACCACGGCGTCGGTGCCCAGGCCGCTGACCTTCGACCAGCTCGCTCCCTTGTCGGTCGAGCGGTACGGGGCCTGGCCGGCCTCGGTCCAGACGATGGTGGAGCCGTCCGCCGCGAGCGCGACATGGCCGCTGTTCGCGCTGCCCACCGGCTCTGCCATGAAGCCGTTCCAGCTGCTGCCGCCGTCGGTGGAGTAGGCGCCGTCCTGCGCGCCGCCAGTGCCGACGCGGACCATCACCGCGGGGGCCGACTGGGCGAAATCGATGTCGGTGCTGCTGCCCATCAGCGGGTTCTTCAGCCGTCCGGCGGGCACCTCGGTCAGGGAGTCGTGGCGGAAGCCGCCCTGGTCGCCCATGGAGGTGATGACGGCGGCGCCGCCGGGAGGGGCGATCGCGTCCGCCAGCGAGGTCTCCTCCAGCCCCCGGGCCCCGGCGGTCCAGTGGCTGGTACCGCCGCTGTCGGAGGCGCTCGCGTCCTTGCTGCGCCAGATACCGTTGCCGGTGCCGTACAGCACGTGCCCGGAGTCGAAAGGATCGATGGCCAGCGCGGTCATCCAGTGCCCGATGCCGGTACCGACGTAAGGAGCGGCGGAGGCGTCCCGCACCGACTTGTCAGCCAGCGCCTTCCAGGTCGTACCGCCGTCGGTGGTCCGGTACAGCTCGTCTTGGGGCCACCAGCGGTCGAGGGTGGTGACCATCACCGTGGACGGCTTCTGCGGGTCGACGGCCAGACCGGAGAACCCGTAACTGCCCTGGGACGGGGAGATGTTCTTCCACGCGCCGCCGGACGGCGTGTACTTCCACACCGAGCCCGCAGTCGCGTCGTTGGGGCCGATGTCGTTGCTGTACGTCAGGTACAGCGAACCGTCACGGGAGACGACACCGTGCTGCGGCATCTGGCCGGTGGGCCGCCCGGAGATGGCCTGCCAGCTGTTGCCGCCGTCGGTGGAGCGATACAGGGATTTGTCCTTGTCGTTGACGCCGACGTAGACCGTGTTGCTGCCGGCCGGGCCGTACGTCACGAAGGAGACGCCCGCGCCGCTGCTCGCCCCGTCCTTGACGGGGAACGAGGAGACCTGACTCCATGTCGTGCCGTAGTCGGTGCTGCGCCACAGGCCGTTCTTGCGGGTGCCCAGTAGCAGGGTGCCGTGGTCCGCGGGGTCGATCACGAGCCGCTCGCTCGCCCCGCGGCCGGGTTCGTTGCTGCCCAGCTTGAACGGCAGATCGGTGCGCTGGAAGGTGCGGCCCCGGTCGGTGGAGCGCAAGATCGCGCCGTTGCCGGCCCACTCGTTGGTGTAGGTGCCCGTCGCGAGGTAGAGCCGGTTGGGGTCGACGGGGTCGGTGGCCAGCGCATCTATGCCCAGCAGGTTCCAGTCCTTCTCGCCGAGCCAGTCGGTCAGCGGGATCCACTGCTCGGCCGCGGTGTCCCAGCGGTAGGCGCCGCCCATGTCTGTGCGCGCGTACAGCAGGCCCTTCTCGCGCGGGTTGAACACCAGACCGGTGACGTATCCGCCGCCCACCACCTGCGCGTTCTTCCACGCATAGGGTCCGGACCCGGGCGTCTCGGGCTGGTCCAACTTCACCAGCTTCCATTGCTGGTTGGTGCCGCCCGTACCCGGGAACTGGATGACTGCAGCCCCCTGCGCGGTGGAGTTTCCGGAGACGTCCAGGAGCTGGCCGCTCTTGCGGGAGGTGAAGGTGACGGCGTCGGATCCGCTCACCTCATTGAGCTTCCACTCCTGGGCGGTGGAGGGGCTGTCGGTCTGTTGCTCGGCGGTCGCCGCGTTGGCGGTCGAATCGCCCGCTATGCCCAGCACTTTGCCGCTGTTACGGTTCACCAACTCGTAGTAGCCGTTCCCGGTGGCCCTCAGCGTCCACTGCTGGTTGGCAGTGTGCTGGTCGGTCCACTGCTGGATACGGGCGCCGTCGGCGGTGGAGAAGCCATTGACGTCGAGCACCTTGCCGCTGCGCACGGAGACCAGCTGATAGTAGGCGTTGCCGTCGATCGTCGCGGCCTGCGAGTCCTGCTGCGCGAACAGGAGGCACGGTACGACGATGGCGGGCACGCCGACCAGCAGACCGGTGGCGGTCCAGCGGCCGCGGTAACGCCCGCGGCGCGTGGGGTTGTCCATGGAGGATGTACTCCTTGCCTGTCATTCACCGGAGGAAGACGGATCCAGGCAACGGAGCGGCCTGATCCGCCCCCTAGTGGTCACAGGCACGGCAAAGGTTGCCGCGGGCCGGGATCTTTTTGCTGCCGGCGATGAACGTGCGGGACCGTCCTCACCGGGGCGAGGCGAACCCTCCCCAGACTGCGACGGAACGACCTGAGCTCTGGGCGTGGACGTGGTAGCTGTCGCGCTTGACCTTGCGGACGCCGGTGGCGTGGTTGTACTGGACGGCGAACTCGTGTTGTCCGGCCGGCACGGTGCGGCCCGGCTTGAGGGCCCAGCGGTAGAGCAGCGCACCGCCGGACTCCTGAACGGTGACGGTGAAGTCGTCGCTCGGCAGGGTCTGCCAGTTGCCGGTGTTCCGCACGCCGCCGGTCTGGGCAACGCGCAGCTCCGCGGTGAGCGAGGTGAGCGGCTCGGTGGTCTTGAGAGTCAGGTTGTTCTGGGCCCAGTAGATGGTGCTGTGCACGTCCAGCGAGCCTTCGGACCACAACGGCCCGTCACTGACCCGGCTGCCAGCCGGCGGAGTCGGGCGCACGCTGCGCGAGGTGGTGGTCGGGGCCGGACCGGTAGTGGTGGTGCGGGTTGATGGCGTCGGAGCGGACGTGACAGTTGGGGAGGGGACTGTCCGGGAAGGGACCGTGGGAGTGGGGGCGGTGGCCGGCGGCGACTGAGCTCCGCCGATGGCGGCGACAGCGGCGGCGAGACCACCGGTCGCCAGGGTGGCGGCGGCGATGAGACCGACGATTGCCGCCCGGGGCCATGATCTCGCGATCGAAGGTGTGCGGTGCCGGACGTTGGGGTCGGCCGCGCCGCGCTCCACGCGCGCCAGGATCCTTGCGCGGTTGGGCTCGTGAGCCTCGGCGGCATCTCGCAGTCGTCGGCCGATCTCGTCGTTCACCGGTTCCTCCTTCCTGCCGCCAGTTCGCCGACCGCTTCCGCGCCGAGCACCGATTCCAGCTCGGCCATCCCCTTCGAGGTCTGGCTTTTCACCGTACCGACCGAGATGCCCAGCGCAGCAGCGGTGTCCTTCTCCGACAGGTCGAAGGCGTGGCGCAGGACCACGCACGCCCGCTTGCGGAACGGCAGCCGGGAGAGCGCGGCCCGGACGTCGAGCACGCCCGCAACGTCCGGCCCATCCACCAACTCCGTACTGCGGGACCAGAACAGCGCTACTCGCCGTCGCTCGCGGACCCTGCTCCGGATCCATTCCCGTGCCAGGTTGGCCACCACGCCGCGGGCGTAAGCGACCGGGTGTTGCGCTGCCCGCAGCCGGTCCCAGCGATGCCACAGAGCGACCAGCGCATCGGCGGCGAGGTCGTCGGCCACGTCCTTCTCGCCCGTCAGGAGGTAGGCGAGACGCGCCAGTTCGGCGTAGTGGCGTTCGAAGAAATCGTGGAACTCCGCGGCCGCGTCGTCGACCAGCATCTCCCGCGGCTGCCCTCTCCTTGCAATGTGCGCGTTGACAATCGGGCCGAGCGTAACAGTGCCCCTCACCGCCTGCCGGAGGGCGATCGCCCGTGGAGGAGACAGTCCTGACGATGGACGGGCGGCACGGTCAATGCCGGGCGAACTGGACTCGGGTCGGCTGCGCGACGTCCGGTTTGAGGGCGATCCCGTCGATGGTCAGCCGCTCACCGTAGACGTCGGTGACCCTGATCGCTCTGCCGCATCCGTCGCCGTCGGGGGCGAGGAAGTAGTTGTAGCCGGTGCGGTGGAGCTTTCGCCAGCCTTTGGCGGTCCGGACCTCGAGCGCGGCCACCGGGTTGCGGTGGCCGATCACCTGGACGCCGCACCAGTACGGACTGGAGCCGGACTTGTACCGGATCGAGACAGTGCCGGACGCGGCGGGGCTCACCAGCGTCCAGGTGATCGGGAGCCGGCCGACGGAGAGGTTGGCGAGTCTGGAGAACGCTTGTTGACTGAGGTCGAGTTGCCCGGGTGCACAGGGCAACGGGCACTCGTTGACAATCCGCACCGTGATGGAAGCCCCGTTGGCGGCGCGGACCAGGACGTACGCTCCGCATGCCTTGGCCGACTCGTAGTCGGTATGGTTCATCGCCGCGATCATGAGGTCGCCGGACGGGCCGTAGAGGCAGGCACCATTCCCGTCACCCGCCTCGTAGGCGGTCGCGACGCCCCGGTAACGGATGGCGGGCTTGATCCGTCCGGCCAGAGACCCCGTGGACACCGCGGATTCTGGACGCGGGGTGCTGGAAGGCGTGCGCGGGCTGTTGGCAGGCGTGCGCGGGCTGCGAGACGCGGTTGGCGGCCTGCTGGCGGTCGACGGGGTTGGGGTACCGCGGGGCGATGGCGGCGGGCTCGTTACCGGCGCCATCGTCGGTGCCGTCGTGGCGTCGGCCGCCATGGTCGGTGAGCCGGAATCGGCCGCGACGCTCGCCGAGGCAGCAAGAACGGACTCGTCGGCCGTACGCCGGGTATCAGCGCCGCCCTTGATGAGGAGCGCCGCGGCCAGGCAGACCACAACGCCGACGGCCAGCAGAACCAGCGGAATGCCGATGGCCCGCCGGCGCTTGCGCAGCGGCTCCGCCGCGCCGTGCATCGTTGTCCTCATGTCCATCCGTTCGGTAGATCCAGTCGACGTTCCACAGCGCAGTTGCCACCGGAACCGAAAAGGTTGCCGCCCGTGCCGACATCGCCACGGA
This sequence comes from Kribbella soli, assembly GCF_004331345.1. Taxonomy (GTDB): domain Bacteria; phylum Actinomycetota; class Actinomycetes; order Propionibacteriales; family Kribbellaceae; genus Kribbella; species Kribbella soli. The sequence continues at coordinate 1,568,500 of NZ_SJJZ01000003.1, read as the reverse complement.
CATGGGTGGAGCAGCGAGGAACACCCGCCCACTGCGATCGTCAGGGCTGCCAAGGGCTGCACACTCGCAGGCGAGGTTGTAGAAGCGGCGAAGGGAACGCGGCCTCACTCGTCCTGATCGCGACCGGTGCTCTGCTGCCGCTGATCGCCTGGGCAGAGTGGATGAGGACAGAGCGTGCCCTCTGCGCGGGCCGGCCTCTCTCGGATGCACACCTCGGCCTCGCGCTCGCGGTCACAGTCGTTGGTGCTCAGGTCGCCTGCGCGGTGACGCCGTACGTCGCGGCGAGTCGGTGAGCGGCCATGCCCGCGCTGAAGTCGCGGGCGAGGCCGATGGACGGTCCTGCCGGATTCGCGCGCCGGCGCGACCCGCTCCTTCTTGACCATCAGCTCGTTGCCGGCTGACCAGCTCGTTCAAGGGTGACATCGAGCGTACGCGTGCGGCTTGGGCCGGCAGACCAGCATGCTCAGGTCCTGCGCGACGTACTGCCCCGCTTGCGCTAGCTGCAGGGACCGGTCGCAGACCCGGGGCACTGCACGGGAGCGGGTCTCGAGCGGCTTGGCCGGCTACGCGCCGAACTCGCGCCCTGCCGCCGTGTGCGGATGCGGACTTGAGATAGGCGCGTACGACGATCGGCTGTGCGCGTAGCCCCACCCCTGCGCCCCCGCCAGCACGGAAGAGGCGTTCGGCGGCCATTGTCCTGGATTGCGTGATCCTGGTTCTGCGGCGGGGGTTGGGAAGGCAATCTTCGGGTCATGGATGCTGAGAAGCTGGACGTTGAGACTGATGCTGCGCGAGGGCAGCTGCACTCTCAGGCCGAGCTGAGTCATTCTGCATCGCGTGCCCGTACGCTCATCGAGTTGATTGATGAGGTGCTCGATTCAGCGGCGGGGCTCAGCTCATTCCGGGAAGCCCGCTCGCCGATCGGCTCGGAGCTTCGCCGCAACCGTGGTCGCGTGCTCAAGGAGGGCCGTCTGGTCGCCCGCCTGACTCAGAAGCATCCGCGGCTTCCATCGGGTGCGCTCAGAACCGGTGCCGGTGATCGGTGATGAGGAAAACCCATCCCATAATGTGTACCAAGGATGAGTTCCTGGAGGCGGAAGGCCTCTGACCTGCAGTTTTGTGCGCCGCCAGGGACTCGAACCCCGAACCCGCTGATTAAGAGTCAGCTGCTCTGCCAATTGAGCTAGCGGCGCTTGGTGTTGCTTTCGAACGAAGAGGATCGTAGCAGGGGGATCGGGGAGATGCGAAATCGGTTAGCGGGTGAGGATGGTCATGGCTGCGTTGTGGCCGCCGAGGCCGGAGACGGCGCCGCCGCGGCGGGCTCCGGAGCCGCAGATCAGGAGGTTGGCGACGTCGGTTTCGGTGCCCCAACGGCCGGCGTCGGAGGGGTCCGTGGCCCAGGGCCATTGGAGGTCGCCGTGGAAGATGTGGCCGCCGGGCATGCCGACGGATTCCTCGATGTCGTACGGCGTCTTGGCCTCGATGCACAGGTTGCCGTCGGCGTCCCGGGCGATGCAGTCCTCGAGCGGCTCGGCAAGGTACGACTCCAGTCCGGCCAGCACACGCCGCGCGGACTCGGCCCGGGCCGAATCGTTGTCGGAGGCAAATAAACGGGCGGGGAAGTGCACGCCGAAGACGGTCAAGGTGTGGTGGCCGGAGGCAACGAGGTCGGGGGAGAGGATCGACGGGTCGGTCAGCGAGTGGCAGTACACCTCGGACGGCGGTACGGCGGGCAGTTCGCCGCCCGCGGCGGATCGGTACGCCGTCTCGAGTTGGCTGTAGTCCTCGTCGATATGGAACGTGCCGGCGAACGCCCGCGCCGGGTCGTCACCGGACTTCAACGCCGGCAGGTGACGCAGCAGCAGGTTGATCTTCAGCTGCGATCCCTCCGGCTTCTCGACACCGGTCTGACCACGCAGCGCTGCCAGCGTCGACGGCGCGACGTTCGACAGCACCCAGGAGCAGTCGACGGATCGCTCACCGTCGCCACCGAGCCACGTGACCGATCCACGGGTTCCGTCTGCTTCGACCGCGGTGACTGCTGCGTTGGTGACCACTGCGGCGCCAGCGCGCCGGGCAGCAGCGGCCAGGGCGTCGGTGACCGCGCCCATGCCGCCGACAGGCACGCGCCACTCGCCGGTGCCGTTGCCGATCAGGTGGTAGAGGAAGCACTTGTTCTGGATCAGTGACTCGTCGTGCAGCCCGGCGAACGTCCCGATGACGCCGTCTGTCGCGACCACCCCACGGACGGTGTCGTCGGCGAAGCGTCGCTCGACGGCCTCGCCGAGCGGCCGCTCGATCAGCTCGTCCCACAGTGCGCCGTCGACACGGGAGCGGAGGTCGGCCGCCGGCTGGAGCGGCTCCAGCAGAGTGGGGGCGACAGCAGCGGCCAGCGAGCTGACAGAACCGTAGAAGTCAGTCCACGCCTTGTACTCCGCTTCGCTACCGGTGAGCGCGCGGAACGAGTCCCTGGTGCCGGCGCCTTCCGGCCGCTCGACCATCAGGCCGACGTCGCGTCCAGAGCGGCGTACCGGGGTGTACGACGCGACCGCGCGGGACCGGAGCTCCAGGTTGAGGCCCAGGTCTGCGGCGATCTTGTCGGGCAGCAAACTGACCAGGTACGAGTAGCGCGACAGCCGCGCGTCCACACCCGGGAACACGCGCTCGCTGACCGCTGCGCCGCCGGTGTGCGACTGCTGCTCCAGGATCAGCGTGGAGAGCCCGGACTGGGCCAGGTACGCGGCGGCGACGAGACCGTTGTGCCCACCGCCGACTATGACGACGTCGTAGAAGTCCTTCATCCCACCGGCCAATCGAGCTTGTGGTACGCGGCGTCCCAGAACATCCATTCGTAGCGGCACGTCGTAGCGAAGTGCTGGTGACAACGTTCCCGCTCCGCGGCTCCCACGTCCAGCCCGTCCGTGACAGCGAGCACTGACTCGACAACCGCGTCGAACTCCTCAGACCCGTACGTCTCGATCCACTTCCGGTACGCCGGGTCCGGTGACGACCGCTTGAGCAGCTCCCGCCCCACGTCCCGGTAGATCCAGTAGCAGGGCAGTACGGCGGCCACTGCCTCGGCGTACGTACCTGTGGCGCACACAGCCGTCAGATAGGACATGTACGCCGTGGTGGTCGGACCGGATCCGGCCGCGTCCACGTCCTCCCCGGTCAGCCCCAGTGACGCCAGCAACGAGGTGTGCAGCTCCCGCTCGACCGCGATCGCGTTGGCGGCGTGCAGTGCGAACATGCTGACCGCGTCCTCGTCGAGTGCGCGGCCGGCGACCAGGCTGAGCGCCCGCGAGTAGGCGCGGAGGTAGTGGCTGTCCTGGACGATGAAGTACCGGAACGCGTCGTGGTCGAGGGTGCCGTCGGTGAGCCCGGTGATGAACGGGTGCCGGACGATCTCGTCGTACACGGACGCGGCCCCGCGGTCCCACAGCTCGCTGGAAAACGTCATCCCCACTCCTCGCCGTCGACTGGCACCGACCCTATCCAGAGGGCACGCACTCAGGACGAGACGCAGATCACTTCCTGGCCATACTCTGAGACATGAACACCCAGGGGGAACCAGCGGGGATGCCGCCGGAGTCGCCGTTGCTGCGGCGGATCCGGGCGTCGGTGATCGGTGACGACCAGGTGATGCCGGGGCCGTACGGTTCGCGCCGCGTCACGTACGCCGACTACACCGCGTCCGGGCGCGCGCTGACCTTCCTGGAGGACTTCATCCGCGAGGAGGTTCTCCCGCGGTACGCGAACACTCACACCGAGTCGAGCGGCACCGGCTTGCAGACGACCCGGCTGCGTGAGGACGCCCGGCGCATCATCCACAACAGCGTCGGCGGTGACGACGAGACCGCGCTGATCTTCTGCGGCTCCGGCGCGACCGGGGCGATCGACAAGCTGATCGGGATCATGGGCCTGCGGATCCCGGCCGAACTCGACGACACGTACCACCTGACCGACCAGATCCCCTCGGATCAGCGACCGGTCGTTTTCATCGGGCCGTACGAGCACCACTCGAACGAGCTGCCCTGGCGTGAGTCGATCGCCGACGTGGTGGTGATCTCCCAGGACACGGACGGTCACATCGACATCGACCAGCTCGAGGCGAGACTGCAGGAGTACGTCGACCGCCCGCTGAAGATCGGCTCGTTCTCGGCCGCGAGCAACGTCACCGGCATCGTCAGCAACACGCAGCGCGTCTCCGCCCTCCTGCATCGGTACGGCGCGCTGTCGTTCTGGGATTGCGCCGCGGCCGCGCCGTACGTCGAGATCGAGATGTACGGCGGACGCGACCAGGACCCGTTGTCGTACAAGGACGCAATCTTCCTCAGCCCGCACAAGCTGATCGGCGGCCCGGGGACGCCCGGCGTCCTGGTCGCTCGCCGCGAACTGCTCCGCAACCGGGTGCCCGACGTACCGGGTGGGGGCACCGTCGCGTATGTGAACCCGCTCGAGCATCGGTACCTGGACGACCCGGTGCATCGCGAGGAGGGCGGGACGCCGGCGATCATCGGGTCGATCCGCGCCGGGCTGGCGTTCCAGCTGAAGCAGGCGGTCGGGATCGACGTGATCCGCGCGCACGAGGACGCGTACCTGCGGCGCGCGGTCGAGGCGTGGAAGGCGGAGCCGAACCTGCAGATCCTCGGCAACCTGGACGCCGAGCGCCTGTCGATCGTGTCGTTCGTGGTCAAGGCGCGCTCGGGGCGGTACCTGCATCACAACTTCGTGGTCGCGCTGCTGAACGACCTGTTCGGCATCCAGTCCCGCGGCGGCTGTTCGTGTGCCGGCCCGTACGGTCACACTCTGCTCGGGATCGACCTCGACCGGTCACACGAATTCGAGGAGGAGATCCTGCACGGCTGCGAGGGGATCAAGCCCGGCTGGGTGCGGGTCAACTTCAACTACTTCATCTCCGACGCCGTCTTCACGTACGTCGTCGAGGCCGTCAAGCTCGTCGCCCGCGAGGGCTGGCGGCTGCTCGGCGACTACCGTTTCGACCCGGCCAACGGCCTCTGGCGGCACCACCGCGGCCCCGTCGAGCCGCCGATGCGGCTCTCCCAGGTCGGGTACGACGCCGACGGCAAGCTCAGGTACCCGCGCCACGACCACACGGCTCCCGAGTCCGCCCTCGACGACTACCTCGCCGAGGCCCGCGACCTCCTGTCGTCCTGCCAGCAGGACAGCACCGACCCCGAGGGCCACGTCAACACCGACTTCGACCACCTCCGCTGGTTCGAACTCCCGTCCCGCTGCCTCGCCCACGACTGAAGCGGTTGCACGGAGAGGTGGTGCCTGCTCCGCGCGACTCCTACGCGCTCCGGCGGCGCGGAGGGTTTTTGCGATCTTGTCGTAGCCGTGGGACTCGGCGTGGTGGAGTGGGGTGCCGCCCTCGGCGTCGGGCAGGTTGGGGTTGGCGCCGGCGTCGATGAGGGTCTTGACGATGTCCTGCCACTGCTGCGTGCCGTTGCCGAGGATGATCGCTTCGAGCAAGGCGGTCCAGCCGAGGTTGTTGACGTGGTTGACGTTGATCTTCGTCTTGACGACTCGCCGGACGTAGTCGACGTGGCCGCGTTCGCTCGCCGGGATGACTGAGATGCCGCCGAAGCGGTTCCTCAGCGTCAGGTCCGGGTTTGCGGGCAGCAGCGTCTCCAGCATCGCGACGCTTCCGGTGACGCCGGTGACCAGCCAGGCGGAGTCCTGCCGGTCGTCCTGTGCGTCGGGATCGGCACCGAGCGCGACGAGCAGTCGGGCCACCTCGACCCGGTCGTTGAGCGAGGCGAGCAGCAGCGCCGTACGGCGGTGGTCGTCGCGCGACTCGATCGGTGCACCGGCAGCCAAGGCTGCGGCGACCTTGTTGGCGTCGCCCGATGCCGCAGCGGCCAGCAGCGCTTCGGTCGCGGCGCGGGTGTCTCGGAGCTCGCCCGCAGTGTCGAGTGCGGCGCTGACCTCTGTCTGGCCGCGGTCCTTCGCGGCCTGCACTGGTGTGGCGCCGTCTTTGACGGCGGGCTTCGTGCGGTCGGCTCCGCCGGCGATCAGGAGCCGGACGGTATCGACGTAGGCCGGTGTGCCCTTGCCCAGGATGACTGCCTCGTGCAGGGCGGTCCAGCCGAGGTTGTTGACGTGATTGACCGCCACGCCGGCCTTGATCAGCCGGCCGACCACTGCAGCGTGACCACGCTCGGCCGCCCGGATCAGCGCCGTACCGTCGTAGCTGTCGAGGCTGCGGAGGTCGGCGCCATGAGCGAGGGTCAGGTCGAGGAGCTCGAGATAGCCCTCGCTCGCGGCGATCAGGAACGCGCTCTGGACGGTGTCGTCGACCGCGTTGACGTTCGCGCCCGCGGTGATCAGGCGCTTGGCCTCGGCCACGTCGTTCTTCCAGGCGGCGGCGATCAGCTGACTGTCGAGGGTGGACGGCACCGAGGCGCTCCTAGAAGGCGAGGGCGAACTGGTAGGTGATGCAGCAGACGTGCTGCTGGTCTCAGTGGAACACGCGGTGGTCACCGCCATCAGCAGGACGGCGACCACGGCGATCGGACGGCGGTTCATCGGCGCGGGTTGAGGGTGATGACCTGGTACGGCGGGACCGCGGTTGCCTCGTCGAACTTGCTGTCGACCACCAGCAGCCGTCCCTGGGCGAGCTTCGCGGTCGTCAGCACTCGGTCCGGGTCGGTCGGCGTCGCGGACACCAGCCTTGCGGTCCGGCCGTCGGCCGACAGCCGAAGCGTGCTCAGCACCTTGGAGAAGTTGCGTACGACCCAGAGGCTGTTGCCCTGCTGGACCAGGCCGTCGGCGTTCACGAGGTCCGCGCCGGCGGTATCGATCGCGGTGGCCTTCGCTGTCCGCAAGTCGAACCGCCACAGCTTGCCGACGTTGCCCTGGGCCACGACCAGCGCCCTGCGGTCCGGTGAGAGCACGATCCCGCCGAGGTTGAAGCCGGTCGCGGTCTCGATGGTCCCGGTCGCGTCGGCCCAGGTCGAGACGGTCCACCGGCCGTGCTGCTCGGAGACTCGGAAGATCTGCGGAGCGTTCGAGTTCGTGAAGTACGCCGCGCCGTCCGGCCCGATCACCAGGTCGTTCAGGAACGCGTTCGGAACGCCGGTCCGTAGGGCGGCGAGCAGCTGCCCGTCGCGGTCGTAGACCCACAGGTCCGGCGCGCCCGGGTGGTCGATCCCGTTCGGCCCGCCGGCGACGTACACCCGGCCCTGGGAGTCGACGTTCACACCGCGGGCGGTCCAGCGGCCGTCGGTGCCGTCGCCCTTCAGCCACTCGACGGCGTCGCCGGAGCGGAGCTGGCCGCGGTGGATCTCGCCGCCGGTGGTCTCGGACACGTAGTAGTTCTTGCTACGCGCGTCGTACCCGATGCCCTCGAACTTCGACCCGCCGGCGTCACCGGGCAGCTCGTACGTGGTCGGCCGGGTGGCGAAGGCCGTCGAGGCTCCGGCGCCGAGCAGCGTGGCGGACAGCGCGAGGGCGGCGGACAGCGAACGGACAGACATCTGGACCCCTAAACGGTCGGTGGACTTCGAGCTGCCTCCAGCCTCCGTCCGCCGGGCTCTCCGTACGACGGGTGTTCGGCCACCAATCGATAGCCGAACGGATGATTCGGAACCGGGTCTGAGCGGCCTACGATCAACTGAACATGTCTACTGCACACACCCCGTCGATCCTGAGTCACGCGACCTGCCTGGTGACCGCACTGCACGCGGCACTGGTGGTTCTCGTGCTGGCGTCAGCGATTCGGTACCTCACCGGTCACGGGTTCGACGACCGGGGACCGTGGGTGCTGATCGGGGCAGCGCTGCTGCTGGCGACGTACTCCGCGTACCGTCTGCTGCCCAGCCGGGTCTGGCTGGCGTTGCTGGTCGTGGAGTGGTGTGTGCTGGTGCTTCTGGCGCCGTCGTTCGCCTGGTGCGCAGTGCCGCTGTCTTTCGTTGCCCTGCGCATCCTGCCGTTCCGCCCGGCCTGTCTGGTCGTTGCGGGCATGGTGGCGGTCACCGTGGTGCAGTGGACCCGGATGACCGACCGGCTGGACCCGACGATCGTGCTGGGGCCGGTCTGCGTCGCAGTGCTTGCCGTGGGCGCCTATCGGGCGCTGGAGCGGGACGCACTGGCCAGACAGGCTCTGCTGGACGAGCTGCACGCAGCACAGGGCGATCTGGCCGACGCGCAGCACCAGGCCGGCGTCATAGCCGAGCGGGCGCGGTTGTCGCGCGAGATTCACGACAGCGTGGCGCAGGGCCTGTCGAGCATCAACCTGCTGCTGCAGGCGGCAGAACGCGAGTGGGACGACAGACCGGCCGCCGCACGCGAACACGCAGCCCAGGCCGCAGCCACAGCACGCGACGGGCTGGACGAGGCCAGGAGAGTGGTCCGCGACCTGGCACCGGCTGAGCTCGCTGCTGGTCTACCGGAAGCACTCCGCAAGACCTGTGAGCGTCTGGCGGCCCACGTCGACGTCGACGTCCGCGTGCAGGTCCACGGAACGCCGGTCACGCTCGACTCGGAGGTGGAGACAGCACTGCTCCGCACAGCCCGTGGAGCACTCGCCAATGTCCTCGAACACGCGCACGCCAAAGCGGCCGTGGTGACGCTGACATACCACCCGGACGCGGTGGTTCTCGACGTTGTGGATAACGGCCGAGGCCTTCCGCGATCTCATGTCAAGATCGATTCCGACCGTGGCCATGGACTGGCCGGGATCCGAGAACGGCTGAGACAACTGGGAGGAACGCTGGTGCTGGAGAGCGAACCGGGAGACGGTACGGCGCTGGCCGCATCGATCCCCCTATCTACGATGTCACTACCAACGATGGCGCCACCAACGACGCCGGAGCACCCATGATCCGGGTTGCCCTGGTGGACGATCATCCCGTGGTGCGCGCGGGAGTCCGGGCGCTGCTCGAAGGCCAGGAAGATCTGACCGTCGTCGGCGAGGCCTCGGATGCGCACAGCGCGGAACAGCTCGTCGCGGCCCTGCACCCTGACGTCGTACTGATGGATCTCAACCTCGGGGCCGGTGCCGGCGGAGCCGAGGTGACCGCGCGTCTGCGTGCCTTGGCGGAACCGCCGTACGTGCTGGTGCTGACGACGTACGACACCGAGGCCGACATCCTGAGCGCGATCGATGCGGGGGCCTCCGGCTACCTGCTGAAGGACGCGCCGCCGGAGGACCTTTTCCGCGCGATCCGCGGCACCGCCCGCGGCGAAACCGTGCTCGCTCCGGCCGTCGCAGCACGGCTGGTACGACGCTCCGGCCCGACGCTCACCGAGCGTGAGGTAGAGATCCTCGGCCTGCTCGCCACCGGCAAGTCGAACCGCGACCTGGCGAAGAAGCTGTATGTCAGCGAGGCGACGATCAAGTCCCACTTGGCGCACATCTACACGAAGCTGGAGGTGGACACCCGGGCGGCAGCCGTGGCACGCGCGATCGAGCAGCGCATCATCCGGCCGGTCAGCTGAGTAAGGTCTGACTGTGAGCAGCTCGGAGGACGACGCGTCCGGCGGCGAGAGCCTCCTGACAGTGCTGGTCGCGCTCGCCGCGAACCTGTTGATCGCACTCGCCAAGACGGTGGTCGCGGTGATCACCGGATCCGCCTCGATGACCGCGGAGGCGGCGCACTCCTGGGCTGACACCGGCAACGAGGTGTTCCTGCTGGTGGGCGAGCGGCGGGGGCGGAAGCCGGCCGACCAGTCGCATCCGCTCGGGTACGGGCGGGTCGGGTACATCTGGTCGATGTTCGCGGCGTTCGGGCTGTTCACGGTCGGCGCCGCGGTCTCGGTGTGGCACGGCATCCAGTCGCTGCAGCACGGTGAGGCGGAAGGTACGTCGTACGGCTGGGCGTACGCCGTGCTCGCGGTCTCGTTCGTGCTCGAGGGGATCTCGTTCACGCAGGCGTTGCGGCAGACCAAGGCCGGTGCGCTGGAGCGGATGGTGCGCCCGTGGCGGTACGTGCGGCTGACGTCGAACCCGGTGCTCCGGGCGGTGTTCGTCGAGGACCTGTCCGCGCTGATCGGCATCCTGATCGCGACGCTGGCGATCCTGATGCATCAGCTGACCGGCAACGCGGTCTGGGACGCGATCGGCTCGATCGTGGTCGGGATCCTGCTCGGCGGGGTCGCGCTGTTCCTGATCGGCCGGAACATGGACTTCCTGACCGGTGAGGCGGTCACGCCGCTGGCCCGGAACCGGGTGCTCCGCGCGCTGCTCGCGCACCAGGACATCGAGCGGATCACCTTCCTGCACATGGAGTGGGTCGGAGCGGACCGGATCTTCCTGGTCGCCGCGGTCGACGTCGTCGGCAACGACGTCGAGTCCGAGGTCGCCGCCCGCCTCTACGCGATCGAGGACGCGCTGAACGCCCGCCCGGAGATCCAGCAGGCGATCCTCACACTCTCCCGTCCCGGCGACCCGACCGATCTCCAGCCCGGCGAACTGCCCGCCTGGTACGTCGAGCGGCCCGTCTAATGTGCTGAGCCGGGAGCTCGACGGACGACACTAGGGCACGTTCGCGAGGAAGCGTTCGCGGTCGACCACGACGCGTTCGAGCTCGCCGTCCGCGATCAGTTGGCCGGCTGAGTTGGTGGCGCGGACCTGGAAGCGCAGGTGGCGGCCGTCCACCTCGGGACCGTCCGCGGCGACGTCGACGGTGTCGCCGACCCGGGTCGGCAACCGGTGGCGGATGCGGACCGACGTACCGACCGAGGTTTGACCGGGACCGAGCGCGCTCAGGGCGAGTTGGGCGGTCGTGTACTCCAGCCAGGTGATCAGGCGGGGAGTCGCGAGGACCTCGACGTCGCCGCTGCCCACGGCGAGTGCGGTGTCGGCGGCGGTCACCTCGTGGCGCACGGCAGGTCCTCTCTGAGCCGCGTACGCTCCCGACCGTGGAGCCCGTACACGTCGCGGTTTCGGCGGTGGCTGCATTGTTGCCGATCATGAACCCGATCGGCGCGTTGGCCACCTTCGCAGGTCTGACCGACGGCGTCGAGTGCGCCGCGATGAAACGCCAGGCGGTGATGACCGGCGTCTACGTCCTGGCGATCCTGACCGTCTTCGCCCTGCTCGGCACGTCCGTGCTGGAAGGGCTGGGCGCCCTGAGCCGAGTCATCGGCTTCCTCACGCTGGCAATTGGCGTCGAACTAGTAACCCACGGCGTACTCGCGGCGAAGTAGCGAGCCCATCGCGTCCTCCAACGAGGCGACGCGATGGGCTCACACCCCACCTCTACTTCATGCCCTTGGAGGGGGAGACCGGGGGGAGTTTCCATGCCTTGCTCTTGGCGAGGGCCGAGAGGTCCTCGACCGAGAGGAGCGGCTTGGGGCGGGTGTGCTGCTTGCCCTTCTCCGCTGGGCCGTTGTAGCTGGTCAGGCTGATGACGCGGCCGTCGTGGCGGTACAGCAGCACGTAGTTGTTGATGACGCCGTACTCCGCCTGGCGGCTGTCGCTGTACTCAGGCGACTCCTTGGAGGCGTAGAGGACCGACCCGTCAGGCAGGGTGGTGCACCCCGCGCGGTTGGGGACGCACGGGTTCTGCTCGCCTCCGCCGGACAGCAGTACGTCGACCCGGGCGGCGCCGTGACCGTCATTGACGACGTACGCCGCACCGGCGTAGTCGCCGCCGCCCCACGTCTCGGGGTTCGAGAAGGTCCGGCCGGGCGCCGAGACCAGGGTCTTGAGCGTCGCCAGCGTCTGCTTCGGGTTCACCGCAACAGGCTTGGCCGTCGGGGTGGCCTTGGCCGAGGGCTTGACCGAGGGTTTGGCGATCGGCACGGGCGAACCGGCGACCGCGGCGTTCGTGGGGGAGCCGGCCAGATGGATCCCGCCGGCGATCAGCCCCGCGGTAGCCAGCACGGCCCCAGCGCCGGACGCCGCGGCGATCGCCGTACGCCGGCGGCGCAGCCGCAACCCCTGCGCAACGCTGCGTTCGAGCAGATCAGGTGTGACGGGCTCGAGGTTCTCGGTGGCCCGGTGCATCAAATCGGTGAGTTGGGTGTTCATGGTTCTCCTCAGCGTCAGAGCGCGATCAACTGGTCGGCGCCGTCACCGAGAACCGCCCGCAGGCGGTCCAGGGCGCGGGCGGTGCGAGTGGTGATCGCACTGGTCTTCTTGCCAAGATCGAGCGCCACCTGCTCGACGCTGCGGTCTTCGAAGAACCGCAGCACCAGCACGGCCCGATCCAACGGCGCCAGCTCCGCCAAAGCGCTCTGCAAAGCCATCCGCAGTTCCGGATCCCCAACCCGCTCCGCAGTCTCCGGCAGGTCCGCGGTAGGCCGCTCAGACCAACTCTTCCGCCGCCGCTGCGAGATGTACGTCCGCACCAACGCAGTCCGCGCATAGGCGGCCGGACTGTCGATCCGCTGCCAAACCTTCAACAGATTGGCCAGCGTCTCCTGCACCAGGTCCTCAGCATGATGCCGATCCCCAGCCAGCAACCAAGCAGTCCGGTACAGCCGCGGTATCTGCACCCGCGCAAACTCCTCGAAGTCTTCAGTCGTACCCATCCACACCTCCTGTAGCTGCCTCTGCCACAAGAGACGCACTGAGGAGGCGGCCAGATCACACCCGAATCAGAAAACCTTCGAAAGAACCCATACCGAGAACGCCAAGAACCCCACCACAAACGTCACAAGTACAACGACGCCATACCCGAACCACGTGCTCCCGCTCAACTTCACCAGAGCATCCTCCCACGAGGCGAATCAGCTCCAAACGACCCCAGCCACCGACGCCGCCTAGGCCCCGTCCCCGGCTCGCTCGCGAGCCGGCCGAGAGCGACGTGAGGTCGCGCTGCTGAGCTATCGCCAGTCGCCGAGTTGTTCGACGTAGGCCTGCCCGGCGACCCGCTTGTCCCGGTACCAGCCGGTGACGCTCGCCGCACCTTCGAAGATGCCACCGAACGACTGGATCTCCTGTCCCTGCGGATTGGCGACGACGGTGAGGCTGGCATCCAGTGCGGGGATCTTCACGGTCCACCGGGTGCCGTAGCGCTTTCCGGTCGTCGGGCTGGTCCAGAAGGCGGAGGTGGTGTCGGCGAGTGGGTTCACAGCGAGGACCTCGTGGGTGCCGTCCGGGTGCAGCACTGTCGCGTAGGAGTGCTCGTTGCCTTGGGCAAATATATCCCAGAGGTTCACCCGGTCGCCGTTGGACAGCTGCACTGCCATCCACGTCCATTTCTGTGCGGTGGACCAGTCCCAGGTACCCCATTGGCGGTCCAGCCACGACTCGCCGGTTACCTGGTAGGTGTGGTTGTTCACGGTGAGGGTTCCCTGTGACGCCACGCTGGGCAGCGAGTAGTAGTAGCTCGTACCGCCGAGAAAGGGGATCAGCCCGGTCCCGTTGTTGTACATCACGGGGCCTCGCGCGTTGAGGGTCAGATCTATCGTGCCGGCCGGCAGCGTTGCGTGCAGGCGCATCCCATCCATTGGCCCGGACAGCGTCGCCGACGGTACGCGTGCGTCGAGCTCGGTGGTGGAGAAACTGGTCTGGTCAGGCGAGTAGGCCTGGCTGTGCGTGTAGTACTCGCCGGTGGTCTTGTCAGTGATCGCGATCAATGCCTGCGGTGTCTGGCCGTTGGTGATCTGGACCTCGTAGCCGAACCGGTGGCCGCCGGCGTTGAGGTGGCCGACGACGTACCACCATTCCTGGGTGGCTGTCGGATGCGCCGCCTGGTCGGCCGGCAGTTGCACGAATGTCGGAAACGCGGGTGCGGTCGATGCGGCCACCGACTTGCTGGTGGCTGCCGGGTCTGGACCGAGCTCGGCTGTCGCCTGCACCGGCAACACTGCGCCGGTCACGAGTGCACCGAACGCCAGAGCGGCGATCGCGACAATTGAACGGCGGTGCGAATTTCGCATGATGATGTTCCTCATCTCATAGTCAGCTACACAGGTGACGAGACAGCCGTGCAGAGCCGTGACACCGACCGCGTGTGACCTACACCTCCCGACCACCTGGTGGGAGTCGTACGCCGGGACGCTCAAGGCGTGGCTTCGAAAGGAGCCGTGATCTCCGAGGCGTGAGTGTGGACGAGCTGGGATGCGGTCGTCGATCTGGTCGCCGCAAAGCCTCGCGCCCACTGGTAGCCGACTGAGTAACCGAACACATCCACCTTCGCGCGGGTACTTCAGGGGGACGGATGTCAGAACGATCGGAGGCATAGGATGAAGATACGCAATATTCACATATATATGAAAGATGTGTAGATAGTGAACACAGTCCGGAAGGCGCGGGTGCAGGTCAGAGGTGCAGCTCGGCCCGGAACGCGATCGCCGCGTCACCGGCGATGGACGCCAGGACCTGACTCCCGCGGGTTCGGACGGTCACCCGGACCTCGCCGGGGCGGCCCATTGCTTCCCCTTGACGTCCGGTGAATGTCAGTACGCCGTCGGCGGCCGGGACGAGGCCGTGCCGAACCAGGTAGGCGCCGAGCGGTCCGTGCCCGTTGCCGGTCACCGGATCCTCGGAGATCCCGATCGCGGGTGCGAACATCCGGGACCAGGTCAGCAGCCGGGCCTCGCCCGTGGCCCGGGTGAAGGCGAAGTAGCCGTTGCTGCCCACCTCCTGGCTGAGAGTCGTCAACGCGGCCGCGTCGGGGCGGAGCCCGTCGACGACGTCACGGTCGCGGAGTTCCACCAGGACCTTCGAGTGCCCGGTCGACACGACCTGGACGGGACCGGCGCCGAGATCAGCGCGCCCACATCCCAGCGCGGACAGGAGCCGGTCGACCTGGTCGGGACGCAACTCGGGCCCGAAGGACGCGATGCCCTGGTCCATGCCGATGCTGACCCGGTCTCCCGCGCGCTGGATCTCGATCCCTTGGAGCAGCCCGGTTCCGGTCTTCTGGACCAGCGCCCCCGACGGGAGCCCGTACTCGACGGCCCGGGCGAAGTGGGTCGCGACGGTGGCGTGCCCGCAGGTCGGGACCTCGACCGTCGGGGTGAAGAAGCGGACCCGGACGTCGTGGTCGGCCCCATCGGCAGGCAGAACGAACGCCGTTTCGGAGTTGTTGAGTTCGCGGGCAACGGCCAGCATCTGTGCGTCGGACAGGCCCTCTGCCGACAGTACGACGCCCGCCGCGTTGCCCGTGAACGGCGTACGGGTGAACGCGTCGACCTGGTGCAGGATCATCAGCGGTGAACCCGCCACGCGACGGCGTCTGCGGCGACCTTGAAACCGTGGTGCAGTCCCGCCACCTGGAGCACCGCCCGGGCCGGACGGTGCGTGCCGAACTCCTCGGCGAAGACCGCATCGACAGCGTCCCAGTCGCCGATGTCCGTCACGTACAGCGTCACCTTGGCGATCGACGCGACCGTGCCGCCGGCGGCTTCGACGATCGACAGGAGCTGCAGTATCGCTTGACGCGCCTGGTCCGGTACCGGGGAGTCGGTACGGACGCCGCCGCCGACCGGCAGTTGTGCCGACACCCAGATCGTTCCGTCCGGCGAGATGGTCGACGGCGAGTAATGGCCGAACGGTTCGGGAGCACCCGAACCAGGTGTGTGCGTCACGCACTGGTTCCGATCTTGGGTTGAGAGGTCGGCGGGGCGACCGACGGAGGCTTGCGTGCGCGCCGGGTCATCGCGACGCCGATCAGGACGACGAGCATGCCCGCGGCGATCCGGACGCTGAAGTCCTCGCCGAGGATGACGGTGCCCAGTAGCACTGACACCACCGGCAGCAGGTAGCCGACCGACGCGGCGTTGGTGGCGCCCTCGTCCGCGATGATCCGGTAGGTGAGGTGGAAGGTGACGCCGGTGCTGAACACGCCCAGCACGATCACCGCGAGCACGGCCTTCAGGTCGAGATCGACCGGCGGCCGCAGACCGCCTGCCGGCAGCGAGAGCGCGGTCAGCGCCGTCGCGGCGCAGAGCTGCGCGGCGGACAGGGAGATCGTCGGGATCCCGCGGCCGGCCAGCTTGCGGCCCATGTAGGCGAACCCGACGGCGTAGCTCGCGGCGGCCGCGACGATGGCGAGCGCGCCGGCTCCCACCTGTCCGGTCTGCTGCCACGGCGCGAAGATCAGTGCCACACCGCCGAAGCCCAGGACCAGCCCGAGCAGCCGGATCGGGCGGATTCCCCGCTCGGTGCCGATCAGGACGCCGATCACCAGAGACCACAGTGGCGTGGTCGCGTTCAGGACACCGGCCACGCCGGAATCGATGGTCTGCTGGCCGATGCTGAACATCATGAAGGGGAAGGCGTTGCAGAAGAACGCCGCCACGATGACGTGTCCCCAGATCGCCCAGCCCCGGGGGAGCCGCCGACGGGTGCCGAAGCAGACCGCGAGCAGCGTGAGTGACCCCAGCACGCAACGCGCGAATGTCACTTGGACCGAGGACAGCGCGTCCAGGGCCAGCTCGATCCAGAGGAAGGTCGCTCCCCAGAGCAGAGCCAGTGTGGCGAGCCGCACCAAGGCTCCCGTCCTGCCGGTGGCGCCGCTCATGTGCTGTCTCCTTCACTCGGGCCTTCGCAGGTACGGTGCCTTGAGCAACCTGGAAGGACAAGCGAAAAGTTCCGAAGGTGGATTAAGCTCTGCTACATGCTTGATGCTCGGCGTCTGCAAGTCCTGCGGGCGGTGGTCAGCAGCGGTTCGGTGACGGCCGCCGCGGCGCACCTGGGTTTCACGCCCTCCGCGGTCAGCCAGCAGATGGCGGCGCTGGAGAAGGAAGCCGGCATCGCCTTGCTCGAACGGGTCGGCCGGGGAGTTCAGCCGACCGCGGCCGGCCGGCTGCTCACCGGACACGCGGCCGTCATCGGCCAGAATCTCGCCGAGGCGGAGAGCGCCTTGCGCGATCTGCGGGCCGGCCGGACGGGCAAACTCTCGATCCGCTACTTCAGTTCGGTCGGTCCGACCTTGCTCGCCCCCGCGCTGGCGCGGCTCCGGCAGGAGTACACCGGGCTCACCATCGACCTCAAGCTGACCGACAGCGACGACCCGTTCAAAGGCGTACAGCAAGACGGCACCGACCTGACACTCCTGGTCGGCCCGGGGGGCGCGGGGCGACCTGGCGTCCGTGTGGAACGTCTGCTCGACGATCCCTACCGGGCGGTGCTGCCGGCCGGGCACAGGCTCGCCGGCCAGCGGGTGCTGAACCTCGCCGACCTCGCCGAAGAGTCCTGGGTCGGCAGCGAACCGCCCGGCCCCTGCCTCGAGCCGGTCCTGAACGCCTGCGCCGCCGCGGGTTTCAGCCCCAACTTTGTTGCCAGGAGCGAGGATCACACGACGGCGCAGGGCTTCGTTGCCGCAGGCATCGGAGTCAGCCTCATCCCTCAGTTGGGCCTGAGCACGACCAGGCATCCTGGCCTCGCCGTCCGAAGAGTCCGCAACCCCGAGCCGATCCGGGCGATCTACACCGCGGTGCGCGACATCGCCCTGACCCAGCCCGCCGTACGCGCCCTCCTCGACGCACTCAACGACGCGGCCGGACGCCCACGCAGTCCCGTCGCGCAGCGCCCACTCTGATCACGGCTCGACGCGCGCTCCCGGCACAGTACCGAGCTCGACCAGTTGCGCCCGGCCGTTGCCCACGGACCAGTTGTCCAGGGCGTTCTCGACGAGAGTGATGACCACGTCCTCGGGCCGCACGCCGGCCTCGGCCAACAGGTCGGTGATCCGCCGGTACAGGTCCAGCTTGAGTTCCCGCGAACGCCCTTGGACGAGGGTGATCTGGACGTAGACGACATCCCGGCGGGCCACGCCGAGGTAGTTCGGGTCGAAGATCAACTCCTCCGGATCGTGCGGGGTGACGATCTGGAAGCGGTCGTCGGCCGGGATGCCGATCGCGTCGACCAGAGCCTGGTGCACCCCGTCTGCGATGGCGCGCCGCTGGAACGGCGACCGCTGGGCAGACAGGTCGATGTGAACGAGAGGCATGACGGTGTTCCCTTCCGAAGTTCCGCGATCTATCTATCCGTCTTCGTGCTCTCGTTCGTGAGTGAACTTTCCAGCAGGATCCGGGCGATGGTTTCGGGATCGGTGAGCATGAGGTCATGTGGACCGCTCAGGGCACGCGTCCGGTAACCGACGTCCGCGCCGAACCGGTTGAACGGATAGGTCAGCGGCTCACAGTAGAGAGCTGTTCCGGGGATTCGGTCGACTGCTCCGGTCAGGACAGTGGGCTCGGTGAAGGTGCGCAGTGGTTGTGGGAGCGTCCGCGCAGCCAGCCACGTTGCGGTGTCGGTGTCGCGGATGCCGAACGCCAGTGGAGGGGGAGCCGGGATTCGCCATCCGTCGCCCGCGGTCTTGGCCGCCGCACGAACCGCGGTGACGAACGACTCAGGGGCCAGGCTCACCAGGCTGGCGCCGTCGGCTCCTGCCCATCCGTCCACCAGGACGATGTGGCCGACGGAACCGGGTCGCGCGTCGGCCGCCTCCCGGACGACGAGACCCGCATAGCTGTGCCCGACCAGTACGACGTCGTCGTCCGGCGCAACCGAGTCGAGGACGTCGATGACAATCCGCGCATCGTCATGGAGCCCGTGGTCGCCGACGGCGCTGAGATCCGGGGTGAGCGTACGAGCCCCGGCGGCGTGCAGCAGCGGCACCACCAGGTCCCAGGCCCATGGACCGTGCCAGGCACCATGGACGAGAACGAAGGTCGTCACTGGTCGATCTCCTTCGTCGCGGAGGGCATGGCTGGAGCAGTGACGCCCAGCGCGATAGGGGTGCCTGTCATGGTGAGCTCCCGTTGCAGTGTGGTGTCTACAGACACTCGACGGGCTAGCCCGGTCAGCTGTGACGTGGCCGAATGTGACATGAGTCGCCCGCTGACACAGTCGGATTGAACCGTCCCAGGGTGTGTACGAAAAAACCCCAGGGCACGAGCCCTTCCGGGCCCCCGCTCTGGGGTTTTCTGTTGGGGTGAGTGACGGGACTTGAACCCGCGACCACCTGGACCACAACCAGGTGCTCTACCAGCTGAGCTACACCCACCATTGCCGTCCGAACCGCGACGGCTGAGCAATCATAGCGACGAACTGTCCGGACCAGAAATCGAGGGTGGACCAGCAGGTCAGGCCCCGGTTGTGCTGTCCTCGGCGGGTGCTGCGACGAGGCTGGCGGCGGCCCGGGCGGTGGAGGAGTCGGGGCCGGGTTGGGGCACGAACACGGTCTCCCGGTAGTACCTCAGCTCGGAGATGCTTTCGGTGATGTCGGCGAGGGCGCGGTGGTTGCCGGTCTTGGCCGGCGTCGCGTAGTACACGCGCGGGTACCACCGGCGTACGAGCTCCTTGATCGAGCTGACGTCGACGTTGCGGTAGTGCAGGTGTGATTCGACGCGGGGCATGTCGCGGACCAGGAAGGTCCGGTCGGTGCCGACCGAGTTGCCGGCGAGGGCCGCCTTGCGCGGCTCTTTGACGTACGACGTGATGAAGTCGAGCACCTGCTCCTCGGCGTCGGCGAGCGGGATGCCGCTGGCGAGCTCTTCGAGCAGCCCGGACGCGGTGTGCATGTCGCGGACGAAGTCACCCATCTGGTCGAGCGCGGCCGGTGGCGGCGCGATCACCAGGTCGATCCCGTCGCCGAGCACGTTCAGTTCGTAGTCGGTGACCAGAACCGCAACCTCGATCAAGGCGTCGTTGGCCAGGTCGAGGCCGGTCATCTCGCAGTCGATCCACACCAGCCGGTCGTTCATGGGCACCCACCTTACGGTGACGGGCCGACAGTGCGGCGACGGCGTGCCCTGTCAGCGCGGCGCGTGCCCCAGGTGGACGCTGCGGACGGACAGTACGGCGAGGTCGGAGCGCCGCCCGAGGTAGTGCGGTCCGTCCGGATCCAGCAACTGCCGCCAGGCGTCCAGATCCTCCGGAGTCAGCCACTCCTCGTCGGAAACTACGTGCCCGTGACCATGTCCGTGACCGTGTCCATGTCCCTGCTCGGAGCCGGTGAGCCGCTCGATCCGCGTCCGGAACGCACCTACGACGCCGTCCAGCCGCTCCGGTGACAACGGCGCCGGCGTCTCGGTCAGAACGCTCCGCGTCGTTGCCTCGGTGAGCCCGGCCCGGGTCAGCGCCTCGGTCCACCCGTACGGCATCGGCACCGACCCCGGCAGTGAGTCGCGCATCGCCTTGAACCACCGGTCCTGGGCCAGGTCGAGCCGTAGCTCCAGCCCGGGCTCGCCGACTCCGAGATCCCAGGGCAGGTGCCGTGCGGGCAGGCCGCCTTCGGCGAGCGCCAGCCGCCCACCGGGCGCGAGCAGCGAGGCCAGCGCGTCCACAGCGGCCTGCTGATCGGCAGCGTGGTGGACGGAGGCCGATGCCCAGATCAGGTCGGCCGGAGCGTCGATTGCCCGACGCAACGGCGCCGCCCCGTCGTCCATCGACGCCAGCTCGCACCGCACGAGGCCCGCAGTGTGCTCCCGTGCCTGCTCCAGTACGTCGGGATCCGCGTCGATCGCCACCACCGTCGCACCGGGCAACGCCTCCGCCAGCGCCTTGGCCATCCCGCCACCGCCGCAGCCGATGTCGGCGACGACCTTGGTGCCGTCCCGCACCAGACTGCGAGCCACTGCCGCGTTCCAGTCGGTCTCGCCCTCGGCCGATGCGCGCAGCCGTCCGGCCTCTCCAGCCCAATCGATCTCGATCATGACGACAGTCTCGTCCCCGTCGCCGACGCTGCCCACATCATGTTGCCGGTCCGGCAAATGGCGTTACCGTTGCGCGGGTGATCGCCACTGACCGTCTGGCGCTGCTGCCGCTCGAGGTCGAGTACGCCGCCCCGATGGCAGAGGTACTGTCCGACCCCGCCCTCTACACCTTCACCGGCGGCGAACCGCCGTCCGTAGCGGCTCTGGAGGCACGCTACCGCCGCCAACTGGCCGGTCCGGGACGTCCGGACGAGCAGTGGCTCAACTGGGTGATCAAGTACGAGGACACGCTGATCGGCTACGTCCAGGCGACCGTCATCGACGGTACGGCGGAGATCGCATGGGTGATCGGCACCGCTTGGCAGGGCCGCGGTTTCGCGAAGGAGGCCGCCCAGGGACTGGTCACCTGGCTACGGGCTCAGAGAATCGGCCGGATCATCGCACACGTGCATCCGGACCACACTGCGTCGGCTGCTGTCGCGGCCGCGATCGGTCTCGCTCGCACCGACGTACTGGAAGACGGCGAGTACCTGTGGAACACGGCAGACCCGGCGTGAACCGGGTCTGCCGTTTACAGCATCAGACCGGGCGGACGTTCTCCGCCTGCAGGCCCTTCGGGCCCTGCGCGATCTCGAACTCAACCCGCTGGTTCTCGTCCAGGGAGCGGAAGCCCTGCGTCTGGATCGCCGAGTAGTGCACGAATACGTCGGCGCCGCCGTCCTCCTGGGAGATGAAGCCGAAGCCCTTCTCGCCGTTGAACCACTTCACTGTTCCCAAAGCCATGATTTTCTCCTGATACGACAAAACGCCCGGCGGATCACAAATCCGCGGGCGCTTCGACACGAACGTGGAACTGCAAAACTGCTATCGAGCCAAAACCCTAGCACGCTGGATGAGCCGTCAGCCACCCCTTGCCACGCCGTACGTCGTACTCGTCCGGCGTACCCGGCCACGTGACCGCGCAGCCGGCGGTCCCGCACTCGCACGCGAACGGGTACGGCGGGAGCTCGGCCAGCCCGATGTCCGCCTGCCACAACCGCCCCTGACGACGCGCCGCGAGGTTCTCGTACCGCCGCTGCCGACTCGCCCTCAGCGGCCTCTCGGCGTACCAGCTGAGGGCGTCCCGCGCCAGCAAGCTCAGTCACCGGCCCAGCTTGCTAGGGCCGCACGTACGTCGCCAGCGATGCCGCGCCGGTCTGGACGACTGAGGCGAGCTGGAAGTGGACGGGTGTGTCGGATGGACCGAACAACTTCTCGCCGGTGCCGACGATCGACGGGAAGGTCATCAGCCGGTACTCGTCGACCAGATCGGTTGCCTGCAACGCCCGGATCACGCTGAGACTGCCGGTGACCGCGACGGTCCGCGACTCGGTCCGCACGTAGTCCGTCAGTGCGCCGTCCATCAGGGTCGAGTTGGGGAAGGCCGACAGGTCGGTCAGCGAGTGCGACGCGACCACCTTGGCCATCTTGTTCATCCGGGTCGAGAAGTCGTCGGTGCGGTTCGGCCAGAGCCGGCTGAACAGCTCCCAGGTGGTCCGGCCGAGCAGCAGTACGCCGGTGTCCATCAGTTCGCCGAGCCGGAACTTGTCGCCGCCGACGGTCTCGGGGCCGTGGCGGAACGCCCAGCCGCCGGCCGGCGTACCGCCGGAGCCGTCGGGGTCGGTGACGATGCCGTCGAGGCTGACGAATCCGGTGACGATGACGTGGCCCATGGTTCCTGCTCCCTGTGTCGAGTGATTCACGCAGGTACTTACCGCCGAGCAGGCCCCGATTCATCGCTGCGCATCGAACAGTTTTTGGCGAGCGCTTGCCAGGGAGTGTGATCTTGACCGCATTCAGCCTCCAGCCTACTGTATGCCGTATACAAGCCTCCCGGAAAGCAGGGACCTTTTATGAGAGTTGCGGTTCTCGGCGCCGGTGCGATCGGTGCGTACGTCGGCGCGGCGCTGCACCGTGGTGGGACAGAGGTCCACCTGGTTGCCCGCGGCGCGCATCTGGAAGCGATCCGGTCGAACGGTGTCACGGTGCTCAGCCCACGCGGTGACTTCACGGCCCGGACGCCGGCCACCGACGACCCGGTCGGGATCGGCCCGGTCGACTATGTCTTTCTCGGCCTCAAGGCGAACTCGTACGCGAGCGCCGGCCCGCTGCTCCAGCCCCTGCTGCACGACCACACGGTGGTGGTGGCAGCGCAGAACGGCATCCCCTGGTGGTACTTCCACGGTCTGAAAGGCCCGTACGAGGGCCGCCGGATCGAATCGGTCGACCCCGGTGGCGCCGTCACCCAGGTACTCGACCTCGACCGCGCGATCGGCTGCGTCGTGTACTGCTCGACCGAGCTCGAAGGTCCAGGCGTCGTACGGCACCTGGAAGGCACCCGCTTCTCGATCGGCGAACCCGGCGGCGGGCAGTCGGAGCGGTGTGCAGCCTTCAGTACGGCGATGATCGCCGGCGGGCTGAAGTGCCCGGTCGAGGACGACATCCGCAACGACATCTGGATCAAGCTGCTCGGGAACGCGGCGTTCAACCCGATCAGCGCGCTGGCCCGGGCGACGATGGTCGAGATCGCGAAGCACCAGGGCACCCGGCAGATGGTACGGCTGATGATGGAGGAGTCGCTGGAGATCGCCGCCGCGCTCGGCTGCCACCCCGAGATCTCCGTGGACAAACGGCTCGACGGCGCCGAACGTGTCGGCGAGCACAAGACCTCGATGCTGCAGGACCTCGAGAAGGACAAGCCTCTCGAACTCGACGTCATCCTCGCCGCGGTCGTCGAACTCGCCGACCTCACGGGCGTCAAAGCTCCCACCCTCCGCGCCGTCCACGCCGTAGCCGATCTGTTGGCGAGCAAGGTCGGCGTCTGAGCCAGGTGGGTCCGGCAAACAGCGACGCCGGACCCACCTGTTCCAGCTCGTCCGGCTCGCCGTACGACCGGCGTGTTGACGCAAACATGTCTAAACTCCTGCACCACGGGAGGTGCCGGGTGGAAGGAACCTTGGGGAGGCGGCGGCGAGGTCCGTCGATGGCTGATGTGGCGCGACTGGCCGGGGTGTCCGGACAGACCGTGTCCCGCGTCGCGAACGGCCGGCAGAACGTGGACGCAGTCACCCGGGCCCGGGTCAAGGACGCGATGCGCCAGCTCGGCTATCGCCCCAACGGCGCCGCCCGCGCCCTGCGAAGCGGCGAGTTCCGCAGCATCGGCGTGATCGTCTTCGAGCTCTCCACCTTCGGTACGACGCGGACGCTCGACGCGATCGCCACGGCTGCGACGGCGCGTGGCTACTCGGTCAACTTGATGCCGGTGCTCGCGGTCAGCCGCCAGGCCGTGGCGGACGCGTTCACCCGGCTGGGGGAGCAGGCCGTGGACGGCGTCATCATGATGATCGAGGCGCAGGTGCTCGACGACGTACAGCTGCCCGTCGGCTTGCCGGTCGTGGTCGTGCACGCGGGAGTCCACTACGACCACCCGGTCGTCGACACCGACCAGATGCAGGGTGCCCGGCTGGCGACCGAGCACCTGCTCGGGCTGGGGCACAAGACGGTGTGGCATCTGGGCGGACCGCCGTCGTCGTACGCCGCGGACCAGCGCCGCCGCTCGTGGGAGCAGACGCTCCGCGACCACGGTTGCGACGTACCGCCGCTGCTCATCGGCGACTGGTCGTCGGCGGCCGGGTACGACGCCGGCTGCCGGCTCGCCGCGGACGACGCCGTGACGGCGATCTTCGCCGCCAACGACCAGATGGCGCTCGGCCTGCTCCGCGCCCTGCACGAGCACGGCCGGACGGTGCCGAACGACGTGAGCGTGGTCGGCTTCGACGACATGGAAGAGGCGGCCCAGTTCTGGCCGCCTCTCACCACAGTCCGTCAGACCTTCGCCGACATCGGCCGCCGCAGCGTCGACACCCTCCTCGCCGAGATCCACGCCACGGACGACCACGCCCCGGTAGCAGTCCCCACCGAACTGATCATCCGCCACAGCACCGCCCCACCCCACTCCCGCTGACCGATCACCTACCCCAGCTGTCTTCGTACTGAGGTGTGGGTGATCGGCAGCTCGACAGGATGTGTCGGGTGGCTGGGTAGTGCACCTGAGCGTGAACGTGTTCGTGCGTACAGCGCTCGCCGGTGCTCTACCTGTCGAGCTGCAGGTCAACCCTGAAGGGGGGCGTCAGGCTGGCTGGTGGGTGGGGGAGAGGGCGGTGCGTAGTAGGTCTGCGGTTTCGGTGGGGGTTTTGCCTACGCGTACGCCGGCTGCCTCGAGGGCCTCCTGCTTCGCGGCCGCCGTACCGGACGAGCCGGAGACGATCGCGCCGGCGTGGCCCATCGTCTTGCCCTCCGGCGCGGTGAACCCGGCGACGTACCCGACGACCGGCTTGGTCACGTTCTCCTTGATGAACGCGGCCGCCCGCTCCTCGGCGTCACCACCGATCTCACCGATCATCACGATCGCGTCGGTGTCCGGGTCGTCCTGGAAAGCCCGCAGCGCGTCGATGTGCGTGGTCCCGATGATCGGGTCGCCACCGATCCCGATCGCGGTCGAGAACCCGAAGTCCCGCAGCTCGTACATCATCTGGTAGGTCAGCGTGCCGGACTTCGACACCAGACCGATCCGCCCGGGTCCCGCGATGTCGGCGGGAATGATCCCCGCGTTGGACCTCCCGGGGCTGATGATCCCCGGACAGTTCGGCCCGATGACGCGCGTCCCGTTGGCCTGTGCGTGCGCGAAGAACGCCGCGGTGTCGTGAACGGGGACGCCCTCGGTGATCACCACCACCAGCGGGATCCCCGCGTCGACGGCCTCGATGACTGCCCCGTGGGTGAACCGTGGCGGCACGAAGACCACCGACACGTCCGCGTCCGCCGCCTTCACCGCGTCCGCACACGACCCGTACACCGGGATCGAGCGTCGCGCGAAGTCCACCGACTGCCCGCCCTTGCCGGGCGTCACGCCGCCGACAACATTGGTGCCGGCGGCAAGCATCCGGCTGGTGTGCTTCTGTCCCTCGGACCCGGTCATGCCCTGCACGACGACCCGGCTCTTCTCGGTCAGGAATATGGCCATCTCGAACAGTCCCTTCTAAGCGGCGAGCTCGGCGGCGCGCGCCGCTGCGCCGTCCATCGTGTCGACCACGGTCACCAGCGGATGGTTGGCCTTGGCAAGGATCTTGCGGCCTTCCTCGACGTTGTTGCCGTCCAGCCGGACGACGAGCGGCTTGTCGGCCTGGTTGCCGAGCAGTGCCAGCGCCTGCACGATGCCGTTCGAGACCGCGTCGCAGGCGGTGATCCCGCCGAACACGTTCACGAAGACGCTGCGCACCTGCGGGTCGGACAGGATGATCCCGAGCCCGTTCGCCATCACCTCGGCCGAGGCGCCGCCGCCGATGTCCAGGAAGTTGGCCGGTTTCACGCCGTACGGCGAACCCGCGTATGCGACCACGTCGAGCGTCGACATCACCAGACCCGCGCCGTTGCCGATGATCCCGACCGAGCCGTCCAGCTTCACGTAGTTCAGGCCCTTGGCATGCGCCTCGGCCTCGAGCGGATCGCCGGCCGCCTTGTCGTCGAAGCCGGTGTGATGCGGGTGCCGGTACGCCGCGTTGTCGTCGAGCGTGACCTTCCCGTCGAGCGCCTCCAACGACCCGTCGCCGAGCTTCACCAGCGGATTCACCTCGACCAGCGACGCGTCCTCCGCGATGAACACGTCCCACAACCGCTGCACGACGGTGGCCGCTTCGGCCGGGAACCCGGCGGCCGTCACGATCTCCGCGGCCTTCGCCTCGTCGACGCCGGTCGCCGGGTCGATCCGCACCTTCGCGATCGCGTCCGGGTTGGTGTGTGCGACCTCCTCGATCTCCACACCGCCTTCGGTGCTGGCGATACACAGGTACTCGCGGTTCGCCCGATCGACCAGGAACGAGAAGTAGTACTCCTGGGCGATGTCCGCGGCCGGCGCCAGCAGCACGCGCTGCACGGTGTGACCCTTGATGTTCATCCCGAGGATCTCGGCCGCCTTCGCCTGCGCCTCGTCCGGGGTCGCGGCCAGTTTCACGCCGCCGGCCTTGCCGCGCCCACCGGTCTTCACCTGCGCCTTCACCACCACGCGCCCGCCGAGCGCGCGGGCCGCCTCCGCGGCGTCGGCCGCGTCCTCGATTACCCGCCCCAGCGTCACCGGAACGCCGTGCCGGGCAAAGAGCTCCTTGGCTTGGTACTCCATGAGGTCCACGTCGTCGCCTCCCAGAATGTGTGGTGACGACTGTATGCGGTATGCAATCGCGTCACAAGAGTGACGCCCCAGGTCTGGACAAGCTCCGGCGCGGAGGAGTACCACAGACTTCATACGGTATGCAGTAGTCAGGAGGCGATATGAATCACGTGACGCCCCGGGACCTACGTGACGTCTACGGCCGGCGGTACCGGATCGGCGAGGACGCCCGTGAACTGACCGGCCACTCGCGCCGCTGGCAACTCTGGGCGGCTTGGGCCTGCATGGTCGCGATCAGTCCGTTGCAGTACTCGTTCGGCACCGCAGCGCTCGGCCTGGCCTCGGACCGCGGCTGGGGTGCGGCCCAAACCTTGTGGCTGCTCGCAGTCTTCGTCGCCTGCCAAGCCCTCGTCGCGATCCCGGCCGCCTGGGCCCATCGGGTACGGCGGGCAACGCCGACGCAGCTCGTCATCGGTGGTGGTGTGCTCGCGGCGATCGGCCTCGTCACCCTCGCCCACGTGCACAGCTACGGCGCGGTCGTCGTCGGCTACTCGCTCCTCGGTGGCACCGGGGCGGGCCTCGTGTACGCCGCCTGCATCACCACGTCGGCGCGCTGGTTCCCGGACCGGCGTACGGCGACGATCGGATTCGTCACGGGAGGATTCGCGGTCGGCGCCGTACCGAGCATCTTCTTGCTGACTCGGGTGGAGCAGTCGATCGTGTACGACCTGACCGCTCTGGTGGCGGTGCTGGTCGTCCTGGTCGCCGGCGGTCTGCTGAAGGATCCGCCGCGGCACTGGTGGCCTGCGGACATCGACGCGCAGGCGTGGGCGATCGATCGGAAGCTGAACCGCAGCATCCCGCACAACGCGCCCGCGGTCCGGCAGTACCGTCCGGGTGAGGCGATGCGGACCGGCGCGCTGCCGCTGATGTGGTTGCTGCTGGCAATTAGTACGGCGTTGTCGCTGCTCGGCATCGGCTTCGTGGTGAGCTACGGCGTCAGTGCGGACCTCAGTCTGACGGTGGCTGCGACGGCTGCCGGAATGCTTGCCGCTGTCAACGGTCTTGGAAGATCGCTGGCAGGTCACCTGTCCGATCGATTCGGTCGCCGTCGGGTGCTGGCCGCCGTACTGATGATCGAAGGCTTCGCCCACGTCGGTCTGGTGGCAGTCGATGCCGGCTGGGCGTTCGTGGTCTGCGCGATGTTCGCGGGCCTGGGTGGCGGCGCGTTCTACGCGATCATGGCGAACCTCGTGCTGGAGTTCTTCGGCGAGAACAGCCTGCTGCAGAACCAGGCCATCCTGTACTCCGCGAAGGCGGTCGGCGGCCTGGTCGGCATCGGCGTCGCCGCTTCCGTGATCGCCGTCGTTGGTTACCGGCCGCTGTTCCTCGGAGCCGGGCTGCTCGGCGTACTGACTGCGCTGAGTGTGCGCCTCCTCAAACAACCCGGTCGGCCGGCGTTGCCCATGCGGCCCCAGCTCGGTACGCCGGTGGCGGGCGAGTGAACGGCTACGGGACGGTCCAGCGACCCGATCCGTGCGTGATGGAATTGGTGTCCCGCCTCGCGCGCGAACCGTGGACGGATCGCCCCGCGTGCGTGCATCCCGTCCTTAGTTCGGTCGCACGGGCAGCCCACGACCACAGCAGCTCAGCCGGTCGTCGGCAACTGCTGCCGCTCGCGCCACGCTTCATCAACACGAGCAGCGTTGGTTTCGAGGCATCGGCCCGTCTCGTCGCGTTGTGCGTCTCCACTGCGCTCGCGAGTGGCGAGCTGACCGGTGACGAGCGGCGGAGGATGGCGGCGGCCCATCGGACTGCGCTGCACCTCCTTGGTTCCGACGACGATCCTGGCGGAGCAGCGCGCTGGTGGTTGCCAACGCTCGGACGGCTGGGCTGGAGCGAGCCGTTCTACCGCACGTTCGTCGCCACGGAACAGGCAGCAGAAGCAGTCGCGGTCACCGCTCGTACTGCGAGAGGTGACCGCGACGTACGCCTGCGAAGCCTTCTGAAGCTGTGCCTCGCAACTCAGCCCAAGCCTTCGTGTTCGGCTTCCGCCCAGAAATCGTGGTCGTAGTCGTCGTCCGGGATCGTCACGAGTTCGTGCCGGCGAGGGGCGCGAACCTGCTGTTCGAGGCGCCGAAGGTCCGCCGTACACCGCTCCAGATCGTCGATCAGCCGCAGTACGTCGAGATGCGGGCCGACGCGATTCCTCAACGCCACAAGGGACTTCTCCAGTGCGAGGAGTGCGGCACGGGTCCGGTCGAGCTCGTCGGAAATCGTCATCACAGCCTCCTGCGTACGAACTCTGGACAACGGCTAGGCGCTGGGATAAGACTACGACTACACCATACGGTATGCAATCTACATCAAGCCGGATCACGGCCCTTCCGAGGAGTTGACTGCAGATGGCGCAGACAGTGTCGGAGACCCAACCCACAGCGGTGGTCAAGGAGCCGGAGACCATCTCCGGTGGTCACCTCGTCGCGAAGGCCTTGAAGGCCGAGGGGATCGACGTGATCTTCACGCTCTGTGGCGGTCACATCATCGACATCTACGACGGCTGCGTGGACGAGGGCATCGCGGTGGTCGACGTGCGGCACGAGCAGGTCGCGGCGCACGCCGCCGACGGGTACGCACGGGTCACCGGCAAGCCCGGCTGCGCGGTCGTCACCGCCGGCCCCGGTACGACGGACGCGGTCACCGGTGTCGCGAACGCGTTCCGCGCCGAGAGCCCGATGCTGCTGATCGGCGGCCAGGGTGCCCTGAACCAGCACAAGATGGGGTCCCTGCAGGACCTGCCGCACGTCGACATGATGACGCCGATCACCAAGTTCGCCGCGACCGTGGCGCACACCGCGCGGGCCGCGGACATGGTCTCGATGGCGTTCCGCGAGTGCTACAACGGCGCGCCCGGCCCGTCGTTCCTGGAGATCCCGCGCGACATCCTGGACAACTCGGTGCCGGTCGAGTCCGCGACCGTCCCCGAGGCCGGGCACTACCGGGCGTCCACGAAGAGCATCGGCGACCCCGCGAGCGTCGAGGCGCTGGCCGACTTGCTCGTCCGGGCCGAGAAGCCCGTCGTACTGCTCGGCACCCAGGTGTGGACCGCTCGCGGCAGCGACGCGGCGACCGAGTTCGTGCGGACCCTCGACGTACCGGCCTTCATGAACGGCGCCGCCCGCGGCACGCTGCCGCCTGGCGACCCGCATCACTTCCACCTGTCCCGCCGGTACGGCTTCAACAACGCCGACCTGATCCTGATCGTCGGTACGCCGTTCGACTTCCGGATGGGGTACGGGCGCCGGCTGCCGAAGTCCGCGACCGTCGTGCAGATCGACATGGACTACCGCACCGTCGGGAAGAACCGCGACATCGACCTCGGCCTGGTCGGCGATCCGGGCGCGATCCTGGCCGCCGTCACGCAGGCAGCGTCGGGCCGGCTGCACAAGACCGATCGCAAGGCCTGGTTCGCGGAGTTGCGCGCCGAGGAGGACGCGGCGTACCAGAAGCGGCTGCCGCGGCAGCTGTCCGACGCGAACCCGATCCATCCGCTGCGGCTGGCGCACGAGATCAACGAGTTCCTCACCGAGGACTCGATCTACATCGGCGACGGCGGCGACATCGTGACCTTCTCCGGTGGCGTCGTACAGCCGAAGTCGCCCGGCCACTGGATGGACCCGGGTCCGCTCGGCACGCTCGGCGTCGGCATCCCGTTCGTGCTCGCAGCGAAGTACGCGCGACCGGACAAGGAAGTGGTCGCGCTGTTCGGCGACGGCGCGTTCTCGCTGACCGGTTGGGACTTCGAGACGCTGGTCCGCTACAAGCTGCCGTTCGTCGGTGTCGTCGGCAACAACTCCTCGATGAACCAGATCCGCTACGGCCAGGAAGCCAAGTACGGCAAGGACCGCGGCCGGGTCGGCAACACCCTCGGCGACGTGAAGTACGACGAGTTCGCCCGGATGCTCGGCGGGTACGGCGAAGAGGTTCGCGACCCGAAGGACATCGGGCCGGCGCTGCTGCGGGCCCGCGAGTCGGGGCTGCCGTCGCTGATCAACGTCTGGGTCGACCCGGACGCCTACGCCCCCGGAACCATGAACCAGACCATGTACAAGTAAGGGGACCCGCATGAACGAGCGAAGCGAGTTCATCATTCAACACAGCCCAACTCGTGCCTCAGCCGCGCCCGGAGCGAAGCGAGGACGCGGATGAGTTCGGCCCTCGAGGGTGTCCGTGTTCTCGACATGACCCACGTGCAGTCCGGACCGTCCTGCACCCAGCTCCTCGCCTGGCTCGGCGCCGATGTGATCAAGCTCGAGGCACCGACCGGCGACATCACCCGCCAGCAGCTGCGCGACCTCCCGGACGTCGACAGCCTCTACTTCACGATGCTCAACTGCAACAAGCGCAGCATCACGCTGAACATGAAGTCCGACCGCGGCAAGGAGATCTTCATCGACCTGGTGAAGAACTCCGATGTCCTGGTCGAGAACTTCGCTCCGGGCGCGATCGACCGGATGGGCTTCACCTGGGAACGGCTCCAGGAGCTCAACCCCGGCCTCGTGTTCGCGTCGATCAAGGGCTTCGGCCCCGGCCGGTACGAGAACTTCAAGGCGTACGAGGTGGTCGCCCAGGCGATGGGCGGCGCGATGAGTACGACGGGGTTCGAGGACGGACCGCCCACCGCGACCGGTGCGCAGATCGGTGACTCCGGCACCGGCATCCACCTCGTCGCCGGCATC
Organism: Kribbella soli; assembly: GCF_004331345.1. Lineage (GTDB taxonomy): Bacteria > Actinomycetota > Actinomycetes > Propionibacteriales > Kribbellaceae > Kribbella > Kribbella soli. The sequence continues at coordinate 1,536,973 of NZ_SJJZ01000003.1, read as the reverse complement.
CTCGCCGCGCTGCTCCAGCGGACGCACACCGGCAAGGGCCAGCGGGTCACCGTGGCCATGCAGGAAGCGGTCCTGAACCTGACCCGGGTCAAGCTGCGCGATCAGCAGCGGCTGACGCACGGTCCGCTGCGCGAGTACCCGAACGACAACTTCAACGGCGAGGTGCCGCGGTCCGGGAACGCGTCCGGCGGCGGCCAGCCCGGCTGGGCGCTGCGTTGCGCACCCGGCGGACCGAACGACTACATCTACGTGATCGTGCAGCCGCCGGGCTGGGCGCCGATCGCCAACTTGATCGGCAAGCCGGAGCTGGCCGAGGACCCGGACTGGGCGACGCCGGCCGCGCGGCTGGACAAGCTCGACAAGATGTTCGCGCTCATCGAGCAGTGGACCGAGCAGCACACCAAGTTCGAGGTGATGGACAAGCTCAACGCCCTGAACGTCCCGTGCGGGCCGATCATGTCGACAGCCGAGCTGATCGCGGACGAGACGCTCGCCGACCTCGGCGCGGTGGTCGAGGTCGAGCACCCGCAGCGCGGCACGTTCAAGACCGTCGGCTGCCCGATCAGGCTGTCCGACTCCCCGGTCGACGTCCAGACGTCACCAGGCCTCGGCGAACACAACTCCGTCATCTACGGCTCGCTCGGTATCGACACGGCCGAGCTGTCCGAACTCAAAGCCGCCGGCGTGATCTGAAATCCGGCGTGATCTGAAATGGAGTGCGACGCATGACTTATGACAAGGCAGCAGTCCGGACCATCCTCGACCAGGCTCTGGCGGACGGCCGCACCTCGCTGAGCGCGCCGGAGGCCAAGCTGGTCGCCGACGCGTACGGCATCCCGACGCCGGGCGAGGGGCTGGCCACGACTGCCGAGGGCGCCGCCGGCCTCGCGGCCGAGATCGGTTTCCCGGTCGTGCTGAAGATCGTCTCGCCGGACATCCTGCACAAGACCGACGCCGGCGGCGTGGTCGTCGGGGTCGACACCGAGGATGCCGCGCTGGCGGCGTACAAGCAGATTGTCGACAACGCGACAGCCTACAAACCAGATGCAGACATTGTCGGCGTGCAGGTGCAGAAGATGCTGGTCACCGGCGGTGACGTGCAGGAGGTCATCGTCGGTGCGGTCACCGACCCGACGTTCGGCAAGGTGGTCGCGTTCGGGCTGGGCGGCGTACTTGTCGAGGTGCTGAAGGACGTGACCTTCCGGCTGGCTCCGCTGTCCGACGACGAAGCGCGGGCGATGGTCGACGGGATCGGCGCGCGCGAGATGCTCGAGGGCGTTCGTGGCGCGCGACCGGTCGACAAGGAGATTGTCGGCAATCTGATCAAGCGCGTGTCCGACCTCGTCACGGACTTTCCGCAGTTCGCGGAGGTCGACCTGAACCCGGTGCTCGCCGGGCCGGACGGCGCCACCGCGGTCGACTTCCGGATCATCGTGGACGCCGAGGCCGGGAAACCGGTCGAGCGGTACAGCCAGGAGGAGATCCTGACCGCGATGACCCGGATCATGAAGCCGCGCGCGGTAGCCGTGATCGGGGCGTCCAACGAGGACGGCAAGATCGGCAACTCGGTGATGAAGAACCTGGTCAACGGCGGGTACGCCGGGGACATCTACCCGATCAACCCGAAGGCCGACGAGATCCTCGGTCTGAAGGCGTTCCCGTCGATCACCGACGTACCGGGTGACGTCGACGTCGCGGTGTTCGCCGTACCGGCCAAGTTCGTCGGTGGGGCGCTCGAGCAGTGCGGTCAGAAGGGAGTCGCGGGCGCGATCCTGATCCCGTCCGGGTTCGCCGAGACCGGCGAGCAGGCGCTCCAGGACGAGGTCGTCGCGATCGCCCGCAAACACAATGTCCGCATTCTGGGACCGAACATCTACGGCTACTACTACCTGCCGGAAAGCCTGTGCGCGACGTTCTGCACGCCGTACGACGTGCGCGGGTCCGTCGCCCTGTCGTCGCAGTCGGGCGGGATCGGGATGGCGATCCTCGGGTTCAGCCGGTCCAGCCGGATGGGGGTTTCCGCGATCGTTGGGGTAGGCAACAAGGCCGACATCGACGAGGATGACCTCCTGACGTTCTTCGAGAGCGACGACAACACCAACCTGATCGCCATGCATCTTGAGGATTTGAAGGACGGCCGGGCGTTCGCCGAGACGGCGGCCCGGGTGTCAAAGAAGAAGCCGGTCGTCGTCCTGAAGGCCGGCCGTACCTCCATGGGCGCGCGGGCGGCCAGCTCGCACACCGGCGCCCTGGCCGGCAACGACAAGGTGTACGACGACATCCTGCGGCAGAGCGGGGTGGTCCGGGCGCCGGGGCTGAACGAGATGCTCCAGTACGCCCGCGGTATCCCGCTGCTGCCGACACCGAAGGGCGAGAACGTCGTCATCATCACCGGCGCGGGCGGTTCCGGCGTACTGCTGTCGGACGCCTGTGTGGACAACGGTCTGACGCTGATGGACATCCCGGCCGATCTGGACGCTGCGTTCCGGAAGTTCATCCCGCCGTTCGGTGCGGCCGGCAACCCGGTCGACATCACCGGGGGCGAGCCGCCGTCGACGTACCGGAACACGGTCGCGCTCGGGCTGTCCGACGAGCGCATCCACGCCCTGATCCTGGGCTACTGGCACACGATCGTGACGCCGCCGATGGTGTTCGCGAAGCTGGTCGCCGAGGTGGTCGAGGAGTTCCGGGCCAAGGGCATCGACAAGCCCGTGGTCGCCTCGCTGTCCGGTGACGTCGAGGTCGAGGAAGCGTCGCAGTACCTGTTCGACCACGGTGTGGTCGCGTACCCGTACACCACCGAGACCCCGGTCCAGGTCCTCGGTGCCAAGTACCGCTGGGCCCGCAACGCCGGGCCGCTCGGCATCAGTTGATTGGAGGCAGGAGCACGCGGGGGAAGTTGATCCGCTAGTTGGCGTCGAACTAAGGAGTCCGCCTTGGACGTCACGAGCAAGACCTCAGAAGTTCCCGAAGAGCCGGCCGCGGCAGCCGTGACCGAGAAGGTCTGGAAAGCGGGCAGGCTCGAACCGATGCCGATCCGGAAACTTCCGGACGCACCGCCCTCCATCCACATCCTCGGTCCGACCGTCTTCCTGGTCGCGCTGGGCGTGGGGATGGGGGAGTCGTACATGTGGCCCCGGCTCGTCCTGGTGTTCGGGCCGGACATCCGCTGGTTGTTCATGGTCGGTGTCACGCTGCAGGCGTTCGTGCTGCTGGAGATGGCGCGGTACGCGATGGCCACCGGGGAGAGCATCTTCTTCGGCGCGGCCCGGATCTTCAAACCGCTGATGTGGTTCTTCTACGCGGCGGCGATCCTGATCTACATGTGGCCGGGCCATCTGTCCGCCGGTGCGGCCGCGTTCGAGGAGATCTCCGGCGTACCTTGGCAGGTCACCGCGTGCGTGGCTCTGGTGTTCGTCGGTGTGCTGTTCAGCCTGCTGTCGGTGATCTACAACTTCCTCGAGAAGCTGCTCGGTCTGCTGATCGGGTTGCTGGTCGTCGGTACGTCGGTGATCGCGGCGATCGTCGGCAACTTCGACGACCTCGGCCGCACCCTGTCCGGGATGTTCGCGTTCGGGTACTTCCCGGACGACGCGATGACGTCGGCCTGGTTCCCGGTCGTGGTCGGTTCGATCGCGTTCGCCGGGCCGTCCGGGATGCAGCAGATGTGGTACACGCTGCAGCTGCGGGACAGCGGCGCCGGCATGGGCGCGCACATCCCGAAGATCCGCGGGCTGCGGGCCGCGAACGAGGCGGAGTCGATGCCGTCGCGCGGGTTCATGTTCGACACCGAGGATCCGGCCGAGATGGCGAAGTGGAAGGGCTGGCGCAAGTGGGTCACGTTCGACGCGCTGCTGCTCTTCTGGGGCATCACGATGCTGGTCACGGTCTCGTTCACCGTGCTGGCCATGTCGGCGGCTCGCGAGAACCCGAACGTCGCTTCGCTGATCGAGGGAGGTGACCGGGAAGCGGCGCTGAAGGCGATGTCGGACGCGTTCGCGTCGGCCGGTTCGCCGATCCTCGGGAAGCTGTTCTTCGCGTTCATCGCACTGATCGGGCTGAACGCGACCCTCGGTCTGTTCGACTCGTTCTCCCGCGGTCAGGCGGACATGACGTACTACTTCGTGCCGGGTGCCAAACGGTTCTCGATGTCGCGGCTGTATGCCGGGTTCCTGTGGGGCGTGATCCTGTTCGGCATCCTGATCCTGCTGTTCGGTCCCGCCGACGGCCCGGCCGGGATCCTGGACACGCTCGCGTTCCTGTCCACCTTCGCGATGGGCGCGTACTGCATCGTGTTGCTGCTGACGAACAACATGCTGCTGCCCAAGAAGATCCGTCCCGGCCCGGTGCGGAACGTGATCATCGGGTTCGGAGCGGTGTTCTACCTCGGGATGCTGTTCTACTGCCTGTTCCGCTTCGGCGTGGCTGTGGGCTGACCATGACTGATGTGAAGCAGTTGGCGGAGTACTGCGTTCCGGCCGCGTCGGTCGGCGCGGCAGCCGGACTCATCGCCGGTGGACTGGCCGCGTTCGTCGGCCAGCCCGCCGGTTGGGCAGTCGTCACCGGGCTCGGTCTCGGCGTACCACTGATCCTGTTCGGCTCCGGGTACGCCGTACTCGTTGCGCTGGGCAAAGTCCCCGCGGGCGTGTTCGCGCCGGCGGCGGTCTACTGGGTGATCGCGTTCCCGCTGGCGCTCCTGGTGCACTCGGTGGTCACCGCCTGGGTGATCACCGGTTCACCCGGCCTGCCACCGGAACCGTGGAAGTTCCTCGCCTTCCGTGCCCTGGTGAGCATGGGATTCGCGATCGGCTTCCTCTGGATGCAAGAACAGATCGGCCGCCTCTGGTGGCCACACATCCTCGACCGCAACGTCTACGCGCGGCGGGTCGTGGAGCAGTACACCCACCTGGCCACCGCCCTGGCAGCCCGCAAAGCCGCCACCGGCCGCAACCGCTAACCCCCACCAGTCGCCCGCAACCACCAGGCTGCGGGCGACTGGTGTGTGCTGAAGGGACACCGCTGCGCGGCGGCAGCTCGATTGCCGCCTTCGGCGGGTGCGCTTCTCGTGCTGACGGCGACTGTGACCGGCGCCGGGTACCGGGTTGGGTTTGAAAGAACACGCGTCACGGCGGCTCGCACTACCCGCTGGCCTGCAGCGGGGCTTTCCGGAACATTCTTGCCGCTCCGTGACGATTATGTTCCGGAAACACGGCCTGTTCGTCTTGCGGTAAGGGCAGCCGCCGCGGCGCCGCAAGGGCACAGGTGGGCGGAACCGCTGGCACTCACTAACCCCGCGGCAGGGTCACGAGTAACGACATCGCACGCCTGATCCCGGGCGTCCGCCACCGGTTACTGAGTGGCACACGTCCGGCCCGTTGCCACCGGGCCCTTGGTCGGAACGGGCCAGCGAACACCACTGCTATCGCGGAGTGATTCAGCTGGTTGTTGACCCGACGGGCAACGCCATGCCCCGGTCGCTGGATCGGCGTCAGTTCGTGCGGCGGCGGCGACGGGGGGAGGTGTCGGGTTCGGGGGTTTCGGCCGGCGCGGTTGTTGCTTGGAGGTCGTGGTAGGCCTTGCGGGTGTGTTCGGTGTGTTCGCGCATGATCTGGGCGGCCTTGTCTTCGTCGCCTTCGCTGATGGCCTTGACGAGACGGTTGTGCTCGCGCCAGGAGGCTGCGCCGCGGACGGGGGCGACGGGGGTGTAGTACCAGCGGACGCGGCGGTCGACCTGGGCGGCGAAGTCGACCAGGAAACGGTTGCCGGACATCTGGGTGATCAGGCTGTGGAGCTCGGCGTTCGTCCGGACCGTGCCGTCGATGTCGCCGGCCTCCTGGTACGCCGTGCCGATCTTGCACAGCTCGCGCAACTTGGCGACGTCGTCCTTCGACGCGTGCCGGGCCGCGAGCCGCGCGGACTCCGACTCCAGCGCCGCACGGGCCGCCAGCAACTGGTCGACCTCGTCCTCGGCCGGCACGTGCACCATCGCACCGAACCCGGGCCGCAGATCGACCCAGCCTTCGTTGTTCAAGCGCTGCAGGGCCTCGCGCACCGGCTGCCGCGAGACGCCCAGGATCCCGGCGAGCTCGACCTCGACCAGGTGCCGCCCGCGCTCGAGCGTGCCGTCGATGATCATCTCCGTGAGGGCCTCGTACACCGACTCCCGCAACGGCGTCGGCCGCTTGACGTGCCGCACACCGGCCGGTTCCGCGCCCGCCCCTGGCCCCGCACTGATCGTCGTCATGAGGTCCCTTCCGGTCCTACAGTCATGGCACTTGGTAGACAGTCTACCAAGTGCCATGCTCTGACATATACCGCCGGCGCCGGTTGCCCGGTACGCCGGGGTCAGGCCGCGGACTCGTCCGCGTTCCGGCGGCCGTCGTCGTGGGCGCCACGGGCATCCTGAGTGGTCAGCCCGGCGAGCTCGGCATCGAGATCGACCGGCTTGTTCAGCTCCTGCAGCTCCGGGGCATCCGGGAACTGCGGGCGAGCCGCCAGAGCGCCGAACCTACGTGTGAAGATCATTTCTACCCTTCCTTGAATTCTGGCTTCTGTATACATTCAACCAGGCGTACTGACCGGTTCTGCCCGCGTCTCACGTGATCCCGGTTACGTACGCCGTGATCCCGCTTACACCGTGGTGGAGTACGCGTGCGCTCCGGCACCGGCCAGTCGCCCTCCGTCGACGATCAGGTACTCGTCGCGGATCGGCGTACCGCTCAGCCAGGACTCCAGGATCTCCCGCGTGCCCGCGGCGTACCGGGTCTGCGCGGACAGCGACGAGCCGGAGATGTGCGGCGTCATCCCGTGGTCGGGCATGGTCCGCCACGGGTGGTCGGCCGGCGCCGGCTGCGGGTACCAGACGTCACCGGCGTACCCGGCCAGCTGCCCGCTCTCCAGCGCCCGCACGATCGCGTCCCGGTCGGCGATCTTCGCGCGGGCCGTGTTGATCAGGTAGGTGCCGCGTTTCATGCTGCCGAGCAGTTCGTCGCCGAACAGCCCCTCGGTCTCCGGGTGCAAGGGCGCGTTGATCGTGACCACGTCGCAGTGCGGGACCATGTCGGCTGCGCTCGGGTGGAAGGTGAGGTTGAGTTCGCGCTCCACCGACTCCGGCAGCCGGTGCCGGTCGGTGTAGTGCAACTGCACGTCGAACGGCGCCAGCCGCCGCAGTACGGCGGTCCCGATCCGGCCGGCCGCGACCGTGCCGACGTGCATCCCCTCGAGGTCGTACGAGCGTGCGACGCAGTCCGCGATGTTCCATCCGCCGTCGACCACCACCTGGTGCGACGGGAGGTAGTTCCGCACCAGCCCGAGGATCATCATCACCACGTGCTCGGCGACGCTGATGCTGTTCGAGTAGGTGACCTCGGCAACCGTCATGCCGGCGTCGATCGCGGCGTCCAGGTCGACGTGGTCGGACCCGATCCCGGCGGTGATCGCGAGCTTGAGCTTCGGCGCCTTCGCGATCCGCTCGGCCGTCAGGTACGCCGGCCAGAACGGTTGCGAGATCACCACATCGGCGTCGGGAAGCTCGCGGTCGAGGGCAGCCTCCTTGTCGGAGATGACGACGAGCGTATGGCCTTGGCTCTCGAGGAAACTGCGCAAGCCGAGCTCACCGGACACGCTTCCGAGCAGGGCGCCTGGTGTGAAGTCGATCGACTTAGGCGATGGCGCGGTCTGGCCGTCCGGGTAGCGTTCGATCGCAGGGATATCGTCGCGCGCGTAGGACGTCGGGTAGCCGGCAGCGGGGTCGTCGTACAGCACGCACACTAACTTCGCCATGGTAGGAATCTCCTTGTTCTGAAGGGATTTCCACCATCGCCGGGTCAAGGACCGACGGTCAAAGACTTGCTCGCTATGTCGAGATAGCCCGAACCCATCAAGTGCACGTCGAGCAGGCTGTCGAGGGCCTTGTGGACGCCGGCCTGCCGGGCGACGTCGAGCAGCGCGCGGGCGAGTACGGGTTCGGGGCTCCGCGCGGCGATCACCAGGCCGACGCGTGGCCCGTGCGCCGGGCGTTTGAGCGGTACGACGCGCATCCCGTCCGGTACGCCGAACATGTGCAACCACGCGTGCGAGATCACCGTCGACCAATGGTTGCCGTGCAGGTGACTGTAGAGACCGGAGACCGTGTCGCTCTCGATCGACGGTGTCGCGGTCGCGCCGTCGTCGGTGAAGTACCCGTTCATGATCCGGCGGTTGCGCATCTCGGGGGAGAGCAGGCAGAGCGGCAACTCGGCGACCTGCGCCCACGTCGCCACCGGCAGGTGCGCGAGATCGGTGTCCTTCGGGGTGAGCAGCAGGTACCGCTCCTCGTACAGCGGCGTCTTGCGCACCTGTCCGAGGGTGTCGTCGTCGAGATACGTCATTGCGACGTCCAGCTCGAACTCCGCCAGCTTCTGCGTGATGTCCCGCGACGACAGCGACTCGAGTGTGACGCGCGTGTTCGGGTGCCGCTCGCAGAACGGTGTCGTCAGGAGCGAGACGACCGGCATCGCGGTCGGGATCGCGCCGAGCCGGAGCGTGCCGTTCAGGCCGCCGCGCATCATCGACAGCTCGTGCCGGAGCGCGTCCTGCTCGGCGAGGATCCGCTGCGCCCAGAGCAGCACCCGCTCGCCCTCGGGGGTCAGGCCTTCGAAGCGGCGGCCGCGGCGCACGATCGGTACGTCGAGCTCCTGCTCGAGCTTGCGGATCGCGGCGGACAGCGACGGCTGGGAGACGTAACAGGCATCCGCCGCCCGGGCGAAGTGCTTCTCGCGGGCGAGGGCGACGAGGTACTCCAGCTGCCGGAGCAACATCAACGAGTCCGGATCGGTGTGCAGTCGCCTGTATACATAATCCAACTGTAGTGATGCTTCTGACGGGCGGGAAGGTTTCGTGGTCCTGTGAGGTGGATCACACTATGTCTGTCTGGTGGCCACTCGCTCGACGGTTGGGCAGAGACCTGTTCGGCAAAAGGAGTTTGTGATGGAGAAGGTTGTCTCGAAGGACGGCACCGAGCTCGCGTACGACACCTACGGCAGTGGCCCGGTACTCGTGCTCGTCGCTGGAGGGTTCACCGACCGCTCGCGGTACGTCGAGGACGCCACGGCGCTCTCCGCGACGTTCACCGTCGTGAACTACGACCGGCGGGGCCGTGGCGATTCCGGCGACACCCTGCCGTACGCGGTGGAACGTGAGTGGGAAGACCTCGACGCCGTGCGCACGGCGACTGGCGCGCGGTTCGCGTGCGCGTACTCATCCGGGTCGATGGTGTTGCTGCAGGCCGGGCTGCCGTTCGAGAAGCAGGCGGTCATGGAGCCGCCGTTCCGGGTCGATGGCGCGCCGCCGGCGCCGGAGCGCTACCTCGAGCGGCTCCAGGAGTTCGTCGCCGCAGGGAACCCGGGTGGAGCGGCCGAACTGTTCATGGTCGAGGCGGTCGGGCAGCCGAAGGAGGTGGTCGACCAGATTCGGCAGTCGCCGATGTGGGCAGGGATGGAGGCCATCGCGCACACGCTGGTGTACGACGCGCTGCAGTTGCGGGACAGCTCCGTACCGGTGGAGCTGCTGGCGTCGGTCGACGTACCGACGCTGGGGCTGTACAGCAATGCCAGTCCGGAGTGGCTGCGGCGGTCCGTGCAGGAGGCCGTTGCTGCGTTGCCGCAGGGCACGGTGGAAGGACATGACGGAACGTTCCACACGCTGCCGCCGGAGACGCTGGCTCGGGTGCTGTCGGACTACTTCCTCAGTGCGTGACCCGGTCGACCGGGGAGGACCCGGTCGAGGAGGCGCTTGAGACGTGGCGCTAGCGGCCGCTCTACGCCGTAGTGCAGGGCGGCCGCGACGCCGGTCATCAGGAGCATCGTCGCGACGACCAGGAGGACGTGGTTCACCTGGTCGCCGAGGCGCTCGAAGATGATGAAGCCGATGTGTGCGTGGACCAGGTACAGCGGGTAGGTGAGCGCTCCGAGGACCGCGAACCACGGCCGGCCGAGGCGATGGGTGCGCCGGAGTGCGACCGCGAGCATGATCGCGAAGATCGCGACGATGATCACGACGACGACCGGGCGGTGCAGCTCGGTGTGGTACCGGATCCCGACCCGGTCGGCGAACCCGATTCCCCGGTAGACCGCGTTGCCGAGCGAGATCGCGACGATGGCGATCGTCTGCGGCGTCGCGCCGTACCGGTGGATCAGGCAGAGCGCCATCCCGGCGATGAAGTAGTGCGCGAACTGCGTGTTCAGGACCAGGTCCGTTGCGTGCGGCAACAATCCGGCCTGGAAGACGAAGGTCGCGGCCAGCCAGGCCCAGCAGAAGGCCGTGACCCGGCGCGCGGTGATGCCGATCCAGGTGAGGACCAGGATCATCGCGTAGAACCGCAGCTCGGCCCACAGCGTCCAGTAGACGACGTCGACGTTCTCGATGTTCGGCAGCGAGTTGAACATCGTCAGATTCGCCAGGTACTGCGGAAGCGAGACCGGGAATCGCCCCTGGCCGAGGCCGATCGAGACGATCGTGGTGAGCGTGACAGCGATCCAGTACGCCGGATAGAGGCGGACCGCCCGCGAGATGACGAACGACCGCGGGCTGCGATCCCACGCACTGAGCAGGACCACGAACCCGCTGATCGTGAAGAACAGATCGACACCGAGGTACCCGTACCGCGCGACCACGTCCACGTGCGGGAAGCGCAGGTTGCTGAGTCCACCGGCGTACGCGGAGAACAGATAGTGGTACGCCATCACCGAGACCGCCGCGAGAATCCGCAACAGGTCAACCTCGTGGAGCCTGCCCCTGGTGGGTTCCACAGCCATCCTTTCGCTGAGTTCGTCACCCACTACAGCGGATGTGCACCGCCTGATCGTCAGCCCTGAGCCTGATCTGCCGTGCGACCGTCGGATGACGACCCTGCCCGTTGATAAGCCGTGTCGGTGACCGACGACACGCTGTTCAAGAGCTGGCTTCGACTAGCTGGAAGCGCAGATCGATCAGGTGGCGGCCGCGCGTACGAGCTGAGGATGGCGGGTGGCCAGTTCGTTGTAGGCGGCAAGTACTTCGGCGGGGATGTCGACGTGGTCGATGAAGTTGCGGCCGCGGGGGCCGTAGACGTCCGGTGACAGGCGGTGGATCTCGCCGAGGATCAGGGAGCGGAAGCGGTCGCGGGTCCAGATCTCGGGTCTGTCCGGGCCGGCGCTCACGCGGTCGGGGCCGATCCACGGGATGAGCGGTGCGCGGCTGATCAGCGTCGTACCGGCGAGGTCGGCGAAGGATCGCTCGAAACAGGCATGCGTACGACGTTGCATCGTCGGGTCCTGGATCAGCAGCAGCGTTTGCGGTGTACTGATCAGCTCCCGGGTGAACGCCGCGTTCTCGCCACAGTTGGTGGACCGATCCTCGACGGCGACGTCCTCGGGTGCGACGCCGGCGCTGGTCAGGAGATCGCGAAACACGTGCGACTCCGGCCGACCGGTTGTTGCCTCCACACCTCGTTGACGCAGGGCATCTTCGAGGAAGCTCGTCGAATGCCCGATGCCGCCACTCACCAGGATCGGCGCGCCGTACGCACGATGCGCCTCCGCGGCCGCCTCGACCGACTCCAGCACCGCCGAGCCCATCAACACCACCCGATCGACCGGCTGCTCGATCGGGTCGCGCCGCGCGAGGTACCTCGCGATTACATCCTCATCCAAAGCTGACGCGCTCCCAGTAGTACTCGAGAAGGTCCTTGTCGCCGTCCACCTCGATCATCTCGTCACGGCGTTTGTACAGATGCAGCAGGAGGTCGGTCACCGGGCCGCGGACGGTCACCGCGGCCGGCTCGGTGCTGTGGCGCCAGCGGATCGCGTCGCCGGTCAGGTCGACCACCCACGACTGCTCCGGCGCGGCGAACTTCAGCGTGCGGCCCGGCGCGAGCAGCTCGCGCATCCACGGGTGCACCTCGAAGTGGAGCGGGAGCGCCCCGAGCTCCATCCACTCGTCGATCCCGTCGATCGCGACCTCGGGATCCAGCTCGTACGCCACGCCGAGCGCCAGCGCTGCGTCGGCCCGGTGCATCACAGTCTCGTGTGCCATCCGCCGCGCGGTGAAGCGGGTCGTCGGCTCGTCGATCGGCATCCGGATCGGTACGTCGGGTCCGGCGGTGCGCAGCGCCTCGGCCAGCTCACGTGCGCCGTCGACGATCCACGCGGCGAGCTCGCGGACCGCTTCGTCGGTGCACGCGGACGCGTCGGCGTACCAATGCGTCGGGTCGCGGAACTCGTCGTCGGGCGGCGCCTCGCCGGTCCTGGCGATCACGGTCGCCTCGCGGTGCGCCCCGCCGACGTGACGGACCAACTGCCCGACGTTCCACCCGGGACACGACGGGACCGCAGTGCCCAGGTCCTTGCCCTCGCTCAGGTGGCCTGCCAGCAGCTCGGCCTGCTCGACGATCAGTGCGCAGTGCCGCTCGAACTCCATCTGCTACTCCTCCGCTAGGTCTGTGCCTTCTGGTCGGAGCCGTAGCTGGCAGCTTGACATCAGGTCGGCAGGCGCATCGGCATCAGGATGTAGGCGGAGTCTGCCGTCGGCGCATCGTCGGACGAGCGCAGGCCGGTCAGGTTGGCCGGTTTGGTGGGTTGGGTGAAGGCGAAATGCGCGAACGGGGTGCCCAGCGACGCCAGTCCGTCGAGCAGGTAGCCGGCGTTGAAGCCGGTCACGACCGGCTCGCCGGTGAGCGTGACCTCGACGGCCTCCGACGCCTGCGCCTCTTCACCATTGCCCGCGTCGAGCGCCGCCGTACCGTCTGCGAAGGTGAGCCGCACCGGCGCCGACCGCTCCGCCACGAGTGCCACGCGCTTGACGACCTCGACGAGCGCCGCCGTCTCCACGGTCACGGTGCTGGTGATCGCACTCTCGGCCGGAATCAGCCCGCGAACCCTCGGGAACTCGCCGTCGATCAGCCGGCTCGTCGCCCGCCGCCCACCACCCTCGAACCCCATCAACCCGTCGCCAGTGCGGGTCGAACCTAGCGCAAGCGTCAAGTCGTGACCGGACATCGCCTTGGCGACGTTCAAGAGCAGTTTGGCCGGAACCAGCACGTTCGCCTCGACGCCGGCGTCGGCCGGCTCCCAGGGGAACGTCCGGAGCGCCAGCCGGTAGCGGTCGGTCGCCAGCAGCGAAATGGCCGACCCGCGGATCTCCAGCCGGATCCCGGTGAAGACCGGGAGCGTGTCGTCCCGGCCGGCCGCGCTCACGACCTGCGCGACCGCGTGCGCGAAGACCTCCCCGTCGACCACGCCACTCACCGCGGGCATCTCCGGCAACGCCGGATACTCGTCGAGCGGCAAGGTGTGAAGGTCGAATCGGGCGGCCCCGCTACTCACCTGGACCCGAGCCGCCTCACCGCTCAGATCCACCGTGTCCCGGGGCATGCTCCGGCAGATGTCCGACAGCAGCCGCCCGGACACCAGCACCCGCCCCTCGTCGGCCACTTCGGCCGGCACGCTGACCTGCCCCGAGCTCTCGTAGTCGAACCCGGACAACGTCACCTGCCCGTCCCCGGCTTCGACGACCATCCCGGCCAGAATCGGCACACTCGGCCTGCTCGGCAGCCCACGCGCAACCCATCCAACAGCCTCGGCCAGCACCTCGCGCCCGACTCGAACCTTCATCCCAGCTCCTCCCCATCGACAAGCCCAACCCAATCAGCAGCCACCGACAGTTCCTGGGCGCGAACGATCCGGCCGCACACCAGGCGCGGCCGGATCGTCAACGAGCGAAGGTCAGTAGATGGTCACGCCGTACGCCGACGCGGCTTCGGTGACGGGCTGGAAGAACGTCGTACCTCCGCTGCTGCAGTCGCCGCTGCCGCCAGAAGTGATGCCGATCGCCTTCGTACCGTCGTACAGCGGGCCGCCGGAGTCGCCCGGCTCGGCGCACACGTTGGTCTGGATCAGGCCGCCGACCTTGCCCGCGCCGGAGTACCGCACCGTGACGTTGAGGGCTGTCACCGTGCCGCTGTGGATGCCGGTCGTCGAGCCGTCGCGGGTGACACGCTCACCGACAAAGGCGTTCGCCGCCGTGAAACCGCCCGGGTGGCTCAGCGAGGTGTTCGTGTACTGCACCAGCGCGTAGTCGTTGCCAGGGAAGCTGTAGCCGGCGGTCGGGCCGATCAGCGTGCTGTGGTTGGAGTTGGTGTACCAGCTCTTGGCGACCTTGCCGCAGTGGCCGGCAGTCAGGAAGTAGTAGCTGCCGCCCTTCTGCACGTTGAAGCCGAGCGAGCAGCGGTACTGCCCGCCGTAGATGGCGTCACCAGCTGAAAGGAGTGGTCTGAAGACACCGCTCGTGCGGTTGACCTGCACACCGTCGCGCTGCAGCGAGGCAAGGTCCTTGGCGGACACCGTGCTGTCGGCTGTCACGACAACCTTGCCCGCGGCCGCGTCGGTGTACCAGGCGACCCCTCGTACGGCGGACTGCTCGACAGCGGACTGCGCCGCGGCCAGCTGCGCAGCCGGAGACGGAGCCTTAGCCTCCGCCGGTACGGCGTACAGCGATGCTGCGACCGCACTGACGACGGCAATGAGTTGGCCAATGCGGCGCACGCGTGACGTACGTTCGATCCTCACGGGTTCCTCCTGAGGCATCACGGGACCGAGTGGGCGGGGTCCCTCAACACCCACACATGTTCCCGCGCGACGTCAGCTGCAACCAGACCTCACGTGGTGGTCACCGAACGCGACCTGCTCCACCTGATTGGCTTCGTGGCGTGACAGGACGACCGCCGACAGTGCCCCGGGGACCACGCTGCTCGGGTCACTCGCAGCCATCGCGACCACGTCCGGCCACCGCCTGCAATGGGTCTCCATGCTCGTCGACCTCACTACCCGTCCGCGGGCCCACTGGCCGGAGCGGGCCACGTCTCCAGGTACGTCGAGGAGGATCAGGTGCAGCGGCAGGCCTACTTGCCGGGCGCGCCGGCCGATCAGGCGCCGCGCCCAGGGGCGGGTCGCGCAGTCGTGGATCACCAGGGGCCCGCCGCCGGGGCGTATCGCGCTCAGGAGGGTCACGTAGTACACGAGATGCACGAGTGGTCGCCAGAGGGCGTAGGGGAGTGCTCCGAGGACGGGCATCCAGCGGTCGCGGATGTGTGCCGAGTCGAGCACTCGCACCGTCTTGTTGCCGGCCTTGTTGTTGTCGGCGAACACCCGGCGCAGGAACGTGCTCTTTCCCGCCCCGGGTATGCCGGCCAGCACCACGACAGCGTCAACGGCGTACCGCAGCTCCCGGCCTCGTAGTACTCCTTCGATGACTCCTGCATGCATCAGGTCCGTCCTTCCCACGCGTACCGGTAAGACGAACGGCGCGCGCGGATCGCCCCGAGAACGAACTGAGAAGTCGCTAGGAACTCCCTGAGAGCCGCAGCCCCTCGGGCGGACTCTGTGATCGCCATCACAAGCGATGTGAGGCCTGGAGCGCCCCCGGCAGGATTCGAACCTGCGACCCACAGATTAGAAGTCTGTCGCTCTATCCAGCTGAGCTACGGGGGCGAACGGCAGGGAAGAGTCTCTCAGATCGCCGGGTGATCTCGCCTCTGGGTTCCCGATCGTGCTGGTTCCGGGCGCGGCGAAGTACAGGGCTGTCGTTCCATCCCGGTAACGCTGAGTGGGTGGTCCTGCCGCTGGATCTGCACCCCAACTAGGCTGCGGGGCATGAGTTACCCCTCACCAGGCCAGTCCGGCGCGCCGCAACCCGCGGCGGGGTCGGCGTACTCGCCCGGCGGACCGTACCCGCAGCCCAACGTGCTCGGGAAACATCCCGTGCCCGGGCAGCGGCGGAACCGCGGCGTGCTGATCGGCATCGTGATCGCGGTGGTCTTCGCGATCGCGGGTCTGGTGATCTTCGGAATCGTGGCCAAGTCGACCGGCGCCGGCGGCTTCACCTGGGGCCTGGTGTTCGCGTTCGTCCCGGTCATCCCGGTGATCGCGCTCTACCTCTGGCTGGACCGGTACGAGCCCGAGCCGACGAAGTACATCGTCTTCGCGCTCTGCTGGGGCGCGTTCATCGCCACGCTGGCCGCGATCTTCATCAACACCGAGGTGTCGCACCGGCTGGCCGAGACCGGCGTCGGCGGCGACCGGTCCGCGGTCTTCGTCGCGCCGCCGGTGGAGGAGTTCGCCAAGGGCTCCGTGATCCTGCTGCTGGCGCTGGTCCGGCGCAAGGAGTTCGACGGCATCATCGACGGCCTGGTGTACGCCGGGATGGTCGGCGTCGGCTTCGCCTTCACCGAGAACATCCTGTACTACGGCCGCGTCTTCAACACGCTCTCCGAGGAGGCCGGCAGCGACGCCGGTCTGCGCGGTGCGTTCGCGCTGTTCATCATCCGCGGCGTGATCTCGCCGTTCGCGCATCCACTCTTCACATCGTTCACCGCGATCGGCATCGGCGTCGCGATCCGGCACCGAAGTACCGTCGTGCGGTATCTGGCCCCGGTGGTCGGGTATCTGGCCGCGGTCCTGGCGCATGCGGCGTGGAACGCGTCCGCGAGCTGGGCCGGCGGCGGTGGCTTCATCCTCGCGTACCTGTGCCTGATGGTTCCGCTCTTCATCTGCCTCGTGGTCTTCGCGCTGGTGATGCGGTCCCGGGAGGGGCAGATGATCGCGTCGAGGCTGTATGACTATGTGCGGTTCGGATGGCTGGTGCCGCAGGACGTACCACTGATAGCGACGCTGCGCGGGCGCAAGGCGCTGCGGCAGAACGCGCGGCGGTACGGCTCCCAGGCGGAGGTGGCCGCCAAGGCGTTCCAGCACAACGCCACCGAGCTGGCGTACCTGCGAGACAAGATCGTCCGCCAGGTGATCGGGCCCGAGGCGCTGGAGACCGAGAAGGGGCTCCTCGACGAGCTCCGGCAACGGCGCCCGAGCGTCCCGTTCCCCCCGATGCCGGCGTTCGCCCAGGCCGCCCCGCAGTACGCCGGTGCACCGGTGCCGCCCGGCGCTCCGATGGGACCCGGCGGGGCACTGCCCGGACCGGGTGGCCAGGGCGCGTACCCGCGCCCACAGGATGGTTATCCGCCTGCTCAGTCCGGGTATCCCTCTGGGCAACCCGGTCACGCAGCCGGTCCGCCCAGTTACCCACCGGGACCCCCTGGTCAACAAGGACCGCCGGGAGGATACGGTCCGTATCCACCACCGCAGTGACTGCCACCCGTCCACGCCGCCAAACGGGGATGACGATGACTTTGCTTCTGCGCTGTCCGACCGGGCACTCTGTGCTCGTGGGCGGACACCGTGGCTGACATCAGGTCAGCAGCAGGTGAAGGTTCGGAACCGCGGGTTCCGAACCAGGATCAGCCTGCCCAGGAGCTGGCCAACCTCATCGCCCAGTCAACCCCGAAGCCCCGAGGCTTCTGGCGCCGCCGACGCCGCAAGTCAGCCCCCGAAGAAGCTGTCCGGCCCAACCAGCCCACAACTCCTCCCGCCGACACGACACCCACGGGCTCAGACTCGGCGTCAGGTGACACGGCTGTCGTAGGCGCGCGATCTGGTGCCAGCGACACGTCCACCGAAGCCGCCAAGCCAGCCGCCTCGAACACCTCGGCTAAGCAGGCGTCCACCGAGTCAACGGAGAACACAGCCGCCGACACGACCAACAGCCCCGCCGACGACTCGACCTCAGCAACCGCGACGGGTGAGACCGGCTCCGCAGGCGAGGCCGGCTCGGCAGCTCAGGCGGGTGAGGACGGCTCGGATACGCAGGCGAGCGAGGCCGGCTCAGCGGCCCGGGCGGGCGACGGCGCGGGAGATGCTCCGGCTGGGGACAGTGCCGTGGGCACATTCACGGACGACAGCGCGACCGTAGAGTCGGCCGAGGACGGCTCGGGTAGCTCAGCTGAGGATGGCTCCGGCGCGCACGGCGAGGCTTCGGGTGGGTCGGCGGGTGCGGACGTCGTTTCTTCATCTGATGGAGAGGGTGGCGGCTCGACTGGTACGTCGGCGGCCGAGCGCGGCGGCGTACCTTCGAAGACCCCGGGCAACCGGCCGCGGTCCGCTGTCGGTGTCGTGTACGAACCTGACGAGTCTCCTGACGGCTTCCCTCTGGAATTCGGCAACATCATCGTCGGTCTCCCCAAGCAGCCGGAAACGTCCGGAGCCTCGGCCGACGCGGACGACACGGGCGACGGGCAGACCGGGGACGCGCAGGTCACGGTGCAGGCTGACGAACCAGCAGGCGCCGACGCGACAGCTGCTGGCGACGCAACAGTTGCCGGCGACGCCGAGTCCGTGCACGACGCCGCACCCGTTGCCGCGGATGAGCCCGCAGATGACGTTGCAGCTAACACTGAAGATGATGTGGCGGCTGACTCCGCTGATGACGCTGCCGACGAGTCTGCTGCTGGGACGGTCGACCAACCTCAGGACGACGCCGCAGACACGGATCCCGCCGCCGCGGATGACACGTCCGGCGAGTCGGCAACTGATTCGGCGAACGATGGCACCTCCAACGCGGCCGACGAAGCCGATGTTGTAGGCAGCGCGGCTGAAGACGCACCGGCGGATGAAGCTGCCGGGACGGACGCCGCAGACGAGAACCCGGCCGCGGCGGCGGGTGCTGCTGCCGCGGACGCGGCTGACGATGCTGGGGCTGAGGCTGCTGGGGAGTCGGCTGCTGAGGTGACTGCGGACGCTTCGGGCGATGACACGGGTGCGCCTGCTGGCGGCGATGACGCGGGTGCGGCTGAGGCCGATGCGGCTGGTGCTGTGGGCAACGACTCGAGCGGTGGGGATGAGGGCGACGCTGCCGGTGCCGGAGCGGATGAACCCGCTGGCGCGGGTGCGGCCGCTGGTGGCGAGAACCCGGGCGCGGCTGAGGCGGGTGCTGCTGGCGAGGAGGTGGCTGCGGCTGGTGCTGCGGGCAACGACTCGGGCGGTGGGGACGAGGGTGACGCTGCCGGAGCGGATGAGGCGGCTGACGGTACTGGGGCTGAGGCTGCTGGGGAGTCGGCTGCTGAGGAGACTGCAGACGCTTCAGTGGGTGACGCACGGGCGGACGCTGGTGGCGATAACCCGGGCGCCGCTGCTGCGGATGATGAGGCTGAGGAGGAGCTGACTGCGGAGCAGTTGGCGGAGCGGTTGGCGGCTGAGCAGGCTGCTATGGCTTTGATTACCGCGCTGATGAAGTTGCGGGGTGTGCTGGCGGGGAGCCAGTTGTCGCTGGAGGTTGTGGGAGCTGACGAGGCTCGGCAGCAGCAGAAGGCGATGCTGGATCAGCTGGACGACTACTTGTTGCCTCGGCTGGTGCAGCTCGAAGCGCCGATTCTGGCCGTGGTCGGTGGGTCCACCGGAGCCGGGAAGTCGACGCTGGTCAACACGGTGATCGGCAAGGTCGTGAGCGAGCCGGGTGTACTTCGGCCGACAACGCGGTCCCCGGTGTTGATCCATCATCCGGCGGATGCCGACTGGTTCGTCGGGGACCGGGTGCTGCCGGGGATGGCGCGGACGAGTTCGGACGAGCCTGGTGGGATGGAGGACGCGGGACAGTTGCGGCTGGTTGCGGCCGACAGCGTTCCGCGCGGGCTGGCGATTCTGGACGCGCCGGACATCGACTCCGTCGTCGAGGCGAACCGTGATCTTGCGACCCAGCTGCTCGCGGCGGCCGATCTCTGGCTGTTCGTGACGACCGCGGCCAGGTACTCGGACGCGGTGCCGTGGGAGTTCCTGCAGAGCGCCTCGGATCGCAGTACGGCGGTCGCGGTGGTGCTCGACCGGGCGCCGAGCGAGACGATCGACGACATCACCGGGCACCTCGCGCAGATGCTGCTCGAGCGCGGGCTCGGTGAATCGCCGCTGTTCTCGATCCAGGAGACGGTTGTCGATGGCAATGGAATGTTGCCGCAGCAGTCCGTTGCCTCGATCAAGGACTGGCTGGTCGACCTGGCGGCTGACGCGGAGGCGCGGGCGTCCGTCGTCCGGCGCACCCTGCAGGGCGCGGTCAGTGCGATGGTGAAGAAGACCCCGCCGTTCGCGGCCGCAGTCAGGGCACAGGCCGAGACCGCTGTCGAGCTCCGGACCTCGGTGGAGTCGGCGTACGACCAGGGCGTCAAGGACATCGCGAAGGCGTGCCAGGACGGGACGCTGTTGCGCGGCGAGGTGCTGGCGCGGTGGCAGGAGTTCGTCGGGACCGGCGAGCTGCTGAAGGGGCTGCAGTCCAACGCGGGCCGGTTGCGGGACCGGTTGAAGAGCTCGCTCGGCAACAAGCCGGCGGAGACCCGCGACGTCAGCGACGCGATCCAGTCCGGCTTGGAATCGCTGCTGCGTGAGCACGGGGCTGCTGCCGCGGAGCGCGCCGAGAAGGTGTGGGAGGCAACCGCTCCCGGTCGCCAGCTCCTGGCCGCCGCCGAGGCCGACCGAGCCGCTAACGGTGCCGAGGGCAACGGTGGGCGGTCGCTCGGTGCAATGTCGGAGGAGTTCCCGGCGGCGGCGAGCCGCACGGTGCGGGAATGGCAGACGTTCGTCCTCGATCTGGTCCGCAGTGAGGGCGCGGACAAGAAGTCGACGGCACGCATTCTGGAGTACGGCGTCAACGGGCTCGGCCTTTCGCTCATGGTGGTGGTGTTCGCCAGCGGGACCGGCATCCCGAAGGGTGCTCAGGCCAGTGCCGGAGCGGGCAGTGCGGTCGTCGGGAAGCGGCTGCTGGAGGCAGTTTTCGGCGACAAGGCAGTTCAGGGCATGGTCGATAGGGCGCGCGAGGATCTTGACGGTAAGGTTCATGCCCTGATGGATGCCGAATTCGCCCGCTATCTGGCTGTCCTTGACCAGCATCCGGTCGACGCCGAGACGGCCAGGCAACTGACGGAGGCCGCGCGCGCGGTGGAGGACTGCACGTGACGGAAACAGTGGATACGGTCGAGACCCCGACCCGGGCCGAGACCGATGTCCTGAAGAAGATCGACGCGCTCAAGGCCGCCGCGGAGGCCGGTGACGGCCGGCTGGATCCGGTGGTGCTCACCGAGGCCACGCAGATCGTCGACCGCGCCGGGCAGCGCCTGCGGATGTCGGGCGACCTGACCGTGGTCGCGCTCGCGGGCGCGACGGGCTCGGGGAAGTCGTCGCTGTTCAACGCGCTGACCGGGCTCGACCTGGCCGCGATCGGAACGCGCCGGCCGACCAGCTCGATGCCGCTCGCCTGTGTCTGGGGTGACGAACCGGCCGGTGAGGTGCTGACCTGGCTGGGCATCCCGCGCCGGCACCAGGTGCAGCACCGCAGCTCGCTCGAGGACGCACGGTCCGAGGACCTGGACGGGCTGGTCCTGCTGGACCTTCCCGACCACGACTCGACCGAGGTGGAGCACCGCTTGATCGTCGACCGGCTGGTGGAGCTGGTCGACATGCTGGTGTGGGTGGTGGATCCGCAGAAGTACGCCGATGCGGCACTGCACAACCGGTACATCAAGCCGTTCGCCTCGCATTCCGGGGTGATGGTGTTCGCGCTGAACCACATGGACAAGCTGACGCCGGAGCAGCGGAAGAGCTGCCTCGACGACCTGGACAAGCTGCTCAAGTCGGACGGTCTCAAGTCGCCGACGGTTGTTGCCACGTCGGCGGTCAGCGGTGACGGCCTGGAAGAGGTTCGCTCACTGCTGGTCAAGCGGGTCAGCAACAAGCGCTCCGCGCGTGTGCGGCTCGCGGCCGATGTCGATCGGGTTGCGGACCGGATGGCGAGCCAATGCGGCAACGCCAAGACGCCGGAGATCGCCGAGGCCGATGTCACCGAACTCGTCGACTCGCTCGCGGACGCGAGTGGGTTGACTGTGGTGTCGGACGCCGTACGGCGCTCGTACCTGCAGCGTGCCCGGGCTGCGACCGGATGGCCGCTGACCAAGTGGCTCGGACGGTTCCGTCCGGATCCGTTGCGGCGGCTGCATGGTGACCAGGTCTCGCGCGAGCAGGGCAAGGCGTTGCGCAAGTCCGCAGCGAGCGAGGTCGCGATCGCCCGCTCTTCGTTGCCTGCGGCAACTCCGGTGCAGCGGGCACGGATGGACGCCGCGGTCCGCACGATCACGAACAAGGCCGCCGAAGGGCTGTCGCGTCCGTGGGCGGACTCGGTGCGTTCGGCGATCCGGCGGCGCGAGGAGTCGCTCGGTGACGAGCTCGACCAGGCCGTCGCGCGGACCGACCTCGGTGTGTCCAGCAATCCAGGGTGGTGGGGCTTCGCCCGGGTGGTGCAGTGGTTGCTGTTCCTCGTGACGCTCGGCGGCGCCGCTTGGCTGGTCGCCTTGCTGGTGGCGCGGATCGCTGACATGAACGATCCGCCGCTGCCGGAATGGAACGGCATTCCCTACGCGTGGATCATGCTGGTCGGTGGTGGCGTCCTGGGGCTGGCGCTCTCTTTCGTCTGCCGGCTGGCTGCCACGAACGGGGCGCTGCGGCGGTCCCGGCAGGTGGCGACGGCGCTGCGGGCCGAACTGGTGAACGTTGCCGACAGCCACGTGGTTGCGCCGGCCCGCGAGGAGCTTGCGGCCTACACCAAGTGCCGCGACAGCGTCGCCACTGCCCGCCAGTAGTGGTCCTACCGGCGGGCAGGCAGCGCTCGACCGCACCTCCCAGGTGAGAGTTAGAGCTCGGCGTCTGGCGCGTACTGCGACAGGGAGATCTTGGCGGCGCTGAGGAGGTCCTCCTCGGTGGTGGTGCCGGATGCTCGGATGGCTTCGATCCAGGCGCGGACGGACTGCTCGTTGTAGTCGATGACCTCGGGGGAGTCGGCCATCTGGACCGGGTCGGTGTCGGCCGGGAGCTCGCCGGTGACGTAGAGGGCCAGGCCGAGCAGGGCGCCGTCCCAGCCCGGACCGACCCACAGCGCGCCGGAGCCACCGGGGGCCGGGGCCTCGCCCATCGAGTGCTCGAGCTCGAGCTCGGTGGAGGAGCCCGCGCCGGGCAGCAGCCGCAGCTCGAGCAGGCTGTTCGGGCCGCCGAAGGTCACCTTGAAGCTCTTCGGCGGATCGCACTCCAGGATGTCGCCGCCGGCGTTGCCCTCCAGCTGGAACGAGCCGCCGACCTTGAGGTCCCCGGTCACGGGCATGAACCAGCGCCGCATCCGCTCCGGGTCCGTCAGGGCGTCCCACACCTCCGCCGGCTCGGCCTGGTAGGAGCGGCGCATCAGCACCGTCACGGTCTCGCCGGTGCGGCTGACCTCGCGCTGGACCGCGTTGATGTGCTCGAGGATGTCGATCACGGATGGTTCCCTCTCCTGCTCGGCTGCTGAGTCGATCCTCAGAATGCCGGTCAGGACTTATATAAGTCAAGATTGAGATAGTCATGCCGCCTCCGCCGTCGCGGACAGCGGGAGGGGCGCGACGGAGTACTCGTCAGGCGGGTACGGCGCGGCGGTCGTCTCGGTCGGGCGCTCCGCCGACTCCGCGGGCGTGCGGACCGATTCCGCGCGCGGCGCGTTCTTCGCGAAGGTCGTCGTACCGCGGTTGAGGTCGTGGCCGAGAGAGAACGCTTCGAGGATGACGCGGCTGTGTTGTTCGCCGGAGTCGTCGGTCCATTCGTGGGTGCGGAGGCGACCGGTGACGATGACGGGCTGGCCGACCCGGATGGACTCGAAGGCGTTCTGCGCGAGGCTCCGCCAGCACTGCACCGTGTACCACGTCGTCGGCTTGTCGACGTAGGTGTTGAGGGATCTGTCGAACTGGCGGGGAGTGGAGCCGAGCCGGAAGCTCGCGTGCGGTGTCTGGCGGATCTCCTTGAAATCGGGTTCGCTGCCGATCCAGCCCAGAACAGTGAGATAGGTGTCACCGAGGCTCATGGCGGGTTCCTTCCGTTCGGAGAGCGTGTGCTGTCACCCGGAGAAGGTGCACCTGTCACACCCCGATCGGCGGCCCGAACTTGGCGTCTGTGGACAACCGTCACGGCCTGGTTGGGAAACGGGCCACCCGAGCACATAGGCTCTGGGGTATGGCGGAATTCATCTACACACTTCGCAACGTCCGGAAGGCGCACGGCGACAAGGTCGTTCTCGACAATGTCACGCTGAACTTCCTCACCGGCGCGAAGATCGGCGTGGTCGGGCCCAACGGCACCGGTAAGTCCTCGCTGTTCAAGATCATGGCCGGGCTCGACCAGCCCTCCAACGGCGAGGCCCGGCTCGCCGAGGGCGCGACGGTCGGGATCCTGCTGCAGGAACCGCCGCTGACCGAGGGTAAGACCGTGCTGCAGAACGTCGAGGAAGGCGTCGGCGACACCAAGCAGAAGCTGGACCGTTTCAACGAGGTCTCCGCCGAGCTGGCCGACCCGGACGCCGACTACGACACGCTGCTGGCCGAGATGGGTGACCTGCAGACCGAGCTGGACCATCGCAACGCCTGGGATGTCGACGCCCAGCTGGAGCAGGCGATGGATGCGCTGCGCTGCCCGCCGCCCGACGTGCTGGTGGACAACCTGTCCGGTGGTGAGCGCCGCCGGGTCGCGCTGTGCAAGCTCCTGCTGCAGCAGCCCGACCTGCTGCTGCTCGACGAGCCCACCAACCACCTGGACGCGGAGTCCGTGCTGTGGCTCGAGCAGCACCTGCAGAAGTACCCGGGCGCCGTCCTGGCGATCACCCACGACCGGTACTTCCTGGACAACGTCGCTGAGTGGATCCTGGAGCTCGACCGAGGCAAGACCTACGGCTACGAGGGCAACTACTCGAAGTACCTGGAGACCAAGCAGCAGCGGCTCGTGGTCGAGGGGCAGAAGGACGCGAAGCGGCAGAAGATCCTGGAGCGCGAGCTCGAGTGGGTCCGGTCGAACGCGAAGGCCCGGCAGACCAAGAGCAAGTCCCGGCTGGCGCGGTACGAGGAGCTCGCGGCCGAGGCCGAGCGGGCCAAGAAGCTGGACATCGACGAGATCAACATCCCGGCCGGTCCGCGCCTGGGCAGCACGGTGCTCGAGGTCTCCAAGCTGGTGAAGGGCTTCGGCGGCCGCACGCTGATCGACGGCCTGAGCTTCAGCCTCCCGCGCGCCGGCATCGTCGGCATCGTCGGCCCGAACGGCGTCGGCAAGTCGACGCTGTTCCGGATGATCGTCGGCGAGGAGCAGCCGGACGCGGGCACCCTGAAGCTCGGTGAGACGGTCAAGATCTCGTACGTCGACCAGTCGCGCGGCGGTCTGGACCCGAAGAAGACGGTCTGGCAGCAGGTGTCCGACGAGCTCGACTTCATCAAGGTCGCGAACTTCGAGATGCCGAGCCGGGCGTACGTCGCCTCGTTCGGTTTCAAGGGCCCGGACCAGCAGAAGCCGACCGGCGTACTGTCCGGCGGTGAGCGGAACCGGCTGAACCTGGCGCTGACGCTGAAGATGGGCGGCAACCTGCTGCTCCTCGACGAGCCGACCAACGACCTGGACGTCGAGACCCTGCAGTCGCTCGAGGACGCCTTGCTGGAGTTCCCGGGCTGTGCGGTGGTCGTGTCCCACGACCGGTGGTTCCTGGACCGCGTGGCGACCCACATCCTGGCCTGGGAGGGCACTGCCGACGACTCGGCCAAGTGGTTCTGGTTCGAGGGCAACTTCGCGTCGTACGAGGCGAACAAGATCGAGCGCCTCGGCCCGGAAGCAGCCCGCCCGCACCGCGTCACCTACCGCAAGCTCACGCGCGACTGAGCGACTGAGCGACCAGGTACGTAAGTACGCCGTCGAAGGACCCCGTCTCCGCACCGGAGCCGGGGTCCTTCGTGCTTTCCGACACTTAGCCCTTGCGCTAACTGTCGGGCCGGGACAATACTTAGCCTCATGGCACAGTATTTGGCGGAGGTCGACGGCGTCTTCGTGGCGCTGGCCGACCCAACACGGCGGAGGGTGATCCGGCGGCTGGGACAGGGGCCGACGAGCGTGGGGGAGCTCGCGGCGGAGTTCCCGATCACGCTGCCGTCGTTCATGAAGCACGTCCGGACGCTCGAGTCGAACGGCCTGATCCGCACGGTGAAGACCGGGCGCGTGCGGACCTGTGTGCTCAATCGTGAGCGGCTGGAACTGGTGGACGACTGGCTCGCCGAGCAGCGGCGGATCTGGGAGGAGCGCACCGACCGGCTGGAGCGTTTCGTCACAATGGAGGAACCGGTGGAGGAATCGTGAGTCGTGAACTGTTCGATCCGGAGCTGGATCTGCTGGTGGAGCGGGTGATCCGTGCGCCGCGAGAGGCCGTGTGGCGGGCGTGGACCGATCCGAAGCGGTTCGAGCAGTGGTGGGTGCCGGCGCCGGCGGTCTGCCGCGTCGAGCGGCTGGACGTGCGGCCAGGTGGGGCGATCGTGACGCGGTTCAGCGAGGACGGCAACGAGTTCGTCCCGCATCTCGATGCGGTCATTCTGGCCGCCGACGAGCTCGAGCGGATCGCGTTCACGAATGCGATCGACAGCACCTGGCGTCCGGCGGATCCACAGCCCATCGCGGTGACGGCCGACGTGTTCCTGGACGATCACCCGGACGGTACGGCGTACCGGATGGTCGCCCGGCACGGCGATCCCACGAGTCGCAAACGGCACGCGGAGCTCGGGTTCGCCGATGGTTGGGGGACCGTCATCGTGCAGCTCGCCGCATTGGTCGAGCAATGAGGCTAGTGCTGACGGAGTTCGTCACCCTCGACGGCGTGAGTCAGGGTCCGGGCTCGCCGACCGAGGACACGAGCCACGGCTTCACCCGCGGCGGCTCACGGCGCAGGAGGCGACGCCGAGCGGTCTGCTGCTGCTCGAGTACGAGACGGTCGGCGCTGCTCCGGTGGCGGAGTACGAAGGCGTGACGGCGTACCTCTGAATCAGCCGTCGCCGCCTCCGCCGTCGAAACCGCCGCCGTCGAAACCGCCACCGCCGTCGAAGCCGCCGAAGCCGTGTCCGCCCGCGTCTGCCCAGCCGCCGCTCGCGCCAATCTGCGTCTGGAAACTGGCGAGCGCGATGTAACTCGCGCCTGCACCGGCTGTGAAGTACCCCATACCGTACGGCGTGATCGCGGTGCCGGCCTCCCAGTACGGGACCTGGCGGCTGCCGTACCGGACGTAGCGGACCTCTGGCTCGTCACCGGCGCGGATGCGGGCGGCGTCCTGCGCACACGCCGGTACGGTCCGGGTGCCGATCTTCGGCTGGGTCCAGACGATGTCGAACTTCGACGGCCCGTGCTGCGGATTGAAGAAGCAAGGCACCCGCCGCTCCGGCACAGGTTGGCCTTGCAGGCGCGCCTGCACGCAGGTGATCGCGTACCGCCCTGTCGCCAACGTGTCGGTGACCGAGCTGATCCCATCGGCCTTTCGGATCCCATGGACGGCCCGCTGCGCCGCCTCGTACGCGTCGAGCGCGACCTGGTAGTCCGACCGCGCGTCCGGGTCCAGCGGGTGTCCTTCGACCTGCGTGTCCAGCCGCCGCAGCTCCTCGCCGAGCAGCGTTACGTCCTCGTCGGCCAGCTTGCGGATCTCCTCCAGTTCCTCGGCGTCACCGCGCTGTGCGGCTCGTCGGTCCCAGAGGTACCTGCCCGCGAGTGCCAGCCCTCCGCCCAACAGGGCGGTCAGCACCCACCACATCTTCCGACGGTAACGCTGACGAGCACCCGCGTCTGCGTGCTAGGCCGTTTGAGTCTGGTAGTCGGTCAAAACGTTGTTGATGACTTGGAGGTCTTCAGTGATGAGGGCCTTCCAGAGGGCCCAGCCGCGGGCGCGGGCCCACGTGCCCGAGTCGTGACCGGCAGCGTCACGGAACGCAGCGCGGGACGAGCCGGAGAAGAACGTGTAGGCGATGACCAGGTCGCAGGCGGGGTCGCCGACACCCGACGTACCGAAGTCGATCACGGCGGACAGCCGGCCGTCCCGGACCAGGAGGTTGCCGTGCGCGATATCGCCGTGGAACCACACCGGCGGCCGATCCCATGACGCCGCCAGCGCCGCATCCCACACCTCACGCGCAAGATCGGTGTCGATCCGACCCTTCAGTACGGCGAGGGCCTCGAGCGTCTCGTCGTGGTAGTACTCCGGCGGCGCGCCCCGATGGAAGCTGTGCGCACCGGCGAGTGGTCCACCGGTCGCGTCGACGTCCTGCAAGGCCAGGATGAACGCTGCGATCGACCGTGCGAACTCGTCCAGATCGGCAATGCTCTCGACCGATGCGGTCTCGCCCGGGATCCACCGCCGGATCGCCCAGGGGTGCGGATACCCCTCACCGGGCGCGCCCTTGGCCACCGCCTCGGGAATCTCGACCGGTAGCTGCGGGCCGAGAACCGGCAGCCACTGGTGTTCCTTGTCGACAGCGGCCACGTAGCTCGAGTGCGTCGGCAGCCGCGCGGTCAGCCCCGAGCCGAGCCGGTACGTCCGGTTGTCCCAGCCGTCGACCTTGACCGGGGTCACCGGCAGGTCGGCCCACTGCGGGAACTGCTGCGCGAGGAGTCGCCGTACCAGCTCTGCGTCGATGCCGGCCCGGCCGTCCTGGTGTAAATCCGTCACGCCCAGAAGGTTCCCGGAGCGCGGCGGCGACCTCAAACGCTTTAGCTGTCGGCTTCAGCGATCGAGTCGGCGAGGAACTCCGAGATCGTCTTCAGCTCCTCGACGGAGCGGGTCGCCAGTACGGCGTGCATCCGCTCGCCCTGTTCGGCGTACAGGGGCACGAGCTTGTCCTGGATCGCCTCCATCGACGGCGTGACGACCACCTTGCGCCGGTCGCGGGGATCTGGCCGGCGGGTGACGAAGCCGTGCGACTCGAGCCGGTCGACGACGCCGGTCACCGTGCCCGACGTCAGGCCCGTGTGTTCGGCGAGCTGGCGCGGCGTCAGCGGGCCGTACGTCTGCAGCAGCGTCATGAACTGGGAGTCGCTCGCGCCGAGTCCGACCTTCCCCGACACGGCGTGGTTGTACAGCACCACCTCGGCGATGAATCGGATCAGCCGCTGCTGGATCTCGCCGGTGAGCTCTTCGCGAGTACTGGTCATGGTCCGCCTCAGCATAGGGCTTGCATTTCTCTCGGATCTCCAAGATACTCGGATTATCAAGATACTTGAAGGGACGAGAGATATGAAGGTGCTGGTAATCGGCGGCGGGACCGGCGGCCTCGCGTTGGCGCACGGGCTGCAGCGGGCCGGGATCGAGGTGTCGGTGTTCGAGCGCGACGCGTTGCGGACCGACGGCCTGCACGGCTACCGGGTCGGCATCGACCCGGACGGCAGCCGGGCGCTGCATGCGCTGCTGCCGGAGGAGCTGTATGACACGTTCGTGGCCACGAAAGCGCGTGACCCGAAGTACTTCAACATGCTGACCGAGGATCTGAAGGAACTCCTCTCGCTGGAGCTGCCGGAGTCGACCGACCCCGTGGAGAGTGAGAAGTCGATCAGCCGGATGACCCTGCGTCAGGTGCTGCTGACCGGCCTCGACGGCGTCGTGGAGTTCGGCAAGGAGTTCACCCGCTTCGAACAGCACGGAGACCAGGTGACGGCGTACTTCGCCGACGGTACGAGCGCCACCGGCGATCTCCTGGTCGCCGCCGACGGTTCAGGATCCCGGGTACGTCGCCAGTACCTGCCGCAGGCGAAGACCGAGGAGACCGGGATCGTGGCGATCGCCGGCAAGCTGCCGATCACCGAGGAGAGCGCGAAACTCGTGCCGCCGAAGGTGTTCGAGGGGATTTCGCTGGTCAATGCGCCGCGTGGGTTCGCCTGCATCCTGCATGTGATGGAGTTCCAGTGGGACCACGACGGGAACGTCAAGGACGGGATCGGCGGCAACACCGAGGAGCTGATCCGGCACTGGCCGGGACTGCAGTTCGACAACACCCGCGACTACATCAACTGGGGATTGTCGGCGGCCAAGGACAAGCTCCCCGCCAACATCATGGAGTTGCGCGGCCAGGAGTTGATCGACGCGGCGTTGGCGCTGACGCCCGGGTGGCATCCGAACCTGCGCCGGCTGTTCGAACTCACCGACCCCGGCACGTGCTTCCCGGTCAGCATCTGGACCTCGGTCCCGATCGAGCCCTGGGAGAGTACGAACGTCACTCTGCTCGGTGACGCGATCCACACCATGACGCCGGGCCGCGGTGTCGGCGCGAACACCGCACTGCGCGACGCGGTGAACCTGTGCCGGAAGCTGATCGACGTCCGCGACGGCACGCAAGAACTCGTTCCGGCCGTGCATGACTACGAGGCGCGCATGATCGAGTACGGCTTCGATGCGGTCCTCAAGTCGCGCGCGCAGATGACGTCCGGCGATCCGGTGCACAAGCCTGGGATCGGCCGGCTGGCGCTGGCGGGCATGCGTACGGCGATGCGCACGGTCAACCACCTGCCACCGGCCAAGCGGCGGATGCGCGACCAGATGATGACCTACCGCGGCGCCAACCGCGACGAGCTGACCCTGGAGATCACACCCGCCCCGCAGCCCTGACTAACGCTGGCCGATGTGCTCGGAGACGGAGTCGAAGACACGGCCGACGGCGGCGAAGTCCTCGGGGCTCGCGAGGTCGACCAGGTTCTCCCGGACGCCGTCGACGTGGTACGGCGCGGCCTGCTCGAGCAGGGCGAACCCGGCGTCGGTCAGCTCGGCCCAGACGCCGCGCTTGTCGCTTGTGCACGACGTACGGCGGACCAGTTCGGCAGCCTCGAGGCGGCCGACGGTGTGTGTCAGGCGGGACCGGCTCTGGTGCAGCCGGTCGGCCAGGTCGGCCATCCGGAGCCGCCGGTCGGGCGCCTCGGAGAGCCGGACCAGGATCTCGTAGTCGTTGATGCCGAGGCCGAACTGGCGCAGGTCGTCGTCGAGCTTGGCCATCAGGCGTGCGGTGCCCAGCAGGTACGCGCGCCACGCGACCTGCTGCTCGGCGTTGAGCCACCGAGTCCCCCGGTCCATCTCAGTCTCCATCGTCACGGGAACAGTGTAGCGGGAATGTAGTTGACATTTAAACCGTTGATCCCTACTGTCGTAGTCATCGGTTGAAGTTTTAACTATAACGGCTGCGTCGCCCCCGACCAGTACGACCCCTTCCCGAGAGGACCCCATGAGCGACACCACCACCGGCACCCCGACCAGCACCATCCCCGGCCTGGTCGCCGGCACGTACGCCCTCGACACCGCGCACAGCGAGGTCGGCTTCACCGTCCGGCACCTGATGACCAAGGTCCGCGGCACCTTCCAGGAGTTCAGCGGCGAGATCGTCGTCAAGGACAGCATCGAGGACTCCACCACCAACGTCGCGATCGAGCTGGCGTCGGTGCACACCCGCAGCGAGCAGCGCGACGGTCACCTGCGCTCCGGCGACTTCTTCGACGCCGAGAACAGCCCGAAGATGACCTTCGTCAGCACCGCGATCAAGCCCGAGGGTGACGACTACGTCCTGGCCGGCGAGCTGACCATCAAGGACGTCACCAAGGCGATCGAGCTCGCGGTCGAGTTCCTCGGTGTCGACCAGAACGCGTACGGCCAGACCATCATCGGTTTCGAGGCCTCCGCGTCGATCAGCCGCAAGGAGTGGGGCATCGACTTCAACGTGCCGCTCGAGGGCGGCAAGCTGCTGATCGGTGACAAGGTGGACATCCACCTCGACATCCAGGCCGCACTGCAGGCCTGATCCAGGCACTCCGCACGGCCCCGCACCTCACGAGGTGCGGGGCCTTTGGTCTGTGACCACGATTCCTTCGTTCGGGCGCAGGCTGTTGACCGAGGCGTCTGCCGGCGGATGGGTCGATAGCAGGATCCGGGCAGTTGTGGGCAGCGTGATCGGCTGACTGCTGCTGGAGAAGTTCAGGGCGACCAGTACGACGTTGTCGCTGGTGCGGCGTTCGAAGACCAGGACTTCGTCCGAGACCGACACTGTTCCGTAGGAGCCGGATCGGAGTGCCGTCGACGTCTGCCTGAGCTGCAGGAGCGAGCGATAGAGCGTCAGCATCGAGTTGTCCGAGGTCTGCTGCGATGCGACGTCAGTACCCGACGGATGGGGCTCAGTCGGTAGCCAGGGCGTCACGTGCTCAGGGCAGAAGCCCACGTGCGGCGTGGGCGCCCAGCGCATCGGCGTACGTTGCGGGTCTCGGCCCATCGCGTGGTCCGGTAGCCGACGTGCCAGCGGGTCCTGGAGTTGTGACTCGGGGATCGCGATGTCGCACATGCCGAGCTCTTCGCCGTAGTACAGGATCGGGGTGCCACGCAGGGTGAGCAGCAGCATGGCCGCGATCCGGGCCTGGGCCGGGCCGATTCGGGTGGCAATCCGGCTCCGGTCGTGATTGCCCGTCGTCCAGTTCGGCCAGGCGTCTGCGGGGAGGCATCGCTCGTACTCCTCGACCAGACCGGCGATCGCGACCGGAGTCCAGGGGGTCGAGAGCAGGTGGGTGTTCGATGGAAGGTGGATGCCTGCGCGGTGGTAGCGCGCCAGTTTGTCGAAGGGTAGATACAGCTCGGCCGTGAGTACATGCTCAGCCAGGACTGCTCGTAGTTCGGTGATGACGTCCACGATGTCGGGCTGGTCGGTGGAGTGGACAGGCAGGAGTGAGAGGTACGGGTCGGTTCCCGGCTGCCAGTCCGGGTTCACCGGGTTGTCGCGCCAGCCCGGGTCCATCAGCAGTTGCCGGAACGCGTCGATGCGGAACCCGTCGACACCACGCTGCAACCAGGTGCGAAGTACGTCGTACTGCGCTTTGCGGACTGCTGGATTGCGCCAGTTGAGGTCCGGCTGCTCGGGGAGGTAGGCGTGGTAGTAGTACTCGCCGCGGTTGGCATCGAAGGTCCAGGCTGAGCCGCCGAAGAGCGACAGCCAGTTGTTCGGCGGGCCGCCGTCGGGCGCGGGGGAGCGCCAGTAGTACCAGTCGGTGTGATCACGGCTGGAGCGCGATGCCTCGAACCAGGGGTGCCGGTGGGACGTGTGGTTCGGGATGAAGTCGACGAGGACCCGGAGCCCGTGCCGGTGCGCGGTCTCGATGAGTTCGACGGCGTCGGCGACGGACCCGAACAGCGGGTCGACGCCGGTGTGGTCGGTCACGTCGTAGCCGAAGTCCTCCATCGGCGACGGGTAGAACGGGGAGAGCCAGATCGCGGAGACGCCGAGGTCGGCCAGGTAGCCGAGGCGGGCGGTGATTCCGGCGAGGTCGCCGATGCCGTCATTGTTGCTGTCGGCAAATGAGCGCGGGTAGATCTGGTAGATCGCGCCGGTCTGCCACCACGGTTGGTCGGTCATGAGCACCTGTTTCATTGGAAGGCTGCAGCAACCGTGGCTGCGGCAGTAAGTGCGAGCAGGGTGAGCAGTGCGGTCTCGTAGCGGGCCGGTGTGAGGAGTCGGAAGACGAGCTTGCCGAGGGCCCAACCACACACGCCTGCGCCGATCAGGACCGGGACGCCGGGCGGTGGGTGCCAGGTGCCGGTCAGGCCGAGCAGTGCGAGCGAAAGGGGCAGCCGGATCAGGTTGGCGGCAACGATGGTGTCGCGGATCGTCCTGGCGTCGTCGTGACGGTGCATCAGGTAGAGAAGCAGCGGTGGACCACCTGCCGTTGTCGCCGCGGTCAGGGCGCCCCAGGTGAATCCTGCTGCCGAGCCCAGCCAGCGGCTGTTCACAACGACCCGGCGCCGCCGTAGGCGGTGGATGATCGCTACGACGACGCTGGCTGCGATGGCCACCTGCAGCGCCTTTGTGGGCAGCCGTGCCAGCAGCACTGTGCCGACGGCCAGACCGGGGACTGCGGAGAGGCAGACGACGCGCAGGTCGGCCAGCGCCGGCTGCGGGCGACCGCGATTGCCGAACAGCGTCAGGCTGTCGACGACGGCACCGACGATGGTGATGGTGGTGACTGCCTGCACCGGTCCGAGCAGTGTGGACAACGCGGGAGCGCTCAGCAGGGCGAAGCCGAAGCCCGTGCTCGACTGCAGGCCGGCGCTGACCACGAGCACAACGGCGATCACTGCGAGGGATTGCTGCACGCAGAGGACGGTAGGAAAGACGCGGCAGGCCGTCTGTATCGGTTGATACATCAGAATGGGGCTGTGACCGACTACCGGTTGGCTGACGTTCCGTTGTTCGCGGCGCTCGCTCCCGAGGTATGTCGTGAGCTCGAACGGCTGAGCAGCGTCCGGCAGGTCCCGCGGGGGACCGTCCTGGCTGTCGAGGGCGAGCCGGTCGAACGCCTCTTCGTCGTACATGCCGGCCGCGTCGCGGCCTATCGGCACGCCGAGTCGGGCCGTCAGGCCCACATCCGCACCGACGAGGCGCCGGTGGTGATCGACAAGGCCACTGCGATCGCCGGAGACTCCCATTTGTTCACCTGGACGGTCTTGGCGGATGCGGTCGTGCGCAACCTTCCACGCGAGGTCTTCGGGGAGTTGCTGCAGACCGAGGCGTCGGTTGCGCTGCAGGCCGCGCGGCACCTGGCGACCCAGGCCAATCAAGCGCGTGCCGACTACCTGACCGCGGCGACGGACAGCGCGCAAAGGCGGGTTCTGCAACGGCTGCGGTCGCTGTCCGATCGCTCTGGGACCGTACGGCTCCCGGACGGGCAGGCGGGGTTGGCGGATGAGCTCGGGCTTACGCGGGTGACCGTCAGTCGGGCGCTACATCAGCTGATCGACGACCGCCAGATCAGCATGCGTGGACGGACTATCCGGCTTAGCTGAGCACCATGCGGTGGGCGAGGTCTGCGTAGAGCTTGCCCAGGGCGGCTGGGTCGCCGCGGTGGGGTGTGTACCAGCGGGCTACGTCGATGGACAGCGAGAGTACGGCGAGGGTTGTGCCGGGCAGGTCGGGGACGGCGAAGGTGCCGTCCTGTACGCCGTCTGCCAGCACCTGCTCGATCTGGGCGGAGATGGCGCGGCGGATCGTCGCGACCTCGGCCAGGTGTTCGGGGCTCAACGCTGCCAGCTCGTACTGGACGACGCGCGCGATCGTGTGGTGTTGCGCGTGCCAGGCGGTGAAGGCGGCGACCAGCGAGCGCAGCCGGTCGGCGGGGGTCGGGCCGGTGTCGGCGGAACGCAGTACGTCCAGGGCTGCGTTGTGGCCGTACAGGCTGATCTCGAAGAGCAGGCGCTCCTTGGACGGGTAGTGCACGTACAGGGCAGCCGGGCTCATCCCGGCGCGGGATGCGATGTCGCGGGTCGTCGTGGCCTGGTAACCGCGTTCCGCGAACGCGTCGACGGCGCCGGTGAGCAGCCGGCGGGCTGCGGCCGGCTGAACGTGCTCCCACACGAGGGGATCGGTGACTGCGGACACGTTGACACCTTGCACCAAACGCGTGAAGCTAAGCAAGCGCTTAGCCAGAGATCTCAGACCTTGGGGAGGCCTAGATGGATCGCGTCATCTTCAACGAGGACCACCACGCATTCCGGGCCAGTGCGAAGGAGTACTGCGACCGTTCGCTGGTGCCGCGGATGGAGCAGTTCCTCGAAGAGAAGACGATCGACCGCGCCGCCTGGCTGGAGGCCGGTAAGCAGGGCTTCCTCGGGCTGGACGTGCCGGAGGAGTACGGCGGTTCGAGCGTCGGCGACTACCGGTTCAACCAGGTCTTCGCCGAGGAGGTCTCGAAGGTCTCCGCATCGCTGTCGAGCTGCTTCGGCATCCACTACGACTGCGCCGCGCCGTACTTCGTCGACCTCGGCACCGAGGAGCAGAAGCAGCGCTGGCTGCCCAAGTTCTGCTCCGGTGAGTACGTCGCCGCGATCGGGATGACCGAGCCGTCGGGCGGCTCCGACCTCGCCGCGTTGAAGACGACCGCGAAGAAGGCCGACGGCGGCTGGGTGCTGAACGGCTCGAAGACCTTCATCACGAACGGCGACATGGCCGACCTCGTCATCGTCGCCGCCCGGACCGACCCGTCGAAGGGCGCGAAGGGCATCACGCTGTTCGTGGTCGAGGAGGGAATGCAGGGCTTCGCCCGCGGCCGGAAGCTCGACAAGGTCGGCCAGACCGAGTCCGGTACGTCGGAACTGTTCTTCGAGGACCTGTTCGTCGGCGACGACAACGTGCTCGGTGAGCTCGATCGCGGCTTCATCCACATGATGGAGCGCCTGGCCCAGGAGCGGATCGGCGCCGCCGTGTCGAACATCGCCCACGCGACCCAGATCCTCGACGAGACGATCGAGTACGTGAAGCAGCGCAAGGCGTTCGGGCAGTCCGTCGGCTCGTTCCAGTACAACAAGTTCCTGATCGCCGAGCTCGTCACCAAGGTCGAGGTCACGCAGGCGTACGTCGACAACGGCGTGGTGGCGCACGACGAGGACCGGCTGTCCGCGGTGGATGCCGCCAAGGCCAAGTGGTGGAGCGCCCACGTGCAGAACGAAGTCCTGGACGCGTGTGTCCAGTTGCACGGCGGGTACGGCTACATGAACGAGTACCGGGTCGCCCGCGCCTGGCGCGACGCCCGAGTGACGAAGATCTGGGCCGGCTCGAACGAGATCATGAAGGAACTCATCGGCCGCGACTTGGGCCTGTGAACTGGCCTCTAGGAAGGACCTGCAATGCCTGAAGCAGTCATCGTGTCCACGGCCCGCTCGCCGATCGGCCGTGCGCACAAGGGGTCGCTGACCACGATCCGGCCGGACGACCTCGCCGTACAGATGATCAAGGCGGCGGTCGACAAGGTCGGGCTGACCGGTGACCAGATCGAGGACCTGGCGCTCGGCTGCGCGGAGCCGCACGACGAGCACGGCGGCAACATGGCCCGTCGCGTCGCGGTCCAGCTCGGCTGGGACAACACGCCGGCGACCACGGTCAACCGGTTCTGCGCGTCGTCGACGCAGACCGCGCGGATGGCGTACCACGCGATCAAGTCCGGTGAGGGCGACATCTTCGTCAGCGCCGGCGTCGAGTGCGTCTCGCGGTACAAGAACTTCGGCTCGGCCGGGGTCGGCGACCCGAGCTCGTTCAACGAGGTCTTCACCGACGCGGTCGCGCGGACCGAGAAGTACGCCGAGACCAACGACACCTGGCACGACCCGCGCGCGGACGGGCTGATCCCGGACATCTACATCTCGATGGGCCAGACCGCCGAGAACGTGGCGACGCTGCGGGGCATCAGCCGCGCGGACCAGGACGTCTTCGGTGTCCGCTCGCAGAACCTGGCCGAGAAGGCGATCAACAACGGCTTCTTCGAGCGCGAGATCACGCCGGTGACGCTGCCCGACGGGACCGTGGTGAGCAAGGACGACGGGCCGCGGGCCGGTACGACGCTGGAGAAGGTCAGCCAGCTGAAGCCGGTGTTCCGCCCCGACGGCACCGTGACGGCCGGCAACTGCTGCCCGCTGAATGACGGCGCCGCCGCGGTCGTGATCATGAGCGACACCAAGGCGCGCGAGCTCGGCCTGACGCCGCTGGCGCGGATCGTGTCGACCGGTGTCAGCGGCCTGTCGCCGGAGATCATGGGCCTCGGTCCGGTCGAGGCGTCGAAGCAGGCGCTGGCGCGGGCCGGGATGAGCATCGGCGACATCGACCTGGTCGAGATCAACGAGGCGTTCGCGGTCCAGGTGATCGGGTCGGCGCGTGAGCTCGGCATCGACGAGGACAAGCTGAACGTGCACGGCGGCGCGATCGCGCTCGGCCACCCGTTCGGCTCGACCGGTGCGCGGATCATGACCACGCTGGTCAACGGCCTGCAGTTCGAGGACAAGCAGTTCGGTCTCGAGACGATGTGCGTCGGCGGCGGCCAGGGGATGGCGATCGTTCTCGAGCGCCTCAGCTGATGGCGCTCGACGGCCGGACAGCAATCGTCACCGGAGCCTCCCGCGGTATCGGGCTGGCGATCGCGCAGCGCCTGGTGGCCGATGGCGCTCGCGTCGTCATCACCGGCCGGACCCAGGAGACTCTCGACCAGGCGGTCGAGACCCTGGGCGGCCGGAAGCACGCGCTGGCCGTGGCCGGCAAGGCGGCCGACCCGACGCACCGGGGCGCTGTCGTGGCGGCAGCGGTGGCGACGTACGGATCGGTGGATCTGCTGGTCAACAACGCCGGCATCAACCCGATCTACGGGAAGCTGCTGGACGTCGACCAGACGGTCGCGGCCAAGATGGTGGACACCAACGTGCTGGCCACGATCGCCTGGGTGAAGGCCTGCCGGGACGCCTGGATGCGCGCCCACGGCGGGGCCGTGGTCAACCTGTCCTCGGTAGCTGGTCTGGGGCCCTCGCCGGGCATCGGGTGGTACGGCGCGACCAAGGCGATGCTGTCCCGGGTCACACAGGAGCTGGCCGTCGAGCTGGCTCCGGAGATCCGGGTGAACGCCGTGGCCCCGGCGGTGGTGAAGACCAAGTTCGCCGGAGCCCTCTACGAAGGGCGCGAGGACAAGGTGGCGTCGACGTACCCCCTGCGTCGGTTGGGCCGGCCGGAGGACGTCGCCTCGCTGGTGTGGTTCCTGCTGTCCGACGAGGCGTCGTGGATCACCGGCCAGACCATCACGATCGACGGCGGCCTGATGCTGAACGGCGGGATCGCCTAGGGCTGGCGACCCTGCCAAGCCGCCAGCTGGTCGTACGGCGACGCGTCGGCGGGCACCTGTACTACCGGGCCGAACGGCACGTGTCCGCCGCGCTGCTCGGCTGGAACGGCCTTGCGCACCATCGGAAGCACCTGTGTCGCCAGAGCGTCGTCCAGCTGGTCCAGACGCCCAGTGGCCTTCGCCAGGTCCCAGGAGTGCGTGGTGAGCTCACCTGTGTACGCAGCGATCGCGGCTGCGCCGGGCAGAGTGCCCCACGGCAGCTTGCAGGTCTGACCGAGTACGGCGTCGTCGGTCACGGTGTCGTCCAGGGACACCCGGCGTTCCTTCCATGCGGCCGGTACGTCGTCGACACCAGTTGTCACCACCGGAATCGTCAGCGGATCGCCGCCACGCAGCGCCAGGTCGATACGGGCGATGACGGTCAGCAGATGGCCGAGCAGCGTGCGTACGTCGTACTCGTCGCACGGGGTCGGTAGGTCGAGGCTGTCAGGTCCCGTGGCGGTGACGAGCTGCTGCGTCTGATCGAGTGCACGGACGAACAGCGGTCGGGGGTCGTTCACAACGTTGGTCATGGAGACAGCTTCGCGGGCTATATACGACATCTTCTGTCCCATATTATTGGCGGTATGCGAGCGGACCGGTTGTTGCAGATCATCCTGTTGCTGCAGCGGCATGAGCGGTTGAGTGCGCGGGACCTTGCTGAGCGGCTGGAGGTGTCGTCGCGGACAGTTATGCGTGACATGGAGGCGTTGTCCGCGGCCGGCGTACCCGTGTACTCCGAGCGGGGGCGCAACGGGGGTTGTGTGTTGCTGCCGGGGTACCGCGCCGATGTGAGTGAGTTGACGCCGCGGGAGGCGCAGGCGTTGTTCGCGTGGTCTGGGCGGGCGGCGTTGTCGGAGGAGCTCGGGCTGCAGGATGCGCTGCACTCGGCGATGGGGAAGCTGTCCGCGACGTTGCCGGTGGAGCTGCAGGGGGACGCGGACGCGTTGTCCGGTGCGATCGTCGTGGACCGGCGGCGGTGGTTCGCGGAGGCGGAGGACACCGGTGCGTTGCCCGTACTGCGGCAGGCGGTCGTCAAACGGCGACGGGTGCGACTGCGGTACGCGTCGGCGAGTGAGGGCGTCCAGCAACGAACTGTGGACCCGTGGGGGCTCGTCGAGCAGGCGGGTCGGTGGTACCTGGTGGCAGCGCATCGTGGGGCAGCGCGGATGTACCGGGTGTCTCGGGTCGAGCAGGCCGACGTACTCGAAGAGGCGGCGGAGCGGCCCGACGGGCTGGACGTCCGTGCCGAGTGGGAGCGGCTGCGGTCCGGACTCGAGCGGCAGGCACCTGTCGGGGTCGACGTACTGGTCCGGGTACGGCCGGAGAAGGTGGAGCTGATCCGGCGGATCGCCTCGCCGATGCTCACCAAAGGGGAGGTTGCGCGCGACGTGCCGTCCGACGACGAGTGGCCGCACCTGCGGCTGCACTTCCGGGTCCGGGAGGCCGCGTGCGGCGTACTGCTCGGATTCGCAGGCGACCTGGAGGTCCTCGGACCCGACGACCTGCGGGCGCGGATGCTGGAGCTGGCCCAGGCCGCGCTGGCGACCTACGGCTGACGGGTGGCCACGAACGTCTGGCGCAGAATGACGTTGCCTTCGGCATCGAGGTCCTCGTTGCGCCAGTGGAAGCCGGTCGCGGTGATGCCGGTGAATTCCCAGCGGGTGTTGGCGATCTGTGACTCGAGGGTGATGGTGTCCGCGGTCGCACGCGCGATGAACGGCATCACGAACGCCGCCTTCGGGCCCATCCAGGTCGAGCGGAACGCCTGCAGTTCCGGATCGTAGATGCGAACCGACAGCCCCCACTCGCCGTCGCCGTCGGTGGCTCGCGCGGCCCGGCTCGGCGTGATCCAGACGTCCGCGACCGCGCGGCCGTCGAGCGCCCAGGCGAAGTGCCACTCACCCTTCGTCTGCCGGGTGATCGCGCCGCTGTCGTCGTACCAGGCGACGTCGAGGTCCCAGCTGCCGATCAGCGGTGCGAACGGGCGGAACGCGTCGGCGAACTCCGGGCGCGGGTTGTCGGCGACCATCAGGCCGGCGAGGGTGCGGGCGGCTGCCGCTCCGTCGGTCATCTGCATGGTGGCTGTTTACGCCTGACGCCTACGAGAGGTCAAGGCTAAATGCGGACGCCCCGCCGCCGGTGACCCCGTCGCGTGGAACCACGATGGCACTTCCGGCGGTCGGGGCGATCAGTCCGACAGCACCGCGCCACTTTAGTACGAGTCCGCTACACAGCCGAATCACAGGACTCTCGTCGCCGTTGCGATCGCGTTGCGCCTTGTTAATGCGTGGCGTGGGTAAGGCAGGCTGGCTAGGGTCCGGGGCATGAGGACCCGGGCGGTGGTACGGCAGGCCGTGGCAGACGACGCTGAGGCAGTGGCAGCGGTACGACGGGTGGTAGCGCCGTACAAGGTCATGTCGCCCGCGGCGACGCGGCACATGCTCACGGTTCAGTTGCCCGGGGAGCGGTTCCTGCCGCTGGTCGCCGAACGTGACGGCGAGATCGTGGCCTGGGCGTCGGCCGGCCTGAACGTCTGGACGAGCGATCCGGGCCAGGCCCACTTGAGCATCTTCGTGCATCCCCAGCATCGCAAGCAGGGCATCGGCAGCGAGCTCGCCGAGCGACTGCACCAGCACCTCACCGAGGTCGGCGCGGTCCGGGTGCGGACGTTCGTGCAGCCCGACGGCCTCGAGTTCGCCCGCAACCTCGGGTACGACGGAACGCGTCAGATGCACTTCTCCGGCGTCGAGCTGACGTCGTTGCCCGAGCAGCCGGAGACGCCCGAGGGGATCGAGCTCGTCGCCTTCGACACCGTGGACCCGCAGGCGGCGTACACGGCAGACAGCATCGCCTCGCTCGACGAGCCGAGTGACTCGCCGCTGGACTCGGTCGACTACGACCAGTGGCTGGAGGAGATCTGGAACGGGCCGGCGATGGACAAGTCGCTCAGTGTCGCGGCGATGGCCGGCGACGAGATGGCGTCGTTCACCGTGGTCGAGACGCACGGTGACCGGATGTGGTCGGGCATGACCGGCACGATTCCGGGGTACCGCGGGAAAGGGCTGGCGAAGCTGGTGAAGTCGGTCGCTCTCCGGCGCGCGGCGGCCGCCGGGGTCGCTGAGGCGTACACGTCCAACGATGACGAGAACGGCCCGATGCTTGCCATCAACAACTGGCTCGGGTACCGGCGGGTGCAGACCGAGCTGGGTCTGCTCAGAACCCTCTGAGACGGAGCTGTGATCCGTTTCCTTCCGGTATGCACCTGAGAAAACGTTACCTTCCGGGGGACTTCGTCGTTGGAGTTCCCAAGGAGATCGGATGGAGATCAGGGCAGCGGGTCCGGGGGATGTCGACGCAGCGGTGGCGATGCACGATGCGCTCGTCCCGTATCTGGTGATCACGCGCAGTGCACTGACCCGTCGGCTGGCGACGCCGGCCGACGTCGGGCGCGGGTCGTTCGTGGCGGTGGACGACGGTGGCCTGGTGGGCTGGGCGTCGAGCGGACTGATCGGCGGATCGGATCCGCTGGACGGCGAGCTGCGGTTGCTGGTCCGGCCGGAATACCGCGGCCAGGGGATCGGCACGCGGCTGCTCGAGGAGATTCACGCCGACCTGCGGGCGGCGGGAGCCACGTCGGCGCGGGTGTTCGCCGACCCGGGCAGTGTGGACTGGGCGGCGCGGTTCGGTTACCGGCAGACCCGGCAGGTGCACTACGCGGGCATCGATCCGCGCAAGGCGCCGGACCTTCCCGAGGTCCCGAGCGAGGTGGAGCTGGTCCCGTTCACCGAGGTCGATCCGCGGTTGCTGCACGCCGCCGACGAGGTTGCCCAGCGCACCAAGCCGGGCGACGCGAAGATCTCCTCCCAGCCGTACGACGGATGGCTCGCCGATATCTGGAACTCACCGGACCTGATGCGCGCCATGGGCGTCGCCGTCAGGCACGAGGGCCGGATCATCGCGTTCACCCGTAACCACGGCGACGGCACCAAGATCTGGTCGAGGATGACGTCCACCCTGCCGGAGTACCGCGGCCGCGGCCTCGCCAAGCTGGTCAAGGCCGCCGCGCTGCACCGCGCCGCCGAGGCCGGTGTCACGGCCGCTTACACGGCGAACTACGACGGCAACACCCCGATGCTTGCCGTCAACGAATGGCTCGGCTACCACCGCATCGCCACCCACGCAGTCCTGATCTGCCCGCTCTGAAAGGACGCTACGGAACGAGCAGTACGACGGTTTCTGCGACGCAGGCCGGCTTGGTGGAGTTCTCCAGTTCGATCACCCAGTTGAGGGAGACCTGGACACCTGCCGGGGTCTGGACGGCGTTCGCGATCGAGGCGCCGGCGCGGACCCGGCCGCCGACCGGGACCGGGGCGGGGAAACGGACCTTGTTGACGCCGTAGTTGAGTTTTGCGGTCACACCCTCGATCTTGAACAGCTCCTCGCCGAAGCGGGCGATCAGGCTCAGCGTCAGGTACCCGTGCGCGATCGTTCCGCCGTACGGACCCTTGGCGGCCCGCTCGACGTCGACATGGATCCACTGGTGGTCACCGGTCGCCTCGGCGAACTGGTTCACCTGCTCCTGGGTGATCTCCAGCCACTCGGTCTCGCCGAGCGGCGTACCGACGGCGTGCACCACCTCGTCGACGCCGTCGAACGTCTGCGGCATGTCGGCTTCCCCTCAGTTCCGTGGTCCGCCGGCGACGTACAGGACCTGGCCGGACACGAAGCCGGCCTCCTCGCTGCAGAAGAACGACGCCGCGGCGGCGATGTCCTCCGGCTTGCCGGTCCGGTTCACCGGGATGGTGGCAGCGGTCGCTTTCTTGAACTCTTCGAAGTCGACGCCGACCCGCGCCGCGGTGGCCGCGGTCATGTCGGTCTCGATGAAGCCCGGCGCGATCGCGTTCGCGGTGACGCCGAACTTGCCCAGCTCGATCGCGAGCGTCTTCGCCAGACCCTGCAGACCCGCCTTCGCGGAGGCGTAGTTGGCCTGGCCGCGGTTGCCGAGCGCCGAGGTCGACGAGAGGAAGACGAGCCGTCCGTACTTGGCCTCGACCATGTGCGCCTGGCAGGCCTTCGACATCAGGAAGCTGCCCTTGAGGTGCACCGACATGACCGTGTCCCAGTCGTCCTCGGACATCTTGAACAGCAGGTTGTCCCGCAGTACGCCGGCGTTGTTGACCAGGATCGTCGGCGCGCCGAGCTCCGCGACCACCCGCTCGACCGCGGCCGCGACCTGGTCGGACTGGCTGACGTCGGCGCCGACGCCGATCGCCTTGCCGCCGGCCTCGGTGATCGCCTTCACGGTCGC
Organism: Kribbella soli; assembly: GCF_004331345.1. GTDB lineage: Bacteria > Actinomycetota > Actinomycetes > Propionibacteriales > Kribbellaceae > Kribbella > Kribbella soli. Next base: position 1,493,278 of record NZ_SJJZ01000003.1, on the reverse strand, counting down.
CTCGCAGGCGCCCTCGTCGAGGTCGATGACCGCGACGGCGTTACCGTCCGCCGCGAGCCGCTGCGCGACGGCCGCGCCGATTCCCCGGGCCGCCCCGGTCACGATCGCCACCCGCTGCGTGCTCATCCACCACTCCAATCGGTGCACTGGTCTGCCGGAGATGACATTACCCACGGTCAGTCACCGGGGTAGTGCCCCGGATGACATGATCGTCGTGTGGATCATCACAACCGCCACGTCTACCTGTGCCCGTTGCGCTGGGGCGACATGGACGCGCTGGGTCACGTCAACAACGGCCGGTACGTCGACTACCTCCAGGACGCCCGCGTCGATTTCCTGTTCCGGACCGCCAAGGAGCTCGGCGCCGACAACCTCGAGACCGGCCTGCTGGTGGCCCGGCACGAGGTGCAGTACCGCGCGCCGCTGCACTTCCGGCCCGAACCGGTGCGGATCGAGCTGTGGATCAGCGAGATCCGGGCCGCGTCGTTCACGGTCGACTACGAGATCCTCGACGCCGAGCCGGAACGCCGTACCTATGTCGAGGCGAAGACCAAGCTGGTCCCGTTCGACTTCGCGGCCAACCGCCTGCGCCGGATCACCCCGATCGAGCGCGAGGCTCTCCAGAAGCTGGTGGGCGCCTGATGTACACACACCCGGTGCTGGTCCGCTGGTCGGACATCGACTCGTACGACCACGTGAACAACGTGCGGTACTTCGACTACCTGCAGGAGGCCCGGATCGCGTTCCTCGGGCAGGTGATGGAGACCACGGGCGACTTCTTCGCGCAGTACCCCTGTGTGCTGGTCAGCCAGACCGTCGACTACCTGCGGCCGATCCTGCTGCGGCACCCGCCGTACGACGTGGACGTGTGGATCGCGTCCGTCGGTACGTCGTCGTACACGCTCGGCTCGCGGATCGTCGACCGCAGTGGCGAGTCGGAGGACGTGTACGCCAAGGCGGAGTCGGTGATCGTCGCCGTGGACGGTACGACGCACGCCAAACGAGCCCTCGGAGACCCCGAACGGGCAGCCCTGCTCAAGCATCTTGTGACTACTTGAGAGACTGGGTCCGAGATGACTGAGCAGCAGAGCTTTTACGACGCCGTTGGTGGGGCGGACACCTTCCATCGATTGGTGGCAGCGTTCTACCGCGGTGTTGCCGCCGACCCGGAACTGCGGGCGATGTACCCGGAGGAGGACCTCGGTCCGGCCGAGGAGCGCTTCCGGATGTTCCTGGAGCAGTACTGGGGCGGCCCCAAGACGTACTCCGACCAGCGTGGGCACCCCCGGCTGCGGATGCGGCACGCGCCGTTCGCAGTCACCCCGAGTGCGCGGGACCGGTGGCTCGGCCACATGCGGGCCGCGCTCGACGAGATCGCCCTGTCCCCGGAGCGGGACGAGGAGATCTGGCGCTACATGGTGATGGCCGCGCACAGCATGGTGAACACCGACGAACCGCAGTACCCGGGCGCGATCGACGTGTCCGGCCGCTGAACCTTCTAAGGAGAATCACGAGCATGGCTGCTACCCGTACCGCCAAGGCCCACTGGGAAGGCTCGCTGCTGGAGGGCGGCGGTCAGGTCAACCTGGAGTCGTCCGGTCTGGGCTCCTTCGACGTGACCTGGGCCGCGCGCACCGAGCCGGAGGCCAGCGGCCGGACCAGCCCCGAGGAGCTGCTCGGCGCCGCGCACTCGGCGTGCTTCTCGATGGCGCTGTCGCACGCGCTCGCGCAGGCCGGCAACCCGCCGGCGTCGCTGGACACGCAGGCCGACGTGACCTTCCAGCCCGGTGAGGGCATCACCGGTATCAAGCTGTCCGTGAACGGCAACGTCCCCGGCCTGACCGCCGACGAGTTCGCCGAGTTCGCCGAGGGCGCGAAGAAGAACTGCCCGGTCTCGCAGGCGCTGACCGGGACGACCATCACCCTGGACGTCACCTTCACCGCCTGACAGCACCACAGTGCCCCGGAGAGCCTGGCTCTCCGGGGCACTGGTCTTTTCAGAGGTGGTACTGCGCGATCACCTTGGTGAAGTCGTAGGCCTTCTGGGAGATCCCGCTGCACGAGTCGCCGTCGCCGCCGCTCGAGCACGGCCGGTCGCGGTTGATCGACCAGAACGTGAACCGGGCCAGGTGGTGCTGCTGCGCGTACGACAGCAGCGTCTTGAAGTCCTGCAGCCGGACTGTCTCGCCGGCGACGTCGGTCTTGCCGTTCATCGACGAGATGCCCATCCGCCGGTACGCCGCGTCGTCGGAGTACCCGTACGCGCTCTTGAGCTTCTTCTTCAGCCCCTCGGACGCCTTGATCGACAACGTCGCCATGTTCGTCGACCCGCCGTCGAAGTCGAACGGCATCAGCACCCAGCCGTCGTTCGCGAGTCCGGCGGACGCTGCCTTGTTGATCAGCCCGGTGCCCCACGAGTCCGGGCCGCTCTGGTCGGTGCCCATCGTGATGTAGGTCTTCAGGCCGGAGTTCTTGGACTTCACGATTTTCAGGGCGTCGACGACCCGCTGCTGCACGGTGTTGTTGTGGAACTCGGTGTCCTCGATGTCGATGTCGATCGCCTTCAGCTTGTAGGCGTCGATCACCTTCTGGTACGCCCCGGCCAGCGCCGAGGCCGAGCTGCATTTCTCACCGAGCTTGTTGCCGGACCAGCCGCCGAACGACGGGATCACGTCACCGCCGGCCGCGCGGATGCTGTTGATCGCCGACTGGTCGGACCCGCCGGTCAGCGCACGATCGCCGTCCCACTTCGGGTTGCAGCCACCGTCGGACAGTACGAACGCCAGCGTGAACCACTTGTTCCCCGCGGCCTTCATCACGTCGGTCGGCTTCTGCGGGTTGCCCCAGCCGAGATAGAGGTACGGCGCCGCCGGCATCGCGGCCGGGTCGGCGGCCTGCACTTGGTGCGTACTCGCCTGCGCAACGGCGGCGAAGCCGGTCACCAGGCATGCGGCGGTCACCGCGCTCACGAGGATCTTCATGACTCTCCTTGGATCGGGGGACGGTCAGAGTCTTCGAATCAATAGGAAGGTTTCCTAATGATTCTGCTCGATCATGGCCCTCCGGTCGCGACGCGTCAACAGGTGAAATCTGTCGGTGCGGCCGAGCAGACTGCTCGCATGCCCGATGCCTTGCTCGACAACCACCTGACCTTCCTCGCTGCCCACCGCGGTGCGGTTCGCCGGTCCACCGACGCGATCGAGGTGGTCGGGGAGTCGGAGGAGTTCTCCGCGTGGATACCGCTGACGCCGGACGCTTCGTTGCCGACCGGTGCCTCGACCGTTCGGTTGGTGCCGTCGAGCGGTGCCGGGTGGGAGGAGCGGTTGGCCGCGGCGGGGTTCAAGGCTGCCGAGGTGCTGGTGCACATGGAGGCGCCGGCCGGGTCAGCGGTTGGAGAGCCGGTGGCCGCGATCGACTCGGAGGCGGACGCGGTGGGGTTCGCCGAGGTGCAGAGTGCGGCGTTTCTCGAGGTGGGGGAGCCGGACTACGACTGGTGGCAGAAGATGTTCGCCGAGCAGGCCCTGAAGAACTACCGGGAGCCCGGCCAGTCGCTCTACCTGCTCCGCGTGGACGGGGATCCGGCCTCGATCACGTTGGTACTGCGGACCGGGCCGGTCGCCGGCGTCTACGCGGTCGCGACCAAACCGCAGTACCGCGGCCGTGGTCTGGCGACGAGGCTGCTGGCGCAGGCGCGCCGGGACGCGGCCGGTGGGCGGCTCACCTTGCAGGTGGTCGAGGGTTCGGACGCCGAGCGCCTGTACCTCAGCCTCGGCTTTCGTCCTGCGTACCGCTCGCCACACTTTCGTCGGCCTTAGATTCTTCCTTCTCGGTGCCGGAGCCGACGCCGGAGTCGGCGGCGCTGTTCGGGTCGCGGGTAGTCAGGTTGCCGACCCGGAGCACCTCGCCGTTGCGGACGTACCAGGTGGTGCCGTCCTCGCCGCGCAGGGTCGTGATCCGCAGGCCGACCGCGACGACGACGCCGGTCGCCTTCTCCATGTCGATCAGATCGCCGACGCCGTACTGGTCCTCGAAGATCATGAACACGCCGGCCAGGAAGTCCTTCACGAGCGTCTGCGCGCCGAAGCCGAGCGCCACGCCGATGATGCTCGCGGACGCGATCACCGGCATGATGTTGAAGCCGAGCTCGGCGAGCACCATCACCACCAGGACGGCGGCCAGCACGATCGTCACGATGCTGCTCAGGAGTGAGCCGATCGTCTGGGCGCGCTGGGCGCGGCGCTCACTCGCGAGCGTGTTCTCGACGAAGTCCTGACCGATCCTGGACTTCGACAGAACCCCCGCGACGGCGCCGTTGCCGGTCCGGCGGGCGAATTTCCTGATCACTTTGTGAAGCACCCAGCGGAGCACGAAGAAGCCGAGGATCAGGCCGGCGATCCGGGCAGGCACAACCACGACCTGGTCGGTCACCTCCAGCTTGCCGTCGTTGCCGGTCCGGAAGAACGTCGGAAAGGCGTCCGGCAGGCTCAGCAACGGTGAAAACAGGGGGTGACTGACTAAGGACACAAGGTAGCTGGTCAGAATAGGCATCTCGCCGCCTGATGTTAGTAGGGCTGACAAGGAGACGCGATCGCATGTCGAGCCGGCTGGACGACGAGCTTTCCAGGCTCGTGAGCGCTGGTGTGCTGCGCCAGTACCAGGCCGACTCGATCCGGGACGCCGCTGACGCGGAGCTCGACGCAGTGCTGGCCGACCCGGGTCGACCGCGGCAGCAGCAGGAGCCTGCCGGTCCGGAGCCGGCCAAGGCGAAGGAGCCACCCGCTCCTGCCCACACCAGCGCGCTGGTCGAGGTGCTCGGCTACATCGGTGGCGCGCTGCTGCTCGGCGCGGTCGCGCTCCTGACCTTGGCGAACTGGGGTGAAATGGGCCGTGCCGCGCGGATCACCACCGGTACGGCGGCCGCGGTTGTCCTGCTCGGTTCGGCCGTGGTGCTGGCGCTGCTGCGGCGCTGGGGACAGTTGAGTTCGGCGCTCGCCGCGTTGGGGTGTTGCGTGGCCGGGTTCGCGACGTTCGTGGCCGTCGAGGGGGAGGCCGGACGGGTCGTCGGGGTGGCGGTCGCGCTGGCGCTGGCGGCCGGCGGGTTGTGGTGGCTGAAGGAGCCTTCGTTGCTCGTGGCAACGTTCGGGATCCTGGCGGTCGGTGTGTTGGTGATCACGGCAGACGTCCTCACTCCGGACACCGGCTCGGCCGCCAACAGCGCCGGGATCGCCGGGACCGGTTTCATCCTGGTCGCGTTCGTGTTCGCGATGCTCGGCCTGGTCCGCGATCAGGTGACGTCGTGGTCACTGGCCGGAGCCGCGATGTTCAGTTCCTCGATCTGCTGGCTGGTGCAGGATCGCGGCGAGATCATGGCGCTGGCAGTCGGTACGGCGGGGCCTGCGGCGTTGCTGGTCGCCTACGGGCGGACACGGCGTTCGGCGTACGCCGTGGTGGGCTGCTCGATCCTCCTGGTCATCTGGCCGACCGCCCTGTACCAGCTCACCGACAACCTGGCCGGTGTGGCCATCGGACTCGTCGTAGCCAGCGGAGTCCTCCTGCTCGCCGTACTCATGCTCAGCCGCCGCCGCTCGAACGAGTAACGCAACGCGCGCCGTTTGGCCGTTGGTGCGGTTGATGCGGCAGACTCGCTGGGGTGACAGCTCCCACTCCGGCCCTTGTCGAGCTAGCGGTTGCCCATGGCGTGGCGACGGAGTACTGGAACTGGCAGGGCGAGCATGTGATCGTCTCCAGTGAGGTCGTGGCCGACGTACTCGCGGCACTCGGTGTGGATGCGTCGACACCGGAGAAGGCGGCGCTGGCACTAGCTGAGCACCAGGAGGCGCGCTGGCGTCGTACGCTGCCCGCCACCGTGGTGATGCGGGAGGGCTGGACCCCGTGGTTCGCCGTACACCTGCCGCACGGGTCGTCGGCGGAGGTGTGGGTCGACCTCGAGGACGGCGGTCAGCGGCGGGACATCCCGCAGCAGGACCACCTGGTTGAGCCGGTGTGGATCGACGGGGTACAGGTCGGCGAGGCGACGTTCCAGCTGCCGGGGGACCTGCCGCTCGGGTACCACCGCCTGTGCGCACGGATCGGTAGCAACCCCGAGATCTCGGTCAGCACGCTGATCGTGACGCCGCGGAAGCTGGAGCCGGAGAACCTGCACCGGACGTGGGGCTGGGTGCTGCAGCTGTACTCCGTTCGTTCCCGGCGCTCCTGGGGCATCGGAGACCTGCACGACCTGGCCGACCTGGCCGCATGGTCGGCGCACGACCTGGGTGCCGGCTTCGTACTGGTGAACCCGCTGCACGCTGCGGAGCTGGCAGGCCGCATGGAGCCCTCGCCGTACCTGCCGGCGTCGCGGCGGTTCGCGAACCCGATCTACCTACGGATCGAGGACGTCGACGAGTACGGCGACCTGGCCCCGGCGGAGCGGGACCGGGTCCGGACACTGGCGCTGCAAGCGCGGGCGCTCAGCGAGGACTCGACGGCGCTCGACCGGGACACGGTGTGGGCGGCGAAGCGTGAGGCACTACAGGTGCTGTTCCGCGTGCAGCCGTCGGTGGGACGGATCGCGGAGTACGGCGCGTACTGCGACCGGGAGAGCCAGGGGCTGATCGACTTCGCCACCTGGGCCGCGATCGCCGACGTGCACGGGCCCGAGTGGAGCAAGTGGCCCGAGGAGCTGCAGGAGCCGACGTCACCGGACGTTGTTGCCTTCCGCAACGAGAACCCGGATGCGGTGGAGTTCCACTGCTGGCTCCAGTGGCAGCTCGACGAGCAGCTGGCGCGGACACAGGCCCGTGCGAAGGCGGCCGGCATGTCGCTGGGCGTCGTACACGACCTGGCCGTTGGTGTGCATCCGGACGGTGCGGACGCGTGGGCGCTGCAGGACGTGCTGGCGCGGGACATCCACGTGGGTGCACCGCCGGACGCGTTCAACCAGCAGGGCCAGGACTGGTCGCAGCCGCCGTGGCGGCCCAACGCGCTGGCTGAGACCGGGTACGCCGCTTGGCGGGACCTGGTGCGTGCGGTGATGCGGCACGGCGGCGGGCTGCGGATCGACCACATCCTCGGGATGTTCCGGCTGTGGTGGGTGACGTCGCCGGAGCGGCCTACCGAGGGCACCTACGTGCGGTACGACCATGAGGCACTGGTCGGCATCCTCGTGCTGGAGGCGCAGCGTTCCGGCGTGACGGTGATCGGCGAGGACCTGGGGACCGTAGAGCCCTGGGTGCGCGACTACCTGACAGAACGCGGCATTCTCGGTACGTCGGTGCTGTGGTTCGAGCGGGATGCCAACGGGAAGCCGCTGGCACCGGAGCGGTGGCGGGAGCTGTGCCTGGCCACTGTCACCACCCACGACCTGCCGCCGACCGCTGGGTACCTCGCCGGTGACCACGTGGAGCTGCGGAACCGCCTTGGTCTGTTGACTCGCCCTGTGGCGGAGGAGCTCGCTGTCGACGAGGCGGACCGTGACGCTTGGCTCGACGCGCTGCGCGAGCGGCACCTGCTCAGCAACACGGACGGCGAAGTAGCGCGGATCGTCGAGGCCATGCACCGGTACGTCGCGCACACGCCGGCCAAGCTCGTCGGTGTCGCGCTGACGGATGCCGTCGGAGAACGCCGTACCCAGAACCAGCCCGGCACCACGGACGAGTACCCGAACTGGCGGGTGCCGCTCGGCGGGCCGGAAGGCGAACCGGTGCTGGTCGAGGACCTGCCGAACAACCAGCGCCTCCGTCGCTTGATCGGTGCACTGAATATCTAGCTTTCCGTATTCACCTGCTCACGAACCGTTGACAATAGATTTGAACGGTTGTTTTCTATTGAGCAGGAGAGGCGCCCTTCCTTCACTGTCCACCGCCCCAACAGTGCAGGAGTTCGCATGCTGCGAAAACGGAAACTCAGCATGGCCGGAATTGCCGTCGGAGCATTCGCTTTGACGGTGTGTACGTCGGTTCCGCTCGCCTACGGCCACGGGTTCACCACCGGCCCGGCCAGTCGGGCCAAGAACTGTCAGGACGGGGTCGTCACGAACTGCGGGCAGATCCAGTGGGAGCCGCAGAGCGTCGAAGGCCCCAAGGGATTCCCGCAGAGCGGTCCCGCGGACGGGAAGCTCTGCTCGGCAGGGCTCGGTCAGTTCGCCGAGCTCGACGACCAGCGCGGCGGGGCCTGGCCGGCCACGCAGCTCCAGGGCGGGCAGGGGTTCACGTTCTCGTGGCACCTGACCGCGGCGCACTCGACCACCGACTTCAAGTACTACATGACCAAGCAGGGCTGGGATCCGACGCAGCCGCTGACCCGGTCCGCACTCGACCTGAATCCGTTCCTCACCGTCGCCATGAACGGCACACGGCCACCCAGCGACGTGTCGCACCCGGGCACGATCCCGACCGGTCGCACCGGAAGGCACATGATCCTCGCGGTCTGGACGATCGCCGACACGGCAAACGCCTTCTACCAGTGTTCGGATGTTAATTTCTGATTCAACCTGAGGTTTCGGCAATATCTTTCTTGGGCAGTGCACTCCTTGAAATAACCGCCCCATATTTCAAGGAGTGTCCCCATGAAGTCATTGCTCCGTCGTGTCGTCGTCCCTCTGGTCGCCGTGGTCGTCGGCCTGCTGCCCGGTGTGGTGGCGGTCGAGCAGGCGTCCGCCCTGACCAAGCTGACGCACTCGCAGGCGACCGCGATCTTCAGCGCCGCCGGCATCACTTGGTCGTCCAGCGGCAACTGCTCCGACTGGAACAACTCGACCTGTACGTCGTTCACCAACATCAACGACTCGACCGTCTACGGCGTACGCACGCTGAAGCAGGCGAGCGGGTGCGCGGTGAACATCACCGGTGGCACCGAGGTCGGCCATGCCAGCGGCACGTACAGCCACCGGAACGGGTACAAGGTCGACATCTCGAAGTACACGTGTGTCGGCAACTACATCCACAACACGTTCACCCGGATCGCCGACCGCGGTGACGGCGCCGCCCAGTGGCGCTCCGGCGCCGGCAACATCTACGCCGACGAAGGCAACCACTGGGACATCACCTACTACAACTGCGGCGGCTGCTGACAGCTGTCCTGAACCTGTACGGGAGGGGTGTCGGCCTCTCCCGTGCAGGAGGTACTAGGCTTCAGGCCGTGATTGTCGAATTGTCCGGGCACTCGTTGCTGGTGTTCGTCGGGATTCCTGTGCTGGTCATCGCCGTGCTGGCGCTGCTGGTGTTCGCGTCGTCGATCGCGAACGGGCCGCGGTACCGCCCTGGCCTGTCCTGGTGGGCCCCGCCGGTCTGGATCAACGGACCGACGGCGACCAAGCCGGACCCGGCCAACCTGCCCGAGCTGCCTGAGCTGACCAGCGCGCCGGGTGCCACCGCGACTGCCGCCACCGGCGTCGCCCGCACGCTCGGAGGCGCAAGTGCCAGCTGGTGACGCATTCACCCCGGACCAGCTCTACGACATCGAGCGGGCCGTCCGGTACGCCGAGGAGACCTCCGGCCTGCACTTCTCGGTGTACGTCGGCGGCGCGGACTCGGAGACCCGCCCGTTCGCCATCGAGCTGCTGAACGAGCTGGACGACCCGGACCACACGGTCCTGGTGTACGTCGACCCAGCCGGCCGGCGCCTCGAGATCGTCACCGGCGAGCAGGCCAAGCGGCAGCTGTCGGACTCGTCCGCGGGCCTGGCCGCGCTGACAATGCAGACGTCGTTCGCCACCGGCGACCTGACCGGTGGTCTGGTCACCGGCGTACAGCAGCTGGGTACGCACGCGCATCAGGCGCCGATGCTGCACGCCAACGACGAGGCGCACAAGCTCTGACGTGGCCGCGCTCCAGCCACATCGCATCGACCTGGGCGATGTAGTCCTCCGCCCGTTCGTCGCGTCCGACGAGCCCGCAGTGGCGCTGGCCCTGCAGGACCCCGGGATCCTGCGCTGGACCGCGGGTACGGCGGTGATCAGCTCACCCGCCGACAAGCGTGCTCGCCGCTGGCTGGAGCCGCGCATCGACGGCTGGGCGCGTGGCAACGCCGTCTTCGCGGTCGCGGACGCGGCGACCGATCAGGTGCTCGGCAGCGTCACGCTCCGGGACGTCCACCGGGTGCCCGACCAGGCCGTCGCGGCGTACTGGGTCAGCCCGCTGGCCCGGGGCCGCCGACTGGGCGCTCGCGCACTCGACGCGGCCGCGCGGTGGGGCTTCGTGGCCGACGGGCTCCGGCTGCACCGCATCTCGCTCGACCATTCCCTCGTCAACGAGGGGTCATGTCACGTCGCACTGCGCGCCGGGTTCCAGCTCGAAGGCGTGATGCGCGACTACTACGTCGAGCCGACGGGGCAGCGCCACGACTCGCACCTGCACGCCCGGCTCGCGACCGACGCAGCGCCTGACCTAGGACGACCTCAGCCTGCTGGTTCGTAGGTCGGGCACGGGCTCTGGTACGCCGCCTGAGTGCGCGGGTCCAGGCACAGGTTGAGGATCTGCTCCGAGGACGTGCCGGGGCCGAGGTACACCACCCAGGTGCCGGTGACCGGCGCCAGCGAGCTGTTGGTGATGCCCGGGTACTGGCCGTCGACCAGCATGGCTTTCGCCGGTATACCGGCCCGTGTGATCTTGGTTGCGGTGTCCTTGGCCATCTGGCCCGCGTCGGCCGGGTACTTGTCCAGCATCGCGATCCACTGGCCTTGCTTGAACTTCGGTGACGTCGGTCCGGTGTTCACAGCCGGCGGTGTGGTCGTCTGAGCCTTCGCCGACGGGTTGGGTGCCGCCGCGGACACCGGAGGCTTCCGGTCCGCCTTCGTGGCGCTCCCAGTGGCACTGGCGGTCGGCTCGGCCGGTGCGGCGGCGCCGTTGTCGGTACCCGAACCCATCCGCAGCCCGTCGGCCGGCGAATCCGACGCCGTACCCCTGGTGAGGATGAACGCGAACACCGCGACCATCGCCAGGCTGGCCACGATCGCCGCTCCGATGGCACTGTGCGAACGCTGTGCCTTCCGCGGGCGCGCCTCGGGCGAGCTCCGCCTGCCTGCGGGCCGCTGCTGTCTCCGGGCAGCCCGAGCGGGTGGCTTGCGGTGGTCGACGCGTGTCACGGCAAGGGCCCCTCCCCAGACACCCTGGATGGATACATCCGGTGCAGCTTAAACCGAACTGCCGAAGAAGTGAGCGTCTCTCAGGTGGCGAGAATCTCTTTCTCCACAAGGGAATCGCGCACCGCGCACGCCCCCTCACGATCCGCCGACGAACAATCGTTTGACCCTCACCGAATGCAGTCGAGCGGTTGCGAAATCGCGATATCGCCTAGGTGCCGGAGGGGATGCCGTTGGGGAGCGGTTTGGGGCGGGTGTCGAGGGCGTCGTCGAGCCAGGAGTCGACGTCGACGTCGGCAGAGAGGATGTGGTTCACGTACGCCGTGCGCTCGTGACTGAGCACCTCCAGCTCCCACACGCACGGAGCGGCTCCGATCGGCGCCGGCCGGAGGTCGTCGACATCCATGCCGCTGAAGATGCTGAGCCGGGACTGGAAGTCCTTCGCCCAGCTCTGCACCACCAGGTAGATGCCGTCGTCGCCGAGGTGCAGTACGACGACGCCGAGTCCGACGGACCCCATCGCGTCGTCGAACTCGAGCTGGCGCGTGGCGGTGCTGCGGGCGATGTCGACCATCTGGTCGTCCCACTGCCTTCCGCGCGCCGTGACGACGTACGGCTTCACGAGGCGGTTGGCGTAGCGCCAGGGCATCAGTGGGGTGATGGGGCGTGGTCGGTACGCGTCTGCGAGTCCGGTCAGCGCAACAGCTGCCGCACCGGCCAGGGCGGGGTCAGAGGCGGGCACCGGTCCAGTCTTACCGCACCGCGAGGTTCAACGCGACAGGGCCGGTCGCGTATGAGACCGGCCCTGTCAGAACGTCGATCAGGCGACGTTGTCCTGCGCCTGCGCGGCGATCGCGCGAGTCAGATCCGCCTGGGCCTCGGTGACGTACCGGAGCGTCGGAGCGTCGACGGACGACGACTCCACGGCCAGCCAGCCGGTCAGCGCGTCCAGCGCCGCCTGGTCGGCCAGGTGCCGCGGCGACAGATACACCAGCACGTTCTCGCCCATCGACGAGCCCAGCCGGGTGTACACGTCCTTGGCCGCGTTCAGGTACTTGTCGACGTACGGCCGCAGCAGGTCCTCCTGGCCCGGCTGCTGGAAGCCGAGGATGGTCCGGAACTGGGTCTCGTTCGGAGTGTCCTCGGACTCGACGGCGATCCGCCAGGCCTCTTCCTTCGCCTCCACGGTCGGCCGGGCGGCACGGGCCTGGGCGGCCCGCTCCTGACCGGTGATCGTGGTGTCGCGGGTGAGCTCGTCGTCGATCTCGTCCGCACCGATGCGGCCGAGCCGGGACAGCGCGACGATCAGCGTCCAGCGCAGGTCGGTGTCGACGACCAGGCCCTCCGGCAGGTCGCGACCCTCAAGCCACCCGGCGAGCCGGTCGGCACCGGCGTCCGAGAAGACGGCCGAGCTGTAGGCCCGGACGAACGCGAGTTGGTGGTCGCTGCCCGGCTCGGAACCGGCCACGAGACCAGCCAGCTCCTCCTCGAACTGCGCGCGCAGGGCGGGCCGGTTCTGCGGGGCGGCGTACTGGTTGATGGCGCTGCTCGCCTGGTTGAGCAGGGAGCGGACGCCGGTCAGGTCGGTCTCGGCCCGGATGCCGCGCAGCACGATGCCGACGTACTGGCTGGCCGGCATCTCTGCGTCCCGGGTCATGTCCCACGTCGAGCCCCAGGCGAGCGCCCTCGGCAGCGACTCGGTGAGCTGGTCGATCGACTCCACCAGCGTGGCCCGCGACCGCTCGTCCAGCCGGATCTTCGCGTAGGTGAGGTCGTCGTCGTTCAGCAGCACCAGGTCCGGCTGGGTCGCGCCGGTGAGCTCGGGGAGCTCGGTCCGCGGCCCGTCGATGTCCACCTCGAACCGCTCGGTCCGGACCAGGCCCTCGTCGGTACGCCGGTACAGGCCGACCGCCAGCCGGTGCGGCCGCAGTACCGGGAACTTCTCGGTCGCGGTCTGCTCGATCGCGAAGGAGGTGAACGCACCTGCGGAGTCGACGGCGAAGTCGGCGCGCAGCGTGTTCACGCCCGCGGTCCGCAGCCACCGCTCGGTCCAGTCGTCGAGGTCGCGGCCGGACGCCTTCTCCAGCGGCTTCAGCAGGTCGGTCAGCTCGGTGTTGCCGAACGCGTGGTCGTGGAAGTACTCCTTCAGCGCGGTGACGAAGGTGTCCTCACCGACGAACGCGACCAGCTGTCGCAGCGTCGACGCGCCCTTGGCGTAGGTGATGCCGTCGAAGTTCACCTCGACCGCGTGGAAGTCGATCATGTCGGCCGCGATCGGGTGTGTCGACGGCAGCTGGTCCTGCCGGTACGCCCAGTTCTTACGGGCGTTGCAGAACGTCGTCCACGCGTCGGAGTACTTCGTCGTCGCGACCACCTGTGCCCAGTGGCTGGCCCACTCGGCGAACGACTCGTTCAGCCACAGGTCGTCCCACCAGGTCATCGTCACCAGGTCGCCGAACCACATGTGCGCCAGCTCGTGCAGCACCGTGTTGGCGCGGGCCTCCAGCTCCGCGTGCGTCGTACGGCTGCGGAACAGGTACTCGTCCCGCAGCGTCACGCAGCCCGCGTTCTCCATCGCGCCCATGTTGTACTCCGGCACGAAGGCCTGGTCGTACTTGTGGAACGGGTACGGCGTACCGAACGCTTCCTCGAACAGTGCGAAGCCCTGCTTCGTGACCTCGAACAGGTCCTCGACGTCCAGCGCCTCCTTCAGCGACGGACGGCACAGCAGCGACAACGGGTACGTACCGTGCGGACCCTCGTACACGTCCGTCACCACGTGGTACGGACCCGCGACGACAGCGGTGATGTACGTCGAGATCCGCTCGGTCGGCGGGAACTCCCACCGGGCCAGCTCCTCGCCGTTCTCACCCTGGTACGGCGTGGGCTCGGGCGTCGGGGCGTTCGAGATGACGACCCAGCGGGCCGGTGCGGAAACGGTGAACGTGAACGGGGCCTTGAGATCGGGCTGCTCGAAGGTGGCAAACACCCGGCGGGCGTCGGGCACCTCGAACTGGGTGTAGAGGTAGGTCTCCTTGTCGGCCGGGTCGACCGAGCGGTGCAGCCCTTCACCGGTCCGTGAGTACAGGCAGTCCGCCGCCACGGTGAGCTCGTTGCGCTCGGCCAGCCCGTCGAGCTGGATGCGGGCGCCGTCGTACACCACGTCCGGGTCGAGGGTGACGCCGTTCAGCGTGATCTCGCGGACCTTGTCCGCGATCAGGTCGGCGAACGTGCTCGCGCCGGCTACGGCGGTGAACGTGATGGTGGTCACCGACGGGTAGGTCGGTGCGCCACTCGGGGCGTTGGCCAGATCGAGCTCAATCGCGTAGCTCACGTCGCTGACCACGCCCGCACGGGAACGCGCCTCGTCGCGCGTCAGGTTGGTTCCAGGCATGTCGGCATCCTATGCACCTGGCTGACGGCTTGGATGCGGGTTTCCCCCCGACATTGGGTATTGGATACCGAGTCGGTATAACCGTTCCTTCAACTTTGTATGATGGTGAATATGACTGCCTCTGCAGATTTCTGGTTCGACCCGGCCTGCCCCTGGGCCTGGATGACGTCCCGCTGGATGCTCGAGGTCGAGCAGGTCCGGGATGTGAAGACGACCTGGCACGTGATGAGCCTCGCCGTCCTGAACGACGGCCGCGACGACCTTCCGGAGAAGTACAAGGCGAATCTGGTCAACCTGCGGGGCCCGGTCCGGGTGCTGATCGCCGCCGAACAGGCGCACGGCAACGAGGTGCTGCTGCCGCTCTACACCGCGCTGGGCCGGCGGATCCACATCGAGGGCCGCGGCATCGGCGACGGCAAGGGTGACGTGGTCGCGGAGGCGCTCGCCGAGGTCGGCCTCCCGGCGTCGCTGATCGAGGCCGCGGACACCGACCGGTACGACGACGCGCTGAAGAAGTCGCACCACGCCGGCATGGACCAGGTCGGCATGGAGGTCGGTACGCCGGTGATCTCGGTGGAAGGCACCGCGTTCTTCGGTCCGGTGGTGACCCCGGCGCCCAAGGGTGAGGCGGCCGGCAAGCTCTGGGACGGCGTCCGTCTGGTGGCCGGCACCGAGGGCTTCTTCGAGATCAAGCGCACCCGGGACCGCGGCCCGATCTTCGACTGACGGTTCAGGGGTTGAACTGGAGCCGCCTGGCCGGTGAAAGTTGCTCACGCAGGAATCCGTCCAGTCGTGAGTAGGTTTCAGATGACCTTGCCCCTGACCCTGACCGCCGGCATCGCGGTGTTCGACCGTGAAGCATCGCAGTTCGTCCACCAGCAGGACGCCGACCGGCAGTTCCGGTCGGCGTCGGTGGTGAAGCTGCTGATCGCGCTGGACTTCTTCTGGGACCGCGGTCCGGAGTACGACGTACCGCCCGCCGACCGGGAGCGGCTCGAGGTCATGCTGCGGAGCAGTGACGACGACGCGGCGAGCTACTACTGGGAGCAGCTCGGCGGTGCGGCCGTTGTCGACCGCATGGTCGAGCGGCTCGGTCTGACCCACACAGCCGGCCCGCCGGCCAGCCACCCGGGCTTCTGGGGGTACGTCGCGATCACGGCCGCCGACACCGTACGGATCTACCGCTACCTGCTGGAGGACGCTCCGGTGTCCGTGCGCGAGTACGTGATGGGACAGCTGCACCAGGCGACCCGCCACGGAACCGACGGCTTCGACCAGTACTTCGGGATCGCATCGGTCTTCGAGACGGGCTACAGCATCAAGCAGGGCTGGTCCGGGTTCCACGGATCCAGCGGGTACCGGTCCGACAAGGCGAAGCCGCAGTCCGTGGTGGACCTGGTCAACGACGCGCTGCACACGACCGGCACGGTCGGGGCGGACGACCGGAGCATCGTCGCGGTGTTCACACTCCACCCGAGTGGTACGCCGTACGAGCAGGCCTACGCCGCTGTGACGCAGCTGACTGCGGGCCTGACGGTGCCGGGCGGCGTACGCGTGCCGGCGAGCGGACAGTAGATTGCTCGCCATGCGAGTGCACATCGGCTCCGACCATGCCGGCTTCGAACTGAAGAACCACCTGGTGCAGCACCTGACCGCTGCCGGGCACGACGTCGTGGACCACGGTCCTGCGGTGTACGACGCCGTCGACGACTACCCGCCGTACTGCCTGCGCACCGGATTGGCGGTGGTCGACGAGCCGGGCAGTCTGGGCATCGTCGTCGGTGGCTCGGGCAACGGCGAGCAGATCGCCGCGAACAAGGTCAAGGGCGTCCGCGCGGTGCTGGCCTGGAGCACCGACACCGCACGTCTCGGCCGCGAGCACAACAACGCCAACGTGATCAGCGTCGGCGCCCGGATGCACTCCGAGGAGGAGGCCACGGGGTTCGTCGAGACGTTCCTGGCGACCGACTACTCCGGCGAGAAGCGGCACACCCGTCGGATCGAGATGCTGTCCGGCTACGAGTCGACCGGCGAGCTCCCGCCGCTGCCCTGATCGTCATGCTCGTCCGCGTCGGTCTTCGGCAGCACCGGCCGGCGTACGACGGGCTGACGGGGGCGGGACACGTCACGCGCCCGCATACTCCGGCCCGTGCCGACCACGGCCGGCGTGGGTGTCTTGGAACCACCTGTCGTCCCCATATGAGGAATCATGCCTGAAGGTCACACGCTGCACCGGCTGGCGAACGACGTCTGGGACGCGTTCGGCGGCCGCCCGGTCCGGGCGTCGAGTCCGCAGGGCCGGTTCGCCGAGGGCGCGGCGCTGCTCGACGGGCACCTGCTGCGTCAGACCGAGGCCCATGGCAAGCACTTCCTGGCCGACTTCGAGGGCGCGGGCTGGCTGCACATCCACCTCGGGCTGATCGGCAAGATGGACATCCGGCCGGCGCCGGTGCCCGTGCCCGTCGGCCAGGTCCGGCTCAGGCTGCAGAACGGCACGTCGTACGCCGATCTGCGCGGCGCGACCGTGTGCGAGGTGATCACCGACGAGGAGCGCGACAAGCTGCTCGGCCGGCTCGGTCCGGACCCGCTGCGTGACGACGCGGATCCGGACCTGGCATGGAACCGGATCCACCGTAGCAAGCTGCCGATCGGTCAGCTGCTGATGAACCAGGACGTGCTGAGCGGGGTCGGCAACGTGTATCGCGCCGAGGTGCTGTTCCGGGCCAAGCTGAACCCGATGACGCCCGGCAACGTGGTGAAGAAGCGCGAGTGGCAGGGCATGTGGGACGACCTGCTCGCGCTGATGAAGTACGGCGTGGAGACCGGCCGGATCGACACCGTCGCCGACGACCACACACCGGAGGCGATGGGGCGTGACCCGCGCCGGGACGACCATGGTGGTGAGGTGTACGTCTACCGGCGCCAAGGGCAACGGTGCTACGTCTGTCAGTCGGTGATCCGGACGAAGATCCTCGCGGGTCGTAACTTGTTCTGGTGTCCCCGATGCCAGCGAACCGGACTCACTCGCAAGAGCTGAAAGCCATCAGTTGTGTTGCGAATTGATGCGCGGACCGATCGGTACCGTTATGTTCTTCACACCATGAGGAAGAGCGGCGGACTTGCGCTGGTGCGACGCATCGGCCGCCGGGTCGAGGCGCTCGGCCGTCGTGCCCGTCGTTCGCACCGGGTGGCGTTCGTCGCCCTGGTGCTGGTGCAGCTGGTGATCTCCATCGCGAGCGAGATCTGGATGACCTTGGTGCCGGCGTCCTTCCTGATCGTCCCGCTGGTCGTCGGCGGCGTTCTGCTGCGGTTCGGCGAACTGGTGGCACTGACCGGGATCACGACGGCGTTCGGCGCGTACGTCGTCCTGTCCCGCGGAATGACGCTGCCCCGGATCGGGTTCGTGCTGGTGCTCCTGATCGTCGGCTGGATCATGATCACCAGCGCCAAGGTGCGCAGCCGGCTGGGCGTCGCCGGCACCCGGAGCGAGTCGATGCTGATGGAGCTGCGGGACACGCTCACCGCGCAAGGAGAGATGCCGCCGTTGCCGCCGGGCTGGCGGGTCGAGGTCGCGATCCAGTCCGCCGGCGGGTCGACGTTCTCCGGTGATTTCGTGGTGTCGACGATGCACGGCGACCTGCTCGAGGTGGCGCTGGTCGATGTCTCCGGCAAGGGCATCGACGCGGGGACGCGGGCGCTGCTGCTGTCCGGAGCGTTCGGCGGACTGCTGGGCGTCGTACCGGTGGAGGAGTTCCTGCCGTCCGCGAACCGGTATCTGCGGCGCCAGGACTGGGACGACGACTTCGCGACCGTGGTGCATGTCGTGCTGGACCTGCAGACCGGCGAATTCGACGTACGGACCGCCGGGCATCCGCCCGCGATTCAGTTCGATGCGTGGTCGGGGCGGTGGCAGACGCGGGACGCGGACGGGCCGTTGCTCGGGCTGATGGAGTCGCCGGAGTTCGAGGTGAACCACGGGCTGCTGAAGCTCGGGGACGCGTTGTTCCTGTACAGCGACGGGATGGTCGAGACGCCGCGGCAGGACATCGGCCGCGGTACGGACCGGCTGGCGGGATTCGCGGAACGGCTGGTAGGGCAGGCGTTCCTGGGGGCCGCCGCGGAGCTGGTCGCCTCGGCCGGCGGAACGGGTGACGACTCGGCGATCGTC
The DNA here is from genome assembly GCF_004331345.1 of Kribbella soli. Classification (GTDB taxonomy): domain Bacteria; phylum Actinomycetota; class Actinomycetes; order Propionibacteriales; family Kribbellaceae; genus Kribbella; species Kribbella soli. The sequence continues at coordinate 1,474,636 of NZ_SJJZ01000003.1, read as the reverse complement.
ATCATCCACCGCATGGCGCATGCCTGAGGCAACTAAGTCTCTCGTTGTCATCCCCCGTTTTGTTGACTTGGGCAACGAGAGGGTCATACTGCTGAAGAGATGTCCGCCCGGGCTATGGCTGCAGGTGAGACAGGGGGACTGGGGATGGTTGTCAAGGGGGTTCGTGCTCAGGCTGCCGGAATTGTGGCGGCTGCTGGAGCGCTCACAGTTCTGATCGGCGCTGCCGCGATGGTCGTCCGGCCGGGCGCGGATGCTGCGCCGGACGGTGCGGCGATGGCTGGTGCGGCGATGGTCGCGCCGGGGAACAACGGGACCATCAAGATCGACGGGGTGGAGGTCGGCGACAGGCCGCCGCAGAACAATCCGCACCAGGGGTGTTCGTTCACCGTCGAGTTCTACAACTTCGACCAGGGGCCGTACAACGCGCAGGTGATCTTCCAGGACCAGGCGCCGACGGCCAACGGCGGGCTGCAGGTGGTGTCCGGTGACCTCACGCCGTTCATCGGCGGTGATCCGGCGGGTGGTGGTAACGACCTGGACGCTCGGCCGGTCTACACGCTGAAGTTCACCGGTCAGCCGCATCCCGTCCAGGGGTACCACGTCAAGATCACCATCCACGCCCCCGGCTCACAGGGCAGCGACACCAAGCACAAGGTCTTCTGGGTCAAGGGCTGCGACGCCCCACCACCCACCACGCCTCCGACGACGCCACCCACGACGCCGCCGACGACGCCACCCACGACGCCGCCGACGACGCCACCCACGACGCCGCCGACCACGCCGCCGACGACGCCGCCGACCACGCCGCCGACGACACCTCCGACCACGCCGCCGACGACACCTCCGACCACGCCGCCGACGACACCTCCGACCACGCCGCCGACGACACCTCCGACGACGCCGCCGACCACGCCGCCTACGACGCCTACGACGCCTCCGACCAAGCCGACGGTGCCTCCCGGCACCCCGTCGGGCACGGTGCCGAGCAGCGTGCAGCCCACGACGCGGCGGCCGTCGACGAGTTCGACTACGCCGGCGCCGACGCGCCACACGAGTTCGGCGACCTCCGGCGTACCGACTGCTGTGGATGCCGGCCTGCCCGGTCCGCCGACCAGCGCGGTCGCGGCGACCACCGACAGCCGAACGAGCGAAACCGGCGGCATTCTGATGACGCTCGGAGGCATGCTGCTCGCGGGTGGTGCGATCGCCTCCCTCCGCCGCCACGGCCGCCACGCCAGGTAGCCCGGGCAACGACCGGATCACGCACCGGCGGGTCACCACGATCCATCCGTGATTGTTGTCCACAGGCCTCGCCGCGAAGGCCTGTGGACAACCACGCACGACACGGGGTCAATCGTTACCGAACAACCTTGACTGCTGTAACGAAACCGAAATACTTCTCTAGGCTTACCCCTGCACTCGTTCGAGGATGGACATGACCCACACGGGCGTTCGCTCCCGGGCTGCCGGCATCTTCGCCGGCGCCGGAGCCCTTTCCCTGCTCCTCGGCGCTACGGCTCTGCTCGTCGCGCCGTCCGCCAACGCCGACCAGACCGGCGGTCACAACCCGCCAGGCAACAACAGCACCATCAAGATCGAGGGCAAGGACATCAGTTCGCCGCCCGACAACAATCCGCACCAGGGTTGCGAGTTCCGGGTCGAGTTCTACAACTACGACAAGGGCGCCGACTACTACGCCACCGTGACGTTCGCAGACCAGGCGCCTACGGCTGACGGCGGAGTGACGGTCGTCTCCGGCGACCCGCATCCGTTCATCGGCGGGGACGATGCCGGTGGCGGCAACGACCTGGATGCGAGTGTCCTGTACACGCTCAAGTTCACGGGCGAGCCGCATCCGAAGCAGGGCTACCACATCAAGATCACCGTCGAGGCGCCTGGCTCGATCGGCAACAACAAGAAGTACAAGGTCTTCTGGGTGGAGGGCTGCACCACAACGCCTCCGACCACCCCGCCGACGAGCCCGCCGACCACGCAGCCGACGTCGACGGACACTCCGCCCACCACGCCGCCGACCACGCCTCCGACGACTACGGACACGCCGCCGACGACTCCGCCGACCACGACGGACACCCCGCCGACGACTCCGCCCACGACTCCGCCCACGACTCCGCCCACGACGACGGACACGCCGCCGGTGAGCCCGTCGGAGACGCCGTCCACGACGCCGACCTCTCCGGGTACGTCGACCAGCCCGTCGGACACGCCCCCGACGGTCACCGAGTCGACGCCGGCCTCCGACGTCCCGAGTGACACCCCGACGGTCGGCGTACCGACCGAGGTCGACGCCGGCTTCGGCGGACCGAACGCCAACTCGGTTGCCGACAGCAACAGCCCGTTCGGTCTCGCGGGTGGTCTGCTGCTCGCCGCCGGCGGTGCGATGCTCGCCGGTGCCGGAATCGTCGCGCTCCGTCGACGCGGGACGCACAGCGCCTAGTAGTGACCTGACATGAGCTCTGCCCGTCGACGCGGCCGCCCTGCTCCACTTCGGTGGAGTGGGGTGGTCGCGCTCGTGGGTGTCGGCGTACTCGGGGCCGGTGCGTACCTGCAGTTCGGCGGTGACGAGCAAGCCGGTGCGTCACCGTCGTCGACGCTGCCGACCCCGTCGGCCACCTCGGCGAGCTCGGCGACCTTGGCTGCACCGACGACGCCAACTGCGGGCTTGGGTAAGCCTGCAGCTGTCCCCAGCTCGTCGGCCGGCAGTACGGCGACAGCGCGCGCCGGAAGGCCTATGGGCATCAGCATCCCGCGGCTGGGCGTTACGGCCCCGGTCCTCGCGATCGACGCCGTACATGCCGCGTTGACCCCGCCGTCCGACCCGTCCAAGGTCGGCTGGTGGTCCGGGGGAGCGCAGCCCGGGAGCAAGCGCGGTTCCGCCATCATCACCGGCCACACGGTCCACAACGGCGGCGGCGCGTTCGACAACCTCGGCAAGTTGGTTCCGGGGTCCGTTGTGCGGGTGTCGACAACTCGCGGTCAGTTGGCGTACCGGGTTGCCGCTGTGGCGACGTACCGGAAGGCCACGCTGGCGAAGCGTGCCGGGCAGTTGTTCGACCAGAGTGTTCGCGGGCGGCTCGTCCTGGTGACGTGCGAGGACTGGAACGGCGAGGTCTACCTCAGCAACGTGGTCGTCGTCGCCCTGCCGATGGCGTAGCCTGCTCCGTCGTGACGATCGATGGGCTGGGCGACACGTTCGGCGCTCGCGCGGATCGGGCGGCGCCGGAGGTCTCGTTCGAGGAACTGGTCGCGATGATGCCGGACGCGTTGCGCGAGGTCTTCCCGCCGTACCGCTGGCAACTCGCGAAGCTGTGGGAGCTCGATCTGAAGGTCGAGCCGGTCGAGATCGCGGACCTGGTCTGGATGTTCGACCTGCCGCTGTGGCAGCTCGAGGGCGAGAGGTTCAAGGTCACGCCGCATCAGGTCGCGGAGACGCCGATGAACTTCCGGGCCCACTACCAGCGGGTGATGGACGCGGATCTCGACTTCCCGATCAACCTGGTCGCGTACCGCGGCCGGCTGGTCGTGCTGGACGGCGTACACCGGCTGCTGAAGGCGCATTTCCTGCGCCGCCGGTGGATCGAGGCGACGATCGCGACCGCGACACAACTGCGGTCCTGCGCCGTTTGATTGGCAGGATGGTCGGCATGGACAGCGTTGAGCGTGAGGTGTACGTCGAGGCTCGGCCGGAGGTGGTGTGGGCCGCGGTGACGCAGCCGGAGAGCTTCGCCCGGTGGTACGCGTTCGGCGGCGCGGAGATCGACCTGCGGCCGGGAGGGCGGTTGGTGATGCGCTGGGACGAGCACGGGGAGTTCTTCGGGTTCGTGGAGAAGGTCGAGCCGGGCCGGCGGTTCGCGTACCGGTACGCCGTCGATCCCGGTGTGGAACCGGCGCCGGGCAACGCGAACCTGGTCGAGTTCACCCTCACCCCGGAAGGCGAGGGCACCCGCCTGCTGGTCGTCGAATCGGGCTTCGAGCGACTGGACAACCAGCAAGACACCGACCAGTCCGCCCAGGCCTGGGACAACGCCCTCGCCACCCTGACCGACCTGGCCCCGACGCTCTGACCGGGCGGTCCGACGCGCCGGGGGTGTCGATGTTGATGTGTCACTATTATCATTGGTGACATGACATCGAACACTGACGACTACGCTCCGAGCCCCACCAGCTGGGTGCGGGACCAGGTCGAGAAGGTCACCGCGGCCGGGACCACCGAAGCGGTCGACATCAAGGGTATGAAGGTGGTGCTGCTGACCATGCGCGGCGCCAAGTCCGGCAAGATCCGGAAGGTCCCGCTGATGCGGGTCGAGCACGATGGTGTGTACGCCGCGGTCGCCTCGCTCGGCGGCGCTCCCAAGCACCCGGTCTGGTACTACAACCTGAAGGCCGACCCGAAGCTCACCCTGCAGGACGGCGAGACCACCAAGGAGTACGTGGCCCGCGAGATCGAGGGCGTGGAGTACGACGAGTGGTGGCCGCGAGCGGTCGCCGCCTACCCGCCGTACGCCGAGTACCAGACCAAGACCACCCGGAAGATCCCGCTCTTCCTGCTCGACCCGGTCGAGTAGTCCCAGCGCCCCGTGACTGACTAAGTCCTTGCAAAGATCTGGCGGGAGATGACGGTCGGTCACTGGGGCGGGACCAGGCTTGTGAGACGCTGGCGACGGCGGGGTCTACCTCGACCTGGCCCGACGCTCTGCGTCGCCTGAGTTCTGGGAGTTGTCCTGACCACACACGACGCGGTGCAGGAACCGTTCGTCGGGTCGACGCGGCTGCGTCTGGCCGGACTTGCACTGCATGCCTATACCGCGAGCGGAACGGTGCTCGCGTTGCTGATCGTGATCGCCGCCATCGACGGCGACGCCGTCCGGGCGCTCTGGCTCGGGCTCGCGGCCCTGGTGATCGACGGGACCGACGGGATGCTCGCACGCCGGCTGCGGGTGAAGGAAACCATCCCGTGGTTCGACGGCGCGATGCTGGACAACATCGTCGACTACCTGACGTATGCGTTCGCGCCGATCGTGCTGCTGTGGACCGGTGGCTACCTGCCGTCCGGGACCTGGGGCGCGGTCCTCGGCGCACTGCCGCTGCTTGCTTCCAGCTACCAGTTCTGCCGGGTCGACGCGAAGACCGAGGACCACTTCTTCCTCGGCTTCCCGAGCTACTGGAACGTGGTCGCGTTCTACGTCGTGGTGCTCGGCCTCAGCCCGGTCAGCACCGGCATCATCCTCGTGGTCTGCTCGGTGCTCGTCTTCATCCCGGTGAAGTACGTGTACCCGTCGCGCACGAAGGCGTTCCGCTCGCTGAACCTGTTGACGACCGCGATCTGGCTCGCGTCGTACGCCGTACTCCTCGCGCAGATGCCGAACCCGAACGCGATCGTGGTCGGGATCTCACTGGCCTACCTGGTCTACTACGGCGGCCTCAGCCTCTACCTCACCTGGCGTCGCAGGGTCGTTTCCTAGGCCATGCCTCCCAACCTCACGCCTACTGCGCGGCACTCGGCACGGCACCTCGCCGCACGTGAGCAAAGGCCACGATGCTCCGCATCGAGACCTTCGCTCCCGCACGCCGATGCACCGCACCGAGCACCTGCTCGCTACGACGTGAGGTTGGGAGGCATGGCCTAGTGGTTCTCGGTCTCGGCGCGGCGCTCAGCGCCGCGGTGCTGTTCGGCGTTGGCGCGATCCTGCAGGCCGTCGGTTCGCGGAAGGTGCCGACCGAGTCGGAGCTGAACCCGCGGCGGCTCGGTGGGTTCGTGGTCGCGCTGCTCAAGCAGCCCGCGTTCCTCGGTGCGCTGGCGCTGAACCTCGCCGGCTTCGGACTGCACTTCGTCGCGCTGCGGCTGCTGCCGTTGTACCTCGCGCAGGCCGGGATCGCGGTCAGTCTGGTCGTGACCGCGTTGCTCGCGACCCGGCTGATGTCGGACAAGCTGAGTGCGCTCGAGTGGTCCGCGGTGATCGGCGTCTGCGTGGGGCTCGGTCTGCTCGCGGTGGCGGCGGGCGATGCGGGCGACAGCGCGCAGCATCACGGGCTCACGATCGGCATCATCGTGGGGCTCGTCGTCATCGCCGTACTGGGTGCCGTCGCCAGTCGTTCGCAGCATGGTGTCTCCACGGCGCTGCTCGGCCTGCTCGCCGGTCTCGGGTACGCCGGGGTTGCGATCTCGGCGCGCTTGTTGCAGGACGGGTCGATGAGCGAACTCGTCCGGAGCCCGACGCTGTACACGCTGCCGATCAGCGGGGCGCTCGCGTTCATCCTCTACTCGCTGGCCCTCCAACGCGGTTCGGTGACGCTGGCCACCACGCCGATGATCGCGTTGCAGACCATCACGCCGGCCGCTGTCGGCGTCTTCGTCCTCGACGACGCCGTACGCGCCGGATGGTGGCCGGCCGCCATCGCCGGCTTCGTCCTGTCCGCGGCCGGGTCCGTGATCCTCGTCCGTTTCGAGAGCGTCAAGCCCTAACGCGTCGGCCACTTCCACGGCGGCTCGTCCAGTGGGCCTTGGCCGGTGATGGTCGTCGCGCCTTTCCCCTTGACGAGTTCGATCGTCTGGAGATCGGGGGAGAGGGCCTCCATCGACGCGATGAACGGGCGGGAGTGGGTGACGACGATGACCTGGGTCTCCTTCGCCGCGGTGACCACCAGGTTGGCCAGCGCCGGCAGGAGATCGGGGTGGAGGCTGGTCTCGGGCTCGTTGAGGACGAGCAGTTCGGGCGGTCTCGGGGTGAGCAGCGCGGCGACCCACAGCAGATATCTGAGGGTGCCGTCGGACAGCTCGGCGCCGGAGAGCGGACGCAGCAGTCCGTGCTGGTGAAAGGCGATCTCGAAACGGCCCGCGGTGTTGGTGATCTGGACGCGGCTCCCGGGGAACGCGAGCTCGATCGCCTCGTCCAATGCCCCTCGGGGACCCAGCTCCCGAACCGTCTGCAAGGCCGCTGCCACATCCGCGCCGTCCGCGGAGAGTACGGCGGTGCGCGTGCCGACCTGTACCCGGCGGGCGGGTGCTGTCGCGTCGGTGCGGAAGTGGTCGTAGAACCGCCACCCCCGCAGGCGTTCCCGCACCAGCAGCAGCTCGGGCGCGCGCTCCGGGTCCGCGAACTCGCTCAACATGCTGTCGAACGTCTGGAGCTGGTGCCCGCCGCGCTGCCATTCACCACTCGCCGTACGGATCCGCACCTCGTGGTTGGTGCGCTCGACCAGCAACGCCGCCGGCCGCAGGAACGGCCCCGCCCACAAGGCTTCGCGCTTGATCTCCGGATCCAGATCGAACTCCGATCCGTTCGGGATCGGCAGCCCGAGATCCATCAGATAGCCGTAGTCGTCCCCCGCGAACCCCATCCGCAACGTCACCGGCCCGGTCCGCCGGGTGCCTTGCGTGGGCCGATCCTTCCGGACGTGCTCCGGTCCCGCCCACAGCGTCGACTGCAGCCCGCCCTCTCGCGCCAGCGCCGCCACCGCACCGTTGCGCGAAGCATCAGCCAGCAACCGAAGCGCCCGGTAGAGACTCGACTTACCCGTCCCGTTCGCCCCTGTCACGACGTTCAGACCGCGTAACGGCATGACCACCCGCCGCAGCGACCGGTAGTTCTCCACCGCCAGCGTCGTCAACATGCCCTTCACGGTACCGGCGCCCTAGGACAGTCAGGCGCGGTCCGGCGAGCTGTGCCACAGGACGCCGAGTTCGTGCAGCATCGCCGCGGCTGCGGCGCCGTGCATCTTGCTCTGGTCGGCCATCGTCGAGAAGCGTGGCCGACGTACGTCGACCGCGGGCAGACGGCGCGCGAGCTCTTGCTCGATGGCGTCGAGGAGCCGTGCGCCCGCCCGGCGTACCGGGCCGTCGATCACCACGTCCGGGATGTCCAGGATCGCCGCTTGTACGCAGACCAGGGCACCGAGGCTACGACCGGCGTGGTCGACCCGTTCGGCGAGCGCTCGCAGCGCCGGGTCCTCGCCCGGAGACGAGACAGCGTCGAGATCCTCGACCGAGGCGTCGCCCAGGATCGCGGGCAGGTTCGCCACCGTTTCCAGGCAGCCCGTACGGCCGCATTTGCAGCGCCGGTCGCTCACGCCGACGTCGATGTGCCCGACCTCGCCGGCCCGCTGCCGCTCACCCAGGTGCACGCGCCCGTCGAGGATGATCGCGGACCCGATACCACCGGCGATGTGCAGCACGATGACGCTGCCACCGGCCTGACTCTGGTGCGACAGTTCGGACATCGCCACCGCGGTCGCGTCGTTGACCAGTACGACGTCGTACCCGAGGGCCTCCTGCAGCGGTCCGGCGAGGTCGACGTCGGTCCAGCGCAACTGGATCGACTCGACGATGCCCTGCTCCGGTGACAGCATCGCGGGAACAGCGACACCAGCGGCGAGTACGGCGCGCCCGTCGTCGGCTGCGAGTTGACGCAGGAAGCTGTCCAGGACGCGGATCACGTCGTCGACGCCGGGGTTCGGTGGCAGGTCCACCCGGCCGGTCGAGCCGATCACCCCGTCCAGTCCCACCACCCCTGCGACCACTTCGGTCGGCCGCAGGTCCGCCATCAGCAGGCACTGCCGGTCGGTGTCGACGCGGAGCGGCTTCGCGGGTTTGCCACGGCCGCTCGGCGTCCCGACCTCCTCGACCACCAGGTGCTGTGCCATCAGGGACTCGACGATCTCCGACACCACCGCGCGCGCCAGCCCGGTCGAACGCGAGATGTCCGCGCGGGACATGCTGCCGTCACCGATCAGCACCGTTTGCAGGACCAGTCGGGTGTTGCGCTCGCGGAGAACGCCGGGCGTCACCTTCTCGGTGATCCGTATCGCCTTCGTCATCCCTGCCTTCCGCTGAGCGCCGCATCAGCCCACGCCGTACACCGCCAGCTCCTGGAGGTGCAGCGTGTAGGCGTTGGCGGTGTTCCCGGAGCCGGTCACCCGGACGTACCGGTACTCGCCTGACACGTCGTACCGATCGCCCAGATCAGTCTGCGCCTTGTGGGTCACCTTTTCGGCCAGCCGGGTCCACGTCTGCCCGTCCACGCTTCCGTCGACACGATAGAGGTACGAGCGGCCGTCCGCGTAGTACGGCGTCACCCGGACGCTCGACAGCGCGTGAGCGGCGCCGAGGTCCACCTGCAGCGACGACGGCTGGCCGGCGCACTGCTGCGGAGCACAGAACCAGCCAGTGCTCAGGTTGCCGTCGAGCGCGTCAGCCGGCACGTGGCTCCCGTCCGTGCTGGTGGCGGTTGCCGGCTTCCCGTAGCTCAAGGAGATCGGTGGCGGTGCGGAGCACGTGGCCGTCGGAACGCCGAACGACACGGCGTCGAAGTAGCGGTTGGCGTCGTACTGGTGCACCTGCAACCGCAGTTGCCGTACGCCGGTGACATCCGCGTCGACCACGGCCGCCTTCGTGCCGGTGCCGGTGATGCCGCTGCGCAGTACGCCGGTCTCCGACAGCAGCCGGCCGTCGCCGAAGACGCGGACGACCGCATCGCCGTCGGCGGTGTGGTTCATCGCGTCGTCGATGCCGACCACCGTGGTGAACCGTCGGCAGTCGCCGCCGAGCTCGAACCGTACGTCGGCGTTCGAGTTGGTGCCGAGACCCTTGCTGTAGGCAACACCGTCGAGCAGGATCGGCTGGCCGTTACCCGACGGCGTCGCGGGCGTGACGGTGTCCCGTGCGACCGGGTACAGGCCGTCGTGGTTCCGCGAGGACGAGAACTCCAGATCGCTCAGCTGGTACCGGCCGTCCGCGGCCACCGGCAGTACGGCGGTCGCCTTCCGGAGCTCGGACTGGTCGGACCGCATCGTCACCTCCAGCGACACCTGGCTGGGCAGACCATCACCACCGCGGACAGTCCAGGAACGTGTGACCGTGCCACCTGGTCCGATCTCGCTCGGTGCGTCGCCCACTGGTTCGACTGCTGTCCCAGCAGGCGCTGAGATGTCGAACGCCAGCCCGGTCAGCGCGGCGAAGTAGTTCGTGTTCGTCACTGTCGCGGTGACGCGTGCAGACCCTGACGCGTCCACAGTCCCGGTCGGGCGCAGTGCCAGCGTCAGGTCGTAGTCGTCGTTGCGGAGCCGGTCCAGCAGCTTGGCGGCTTCCGCGTAGGTGTCGCCGGTCGGCTTGGTGCGGTAGGCGCTGCGATCGGACGACCACCGTTCCGCCACGTCGTACCAGTCGATCGCCGGTGCTGCAGTGCCTGTGCTGAGAGCGGTCTTCAGTCCGTCGAAGTACTGCTGCCAGCGTGGGGCGTAGTAGCCGTCCAGCAGGCCGGACCACTCGCGGTACGCGTAGTCCTGCAGGTCGGTGGTGCGCAGTCCCCACGAGGTGAGCTGCTTGCGCGCGTCGTACTCGAGTTGCGCGGACTCGGCGCTGTTCGCGCCCCAGCTCTTGGCCTTGGCGAGCCAGCTCCCGATCAGGTACTGCTCGTTGGTGCCGACCAGGTCGTCGACACCAGCGATGTAGCCGAGCCACGTGTCGGTCAGCTGCGAGAAGCGCTGGAGGTCGCCGGCCTGGTACGCCGATCGGATCTGTGGCAGCAACGTACGGGACCTGTCGGCGACGGACTGGCGAGCGACCTCCAGCAGGTCATTGCGGTACGCCGGGTTGTTGCGCAGCGACTCATCGACCGCGAGCAGAGCCGGCAGCGCACCCGCGAATGCCGCCGGATCGTAGGCGAAGGCAGCCTGCGCCCAGCTGTGCGGCCGCTGGACCGTCAGGCTCGGGATCGCCGCGAACAGGCCGCCGTGTCCCGAGGAACGGCCGCCGTTCGGGGGAATCGAGTAGGCGGTCCCGGCCAGGATTTGCCAGGCCTTCCGGGCCATCGGATCGGTTCCGCCGTATCGCGCGTCCGCGTAGTCGGCGAACCACTGGTCGAGGTCCACCGGGCCGTCGTGCCACGGCAGCTCGGCGAGGAACTCCATCGCGACGGCGTTGTTGTAGCTGGCCTCGGGCATGATCGCGATGCCGGACAGGGCCGACCCCGGCTTCGCCAGCGAAGCCCAGAACCGCTCGTTCCAGGCGCGGATCGGAGCACCCATGGTCGAGTTCCCGCCGAAGTTCCAGATCGAGCCGAACGCATACGGCGTACCTGACCAGTCGGTCTCGCGGTCAGGGCTCAAGGCCCGGTCGGACAGGCCGTCGACGACCAGCATCCGGCTCCGGTCGATGGCCGCGATCGTCTCCGGGCGCGGGTTGCTCTGCCAGCCGAGGATCGCCCAGATAGCGCCTGGATGTGCCTTGTCCAAGGCGTTCTGCACGGCCACGGACGCCTGGCCGACGGAGATGCTGCCGGGCCGGCCGCCCTCGTGCAGCAGATCCATCTTGAACATCGACGACTTGCCCAGCAGCCGCTCCTGCACCTGGTAGAAGCGCGCCGCGACCTGACTGAAGAGGGGATCGGTCGGCGCCAGCCAGTCCGGCCGGTCCAGTCCGACCCAGGTGCCCTGCGGAACCGTGGTGGCACCGGGGTTCTTCACCTCGAAGTCCCGCGGCACCGTTCCGAAGTAGCCCGGCAGAACGGGCGTGATCCCGAGAGATCGCATCCGGTCCGCGATCCGTCGGCCGAGGTCCGTGCGGGCCCGGATCACGTCGGCGCTGACGGGCGCGGTGAAGTTCGACATGTTCTGCAGCAGCCACCACGGCTGGTACCCGGGGCTCGGGATCCACGCGCGCAGCTCGTCCGCACGGTAGCCGAACGACTGCAGTGCCTCGTAGTAGACGGCCTCGGTGCCGATCGGCATGAAGATCTCGTTCACGCCGTGCAGCGCCTGGACGTCGATCAGCCGTTCCCAGTCCTCGAACGTCCGGTACGGCCCGGAGTACCCGTCCTCGGTGTCGTTCCCGGCGAACCGGTGCTTGACCGCCGACGACTTCTCGATCGGTTCCGGCGGCGCGGGCAGCACGCGGGGGAGGTCGAGTTGGTCGCCGGTCCAGGAGATGTCCGCCTTCACGACGTGTTTGAGGTACCAGTTGAACCCCATCAGCAGGGCCGACGTACTGCTGCCCTCGACCACCGGGCGCGCGCCGCGGCCCGTGATCCGGAACGTGTCGCGGCCCTCGGAGGCCCGGATCGTCGCCAGGGTGATCTGGCTCCCGTGCCGCGTGCCGACAAGGCGGCGGATCGCGTCCCTGGCCGGGCCCGTGTCGAACAGCGGGCGCTCGGCCGGACTCGGCTCCGGCGGGTCTGCCAGCGCGGGCGTCGCGCCGAGAAACAGCGCCGTACTCACCGCTGCGGCCGTCGCGGCGAGCCATCGCCGGACTCCGGTACGTCGGTTCATCAGCCTGACCTCCGATTTTGATCGCGGCCCAAACTAAATGGCCGGACGCAACCGGTCAACAGCTCACCGACGACTTCCGAAATATTCTTCCCAAACTCGTCATGTCACGGACGGCGGTGCTGTCTCGTCTCGGGAGCGAAACCGGATGAGGAGTGTGTTGAGGATGCGGGTGTTTGTTGCTGGTGGAAGCGGTGTGCTGGGTCGGCGGTTGGTGCCGCAGCTGGTGGCTCGTGGGCATCAGGTGACGGCCAGTACGACGAGTGCGGCGAAGCTGGAGCTGATCGCGGCAGCGGGTGCTGAGGGTGTGGTGATGGACGGGCTGGACGGAGCCGCTGTCGGCGAGGCTGTCGCGCTGGCGAGGCCGGACGTGATCGTGCATCAGATGACTGCGATCTCGATGACGCACGCGGGCAAGCCGGACATCAAGCATCCGGACCGCTGGTTCGCCCAGACGAACAGACTGCGCACCGAGGGCACTGACCACCTGCTGGCTGCGGCCGAGGCGGTAGGCGTCCCGCACTTCGTTGCGCAGGCCTACGCGAGCTGGAACGGCATTCGCGAGGGCGGTTGGGTCAAGACGGAGGAGGACCCGCTGGACCTCCTGGAGGGAACAGCGGCGTACGTCGGCCTCAAGGCGCTGAGCCGTATCGAGGACCTCGTGCTGAACATCGGTGGGGCTGTCATGCGGTACGGCGCCTTCTACGGGCCGGGGGCCATCGACGACCAGGTGGAGCTGGTGCGCAAACGCCAGTACCCGCTTGTGGGGCGCGGCACTGGCTACAGTTCCTGGGTGCACCTCGACGACGCTGCGAGCGCTACCGTCCTGGCTGTGGAGCAGAAGGCCACTGGTGTGTTCAACATCGTCGACGACGTCCCGGCGCCGGCCAGCGACTGGCTGCCGTACCTGGCAGAGTGCGCCGGCGCGAAGCCACCGCTGCGCGTGCCGGTGTGGCTGGCGCGGCGGCTGGCGGGAGACCAGGCCGTGGTGATGATGACCGAGGGACGCGGCTTCTCCAACGCCAAGGCGAAGCGGGAGCTCGGCTGGGAGCTGCAGTACCCGTCGTGGCGGCAGGGCTTCAAGGCAGAGCTGGCCTGATGCGCGCCCGCGTCGAGGAGTTCGAGGAGCTGCGACCGCTGCTGTTCTCGATCGCCTACCGGATCCTCGGCAGCGTCAGCGAGGCAGAGGACGCCGTACAAGACACATGGCTCCGGTACGCCGGGTCGCGGACGGAGCCGGTGTCGTCGAAGGCCTTTCTGTCCGCGGTCGTCACCCGCATCTCGGTCGACGTACTGCGGTCCGCTCGTCACCGGCGAGAGGAGTACGTCGGGCCGTGGTTCCCGGAGCCGTTGCTGTCCGACCCGTACGAGGACCCGGAGCGGGCGGCTGAGCTGGCTGACTCGGTGTCGATGGCCGCGCTGCTCCTGCTGGAGCGGCTGTCACCGCTGGAGCGGGCGGCGTTCGTGCTGCGGGAGGTGTTCGGCTTCGGGTTCGCGGAGGTGGCGTCGGCCGTGGGGCGCTCGGAAGCGGCGTGCCGTCAGTTGGTGGTCCGTGCCCGTCGGCACATGGACGCGGGGCGGCCGAGGTTCGCCGCTGACCAGCGGGAGCGGGAAGAGCTGGCGGTGCGGTTCTTCGAGGCGTTCAAAGAGGGTGCTGTCGGCAACTTGATGGAGTTCCTGGCCGCGGATGTGCAGCTTGTCGGCGACGCGGGCGGCAAGGCGCCGCAGTGGGGCCGAGGTGTCGTTGCCGGCGCCCGCAACGTGGCAGGCATGCTGGCTGCGCTGGCTGGGCCCTTCCTGCAGATCGGTGGCGTTGTGGAACCGCAGGTGGTGAACGGTCAGCCCGGCGCGATCTTCCGCGACGGCGACGGCCGAGTGGTCAACACGTGGGCGCTCGACATCGTCGACGGGCAGATCCAGGCCATCCGTGCGGTGGTGAACCCGGACAAGCTCCGGCACGTCGGACCGGTCGCCGACGCGTGGGCCGTCGTACAGGAGACGAATGCGGCCCTCCGGACAACAGACTGGGCGCGTGGGGAGAACCCCACGCGCCCAGGGCTGTCAGGCCAGTGAGTCTTCCCAGGCCTGGTGGAGTCCGGCGTAGTGGCCGTCGTCCATGGTGATGAGTCGGTCGGGCGCGCCGTCCTCGATGATCCGGCCGTGCTCAAGGACCAGGACGCGGTCGGCGGTCTCGACGGTGGACAACCGGTGCGCGATGACGATCGCCGTACGGTCGGCCAGGATAGTCCGCAGCGCCCGCTGGATGAGGCGTTCGCTGGGGATGTCCAGGCTGGACGTCGCCTCGTCCAGGATCAGTACGGCCGGGTTCGCCAGGAACGCCCGGGCGAACGCGACCAGCTGACGCTGACCCGCCGAGAGCCGGGAACCACGCTTCTCGACCGCGGTCTCGTACCCGTTGGGCAGCGCCGTGATGAAGTCGTGCGCGCCGATCACCTTCGCGGCCTCGACGACCTCCTCCATCGTCGCGCCCGGTTTGCCGAACCGGATGTTGTCGGCGACCGAGCCGGTGAACAGGAAGTTCTCCTGCGTCACCATCACGACCCGCTCGCGCAGGTCGTCCTCGGCCAGGTCCCGGAGGTCGACACCGTCGAGCAGCAGGTGCCCGCTCGTCGGGTCGTAGAACCGCGCCACCAGTTTGGCGATGGTGGTCTTGCCGGCACCCGTCGTACCGACCAGGGCCAGGGTCTGACCGGCCGGCACGTCCAGCTGTAGACCGGGCAGCACCGGTACGCCGTCGACGTACTCGAAGCGCACGTTCCGCAGCTCCAGATGACCGTGGGCCGGACCTGGCTTGGCCGGCTTGATCGGCTCCGGCACGTCCGGTGTCTCGTTCAGTACGCCGGACAGCTTCTCCAGCGCCGCCGAAGCGGACAGGAACGTGTTGTAGAACTGCGTGATGTCCTGCAGCGGCTCGAAGAACTGCCGCAGGTAGAGCAGGAACGCGGTCAGTACGCCGACCGTCACGTGCCCGTGGTACGCCTGGTAACCGCCGTACGCCAGGATCGCGACGATCGTGATGTTGCCGACGCCCTTGATCGCCGGCATGAAGACCGCGTTCAGCCGGAACGCCTCGAGGTTCGCCTTCCGGTACCGGTCGTTGACGCCGTGGAAGATCTCCTCGTTGCGCGGCTCCCGGCGGAACGCCTGCACCGCGCGGATCCCGGTCATCGACTCGACGAAGTGCACGATGACCAGGACGACGGCCTCCCGCGTCTGCCGGTAGACCGCCGCGGACCGCTTCCGGAACCACGCTGTCAGGATCAGCAGCGCCGGGAACGACAGCAGGGCGAGCAGACCGAGCTTCACGTCCAGCGTGAGCAGGATGATCGACGTGCCGACCAGCGTCAGCACCGCGGTGACCAGGCTGTCGAACCCGCTCGCCAGCATCTCGTCGATGACGCCGACGTCGGACGTCAGCCGGGAGATCACCCGGCCCGAGGTGAACTTGTCGTGGAACGCCGGGCTGAGCCGCTGGAAGTGGTCGAACACCCGCTTGCGCAGCCCGAGCAGGATGGTCTGACCGAGACGGCCCGAGCGCATCAGGAACAGCTGCCGCGCAAAGGCCTGGAGCAACGCCGACGCCAGGACGACGATGACGATCGTGACCAGCTCCTGGGAGCCCTCGCCCGCCAGGATCGGCGGGATGCCGTTGTCGATGCCCAGGTGGACCAGGTACGGCACGGCGAGCCGGGCCGCGTTCTCGACGATCACGATCGCGACCAGCAGCCAGATGAGCTTCTTGTACGGCCGGAGCAGCTCACCCAGCAGCTTCCGGGAGTCCTCCTTCAGCCGGATGCTGGTCGCACGAGAGATCTCCCGGTCGGGGTCCTCCTCGAACAGACCCCGCCACTTCTGCTCCTCCGGCTGCAGCTCGTCCTGGGCCTTCTCCGGTTCCGAGGCCTGAGGAGGTGTCTGCTGGGTCGTTGTCATGCGTGCACCTCCTCTTCCTCCGCTGCGAGCAGGTGCCGGTACGCCGGGACCGTTGTCAGCAGCTCGTGATGGGTTCCTACGTGGGTGACCGTGCCGTTCTGCAGCAGGGCCACCTGGTCGGCCAGCATCACGGTCGACGCGCGGTGCGCGACCACGATGCCGGTGGTCTCGGAGAGCACGTTCTGCAGTGCTTCCTCGACCAGCGCCTCGGTGTGTACGTCGAGAGCGGACAGGGTGTCGTCCAGCACCAGTACTGCGGGCTTGGCGAGCACTGCACGAGCCAGTGCGAGCCGCTGCCGCTGACCACCCGACAGCGACATGCCCTGCTCACCGACGCGTGTGTCCAGACCCCAGGGGAGGTCGTTGGCGAACTGCGCCTGAGCGATGTCCAGCGCCTGCTGGACATCTGCCTCGGTGGCGTCCGGACGGCCGAGGGTCAGGTTCTCCCGGACGCTCATGGAGAACAGGGTGGGGTCGTCGAACGCGGACGCGACAGCCGTCCGCAGCGACACCAGGGACAGGTCCCGGATGTCGTGCCCGTCGATGGTGATCCGTCCGGCAGTCACGTCGTACAGCCGGGGGACCAGAGCGGTCAGAGTGGTCTTGCCGGACCCCGTGGCGCCGACCAGTGCGAGCGTCGTACCGGGGGTCAGGTCCAGGTTGATGTCGTGCAGCACCTCGGTGGAGTCGTCCGAGAACCGGAACCCGACGTGCTCGAAGCGCAGGTGACCACGCGGGTGCGTGAGCTCCTCCGGGCCCTCCTTGATCACCGAGTAGGTGTCCAGGATCTCGCTGATCCGGTCTGCCGCGGTCATCGACTCCTGCGCCATCGCCAGGATCGCGCCGAGCGAGGTGACCGGCCAGACGAGGGACAGCATCAGCGTGATGAACGCGACCAGGGTGCCGAGCGTGATCGCCTCCCGGCCGACGGCGAGCGCGCCGAGCAGCAGGACGATCACCAGGGTCAGGTTCGGGATGACGCCGAGGAAGCTCCAGAACCGCGACGAGAGCCGCACCTTCTCGACCTCGGTGTCGTACAACGTGGTCGCCTCGTCGTCGAACTGGCCCTGGACGTGCGGCCGCCGGCCGAACGCCTTGATCACCCGGAAGCCGAGCGCCGACTCCTCGATCCGGGTGGCCAGGTCGCCCTGCTGGTCCTGGACCTTGCGGGAGATCCGCAGGTACTTCTTCTCGAACTTCAGCGACACCATGACGATCGGCACGGCGGCCACCAGGACCACGAGGCCGAGCGGCCAGTACAGCTGGAGCAGCAGGATCGTGACCACGACCAGCTGCAGGATGTTCATCACCAGGAACAGCAGGCCGAAGCCCATGAACCGGCGGATGGTGGACAGGTCGGTGGTGACGCGGGAGAGCAGCTGACCGCTCTGCCAGCGGGTGTGGAACTCCATCGGCAGTGACTGCAGACGGACGTACAGGTCGTGCCGGAGCGTGGCCTCGAGGTCACTGACGGTCCGGGACTGCGCCCAGCGGCGCATCCAGACCAGGATGACCTCGGAGATGCTGAGCCCGAGGGCCAGTAGTGCGAGTGGGACCAGCATGCTCAGCTCGCGGCGGGTGACCGGACCGTCGATGATGGCTCGGGTGACCAGCGGTACGGCGAGACTGACGCCGACGCCCAGCATGGCGGTGGAAAACATCACCGCGAGGCGCCAACGGTGTGGCTTCAGGTAAGGACGGAGCCGCCACAGGTTGCGGCTGCGTTCTGGGGCACGGGTGGTAGGGGCTGCAATCGACGGCGCTTGGACAGTGTGCTCTGAGGGCATCTGGACGGGCGCACTTCCCATCTACTTCGAGTCAAAGGGGTTTTGCGACCTGAAAACGGCGCACTTTCCAGTATCGCTCAGTAGGTAAGCGCTTGTCGCGCGAATTCCATTCCCTGCCGATGAATTACCACTTGTTGCAATAGGCCGTCGTGGCCCCAGGCGGAAGGGGGTCCCGGACCTATCGCGATTCGCTATCACTGGCGGGCCATCGATCGCGCCGCTTCCGGCAGATCGCGGAGTCCGCGGAGCGGGGACGCGGCGGCGATCACGAGCCCGGCGAGCATGCCGGCGGTCGCGATCAGCAGGGTGGGACGGATCTGCAGGGCGGTGGCCAGGACGCCGGAGGCCGCTGCGCCGACCGTCTGGCCGCCGATGACCAGGGTGCGCCAGGACGCGGTTACCTGCCCCACGAGGTGCGGCGGCGCGAGCGCCTGGCGCAGGGTGCGTTGCGGCACGGCGAACAGGGACATTCCGAGTCCGGCGAGTACCTGTCCGAGGAGGATCACTGGTGTCACGCCGGTGAACAGGGCGACGCCGTTGAGTGATGCGAGGACCACACCGGACAGGTAGGAGCGGCCGAGACCGACCAGGCGGCACCAGGCGGGGGCGATGAAGGTACCGGCCACCGCAGCAGCTCCGAACGCGGTCATGGACAGACCGACGAACGCAGGTGACTTGTGCAGCTCACGGATCAGGAAGAGAACCACCAGCGGGCCCGACATCGATCCGGCCATGGCAGCGATACCTGCCGAGATCACGAGCGGCCTGAGCATCCGGTCGCCGAAGAGCACCCGCAGACCCGCCGACAGCCGCACCTCGGACCGCTCGGGTGCGGGTGCACGGCTGGGCTCGCGGAGCAGGTACGCCGCGATCGTGGACACGACGTACGACGCGGCGTCGACGACGATCGCGAACGGTGCCGTGAGCACCTGTACGAGGAATCCGGCCGCGGACGGTCCGAGCGTGGAGGCGAGGTTGAGATTGAGCAGCGCCGCGCTGTTCGCCCGCATCAGGTCCTCACGTGGCACCAGCCACGGGATCATCGTCTGCGACGCGGTGTCGGACAGCAGGGTCAGCACTCCGGTCAGTACGGCGACGGCGTACAGCTGCTCGATGTGCAGCCACCCCATCGCTGCGGTCGCAGGCACCGAGCCGAGTAGGAGGAGCCGTCCGACGTCGGTCCAGATCAGCACGCGACGCAGCGACCACCTGTCGACCCAGACGCCGGCCAGCAGCCCGAACACCAGATGCGGTGCGATCGACAACGCGGACAACGCACCCATCTCCACGGCCGAGGCCTGCAGGGTCACCACAGCCACCAGCGGCAGCGCGACAGTGGTGACCGCACTGCCCGACGCGGACACCAGTTGTCCGATCCACAGCTTCCGGAACTCGCCCCTCACGACCCAGGCCATGCCTGTGAACCTGTCACTCCGCAGAGTCACCCGACTACGCCTGTTCGCCCGGAGCAGACACGGTTCACTCCAGGCGAAACAGTGCGAGAAGTGCGGTCGCCAGCTCAGGACCTCTGGCCGGATCGGGAGGACCTTTGGACCAAGGCAGCGTCGATCACGGAGGGTTACGGTGAGCGGAGATCCCCGGGGGACCTCGGGGACACGGGGGAGACCGATCATGTCGCAGCACTAAGGGCGTGCTGGTGCTGGGCCGGAGCGCCGTGCTTGTGAGCCCCAAACTGGTTCGGGGAGTCCTGTCTACCCGGATCGGGAGGTAGGACTCCCCGATCCGCGCGCAGACGCTCCCCAAACCAGTTTGGGGAGGAGCGCCGCCTGTTCGCCGTCAGCCGGGCCTGTTCACTCCACGCGAAACACGGGACCTCTTGCGGTGAAGGGGAGGGATGCGCTGCGGGGGATCAGCCAGGCGTGTTCTCGGCGGACGCGGACGACGTCGCACTGGCCGTCGGTGATGAGGAGGATCGGGCCGTGGGGCGGGAAGTCGTCCGCACGCTCCAGCAGATCCACACCGGGTTGCAGAACGGTCCCGCCGCGACCGTGGACCTTCACGCGGCCGGCGATGTCGTCCACCGGCACGTAGCCGGCGTCGTACGCCGCGGCGTCGCAGTACACCACTCGCGCGGCCGGTACGTCGCGGGCGCATGAGTACGACGCGATCGCTCCGAGCGCCTTGCCGAGCAGCTCGCGGTCCATCGAGCCCGAGGTGTCCAGGACGACGCCGTACGTCGGGAGCCGTTCCAGTTCGACCGGGCGGATCCAGCCGGGGCGTGGGATGTCCGGCGTACCGGATTGGCGTCGGGAGGCCCGTGCGTACGTGCGGGTCTTCTCGACCGCGGGGACGTGCTCCTCGAACCAGCGGGCGAGCTGTGCGTCCCAGGCGAGTGGCGGGTGGTCCAGCGCGCGGATCTCCTCGACCAGTCCGGCGGGCAGCGTGCCGCGTGCTGGGTCGTGGTACGCCAGTCCGGTGCTCAGGGCGCGTCGGTAGATGTCGTCCAGACCGGCAGCCCGTGCAGCCTCACCGGAGTGCGGGAGCGGGTGGCCGAGTACGTCACCCAGGCCGACGCCGCGGAGCGTCGCCAGCTTGCGGTAGCGGCGCAGGTCCGTGGTGATGCGGTCGTAGACCTCCTCGGCGGACATACCCTTCAGCGCCAGGTCGTGGAGCGCACCGTCGGGCATGGTGCCGACACCCATCTCCAGGAGCCAGCCGTTGATGACCAGGTCGGCGGCGACGTTCCACAGGTACGGGTCGCGGCCGCCGACACGCTCGCCGTGCCGCAGCGCGGCGTGCAGCATCTCGTGGGCCATGACGAACCGCCACTCGCTCAGCGTCAGGCTGGTCAGCGGGTTCACGTAGATCTCGCCGGCGGACGCGTTGACCGCCGCGACCCGGATGTCCCAGCCGCGGGCGAGCTCAGCCTCCGCGACGATCGTCATGCTCGCAGCGATCGCACCGAGCAGCGGGTACGACGAAACGAACCAGCCGAGTGCCAGGTCCCACTTGTCCCGGCCGCCGCCTGCGGTCAGTGACGAGCGTGCGCCACCAGCAACCTCGACAGCCGCAGCAGCCGCGGCGGACAGACCTGCGGCGAACAGCTCACCCCAGTTCGGCGGCTTGCCCCAGCCGTTCCAGCGGGCGGTCTGCACATCAGGCGCATGACCGGCCACTCCCAGACGCTCGTACTCGGCCGGTACGTCGGTGCGCCGCCACAGCCGCGCCAGCGCGTCCTCCTCCAGTGCGGGGAAGTCCGGCGGCAGCTCAACGACCGGCGTACCGAGTTTGAGCGACTGGAGGTAGCGGTTGACCGCCACGTCGTTCGCGGCGCCGGCGGCCTGGTCAGGTGCTGGCAGGTCGCGTTCGGCGTGGCCGAGGCCCAGGTGGATCAGTAGGTGCGCGAAGACCCACGACCACTGCTCTGGTGTGGCCCGGCGCGTCCGGTGCGTGCGGATCTGACCGTTCGAGTCGATCGTCGCCCAGCCGTCCGCCGGGCAGCTGTCGTCCCTGAGCGGGCTGTGCGTCCAGTCCGCCATCGGCGCGAACAGCGGGTGCCGCGCGATGATGCCCCAACCGGACTGGATCGCCTCCCACGCCGGGTCCCGCTGTGCCTTCTTCCGCTTAGGCACGTGCCGCCACCAGCCGCGGCAGGTCGCGGCTGACTTCGACCAGGAACCACGTCGGCAGCACCGGGCGGCCGTCGTCGTCGGCAGCGATCACCACCTGCGCCACCTCCAGTGAGATCTCCGCCAGTTCGACCAGCAGCGCCTTACCGCGGTGCGCGAGCTGACGAGCGGCAGGGCTCGCCGACGCCTTGTCCGCGGACAGCTCCTTGATCAGCCGGGCACGGAACGTCTCGGCCAGGAAGTACAGCAGGTCCCGGTCCTCCGGGGCGGACGGCCAGCCGGTCTCACCCTTCAGTACGGCGTCCAGCCCGAACGCGTGCCGGACCGTCTTCACGTACGCGCGGAACGCCGACGCGTGCGCGGCGGACAAGGTGCCGAAGGCAAGGACCCGGAGCGTCTCGTCGGACACGTCGTCGCCGTACGAGTGCAGGGCGTCCGACAGCATGTGCCAGCTGCGCGGTGTCGAGAACGGCTCCTCGGTCTTCGGCGGCGCGGTCCACAGGTGGTCGGGGCGGTTGCGCAGGTAGTCGAGGACCCACGGGTGGATGCCCGCCGTACCCGCCCACTGCAGCCAGTCGGTCGCGGACGCGCGCAGGTGGATGTGCACGAGGCGGTTCACCAGGGCGCTCGCCATCGGCCGGGCCAGGGCGTTGTCGGTGGCCCGGTTGCCGGCACCGATCACCACGGACCCCTCGGGCAGCTCGTACTCACCGATGCGGCGGTCCAGGATCAGAGAGTAGAACGCCTTCTGCACCTCGGCCGAGGACGCGTTCAGTTCGTCGAGGAACAGGCAGTACGGCTCGTCGCGGGCGATCGCCACGGGTGGTGCGAACCGGCTGCGGCCGTCGACGATCTGCGGTACGCCGATGAGGTCCTCCGGCGCGAGCTGCGTGCCCAGGAGCGTGACGCATTCCAGACCGAGCGATTCCGCGAACGCCCGTACGAGGCTGCTCTTCCCGATCCCCGGTGCGCCCCAGAGGAAGACCGGGCGTACGACTGCCACGTGCAGCAGTACTTCGGGCAGTTCGGCTGCCGATACCGTGATTCCTGCCTGCATCAGTCCCTTTCGTTGCTGGTCAGCCTTTCAGGATCCTCTCGAGGTCACGGTGTGTCACCCTGTTTTCCGGGGCGCTTCCGTTACTGGTGGTTACTGGCTAGGGTGCGGCGCGAGGTCATCGGAGTACTGGGGGGTCTCTCGTGCTGGGGTTTCGGGTCAAGGCGGCCATGGTGTGTGCCGTCGTACTGCTGCCGTTGACGGCGTCACAGGTGATGGCAGCCGATCCACCGCAGCACCTGGGCGAGGGCGTCCTCGTTCCCGGGCGTACGGCGACGGACGTCGGTATGTCGGGCGCCCGCGTGGTCGTTTCGAACCCTGTCTACGAGACGAGTAACAACGGGACCACGTGGACAGCCTCTGGTGGCTCGAACGTCGGCAAGCCGCTGCAGGTGGAGGGGCCGGCCCTGCTGACGTTCGACGGGACCACTGCGAAGGTCGGCGGGCTCACGTTCCCCGCTGCGGACGAGGTGGTGCTCGGAAAGGGTGGCAAGCTCGTCTCGCACCGTGCACCGGCTGCTGCGACCGCTGAGGTGTACGACGTCGCGAGCAAGGCCAAGCTGGCCGACGTCGCGCAGCCGTTCGCCATGTCCGGCGACACGGTGTGGAAGGTGACCGAGCCGGGTCACCTGGACGGTAAGAACCTGACCACTGGTGTCGTGAAGACCGTGCTGGTCGCCAGCGCGTGCACCGTCGGCCCGGACGATGTCAACGGCCGATGGGCGGTGCTGAGCGGTTGTAACCAGGTAGTAGACGTCAACGGGCCGCAGCCGCCGCGGAACCTGACTGTGGCCGCGGACGCCCAGCTGGGCAACGGATTCACCGTGCAGACCTCCGGCTCCGACCTGCTGGTCACTGACCTCAACGACCCGGCCCTGGGACAGCGCCGCTACGGGCCGATCCGCACCACTGCCCCCAGCTTCCGGGCAGACGGCTCCGGTCTGGCGAAGATCGTGTACGCCGACGCGACCAGCAAGCCCCGCGTGATCACCCTGTCCTGGCTGACCGCCGACCCGCAGCAGCACCCGGACAGCGTCGCGCCCGTACTGACCAGTGCCTCCGCAGGCGATCGCATCCGCGACAACACGAGCCTGTCCTTCGAGTGGGCGTACGAGGACCCGCAGGACCCGAACTCACCTGCGACCGGAGTGGACAGCTACGACCTGCGAATCCAGCAGCGCCCCAACCGCACCTCGCCGTACGGCGCTTGGAACCAGGTGCCCGCGTGGCAGGGGCTCAAGACCACTGGGGCGAGTCTGAGTGCACCGATCGGCACTGACACGTGCTGGCAGGTGCGTGCGCGCGACTACGCCGGCAACGTGAGTGCCTGGAGCACGTCGTACTGCAGTGAAGTGGACGGTACGGCGCCTTCGCTGGTCACATGGCGCATCGGCGACCGCGTGCAGCTGAGCGGGTCCGCGACAGTGCGCTGGGCCTACAAGGACGACACCGACATCACGTCGTACGACGTGGTCTACAAGGTGGCCGCACCGGGTGCCGCGCTCGGCAAGTGGATCTACCCCGCTGTCTGGCAGAACACGCGCATCACGGGGGTCACCTGGTCGCCGAGACTCGGCTGGGACGAGTGCTTCATGGTGCGCGCCCGCGACTACCTGGGGAACGTGTCCGCCTGGTCCGCACCGATCTGCTCGGTAGCACCCGAGGACGACCGCGCTCTGACCTCGGCCGGTACCGTCACGCGCTCCACCAGCACTTTGGCCTTCCAAGGCACCACGACCATCCTCAAGGCCAACGGCGCCTACCTGACCAAGGCCACCGAGGCCGGCCTGCGCATCGCCCTGGTAGCGATTCACGGCCCGGGCCAAGGCCGCGTGGACATCTACCACGCGAACATCAAGATCGGTACGGTCTCTCTGGCCGCGGCGACCACCAGCCGCACGGTCACCTACCTCCCTGCAACCCCTTTCCGTACAGGGATTCTCAAGATCGTCTCCACCTCCACGGCCCCGGCCGGTGTCGACGGCATCGCCTTTCTCCGGGCGCCGTAGGGATTTCGGCACGTCTCAGTCCGGTTCGCGGTTTCAAGCCGTTCGGCGCGGGTAGGTTGCGGGCTGGAGACACCACGAAGGCCATTAAGACTCGGGGGCTGGACTGGGAGGGAACCCTTGTCGACGCAGTGTCTGTCGGCCGATTCGGCCGGCGACCGGCAGTACCTGATGCCCGTTTGCGGGCCGCACGTTTCAGTCGAGGAGCTGCCTTCTCGAGCCGGATAGCGAACCCCTATGGATGCCAACGCCCTCCAGCGCAGCTGGGACCGGGTGACAGAGCACGGAGAACAGGTACCGCTGTACTTCTACTCGCACTTGTTCGTGTCCTATCCCGAGGTGCGGCCTATGTTTCCGCTCTTCATGTCGAACCAACGGGACAAGTTCGTCGGCGCCCTCGGCCGGATCGTCAGCCATGCCGATCAGATCGAGAACGACACGGCGTTCCTGCAGCACCTCGGCCGCGACCATCGCAAGTACGCCGTCGTCGCGGACCACTACAACGCGGTCGGCGCCTCGTTGTGCGCGACCCTGAAGCACTTCCTCGGACCCGAGTGGGACGAGGAGCTCGCCGGGCACTGGACTGCGGCCTACCAGGTGATTGCCCGGATGATGGTCGAGGCGGCGGAGACCTCCTCGGAGTCCACCCCTGACTGGTGGGACGCCGACGTGGTCTCGGTCGAGCGGCGGACCATGGACCTCACGTTGCTGACGGTCCGGCCGCGGCGCGCGTTCCAGTTCCTTCCGGGCCAGTCCGTCTCGATGGAGATCCCGCAACGGCCCCGGTTGTGGCGGTACTTCAGTCCGGCGAACGCCCCGCGGAGGGACGGTTCGATCGACCTGCACGTGCAGCAGATCGACGGCGGGCAGGTGAGCCCGGCCGTGGTGCGGACTCTGAAGGTCGGCGACGTCGTGAAGCTGGGTGCGCCGGTCGGCGAGCGGTTGACCCGGCGTGAGGCCGACGTACGGGACCTGCTGATGGTCGCCGGCGGAACCGGTCTCGCCCCGTTGCTCGCGGTCCTCGAACAGATCGACAACGAGTGGGAACGGTCGCGCACCGCCCCGCGGGTCCACCTGCTCCACGGAGTGCGGATGCCCTGGCACCTCTACGACCGTCCCCGGCTACGAGAACTGGCTCAGACACGGCCGTGGTTCGACTACACGGAAGTCGTGTCGGACGACGCGTCCTATCCCGGCACGCGCGGGAAGGTCGGCATGGTCGCGTCCCGGCAGGACGTGTACGGGCGGACGGCGATGGTGTGCGGCGGGCCGCAGATGGTCGCGCACACGCTGGAGCGGCTGGCCGGCGCCGGCATGGACCCCGAGCACATCAAGTACGAGCACTTCTACTACGCGCCTGTGGATGAGCACACGGGCACGCCAGCGCTCACCAGGTCAGGAGACATCAAGTGACGAACGGAAAGCACCGCCACGGCTCTCCGCACTACCAGACCCCGGATGCGATCCGGGGTGAAACGTTCCGGCGGAGACTCCGGGGCCTCGATTCGGACCAGGTGTACGGGTACATCGACCTGCTCGCCGACCAGGTGCAGGCGACCGCGAGAGAGGTCAGCGAGTGCCGCGCCGAGAACGAACGGCTCCAGGGGGAGCTGCGGCGAGCCCGGGCGGAGGTACGGCGTGTGCAGAGTGAGCTGGACGAGTACGAGCAGGTCGGCGAGCGCGTGAACGACCAGATCGTCCAGCTGTTCAGCCAAGCGCAGTTGGTGGCCGAGGAGATGGTCGAGGACGTCAGCCGCGACACCCGCGAGCGCATCGGTCAGGCGCGCGCGCACGAGCGCCGGATCGTCGAGGAGGCCATGGACACGGCCGGCCAGCAGGTCCGCTCGTACGCCCAGAACGCGCAGTCGCGGATGCAGTCGATCGTCGACTCGTTCTCGAATGAGGTCGAGCGGCTCGGGAGCTCGGGGCAGGCCGGCGAGCAGGCGACCCGCCAGAAGGATGCCTGGTTCGACGACCTGAGCGACTGGCAGGTCCGCCTGCAGAACGGGCACGCGAACGGAAACGGGCACGCGAACGGGAACGGGCACGGGGGAGTGAACGGTAGCGGCCCGAGGTCTCCAGGCTCGGACTGACCCGTGCGAACTCTTCCGAACCCCGCCCGGACGGAGGACGACCGCGCGGAAACCCCGACAAGCCGGCGGGCGGCACGAGGCCGCCGGCCCCTGGCTCTGCCACTCGCAGTCCTCGGACTGGCCGTGGCAGGCGCCGCCCTCGGCGTGATCGAACTCGGCCGGAACGTGCCCATCGGCGTCCCGACCGAACTGGCGATCGCGCTCAGCCTGGCAGGTCTCCTGCTCGCGGTGGGAATCTGCGTCCGCCATGTCGTCTCGGTCGGTGGCGCGGAGCAGCTGCTCCAGGTCGCCGGCGCGCGGTGGGGCACGGCCCGACGAGCCCGCCGTACGGCGTCACGACCTCCGGTGACGGTCGCGCCGCCCAGCCACCCGCCAGTGCCCGGTCACCCGCCGGTGAGCCGGTCCGAGCCGGAACCCGACCTCGAGACGGTTCGGGCCGCGGCGAAGGAGTTCCTCGAACTCTTCTACGCCGAGGACCCGCACGCCGGGCCGATGGAGCCCCGGATGGCCGAGGTGATGCGCGAGATCGACACGACCGGCACCTACTGGCACACCGCCGAGGAACTCACCTTCGGCGCCCGCGTCGCCTGGCGCAACAACAAGCGCTGCATCGGCCGGCTGTACTGGCGCAGCCTGCAGGTGCGCGACCTGAGAACCGTCACGGACGCAAGCAGCGTCGCCAGGCACTGCTTCGAGCATCTGAGTACGGCGCACAACGGCGGCAAGATCCGGCCGATGATCAGCGTGTTCGCCCCCGAGACGCCGTCGCGGCCCGCCCCGAGGATCTGGAACGAGCAACTCATCCGGTACGCCGGGTACGAGCAACCGGACGGGCGTGTGCTCGGGGATCCCCGCTACCGCACGTTCACGAGCAAACTGATCCAGCGCGGGTGGCGGCCGCCGGAACGGCAAGGGGCCTTCGACCTGCTCCCGCTGGTGGTGGAGACCGTCGAGGAGGGGCCGCGGATGTTCCAGCTCCCGGGGCAGGCGGTCCACGAGGTTCTGCTCGAGCATCCCGAGCTGGCCTGGTTCACCGATCTGGGACTGCGGTGGCACGCGGTCCCGGTGATCAGCAACAACCGGCTGGTGATCGGCGGTGTCTCCTACCCGGCCGCGCCGTTCAACGGCTGGTACATGGGCACCGAGATCGGGGCCCGCAACCTGGGGGACAGCGACCGCTACGACATGGTCCCGGAGGTCGCTGAGCGGATGGGGCTGGACACCTCGCACGACGCGACCCTGTGGCGGGACCGGGCCCTGGTCGAGATCAACCGGGCGGTCCTGCACTCGTTCAACGCGAGCGGCGTGACAGTGACCGACCATCACACCGAGTCGCGCAGGTTCCTCATCCACCTGGAAAAGGAGGAGCGCGCCGGCCGCGGCTGCCCGGCCGACTGGAGCTGGATCGTCCCGCCGATGTCCGGCTCCCAGACCCCGGTCTTCCACCGCTACTACGACGCCGACAACCAGGTCCCGAACTTCGTCAACGACCCCGAAGCCACCTGCCGAGCCCTCCGAGGCGGCCCACCCGCCTTCCCCTGAACCACGCACCCAAACCCGACCCCGGTCCAGGGGGTGCGGGTGGCGAAGCCCCCGCCCGCGCCGAGCGAAGCGAAGGCGCACAACAGAAGAGGGCGAGGCACCCTGCGCTTTCCGCAGGCATACCTCGCCCTCTCGACCGAGCGGGTGACGAGAATCGAACTCGCGTAGTCAGTTTGGAAGACTGGGGCTCTACCATTGAGCTACACCCGCGTGCTGAACATGATTCCACATGAGGTGGGTTGGACTCAAAACGGTATTGCCGGGCCCCGGTGGCGCGAGCACTGGTTCCGGTCGACTACACTCGACCGGTCACTGCGGGGCGTAGCGTAGTGGCTAGCGCGCCTGCTTTGGGAGCAGGAGACCGCAGGTTCGAGTCCTGTCGCCCCGACAAACCCGTGTAGCACCGCTGCAGCGCGGGCTGTCGCGCGTGCTGTGAATGTCACCGAATCAAGGAGAACCGCCACCGTGAAGAGCACCGTCGAGTCCTTGAGCCCGACCAAGGTCAAGCTCATCGTCGAGGTGCCGTTCGAGGAACTCAAGCCGAGCCTCGACGCGGCGTACAAGAGCATCGGCCAGCAGATCGTCGTGCCGGGCTTCCGCAAGGGCAAGATCCCGCCGCAGGTCATCGACCAGCGCGTCGGCCGCGGCCCGGTGCTCGAGGAGGCGATCAACGACGCCCTCCCGAAGCTCTACTCGCAGGCGGTCAGCGACAACCAGGTCAAGGCGATCGGCCGGCCTGAGGTCGACGTGACCGAGTTCAACGACAAGGAGAGCCTGCAGTTCTCCGCCGAGGTCGAGGTCCGCCCGGAGATCACCCTGCCGGACCTGGAGGGCCTGGAGGCCGAGGTCGAGGACATCGCGATCTCCGACGACGAGGTGACCGAGCAGATCGAGTCGCTGCGCCAGCGGTTCGGCTCGCTGAACCCGGTCGAGCGCGCGGTCGGCGACAACGACTTCATCACCCTCGACCTGTCGGCCAGCAAGGACGGCGAGAAGGTCGAGGAGGCGCAGGCGACCGGCCTGTCGTACCAGGTCGGCAGCGGTCAGCTGCTCGACGGCCTGGACGAGGCCGTCATCGGCCTGAGCGCCGGCGAGAAGAAGACCTTCGTCACCCAGCTCGTGGGCGGCTCGCTGAAGGGCGAGGACGTCGACGTCGAGGTGACCGTGACCGCGGTCAAGGAGCAGGAGCTCCCGGAGTTCGACGACGAGTTCGCGCAGACCGCGTCGGAGTTCGACACCGCCGACGAGCTGAAGGCCGACGTACAGACCCGGCTGGAGCGCGGCAAGCGGCTCGAGCAGGCCGGTGAGGCGCGCGACGCCGTGCTGGAGAAGATCCTGACGCTGGTCGACGTGCCGGTCCCCGAGGGCCTGCTGACCGACGAGCTGGCCGCCCGCAAGGAGAACCTGGAGCAGCAGCTCGGGTACTCCGGGATGACCATGGAGCAGTTCCTCGAGGGCGAGGAGCAGACCCAGGACGAGTTCGACGAGGACCTGAAGAAGCGGTCCGAGGACGCGATCAAGGCGCAGTTCGTGCTCGACCTGGTGGCCGAGCAGCAGGAGCTGAGCGTCAACGACCAGGAGCTGACCGAGCACATCGTCCGGCACGCGCAGCGTTCCGGCGTCAGCCCGGACCAGTTCGCGCAGCACGCGGTCGAGAACAACCTGGTCCCGAGCCTGGTGTCCGAGGTCGTCCGCGGCAAGGCGCTCGCGTACCTGGTGGAAAACGCCAAGGTCACCGATGCTTCCGGCAACACGGTGGAGCTGAAGACCCTGCAGCCGGACGGCTCGTACGCCGACCCGGACGCCGCCGACGACGAGGCCGCCGAGGCCCCGGTCGCGGAGCCCGCGCAGGCCTGAGCAACGTCTCGCCGTACGGCCCGGATCCCCTCAGGTGGGGTTCCGGGCCGTACGCATGTTCGCCGGACGATCGCGACGCGACCGTAAGAAATCTGGCCTAGCGTGGCTGGTGAAACGATTTCCCGGAGTGTTTTGGGTCGAACGCGGAGGGGGCAGGGGTGACCGCGCTGCTGCAGGAGCCTGAGGTACGGCGGGAACCGGAGTTGCCGGATCGCCGCGAAGTACCTGACGAGGCAGCGGTCGACGAGTCCGGATCCGTTGTCCTGTGCGGCTGGTGAATGCGCCCGAATTCGCTGACAGCAGACGAACGGTGCGCCGTGAGCGAACACCTCCGGCCCAGCCTTAGGTCTGTCGCTCTCGCCCAGTAGTGTCGGGTTCGTGAACGAGACATTTGCAGCCAGCCCCACCGCCGCGGGCGGCAACGGATCCGGCGGAGACGAAAACGACATCTACCGTGAGTTGCGGAAGAACCGGATCATCTTCCTGGGGTCCGAGGTTCGCGACGACAACGCGAACGCGATCTGCGCGCAGATGCTGCTGCTGAACGCCCAGGACCCGAACGCGGACATCTGGCTGTACATCAACTCGCCGGGTGGCTCGGTGGACTCCGGCATGGCGATCTACGACACCATGCAGTGGATCTCCAACGACGTCGCCACGGTCGGGATGGGCCTGGCCGCCTCGATGGGCCAGTTCCTGCTCTGCGCCGGCGCGAAGAACAAGCGGTACGCGCTGCCGCACGCGCGGATCATGATGCACCAGCCGTCCGGCGGCATGGGCGGTACGGCCTCGGACATCAAGATCCAGGCCGAGCAGTCCCTGCACCTGAAGGCGCTGCTGTTCCGGCTGATCTCCGAGCACACCAGCCAGCCGCTCGAGCAGGTCGAGAACGACGCCGACCGGGACCGCTGGTTCACCGCCGACCAGGCCAAGGAGTACGGCTTCATCGACCACGTGGTCACCAGCGCCGCCCAGCTCAGCTCGGGCAGCCCGAACTCCTGATCTCCCACTCCGTCAGTTAAGGACGCACCAATGAACTACTTCATCCCGCAGTGGGAGGAGCGCACGTCGTACGGCATGCGCAGGATCGATCCGTACACGAAGCTGTTCGAGGACCGGATCATCTTCCTCGGCACGCCGATCACGGACGAGATCGCGAACGCCGTGATGGCGCAGCTGCTGTGCCTGCAGTCGATGGACTCCGACCGCGACATCAGCATCTACATCAACTCCCCGGGCGGCTCGTTCACCGCGCTCACCGCGATCTACGACACGGTCCGCTACATCAAGCCGGACGTCCAGACGGTCTGCCTCGGCCAGGCGGCGTCCGCCGCGGCGGTGCTGCTGGCGGCCGGTACGCCGGGCAAGCGGCTCGCGCTGCCGAACAGCCGGATCATCATCCACCAGCCGGCCACCGAGGGTACCTACGGCCAGTCGAGTGACATCGAGATCCAGGCGAACGAGATCCTCCGGCTCCGCGCGCTGCTGGAGACGATGATCTCCGAGGCCAGCGGCAAGGACCTCGAGGAGGTGTCCCGGGACATCGAGCGGGACAAGTTCCTCACCGCCGAGCAGGCGATCGAGTACGGCCTGATCGACGACGTCCTGCAGACGCTCAAGACCCCGGTCCCGGCCGGCGTCTGAACGGGTTCAGTTCGGCCCGGACCGGTCTGACCGGTTGTCAAGAGCAAGACGCGTTCGCCACCGGCGTAGTCACAACCCGGTGGCGAGCGCGGTTTTTCGGCCCCGGACGGGGTACCGTCGAAATCGGATCGGGGCACTGAGACCGTCCCGGTTCCTGCGGCCCACGCCCTCCTTGGCCCATGGTTCGACTCGCATAGAAGGGATCTGCCCCGGTGGCACGCATTGGTGACGGCGGCGACCTGCTCAAGTGCTCGTTCTGCGGCAAGAGTCAGAAGCAGGTCAAGAAGCTCATCGCCGGTCCCGGCGTCTATATCTGCGACGAATGCATCGATCTCTGCAACGAGATCATCGAGGAGGAGCTGAACGAGGGCTCCGAGGTCGGTCTCACCGAGCTGCCGAAGCCGCGCGAGATCTACGACTTCCTCAACGCGTACGTCGTCGGTCAGGACGTGGCCAAGAAGGCACTCGCGGTGGCGGTCTACAACCACTACAAGCGGGTCCGCGACGGCCAGGGCGCCTCCAGCGCCGGCCGGCACGCGAAGGACGAGGCCGTTGAGCTGGCCAAGTCGAACATCCTGCTGATCGGCCCGACGGGCTGCGGCAAGACCTACCTCGCCCAGACGCTCGCCCGGATGCTGAACGTCCCGTTCGCGATCGCGGACGCGACGGCGCTGACCGAGGCCGGGTACGTCGGTGAGGACGTCGAGAACATCCTGCTGAAGCTGATCCAGGCCGCGGACTACGACGTCAAGAAGGCCGAGACCGGGATCATCTACATCGACGAGGTCGACAAGATCGCCCGCAAGAGCGAGAACCCGTCGATCACCCGGGACGTCTCCGGCGAGGGCGTGCAGCAGGCGCTGCTGAAGATCCTCGAAGGGACGACGGCGAGCGTGCCCCCGCAGGGCGGCCGCAAGCACCCGCACCAGGAGTTCATCCAGATCGACACGACCAACGTGCTGTTCATCGTCGGCGGCGCGTTCGCCGGCCTGGACCACATGGTCGAGCAGCGGGTCGGCAAGAAGACGCTGGGCTTCAACACCTCGCGTGAGCCGGAGAAGCCGAAGGAGCTCGGCGGGTACGCCGACGTGATGCCGGAGGACCTGCTCAAGTTCGGTCTGATCCCCGAGTTCATTGGCCGGCTCCCGGTCATCACGACCGTCTCGCCGCTGGACCGCGACGCGCTGATCAAGATCCTGTCCGAGCCGAAGAACGCGCTGGTCAAGCAGTACCGGCGGCTCTTCGAGATCGACAACGTCGAACTGGAGTTCGACGAGGACGCGGTCGAGGCGATCGCGGACCAGGCGCTGCTCCGCGGCACCGGTGCCCGTGGCCTGCGGGCGATCATGGAAGAGGTTCTCCTCAACGTGATGTACGAGGTGCCGAGCCGCGAGGACGTCGCGAAGGTCGTCGTCACCGGCGAGGTCGTGCTGGAGAACGTGAACCCCACGCTGATCCCGCGCGACCAGATCGAGCGCACCAAGCGCGACCGCCGCGAGAAGAGCGCGTAAGCCCTTCACGTGTAAGTAGTTCACGCTTCAGCAGGAGGCCGGGTCCGTCAGCAGACGGGTTCCCGGCCTCCTTCTCGTGGTGGACGCGACGGGAGGACCGGCCCGCCTACGGTCGGTGACATGACGCCCAGAAGAATCCTTCGAAGACTGTCTGTTGCCGGCGTGGCCCTGGTCCTGCTGACGCCGATGACGACCGCAGTGGCCCAGGCGAAGTCCGTCGTACCGAAGATCGCGTGGGGTACCTGTGGAACCGATCAAAAACTGAAGCCGTTCCAGTGCGCGACTGTCGAGGTCCCGACCGACTACGACAACCCACACGGTCCGACCACCACGATCGCGTTGACCCGGCTGCCGGCCGGCGACCCGGCGCACAAGGTCGGCACGCTGTTCACGAATCCCGGTGGCCCCGGCGGCTCCGGTGTCGACCTGGTGCAGCAGGTTGGTCAGCAGATCTACACCCCGGAGGTTCGGGCGAAGTTCGACATCCTCGGGTTCGACCCGCGCGGCGTGAGCCGTTCGGATCCGGCCACCTGTTATCCGACCGCGGCCGAGGAGTCGGAGGCGCTGGCGAATCTCCCGGCGTTCCCCGTGACCGCGAAGGAAGAACGCCGGTTCATCGTGGACGCTGCGAAGCTGGCGATCAACTGCCGGACCACGTCGCCGGACCGGCTCGCGCACTACTCGACCGCGAACGTTGCCCGGGACATGGACCTGCTGCGGCAGGCGGTCGGCGACCAGAAGCTGTCGTACGTCGGCTACTCGTACGGCACGTACCTCGGTGCGACGTACGCCAAGCTCTTCCCGAACAAGGTCCGTGCGCTGGTCCTCGACGGCACGCTGAGCCCCGAGTGGTACTCCGGCTCGAACGGCGACCCGAACCCGGTTGGTGTCCGCCTGAAGCAGGGCGAGGGCGCGTACGACACGTACGAGCAGTTCCTCGCCGAATGCAAGAAGGCCGCCGCGAACTGTGTGTTGAACGAGCTCGGCGACCCGAAGACCGTCGTGGAGAGCACGCTGGAGCGGCTGAAGACCCACCCGGTCGTCGTCGCCCTGCCGGACGGCTCCACGCTGACAGTGACGTACGCCGTGGCGGTGGCGATCACGTTCTCGAACCTCTACGACCCGGCCGGTTTCCCTGCGCTCGCAGAGATGTGGGCCCAGCTGAACCAGCAGTCCACCGCGAAGAAGGCAGCGAAGGCGCCGGACGCACTGATTGAGTGGAACCGCCGCAAGGAGGACTACACGACCTCGATCGGCAGCGCGCTCCAGCCGTGCGTCGAGGCGACGCAGTCCGGCCGCCCGCTGGCGTACCCGTCGTACGCCGCTGCCGCCGACAAACGCGCCCCGCACTTCGGCCGCTACCGCGCCTGGATCGGAATCCAGTGCGAGTTCCTGGGGATCCGCGACACCGACGACTTCCGCGGCCCGTGGCAGAACAACGTGAAGCAGCCCGTCCTCGTGTTCGGCACGCGCCACGACCCGGCCACGCCGTACGAGGCCACCCGCCCGTACGCCGACCTGTACCCGGACGCCCGGATGGTCACTGTCGAGGGCTACGGGCACACCACGATCGGCAAGAGCACGTGTGCCGACGCGATGATCACCGACTACCTGACCCAGCTGAAGGCCCCGGCGGACGGCGCGACCTGCAACCAGGACCGTAAGCCCTTCGATCCGTTGCCTACAGGGAAGAAAGCACTGACTCCGCTACCGCGATAGTTTCGTCGACCTGGTCCGCGGTGTGCTCGGTGGACAGGAACCACAACCCTCGCGGGACGATGCTGATCCCGGCAGCGAACAGCCCCGCGTGGAACCGAGTCATCGCGGCCCGGTCGCAGGCAGCGAACGTGCGGTAGTCCGTGACCGCGGCCTGGTCCGTGATGTACGTCTGGAACACCGGACCGGGCCCGTCCACGAGCAGCGGCACCCCATGCTTCGAAGCTGCCGCGCGCAGGCCGGCCATCAATCGTTGGCCTGCCGCGGTCAGCGGTGGGTACACGGCGTCGCGGTGCTCGTCGAGATGACGCAGTACGGCGTCGGCCGCCGCCATCCCCACCGGATGCGAGTTGAACGTCCCGGCGTGGGCGACCTTGCCGTCCGCGATCGTCCCCATCACCTCGGCCGAGCCGACCAGTGCGGACACCTGCATACCGCCGGCCATCGCTTTCCCGAACGCGGCCAGATCGGGTACGACGCCGAGCAGTTCGCCCGCCCCGCCCGGAGCGACCCGGAACCCGGTAATGATCTCGTCGAAGATCAGCAACGACCCGTGCTGCTGGGTCAGCTCCCGTAGTCCTTCGAGGTAACCAGGTGCTGGCGTGATGCAGCCGGTGTTGCAGAGCAGCGGCTCGAGGATGACCGCGGCGATCTCGTCCGCGCTGCGCGCAAACACCTCAGCGACAGCAGGCAGATCGTTGTAGGGCAGGACGATCAGGTCGTCCGCGTCGTGCCGCGGCTGTCCCGCCGTACCGCCGACCGCGGTGGGGTGCCGGGCGTCGCCGGCCAGGGCGAGGTCCGGGTGCACGCTGTACAGGACCGGGTCGAGCCAGCCGTGGTAGTTGCCCTCGAACTTCACGATCTTCGGGCGCCCGGTGTGGCCGCGGGCCAGCCGGATCGCGCCGTGCACCGCCTCCGAACCGACGCTGTTGAAGCGGACCAGTTCCGCCGCGGGCACCATGCTGCACAGGCGTTCGGCGACCTGTGCCTCCAGTTCGTGCTGGGCGGCGTACGCGACGCCACGGCGTACCTGGTCGGAGACTGCGTCGGCGACAAGTGGTGCGGCATGGCCTAGCAGGTTGGGGCCCTGGCCGAGCACGTAGTCCAGGTACCTGTTGCCGTCCACGTCCCACAGCTCCGCGCCGCGGGCATGGTCCACGAACAGGGGCCGGTCGGCGCGCCGTGCGTCGCTGGAGACACCGCCCGCGATCACCTGTCGGGCGCGCGCGTACAGGCGGTCTGCTTGGTCGTGACGGCGAGTCTGCACAGGCTTCTCCAAAAGGTCAGTCGAGCTTCTCGGTGAGCAGGCGGAACTGCTGGCGTGGCCGGCCGCCAGCGGTCGAGCGAGCCGGTGGCAGCGGCCAGGCGAGACCTGCCTCGACCAGCTCCTTCAGCATCCGGCGTCCGGTCCTTTGGGTGACCTGCATGATCGCGGCGACGCTCTCGACGTCCACGACCACCTGCCGGCCAGGAGTCGAGCTCATGGCAGAGGCGATCGACGTGACGATCTCCAGCGCCCGCTGGTCGATCGGCGACGTGCCGTCGACAGGTGCGGAGTCAGTCGTCGCAGGGCCCGGCTCGAGGTCCACCCGGTCGCTGCTGCCGTCCAGGTACACGGCCACCTTGCCGCCTGCCGCGACCGAGTCCTCAACAGCCATGAGTGCGTTTGCCTCAGCAGCACGAGCGGTCTGGCCAGTGCCGGCGCCTACAGCGACAGGTACGCCGAGCTGTGCAGTCAACGCACCCAGGAAGGGTGCAACCGCGAACTGTTCAGTCAGGCGCAGAAGAGCGCCGTACGTCGTGGTGACCAGGAAGAGCGTGTCGGACCGGCGCGTGACTGACGCACCGACCTGGCGGGCCTCGGACAGCAGCTTCTGGTGCGTCGACAACGCCAGCTCCTGCTGCCAGTAGTCACCCGACTCGGCCCGTGACGCACCGGTCGGAATGACCTGTACGGCGATCATCGCCAGCTGATGCGCTCCCATCCTGGTGCCCTGTCCGAGCAGTACGGCGGTCTCCAGCGCATCCCGCACGCTCGACCGCGTCGGAGCGATCCGCATCACCGGTACGCCGTCCGCGCGCAGCTCACGTTCCACGGCCAGGATCGTGGTCAGCGCCACCGTGGTGTGCTGGCGTTCCCACTTCTCCCGGTGGAAGGCCGCGAATCCCGCGACCGATTCGGGGCCCTCGTACGGGACGTCGTACACCTGGGCGGTGTCGAGGCCGATCTCGCTGTACGCCTCGGAGACGTCCGCGAGCGAGAGCGAGTCGATGCTGACCCGGCTCAGGTCGACGTCCTTGATCGTCAACGAGGCCCTTAGCAGGGCGGCGTACAGCGCGGCGCCGGTCAGTGGCAGGTGGGTCGACGGGACGGTGAGCCAGTGGCCGGTCGTCGCCAGGTCGAACGCCCACGGGCCGGGGAACACCGCCGCGTCGATCCGGTCCCGCAGCCGCAGGTAGCGCTCCTCGGCCTCGGACAGGTCGTCGTACCCGCCGGTCAGGAACCGCACGCCGTGCACGGACCGCTCTGCGACCTCCTGGCCGACCTCCGACATCGTCTTGACCAGTCGGCGCGGTCCGAACAGCCCGACCGTCACCGCGGGCAACCGCTCGCCGGACACTGGTTCGGACTGCTGCATCTCTTCCGTCATTGGCCAACCCCTCGTTCTCCCGGCAGCGGCCGCCACCGGAACAGCTTGCGGGCGTTCCCGCTGAGAACATCTTGGCGTTGACTCTCCGTCAGTGGTGCACAGACCACCCGGCCGAGCGACATGCGTTGGTCGATGAAGGGGAAGTCGGACCCGAACAGGACCCGCCCGCTGCCCACCTGGTCGACCATCGCGCGGATCAGCGGCCCAGTCATCTGCGAGCCGCACACCTCCAGCCAGAGCGAGTCGTACCGACGCGCGGCCTCGATCGCCTCGTCCACCCCGGCCGGTGTGATCCCGGCGTGCCCGAGGACCACCGACGTACCCGGGTAGCGCTCCGCGACCGCCTCGAACAGCCGCGGCGCGTCGTACGGCGACTGGTGCTCGGAGTGACTGAGCACGGGGCAACCGGTGGACTCGGCGAACTCCCACACCGCGGCGTACCGCGCGCCGGTGACCGGGTACCGGTGCAGGCTCGGATGCACCTTGATACCGACGAACCGGTCGTCGCCCGCGAGCCGCTCGAGCTCGCGCTCCGGCTCCTGCCACGGGTTGATGACCGCGTACGCCGCGATCCGGTCCGGGTACGCGTCGACCGCAGCGAGCGACTGCGAGTTGCCGAGGTGGGCGTCCTGCTGGATCGCGCGGTTCGCCGCGAGCACGGTGACGTCGGTCCCGGTCCGATCCATCACCGCGACCATCGTCGCGGCGTCCGACTCGGGGATGAAGAACAGCGAGTACGGGCCGAGGTGCGCGTGCACGTCGACGATCCGATGCTGCGGCAGGCGCCCGATCATGCTCGTACTCCGTGCAGCAGCCGGCGCGCGTTCTCCGAGCCGACCAGGCGTACCGTCGCGTCGTCGAGACCGGACCACGCGAGCCGGACGATGCTCTCGCCGGGATCGCGGACCCCTAGACCGGTCGCGAACAGCAACCGGTCGGCGAGGTCGTTGGCGGCGAGCCACTCGACGCCCTGGTGCGCGGCGAAGTCGACGAGATCGATGAAGACATTGGTGTGGCCGACCAGCGCGGCCCAGAGTTCGCGGAGCTTGCGGTAGCCGAGGTTCGACACGACGATCGGCAGCTCCGGGAAGCGGGTCGCGATTGTGGTCAGGTCCGGCCAGGAGAGTTCCGCGGCGTCGACGCACAGCGGCAGGCGGTTGGTCTGAAGTGCGTCGTACAGCTCGTCGAGCAGAGCGGGGGAGAAGCCGTGCGACGCGGGGTGGATGCGGAAAGCCGCGACGCCGTCGTCGACCGCGCGATCGACCAGGGCAGTGAGGGAGTCGAGCTCGCCGGATGTCGCGGGGACCGCGGTCCAGCACGCCAGTACGCCGCGGTCGGCCAGGCTGTGCGCGATCGCGGAGGCTTCCGCGTTGCCGCCGATCGGGTGGTGCAACCACGAGGCCATCGCGCTCACCAGGGCGCCGGACAGCGCGTAGCGGTCGAGGTGCGCGGCGATCGCGTCCCGGTCGGTTGGCGGGAGCAGCGAGGCAGGATGCGCGCCGGTGACGATCCGCGCGTCGAACCACCCGCTCGTCACATCGTCACTCATAGCGAACCCCGTCAACAGTCCACGCCCCGGCGTACGGAAGAGTCAAGTGCGCCCACTCGTCCTCGACGACTGCGTCGACCGGCATCCCGTTGAGCCTGATCTCGCCGCGGGCCCGAATCCACAGCCCGCAGCGTCCTGAACAGGTCACCTCGAAGTGCATCCTGTCGCCGGACGGCCTGGCCAGTACGTCGACGTCGTCAGCCGCCCGAAGGAGGGTCGGCAGCGTCCGCACCCGCCATCCGGTTGCCCAGGACAACTGACCGTCGACGGTGCGTGTCCACGTGGACTGCCCGATCCGGTCGACCGTCCCGTCGAGGGCGACCACCAGCTCACCATCGACCCGATCCACCGACACGTCGCCCGGTTCAGCCCCGGCGTGCGGCACCAGTACCGTCGTGAAGTCGCCGGTCGACCGTGTCAACGTGAGCGAATGCAGCGGGCCGTATTCAGCCGCCCGACGCTCCAGCACCGGATGACGAGCCACACCTTCGGTCAGCTCAACTGCAGCAGGTTCACCGGCGTCGATCAGCAACAAGCCCGGTCCGTCGGGCGCGGAGGCGTCGTACGCCAGCGGCCCCACTTCACGCCACGGGTGCAGCGCATGCCAGCAAGCACGGAAGGTGCGCTCGTCCGGCGCGTGGTCGGTGACAACGACGTACGACGGGCTCTCGCGGACCAGTGCGACCGTTCGGCTCTGCTCTACACCATTGCCGTGGTGGCGGCCGGAGAAGACGGCGAGCACGTTGGTGTCGACGAGTGGGTCGACGAGCACACCGCGGTCCGTCGAGAGCTCCTGGTCGTCGACGAGGACGGTGTTGTGGCCGCGGCCCGACTGGAACCACGTCAGGTACTCCGGATCGTCGTAGCTCGGCGGACCACCCGCCTCCCAGAGCAACGGCTGCTGCCACCCGTCCAGCACCAGGTCCAGTACGGCGCGGTGTGAGTGCGACTCCAACTCGTGCTCGACGTGCGGGCCGTGGTTGATCACCGCACGCAGCTCAGGGCTCCGCAGGATCGTGTACCCCGACTCCGGCAGCACAGTCGCCTGTGGCAACTCAGGAACCGCGCCTGGCGACAGCCAGCGATCCTGACGCTCCGGCCAAGCAGGAAACGTCGCCACCTCCGTAGCGAACTCCGACGGTGACATCCACTGCGCTGCAACCCGCGCGAAGACAGGCTCGTTCAGCAGGTAGCTGCCGCGCAGCAACGACGCTGCCGGCCACTCGATCCCACTGTCCTGCAAATGCGGCAGCCAGCCACCCGACGACACCAGCTCGCACATCCACGTATGCATCGCGGCAAAACGGGGATGCGCCGCCACTGCCGGGTCGATCCGCGCAGCAGTCTGCAGAGCCGTCAACACCATCCGGTGGTACCCAGGTGAGCGTTCGTAGTGCCCACCGTCCGGATAGATGTCCAGCAGCAGGTGCTCCTCGATCCGCTGCCGCGCACGGTCCGCCCACGCCGCGGACTCCACGAGAGATGGCAGTACGGCGCTGAGGTGCAGCAGCTCCGTCGCGCACACCAGTTGCCAGTTCCCGTGCCGGAAGACGTCGTGTTCGTCGTACGACCAGCGGGCTCCGCCGACGAGTGTCGCGACCAGCCGACCCCACACACGGTCGGACAGCGGCGAGGACGTCAGGACCTCGAGTGTCGGCAGCAAGCTGCGACAGCGGGCCCAGGTGCCGAGTGAGTACCAGATGACGTCGAGCCCCGGCCATTCACCGGTCACCGAGTCGCGCTGCTCCACCCACTGATCGAGGTGCTCCTCGAACGCGCGCAGGTAGCGCTCGTCACCGGTCAGCAACCACGCCTGCGCTCCAGGCGCGAGCCATCCGAGGTAGTGGAAGCCGTACAGCAGCGACCGACCACGTCCCTTCCCGGTCACATCCACGCCGTCCAGCAGCGGAGCAGCAGCTGCCAGTACGGCGTCCGCGGCAGGCGTGGACCGAGTCGCCTCAGCCCATTCCGGCAACGGCCAGGCCGGCCGCCTCAGCTGCTCACCCACAAACGCGCGGAGACCCGCCAGATCGCCGGCAGGTGAGCCGAACGCCTTGATCAGCTCGTCCGTCCCGATCCGATTGACGCGCCCGTCGATGTGCCGAGGCTTCTCAGGTCCTCCGCTCATGCGACCAGCATGGAGACGTCGACGGGCTGGCGCGTCTCGATCGACAGGTGCGCGGCCTCGAGTACGGCGGTGACGTTGCGGCTGCTCTCGATCGTGATCAGCGGTTCCCTGCCGGTGCGGCAGCAGTCGACCCAGTGCGCGATCGCATCGGCGTACGCACCGGACGGGATGCCGTGCATGACCCGCTGCAGCATGTTCCGCGGATAGCTGTAGCTGTCCGGCTTGGCCAGTACGACGTTCTCCCGCTGCCGATCCAGCTGCACCACACCGTTGTCCGCCACCACCGCGACGTACGAGTCGACCGTCGTCGGGAACGTGTTCGGGTAGATCCACGCGGACTCGAACGTCGCCACCGCGCCGCGCGAGTACTCCGCCTGGATCTGGATCGCGTCCGGCGTCTCGATCCCGAGCGACCGGAGTTTGCCCCAGCGCGCGGTCGCGTAGACCCGGCGCACCTGGTCGCGCAGCAGCCACGACACCAGGTCGATGTCATGGCTGGACAGGAACCAGGCGCAGGTCGTGCGATCGGCCCACGACAGCATCTCGGTCGGCACGAAGATCGTGTCGTCCTTGCGCGCGTACGCGACCGCGGCGTCGCCGAGGTCCGCGAGCAGCTCGTAGGCCTGGGCGTACGCCGGAACCCACCGGTGGTTGAACAGGCACATCGCGATCACGCCGTTCTCGCGGATCGCCTTCACCGCGGCATCGGCCTCCGCGACCGACGTGGTCATCGGCTTCTCCACCAGGATGTGCTTCCCGGCCTCCGCGGCGCGGACCATCATCTCGCCGTGGACGTCGTCCGGCGTGGTCAGCACGACGGCGTCCACGGCATCGTCGGCGAGCAGGGTGCCGAGGTCGGGATGGATCGCCGGCCGTGGCGCACCCCGCTCGGCGATCTCGTCCGCAAGCTGCGCGGCCGGGTCCGCCGATCGGCTGGTCACCGCCGTGATCTCGGCGTCGGCCCGGCCGGACAACGACAACGCGTTGCCACGCCCCATGATCCCGGCGCCGACGATCCCGATCCGGAGCTTCTCCGTCACGTCTACTTGCCCTTCGCCAGTGTGTCGTTCCACGCCTTCTCGGCGTCGTCCAGTGCCTGCTTCGCCGACTTGGTGCCGGACATGAACGCCCGCACCTGGTCGTCGAACAGCTGCCGCAACTGCTCGTCGTTGCCGGACCCCATCGAGGCGTCCACGCTCTGTTTGAAGGTGTCGACCAGGATCTTCCGCGCCTGGTCGGCCGGCGTGGTCCCGGTGATCTCGGTGAAGAACGGGTCCGCGAGCGCCTTCACCGAGGACGGGTAGATCGGCACCAGCTTGCACAGCGCGAGCTGCTGCTCGGGCGCGGCGACGTACTTGAGCCAGGCGGCCGCGGCAGCCTGGTTGTCCGACTTCGCGGGGATACCCATCACCTGCTGGCCGGGCATGTAGAACTTGCCGTCGGCACCGGTCACCGGCGGTCCGACCGTGATCGACGAGTAGACCGCGGGCGCGTTCTTCTCGACGTTCAGCAGTGAGCTCGACACAGCGGCCGGGTTGAACGCGATCCCCTTGTTCTCCAGCGACTGCGGCATGTCCCGCGGGTTCTCGCTGAGGCTTCCGGGGGCGATCGCGCCCGAGCTGAAGAGCGGCTTGAACTTCTCCAGCAGCGCGAGGGCCTCTGG
The DNA here is from genome assembly GCF_004331345.1 of Kribbella soli. Lineage (GTDB taxonomy): Bacteria > Actinomycetota > Actinomycetes > Propionibacteriales > Kribbellaceae > Kribbella > Kribbella soli. The sequence continues at coordinate 1,431,618 of NZ_SJJZ01000003.1, read as the reverse complement.
GGTGTTGAAGGCGGCCTTCTTCGCGTCCTCCGACAGCAGCGGGATGCCGTTCGCCTGCACCACGCTGGAGTACGCCATGAAGTTGGTCGCCGACTTGCCGGTCGCGTCGTGGTACGTCTTCGCCAGCGTGAGCGCGTCGTCGTACGTCTTCGGCGGCTTGGCCGCGTCGAAGCCGGCCTTGGCCAGCAGATCCTTGTTGTAGAACGCCAGCGACGTGCCGCCGTTGTACCACGGGATCGCGATGCGCTTGCCGTCGACAACCAACGGCTCGGTCAGGTTCGGCAGGTACGCGGCGACGTCCTCCTGGCTGAACAACGAGCCCAGGTCGGCCATCGAGCCGGCGAACAGGCCGGTGGTCGAGGAGGTGAAGTTGACGACGTCCGGCACCTTGCCGCTGGCGATCGCCGCCAGCAGTTTGGTGGTGATGTCGGCACCCGGTACGTCGACCCACTTGATCGAGACCTTCGGGTGCTCCTTCTGGTAGGCGTCGATCCACTTCTGGATGTCCGGCCCGTAGTTCTTCTGCAGGTTGATCGTCCACCACTCGACGTCACCGGAGTAGGCGTCGCCGGACTGTTTCTGGTCGTCACCACCGCCCGCGGGACTGCCGGACATACAGCCGGTGAGTGCGAGGACGAGCGTGGCGACAACAGCGGTGAGTCGGAGTCGGGCCATCATTGGCTCCTCGGGAGGGAATGTCCTAAACCTGGCTTACAGACACCAGAGTGTTCGCCATCTGATCGCGCGAGTCAACGGAAGATGCCGAAATTTTCTGGAGTTACCGCTTCCGAGCCGGTGGGTTCTGCGTTACGGTTCCGGTCAGCTTGGTATCTGAAATCCGGGTTTCAGACACGAGGAGCAATGTATGCCGGGTCTCCGTGGCCGCGTGGTGGGTCAGCATTGGTACACGCCGTACGTGTTCATGCTGCCCGGGCTGCTGTTCTACGCCGCGATGTTCGCGTGGCCGGCCGTGATCGCGATCCAGCTCGCGTTCTCCGACTACGACATCGTGCATCCGGTGCGCTTCTCCGGGCTGGACAACTTCGTCCGGCTGGCCCACGACCCGCGGGTCTGGATCGCGCTGCGGAACTCGCTGCTGTTCGTGCTGATGTTCCTGCCGCTGACCGTGGTCGCGCCGCTGTTCCTGGCGATGCTGGTGAACCTCAAGCTGCGCGCGATCCAGGCGTTCCGGATGCTCTACTACCTGCCGGTGATCACGTCGATGGTCGCGGTGGCAGTCGCCTGGCGGTACGTGTTCAACCGCGAGGGCGTCGTGAACTGGGTGCTCGGCCTGTTCGGCGCCGGGCCGATCGACTTCCTGCTCGACCGGCACTGGGCGCTGCCCACGGTCGTGCTGCTGGAGGCGTGGAAGAACGCCGGTCTGTTCATGATGATCTACCTGGCCGGGTTGCAATCCGTCCCGTCGGACCAGATCGAGGCGGCGACGATCGACGGTGCGAACGCGTGGCAGCGGCTGCTGCACGTCGTCGTACCGTCGCTGCGGCCGACGTTCGCGGTCACGCTCGTGCTCAGCATGCTCGAGGCGATGCGTGCCTTCGAGTCGGTGTACGTGCTGACCCGCGGCGGGCCGCTCGACTCCACTCTCACCCTCGGCTACTACATCTGGTCGAAAGCCTTCGAGGACTACGACATGGGCTATGCGAGCGCCGTCGGCCTGCTGCTGTGGGCGATCATGATCGTCCTGGCCGGCTTCAACCTGCTGGTGACGCGGCGGAGGGACGTCTGATGGCCAGGCGGCTTTACCGGCGTACGCCGAGGATCAGTGCGCGCCGCGTCGGCCTCTACGTCCTGCTGATCGTGGTCGCCGCGTTGTTCATCGGGCCGTTCCTGATCCTGCTCAGTGCCGCGACCAAGCCGGCCAGCCAGGACGTGTTCGGGTTCCCGCCCGACCTGATCCCGCGGCCGCCGGTACTCGAGTGGTTCCGCGAGGCGTGGACGACGATCCCGTACGCACGCTTCCTGGTGAACTCGGTGCTGTACGTCGGCATCACCGTCCCGGTGTACCTCGTGGTGTCCGCGCTGACGGCGTACCCGCTGGCCAGGATCGCGTTCCGCGGCCGCGGGGTGTTCTTCATGCTGTTCCTGTCGATCATGTTCCTGCCCGGCGAGCTGATGCTGATCCCGCGGTTCCTGGTGATGAGCGAGCTCGGGCTGACCGACACGTTCGCCGCGGTGATCCTGCCCGCGATCCTGTCGTCGCTCGGGATCTTCCTGCTCCGCCAGGCGTTCTCGCAGATCCCCGACGAGATCGTCGAGGCCGCCCGCGTCGACGGCGCGAACGAGTTCGCGATCTTCTGGCGGATCTGCGTGCCGATCGTCGCGCCGACGCTCGCCGTACTGGCGATTCTCGGGTTCGTGTCGGTGTGGAACAGCTTCATCTGGCCGCTGGTGGTCCTGACCAGCCAGTCCAAGTTCCCGATCGCACTCGGGATCGCCTACCTGAGCGGCGTCTCCGGCACCGACGTCCGCGGTCTCGCCGCCGGCACCGTCATCTCGCTGGTCCCGGTCATCCTCGTCTTTCTCCTGCTGCAGAAACGCATCCTCAACAGCATGGGCGGCGCAGTCAAAGGCTGACCCACCCACTCACCCGCCCAACCCCTTCGTTTGTGAGGCACCGATGCACCCTGAGCTCAGCCGCCGCACGCTCCTACTCACCACCGCCGCGGGCGGGGTCGCCGCCTGGGCCGGTCTCCCGGCCCTGTCGGCCTCCGCCGATCCACTCGTCTACGACTCTCCGGCCGCGTTCGACGCGGCGCAGGCGGGATATCTCGCGTCCAACGCCCAGGACAACGAGGCCGGCTTGTACGCCTGGGGCGAGTCCTACTTCCTGCTCGGCCTGCTGCGGATGTACGAGGCCTACCAGGACGAGCGCTACCTGCGAACGTTCGAGGACCGCGCCCGCCACCTGATGAAGACCACCGACCACGCTCGCCACGTCCAGGACTACGCCGGCCGGTCCGGCAAGGTCTGGCGCACGGCCGGCAACTACACCGCCGGCCACGGCGTGCTCCCCGACGGCAACGGCGCTCCGGCAGTTCAACTCCGCTGGGCCGGCATCAGGTCGGCCGAATCGACCGCCGAGGTCCTGAATGTTGCCAACGGCACCTTCGACCTCGTGCTCCGCAACCCCGCCACGACGACCGTCGTGACGCTACCCGCCGTCAGCCTCGACCCGGCGTCGCCGACGTACGTCGTGACGGCGGTCAACAACGCCTACAACGCGTCGCTGCGCTGGACCGCGGTAGATCTGCGAACGGCTCCCGCAGCCGCGCCCGCACCGGCGGCGACCACGATCGCGTTCAAGTCGCAGTACTACGTCTTCGCGGTGCACACCGGCATGATCGCCTTCCCGCTGGCCCGCTACGCCCGGATGGTGCTGCAGTCCGCGAAGCTCCGGCGCGGTGAGCGGCAGGAGTTCGCGAGGGAGGTTCTGGACGCGGCGACCGCGGCGGTCGCGTTCCATGACCCGGAGTGGGTGTCGCGCGCAGACGGCACCGGCGACTACGTGTGGCCGAAGGGGGCGCCGATCCCGTTCGACGGCACGATCCAGCCGTACAACCAGAGCCAGGGCATCGGTCAGGTGCTGGTCGAGCTGTTCCGCGTGACCAAGCAGCCGCGCTACCGGACCCGGGTCCTGCAGATGCTGAAGGCGTACGAGCCCGCGCTACGACTCGTTGGCGACGCCTACGTCTGGACCTACTGGCCGCCGTACAGCCAGCTGTACACCGGGTACCCGAAGACCGCGGGGATCTCGGAGTACACGCCGTCGTACCCGGCCTCGACGCAGATCGAGGACCTGAGCCACGCCGCGATCAGCACCGAATTCGTGCATGCGGCGTACGACGCGGGGATCGCCGGCGGACCCGCGACGGACATCCAGCGCTTCACGAAGACGTTCACGCAGAAGCTGATCCGGTCCGCGACCGAGGTCTGGTACCGGGTCGACGGGACCGGCGATGCGGTACCGGCGAACGCGGTGCAGTGCGCACGCTGGGGTGCCTATGCCGAGCAGGATCTGCTGGTCTATCAGCAGTCCTTGCGCGTGTACGACGCCGCACAGCTCGTCCCGGTGCAAGGCTCGCACGCATTGGGTATCGCCTACCTGAACTGGGCGAAGAACTCTGGTTGGAGGAACAAGTGAGACTGCTCCGGATCCACACCGACGACGGACTGCGCGACGCCGTACTCGCCGATGACGGCCGGGTGGTGACGTTGCCGGGTACGTCGGAGGCGTTCGACCCGGACCGCTGGCGCGAACGAGCCGCCGCGGCAACCGACCCGGCGGTGGAGTTCGAGGCGGTGCGGCCGGCCGCGCCGCTCAGCCCCGGGAAGATCGTGTGCGTCGGACTGAACTACGCCGACCACGCGGCCGAGGGCGGGCAGGCGGCGCCGGCCGAGCCGATCCTGTTCATGAAGGCGCCGGACACCGTGGTCGGCGCGCAGGACGACGTGGTGATTCCGCGCGGCGGCGAGAAGACCGACTGGGAGGTCGAGCTCGGCGTGGTGATCGGCCGTACGGCGTCGTACCTCGCCGACGAAGCCTCCGCGATGGAGCATGTCGCCGGGTACGTGCTGGTGAACGACGTGTCCGAGCGGCACTTCCAGCTCGAGCGCGGCGGGCAGTGGGACAAGGGCAAGAACTCGGCGACGTTCTGCCCGCTCGGTCCGTGGATCCTGACCGCGGACGAGGTGCCGGATCCGCAGGCGATCAAGCTCGGGCTGGACGTGAACGGCGAGGCGCTGCAGGACAGTTCGACGGCCGAGATGATCTTCGGCGTCGCGCACCTGGTGCACTACATCTCGCAGTTCATGACGCTCTACCCGGGCGACGTGATCAGCACCGGCACGCCGGCCGGCGTAGGCGCGGGGCAAAAACCACCACGCTACCTACGCGCGGGCGACGTACTGCGGGTGTGGGCGGACGGCCTGGGGGAGCAGCGGAACAGGCTCGTCGCGGCTTGATGGTTCCGCCACGCAGGCACAACCCGATGGTTTGACGTTCGAACCGCGCCGAACCGGGGGTTCTGCCTGCGTGGCGGTCCCGTCAGCCCTTCAGCGCGTTGGCGATCGTCTCCGCGATCGGGGTGGTGGGGCGGCCGATCAGGCGGGCGAGGTCGGAGCCGCGGCCGGCGAGGAGGCCGCGTTCGATGGCCTTGTCGACGTCGACGAGCACCGGCACGAACGGCGCCGGGATCCCGGCAGCCGTCAGCACCTGGGTGAGATCCTCGGGGGAGACTTTGTTGTAGGCAACGTCCTGACCGGACTGCTTGGACAGCTCCGCGGCGTACTCGGCCTGCGTCCAGGCCGTGTCGCCGTTCAGCTCGTACGCCTTCTTCTCGTGCCCTTCGCCGGTCAGTACGACGGCAGCCGCCGCCGCATAGTCCCGCCGCGACGCCGACGCGATCCGCCCGTCACCCGCAGCACCGACGACTCCGTTCGCCAGCTGTACGGCGATCTGGTCCGTGTAGACCTCGCTGTACCAGCCGTTGCGCAGGAACGTGTACGGCAGCCCCGAGTCGAGGATCGCCTGCTCGGTGGCGATGTGGTCCGCGGCCAGATCGAAGTCCGCATCCGGTCCGCCGAGGACGCTGGTGTACGCGATCCGCGCAACGCCGGCGTCCTTCGCGATCGCGATGATCGCCTTGTGCTGGTCCAGGCGGTTCGGATCGATGCCCGAGATCAGCAAGAGGGTGTCCCCGGCACCGATCGCCTTCCCCAGCGCGTCCGGGTCGTTGTAGTCGGCGATCCGCACCTCGACGCCGCGGTCCGCGATCGGTGCCGCCTTCTCGGCGTTCCGTGCGACCGCGACGACCTGGCCGGCCGGGACCCGCTGCAGCAGCTCATCGATGACGAGACTGCCCAGGTGACCCGTGGCGGCGGTGACGACGATGCTCATCCGTACTCCTAGTCGTTGAGGTTCTGTCACCGACAGTAGGCGTCGTGGGCGAGCGGATCTATGTCCATAGAGCGCTGGTTTATGTCTTATCGTCTTGATCGGTGCGCGTATGATGAGCACCATGGATGTGCTCGCAGATGTCGTCACCGCGATGCGGACCGGCCCGGCCACGTCCGGGCGCACCGACGTCCGGGGTCCGTGGGGGCTGCGGATGGTGCACTCCTTCGGCGCCACCTTCCACCTCGTCCTGCAAGGTACGGCGTGGTTGCTGCCGCCGGACGGAGACCCGATCCCGCTCGGCCCGGGTGACGCGGTCCTGCTGCCGCGCGGCGTCGAGCACGCGATCGCCGACCACCCGGATTCGCCGCTGGTCGATTTCGACCCGTCCGTCGAGGAGCCGCCGCAGGGTCAGGGCGCGCGGTCGTTGCTGCTGTGCGGGACCTACCGGCTGGACCGCGAGCGCCCGCACCCGGTGCTGAGCAGGCTGCCCGACGTGGTCGTCGTACCGGCGAACCCGGGACGCCACCGTTCGTTGCATACGGCAATCAGCATCCTCGGCGAGGAGCTCGACGCGCAGCGGCCCGGCGCGGCTGCCGTCGTACCGGCGCTGGTGGATGCGTTGCTGGTGCTGATTCTGCGGGCCTGGATGGAGAACAACGACTGCCCGACGGCTGGGGGCTGGTCGCGGGCGCTGACCGATCCCGCGGTCGTGCAGTCGCTGGAGCTCATCCACGAGCGGCCGGGCGCCGCGTGGACCGTCGCCGACCTGGCGTCCGATGTCGGGCTGTCGCGGGCCGCCTTCGCACGGCGGTTCACCGAGGCGGTCGGGGAGCCGCCGCTGACGTACCTGTCCCGCTGGCGGATGACGACCGCGGCCCGGCTGCTCCGGGACCACGATCGCCCGCTCGCCACGGTGGCGAAGGAGATCGGCTACACGTCCGAGTTCGCGTTCGCGAAGGCGTTCAAGCGCGACTTCGGCGTACCGCCGGGGACGTATCGCCGGCAGGTCGTCACGGCCTGATCTCCGGCCTCAGGGTCGCCACCAGTTCACCACGGCTACGGACGCCGACCTTGGCGAACGCCGACTTCAGGTGGTCCTGGATCGTGTGCGGCGAGATCGACAATCGATCGGCGATCGCGCCGGTGGTGTGCCCGGAGATGATCTCCAAACAGATCTCCCGCTCCCGCGTGGTCAGGCCGTACGCCGCGAGCAGCATGCCGACCAGGTGCTGACCCGAAGCAGGCTCGATCGTCACCACCACTTCGTCCTCGCTTTCACCCAGCAGTCGGCTGCCCTGCATGAGGACCCACTCGCCGGACGCGGTCTGCACCCGTGCCTGGAAGGTTCCGGAGGCGCGGGTGCCCGTGACGACGGCCCGGAGCAGTACGCCGAAGCGTCCCGGTGCGATCTCGTCCAGCTCGTTCTGCCAGGTCCGGGCGGCCGCGGTGATCGCCCGTGGCTCGCCTGTCGGGCCGGTGACGACGATCGACGGGCCGACCCCTCCGCGGTACCCGTGTGCGTCCGTGCGTACGGCGACCCGCGTCGCCGCGCCGATGACCGGCGCCACCGACCCCAGGAACTCCACCTCCCGATCGCTGAAGTCCGGACCGCTGCGGACGAACCCGGCCGCACCCCAGCAGTCCCCGTCGACGACGAAGGTCGTCCGGACCTCGTGCTCGATCCCGAGCGGCCGCCACACCTCGTTCAGTCGCCGGTGACCGACGACCTCGCGGTACGGCAGGTCCGAAAGCCGCGCGACCTGGCGTGACGTGCGGGCCAGTTCGGCGAACGAGTTCGGCACGGTTCCGGTGTACTCCGTCTCCGCCAGCCGCGGCTCGTACTCCGCTGGGATGCGGGCCGCGCCGCTGGTCATCGAGCTGATCACCAGCGTGCCCGGATCCATGCCGCCCCAGCAGGTGAGCTCGCTGCCGACGATCTGTTCGACCACCTCGATCGCGGCCGCGTGCAGTTCGGCGACGCCCATCCCCGAGGTCGCCAGTGCCGCGATGTCCCGGCGCGCGGCCCGCGCCCGGCCCTCCCACATGCGCTCAGTATGCGCCGACGTACCACTGCCGACTATCCCCGAAATGTGGGGATTCCGGCGCCCCTGACGAGCCCATCCGCGCGGGATACCTCTGTCGTCCGCCGGTTCCTACCGTCGCAGTCATGAACGAAACAGTGCATCTCAGCAATGCCGGCAGCGGTGTCGAGTACGCCGCCCCGGACGCGACCGTGACGGTGAAGATCGGTGCCGAGCACACCGGCGGGCTGTACGAGCTGTTCGAGATCGACGCGCCGCGCGCCGACGCCTCGCCGCCGCACAGCGAGTCGTGGAGCAAGGCGTTCTACGTCCTGCAGGGCCGGATCCTCGTCCAGGCAGGGGATCAGGGCTACGACCTCGGCCCCGGCGCCTCGATCAGCATCCCTGCCGGCACCGTGAACACGTTCTCCGTGCTCACGCCGTCGGCGAAGTTCCTGACCATCAGCCAGACCGCCCGGATGAGCGCGTTCCTCGCGGACCTGGCATGAGTACGGCGGCGCAGGTCCTCGCGATCGCCATCGCGGTCATGCTGGCGTCGGTCTGGCTGATGGAGTCGTTCTTCTACCGCCATCCGCGGCTGTATCCGCTGTTCCTGCTGGAACGCCGGGACTTCGACGCGGTCAAGTTGTGGATCGTCAACCTCGGGTTCTACAACCTCACGACCGGAGTCGCGCTGGCGCTCGGGGTCGTCCTCGCCCGGACCGGGCACGTGCCGCAAGGGGAGGCGCTGGTCGCGTTCACCGCGGGGCAGCACGTTTTCCTGGCGCTCGTCCTGCTCGCAACGGAGCGGCGACTCTGGTTGAACACCTTGCTGGAAGGGGTTCCGGCCGCCGTACTGCTGCTACTCGTTCTGCTGTAGGAAATTTACCAATTCTGCGCAATCATGGGCACGGAGCACCGCACACACTCAAGGTTCCCGAATGGTCACCCGCAGTTCGACCGATCCGGGGGCCTACCGCCCTGAGTACCCGTGAAGGTGAGGCCTCATGAGCCCAATCAGTCGCAGGACCCTTGTTCTCGGCGGACTCGCCGCGGCTGGGGCCGGCGCCCTCCCGGCTGCCGCCCAGTCCTCGGTGATCACCGCCACCGCCGCCGTCCCGTACCCGTTCCAGCTCGGCATCGCGTCCGGTGAGCCGGACGCGAACAGCGTCGTGCTCTGGACCCGCCTGGCGCCATCGCCGCTGAATGCCGACGGCCAAGGCGGCATGGCGAACGCAGATGTCGCCGTCGACTGGCAGGTGTCGACCACCGACACCTTCAGCACGCTGGTCGCGTCCGGCACGGTGACAGCGAAGTACGCCTCCGCCCATTCGGTGCATGTCGTCGCAGGCGGCCTCAGCCCCGACGCCGACTACTTCTACCGCTTCCGCGCCCAGGGCCACCTGTCACCCGTCGGCCGCACCCGCACCGCTCCGGCTGTCGGCACCAACGGGCGTGACCTGGTCATGGCGTTCACCTCCTGTGCGCACTACGAGGAGGGCTACTACACGGTCTACCGGCGAATGGCCGAGGAGAACCCGGGCCTCATCCTCTTCCTGGGGGACTACATCTACGAGTACGGCGCAACCGCAGGCAGGCCTCGACTGCACGCGGGAGCGAGCGAGATCGTGTCGCTCGCGGACTACCGTCGCCGGTACGCGCAGTACAAGTCGGATCCCGACCTGCAGGCCGCGCACGCGGTCGCGCCGTGGCTCGTCGTACCGGACGACCACGAGGTGGAGAACAACTACGCCAACATGGTGCGGGCGGACAGTACGCCGTCTCTCACGACAGCGCAGTGGACCGCTCGGCGGACCGCGGCGTACCAGGCGTACTACGAGAACATGCCGCTGCGGCCGGGGCAGGCGAACAGCGGCAACTCGATCCCGTTGTACCGCCGGCTGCGGTGGGGGAGTCTCGCGACGTTCCACATGCTCGACACGCGGCAATACCGCAACGACCAGGCCTGCGGCGACGGCTGGAAGGTGTGCTCCGACGCCGATCTCGCGACCCGCAGTCTGCCGGGCAACGCCCAGGAGACGTGGCTGCTCGACGGTCTCAACCAGCACTACGGCACGTGGGACATCCTTGGCCAGCAGGTCTTCTTCGCCCGCCGGTTCGACTCGGCCGGTGCGGGGAGCATGGACTCGTGGGACGGCTACCGCGCCTCGCGGGCCCGCATCCAGCAAGGCTGGATCGACCGCGGAACCCGCAACCCGGTCGTCCTGACCGGTGACGTCCATCGCGCGTGGGCCAGCGACCTGAAAGCCGACTACAGCAACGCGAACTCGGCCGTCATCGGGTCCGAGCTGGTGACGAGCTCGGTCACCTCGAGTGGCGACGGCGACGGGGCCACCACGATCCCGAACCTCGCGGACAACCCGTGGCTGCGGTTCTACCAGAACCGTCGCGGCTACGTCCGGACGACGATCAGCCCGACCCAGTTGCGGGCCGACTTCCGTGCGGTGGCGAAGGTTTCGGAGCACGACGGCGCGGTGAGTACGGCGAAGTCGTTCGTCATCCAAGAGGGTCAGCCCGGACTGCAGGCGGTGTGACGATGAAGAAGACGCTTGCTATTACTGCCATCGCGGCGACGGTGCTGACCTTCACCGCGACCACCGCCGAGGCGCACATCGCTGCTCCCACCTGGGTGGCGGCGAACAGCGTGTCCACCGGCGACCAGGACGCAGCCTCGGTTGCGATCAACCGCAACGGGTACGTCGCCGTGGCGTGGGAGGACGACCGTGACACCGACAACGCGACCGACAACGTGCACAGCGAGATCTACTTGCGGCTGTTCCACAACGGCACTGCGGTGTACGAGACGAAGCTGTCCGCGGGCGGAAGCAGCGGTGTGACGAACTGGCGGCACCTGCACCCGGACGTCGGCCTGGACGACAAGGGCAACGCGGTCGTGGTGTGGCAGGACGACCCGGACGGCAACGGGTACTACAACATCCCGTACCGCGTCGTGAACACCGCCGGCACCGTGACAGCGTCCGGCAACTCGAACAGCAGTTCCACCGGCCAGCAGGTCAACCCGCGAGTCGCTGTCGACCCGGACGGCGCTCCGTCCGGTGCGGCTGTCGCGTTCACCATGGCGTGGGAAGACATCCAGACCGGTACGCCGGCAACGGTGAAGGCAGCCGGCTTCACCGGGCCGACCACACGCGCCTGGGAGGTGACCGCCTCGCAGACGACCGGCCAGCACCACAACCCGGATGTGGCCGTGTCGGCGTCAGGTGACGCGGTCGTCGTGTGGGACGAGGACGGCGATGCCAACGCCGACTACAACATCGGACTGATCCGGCTGGGCCGTACGAACGGTGCAGCCACGCTGTCGCGCCGGGTCGCCAACTCGAACACCACAGGTCAGCAGACGCATCCGGCCGCGGCAGCCAACTTCAACGGCGACTTCGCGGTCGCGTGGGAGTCGGCCGGTGCTGTCGTAACGCGTTCGTTCAACAGTGTGGGCACAGCCAGGTACGCCGACGTACAGGCTGCTACTGCTGGTGTGGCACCGTCGATCGGCATCGACGACCAGGCGCAGACGGTCGTCGGCTGGACAGTGGCGGGCACTGATCCCGACGTGTGGGTACGTGGCTTCGGTACTGACGGCACCGACACGGGTCGACTGTCGGCGCAGCGGCTGAGCTCCGTGGCCACAGGTCGGCAGGAGCAGATGACAGTCGCGGTCTCGCCGTACGCCGAAGTAGCGGTCGCCTACACCGACGACAACGACGGAAACACCTACGACCAGGTCTACCTGGGCACGGGAATCTCCAACAACAGCTGGTGAATCAGTGCGTCGTGGGGGACACCGTGCTCAGTACGGTGTCCCCTGCGTCGACCACTTCGAGGTGGTCGATGTCGCGCAGCGGGATCGACGTACTGGCGGGGACCTGTGCGTGGTAGCTGCCGTTCGCTGCCCACCAGCCGGCCGTCTCAACGGTTCCGTCACGGCCGTGGACGACGAGCATGCAGTGCTCGTACGGCTGCAGGTCGGTCAGCCGGAGCTGGATGTCCGTACCCCAGCCACGACTCACCAGCTTGGCCGTGGTGTCGAGACCGCCGACCCCGTCCGTCGCTGTCCACGTTGCTGACGCCGGCGCGGACAGCAGGCCCCAGCTGGCCACGCCAGAGATCGCCGCCACTGCTGCAGCGGCCGGCACCCACCACGGCCGCCTCTTTCTGCTCAGCTGAAGCGGCGCAGGTTCCGGCTGCTCCGCATCGATGTCCTCAACCGGTACGGCGTGCAGCAGCCCAGGCAGATGCGCGAACTGCAGCAACGTCTCGCGGCACGCCGTACACGTCACGACGTGCTCCTCGACCGCGCGACGCTCGGACGCCTCCAGTGCACCGAGCACGTAGGCGCCGATCGACATCGTCTCCGGGCACGTCATGAGCCGGTCACCCCTCGTTCCTCCAGTGCAGCGCGCAAAGCATGCAGCGCGTAGTAGCTGCGCGACTTCACCGTTCCCGGCGGTACGCCGAGGACGACGGCCGCCTCGTTGACGGTGCGGCGGCGGTAGAACAGCTCGACGATCACCTGCCGGTGGTCCGTGCTGAGACCCCGCAGTACGTCGATCACCTGCCAGATCTGCAGCACGCGGTCGATGTCGTCGGTGAGAGCCGGGAACTCGCGGTCCTCGATCGGTACCTCCGTCACCCGCGCGCTCTGCCGACGGCGGCCGGAGATCACCAGGTTGCGGGCCACCGTGAACAGCCAGCGCCCGGCCCGGTCCGGGTCCAGGTCGGCCGCATGCGTCCAGGCTCGCGCCATCGTCTCCTGCACGATGTCCTCGGCGTACTGCCGGTCGCCCACGGAACGCAGGACGTACCCGAACAACGGCCGCCGGTACTTGTCGTACAACGCGCGGATCACCGTGTCGTCATCCACACCCAGGAACTACGCGGTACGACGATAAAAGGTTCAACTGAACCGCCGGGCCGGATCTCGCGTATTCATGAGCGAGAGGAGATTCGATGAAAACCACAATCTTGTTGCTAGGAGCAACGGTGGCGGCGCTCGGCGCGCTGACCGCCTGCGGTGACGACTCCCAGCCCGCCGCCGGTGACGCCGGTGGCGCTGCGGCGGCGGTCTCGGTCAAGGACGTCAGCGGTGTCGGCCAGACGCTGGTCGACGCCGCCGGGAAGACGCTGTACTTCGCCGACCAGGAGGCGGGCGGCACGATCAAGTGCACCGACAGCTGCCTGAGCTTCTGGATGCCCGCCACCGGGTCTGCCGCCGACGCGAAGTCGGTGACCGGCCTCGCCACCATGAAACGCTCCGACACCGGCGCGGACCAACTCACCTTCCAGGGCAAACCGCTCTACACCTTCAAGCTCGACACCGCCGCCGGTGAGGCCAAGGGCAACAACCTCGCCGACGCCTTCTCCGGTATCGACTTCACCTGGCACGCCGCCGCCACCTCGGCTGCCGCACCGACCCAGGCCCCGTCCAGCTCCGGCAACGACGGCGGCTACGGCTACTGAGGTTCGACCAGGATCCGCACGTCCCACGGCCCCAACTCGAGCTTGCCGTTCGCCGGTTGATCAGCGAGTACGTCGTGCATCGCCGCGGGCACCGTGATGCCGACGCTCTCCCACGACCAGTTGTGGACGAACCGGAGCCGCCGGCCGTCCCTGGCGGTCGCGGACGTGACGGTCACGCTGCTCGGCAGGTCGGTCCAGGACGTCGGCTTGAGCCATCGGAAGAGTGCTGCGGCGAGCTCTGGGTTCGGCACCGTTCCGACGTAGGTGATCCGGCCGGCGCCGCGGGCCGCGGTCGTCATCGCCGGCCACTGCCCGAAGTGCGGGTGTTCGTAGCCCGCCAGCACCTCGGCGCCGTCGACCTGGAGCCCGTCGACCCAGCGTGTGCCCGCGGCGGAGGCGCCGAGTTGCAGGCCGACGCCGCGCACGGGCACGTCTGCGCTGACGTTGCTGTACTCGTCGTACCAGACACCGGCCGCGGCTGCGAGTCTGGCGGGCTGGACGTCGGTGCGGGCCCGTGCGTCGAGGTCGGCGTACCCCGTGCGCGGTCCGACGACCAGATGCCCGCCCGCCTCGGCGTACGCGACCAGCTGGTCGAGCAGGTCGTCGCTACTCAGGTAGAGCGCTGGTACGACGAGTACCGGGTGCTCCTCGACCGAGCCGGTGAACTGGCTCGTGTGCAGGATGCGGACCTGTAGGCCAGCGTCGAAAGCCCCACGGTAGAAGGGATCGAAGAACCCGTGGTACGAGCGTTCGTCCGGGCTGCCGTCCTGCTGCGCGAGCGCAGGGTACTTCTGCATCAGCCACTTGCTGGGTAGTGAGTACAGCATGGTCACGTCGCTGTCCGGGGTCAGGTCGGCCACGAGTGAACCGGCGGCCTCGAACTCTGCACCGAGCTGCGCGACCTCCCGGTACGTGCGGCCCGGCTGGCCGCTGTGGGGGAGGACTCCACCCCAATAGGTCTCCGCCCCGAAGTGCAGTGTGTGCCAGTGCCAGTATTCGATCAGCTTGGCGCCACGTGACACCAGCGCCCACGCCGCTTGCCGCCACTGACCGTCGTACGCCGGGCGATTGTTCCAGGGGTAGCCGATGGACTGTGCGTTGGTCTCGGTGACGAGGAATGGGCGCTGCTGGGACGAGTACATGCGGTCCGCGCTGAGGTAGAGCGCCCACGTGCTGGTGGTGGTCCAGCCCTGCGCGGCTACCTCGGTCTGGGGGTGCATCAGGCCGTCCTGCATGGCGTAGTACGCGTTGCCGGAGGTGACGTCCAGACGGCGTACCAGCTCGTCGTCGGCGACGGCAGGGCGCTCGTAGGCGATGCAGGTGGTCACGAACTGATCCGGTCGCGAGTACTCGCGGACGATATCGGCCTGCCAGCCGATGAACTCCGTCGTCTGATCCGCCTGGAACTGCCGCCACGCGACGTCGTACTGCGGTTGGACGTTGCCGTCCGGTGTCCACAGGTCTGCCCAGTCCGAGAGCCGGTGCGACCAGTAGACAAGGCCCCACGCGTCGTTCAGCTTCTGCACATCGCCGTACCGCTGCCGGAGGCTGTCGACGAAGCGCTGGAAGACGCCGTGGTTGTGGAGCAGCTCGTTCCCCGGCTCGTTGTCGACCTGGAACCCGATCACCGCCGGGTGCTCGGCGTACCGTTCGGCGATCCGGCGGATCATCCGCTCGGCGTGGAACTTGAAGCCGGGATGGGTGAAGTCCACCTCCTGCCGCGCGCCCCATCCGATCCGCTGACCCGTCTTCCGCTCACCGGTGATCTCCGGGTAGAGCCTGGCCAGCCACGGCGGCACGGCGTACGTCGGGGTGCCGAGGACGACCGCGATACCGCGGTGGTGCGCGCCGTCGAGGACGGGCTGCAGCCAGTCGAGGTCGAAGCAGCCGTTCTCCGGCTCCCAGGTCGACCAGACCGACTCGCCGACCCGGATCACCGAGAAGTGCGCGGCGGCCATCAGGTCGAGATCCCGCTCGAGGCGGTCGTACGGCTGGTACTCGTGATAGTACGCAGCTCCGAAGAGCACCCGCTCTTGCACGCGTTTCTCCTAGGGTAGAAGGGAAATGAGGGGTTGTCTGATGGTTCCACCAGACAACCCCTAGGCCTTCACGCCGCCCGCGGCCAGGCCGGACTGCCAGTACCGCTGCAGCAGCAGGAACGCCGCGATCAGTGGGACGACGGAAAGGAACGAGCCCGTGATCACCAGCGAGAGCACGGCTCCGGTCGTGCCGCCGCCCGCCCCGGCCTGTGACGACCACGCGGCCAGGCCGACCGTGATCGGGTACAGATCGGGGTTGTTGAGCATGATGAGCGGCAGGAAGTAGTTGTTCCAGGTCGCGACCAGGGTGAAGAGCAGCACCGTGACGACGCCCGGGGCGAGCATCCGGAGCGCGACCTGGAAGAAGATCCGGAACTCGCCGGCACCGTCGATCCGGGCCGCCTCGATGATGCCGTCCGGTACGGCGTCCTGGGCGTAGATCCGCATCAGGTACAGGCCGAACGGGCTGACCAGCGACGGCAGGATGATCGCCAGCGGCGTGTTCACCAGACCCGCCTTGCTGAACAGCAGGTACGTCGGGATCGCGAGCGCCGTGGTCGGCACCATGATTGCCCCGAGCACCAATCCGGACATCGCCGCGTTGCCCCGGAACCGGTACTTGGCGAAGCCGTACCCGCCGAGGGCGCACAGGAAGGCCGCCCCGCCGGCACTGACCACCGAGTACAGGACGGTGTTGCCCATCCAGCGGGTGAACACCCATCCGCCGTTCGTCACGGTCTCGCGGACGTTGGAGAAGAACGAGAAGTCGTGCGCGAACCACAGGCCGAAGCTGGAGAACAGATCGCCGACGTTCTTCGTCGAGGCGATCAGCAGCCAGAACAGCGGCAGCAGGAAGTAGATGAGGAGCACCACCATGGCGATGGTCAGCAGGTTGCTCCGTCGGCCCGTCATGACCGGCTCCTTCTGGTGGTGATGAAGAGGACGGCGTACGACGCGACGACGATCACCGCGCCGAGCAGGAACGAGACCGCTGCGGCGTAGTTCACTTCCTGGCCGGTGAACGCGAGCGAGTAGCCGTAGAGGTTCGGTGTGTATCCGCTGTCGATCACGCTCGGCGCCAGCCGCTGCATCAGCTGTGGCTCGCTGAACAGCTGGAAGCTGCCGATGACCGAGAAGATCAGGCACACCAGCAGAGCGGGCCGCAGCGCCGGGATCTTGATGCTCCACGCGGTCCGGATCGCGCCGGCGCCGTCGACGGCCGCCGCTTCGTACAGGTCGTGCGGGACGGCCCGGAGTGCGGCGTACAGGATGATCATGTTGTAGCCGGTGAACTCCCAGGTCACGACGTTCGCCAGCGAGCCGAGCATCCAGCCGGACGTGAGGAACTTCGGTGCGGCCAGCCCGAGACTGTCGGCGAGCTGCGCGAACGGCCCGAAGTCGGGGCCGTACAGGTAGCCCCACATGAGTGCGGCGACCACGCTCGGTACGGCGTACGGCAGGAAGATGCCCAGCCGGAACACCTTCGCCATCCGCAGCAGGCCGCTGTCGATCGCGAGCGCCGCCAGCAACGCCACGACGAGCATGATCGGCACCTGGATCACGAAGAACAACGCGACCCGGCCGACGCCGTGCAACAGGCGCGGATCGGTGAGCGCCCGGGTGTAGTTGCTCAGCCCGGCGAACACCGTCCCGCCGATCAACCGCTCCTGGAAGAGGCTGAGGTACGCCGCGTAGGCCAGCGGGAGAACCAGCATGGCGACGAACACCAGCATGAACGGCGCGACGAAGAGGTAGCCGGTGGAGGCATGGCTCACGCCACGCCACCGCCGACGGACCTCCCCGCGGCCCGGGGCCTGTGCCTCGAGCCGCTCGGTGGTGTTGACGCTCATGGGTTGACCTTGAAGCCCTGGTTCTGCGCGTACTTCGTGATCCGGTCCTGCCACTGGTCGAGCGCCGCGCTGCTGTCGGTCTTGTTCGCGAACGACTTGCCGACCGTCTCGTTCCAGTCGCTGACGGTCTGGTCGAGGAACGGCGGCCACTGGAACTTCGTGTCCACCGTGTCGCTGATCCCGGCGAACAGCTTGTTCACCGGCTGACCGCCGTAGAAGGGCAGCGGCTTGTCGACGAAGGAGGTGTCGGCCAGCAGCGCTTTCGTGACCGGGAAGAGGAACTGCTGGGTCGCGAACATCTTCGTCGACTCGGGGTCGGTGTTGATGAACTCGGCCAGCTTGGCGGCCGCGATCGGGTTCTTCGTGCCTTGGACGACGGCCGTCGTCGAGCCACCCCAGTTACCGGAGACGTTCTTGCCGGCCTCCCACTGCGGGAGTGGTGCGGCGCGCCACTTGCCGCTGGTCGCCTTCGCGCTGCCTTCCAGGAAGACCGGGCCCCACGCGGCGGTCAGCCAGGTCGCGTAGCTGCCGCGGTTCAGCGCCTGGTACCACGCGTCGTTGAAGTCGGCATCGGCCGACACCGCGCCGTCCTTGATCAGGCCGCCCCAGTAGTCGGCGACCTTCTTGGACTCGGCGCCGTTCAGATCGACCTTGATCGAGTCGGCGGTCGGGCTCTCGAACGGCTTCACCCCGGCCTGCCACAGCATCCCGAACCACACACCGGCCTGGCTCTGCGCAAGATTCGTCATCGAGACCTTCGGGTCGGCGGCGTGCAGCTTGCGGGCCGCCGCGGCGAACTCCTCCCAGGTCTTCGGTACGCCGATGCCGTACTTGTCGAAGATGTCCTTGCGGTACAGCATCCCCATCGGCCCGCTGTCCTGCGGAACGGCCCAGACCTGACCGCCGGAACCGACCACCTGCTGCCAGGTCCACGGCACGAACTTGTCCTTCAGCGCCTCGGCGCCGTACGGGCGCAGATCCATCAGGCTCTTGGTGAGTGCGAACGTCGGGATGTACTGGAACTCGATCTGGACGGCGTCCGGGAAGCCGGTCCCGGCTTTCAGTGCGGTCCGCAGCTTGGTGTACTGCGGGGTGCCCTGGCCGGCGTTGACGACCTTGACCTTGATCGCTGGGTACTTCTTCTGGAACAGGTCGACCTCCTTCTGGATGTTCGGCACCCAGGTCCAGAAGGTGAGCTCGGTCGGCGTGGACATCGCCTTGTCGATGTCGGCCTGGCTGACGGCCGGCGCCTGACTCGCAGTGCCGGACGACGATCCGCCACCTCCGCCACAGGCGGCGAGAGCCAGGGCGGCCAGGGCGAGGGCGGTGCCGACGGCGGTGCGTCGGCGGATATTGAACAGTCTGGTGATGAACACGGCGAACAACTCCTCGAGACGTGGCAAGGCGGTGCCCGGGCACGGGCTTCGGCCGGCGTGCCTGACAGGGGTACGGCGAGCTGGGCGCCGTCTGTGGTGCGGCTGGGTCAGCGCGCGGTAGTGGGCGCTGCGGTGGAGTGACGGACGACAAGCCGGAGCGGTGGTGGCTCCGGGAGCAGAGAGTGGTCGCCGGTGGGTGACTCGATCTCTGTGACCAGGTTCGCGATCCCGCGGGCGACGTGGACGTCGAAGTCCTGCGGGACGGTGGTGAGTGGCGGCGTCAGGAACGCGGCCGTCGGGATGTCGTCGAAGCCGACGACGCTGACGTCCCCGGGGACCGGCCGGCCGGCCTCGGACAGTGCCCTCAGGACACCGATGGCCATGTCGTCGTTGGCGACGAAGACCGCGGTGACGTCGTGGTTCGCGGCCAGTTCACGGCCGGCCGCATAGCCGGAGGCAGGGAGCCAATCGCCTTCCAGTACAGGTGGTTCGGGGGCGCCGGCGTCGGCCAGGGCCTGTCGCCAGCCGGCCAGCCGGTCGCGGGCGGCCCACCAGCGCTGCGGGCCGGCGACGTGCCAGACCGTGTGATGCCCGAGGCCCAGCAGGTGTTCGGTAGCGGTCCGGCCGGCGCCGATGTTGTCGCCGCCGGTGTCCAGGCTCGGCTTCGCGCTGAGCCCGGGGAACCGGCCGAAGCTCAGCACCGGGATGTCGACGTCGATCGGTACGTCGTCGCCTTCGTCGATCGGTTCGGACAGGATGATCCCGTCCACACCCTGCTCGAGCAGGTGCTCGACGACATCGGCGACGGTGTCGCCTTCGAGGGTGTTGACGATGCTCACCGAGTAGCCGGTCGTCCGGAGGGTCTGTTCGATCGCCACCAGTTGGGTCGACGGCCCGAACAACGCCGTACCCAGACAGACCACGCCGATCCGCTTGGTCCGGCCGGAGTTGAGCGCCCGGGCCGCGTCGTTGCGCCGGTAGCCGAGCTCCCGCATGGCGGCCTGGACCCGGAGCCGCACCTCTTCCTTGACGTACGGCTCCCCGTTCAGAACCCGCGACACAGTCTTCTGCGAGACCCCGGCAAGCCGCGCGACATCCATGCTGCCGGGACGCCGCGAGCGGCCGCTGCCGCTCACCTTCGCCTCGCTCATGGCCCGCCACCTTATCCCGGACGATCGTTCTGACTGCGTAGTCATAATGTGTCTACGTAGTCAGAACGTCAAGACCTCGCGCCCGGCTCCTGGTGGTCCTCGGCTCGCCCCTCATTGAGAGTACGACCATAATTTTAATTTCCGGAAAGTCTTGCTCCTGGCACTCCGCCAACGTATGTTCGTACGAACGTAAGGCATACGAACATAATTCAACCCAGGCGGAGCCCGTGATGACAGCAACTCGCCAGGTCGCGCTCGTAACCGGCGCCACCTCAGGCATCGGCAAGGCGACAGCGATCGCGCTGGCCGCCGCAGGCTTTGAGGTGATCGGAACCGGCCGCAACACCGCGCGCCTCACCGCGCCTGCCGGGGTGACCTACCTCGACCTCGACGTGACCAGCGACGAATCGGTCGCCTCGGCGGTCAAGCAGGTGATCGACCGGTTCGGGCACGTCGACGTCCTGGTCAACAACGCCGGCGTCGGCTCAACCGGCGCAGGCGAGGAGTTCTCGATCACCCAGACGCAGGACATCTTCGACATCAACGTCTACGGCGTGATGCGGACGACCAAGGCAGTTCTGCCGCACATGCGCGCCCAAGGCCGCGGCCGCGTCATCAACGTCTCCTCCCTCAGCGGATTCGTCCCCAGCCCGTTCATGACCGTCTACGTCTCGACCAAGTACGCGGTAGAGGGCTACTCCCAGTCGCTGGACCACGAGGTTCGCGAGTACGGCGTGCGGGTCCTGCTCGTCGAGCCCGGCCCGATCAATACTCCGTTCGCAGGCCACAGCGTGGAGGCCGACACCCCCATGCCGATCTACGCGGCGGGACGGCGCAACTACGACAAGCTGCTGGCGAAGAACCTCAGCAGCGGCGACGACCCCGCCGTCGTCGCCAAGGTGATCGTCGGGGCGGCCACCGACCGGAACCCGCAACTACGGCGCACCGCCGGTACGACCGCCCGGACCGTCAACGCGGTGTACCGCGTCGCCCCGGCCCGGATCTTCGACCGCGTCATCCGCAGATTCAACCGGATGCCGAGCTGATCGCCCACCTGCGCGAGGGTCGCATCGGCCAGCCGTATTCGGGGCGTAAGCCCGGCTGAGATGGAGGAGCACATGGTGCGGTACACGCAAGAACACAAGCAGGAAACACGGCAGCGAATCATCGCGACGGCCGGTCGGCGGCTCAAGCGAGACGGCATCGACGGCTCCGGAGTCGCGACGCTGATGAAGGACGCGGGCCTGACCAACGGCGCCTTCTACGCTCACTTCGCATCCAAGGACAACCTCGTCGACACCGCGATCGCCGACCAGTTGGACACACTGCACACGAACATCGTCGAGCAGGCCGAGCCCGGCCTGGCCGGCCTCGAACAGATCGTGCGCTGGTACCTGTCGCCCGACCACCGGGACGACCTCGGCGGCGGCTGCCCCAACGCCGCCCTGCTCGACGAGATCGCGCGCAGCGGCGACACGACCAGGCAGGCGTACACCGACGGCGTCCTGGTCGTCATCGACGGCCTCGCCGCCCGCATGACGCCCGAGGACCCGCTCTCGGCCCGCGTGAAGGCGCTCAGCCTCCTCGGCCTGATGGCCGGGACGCTGCAGCTCGCCCGCGCCCTGACGGACCGAAGGCTCTCCGACGACCTCCTCGCGCAGGGCCTCCGCAACGCCTTGGCCCTGGTGGACCCCGAGCTCCCACTCTGACCGACACTTCCGCTGACAAGCCGGCACACCCGGCGACGTCGCCCTCCCGTCAGGAAAAACGATGACCGAGCACGCCGGTCGGCCAGGTGCTCATCGTTCAGTTGACTAGCCAGGTCTCGACCGTGGTGCACCAGGCCTAGGGGACGAAGACGATTGCGTCGCCGACTGAGCGTTCGGCGCCGCCGGTGCTGCTCGGGTGGTTGACGACGGTGCCGTCGCCGAGTGCCATCGCGGTGGAGCCGCCACCGTCGAGGTTGATGGCGTCGTACAGGCCGAGTGCCTTGGCGACCGCGGCGGTCTCGTCCATCGTGGTGCCGACGCTGGTGGTCTGGCGGCCGTCGATCGTGGCGAGGACGATCTTGCCGCCGCGCGTCGTACCGGCGATCGTGCGCGGGTTGCGATCGAAGAAGCTGCCGCTGCCGTCCGGTACGACGATCTCGCCGTTCTTCGTCAACTGGTAGCGACCCGTCACGCCGTACAAGCCGCTGCGCAGCGGGACCTTGCGACCGCTCTCGTCCGCTACCGCGAGATCCGTGCGCAGGCAGCCCTTGGCCAGCTTGAGGAGCGCGACGGTGTCCTGGCCGGTCGCCTGCAACGAGGTCTGGCTCGGGCTGAGCGCCGTACCGCGCGTGGTCGACGTACGGACGACGCAACCGCGGCGGTCGAGTACGACCTCGACGCCGGCGCCGGACGGAGTCGCGGCGGCGAACTCGGGCGTGAACCGGACGACGTCACCCGGCTCCGTGCACGTGGTCTGGTCGGGCAGCGTCGCGCACGCGGCCGGGATCACCGGCGGGTGGTTGAGGAACTCGAGCGGGAGCTCGACGCCGGTGAAGTAGTTGCGGACCGTGCCGGTCCAGCGCAGGTGGCCGGTGACAACTCTGTTGCTCTTGGCATCGATGACGAGGTTGGCCTCGGTCGGGTCGGCGAGCGGCTCGCTGAGCAGCTTGCCGTCGAACAGGCCGAGCCCGACCGGGTCGCCTGGGTACTGCGGGTTCGCGGTGAAGGTGAAGAACGACGCGTTCACGCCGGCCAGCGCGCCCGACGACTTCACCAGGTCCGAGGTCTTCTCGACCCGCGCCAGGTCCGGGCCGTACGTCGCCTTCAGGTGGCCGTCGGCCGTCCGCGGGTCGATCGTGAGCACGTTGACGACCCAGGGGCCGCGCGTCGTGGTGTTGATCTGGTCGGCCGGCGCCGGGTCGGTGCCGCGAACGATCCGGGTCAGCGTGACGCCGCGTGCCAGCGTGCGGTCGGTCCGGGTCTCGACCAGATCGGCGTCACCGATCGGCAGGCCCTGCGCTGTGGGAGTCACTTGTTCGCGCACCGGCGCGGCGCCGGCGGTCGACAATCCGGTAGTCAGTACGCCGAACACCGCGGCCGTGCTGACGGCGGCCTTGAACACTCGAGCGGAAGTAGTCATACCGCCCATCCTCCGAGGAGGCGGTGGAATCTTTCTAGACCTCGCTCTGACTTGTCAGCATCTTCCAGGTGACGGTTCAGCGCCGCTCGACGAGCCGGATGATCGGTAGCTCCCGATCGGTCTGCTTCTGATACTCCGCGAATCCGGGCGACGTTGTGGTGATGCGCTCCCACGCCTCCGCCCGCTCCGCTCCGTGCAACTGCTCGGCGCGGACCTCGATCGCCGCGCCGTCGACCTCGATGCGGACCTGGTCAGGGTTCGCGGCCAGGTTGTAGTACCACGCCGGGTTGCCGGCCGCGCCCGCCGCGGAGGCGACAATCAGCCGGCTGCCGTCAGCGTCCGCGAACCAGGCGACCGGCGTCGCCCGCTCGGCACCGGACTTCCGCCCGATCGTCCGCAGTACCAACGCGTCGCCGCCCCTGAACTTGCCGCCGCCGCGCCGCCGGATGCGACGGGCGTTGAACCTGTTGAACCAGTGCAGGAGCCGGCCGCCGGGTTGCCTGGAGCCGCGGGTGCCGGGGCGAGTGTCGAAGCTCATCGGCTCGTCACCGCCTCGCGCGTGTGCTCGGTGCGCGTCGTGGTGACCTTGTCGTCGTAGCTGAACGGCCGGCCGTCGAGGTTGAAGCTCCACGAGATCGTCGGCGTGATCCGCAGATATCTGCCGGCGCCGAACTGGCCGGTCCGCTCGACGAGCTCGGCGGTGCCGTAGATGCGCAGGTAGCGCGGGGTCCACGGGTCGACCGAGAGCAGGTCGTCGAGGATCACGGCGACCTTGGTGTGGCCCGCCTCGATGTTGCGGAACTTGCGGGTCTTCAGCGGTTCCATGCCGCCGCCGATGTACAGATAGGCCCCGTCGTACTCGAACCCGACCGGTACCGCGTCCGGCTGCCCATCAGAGCCGACCGTGGCGAACCGGGCGATGCGCTGGGACCGCAGGTAGTCGAGTTCCTCGTCGCTGAACGACATCGAATCTCCTCGATAGTTTATGGCATTTACTGTATGCGTCATTAACTATACATCCCATGTACCGTGGAGGGGTGAGTGAGACGCAGATTCCCCCGGGACCGGCCCGCGTCCGGCGGGGCGGCGGGCGGTTCGCCGGGTTCGCGCAGGTCCACGGCGCCGGTGTGGACCCTGCGGAGCTGGATGTCGCTGCTGGACTGATCCAGCTGACCGGACTGATTCAGGGCCTCTACGCGGGCATCTCCGAGCGGCACGACCTGACGCCGGTGCAGGCGAAGCTGCTGTGCGTCCTGCTCGACGGACCCAAGGGCATGGCCGAGCTCGCGCAGTGTTTCGGGGTCGAGAAGGCCGCGCTCACCGGTCTGATGGATCGCGCCGAGAAGCGCGGCCTGGCCGAGCGCTCACCGGTCCCTGGCGATCGTCGCGCCGTGCGGGTGACGTTGACGGATCCCGGCCGACGCGCCGCGATCGCCTTCCACGCCGAGGTCGGCGAGGCCCTGAACGAGCTGATCGGGCATCTCAGCGATGCCGATCGGGAACACTTCCGGGCAGTCATGGCCGGCATCATCACGAGGTGCCGCACGTCACCATCCAGCTCCTGAGCACCCAGACGTCACGGACAGCGCTTACCCCTACGATCGACGGGTGTCCACCCCGCTGAGAAGCTGAGATGTCTGCCGTCGTCGGTGCCTTCGGCGCACTGGTCGCTGTGGCCTTGCTCGGGTACGTCGTCGGCGTCTTCGGCGTACTGAAGAAGCAGGACGAGCTCGTACTGTCCCGGCTGGCGTTCTTCGTGGCGACTCCGGCGCTGCTGTTCACGACCGTCGCGCGGGCGGACCTGCGGGCGATCTTCTCGGTGGTGCTCGTCACCAACCTGGTGAGCCTGTTCGTGGTGCAGGCGCTGTTCCTGTTGATCGCCGGGGTGATCTGGCGGCGGACGCGGTCCCAGGCGACGATCGGTGTGCTCGCGTCGTCGTACGTGAACGCGGGCAATCTCGGCGTACCGGTGGCGGCGTACGTGCTGGGGGACGGTGCGTTGGTGGCGCCGATCGTGTTGTTCCAGGTGCTGATCATGGCGCCGATCGCGTTCGCCGTACTGGACGGTGACCGGCAGGGGAGCGGGCGGCGGGTGTCGCTGCGGACCGTGGTCACGCGGCCGTTCCGCAATCCGTTGACGGTGGCGTCGCTGCTCGGACTGCTGATGTCGGTGCTCGGCGTGCGGTTGCCGGAGGTGGTGATGCGGCCGATCGACCTGGTCGCGGCGGCGGCGGTTCCGGTCGCGCTGGTGGCGTACGGCCTCAGCCTGAGCGCCGGCACCAAGGACTCGATCACAGTACGGCGGGACGTCGTACTCGCCGTTGCACTGAAGACGTTCGTACAACCACTCGCGGCGTACGCGATCGCCCGCTGGGCCCTGGACCTACACGGCACGGCCCTACTGGCCCCGACCCTCCTGGCCGCACTCCCCACAGCCCAGAACGTCTACGTCTACGCCGTCCACTACCGAGCCAGCCGAACCCTGGCCCGAAGCGCAGTCCTCCTCAGCACCCTGCTCTCAATCCCCGTAATGATCCTCATAGCCGGCCTACTCACGTGAGCCGGGAGTGGGGACAGGCCCATATCGGCCTGGTCACCGCCAGTGGACCGCCGGAGGTAGGCGATGACCCGCCTACCTCATCGCTTTGAAGGCTTCTTCGGCTATGGGTTCTACCTGGTCTACTGCTACGCCTTCGTTGGCGGACTGGGCGATGACAGTGAGGGTGTTGGAGCCGCGGTAGCACTGGGTCGGGAGGTTGCCGGCGGCTTCGATGCAGGTGGAGCTGCCGATCTTCTTGATCTTGTCCGCGCTCGCACCGGAGTCCGCGACGACCTTGTCGATGTCGACCCGGCCGCGAAGTGCGATCAGGACGTAGAACCGGTCGCCCTCGAGACTGCCGTACGCCTCGACCATCACCTTCTTGCCGTCGTTGATCCGGCTCAACGCGTCGCGGGTCTGATCGAGCTGTGCCTGACTGCGGATCTCGGGGTCGGTGATCCGGTCCAGACCCGCGACCTTGGCCGGCGGAGTGATCGCCCGCTCGGCGTTCAGTCGGCTGAGCGGGCCGAGACCCCACAGATACCCGAGCACCGCCAGCACGATCAGCACGACCACCGCACTACCAACAGTCACCCACGGCCCACGAACCTTGAACCGCCGCAGCCTCTTCTTCTTCACAGGCTGCACAACCGAATCATGCGCCGCGACGCTCGTTGCCCCAGCTGGGACAGGGGCCAGTTCGGTGGTGTCCGCGTCGGAGGCCCGGTCCTTGGGATCCGCCGGGCTGGTGGGGTCGCTCATCGATTGGCTCCTCGGACGTCAGGGTCACGGGGTGCAGCGGTCAGCTCGTCCCGATGGTTCCACATCATGACAAACCGTAGTCGAACCTCCGAACGCACAAGTGCCCGCCTCCACCAGGAGACGGGCACGTGCGCATGACTTCAGAGCGTCGCGACGACCTTGACCGCGTCGGAGTCGTCCGCGTGCCAGACGATCTCGCCGGTAATCCGCCCGGCGGCGCGCAGATCCGGCTCAGCGCGCTCCGCGAGCGCCAGCCGCGCGGCCGGCCCGGTGACCTCGACCTTGGAGACCTCGGTCTTCATCGAGACCTTCTCCTCGGACTTCGCGCCGCGGATGCCCGCGAGCACCTCGGAGACGGCGTCCAGCACCTCGGGCTCCTGCGCCGCGACCGCGAGATCGCCGTCCGGCGTCGGCCACGACGACAGGTGGATCGAACCCTCCTGCCACCACGACCAGACCTCCTCGGTCGCGAACGGCAGGTACGGCGCCAATAGCCGGAGCTGCACGGACAAGGCAACCGCCAGCGCCGCCTTCGCCGAGGCAGCCGCGGCGTCACCCTGACCGCCGTACGCACGCTCCTTGACCAGCTCGACGTAGTCGTCGCAGAACGTCCAGAAGAACCGCTCGCCGATCTCCAGCGCCCCGGTGTAGTCGTACCGCTCGAAGGCCGCCGTGGCGTCGGTGACGACCGCCCGCAGTTGCTGCAGCATCGCCAGGTCGATCGGCTCGGTGACCGCGGACGGGTCGACCGTGGTCGCTCCGAACCCGAGAACGAACTTCGACGCGTTCAGGACCTTGATCGCGAGCCGGCGCCCGACCTTCATCTGCGACTCGTCGAACGGCGAGTCCATTCCCGGCCGCGCCATCGCCGCACGCCAGCGCAC
The DNA here is from genome assembly GCF_004331345.1 of Kribbella soli. GTDB lineage: Bacteria > Actinomycetota > Actinomycetes > Propionibacteriales > Kribbellaceae > Kribbella > Kribbella soli. Next base: position 1,404,454 of record NZ_SJJZ01000003.1, on the reverse strand, counting down.
GGCGTCCGATCCGAACTTCTCCAGGATCTCCGACGGGACGACCGCGTTGCCCTTGGACTTCGACATCTTCTTGCGATCCGGGTCGACGACGAATCCGGAGATCAGCGACCGTGCCCACGGCAGTGAGCCGTTCTCGAAGTGCGCGCGGACGATCCGCGAGAACAGCCAGGTGCGGATGATCTCGTGCGCGTGCGTGTTCAGGTCCATCGGGAAGGTACGGCGGAACAGGTCGTCGTCACGCTCCCATCCGCAGACGATGTGCGGCGTCAGGGACGACGTCGCCCAGGTGTCCATCACGTCGGGGTCGGCCTCGAACCCGCCCGGCTTGCCGCGCTGCGACTCGTCGTACCCGCGCGGCGCCTGCGAGGTCGGGTCGATCGGCAGCTCGGCCTCGGACGGCATCAGCGGGTGGTCGTAGTCCGGCTCGCCGTCGTGGTTCAGCGGATACCAGACCGGGAACGGGACGCCGAAGTACCGCTGGCGGGAGATCAGCCAGTCGCCGTTCAGGCCCTCGACCCAGTTCAGGTAGCGGTGCCGCATGTGCTCCGGGACCCAGGCGAGCTCGTTGCCGCGCTCGATGAACTCCTGCTTGAGCGCGGCGTCGCGGCCGCCGTTGGTGATGTACCACTGCCGGGTCGAGACGATCTCGAGCGGCTTGTCGCCGTTCTCGTAGAAGTTCGCCATCCGCTCGGTCTTCTTCGGCTCGCCGTCCAGATCGCCGGACTCGCGCAGCTTGCCGACGATCAGTTCGCGGGCGCTGAAGACGGTCTTGCCGGCCAGCTCGGCGTACAGCTCCGAACCCTCGAGCCAGGCCGGGGTGTCGCGCAGCAGCCGGCCGTCGCGGCCGATCACCGTGCGGACCGGGAGCTGCAGCTCGCGCCACCACTGGATGTCGGTCTGGTCGCCGAAGGTGCAGCACATCGCGATACCGGCGCCCTTGTCCATCTCGGCGGCCTCGTGTGCCAGGACCGGGACCTCGACACCGAACAGCGGCGACTTCACCGTCGTACCGAACAGGTGCTTGTAGCGGTCGTCGTCCGGGTGCGCGATCAGCGCGACGACGGCCGGGATCAGCTCCGGCCGGGTGGTCTCGATGTAGATCGGGCCGTCGGCGCCGTGGAAGGAGACGCGGTGGTAGGCGCCCGGATACGACCGGGCCTCCATCTCGGCCTGCGCGACCGCGGTCTGGAACGTGACGTCCCAGACCGTCGGCGCCTCGGCCAGGTAGGCCTCGCCGCGGGCGAAGTTGCGCAGGAACGCGCGCTGCGACGTACGCCGGGAGTCCTCGGAGATCGTGGTGTAGAGGTACGACCAGTCGACGCTCAGGCCGACCTGCCGCCACATCGCCTCGAACGCCTGCTCGTCGATGTGCGTGAGCTCACCGCACAGGTCGACGAAGTTCTGCCGGGAGATCGGGATCTGCTTCTTCGGGTCCGGCTTGGCCGGCGGGGTGAAGTCCGGGTCGTACGGCAGCGAGGGGTCGCACTTGACGCCGTAGTAGTTCTGGACCCGGCGCTCGGTGGGCAGGCCGTTGTCGTCCCAGCCGATCGGGTAGAAGACCTTCTTGCCGCGCATCCGCTGGTACCGCGCGACGAGGTCGGTGTGGGTGTAGCTGAAGATGTGCCCGACGTGCAGCGACCCGGAGACCGTCGGCGGCGGCGTGTCGATGGAGTAGACATCGGCACGCTCGGCGGTGCGGTCGAAGGCGTAGGTCTGCTGCTCCTTCCATACGGCAGCCCACTTCTCCTCGAGGCCGTCGAGGCTGGGCTTGTCTGGAACACGGGACGTCTGGCTCATGCGCACAATGTTAGTGGTTGTCAAGGGGTGCTCCGACCGGTTATCCACACGCCCCTCCTAGACTGGGCGTTCTGATGAGCAACCTCTCCTTCGCCGAGGTATCGGCACGGCTCCAGCAGCGCTGGCCGGAGCACAAGATCGAGCCCACCCTGGAGCGCGTGCGGCGGCTCGTCGAGCTGCTCGGCGACCCCCAGAAGGCCTACCCGGTGGTGCACCTGACCGGGACCAACGGCAAGACGTCCACGGCCCGGATGATCGACACCCTGCTGCGCGAGGCCGGGCTGCGTACCGGCCGGTTCACCAGCCCGCACCTGGAGTCGGTCCGGGAGCGGATCACGCTGGACGGCGAACCGATCAGCGAGCAGCGCTTCGTCGAGGCCTACGAGGAGATCGCGCCGTATCTCGACGTCGTCGACGCCGAGCAGGAGCACCCGCTGACGTTCTTCGAGGTGATGACCGGAATGGCGTACGCCGCATTCGCGGACGCCCCGGTCGACGTCGCGATCATCGAGGTCGGCCTCGGCGGCAGCTGGGACTCCACCAACGTCGCCGACGGCACGGTGTCGGTGATCACCCCGATCGCGGTCGACCACGCGCACCTGCTGGGCGCGGATCCGGTCACCATCGCGGGAGAGAAGGCCGGCATCATCAAGCCCGGCGGTACGACGGTGATGGCGCAGCAGAGCCTGGACGTCTTCGAGGTCCTGCTCCGCAGGGCGGCCGAAGTAGGCGCGCAGGTCGCCCGCGAGGGGATCGAGTTCGGCATCGTCAGCCGGGCGCTCGCGGTCGGCGGCCAGGTCGTCTCGATCAAGGGCCTCGGCGGCGAGTACGACGACCTGTTCGTCCCGCTGCACGGCGAGTACCAGGCGCACAACGCGGCCACCGCGGTCGCCGCGGTCGAGGCCCTGCTCGGCGCCAGCCCGGAGACCGAGGGCCGTGTCACCACGGAACTGCTGCAGGCCGGCTTCGAGCAGGTCACCAGCCCCGGCCGGATGGAAGTCGTCCGGAACAGCCCGACGATCGTCGTCGACGCCGCGCACAACCCGCACGGCGCCGAGGCGACCGCGGCCACGGTCTCGGAGGCGTTCCAGTTCCAGCCGCTGATCGGCGTACTGGGCTGCATGAAGGACAAGGACGTGTACGGCGTCCTCGAGGCGTACGAGCCGATCATGGAAACGGTCGTCTGCACCCGGAACAGCTTCGTCGAGCGGTCGATGCCGGCCGAGGAGCTGGGACAGCTGGCCGCCGAGGTGTTCGGCGAGGAGCGCGTTCTGGTCCGGCCGCACCTGATCGACGCGATCGACGACGCGATCCGGCTCGCCGAGGAGGAAGCGGTCGCGCTCGGCAGTGGCGGCGTACTGATCACCGGATCGGTCATCACCGCCGGCGAGGCGCGGGCGCTGCTGGTCCGCAAGGGGAAGGGCGAGCAGTGAGGTCGCTCGCGTCGATCGTGCTCGCGTTCGAGTCGATCGTGCTCGCTCTCGTCACGCCGGTGATGATCTCGGTCGCGGACATCCGCCCCGCGATCGCGGTCCCGGTCTGTCTCGGCCTGGCGCTGCTCGCGATCGTGTCGGCCGGCCTGCTCCGGTTCCAGGCCGGGTACGTCCTCGGTTCGGTGGTCCAGGTCGGCGCGGTCGGACTCGGCTTCGTCGTCTCCGTGATGTTCGTCCTCGGCGCCTTCTTCGCGGCCTTCTGGGTCGCCGCCATCGTCCTCGGCCGCCGCATCGAAGTGGCCAAGAAGGCGCATGAGGCACACGAGGCACCGAGCAGTTAGGCTCAGCCGCCCGATTACTTCGAGAGAGAGTTGACAGATGTCGCAGCGCACCCTGGTCCTGCTCAAGCCCGACACGGTCCGCCGAGGCCTGGTCGGTGAGGTGCTGGGCCGGTTCGAGGCCAAGGGGCTCCGGATCGTCGCCATGGACCTGCGCACGATCGACGGCGAGCTGGCCGACCAGCACTACGCCGAGCACGTCGACAAGGCCTTCTACCCGCCGCTGCGGGACTTCGTCACCAGCGGCCCGATGGTCGCGCTGGTCCTCGAGGGCGACGAGGCGATCGAGGTCGTCCGCGCCCTGAACGGCGCCACCGACGGCCGCAAGGCCGCCCCCGGCACCATCCGCGGCGACCTCTCCCTCTCCAACCGCGAAAACCTCGTCCACGGCTCCGACTCCGAGGAATCCGCCACCCGCGAGATCAAGATCTGGTTCCCCGACCTCCCCTGACGGCGTCGCGGACAGCGGACCTGCGGGAACTGGAGAAGGTCGCCGAATCGCTGTAGTTGCAGGTCGTTGCGGACTGCAGGTGCATGGACCGATACGATCAGTCCTGGGCGGACCGGTCGTGTCGGTCCACGGGCTGTGCGCGGGCGGCGCTTAGCCTGAAGGCGGGTCGATCGGGAGGTGCCGCGGTGGCGAACAGCATGCTGGGCCGCGACATGGCGGTCGATCTCGGAACGGCGAACACGCTGGTGTACGTGCGCGGCCGCGGCGTCGTACTGAACGAGCCTTCCGTCGTGGCGACCCGGACGGACGAGCCGCGCGAGGCGGTCGCGTTCGGGCACGAGGCGAAGAAGATGATCGGCCGTACGCCGGGCAACATCACCGCGATCCGGCCGCTCAAGGACGGCGTGATCGCCGACTTCGACGCCGCCGAGCAGATGCTGCGGTACTTCATCCAGCGCGTGCACCGCCGCAGGTACTTCGCGAAGCCGCGGATCGTGGTCTGCGTCCCGTCCGGGATCACCGCGGTCGAGCAGCGCGCGGTCCGCGACGCCGGGTACATGGCCGGCGCCCGCAAGGTGTACATCATCGAGGAGCCGATGGCCGCCGCGCTCGGCTCGAACCTCGAGGTCCGCGACGCCACCGGCAACATGGTCGTCGACATCGGCGGCGGTACGACGGAGGTCGCGGTCATCTCGTTCGGCGGCATCGTCACCAGCCAGTCGATCCGGGTGGCCGGTGACGCCATCGACAAGGCGATCGTGAACTACTGCAAGAAGGAGTTCTCGCTGCTGCTCGGCGAGGCCACCTCGGAACAGATCAAGATGACGATCGGGTCGGCGTTCCCGACCACCGATGGCCCGGACAGCGAGATCCGCGGCCGGGACATGATCTCCGGCCTGCCGCGGACCGTGAAGGTGTCGTCGGCGGACATGCGGCAGGCGATCGAGGAGCCGATCACCGCGATCGTCGACGCGGTCAAGGCCACCCTGGACAAGACCCCGCCGGAGCTGGCCGGCGACATCGTCGACCGGGGCATCGTGCTGACCGGCGGCGGCGCGCTGCTGAAGGGGATGGACGAGCGACTGCGGCACGAGACAGGCATCCCGATCCACGTCGCCGAGAACCCGCTGGACGCGGTCGTCCTGGGCGCCGGCAAGTGCGTCGACAACATCGAGACCCTCAACCGCATCCTGGTCACCGACAACCGGCGCTGAGGTAGCAGGCGATGCTCAAAGACCTCGGTACCCCAACGACCAGGAGCGCATTCCGGTCGGCGGGGGAGACCCCGTTGCGTTCGGCCGGTACGCCGCGTGACGTTCGCCGCCGCCGTACCGTGCTGGTGCTGGTGATCCTGGCCTGCTTCACGCTGATCGTGCTGGACGCCCGCCGGTCGGCCGGATCGCCGGTCGAGCCGCTGCGGGAGGCCGCGGCCGGCGTTTTCGGCCCGCTCGAGTCGACCGCGACCTCGGCCCGGCAGCCTGTGGACAACCTCCGCGACAGATTCGCGGAAATGGATAGGCTGAAGGCCGAGAACGAAAAACTGAAGAAGGACAACGAGGACCTGACCCGGGAGCTGACCACCTCCGACTACGCCCGCAACCGGGCGCAGGAGCTGGACAAGCTGCTCAAGGTCGCACCGGCGTACACGATGACGCCGGCCCGGGTGATCGGGATCGGTGGCGCGCAGGCGTTCAGTCACACGGTCACGATCGACGCCGGGACGGCGGACGGCGTGCGCACCGACATGACGGTGCTGAACGGGACCGGTCTGGTCGGCCGGGTGGTGCGCACCACCCAGGGGACCGCGACCGTGCTGCTGATCGGCGACCGCAACTCGACCGTGGGCGGCCGGCTGAACGCGTCGATGGCGCTCGGTTTCGTCTCCGGACGCGGCGAGGTCGGCGGCACCCTCGACTACAAGCTGATCGACCCGAAGGCGCGGCCGAAGGTCGGCGACCGGATCGTCACCTGGGGCTCCAGCGGCAACGCGCCGTACGTGCCGGGAGTCCCGATCGGCGTCGTCACCTCGGTGACGGCGAACGAGGGGTCCCTGGGGTCCACCGCGACCGTCAAGCCGTACGTCGATCCGACCCGGATCGACACCGTCGGCGTGGTGACCGGGCCACCCGCCCGGCCGCCGCGCACCCAGATCACCGGAAAGGGGAACTGACGTGATTGCACTACGGATCGGGTTGGCTGCCCTGTTCCTGATGATCGCCGTCACCGTCCAGACGTCCGTGCTGACGAACATCGCGGTCGCCGGCGTGACGTGCGACCTGACGCTGATCGTGGTGATCGCGCTGGCGCTGTCCCGCGGGTCGGAGTGGGGCGCGATCGCCGGATTCGTGGGCGGTCTGATGCTGGACATCGTGCCGCCCGCCGACCACACCGCCGGACGCTGGGCGTTGTCGCTGGCGATCGCCGGCTACATCGCCGGGCTGATCCGTCGCGAGACCTCCGGCAGCCCGGTCGGGCCGCTCGGCGTCGCGCTGACGGTCGTGCTCGGGACGGCGGTCTCGTTCTTCCTCTACAGCGCGACCGGATCGCTGCTGCACGACCCGTCGGTCGACTGGGGCGAGTTCGGCGTCCGCCTCGGCATCGCCGCCGGGTACGACGTGGTCGGCGCGATCGTGGTGATCCCGCTGGTCATGTGGATCATGGGCCGCGTCCAACCCGCCCGCGAACGCCGCCGAGTCGCCCCATGAGCTGGGACGGTTTCGAGGCTCCGCTCAAGGCACGGCTTCGGTTGTTCGTGATCGGGGTGCTGGTCTTCTCGTTGCTGTGCACGTTGTTCGGCCGCCTCTGGTACATGCAGGTGATGTCGAGCGCCGACTACAGCCAGGCGGCGACCGCGCAGCACATCAGGCAGGTCCTGGTCCCGGCGCCGCGCGGCACGATCGTCGACTCACAGGGCCGGACCCTCGTCGGCAACCGGGTCTCGGTGGTGATCACGGTCGACCGCTCGGTGCTCGCCAAGCTCCCGGAAAGCCAGCAGAACGTCGTTCTCGCCCGCCTCGCGAAGGTGCTCGGGCAGAAGCCGAAGGACCTGAAGGCGCGCACGATGTTGTGCGGTGAGCCGGGCGCGTCCAAACCACCCGCCTGCTGGAACGGCACGCCGTACCAGCCGATCCCGGTCGCGAAGGACGTCAGCGAGCAGGTGGCGATCGAGGTGATGGAGCGCCGCGAGGACTTCCCCGGGATCGCCGCGGACTCACAGACACTGCGCGCGTATCCCTCGCCGTACAAGGTGAACGCGGCGCACATCCTCGGATACCTGTCGCCGATCACCACCGAAGAGCTCGAGGACATGGACAAGGCCGGGCAGGACTCGGTCCCGCACCGCTCGGACCTGGTCGGCCGGGCCGGCGTCGAGCGGTCGTACGACAAGCTCCTGCGCGGTACGCCGGGGGAGAAGGACGTGATCGTCGACGCGGTCGGGTACACCACCGGTATCAAGAAGCAGACCGCTCCGGTCCCGGGCGCGACGCTGGTGACGACGATCGACGCGCGCATCCAGGCCTCGGTCGAGGCCCAGTTGAAGAACGCGATCATGACCGCGCGGAAGCAGACCGATCCGGTCACCCACCGCAAGTACGTCGCCGACTCCGGCGCCGCGGTCGTGATGGACACCAAGACCGGCCGGGTCGTCGCGATGGCCAGCTACCCGACGTACGACCCGGGGGTCTGGGTCGGCGGCATCACCCAGCGCGAGCTGGACGCGCTCTACTCGACCAAGTCCGGGACGCCGCTGGTGTCCCGCGCGCTGCAGGGCCAGTTGGCGCCCGGGTCGACGTTCAAGCCGATCACCACGGCGGCCGCGATGAGCGCCGGGTACAGCCCGAAGACGCGGCTCGACTGCTCGTCGTACTTCGAGGTCGGCAACCGCCGGTTCAAGAACTACGAGTCCGCGTCGTACGGGATGATCGGCTTCGACCAGGCGCTGGCGCTGTCCTGTGACACGTTCTTCTACCGGATCGCGTACGCGCTCTGGCTCAAGGAGGGCGGCAACTCCAGCGACACCAGCACCCGCGACCCGCTGGTCGAGATGGCGCAGAAGTTCGGGCTCGGCAAGCCGACCGGGGTCGATCTGCCCGGTGAGGTGAGCGGCCGGATCGCGGACCGCAAGTGGAAGAAGACGTACTACGACTCGCAGAAGGACTACTACTGCAAGATCGCGGCCAACCCGCCCACCGGGACGTCGGCGTTCCTGAAGCAGTTCGCTCGCGAGTTCTGCGTCGACGGGTACAAGTACCGCGCCGGTGACGCGGTGAACTTCGCGATCGGCCAGGGCGACACCACGATCACGCCACTGCAGCTCGCGACCGTCTACTCGGCCCTGTCGAACGGCGGCACGCTGTACGAGCCGCGCGTCGTCCAGTCCTGGATCGGCGCGAACGGCAAGCCGCACGAGATCAAGCCGGTCGTGAAGTCGAAGCTCCCGGTCGCGAGTTCCACGCTGCGCTACATCGACACCGCGCTGAAGGGCACCACCAAGACCGGTACGGCGGCGTGGAAGTTCCAGGGCTTCCCGCTCGACAAGATCCCGGTCCGCGCCAAGACGGGTACGGCCGAGGTGTACGGCAAGCAGACCACGTCGTGGCTCGCGTCGTACACCGATCGGTACGCCGTGGTGATGATGCTCAGCCAGGCCGGTACCGGTTCGGGCGCCGGCGGTGACGCGGTCCGCAAGATCTACGAGACGTTGTACAACATCAAGCCCGCGCCGCCCGTCGGCCAGGAAAAGCCGAAGCAGTGATGGCGTTCCTGACTCCGATTCGGACCCGGCCGCGGATGGACCGCCGGTCGACGGTGTGGCACGTCGACTGGGTCCTGGTGTTCGGCGTGGTCGCGCTGTCGTTCATCGGCGCCCTGCTGATCTGGTCCGCGACCCACAACCGGACTTCGCTGACCGAGGGCAAACCGGACGCGTTCCTGCTCCGGCACGCGCTGAACTTCGCGATCGGCCTGGTCCTGGCGATCGGCGCCGCGATCACCGACCACCGCCGGGTCCGGATCCTCGCCCCGCTGCTGTACGCCGCCTCGGTCGTCGGACTGATCCTGGTCCTGGTGCCCGGCGTCGGCTCGACGATCAACGGTTCCCGGTCGTGGATCCAGTTGCCGTTCATGTCGATCCAGCCGAGTGAGTTCGCCAAGCTGGCGGTGATCGTCGGTATGGCGCTGCTGATCGCGGAGAAGAGCGAGACCGACCGCAACGAGGACGCGCGGACCCTCGACGTCGCGCAGGCGGTCGGGGTCGCCGCCGTACCGGTGATCCTGGTGATGCTGCAGCCGGACCTCGGGACCGTGATGGTGCTGGGGTCGATCGTCTTCGGGATCATCGCGGTGTCCGGCGTACCGAAACGCTGGATGCTGGGGCTGCTCACCTCCGGCGTGCTGGTCGCGGCGATCGCGATCAAGCTGCAGGTGCTGAAGGAGTACCAGATCGCCCGCTTCACCGCGTTCGCGAACCCGTCGTCGGACCCGCAGGGCATCGGGTACAACGTGAACCAGGCGCGGATCGCGATCGGGAACGGCGGGGTGTTCGGGCAGGGCCTGTTCCACGGCGGCCAGACGCAGAACGCGTTCGTCCCCGAGCAGCACACCGACTTCGTGTTCACGGTCGCGGGCGAGGAGCTCGGGCTGATCGGCGCCGGCGGGATCATCGTGCTGTTCGCGATCATCCTGTTCCGCGGGCTGCGGATCGCGGTGACCGCGCGGGACGCGTTCGGCCGGCTGGTGGCGACCGGGATCGTCTGCTGGTTCGCGTTCCAGGCGTTCGAGAACATCGGGATGACGCTCGGCATCATGCCGGTCACGGGCCTGCCGCTGCCGTTCGTGTCGTACGGCGGTTCCTCGATGTTCGCCTGCCTGCTGGCGGTCGGCCTGCTGCAGAACATCCACCTCCGCTCGCACCGCTACTGATCGCTCGACTGACCCGTCAGGTACGCTGCTCCCTGCTCGGCCCCCGCCCAGAGCCCCGCTGGAAGGCCCGATGACCAGGTTCGTTGTGCTAGTCGCCGTCTTGACGCTGTCCCTTGCCGCCTGTGGCGGTGAGGAGGACAAGCCCGCCGCCGGTCCACCGGCGACCACACCGACGCCGACGCCCAGTGCCACCGCGTCGACGTCGGCCGCGCCCGTCAGCCGGACGACCACCGAGCTCACCAAGGCGCTCCTCGAGCTGGCCGATCTGCCGACCGGCTTCGCGGAGGACAAGGACGAGGCCGAGGAGGACGCGAAGCCGTTCTCGTCGTCGAGCAGCCGGTGCAAGACGCTGGTGAAGTACCTGAACGCCACCAAGGCGCCGGGCTCCAAGGCGAGCGTGACCCGCACGTTCACCGGCGGTCAGGAAGGCCCGTACATCGACTACGGCCTCGACTCGATGGGCACCGCGGACGAGGTCACCGATCTCCGGGACGCGTACGCCGAAGCCGTCGACTCCTGCGCCAAGGTGACCCTGAAGACCGACGGCGCCGGCAGTACGTCGATGAAGGTCGAGAAGATCACCGCCCCGCAGTACGGCTCCAAGCCCTTCGCGTTCCGCCTGACCGGCACCAGCGGCCCGAAGCGCGGCCTCGAGTACGCCGCCGTCGTCACGGGCGTCGAGGACGTGATCATCTCCGTGGGCGTCCTCGCCGGCCAGGGCACCGAGCTCGACCCGGCCACCGAAGCGGCTGTCACGAAGGCCCGGCACGTCCTGAAGCCCGCGTGATCGGTGTCACACGCGTAGTCGTCACGTAGGCCTGCCGATCCGCCGTCGTGTTGGCATGGACGAGCGGATGAACTTCAGCAAGGTCTCGCCGGCCGGCTTCCGGGCCGTGTTCGGCGTGGAGAAGTACGTGCAGGGCGTGGTGGACCACGGGTTGCTGCACCTGATCAAGATCAGGGCGTCGATGCTCAACGGGTGCGCGTTCTGCCTGAACATGCACACGACGGCCGCGTTGAAGGACGGCGAGACCAGCCAGCGGCTGTTCGGTCTCGCGGCCTGGCACGACTCGTCGTTCTACGACGACCGGGAGCGCGCGGCGCTGGCGTTGACCGACGCAGTCACGGTGCTGGAGCGCACCGGCGTACCGGATGACGTGTGGGATGCGGCGCTGGCGGAGTTCGGCGAGGAGGGGGCTGCGAACGTGCTCCTCGCGATTGGCACTATCAACCTGTGGACCCGTCTGAACGTCGCGACCCGGAAGCAGCCGGAACTGGCCGGTTGATCCTGCAGGAGTACGAGTCGGCGCGCGGCATGCTCGCCGGACTCGCCTACCGGATGCTGGGCAGTTGGCACGACACCGAGGACGTGCTGCAGGAGACGTACGTCCGCTGGTCCGCCGCCGACCGCTCCGACGTGGCCGAGCCGCGCCGCTACCTGACACGGGTGGTGACGCGGCTGTCCGTCGACGTACTGCGAACCCGGCAGGCGCGCCGCGAGAGCTACATCGGCGAGTGGCTTCCCGAGCCGGTCCCGGCGAACGCCCTCGACCTCGACGACGTGTCGATGGCGCTCCTGCATCTGATGGAGCGCCTCACCCCGCCGCAGCGCGCGGTCTACGTACTGCGGACCGCGTTCACCCTCCCGTACGACGAGATCGCCGAGATCCTCGGCCGTACGCCGGACGACTGCCGCCAACTGCACCGCCGGGCCGGGCACGCCCTGGCCGACGACCGCCCACGCTACGAGCCGACCGCCGCTGAACAGCGCCGCCTGCTCCTGGATTTCGTGGCTGCCGCCCGCGACGGCGACCTGCAGCGCCTCGAGTCGATGCTCAGGGACGACGTCATCTCCTGGACCGACGCCAACGGCGGCCGCCGGGCCGCCCGCAAACCCGTCACGGGCCGCGAGAAGGTCGCCACCTTCTTCACCCACATCTACGGGCGTCCCGACATGACGTTCACTCCGGTGGACCTGATCACCGGCCCCGGACTGAAGGTGATTGTCCGAGGCAACCATCACCTGTTGACCCTGGACTTCGACGGCACCGCGATCACTGCCCTTCGGATCGTGGCCAACCCGGAGAAGCTTTCCGCCGTGTGACGCGTGTTAGATGACCGCATGAGTTCTGATCTCGAGTTGGCGATCGCTGCGGCTGCGGCTGGGGCTGCTGTGGTGCTGAGCAAGTACGGCACTGTTGTCGCGCGGCATGACAAGTCGGCGACGGACTTCGCGACGGACGCCGACCTTGAGGCCGAGCGCGCGATTCTCGAGGTGATCCAGAGTGCGCGGCCGGCGGATGGGATCCTCGGCGAGGAGTACGGCGCCAGTGGGGAGGCTGATGCGTCGAGGCGCTGGCTGGTCGATCCGTTGTGCGGGACGCTCAACTTTGCCGCCGGTACGCCGCTCTTCTCGGTCAACGTGGCGCTGCAGATCGACGGCCGGGCCAGCGTCGCTGCGATCGCGGATCCGGTCTCTGGCGAGATCTTCTGGACTGATGGCGAAACCGCGAGCGTCCGTCGCGACGGTTCCGATGTTCCGCTGGTTCCGTCGGCGGACTCGCTTCTGGTGGACGTCAACCTCGACCCGATCACGGACGGCGGGTTTCTAGGGCCGCGGCTGCTTGCGGATCCCGCCGTCCGAGCGGTGTTCGGTCAGCGAGTTCTGTCGACGACGTTGGCGGTCGCGTGGGTGGCCGCGGGCCGGCGTACGGCGTATGTGACCGACGGCAACCTCCGCGACAGCGTCCATTTCACCGCCGGCCTCGCGCTATGTCGCGCCGCCGGTTGCGTCGTCACCGATCTGCGTGGAGGTCCGCTCCACTCAGGTCTGGGAGTCGTCGCTGCGGCCGACGAGAAGAGCCACGCGAGCCTGCTCGAACTCATCGCCCCACACCTGCCCAACTAGCGGTAGAGGGGGAGCGCTCCGGTCAGGGAGTCGATGGAGGCACGCGGACCGTACAGGGCCAGGCCCAGGTATTGGATGTCCTCGGGCTTGGTGCCGGCGAGTGTGGTGGACATCTGCTCGTACGTGCGAGCCTGCTGGGCGACCTGGTGCATGTCGTGGATGGTGACGTCGGCGCGGGCGGCAGCCTCGGCCCGGAGCGTGCTGAGGGTGTCGGTGGGGGCACGAAGGATCGGGATCGGGTACGCGCACATGCCGGTGTGGGGGCTGCCGGCGGCGTCGGTCGTGTCGGGACCGACGGTGTCGTCGTGGTGCCTGCCGACGCCGACGCCGAGCAGGGCGGCGGTGTTGAGGGCGACACCGATGGGGGCTTCGGCCGCGATGATCACGACCATCTTGTTCGTCAGCACGGCGGTTACGTTAGCTCGATGGGCGGCCGATCTCGGCGTACTCCGAACATCGTTCGGCAGATCTGGGAAACTGGGCGGCATGGACGAACTTGATACGGCGCTGCTGCGGATGCTGCAGAACGACGCCCGCCGGACCAACCGGGACATGGCGGCCGAGCTCAAGATCGCGCCGTCGACGTGCCTGGAGCGGATCCGCGGCCTGCGCGATCGCGGCGTGATCAGCGGGTACCACGCGGCCGTCGACCTGAAGGCGATCGACCGATCCACCCAGGCGATCATCTCGATCAAGCTCCGCCCGCAGGCGATGGCCGTCGCAACCGCATTCCAGAAATACGTGATGGACCTGCCGCAGACGCTGGACATGTTCATGGTCTCCGGCGGCTCGGACTTCCTCGCCCACGTCGCCGTCAAGGACACCGAGGCCCTCCGCGATCTGGTCCTCGCCCTCGCCAAACGCCAGGAAATCGCCGACATCCGCAGCTCGGTCGTCTTCGAGCACCACCGCCGCACCACGATCATGCCGCTCGACTGAGGACCCTCGCCGGGGACTGGGAACAAGCAATAGCCTGTTCCCAGTCCCCAAGGGGTGTGCCAGGTTGTGCTCGCGGCCGCGTGGGCGAGGGTTTCGTAGGGTGGGGGATATGCGACTGAACTACGTGGAGACAGGACCGGCTGACGCGCCCGTAGTGTTGCTCGGGTCGTCGCTCGGGGCGGATCAGGGGATGTGGGCGCCGCAGGTCGACGTACTGGCCAAGCGGTTCCGGGTGGTGGCGTTCGATCACCGGGGTCACGGCGGGTCGGAGGTCCCCGACGGGCCGTACACGATCGACGACCTCGGCGGTGACGTCGTCGAGTTGCTGGACACGCTCGAAGTGGAGCAGGCGTCGTACGTCGGCATCTCGCTCGGCGGCGCGGTGGGCCTGTGGCTCGCGCAGAAGGCCCCGGACCGCTTCCACCGCTTCGTCGTGATCTGCCCGCCGTCGAACCCGGCCGCGAACCCGCAGATGTGGATCGACCGCGCCGCCCAGGTACGTGCCGAGGGCACCCAAGCCATCACCGACGCAACCCTCGGCCGCTGGTTCCTCCCGGAATTCGAGGACATCGAGCCTGTACGTCGGATGCTGCAGGACTGCCCCGCCGAGGGCTACGCCGCCTGCTGCGAGGCCCTCAGCACCACCAACCTCCTCCCCGGCCTCGACACGATCACCGCACCGGTCCTCGTGATCACCGCCGACTCCGACACCTCCATCCCACCCGAAACCGTCGTACCCCTGGCCTCCCAGATCCCCGGCGCCCACCTCGAAATCATCGAAAACGCCGCCCACCTGGTCACCTGGTCCCACCCCGACGTCGTCAATCCGATGCTCCTGGCTCACCTGAGTTGACCCGCGGGACTACTCCGGTTCGTACGTCCAGGTCTCGTGGGTCGTGGTACCGGGCTTGTACTGACGCGGTGGGCGGGTCTGGCCGTCGAGGCCCGCTTGCCAGTCGCTCCGCGGTTCGAGGTACTGCCGTACCTGGGTCGGCAGCTTGATGCCGGCGCCGATCGGCATCACCTTGAACCGCGAGGCGGCCAGGCCCCAGAATGCCTCCGTGCCGGCGGGTCCGTTGTACTGGGCAACGACCTCGGCCAGCTGGCGATCGGACACGACGCGACGCCGTAGACCATCGAAGAAGTGGCCGGACCGGGTGTCCACCAGACCGTAGACGTACGGGCTCCCGTCCAGACTGCCGTCCTCGGCGTTGACCTTGCCGAGGAACGACACCATGAACGCGGTGAAGTCCTTCGGAGCGATCGTGCGGTGACCGATGCGGCCGACGTACAGGTCCTTGATCTCCGGACGGAGCTGCCACGTGAGCAGCTCCTGACCACCGGGGCTCTTGTAGTGGTAACCCACGAAACCGACGAATCCACTGGCGTCCGCTCGCGGAACGGAGACGCTGACAGGCTTTGCCCGTCGAGCGTCGATGGTCACACCGGTGGCGCTGTGAACGTCGAAGCCCGGCTCGACCATCCGGTACAGCTGTCCCTTGGCGCCGAAGATCGTGGCCTCGAGGATGTGGCTGCCGCGCGGAACGCGTGCGGTGCTCCGGCCGGTAGCGTCGACGGTGCTGCCGCTGCCGACATTCCAGAAGGAGACGTACGCCCGGGCCGCCGGTGCCGGCGCGCCGTCCGGGCCGAGTACGCGCAGGGCAACGTCGTAACTCTCGATCTCCTTGTCGATCACGAGCGGTACGACGACCTGCTGCGCGGCGCCGGTCGCGGTGATCCGGCCGCTGTAGACGCCGTCCGCACCGGCATGCGTGGTGTCGGAGACGACCTGGACGGACGCCTCGCCTCCGGCCGGGACGGTGAGCGTGTTCGCGCTGAGCCGGAGCGCACCGGCGGGAGCAGGTTTGCCACCGATCGACAGATCGGCCGTCAGTTCGAGGGTGATCGGGGTCGTGCCGAGATTGCGGTAGGTCAGAGGCTTGCTGACGGGCTTGTCGTCCGCGTGCGGCCACAACGCCGTACCGAAGGAGATGCTGCCCGTCGTCGCGACCACGGACTGAGTGACGGCGCGGGTGAGGTCGACCCGGCCGGCGCCTTGCTCGTACGGTGCCAGGCTGGGATTCGGCTTCGCGGCTGACATCAGGGCGCTCTTCAGTTCGGACGCCTTCCAGGTGGCGTGTTGCTGAACGAGCAGCGCGGCGGCACCGGAGACGTGCGGCGTTGCCATCGACGTACCGGACATGCGGCTGTAGCGCTCGCCCACCGGCTCGCCGAGGACGGCTCCGGCCGCGCGGGCCGCGACGATCCCGACACCGGGGGCGGTGATGTCGGGTTTCACGGCGCCCGCGGGAGCCGGTCCCTGACCGGAGAAGTCCGCGAGCGACTCCTTGCTGTCGACCGCTCCGACGGTCAGCGCGGCCGCGGCGGTACCGGGCGACTCGACCGACTCGGGACCGCCGCGGTTGCCCGCGGCCACGACGAACAGCGTGCCGGTGGTCCGGGTCAGCCGATCGACGGCCTCCTCGATCGGATCGATCTCGTCGCCGCCCGGGCTGCCGAGACTGAGATTGACGACCGGAGCGTGCTGGGACACCGCCCACTCGATGCCGGCCAGTACGGCGGACTCGGAGCAGTCGCCGGTGTCGTCACAGACCTTGCCGTCCAGCAACTTCGCGTCGGGAGCGACACCGCGGTAGCCGTTGACGCCCTTGCCCGCGATGGTGGACGCGACGTGCGTGCCGTGGCCGGCGACGTCGGCCGCCGGGGACGGCGTGAAGTTCTTGGTCGCCAGCACCTGGCCGGCGAGATCCGGGTGCGTGCTGTCGATGCCGCTGTCGAGGACCGCGACCTTGACGCCCTTTCCGGTGTAGCCCGCCTTCCAGGCGGCCGGAGCGCCGATCTGGGGGACGCTGTGGTCGAGCGACATCCGCAGCTTTCGGTCGAGCCAGATCTTGGTCTGCTGTCCTTGGCCTTGGAGGAAACCGGCCGCGGCGTGCTTCGGAACGACCAGCGCGGTCGCGGAATTCAGCTCCCGGACCGTTGTCGCCTGCCGGGTAGCTCGCGGTCGGCCGCTGACGATGAGCGGGATGTCTCCTCGGGCGGCGTCGTCGTACCCGTCCCGGAACAACAGGTCCAGGTCGAAGAGCCGCTTGTCGAGTTGCCCGGTCCTTACGGCCTCCCGGACGTCGGACGGGATCACGGTCCACTGCGTGCCGGTACGCCGACTCTCGAAGGTGACCTGTTCCCGTCCGGCGGCCCTCTCGATCGAGACCTGATCGCGGTCCCCGCCGCGCAGGACCACCCGGTCACCCGTGATCAGTGTGACGACCCGGTCTTTGCCCCGGGTCGCCTTGTTCTGGGTGGCCTTGTTCTGGGTGGCCGCAGCCTGTCCGGTCGCAGGTAGGACCGCCGCACCCGACCCCACTGCCAACCCAACCGCCAGCGCGACTGCCGGCCATCGTCTTGTCCGCACGTGAATCCCCTTCGTAGTCAGCGGTTCACTCCGGGGATGTCCGGCCGGACCGCGGGCATTTCATCGCCGATTCCGGCGTACCGGGGCTGCGGCGTTAGTCTGGTAGGCGCTCTGACCTGCTGACTGGAAGTGGCTATGACTGTCGAATCGCTGTTCCCGCGCCTGGAGGCTCTGCTGCCGGGTGTGCAGAAGCCGATCCAGTACGTCGGTGGTGAGCTGAACTCCGTCAGTAAGGAGTGGGACGCGGTCAGTGTCCGGTGGGCGCTGATGTACCCGGACGCGTACGAGGTCGCGCTGCCGAACCAGGGCGTGCAGATCCTGTACGAGGTGCTGAACGAGCGCGACCACATCCTGGCCGAGCGGACGTACTCCGTCTGGCCGGACATGGAGAAGGTGATGCGGGACCACGAGATCCCGCAGTTCACGCTCGACAGCCACCGGCCGGTCCGGGCGTTCGACGTGTTCGGGCTGTCGTTCTCGACCGAGCTCGGGTACACGAACATGCTGACCGCGCTCGACCTGGCCGGGATCCCGCTGCACGCGGTCGACCGGACCGACGAGGACCCGATCGTGCTGGCCGGCGGGCACGCCGCGTTCAACCCGGAGCCGATCGCGGACTTCATCGACGCCGCGGTACTCGGTGACGGCGAGGAGATCGTGCTGGCGATCTCCGAGGTGATCCGGGAGTGGAAGGACGAGGGTCGCCCGGGCGGTCGCGACGAGGTACTGATGCGGCTGGCGAAGTCCGGCGGTGTGTACATCCCGAAGTTCTTCACCGTCGACTACCTGCCGGACGGCCGGATCCAGCGCGTCGTCCCCAACCGCCACGGCGTTCCGTTCCGGACCGCGAAGCACACGGTCATGGACCTCGACGCGTGGCCGTACCCGAAGAAGCCGCTGGTCCCGCTCGCCGAGACCGTGCACGAGCGGTACTCCGTGGAGATCTTCCGCGGCTGTACCCGGGGCTGCCGGTTCTGCCAGGCGGGCATGATCACCCGGCCGGTGCGCGAGCGCAGCATCACCACGATCGGCGACATGGTCGAGAACGGGCTGAAGCAGTCCGGGTTCGAGGAGGTCGGCCTGCTCAGTCTCTCGAGTGCCGACCACAGCGAGATCGCCGAGGTCGCGAAGGGCCTGGGGGACCGATACGAGGGCAGCAACGTGTCGCTGTCGTTGCCTTCGACAAGGGTCGACGCCTTCAACATCACGCTGGCCAACGAGTTCTCCCGCAACGGCCGGCGCAGCGGTCTGACCTTCGCGCCCGAGGGCGGGTCGGACCGGATGCGCAAGGTGATCAACAAGATGGTCACCGAGGAGGACCTGATCCGCACGGTCGCGGCGGCGTACAGCCACGGCTGGCGGCAGGTGAAGCTGTACTTCATGGTCGGCCTGCCGACCGAGACCGACGAGGACGTGCTGGCGATCGCCGCCCTCGCGAAGCGGGTGATCGAGACCGGCCGCGAGGTGTCCGGCCGGCGCGACATCCGGTGCACGGTGTCGATCGGCGGGTTCGTGCCGAAGCCGCACACGCCGTTCCAGTGGGCCGCCCAGCTCGGCGCGGAGGAGACCGACGCGCGGCTGGCGAAGCTCGGCGCGGCGATCCGGTCCGAGAAGGGCTACGCGAAGGCCATCGGTTTCCGGTACCACGACGGCAAGCCCGGCATCATCGAGGGACTGCTGTCCCGCGGCGACCGGCGCGTCGGCCGGGTGATCGAGGCGGTCTGGCGCGACGGCGGCCGTTTCGACGGGTGGAGCGAGCACTTCTCGTACGACCGCTGGATCGAGTGCACCGCGAAGGCGCTCGCGGACGAGCCGGTCGACCTCGCCTGGTACACGACGCGGGAGCGCGAGTACGCCGAAGTACTGCCGTGGGACCACCTGGACTCGGGACTGGACCGCGACTGGCTGTGGGAGGACTGGCAGGACTCGCTCGAGGAGGACGGCGCGATCGAGGTCGAGGACTGCCGCTGGACCCCGTGCTTCGACTGCGGCGTCTGCCCGCAGATGGGCACGGAGATCCAGATCGGCCCCACCGGCAAGAAACTCCTGCCGCTGTCCGTCGTCTGATCGTTCGAGGGGAGATCCCCTCGCGTTGTGGGTTCTCCCCTGTAACACCAGGGGAGAACCCACACGAGCAGGGGAGATCCCCTCGTGTGTCAGTTGCAGTAGTACGCCGGGGTTGGGGTTGTCTCGGTCTGGTCCTGCCAGTGGGCCACGCCGACGTAGTACCCGCAGCCGGTGCCTTCGTCGAACCAGGCACCGCCACCGGAGTACGCGTACGTCTCCGCGACCGTGCTGAACGGCCCGCTCGCGCTGTCGCCCTTCTGCAGCTCGACGCGCACCTCGGTCACGCTGTTGGAGCAGCCCTCCAGGCCCACGGCGACGTACAGCATCAACGCCGAGTACCCGACCGACTTCGCCGTCACCAGATCGCATGCCGAGGTCGACGCCTGGGCCGGCGCTGCGACCGTCAAACCTGCCGCAGCCGCCGCAACGGCCGCGACCGTACCTACGAGTTTCCGCATCTGACCACCCTCCAGTTGGAAAACTACAGAGGATCAGCAGGTTAGGTCACTCAGTTACGAGACGTCGACCCTTTCGGTGCGGCGGAAAGAAGCAGATCGGTGAGCAAGAGTTCGTCAGCGCTGCCCAGAACGAGGTCGGCCTCGGCCACCGCGGCGGGAGTGACGAACGGATTGGGTACGGCGACCGCGTACATGTCGGCTGCCTGTGCCGCAGCCACGCCGTGGGCAGTGTCCTCGACAGCGATCGCCGATGAGCCAGGAACGCCGAGACGCTGCAGGGCCAGCTCGTAGATCGCCGGATCGGGTTTGTGCGTCTCGACCTCGTCGCCAGTGACGATGTGGTCGAACAGTTCGATCGCACCGACCCGTTCCAGGTGGCCGACCACCCACTTGCGCGGCGAGCTGCTCGCGATCGCCACGCGAAGGCCCAGCTCCCGCGCCGCCGCGATCCAGGCCCGGATCCCCGGCCGGAAGTCGAGCTCGGCATGCATCCGCTCCCTGTGCGCGAGGCGGCGCGCGTGACTCGCCGTACGGTCGAAGTCGGTGCCGACGGCGGCGGCGAGGATCGCGTACCGGTCCTCGCTGATATCGCCGCCGTGGCCGGGCCAGAAGCCGTCCAGCTCGAGCTCGAGACCGTGGTGCGCCCACTCGGCCTGCCAGCTCTCGACCATCGTGGTCTCGGTGTCCATCAGCAGGCCGTCGAAGTCGAACACGATCGCCTCGACCTCGACCGGCACGAGCCGCGTGGCGAGCCGGTGGATCTGGGCCGCGCTCAGCCCCAGCCAGGACAGGTACGCGTGGACGCCGCCGAGGTCGTCCAAGTGCTCGAGCGACCCGAGGATCATCTCCGGACGGGTCCGGGTGAACTCCGGTCCGTCCTGGATCCCGAGGTGCACCTCGCTGATCGCGTAGTCCGCCGCGATCTGTTCCCGCGGTACGCCGGCCAGGTCGAGGAGCACCGCGATGGTCAGACCGGTCCGGTCCTTGCCTGCCTTGCAGTGCACCACGACCGGGCGATCCGCCGGCGCGTCCGCGATCGCGCTGAAGATCCGGCCGATGTGGGTCGCGTTCCGGGTGAGGCTGTTGCGGTAGACATCGACCAGCCGCGGTTCCGCATCCGCATCACGCAGCCGCTCGGCCTCCGGATCGATCCACGGGATTCTCTGGTACGCCGGTGTGCCCTCGAGCGGATGCGGTTGCTTCATTTCCCAGTCGGACCGCAGATCAAGAACAAGTCCCGCGTCGAGCGCCTCGAACTCGGCCAGGTCGGCGGCGTCGAGGACATCGCTGCGTACGACGGCCCTCGGACGGGTCTGGACGCCGTACCGCGTCGGAAGTCCGCCAACGTCACGCGCATTCGGGCTCCACATACCTGTCAGCTTAGAACAAGACCTCCTAACGACTCGAAATCGTGCCAGGATCCGTCGAAAGCCTTGTGGTGCAAGGCGGAATCCGTGCCGATCGCGAAGACGTCGATCCGGCCCGGGCCCCAGGAGACGACCGAGCCGGCCGGGCGTGGGCGGACGGCCGCGGGCTCCAGCCAGCCGGCCAGCGCGGCGATGTTCATCCGCAGGATCTCGGTGGCGAACGACCAGTCGATGAAGTTCAGGGTGTCGTTGGCGGAGTGGATGTGACCGTTCGCGCTGTCCGCGCCCTCGATCGTCAGCACCGCGGGCATCCCGGTGTCGATGAACGGGACGTGGTCGCTGGCGAACGGATTCAGCGAGGTCTCCACCTTCAAGCCCGTGTACGTCGCGGCGGCGGTCGCCAACGCACTGATCTGCGCGGTCGACACCTGTGCGCCCTCGAGGAGAACGGTCGGTGTAGCGGTGTTCTTGGTCCCGATCATGTCCATGTTCAGTACGGCGCGGACACGGGACCGCTCGGCCGGCGGCAGCGTTGCGACGTACTGCTTGCTGCCGAACAGGCCCTCCTCCTCGCCACCGAACAGGATCAGCCGAATGTCGTGTTTCCACGATCGGCTTGTCAACAATCGACCGAGCTCCAGCACCCCGGCCGAACCGCTGCCGTTGTCGTCGGCTCCCGGAGCTGCCGCGGCCGGGCCGCCCGCCAGGTTGATCGAGTCCAGGTGGGCGGTGACGATCACCAGTCCACGGCTGGATCCGATGCCGGCCCGGTCGCCGATCAGGTTTGCGGAGCGGCCGGCACCGACGGTGACCGGCGTCCGTGACGTTTGGTAGCCGAGGGCAACCATCCGGTCGGCGGCGAAGTCCGTCGCCTGCGTGAACGTCGTACTCAGCGAATGCCTGGTCGGCAGGCTCGCCAGCCAGGTCAGGTCGCTCTGGTACGACGCCGTGGACACCTCGGCGACGAGTTGCGCAACGGCCGGGTCGGCGCGCGCCGGGACGACGGGAGGGGTGTCGACAACCGTCGTACCGGCTCGCAGGGGCTCGATCCGCCAGCAGTGGTTGGACCGTCGACGGGGCTTGTCGGCGGCCGAGATCACCAGGTGCCGGCCGTGGTCGAGCAGGGGAGTGACGTCCGGGTAGTCGTCCTGGAAGCTGCGGCCCACCTGTGTGACGAGGAGCAGTCCAGGAGCGGTTCGGGAGGCCCGGCCGAGGCGTTGGTCGGCCGGGACCCAGAGGAGCGTGCGCTCCCCGAACCGCGCCGACTGCGCGCCGCCGGCGGCATCCGCAGTCGGTACGACCAGATAGCGCACAGGGCCTGTGGTCATGGTTGTCCCCAAGCGATCTCTAGGCGGTCTGGTGTTGCCGAGACGATGCGCCCAGACCCGGACTCCTGTGGACTTCCCTGGAAGGGGTTGTCACTGGCCGGGGCGGCGGCGAGGCGGCCGTCAGGGGTCCAACGACCGGCCGGACCTGCCTGTGGGGCGTCGCCGCGGCCGATCATCAGTGGAACGAACGTTCCGTCTGCGCGGAACTCCACCCCCCGCCGGCCGCGGGCCGGCGGGAAGGCGTAGTCGTCGCGGCGGTAGACGCTGATTCCGTCGTGATCCTCCTCGGCGGAATGCGTCCAGTGCCCGACAGGTGTGGTGGTCAGAGCCCCACCCCCTGCTGGATCGTGGCGGGCGAGTCGGGAACCGTCACCCTGAAGTCACTGATGACGCCGCCGAGTGGCTCGTAGCCGTTCCAGGCCGAGCCGTCCCACCACTTGTGGTAGAGCTGCTTGTCGGTGCCGGTGACGAACACGTCGAGCCGGTTCGTGTCCCACGAGACCACGCGCGGCTCGTCGGTGCAGATCCCGCCCAGGTACTCGTACCCGGTCAGCGACGGTCCCCACGCGGACCCGTCCCACCACTTGTGGTAGAGCGCCGAGTCGGTGCCGAGCACGAACACGTCCAACCGGTCCGGACCCCACGAGACAACGGTCGGCGCCGTCGTGCACACGCCGCCCATGTACTCCCAGCCCGACCACGACGAGCCGTCGTACCACTTGTGGTACAGCGCCGAGTCGGTGCCGATGACGAACATGTCGAGCCGGTTCTCGCCCCAGGCCACCACCCGCGGCGGCGAAGCGCAGACGCCGCCGAGGTACTCGTAGCCGTTCCAGGCCGAGCCGTCCCACCACTTGTGATAGACCGCGTTGTCCGTGCCGAGCACGAACACGTCCAGCCGATCGGAGCCCCAGGCAACGACTTCCGGCGGGCTCATGCAAATCCCGCCGAGGTACTCGTACCCGTTCCAGGCCGTGCCGTCCCACCACTTGTGGTACAGCGCCCGGTCGGTGCCGAGGACGAACGCGTCGAGCCGGTTCGGGCCCCAGGTCGCCAGCCGCGGCGGGCTCATACAGACGCCGCCGAGGTACTCGTACCCGTTCCAGGCCGTGCCGTCCCACCACTTGTGGTACAGCGCGTGATCGGTGCCGAGGACGAACGCGTCCAGCCGGTTCGGCGCCCAGGACGCGACTTCAGGAGCGCTCATACAGATACCACCCTGGTACTCGTAACCGGCGACGGACGGTCCCCAGGCCGATCCGTCCCACCACTTGTGATACATCGCCAGGTCGGTGCCGAGCACGAACGCGTCCAGCCGGTTCGCGCCCCACGCCACGACCGATCCGGCCGGTTCCGGCGTACCCGTACCGCCGAAGTCGGGCAGATCCTTGCGCACGGTGTCCAGACACGCGTGCATCCGCGTCACCTGGTCGTTGGTGAACATGACCATGCCGCGGTCGTCGGTGTAGTCCATGTAGTCGTAGAACAGGTCGCCGTTCGGCCCGTTGCTGCACGTCACGTGCGGGAACGTCGGTACGCCGAAGTTCGGGCCGGCGGCGTTCGGGGTGTCGGCGCACTCGTCGCTGCCGCTGCAGCCGCTGCCGTCGTCGCCCCAGATGTGGAACAGGTTCAGGTAGTGCCCGACCTCGTGCGTCGCGGTCCGGCCGAGGTCGAACGGCGCTGCCGCCGTACCGTTCGTGCCGAAGCCGCTGTGCAGGATGACCACGCCGTCGGTGTTCGCCGGGCCGCCGGGGAACTGCGCGTACCCGAGCAGGCCGCCGCCGAGCTGGCACACCCAGATGTTCAGGTAGTGGGCGGTGTCCCACGGATTGATCCCGCCGGTCGCCGACGACTTCACCCTGTCGTCGGTGCCGAAGCTCGCCGTACTCGTCTGCGTCCGGGTGACACCGGTCGTCGGGTTCCCGTTCGGGTCCTCGGTGGCCAGGAAGAACTCGATCCGGGTGTCCGCGATCAGGCCGCTGAACACGCCCGGCACGATGCTGGTGTCCGGGTTGGTGGCGCGGTAATCGCGGTTCAGTACGTCGATCTGGCTGTCGATCTGGGCCTGCGAGATGTTCTGTGCGTTGGTGTTCCAGACGACGTGGACGACACAGGGGATCCGGGCGATCCCGGTGAACCGTTGTTGCGCGGCGACGTAGTCCACCGTCGCGGTCTCGAGTGCCGACCGCGAGGCGGCGTACCCCGGTGAGGTCGACAGCAGCCGCCGGTGCACCTCCATCACGCCGCACTGGCGACGGTTCGGGAACTCGGTCCGTCCGCCGTCGGTCGCGCCGCTCATACCGGCACCACCGGCCTGGCCGCCGCCCGACATCCCGGCACCGCCAGGCGTTCCGCCGCCACTCATTCCCGCACCGCCGGGCGATCCTCCACCGCCCATGTCCGCGGCCGGCGATCCGCCACCGCTCATGTTCGTCGCCGGCGTACTGCTAGAAGCTGGTCCGCCGATCGGCATGCCGTTCGCCGTGGGCTGTTCGCTGGTGGTATGCCCGTTCGACTCGGTCGCCGGAGCCTCTCCCGGCATCCGGTAGTCGTCCCGGTGCTTGTCCGCCCGCCCGTTGGCCTTCCTCGGCATCTCTCCCCCTTCCGCGGGGGCGCACGAGCAGGCCGGCGTACGCCGAACCGAAGAGACCACCCCCAGCGCACCCCTCGACCGAAGACGGTCCTGCCGCCTTCCCCCACCGAACAGTCGGCCCCCAAGTCGCTGCTCTGGATTCACGATCCGCTCATCACCGCCCGTGCACAAGCCTTCGCGTATCGGCAGTCAACTTCGCGCGATCCGCTGTGGTGGTTGACGAATTTCAAGCGCTTGGAGGGGGACCGGGTGCGACGGCCGATGCGTCGGGGTGCGACGCTGTGGTCGTGATCGGGTCTCGGAAGCTTGCCGTCTGGCTGGTGCTGACGGTCGCTGTGGCCGTGGTGCTGCTGTCGTGGGTGTTCCCGGACGCGAGCGAACACCGCGGCCGGATCCACGCGGTTGGCACCCACGTTGTGGTCTGTGCCGCCGAGCACCCGCACGACGGACGGGCACAGGTGCTGGATCACCTGGCCGACTGCGCCTACCGCGCCATGCGCAAGCTATAGGAGCGTTCGCTCCCACATCGTGCGTTGGGCGACCGGGCGGAAGCCGAGTTTGGTGTTGACGGCGATCATCGGCGCGTTCTCCGGGGCGTTCCAGGTGTGGAGTACGGCGGGGAGCGAGACGCCGGCCTGGAGGGCGCGGAGGTTGGGGCCCTTCACCGCGACACCGAGACGGTTGCCGCGGTGCGTACGACGTACGTAGGTGTCGTACTGGTTGAGCCGGTCCGGGGTTTCCGGCGTACCGCCCATCTGCGTGTACGCCGCCAGCTCGCCGGAAGCGGTGTGGACGGCGGCCGTGGTGTACGTGAACCGGCCCTGGGCGATCCGGCGGTCCTCTGCGTCACGTACCAGTTCGGGCGTCCAGCGAACCGCCTCGGAGGTGCGCTCGCCGGTCGGCACGTCCTCGCTCATCCCGCTCAGCAGCTCCACGAACTGCTCGAGCCACTCGTCCGGCGTGTGCTCCCGCCACTGCACGATCTCGTACCCGTCGACCGGCTGCTCCACCACGTCGTTCAGTGGCAGTTCGGCGACCTGATGCAGCTCGGCATGCTTCTTCACGAACCCCCGCGCCGCCGCGAACGCCGTACCCGGGCTTTCTCCGGTCACCGGATCACCCGCCACGTTCGTCCCCGACACGATCCGTCGGCCGTCGGCCCGGGCGCGTTCGATCGCCGCGTCGAGCAGCTTCGTCGCAACCCCACGCCGCCGGTACGCCGGAGCGACCGCGAGCTCCACGTCCACGGTGTCGGTGTTCCCCACCAGCCACCAGTCGAGCCACGCGACCCCGAGCCAGGTGTCCCCGTCCACCAACCCGAGCCCGTCCGCCCGCACCTCAGCATGCTCCCGAGCCATGAACACCCGAGCCTCTTCCAGCCCCATCCCAGCAGGAAACTCCAACTCCTCCCGCCGAACCCCGAACTTCACCTCATAAAACCGCCGAAAAGCCCCAACATCCCGCCCATCAACCGTCAAGATCTCCACCCCGCGACCCTATTCCGAGCACATCCGCGCCGCCGCGAATTACCATCCCTCGATGGACCCGGCACCGCAGCACCACTTCGGCGTCTACGCGCGGATCCGCGACGCGGACCGCATCCTCCTGGTCCACAAGACCCGCGGCCCGTACACCGGCCTCCTGGACCTCCCCGGCGGCAGCCCCGAACCGGGGGAGTCGTGGCCAGAAACCCTGGAACGCGAACTCCACGAAGAGCTCGGCCTTCACCTGACCGCAGCCGGCCACTTCAAGCCCTTCGCCCTACACGTCCGAACGACCTCCACCGGCGAACCCATCAACTTCCACCACCACGGCGTCTACCTCGACCTACCGCGGCCAACCACCGCACCGGCCGCGATCACCTCCCCGGACACGGCCGGCTGCCGCTGGTTCAACACCCGCACCGACGACGAGACCCACTTGAGCCCCGTCGTACACGCCGTCCTGGCTCTCTGACCTGCTCGGCCTCCAACTGGGAACAACCGATGGGTAGTGGGGACACGCAATAGCCTGTTCCCAGTGCCTTGGGGGTGTGCCGGGTTAGCCGGGGTGAGTGGTGACCGAGTCGAGGATCTCGTTGGCGAGTTGTTCGGGGGAGCGGGGTTCGGTGACGTCGAGGTGGTTCAGGGCGAGTTGGTCGACGACGGCGAGCATTCTCGTCTGGTAGCCGAGCGACCGGGCGAGGAACTTGTCGACCAAGTAGCGGCCCTCGGCGGGCAGATCGTCGTACCTGCTGGTGCAGTGCATGCGGGCCGCCAGGACACGCTCATTCGCGCTGAGCCAGACAGCAGGGGTGTACGGCGTGGTCAGCCGCGCCACGTTTGCGGGCCAGACCCCGGATCCCTCGAGCACCAACCCCGCCGCCGCAGTTGACGACTCGTGACCAGCTCCTCGATCCGCGGCCACATCCGCTCGTAGTGGGCGAGCAGAGCGTCGACCAGCTGCTCGCCGGTGAAGGACCGATAGTGCTCGACGACATGCGCCGGAACCTCGTGGTTCGGTGTGGCCCACGGCCGCCCGGGATGCCGGCCGAGCTTGTCCGTGGACAGGTAGTCGAACCCGAGTCTCCCTGCCAGAACCTGGGCAACCGTCGACTTCCCGACGTTCGAGGTCCCACCGACCAGCACCACGCGGACGTCGTGCAGCGAGCCCATCTAGTGGTGGGGGCGGAGGGCTCGGTTGGCGGCGGGTTCGGCTATTTGGGCGCGGAACTCGTTGGCGGGGTAGACGCCGAGGATGCGGACCTCTACCGAGAAGAAGGCGAGTTCCTCGAGGGCCAGCGCTACGTTCGGGTCCTCGGGATGGCCTTCGATGTCGGCGTAGAACTGGGTGGCGAAGAACATGCCGCCCAACTGGTACGACTCCAGCTTGGTCATGTTGACGCTGTTGGTCGCGAAGCCGCCGAGGGCCTTGTACAGCGCGGCGGACACGTTCCGCACGCGGTAGACGAACGACGTGATGGTCGGACCGGACCCGACCGGCGGGACCTCGGGTTCGCGGGACAGGACCAGGAAGCGGGTCGTGTTGTGGTGCTCGTCCTCGACGTCGGAGGCCAGCGTCTCGAGCCCGTACAGCCCGGCCGCGGCCCGCGGCGACAGGGACGCGACGGTCGGATCACCCAGCTCCGACACCTCCCGCGCAGCACCGGCGGTGTCGTCGGCTACGACCGTCGACCACCCGTGCTCGCGGATGATCTTCCGGCACTGCCCGAGCGCGTGCACATGGCTGCGAACGGTGCGGATCTGGTCGAGCGACGTACCGGGAACACCGAGCAACTGGAAGTGGATCGGCAGGAAGTACTCACCGACGATGTGCAGCCCGGACTCCGGCAGCAGGTGATGGATGTCCGCGACCCGGCCGGCGATCGAGTTGTCCACCGGGATCATCGCGAGTCCGGCACGTCCGCTGCTGACCGCCTCGAGCGCGTCCTCGAACGTCGTGCAGGGCAACTGCTCGCGGTCCGGGAACATGTCGGTGCACGCCATCGCCGAGTTGGCGCCTGGCTCACCCTGATAAGCGATCGGTCCGTCCACGATCTCCCAGGGTAGACCCCTCGGATCTCAGTACCCGGATCAGGTGTCCGACTTGCGGACCTTCTCCGGCGTCCCGGTCACCGCGCGGCCCTCGAGCGCCTTCGCCTTGGTGGCGTACATGTCGAGGTACTCCTGCCCGGACAGCTCCATGATCTTGTACATGATCTCGTCGGTGACCGCCCGCAGGATCAGCCGGTCGCTCTCCATGCCCTCGTACCGGGAGAAGTCCAGCGGCTCACCGAACTTCACCGTCGGCGAGGCGAACGACGCGACGATCTTCCCGGGCGGGGCGACCACGTCGGTCCCGATCACGCCGCACGGGATCACCGGCACCTTGGCCTCGAGCGCCAGCCGAGCGACGCCGGTCCGGCCCTTGTACAGCCGCCCGTCGTGCGAGCGGGTGCCCTCCGGGTAGATCCCGAACAGCTCGCCGCGCTCCAGCACCTTCATCCCGGCCCGCATCGCGCCCTCGGACGCCGACCCGCCGGAGCGGTCGATCGGCACCTGGCCGGTGCCCTTGAAGAACCCGCGCTGGAACCGGCCCTTGATGCCGGCCCCCGTGAAGTAGTCGGATTTCGCCACGAACGTGACTCGCCGCCGCAGCACCAGCGGCATGAAGATCCAGTCGGAGTACGACAGATGGTTGCTGGCGATGATCGCGGCGCCGGTCTCCGGGATGTTCTCGGCGCCGACCACGTTCGGCCGGAAGATCCGCCGTACCGGCGGTCCGACGACCACGTTCTTCAGCACCCAGTAGATGCCCTTGCCGTCGCCGTCGCCGGCATCCACGACCGCAGGGTCCGGCTCCCGCCGCGGCGACTGTGCCGGTTCCGTCATCGGTGTCCCTTCCGTAGAGGTCACGCAAGAGGTCACGCAGCCTCACGCGTTCCCCGACCCCTCATGATGCCGCACGATCGCCCGGTTGGCTCGTACGTCGCCACGCGGGAACTCCTCACACTCCGCGGCCGGCCTTCGTAAGCTGCTCACGGCACCGTCGCCCAGGTGGGGGAGAGAACCATGCGCACGAAGCGCCTGACCGCAGTCCTAGCACTGCTAGCTGGGGTCCTGATAACCCTGCCCGCGAGAGCGGCCGCCCCGGACGCGACCGTCGTACCGATCCAGGTGACCGGCCCGGCGGCGTCGCGGTTCAACCTGGTGGTGATGGGCGACGGCTACACGGCGGCCGAGCTGCCGAAGTTCCGCGAGCAGCTCGACAAGCACCTGAACATCCTCTGGAGCATCGAGCCGTTCAAGTCGTACCGGAACTACGTCAATGTGTACGCCGTCGAGATCGCGTCCCCCGAGTCCGGCGTCGACTGCGATCCCGGTCTGACCGACCCGAAGCGCGACACCCCGCTGCAGATGGGATTCTGGGGCGGGTGCAACCCGGGTAGCGTCCAGCGCCTGCTGACGGTCAGCCAGGCGGCCGCGACGCAGTACGCCGACCTCGTTGCGGGGACCACGAGCGCCAACCGGCAGATCCTTGCTATCGGCAACAGCGACACCTACGGCGGTGCGGGCGGGACGTACGCCACGGCGTCCGGGGGCAACGCGCTCTCCGCCCTGATCACGCCGCACGAGCTCGGGCACTCGCTCGGCGGGCTGCAGGACGAGTACGACTACTACGCCCGCGGCGAGCGCGGTGCGCCGTACCAAGGTCCTGAACCTTCCTCGATCCACCACACGTTGCTGACCGAGCAGCAAATGCTGGAGCGGCACACGAAGTGGTGGCGCTGGCTGGGGGAGAAGTCCGAGTCCGGCGGCACGATCGGCCGCTACGAGGGCGGCATGTACGCCGGATCGGGCGTCTGGCGGCCCAGTGCGCACTCGATGATGAAGGCCCTCGGCTACTACTTCGATCAGCCGTCGCGCGAGCGGATGACCCAACGCCTCTCCGCCAAGGCGAACCTTTTCCAGGACAGCGCTCCGGCCGGCCCGGTCGCCGCTGACCAGGTCGTTTGGCTGCAGACCTTGCACCCGGTCGACCATGAGCTCGACGTGACCTGGGCCGTCGACGGTACGGCGCTGCCGACCGCGAACGCCCGTACCGTCGACCTGTCCACGCTCGACCTCGCGCCCGGGCCGCACACGCTTTCCGCGACGATCGTCGACCCGACCGAGTTCATCCGCGATCCCGCCGTACGCCCGACGGCCACTCGCTCGTGGACCGTCGACCCCTCCCTCCCAGCCGCTGCGCAATCGTTTGAGCCGACGTTCACCGGGTCCACGTCGACCGAGCACCCGGTCGGTGCCGACGAGGTCGTGTACGCCGAGACCCAGCAGTCCGTCGGGGCCATCACCTGGAAGGTCGACGGCCGGACGGTCGCGAACCCGGGCAACGACCGCGACCTCGATCTCGCACCGCTGAAGCTGACCGGGCGGCACACGCTGACCGCGCAGTCCGGCTCCGAAACACTCAGCTGGGACGTCGACGGCGTACAACCGGTCGTGACGTCGACGATGTCGAAACCGCTGCTCACCGTGCAGAAATCGAGCGGGCCGGAGTACATCTACAACGACGCGTTCACGATGGGTCTGGCCGCGACGGACGACAGCGCGGGGTACGTCGTACTGGAGTTCCGCGTCGACGGGGACGGTTGGTACAACTACTACGGCTGGCCGACCGATGCGTCCGCGCCGTTCCGGTTCACCGCCGAGGGGACCGCGATCGACCAGCTCGTGTACGGCAAGCTCGGCGTACCGCGGATTGTGCCGTGGGACGACGTACCGCCTGGGTACGGGCGTCATCAGGTCGAGTACCGCGCTATCGATGCCACCGGCAACGTCGGCGACCCGCGCCGGTTCGCGGTCACGCTCTTGCGTCCGGCACCAGCGTGTACGACGACACTCACCGGGGTGCACGACGGACCGCTGTACCTCAGCAAAGGCGTCACGTGCCTGACCGACGCGACCGTCAAGGGCGCTGTCCTGGTCGCCGCAGGCGCGTCCCTCGTTGCCACCGATTCGCGAGTCAACGGCCCTGTCCGTGCCGATCGGGCAGCC
This sequence comes from Kribbella soli, assembly GCF_004331345.1. Classification (GTDB taxonomy): domain Bacteria; phylum Actinomycetota; class Actinomycetes; order Propionibacteriales; family Kribbellaceae; genus Kribbella; species Kribbella soli. The sequence goes on along the minus strand of NZ_SJJZ01000003.1, from coordinate 1,372,884 downwards.
GACCTGCACCTGCTGCGTTCCACGATCGGCGGGCCGGTCAGCGCGAGCGGCATCACCCGCAGCCTGGTCGCGGTCGGCAGCACCGTCCAGGGACCGCTATCCGTCACGAACAGCCGCACAACCGACCCGGTCGCGCTCGCCGGGAACACCGTCAACGGTCCGCTCACCTGTTCGGCCAACACCCCGGCGCCGACCAACTTGCAGGCACCGAACCGGGTCTCCGGGCCGCGCTCCGGGCAGTGCGCGAAGCTCTGAGCCGGGCGGACATGCAGGTGAGTTTCGCCGACATGTTCCCGGCGCCCGGGGTCCTCTAACTTTCTCGGTGCGGGGACTTCCCGCCGTACCGAAGGAGTGAGAGTGAACGGACTGCGGGTGGCTTCGTTGATGGCGGCCACGATGACGACGGGCCTGGTGGCCGGGGTGTACGGGATCTACGCGAACGCGTTCATGCCCGGCCTCGCGAAGACCGACGACAAGACTTTCGTCGCGGCCTTCACGGCCGTCGACCGGGCGATCGTGAACCCGCTGTTCCTCGGCCTCGGTTTCGTCGGCGCACTGCTCTTCACAGGGCTCGCCGGCCTGCTCAGCCTCAAGGAGAACGCGCTGCCGTGGATCGCGGTCGCGTTCGTGCTGTACCTGGTCACGATGATCCTCACGATGGCGGTGAACGTCCCGTTGAACGATGCGCTGAAGGCGGCCGGCGACCCGGCGACGATCGACGTCGCGGCGGCCCGCGCGGCGTTCGACGAGTCCAAATGGGTGGCCTTCAACCTGGTCCGGACCCTGCTCGCGCTGGTCTCGTTCGGCTTGCTCGGCTGGGCCCTCTACCTGACCGGAAAGTCCGCCGCCCAGCCGTGACCTTATTTGCAGTTATTTCCAGGTACGGTTCGTCGCGAATCGCGACCTGGGGAGGCACAGGTGGAGGACTCGACGGACTGGTGGGACCATCGGCCGGTCTTCTCGACCACCGACAAGACATCCCGCATCACCGGACTCGCCCCTGGTGAGCGACCTGGACGCGTGACGGCACGCCTGCTGGTCACGGCGGTCTTGTGCTTCCTGGGCTGGGGCGCCGTGAGCCTGCTGGGTACGTCGTGGTTGTGTGGAGGGACCTCCGCGCCGGCCGATACCTGTGCGGTCGATGTCCCCGGCAACCTCCCGACCGGCTGGTTCATCGCCGCGGCGGTCGTCGTGGGCTACTTGGTCCTCCACGTCACGGTCGATCAGACCGAACAGGCGCGGCAACAGCTCGGGCAGCGCCGGGCAGCCGGGTTGTTCAGGGCGGCCCCGGTCCTGGCCGGGATGTCCGTCGGTGCCGGTCTTTCGGTCGTCACCGCCGTCGCGCCCGACCCGTCCGAGATGTTCCGGCGTACCGTCCACGGCCTGATCGGCACCGAGGCCATCGCGATCTCGGCGGTCGTGGCGGTGGTGACGGGCCTCTGGTTCGTCACCGTGGCGGTTCGGCTGCCGTCGGCACTGCTGCACGCACGGCAGCGTCAGGTGACCATCGAGCGACTGCGGCGCGACGGGCGCCGGTACGCCGGGACGGTGAAGCTCGGCCGCATCGTGCTCTGGCTCGGGAACAACCCCGAACTGGAGGTCACGATCGCGTACGACTCGCCCGCCGGCTCCCACGAGGTTCGGGCGCGGATGCGGACCTCGCCCGACCGGGTGCCCGCGGACGGCAGCCGGGTCGTCGTCTTCGACGACCTCCGAGGCGTCGTTCACGTCGAGCTCGATCCCGAGGCCGAGCCGGCCTTCGAGCCGGAGGCGCGGTACGCCCCGTCGGAGTGATCGGGTTCTGAGAGACTGTGCGCGTGCCACCAGTTCAAGCTCCGCCGTCGCAGCAGCTTCCCGCGGTCCAGAAGTTGCGGGTGAGGTTCGCCAAGCGTGGGCGGCTGCGATTCACCTCACACCGCGACTTCCAGCGGGCGTTCGAGCGCGCCGTACGGCGCGCCGAGCTCCCGGTGGCGTTCTCGCACGGTTTCAGCCCGCACCCGAAGATCTCGTACGCCGGTGCCGCGCCGACCGGGGCCGCCTCCGAGGCGGAGTATCTGGAGATATCGCTCACACACGAGCGGGACGCCGACCAGGTCCGGGCCGCCCTGGACGAGGCGCTGCCGCCCGGTCTGGACGTCCTCGAGGTGGTCGTCGCCGGGCCGGGGGCGCTGGCCGAGCGGCTGGAGGCCAGTGAGTGGCAGATCGCGTTGCCGGGAGCGGATCCGGAGGCAGCCGCCGCAGCGGTGCGGACGTTCCTCGAAAAGGACGAAATTCTGGTCGAGCGCATGACCAAACGAGGGCTTCGCTCGTTCGACTGTCGGGCTGCTGTTCTCCGACTCACCGTCGCGAGTGAACCGGGGCCGGTTGCGGCGTGTGCGATACTGCAAGTGGTGTTACGGCACGGAACCCCGGCCGTGAGACCCGACGACGTTCTCGCCGGCGTGCTCGAGGTAGCGACGCTCCCGGTGACGGGCCCGGCTCTTTTGACCAGGCTCGCCCAGGGCCCGCTTACCACGGACACCGGCACGGTGGAAGATCCGCTCGCTCGTGACCGCGACGCCAACCAGGCGACCGCGACCGGCCAGGCAGATCCCCGCCAGACGCACACAGCGGAGGGCGACGCCGCCGCTCCCTCTGTGCCCTGAGCGCGGGCGGAGCGGATCCAGCAGGCTTCCGCCGTACCGCGCCCGTGCACCATCTGAGGGCCGGTGAGGCGAACCGTGACCGCCTTGTGGCTGCGCCGGACCCGTGACAGGGGTCGCCGGATGCGCCGGAAGGCTTGAGGAGACCCGCACTACATGCTCGACAACGAGCCGACCACCGAAGCAGCCGGAACGGCTGCCCCCGCCCAGTCCGCCGCCACTCGCAAGACTGCGAAGACGGCCGCCGCGAAGAAGACCACCACGACGCGCAAGCGCGCCGCGAAGAAGACGGCCGAGCCCGCCGCGGAGGCCGCTGAGCCGGCCAAGAAGACCGCGAAGAAGACGGCTGCCAAGGCGACCGCGAAGAAGGCTCCGGCCAAGAAGGCGGCGCAGAGCCCCGCCAAGACCGCCGCGACCGCCAAGAAGACGGCCAAGCGCACCACGAAGAAGGCCGCCTCCCAGGACACGTTCCCGGAGCTGTTCGCGCCGCCCGCGGAGCCCACCGCCGAGGCCGCTACGGCCGAGGCGACTGCTCCGGCCAAGAAGACCACCCGCAAGCGCACGACCAAGAAGGCCGCCGCGACCCCGGCGACCGACGCCTCCGCTGACGCCTCTGCGACCGCGAACCCCGGTTCCTCGGCGAACCCCGGGATCGGCGAGCACGGCGGCGCTTCGGGTGCTGCGGCTGAGGCACCGGCTGCGCAGCGCAGCTCTCGGCGCCGTACGACGAAGTCCGCCGCGGCACCGGCCGACTCCGCGGCGTCCGACGCCCCGACCACGGCTCCCGACGCTCAGGCGGCGGCTCCCGTGACTCAGACGGCTCCCGAGGCCGCGGCTTCCGTGAACTCCGAGACGCAGGCCGAGGCGCCGAGCACCCGGCGTTCCCGCCGTCGGCCGGCTGCCGCGGCGGCGGTGCTGTTCCAGGCGCCGACCGACGTACCGCAGGCCGACGAGACCGCGACCGCGAAGACCACCCAGTCCAAGGCGACCCAGCCCAGGTCCGGCCAGTCCAAGACGGCCCAGCCCGCCCAGGCGGCGAGCGGCGCGGCGGACACGGCGGATGCGGCAACCCAGAGCGCCCCGGAGCCGGGTGTCGACGAGCAGCCGACCGGCACGCGCCGCCGCCGGAGCCGTCGCGGCCGCGACGCCGAGGCCCGCGAGAACGCGGCCGAGCCGACCACCGACGACGCACAGCCGCAGGCCGTGACCGCCGAGGCCGATGGCGAGGCCGCCCCGAAGACCGAAGGCCGGTCCAGTCGCCGAGCCAACGCCCGGACGAGGGCCGCCGCCAAGAGCGACGAGACCGACACCGACACCGACGACACTGACGCCGACGCGGAGGCTGCCGACAGCACCGCCGACGGCCAGGGTGAGGACGGCGAGGAGGGCACCCGTCGTCGCCGCCGTCGTCGTGGCGGTCGCCGTCGTCGCAAGTCCGGTGACGCGGACGGCGCGGACGACAGCGCCGACGAGCAGTCCGACGACGACCAGGACGACGAGTCCGAGCAGGACACCGACGCCCAGACCGCTGACTCCGACTCCGACGCCGAGGCTGACACGGACGAGGACGGCGAGGCGGGTAGCAGTTCGTCCCGCCGTCGCCGCCGGCGTCGCCGCCGCAAGGGCGAGGACGCCGCGACGTCCCCGGACGACCCGGACGAGACCGTCGTGCGGGTCCGTGAGCCGCGCAGCAAGAACAGCGCGAACGAGGTCACCGCGATCGAGGGCTCGACCCGTCTCGAGGCGAAGAAGCAGCGTCGCCGCGAGGGCCGCGCCGCCGGCCGCCGCCGCGCACCGATCGTCACCGAGGCCGAGTTCCTGGCCCGGCGCGAGTCGGTCGAGCGGACGATGGTGATCCGGTCCCGCGAGGACGTGACCCAGATCGCCGTTTCCGAGGACAACGTCCTGGTCGAGCACTACGTGACGACCGCGGAGCAGACCTCGCTGATCGGCAACGTGTACCTCGGTCGCGTGCAGAACGTGCTGCCCAGCATGGAGGCCGCGTTCATCGACATCGGCAAGGGCCGCAACGCGGTGCTGTACGCCGGCGAGGTGGACTGGGCGACCCTTGGTGGCGCCAACGGCCCCCGCAAGATCGAGCAGGTGCTGAAGTCCGGTCAGTCGGTCCTGGTCCAGGTGACCAAGGACCCGATCGGCCACAAGGGCGCCCGCCTCACGAACCAGATCAGCCTGCCCGGCCGGTACGTCGTGTACGTCCCGCGCGGCGGCAACGGCGGCATCAGCCGCAAGCTGCCCGACACCGAGCGGAGCCGGCTGAAGACGATCCTCAAGGACATCGTCCCCGACGAGGCCGGCGTGATCGTCCGGACCGCCGCCGAGGGTGCCTCGGAGGAGGAGCTGACCTCCGACGTCAGCCGCCTGCAGGCCGCCTGGGACGAGATCGACAAGAAGTCCAAGAACGGTCAGGCCCCGCAGCTGCTGTACGGCGAGCCCGACCTGCTGATCCGCGTCGTACGGGATCTGTTCACCGAGGACTTCGCCAAGCTGGTCGTCTCCGGCGACCGTGCCTACGACCAGGTCCGGGAGTACGTCGAGGGCGTCGCGCCGCACCTGGTCGACCGGCTCGAGAAGGCCCAGAGCGACGTCTTCTCGGACTACCGGATCGACGAGCAGATCAAGAAGGCGCTGGACCGTAAGGTCTGGCTGCCGTCCGGCGGTTCGCTGATCATCGACCGCACCGAGGCGATGACGGTCGTCGACGTGAACACCGGCAAGTTCACCGGGTCCGGCGGCAACCTCGAGGAGACCGTCACCAAGAACAACCTGGAGGCGGCCGAGGAGATCGTCCGGCAGCTCCGGCTCCGCGACATCGGCGGCATCATCGTCATCGACTTCATCGACATGGTGCTCGAGTCGAACCGGGACCTGGTGCTGCGCCGGCTGGTCGAGTGCCTGGGCCGCGACCGGACCAAGCACCAGGTGGCCGAGGTCACCTCGCTCGGCCTGGTCCAGATGACCCGGAAGCGGATCGGCACCGGCCTGCTCGAGGCGTTCAGCGAGAACTGCGACCACTGCGGTGGCCGCGGGCTGATCCTGCACGACGAGCCCAAGGAGTCCCGTCGCCGCGACGGCCGCAACGGCCAGAACAACGGCCAGAGCAACGGCAACGGTCAGGACCAGAAGCCCGCGCAGGCGGAGGAGGGCGGCCGGAAGAGTTCGCGCCGCCGCCGCGGCAAGGGACGGGGCGAGGACGAGCCGACCACCGAGCCCGAGGCGGCGCAGCACAACGGCGACGCCGCCCAGAAGCTGGCCCAGATCGCCGCCGCCTCCGCGAAGGCGGACGAGCAGACCGACGGTACGCCGGAACCCACCGGCTACCCGGTGTCCGCCGGCGCCGACGAGCACGTGAGCCCGGAGGCCACCGGCTTCCCGGCTCCGGAGACGGCCACCCAGGCCGCCTCGGAGACCGCTGAGGCACCGGCTGCCGAAGCATCGGACGCCACGCAGAACGGCGCCCCGAAGACCACCCGGCGGCGGCGTAGCAGCCGCAGCCGGAGCAAGACCGCTACCGACAGTGAAACGACCGAACCCTCGGAGCTCGTCACCACCGGTAGCTGACGCGATGTGACACGGGTCCCGCAGCGGGCGGGCAAGCCAGTTTGACCCGCTTGTGACGGGACCCGTAAACTTGAGCGTCGGCGCGCGGTTCCGCGTGCCATGTTTGTGTGGGCCGCCAGGTCTGTGCAGGCCCCCGTTAGTTTTCCGATCCAGCAGAGAGTGAGATCCACGGTGTACGCGATCGTGCGCAGTGGCGGCACCCAGCAGAAGGTCGCCGTCGGCGATGTCATCGAGATCGACAGCCTGACCGACCAGGTGGGCGACACTGTGTCGCTGCCGGCGGTCCTCGTCGTGGATGGCGACACCGTGACGGCCGACGCTGCGGCGCTGGCCAAGGTGGCCGTGTCGGCCGAGGTTCTGGGCCGCACCAAGGGCCCCAAGATCCACATCCTCAAGTACAAGAACAAGACCGGTTACCGCAAGCGCCAGGGGCACCGTCAGCACTACACCCAGGTCAAGGTCACCGCGATCGACGCGAAGAAGAAGTGAGCTGATCAAGACATGGCACACAAAAAGGGAGCAGCGTCGACCCGTAACGGTCGCGACTCCAACGCCCAGCGCCTCGGCGTGAAGCGGTTCGGCGGTCAGCTGGTCAACGCCGGCGAGATCATCGTCCGTCAGCGCGGCACCCACTTCCACCCGGGCAACCTGGTCGGCCGTGGCGGCGACGACACGCTGTTCGCGCTGGCCGAGGGCCACGTGGAGTTCGGCACCCGGCGCGGTCGCCGCGTCGTCAACATCGTCCCGGCCCCGGCGGAGTAACACCGCCACCCGGACGTATCAGCAGCTCTGCAAAGGGCGGGTCGCGGAATACCGCGTACCCGCCCTTTTGCTGTGTATGAAGCATCAGACTCCCCGCTCCGCTCGGAGGGCGGGGGGACGACAGGAAGTAGAGAACACCGATGGCCATCCCCAGCTTCGTCGACCGCGTTACGGTGCATGTCACCGCGGGCCGCGGCGGAAACGGCTGCGCCTCGGTGCACCGGGAGAAGTTCAAGCCGCTCGGCGGCCCCGACGGCGGGAACGGCGGCGACGGCGGCAGCGTGATCCTGCGCGTCGACCCGGACGTCACGACGCTCGTCGACTACCACCGCTCCAGCCACCGCACCGCCACGAACGGTGCCCAGGGCAAGGGTGACAACCAGGCCGGGGCCAATGGCGGCGACGTCGTGCTGCCGGTCCCGGACGGCACCGTCATCAGTGCGGCGAACGGCTACGTACTGGCCGATCTCGTCGGACCGGGTGCGGAGTTCGTTGCGGCGCAGGGCGGCAAGGGCGGTCTGGGCAACGCGGCGCTGGCGAGCAGCTCGCGGAAGGCGCCCGGGTTCGCGCTGCTCGGTGAAGAGGGCGAGGAACGCACCCTCGTCCTGGAGCTGAAGGTCGTCGCCGACGTCGGCCTGGTCGGGTTCCCGAGCGCCGGCAAGTCGTCGCTGATCGCCGCGATCAGCCGCGCGCGGCCGAAGATCGCCGACTACCCGTTCACCACCCTGATCCCGAACCTCGGCGTGGTCGTTGCCGGTGACACCACGTTCACCGTCGCCGACGTACCCGGTCTGATCGAGGGTGCGAGCGAGGGGCGCGGGCTCGGGCACGACTTCCTGCGGCACGTGGAGCGGTGCGCGGCGCTGGTGCATGTCATCGACTGCGCGACGTACGAGCCGGGCCGGGACCCGTTGAGCGACCTCGACACGATCGAGGCGGAGCTCGAGGCGCACGGCGGGCTCGAGGACCGGCCGCGACTCGTTGCCCTGAACAAGATCGACGTACCGGACGCCCGCGAGATCGCTGAGATGGTGCAGGCCGAGCTGGCGGAGCGCGGGTACCGGGTGTTCCCGATCTCGACCGCTTCGCACGAAGGCCTGGAGGCCTTGAAGTTCGCGATGGCCGAGATCGTCGTACGGCGGCGTGCGGAGCAGGCGAAGCCCGACACCACGCGGATCGTGATCCGGCCGCAGGCACAGGGCGGACCCGAGTTCAAGGTGAAGAAGCTGCCGGACGACGGCGGCTGGCTGGTGCAGGGCCAGAAGCCCGAGCGCTGGGTGAAGCAGACCGACTTCGCGAACGCGGAGGCGACCGGGTACCTCGCCGACCGGCTGAACCGGCTCGGGGTCGAGGAGGAGCTGCTCAAGCTCGGTGCGAACCCGGGCGACGCGGTCGTGATCGGGGACGGGCCGAACGCGATCGTGTTCGACTTCGCGCCCGACGTCATGGCCGGTGCGGAGATCCTCGCCCGGCGCGGTGAGGACCACCGGCTCGAGGAGGATCGTCCCGCGGCGCAGCGGCGGCGGGCGAAGGACACCGAGTACCACGCCTTCCGGGAGGGCGAGCGGACCGAGGACTGGTCGGAGTACGGCCAGAACTGGGACGCCGACGAGGTCGACCTGTCCCCGGCCGAGGCGAAGCGAGCAGCGGACGCTGCGGCGAAGCTGGCGCGCAAAGAGGCGCGCGAGCTGGCGGCGCAGGAGGAACTCGACCAGAACGGTTGATCCATGACACAGCGCGCGGAGGCGTTGAACGCCACGCGAATCGTCGTGAAGGTCGGCTCGTCGTCGCTGACCCAGCGCGGCAAGATCGACCTCGAACGGCTCCGGCTGCTCGTCGACGCCATCGCGGCGCGCCGGGTGGAAGGCGCCGAGGTCGTACTTGTCTCGTCCGGCGCGATCGCCGCCGGCCTGGCCCCGATGGGGTTGCGCACCCGGCCGCGTGACCTGGCGACGCAGCAGGCCGCTGCTTCGGTCGGCCAGGGGCTGCTGATGGCCCGCTACAGCGATGCCTTCGCGGCGCACGGTTTGAGGGTCGGCCAGGTGCTGCTGACGGTCGACGACGTGACGCGCCGATCGCACTATCGCAACGCCTACCGGACGTTTGCCCGGTTGCTCGAGCTGGGCGTCGTACCGATCGTGAACGAGAACGACACGGTCGCGACCACCGAGATCCGCTTCGGCGACAACGACCGGCTCGCGGCGCTGACCAGTCACCTCGTGCACGCCGACCTGCTGCTCCTGCTGTCCGACGTCGACGGGCTGTACGACGGGGATCCGCGCAAACCTGGTACGTCGATGGTCACCGAGATCCGTGGTGCCGCCGACCTGGAGCCGCTCGCGATCGGGAAGTCTGGCGCGTCGGGCGTCGGTACGGGCGGTATGCAGACGAAGGTCGAGGCGGCCGCAATCGCTACGGAGGCAGGGATTCCGGTGATCCTCACCTCTGCCGCGAGAGTCGGTGAGGCGCTCCGCGGGGAGCCCGTCGGCACGCTGTTCCATCCGACCGGCCGGCGCCGCAAGACGCGCCTGCTGTGGCTGGCACACGCCACTTTGGGGCAGGGCATCCTGCGGTTGGACGAAGGAGCAGTCCGTGCGGTCACGCAGCGTCGCGCGTCTCTGCTGCCGGCCGGAATCACTGCGGTAGAAGGGAACTTCTCCGCCGGTGACCCGGTCGACCTCGTGTCGCCAACAGGGGTCGTCATCGCCCGCGGACTCGTGAACTACGACGCCTCCGAGCTCCCCGACCTCCTGGGCCGCTCAACACGGGACCTTGCTCGCGAGCTGGGTTCGGCGTACGAACGCGAAGTCGTCCACCGCGACGACCTGGTTCTCCTCTAACGCCGCGCGCGGCTCCCGTCCGCCACCAGCACGACGAGTTGGACGATCATGGCCACGATCGACCCGACGAACCCGATGCCCAGCATGATGCGCACGAGCATCGCCCAGTCGAACGAGGTATCGCCGAAGTCGAACGGGAAGACCTGCCAGACGCGAATGATCGCCACCAGGCCGATGCCGGTGATGACCAGGTCACCCAGCGACTTCAGCCGCGGTGGGTCCACGAGCAGATAGACGACGTTCGCGCCGAGTCCCGCGATCAGTGACGCGGTGACCCAGCCGAGGATCTGCTGGGTTTCGGACGTCAGGAACGGCACCTGCTGCCAGCCCGGCCAGAAATGGATGGCGTAGAGCGCTGCAGCGTTGAACACGATGGCGAACACATAGCCGGTCCGCCGGCCGGCCCGTGAGGGGCGGCGTCCGGTCCGCTTCAGCATGATCGCACCTCCTCGCTACAAGCTTCGCCGGAACGACAGCGACTGTCCTGCCCCAAAGGTCCTGTCCTGCGAGGTCCGTAGGCCCTGCTGCTCGTCCATCGTTTCGGTGAGGCTGGGACAGAGGTGTGAGGAGCCGACATGAACGTCTTGGTTGCGTACGGCAGTAAGAACGGGTCGACGGCGGGGATCGCCGACATGATCGTCGCCGCGTTGCAGGCGGAAGGGCTGATGGCGCAGGCTCGTCCGGCTGCCGATGTCCGGTCGGTGGAGGAGTACGACGCTGTTGTGCTGGGCGGGGCGCTCTACGCGGGTCGGTGGCATCGTGATGCGCGCACATTCGCGCGTCGGCACACCAAGGCGCTTCTGGGCCGACCGGTCTGGCTGTTCAGCAGCGGCCCGCTGGACGATTCTGCTGATATCGGCGAGATCCCTCCCGTGGCTCAGGTCGCCAAGGTGTTCGAGCGCCTCGGCGCTGTCGAGCACGTGACCTTCGGTGGCCGCCTCACCGAGGAGGCCGGCGGATTCATCGCCAAGACCATGGTCCGCAACGGTACGGGCGGCGACTTCCGCAACCAGGAGCGGATCGCTGACTGGGCGCACACCATCGCCAGTCAACTGCGGGCCGGCGCACCTGCCGAGACGAAATGAGCCAGGAGGTGAAAGGGATGGCGAAGTCTGACGAGACGCGGGCGGACGTGCTCGACGTCCTGCGCGGAGTGGTGGACGGCGTCAAGGCCGGAACGGTCTTCGGTGCTCCGGTGCGTCACAAAGGAATCACCGTGCTTCCGGTCGCACGGATCAGTGGTGGTGGAGGTGGTGGTCGTGGTGACAACAGCAACGGCCGCGCGGCCGACGGGTCCGGCGGAGGCCTCGGGCTGTCCGCGAGGCCGGTCGGCGTCTACGTGCTCGGCAACGACAAGGTCACCTGGTCACCCGCGATCGACGTCACCAAGGTCATCCTGGGTGGCCAACTGGTCGGAATCGTCGCGCTGCTGACCCTCCGCACCTTGTTCAAGATGATCCGCGACCGCCGCCAACAGCCTCTGCCGGAAGAACCTACGATGACCGAGTGAAACTCGCCTGGGGTCTGCTCGCCGCGTGGATCGTGCACGACCTCGAGGAGCTGGCGACGATGCCGTCCTTCTCGCAGCAGCCCGATCTGCCGGCACCGCTCACGAAGGTGCTGCCGATGTCGCGCAGCGAGGCGGCCACGGCCATCGGGCTGACTGGCGTCGCGATCGCGGCCGCCTCCGCCGCGGGTGCGGCCACCGGCGGACGCAGCAAGTTCTTCCAGGCATCGCTGATGGGCTTCGGCCTCCACGCCGGCACCCACCTCGCCCAGTCCGCCGTACTGCGCCGCTACACGCCCGGCCTGATCACTACGCCTCTGGTGGTGATCCCGTTCAGCGTGTGGGCCTGGCGACGCCTGAAGACCGAGGGCGTACCGATCGCCCCGACCGATCGCCGCCTCACCCTCGCCCTCGCCGCGATCGTCCCGCTCTCCCACGCGATCGCCCGCCTTCCCCGCCTCCGACGAACCTGAAGCCGATCGCCACGCCATCACAATGCGCGACCGTGACCGCCGCCACGCTCGGCCGCGCGTCCTGTGAGCGATTGTGATGGCCTGGCGATCCGCGGATCCCCACCACTCATCAACCCGGCCGGACGGGCTGCCTGTCGGGATGCCCACGCGTGGTCGTGGCGAGGAACTGGCGGTTGATGAATGGCGGGCGTCCGGGGGTTGGGGTCGTCTGGTGAGATCGGCGTCCTTCTTCGTGAGTGCGGGGCAATACGATGAAGGGGTGAGCGAGATCATCGAGTTGGCTCGGCGGGCGCGGGTGGCGTCGTACGCGTTGGCGGAGGCGTCCCGGGCGACCAAGGACGCGGCGTTGCACGCGATGGCGGCGGCGTTGCGGGCGAACACGGACGCGATCGTCGCGGCGAACGCGAAGGACGTGGCGGCTGCGCGCGATGCCGGTACGCCGGAGTCCACGGTCGACCGGCTGGCGCTGAACCCGGCGCGGGTCGACGCGATGGCGGCCGGGCTGGAGCAGCTCGCGGGGCTGGCGGATCCGATCGGTGAGGTGGTCCGCGGGTACACGCTGCCCAACGGACTCGAGCTCCGGCAGGTGCGGGTGCCGTTCGGCGTCGTCGGCATCATCTACGAGGCTCGGCCGAACGTGACGGCCGATGCCGCGGGCATCTGCCTGAAGTCCGGAAACGCGGTCCTGCTGCGAGGTTCGTCGTCCGCAGCCGCGTCCAACGAGGCGATCATCGCCGTACTGCGGGACGCCGCGGAGTCGACCGGTCTACCGGCCGACATCGTGCAGGGCGTGCCGACGGATCGGGCCGCGGTGAAGGAGCTCATGCAAGCACGCGGCATGGTCGACGTACTGATCCCGCGCGGTGGCGCCGGGCTCATCCAGACCGTGGTCAGCGAGTCGTCCGTACCGGTGATCGAGACCGGGGTCGGCAACTGTCACGTGTACATCGACGCGGAGGCGGATCTCGACCTCGGGCTGGAGATCCTGCTCAACTCCAAGACCCAGCGCCCGAGCGTGTGCAACGCCGCCGAATCCCTGCTGGTGCACGCATCGGTGGCCGACGAGTTCCTCGCCCGTGCACTGCCTGCGCTCGCCGAAGCCGGCGTCACCGTGCACGGCGACCCCAAGGTAGTTGCAGCCAGCAACAACCAGCCGCCGGCGGGTGCGGTGGTGGAGGCGAGTGAGGAGGACTTCGGGACGGAGTACAACTCGCTCGATCTGTCGGCGGCCGTCGTGGACTCGCTCGAGGACGCGGTGCAGCACATCCGCCGGTACAGCTCGGGTCACACCGACGCGATCATCACCCGCTCGCAGGCGGCCGCGCGCCGGTTCACGACCGCGGTCGACTCGGCGGCGGTTGTGGTGAACGCGAGCACACGCTTCACCGACGGCGGCGAGTTCGGCTTCGGCGCCGAGATCGGCATCTCCACCCAGAAACTCCACGCCCGCGGCCCCATGGGCCTCCCCGAAATGACCTCCACCAAGTACGTAGTCACCGGCGAAGGCCAAATCCGCACCTAACCACTCACCGGCCCCCACCACCACCCCACCCCGTCACACCCCGACCCTCTTGTTCCGAGGTGGTGTCAGGCCGGGCCTGGGGTCCAGGTGAGGGTGCCTGTTCGGAGGTCGTGGAGGACTGCATCGATCCACTTCGCCTCAGCAACGGCGACCGCGACCTGGTACTCCGTCTCGAGCAGCGCGAACCGGGGAATCGGCTGCCCGTCCACCTCCGTCCGCAGCTCCAGTTGCAACTCCGCGATCCGCTTGGTCAACCGCTCGCGCCGCTGACCAAGCAACTCACCCGCGGTCTCCGGCGGTAGCAGCATCACGAACGACAACCCAGCTGGAAACTCCGGGAACTCGTTTCGCGGCGTCGTCAGGATCTCCGCCAACCACTCCAGGCAGACCTCCCGCCCCTCGTCGGTCAGGTGGTAGACCGTCCGCTCCGGATACCGCTCGTCCTGCTCCGTCGCGCCGGCCGTGATCAGACCGGCCTCCTCCAGACGCACGATCATCCGGTACAGGCTGGTCCGCTGCCCGACGTTGACCACCTGGTCCTTGCCCCATTGCTTGATCAGCCGCTGGATCCCGTACGGATGCAGCGGCCCGTTCTCCAGCAGGCCGAGGATCGCCAGCGCCAGCGTTGAGCGTCGAAAAGTCACCTCTCCACCATAGGGGACAAAGAAACTAGTTGCAATGTAACTAGACCGCATGTAACTATCGATCCATGAGAGCAGCAGAACTGACCCAAGGCACCGCCACCTCCCGCGACGGCACCGAGATCGGCTACTACAAGACCGGCGAGGGCCCGGCCGTCGTCGTCCTGCACGGCAGCATGGAGTCGGCCCGCAGCCACACGCTGTTCGCGGAGGCGCTGGCCGACGAGTTCACCGTCTACCTCCCGGACCGCCGCGGCCGCGGACTCTCCGGCCCGCACCAGCCGGACCACAGCGTCCGCACCGAGATTGAGGACCTGGACGCCGTTCTCACTGCGGCCGGAGCCGAGCGCGCGTTCGGCATCAGCGCCGGGGGAGCAGTGGTCCTGGAGGCAGCCCGCACCCTCCCAACGCTCAAGCAGATCGCGCTCTACGAGCCCGCGATCGTCGCCGACGGCGCGCCGCATCGCGAGTGGCTGGCACGGTTCGACCAGGAGATCGCCCGCGGCGACGTCGCCGGAGCGATGGTGACGAGCATGTTCGGCTTCGAGATGGCGCCGGCGTTCCTCAAGGTGATGCCGCGCGGTCTGCTGCGCTGGATGACCGAGAAGATGATGTCGAAGGAGGAGCGCCAGGCCGACGCCGGCGCGATCACCATGCGCCAGCTGGCCCCGACGATCCACGTCGAGGGCACGATCGTCGCCGAGTTGGGCGGCACCTTCGACAACTTCCGCACCGTCGAGGCCGAGGTCCTGCTCCTCGGCGGCAGCAAAGGTCTTCCCGGCCTCGGGCCCGGCCGGGCATCCCTGGAGAAGGTCCTACCGCACTGCCGGCGGATCGAGTTCGACGGCTACGACCACGGCTCGTCTTCGGACCCCGGCGGCGTCAACCCGAACGGCAAGCCCGAGGTGGTACGCCGCATCGCCGCCGAGGTGAAGGCCTTCTTCAAGCAGTCGTGAGCGCCCAGTCGACGGCATCCGCGACGTCGGTGACCGGGTATCGCACCGCCTGCACCACCCGGTCCGCGCCCACCACCAGCACGACCCGCTTCAACCGCTCGTACCCGCCGGCCCGGAACGTCGGCAACCGCAGCGCCGCCACGAGTTCCAGATCGAGGTCGGACAGCAGTAGGTGTGGGATTTCTTCCGCCCGAGCGAACGCCTGCTGCTCGTCGGTCCGCTGCGTACTCACCCCGCGGACCGCGATCCGCTGCGACGCGAAGTCGACGTACCGGCCCGCGAAGAGCCGATTCTCCAACGTGCATCCGGCCGCCCCGGCGATCTCGTCCCACCCGTCCGGTAGCCGAGTCGGCCGGCCGGTCGCCGGGTACCCGAAGAGCACGGTCGCCCGCGCGTCCGCATCCACCACATCAACCGTCGTACCAGCGATCGACGGCAAAGCGACGTGCGGCACCCGTTGACCCACGAGCTCCTGCAGGCGCTGCGCCGGCGGCTCGTCCGCGGCGTTCGTCCCGGTGAGCGACCCGTCGCCGAGCAGCCAGCGATCGCCCCAGTCCTGCAGTGCGACGAGGACCGGCAGTAGTGCGCGCCCGCGCGGCGTCAACTCGTAGGCGTAGCGCGTCGGCCGGTCCTGGTACGCCGACCGCTCGACGATCCCGCTCTCCAGCAGGCCGTTCAGCCGCTCGGTCAGCACTTTCCGCGAGATGTGCAACGACCCCGCCAGTTCGTCGAACCGCGCCAGCCCACGCGCCAGATCGCGGACGATCAGCAGTTCCCAGCCGTCGCCGACGACGCCGAGGGACTGCGCGATCGCGCAGTCCGGCTCGGGCGAGAAAGTGCTCCGCCGCACGTCCGCCCTCCTTGGAATCCCGGTTGCCGGCACGCCGGCGGGTCGAGTAAGTTCCCAACAGGAACTCACTGTACCGGAGGGGTGGACGTGTACTGGCGCCGGATCGCGGAGCTGCCCACCTGGCTCAAGGCGGTGATGGTCGGCCAGCTCGTCAACGGGGCCGGTGCGCTCGCCTGGGTCTACCTCACGCTCTACCTCGTCGAGGACCGCGGCATGTCGGCGCAGCAGGCCGGTTTCGCCGCGGCGGCGTACGGTGTCGGCCTGGTCGGCGGCAACCTCGGCGGCGGCTGGTTCGGCGACCGGTTCGGTCTGCGTACGGCGGCGCTCGCGAGCCAACTGCTGTGGGCGATCTCGTGCATGGCGATGCCGCTCGTGCCGGGTGCTTCGATTGCGGTCGTCGCGGCGCTGGCCGGTCTCTTCGGCGGAGCCGGGCGCCCCAACCTGAGCGCCCTCGTCGCGACCGCGCTCCCGCCCGAGCGTCGCCGCGAAGGCATCGCGCTGTCCCGCACCGCATCCAACGCCGGCTTCACCATCGGACCGCCGCTCGGCGGCCTGCTCGCGGCGTACGACTTTTCGCTGGTCTTCGTCGTCGACGCCGTCACCAGCCTGGTCATGGCCGCGATCGTGTGGCGCTGGGTCCCGAGCGCGCGCCGTACGTCGGGGCCGTCGGCAACCGGTCTGTGGAAGTCGGTCCTGAGCGACCGCCCGGTCCTGATGGTGCTCGCGACGATCGTGGTGGTCGACACCGTCTACCGGCAGATCTTCGCCACCATGCCCCTGCTCCTGCGCGATGCGGGTACGCCGGCGGTCGCATACGGCGTACTGCTCGGGGCGAGTTCGGTCGTCATCGTCCTCTTCGAGGCGCCGATCGCCGTACGCCTCCAGGGTCACCGGGCGACCCGGGTAATCGCGGCCGGGTTCGCGTGTATCGGCCTGGGGCTCGCGATCCTCGGCGTCTGGCCGGTGCTGGCGGGCGCCGCGCTCGCGATCGTGGTGATGACGGCGGGGGAGATGCTCTACAAGCCGACCGCCACTGCCTACGTGGCCGACGCGGCGCCGGAGGGGATGGTCGGGCGGTACTCGAGCCTGTACGCCGCCGCGTCGATCAGCGGCATGTTCCTCGCGCCGGCGATCGGCGGTACGACGTACCAGCACGCGCCGCAACTGCTCTACCCGGTGGCCGCGGGCCTGGCGCTGGCTGCGGGCGCCGTACTGCTGCTCACCCGGGCAAGGGTGCGGGACGTCCTTCCCAGCGAGTCGACAGCACAACCGTCGTCCGGGTCCTGACCACGCCGTTCACGCGGCGCAGCGAGCCGACGACCGCCTCCAGTTGCGTCACGTCGGCCACCCGGACCTTGACCACGAGCTCCTGGTCACCGGCGACGAACCAGCAGTCCTCGACCGCAGGGATCTCGCGGACCTGCTCGACGATGTCGTCGGTCTCGACGTCGTCGCGCTGGAACAACCCGATCAGCGCGCTCGTGCCGAGGCCGACCTGCTCCGGGGCGACCACCGCGCGGTAGCCGAGCAGTACGCCGCGCTCCTCGAGACGTCGTACCCGCTCCTGGACGCTCGGGCCGGACAGGCCGACCACCCGGCCGAGCTCGGCCCAGCTGGAGCGGCCGTTCAGCCGGAGCGCCTCGATCAGCTGCCGATCGATCGCGTCCATGACGCCTCCTGTTCACCGCAGATTCTAAGGTCAGGAATGTCCTGTGCCTTCAATTCGTTTGTGAGAGCGTAACTCTTACCGTACAATTTGAGGTACCGGGGACAGTCCGCCCCGGTTCCGCCGTACCAACCCTGTGAAGGAACCATGATCACCCCCGAAGTTGCCCGTGCCCGTATCGACGAGATGCACCGCGCCGCAGCGCAGGCCCGCCGCGTGCACGCCGTACCGTCTGCCTGGCGCCGGTTGCTGACCCGTAACGGCCGCCACAGCTGACCTTCCTATCGCGACCGGTGTCCCGCGGCGAGTGTCCGGGGCCACCGGTCGCTGTCGTTCCGGCGGTCACGAGATAGGCTCTGCCTCATGTTCACGCTCCTGGTGCCGCAGGTCGCGGCTCTCGAAGAGGCCGCGGTCGAGGCCTCGCACATCTCGAAGTGGTGGTACGGCGGGTTCGCGCTCTTCGTCCTCGTCCTGCTGCTGCTCGTCACCGTCATCATGGGCAAGGGCCGGCCGCACAGCTGAGCGGCTTGGTGAAAGGCTGACGTGGCTTTTGTGGAGCGGGTACGACGCATCGGCGTGATGGGTGGCACGTTCGACCCGATCCATCACGGGCACCTGGTCGCGGCCAGCGAGGTGCAGTCGTACTTCGACCTCGACGAGGTGATCTTCGTCCCGACCGGCCAGCCGTGGCAGAAGTCGGACCGGAAGGTCTCCCCGCCCGAGGACCGGTACCTGATGACGGTCATCGCGACCGCGTCGAATCCGCGGTTCTCGGTCAGCCGGGTCGACATCGACCGGCCCGGTCCGACGTACACGATCGACACCCTGCGCGACCTGTCCGCGCTGTACCCGGACGCCGAGCTGTTCTTCATCACCGGTGCCGACGCGCTCGCCCAGATTCTGACCTGGCGGGACGTCGACGAGATGTTCAAGCTGGCCCAGTTCGTCGGCTGTACGCGGCCCGGTACCGAGCAACTCGAACTGCCGCTGGACCAGCTGCCGATGAATCGGATCACCCTGCTCGAGGTGCCGGCGCTGGCGATCTCGTCGACCGAGTGCCGCGCCCGGGTCGCCAAGGGCAACCCGACCTGGTACCTGGTGCCGGACGGCATCGTCCAGTACATCGCCAAGCGTGAGCTCTATACCAACCGTTAGACCCAGCAGTTTTAAGGACGGGACCACATGCCAGCCAGCGAACGCGCCATCGAGCTGCTCACCGCGGCCGCCGAGGCGGCCCATGACAAGAAGGCCGAGAACGTTCTCGCCTTCGACGTGTCCGAGCAACTCGCCATCACCGACGCGTTCCTGGTCGCGTCCGCCTCCAACGACCGCCAGGTGCGCGCGATCGTCGACGCGATCGAGGAGAAGCTCCGCGTCGACTTCGACGCCAAGCCGGTCCGCCGGGAGGGCGCCCGCGAGGGCCGCTGGGTGCTGCTCGACTACCTCGAGATCGTCATCCACGTCCAGCACGACGAGGAGCGCTCGTTCTACTCGCTGGAGCGCCTGTGGCGCGACTGCCCGGTGATCCCGCTGCCGTCGCCCGTCCCTGGTTCGGCTTCGGCGGAATGAGCGCGGGCCGACTGATCGTCTGGCGGCACGGCCGGACGGAATGGAACCTGCAGGACAAGATCCAGGGCCAGGCCGACATCCCGCTCGACGCGGTCGGCGTAGCACAGGCACGCGCCGCGGCCGCTCGACTCGCGTCGCTCGCGCCCACGCGGCTCTTCGCCAGCGACCTGCAACGTGCCGCGTCCACCGCGGGTGAGCTCGCCGCACTGACCGGTCTGAAGATCGAGTACGACGAGGCGCTCCGCGAGATCGACGTCGACGACTGGGCCGGCCTCACCATGGCCGAGCTCGCCGCCGTCAACCCTGAGGCCGCCACCCGGATCCGCAGCGGCGAACCGCAGCGCCGCGGCTCCAACGGCGAAACCATCGAAGAAGTCGCGGAGCGCTTCGCCGATGCGCTGTCCCGCATCTCGTCGGAGGGATCCTCCGAGGACACCATCGTGATCGCCACCCACGGCCTCGCCGCCCGCGTCGGCATCTGCCTGTTCCTCGGCATCCCGCAAGCCAACTGGCCCGCCTTCGGAGGCCTCGCCAACTGCAACTGGGTCTCTCTGCTCCCGGGCCGCGCCGGCTGGCGAATCGAAGAATGGAACGCCGGCTCCCTCCCCGAACCAGTAATGAGCGACGACCCCCAACGCTAAGAAGTACTGGTGTCCTGCGCCGGGCGCTCGTGGTGCAAGCCCGGCCTCGTCGCAGTGGCAGTCCTCCCCAAACCAGTTTGGGGACGCCCGCGGTTTGGTTCGGGGAGTGCTACTGCCCGATCCCGGGGGACAGGCCTCCCCAAACGCTCGGGCCGCTGCTTCGGGAGCCTCCGGGCCGCGCCGCGACGTACCGCAAGCAGTGGAGAGACCGTGCAGATCAAGCTCTCGTCATACCTGTCTGGAGACCGCAAACGGACTGTCATCTACCTCACCAGCCCCACGAGGGAACCGATTTTTCTTTGCAGGCACTCATCCGCTAAGCTTTCGGAGTCGCAAGACACCGCGGGGCTTTGGCGCAGTTGGTAGCGCGCTTCCATGGCATGGAAGAGGTCAGGGGTTCGAATCCCCTAAGCTCCACCGCAGGTCAGAGGCCGGTTTCCCACTCGGGAAACCGGCCTCTTTCATGACCTGAGTGACTAACTGAGTGACTCACGGTTTCGGGGCAGGATCTCGTCCATCGCTTCGGCCCCCTCGGTCAGCACCGGCCGCAACTCGTGCCAGTACACGGTCTCGGTCACCTGGGTGCTCTTGTGCCCGACCAACTGCGAGATCTGCTCGATCTGCACACCGCTGGCGCTGAGCAACGACACGAAGCTGTGTCGCAGCTCGCGAGGCGTCCAGTCCGCCGCGTTCAGTCCAGGTGTCAGGGCGACCACGCGACGGAAGGCGCGCCGGACGTTGGCGGCGTCCAGCTCGGTGCCGATCGAGGTGCAGAACACGAGGTTGTGATGCCTCCACCGATCGCCAGCAGTGGCCCTTGCGATCTCCTGGTGTTGTAGGTGGTCCGTCAGCGCCTCAACGCATCGTTCCGGAAGCCGGAGGGTCCGGCGAGACTTGCGCGTCTTCGTGTCGCCTCGCTCGCGCACCGATCCGCCACACCTCGATCGACGGCGGCCGGGGCGGTTCGGCGTACTGCGCTCCCTTCAAGTCCACGTGATCCCAGGTGAGAGCCCGCATCTCCTCCGTGCGTGCGCCGGTCAGCAGAGACACCACGATGTATGCGTGCATCCGGGTCGCCGTCGCGACGTCGAGCAGCCTCGACGCCTGCTCAAGCGTGAGGGACTTCGACGGGCGGCCGTCCTTCGCGCCACGAGCTTGCTCCGGTCCGCTTCCGATCAGTGATGTGCCGGCCTCCGAGGCGAAGCTCCAGGAGTGCGTGACTAACTGAGTGGCAACGGCGTGGTGCATCCCTGGACAGTTGCGCACGTCCACGGACGGCAACTTGAGCCACGCAGCGGGCCGTTGAGGGCCAGGCTGTGAAGGGCATGGAAGAGGTCAGGGTTCGAATCCCCTAAGCTCCACCGCAGGTCAGCGGCCCTTTCCCGATCGGGAAAGGGCCTCCTCTGTTTGACCTGGGAGGCACAACGGGAGGTGGGTAGGCACCCGATGAACGGATCATTGGTTTGTCTTCCGACTCGTCTGTGGGTTGCTGCGCCGGCGGGTGGCTGCGACGTACCTCACCGACTCCACGGCGAGGAATGCGGTGATGACGGCGATGAGGACGGGTGCGGTCTGCAGCGCGCCCAGTTGGCTCATGAACGCGGCGAGCAGGACCAGCGCGAACGGCGCGGAGACCAGGGCTCCGGGAACCGCGGCGAGCATGCACGTGAATGCGAGTCCCAGGGGCATGTCGGGGAAGACTTGGTGCACGAACACTCCGGCCGTGCCGCCGACGAAGAGCGCTGGGAAGATCGGGCCGCCGACGAATCCGCTCGCCTCACAGACGGCGAAGGTGAGGATCTTGGCGATCACGAGGGCGGCCAGGAGGCCCGCGCCGAGTGTCTCGCCGGTCTGCAGCACGGTCTTGAGCTGGTCGCTGCCGGTGAACATCGTCAGCGGCAGGATCACGCCGACGACACCGAACACCAGGCCACCGATCACCGGCCGCACGATGGCCGGCACTTTGAGCCGGCCGAACATCCTTGCTGCCAGCTTCATCACGGCGCCCAGCAGCGTCACCACCATCGCCGCGAACAGGCCCAGGCCGAGTCCGGCCAGCAACTGCCAGTCCTCGAAGGTGAAGGCGGGCACCGCGTAGGCATCAAGGAAGAAGGCGCCCGCGACGACGAAGTAGATCGCGAACGAGACGCTGGAAGAAACGATCGTGGCGGCCAGCGTCTTGGCCATCCGTTGCCCGCCCGGGCGGGAGACCTCCAGGATGAGCATCACCACGATCAGGGTGCTGGAGAACAGTCCGCCATAGGCGCCGGCGAACCCGGCCCTGGTGTTCACCTGGCTGTCTTCATCGTTGAGCCGGCGTCGTCGGGCGGTCCACTGCGCGGCGCCGCCGCCCATGGCTCCGAGTGCCTGCTCCGGGCCGAGGCTGGCGCCTCCGATCAACGAGGCAGCCGAGACGACCACCACCCCTGGCACCGATCGGCCATCGACGTGGCCGTGCTCGAGGTCATCGATCAGGCTCGGGATCTTGTCTGGCAGGTGGGTCCACCGGCGCAGGAGGCCGACCACGACTCCGGCCGCCGCCGTGACGGCCAGCCACCACCACTGTCCGCCGAACCATCCCGGATCCGAGACCGTGTACCACTCGTCCCCAAGCCCGATCAGTCCCATGAACAGCAGGGCGACGCAGGCGCCGAAGACGCCGAGTCCGAGCGCATTGACCATCAGCACCCAGAACTGTGGCGTCTGAGGGAACGGCGGCGCCGGTGCCGATCCTGACGTGGCGCTCATGAGGTGTGGTTCCTCTGCCTGGTCCGCATGTGGGCCCCCCTCAGTAGAGACAATCCCCGGCACCGCGGTCTCACTCCGTGTCCGCCGGTCCGCCTTCGCCGCGACATGCCGACAACTCGTCGCCGGTTTGGGTACCGCGATCTCAGGATGTCGGATCGGTCGGGGCGGGCGGGTCATCCCACTGGGGTGATGCAGCCTCTGCGAGGCGCGGCGAATCATCAGTAACGATTGCCAACGACGGTGCGGCTTGCGTTCCGTCATCCACGGCCACGGAGGTACTCCAACGGGGGTGGCATCCCAGTCTGAGTTTGGGGGTCGAGCCATGACGTTTGTGGAGAGACACCGCCTCATTGGGGGACGGTCGGAGCAGGAGTTTCTGAAGATCAGCTGGGAAGGGGAGATCTTCGGTGCCGCCTTGTTCGAGGGGATCGCTGACAGGTATCCCGAGTACGCCGACAATGCGACCGCGGTCGCGACGATGGAGTGGTACAACGTCCACCGCGCCGAGGAGTTCGGCCACGGCGCCGGCGTGAGCGTCACCCTGGAGCAGGCCGAGAAGCTGGGCCGGCAGGGAATGGACATGGCGCGCAAGAAGTCGTTCGAAGACGTGGCGAAGGAAACAATGAAGGAAACCCCCTACGCCGACAAGCTGTACAGCGAGATGGGCGAGCACGCCAAGAACCCTGAGCTGAAGGCCTTCGCCGACGACCTCATGGTGCACGAGCCCGCGCTGCGGAACTGGATCAAGTCCGAGCTGGACGGGAACTCCGACGGCGCCGCACAGGTCTACGCCTACCTCGAACGCCACGGAATCAGCAGGCAGGAAGCGGTGACCCCGCGCAAAGACAGAGAAGCGGTCCATGGGGACACCCAACAGCTGGTGCTCGCGTTCTTCCCCAGCGAGGACCGCGCCGACGAGGCGGCCATGGTGATGAGGAACTGGGACGAGGCCACCGAGTACATGAAGCTCGACGGCGTCGGCGTACTCGTCATGAACGACAAGGGCAAGCTCAAGGAGCACAAAGCCGGGAAGCGTGCCGGGAAGAAGGGCATGGGGATCGGCGTCGCCCTGGGCGTCATCGCGGCGATACCGACCGGCGGTCTGTCCCTGCTAGGAGGTGCGGTCGCAGGTGTCGTCGGGGGCGGATTCATCGGCGAGTTCTTCCACAAGGGTCTCAAGATCTCCGACGAGGACGCCGCGCGTATCAGCAGCGAGCTCGAGGCAGGTCACGCAGCAGTAGGAGTGCTGGCCTGGGAGTTCGAGGCCGATGCCGTGTCACACAAGCTCAGCGAGCTGGGCGGAACACCACAGACCCACGAGGTGGCCGAACTGCCGGCAGAGACCCACTGAGCACGCGGCCGCCGTGGAAAGCAGCCGGCCACCGGCGAGCTCCTATCGAGCTCCCCATGCAAACGCTGAAGGTCGACAGGTCTTCAGGTCCACCGGCGCGTAGCAGGAGGGCGCCGGATGACCAGCGCTGAACCCATCACCCCGCGGCACCGCCGCTGGCTCATCGTGCGGGGGCTGCTTCGGGCCTTCGCGTCGGCGACGGTCATGGTGGCGCTCTACTACGTGCTGCCACTCGACCGCGGGGGCGACGCGCATGTGCCTGTGAAGCTCGCGATCGGCATCGCGGTTCTGGGAGGAGTAACGGCCTGGCAGATCCGGGCGATCATTCACTCGCGGCACCCCGCTATCCGGGCAACCGAGTCACTGGCGGTGGTCACGCCCCTGTTCCTGCTGTTCTTCGCCGCCAACTACTTCATCCTCAGCCGCAACGACCCAGCGATGTTCACTGAGCCGCTCAACCATTCCAACGCGCTCTACCTGACCGTCACCATCTTCACCACAGTTGGATTCGGCGACATCTCCGCCAAGAGCGAGACCGCCCGCCTCGTAGTCACCACACAAATGCTGTTGGACCTGGTCGTGCTGGGGTGGGGCATCCAGGTACTCCTGGCTGCCGTGAAGTGGGGCAGGGCACACCCGGACGAGAGCGAGAGGTGAGCTAGCGCGTGTCACTCGTGGTGCTGCTCGATCCGACCGGGGCGGCTCGTGGTGGGACCCGAGACCGAGACCTGCACGTGAGACACCGTCAGGGCTACTCATAACCCAGAAGTCGCAGCTCTGGCGCTCGGAACAGGTCCGGAGTCTTGAAGATGAGTGACTAACTGAGTGACAACCGTCTCGCTCCGACGCGAACATCCCTGGACGTCCATGGACGCCCGGTTGGGTCGGTCAGAAGGGCATTCGAGGCGCGTCTGTGAATGGCATGGAAGAGGTCAGGGGTTCGAATCCCCTAAGCTCCACCGCACGAAACCGCAGGTCAGGAGGCACTTTCGCCCCCTGGCCTGTTTGCGTTAGAGGCCCCAGCGGGAGAGATTTGGGAGAAGCGCTCGCCTCCCACCAACTTGGCCGCCAGGGTCTCAGCCTCCTGCTGGGCCTTCTCGATGGTGTCCTTGATCACGGGCACCCACGTGAGCAGCTTCTCTCGCTCGCCATCGTCCAGGGCGAGTACCGACGTAACCCATCGGTCCTCTAACGCTTCCGAGATCTGGCGCTCCATCTCGGGCGTCACGTGGTCGTAGACGCGACCCATGCCCTTCATCTTGTGACCAAGCCGAGCGCGGCGAGCGACCTCCTCGATGCCGTCCTCGGTCAGCCAGGTGGCGTGCGTGTGCCGCCTCTCGTGGAACCGGAAGCCAGAAAGGATCGCAGGCACGTGGCGCACCGAAGTCGGGTTGCTCGGATCGGCACCATCCCACGCGGGCCGCCAGAAGCGCTGGCGGAAGTTCGAGTGGTACCAGGGCTTGCCTTGCAGCGAGGTGAACACGAACGAACTCCCACTCGATCGGGTCGCGACGCTCGTCGATCGCGAGCTTGTCACTGATGGTTTCTCACGGAACTCGGGCAATGGCAGGACGCGGCTCTGGCTACCTGGCAATCGCGAGACCAAAATGTGGAAGTCGAGACAGGACGGTCTTTACCACCTCGCGATTGGAGCCTACACGGGCATCCGCAACGTGGTCGCGCACTCGCGTCGGCCGGACTGATCCGAACAGCAGGCCTTGGAATATATAGCCGTCCTGTCGACCGTAGCCCGTTGGACCGACGAGACCGAGGTCCTCATCCCGTAGGTTCAGCCTTCGTGCGACAAGTTGTAGCGGGCCCATCTGTGATCCGCCAATAGATGCGCGACACATGTCCGCCAACTGATGTGCGACAAGCTAGACGTCTGGCGACCAACTGAGGCAGCCGACCAATGCACGGATCTGCCGAATTGCGGACGTTGCTTGCGTCCTATGACGGCAGTCCGATGGAGTTCGCTCTGCTTGGAGTCTGGGCGCGGCCGCGTCGAGTTCATGAGGAGGCGCGGGGCTCAATGGTCGGCGACAGGACCGAGACCATGTCGCACTCCGTAATCTCATGCACGACCGTCGAAGGCAGGCTCAGCACGTGAGCCCTTCCCTCGACAGACACGGTGAGTTGGGCGGCACCACTCGGTGCACCGGGCCATGGACAACCATTGCTGCCTTCAGGCTTGTAGGCCTGCACCAAAGCAGCGCCCGGAGGCAGTGCGCCGGCAGCAGCGGAGGGTCCGGGGCCCACGATGCGCCACCACGGCAGCTCCACCGGATGACTCCCGGAAAGGTTGCACGTGCTGGTCCCCGTGTTGACTGCCTTCACGGTGAGATCAGCGAAGGTGACTGACAAGGGAGCACTCGCGCATGAGACCACGGCGGTCGTCGAACCCTTCGTGGAGTCACTGGCAGGGGCGCTACACGCGCCAAGGCCTAGACACATGACCGCTAGCAGTGCCGGGGCAGTGCTCGAGTTCGTTGTCACATCCATAAAGATGCTCGTCACCACCCAAACGTTGCACACCCCGTTTACCGCATATGCCGCGATCCGCGTGCGCAGCCGATGATGGGATGTTCAGGAGCAAGGTCATTTTGGCGGGTACCGACCTAGTCAATCCAGATTGCGATAGCGCCACCAGGTGCCGTCGACGGGCGAGAACGGCTGCGGAGAAGTTGCTCGTAGGAAGCGCTCATCCAGCGCCTTCACCTGGACCGAGATGCGATCGGCTCGTCTGCCGCCTCGGCGCATCAGTGATTCAAGCTCGTCACGTGCGTCGAGACCCTCGGTGCCGTCACATGCGGGACAGCCGATCGAAGTTTCGTCGACGCCGACTTCGACCCGCTTGACGATGTGCCCCCACCTCCGCAGCAGCCATTGCGTGTGGAGGCCATCGGCCGTTCTGGCCTCGCGGGGCCGATGAGGCATCCCGCGTGAGTCGTTCTTAGTCATCTGCTGCGCCGTAACGTGACGCGACCCGATGCGGTTTTCGGACAGGTACGTCGGCCGCGGACGCAGCGTCACGCGATGCACTCATTTGCCGCGATCCGCGCGGTCGTGCCGATGTTGGTGAGAGGTCCAGGACGGCAGTGCGGAGAGCGGTGCGAGCTCGGCGGTGTGATCATGGGCTCGTGGGCCAGAAGAAGTCACGACAGTTCGATGAGACCAGCGCACGTGGCGACGGTGCTCCGGAATCCAGCGGCGGTTGGCTGACGTGGCCGCGGCCGGTAAATGATCGCGAGTGGGTCGACGTCGACGGGAGTGCCTGGCGGATGCGTGGCGGCCCGCTGGATGTGAAGCAGGCGAGACGGCTCATGAAGCGCCCAGACGTTCACGTCGTGCGCGCTTACGAGCTCAATGTGACCGAGGTGCGCGGCGCCCAGCGCGATGCCTTACTGGCACGCGTGGAAGAGTTCTTTGCCGGGAACGCGCCTCCCAATAGCGAGTTCGAACTAGGCGACTTCCGCGATCAGAACCACCGGGTCATGCTCATGGTTCAGGAGAGCTGCTGACAACAACGTCCTCATCTGCCGCATTCCGCGCGCTCACGCCGATGACAGGTCGGGTCGTTCACTGTTGCGATTGACTGGTAACCGTTGCGCACCCTAGGAGTTCGATGGGCGTCTGTTCAGTTGTTCACGAAGCGGCTCTCGCCATCGACGCTGCGTTTGGAAGCGATGATCCGCGAGTGAAATCGGCTACCCAGGCGCTCGCTTCGATGCCCCACTGGTCAGAACAGCGACGACTTGATCTCTGGCAGGAGCACGTCGAAGCGGTCATCCCGGTCGCTGACCAGAGCAGCCTTCCGATGAGGTTGGTCGAGGAGGTCTTCGAGTTTGGCCGGTTCAATCTCTACGGAGCCTTCCAGGCGGAGGAGACCGCCCAGGAGTTCCGCAGGCTGGTAGCGCGGTTGTCCCGGCATGGCGTCGTGCTCAACGAACACCAAGACGTCTCGGAGTGGTAGGCCGAGCCGACTCTGTTTGGAGCTCTGCCGGTGCATTCTCCTAGCCGCCGACAGCGTGCGCTGCGGTAACCGGATCTGCCGCGATGCGCTCGTGCCTAGATGAGGGCGTTGATCACACCGCCGGAACGAGAGCCCTCACGGCGGTACGCATCTCGTCCTCGACTGAAAGTCGAGCATCCGGGCTGGTCTCGTGGTCTCGACGGTCGAGCAAGGTCACGAGCGTGCGGTCCAATGGCCCCTGGTCTTCCCACGCCGGGATGCGGACGTAGAAAGGCCCTTCGAAGAAGTGGAGGGGAAGGTTCCAGTACCCGAACGCGGTCAGCAGCAGTCGGTATTCGTCATCCGCATCTGTGGGCACAGGCACGCGGATCCCGTACTCCGCGAGCATCTCGCGTATCGGGTGCTCGGCGTCACTTCGGATCGCTCCGCGCTCAAGTGAAGCCACCTCGACCGTCGCTGAGCCGGTGAAGCCGGCCGCGACGAGATCCTCGGCGAGAACGACGGCATCTTCGACGCGAAGCCCATCGGGTAGGACGAACTCGACGGCCACGCGGTGGAGACGGGCAACGAGCTCCCGGCCCACGGTCTCAGTCATGGACGGGATCATCTCATCGGACCGAACGCACGCACATGCCGCGATCCGCGCGGTCATGGGGATTTGCGTGTGCCTTGTTGCGGGCGCCGGTTCTCATCTGAAGGCCCCGCCGCGTGGCGACCGGCCAGGGTCAGCGATCAGGCATCCGGCGCATTGCTTGCCAGTTCTGGTTGTGGGTATCGCCTGGCCAGCCTGTCCGCGATGAGATGGAGGGCGGCCAGGCCGACAATCAGCAGGGCGACACCGGCGAGAATCTGGAACCCGCGTTCCTCGGCTTCGTGCGCGACGTCCCCTGGAGCGGCCAGGAACAAAACGAGCGCGAACGTGTACAGGCCGTACATCCGCCAGTACGTCGCCCGCTGCAGCACCGCGAGCAAGACTGCGACCACGGCGAGCGCGGTCATGGCCCACGGGGGCGGGGCGATGATCGCCACGACCACCGCGGCGGCCGCACCGACCGCGGTGCCGAGCGCCTTGTCTTGAATCCGCTCACGGTGTCCCATCAACACGTACATGATCAGGACGAGGACCGGTTCTGGCACCCAGTACGGCTCGGTCCACGACAGCGCCACCCCTACAGCTGCGGCGGCACCCATCACCGCGCCGAAGGCGAGCGCGATGACGGCGGTGACTGGCAGCGAGTACCGGGCGCCCTCGACCACCGCCGGAGCACCGAAGCGACGCACGATCACGATGCCGTACCCCGTGCCCACCGCGACGATTGCGCCGAAGGTGACCGCGGATGTGGCGGTCGAGACCGGCGTGACGAAGGTGGCCGCGAAGGGAGCCATCAGCAGCGGGGCGAACCAGCCGAACCGGTACCCGGCACCAGCGATTGCGCCCGTTGCCGCCAGCAGCGCCGCCCACCACCAGTCGTATGCGGTGTATGCGCCCAGCCCGGCAACGATCCCGACCAGCGGCGTCACGTAGAGCATCCTGCGTGTCCCGCCGAGCTTCGCACCGACAGCGCCCCACACCACGCCGGTGAACAACGCCGAGACACCCAACTCGCCCACCAGCACGCCGACCACGACCGCAGGTAGCACCACCCCGACCAGCACCGCGCCGAGAAGATGGAGGATCCGACGACCACCCGACGGCCCGTCCGCCGCAGGTCCCGCAGCCTCGGTCGGCTCTTGGTCCCCGGGGCCGACATTCTCACCATCACCCATGTCCACCACCCACCCAAGAATCCGCCCGGTCCCGTGGTGACTCTACGCGCCGACCAACGACCGAGCCACCCGACCGCCGAGCCACTCGACCACCGCCCGGACGGCTCCAGAACGGAAGGGCACGGAACCTAGCCTCGCGCGCGAACCGACCACGCTCGATGGCGAGCCGCACGCCCAGCACCACCACCGCCAGCAGCAACCAGACGCCCACAGCGAACCAGAGCGTGAGGGCAGAGGGGACCGCCCGATGGTCTGAGTAGAGATCGATGGAGACGACGCCGGAGGCCATCACGACCGCCCCCAATGCCGGCCGGATCGCATCCTCCACCCGCCGCATCCGGTGCGGCCCAGACGCCGGGAACCGTCCCGCCGGGCCGGACAACGCCTAGAGTCTCGCGCGGTGCCGCCCCTTGATCGCGTGCCCTGCGGACATCCGGAGCAGCCGCGATCCGCGCATTCGACTGTCGCACATCACCTGGCGGACGAGTGTCGCGTATCTGTCGACGGAGGACAGGCCTGCGTCGAGCGATCTCCTGACAAGTTTCTCTACGTCTTCAAGACAGGCCGCTTCAGGGCCCGAAAGTGCGCCGCCACCGGTCGATGACAGTAGAACTCGCCATCAACGATCGACACCCTGTCGATGTACTACTCGCCGAAACAGCCGGCCACCCGCCACCCGCGGTGGATGCCCACTCCCGCTCAGCTATGGCTTCAGGTAGACGTTGACCTCGGGCAGCACTTCGGACAGCGGTCGGTGCATGTCCAACTGGAGGTAGTTGTCCGAGGGACGTTGAATGCGGTCCATCCCGTCGCGGTACAGCGCCTCGCCGTCCACCAGTTCGTCACCGAGGTCCACGGGCGGCCAGTCCACCCCGCGACGGTGGGTCCTCAGCCTCGGCCGCCGACGAAGCCTCTCGTCGACGACCTTCAGATCACGAACCTGGCACTCGATGTATCTGTAGCTCGCATCGTGCTGACTGGCGATTTCCATGCCCTCGGTCAGGATCCTCGGCCAGAAACACGGGCTGTCCATGACTACGGGATGCCCTTGAGCTAGCACGTGACGTGCCTGCGCGTACATCACCTCGTACGCCGCTTTGGTACTACTGGCCAGGTCGAAGCCTGCGTCGAGAACAGCGGACTTGATGACATCGTAGTCGACGGCAACCGCGCCGAACGCGTCGACGACGTGGGTGGCCACGGTGGACTTCCCAGAACCTGGAACGCCCGACATCTGAAGCAGGAACATCGCGTCCCAATCCTCCATTCGTCGCCGTTGCAGCGCCTCGACCGCGACGTCTGCGTGCCTTATGGCGAGCCATCCTAGCAACGCGATACTAGCGACCCACGGTTGGATTTTGGGAGCGAACCACGCGTAGCAACGGTCCTGAAGTGGACCCAACCCGCAGCAGCCCGGAAGGCGAAAACGCCTTGTAGGTAAGGGAATGAGTGTTGTTCCACGTAGGTCATCGGTGCGACTCCCGCCCATGGCATGGAAGAGGTCAGGGGTTCGAATCCCCTAAGCTCCACAGCAGATCAGAGGCCGGTTTCCCACTCGGGAGACCGGCCTCTTGCATGCCCTGAGTGTCTATCGATTTGCGGGAAGCAGGTCATCCATCGTCTCGGCTCCCTCGGTCAGGACCGGTTGCGAGCACCTTTCCGATGGCGTGCCGCGCGTAGTTCGCGATCGCCGGGTTGGTGTCCTTGTGGTACCGCAACACGATCAGGGCCTGGGACAGCACGCGCCCGCGTCCGCGGAGCCATGTCGCGTCGTCCACGTCCAGCGCCGCGCGGAACTCGTCGTGGACGTTCGCGGGCAGCAGGTACCACACGGGGAACAGGTCGCACGCCGGATCGCCGACACCGCACGTCTCGAAGTCGAGCACCGCGGTCAGCCGGCCCTCCGCCGACACGAGCAGGTTGCTCGGCGTCAGGTCCGAGTGCACCCACACCTCGCGCCCGTCGTACGGCGCCGCGAGCGACTCCTCCCACGACGCCAGTGCTGCGCGGGTGTCGATCAGGCCATCCAGCTCGCCGATCGCCTCCCGCGTCGAGGAGTCCATCGATTCCATCGGAGCGCGCGTCCGGCGCTCGCCCGGGTACGCCGGCGGCCGGTCCGGCAGGTCGATCCGCCGGAACGCATCGACGAACGCCGCGAGGTCCGTCGCCAGCCCGCGTGGGTCGGCGAGCGCGCCGGGGGACGGGTGCGTACCGGTGAGCCAGCGATGGACGGACCACTCGCCCGGGAATGCGTCGGTGGGTGAGCCGATCGCCTCGACAGAAGGGATGGCCACAGGCAGGAACGGCGCGATTGTCGCGAGTTTCGCCTGCTCCCGTTGCACTATGTCGGTGTTCGAGGGGCGGAGCGCCAGCCGTACGGACAGGTCGGTACCGAGGCGGTAGATCGCGTTCACCAATCCACTGGAGTCGACCGGCTCCAGCGGCAACGCGGCCCACTGCGGGAACTGCGCGGCCAACAGTTCGCGAACGAGCGGCGTGTCGATGTCGGCCTGCTCGGCTTGGATCTCGCGGGGACTCACGAGCCCATCCGACCGATCCGACCCGTCCGCCGTCAACCGGGTTATCCAGACCCTGCCGGGCGGTGGATCCCCGCGACGCCAATCATGCTGGCCTCTTACATGACCTGAGTGACTACTGGTTTCGGGGCAGGATCTCGTCCATCGCTACCGGACGCAGAACGTCCGCAATTGGGGTTACGTTGTCGGTATGTCCGACTTCACGATCAAGGCGCTCACGCCGGAGACGTTCGACGACTTCGCCGCTCTCGTCGAGCGGAACAAGGGCATGTTCGCCAGTTGCTGGTGTACGCATTTCCATCCCGACTGCGCGGAGAAGGGCCAGACCGCCGAGGGGAACCGGGCGCTCAAGCACCGTCTGGTGGCCGACGGGATCGCGCACGCAGCGCTGGTCTACGACGGCGACCGTGCCGTCGCCTGGGCGGAGTACGGATCACCCGAGGAGCTGCCCAACATCCAGCACCGCAAGGAGTACGTCGCCACTGCCGAGCGACTGCCCGACTACCGGGTCACCTGCATCCTGGTCGAGCGCAGCTTTCGCGGTCAGGGCCTGGCGACGATCGCCCTGCGCGGAGCCGTCGAGCTGATCGCCCAGGCCGGCGGCGGCCTGGTTGAGGGCTACCCGCACGACACCGGCGGCGTCCGGAAAAAGAACTCCTCGTTCCTCTACAACGGCACCCGCACGATGTACGAGCGCGAGGGCTTCACCTACGACCGACCCAAGGGCCTGGGCAACTGCGTGATGGTGCGCGAGATCACCCCGAGCAGGCGCGACTGAACCGGTCCCTCGCTCCACGCGGGCGATCGTCCGGGATCGGCGCCGGGTCGATGCTGGTGCCGGCGCGGCTGGGCCGTCCTGGTGCGCGATGCCCCGGACGTCGGCGATGCTGTGGGGATGGAGTACGTGTCCAGAGTGCCGCGACCGCCGCTGGACGGGCTGATCGACGACCTTTACTACCTGGAGGGTGCGCCGCCGTACGCCCTGCTGAGGCTGCCGGCAAGTCCGGCGGCGTTGCTCATCGTCAACCTCGGGGCGCCGTTCCGCATCCGCGCCGGCATCGACACGGCCGAGTACGCCGACGGCTGCGTGATCACCATGCCCACCCGCGCGTTGGAGTTCGGCTACCCAACCCGGACCCGGTCCGTCGGCGTGCACTTCAAGCCGTGGGGGCCGGCGCCGTTCCTGCCGATGCCCGCGGCCGAGCTGTGTGACCGGCCGGTGACGGTAGAGCAGGTTTGGGGCCGGCCCGCCGTTGCTGAGCTGCGAGACCGGCTGGCCACGGCGGACGGACCGCACGAGATGCTGACGCTGCTCGAGGAGGAGTTGATGCGACGGCTGTGCGAGACCGCCGGCCTGGGGCTGGTCCGCCATACGAGCAGTGTCATCGCGGCGACCAGCGGGGCGGTGGCGATCGGCGACCTGAGCGTGGCAGCCGGTGTCAGCAGCACTCATCTGACACAGCGGTTCA
This sequence comes from Kribbella soli, assembly GCF_004331345.1. Lineage (GTDB taxonomy): Bacteria > Actinomycetota > Actinomycetes > Propionibacteriales > Kribbellaceae > Kribbella > Kribbella soli. Next base: position 1,339,391 of record NZ_SJJZ01000003.1, on the reverse strand, counting down.
AGGAGCTCATCGGAGTCACGCCGAAGCGGCTGGCCCGCAGCTACCGCTTCGTCGCCACCGTGCTCGCGATCAACCCCGCCGAACCGGTCGACTGGGGCGACCTCGCCGGCGGCGCAGGTTACTTCGACCAGGCCCACTTCGGCCACGAGTTCCGGGCGTTCACCGGGCTCACGCCGACCCGGTACGTCGAAGTCCGGCGGCAGTTCCTGCGCGAACATCCCGGCCACGTGCTGGAGGGCTGGCCGCTGCCGGCCGATTGATTTCTTACAAGAGCCACAGCTCACGACACGCTAATTTGGGGGCACCCGAACCAGAGGAGAGCCCCGTGGGCAAGGTGGTCATGTACAGCTCGGTGTCGGTGGACGGCTTCGTCGCGGACGAGAACGACCAGCCCGGACCGCTGTTCGACTGGTTGACCAGCGGTGACGTCCCGTTGGACGAGAGCGGCGTGGTCAAGGTGTCGCAGGTGTCCTACGACTACACCCGGGCGTACTGGGACCAGATCGGGGTGACAGTCGCCGGCCGCCACGTCTTTGACCTGACGGACGGCTGGGACGGAAAGCCTCCGGGCGGGATCGACCACGTGGTCGTCGTGACGCACCGGCCGCAGCCCGAGGGCTGGGACCCCGAGGCGCCGTTTCACTTCGTCGACGGCATCGAAGCAGCCATGGCCAAAGCGCAGGAGCTTGCCGGTGACCGCATAGTCGAGGTCGCCGCCGGCGACGTCGGTGGCCAGGTGCTTGCCGCAGGTCTGGTCGACGAGGTGCGCATGGACGTCGTACCCGTCGTGCTCGGGTCCGGCAAGCGCTACTTCGGGTCAGTCGACGCGCAGCACCTGTTGGAGGATCCTGACGTGATTCAGGGCAACCGGGTGCTTCACCTGCGCTATCGGGTGCGCCGCTGACCGATCTGAGCAAGAGCCGAATTCGGCTTACTGGTCGAGGGTGGCGCGAAGTACGACGCTCTGCTCGATGAAGCCGAGCTTGTCGTAGAACGCGCGGGCGGACCGGTTGGCGGCGTAGGCGGTGACGGAGATGGCTGCGGCAGACTGGGACCGAGACCAGGTCGTGAAGTGGCGGACCATGGCTTGGCCCACTCCGGTGGAGCGAACAGGTTCGTCGACGTAGAGACTGCGGATCTCGGCAGTACGTCGGCCGAAACGGGTTGGCGACGGCGCTGTTAGGTAGCCGACCAGATGTCCGGCGATCATCTCGTCCTGCCGTGCGACGAGGACGAGGGCGGACTCGTTGTTCATGAGGCGGATGAAATCTTCTCGCCCATGTTGGTCTGGCCAACTGATGTCGACGAGAGCGTCGTGGGTACCGGCATCCTCGGCGAAAAGGCGCGTCTCAAGGCGAATCAAGTCGTCGAGATCGCTCGCGGCCGCGACATCGACGCGAATGCTGGGCTGATCGGGCATCGGCCCATGCTAACCAGCGTGTCACGCCACCGTGGGTGGGCCGTGCTCCTCCCGGCTGTTGGCCTGGCGATGTAGTTTCATGCCAGTTCAGCGGCCTTGGAGGAGTTGATGGTGGGATGACGGTAGGGCGACCCACGCAGGACGAGGTGCTCGGGTACTTCGACACGTTGTCGAACTGGGGGCGGTGGGGCGACGACGACGAGCTCGGCACTCTGAACCACATCACCGACGACGTTCGGCTGGCGGCGGCGCGGGCTGTGCGTCACGGCCGGAGCGTGTCGTGCGGCTGGGAGATCGCCGTACCGGAAGAAATGGAGCGGTCGACGACGGCGTGCCCGTGCGCCGCCGAGATGCCGGGCGCCGAGAACATGCCGGACGCGTTCCACAACGACCGCCGCTGGGGTTTCTCGAACGAGCGGCTCGGCATCTTCTTCCACGGCAACACGATCACCCACATCGACTCGCCGTGCCATCTCTTCTGGGACGGCAAGATGTACAACGGACGGTCACACGAGTTGGTCGACGCCGCGACCGGATCGGCCTGGGCTGCCGTCACGGCGGCGGCGAACGGGATCGTCACGCGTGGCGTCCTGCTGGACGTTGCGAAGGTCCGTGATGTGCCGTGGCTGGAACCGGGCGAGGGCGTGTTCCCCGAGGATCTCGAGGAGGCAGAGCGCCGCCAGGGTGTGCGGGTGCAATCCGGCGATGCGGTACTCCTGAGGACCGGCTACGGCCGCGCCCGACACGAGGCCGGTGCTGCGGGCGGTATTACGCAGGCCGGCTGGCACGCGTCCTGCCTGCCGTGGCTGCAAGAACGCGAGGTCGCGCTGATCGGCGCTGACACTCCTCAGGACGTACAGCCGTCGGGGTACGACGACGTGTTGATGCCGGTGCACGCCGTGAGCCTCGTCGCGATGGGTCTGTGGCTGCTCGACAACTGCGACCTGGAGGCGTGCGCGACGACAGCTGCCGAGCTCGGCCAGTGGGATTTCCAGCTCGCGGTCGCACCGGTCCGCTTCGCCGGTACGTCGGGCAGCCCGGTCAACCCGATCGCCACATTCTGACCGCAGAACTCGCGCCCGGCAGCAGATCAGAGGCCGGTTTCCCACCTCGGGAGATCGGCCTCTTGCATGGCCCGGGAGACAAGTCGGGAAACTACGACTCCGGCCGCCGCAGTACGGCGTACTGTCGAGACATGGACGTGGGGGCGGGCCTTCGGGGGAATGTGGAAACAGGGTTGTGGCCACTGGTCGAGGCCTTTGTCGACTCGCACGATGTGGCAGGCCTTGCCGTTGCGGTGGTGCGCGATGAGAAGGTCGTCTCGCGTGGGTTCGGCGTCCGTGACGTCGGGACCGGTACGCCGGTCACACCCGAGACGATGTTCCACCTGGCGTCGGTGTCAAAGCCCTTCGTCGCGACCGCGATCGTGTCCGTGGCGACCGCTCGCGGCGCCGGCGAACCGGTGCTCGATCTGGATGCTCCGATCACCAAGTGGGTGCCTGAGTTCACGCTCGCCGACGGTCGGGAAGGGGAGGTCACAGCTCGGCACCTGTTGAGCCACTCGAGCGGACTCCCCGACGTCGACGACTACTGCTGGCACGATCCTCAGCTCGGCGACGACGCGCTCAGCGAGTTCGCTCGCAGCATCTCGGACTGGCGGCTGCAGTCGGAGCCAGGCTCGGCATTCTCCTATTCCAACGCCGGGTTCGAGCTTCTCGGGCTGTTGCTGGCCAGGGTCACGGGCAAGACGTTCGAGCACGCCGTCCGGGACCTGGTCCTGGCACCACTCGGAATGCGGAACAGCACCTTCCTGCGCGGCGAGGTGCCTGCGGACCTGGCCGCCAAACCGCACGTCGGGATGCCATTGGTGGTGCCCGAGGGCTCGTATCCGTACACCAGGCGCCATGCTCCGAGCTCGACCTTGCACTCGAACGTGGTCGAGATGTGTCGCTGGATGGTGGCGCACTTCGAGCCGGCCGGGGGATCCGACGGGCAGTGGGCGCGACTGGATCCTGGACTGGTCGAGCAGATGTGGCAGCCGGTGATGCCGGTGGAGCGCCCACCGTGGATGGATTCGGTAGGACGCAGCTGGTTCGTGGGCAGCTACCGCGGGTGTCGAACGGTGAGCCACGGCGGCGCGGATCCCGGGTTCGGGTCGAAGGTAGTGCTGGTGCCTGAGCTGCGGACAGGCGTTGTCGTGCTGGCCAACTCCAACAGCATCCCTGCTTCGGACATCGCCGCGGCGGCGCTCGATATCGCCCTCGCCGACGTACCGCTCTCGGCGAAGCCTGACGGGATGACCGACCTCCGTGCCTTCCCGCGCTCGGTCGTCGGACCTGTCGCCGAGGTGCTGACAACGTCGGGTCCGGACGCCGCCAAGGTGGAGTTCCGCCGACTGGCCGCGGTCGAGCCGGCCGAGTTCGACCTCGACGACGGGGGGTTCGTGGACGCCACGTGGGGAGCGGTCGAGCTGCACCGCCCAGGCCTGGTCTGGCCCCTCCTGCGAATGTGGACCGACTTACGTCCGGACTCTTCCGATGCATGGACGATGACCGGATGCGCCCATCAGCTGGACGGGCAGCTCGATCTGGCAAGGAGCGCCCTCCGACGTGCCATCGACCTCGACCCCGAGAACGACGACGCCGCGCAGATCTTGAGCAAAGTCCCATCTGCCTGACCCGGGTAACTACTGGGCGAGGCTGTCAGATTCATCCCCGTGGGGTGACGTTGCCACGTTTGTCGGCGGCGACGATGGGGTGCGGCTGGCGCGTGGGCGAGTGTCACGCCGGCCGCGAACTGGACAAGAACAGCGCAGTAACCGTGTTCGCCCGCGCTCGGTTTCATTGACGGCAAGGAGTGGACCATGGCCGCCTTTACGGTGTGGAAGTTCGACAGTCCGGGTGGAGCTGGGCACGCTGCCTCGATCCTCAAGGGCTGTGAGGCAGATGGGCTGGTGAAGGTCCTCGATCACGCGGTCGTCTCGTGGCCCAAGGATGAATCGCATCCGATCACCAAGCAGAGCCACGAGGAAACCTGGCGCGGAACCGGGTGGGGGGCATTGTGGGGAGTGCTCCTCGGTGCCCTCTTCTTCGTGCCCGTGATCGGTGGCGTGGCCGGGGCCGCGATCGGCGCGATCAGCAAGATGACGCAGGACGCCGGGATCACCAAGGAGCAACTGCACAAGATCCGCACCGAGGTGACACCAGGAACCTCGGCCCTCTTCGCGGTCACCGAGGAAGGCGACCTCGACCGGGTCGGCGAGCGCTTCCACGGCATGCACAGCAAGCTGATCGACACAAACCTCACCGAGGCCGAGCGCGAGGTCCTACTAGAGACCTTCGGCGGCAAGTAACACTGAGCCACCCCGCTGAGCAGCCTCAGGAAACCGCAGCACCCCTAGGAGCCTCCGCCGGCTTTCTTGCATGTACCCGCGAAGCCTCAGGCAGACGGCTGCCAGTAGGGGTGAGGCTCGTGGTCGGGGGGGCGGGCTTGCGTGGGAGCATGGGCTGTGGAAGACGAGCGCCGCCTTGACGGGGGCATCAATGAGGTCTCGCAGATCGGGGAGACGATCCGGCGTCCGGTCCGGCCTTGGTCGGCGTCTGTCCATGAACTGCTCGAGCATCTCGAAACCAGCGGTTTCGCCGGAGCTCCGCGATTCCTCGGTATCGACCAGGACGGTCGAGAAATCCTTTCCAAGGTGTCGGGTGAGACCCCTTGGCCACCCAGTCCGATGCTGTTCGAGCCGGCGTTGCTCGACAGCGCGGCCGCCTTGTTACGCAGGTACCACGACGCCGTCGAGGGCTGGAGTCCGGCGACCGGCGCTTGGCAATCGCCACCTGTTCCGGCCGGCGAACCCGAAGTCATCTGCCACAACGACACCGCTCCCTGGAACCTGATAGCCCGAGACGGCGCGATCGTGGCCTTCGTAGATTGGGACACTGCGGCACCCGGTCCGCGAATGTGGGATCTCGCGTCTCTGGCCTACACCCTCGTCCCACTGGCCGCGCCCGAGAATCTGGAACCCATGGGCTGGCCGAGCCCAACTCCCGTGCACGAACGACTAGCGCGAATCCGGGACGCCTACGGCTGCACGCAAGATCAGTGGCACACGTTCCTCGACACCATCCCCGTTCGCGTCCAAGCCGCCTACGACACGATGCGTATCTGGGCATTCGAAGGACGCCCCGGCTGGCAGGCGCAATGGGAACAGCCCGAGCCATGGCGACACGGCGCCGGATACCTACGCGACCTCAAGTACATCGAGAACTCCCTTGAGAGTTGGCGAGCGACGCTCGAGTAGGCACGTGGTCTCCGGCGGAACTCAGTGGTCGTGGTTGAGGTCCGCCTATCTCAGCCGTATGTAGGTGGACAGGTGGTGTTGGGTGGTGGGGTAGTGCACCTGAGCGTGGTGGTGTTGGGCGCGTACGGTGTCTCGGGGTGCTCTACCTGTCGGGAGTGCACATCGTCAGTGGGGGAGGGTGTGGAGGAAGCGGGTCGGGGTGATGGTGTAGTTGTGGGATTGGTAGAAGGTGTGGGCTTGGGTTCGGTGGGGTGAGCTGGTCACTTCTATGCGGAGGCAGCCGTGGTGGGTGGCGAAGGACTCCGCGGCCGCGACAAGGCGGGCGCCGATGCCTTGGCGGCGAGCCTGGGAGGAGACGACCAGGGCTACGATTCGGGCCCAGGTGCCGTCGCGTTCGAAGAACGGGCAGGTGTGTACGGCGATGACGCCTAGCAGGCCCTGGTCGGTGTCGGCGACGTAGACCGCTCCGGCGGGGTCGTCGGACCAGCTCTGGATCCGCGCCGCCGTCGTTGCCTCGGCGGCTTGCGGATAGCCCAGCTGGTCCAGCAACTCGTTGATGGCGGAAGCGTCAGTACTGCGTGCCTCGCGGATCTCCATCAGGCGATCGGGAAGTCGAAGTACGTGTCCGGGTACGGCTCGTCCAGCAACGTGTAGTGCCACCATTCGTGGTCGCACCGGCTGAAACCCGCGGACTCCATGATGGAGCAGAGGTGCTGGCGATTGAGCGCTTCGAGCGAGGTGATGCCGGTTGCGCCGTGGTGCGAGATCGAGTCCATCAGGTCGTGGTTGCCGCCCATCGGAGCCAGTTCGCCGGTCGACAGGTCGTACAGCGTGAGGTCGACGGTGCTGCCGCGGCTGTGGCCGGACTTCGTTGCTACGTAGCCCTTTTCGAACATCTCAAGACGGTCGATGTTCGGATAATGCCGCGGCTTCGTCCTCCTGTCCTCAGGCTGCTCGGCCCAGCGCAAGAAGTTGTCCACGGCACGTTGCGGACGATAACCGTCCCACAGCAGAAGGCCGAAGCCGAGCGGCTCCGCCTTCTCGCGTGCTCTCTCGAGCGCCGCGCACAGGGCCTTGGTGCCGACGATGCGGTTCACCAGGTAGCCGTCCACCGGTTTGCCGGTGAAGTTGTCCCACGTGGCGTACTTGGAATCCCACCGAATCCCGGACGCCACCTCGTCCACAAAGGCGAAGTCTGCGTTCACTGGAGCTTCCCGGTCAGGGTCACCGACACCAGCCGGTCGATCACTTCACTCAGCGGTACGCCGGCGGCCGCCATCATCCTGGGATAGCGGCTGTACGACGTCATACCGGGCATTGTGTTGACCTCGTTGAGGACCGCCTTCCCGTCAGCGGTGAGGAACATGTCGACCCGCGCCAGCCCACCGCATCCCAGCGCGCGGTACACGGCCTGCGCGGTCTCCTGGATGAGCGCGCGCGATTCCTCCGAGATGTCGGCGGGTACGACGAACGTCGAGTTCTCGGAACCGCTCTCCGGCGAGTCCTCCTGGTGGATCTTGAAGAAGCCGTGCGACAGCGCGATGCGATCCAGTTCGCCGGTCATCATGCCCAGTTCGTTCCCGAGGACAGCGCAGCCCACCTCGCTGCCGACGACGGCTTCTTCGATCAGGACCTTCGAGTCGTACTGGCCGGCGGTTTCCAGTGCTTCCGGCAGCTCCGCGCTACTCGACACCTTGTTGACGCCGAAGGACGAACCCGAACGGGCCGGCTTCACGAAGACGGGATACAGGAGCTCCTCGGGATCGAGGTTGGCCGTGGCGATCCAGAAGTTCGGCGTCGCGATGCCGGCGCTGCGGGCGACGGTGTAGGTCAGGGATTTGTCGATGCATTGCAGGGAACTCTGCAGATCGCAGCCCACGTAGGGGAGACCGGAAAGTTCCAGCAGGCCCTGGATCACGCCGTCCTCGCCACGTTTGCCGTGCAGCACCGGAAACACCAGATCCAGGTTGATCGTCCGGTACTGCCCCTGCCTGATCCGCGAACCCAGCCGATCGGACTCCAGCACGAGCAGGCCCTGCACGCTACTGTCCGGTGACAGGACCACCGGACGGCAGTTGCCGTTCTCCCAGTCCGGTCCGGGTCCGTCGCAGAGTTTCCAGGCGCCGCGCTCCGTGATCCCGATGTAGAACGGCTCGTACTTCTCGAGGTCGAGGTTCTTCGCGATCTCCTGCGCGGACTTGACCGAGATGTGGTGCTCCTCGGAAATGCCCCCGAAGAGGACGGCGATCTTCAACCTATCCATGCTGTTCCCTGCTTCCGAAGTTCAGGCAATTGATGATGGAGTTCTCGACCGTGTCGCTGAGTGCGTGGTCGGTGTAGTAGGCGGTGTGCGGGCTGATGAGCACGTTCGGCAGTTTCTGCAGCCGCAGCAGCAGTTCGCTCTCGACGGGTTCGTCGCGGCGGTCGGCGTAGAAGATTCCTTCCTCGCCTTCGAGTACGTCGAGTGCGGCGCCGCCCAGCCGCCCGCTCTCGAGGGCGGCGACCAGCGCCCCGGTATCGAGGAGCGCTCCGCGTCCGGTGTTGACCACGAACGCGCCGGGTTTCAGCTGCCCGATCCGCCGGCGATCCAGGAAATGATGGGTTTCCGCGGTGAGCGGCGTGTGCAGCGTCACGATGTCGCTCTGCAGCAACAGCTCGTCGAGCGGAACACGTGTTCCGGGATGCTTGTCATAGGCAAGCACCCGGCACCCGAAACCGCGCAGCCGGTCGACCACCGCACTGCCGATGCGACCCGTTCCGACGACCCCGACGGTCAGGTCGCGGAGCTCTCGCCCGCGGGTGGCACTCAACCGATAGTCATGTACGTCGGCGCGCCGGAGGACCGACTTCATGTTCCGCACCGCCATCAGCATCAGCATGATCGTGTAGTCCGCGACGCTGTCGGGCGAGTACGAGACGTTCTCGACGCAGATGCCGACGCGTTCGGCGTACCGCACGTCGATGTGGTTGTAGCCGACGCTTCTGGTGGAGATGTAAGTGACGCCGACCCGGCTGAGGGCGAGCAGTGTGGAGTTCGTGACTCGTGTCTTGTGGCCGACGCTGACGCATCGACTGCCGAGGGCAAGTTCGAGGTTAGCCTCGGAGACCGCCGCCTCGGTGATGATCGGAGCGATGCCGAAGCGCGGCGCCAACTCCCGGAACAAGGCGGCCTCGTCCGGCTCACAGCCGAAGACGGTGATGCCCGCGACGGTGCCCCGTACCGCAGTCGCAGCCGGTTCGCTGTAGGTCATGCCTCCAAGTCAAGAGGAGGTGGTGTTGCCGTCCCGTATGCGGTTTTCGATATGCCGACGAAATGTCTCCGGGTTGCGCCACCAGCGCCGCGACGCCAACGCGGCCAGCCCGGCACCGGCGGCGTTGAGCAGTACGTCGTCTACGGACGACACCCGATCGAGCCGCAGCGCGTACTGCGCGATCTCGACCAGCATCGAGCAGCCCGCCGCGAGTGCAAGGACCCGCGGTACCGACGCCAGCGCCGGGAACCGAAGCGGTACAAAGAACCCCAGCGCTGCGAATACCAGCAGGTTGCCGACGATCCCTCCCGTCGACATCGTGAGCAGGTCCCGCAGCGGTATCAGGCTGACCCGACCGGGCACTTCGCCGGCGTGGCTGCCCGGCAGCATGGTCATCCAGACCCACGGCACCGTCCCGTAGACGATGCCGACTTCGGCAATCGACGTACGCCAAGGTGCTGACGTCATACGGCGGAGGGCCAGAACGCACACCACGAGAACGGCCAACGGCGCCGCGGCGACCGTGAGGAGGACGACGCCGTTGAAGGTATCGACCAGGTGGTGCCAGTCCTTGACGATCACGCTATCTTCGCTTGCCTCTCAGGTACTCGCGCCGCCTCATGTAGAGGTCGAAGGCTCGATACATCACCGGCCGCAGGGGCAGATCCCACTCGCCGACGTACCGTACCGCCTGACCGCCGGTGCCGACCTTGAACTGGATCAGTCCGACGTGCGGGTCGTCGACGTCGAGGGTCGGGGTGATACCGCGGAGGTCGTAGACGTCGCAGCCGGCCGCGAGCGCGTCGCGGATCATCGCCCACTGGCAGGCGTTCGAGCCGCGCACCTCCCGCTTCTCCGTGGCGGAGGCGCCGTACGAGTACCACGCGTAGGCCCCGACCCGGACGAGAATGGTGGAGGCGACCAGATCGCCCTGGTGGTGGGCCAGGTAGAGCCTGATCCGCTCGGGATCCTCCGCGCTCATCGCGGCGAACATGGTCTCGAAGTACCGCAGCGGCCGCGGCACGAAGTGATCGCGCTCGGCGGTATGCACATACAAGTCGTGGAACGCCTTCAAATCTGAGCCAACCGTGACCTCGACGCCTGCCTTAGCCGCTTTCTTGATGTTTCGGCGCCAGAGCTGATTCATCCCCCCGAGTACGTCGTCCTCGCTCCGCCCCGCCAGCGGAACCTCGTACTTGAACTGCGGCTGCCCGGCCCCGAACCCGTCCTCCGGGCTCTGCGGCAGCCAACCCACGTCGCGCAGCCAACCAGCCACCTGCGCACCGATCGGATCGACGCGCCCGCCAGGCACGTCCATGAGCCGCTCGACGCCCGGGTCCGCGATACCGGCCTTGACCTGAGCAGCGGTCCATACATGAGTGCGCAGCGGCGGCACGAGCCGGATCGCGAACGCGCCCTGCGCCTTCAGGTACGCCGCCAACGGGTCAAGCCACCTGCTGAGATCGCCGGTCCAGTCGATGGACGGACCCTCGGGCAGATAGGCCAGCGTATGGCGCTCGAGGCGCGGTACCGGCCGGTGCAGGACGAGCCCGGCGCCGACGAGCCGCCGCCCGTCGTACCAGCCGAGAGACTCGCTCCGCCACTCGGTCTTCACGCGTCCCCACGCCGGGGTCTGCAGGAAGCTGACCGACCGTTGGGCCTGCACGAACTCCAGATGCTCGACCGAGCCGATCGGCGCGACAGTCAGCGTCACCCCTGCATCCTCGGATCGTGCGTCGGGTCGGCGTACCTGGGCGGGCAGCCGCGCGTGACGGCCTCCGGGCGCAGCTCGTAATGCCACGGCTCGTTGTCGTAGATCTGGCACAACCCATACCTGAAACCATGCTCGGACAGCCACGCCGTGGCGTCGGAGCGCCCGATGTCGATTGCCTGCCCCGACACGTGCGGCGACGTCGTAGGAGTGGCGACCCAGCGGGCAGCTTCCCGCTCCGAGCCGTACTTCGAGACCGCCTCCTGGAGCAGGTGCTGCTGGTACGCCGGCGTACGCCAGCCGCTGTTGACGAAGAACTTGACCCCGTCATCCGCGGCGTCCGTCGCGGCCTTGCGCAGGGCAACGAGCAGCGCCGGATCGAGGTTGGTGACCGCGGGGACGTCGTCGAAGACCGTGACACCGTCAGGTACGGCGCCGTCCGTCTCACCGAGCGTGGATCCGGCCGGAAAGGACGGAAAGGCGAGCGACTGGTGGATGAACACGCCGATGATCGCCACGTTGGCGACCAGGAGCGTCGCACGGATGGTCATCTTCGTACGGCGGCCTGCTGCCGGTGCGCTGACGGACATGGGTCCAGTCAAAACAGGCAGGTGTTGTCAGCGCGTATCCGGTTTTGGATACGCGGGCGATATGTGCCGCCTCGTACCATCGAGACTGTGCGGGTACTGATCGTCGAGGACGAACCAGAGATGGCCGACGCCATCCGGGCCGGCCTGCGCCTGGAAGCGATCGCCGCCGACGTGGCCGGTGACGGCGACACCGCGCTGGAACTGCTGAGCATCAACAGCTACGACATCGCCGTCCTCGACCGCGACATCCCCGGCCCGTCCGGTGACGAGATCGCGAAGCGGATCGTTGCCTCCGGCAGCGGTATGCCGATCCTGATGCTGACCGCGGCCGACCGGATGGACGACAAGGCGTCGGGGTTCGAGCTCGGCGCCGACGACTACCTCACGAAGCCGTTCGAACTGCAGGAGCTGGTCCTCCGGCTCCGGGCGCTCGACCGCCGCCGCGCCCACAACAGACCGCCGGTGTGGGAGATCGCGGGACTGCGGCTGGACCCGTTCCGCCGCGAGGTCTACCGCGACGGCCGGTACGTCGCGCTCACCCGGAAGCAGTTCGCCGTCCTCGAGGTCCTGGTCGCTGCCGAAGGTGGGGTCGTCAGCGCCGAGGATCTCCTCGCGCGGGCCTGGGACGAGAACGCCGACCCGTTCACGAACGCCGTACGGATCACTGTCTCGGCCCTGCGTAAACGCCTCGGCGAGCCCTGGCTGATCGCCACGGTCGCCGGCGCCGGCTACCGCATCGACACCGGAGCTGAGCGCCGTGAATAGAGAGCCCGGTCTGAGCGTTCGGCTCAAGCTGACCCTCAGTTATGCGGGCTTCATCATGGTGGCGGGTGCTCTGCTGCTCGCGGTCGTGTGGGTGTTCCTGCTGCGTTACGTACCCGACGTGACCATGGGCCCGATGCGCACACCGGATCGCTCCGACCTGATGCGTGCCTTCATCCCGAAGGTGACCATGATGTTGGCGTTCCTGCTGGTCTTCGGCCTCGCCGGAGGCTGGATTCTGGCCGGCAGCATGCTCGCGCCGCTGACTCGCATCACCAATGCGACCCGCCTGGCCGCGAACGGCTCGCTGTCGCACCGGATCCACTTGGAAGGCCGCACCGACGAGTTTCGCGAGCTCGCCGACGCCTTCGACGTCATGCTCGCCCGCATCGAGGCGCACGACGCCGAACAGCAGCGGTTCGCGGCGAACGCCTCCCACGAACTGCGCACTCCGCTGGCGATCACGCAGACGCTGCTCGACGTGGCCCGCAAGGACCTGAACCGCGACACCGGCGAACTCGTCGAGCGCCTCCACTTGGTCAACACCCGGGCGATCGACCTCACCGAGGCGCTGCTCCTGCTCAGCCGCGCCAACCAGCGGACCTTCATCCGGGAACCTGTCGACCTGTCGCTCCTGGCGGAGGAGGCCACCGAAACACTTCTCCCACTCGCTGAGAAGCGCGGCCTCACCATCGAGACCTCGGGGGAGGTGGCCCCCACCATGGGTTCGAACTCGCTGCTCCTGCAGCTGACGACGAACCTCGTGCACAACGCGATCGTCCACAATCTGCCGGACCAGGGCAGCATCTGGGTCACGACCGGCGTCGGCCCCCGGACCGTGCGGCTCGCCGTCGAGAACACCGGCCAGAAGCTCACCGCACACATGGTTTCCACGCTGGTCGAGCCGTTTCAGCGGGGTGCCGAGCGGACCCGCTCCGACCACGCTGGTGTCGGCCTCGGCCTGGCCATCGTCAACAGCATCGCCCAGGCCCACAACGGAACCCTCACCCTCACGCCCCGCGACGGCGGCGGGTTGCGCGTCAGCGTCGAACTGCCCCTGCGGAAAGTCGACAAGAGCCGGACGCGACGAGCCCGAGGCGCCGCGGGGCCGGAAAGCTGATCTCAGCGGGCCTTGGCCGTGAGGGTCAGGTGGGTGATGCCGCTCGGGCTCGTGACCGCCTCGATGTCGTAGGTGTCCTCGAGCGCCTCCAGTCCGTCCCACAGCCGGACGCCGCGGCCGAGCAGGATCGGGACCTGGGCGATGTGCGCGTAGTCGATCAGGCCTTCGGCGAGGAACTCCCGTACGACGGTCGGCCCGCCACCGACCCGGATGTCGCCACCGTTCGCCGCGGCGCGGGCCTGCTCGATGACCTCGCTCGGAGTGGCGTCGACGAAGTGGTACGTCGTGCCGCCCTCCATCTCGATCGACGCGCGCGGGCGGTGCGTGAGTACGAACACCGGCTGGTGGAACACCGGGTTCGGGCCCCACCAGCCCTTCCACTCCGGGTCGTCCTGCCATCCGGGCGGGCCGAACTTCCCGGCGCCCATGATCTCGACGCCGATCCCGGGCTCGTGCCGCTCGGCGAACGCGTTGTCGGCGCCGAGGGTGCCACCGGGCAGGCCGTCCGCCGCGTGGAAGAACCGGGTGCCGACCAACCACTCGTGCAGCCGCTCGCCGGCGTGCCCGAACGGGGCCTCCAGGGACTGACCGTCCCCGGTGGCGAAGCCGTCGAGCGAGATCGCGAGGTTGTGAACACGGACTTCGGACATCGGAATGCTCCTTCGTTTCGGCGCCGCCTTCCGGCGCCCTTACGGGAAGGTCGACGCCAACCGCCCCGTCTTGACATCACCACACCGAGAATCTGTTTTTGCCGCTTGTTCACCGTCGAAATGAGTCTGATTAGCGTGTGCTCCGGGTGGGGCACGGTGTCCTGCTCGCTCAAGGAGGATGCGCAGATGGAGAGAGCTCACGTCAACAGGAGGACAGTTCTGGGCGGGCTGGCTGGGGCCGTCGGCGCCGCGGCATTACCCGGCGGAACGGCGTACGGAAGCACTTCCACAGAGGTGAGCCCGCTGCAGCGGCGGTACCCGGCGGCCTGGCCCGAGCTGGAGCCGTACGGCGCGGCTGACACCCGGCTCGACCTGTGGCCGCGGGACGACAACTCCTTCGTGCTGCCACTCGAGCTACGGCCTCGTGACGAGGAGCTCGGGCGGGTGTGGATGCGGGACACATATGTCAACTGCTTCACGGTCGACGGCCGCCCGCTGTACGTCGCAACAGGTACGACGCGGGTACCGGGGCGCCCCGCGGCCGGCCCGTGGAACGACGGCATCTTCGTCTGGACCGCACCGTCGCTGCACGGCCCGTGGCGGCTCGCCGACACGAGGGGGATCCGGCCCGACGCGGAGTTGGGCAAGGTCTGGTCACCCGAGTTCGTCGGCGAGAACGCACCGGGCCGTACCGTCGTCGCTCCGTGGCAGGAGTACTGGTACGACGACCAGTTCGGCAAACGTGGAAACGCCTGGGCTCCCGAACTGCACTACTTCCGCGGTACCTGGTACATCGTCGCCTGCATGGGCGACCACTCCCGCAAGGTCGGATCGTTCCTGCTGATCAGCGAGGGCGGAGTCGAGGGCCCGTACCGAGTTGCCCAGGGCAACCTCGCCAAACCGTTCGGCGAATCATTCATCGGCGGCCCCAGCTTCGTCCTGCCCGGCGCCTACCACCACATCGACGGCGGCCTGTACTCCGAGGGCGACGACGCGTGGCTCGTCCTGCACAACAACCTCTATGCGCGGTTCCGCGACGATATGGAGGGCATCGTCCCCACGACCGACCTGCCGACGTTCCAGCAGAGCCCGTACTCGCCCGAGCCCTACCTCGAGGGTGCGTACGTGCTGAAGTACGGCGGAAAGTACTACCTCATGCACGCCGCCTGGGACCGCGCCTCGACGAACCCGGACGGCAGCGCACGCAACGCGTACGACCCGCCCGCACCAGGCCGCGTCCAGTACCAGTACGACCTGATCATGGCGGTCTCCGACCATTTCGAGGGCCCGTACTCGAACCGCTGGACCGCGGGTGTCGGTGCCGGCCACAACAACATCTTCGTCGACGCCGCCGGCCACCTGTGGGCGACCTTCTTCCGGAACCCCGCGTTCGGCTACTGGGCGGACCCCACTCGCATCGCGGACGCCGCAGTGCCCGGAGTCGTCCGGATGGAGTGGACGGGCCCGAAGAGCAACCGCCTGTACGTGGGCCGCCGCTGACGAGCTACTACTTCTGGTACGTCGTTTCGTCGAGGCCGCTCATGGTCGGGTCGTAGCCGACGTCGCCCACGTCGTACATGGACGTCATCCAGTGGTAGAAGTTGTCGCCCCGCTCCCGCAGTACGGCGTACAGCCGCCGCATCATCTGCGACCGTACGCAGGCCTGCTCCGGGTGCTCGTACACGTTGAGCAGTTCGTCCGGATCGAGCTCCAGGTCGTAGAGCTCGTTCACCGAGTCCGGATTCACCACGAGCTTGTACCTGTCAGTGCGCAGCATCCGTTGTGGGTAAGGGAAGTGATGCCCGTGGAACTCGCACACGATGTCGTCGTCCCACTCGGTCTGCTCGTTACTCACCAGCGGCAGCAGACTCCGCGAGTCGACGGCGGCCTTGGGGTCGGCTCCGGCCAGTTCGAGGATCGTGGCGGTGCAGTCGAGCAGGCTGACGAATTCGTTCCGTACGACGCCCTCCGGCTGCCCCGGCACGCGGATCAGACCGGGAGTGCGGTAGATGTCCTCGTACATCGCCGGCCCCTTGTCGTGCAGCCGGTGCGAGCCGGTGAACTCCCCGTGGTCGCAGGTGAAGAAGACCGAGGTGTCGTCGGCGAGCCCGAGCCGGCGCATCGCGTCCAGTACCCGGCCGAGCTGGAGGTCGATCAGGGCGACGTACCCCTGGTAGACCGCGATGAGTTTGCGTGTGGTCTCGATCGGCATGGTGTCGAACGTCCAGTGCGCGCTGTAGTTCTTCTGCACCATCGGCTTGCCCTGGAACGTCTCCGCCACCGATCGCGGCAGCTCGACGTCCGCGGGATCGATCAGGTCGAAGTACTCGTCCGGCAGGATGTACGGCAGGTGCGGCCCGAAGAAGTGCAGCGCGAGGAAGAACGGCTGCTCCCGCTCACGGACGTCCGCGGCGTACCGCTCGAGCATCTCGATCGCGCGGGTGGCGAGGTAGTGCTCGAAGGTCGCCTCCACCGGCTGGTGCAGCCGGGCGGCGAGCAGGTTGCCGGGCCCGCCGTTGGGCAGTGTCCCGCGGATCCGGTCCGAGATCTCGTACGGCGGCAGGCCCCGCTCCTCGAGGTAGGCCAGGTAATCGGGATGATCCACCGGGTTGTGCCAGCCCGGCAGATCGGGGCCGTCGAACCCGAAGTCGCCGGCCGACTTGTTGGTGCCGACATGCCACTTGCCGATCAGTCCGCAGTTGTAACCCTTCTCGCGCAGCGCCTGCGAGAACGCGAACTGCCCGTCGGCCAGGTCCTCGAGGTACCCGACGTTCCGCTCGTAGTTCGCCAGCAGTTTGTGCCTGAACGGCGCCTGGCCGGTGAGCAGGCTGGCGCGGGCCGGCGTACAGATCGCCGTGGGCGTGTACCAGCGGTCGAACCGGGTCCCGGTGCGGGCCAGCTCGTCGAGGTTCGGGGTCGTCCCCAACCGGTTGCCGTAGGCACCGAGGGTGTCGGCCCGGTGCTGGTCGGTCATCAGGAAGAGGATGCTCTTCGGCTCGCTCACTTGGCCGCCGCCGTGGTGAACAGGTCGCCGGTGTAGTAGGTCTTGGGATCGGCCTTCGACTTCAGCTTGCCGGCCTGCACGAAGTAGTCGGCCATCCCGTTGAGCCACTTGCCGATCGTGCCGTCCTTGGTCTTCGCGTCCAGTTCGTCGACCGACAGCACCTTGACGTTGCCCGCGTCGGCCTTGACCTGGTCGACCGGCACGCTGAGCATCTTCGCGGTGAGTTCGATCGACTTGTCCATGTTGGCGGAGCGGTAGGCCATCGCGTCCCGCAGTACGGCGATCGTCTTCTCGGTCTTGTCCTGCTGGCCGGACACGACGTCGTTGCCGGCCACGAACGCGGTCGGGAACGAGACCTGGGACTCGAAGTCGGAGTTCTTGGCGAGCTCCGTCAGATCCGGGACCTGCTTCTTGATGGTTCCGATGGCGGGGTACCAGAAGCCTGCCGCATCGATCTTCTTGGACGCGAACGCCGACACGATCGTCGAGGCGTCCATGTTGACGACCTTGACGTCCTTCTTCGTCATACCGGCCTTCTGCAACGCGAGCGTGAGGATCATGTCTCCCGACGTGCCTTCCGGTACGCCGACGGTCTTGCCGCGGAGCTGGTCGATCGAGGTGGTACCGGAGCGTGCGATCACCCGGTCGGCGTTGCCGAGGGTGTTGATCGCGACGATCTTCGCCTGCCCGGACGCCGGCAGCCAGAACGCACCCGGGCCGATGTAGCCGAAGTCGAGGTCGCCGGTTCCGAGGGCCTGGATCTGCAGCGGGCCGTTCGTGAACACCTTCGTATTCGCCTTCAGACCGTGCTTCTTCCACAGCTTCTGGTCGTTCGCGATCGCGAGCAGGCTGGTGCCGTTGTAGTCCGCGATGTAGCCGAAGTTGACCTCCTGGAGGTCGCCGCTCGCGCCGTCGTCCGAGCCGCCTCCGCAGCCGGACAGGGCGAGCGCCAGGGCGGCGGTGCCGGCGGCCAGGGCCGTCAGCTTGCGTGGGAGTGACATGAGACGTCCTTAGGATCGAGCCGTCGCGGGGGACGGCAGGGAGGTTCCGGAGCCGGCCGCGGTGCGGCCGTCCTGGTGGTACACGGAGTGCCAGACCCGGTTGCGCAGCGCCGCGAACTCGGGGCTGAGGCGGAAGTCCTCCGACCGGGGGTACGGCAGGTCGACGTCGACCACGTCGTAGATCCGCCCCGGCCGGGCGGCCATCACGATGACGCGGTTCGCCAGGAAGACCGCCTCGTCGACGTCGTGGGTGATGAACATGACCGTGCGCTGCTCCTGGCTCCAGGTGTCGAGGAGCTGCTCCTGCAGCTTGACCCGGGTCAGGGCGTCCAGGGCCCCGAACGGCTCGTCCATCAGCAGAATCGACGGGTTCACGGCGTACGCGCGGGCGATCGCGCACCGCTGCCGCATACCGCCGGACAGCATCTTGGGCAGCGCGTCGGCGAATTCGCCGAGCCCGACCATGTCGATGAAATGCTGGGCCCGTTCGCGCCGCTCGGCCTTGCCGGCACCTGCGGTCTTGAGCCCGAACTCGACGTTCTTGCGCACGGTTAGCCAGGGGAAGAGCGCGTACTGCTGGAAGATCACGCCGCGCTCGGGCCCGGGTCTTGACACCGGTACGCCGTCGACGAGCGCGCGCCCCGAGGTCGGTTCCTCCAGGCCGGCGAGGATGTTCAGCAACGTGCTCTTCCCACACCCCGACGGCCCCACGACGGTGATGAACTCGTTGTCGGCGATGTCCAGCGACACCTGGTCCAGCGCGGTGAACATGTCCTTGCCGAGGGCAAAGGTCTTGGTGACCGACTGTACGGAGATCTTGGCGGTCATCGGCGCTCCTGCCATCCGGTGAGTTTGCGTTCGGCCAGCAGCAGGACGCGGTCCATCAGCAGGCCGAGGATCCCGATCGAGATCAGGCCGACGAAGATCGTCGGCAGGTCGTAGTAGAGCTGCGCGTTCTGCATCCGGAAGCCGAGGCCCTGCTGTGCGGCGATCAGCTCGGCGGCGACCAGGGTGGCCCAGGCCGACCCCAGACCCACCCGCATGCCGACGAGGATGAACGGCGTCGACGCGGGCACCACCACCCGGGCGAAGATGCCGGCGTCCTTGGCGCCCAGCACCCGGGCCGCGTTGATCAGCGTGCGGTCGACGTTGACCACGCCCTGGAACGTCGAGATCACGCAGGCGAGGAACGCGGCCAGGAAGATGACGAAGATCTTCGGGGCCTCGCCGATCCCCATCAGCACGATGGCCAGCGGGATGATCGCCAGCGGCGGGACGGTGCGGAAGAACTGGATCCACGGCTCGACCAATCCGCGGACCACGGCGTACCAGCCCATCAGGAACCCGACGGGGACGGCGGCGGCGGTGCCGAGCGCGAACCCGATCAAGACCCGCGTCAGGCTGGCCAGGACGTCCTTGCCCAGTGTGCCGTTGCCGATCAGGGTGATCGCCTGCGCGACGACCTCGGGAGGGGTGGGCAGTTTGAGTCCGGCGAGAGCCAGCGCCCACCACACCGCGATCCCGAGGCCGACGGAAACCGCGTTCAGCAGCAGCGGAAGACCACCGGCCCGGGCGCGCCTGCGTCCTCCGGCGCGATCGCGCGGCTTCGCGCCGCGGGCGGTCTGGTCACTGATGACGGCCATCGACCACTCCTCGGATCTGCGTCTCTGGGTAGCCCGCCAGGAGCGGCGAGCTGTGGAACACCGCGGCGAGGGCGCCGAGAGCGCCGTCGTCGTCGGCGAGGTGCGCCGCCCGTACGCCGGGGGAGGCGGCGCCCGGAAAGAGTTCGTAGGCGACTGTCGCGGCGGCCTGCTGGACGATCACCGGCGCGAGCCGGGTGATCTCGCCGCCGATCACGATCTCGGCGGGGTTCAACGCCATCGCGACGGCGGCGAGAACGCGGCCTACCGCCGCGGAGGCGTCGCGCAGTATCCGGTCGGCCACCGGGTGCGAACGGGCGACCGCGGCCGCGAGGTCGTCCAGACTCTCCACCGGGAGCCCGGCGGCCCGGCAGGCGGCCAGGATCGCGGGGACCGAGGCGATGGTCTCGAGGCAACCGTTCTTGCCGCAGCGGCAGGGGTCGCCGTCGGCTCGCACCGTGACGTGGCCCAGTTCGCCGGCCAGTCCGGCGGAACCGGACACGAGCCGGCCGCCGACCACGAGCCCGCCACCGACTCCGTCGGACAGCCGGACGTAGAGGAGGTGCTCGATCGCCTTCGCGCCGAAGATCGCCTCGGCGAGCGCCGCCAGCCGGGTGTTGTTGTCGACGACCACCGGTGCGCCGAACCGCTCGCAGAACGCTTCGTCGACCGAGGCCTCGTGGAAGCCGTCGGCCGCGGCCCGGTGGGACGGATAGTCGCGCACGCCTGGTTTGCCTGAGTACGGCCCCGGGATGCCGATGCCCACGCCCTGCAGGGCGCCGTAGTGGACGCCGTACTCGTCGCTGAGTCGCTCCACCAGGCGGAACGCGACGTCGAGCCGGGTCGGCCAGTCGACGTGGTCGTCGTACCGGTCGGAGCCCGAGGCCACGATCTCGTGCGAGGCGTCGGCCACGATGACGTGCACGCGGCGATGCCCGAAGTCGACGCCCATGAACTGTCCGGATGCCGGATCCAGCGCCAGCCGCTCGGCGGGCCGGCCGCTGCCCTCACGGTGCGCCGCGTCGGTGTCGGTCACCACGATGGCGCCTCGCTGCAGCAGGCTTCCGGTGATCTCGGACAGGGTGGTCCGGGACAGGCCGACGGCACGGGCGATCTGGTTCCGGCTGAGCGCGCCCTGCTCGCGCAGCACCTGGAGGACCCGTTCTTCGTGGGTCCTCCGCACCAGCGCCTGCACTCCTGGATAGGTCTGCACGGTCGTGACGCTAGGAACCCGGAATTATTCCGTCAACAGTCCGACAAAATTCGGCTTCCTTTTCGACGGCCCCGGACGCAATTCCCGGCCGGCGGCTGCGACAGGGCGGTGTCAGCGCCGTGCAAGGCCGTCTCAGGGCCCTGTGCGCGGGCGGTGACACGGTCGTCGTGTGCCTCAGGCGAGCGAATGAAGGAGAAACATATGTATGACGTGGTGATCGTGGGGGCCGGGCCGGTCGGGCTGTTTCTGGCCTGTGAGGTCGGGCTCGCGGGGTGTTCGGTGCTGGTGATCGAGCGGGAATCGGAAGGGCAGTCGCCGTGGCGGGCGCACCCGTTGGGGATGCGGGGGTTGTCGGCGGCGTCGGTCGAGGCGTTCTCCCGGCGCGGGATGCTCGCGGAGCTGAAGACCGCGTCGGGCGCCGGCGACGAGCCGCCTCGGGCCGGCGGACATTTCGCGGGGATGATGGTCGACGCGGACCAGGTCGACGAGTTGCCGTTCCGGCTGCCGAGCCTGGTCACGGGGCCGATGCTGACGAGCCTCGAAGCGGTGGAGTCCGTGCTGGCCGAGCGGGCCGCCAAGTTGGGCGTCGAGATCGAACGCGGTACAGCGGTCTCGGGCGTCACGCAGTACGACGACCACGTGGTCGTGAGCGCCGGTGAGCGCGAGTACGCGGCGCGGTGGGTGGTCGGTTGCGATGGCGGGCACAGCGTGGTGCGCGCGCTCGCGGGGTTCGAGTTCGCCGGGACCCCGCCGGAGTTCACCGGGTATGTCATGCACGCGACGCTCGCCGATCCCGAGAAGCTGAGGCCGGGGTTCAACCTGACGCCGACCGGCATGTACCTCGTGATGCAGGCTGACGGGCATGTCGCGATGATGGACTTCGACGGCGGCGCGTACGACCGCTCGCAGGAGCTGACTCGCGGCCATCTCCAGGAGGTACTGCGTCGCGTG
This sequence comes from Kribbella soli, assembly GCF_004331345.1. Taxonomy (GTDB): domain Bacteria; phylum Actinomycetota; class Actinomycetes; order Propionibacteriales; family Kribbellaceae; genus Kribbella; species Kribbella soli. The sequence continues at coordinate 1,317,778 of NZ_SJJZ01000003.1, read as the reverse complement.
TCGGACACCGACGTGACGGTCATCGACGTACGGCTGGCGTCGAGTTTCACCGATCGCGCGATGCAGACGACGACGTACCGGAACGGCCGTGTGCTGGTCGCGGGCGATGCCGCGCACATCCACGCGCCGCTCGGCGGGCAGGGGCTCAACACCGGCCTCGGCGACGCGATGAATCTGGGGTGGAAGCTTGCGGCGACGGTGCGCGGGCAGGCGCCGGACGGGTTGCTCGACACGTACACGAGCGAACGGCATCCGATCGGTGCCGCGGTGCTCGACTGGACGCGCGCGCAGGCGATGGTGATGAGGCCCGGTCCGTCGGCCGGGGCGATGCAAGGACTGATCCGCGACCTGCTCGGGACCCGCGACGGGGCGACGTACGTGTCTCGCAAGCTGTCGGGACTGGCGCTCCGGTACGACGTCGGCAGCGAGCATCCGCTCGTCGGGCGCAACGCTCCGGACTTCCAGTTCGAGGACGGCACGCGCCTCGGCGACCTGCTGCAGGACGGGCGCGCCGTCGTACTCGACTTCCGCGGAAACCTCCAGGATTCCGTTGCAGGTAAGGACATCCGGTACGTCGCTGGGCCCGTTCTGGACGATCTCGGCCTGGACGCGGTCCTCGTCCGGCCCGACGGCGTCGTCGCGTGGGCCGGCGATCCGGAACCATTCGAGGACGCCGTGCGGAGGTGGGCGGCATGACCATCACACTCCGGGCGTGCACCCGACCGTGGCGGGGCATGCCGCCCTTGCCGCAGCCTGGCTCCGCCTGGTCACGGCTGCAAGAGTGCCTTGATTGCCTGGCGTCGGTCCATCGCCTCGTAGGCCTTGGCCGCATCGGTCAGGGGGAGGGTCAGGTCGAACACCTTGCCGGGGTCGATCTCGCGCCGGGAGATCAGGTCGATCAGCGTGGGCAGGTACTGGCGGACGGGCGCGGGTCCGCCGTGCAGGTGCACGCCGGAGAAGAAGAGCTCGTCACCGGGCAGCGTCACGTCGTGGGCGACACCAACGTAACCGACGTGACCACCGGGGCGGGTGGAGCGGATGGCCTGGAGCATCGACTCCTGCGTACCGACGGCTTCGATGACGCTGTGCGCTCCGTAGCCGTTGGTGAGCTCCTTGACGCGCGCGACCCCCTCGTCCCCGCGTTCGATGACGATGTCCGTCGCGCCGTACTCCAGGGCAAGGTTCTGCCTGGACTCGTGGCGGCTCATCGCGATGATGCGTTCGGCGCCGAGTTGCTTCGCCGCGAGTACGCCGAGGAGCCCGACCGCACCGTCGCCCACAACCGCCACCGTCTTGCCCGGTCCCGCTTCGGCCGCGATCGCGGCGAACCAACCGGTCCCGAGCACGTCCGACGCCGCCAGGAAGGAGGGGATCAGATCGGCGTCGGGCAGGCCACGGGTCGGGACCAGAGTGCCGTCCGCGAGCGGTACCCGGGCCAGTTCCGACTGGGTGCCGATGGCACCCATCGGCTCGGCGTGGACGCAGCGTGACTGGTAGCCGGCCTGGCAGATCTCGCAGGTGTTGTCGGAGGCGAAGAACGAGCCGATGACGAAATCACCGGGCTTCACAGTGGTCACTTCGGAGCCGATCTCCTCGACGACACCGACGTACTCGTGGCCCATCGGCGTCGGCCCGTCGAGCTTGTCCTGCCCGCGGTACGGCCAGAGGTCGGAACCGCACACGCAGGTCGCGCTGAGCCGGATGATCGCGTCGGTCGGCTGCTGGATGATCGGGTCGGGGCGGTCCTCGACGCGGACGTCGCCGGGACCGTACATCATGACTCCATGCATGGCTGGGAACCTTTCTGGTTGGTGATCAGTGCGATCAAGGACGCAAGGGTGAGGGCAACCACGATGGCTGCCATGGGTACGGCGGTACTCGCACCGCCGAGGCCCGCGAGTGGGGCGACGACTCCGGCGGTGCACCACTGCAGGAAACCCAGCAGCGCCGAACCGGTACCGGGATGCTCCGGAATCTGAGCTGACGCCAGTGCCCCGGCGTTCGGGCCGACGAATCCCTGGGCGGACATCAGGACGAAGAAGCCGACGAGCGCCACCACGAGCGGCATGCCGAACCAGAGCGCGCCGACGAGCAGGAGAGCTCCCGCCAGACCGGTCACCACCAGTCCGAGGAGGACGATCTTCCGGGTCGGGACCCGATCGGCCAGTCGTGCGGCGAGCAGTGTCGCGATGGTCAGTCCGACGGCGTTGAACGCGAAGTCCACCGAGTACGCGACCGGGGAGAGACCGTTCATCGACTGCAGCGCGAAGGCCGACGTGGCGACGTACGCGAAGATCGTGCCCATCGAGAACGCGAACACCAGCAGGTATCCGAGGAAGCCGCGGTGGCGCAGGACGCGACCGGCCAGCCGGACGGGATGGTTTCCACGCCGGAGCGTCTCGGGTACGCCGAACGCGACCGCCGCCACCATCAACGCGGCGAGCGTGGCGACGACCCAGAACGACACCCGCCAGTGGGTGAAATGCAGAACGGCTGCCCCGAGCAACGGTCCGACGATGGGCGCGATCCCCGCGACACCGGCGACCATGTTCATCGCCCGGACCAGCCGCGCTCCGGAGGTCAGGTCCACGACGATTGACCGGGCGATGACCATCGCCCACCCGCCACTGAACCCCTGCAGCAGCCGGGCAACCATCAGGACGCCGATCGTCGGGCTGAACGCGCACAGAACCGACGCAGCCGTCAGCACAACGAGCGAGATCAGCAACGGGCGACGCCGGCCGACCCGGTCCGAGAACGGTCCGCCGAGAAGCTGGCCCAACGCCATACCGACGAAGAAGGTGGTCAGAGTCAGCTGCACCTCGGTTGCGCCGGTGCCGAGATCGCGGGCGACCAGCGGGAAGGCCGGCACATACATGTCGGTGGCCAGCGGTGCGATCGCGGTGATCAGCACGACCGTGGCAAGCACCGTGGCGGTCAGCGAGGCGTCACGGCTGGTCGGCTGCGGCCGGGTGACGGTGAGGGGCATGTCTCCATGCAAGCGCCGGGAGAGACGCTGAAGAAGTCACGCTCGAGAGGTGTACCAGCAGTACATCCCTCACGAGGTACGCCGCCGGTACTGTCGATGACATGGACAACAAGGCCGAGGTCCGTGAGTTCCTGACGTCACGACGGGCGAAGCTGACGCCGTCGGACGTTGGCCTCCCGGCGGCCGGCCAGCGCCGCGTGGCCGGTCTGCGGCGCAGCGAGGTGGCCACGCTGGCCGGCGTGAGCGTCGAGTACTACGCGAAGCTCGAACGCGGAACGATCGCGGGCGCCTCGTCGGCGGTGCTCGAGGCGATCGCCCAGGCGCTCCGGCTCGACGAGACCGAGCGCGCGCACCTTCTCGATCTCGCCCGGGCGGCCGACGGCATCCCGACCTCGGGGCGCCGTCGTCGCCGTACGACGCCGCAGACGACCTCCCGGCCCAGCCTGCAGTGGGCGCTGGAGGCGATCACCGACGGTGTCGCGTTCGTCCGCAATCCGGCGCAGGACCTGCTCGCCACGAACGCCCTCGGACGGGTCTTCTACTCGCCCGTGATCGGCGAGGGCGGCCGGACGCCGAACCTGGCCCGCTTCCAGTTCCTCGACCCGGCTTCGCGCGACTTCTACCCGGACTGGGACCTGTTCGCGCACATGTGTGTCGGGGTCATGCGCGCCGAGGCCGGCCGCGATCCGCACGACCGCACCCTGCAGGACCTGGTCGGCGAGCTGTCGACGCAGAGCGAGACCTTCCGCCGGCTGTGGGGCTCGCACGACGTCCGAACCCACGGCACCGGCACCAAGCGATTCCATCATCCCGAGGTCGGCGAGCTCACCTTCGCCTACGAGGAGCTCGCCGTCACAGCCGAGCCCGGCCTGGTCCTCTTGGTCTACACCGCCGAGCCGGGCTCACCGTCCGCGGAGAAACTGCGACTCCTCGCCTCCCTCGCCGCCGACCGGACTCCGGCACAGTAGGGGCGATCCGCGGGTCGCGGATCAGGCGCGGCGGAGGGTGATGTTGCCGCCGTGGGTGCGGGCGCGGACGGTGACGGTGCGGGCGGCGTTCTCGACGGACTCCAGGTCGTTGAAGACCCGGCCGACCGAGGTGTGCGCGTCCAGTGCGGCCGCGGTGCCCTCCGGGACGCCGACCGCGACCTCGCCGGTGGCGGTGTAGAGGTCGAGGGAGCCGGTGCCGAGGGTGCCGACGCGGATGTCGCCGTTCGCGGTCCGCGCGTTGACCTCGGTACCAGCCGCTTCGACGGTGATGTGGCCGGTGGCCGACTTGGCGCGCAGGGTGCCGGCCACCTTGCCGACCCGGATGTTGCCGTTGGCGGTCTTCAGCTCGCACGAGCCGACCTCGCCCTCGACGACGTACTCGCCCTTGGCGGTGTACCCGTGGACGTCGGAGCCGGTCGGCAGCTCGATCAGGACCTCGACCGCGCCGTACCGCTTGCTGAACACGGACCGCAGCTTCGGGTGCTTGACCTGCAGCTTCCCGTCGGTGAACTCGATGACAACCTGCTCGGCGGCCTTCACGTCCAGCTCCCAGGTGGGGTCGACCGGCCGGACCTCGACGACCGTGTCAGTACGGTCGCTCGCCTTGACGGTGATGTCGCCGAAGATGATGTCGACGGCGGCGGAGATCGGTGCGGGGGTGCTGAAGGTAGCCATCTGAGTGCTCCTGAGTCGTGATCCGGTTGATGACGACAACTCTGGCCGGGCGCCCTGACAAGGCTCTGTGATCCCGGCGGACACGCGGCTGACACCGTGTAGGCGGCGTGTCAGGAGCGTGTCAGGACGCCCGCCGAAGGTGTTCCCATGACAACTTCGGCGATTGCGGTCACTGGACTGCGCAAGGCATTCGGCGACAAGACCGTGCTCGACGGGATCGACCTCGACGTCCCCGCGGGCACCGTCTTCTCCCTGCTCGGCCCGAACGGGGCCGGCAAGACGACCACGGTGAACGTGCTGACCACGTTGACCAAGGCTGACGGCGGTACGGTCCGGGTGGCCGGACACGACGTCGCGACCGACGCGAAGGCGGTCCGGTCCGCGATCGGGGTCACCGGCCAGTTCGCGGCCGTGGACGAACTGCTGACCGGTCGCGAGAACCTCCAGTTGATGGTCGACCTGACCCGCGGCGCGGGCGACGAGATCGTCGGCGGACTCCTGGAGCGCTTCGACCTGGCGGAGGCTGCGGACAAGGCCGCGGCGACGTACTCCGGCGGCATGCGCCGCAAGCTCGACCTGGCGATGACCCTGGTCGGCAACCCGCAGATCATCTTCCTGGACGAGCCGACGACGGGCCTCGACCCGCGCAGCCGGCGCACCATGTGGACGATCATCCGCGAGCTGCTCGCGGACGGCGTGACCATCTTCCTGACCACGCAGTACCTCGACGAGGCCGACCAGTTGGCCGACAAGATCGCGGTACTCGACAAGGGCCGTTTGGTTGCCCAGGGCACCCCGGAGGAGCTCAAGCGGCAGATCCCCGGCACCCACGTCCGGTTCCGGTTCGGCTCCGTCGAGGACCTCGACACCGCCGCCCGGATCATGCCCGACTCGACCCGGGACGACGACGCGCTGACCCTGCGGGTCCCCAGCGACGGCGGCACCCAGTCGGTCCGCAAGCTGCTCGACCGGCTCGACGAGTACTCGATCGACGCCGACGAGTTCTCTGTCAACACCCCTGACCTCGATGACGTATTCCTCGCCCTGACGGGCCACGACACCGCGGAGGTAGTCGCGAAATGAAGAACCCCTCGATCGTGATGCTGCGCCGCAACCTCAAGCACATCGCGCGGAACCCGACCTCCGTCTTCAACGCGGTCCTGATGCCGGTCGTGGTGATGCTGATGTTCGTCTACATGCTCGGCGACGCGTTCAGCGTCGGCGTCCCGTACGTCGACTACGCGACCCCCGGCATGCTCCTGCTGGCGGTCTGCTACGGGCTCGGCGCCGTGGCGACAGCCGTGAACTCCGACATGACCAAGGGCATCATCAACCGCTTCAAGGTGATGGACGTGCCGCGGGGCGCGGTCCTGACCGGGCACGTGATCTCCAGCGTGATGACCAACCTGATCGCGATCGCCGCGATCATCGGGGTCGCGTTCGCGCTCGGCTTCAACCCGTCGGCGAGCTTCGCCCAGTGGCTCGGCGTGATCGGTCTCGTCGTCCTGCTCGGGCTGGCGACCGGCTGGCTGACCGTTGCCCTCGGCCTGTTCGCGAAGACCCCGGAGACCGCAGGTCTGGCCTCGGTGCCGCTGGTGATGCTGCCGTTCTTCAGCAGCGCGATCGTGCCGGCGGACAAGATGGGGCCCGGCGTGAAGCAGTTCGCGCAGTACCAGCCGTTCACGCCGATCATCGAGAGCCTGCGCGGGCTGCTGAACGGCGCGCCGCAGACCGGCGACCTGATCGCCGCGTTCGCCTGGTGCCTCGGGATCGCCGTGGTCGGGTACGTCTGGGCGACCTCGACGTTCAAGAAGCGAGCGTGACCTCGACGAGCTCTCGCCAGCTCGCTTGCCGGCCCTCTTCCGTCGCCTCGGTGAACTTCGCGTCACCGAGGCGACGGCGCGTCTCCTGCTCCACCTTGGCGACATCGGGGTTCGACCGGTCGGGCAGTCCCCGGACGACGGCACTCGCGGCGAGCAGGCGCGCGGCCTGCTCGTCCTGATCGGTGCGCAACGCCAGATCCGCGATGCCGACGAGCATCTGGGCGATCCCGGGGGCGTGCCCGCTCTCCGTCGCTGCCTGGAACGCCGCGCTCCGGTGCTGCCAGGCCTGGTCGAGATCCGTGGCCAGGTAGCCGAGTACGTCCTGGATCATCGAGCGCAGGTTCGCCCGCTCCGCCTCGTGACCGAGCATGGTCGTCGCGAGGTCGAGCTGCCGGCGCGCTTCCTCGAGGTCGCCGCTCCAGCGCGCGAGCTCCGCCTTGCACAACGTCAGCTCGATCAGCGCCTCCGGCCAGGCGACGCGTTCTGCTTGCCGCAACGATTCCGCCATGGCGGTCGCGCTCGCCTCGTGGTCGTCCATGAGCCAGTACAGCTGCGCCTGCCGCGACCGCATCTTGACGACATCCTCGGTGGCCCCGACCTCCGCGGCGACCGCGATCGCCTGCTCGTAGTACTCGCACGCCTCGGCGAACTCCCCGCGGACGGCGACCCGGTCCGCCAGCTCGGTCAGCGCGAACGACATCCCCCAGCGCTCGCCGATCGCCCGGAACTCGCGGACCGCCGTCTCCAGCGCGACATCCGCGTCCACATCGCCGTCGCCGAGCATGATCCGCATCTTGCCGGTCTGCAGCCGCGCAAGCGCCCGTACCCAAGGGTCTTCGTCGGTGAGCAGCGGCTCGAAGGCGGACACGAACTCGGACGGCCCTTCCAGCAGGCGTTCGAGGGCTTCCGACATCGTCACCGCCGGATGCGAGTACTTGATCCGCCGGCTGACGTCGGCGGACTTGCGGATCCATTCCTCGGCGTTGCTCTCGTCGCGCCCGCGCCCCGACGTCATGAAGCCGGTGACGAACGCGTACACGACCGCACGGGTCTCGTCCGGGACCTCGCCCGGGATCGTGGGGGCCGCCATCAGGAACTCGCTGCCCTCGACCTTGTGCCCGGCGAACCACCAGTACCACCCGGCGGCCGCGGCGAGTCGCATCGCGCCTGCCGCGTCCCCGGCTGCGAGCACGGCCCGCATCGCCGCGGCGAGGTTGTCGTGTTCGCCTTCGACGATCGCCAGCCATTCGAGCTGCTCGGTCCGGCGCAGGTGCGGGTCCGCGGTCTCGGCCAGCTCGGTGAAGTAGGCGAGATGGGTACGGCGGGTCTGGTCGGTCTCGCCCGCTTCCTCGAGACGTTGCTGGGCGTACTCCTTGATCGTGCCGAGCAGCCGGTACCGCGGCGCGCCCTCGTCCTTCGTGACCACCAGCGACTTCTCGGTCAACGCGGTCAGCAGGTCGAGGACCTCCCACGACTCGACCTCGCCACCTGCGCAGACCTGCTCGGCCGCCTCCAGGCTCGCACCGCCCGCGAACACCGAGAGCCTGCGCAGGGCCGCCCGCTCGGCGTCCGACAGCAGCTCCCAGCTCCAGTCGACCACTGCGCGGAGCGTGCGGTGGCGGGGGAGTGCCGTACGACTGCCACCGGTCAACAGGCGGAACCGGTCGTCGAGGCGGTTCGCGAGCTGCTCCAGCGACATCGTCCGCAACCGGGCCGCGGCCAGCTCGATCGCCAGCGGCATACCGTCGAGCGCCCGGCAGATCCGGGCCATCGTCTCCAGATCCAGGGCGAGGTCTGCGCGGACGGCCCGTGCGCGGTCCTGCAGCAGACGGACGGCGGGCGAGGCGGCGATCTCGCTGCTGTCGGTGGGGAGTGCGAGTGGCGCGACCGGCCACAGCGCCTCGCCGGTGATACCGAGGGGTTCCCGGCTGGTCGCGAGGATCCGCAGCCGCGGGCACTCGCCGAGTACCCGGTGCGCGAACGTCGCCGCGGACTCGATCACGTGCTCGCAGTTGTCCAGGATCAGCAGCATCGCCCGCTCGCGGACCGCGGCGATCACCCGGTCCGTCGGGGCCGCGTCCGGTACGTCGCCGAGCAGCGCGTCCCGCAGCGCGAGCGCGCCGAGCGTCGCTTGCGCCACGTCCCCGTCGGCGCCGATCGCCGCGAGCTCGACCATCCAGGCGCCGTCGGGCAGGTCGCCGAGCACAGACCGCGCGGTCTCGGTCGCGAGCCTGGTCTTACCCGATCCACCCGGTCCGATCAGCGTCGTCAGGCGGTGCCCGGCGATCAGGTCGCGGACGGTGGCGATATCGGTTTCCTTGCCGACGTACGTCGTGAGTTCTTCGCGGAGGTTCGTGTTCCGCTTCTCGTCCCGGCGTACCAGCTCGCCGCGGAGGAGGGCGACATGCAGGGCGGACAGCTCCGGTGAGGGGTCGACGCCGAGCTCGTCGGCGAGGGTTTCGCGGGTGCGCTCGTACACGCGGAGCGCCTCGGTGTCGCGGCCGGAGGCGACCAGGGCGCGCATCAGGGCGGCGACGAGGCGTTCGCGGACCGGGTGAGCGGCGACCAGGTCGGTCAGCTCGGTGACAAGGTCCGCGCCGTGACCGAGGGTGATCTCGGCGTCGTACCGGTCCTCCATCGCGGTCAGGCGGAGGCCGTCGAGCCGGGTCACGGCCGCGTCGAACGCGCCGCTCTCGGTCAGCCCGACGTCCTGCATCGCCGGTCCCCGCCACAGCGCGAGCGCCTCACGCAGCAGCCGGACGCCCTGAGGGTCCTGGTCGGTGCGAGCGCGGGTGACGAGACGTTCGAACCGTACGGCGTCCACCGCGTCGGGATCGATCTGCAGCCGGTAACCGTCCGTGTGGCCTTCGACTGAGCCGTCCGGGAGCACCTTCCGCAGCCGCGACACCAGCCGCTGCAAGGCGTTCGCGGCGTCCGCCGGCGGCTGCTCACCCCAGATCCAGTCCACCAACGTGGCCTTCGGAACCACCCGCCCGGCCTCGAGCGCAAGCACGATCAACAGCCCACGCAACCGCGCCCCCGGCACGTCGACAAGGCCCTCATCGCCCGCACGCACCTCAAATGGCCCCAACATCCCGATCTGCACCCAGCAGATCTTGCCACGCACCCAGCGCTTACCTGACCACTTCCCCGTGCGGGCCGCCGAAGGTCTAGCTGACGGCCTGCTTGATCAGCGCGACGAGCCGCTTCTCGACGGCCGGTGTCAGCTTTGTGATGGCGTACGACGTCGGCCACATGTCCCCGTCGTCGACGTTGGCGGAGTCCTGGAAACCGAAGGTGGAGTAGCGGTACTTGAACTTGGCGGCGTCCTGGAAGAAACAGACGATCTTGCCGTTCTTCGCCCAGCCGGGCATGCCGTACCAGAGCTTCGGGGTGAGTTCCGGCGCGATCTGGGGGATCAGCTCGTTCAGCCGCTCGGCGATCACGCGGTCGGCGTCCGCCATCGTCGCGATCTTCGCGGCCTGCGCCACCGCCGGGTCCTCCTTGCTCTTCAGCGCCTTCGCGTGCTCCTTCATCGCGTCTCGCTCGGCGTCGCTGAACCCGTCGTACGACTTCTTCTTCGTGGTGGCCATCGGACTCTCCCTTGGTGGTTGCCGTCTTCAACACCCCAAACACTAGAAGCCCCCGGACACCCCCGCTTCTCGAAAACTGATCGATCCTGAACCCGGACAAACTCGCCTACCTCCGCACCCAACTGAACGCCTGAGGCCGCTCAGCTGTAGAGGCAGAACGGGTGGCCGGCCGGGTCGAGGAGGACGCGGACGTCGGCCAGAGGAGCGATCCGGCAAATCAGCGTTTTCGGTAGGCGGCGGTGTAGGTGGTGTTCACCGCCGGTGCGGTGATGGTGTGGTTCTGCGGTCCTCCGTCCGACCACGACGTGAAGTTGTACGTGAACTTGTTGAACTGTTGTGGCGACGGGGCGCTGACCGAGTTCGCCGAGCCGACCACCACGGTCACGGAGAACGGGGTCGAGCGTGGCGCCTCGTTGACGACCATGTTGGTCAGGTTGAGCCCGCCCGGGTTGGTCCGGAACGTGAGTACGACGGTCCGCGGGTCCAGCCGGACCGAAGTCGTCGAGGTCAGACCTCCGGAATCGGTCGCGGTCAAGGCCAGTTCGAGCCAGCACGGATAAGAGTGGTCCGGTGTCGTGAAGTTCCCCGACGACACACCGTTGATCGTCTCCAGCAGGTGCGCGTGGCAGTCGGACGGCGTAAAGCAGTGATGCATGGTCAGCTGCCAGCTCAACTTGGACGCAGGCACCGACCCGTCCTGTACGTCGGTCGCGTGGCCGGTGAAGCCGATCTGGTCACCGACCTTCCAGGTCAGGCTCGATGCGGGCGAGTCGATCACCGCCGTCGGCCCTGTGTTGCCGGCCGTGACCGTGACGGACGCCGTACCTGTTGCTCCCTGGTTGTCCGTCACTCGGAGGCTCGGGTGGTAGGTCCCCGCTGTGCTGTACGTGCGCGTCGCTGTCGCGCCGGTCGCGTCGCCGAAGGTGCCGTCACCGTTGAGATCCCACGAGTAGCTGAGCGGCCCGCCCTCGGGATCGGAGGAGGCGGTGCCGTTGAAGTTCACAGTCAGCGGGACCGCACCACTGGACGGGGTTGCCGTGAAGGACGCGGTCGGCGGCTGGTTGGCGGCCGTGAAGGTGATGCGGTGTACGGCGCCACTCTCCATGTCGACGTAGAACAGGTCGCCGCCCGGACCGATCTTCAGGTCGACCGGATGGCCCGCGGCGCCACCTGTCGGGTCGACACCGACGAACGACCGCAGTCGGGCCGGATCAGGTAGGCCGTTCGTACCGGGCAGCATCGCCCAGATCTCGTTCCGCGAGTGGTCGGCGAAGAACAGCGCTCCGTTGTACTCCGACGGATACGACCCACCCTGGTAGAACGCGATCCCGGTGATCGACGAGCCGCCGGTGCGGCAGCCGGTGTAGTTCACCACGCAGGCGCTGTGGTTGTAGGCGTAGTACGGCGCAACGACCGAACCGGGCGACGAGTACAGCGACGAGCACGACGACAACCCGGCGCCCTGGTACCCGCCCTGGGCGGCCGCCCCCTCGTAGCAAGGCCAGCCGAAGTTGTTGGCTGTCGTCGGGGACACGACGCGATTGATCTCCTCCCAGGAGTTCCACCCGACATCGCCGATCCACAGCTCGTCGGTCCCCGGGCGCTGCGTCATCCGGAACGGATTACGTGCGCCGTAGGCAACGATCCGCCGGGCGTTCGGGTCCGTCGAGGAGAAGAACGGGTTGCCGGATACGCCGGCACCAGTGCTGGGGTCGAGGCGCAGGATCGCACCGTCCAGCGTGGCCGGACCGCTGGGACGGCGGATGCTCTGACTGCGCAGCGCACCACCTTGCGCGTTCGGTGCTGTCAGAGCGGTGCCGACCGAGCCCGGCGGATCCCCGCAGGGGTTCGCCTGATCGCCGGCGTAGGTCGCGCCGTACTGGCCGTAGTCGACGTTGTTGAAGCTGGCGCCGTCGCCGCCACTGACGTAGAGGTAGCCGTCGCGCCCGAAGAGCAACGTGCCGATCGAGTGGCTGGGGAACTGCTGGCACCAGTCGTTGATCAGCACCTGCTCGGGGCCTGTCATGACGTTGCCGCTGATCTGCAACCGGGACAGCCGCGCCGACACGAGGCAGCCGTCAGTGGTCGGGCCGGGAGGTGTCGGGCAGGCGTCGTTCCACCGTGGTGCGGTTCCGCCGATTGCCGCGTCGTACGCATAGAGCACGTAGATGTACGGGCTGGCGGGGAAGTTCGGTGGTAGGGCGAGACCGAGGAGACCGCGGTCCCAGTAGTCGCCGACCTGGAGCGACAGGTCAGCGACAGTGACCGGACTGGTGTCCGTGAGGCTCTGGAAGATCTTGATCACGCCGTTCTTCTGACCGACGACGATCCGCCCGTCCGGCGCGAACTGCAGCACCGTCGGGTTCGTCAGGCCGCTCAGGACGACCGTGTCACGGAACCCGGTGGGCAACGTCTCCGCACGGGCCGCGCCTTGACTGAGTACTGCGGCGACCAGGAGCATCGCGGCCGCCATGCTGATCCGTCCGCGCCCGCGCGCGGTCCTACCGAGACCCCACATCTCGTCCCCCACTTCCCAGCGCCTCAGACCCCTCCGCGCGCTGTCTGCTGGTTCAGAATGCGCCGATCCACGCCAACCGTCGAGTGGGTAGCTGCCCGCAGCCGACCGAGCTCAGCAGGTAGCCGACACTGGAGACGTGAATCGACAGAACGATCTCGCCGCCGAAGGTGCGCCGGAGCAGGAGTTCAATCCGGGGATCGCGGCCCGGATGCCACGCAAGACAGCCGCCGGCGGCGCACTCATCCGCGACCACGCCGGCCGGATCCTCTTCCTCGAACCGACGTACAAGCCGACGCTCGACATCCCCGGCGGCATCGTCGAGTTCGACGAGTCGCCGTACGAGGCCTGCTGCCGTGAGGTCAAGGAGGAGATCGGCCTCGACCTGGAGATCGGCCGCCTACTGGTCGTCGACTGGGTCCCCGCCCACGGCCCGTGGTCCGACTCCCTCGCCTTCGTCTTCGACGGCGGCGTCCTGGACGACATCCCCCTCACCCTCGACCCCACCGAAGCCCAAGCCCACCACTACCTCACCCTCACCGAAGCAACCCCCCGCCTCCGCCCCTCCATGACCCGCCGCCTAACCCTCGCCCAACAATCCCTAACCACCGGAGCCCCGGTGTACGCGGACTTCGGCCACCCCATCTGAGTCGAGAGTGCACATCGCCCGCGCCAGACCGCGATGGGCCGCCCGCAGGGTGAGCCGGCTCCCGGGTGGCGGGAGCCGGCTCGCTGCGGACTATGGGAACTTCAGCCGCACGATGACGTTGTCGATCGTGGACGGTGTGCCGCCGTTCTTGTCGTTGTTGGTGGAGGTCAGCCACAACGCGCCGTCCGGCGTGCGGGTGATGCTCCGCAGCCGTCCCCACCGGCCGGAGAACAGCGCCTGCGGTGTACCGACCCCGGTCCCGGCCGAGTTGATCTTCGTGACCCACAACTGCTCGCCGGTCACACCCGCGATGTAGATCCAGTCGTTGACGATCTCGATGCCACTCGGCCCGGCCTGCGACGTCGACCACGTGCGCTTCGGCGCGATGTACCCGCCGCAGTCGCCGATCGTGCCCTCGCACGCGGGCCAGCCGTAGTTGCCGCCCTTCTGGATCAGGTTGAGCTCGTCCTGACTGTTCTCACCGAACTCCGCCGCCCACAGCTGACCGCGCGAGTCCCACGCCAGGCCTTGCGGGTTCCGGTGCCCCCAGCTCCATACGTACCGCGCGTTGCCGCCCGTGCTGTAGAAGGGGTTGTCGCTCGGCGCGCTGCCGTCCGGGTTCATCCGCAGGATCTTCCCGTTCAGCGAGCCCTTGTTCTGCGCGTTCCCGGAATTCTTGGCGTCACCAACGGTCGCGTACAGCTTCCCGTCCGGACCGAACGCGATCCGCCCGCCGTTGTGGTAGCGGTTCTTCGCGAGTCCCGTGAGTACCGGCGAGGACGTCGTACCGAGTTGCCCGTTCTCGTACTTCATCCGCACGATCCGGTTGTCGCCGGACGCCGTGTGGTAGAAGTACACCCAGTGGTCGCTCGCGAAGTTCGGCGACAGCGCGATCCCGAGCAGACCGCCTTCTCCGGTGGTCGTGACCACGCCCGGCACCTTCCCGAGCGTCGTCTTCTGCCCGGCCGCCGTCACCCGCAGGACCTCGAACCGGTCCCGCTCGGTGACCAGCGCGGACCCGTCCGGCAGGAACGCCACACTCCATCCGAGATCGACCTTCGCGATGTCCTTGTCGTACGCCGGAATGCCGCCGGCGCCCGTGGTCGCCGTACGGACGGTGACCGCATTGCTCGCAGCGGACGCGTTGCCGTCAGGGTCGCGGGCCTTCACCGTGAACGTGTACTCAGTGTTCGGCGTCAGCCCCGTCACGGTCGCGGTCAGCGAACCGGTCGACGCAACCTTCGTCGAGCCCTGGTACACGTCGTACCCGGCGATGCTCCCGCTGTTGTCGGCGGACGCATTCCACGCCAGCGACACGCTGTTCGCGGTGACGCCGGTCGAGTGCAGGTTCCCGGGCACGGTCGGCGGTTGCGTGTCGCCGCTGCCCGGCGTGGTGAACGTGACCACGTTGCTCTGCTGCGAAGCGTTGCCCGCGGCATCGAACGCGCCGACCGAGATGTCGTACGCCGTGTTCGCCGTCAACGTGTCGACGGTCGCCGACAGCGTGTTGCCGTCGACAACCTTCAGCACGTTGCCGCCGCGGTTGATCTCGTACCGGACCACGCCGACGTTGTCGGTCGCCGCGGTCCAGTGGAACGTCGCTGCGTTCGACTTGACGTCGCTGGCGGTCAGGTCGCCGGGCGCCGACGGGGGAGTGGTGTCGTCGGTGGTCGGGGTGACGGTCAGCTTGTCGGCGTTCGGTCCGCCGTCCGCACTGGTCGCGCGGGCGCGGATCTTGTTCGTGCCGGCGACGAGCTGGAGGCGGACGGTCTTGGTCTGCCAGGTCGTCCACGCGCCGGTGCCGGGGAACGTGATGCCGACGGCGCCGGGCTGCCCGTTGACGGTGAAGTCCATCGGCCGCGTGGCCGCCGTACCGTTCGCGTACCGCAGCGTCACATCGGCCGGGCCGGCCGGTGCCGTTACGGTCCACTCGACGTAACTGCCGACGAGGTTGTCGTAGTTGACGAAGCCGGTGCCGGTGTAGCCGGTGTGGTTGGACTCGACCACACCTTGCGAGACGGTGGCGTCTTCGGCCTGGTAGTCGGTGGCCGCCGCGGTCGCGGCCATGGTCACAGCTGGGGGAGCGCTGAGCCCGAGCGTGGCGACAGCCAGCGCGGTCACGGCCCAGATCAAGCGGGGTTTCATGAGGTCTCCTGGTGTTCCGGGGCGGAGGAGCTGCAGGGGACTAACTGTTAGGAAAGCTTCCTAATGATGCGGGTCAATGTCAACAGCGACCGCCAGGCCATCACAATGCAGCCGCTCCCGCCACGACGAGCGTGACGGGAGCGGCGGAGGGGCAATTGTGATGGCCTGGCGGTCCTACCCAACAGCAGCGAGCACCGTGGGACGGTAGAGCGTCAAGCCTTCCTCATCGACGACGGCGACCCGGATGGACTCCGGTGTGGAGTCCCGGTGCGGTACGGCGAAGACGGCGGTCGCCCGGCGGCCGTCGTACCTGGCGGCGTAGCTCACGAACCGCCAGTCCTCGTCGTCCCAGTAGTCGTGGATGTCGGAACGCAGCAACCCGTCGACCGCGCGGTACGCCGGGCTGAGCAGGACCCGCCGCTGCGTCGCGGCGAGCGGTGTGTCGTCGGACGCCGTACCGGCGTACGGGTGGCTGAGCCCGATCCGGAACCTCCGCAGCGGCAGCAGCCAGTACCGGTCGAGCTCGGCGGACAGCATCGCGAACGCCGCCGCCTCGACGACGAGCACGAGCACACCCGCGCCCGCCGACCACCACCCGGTCGTCGCCGTCGCCGCCATCACAGCAGTTGCCAGCAGCAACAAGGCACGTGCGATCGCCCGCGCTCCGACGGGTCTCGCCGACGCCTTCATGCATCCACAGGATGCCTCGGGTACGACGATCTTCGAGTAGATCAGGAACCCGGTGAAGCCGGCCGCCAGCGCCACCGCGGCGAGCGCCTCGACGGTCCAGACGGGCGGCAACAGGAGGCCCAAGGCCACCAACGCCTCGATCCCGGCAACCCCGCGGTACGCCGTGATCGCCCGCGTCTCGCCGACGAGTCGAGGTAACGCCGTACGCTCGGCCTGCTTCGGATCGGCGAACTTGCCGTACGACGACCAGAGCAGGAGCAACCCGATCAAGAGCGGCTGAGCAGCCGCCAAGGTGCCCATGTCAGTTCGACGTGTAGATGGTCGCGATGTCGATCTCGTTGGTCCCCGGTCGCCAGGCGCCGATCACCTGGGCGTGCCGGCCGACCTTGAGCATCGACAGGTCCGACACCGCGGGCGTGCCGTTGTACACGGCCGCGGTCGTGCCGGACTGCACGTGCCCGACGACCTTCTGCCCGTGGTGATCGAACTGGACGCCGTTGCGCCCGATCGCGGTGATCGCGACGGTCAGGTTGACGATGTTGACCCAGATCGCCTCGGCGGCCAGGATCCCGTCCGGCAGCAGTACGCCGCGCGCGTACAGGCCGTCGCCGATCCGGGCCTGGTCGATCGTGGTCGGGCGGAGCTTCCAGACACTCGTCACACCGGTCAGCTGGATCCGGTGCAGCCGGCCGTCGGATCCCTGTACCTGCAGGAGATCCTGGTTCCGGCCGGTGATCACACCTTCGGCGAAGTTCGGGTCCGGTTGGCCGGCGTCGGGAGACTGCGCGGCGAACGCGGCCTCGGGGGCGAGCGAGCCCATAGCGCTGGCGGCGACCAGTCCGGTCGCGCCGAGGGCCGCACGGGTGAGCAGCGAGCGACGGTCCATCGTTGTGGTCATCTCACTCACTCCTCAGCCGACGTCGATGTTCGCGGGGATCAGACCGGCGCTCAGGCTCGCGATCGCCGAGAACGCGGCCGGAGTGAGGTCGAGCAGGCGGTTGGCGGCACACGTCCCGCCGCAGCAGGCTTGCTCACCGCAGAACAGGTCGGTCTGCGGACCGCAGTCCGCGATCGAGGTGACGACCCGTTTGCCGTTGCACAGGTTGGTGGTGGCGTGCCGGAAACCGCAGGTACGCCGGGTCATTCCGGTGAACCCGCAGCGGTCCGGACGGGTGATCGCGAGACACGCGTCCGACGTATTCGGCCACGCGTGCTGGAAACTCCCGGAATTACACGTGCCGCAGGCACCGTGACCGGTGCTCGCGCAAGGTCCCCATGCGTTTCCGCAACAGAACCACGATGCTTCGCCGTTGAATCCGGCCATGACAGATTCCTCCAGGTCTAGGGGCGGTAAGACCTACTGGAACTCTTTTGTACTCCGATCCGGCGGAATCTCCCAGAGGTAATCGAAGAAACGGAAACTTTTTGCCTAGTGTTCGTGCGTCGAGCTCGTGCTGAGCTGCTGGCCGCGGAGGAGGAACCAGGCGACGACCGCGGTGGTCAGCAGGACGGCAGCGCCGACGCCGGCGGCGATGGAAACCCCGTGGGCAAAGGACTCTCGTGCCGCGTCGAGCAACTGAGCCGCAGCCTCCGGCGGAAGCTGTGCAGCGGCCTCGACCGCTCCACCCAGCGACTCGTGGGCCGCGGCAGGAGTGCCCGCGGGACCGGTGAAGTCGCGGTAGACACCGGTGACGATCGACCCGAGCACCGCGATCCCGAGGGCCGCACCGAGCTCGTACGCCGTCTCGGACACCGCACTCGCCGCGCCCGCTTCCTCCTTCGGTACGGCGGCCAGAATCACGTCGGCGGTGACAGTGAACGAGAACCCGGCACCCGCCCCGACTGCGAGCAATGCCGCACCGAGCAACGGATACCCGGTGTCTTGGCTGATCGTGGTGAGCGCCGCGAGCGCCAGACCGATCGCCGCGAGACCACCGGCCACGACCGCGCGCACCGAGAACCGGCGTGCCACACGCCCGGCGAGCAGACCGGCGACGATCGCACCGATCGCAGCAGGCAGCTCCGCGAGCCCGGCCTCGATCGGCCGCCGCCCCTGCACCAGTTGCAGGTACTGCGACAGGAAGAAGATCAGCCCCGAGAGCCCGAGGATCGTCAGCAGATCGGCCAGTACGGCGCTGCTGAAACCACGGCTGCGGAACAACCGCAGGTCCAGCAACGGGATCGGGAGCCGACGCTGACGACGTACGAAACCGTAGAGCGCGATCGCGCCGGCCACGCCCGCGGCCAGCGGGATCCAGTCGAACCCGTGGGCCGCGAACTCCTTGATCGCGTAGACGATCCCGATCATGCCGACCATCGACAGCACGACGCTCGCCAGGTCCCACGGACCCGGCTTGGGGTTACGCGACTCCGGCAGCAGCTTGGCGCCGACGACGACCAGCACGGCCATCACCGGCAGGTTGATCAGGAATACCGAACCCCACCAGAAGTTCTCCAGCAGTACGCCGCCGACGATCGGGCCGATCGCCATTCCCGCCGACGCCGCGGCGCCCCAGATCCCGATCGCGACACTGCGCTCCCGCGGGTCGTGGAACAGGTTGCGGATCAGGGCGAGCGTGGCCGGCATCAGCGTCGCGCCCGCGACCCCGAGCAGTGCTCGCGCCACGATCATCAGCTCGGCCGAGTTGGCGTACGCGTTCAGCACCGAGATCGCGCCGAACGCCGTCGCGCCGATCAGCAGGATGCGCTTGCGGCCGATCCGGTCGCCGAGGCTGCCCATCGACACGAGCAGGCCGGCGAGCACGAACGAGTACGCGTCGCCGATCCACAGCAGCTGGGTGCCCGACGGCTGCAGATCCTCGGAGAGGAACGGAGTCGCGAGACCGAGCACCGTTGCGTCGACCGCGACGAGGAGCACGGCCAGCACGAGTACGCCGAGCGCCAGCCAGCGCCTCGGCCGTGTGATCGCTTGCTGCTTCATTTCTCTCTCCGTACTGCGCCACCGAGCAGCAACTCGGTGACGTTCGAACTGAAGTCGTTGGGAGCCACCCGGCCTTCGCAGATGGCCCAGGCCGCGGAGACCAGCAGCCCGTAGAGCGCTTCGGTCAGCCAGACCGGGCTGAGGTCGATCCGGAACTCGCCCACTTCCTGACCGCGCCGGAACAGCGCGACCACACGCGCGTCGAGCCGGGTCCAGCCCTCGTTCTGCTCGTCGCCCTCGAACAACTGGTTCTCGGAGTACAGGAACGCGAGCAGTCCCGCGGCAGGTTCCAGCTCTCGCACCAGCCGACGTACGGCGTCCGCGGCCGGACCGTCATCGACGGCCGCTCTCGCCGCCGCGGCCTCGCACTCGGCGATGCCGAGCTCCTCGAGCGCCCGGACCAGCGCGTCCCGGCCGGCGAACTGCCGGTTCAGGGTCGCGCGGCTGATCCCGGCGGCCCGAGCCACCTCGTCCATGGTCGCCGAGGACTTCCGCATCAGCAGACTCGCGGCGGCCCGCAGTACTTGCTCCCGATCAACAGCCATGAGACGAGCATACCTCAAATGAGACATCAGTGTCTCATTGAGATCTCTAGCATTGGAGCCTGTATGCGGTATACGATCGCGGAGAACGTGTCGGGTGTGACCTGGTGAACGGTGAGATAGATCGGGACCCTATACACTTGCCACGTTTGTGGAGGGGAGTATCCCGCCACGGCAGCGTCGTCATCACGGGAGGCCTGGACGGCCGAACCGGTGCTGCCGGCCCGGACTGGTTCAGTACGAGATCAGCCGGGTGGGAGAGACCTCCGGACCAAGCCAGCTGTTCGCCGACGTCCGGAGGTTCGTCATGGTCTCTGTCATGTCCCCTGCCGTCTGGGTGCTGACGATCGCCGGGTTGCTCGCGATCGTCGCGTTCGACCTGATCGTGATCGCGCGCCGCAACCACACCGTGACGATCAAGGACGCGACCCGCTGGGTGCTGTTCTACGTCGGCCTGGCCGGGCTGTTCGCGCTCGGGCTGTTCCTGTTCAGCCCCGGGCAGTCGGGCAGCGAGTTCGTCGCCGGGTACATCACCGAGTACAGCCTGAGCGTCGACAACCTGTTCGTGTTCGTGATCATCATGGCGCGGTTCGCCGTACCGAGCCTGGCGCAGGACAAGGTGCTGTACATCGGCATCGTGGTCTCGATGCTGCTCCGGGCGATCTTCATCCTGGCCGGCGCGGCGGCGATCTCGGCGGCGAGCTGGGTGTTCTACATCTTCGGCGCGTTCCTGGTCTACACCGCGGTCCGGCTGGCGATCGAGGGCGAGAACGACGAGTCCGACTTCCAGGAGAACGTCGTGATCCGCGGGATGCGCCGGATCCTGCCGCTGCAGCACGACTATGACGGCGCCAAACTCGTCTCCAGGACCAGCGGCCGCCGGATGCTCACCCCGCTCGTGATCGTGATCTCCGCGATCGGGATGGCGAACGTGATCTTCGCGCTGGACTCGATCCCGGCGATCTTCGGGCTCACCCAGGACGCGTACGTCGTGCTGACCGCGAACGCGTTCGCGCTGATGGGCCTGCGGCAGCTGTACTTCCTGATCGGCGGCCTGCTGGAGCGGATCGTCTACCTGAACGTCGGCCTGTCGGTGATCCTCGCGTTCATCGGCGTGAAGCTGATCATCGAGGCGCTGCACGGCTCGCACATCGACGACATCGGCGCCATCCACCTGCCGCACATCGGCATCCTGACCTCGCTCGGCTTCATCGTCGGCACGCTGTTCGTCACCACGGTCGCCAGCCTGGTCAAGTCGGCCCGCGACAACCGCCGCGAAGCGATCCGCATCAAGATCGACGAGTGAAGGCCTTGTACCGCCGCGCAGACATAACCCCGAATTTCGGCGGGTTCGGACGCTGATTCCGGGGTTGTGCCTGCGTGCAGGTACCGTCAAACCACCTGCTCCTCGGTCGTACGGGCCTCCTTGAGCCGCAAGTACAACGCCGGGATCGGCAGCCAGATCAGCGCGGACGCGAGCAGTGCGCCGCGCAACGACGTACGGCCGAGGGCGCCGAGCGGTGGGCCGCCGACGACCTGACCGATCGCGTTCGCCTGCGACACCATCGAGATCACGGTCGCCCGGGAACGGGAGTCGACGTGCCGGTTCAGCCAGGCGGAGTGGATCGGACTCGTGACGGTGTCGGCGATCTGCCGCAGCCAGAGCGCCGCGAGCGCGAGCCAGAAGTGCCCGGCGAACGCGAACAGGAACATGCCGAGGACGTCCAGGGCGGCGAGCGTGGCGAGGATGCCGGTCGGGTGCGAGGCCTGGAGGCGTTGGGCGGAGAAGCGATTCAGCAGCAGGGACGCGCCCAGCGAGAGGACGGTGCCGGCCAGCGCCAGGGCGGTGAACCAGAGCGCCGGGTCCGACGTACCGAACAGGTTCGGGAAGTCGAAGGTCAAGAGCTTCACTGTCCACAGCCGGTCGAACGCCTCACTGGACAGCCCCGCGATCAGGCTGATGACCACCAGTGTCCGTACGACGGGACGCCGCCGGGCGACCGCCAGACCGTGCATGAACGTCTCGGCCATTTGCCGAAACGTCTCGCGCTCCTCGCGCGGCGTGCGATGGAAGTTCTGCTCACGCATGAACAGCGCGAGCAGCAGGCCGAGCAGCATCGTCCCGGCGCCCGAGAGCACCATCGGCAACGGCAGGCTGATGAGTCCGAGAGCGCCGGCGGTGACCGTGCCGGCGATCTGTGCGGCCAGCTCGAACTGCTGCGCACGGACGAACACCCGGCCGGCCCGTTCGGTGCCGATCTCGTCGGTGATCCAGGCCTGGTCGGCGCCGGACGTGAACGTGTAGCCGACACCCCACAGCACCTGCGCGGCGAGGATCGCCAGGAACGCGGGCACCAGGCCCTGGAGCAGGAGGCCGGCGCCGATCAGCACGAAGCCGATCACGATCGAGAGCCGGCGGCTGTACAGGTCGGCGACGATGCCGGTGGGGATCTCGAAGAGGAAACAGGTGAGCTCGAGCGTGGTCCCGACCAGGACCATCTGCAGCGGGTCGAGACCGGCATCGCGGACGTAGTAGACGAGGCTGAGCGTGAACGACAGAGCGGCCAGGAAGGACCAGGCGGCGTTGTAGACGTAGTACGTCCGAATGGGGTCGGCAGACCGGTAGGAAGACATCGCGAGTGGCTCCTGAAAGCGCGTGCGGGCAGGGCGAAGCGCTGACCGACTGGGTCAAACGCTTGCGTGGCGCACGGACGGCGGCAGAGCCGCGGTGGTGCGCTTTCAGGAGCGAGTACGCATGGCGAACACAGTAGGGGAGAAGCGGCGCGTCTGCCTTCGAATTAGCCGACCCCGGTTGGTGATCAGGGGTACCATCAGTAATGCCTGGCCCGGCCGTTCCCCCGTGATGGTCGGGTCAGGTTTCTTATCGGCCTTCGGCCGGCTTCCGGTAGCGCGGCTGCCGCTCGACGAGGCGGTAGCCGGCCCGTTCGTACAGCGCGACGCTCCCGGTCGGGTTCTCCAGCACGGTCCACAGCGACGCCTCCCGTACGCCGGACTTCCATAGCGCAGCGTGATTGGCCCGGAGCAGCGCCGACGCCGGCCGCGACCTCGTCCCACCACCGCATCCCGGTAGACCCGACCACGACCCCGTCAACGACCGCCCGCCCGTCCACAAATTCCACACGACCAACTATCCCAACCTGCCAGGATGAACGAATGGTCGCCTTGGGTGATGTGGTGGACGCATTGGGAATCGAGTCGACGCGAGTGGAACCGACCCGACCCGGTGACGAGGACTCGGCCCGCAACGGCAACTGGCATCTCTGGACCACCGAAGGCGAGCACCACATTCTCCGCTGCTACCACCTGCTGAGGACTGAAGAGGACCTCACTTTCGAGACCCAGGTGCTCGATCACCTCACAGCCCGCGGATGGTGCGTCCCGGCGCGGATCGCCGGCCCGATCCGGTACGACGGGCGCCTCTGGGCAGTCACCCGCTTCGTGCCAGGCCAACCCCACCAGGACGAGACCGCAGCGCAGCAGGCCGAGCGCGGCGAGGTGCTCGCCCGGCTGCACGCCGATCTGGGCGACCTCGACCTCGGCTCGCGGCCCGGGTTCTTCCAGGCCGCGGACCTGGACGCGATGGGGGAGTTCCAAGGCTGGGACCGCGGCGTCGAACTGCTCCGCGAGCAGCGGCCCGACCTTGCCGACCGGGCCGCACGCGCGATGTACGGCGCCGAGGAGCTGGTGCGGGAGTACGACCTGTTGGGACTGCCGCAGACCATCGTGCACGGGGACTTCGCGAGCTGGAACCTGCACTTCGACGACGACGGTCGTCTCGCCGGGGTGATCGACTTCGATCTGTGTCACCTGGACAGTCGTGTCTGGGAATTGGTGATTGCCCGGACGGGGCCGGAGTTGCTGGGTGGTTATCAGCGGGCCGCGGCCGATCCGCTCGACGGGCATGAGCTGGCTGCGATCGGGCCGTTGCGGGTTGTGTTCCGGGTGTTGATGGTGATGGCCGAGCTCTGGAACGGCCGGCAGGCGGGCTGTTTCGACGAGGCGATGATCGCCCGGCAGCTGGCCGCGGCCAGGTCTTGACATAGACCGTCGCCGGCAGGTTGACTGCGATATAGTTAACAGAAGAAATAAATTATCGATCGACCCGGTGCCGGTGGCTCAGAGCGACCCCGGGCGTGATCGACGGATGCCCGGATCCGATGGCGAGCCATCGGACCCTTTGTCGTTCCGTTACCGGTAGTTGCTGGGGGCAACGCCGGAAAACCCTTGCTGGCAAGGGATCTGAGCGCATCGGTCACCGTCCGGTATCGACCCGGGCAGGAAGTCTTCCGCTCCGCCGGGGTTGTGTGTCATCCTCCGGGATAGCGAAACCCGAGATCCTATCGGATATCGGTTCCACTCCAGCGCGTGAGGGAAAGGATGCGGAGTGAGCGCAACCTTCGAGGTGAAACCGGCACCGGTGGCACCGGCACCGCCGGCGGCGGCAACCGCCCGGAAACCACCGCGAACGAGTCGCCGGACCCAGGCCTGGCGCAGTCTCCGGCGGCACTGGCAGCTCTACCTGCTGGTCGTCGTACCGCTCGCGTACTTCGTGATCTTCAAGTACGTCCCGATCGCGAACGCGGTGATCGCGTTCAAGAACTACAGCCCGATCAAGGGCCCGTGGGGCAGCGACTGGGTCGGCTTCCGCAACTTCGAACTGTTCTTCCAGAACCCGGTGTTCTGGACCCTGGTGAAGAACACGTTCCTGCTGTCGGTCTACACGGTGCTCGCGAGCTTCCCGATCCCGATCATCCTGGCGATCGCGCTGAACGAGATCCGCAACGGACGGTTCAAGAAGCTCGTCCAGCTGGTCACGTACGCGCCGTACTTCATCTCCACCGTGGTCGTGGTGTCGATGACGATCCTGGTGCTGTCGCCGCGGCTCGGGTTCGTCAACGACGCGATCGGGCTGTTCGGCGTACCGTCCGTGGACTTCCTCGGCAAGCCGGACTACTTCCGGCACATCTACGTCTGGTCCGACGTGTGGCAGACCACCGGGTACTCCGCGGTGATCTACCTGGCCGCGCTGTCCGGGATCGATCCGGCGCTGCACGAGTCGGCGCGGATCGACGGCGCCAGCCGGCTGCAGCGGATCCGGAACGTGGACCTGCCGGGCATCATGCCGACCGCGGTGATCATCCTGGTGCTGGGCGTCGGCAACATCATGTCGATCGGGTTCGAGAAGGCGTTCCTGCTGCAGAACCCGCTGAACACCGCGCAGTCCGAGATCATCGCCACCTACGTCTACAAGACCGGTCTGCTGAACGCCGACTTCAGCATGGCGACCGCCATCGGGCTCTTCAACTCGGTGATCAACCTGTTCCTGCTGCTCGGCGTGAACTTCGCCGCCAAGCGCATCACCGGAAACGGACTGTGGTCATGAGCGTCACGTTGCAAGGATTCCGGCGTACGGCGGAGAAGCGGTCGGAGCGCACCACGATCGAGGAGACGCGCACCGACAGGATCTTCCTGATCGGCGTGCGGATCATGCTCTGGATCGCGCTGATCGTCGTCGCGGTGCCGCTGGTCTACATCGTCGCGAACTCGTTCAGCAGCCCGTCGGCGGTGAGTGCCGGCCGGGTGCTGCTGTGGCCGATCGAACCGAGCCTGCAGGCCTACAAGACCGCGCTCGGCGACCCGCAGATCATGCGGGGCTACCTGAACTCGTTCATCTACGCGGTCGGCGGCACGTTGATCAGCGTCACGCTGACGATCGCGATCGCGTACCCGTTGTCCCGCCGGACGTTCTTCGGCCGGAACGTGATCATGAGCGTGCTGATCTTCACCATGCTGTTCTCCGGCGGCCTGATCCCGACGTACCTGGTGGTCCAGGACCTCGGCCTGCTGAACACCCGCTGGGCGATGGTGATCCCGAGCGCGATCGGGGTCTGGCAGGTCATCATCGCGCGGACGTTCTTCCGGAGCACGATCCCGGACGAGCTGTACGAGGCGGCCACCATCGACGGTGCGAGTGACCTGCGCTTCCTGTGGTCGGTCGTGCTGCCACTGTCCAAACCGGTGATCGCGGTGATCGCGCTGATGTACGCGATCTTCCAGTGGAACAGCTACTTCGACGCGCTCATCTATCTCAAGGACCCCGGCCTGTACCCGCTGCAGATCGTGCTGCGGAACGTGCTGATCCTGAACCAGGCCGGCGGTCCGGCCTCGCAGAACCTGGCGCAGCAGCTCGAACAGCAACAGCTGGCCAACGTCTTGAAGTACGCGCTCATCGTCATCTCGAGTCTGCCCGTACTGATCATCTACCCGTTCGTCGCTCGCCACTTCACCAAGGGCGTGATGGTCGGCGCGGTCAAGGGCTGAGACGCCCACCTCCAGAAGGGAAACCCAGAAATGCGCTCATCCGTGAGCAAGGTCGCCGCGCTCGGCGTGGCCGGCGTGCTCGCCCTGGCGGCGTGCAGCTCGAACAAGTCGGACAAAGGGGCCGCGAACGAGACCTCCTCCGACGGCAAGGTGATCATCGACGCGTTCGCACCGGCCGACCCGTCCAACGGCACCAACCTGGACACCAACGCCGTCACCAAGCTCGTCAGTGACAAGTTCAAGATCCAGTTCCGCTGGCAGACGACGACGTTCGACGCCGGTCCGGCCAAGGAGAAGCGGCAGATCGCGCTGGCCAGCGGCGACTACCCGGACCTGTTCCTGCTCATCCCGTGGGTCGACGGCTTCACCCAGGCCGAGGTGCTGAAGCTCGGCCAGCAGGGTGTCGCCCAGCCGCTCGAGAACCTGATCAAGGACAACGCGCCGAACATCCAGAAGGCCCTGGACTCCAACAAGACGTTCAAGGAGATGTCGACGGCGCCCGACGGGCACATCTACGCGCTGCCGCAGTGGTCGGACTGCTTCCACTGCATGTACCCGGACAAGCTGTGGATCAACAGCACCTGGCTGAAGAAGCTCGGTCTGCAGGTTCCGAAGACCACCGACGAGCTGCGCACGGTGCTCGAGGCGTTCAAGACCAAGGACCCGAACGGCAACGGCAAGGCCGACGAGATCCCGATGACGACCGACACCCAGGACAGCAGCCTGATCGCGTACCTGATGAACGCGTTCGCCTACGACCCGGTCGGTGCGAACAACGGCGTACGGTCGCTGCTCACGCTGAACGGCGACAAGGTCGTCACGCCGGTGACGTCGGACCAGTGGAAGGAAGGCCTGAAGTACATCCGCGGCCTCTACAAGGACGGGCTGATCGACCAGGCCGCGTTCACGCAGAACGCGCAGGCGCTGCAGGCGCAGGGCAACAACCCGAAGGCCGTCGTACTGGGCTCGGTGCCGGTGCTGTGGCCGGGCATTTTCGTCCAGCTCGGCTCCAAGGACGGGCGGGACAAGCAGTACGACGCGGTGCCGCCGCTGACCGGTCCGGAGGGTAAGAGCTACACCGGCCTCAACTACCCGAGCTCGACCGGCTACACGTTCATGCTGACCAACAAGGCCAGCAAGGAGGCCCAGGTCGCGGCGATCAAGATGCTCGACTGGATCTACAGCGACGAGGGCCGTGAGGTCTCGCTGATGGGCCCGGAGAACGTCGGCTGGCGCAAGCCCAAGGCCGGCGAGATCGCGCTGGACGGTCAGCCGGCCTGGTACCGGTTCTCGGGCGACAAGCAGCCGAAGAACCTGTCCTGGGACGCGATGGCGCAGTACAACATCACGTTGGCGTTCCGGAACTCGCAGGTCGTGCCGAAGGACATCTACTCCTCCGACGGCCTGGAGCGGCGGCTGTTCCAGGCCACCAAGCAGTACGAGGGCCACGAGGACAAGGCGCAGTGGTTCCCGCAGACCTCGGTCTGGCCGGACCCGAGCCTGAGCGGTGAGCTCGCGACGCTGCAGACCAACCTGAACACCTACGTGAACCAGAACCAGCTGGCCTTCATCACCGGTTCGAAGAACATCGACACCGACTGGGACGCGTACGTGAAGGGGCTCGAGAGCACCGGCATGCCGCGGTACCTGGAGATCAACCAGCAGGCCTACGACAAGTTCAAGTCCGGGAGCAAGTAGTTGTCCCACCTCCTGTGGTTCCACACCCCTGCAGCAGACTGGTTCGAGGCGTTGCCGCTGGGCAACGGGCATCTCGGCGCGAAGGTGTACGGCCGGGTCGCCGACGAGCGGATCGCGCTCAACCTCGACGACGTCTGGTCCGGTGACGGTCCGCGCACGCTGACCGTCCCGGACGGGCCGGCGGTGCTGGCCGACGTACGCCGGTTGTTGCTGGAGGAAGGCGATCAGCTGGCGGCCACCGAGCGGACCCGCGCGTTGCAGGGTCCGCTGGTGGAGTCGTACCAGCCGCTCGCCGACCTGGTGATCCGGTCGGCCGGTACGGCGACGGAGTACCGGCGGACGCTCGACCTGAGCACCGGCGTCGTGGGCGTGGACTACACAGTGGACGGCACCCGGTTCCGGCGTGAGACCTTCGTGTCCGCGCCGGACCAGGTGCTGGCGTGGACGATCACGGCTGATCAGCCGGGTGCGATCTCGCTGGATCTGAGCTTGGAGAGCCAGCACCCGATCGCGGTGGAAGTTGCCGATGGCACCTATGGCGTCGTCGGTCGGGCGCCGTCGGATCTGACGATCGAGTACCGGGAGAGTCCGGACCCGATCAGGTACGAGGACGGGCGCGGGATCGGGTTCGGTGTCGCGCTGCGTGCCTTCGCCGGGGGTGGTGGCGTCACAACCTCGGCTGCCGGCGTCGCGGTCCGGGGTGCCGACCGCGTCACCATGCTGCTGTCGGCGGCAAGCACCTTCGAAGGCTGGTCGGTGCGGCCCGGCCGCGATCCTCTGGTCGCGTTGCAGGAGGCGGTCGCAATACTCGATTCGGTTGCCGTGGACAAGCTTCGGGAGCGGCACGTCGAGGATCATGCGGCTTTGTACGACCGGGCGTCGCTGGAGCTCGGCCGACCGGTGGACCTGCCGACCGACGAGCGGGTCGCGGCGGTCGCTGCCGGGGGCAACGATCCGGATCTGGTCGCGCTGGCCTTCAACCTCGGCCGGTACCTGTTGATCGCGTCCTCCCGCCCTGGGACGCAGGCGGCCAACCTGCAGGGCATCTGGAACCAGGACCGGCGGCCGATGTGGGCCAGCGACTGGACCAACAACATCAACACCCAGATGAACTACTGGCTCGCCGACCTGACCGGGTTGAGCGAGTGCTTCGACCCATTCACCGATCTGCTCGAAGGCCTGGCTTCGTCGGGCGCCGAGACGGCTCGGATCTTGTACGACGCTCCTGGCTGGGTGTCGCATCACAACGCGGACATCTGGATGGCGACCTGGCCCGTCGGCGGCGGCGGGGACGATCCGGTGTGGTCGATGTGTGCGACGTGTGGGGTGTGGCTGACGGCGCATCTCATGGAGCATTACCGGTTCTCAGTGGACGTGGACTTCCTGCGGGAGCGGGCGTACCCGGTGATCGCGGGTGCCGCGGAGTTCGTACTGGCGATGCTCGTCGACGATGGCGAGGACTTGCAGTTCATCCCGTCGACTGCGCCGGAGCATCATTTCGTGCTGCCCTCCGGTGCGAAGGCATCGGTCGACCTCACGTCGACGTACGACATCTGGCTGATCCGCGAGCTGTTCGCGAACCTGGTCGAAGCGGAAGGTGTGCTTGGGCTGAGCTCGTCGTTGGCCGAGCGCGCCGCGGCCGCTCGTGATCGGTTGCCTGCGATCCGGGTAACACCGGACGGACGGCTGCACGAGTGGCCGACGGACTGGGAGCCGTCGGAGCCGCAGCACCGGCACCAGTCGCATCTGTACGGTCTCCACCCGGGCGCCGAGATCGACCCCGCGCGTACGCCGGAACTCGCCGCGGCGGCTCGTGCGTCTCTGGAGTTGCGGACCGCGGGTGCCACCAACGGTGGTTGGACCGCGGCCTGGCTGGTGGCGCTGTGGGCGCGGCTGTTCGAGTCGTCGCGGGCCGTCGAGGTGATCCAGGACTACTTGGGCCGGCTCGTCTCGGGCAACCTGCTGCACCGCGACGGCGACATCTTCCAGATCGACGCCAACTTCGGCCTGACCGGCTGCATCCCCGAACTGCTCCTGCAGAGCCACACCGACGTCATCCGCCTCCTGCCGGCGCTGCCCGCGGGCTGGCCCGACGGCTCGTTCCGCGGCCTGCGAGCGCGGGGCGGCCTGTCCTTCGACGCCACCTGGCGCAACGGCCGCCTGGCCGAGGTCGCCGTACACGCAACCCACGTCGGCACCCACCGCATCGCCCTAACCCCCAACACCACCCTCACGATCACCCTCACCCCCGGCGAGTCCCGCACCCTGCCCCTCTGAGCCCCACTTTGTGCACCACATCCGCGCGCCCGACGCCCCGCCGTACGGACGTGGTGCACAAAGTCGCCCTCGACCTTCTTTGGGCACCGGCCAACCGTTTTCGGTGCGGCGAGATGGTTGGCGCGTGCTCAAAGTGGACCTGGTTAGGGTTGCCTTAGTTGGGTTGTTGTAGGGTCAGCGGCTGTGAAGAGGCTGATCGGGATTGTCGTGGCGTCCGCTGTGCTGGTGCTGGCCGGGTGTGGCGGCGGGGACACCAAGAGTGCGGACACCGGCGTCGGTGACAAGGAAGTGGCGACCGGCGGGCGGTTGTTCAAGACCGCCGACGCGGAGACCGCGAAACTCGGCTCGGACGCCGCGCCGGGGGCGTTCCCGCGGACGGTGAAGCACGCGCTCGGCTCGACCGACATCCCCGCGAAGCCGTCGCGGGTGGTCGTCCTGGACAGTGGCGAGCTGGACGACGTACTGGCGCTGGGCATCACCCCGGTCGGGATGGCGACGACGGCGGGACAGAGCGGCGTACCGTCGTACCTCGCCGACAAGGCGCAGGGGATCAAGACGGTCGGCGGGATCAGCGAGCTCAACCTCGAGGCGATCGCGGCACTGAAGCCGGACCTGATCCTGGGCAGCAAGCTGCGGGCCAACGACCTGTACGAGAAGCTGAGCGCGATCGCGCCGACGGTGTTCAGCATCCGGCCCGGGTTCCCGTGGAAGGAGAACTTCCTGCTGGTCGCGGACTCGGTCGGCGAGGAGGACAAGGCGACCGCGCTGCTGAACGACTACCAGAAGCGCGCCGACGAGGTGAAGTCG
Source organism: Kribbella soli (assembly GCF_004331345.1). Classification (GTDB taxonomy): domain Bacteria; phylum Actinomycetota; class Actinomycetes; order Propionibacteriales; family Kribbellaceae; genus Kribbella; species Kribbella soli. Next base: position 1,287,103 of record NZ_SJJZ01000003.1, on the reverse strand, counting down.
AAGGTGCAGGGTACGCCGACGATCTCGCTGGTCCGGTTCCGTCCCGGTGAGATCCGTCTGTACGGCAACCTGTCCTTCATCGGCGTGATCCTGAAGGACGTCGGCCTGCCGCGCCCGAAGATCCAGGACGTGCAGGACCTCGCCGTCGAGGTCTCCCAGGAGAACATCGGCCAGGCCGTCGGCGACTGGATCTTCTACTCCAGCTACGGCAAACCCGACACCACCGACGAGACCAAGGTTGTCAACGGCAACCTTTGGAAGTCCTTGCCCGCCGTCAAGGCCGGCAAGTCGGCCCGCGTCGACGACGAGGTCTGGTTCCTCGGCCTCGGCCCGATCGGCGCGATGGGCGTCCTGACCGACCTGGAGAAGCTGCTCGGCCCGAAGGGCTAGTTCGTTACCTGGTAGTGGAGGTGGACGACGCCGCTGGCGAAGCGTCGTTCGGCTGCGAGTTCCAAACCGACCTTGAGACCGTCGGGGAGGGCTCGCGTGCCGCCGCCGACGATGACCGGGACGAGGAAGAGGTGGATCTCGTCGACCAGGCCGGCCAGGAGAGCCTGGCCGCCCAGGTTCGCGCCGCCGATCGAGATGGCGCTCGGCGAGGACTGTTTGAGCTGGGTCACGCCGTCGGGAGTGAAGTCGCGTTCCAGGCGGGTGCGGGTGGTGGTGACCGCCGGCAGGGTGCGGGAGTAGACGATCTTGTCGGCGGCTCGCCAGATCTCGGCGTACTCCCGGCTCACCGGTGCCGGGTCGTCGGCGGTCTCCCAGTAGGACATGGTGGCGTACATCCGGCCGCCGTACAGATAGGTGCCGATCGGACGCTCGAGCTGGTTGACGTAGGCGTGCACCTCCTCGTCCGGCGCGGCCCAGTCGAACGAGCCGTTCGCGTCGGCGATGTACCCGTCGAGCGAGGCGATGGCCGAGTAGACGAGGTGTGCCATGAGCTCATCCTTCCGTGACCGGTAGCAGGTTGCGTTCGGCGAAGACCTTCTTGGCGACCGTGATCGCGTTGATCGCGCGCGGGAAGCCGGCGTACCCGGCGGTGTGGATGAACGCCTCCACGATCTCGGCCGGGGTGAGGCCGACGTTGAGGGAGGTCTTGATGTGCACCTCCAGTTCGGGTTCGCAGCCGCCGAGCGTGGCCAGGATCCCGAGGGTGACGAGCTGGCGTTGCCGGGGAGCCAGCGCCGGCCGGGAGTAGAGGTCACCGAAGCCGAACGCCACGATGTGATGCGCGAGCGCCGGGGCGATGTCCCCGAGACTGTCCATCACGGCAGGCGCGCCGCCGCCGTCGATACCGCTCAGAACCTCCAGCCCACGCTGGTACCGCGCCTGCTCTTCCGCACTGCCGATGTCAGGAGCCGTCATGTCCCGACGGTAACCGGTGATCAGTCCTGGACGCGGCCGCGGTTGGTGACGTGGATGTGTGGGGCTCGTTGGGCGATGGCGGTGACCAGGTCGTCGTACGGGAGGGACCGGGCGAGGATCTCGTGGGTGCCGGGCCAGGGGCAGGACGGGCCCCAGGCCTTCGTGCTGCGGGGGAGTGCGTCCTCGTCGACGAGCATGACCACCAGCCGCGGCTCCCACGTCTCTTCGCTGTCCTGGCGTTCGAGCCGGCAGACGCCGCGGATCTCGCCCCACGGGATCGTGCGCGGCTGCTCACCGCCGAGGTAGATGCCGGCCTCGTCCACGGTCAGCAGTACGTCGTCGGCGTCCTCCTCGCGGCGCTCCTCCAGCGCGGTGATCGCACCGACCACGAGCAGGATCGGCAGCCCGACCGCGAAGATCAGCGGCGTACCGCCCCAGCTCAGCCACACCGCCTCGAGCGGCTCCCGGATCGAGGCGCCCCGGATCGCCTGCACCACGACGATCGCGAGCGTCAGCGCCACCATCAGGCCGAACACCACGGTGCCGAGCGCGAGCGCGGTCTTCGTCGTACCGAGCCCGTGGCGCTTGACGACGAACGGCTCGGTGATCTGCGCTGACGGCATACGGGCATTGTGCGATGCGGTCACCCGAAGGCACCAGAGCTCTCATGGATTCCTCATCATTACGGTGCCGGACGATCGTCCGTACGGATGAAATCGCCGTACCTGACGGTGCACGGACTTTGGTCCGGCCCGGCCGTCCGCAACAATCGCTGCATGCCGGACCGCCAATCAGCTGTCGCCGCACGCAAACCGCCGCCGCCGAGCACCAGCGCGCGGCGGAGGAAGATGGGTGGCATGTGGAGGCGCGGCCGGGTGATCGCGGTGCTTGCGATCCTGTCGGTGCTGCCGCTGCTGTTCCACCGTTACGTTCCGAACTCGGTCGGCAACCTCGGCAGTCTGCTCGACACCTTCCTGCCCTGGGTCGGCCTCGCCGTACCGGTCCTCGCTGTCGCGGCTCTCGTACGGCGGTCCGCAACGGCCGGTGTCGCGCTGCTGGTCCCCGCGCTCGTGTGGGGCCTGATGTTCGGCGACCTGCTCGTCCCGGGCAAGGGTGGCGGGGGAGCGTACGACCTGCGCGTGCTGACGCACAACGTCGACGCCGCCAACCCGGACCCGGAGAAGACCGCGCAGGACCTGATCGCGGCCGACGCCGACGTGATGGCGCTCGAGGAGCTCACCGCGTCGGACCTGAAGGTCTACAAGGCTGCTTTCGCCAAGCTGTACCCGTACCAGGTGTCCCGCGACACGGTCGCCCTCTGGTCGAAGTACCCGGTCGTCGAGACCAAGTCCGTCGACGTCGGCTTCAAATGGACCCGTGCGCTCCGCGCGGAGGTCAGCACGCCGGAGGGCAAGGTCGCCGTGTACGTCGCACACCTCGCCTCGGTCCGCGTCGGCACCAGCGGCTTCACGTCGGACCAGCGCAACGACACGATCAAGGCCCTCGGCCGGCAGATCGCCGACGAGCACCTCGCGGGCGTGATCGTGATGGGCGACTTCAACGGTACGGCGAACGATCGCAGTCTCGCCCCGCTGACGGCCGGCCTCCGCTCGGCGCAGGGCGCGGCCGGCACCGGCTTCGGGTTCACCTGGCCGGCGAAGTTCCCGATGGCGCGGATCGACCACATCCTGGTGCGCGGCGTCACCCCGACCAAGGCCTGGGTGATGAGCTCGACCGGCAGCGACCACCGGCCGGTCGTCGCCGAGCTACGGATCTGACGCGATCCCCTTGCGATAGGCGTATCGCACCGCCTCCGCGCGGTGCCGGGCGCCGATCTTCGCGAACGTGTTGTTGATGTGCGTCTTCACGGTCGCCTCGCTGATGAACAGCTGCCCGGCGATCTCCGGGTTGCTCAGGCCCTGCGCGATCAACCGCAGTACCTCGGTCTCCCGGGCCGTCAGCCCGTCGCTGTCCGGGGAGGCTGTTGGCGTGAGCCCCGCGATCAAACGCTTCGAGACCTCGGGATCGAACGTGGACTGCCCGGCCGCGGTCGACCGCAGCGCGGCGCCGATCTCGGCGCGGCCCGCGTCCTTGGTGAGGTAGCCGCGGGCTCCGGCGCGGAGCGCGTTCGCGATCGAGGCGTCGTCGGCGTACGTGGTCAGCACGAGTACGGCGACGTCCGGGAAGTCGGCCGTGATCCGCGCGGTCGCCTGCGTCCCGTCCAGGACCGGCATCCGCAGGTCCATCAGCACCACGTCCACGTTGCCCCGGGCAACCAGGTCGACGGCTTCGACGCCGTTCGCGGCCGCGCCGGTCACCTCGACGCCGTCGATCAGCCCGAGCAGAGCGACCAGTCCTTCCCGTACGACCTGCTGATCGTCCGCGACGACCACTCGGATTGGGTCAGTCAACCTCTGCCACCACCAACCAGTCGTCGCCGTCCGCACCGGCTGTCAACGTCCCACCCACCAGAGCCAACCGCTCCCGCATCCCTGCCAGCCCAAAGCCCTCACCACTCGTCACACCCTTGTTCCGCACGGACAGCCGTACGCCGTCCTGATAAGCGAGTTGCACCTCCACTGCCTGACCAGGTGCATGTTTGGCCGCATTGGTCAGTGCCTCGCGAGCTGCACCGAGCAGGGCGACCGTGACACCGGAGTCGAGCCTCTTCTGCGCACCTGTGACGGACAGCCGCGCACGGGCTCCATGGTCCTTCTCGTGGTGCTCTGCGAGCTCAGCAAGCGCTGCAGGGAGCTCAGGCACCTCATCTGCCCGCAGCGCAGCTACAGCGTTCCGCGCCTCAGTCAGCCCCTGTACGGCGAGCCGGCGCGAGCGACGTACCCGCTCCAACGCACCGGCCGTGTCACCACGCTCATCCAGCAGCGCCTCGGCCACCTCGAGCTGAACGCTCAATGCGCCCAGCGAATGCGCCAGTACGTCGTGCAGGTCCCGAGCGATCCGCCCGCGCTCCTCCAGCGTGGCTGCGCGGGCGTGCTCGCTCTGGGCCAACCGGGTCTGCTCAAGCAGTTGCTCGGTCTGCCGCGCTTGCACCTCGTACTGTCGCCGGTTCAACCCGAAGGCGGTCAGGACGGCGGTCCAGAGCAGCTGGGAGAAGTACCAGGTGTCCGGCTGCCCGAACCACCACGCCGACCCCGCGTAGGCCGCCGCGACACCGATGCCGACAGCAACGATCGGCTGGTTGCCGCGTCGCCCGAAGTCGATCACGGCGATGTCGGTGATCGCGACCAGCACCAGGACCAGGGCGTTCGACTGCGGATAGCCCGCGATCAGCGCGTTGCTGACCGCGACGGTGGCTAGCAGTGCTAGCGACACGTACGAGCGAGCCGTCATCAGCACCGAGCCGACCACGAAGAGGGCGAAGGTCACACCGAGCACGACCCAGACCCACGCGGCCGCGGGGCGTGCGGTGGCCAGAACGGCGACCGCGACACCTGTGGTGAGCAGCCGGCCGACCCAGCCGCTCTCTCCGTGCGGACGCGGCGGCAGCAGCGCCTTCAGCTTCACTGGGTGGTGTACTCCTCGGCCATGTGGCTCGCCTTGCTCTGGATGATTAGCGACTGGGTCAACAGGTTCGCACCCATCGAGACCATCAGCGCGCCGCCGCCGGCGACCGTGGCGCCGAGCAGGTGGCCGAGTCCCGCGAGCCCGAGCCGGACGACCAGGTAGGCCACCATGATGCCGAGCCCGGGCATCCCGAGGCGGAAGAACACCTTCCCGGCGCGCCGCTCGACCTGTGCGACCCGGCCCGAGCCGACACCGGCGACGAGTGCGACCGCGGCGCCGGCGACGAGCAGTACGACGTCGACGACGCCGAGGCCGGTGTGCCGGTCGTACAGCTGGTAGACCCCGACCCCCATCAGCACGACAGGGCCGCGCCACACGTCGGTGTCGGAGTTCTCCAGCTCGGACCAGGACAGCCGCCGGGCGAGCACGGCCACCACGACGGCGATCACGACGAGTGCGTTGGGCAACGTTCCGAAGCTCATGCCACGGACGGTAGGTCTGCCGGTCTTTCCAGGGGACCGACCACGGGTGGAGATCCGGGTGGAGACCGGTCGACCGCCGGGTCGCCGCCTGTTTGATTGAAAGTAGGAGTAACGTTCCTGAGCGGTAACAACACGATCTGTCACACCCGGCGGTCCGGAGGCCCGATGCTTGCCCAACAATCCATCCTCAGACTGGATGCCACGGCGATCGACTACATCATCATCGCCCTGTACTTCGTGTTCGTGCTCGGCATCGGGTACCTGGCCAGACGCGCGGTGTCGAACAGCCTGGACTTCTTCCTGTCCGGCCGGTCGCTGCCGGCCTGGGTCACCGGCCTGGCGTTCATCTCGGCCAACCTGGGTGCGATCGAGATCATGGGCATGTCGGCGAACGGCGCGCAGTACGGCATGCCGACCGTGCACTACTTCTGGATCGGCGCGATCCCGGCGATGCTGTTCCTCGGCGTCGTGATGATGCCGTTCTACTACGGTTCGAAGGTCCGCAGCGTGCCGGAGTTCATGCTGCGCCGGTTCGGGAAGCCCGCGCACCTGGTGAACGCGATCAGCTTCGCCCTGGCGCAGGTGCTGATCGCGGGCGTGAACCTGTTCCTGCTGGCGACCATCGTGAACGTGCTGCTCGGCTGGCCGATCTGGGTGTCGGTGATCGTCGCCGCCGTGATCGTGCTCAGCTACATCACGCTCGGCGGCCTGTCCGCGGCGATCTACAACGAGGTGCTGCAGTTCTTCGTGATCGTCGCCGCGCTGCTGCCGCTGACCCTGATCGGTCTGCACAAGGTCGGCGGCTGGCAGGGCCTGGTCGACAAGGTGACCGCGTCGCCGGGCGGTAGCGAGCAGATGTCGGCCTGGCCGGGCAACGCGCTCAGCGGGTTCAGCAACGACTTCCTGTCGGTGATCGGCATCGTGTTCGGCCTCGGCTTCGTGCTCTCGTTCGGCTACTGGACGACGAACTTCGTCGAGGTGCAGCGGGCGATGGCGTCGAAGAACATGTCGGCGGCCCGGCGGACGCCGATCATCGGGTCGTTCCCGAAGATGTTCGTGCCGTTCATCGTGATCATCCCCGGCATCATCGCCGCGGTCATCGTGCCGGAACTGGCGCAGTTCAAGGCCACCGGCAGCGGCGAGGTCGACTACAACGACGCGATCCTGCTGCTGATGCGGGACCTGCTGCCGAACGGCATGCTCGGCCTCGCGATCACCGGTCTGCTGGCGTCGTTCATGGCCGGTATGGCGGCCAACCTGAGCTCGTTCAACACCGTGATGTCGTACGACATCATCGAGCGCTACGTCATCAAGGACCGGCCGGACGACTTCTACCTGCGGACCGGCCGGTGGGCGACCGTGGCGGGCACGCTGATCGCGATCGGCACGGCCGCGATCGCCTCCGGCTACAGCAACCTGATGGACTACCTGCAGCAGCTGTTCTCGTTCTTCAACGCGCCGCTGTTCGCCACGTTCATCCTCGGTATGTTCTGGAAGCGGATGACCGCGGCGGCCGGCTGGATCGGCCTGGTCAGCGGTACGGCGACCGCGATCCTGGTCTTCGTCCTGTCCGAGACCGGTGTCATCAACCTGCCCGGTCAGGGCGCCAGCTTCGTCGGCGCCGGCGCGGCCTTCGTGGTCGACATCCTGATCAGCGTCCTGGTGAGCACGGTGACCCGGCCCAAGGAGGAGTCCGAGCTGGTCGGCCTGGTGTACTCGCTGACACCGAAGGAGCAGCGCACCGAGGTGAGGCTCCGGGGTGACCACGGCTGGTACCGCAGGCCGGTCCTGCTGGCCGGCATCTCGCTGGCGATGACCATCGTCCTGAACATCGTCTTCGGCTGAGGGTCGGCGAAAGGAGCACTGTGATGGCAGACAAGAAGAAGGCCGGGGCGTTCGACATCCGGATCGTGATCGCGACCCTGGTCGGGATCTACGGCCTCGTGCTGACCGTCCTCGGCATCGTCGAGAAGCAGCCCGAGATCGACAAGGCAGCCGGGATCAACATCAACCTCTGGGGCGGCATCGGGATGCTGGTGTTCACCGCCGTGTTCGTGCTGTGGGCCCGGCTGCGGCCGATCGCCGTACCGATCGACTCGGAACCGGCCGACGAGTAGCCATGTCCGTTTGACGAACATCGGCGTCCGGTCGGGTCCTCCCGTCCGGGCGCCGGCGTTCGTAATCTCGAAGTACCCGATCAGGAGGAATTCGAGATGACGATCACGTCTGAGAAACCGGAGCTGGCCACGCTTGCGCAGCAGTACGCCGCCGAGGGCTTCGTGCTGGTGAAAGGCCTGCTCAGCAAGGAAGAAGCAGCGCACTACCGGCAGCGCAGCCACGACCTGCTGGCGCAGCTGAACCGGACCGACGACCCCACCTGGGGCGCCGCCCGGGACATGAGCGAGGCGCCGACGAAGCTGCAGCACCTGCACGACGCGCAGTTCTACGACGCCGAGTTCTCGAAGCTCCTGGTGGACCCGCGGTTCACCGACGTGGCCGCCGCGGTGATGGGTGTGGACGACGTGCAGTTGCACCACACCAAGCTGTTCGTGAAGCCGCCGGAGAACGGTTCGCCGTTCCCGCTGCACCAGGACCACCCGTTCTTCCCGCACACCTACCACCGGGTCGGGGCGGCGATCTTCCACTTCGACGACGCGCCGGTCGAGAAGGGCTGCGTTCGGGTGATTCCGGGCAGCCACAAGGAGGGACCGCGGGAGCACAGCCCGGAGGGGTCGTACCACCTGCTGGAGCCGTCGTTCGACGCGGCGACGCCGCAGCCGGCCGAGGCAGGCGACGTACTGTTCTTCACGTACCTGACCGTGCACGGGTCCGGGGTGAACACCAGTGACGAGGCGCGCACCACCTGGCTGATCCAGTACCGCGACCCGTCGGACCCGCCGACCGTCAAGACGCACGAGTGGTCGCTCGGCCAGGGCATGATGCTGCGCGGAGTCGACCCCACTGGCAGGAGCGCTGTTTGACCCTCCCTTCGACGCTGACCGGTGTTGCCGGCGCGGACCGGTTCGTCGACCTCGCGGGACTACTGGAGTCCTGCGAGGTCGACGGCTTCCGCGCGGACTTCCTCAGCTGGGGTCACTACCGGCCGGAGTACTGGCGCAACTACTGGCACAGCCACTCGTTCCACGAGGTCTGCCTCGCGTACTCCGGTGAGGGCCGCTTCAACAGCGGTACGGCGGAGTACGACGTCGTACCGGGCTCCGTCTTCCTGGCCCGCCCTGGCGACGTGCACGAAATCGAGTCGAGCCGGACGGCGCCCCTGGGCATCGCTTTCTGGGGCTTCACGTTCCGTCCAGCCGCCTCTGCTCCCGGCGCGCCGCATCTCCCCGGTTGGTGGTCCGGGCTCACTCGGGCCGACGGACCGGTCATGTCGGATCGTGCCGGCTCGTTACCGTCCCTCATCACCGCACTCGCGACAGAGGCAGCTGCGCCGATCTCCGGCTACAGCACAGCGCTCGGCGCCCTCGGTGCCACTCTGGTGCTGGAGACCGCGCGAGCCTTCGCCCTGGACGACGACCTAGCCGTGGAACCAGTCCGGCGTGACAGAGGACCGCTGGTCGTCGACGCCATGCAGCGTCATCTCCGCGACAACCTGTCCCGCCCGATCACCGTCCGGGACGTAGCAGCCGCCGCACACCTGTCCGAGCGTCACGCGGAACGCCTGTTCACCCAACAGACCGGCGCCTCCATCATGTCCACGCTGCGCCGTCTCCGCCTCGAGCTTGCCGCCCAGCTCCTCATGGACCACACCCTGTCCATCACCGAGGTAGCAAGAGCCTGCGGCTACTCCGACGTACGTCCGTTCTCCACAGCCTTCAAACGCAAGTACGGCCGGACCCCCGGCAACCACCGCCGCGCCGGCGGCACCGAATTCATCTAGACCGACCGTGGTGACAGAGCGTAGTCAAACGACGTCTGGACAGCGCGTTGAGTCATTGCTCCAATGCATTCAGGCATTCCGCCGTACCCCTGGAGGGGCATATGAGGCATCGACTCAGCCGCATCATCGGCATCTGCGCACTGGCTCTCGGACTGGCTGTCTCGCCCGCCCTGTCCGCCAGCGCGATCACCGGTGGACAACCCGACGGCAACGCGCATCCGAACGTCGGTCTGATCCTGTTCTACCAACCGGACGGACGCTTCCGGTGTACGGGGACGCTCGTCTCGCCGACCGTGGTCGTGACCGCGGCCCACTGCACAGTGGGCACCCTAGGGAAGACCCTGGTGACGTTCGACTCGGTGATCGCCGAGCAGCCGCCGTCGCCGTTCCCGGTCGCTGCCGACCCGGCGAAGGGCTACACGCAGGCTGAGCTCGAAGCGGCCGGCTACAAGTCCGGTACGGCGTACACGCACCCGAAGTACTCCGACTTCACCGACTTGGCCAACTGGAACGACGTCGGCGTGATCGTGCTCGACCGCCCGGTCACGAACATCGCCCCGGCCAAGATCGCGCCCGCCAACTACCTCAACGCCTACCAGCAGCCCAAGCTGAACAGCACGATCTTCCGCTCCGTCGGCTACGGCACGGAGGTCCGCAAGGCCGACTCAGGTCCGCAGAAGCCGACCCCGATGTCGTACCCGCTGCTGCGGCGCTGGGCCGACGAGCCCGGCCAGAAGCTCACCCCGCAGATTCTGCAGGTGAACGGCAACGAGCACGACAACCGCGGCACCGGCGGCACCTGCTTCGGTGACTCCGGCGGCCCGACGTTCCACGGTGGCTACCAGGTGACTGTGACCAGCTACGGCTACACGCAGAACTGCCGCTACCTCGACGGGCTGCAGCGGATCGACATCAAGGTCGTCCAGGACTGGCTGAAGACGTTCGGCGTACCGATCGGCTGACAGCACCCGGTGCCGCGGCTGTCTCGGACGGTCGCGGCACCGGTGCTAAAGTGGTCCTATGCGAGTGAGCCTGCTCCTTAGTTAGCCGTGCTGGCATCCAGGCGCCGAAGCGCCGGTCAGTGCGGCGTCCCCTCCTGTGCGAGGGGCTTTTTTATGTCCAGGGGTGCCTTCTGGCACATTTAGGCTCAACAAACACACGAAGTATGGAGTAGGACCGTGAGCGAGCAGGTGGAGGACGCCCAGATCGACAGGGGCGGCTACGACTTCAACGCCATGCAGGCCAAGTGGCGTCCGGTGTGGGAGAAGCTGGATCCGTTCAAGGCGAAGGACGACGGCTCGGCCGAGCGTCGCTACGCGCTCACGATGTTCTCCTACCCCTCCGGCGACCTGCACATGGGCCACGCCGAGGTGTTCGCGCTGCACGACGTCCTGGCGCGCTACTGGTTCCAGCAGGGGTACGACGTACTGAACCCGATCGGCTGGGACTCGTTCGGTCTGCCGGCGGAGAACGCCGCGATCAAGCGCAACGAGCACCCCGCGACGTACACCTACGGCAACATCGAGACGCAGGCCGAGTCGATCCGGCGTTACGCGCTGAGCTTCGACTGGTCGCGCCGGCTGCACACGTCCGACCCGGAGTACTACCGCTGGACGCAGTGGCTGTTCCTGCGGCTGTACGAGCGCGGTCTGGCGTACCGCAAGGCGTCGTACGTCAACTGGTGCCCGAACGACCAGACCGTGCTGGCCAACGAGCAGGTCGTCCAGGGACGCTGTGAGCGTTGTGGCTGGGAGGTCACCAAGCGGGAGCTGACCCAGTGGTACTTCAAGACCACTGACTACGCCCAGCGGCTGCTGGACGACATGGAACTGCTGCAGTGGCCGGAAGAGATCCTGCTGATGCAGCGCAACTGGATCGGCCGCTCCGAGGGCGCGTTCGCGGACTTCCAGGTGGAGGGCCGCGACGAGCCGATCAAGGTGTTCACGACCCGGCCGGACACGCTGTTCGGCGCCACCTTCATGGTCGTCGCGCCGGACGCGAAGCTGGCCGCCGAGCTGGTCACGCCGGAGCAGCAGACCGCCTTCGACGAGTACCTGACGAAGGTGAAGGCCACCACCGAGATCGAGCGGCAGAGCACCGAGCGCGAGAAGACCGGTGTCTTCCTGGGCTCGTACGCGATCAACCCGGTGACCGGCAAGCGGATCCCGATCTGGGCGGCCGACTACGTGCTGGCCGACTACGGCACCGGCGCGATCATGGCGGTCCCCGGCCAGGACACGCGGGACTGGGAGTTCGCGGAGAAGTTCGACCTGCCGATCGTCCGCACTGTGCAGCCTCCGGCTGACTTCGACGGGAAGGCCTTCACCGGCGAGGGCGCCGCGATCAACAGCGCCAACGACGAGATCAGCCTGGACGGTCTGGAGATCGCCGACGCCAAGTCGCGGATCATCGACTGGCTGGAGAGCAAGGACCTGGGCGAGCGGACGATCAACTACCGCCTGCGCGACTGGCTGCTGAGCCGCCAGCGGTACTGGGGCTGCCCGATCCCGATCATCCACTGCCCGTCCTGTGGCGAGGTCCCGGTCCCGGACGACCAGCTGCCGATGGAGCTGCCCGACCTGCGTGGCGCCGACCTGCAGCCGAAGGGTGTGTCGCCGCTGGCGGCGGCCCGCGAGTGGGTCGAGGTCGACTGCCCGAAGTGCGGTGGCAAGGCCGAGCGTGACACCGACACGATGGACACGTTCGTCGACTCGTCGTGGTACTTCCTGCGCTACCTGTCGCCGGAGTACACCGACGGCCCGTTCGACCAGGCCACCGCCGAGCGGTGGATGTCGGTGTACCAGTACGTCGGCGGCAAGGAGCACGCCGTACTGCATCTCCTGTACGCGCGGTTCTTCGTGAAGGCGCTGCACGACATGGGCCTGCTGAGCGTCGTGGAGCCGTTCACCCGGCTGCTGAACCAGGGCCAGGTCATCAACCAGGGCAAGTCGATGAGCAAGTCGCTGGGCAACGGCGTGAACCTGGGTGACCAGATCGACGAGTTCGGTGTCGACGCGGTCCGGCTGACCATGGTGTTCGCCGGTCCGCCGGCGGACGACATCGACTGGGCCGACATGTCCCCGGGCGGCTCGCTGAAGTTCCTGCAGCGGGCCTGGCGGCTGGCCGGAGCGGTCGAGTCGCCGGTCGGCTCGGACCCCTCGACCGGTGACGTCGAGCTGCGCAAGCTGACCCACCGGACGGTGGCGGACGCGGCCGAGCTGATCGACTCGCACCGGTTCAACGTGATGATCGCCCGCGTCATGGAGCTGGTGAACGCGACCCGGAAGGCGATCGACTCCGGTCCCGGTGCGGCCGACCCGGCGGTGCGCGAGGCGGTCGAGGCGGTGGCGATCGTGCTGAGCCTGGTCGCGCCGTACACGGCCGAGGAGATGTGGGAGGAGCTGGGCCACGAGCCGACCGTCGCCAAGGCGGGCTGGCCGAAGGTCGACCCGGCGCTGCTGGTCCAGGACTCGGTCACCTGCGTGGTGCAGATCGCCGGCAAGGTGAAGGACCGGCTGGAGGTCGCGCCGGACATCTCCGACGCCGACCTGGAACAGCTGGCGCTGGCGTCCGAGGCGATCCAGAAAGCGCTGGACGGCCGCGGCACCCGCAAGGTGATCGTGCGGGCGCCCAAGCTGGTCAACATCGTCCCCGCCTGATGGATTCGGTTCTCCTGGATCTCAACACCGGTGCTCGTGAGGTCGTCCTCGACCTCACGAGCCGGTGTGACCAGTTCGTCTCCGGTCGCGGTGACGGCCTGCTGCACGTGTTCGTGCCGCACGCGACCGCCGGTATCGCGATCCTCGAGACCGGCGCCGGCAGCGACATCGATCTGCTGGCGGCGCTCGAGGACCTGTTGCCGCGCGACTTCGAATGGCAGCACCGGCACGGCTCACCCGGACACGGTCGCGACCACGTGCTGCCGGCCCTGATTCCGCCGTACGCGACCGTGCCGGTGCTGAGGGGCCGGCTGACGCTCGGGACCTGGCAATCGATCTGTCTGGTCGACACCAATCGCGACAATCCCGACCGGCATGTCCGGCTGTCGTTCCTGGCCGGTTAGTGGACTACCCGGTAACAAGCATTTCCGGGATTTTGGTGACTTATCGTGATGTTGCCGATCGCGTTACGTTTGCGAAACACGACTCCGCTTGAATTGTCGCCATGGCTGCCCTTGACACGCTGCGCGACGTCACCACTGAGCTCCTGGTTCGCGCCACCCGCGGCATTTCTGTCGGCAGCCTGCTGAATGCCGACTCGGGCCGCGCGGATACCCGCGCCCGGATCGACGACTGGGCCGGCGTGCTTTCCCTGTACGCCCCCGAAAATGAATCCCGCTCGGTTCGTGCGACTGCTTGAAACGCGCATTTCTGAGTTCGCAGGGATTTCTCCGGGCCGCCGAATCCGTTGCCAGAGTCAACGAATGGTGTGACCCAGGCCGCATCCCGCACGCCGATCACCTCCGGCGAGTTCCCGTCCGTCACGCTATGTTGTGTCAGGAACGTGAGGCCTAAGAGGGGTGACAGGCTGTGTCGGACACGGATGGCCGGGCGGACGGTCGGCGAGGTTTCGCCGATCTGTTGCTCGACTTGAGGGTCCAGGCCGGCCTCTCCCAGGAGGAGCTGGCCGACCGGGCCGGGCTGAGCGTCCGGTCGATCCGCGAGATGGAGGCCGGCCGGGTCGCGCGCCCGCGCAAGGACTCCGTCCGCCTGCTCGCCTCGGCGCTCGGTCTGCGGCCCGACGACACCGATCACTTCCTCGCGGCCGCGGGGCATGGCTCGGTGCGTCCCGTCGTACGAGCGGTGGCGCCGTCGCCGCCGGTTGTGTCGGTCGCGGACGCCGTACCGACCGGCCTGCGCTGGCGTGGCACCCGCCCGATCCCGGACGGTCTCGTCGGTCGTGAGCAGGAGCTGTTCGAGCTCGAGTCGCTGCTGCGGCAGAACCGGCTCGTCACGCTCGTCGGCCCCGGCGGGGTCGGCAAGACCGAGCTGGCGCTCGCCGCGGCCGACCGGTTCTCGGGCGCCGACACGACCGTCGTGGTCGTCGACCTCACCACCGTCCAGCGTGATGCCGCCGTACCGTCGGCGATCCTGGACGCCTTCGGCACAGCACCGGGTACGTCGGACCTCGACGACGTACTGTCCGGACGTCGGCCCGGCGACCTGGTGATCGTCGAGGACAACGCCGAGCACGTCCTCGACGGCGTTGCGACGGTTGCCAACCGGATGGTCCGCAGCTTCCCGGGGATCGGTGTGCTGGTCACGTCCCGGATCCCGCTCGGCCTGCCGGACGAGGTGGTACGTCGCGTGCAGGTGCTCGGCGTACCGGCCAACGACGAGGACTTCGAGGCGATCGCGGCGTCGCCGGCGGTCGAGATGTTCTGCCGCCGCGTCGCGCGGGTGCGGCCGGGCTTCACGCTGGCCCCTTCGAATGCCCCGACTGTGGCGCGGCTGGTCAGGCGACTGGACGGCCTGCCGCTCGCGCTGGAACTGGCAGCCGCGCGGGCCGGGTCGCTGTCGGTGGAGGCGATTCTCGCTGCGCTCGACGACCGGTTCCGGTTGCTGTCCGGTCCGCGGCGGTTCGGTGCGCCGCATCAGCGGACGCTGGCAGACACCATCGCGTGGAGCGTCGACGCACTCTCGGACCCGGCGCGGCAGCTGCTGTACCGGGCGTCGGTGCTCGGTTCACCGTTCACGCTCGAGGCTGTCGCGGGTGTCTGCACGGGCACTCCGATCGACGAGAGCGACGTACCGATGCTGCTCGCCGAGCTGGTGGAGAAGTCGCTGCTGCAGCCGGTGCACGAGTTCGAGCAGTTGTACGGCGCGCGGTACAAGCTGCTGGAGACGATCCGGGAGCACGCGTACGCCGGGCTGTCGTCGCGGGGCGACGACCTCATCGAGTTCCGGAACCGGGCGGTCGAGTGGTGTACGACGTACGTCTCGGGGCTCGAGGGCGCCTGGTCGTCACCGGATCGCGACCGGCGGTACCGGGCGGCGCATGCGAACTCGGCACTGTTCGAGGTGGCGCTGGAGCGAGCGGGCGAGCTGGGGGAGTGGGACACCGCGGCGCGAATCGTGCTCGGGTTCCGGATCGCGTGGCAGTACCAGGCGAGCGTCGCCGAGAGCGGGATCCGGTGGGCGACGCTGTGCGCCGAGAACGTGTCCGACAAGGAGACGAGCGGGCGGCTGCTCGCCATCGCCGGCCGGCTGTCCAGTCTGACCGGTGACATCCGTGGTGCGCGTCGGCACTACGAGGAAGCGCGTACGCGGATCCCGGGCGAGACGGAGATGGGTCTGGTCGCCCGAGGCGGCTGGGTGTCGTCCGGGTCGCACCTGCTCGATACACAGAGCCTGGCCGAGATCCCTGCGCTGGTAGATGACGCTCGCAAGCATGGCGACGTACAGCGGTCTGCCACCGTGCAGGCGACCTGTGGACTGGCGCTGCTGCGGTGGGGTCGTTTGGTGGAGGCCAAGGAGCTCCTGCTTGCGTGGGAGGCCGCGCTGGTCAATCCGGGTGTCTACCCGGACGAGATCGCGTACATGGCACTCAGCCGCGTCGACCTGGAGCTGGGGAACCTGTCCGGCGCCCGTCACTGGGCACAGCTCGCCCGCGACAGCCAGGCGTCGGACGACCCGGAGCGCACCAAGGTCGCCGGGTGCCTCGCGATGGTGGAGTACCACGACGGGCGGTACGACGAGGCGCGGGCTCTGCTCGACCAAGCCGACGCCGACATCCGCGGGCACCGTGGGTACTTCGACTACCTGGTGATGCTCTACCGCTCCCGGCTGGCTCGTGCCGCCGGTGAGGCCGAGCAGGCGCGCCTGACGATCCTGGACGCGCTGAACCGGCTGCTGCTCGAAGGGCGGGTCGTCTACCTGCTCGAAGTACTGCCGGAAGCTGTGGCGGTGCTGCACGCACTGGGACGCTCGGACGCCGGAGACGCTGTATGCGGCCAGTTGCTGGCCTGGCAGGAGTCGATGGACCCGCCGATGCTGCCGACCGCGTGGGCGGTCCTGCAGGAGTCCTGCGAGAGCGCATCGGTCGCGGACGGGTGGCCGGAGCCGGACCCGTCGGCCGCCGTACAGCGGCTGGCCAACGACGTACTCGCTGCGCTTTCGTCGCCGCTTCTATGACGCGGATCTGCTGAAGCTGCCGGGTAACTGCCGGTTGTTCTGCCTCGTCCTGACATGGCTGCCGGACAAAGAATTACAGCCGTAGGGCAGGTTCCACGAAGCAGAGACCGACACCGGTTACGGCAGCGAAAGGGTGGTGAACCATGAAGAGGCCATGGCACACCGCTCAACTGCCTCGCCCGGCGAAGGCGACGCGGAGGGCCTCCGGTGGCTGGTTGGTGGGGGCGCCGACCGGCGGCCGAGAGCTCCGGAGTGCTGTGAGTGTGGATCTGTCCTGCCTGTACCGGGCGCGGTGCACCGTCAGGGCACTGCTTCCGGGGCGGGGTCCCAGCACAGGGTCAGGCACACGAGACAGGGGACGAGTGTCACGACCCGGTTGGCGCGGGTACCGGTGGGTTTGGTCACCCACCGGCGGGCCGGCCGCTGGGACCTCCCGGGACCTCGACGAGCTCGCGGTCAGGCCGGTTCGCACGGAGCCGGATACGGGGAGTAGCTCGCCGAGGACCCACCAACTTCGGCTGACAACCAGGGGGAGTCAGCAGAACGAGCCGGGCTGGTGACGCACAGGGGACGTCAGTAGCCCGGCACAACCAAAGCGAGGTGAAGGCCCCGGGAGGGGTGGTCTTCACCTCGCTGGTGTTTCCAGCACAGCCGACTTGTCGAACGCGTAGCCGACCATCCACGAAGGCTGGAGGCGGCAGTAGACGATGTCGTCGCCCCAGCTCGACGGCGAGCTGCCGTAGTGGTTGGTGAGGTGCTCCTCGATCTCGGCGAAGTCCGGGTGGTCCGCGGTCAGGAACTCGACGTTCCCGTGGCTGAACACCCCGATCCGCTCGCCGTCGACGTACGAGATGCTCGCCGCCGGCCGCTGCTTCAGGTGCCGCGCCTTCGCCGCCGACGCCGCGGTCGTGAACACCCATCGCGCGTGCAGGAAGTGCCCGTCCACCGCGCTGATCCGCGGCTCACCGCGCGCGGTCACGGTGGCCAGGTTCAGCGTGCACATTCCGGTCAGAACCTGCACCAGTTCCCCCGCGTCCAGCCGCCGCGGCCCCGTGATGATGTTGCGCAGATGCTCCGTCGACCGCTCGTACGCCGCGTCGAGCAGCTCTTGCAACTGTGTGACTTCGCTCGCTGTCTCCTTCATCTTGTCGAGTTTGGCACTGCGCTCGGACATTAACTGTCCGGTAACCTCGCTGCATGGCAGCCCGCGTGCAGGTCGTCACCGACTCCACGGCCGGTCTGTCCACGCACGAGCTGCTCCGCCACCCGCTGACCGTCGTACCGCTCCAGGTCGTGATCGGCGGGACGTCGTACGACGACGGCGCCACCTCGGCGGACGCGGTCGCGGAGGCGCTGAAGACGTTCACACCGGTCTCGACCAGCCGGCCGGCGCCCCAGACGTTCGCCGACACGTACGCCGCGTGCGCCGCGGACGGCGCCGAGGCGATCGTCTCGATCCATCTGTCCGGTGATATGTCCGGCACGTTCGAGGCCGCGATGATCGGCGCCAAGGAGTCCCCGGTCCCGGTCCACGTGGTCGACTCCCGCTCGCTCGCCATGGGCCTCGGGTTCCCGGTCCTCGCCGCGGCCGCCGCAGCCGCCGCCGGCGAGGACGCCATCGCTGTCGAAGCCGCCGCCCGGGCCCGGATGAAGTCCATCTCGTCGTACTTCTACGTGGACACCCTCGAATACCTCCGCCGCGGCGGCCGCATCGGCGCCGCACAGGCTCTCCTTGGTACGGCGCTCGCGGTCAAGCCACTGCTCACCATCAGCGGCGGCCGCATCGTCCCGCTCGAAAAGGTCCGCACCTCCAGCCGAGCCATCGCCCGCCTCGCCGACATCGCCGTCCAACGCGCCGGCGACACCCCCGTCCAGGTCGCCGTCCACCACCTGGCCAACCTGGAAAAGGCCCAAACCCTCGCCGACGACCTAGCCACCCGCCTCCCCCAAGCCGACGAAATAGTCCTCCGAGAAGTAGGCGCCGTAATAGGAGCCCACGTAGGCCCCGGCCTCCTAGCCGTAGTAATAAGCCCCCACTAGCCCCCACTAGCCCCCGCCCCACTAGCCCCGGCCCACTGGCCCCGGCCCACCACCCTCGCCGCCCGCGCTGGCCGCCACCCCCTGCATACGCGCGCCGCGCCCCTGAGCGCGCGGCGCGCCCCGAGCGGGTGCTGTGAACAGGCAGTGGGCCCTGGCGACAGGCTATTTCCTGTCCACCGCCCCCACAGGATGGCGCCCGCCCCACGACCCAGCCGCCGCGGTCCGCCAGCGACCAACGCTCTCACGCGGATGACGAGACTTCGCGTCCGCCACCGCACCCCGACCTGGGTGCTGCGAACAGGCACCGGGCTCTGGCGACAGGCTATTTCCTGTTCACCGCCCCCGCCGGACGTCCCCAGTCCCACGAGCCGGCCAACCTCGCCGCGTCCGGCCAGCGGCCGACGCTCGCAGGTGGACGGCGAGACGTCCGCCTGCGCGCCCCGATCTGGGGTGCGGTGAACAGGCACTGGGCTCTCGGGACAGGCTATTTCCTGTTCACCGCCACCGCGGGATGTTCCCAGTCTCACGAGCCGGCCAACCTCGCCGCGGCCGGCCAGCGGCCGACGCTCGCAGGTGGACGGCGAGACGTCCGCCTGCGCGCCCCGATCTGGGGTGCGGTGAACAGGCACTGGGCTCTCGGGACAGGCTATTTCCTGTTCACCGCCACCGCGGGATGTTCCCAGTCTCACGAGCCGGCCAACCTCGCCGCGGCCGGCCAGCGGTCGACGCCCTCAGGCGGACGGCGAGACGTCCGCGTGCGCGCCCCGATCTGGGGTGCGGTGAACAGGCACTGGGCTCTCGGGACAGGCTATTTCCTGTCCACCGCCCCCGCAGGATGTCTCCAGCCCCCACGAGTCGGCCCACCTGAGCGCCCCTCCTGCTCCCGACGAGAGCAGGAGGTTTCTCCACAGCTTTCAAGTCGCGGTCTCAGGAGCGCCCTGGACTCGTACCTTCTTTGGGCGTGAAGGTCTTCCGCCGCACCCCACCCTTCGACCCGGCCGCCCGAGCCCGAGCCCTCGCCCGCCTCACCCCCCGCCCTCCACACCACCCCCACCCAACCGCCACCCACCTTCACACCCCGTACGCCGACCAAACCCCAGCCGAACAGCCCGCCGCCGCGCAGACCCAAGCCGGGCAGACCCAAGCCGGGCAGACCCAAGCCGGGCAGACCCAAGCCGGGCAGACCCACGCCGGGCAGACCCACGCCGGGCAGACACCCTCCGCGCAGACACCCGCCGGACAGACACCCGCCGCCGGTCGGACCGCTGACCGTCGGACCGCCGCCGACGAGATGGCCGGAGGGCAGACGGCCGCCGAGCGGACCGCTCACCTGGGCGACCCGGACGGTGCGCCAACTACGGCTGATCGCGGCGTACGCCGCAGCGGCAGGCAGCCGAGCGACAGGCAGAGCCGAGACGAATACCCGGAGGAGCGTGATGAGGTGCGAGGCGGATGGACCCCCGAACAACCCCGACCCGATCGACTACGCGACGCCCGCTGGTCTCTCACCCCACGCCACATCGCCGTCCTGGCCGTAGTCCTCATCCTCGGCCTGACCTGGGCCGCCTGGACCTTCCTCCGAGCCCGCCCCGAAGCCCTCCCCGACACCCGCCCAACCACCACAACCACAGGCTCCGCAGTAAGCCAGCCACCCGGGGCCCAACCAGGCCCCGCCTCGCCGCAAACCCAGCCAGCCGCCAACCAAACCGCCGCCGCCACCAACCAGACACCCGGTGCCAACCAAACCGGGGGTGTCAACCAGATGCCAGGCGCCAACCAAACATCCGGCGCCAACCAAACTCCAGGCATCAACCAGACGCCCGGCGCCGGGACCTCGGCCGGCCCACTCGTGGTGGTACACGTCGCAGGGAAGGTCCGCCGCCCCGGCCTCATCCGCGCCCCAGCCGGCTCCCGCGTAGCCGACGTTCTCACCCTCGCGGGCGGCCCACTCCGAGGCGTAGACCTCACCACCCTCAACCTCGCCCGCCAGGTAACCGACGGCGAACAAATCATCGTCGGCGCAACCACCCAACCCCCACCCACGAACCAACCACCATCGACCAGCGGCCCCAGCCCAACCTCAGCCCGCGACGCCCCCGTCAACCTCAACACCGCCACCCTCGACCAACTCGACGCCCTCCCCGGCGTAGGCCCCGTCCTGGCCCAACGAATCCTCGACTACCGCACCCAGAACGGCCCCTTCACCACCATCGACCAACTCCAGGAGGTCCCCGGCGTAGGCCCCAAGAAGTTCGACTCCCTAAAACCCCATGTCCGCACCTGACCCCGCCAACCACCCACCCGAGCCAACCCGCACGCCAACCCCTCCGCCAACCCGCACGCCAAGCCCCGGATCAAACCCTCCACCAAATCCTCCGCCAACCTCCGCGCAGCCCTTCACGCGAAGCCCTGCACCAAACCCTCCGCCGCCCATCACGCCAAGCCCCGCGCCAAACCTCGCACCAACCCCTCCGCCACCCTCCACGCCAAGCCCCGGGTCAACCCGCACGCCAACCTCCGCGCCAACCCCTGCTCCAAGCTGCGCGCCAATCCGCAGGCCAACGTCTGTGCCTGGCCCCGCGCTAACTGCCGCACCTGTTTGCGCGGCTGCGGGGGCTGGTGAGTCGACGACTGCGGATGCTGAACTGATCTCCGCGGATGCGGCCGAGGTTGAGCGGCTCGATGCGCGGTTGCTCGTCCCGGCGGCTGTGGGTTGGCTGGCTGCAGCGGTGCTGGTCGGTCAGTCGCCGATCGTGGCTGGGATCGTCGCCGGGTTCACGCTCACGCTCGCCGCGACATTGGCCGTGCGACTCCGGCTGACCGTCCGGCGGTCGAACCGCGGCTCTGGAACTGCAGTAGTCCGGCATGCCAGCCGCTGGGCGAACTGGAGTCGCCTCTGGGTGAGCCCGAGTCGCCGGCAGCCGAGCCGGACATCCTCGACCGGCGGCTCGGCGACTGATCCGGCGCGTGGTCCGGCGCCTGGTCCGGCGGCGACTGGTCCTGTGGCGACTGGTTCGGCGAGTAATTCGGTGACTGATTCGGTGACTGGCTGGGCGGCTCGTCGGGCGGCTGGTTGGGCGGTTGTTGGTTCGTTGGTTGTTTTGGGCGGGCTGGCGATCGCCTCCGGGCTGCACACCGCTGCCCTCCGCGCAGGACCAGTACAAGAACTCGCGACCCGTTCGGCGACGGTCACCGTCCGGCTCAAGATCGACGGGGACCCGTCACTCCGGCAGAGCACCACCAGCAGACGGCCGCCGTACGTCGTCGTCAGAGCGACCATCGAGGAGATCCGCAGCCGCGCCGGCTCGGGACACGCGATCCGGGAACGGGTGCGTACGCCGGTGCTGGTGGTGGGGACTGCGAAATGGGAGCACGTCAGGTACGGGCAGCATGTTGACGCGAGCGGGAGGCTTGAGCAGGTAGAAGGTGGCGCCGAGGTAGCCGCGATGCTCTCGACGCGCTCACCGCCGAGGACTGTAGACGAGCCGCCGTGGTGGCTGCGCGCAGCTGAGCGAGTTCGGGCAGGACTGCGGGACGCGGTCGCAGGTGAGCCCGAGGACGTTCGTGGGCTCGTGCCTGCACTCGTCATGGGCGACGTGTCTGGCGTGTCGGCGGACCTGAACGCGGACTTCCAAACCACCGGCCTGACGCACCTGTCCGCCGTCTCCGGGACGAACCTGACACTCCTGCTCGCGTTCCTCCTGCCGCTGGCGCGCCTGATCGGCGTGCGGGCTCGTGGGCTGACCGTGGTCGGGTTGTTGACGGTCGTCGTGTTCGTCGTCCTGGCCAGACCACAGCCGAGCGTCCTTCGGGCGGCTGCGATGGGACTGATCGCGTTGGCGGCGATGACCAGTGGGGGAGGGCGGCGCCGCGCCGTGCGCAGTCTGTCGGTCGCGGTGATTGTGTTGCTGCTTCTGGACACGTCGCTCGCGCGCTCGGCCGGGTTCGCGTTGTCGGTGCTCGCTACTGCGGGCATCATCCTGCTCGGACCCGGTTGGCGGGATGCGTTGGCGAAGTGGATGCCTGGCTGGTTGGCCGACGCGATCTCGTGCCCGCTTGCCGCGCAGCTCGCCTGTACGCCGGTCGTCGGGTGGCTGTCGGGTGAAGTGTCACTGATCGCCGTCGCCGCCAACCTGTTGGCGGGACCAATGGTTGGCCCGGCCACGATTCTCGGCTTCGTCGCTGCCGGAGTCGCACTGGTGAGCAGTCAGCTGGCGCAAGTCGTCGGCTGGGCCGCCGGATGGCCGGCCCGCTGGATCATCCTGGTTGCCCGCGAAGGGGCGGATCTCCCAGGTGCCGCCAATGCGTGGCCGGCGACCGTCGTCGGTGTCGCCGTACTGACGGTGCTCTGCCTGGCGCTCGTGCTGGGCCTGCACCGCATCCTGGCTCGCCCGATAGCGATGATCGTGGCGGTGATTCTGCTCGCGGTCGTCGTACTGCGTCCCGTCGGATCGCTCGGCTGGCCGCCCGACGACTGGCTGTTCGTCGCTTGCGATGTAGGCCAGGGAGACGGTCTGGTGTTACGGGCGGGTGACCGTACGGCGGTTGTGGTCGACACCGGGCCGGATCCGGCGGCGATGGATCGGTGTTTGAAGGAGCTGGATGTTCAGTACGTCCCGGTCGTCGTGCTGAGTCACTTTCATGCGGATCATGTCGGCGGGCTGGCCGGCGTACTGAACGATCGGCGGGTGGAGGAGATCGAGGTGACGCCGTACTTCTCGCCGCGCGCTGAGTACGACCGGGTGGTTGAGTTGGCGTCGCGGCATGGGGCGGCTGTGCGTACGGTCGGGTTCCGGGAGCAACGGGTCGTGGGGAAGGTGAGCTGGACGACGCTGTGGCCGGCGAAGGTGCCGGCCTTGCCGGCGTCGGGTACTTCGTCGGCGACGTCCACGGATGAAGGGTCGCCGGAGAACAACGCCAGCATCGCGATGATGGTCGAACTCGACGGTCTCCGGATCCTGCTCACCGGCGACCTGGAACCCGAGTCGCAGCGCGCTGTCGTGGCGACTGGGGCTGATCTGCGAGCGGATGTGTTGAAGGTTCCGCACCACGGTTCGGCCCAGCAGGACCCTGGGTTCATCGCCGCTGCGAACGCGCGGTTGGCGGTCATCTCCGCTGGGCGGGACAACGACTACGGGCACCCGGCGCCGAGGACCCTGGAACTCCTCTCCCACAACGTGACCCGAACCGCCACCACCAACGTCAGCGGTCCCTTGATCGTCACCAACACCAACAACCACCTCGCTCTGACCACCAACCCACACCTACAGGATGGAGTTAGAAGGTGACGGCGGAGGTTGGGGTGGTGTTTTCGGGTTGGTCGCCTAGGGACCAGGCGGCTACTCGGGAGACAACGTGGGCTGGGATCTTGTCCGCTACGCCGGGGACGGCGGGTACGTCGTACGTGGCGTGGGCGTCATACGGGAGGACGACTCGGTAGCCGCGGGCGAGTGCGGTCTTTGCGGTCGCGTGTACGCACATCTCCGACATGACGCCGCAGATGGCGAGTGACCGTACGCCGGCTGACACGAGGATCTCCCCGAGCGACGTCGCGTCGAAGCCGTCGTCACGAGGCTTCCGGAGCACGTGCTCGCGGGGACCCGGCTTCAGCGGCAGGTACAGCTCCCAACCGGGCGTTCCGGGCTCGTCGTCTGCGCCGGGCGGGCCGTCGTTCTGCAGGTGTACGACGACAGCGCCTGCAGCCCGGGCGCGGTCCAAGAGGTCTCCCGCCCGATCCAGGAGTGCAGGTGCGCCAGGTACCGCGTCGGGGCCGGAGACGAACGCGGTCTGCAGATCGACGAGAACCAAGGCGTCGACGGGTGAGGTCATGGCGCCATCCTCGCCGGTTTGGTGCGGGGCCGCACCGGGATTGTCCGGAGGGCGTGGGATGCTGACGGGGTGGCTGCTCGTAAAGGTTCTGCGCCGAAGCTGGGCGATGTGCTGCTGGTGACCGGGACCGAGTCGTTCCTGGCGGATCGGGCTGTGCGGTCGGCGATCGCGGCGGTGTCGAAGAAGGCGGAGGCCGACGGCGACAGCGCGGTGGAGGTGACGGATCTCGAGGCGTCGACGCTGGACGTCGGGGTGTTCGCGGAGCTGACCGGGCCGTCGTTGTTCGCGACCGAGCGGGTGCTGGTGCTGCGCGGGCTGGAGAACCTGCCGAGTGAGATGGCGCCGCATCTGATCGAGTACGCCGGCTCGTCGTCGGACGACGTACTCGCCGTGCTGGTGCACTCCGGTGGGCAGAAGGGGAAGGGCGTTCTCGACAAGTTGCGGAAGGCATCAGTCACCGAGGTCGTCGCGACGGCGCCGAAGGCGTGGGAGCTTCCGCAGTTCGTGGCGGGGGAGATCCGGCTGCACGGTGGCACGGTCGACGAAGGCGCGGCGTCGGCGCTGGTGGACGCGGTCGGTCACGACCTGCGGGCGCTGGCGGGGGCGTGTTCGCAGCTGGTGTCTGACTCCGGCGGTCAGGCGGTGACGACTCAGCTGATCGGGCAGTACTTCGGTGGGCGTGCGGAGGTCACGAGCTTCGCGGTTGCGGATGCGGCGATCGCCGGTCGGACGGAGCCGGCGCTGGAGCAGCTCCGGTGGGCGTTGGACTGCGGCGTGGCGCCGGTGCTGGTGACGAGCGCGATGGCGGGCGGGTTGCGGGGGCTGGCGAAGTACTCGAGCGCGCCGAGTGGGATGCGGGAGGCGGACCTGGCGCGCGAGGTCGGCGTACCGCCGTGGAAGCTCAAGCAGCTCAAGCAGCAGTCGCGCAGCTGGACTCCGGGTGGTCTCGCGACCGCGATCAAGGCGGTCGCGCAGGCCGATGCGGACGTCAAGGGCGCCTCGGGCGACGCCGGCTACGCCCTGGAACGCATGGTCCTGACCATCACCCGAGCCCACGGCCGCCGCTAACCACTCTCACACACTCTTTGCTGGGTGGTTTGGGTACGCAAAAACGATCGGCCGGTCGAAGGGACCGGGCCGATCGTTGGCGGGGCGCGTCGGGGACGCGGCCCTGGCGTTAGAGGGAAGCGGCCTTCTTGAAGATGGCCGACTTGCGGTTCGCCGCCTGGTTGGCGTGGATGACGCCCTTGCTGACGGCCTTGTCGAGCAGGCGACCGGCCTTGCGGGCGGTCTCGTTGGCCTTCTCGGCCTCGCCGGCGTCGACGGCCTCGTGGAACCGGCGAACTGCCGTCTTGAGGGTCGACTTCACCGACTTGTTGCGAAGTCGCGCAGCCTCGTTCTGGCGGTTGCGCTTGATCTGGGACTTGATGTTCGCCACGGAGCAGTGCCTCGATCAGGAGTATGCGGTCATTCGGAAGGTGTTACGGCGCACGGCTGAGCACCACCCGTGAACGCGCGAAGGGCCAGATTACCAACAAGCCGTCCCCTCCTCCAAACCCGCTCCCGCCGGGCCGGGGGTGATTCAGGCTCGTGCGGTCGTCTCGGCGGCGGATTTCAGCCGGATCAGCGTCGTGTGGATGCCGTGAATGTTGCGTGGGGCGCGGTTGCCGAAGACGGGCCGGAAGAGGAGCTTCAGGACCAGCGGGCGGTGGTCGGTCCAGGATTCGGTGACCTCGCAGCCGGTCGCAGTGGGGGTGAACTCGTAGTCCCAGCGCGAGATCGGGATCGGGCCGAAGGTGATGTCGAAGGTGAACCGGCGGCCGGGCTGCGCGGTCACCACCTGCCCGAAGGTGAACCACCGCACGACGCCTACCCGGTTGTGCCCGACGAACCGTGCGCCTGGCACCGGACCGTCGGAGGACTCACCCAAGGACCAAGTGACGCGGGTGCACTCGGGGCTCCACTCGCTCATCCGGGGGAGATCGCT
The DNA here is from genome assembly GCF_004331345.1 of Kribbella soli. Taxonomy (GTDB): domain Bacteria; phylum Actinomycetota; class Actinomycetes; order Propionibacteriales; family Kribbellaceae; genus Kribbella; species Kribbella soli. The sequence goes on along the minus strand of NZ_SJJZ01000003.1, from coordinate 1,260,844 downwards.
GACCAACCGATACAGTGCGTCAGCGGACGAACGCACTGTGATGGACTCGGTCAGATCCGGCATCGGGTTTTCCCTTGCTGTCGGCCGTCGCCTGGTGTGCACAGCGTGACACTGTCGGCGGCTGACGGCATACTCAAGGCCCCGTGACGCCTGCGCGCCGGGACGTCCGCGAGCCAAGGGCTCCACCATCGCTCCGTCCAAGCCTGGAGGAACTGCGTGACCCGCAAACGCCCGGCGATCGTTGTCGCCACCGCACTGATCGCCGCCTGCGCCGGCGTACCCGTGCTGGTGAATGCCGCGAGTGCCAGCCAGCCGGCGACAAGCCCGGCCGCCGACCCGGAGGTCAAGCGCTCCGAGACCGGCTCGTACATCGTCCAGCTCGACGACTCCCCGGTCGCCGAGTACGCCGGCGACATCGCCGGCCTCGCCGCGACCAAGGTCCTGCCCGGCGGCAAGCTGCTGAAGACCGCGGCGCCGGTCGTTGACTACGTCAAGCATCTCGCCGGCGAACGCAACGCGGTCCTGAACCAGGTCCCGGGTGTCAAGAAGCTCTACGACTACAGCTATACGTACGCCGGATTCTCCGCCGAGATGTCGTACGACGACGCGGTTAAGCTGGCCAAGTCGTCGGGGGTGAAGAGCGTCGAGCCGAGCGAGATCGAGCACGCCGACACTGTCGACACCCCGCGTTTCCTCGGCCTGTCGGGCAAGGGCGGCGCCTGGCAGCAGGCGGGCGGCATCGACAAGGCCGGCGACGGCGTGATCATCGGCATGATCGACTCCGGGTACGTCCCGGAGCGGGCGAGCTTCGCGCCGATGAAGACCACGAAGCAGTCCGACGCGATCGTCGCGAAGAAGTGGAAGGGCACCTGCCAGGCCGGCGAGGAAGCGCCCGTCACCTGCAACAACAAGGTGATCGGCGCCCGGTACTTCGACAAGGGCATCGGCACCCGCCCGATCCCGGACGAGTTCAAGTCACCGCGTGACTACGGCGGCCACGGCACCCACACCGCCAGCACCGCGGCCGGCAACTACGGCGTCGACATGACCGTCATGGGCCGCGACTACGGCAAGGGCTCCGGTATGGCGCCGCACGCCCGCCTCGCGATCTACAAGGCGCTGTGGGCGGTCGACGCGACCGGCGGCGGCAGCGGTACCGACGCCGACATCGTGGCCGCGATCGACGCGGCGGTCTCTGACGGTGTCGACGTCATCAACTACTCGATCTCCGGCAGCGGATCGACGTACGTGAACGCCACTGGTCTCGCCTTCCTGCGGGCGGCCAAGGCGGGCGTGTTCGTCGCGACCAGCGCCGGAAACACGGGTCCGGGCGAGGCGACCGTCGGCAAGACGTACCCCTGGGTCACGTCGGTTGCCAACGGCACCCATGACCGCGACATCCAGACCACCGTGACGCTCGGCGACGGCAAGTCCTACACCGGTGCGGGCATCGGTTCCGGTACGCCGCAGACGCCGGTGGTGCTGGCCAAGGACGCCGGCCTGCCCAACGCGGACCCGGCCAACCTCCTCCTCTGCCAGGCGGGCACGCTCGACCCGGCGAAGGCCACCGGCAAGATCGTGGTCTGTGACCGCGGTGGGAACGCCCGCGTCGACAAGAGCCTGCAGGTGAAGAACGCCGGCGGTGTCGGCATGATCCTGCTCAACATCACCCCGGGCACGCTGGACGCGGACCTGCACTCGGTCCCGACTGTCCACCTCGACGACAAGGCCGCGCCGGCGGTCAAGGCGTACGTGAGCGGCACCGCGAACCCGACCGCGACCATCGGGCCCGGTACGCCGGTCCGTGTCAACGCCCCGAAGGTGGCCAGCTCCTCGAGCCGTGGTCCGTCCCCGGCCGGCAACGGCGACCTGCTCAAGCCGGACATCATGGCCCCGGGCACGAACGTGCTGGCCGCGACGACCGCGTTCAGCGCGGCCGGTGGCGAGTATGCGTTCATGAGCGGTACGTCGATGTCCACGCCGCACATCGCCGGCATCGCGGCGGTGCTGAAGAGCAAGCACCCGACCTGGTCCCCGATGGCGATCAAGTCGGCGATGATGACGACCGCCACCGACAAGGACACCAGCGGCAAGCCGATCCAGAACGACTCCGGCTCGCCGGCGAACCCGTTCGGCTACGGTGCCGGCGAAGTGCAGCCGAAGCTCGGTATGGACCCGGGCCTGGTCTACGACTCGACGTACACCGACTGGACGAAGTTCGTCTGCGGCTCCGGTCAGGTGCCCAGCACGCACGAGCTGTGCGCGAACGGCAAGATCGACCTCAGCGACCTGAACTACCCGACGATCGCGATCGGTGACCTGGCCGGTAAGCAGACCGTGACCCGGACCGTGACGAACGTCGGCCAGGTCCCGGAGGTCTACTTCCCGAAGGTCGAGGGTCTCAAGGGCCTGAAGGTGACCGTGACGCCGCGGATCCTGATCACGCTCCCGGGCCGCAGCACGACGTACAAGGTCACGATCGAGAACAACGGTGCGCCGCTGGAGCAGTACTCGTTCGGCCGGCTGGTGTGGAAGTCGGTGAAGCACTCCGTCGCGAGCACGCTGGCGATCAAGCCGCTGACCGTGAAGGCGCCGGTCCAGGTCAACGGCACCGGTACCGCCGGTTCGGTGCAGGTCCCGGTCACGGCCGGGTACGCCGGAACGCTCGAGACCACCGCGCTGGGCCTGAACCCGGCCACGGTCGGCGAGGCCGCGCTGAAGAACCCGGGTGGCGTGTCGTTCCCGACGACCGCGCCGAAGGTCAACGACCACGTCGCGAAGTTCACCGTGGACGTCCCGGCCGGTACGACGTACGCCCGGTTCTCCACGTTCGACGCGGACTACCCGGCCGGCACCGACCTGGACGTGTTCGCGTACAAGGCCGGTACGACGACTCTGCTCGGCAGCAGCACCGGTGGCTCCGCTGAGGAAGAGGTGAACCTGTCGCAGCCCGCAGGTGGTCAGGTGGACGTGTACGTCGACCTGTACGCCGGAGCGAACGAGCAGCAGGTCAAACTCGACCACTGGGAGCTGCAGAAGGCCGCAGGCAACCTGACTGTCACACCGGCCAGCCAGCCGGTGACAGTGGCCGGCCAGACCTCAGTGACTGCGAACTGGACCGGACTGACTGCCGGCACCAGGTACCTGGGCCAGCTGCACTTCACCGACGGCGCCGACGGTTCCGGCTCCACCGTCGTACGCGTAGACAGCTGACAACGACGAGGGCGGCCCGGCACATCACCGGGCCGCCCTCGTCCGTCTGTTACGGCTCGTGGATCGTCCAGCCGTCCGCCTTCTCGACCAGCAGTTTGCACTCGCCCGACGTGACGTCACAGCGGAAAAGTTGATTGTGGACGATGCCGCCGGCAGCAACCGTCTCGGTGAGCGTCAGCAACTGGGTGCCGTTCTCGAAGACCGGCAGCGGCAGGGTGTCAATCATCCTGTCCTTCAGCTTGAGCTTGGTGACCTGACCGGTGTTGATGTCGATAGCCTCTGCTCGCGCGCTCTGGATCATGGTCCGGCCGTCGGGCGACAGCACCGGGTAGAGGTGCGCAGACCCCTCGGCGCAGTACTCGCGCAGTACCTTGAACCCGTCGTCGCGCAGCGCACCGGCCTTGAGGCACTGCTTCCCGTCGACCTTGGCCGACACGACGACGGTCCCGGCCGCTGCTGGAATCGCTGCGCTGCCGTCGAAGCCGGCGATGGACACCGGTCGCTGCTGACCGGATGCCGGCTGCCAGACGACCAGTCCGGCCTTCCCCCGGTCCATCCACAGGCCGTCCTGGTTCCAGCCCAGGATGGTCGGTCGCCCGGCCTCGGCGGGCAGCTGTGCGACCTGCCGACCGGACTGGACGTCGATGACGATCACCTGGCCGCGGGTGTTGGAAAGGTAGTGGTACATCGCGAGCTGCTTGCGATCCGGGGAGAGCGTCTGACCGTCGGACCGGTCCGGGCCGAGCGCCCGGTAGGTGCCGTTCGGCCGGAGGATGAGGGGCTGGAACTGGCCGGGCTTGGGCATCAGCGAGCCCAGCCAGCCACCGTCGACCCGCCCGAAGAAGAAGCCGTCGACCCCCTTCGGAATGCGCACCTTCTGCTTGCCGTCGTGGAGCGCGTTCTCTTCGTACACCGTGTACGGAACCTGGGGAGCGGCTCCGGAGACAGGTGGCGCCGGGCGTCGCGCCGGATCGGGTCGGTCGCCTCGGGTCAGAAGGGACGCCGCCAGTACGACGACCACGACGATCGCTGCCGCGGCTGCGAGGACCGGCCAGTGGCGGCGTCGCTCGGGTGGTTCGAGGCCCGGGCCCTGGGCGTTGTCGGGGACCGTGGCGGCCTGGGTGTGCAGGTAGTCGCGGAGGCGGGTTTCGGTGTCGGTCATCGGAGTTCCTCGAGGCGTTCGGTCAGGACGGCGAGACCGCGCGAGGACGTGGCGCGGGCGGAGGACTCGCTGATCCCGAGAATCTGGGCGATCTCGGCGAAGGGGAGATCGAGGTAATAGCGCAGGACGAGGACCTCGCGCATCCGCCGCGGCAGTCCCTGGAGCGCCTGCTGTACCTGGGTCCGTTCCTCGCTCAGTACGACGGCGCTCTCGGCGGAGGCGTTCGGCTCCTGGTGCGGTGGGATGTACAACCGGGCGACCTTGCGTCGCCGCAGTACTGACCGGCTGCGGTTCACCACCGCCGTACGCAGATAGGCCAGGGCCGCATCGGGCCCCCGCAACGGCCAGCGCCGGTACAGCTCGGCAAAAGCCTCCTGTACGACGTCCTCCGCCGCCTGCCGGTCGTCGACCATCAGCACTGCCAGCCGGACCAGTCCGGCCCAGTGCTGCTGGTAAAGCGCCGACACGGCCGCCTGCGCAGGCGCCGGGCGTCCGATGCTCACCATTTGATTCGTCACACCGCTAGAGACGCGCGTCGCTCAGAAACGCTGCGTGCGTTCGCGCACCCAGTCCAGGTGCACCAGAGCGCTCTCGCGCTGCCACGTCCGAACCGTCGGTAGCCCGGGTGGCGCCGGCTGCGCCGCACCCCACCACAACCCGCCACCGATCGCCGCGATGAACGCCGTGATTGCCTCGGCGTCCGAAGAGTCCGGCAGCTCCGGGAGCGTGACCGAGCCGCGCATCTCGGCGTACAGGATGACCGTGTCCGCCCAGCGCGGTGCCAGCGCCGGGTGCGCCCAGTCGATGAACACCACACGGTCGTCGGTCAGGATGATGTTGTCCGCCCGCAGGTCCCAGTGCGCCAGTGCCTTCCCCTCGGCGAGTGCCTTGATGCCGGTCCGCGCCAGCTCCGCGAACTCCTCCACCCGGCCCTCCATCCAGGAAGGTACGTCGAGACCGTCCTCCAGCACCTTGTCCCACCGGCTCAGGAACTCCCTGCTCCGCACAGCCGCGACAGGTGCGTCCGGCCACGGTGACGGGTCCAGCGCGTCGGTCAGCTCCACCAGTGCGCCCAGCACTCGGTCGGCGTCAGCCTGCTCCCACGGGTGCGCGGGAAGTCGCCCCTCGATGTCCTCGAAGAGCATCCCGACCCAGTCGCCGTCGTCGTACACGTCGAGGAGGACCGGCGCCATCGGGACTGTGCCGATCCCCTGCATCGCGGTGATCTCCTGGCGGAACAGCTCCGGCGTCTTCGGGTTGAGCGCCGTACCGACGGTCTTGACGAACGCCCGGCGGCCGGAGGCGGTCACCAGGCGGGCCGCAACGCCGGGGGAGAAGCCGCCCTGCTGGGTGACCGCCGACACCACGACGGACCCGAGCGAACGCTCCACCCAGGCCCGCACCGCGGCGGGCAGCTTCTCGAAGGGCAACCGGACCCCAGCAGCATGCGCCATGCGTCACCACGCTAGCGGGCCTGCGCCAGTGATTTTCGAATCCGCTGGACCCACGTGGGATGATTGACCGGATATACCCTTCGAGACCAGAACTGGACCCCTCCGTGCCCGTTGGCCCCACGAAAGTGCCGCAGCCGGGTCGTACCGACCCGTCGCTGATCCGGAACTTCTGCATCATCGCTCACATCGACCACGGCAAATCGACGCTGGCCGACCGGATGCTGCAGATCACCGGGGTGGTCGACGACCGCTCGATGCGGGCCCAGTACCTGGACCGGATGGACATCGAGCGCGAGCGCGGCATCACGATCAAGTCGCAGGCGGTCCGGCTCCCGTTCGAGCCCCGCCCGGACTCCCCGGGTGGCCTGCTGGCCCCGGACGGTACGACGTACATCCTGAACATGATCGACACGCCGGGCCACGTCGACTTCACGTACGAGGTCTCGCGGTCGCTCGAGGCCTGTGAAGGCGCCGTCCTGCTGGTCGACGCCGCGCAGGGGATCGAGGCGCAGACGCTGGCGAACCTCTACCTCGCGCTGAACGCCGACCTGCACATCATCCCGGTGCTGAACAAGATCGACCTGCCGAGCGCACAGCCGGAGAAGTACGCCGCGGAGCTCGCCCACATCATCGGATGCGACCCGTCCGACGTGCTCAAGGTGTCCGCGAAGACCGGTGAGGGCGTCGAGGAGCTGCTCAGCGAGATCGTCGCGCAGGTGGAGCCGCCGAAGGGCGTGAAGGACGCGCCGCCGCGGGCGCTGATCTTCGACTCGGTCTACGACACGTACCGCGGCGTGGTCACCTACGTCCGGGTGGTCGACGGCGAGCTGACGCACCGGGACCGGATCAAGATGATGTCGACCGGCGCGGTGCACGAGATGCTCGAGGTCGGCGTGATCTCCCCGGAGCCGATGAAGACGCCGAGTATCGGCGTGGGCGAGGTCGGTTACCTGATCACCGGAGTGAAGGATGTCCGCCAGTCCCGGGTCGGTGACACCGTCACCGCGTCCGTCCACGGCGCGACCGAGCCGCTCGGCGGCTACAAGCACCCGCAGCCGATGGTGTACTCCGGGCTGTTCCCGATCGACGGCGACGACTATCCGACGCTGCGCGACGCGCTCGAGCGGCTGCAGCTGAACGACGCGGCCCTGCAGTACGAGCCGGAGACGTCGGGGGCGCTCGGGTTCGGGTTCCGCTGCGGCTTCCTGGGACTGCTGCACATGGAGATCGTCCGCGAGCGGCTCGAGCGCGAGTTCGACCTCGCGCTGATCTCGACCGCGCCGAACGTGGTCTACCGGGTCGAGATGGAGGACGGCAAGGAATTCGTCGTCACCAACCCGAGCGAGTTCCCCGAGGGCAAGATCGCCGACATCTACGAGCCGGTGGTGAAGGCGACGATCCTGAGTCCCAAGGACTACATCGGCGTCATCATGGACCTCTGCCAGACCAAGCGCGGCAACCTCGGCGGCATGGACTATCTGTCCGAGGACCGGGTCGAGCTCCGCTACACCCTGCCGCTGGCCGAGATCGTCTTCGACTTCTTCGACCAGCTGAAGTCGAAGACCAAGGGCTACGCCTCCCTCGACTACGAGCCGACCGGCGAGCAGTCGGCGGCGCTGGTCAAGGTGGACATCCTGCTGCAGGGCGAGACGGTCGACGCCTTCTCGGCGATCGTGCACCGCGACAACGCCTACTCCTACGGTGTCGCGCTGGCCGGCAAGCTGAAGGAACTGATCCCGAGGCAGCAGTTCGAGGTGCCGATCCAGGCCGCGATCGGGTCCCGGATCATCGCCCGCGAGTCGATTCGCGCGATGCGCAAGGACGTGCTGGCCAAGTGCTACGGCGGTGACATCACCCGGAAGCGCAAGCTGCTCGAGAAGCAGAAGGAAGGCAAGAAGCGGATGAAGATGGTCGGCCGCGTCGAGGTCCCGCAAGAGGCCTTCATCGCCGCCCTCCGCACCACGGACACCGGCGAGAAGGCCGGCAAGAAGTAGGTGCCTGTCCAGATTCCTGAAGGTCTGCTCGTCGTTGCCTCGCGTGGGCCGGACTGGGCGGATTGGCTGGATCGGCTGCCGCGGCTGATGCGGGATCTCCTCGACGAGTGGGATCTGCGCGTTGACGGTACGGCGGCGTACGGGAACTGCGCGATCGTCGTACCGGTGCTTGCGCAGGGGAAGCGGGCCGTGCTGAAGGTGCAGTTCCCGCACTGGGAGGCGGAGACCGAGCACCTGGCGCTGCGGACCTGGGCCGGCAACGGCGCCGTACAACTGCTGCGCGCAGACCCGCGCCGGTTCGCGCTACTGCTCGAACGCCTGGAGCCGCGGGACCTGACGACGATCGACGCGCTGGATGCCTGCGAGATCGTTGGCGGCACCTACAAGCGGCTGCATGTTCCGGCGGGGCCGCAGTACCGGACGCTGTCCGGGGAACTGAAGCGCTGGGTGGAGCGGTTCCGGCAATTGCCCGCGTCGGCGCCGGTGCCGCACCGGTACGTCGAGCAGGCGATCTCGCTGGCCGAGGACTTCATCGCCGACCCAGCGACCGACGGCCGGCTGATCCACACCGACCTGCACTACGAGAACATGCTCGCCGCGGACCGTGAATCGTGGCTGGTGATCGACCCGAAACCGCTGTCCGGCGACCCGCACTTCGAGGTCGCGCCCCTGATCTGGAACCGGTGGGACGAGGTGGAGGCCGCCCACGACCTGCGCTTCGCGGTCCGGCAACGGTTCTGGACCACGATCGACGCAGCCGGCTTCGACGAGGGCCGCGCCCGCGCCTGGGTGATCGTCCGGCAGATGCTCAACGTCCTCTGGACCCTGGAGTCCACCAGCACCGACGAGTCCCTGCCCCAGGACTGGCTGACCCGCAACATCGCCATCGTCAAGGCCATCCAGGACTGACCCCGATCGACGTGAGGTAGCAGACACCGGCTTGAAGTTAGTAGTTACTACCTACTAACTTCGGCGGTATGCCGACACGGATGAGCGGGCAGGAGCGGCGCGAGCAGGTCCTCGGGATCGCTGAGGAGGAGTTCGCGGCCGCGGGGTTGTACGGCGCTTCGACCGAGACGATCGCGCGGCGGGCCGGGATCACGCAGGCGTACGTGTTCCGGTTGTTCGGGACGAAGAAGTTGTTGTTCCTGGAGTGCGTGGACGCCGCGTTCGAGCGGATGCGGCTGGCGATGGTCGCGGCTGCCGGTGGGGCGAGCGGGGTCGAGGCGCTGGCGGCGATGGGGCAGGAGTACAACGACATGCTCGCCGACCGCACCACGCTGCTGCTGCAGTTGCAGGGCACGGCCGCGGCGGCAGCGGGTGACGGTGAGGTGCGGGACGCCGTACGGGCGAGCTTCGCGCGGTTGTGGCAGTCCGTCGCCGACACCGCGCAACTGGACCCGGTCACGGTCAAGGCGTTCCTTGCCTTCGGCATGCTTCTCAACACGAACGCCGCCCTGGATCTACCGCAGGTCGACGAACCGTGGTCCCACCAGGCGAGAACCCGCATCAAACCAGGCCTCTTCGCCCACATCACCACCGATACCAACCGATGAGCACGAAACAGAGCAGCCTGGTGCGGGCTCCGGGGATGCTCGCGCGGTTCTTGGTCTTCGTCGGACTGGTCGGGGCGGTGATCGGGAGTCTCGGCGCTCCGTTGATCACGGCGGTCGCCGAGGAGTACGACGTTTCGCTCGCGGCCTCGCAGTGGACGCTGACGATCGCGTTGCTGGCGGGTGCTGTGGCGACGCCAGTGCTCGGGCGGCTCGGGTCCGGCCCGCGGCGGCGCACCGTCGTACTGGTGATCCTCGCGGTGGAGGTCGTCGGCAGTCTGCTGACGGTGATCCTGTTGCCGTTCGCGTTCCTGCTCGTCGGCCGGGCGCTGCAGGGCTCCGGAATCGGGCTGGTCGTGCTGATGATGGCGATCGCGCGGGACCACCTGGACGAGCAGCGGGCCGCGCGGACGATCGCGCTGCTGTCCGTCGCCTCGACTGCGGGCATCGGGATCGGCTACCCGTTGTCGGGCCTGCTCACCGACGTCGCCGGCGTTCGCGCGGCGTACGGACTCGGCCTCGCGATCACCGTAGCCGCCTTCGCCGCGGCCGTCTTCGCCCTACCGCAGGCCCCGGACCGGCCGTCGTCCCGTCTCGACATCCGCGGCGCGATCCTGCTCGCGATCGCGCTGCCGGCCCTCCTTCTCGTCATTGGTGACACGGGGCTCTGGCGCCACCACGCAGGCCTGGCCGTCGCGATCCTCGTTGCCGCACTAATGCTCCTGATCGGCTGGACCTTCCTCGAGGTCCGCACCGAGAGTCCGCTTGTCGACATCAAACTCCTCCGGCATCCCGCGGTGGCCGCCGCCAATCTCGTGATGCTCACCGGCGGCGTCGGCATGTACCTGCTCTTCAGCCTGATCACCCGCTACGTGCAGACACCCGCGGCGGCCGGCTACGGCTTCGGCCTGAACACGTTCCAGGCCGGCCTCGTCCTGGTCCCGTTCTCGCTCCTCGGCTTCGTCGCCGGCCGGATGATCCCGGCCTGGCGCGACCGCCTCGGCGCCAGGTTGTTGCTAGCAGCAAGTACTGCGGTGGTTCTCGCCGCGTTCGTACTCTTCGCACTCGCCCGGTCACACCTGGTCGAACCGATCCTTGCTATCGGCATCCTCGGATTCGGCGTCGGCGCGTTCTCGGCCGCGATGCCGGTCGTCATCCTGGCGGTGACGCCGGCCGCCGAGACCGCGAGCGCGATGAGCGTGAACGCCGTCGTCCGGAGCGTCGGCTTCTCCACGGGCAGCGCACTCGGCGGCCTGATCCTGGCGACTCACACGACGGGCGTCTTCCCCCGCGAGTCCGGGTACGGCGCGGCCGCCTGGATCGGAGCCGCCGCCACCGCGGCCACCCTCCTGATCATCGCCGTGCTCCCGCTCAAGCGCGCTTAAACGGGTGGATCCCACGCCGCTGCCGGGAGAAGATGCCGGTATGCGGTTGTTGACGGTCAATGTGGTGGAGAAGCTGATCCCGGGTCCGAAGGAGACGGGACTCACCGCGATCGACAAGCGCCCGCAGCCCGGCCGGGTCCGGGTCGGCGAGCTCGGTCTCGCCGGCGACCGGGTCTGTGACACCAAGAACCACGGTGGTCCGGATCTCGCGCTCTACGCGTACGCCGAGGAGGACGCCAACTGGTGGGCCGCCGAGCTCGGCCGCGACATCCCGACCGGTCTGTTCGGCGAGAACCTGCGGACCGAGGGGCTCGACATCAGCGGCGCGCTGCTCGGTGAGGTGTGGCGGATCGGCGACGAGGTCGAGGTGATGGTCCGCGCGCCGCGCATCCCGTGCATCACGTTCCAGCACCGCATGCAGGAACCGCACTGGGTCAAACGCTTCCACCAGGCCGGCTGCCCCGGCGCCTACCTGAAGGTGCTGCGCGAAGGCACGATCGGCGCCGGCGACCCGATCCAGATCCTCAGCCGCCCGGATCACGAGGTCACCATCGCGGAGATGTTCAGCCCGCAGGATCCCGCGAAGCTCCGGCGCATGCTCGACTCCGGCGTAGACCTGATGGACGAACTCCGCGACACCGCACACCGCGTCCTGTCCCGCGAGTGAGCCCCCCGTCGACCCGCCAACCCGCATTTGACTGGCAGACCCAGCAAATGCGGGGTTGCACACCCGTTTCACGGGTCAATAACCCCCAATTTGCTGGGTCTGCCAAGCAAATTGCTGGGTCTGCCAAGCAAATTGCTGGGTCTGCCAGGGAAATGCGGGGAGAGGAGCGGGTGTGGTGACGGGGGTGCTTCCGGAGGCGGGGCCGTTGCGGCCGTTGGCGTTGGCGACGCTGCTGAGTCGGGTCGGTAATGGGCTACTGATGACGGTCAGCGTGCTGTACTTCAACCGCATCATCGGGCTGTCGATCGCGCAGGTCGGGCTCGGTCTTACGGTGGCCGGGTTGTTCGGGCTGCTGTCCGCCGTACCGCTCGGGCACCTGGCGGATCGTCGCGGACCTCGCGGGTTGTTCGTCGTACTGAGCCTGATGGTGTGCGCGCTCTCGCTGGTCTACCTGTTCGTCCACAACTTCTGGCAGTTCCTGGTCGTGAGCATCGTGCTGACGATGATCGACCGCGGCGCCGGAGCCGTCCGCGCCGCGTTGATCGCCGCCGTCACGCACGGCGCCGGCCGGGTCGCGGCCCGCGCGTACCTACGGGCCGTCACGAACATCGGCATCATGGCCGGCGCGGGCATTGGCGCGTTCGCGCTGCATTTCGACACGGGTACGGCGTACCGCCTGATGTTCGTGCTCGACGCCGTGCTCAGCAGCGTCGCGGCGTTCGTCGTACTGGCGATCCCGCGGGTGGCGCCACAACCCCACGACGACGACGGGCCGGTGTGGATCGCGTTGCGCGATCGTGCGTACCTCGCGGTCGCCGCGCTCAACGCGGGCATGAGCATCCACTTCGCCGTACTCGATGTGGCGATCCCGCTCTGGGTGGTTGATCACACGGACGCGCCGCGCTGGACGGTGGCGCTGCTGCTGATCATCAACACCGTGGTCGTCTCGCTGTTCCAGGTGCGCTCGTCGCGCGGCATCGCCGACCCGACGACGGCCGCCCGCGCCACCCGTACCGCGGGGTTGTTGCTGTTGGCATCGATGGTCCTGATGGCCGGCGCGACCTGGGGCAACGCAGCGATCGCGGTCGGTCTGCTCGCCGTCGGTGCTCTGGTTCAGGTGATCGCCGAACTGCTGCAGTCCTCGGGGTCGTTCCTGCTCAGCTTCGACCTGGCGCCAGACCACGCCCAGGGGCAGTACCAGGGCGTCTGGAACACCAGCATGTCGATCAGCAGCATGGTCGCGCCGACAGTCCTCGCCCTGCTCCCACTCGGCCTGGGCGTCCCCGGCTGGATCATCCTCGGCGTCTGGTTCGCCGTCGTCGGCATCCTGTCGGTCCCGGTCGTACGCTGGGCCGCGGCGCGTCAGGCGGCCGGCCAGGTGGTGGGTCAGGTCGTGGGTTCGCGGTAGCCGAGGGCTGCGGAGATCTTGCGGGCGGCTTCGATGGCGGCCGGTGCCATCAGCGCGACCTGGGCGATCGACTGTTCCAGTGAGAGCGTGGAGATGCTGACCGCGGCGATCGCGGCGCCGGTGTGGTCGTGGATGACCGCGGCGACGCAGCGGATGCCGGGCTCGTTCTCCTCGTCGTCGAGCGCGTAGCCGCGGGACCTTGTCTGGGCGAGATCGGCCTTCAGTGCGGCCGCCGACGTGTGCGTCAGGGGAGTGCGCGCGGGCAGACCGGTCCGGGTGATGTGGACGTCGAGCGCCTCGTCGTCCTTCTCCGCGAGCAGTGCCTTGCCGATGCCGGTGCAGTGCAGCCAGATCGCCTTGCCGACTCGTGAGGGCATCCGGTACGGCTTCGGGCCGTCGAGCCGCGCGACGTAGATCGCCTCGTCACCGTTCAGCAGTCCGACGTGGACCGTGCACCGCGTCTGCGCGACGAGGTCCGCGAGCACCGGGCGAGCCACGGTGGCGAGGTCGACGTTCGTGAGTGCGTGACCGGCCAGCCGGAGCGCCTTCGGCCCCGGGTGGTACGACCCGGCGTCGGACTGCGTGACGAACTCGTGTTCGACGAGCGACGCCATGATCCGGTGCACGGTCGACTTGGCCAGGCCGGTCGCGTTCACCACGTCGGTGAACCGCGAATGCTCCAGTACGGCGTCCAGCACCATCAACGTCTTGTCGATGGCCGAGGGCGAACTCATGTCGGACATCCTGCCACTCCTCACCTCGCCAGCCAGCCACCGTCGACGGCGAGCACGTGCCCGTTGACATAGTCCGCCGCCGACGACGCGAGGAACACAGCGGCTCCGACGACGTCCTCCGGCTGTCCCCAGCGGCCGGCCGGGATGCGCTGCCGGATCGTGGCCTCCCGCTCCGGGTCCGCGCGGAGCTCCGTGGTGTTGTCGGTGCTGATGTACCCGGGCGCGATCGCGTTCACCTGGACTCCGGCCGGTCCCCACTCGTTGGCCAGCGCCCGGGTCAGCCCCGCCACCGCATGCTTGCTCGCGGTGTACGCCGGGACGGTGATCCCGCCCTGGAAGCTCAGCAACGACGCGATCGTGACGATCTTCCCGGTACGCCGTTCCGCCATCGAGGCCCCGATCGGGCGCGTCACCGCCCACGTGGAGTTCAGGTTCACGTCGATCACGTGCTGCCAGTCCGCGGTCGTGGTCTCGGCCGCCGGCGCCCGCCGGATCGTGCCGGCGTTGTTGACCAGGATGTCGATCCGGCGTTCCCGAGCCAGCTGGACAGCGGCCGCCTCGACCGCGGCTGGGTCGGCGAAGTCGGCGATCACCACGGACGCGTCGCCGCCGCCGTTCTGCTTGATCGCCTCGAGCGTGTCCTCGAGCGCGGCGTCGCGAGCCATCAGGATCAGCTCGGCACCGGCAGCGGCGTACCCGGCGGCGATGGCCGCGCCGATCCCACGTCGCGCTCCGGTGACAAGCGCCGTACGTCCTTCGAGACTGAAGAGCGTCACCGCAGGTCCCGTACGTCGACACCGTCCATGTCGCCGAACGCCTGGTTCTCGCCGGCCATCGCCCAGACGAAGCTGTACGACGACGTGCCGCAGCCGGAGTGGATCGACCAACTGGGGGAGATGATCGCCTGACGGTCCGCGACCAGCAGGTGCCGGGTCTCCTCGGGCTCGCCGAGCAGGTGCACGATCCGCTCGGTCTCCGGGAGCCCGAAGTACAGGTAGCACTCGGTACGGCGGTCGTGGGTGTGCGCGGGCATCGTGTTCCAGGTGCTCCCCGCGTGCAGCGTCGTCACGCCGAGGACGACCTGGCAGCTCTGTACGCCGTCCGCGTGGATGAACTGGTCGATCGTCCGGCGGTTCGCGGTCTGCTGATCGCCGAGCTCGAGGCGGTTGCCCTCGCCGGGGTTGACCTGCGCGGTCGGGAAGCTGGTGTGCGCCGGCGCGGAGAAGACGTAGAACGCCGACTCGGGTCCTTCGAAGACCACGTCGCGAACGCCGCGTCCGACGTACAGGCAGGCACCGGTGGTCAGCTCGTACTTCGTTCCGTCGGCGGTGACCGTGCCGGGTCCGCCGACGTTGACGATGCCGGCCTCGCGGCGTTCGAGGAAGAACTCGCTGCGCAGTTCGGGGTAGGTGCCGAGCGTCAGCGGCCCGTCTGTCGGGCGGGCGCCGGCGAGCACGATCCGGTCGTGGTGGGTGAGCACCGCGGTGACGGCGCCGGGGACGAAGAGGTCGTCCACCAGGTAATGGCGGCGCAGCGCGGCCGTGTCGAAGCCGGGCAGCTGCTCGGGATGGGTGGCGTGCCTGATCTGCAGAGTCACGGAACTAGGTTCTACTCAGCAGAACCGCCTGTCAATCGCGGTCGAGCCTTGGAACTGAGGCTGGAAATGTTCCAGGTTCCGTCTCTTGACACACGGTTCTGGTCAATGGAACCTTCCAGTCACTCGCCCAACGCCCCTGGGAGGATCCCGATGACCGCTCTGGACTGGTCGGTCCTGGTCGGCTACTTCGTGTTGATGGTGCTGATCGGAATCTGGTCGCGCACCAAGATCAAAACGGTCGTGGACTACTTCACGACCGGAGGCCGGATTCCCTGGTGGTTGTCCGGTATCTCGCACCACATGTCCGGCCAAGGGTGGGGCTGATGGTCCATCGCCTACTGCGGGGCACTCGGCACGGCACCTCGGCGCACGGGTGCAAAGGCCACGATGCTCCGCATCGAGACCTTCGCCCCCGCACGCCGAGGCACCGCACCGAGCACCTCCTCGCTACGGCGCTGGACCATCAGCCCCACCCTGAGCGCCGTCATGTTCGTCGCGTTCGCGGGCCTCGGCGCCGCGCTGAAGGTCGTCGACATCGCGTCGAAGTGGGTCGCGATCGCCGCATTCGTGTTCTGTCGGTTGCGTTGGGTAGTGTTCTCGCCGGTTGCGATAGCCAAGCAGCCGGCAGATGCAGGACCAGCCACAACCGCGGCCGGACGGGCCGTGGCAGTGCGGGGAGCCTTCTTGCGCAGTCGGGCACGGCCGTGAACCGCGAACCTCAACCCGCAAGGGTTGAAATCCCTCGCTTTCGGGCGACGGGAGGACGTCAACAAGACGTTCGAGTACAACTCGGCGTGAAGATGCGGGACCTGGCGGCGCGGCTCTCCACGGCCGCGCCGACCGGGTCCGCCGCGAAGAAATCCGCCCTGCTCTCCTCTGCGCTGTGGCTGGTCTGGCCGTTGATCCTGTTCATCCCGATGTGTGCGGCGCCGCTGCTGGTGCATCCGGGGAAGCCCGAGCAGTCGTACGTCGCTCTCGCGCAACTGCTCCTGCCGACCGGACTGATCGGGCTGGTGCTGGCCGGGTTCTTCTCGCACACGATGGCGATGGTGGCGTCCGATGCGAACGCGATCTCGTCGGTGATCACGCGGGACCTGGCGCCGGTGCTGGTGCCGCGCGTCCGGCAGCTGACCGACGCGGCGGCGTTGAAGATGGCGCGGATCGTCACGTTCACGTTCGTCACGGTGAGCATGCTGATCGCGATCGCCACGAACGGTGAGGGCGTCGTACTGAAGATCGTCGTCGACCTGGTCGCCGCGACGATGGGACCGATCGCGATCCTGCTGATGCTCGGGCTGCTGCCGTGGTTCCGGCGCAGCGGGCCGCGGGCGGCGCTGGCGTCGTGGGCGATCGGCCTGATCGTCTGGGCGATCGTCAAGTGGGGCGTGGGTTCAACCGACACCACCCTGGTCGTGGCGTTGCCGTTGGCAACTTCCTTGGTGGTGTACGTCGGACTCGGCCTGCTGGCGCCGGAGAACCGCGCGGACGTCGACGACCTGGTCGACTCGCTGAACACCGACCCCGACGAGGTCACCACCCGCCAGTCGGCGGCCCTGGCCTGAATCTGAAACACTGTCCCACGTCACGGAACCGTCCACTCTAGGAGAAGGCCCCTATGCCGAACATCACCGTCGAACTCCTCTCCGGCCGCACCCTCGACCAGCGTCGCGAGTTCGTCGCCGCTGTCACCGACTCCGCGATCGCCATCCTCGGCGCCAAGCGCGAAGCCGTCCGCATCGTCTTCACCGAGATCGAGAAGACGGACGTGGCCAACGGCGGAACCCTCGCCTCGGACGTCTGATCCACCACCGCGCCCGCCCCACCCCGCCCCGCCCCGCCCCGCGCGTCTTTGGGCACCCACCAACCGTTTTCGCGCCCCCGGAATGGTTGGTGGGTGCTCAAGGTCGGCGATTCGGGCGGGGTGGGTGCCGGATCGTGGAATTGAGGGTGGGGTCCTGGGGTGGGCCGTTAGGGTGATCGGCATGCGAGTTGGTGTGTTCGGTGCTACGGGTCAGGTCGGCGGCGTGATGCGGGAGTTGCTGGTTGAGCGCAACTTCCCGGTGGACGAGGTGCGGTTCTTCGCCTCGGCCCGGTCGGCGGGGAAGAAGCTGGCGTTCGGGGACCGGGAGGTTGTCGTCGAGGACTCGGCGACGGCGGACTTCTCCGGGCTCGAGCTCGCCTTGTTCTCCAACGGGAAGACGGCGTCGAAGGAGCTCGCCCCGAAGGTCGCGGCGGCCGGTGCCGTCGTCGTCGACAACTCGTCCGGCTGGCGGATGGACCCGGACGTGCCGTTGGTGGTGTCCGAGGTGAATCCAGAGGACCTCGACACGATCCCGAAGGGCATCGTCGCCAACCCGAACTGCACGACCATGGCCGCGATGCCGGTGCTGGCCCCGCTGCACCGGGAAGCCGGTCTGACCCGCCTCGTCGTCTCGACCTACCAGGCTGTCTCCGGCTCCGGCGGCGTCGGCGTGAGCGAGCTCGAGGACCAGGCCCGCTCGTTGGCCGAGGTGGGTGGAAAGCTCGCCCGCGGCGCCGACGGCATCACCCTCCCCGAGCCCAAGGTGTACGCCGGGCCGATCGCCTTCAACGTGCTCCCGCTGGCCGGCTCGATCGTTGCCGACGGCACCGGTGAGACCGACGAGGAGCAGAAGCTCCGCAACGAGAGCCGGAAGATCCTGCACCTCCCGGACCTGCCGGTCGCCGGCACCTGCGTCCGGGTCCCGGTCTTCACCGGCCACTCGCTCAGCATCCACGCCGAGTTCGCCGAGCCGATCACCCCGGAGCGCGCCACCGAGATCCTCGGCGCCGCACCGGGCGTCACCGTCACGGACCTCCCGACCCCGCTGCTCGCGGCCGGCCAGGACCCGTCGTACGTCGGTCGCATCCGCCAGGACCAGTCCGTCCCAGGCAACCGCGGACTCATCCTGTTCGTCTCGAACGACAACCTCCGCAAGGGCGCCGCCCTGAACGCCGTCCAGATCGCGGAGCTCCTCGCCCAACGCTGATCTGCGTACCGAAGAACGGGTAGTCCTCACTCCAACGCGCCCACCTCGCGCGGCGGCTCGCTGCAGTCGCGCCGCCGGGGCCGACCACTACCCGTTCTTCGGTACCTCAGCAGCGGTAGAAGTCCTTGGTGTACACGCCGTTGACTGCGGTCAGGGTGTGGTCGTAGCAGCCGTGGCCGATGGCGCGGAAGCGGACGGTTTGGGTTCCGGTTGCGTGCCGCTGGTCTCGCGGTACGCCGTAGATCCAGGACGCGCGGCCGTCGTACGTCTCGGTGCTGGTCCTGGCCGGTGTGCGGATCGTGTCGTGGATCTTCAGGTCCGTGACGACGTCGTACCCGCCGGGGACCGTTGCGTTGGGCAAGAAGGTGAGTACGCCGTTCTTGCCGTAGTCGAGGTCGGTGCGCTCGACGCGGCCGTTGCTGATCGTCGTCGCGGTATCGCGCCAGTTCGCGTCCAGCGCGTCGCGGGACTCACCAGCGTCCCAGGTGTGCTTCGAGACATTGCTCAGCGTGCGTTGGACGCTCGTACGGACGCGGCCGGCCGAGGTGTCGACGTACCCGCTGATCGTGAGGTTGCGAGACGCGTTCGTGGTGACGGAGCCGGCCTCGTTCGGTGCTCCGGTCACGTCGTCGGTCTTCGCCAGCGGGCTGACGGCGTACGACGTGAGGCCGCCGGTCGTCTGCGCGCGGTGGGCGTCGGTCCACACGTGCAGGTTCGGGACCGTGAACCACCCGGATTGGCCGGCTGGTACGCCGTCGACGTGGACGCGGAACTCATGCGGCTTGCCGTCGGTGAGCAGTCCGGCGAACGGCGTGAGGTCGTAGGTCAAGGGCCTGATGTCGAACGCGCGCGGTGCGGGGGACGGGCGCCACGAGTACGGGTTCGACCAGCCGCCCGTGTAGATGTACGGGTACGGCAGCGCGATCCCGGCGAGTTTGCCGTCGATGCTGACGTCGACCTCGCGGTACGGCGATCCGTCCGGGCACGAGTACCCGGTCTCGGCCGGCGCGGACGTGTCCCAGAACTCCTCGCAGCCGCCGCCGGATCCGGTGACGTACACCTCGCCGAGGAGACGGGTCGTGTTGCGGGGCAGGGTCGCCGTACCGATCAGGTCGGAGTCCTGGCGCGTCTGGTTCTGCAGGGGGAGTACGTCGTCAGCGGTCCGGGCAGCCGGGGTGTGGCGATCGGTCGTGTAGAAGTCGAGCGTGACGGTGATGTCGAGGACACCGGTATACGTGTCGTCGACGACGTTGCCGAGCTCCATCACGACGGGTTGCGACGTCCGCAGGAGCGGGCTGTACGACGTGACGTCCTTCTCGACGTCCCACGCGATACCGTCCGCGCTCGGCTCCGGGGTCGACGTACGGAAGACGCCGACGCCGCCGATCGTGATGTGCCCGAGGCGGTCGTACTGGACGCCCTTCACCTCGCCGTGCATCCGCAGCACGACCTTGGACCACGGACCTGCACAGGCGGCCGGCGGCGTGTAGGTCGCCTGGTACGGGTCGAAGTTGCGGAACTGGTTCCGGACGATCTGCACCTCGCAGTGCCTGGTGTCCGGTACGGCGACCTTCGGCGCGGGGGTCCGCGGGTCGTCGTAGTCCGACCCGAACTCCGCCGGCGGGGTCACCGCGTGGGCCGGAGCGCCGAGGGCGAGGAGTAGAACGGATAGTGAGACGAGAGCCACCGACCGTATGCGCATGTTGCGGAAACGTAATGGAGAAGGTGCAGGTGGGCAAGCGAGTGCCATGGTCAGGCACGGTGCCCAGCGATTACCCTCCAGTCACTTGACCCCCTACGGAGGCCAGTTATGAAGCCTGTCGCCGATTCCGGCCAGCTCGCGCTTCTCAGCAACCGCAAGGACACCATGGCCCAGATGTTCCTGGACCGGGTGGCGGCGACGCCTGAGCGGGAGGCCTTCCGGTTCCCGCGCGGGGAGCAATGGAAGTCGGTGACCTGGAGGGAGACCGAGGCGCTGACCCGCCGGCGCGCCGCCGGCCTGATCGCCCTCGGTGTGGAGCCGGAGCAGCGGGTCGCCGTCGCGTCCAGCACCCGGATCGAGTGGATCGAGTGCTACGTGGCCGCCGTACTGGCCGCCGCCGCGACCACCACGATCTACCCGTCGACGATCTCGTCCGACGTGGCGTTCATCGTGGCCGATGCGGACGTCCAGGTGGTGTTCGCCGAGGACGCGGAGCAGGTGGACAAGCTCCGCCAGCACCGCACCGAGACGCCGTCACTGCGCAAGGTCGTCTTGCTCGACGGGACGCCGGAGGAGAGCGATGGCGACTGGGTGATCGGGCTCGGCGAGCTCGACATCCTCGGCGACGTGTACCTGGCCGAGCATCCGTCGATTGTCGACGATCGGATTGCAGGCATTAAGCCGGGCGACCTGTGCACGTTGATCTACACGTCCGGTACGACGGGACGCCCGAAGGGGGTCCGGCTGCCGCACTCGGTGTGGACGTACGAGGGCGCCGCGGTCGAGGGGATGCGGGTGCTCTCTCCGGACGACCTGCAGTTCCTGTGGCTGCCGTTGTCGCACGTGTTCGGCCAGGTGCTGCTCGCCGTACAGTTCCAGCTCGGGTTCGCGACCGCGGTCGACGGACGGATCGACAAGATTGTCGACAATGCGGCTGTCGTCCAGCCGACCTTCATGGCGGCGGCGCCGCGGATCTTCGAGAAGGCGCACGGGCGGATCGTGACGATGATCCAGTCCGAGGGCGGGGCGAAGGCCAAGCTGTTCGACTGGGCGTTCGGCGTGGGTGCCAAGGTCTCGGCCCTGCGGCAGGCCGGCAAGGAGCCGGGCGGGTTGCTGGGCGCGCAGTACGCGGCGGCCGACAAGCTCGTGCTGTCGAAGATCCGGGCGCGCTTCGGCGGACGGATCCGGTTCTTCGTGTCCGGGTCGGCCGCGCTCGACAAGTCGCTGGCGGAGTGGTTCCACGCTGCTGGGCTGCTGATCCTCGAGGGGTACGGGTTGTCGGAGACGTCGGCGGGATCGACGCTGAACCGGCCGACGCAGTACCGGCTGGGGAGCGTCGGGCCGGCGTTCCCCGGGACCCAGTTCAAGATCGCCGAGGACGGGGAGATCCTGATCAAGGGCGACGGGGTGATGAGCGGGTACCACAACCAGCCCGAGCAGACCGCCGAGGTGCTCGGCGCCGACGGCTGGTTCCACACCGGCGACATCGGGCACTTCGAGGACGAGTACCTGTTCATCACGGACCGCAAGAAGGACCTGTTCAAGACCTCCGGCGGCAAGTACGTCGCGCCGCAGGTGATCGAGGGCCGCTTCAAGACGATCTGCCCGTATGCGAGCCAGTTCATCGTGCACGGCAACCTGCGCAACTTCGTCTCCGCGTTGGTCACCCTCGACCCGGACGCGATCGAGGGCTGGGCCGCCGCGAACGGCCTGGCCGGCAAGCCGTACGCCGAGATCGTCACGTCGGACGCCGCACACGCGATGGTCCAGGGGTACGTCGACGAACTCAACGCCGGCCTCAACCGCTGGGAGACCATCAAGAAGTTCACCGTCCTCGACCGCGACCTCACCGTCGAGTCGGGCGAGATGACCCCGAGCCTCAAACTCAAACGCAAACACGTGGAAGCCCAGTACGCCGACGTACTCGACAAGATGTACGAGTAGGTCAGCGGGAGTTCGTGCGGACGTCCGCAAACGTTGTCTGGTCGAGCCGGACCGTCACGATCGCGACGCGCAGCGACGGGGTGAGGATGCTCCAGAGCGCGTCGCTGATCGTCGACCAGGCGTCCGGAACGGCGACCGTCGCGGGTCGGCCGTTGGTGATGATGTCGGACGCGGTGCCGGCGTACGTCGTCGTGGTGAGGGCTGTGCCCGGTGGGATGCGGGCCACGTAGAGCGACGGGTGCTCGGTGAGCTCGGGCGCACCGTCGTACGCGCGGGCGGAGCCGATCACGACCTCCGTCAGGTCTGTGCCGGTGACCGTGGCGCTTGCGGTGATGCGCGGGGTGCGGATCGGTGGGTCGGGTTCGTAGGTCAGGTGTCGCAGGGCGAGCTGGAGATCGGGTAGCTGCTCGCGGGCGGCGGTCAGTTCACCGACCTGGGTGCCGTTGCCGACGATGACCCAGTCGTCTCCGCGGGTCGCCGCCGTGTAGTGGCGCAGGTCGTCGACCGGGCCGCCGGAGGTGTCGCGGACAACGATCTCGCGGTCGTGGACGACGAGTTCGCGGGCCTGGGACGCGGGGGAGCGGCCGGTCAGCCAGTAAGTGAAGAACGGGACGCCGTCCACGTCACGGCCGATGGCGAGGCCGCGGCCCGGGTACTCGACCGATTCGATGAGGCTCATCGGGCCAGGAACCTGCGGATCGCCTCGACGTACTCGCCGGGCTGTTCCTCGTCGATGGAGTGCGCCGAGCGGTCGAAGATCTCGAGCGTCGCCCGCGGCAACCGGGTCGCGAGGTCGCGGGGCATGTCGAAGCCGACGTGGCGGTCCCAGAGGCCGGCGAGGATCAGGACGGGTACGTCGAGGTCGGCGAGATCGTCGGCGAGCTCCACGCGTTCGTTGCCGACCAGCGCCATCGCCATCTCCGGGTTGGACCCGGGCGCGTTCTCGTCGTCGGACGGGATGTTCGCGGGGTCGTGGTAGAAGAACCGGGCCGCGTTAGCGCTCCCCGCGATCGCCCCGAGCGCGGCGACCGTACGCTCGATCGGATCCGTGACGCCGTCGAGCTGTGCGCGGAGCGCCGTCCGCTCGTCAGGCGTGAGGAACGGGTCGACGGCACCCGGCCGCATCGTCCACAGTCCCGGGTGCAGCGGATCGGTGATCGGTGGCGCCTGCAGGATCAGCCCGTCCACATGGTTGCTGTGAGCAACGGCGTACTCCGCGGCCAGCAAGCACCCGAAGGACACGCCCCACGGCACGATCCGCTCGACGCCCAGCGCCGTACGCAACTCCTCGAGATCCGCGACCAGACGCTCCATCATGTACGTCGACGCATCGTCCGGACGCGCCGAACGCCCGCACCCGCGCTGGTCGTAGAACACCACCGGCGCCAGCTTCGCGACCTCGTCCCCTACGGACCGCTCGATCGAGTACGAACTCTCCCCAGGCCCACCGTGCACCAGGACCAACGGCACCCCACCGTCCCCCGCCCCAGCCACCCGCACCCAATGCTCAACCCCACCAGCAACAACCGTCCGCACCCCATCGCTCAACATGGCGGCGAGCATACGCGTGCGTGGTTCCGCCGGCGGACTGTGGCGGGAGGCGTCGGTGGTGGTAGGCGCGGGGTCTGTGAACCACCGATGGAGGCTGAGCACAGGCAATAGCTTGTTCACTGACCCCGGCGGTTGGGCTCACACCCGATGGCCTGCTTCAGGCGGTGGGGGTCAGGGCGGCGTGTTTGCCGGTGGTGAGGGATTGGCCTTGGTCGATCATTTGTTCGGCGATGCGGTCCACGGCGTGCGAGAAAGCCTCGGAGTTCTCCGGGTCCCAGTCGGTCAGGCGGTGCAGCATCCAGATGCGGAACGCGCCGACGAAGCGCTGGAACATCTCCAGGCCGAGGGTGGTGAAGCGGTAGTGGCCGAGGGTTTCGGACAGGTAGCCGTCGGCAACCAGTTGGGTGGCGAGCGGTTCGAAGGCGCCGGGTGGGACGCGGAGGTCGCCGGTGATCTCGGCCAGGGTGGCGGAGCCGGACTCGGCGCCGCCGCGGAAGACGCGCATGATCATCCAGGCCTGTGCGGCGCTCAGCGGAATGCCCGACTCGGCGAGTACTTCGGGTGCCGGGTTGCGCTTGTGATGCTGTACGACGAGGGCGGCCAGCTTCTGCAGTTCGTGTTCGGAGTCGAACGACGCCGGTGCCCCGAAGTTCTCGCCCACATCCGAGGCGGCCATCCGCGCGGTGTCGCGGAGCGGGACCTCCTTCAGTAGTAGGGCGGTCAGGAAGCCCAGTCCGGCGACCGGAACCGCCCAGAGAAACACGACATGGAGCGAGTCGGCGTACGCCGCGGTGATGACAGGGCGCGCCGCGTCGGGAAGGGACCGGACGCCTTCAACCGTTGTCGCGACGCGGGGATCGACCTGCGCCGTCTGGGCCGCGACGCCGAGCTTCTCCGGCAACTGATGTGCGTAGATCGAGCCGAAGACCGCGACGCCGAAGGAGCTGCCCATCGTCCGCAGGAAGCTCACGCCGGAGGTCGCGACGCCGAGGTCCGAGTAGTCGACCGTACTCTGCACGACCACGGTCGGTACCGGCATGCAGAGCCCCACGCCCAGTCCCAGGACGACCATGAACCCGGCGGTCTCGACGTACGACGTCTGGTTGTCGAGGAGCGACAGCAGAAAGAGGCCGGCGCCGATCAGGATCGTCCCGAGGATCGGGAACAGCCGGTAGCGGCCGGTCTTGCTGATGGTCTGGCCGACCAGCACCGAGGCCACCAGGAGTCCGCCCATCAACGGCAGCATCTGAAGCCCGGACTCGGTCGCAGACGCGCCGTGGACGAACTGCAGGTACGTCGGCAGATACGTGATCCCGCCCAGCATCGCGAACCCGATGATGAAACTCATCAACGCACACACCGTGAACACGCTGGACCGGAACAACCGCAACGGCAGCAGGGGTTCCGCGGCCCGTTGTTCCACCAGCACGAACAGGACGAGCGCGAGCACCGACCCGGCCGCCATCGCGATGATGACCGTGGACGTCCAGGCGTACTCGTTGCCGCCCCACGTGGTCACCAGCGTCAGCCCGGTCGCGGCGAGCCCGATGAACAGGATGCCGAGATAGTCGATCTTCGGCCCGACCGGCGCCTTCACCGACGGCAGTGCCACGGATGCGACGGCCAGGACGATGATCCCGAGTGGCAGGTTGACGTAGAACGCCCAGCGCCAGCTCAGGTGGTCGACGAACAGTCCACCGAGCAGCGGCCCGGCGACGGTCGCCACCCCGAAGACCGAGCCCATCAGGCCCTGGTACTTCCCGCGCTCGCTCAGCGGTACGACGTCCGCGATCACCGCCATCGCGGTGACCATCAGCCCGCCTGCGCCGAGACCCTGGATCGCGCGGGAGCCGACCAGCCACAGCATCGAGTCGGCCATCCCGCAGAGCGCGGAGCCGCCGAGGAACAGGACGACGCTGATCAGGAACATCGGCTTGCGCCCGTACAGGTCGCCGAACTTCCCGATCAGCGCGGTCATGATCGTCTCGGCGAGCAGGTACGACGTGACCACCCAGGACAGATGGTTGGCGCCGCCGAGGTCGCTGACGATGGTCGGCAGCGCGGTCGCGACGATCGTCTGATCGAGGGCCGCGAGCAACATTCCGAGCATGATCGCCACCACGACCGCGTTCCGGGTGGCACGTCCGACAGGCTGAGCCTCGGTCTCCATGAGCCGAATGTAATCGGATGGGCACACTCCGCCACGACAGAACCGCGGCGATCCCGTGAAGAAATCCTCGGCGTACCGACGGACGGGTAGTGGTCGGGTTGTCGAGGCGGCGGCGAGCGCTGCGAGCGTTGGGTCGGGCTGCGTGTGGCCGACCACTACCCGTTGGTCCGTACGATGGGGGCGTGCCGTCGACATTGCCTGAGGGGGAGGTTGCGCCCAGGGATGGGGCGTTGCCGGATGCTGCTGTCCGGGAGGCTGCCGGGCGGCCGTTGGGGTTCTACCTGCACGTGCCGTTCTGTGCGTCGCGGTGCGGGTACTGCGACTTCAACACCTACACCGCCAAGGAGTTGGGCGGCGGCGGTTCGCAGGCGTCGTACGCCGAGACCGCAGTTGACGAGGTCCGGATGGCACGGCGGGTGCTGGGGGATCTGGACCGTCCGGTCGACACGGTGTTCTTCGGGGGCGGTACGCCGACCCTGCTGCCGGCCGCCGATCTGGGGAAGATGCTGGCCGCGGTGCGGGACGAGTTCGGTCTCGCGCCTGGTGCGGAGGTGACGACCGAGGCGAATCCGGAGTCGGTGGACCCGGCGTACCTCGAGGCATTGCTGGAGGTGGGATTCACCCGGGTGAGTTTCGGGATGCAGAGCGCGTCGTCGCACGTACTGCGGATTCTCGACCGGCAGCACACGCCGGGACGCGCGTTGCAGGCCGTCAAGGAAGCGACCGCGGCCGGGTTCGAGCATGTGAACCTGGACCTCATCTACGGGACGCCGGGGGAGTCGCTCGACGACTGGCGGGCGTCGCTCGAGTCGGCGTTGTCGGCGCAGCCGGACCATGTCAGCGCGTATGCGTTGATCATCGAGGACGGCACGCAGCTCGCGCGGCGGATCCGGCGCGGTGAGCTGCCGATGCCGGACGACGACGACCTGGCCGACAAGTACGTGCTGGCCGACGAGCTGCTGTCGGCCGAGGGGCTGCGGTGGTACGAGGTGTCCAACTGGGCCCGCAGTACGGCGGCGCGCTGCCGGCACAACGAGCTGTACTGGCGTGGCGACACCTGGTGGGGGATCGGGCCGGGCGCGCACAGCCATGTCGGCGGGGTGCGCTGGTGGAACGTCAAGCATCCGAGCGCGTACGCCGAGCGCATCAACGCCGGCGAGAGCCCGGCGCACGCGCGGGAGACCCTCGATGAGGAGACCCGGCGCGTCGAGCGGGTGCTGCTCGAGGTCAGGTTGTCGGCAGGTCTGCCGCTGGACGTGCTCGACGAGCCCGGTCGCGCCGCACTGGACCAGGTGATGGCCGACGGGCTGGTCGTGGTGTCCGGCGACCGGCTCGTGCTGACCGACCGCGGGCGGTTGCTGGCCGATGCGGTGGTCCGGGACCTGCTCCCGTGAAGTGATCACAACTGATCACAGTCACCTGTTGACGACTGTTATGAGCAGACGGCAGTCTTGGCGGTAAGCGTTTACTACCGTTCGAGGAGTCGCGATGCCGCCCTTCATCCGTCGACGGCTGTTGCTTCAGGCCGGGCTCGCCGCCGGCGCGCTCAGCACGCTCGGGTTACCCACCCGTGCGTTCGCCGAGGACGAGTACGACGTACTCCGCTCACGCTGGGCCGAGCTCAACACCGGCGGGGCGATCGACACGGCCGATCCGGCGTACGCCGATGCACTCGCCAACCTGAGCACGCAGGCGCAGCAGTACGCCGACACGATGATCACGGCGGCCGACCGGACGGCGCTCTGGCCGGATCTGCCGCTCAGTTCGACGAGTGGGAACTTCTCGATCAGCTATACGCGCCTGAAGACGATCGCGCTCGCACGCGCGACCACAGGCACTGCGCAGACCGGCGAACTGTTGAGCGGCGCCCTCGACTTCCTCAACGCGAACGCCTACAACGAGACGCTCAAAGAGACCGGGAACTGGTGGTTCTGGGAGATCGGTGCGCCGCGGGCCCTCCTCGACACCTGCGTCCTCGCGTACGACGTCCTGTCCGCTGAGCAGATCACCAAGTACCTGACGGCCGTCGACCGGTTCGTCCCGGACCCGAACCGGCGTACCAACTCGCCCACGCTCCGCGAGACCGGCGCCAACCGCGTCGACAAGGCGCTGATCGTCGCGCTCCGCGGCATCGTCGGAAAGTCGGCCGACAAGCTGGCCGCCGCCCGCGACGCCCTCAGCGACGTCGCCGAGGCCGGCAAGAACAGCGTCTTCACCTATGTCACGAGCGGCGACGGCTTCTACCGCGACGGCTCGTTCGTCCAGCACGGCAACCTCGCGTACGTCGGAACGTACGGCAACGTCGCGCTCGGCGGGGTCGCGAACCTGATCGCCCTGCTCGGCGGCTCCACCTGGGAGATCGCCGACCCGAACCGCGCCGTACTCCTGGACGCGGTCGACGCGAGCTTCGCGCCCTTCGTCGTCGACGGTCTGATGATGGACGGCGTCTCCGGCCGCGCGATCTCCCGCGAGCGGGCCGGCGACCATCGCAACGGCCACGGCACCACGTCGACCGTCCTGCTCCTCGCGAGCGGCGTCGCTGAGCCGTATGCCTCGCGCTACAAGGCGCTGGCCAAGGGCTGGATCACCCGCGACCGCCTCAACGACTACCTCCCGGGCGCGTCGATCCCGGAGATCTCCCGGGCGAAGGCGCTGCTCGACGACAGCGGCGCCGTCCCGGCACCGGCTGTCCCGCGGCACTTCCAGTTCTACAACCAGGACCGCGTCGTGCACCGCCGCCCGGGCTGGACGTTCGCGATCGCGATGTCGTCGAAGCGGATGGCGCGCTACGAGTGGGGCAACGGCGAGAACCTCCGCGGCTGGTACGTCGGCGACGGCATGACGTACCTCTACAACCGCGACCAGTCCCAGTTCAACGACGCGTACTGGCCGACGGTCGACGCGCAACGCATGCCTGGTACGACGGTCAGTACGCAACCCCGCCAGCCGGGCGGCTCCGGGAGCGGCACCGGCACAGTCGCGGCGTACGCCGATTGGGTCGGTGGAGCGTCGTACAAGAACATCGCCGGTGCGGTCGGCATGCACCTGATCAACCACGACAAGTCCTTGCAGGCAAGGAAGTCCTGGTTCTGCCTCCGCGAGTCGATCGTTGCCCTCGGCGCCGGAATCACCGGCACCGACGGGTTTCCGGTCGAGACGATTGTCGACAATCGGAATCTCCACGAGGACGGGACGGCCGCGCTGCTGCTCGACGGCAGCGCAGCAACAGACCGGACCTACGACGACCCGCAGTGGGCGCACCTGGAGGGCGTCGCCGGCTACGTGTTCCCCAGTGGAGGGCAACTCAGGATCCAGCGCGAGGACCGCACCGGATCGTGGTCCGAGATCAACATCGGCAACGACACGGCGGGCTCGACGACGCCGTACACCCGCCGCTACGCCAAGCTCATCCTGGAACACGGGACC
The DNA here is from genome assembly GCF_004331345.1 of Kribbella soli. GTDB lineage: Bacteria > Actinomycetota > Actinomycetes > Propionibacteriales > Kribbellaceae > Kribbella > Kribbella soli. The sequence goes on along the minus strand of NZ_SJJZ01000003.1, from coordinate 1,231,876 downwards.
GAGACCGGGGACTACGCGTACGTCGTGTTGCCCAACGCGACCAGCCGGCAGACGGCCGAGCGCGCGGCCGATCCGGGGATGACCGTGCTTGTCAACAATCCGAATGTCCAAGCGATCCGGTCCCACCGGGAGAACCTGCTCCTGGTCAACTTCTGGACAGCCGGTTCCGTGTCCGAGGTGACCGACGGGCGGCGATCGGTGGCCAGTGACGGGCCCGCGTCCGTGGTGATCGGCAGCGAAGGCCGGACGACGACTGTCGCCGTGTCCGATCCGAGCCGGACCGCGCAAACCGTCCGGCTGACGATCGACCGTCAGGTCGGCGGCGTGATCGCCAAGGATCCGGCCGTCACGGTAGTTGCTACCGGCAAACAGCTGGTGCTGGACGTCGCCGTCGGTGGCACGAAGGGCGCCACCCACACCGTGTCCTTCAACTGAGTTTCCGCAAGCAACCGGGGTCGGCAAGCCGCGCCGGCCGGGTCGCCGGGTGCTGGCAAGTTCAACCAGGAGGTTGTTCGATGATGCCGCACGCCCGCCCGCAACAGTTCGCGGGGCAGCTCACCAGGCGACGTGTCCTTCAAGTAGCCGGAGCCGGTCTCGCGCTGGCCGCCGTACCAGCGGTGGCGAGAGCGCAGACCACGTACACCTTCACCATCCCCGCGTTGCCGTCGGCGCGCACGACCGAGCTCGACCGCACGCAGAACTCGCTGAGCGCCAGCGAGCTCCGCTCCACCGGCTTCTATCTGCCCGCGGACACCGCCCTCAATGTGGTCGTCCACGCCGGGAGTCTGGCGCCGACGCTCGTGATCGGCGCACCCGACGCCGACGCGCGCAAGGAGTTCAAGTCGCCGCGCGACTACCCGCTCCAGGTCGGCCGCAACACCGTCACCGACGCCGGCGGTGGCGTCGTCTACCTCAAGCTGATCGGCGAGACCGGCCAGGCGAAGGTCACGATCGGCGAGGAGGCGCAGCCGATGCCGTACTTCGTCCTCGGCCGCACCGGCGAGGCCGACTTCCAGCGCCGGCTCGACGAGCGCACGACGCCGTACGTCGAACTTCTGAGCCCGCACGCGATGATCACCGTCGAGCGTGCCTCGGCCCTGACGTATCGGACCGAGAACCACACCGACCTGCTGTCCACGTACGAGGACATCATCCGGATCGAGGACGCCACCAGCGGGTACGACGGATCCGCGCCGGAGCACGCCCGTCTGGCGCACCGTTACCACTTCGTCGGGTACCCGTCCGCGATCACCGGCGTCGGGGCGTACGCGACCCACGGCCACATGTCGTTCCCGCCGCCGATCCAGGATCGGATGCTGACGGTCGCGGCTCTGCGGACGCGCGGCTGGGGCATCTACCACGAGCTCGGCCACCAGCATCAGCAGATCACCTACAAGCCGAGTTCGCTGACCGAGGTGACGGTCAACATCTACTCGCTCGCGGTGAACGCGGTCTTCGCCACGAAGTACGGTCAGCAGCCGAGGCTGCACGCACCGGACGCGAAGACCGGGCTCACCCCGTGGCAGAGCGCTCCCGGCAAGCTGCGGACGCCGGGCGTGAACTACGGCACGACGTTCGACCCGTACGAGAAGCTGGTGATGTTCGAGCAGCTCCGGCTGGCGTTCGGCGACAGCTTCTGGCCGAACCTGCACAAGCTCGTCCGGGTCGAGCGCCCGTACGCGAGCGACTACACCGACGAGGTACTGCGGCTGCGCAACCTCGTCGTTCTCTCCAGCCGCACCGCCGGCCACGACCTGAGCGACTTCTTCCGCGCCTGGGGTGTTCCCGTCGACGCTGAGGCGACTGCTCAGATCACCGCCCTGCACCTGACCCCGCCGCCCGTCGACCCGTCAACAATCCGACAGTAGCCAAAAGGACGAAGGCACCCACCGGGTCGAGGTGGGTGCCTTCGTCGTACCGGGGGAGCGCCCGTCCTTGGCGAGCTCCGGGCTCAGTCCTTCAGGAAGAGCTCGATCACGCAGCCGTCGACCTCCGGTGCACGGTTCGGCAGCTTCAACGTCAGAGTGTTGTCAGGGAGCCCGGTCAGGTACGTGTGCCCGGGCGCCGCCGGATCGACGTCCATCCGCTTGATCTCGGACGCGTCGTGCAGGAACTGCGCGTACTCGACCCGATCGCCGAGCCCCGGCAGGTGGAGGTGACCCATCGGCCACGCGAACACGTGCAGGTAGAGCCGCCGGCCGTTCTGCGTGTAGCGGCAGTCCGCCGGCGGAACGTACGTGCTCGGCCCGCAGTCGCGGATCGAGCGCTCGTGCAACCGCATCCAGGAACCGATCCCGGACAGTACGTCGAGGGCGCCCGGCTCCCACGCGCCGCGGCCGTTCGGGCCGACGTTGAGCAGCATGTTGCCGCCCTTCGAGACCGCGTCGACCAGCATCCGGATCAGCAACGCCGGCGACTTCCAGTCGTGGTTGTCGCGGTGGTACCCCCAGCTGCCGTTGAGAGTGTGGCAGGCCTCCCACGGCAGCTGTGTACCGTTGCCAGCGGCAACCTCGTTCCCCGGCGGCTGGACCTGCTCCGGCGTGGTGAAGTCACCCGAACCGAGCCCGAGCCGGTTGTTCACCAGGATCCCGGGCTGCAGTTCGCGAACCATCGCCAGCAGTTCTGCGGACCGCCACTCGTCCGGACCCTTGGCATTGAACCCGCGGTCGGCGTACGAGAAGTCGAACCACATCACGTCGATCTTGCCGTACCCGGTGAGCAGTTCACGGACCTGCCCGTGCAGGTAGTCGGCGTACTTCGAGACGTCGCGGTCCGCCGTACGGTCGATGAAGTCGACGTCCTTGCGCTGCGGGTGGTACAGGTCGACCGGGAACTCCGGGTGGTGCCAGTCGAGCAGCGAGTGGTACAGCCCGATCTTGAACCCGCGCTCGCGGAACGCGTCGACCATCGGCGCGAGCAGATCCTTGCCCCACGGCGTGTTCGGCGCCGAATAGTCGGTGAGCTTGGAGTCCCACAGGCAGAACCCGTCGTGGTGCTTGGTGGTGATCACCAGGTAGCGCATGCCCGCGTTCCAGGCGTCGTCAGCCCAGCGCACCGGGTCGTACAGGTCCGGTGAGAAGTGGTCGAAGTACGGCTGGTAGTCGGCGTCGGTGAGCTGTTCGTACGACTTCACCCACTCGTGCCGCGCCGCGGCCGCGTAGATGCCCCAGTGCACGAACAGCCCGAACCTTGCCTCGGTCAACCAACTCATCGCGGGCTCGCACCGCCGAGGGCCGACTCGAACTCGCCGCGGATCTTGTCGCCGCCGTCCTTGGCCCACTTCTTGAGCGCGGTGTCGAACGCGCTGATCGGCTTCCGCCCGGCGATCACGTCGTTGCGGACGTCGGTCAGCGCCTGCCCGATGTCACCGCCGGACTTGTCGTTGGTCGGCGAGATCAGCGATGCGGTCGGGTCCTTGACGACCATGCCGATCAGCTTGGTCAGGTCCTCGTGCGCGCGCTCGACGTACGTCGGGAACTGTGCGTTGTAGAGCGCCTGCGGCGGGGCGGTGATGTACTTCCACGGCACCGTCAGCTCGGCCTCGCCCTTGCTGGTCAGCGTCGGATTGCCCTTCGCGTCGCGGGTGAAGTCGACGCCTTCGACGCCGTACGTGAGCAGCAGGTTCTCGGTGCTGCCGAACGGTGCGGCGAAGAAGTTCGCCACCGCGAGCAGTTCCTTGGCGCGCGTCTCGTCGGCCTTCTTCATCAGCGTGTAGGCGAACAGGATGTTGTCCGACCAGGTGTTCGCCTTGCCGCCCTTGGGCGCCATCGGGACGACCGCCCGCGGGTCGTTCTTCGGGTCCAGCCGGGACATGTCCTTGACGTAGCCGGAGTACGCCGGGAACCCATCGTACACGAGCGCGCCCTTGCCGGACCGGAACGCGTTCTTCCGGGCGGTGCCGTCGATTCCGTCGGAACCCGGCACCGTGACCCCGGCCTTGACCAGCTGGACGGCGAACTCGAGCGCCGCCTTGTACTCCGGCGTCTCGAAGCTGCGGACCAGCTTGCCGCCGTCCTCCTTCCAGCCGTTCGGTACGCCGAACATCTGCTGGACCATCGTGAAGAACGTGTTGCCCTTCGAGTTCACGATCGCCCACTGACCCTGCTGCGGCTTGGTCAGCTCCTTGCACGCGGCCAGGAAGTCCTCGGCGGTGGCCGGGTACTCGACGCCGGCCGCGTCGAAGAGCCGCTTGTTGTAGAAGCCCGCGCCGCCGGTGATGCTGCGCGGGATCGGCAGCCCGTAGATCTTGTCCTGCACCACGCACGCCTGCCAGATCACCTGCGGGATGTTGGCCAGGTTCGGGTAGTCCTTGACCTTGTCACCGGACAGGTACGGCGTCAGGTCCGTGCACTTTGCCGACAAAAAGGCCGGTAGATTGTTGACAAGAGTGGAATCCGACAACAGGACCAGGTCCGGCAGTTCGTTGGCGGCCAGCACGGTCTGGAACTTCGTCGCCCAGTCGCTGTCCGGGACGATGGTCAGGTCGAGGGTGCCGCCGAGCTTCTGCTCGACCGCCTGCCAGGCCGCGTTCTTGTCCTTGGCCGGCGGCAGCGGGTCGAAGATGTCGGTCATCACACTCACCTTGCCGCCGGACAGCGGCGGCGTCTTCACGGTGGTGACGAGGTCCTTCGGATAGGTCAGGTAGCCGGGCGGTACGCCGTCCGCGGTGCCGGCCAGATCCGGCTTCGGTCCCTCGAAGGCGACGTACGTCGGGAGCGTCACGGTGGAGGCTCGCGCGGGGCCGGCCGTCGTACTGCCGTTGCTGCAGGCAACCAGCGTCGGCACGCCGGTGGCACTCATCACGGCGACACCTACGGCGCTGCGCAGGAAGTTCCGGCGACTGAGGGAAGGGGTGGTCACGATTGGTCTCCTAACCTTTGATGGCGCCGGTGAGTACGCCCTTGGTGAAGTAGCGCTGCAAGAACGGGTAGACGCAGAGGATGGGCACGAGCGCCACGACGACGACCGCCATCTGCACGGCCTGGATCGACGCCACCGCCTCGCCGGGGGACTCGGTGGCGCCGCCGACCGGTTGTCCCTGCAGGACGTAGAGGCGCAGGACGAGCGGCAACGGCCACTTGCCGGTGTCGCTGAGGTAGAGCAGTGCGTTGAAGAACGCGTTCCAGTGGCCGACGGCGTAGAACAGCGCGACGACGGCGAGGACCGCCTTCGACAGCGGCAGCACGATCCGGATCAGGATCGCGAGGTCGCCGGCGCCGTCGATCCGCGCGCTGTCGAGCAGCTCGGCCGGGATGTTCTGGAAGAAGTTGCGCAGTACCAGGAAGTTGAAGGCACTGACCAGGCCGGGGACGATCAGCGACGCGTACGAGTCGTAGAGCCCGAGCGCCTTGATCAGCAGGAAGTTCGGGATGATGCCGGCCCCGAACAACATTGTGAACAATACTGCTGTCAACACGAACCGCCCGCCGACGATCGGCCGACTGAGTCCGTAGGCGAGCGCGATCGTGACGACCAGGTTCAGCGCCGTACCGATGATCGTGATGCCCGCGCTGACCAGCAGCGCATGACTCACCACGCCACCGGCGAAGATCGTCCTGTACGCCGCCAGCGTCGGCTCGCTCGGGAACAACGGGATGATGCCGCCGCGCCTGGTGATCTCGGACTCGCCGGCCAGGCTGGTCGCGACGATGTTGACGAACGGGTAGAGCACGAGCAGGCAGACGATCGCGATCACCACACCCTTGATCGCCAGCCCGGCCTTGGTCGGCGCCTCCATCCACGGCGGCCGCTGCGAGGTCCTCATCTGCGAGGTCTTCATCGCGAATAGATCCCTTCGTGGCCGAAGCGGTGGGCGAGTTTGTTGGCGCCGAGGATCAGGACCAGTCCGATGACGCCCTTGACCAGGCCGACAGCGGCGGCCGGACCCCATTGGCCGTCGAGTACGCCGTGGAAGTAGACGTAGGTGTCGAGCACCTCGGCCGCGTCGGCGCCGACCGCGTCGCGTTGCAGCAGGATCTGCTCGAAGCCGACCGAGAGAATGCTGCCCAGGTTGAGGATCAGCAGCAGCAACGTGACCGGCACGATGCCCGGCAGCGTCACGTGCCACAGCCGCCGCCACCGGTCCGCACCGTCGATCGCGGCAGCCTCGTAGTGCTCGGTGTCGATGTTGAGCAGCGCGGCGAGGTAGATGATCGTGCCCCAGCCGGCGTCCTTCCAGATCAGCTGCAGCGTCACCAGCCAGGGGAAGAAGCCGGAGCTGGTCATCAGGTCGACGCGCGGCAGGCCGAGCTCGCCGAGGAGCTGCGGGAGCAGGCCGGTGCCGCCGATGAGTTGCTGGCTGATCGAGATCAGGATCACCCAGCCGATGAAGTGCGGCAGGTACACGACGCTCTGCACGAACCGCTTGATCTTCGGGCTGATGATGCTGTTCAGCAGCAGGGCGAGGCCGATCGGCGCGGGGAAGAACAGGACCAGCTGCAGTACGGCGAACTTCAGGGTGTTCAGCAGTGCGCGGTAGAAGTCCGGCTCGGCGAACACGCTGAAGTTGCCGAGGCCGACCCACGGACTGTCCTTGAAGCCGAGGTACGGCTGGTAGTCCTGGAAGACGATCACGTTCCCCAGCAGCGGCACGTAGTGGAACACCACGAAGAACAGGAAGCCGGGCAGGACCAGCAGCAGCATCACCCGGTCGCGGCGCAGCCGGGCGCCCAGGCTCGGTCCGGCCTGCGCCCGGCGTGCCGCCCGACGCGCGGCGCGGTCCCCGCTGTCCGGCGCGCGGCCGGAGGATCGGCTGACGCGATGCATGATGCGCCTCCTGATAGTAAGCGTTTGCTGTCCCGGGTGGCAGTAACGATGAAACGTTCACTGCCTTGCTGTCAAGCGCTTGGGGAAGATTGTCTTGACCTTCACCGGATCCAATGCCTACGGTTTCCAGTAACCGTTTACTAGGAGTGATCCGTGCCGAATCCTGAACCCGACCGGGGCAGCAGTCCGCGGTTGCGCACGCTCGTGGCGATGCCCGCGGACACCTGGTCGGAGGTACTCACCCCAGCAGTCCGCGACCGCCTGGCCGCCGTCGCCGAAGTCCTCGGCCTCCACGACGACGCTGCAGAAGGTGCTGCAGGCGGTGCTGGTGGCGCGGTGAGCGGCCGGGTCCGGGAGGGGGTGCCGCGGTTGGAGACGTCGTTTGCGGAGGTGGCCGAGGAGTTGGCCGCGGCCGAGGTGCTGCTGACGGGGTGGGGGTGCCCGCGGATCACCGCCGAGGTGCTCGACGCGGCGCCGAAGCTGCGCGCGATCGTGCACGCGGCCGGGACGATCAAGACATTCGTCGATCCGGTCGTCTTCGAGCGCGGTGTGGAGGTCTCGTCGGCGGCAGCGGCGAACGCGGTCCCGGTCGCCGAGTTCACGATCGCGGCGATCGTGCTCGCCGGGAAGCGGGCGTTCCGGCATCGCGACTGGTTCCGGACCTCGGGGGTGAAGCGGCCGTTGCCAGGGGCACCGATTCTCGGCACGCTCGGTACGACGGTCGGCGTGCTCGGAGCGTCGCGGATCGGGCGGCTGGTGCTGGAACGGCTGCGCGGCCTCGACGTCGACGTACTGGTGAACGATCCGTATCTGAGTCCGGCGGAGGCTGCGGAGTTCGGGGCGCGGTGGTGCGAGTTGCCGGAGCTGTTCGCGGCCAGCGATATCGTCAGCGTGCACGCCCCGTTGCTGCCGGAGACCGAGAGACTGGTGTCGGCGGAGTTGCTGGCCGCGATGCCGGACGGCGGGGTGCTGATCAACACCGCGCGGGGCGGACTGGTCGATCATGTGGCGCTCGAGCGCGAGTGTGTCTCCGGGCGCCTGGACGCGATCCTCGACGTCACGGACCCCGAGCCGCTGCCGTTCGATTCGCCGATGCTCCAACTCCCGAACGTCTTCATCACGCCCCACCTGGCCGGTGCCATGGGCAACGAGTCCACGAGACTCGGCGAGGCGGCAGTCGCCGAGATAGAACGCCTGGCCGCCGGCCGACCGCTGGCCCACGGGATAGCCCGCGACGACCTCGGCCGGATCGCATGACGCCCGAGTCACCGTCCAGCCGCTCACCGCACCGCGTGGGACCGGATCCGGCTGGACGCCCGCAGCCCCCAACCCGAGGGGATATCCCCTCCGGTTGTGGGTTCTCCCCTCGCATACCACCGGAGAACCCCCAACAGCAGGGGATATCCCCTCCAGTGGAGGCGGTGCGGGCGGCGCGGGTAACACAGGAGACTGGGGCGACTGGGGCAAAACGCGTGGCGGGGGCGGGGGGTGGGTCGGGGCGGGTGTGGTTGCCGGGGACGGATCGGTTGTTGTCTTCGCGGACTGGGTATGCGCGGGAGACGTGGCTGGCGGTGGCGGATCATCTGTTGGACTCGTTGGTGCCTTGGTTTTCGGTGAGTGGGGCGCAGGTGCGGTTGCCGGGGCGGGGGAGTTGGTCGGGGGCGGATTGTGACGGGCTGGAAGGGTTTGCGCGGTCGTTCCTGCTGGCTGCGTTCCGGATCGCTGCCACAGATGGGGATGATCGGCTCGTTGAGCGGTATGCGAGGGGGCTGGTGGCGGGTGCGGCGGGTGAGTGGCCGCGGTTGACGCCGTGTTCGCAGCAGATGGTGGAGGCGGCGGCGATCGCGGTCGGCCTGCACGAGTCGCGGGCGTGGCTGTGGGACAAGCTCGACGTACGTGAGCAGCAGGTGGTGGTCGACTGGCTGAGCGGGTTCGTCGGCTCACGGACGTGGGACAACAACTGGCGGCTGTTCCAGGTCGTCGGAGAGCAGTTCCTCGCATCGGTGGGAGCGCCGTACTCGCAGGACGACATCGATGCGGGCCTCGATCGGATCGAGGATTGGTACGTCGGCGACGGTTGGTACTCGGACGGTCCGGGGCAGAACTTCGATCACTACATCGGCTGGGCGATGCACCTGTACCCGGGTCTGTGGACGCGGATGGCGGGACCGTCCGCGGACGGTCGTCTCGCTGTCTACCGCGAACGTCTGCACCGGTTCCTCGAGGACGCCGTACACCTCACCGGTTCCGACGGCGCACCGATCCACTTCGGTCGTTCGCTCTGCTATCGCATGGCCAGCGCAGCGCCGTACTGGATGGGTGCGCTCCTTGATGCGACGCCGCTGACACCCGGCCAAACCCGCCGCCTGTGCTCCGGCACCTTGCGCCACTTCGTCGACCACGGCGTCCCCGACGACCGGGGACTCCTGTCGCTCGGCTGGCATCACCACTTCCTCCCCACCACGCAGCCGTACTCCGGACCCGCGTCGCCGTACTGGGCCTCCAAGGGGTTCCTCGGCCTCCTGCTGCCGGCCGACCACGACGTCTGGACCGCCCGCGAGTCCGCCCTGCCCCTCGACGAACACGACCAGGTACGGGCGATGCAGGCCCCCGGGTTCCTCATCCAGGCAACCAAACACGACGGCATCGTCCGCCTCCTGAACCACGGCAGCGACCACGGAGCCGAGGGTGACGCCCACTACAACCGCCTCGCCTACTCGAGCCGAACAGGCCCCGAGTTCACAGACGAACAGCTCGACAACCACATCACCCTCGACGGAACGGCAGGCGGCCACCGGACGCGGATCCACCGCATCGGTGTCGCAGAAGCATCAGCGGCCTCGTGGTGGCAAGCAGGTCCTGCACGGATCGAGGTGGCGAGTGTGGTGCACGGCCCGATCGAGGTGCGGTGCGTGCTCGTCAACGGCCCGGAGGGCGTGGTCCGGCATGGCGGCTATGCGGTGGCGGGCACCGACCTGCCCGAGGCCGACGTGAAGGCAACGTGGGCGCAGGCGACTCGCGTCGACAGGCTGACGTCGGTGGTGGTCGGGTTGCATGGGTACGAGCATGCCGCCGTACGACGAGGGCTCGGCACGAACGCGTTCGGTCCGCACTCGGCGACGCCGTACCTGGAGGCTCCGTACGACGGGAAAGGTCCGCTGGTGCTGGTGTCCGCGGTGGTACTGTCCGGCGACATGGTCTGGCCGCGGCAACTGGCCGAGAGCATCGACGTGACGGTGCATGGGCTGCACGTCACCGTCCGGTTCGCCGACGGTACGACGGCCGACGTACAGCTGGGTGAGGAGGTGGGTGATGGCGGCGGAACCACCCCGGTCGCGGGCGCGCCGGCGTGACCCCGAGTCCGCCCGGACCATCCGGGACGTGGCGGCCCGCGCGGGCGTCTCCACTGCGACCGTCTCCCGTGTTGTCAACGGCAACTATCCGGTCGCGGCCTCGACCCGCGCCGCGGTCGAACGCGCGATGCGGGATCTCGGGTACGTCGCGAACGCGCACGCCCGCGCTCTCGCGGGGTCCACCACCCGCGTGGTCGGCATCGTGGTCAGCGAGATCGTCGATCCGTTCTTCGCCTACATCGCCCGCGGCGTCCAGTCCGAGGCGCTCGCGTCCGGCCGCCTCTGCCTGGTCTGCTCGACCCAGGGCGGTGAGTCCGCCGAGCTGCGGTTCGTCGACCTCCTGCTCGAGCAGCGCGCCGATGCCGTGATCCTGGTCGGCGGCGCCGTCGAGGACAAGGAGTACTTCGCCGCGGTCGGGCAACGCGCCCGTCAGCTGGCGAACAACGGCTCGAGTCTCGTCCTCTGCGGACGGCCGGGGCTGGAGGACGGCGTACCGGCGTACGCCGTCGAGTACGACAACACCGGGGGCGCGGCGGCGATCACCGATCACCTGCTCAGCGCCGGCCACACCAAGATCCTGTATCTCGGCGGGCCGACGACCCTGTCCACGACGACCGCCAGGCTTCGGGGCTTCCGGCAGGCGTTCGCCGCGCGCAAGCTCGAGCACGACCCGAACCTCGTCCGGACCGGCGCGTTCGGCCGGCAGTGGGGGTACCAGCAGACGCTCCGGGCCCTCGACGACGGGCTCGACTTCACCGCGATCTTCGCCGCCAACGACATCGTCGCCGCAGGCGTGTACGCCGCCCTGCGCGAGCGCGGCCTGCGCATCCCGGACGATGTGTCGGTGGCCGGGTACGACGACGTACCGGTGGCGACCGAGCTGCAGCCGGCGTTGACGACCGTGCGGGTGCCGCTGGAGGAGCTCGGGCGGGCCGCCGTACGGGCCGGGCTTGCGGGTCAGCAGCCGAGTGCGGACCCGTTCGCGCATCAGCAGCCGATGACCACGCTCGGCACCGTCGTCGTGGTCCGCGACTCGGTCGGACCACCCGCGTCGCGCTGATCACTCACAGCGAACTCCCAGCACCGGGGCACTGGGTGATCGCGAAGATTCGCAGCGTGACCAGGGCTGACACTATGTCAGGACCTGTCTGGCCTCGTGTCTCAGTGTGACGACGGGATGCTTGACATATCCACTGTGGACGCTTGAGACTCAGCTCACTTTCGCGATCCGAGAGCGCTCTCAACCCCCGTCCGAGTTTCAGGGAGCTTCGCATGCGGCCCAGTGCCCGCTATCGCCCCGTAGCCGGCGTCCTGGCCTGCGCAGCGATCCTAACCGCCGCTGCCTGCGGCGGCGGTTCCGGTACCCCCGAGTCCGCCGGCGCCGAGTCCGACGGGCCGAAGGTCGAGCTGACCATCGCCACCTTCAACGAGTTCGGGTACGCCGACCTGTACGCCGAGTACGAGGCCGCGCACCCGAACATCACGATCGTGGAGCAGCACGCCAAGACCGTCGACGACCACGTCAAGAACCTGGACGCGAACCTCGCCCGCGGCACCGGCCTGCCCGACATCGAGGCGATGGAGGTCAGCTGGATCTACAAGTACCTGGCCAAGGACGACAAGTTCGTCGACCTGCGCAAGTACGGCGCGGACGACCTGCGGGACCGCTGGCTGGACTGGAAGGTGGCCGGCGCGACGACGCCGGACGGGAAGATCATCGGCTACGGCACCGACATCGGCCCGGAGGCGATCTGCTACCGCCGCGACCTGTTCGCGAAGGCCGGGCTGCCGACCGACCGGGCCAAGGTGGCCGAGCTGTTCCAGGACTGGCCGTCGTACTTCGCGGCCGGGCGGAAGTTCAAGGAGCGGGTCCCGGGTTCGGCCTGGTACGACTCCGCGGTGCTGACCTGGGAAGCGATGCGCAACCAGCTGATCCAGGCGTACTACTCGAACCAGGACCGCTTCCTCGGTGACGAGAACCCGCTGCTGAAGAGCACCTGGAACCAGGTGGTCGCGGGCAGCAAAGACGGCCTGTCCGCGCGGCTGCCCGCCTGGAGCGACGCCTGGAACGCGGCGTTCCGCAGCGACAAGTTCGCGACCATGGCCTGCCCGGGCTGGCTGCTCGGCGTGATCCAGGACAACGCTGGTGCCTACGGCAAGGGCAAGTGGGACGTCGCCGACGTGTTCCCCGGCGGCGGTGGCAACTGGGGCGGGTCGTACCTGACCGTGCCGGCGCAGTCGCCGCACCCCGAGGAGGCCGCCAAGCTGGCCGCCTGGCTGACGGCGCCGGAGCAGCAGGTGAAGGTGTTCAAGAAGATCGGCTCGTTCCCGTCCACACTCGACGCCTACAACGACCCGCAGGTGAAGTCGCAGGTCAACGCGTACTTCAACAACGCGCCCGTCGGGCAGATCTTCGTCAACCGGGCCCGGAACGTGATCCTCAAGCAGCACAAGGGTCCTCGCGACGGCGAGATCAATCAGATCTTCAGCGCCGCGCTGTCCCGCGTCGACGACGGCAAGCAGACACCGGACGCCGCGTGGAAGCAGGCCCTTGCCCAGGCGGAGAAGGTCGCCGACACCCGCGTCGGCAACTGAACATATCTGCCAACACGCCACGTCCGGCGGCCAACGACCGACGCGCGTTCGGCCAGCGAGGTACTACGGTGTGAACGCGGGCCAATCGAGAACTGAGGAGGGCCGATGAACGAGTCTGGTTCTCCGACCTTGGAGCAGGTCGCGGCGCTCGCCGGGGTGTCGCGGGCAACGGTCTCGCGGGTGGTGAACGGATCGCCGAAGGTGCTGCCGGACACGGTCGCCACGGTCGAGCAGGCGATCCTGCAACTCGGCTACGTACCGAACCGGGCGGCCCGAGCGCTGGTGACGCGGCGGACCGACTCGATCGCGATCGTCGTACCGGAACCGGACAGCCGGGTGTTCTCCGACCCGTTCTTCGCCGGCATGCTGAGCGGCGTCAGCCGGACACTCGCGCCGACGTCGTCCCAGCTCGTGCTGCTGATCGAGCCGGCACCGGAACCGACCGGGGCCGACGACCAGCGGCTGCTGCGGTACCTGCGCGGCGGGCACGTGGACGGCGCGATCATCATCAGCCACCACGGCCGCGACAACGTGCTGCAGGAGCTCGCGCAGTTGCCGCTGCCGATCGTGTTCAGCGCGCGGCCGCTCGGGGTCGACGTACCGGTGGCGAGTGTGGACGTGGACAACGTCGCCGGCGCCCGGACCGGGGTCCAGCACCTGCTGTCGATCGGCCGCCGCAAGGTCGCGACGGTCGCGGGGCCGCTCGACATGACCGCCGGCATCGACCGCCTGACCGGCTACCAGGAAGTGATGAAGGAAGCCGGACTGCCCGCGATGATCGCGTACGGCGACTTCACCGCCGACGGTGGTGAGCAGGCGACACTGCGCCTCCTGGACGAGCACCCGGACCTGGACGGCCTGTTCGTGGCGTCCGACCTGATGGCGACCGCAGCCCTTCGCGTCCTCTCGCAACACAACCGCCGCGTCCCCGCCGACGTAGCGGTGGTCGGCTTCGACGACTCGGTCCTCGCCACCACGACCACCCCCAGACTCACCACAGTCCGCCAGCCGGTCGAACAACTAGGCGCCCGTCTGGCGGAAATCCTCCTGGCCAAGATCGCCGGCGCCGACCTGACGGCCGCCGAGATCTACGACACCGAACTGATCGTCCGCGACAGCGCCTGACCAGACACTCGCCGGCGGGCTACGGCTCGGGGGTGACGCCTGTTACCTGGCCGTGCTGATCGGTGGTGTAGCGGCCCGTGCTGAGATCGACCAGAACGAGTCGATTCCCGAACGGGTCGGACACCGTTGCGACGCGACCCACCGGGATGTCGGCGGGGCCGCCGAGCAGCTGACCACCGGCCGCCGTGATCGCCTCGATCGCCTGGTCCACCGATCGCACCAACCAGTTGGGCCCGGGTGGCAAACGCGTCGAGATCACGATCTCGGTCGCCGACTCCGGGCAGCGGAGGCCGGCCTGCCCGAGGTCGTCGTTGCGCCACAGCAGGTCATGTCCCAGCCGGTCCCGGTAGAACCGGAGGCCCGCGTCCAGGTCGGGGACCGTGAGGACGACCGCATCAAGGCTGCGAAGTACCGGTCGGGTCGCAGGAGCGTCAGCACTCATGAACGACATCGTCGTTCGGGGGTCCGACATTTTCCGGCTAGGGCGGGTCGTTCTCGAACTGGAACTGGACCCGGATCGAGTTGTCCAGGGGGAGGACCAGCGTGGTGTTCGACGCGGACCAGTTCGCCGGCACCAGGAACAGCCGGTCGTCGCCGACCACGAGCAGACGTAGGCCCCGATAGCGGTAGTTGAACGTCTGCCCCGCGCCCGCGCGCAGCGTCGTCTCTTCGATGCCGGGGGAGCGCAGCGCGAGCTTCTCCTTGGTGTCGAGGATGACCACGGGGAAGCGGTTCAGGTGATGGGCGTCCGACTTGGCCAGGCCGCGGCCGGAGTACTGGGCGGTCGTCGCGGTCGCCCAGAAAGCACACGTGACTGTCGCAACAGCCAGGAGCGCGATGAGGATCCGTTGTGGACCGACGGACGGATCGGCCTTGCGGCGGAGATAGGTGAGATAGGCAAGCGTCGCGGCGGCCAGCCCGATGACGGCGGGCACGATGAGGGCGTAGTACGCGATGCCGCCGATCAATGGATAGGCGAGCAGGCCCGCCACACCGACGACAAGCACCAGTACGGCGATCCGCGCAGCCCGCCGTACGCCGGTCGGCGTCGGGTGGATCGCGTTGTGGACAAGCAGTGCGGCGACAGCCAGCAACGTGATGACGAGCAACGGGACGAGCAGCGGTTGCGGACTCCGCATCACGTAGTCCTGCGTACTCAGCCCGATCGTGTCGACGTCGATCCCGAAGTACTCGAACTGCGACCGCGCCGACACGTACCCGAAGTAGAACAGCAGCGCGCTGACCAACGTCACCGGTGTGACGATGCCCGCCGCGAAACTGATCCACCGCTCAGCCTGCGACCGCTCGTCCGCCATCCGTCAGCCGTCCGACGGCGTCTCAGCCGGCGTCTCGACCGGCGTCTCGGGCGTCTCGCTCGGTTTCGGGCCGCCGAGCGCGCGTGAGTCGAAGCCGATCTGGCTGATGCCGCCAGGCTTGAGTGCCGTGCAGTCTTCCGCGGTTGCGCAGGTCGCGTCCGCGGTGATGATCAAGGTGGCGTGGTGTCCTTCGGCGTTCGTCACCTGCCGGACTCCGGCGAAGCAGGCCGGTGTGTCGCCGGAGCGGATCTGGTGCCCGGTGCACTCGGGGCTCTGGCCGCCACAGGCGGACTGGTCGATCTCGAAGTACGCGACGTCCTGGCTCAGAGTGGGTTCGCGGTAGGTCACCGTGGCACCTTGCGGAAGCTCCAGTCCGGTCAGACTGACCCCGACGCATTGCTTGGCCTGGTCGTCCGGCTGGTTCGCCTCGGCTCCCGGTCCGATCGGAAGCGTTGCGATCTCGACCGACGGCTTGTTCTCGCGCGGCTGCGTCGACTCGGCGCCCGTCGGCTCGGGGGCCGGCTCGCTGGTGCTGTCGGAGGTCGCGGTCCCGTCCGGTGGCGACGTACCTCCGTCACCGGACGTGTCGGAGCACCCCGCCGCCAGCAATGCGACTACAGAAACCAGCACAGTCCAGGCGCGCATCACGACCACCCCTACGAACAGAATGACCCTGCGTGCAGAACGCCACAACCTTTTGTTCACTCTCCGCTGCGACAACTGATCATCCGTGATATCTCTGAGTGAGCTCCGCTCCTCAGTCCAGGCCGGGAGGCCCCATGACCGACCACGAGGTCCGGATCGCGCTGGTTCTGAACGGTGGTGTCAGCCTGGCGGTCTGGATGGGCGGGGTCACGCACGAGCTGGATCTGATCCGGCGCGCGTCCGGCGGCGACGACGCACCCGGCCCGCAGCCGTACGACGCGGTACTCGCGGATCGCTGGCGGGAGTTGTGCCGGCGCGGCGAGGAACGGCGCCGGGTGGTGGTCGACGTGATCGCGGGGACGAGCGCCGGCGGTGTGAACGGTTCATTGCTGGCGACCGCGATCGCGAACGGCTCGACCCTCGACCCCGACGGCGGCAACGGTCCGTGGCTGCGGCAGAAATGGATCGGTCTCGGGTCGCTCGACGTCGGCAAGCTGGTGCCGTCCGCGGGAGCGAAGTCGACCTCGGTGCTCGACGGCAAGTACTTCCTGCGGCAGCTCGAGGACCTGCTCAAGGGCGTGGCCGACGCGGGCGAGAGCGACGCGGAGGAGCCGGTGACGTTGTTCGTCACGGCGTCGGGGCTGGGTGTGCAGCAGTTCGAGGCGAAGGACGCCGCGGGCCAGGCGTTCGTCGTACCGGATCATCGGTACCTGTACGGCTTCACGAGTGAGGAAGCGCCGACGTACGACGGTGCGCAGCGGAAGTTCACCCTCGAGGACAGGAACGAGCTGAAGGACACCGAACTGCTTGCGCGGGCGGCCCGTGCGTCCGCGTCGTTCCCGGCCGCGTTCGGTCCGGTACTGGAAACGCCGGAGCTGGCCGCGCAACCGCCGCGGATCCAGCCCGGCCCGGCCGAGGCCGGATCCTGGCTCGTCGACGGCGGCGTCCTCGACAACGCGCCCTTCGGCCCGGTACTCGACGTCGTCGCCCGGCGTCCGGTCAACGGCAAGGCGACCCGTTATGTGCTGTACGTCGTACCGTCGGCCGGGATCGGGCACGCGTCGACCGCATTGTCCGGGGCCAAGGAGCCGAGCTGGCGGGTGTCGGCGTTGTCCGCGGTGCAGTTCCCGCGGGAGGTGGACTTCCGCTCCGACGTCGAGCAGCTGGAACGTCTGCTGCTGGAGGCGGACGCGTCCTGGTCCGACAGCCAGCGCCTCTTCGACCGTTGCCTGAAGCAACCAGATGAGCGAGCCCGGCTGAAGGCGGCGGCCGAGGCACTGCAGCCGGCGTACTCGCGGGGACGCGCGGCCGGCGGCGTGTGGGAGGCCGTCACGATCGCGAGCCACGACCAGTCGACCGTGCTGGACGCCGCGACCGCGCTCTCGGAATCGCAGATCGACGAGATCCTCACCACCGAGCATCCGTGGGTCCCGGCCCCGGACGGCTCCACGGCGGCCCTCCGGGACGATGCCGACGGCAACCCGAGCTGGTTGTGGGGGACCGGCGCCGCCGAGCGGATCGTCCGGCTGATCCTGCGCTCGCTGCGGATCCGGATCAGCGCGGCGCCGCAGAGCGAGCGCGCCGACCTGGACAAGCGGCTGACCGCGGCCAGCGACTGCCTGATGAAGGTCCAGGCGGTCCGCGACGCACTCAACGTACAACTAGCTGCTGCGAATCTCGATCTCCGTCCGGCCGGCGGCGCGGAAGCGGTCGCGGTCGGGCTGAACGACATCTTCGAGCAGCTGCAGATCCAGCGCGCGCTCGGCGACGCGTTCGCCACCCTGATCGCGGTGATCGGCTGGGAGCTCGTCGACATCGCGCTCGAGGTCGAGATCGTTTCCCGCTGTACGTCGGCACGCACGCCGCAGCAGCGCAGCGCCCCGTTCCAGTTCCTCCGCCTCGGGCCGGACATCCCGCTCGCGGTGCTCGACGAGTTGCAGGAAGGATCGATCGCCAACCAGCTGAACGACCGCATCCTGTACGGCAGTCAGGTGGGCCACTTCGGTGCCTTCGGAGCGGCCGACTGGCGGCGGTGGGACTGGCTGATGGGCCGGTTGCACTGCGTCGCGCACCTCGGCGCGATGCTCGGCGCGGACGCGGACTGGATCCGCGAGACCCAGCGTCAGGTCCTGCAGGCCGAAGGCTGGCAGCTCGACGCGGTCGCCGAGCGGATCGAACGGCTGGCCAGGGACTTCCCGGTCGATGCCGGCGTCGGCGCGCTGGTGACGATGCGGGACGAGCTGAACGCGTCACCCGAAGGCCGGGCGATCACCAAGGGGATCGCGGACCGGATGGTCGACGTCTCCGGCGGTCTCGGCCCGCAGGTCGGCAGCTGGGTGAAGGCAGCCGCGGGCCGCAAGCATCAGCCCGGTTCGTGGTTGCTGCGGACCGCGCGCTGGTTCACCGAACCGGCCCGGCAGACGGTGTGGGACCGGATGGTGCGCGGCGCCAAGCTGAGCCCCGCACATCGACCCGCGATCTTCGAGCCATGGTTGCCTGCGGCAACTGCTGCGGCCGGCGTCGTACTGCTGGTGATCTCCGGAGGCGTCGACGCCGTCCGGATCCCGGCCGCGGTGCTCGCCGGCGCGGTGCTGGCACTCAGCGCGGCGCTCGGCGTGATCACCTGGTACGTACGCCGTGCCCGCCGCCGGATCCGCGCGTGGATCGAGCAGCGGATACCGGAAATCAGTCGAGGGTCACGAAATCGATGAGTTCCTCGACGCGGCCGAGCAGCGCCGGGTCGAGGTCCGCGAAGCTGTTCACCTTGGACAGGATGTGCTTCCAGGCGGCGGCGACGTCGGCCTGATCGGTGGCCGGCCAGCCGAACGACTGCAGCACGCCCTTCTTCCAGTCCTGCCCGTGCGGGATCCGCGGCCACGCCTTGATGCCGACCGACGACGGCTTGACCGCTTCCCAGATGTCGATGAACGGGTGGCCGACCACGTGCACGTACCGGTTCGACACCTGGGCGGCGATCTTCGACTCCTTCGACCCCTCGACCAGGTGGTCGACGAGTACGCCGAGCCGCCGGCCGGGAGCGGGCTGGAACCGGTTGACGATCTCGACCAGGTCGTCGACACCTTCGAGGTACTCGACCACGACGCCCTCGATCCGCAGGTCGTCGCCCCACACCCTCTCGACCAGCTCCGCGTCGTGCCGGCCCTCGACATAGATCCGGCTGGCCCGCGCCACCTTCGCCCGGACGTTGTCGACGGCCACCGATCCCGAGGCGGTCCGCGTCTTCTTCGCCGGACCGGCCTTCTTCGGCGGCTTCAGGCTGACCGGTTTGCCGTCGATCCAGAACCCGGGACCGAGCGGGTATGTACGGATCTTGCCGTGCCGGTCCTCCAGGTCGACGACACCGTGCTCCCAGCGCACGATCGCCCCGACGAACCCGGAACTCGGCTCCTCGACGACCATCCCCTTCGCGATCTCGACCTCGACCGTCCGCCCGTTCTTGGGCTTACGCCAGTCGCCCGCCAGTACGTCGTTCCCATACCTGTCAGCCACCTGCTCATGTTAGGTCCCGTCTGGTGATCCAGCGCCTAATAAGTGGGAGCCGCATGCGTAGCAGTTGACTGGCGGCTCGGCGCGGTGAGTGTGAGAACGAAGTACGTCAGGAATCCGACCACGAGTCCTACTGCCCAGGAGTAGTCGTACAGCGGCTTGAGGAACGGGATCAGGCCGTCCTGGGGGAACGGGCCGGCGCCCGGGTTCGAGTACGCGCCGCCGACCGCGAGCAGCGAGCCGAGCAGGGTGGCGACGACGCCGCGCCAGTTCCAGCCGGCGGTGTACCAGTAGCGGCCGCTGGGCCGGTAGAGGTCGGCGAGGTTGAGGTTGGTCCGGTCGATCACCCAGTAGCCCGCGATCAGTACGCCGGCCACCGACGCGAGCAGACCGCCGTAGAACGACAGCCACACGAAGATGTAGATCGACGGGTCCGAGATCAGCCGCCACGGCTGGATCAGGATGCCGATCACCCCGGTCAGCAGACCCGCGGTCCGGAAGTTCAGCCACCGCGGCAGCGCGTTCGCGAAGTCGTACGACGGACTCACGACGTTGGCCGCGACGTTGCAGGACATCGTCGCGAGGATCGCCATCACCAGGCCGATCGTGACGATCACCGGGTTCTCGAACCGGCGGGTGAGCTCGACCGGGTCCCAGATCGCCGAGCCGTACAGCACCACGGTGCCGGACGTGGTGATGATCGAGACCAGCGCGATGAACGACATCGTGGTCGGCAGGCCGATGATCTGGCCCCAGACCTGCGCCCGTTGGCCCTTCCCGAACCGGGTGAAGTCCGGCATGTTCAGCGACAGCGTGGCCCAGAACGCGATCATGCCCATCAGCGACGGCGCGAAGATCTTCCAGAAGTCGGCGTCCCAGCCGAGTTTCGACGGCTGCGACAGGATCGGGCCGAACCCGCCGGCCTTCACCAGGATCGCCACCATCAGCGCGACGAACGCGACCGTCACCAGCGGCGCCGCCCAGTTCTCGAACCGGCGCAGCCCTTCGATACCGCGGAAGATCAGCACCATCTGCAAGGCCCAGAAGAAGAGGAAGCTCAGCCACATCGTCCACGGGTGCCCGCCGATCGCGGACGCCTCGGTCCAGCCCTTGCCGAACAGCTCGCCGACGATCACGTAGATCGCCTGCCCGCCGATCCAGGTCTGGATCCCGAACCAGCCACAGGCGATGAAGGCCCGCAGCAACGCCGGGAAGTTCGCGCCGCGGACGCCGTAGAACGCCCGCGCGAAGACCGGGAACGGGATGCCGTACTTCGTTCCCGCGTGACTGTTCAGCAGCAGCGGGACGAGGACGATCAGGTTCCCGAGGGTGATCGTGAAGAACGCCTGCAGCCAGTTCATCCCGATCGCGACCAGACCGGACGCGAGCAGGTAGCTGGGGATGTTGTGCGCCATCCCCATCCACAGCGCGGCGTAGTTGTACGTCGTCCAGGTGCGCTCGGGCAACCGTGTCGGCGCCAGCTCCGCGTTGGCGTACGCGCTGTCGGCCAGTACGTCAGGATCAGCTAGTTCGACGCGTCCGTCGGGGTGAACCGTCTGTTCGGTCGTGGCCATGAAGTCCCACCCCATCCGGTCGGGCGATGTCCGTTCCGAACAAGTTGCGGGACGGGGTGACTTCGTGTCAACGGACAACTACCGAAAGAGCAGGAGTTCGGGTCAGCTTGGGCCGAGGAGCGGGAGGCTCGGGCGTTGCGGCGTACCGAGAGCCTGGTAGCCGCGGCGGATCGCGTCCTGGAGCTTGTCGACCGGCCACGGCCAGTCCTCGGTGTGCTTCAGCGCATCGTCGAGGGGTGTGCCGTTGTGGTGCAGGGTCGAGATCGTGTTCGCGACCTTGCCCAGGTCCATCGCCTGGTCGGTGGCGAACTCGACATCGACGACCGCACCGTGGCCCGGGACGATCTTCGCGTCCGCGGTCATCATGCCGATCGCGCTCTGGACCGTGTCCGGCCATTCGAGCGGGAACGAGTCCTCGCCGTACGACGGCGGCGCCGACTCCTCGAGCAGGTCGCCGAGGAAGAACACATTCACGTCCGGTACGCCGACGACGGTGTCGCCGGAGGTGTGTCCGTTGCCGACGTACAGCAGTTCGACGCGACGGTCGCCGAGGTCGATGACCTTCGCGACCGCGAACGTCGTACCGGCGAGCTTCTCCTCGGCGGCGGCGTTCTCGTGCAGGTAGACGGTCGCGTCGGTGAAGACGCTGTTGCCGGCGACGTGGTCGAAGTGCGCGTGGGTGTTGACGACCGATTTGACCGGTACGTCGGTGAGCTCGCGGATGTGCTCGCGGAGCTGCTCGGCCTCCTCGGTCGTGGCGCGTGTGTCGATCACCAGTGCGCCGTCGGCGCCGACGACGAGGCCGACGTTCAGGTCCCATTCGTCGTACCGGCGGACCCAAGTGCGATCGCCGATCTCCGCCCAAGCGCTCATGGGCTCGAGATTACTTGCCCCGATCACTTGCTCAGTACGTCGCCCCTGGCCACCTGGTGCTTCTCGATGCCGCGGAGCAGCAGCCCGACGTTGTCGCCGGCCGTTGCGGTCTGCAGGGTCTTGCGGAACATCTCGACGCCGGTCACCTCGACCTGCAGCATCGGCTGCCCGGCCCGGCTGAGCAGCACCTGCTCGCCGACCGTCACCGTCCCGGCCTGCACCCGCCCGGTCACCACGGTGCCGCGACCGGTGATCGAGAACACGTCCTCGACCGTCATCCCGAACGACCCCACCGGCAGGTTGTCCTGCGGCCGCGGCGGTCCCGGAAAACTGTTCGGCTCCGCATGCCCACGCGCAAGCATTTCCTGCGGATCCATCGGGTTAGACCGCTTCCAGAACTTCCAGCCCATCCATCGAGACTAGCGGGTTGGCAAGCCCTCTCCTGGCGACTTAAGGTCGCAAGTGTTCCGATCGGAACTCCGAAACTTTCGAAGGGTGGTCGGTGTGACGACACGACGTGCTGTGGTGGTCCGGGGCGGCTGGGAAGGGCACTCCCCGGTCGAGGCGACCGACCTGTTCATCCCGTTCCTGCAGGAGAACGGCTACGAGGTGACCGTCTCCGACAGCACCGAGGCGTACCTCGATCTCGACAACGTCGACCTGGTGCTGCAGTGCGTCACGATGAGCGAGATCGAGCCCGAGCACTTCAAGGGCCTGGAGGCGGCGATCCGGCGCGGCACCGGGTTCGCCGGCTGGCACGGCGGCATCGCGGACTCGTTCCGCAAGAACGTGGACTACAGCTTCATCACCGGCGGGCAGTTCATCTCGCACCCGCACGGGTTCACCGACTACCGCGTCGAGGTCGTCGCCGACCACCCGATCGTCGAGGGCATCACGCACTTCGACGTGCACACCGAGCAGTACTACATCCATTACGACCCGACCAACAACGTGCTCGCGACGACGACGTTCGAGTCGCACCCGGACTACCCGTGGATCGAGGGCGCCGTGATGCCGGCCGTCTGGACCCGCACGTGGGGTGCGGGCAAGGTCTTTGTCTGCACAGTGGGCCACAAGCTCGACGACCTGGAGACGCCCGAGGTGCGCACGATCATCGAGCGGGGGCTGCTGTGGGCGAGCAAGTGACTGGGCCGGTAACACGCGTCGGCATCGTCGGCACCGGCGTCATCTCCGGGACGTACCTGGACCACCTGGGCAAGCTCCCCGGCGTCGACGTGGTCGCGGTCGCCGACCTGGACCTGGCGCGTGCTCAAACGATTGCTGAGAAGAACCCGGCTATCCGCGCGGTCTCCCCGGACGAGCTGTACGCGGCTGACGACATTGAGATTGTCGTCAATCTGACGATCCCGGCCGCCCATGCCGCTGTGCACCAGGCCGCGCTGGCAGCCGGCAAGTACGTGTACGGCGAGAAGCCGTTGGCCATGGACCGCACCGAAGCGGAGCCGCTGCTGAAGTACGCCGCCGCCAACGACCTCCGGATCGGCTGTGCACCGGACACGGTGCTCGGCACCGGCACTCAGACGGCTCGTGCGGTGATCGACCGCGGTGACATCGGCACCCCGCACGCGGCGACCGCGTTCATGGTGACGCCCGGCCACGAGTTGTGGCACCCCGCGCCCGAGTTCTACTACCAGCCGGGCGGCGGACCGGTCCTCGACATGGGCCCGTACTACGTGACCAGCCTGGTCACGCTGCTCGGCCCGGTCGTCCGGGTCACCGCCCGCGCGGGCCAGTCGAAACAGCAGCGCAAGATCCACACCGGGCCGCGGGCCGGGACCGTGTTCGACGTGGAGGTGCCGACGCACGTCACCGGCGTGCTGGAGCACGAATCGGGCGCGCTGACGACCGTGCTGATGTCCTTCGACGTGTGGGCCGGGCGGCTGCCGCGGATCGAGGTCCACGGTACGGACGGCAGCCTGTCCGTGCCGGACCCGAACGGGTTCGACGGGACCGT
Organism: Kribbella soli; assembly: GCF_004331345.1. Lineage (GTDB taxonomy): Bacteria > Actinomycetota > Actinomycetes > Propionibacteriales > Kribbellaceae > Kribbella > Kribbella soli. The sequence goes on along the minus strand of NZ_SJJZ01000003.1, from coordinate 1,208,148 downwards.
CGAGATCGTGACTCCGGAGCAGCGCGAGTGGACCGAGGTGCCGGTCGCCGGTGGGTATGCCGGAGCCGGGCGCGGGGTCGGTGTCGCGGACATGGCCCGGGCGTTGCGGACCGGCGAGCCGCACCGCGCGAGCGGGGAGCTGGCGTACCACGTGCTCGACGTACTGGAGTCGTTCGTGGACTCCGCCGTACAGGATCAGCCCCTCGATGTGGCCAGTACAGTGACACGTCCCGCGGCCGTTCCGTTGGGAGCGTCGCCCGAGACCGCCTAGACTGGCACTCTGAATGATTGAGTGCCAGGACAGTCGGAGAGGGTGGTGCGCGTGCTCGACGAACGCAAGCTGGATGTGCTCCGCGCCATCGTCGAGGACTACGTGGCCACCCATGAGCCGGTCGGTTCGAAGACACTGGTCGACCGGCACAACCTCGGCGTCTCACCGGCCACCGTGCGCAACGACATGGCTGCGCTGGAGGAGGAGGGGTACATCACCCAGCCGCACACCAGCGCCGGCCGGATTCCGACCGACGCGGGGTACCGGCTGTTCGTCGACAAGCTGAGCACTGTCAAGTCGCTGTCGATCGCCGAGAAGAAGGCGATCACGTCGTTCCTGGCCGGAGCGGTCGACCTGGACGACGTCGTCCGCCGTACCGTCCGGCTGCTCGCCCAGATCACCCGCCAGGTCGCCATCGTGCAGTACCCCTCGCTGAACCGGTCGAGCGTCCGGCACATCGAGGTCGTCACGATGAGCCCGCGGCGGTTGCTGCTGGTGCTGATCACCAGCAACGGCAGGGTCGAGCAGCGGCTCGTCGAGCACCCGAACGACGTCGACGAGCAGCTGATCGCGGACCTGCGGTCCCGGTTGAACACTGCACTTGCCGGCCAGCGACTGACCGACGCAACGACGTCCCTGGCCGGCGTGCCGGAGCTGTTCGCGCCGGCCGACCGGTCGATCGTCGCGGCGATCGTCACGACTTTGCTGGAGGCTTTCACCGACGAGGTCGGCGAGCAGCGGATCGCGGTCGGCGGCGCCGCCAACCTGACCCGGTACGGCGACGACTTCGAGCGGAACGTGAAGCCGGTGCTGGAGGCGCTGGAGGAGCACGTCATCCTCCTGAAGCTGCTCGGCGAGGCAACCAACCCGCAGACGCTGACCGTTCGCATCGGTCACGAGAACCCGTTCGAGGAACTGGCCACCACGTCGGTGGTCGCGACCGGGTACGGGTCGCAGTCGGAGGCGCTCGCCACCCTCGGCATCGTCGGCCCGACCCACATGGACTACCCGAGCACGATGGGCGCAGTACGCGCCGTCGCGCGGTACGTCAGCCAGATCCTGGCCGAATCCTAATCAAGACAACCCCCTGGTCTGGAGTATGAGCACCGATTACTACGCCGTCCTAGGTGTCAGCCGTGACGCTTCAGCGGACGAGATCAAGAAGGCGTACCGCAAGCTGGCACGCCAGTACCACCCGGACGTGAACGACTCCGAGGACGCGCACCAGAAGTTCCAGGAGATCGGGCGCGCGTTCCAGGTGCTCAGCGACCCGCAGAAGCGGCAGATGCACGACCTCGGCGGCGATCCGTTCGCCTCCGCGGCGGGTGGACCGGGCGGCGCCGGCTTCGGCCAGGCGTTCACGTTCACCGACATCATGGACGCGTTCTTCGGCCAGACCGGCGGGGCGACCCGCGGGCCGCGGCCGCGGACCCGGCGCGGTCAGGACGCGCTGATCCCGCTGCGGATCGACCTGGCCGAGGCCGCGTTCGGTACGACGCGGGAGCTGAAGGTCGACACCGCCGTACTGTGCCCGACCTGTAGCGGGTCCGGCGCGGCGGCCGGGTCCGAGCCGGTCACCTGCGAGATCTGCCACGGGCGCGGCGAGGTCACGCACACGCAGCGGTCGTTCCTCGGCGAGGTGCGGACGATGCGGCCGTGCCCGAACTGCCGCGGCTACGGCACCACGATCCCGAGCCCGTGCGTCGAGTGCTCCGGCGACGGGCGCGTGCGCTCCCGCCGTACCGTCACCGTGAAGATCCCCGGCGGTGTCGACACCGGGACGCGCGTGCAGCTGTCCGGTCAGGGCGAGGTCGGTCCCGGCGGCGGTCCGGCCGGCGACCTGTACGTCGAGATCGAGGTCGAGCCGCACGACATCTTCACCCGCAACGGCGACGACCTGCACTGCACGGTGACGCTGCCGATGACGGCGGCAGCGCTCGGCACGACGATCGACCTGCCGACGCTCGAGGGCGAGACGACCCCGCTGGAGATCCGTCCCGGCACGCAGTCCGGCACGGCGATGACGCTGACTGCACGCGGCGTACCGCGGCTGCGGCACGCCGGTCGCGGCGACCTCATCGTCCAGGTCATCGTCGAGACGCCCACCAAGCTCGACGACGCCCAGGCCGAGCTGCTCCGGCAACTCGCGGCGGTCCGCGACGAGGAACGCCCGCAAGGCCAGGTCCAAGCCACTCACAAGAGCGTCTTCGGCCGCCTCCGCGACGCCTTCGGCACCCACTAGATGACATCGCCCGGGGCACGGGGAGGTGTTCGGTAGGTGGGGGTCGCGGTGTTCTTCTGCGCTGACCTCGGCGGGGACGAGCTGGTGCTGGACGGGGCCGAGGGGCGACATGCGGCCGTCGTACGGCGGATCGGACCGGGAGAGCACGTTCGGCTGACGGACGGGCGGGGGACCTGGGCCGAAGGGGCCGTGGTTGCCGCGTCCAAGGGCGGTTTGACGGTGGCCGTGGACGCGCGGGGGAGCGTACCCGCGGCGGCTCCGCGCGTCGTCGTCGTGCAGGCGGTGCCGAAGGGCGAGCGGGCCGAGCTGGCGGTGGAGATGCTGACCGAGGTCGGCGTCGACGTGATCGTGCCGTGGAACGCGGAGCGCAGTCAGTTCCGGGCGAACCCGGAGCGGGTCGAGAAGACGCTCGCGAAGTGGCGGGCGTGGGCGTTCGAGGCGAGCAAGCAGTCGCGGCGTACCTGGTTCGCCGAGGTGGCCCCGATCGCGACCACGGCTGAGGTCGCCGAGTTACTGGCCGACGCGGCGCTCCCCGTCGTACTGCACGAAGAAGCCACCACGCCGCTGGCCGCGCTGGACTTGCCGTCGTCCGGGGACGTGGTCATCGTGATCGGCCCCGAGGGCGGGATCGCCCCGGCGGAGCTGAAGGCGTTCGCCGTCGACCCCGTCCGCCTCGGCGACACCGTACTGCGAACCTCAACAGCCGGCGTCGCCGCAGCCGCCGCCCTCCTGTCCCGCTCCCGCTGGGCCTGACCCGCAACTGCTCGCGGCGGGGTAAGAAACCGTCGCTCGGTGACGATTAGTTTCCCGGCCGGCAACCCTCGCTAAGCTGTTAGACAGGAACCGAACACAACTGTACGACAGGGATCGAACACCATGTCCGTCGAGTCAGCTCGCGCCCGCACGCTCAGCCATGTCGATCCGGCCGAGGTGCCGTTGCAGGCTGCGCTGGATGCGCTCGCGGACCCGGTGCGGCGCTCGATCCTGCGTGACCTCGCCGTTCACGACGACTGGACCCGCGCCTGCGGCACGTTCGACCTCCCGGTGAAGAAGGCCACCGCCAGCCACCACTTCGCCGTACTCCGCGCCGCCGGCCTGATCGAACAACGCGACGAAGGCGCCCGCCGCCTCAACCGCCTCCGCCGCGAAGAGTTCACCAACGCCTTCCCCGGCCTCCTCGCCGCCACCATCGACCGCGCGGACTGAGGAACTACTTCACGACGATCGACTTGGTGTCGGTCGACGTCATGGTTCCGTCGGCCGCGGAGATCTCGAAGACCTCGAGGGTGTAGGCGCCTGGGGGGAGCTTGGTCACGCTGAAGGCGAACGGTGCGAACTTGTAGGCCTCACTGGTGTTGGCCGCGCCCTTGGCAACGATCGCTCGGGTCTTGACCGAGACGATGCGCCAGTTCACCTGGGCCTCGAAGACGGACGCGATGCCGGTGACCTTCACGGGAGTTGTGACGACGGTGTTGTCGTCCGGCGCGGTGACCCAGATGAACGCCTGCACCTCAGTGGCTTGCGCTCGGCTCAGAGGCTGGCTGGTGTCGACCTGGCCGAACAGTTTGCCGGCGGCCCGGCCCTGCTCGGTGACCTGGACTCGCGTGCCTCCAGCGTCCTCCAGAGCACCCTGGACCGTGTAGACGAGTTGTTGCGTCGCGACCTTGGCGAGATCGGGGTCGAGGGTGGCCTTTGGCAGTTGCTTGAAGTCGACCGTGACGACGCCGTTCGAGCGGGTGACGGTGTTCAGGGCCGCGCCGCGCCAGACCGAGTAGTAGTCCGGGTCGTTCGGCTGCTTGGTGGTCATGATGCGGACCGCCTGTTCGGCGGGACGGCCGCTGACCTTGGCCCAGGTGCGGTACAGGCGGGCGGCCGACTTCTTCTGCGCGCCGACCTGCTCGCCGAGCCAGTAGACCGGGACGACGGTGCTCTTGACCGCTGGTTCGGGTACGCCGCGATCCGTCGGCGACGCGGTCTTCGCGGACGGCGAGGTGCTTGGGGCCTCGGTGGGGGCCTGGGACGGCTCGGGGGAGGCGCTCAGCTCCGTCGGGGTCGGGCTGGGCAGTACGCCGGTCGCGGTGGTCGTCGTACTGGAACCGGCTACTGCGTCCCCGTCGTTGGCGGTGTTGTCCGGGCCGTTGAGCATGGTGAAGGCGCCGATGGCGGCGGCGGTGCCGGCTGCGGCGAGGCCGGCGGTCAGGAGCCAGGGGCGCCGCGCGGCGGGACGCTGGGCGTGCGCGCGGGCGCGGATCTCCGGCAGTGCGTCGGACGGCTCGATCCGGTCCGCCTCCTCGTGGAGGGACCGCCGCATCAGCTCGTCGAACGGGTCGTTCGAGTTGTCGTTCATACGTTCTGCTCCAGGAGCTGGCGCAGCGACTTGCTCGCGCGCGCGGCGTGGCTCTTCACGGATCCCCGGCTGATGCCCATCGTGTCCGCGATCTCGGCCTCCGAAAGGTCACCGTAGTAGCGCAGGACCATCACTCTGCGTTGCTTTTCCGGGAGGGTCCGCATCGCCTCGATCACCCGGTCTGTCTCCGCGGTCCGCAGTACCGCATGTTCGGCGCTCGGCTCGTCAGGCAGCGACTTCGGGGTGTGCTTGTCCACCACCACCAGGTGGCGCTGGCGGGAGCGGCAACGGTTCACCACGGCGGTCCGCAGGTACGCGAGCGCCTTGTGCGGGTCACGCAGCCGGTGCCAGCGGCCGTGCATCGCGACGAACGCGTCCTGCACGATCTCCTCCGCCGTACCGGTGTCGCGCAGCAGCAGGGCGCCGAGGCGGACCAGCGAGGTGTAGTGCGCGGTGTAGACAGCCGTCAGCGCCTCGTCGGCATCCCACGAGGACTCATGTGTCACGCACTCTTCGTACACCACGGCCGGTTGTGCCACGAAAAGACGACGCAAAGACCCCGTCCCAGGTTGACAACAACGCCGCGGCGGAGCGTGTCCCGCGGGAATTACAAGTGAGGGTGTCGGTGCGGACGGCTAGCATGGGGGAACTACTTCATCGGCATCAGGAGGGAACAGGCTGTCCAGGCCACGCAGTATCGAACCGGAGGCGCGCCCGAACGGGGCAGCGACCGCCAGCGCGCAGGCGTCGCACAAGATCGTCGTGCCGAACAGCATCGACATGGTGGCCCTGCTCGGAGCCCGGGACGAGTTCCTCCGCATCGTCGAGAAGGAGTTCGCCGCCGACATCATGGTCCGCGGCAACGAGATCACGCTGAACGGCGAGCCGGCCGAGCTGGCCCTGGCCGAGCGGCTGATCGACGAGCTGATCGCCGTGATCCGCACCGGGCACGGGCTGACCGCCGACTCGGTCGAGCGCAGTATCGCGATGATCAAGCAGGCCACGGCCGAGAGCCCGGCCGACGTGCTGACCCAGAACATCCTGTCCAGCCGCGGCCGGACGATCCGGCCGAAGACGCTGAACCAGAAGCGGTACGTCGACGCCATCGACAAGAACACCATCGTGTTCGGCATCGGCCCGGCCGGTACCGGCAAGACCTACCTGGCGGTCGCCAAGGCGGTCCAGGCGCTGCAGGCCAAGGAGGTCAACCGGATCATCCTGACCCGGCCGGCCGTCGAGGCCGGCGAGCGGCTCGGATTCCTGCCCGGCACCCTGTCGGAGAAGATCGACCCGTACCTGCGGCCGCTGTACGACGCCCTGCACGACATGCTCGACCCGGAGTCCATCCCGCGGCTGATGACCGCCGGCACGATCGAGATCGCGCCGCTGGCCTACATGCGCGGCCGGACGCTGAACGACGCCTTCATCATCCTGGACGAGGCGCAGAACACCTCGCCGGAGCAGATGAAGATGTTCCTCACCCGGCTCGGGTTCGGTTCGAGGATGGTCGTCACCGGTGACGTCACCCAGGTCGACCTGCCGAACGGGATGCACTCCGGCCTGCGAGTCGTGCAGGACATCCTGGAGGGCGTCCAGGACCTGACGTTCTGCCGGCTGACCTCGCACGACGTGGTCCGGCACAAGCTGGTCGGGCGGATCGTCTCGGCGTACGAAAACTATGAAGGTAGTGCTGACAACCACCGATGAACGTCGAGGTCAACAACGAGTCCGGGGTCGAGATCGACGCACACGGACTGATGCGGCTCAGCCGGTTCGTGCTGTCGTCGCTGCGGCTGCACCCGGAGTGTGAACTGTCGATCAAGCTGGTCGACGAGGACACCATGGCGCGATATCACGTCGAGTTCCTGGACCTGCCGGGTCCGACCGACGTGATGTCGTGGCCGATGGACGAGCTGCGGCCGGGTTCCGACGGCGATGCCGACGAGGACCTGCCGCTCGGGCACCTCGGCGACATCGCGCTGTGCCCCACGGTCGCCGCCGCGCAGGGCGCGAAGGCCGGTCACGGTACGTGGGCGGAGCTCGAGCTGCTGACGGTGCACGGCATCCTGCACCTGCTCGGGTACGACCATGCGGAACCCGCCGAGAAAGCGGAGATGTGGGACATCCAGGGCCGCCTGCTGGAAGCATGGCGCGCACCTGGAAACCGGCTAGAGGCGTGATACCACGATGACTTCCCACGACCTTGTTCTCCTGGTTGTGGCGGCGGTGCTCGTTCTGCTGGCCGGGCTGTTCGCGGGGGCCGAGGCGGCACTGTCGTCGTACTCGAAGGTGCGGGCGAACGAGCAGGTCGAGCTGGGCAACCTGCGGGCGGTCCGGCTGCGTGACCTGCTGTCCGACGCCCCGCGGTACCTGAACTCGCTGCTCCTGCTCCGGCTGATCTGCGAGATCACCGCGATCGTGCTGGTCACCCAGGCGCTGTCCGGCGTTCTCGAGGTCACCTGGGAGCACGTCCTGATCACCGCCGTGGTGATGGTGCTGGTTTCGTACGTGATCATCGGGGTCGCGCCGCGGACGCTCGGCCGGCAGCACTCGGACCGGTTCGCGATCATCTCGGCCGGCCCGGTGATGGCGCTGACCCGGATCCTCGGGCCGCTGCCGAAGTTCCTGATCCTGATCGGTAACGCGCTGACCCCGGGCAAGGGATTCGCCGAGGGCCCGTTCGCGACCGAGGCCGAGCTGCGGGCGCTGGTCGACTACGCGGAGAAGTCCGCGGTGATCGAGTCCGGCGAGCGGCAGATGATCCACTCGGTGTTCGAGCTCGGTGACACCATCGTCCGCGAGGTGATGGTGCCGCGCACGGACATGGTCTACATCGAGCGGCACAAGAAGCTCCGCCAGCTCACGTCGCTGGCGCTGCGCTCCGGGTACTCGCGGATCCCGGTGATCGGCGAGTCGCTCGACGACATCGTCGGCGTCGTCTACCTCAAGGACGTGATGCGCCGGGTGTACGACAACGCCCAGGCCGAGTCGACCGAGCGGGTCGAGTCGGTGATGCGGCGGTGCATGTACATCCCGGACTCCAAGCCGGTCGACGAGCTGCTCCGGGAGATGCAGGCGGCCCGGATGCACGTCGCGATCGTCGTCGACGAGTACGGCGGCACGGCCGGCCTGGTCACCATCGAGGACATCCTGGAGGAGATCGTCGGCGAGATCACCGACGAGTACGACGAGGACCCGGACTCGGTGCAGCAACTGTCCGACGGCGCGTACCGGGTGTCGAGCCGGTTGCCGATCGACGAGCTGGGCGAGCTGTTCGGCGTACCGCTGGACGACGACGACGTCGACACCGTCGGCGGCCTGATGGCCAAGCTGCTCGGCAAGGTGCCGATCCCCGGCGCCGAGGTGGGGATCGAAGGTCTGTCGCTGACCGCGGAGCGGCCGTCCGGCCGCCGGAACCAGGTAGGTACGGTTCTCGTACGGCGTGAGGAGCCGACTCCCGCGCCGCAGGACCAGAACCACCAGCACGCCTGACCTAGGAGCTCTTGTTGTCAGACCTTTCGGCGGAGGACGCCAAACTCGTCACGCTCGCCCGCGCTGCCCGTGCACGGACGCGGGCCGCTGAAGGAGCCGCCGTCCGCGACTCCGACGGCCGGACGTACGCCGCCTGCACGGTCGCGCTCGACACGGTCGAGCTGACCGCGCTGCAGCTGGCGGTGGCGATGGCGCTCGCGTCCGGCGTGAAGGGTCTCGAGGCGGCCGCGGTGGTCACCGAGTCCGATTCCGCCGATGTGGGCGTCGTACGGCACTTCGCCGGCGCCAACATTCCCGTAGTACTTGCCCTTGGCACTGGAGAGGTCCGCGATGTCGTCCACACCTGAGAACTTCAAAGCGGGTTTCGCCTGCTTCGTCGGCCGGCCGAACGCGGGCAAGTCCACCCTCACCAACGCCCTGGTGGGGAAGAAGATCGTCATCACGTCGTCGAAGCCGCAGACCACGCGGCACGCCGTGCGCGGGATCGTGCACCGGCCGGACGCGCAGCTGATCCTGGTCGACACCCCCGGTCTGCACAAACCGCGCACGCTGCTCGGTGAGCGGCTGAACGACCTCGTGAAGACCACCTGGGCCGAGGTCGACGTGATCGCGGTCTGCCTGCCGGCCAGCGACAAGATCGGCCCCGGCGACCGGTTCCTGGCGGCCGAGGCGGCGAAGGTCGCGAAGACCCCGAAGGTCGCGCTCGCCACCAAGGCCGACCTCGTCGAACCCGACCGGATGGTCGAGCACCTGGCCGACATCCAGGCGCTCGGCGAGTCCTCCGGCATCGAGTGGGCGTCGATCGTTCCGGTGTCCGCGACGTCCGGGTACCAGGTCGATCTGGTCGCCGACGAGCTCGTGAAGCTGCTGCCTTCCGGTTTTCCGCTCTACCCGGACGGCGACATCACGGACGAGCCGGAGGAGACGCTGGTCGCGGAACTGATCCGCGAGGCGGCGCTGGAAGGTGTCCGGGACGAGCTCCCGCACTCGATCGCGGTGACCATCGACGAGATGAACCTCCGCGAGGACCGTCCCGAGGACAAGCCGCTGCTCGACATCTACGCGAACATCTTCCTCGAGCGGGAGAGTCAGAAGGGCATCGTGATCGGCCACAAGGGCGCCCGCCTGCGCGAGGTCGGCGCGGCCGCCCGCCACCAGATCGAAGCCCTGCTCGGTACGCCGGTGTACCTCGACCTGCACGTCAAGATCGCCAAAAACTGGCAGACAGACGCGAAGAACCTGCGCAAACTGGGATTCTGATGATCCTGCAGAATCCCGTGTACGCCGCTCTGACCGGGCCGCACGCGTCGTTCGCCGAGGTCCGCGGCAACGCCCGCCGCTACCCGTCGGCGGTCGCGCCGTTCCTGGCGCTGCCTGACAGCCCGACCGAACAGGACTGGTCGGACGCGGCCGAACTCGTCGGACCTGGCACCGTGGTCGCACTGATGCGCCCCGACTTTCCGCTCCCGGACACGTTCAAACTGGACCGCCGGATGGACTTGGTGCAGTTCGTGGCGCCGGCGTCCCTTCCGGCAGCGGAGCCCGAAGCGGTCGTCCTCGGCATCGACGACGTGCCGGACATGCTCGGCCTCGTCGCCCTGACCGATCCGGGCCCGTTCCGGAGCCGTACGATCGAGCTCGGCACGTACCTCGGGATCCGCCGCGACGGCGAGCTGATCGCGATGGCCGGCACGCGGTTCGCGCTCCCCGGGCACACCGAGATCAGTGCCGTCTGCACCCACCCGTCGTACCAGGGCCAAGGCCTGGCCAGCCGCCTGATCCGCGCGGTCGCCGCACACATCACCGCAGCCGGCCGAACCCCGTTCCTCCACACCGGCGGCACCAACACCAACGCGATCCGCCTTTACCGAGGGCTGGGTTTCGAGCTCTCCAACGAAATGAAGGTCACCATCGTCGAGCCGGTATGACGGACCTCGCCCACGTCTACTGGCTCGGTGGCGGCACCGGTGCCGGCAAGTCGACGATCTCCCGGCACTTGGCGGACCGGTTCGGCCTGCGCCGCTACGACACCGACCGGGCGATGGGCGACCACACAGCGCGCAGCGATCCGCGCGCGACGCCGTACCTGCAGGACTTTCTCGCGATGGACATGGACGAGCGGTGGGCGAACCGCTCGCCGGAGGTCATGCTCGACACGTTCCACTGGTTCCGCGGCGAGGCCTTCGACCTGATCGTCGAGGATCTACTCAGCCTGCCGCCGGAACCCGTCGTGGTGGAGGGGTTCCGCCTACTCCCGGAGCTGGTCGCCCCGCTCCTGACCGACCGCCGACAGGCCGTGTGGCTCCTACCGACGCCCACCTTCCAACGGGCCGCCTTCGAGCAGCGCGGGTCCCGCTGGTCGATCGCAGACCGAACCAGCGCACCGGAACGGGCCTTGAGCAACTTGCTCGAACGCGACCGGATGTTCACCCAACGAGTCGCCGCTGACATCGACCGCCTCGATCTCACCGGCCTCGTGGTTGACGTCGATCGCTCAGAAGACGAGCTGGCAGCCGGCGTCGCGGAGTCGTTCGGGGTTTCACCCTCTCCAATGAGATGAAGGTCACAGGGGTCCAGGCGGTCTAGCCTGGAACCGTTGCAACAAGGTGCAATCGCGGCGCCTTCCGTCCCCTGCGCACGTTATGCTCGCGCACGATCTCGAGGCTCATCGAGGTCATTCATGTCCTGAGGGGGACTCCCAGTATGAAACTGCAGCGCTTCGCGCTCGCCCTGGCCGGGGTCGGCATGCTCGCCGCCACGGCCGCCGCCGTCCCGGCCACCGCCGCCGTCCGGTCCAACCCGACGCCCGCGATCGCCGACCCGGCCAAGGGCAACCTGAAGACCACGCCGAACACCAAGCTCGCCTCCGGGGGATGCGTGCAGGATGTCGGCTTCAACACGCCGACGCCGGGGATCAACGACGTCCTGATCACGCCGGCCAAGCCCCCGCGCGGTGAGTTCTTCGGGGAGTTCAAGTTCGTCGGCACCCGTCTCAACACGACGTGGTACGGCGTGCAGACCGACGCGCACTTCTACTACCACAGCCTGTTCGTGCAGAACGGCACGCTGTACCGCGGTGTCACCTACTTCGACACCGAGAACGCGCGGCCGACGTACGCGCGGATCGGCTCCGGCTGGACCAGCTTCACCCAGCTCGTGACATCGAACTACGCCATCACCGCGCCGAACCGCTCGTACCTGTACGGGCTGAGCACCAACGGCAGCCTCTACCGCTACGCGGCGTCGGGTGCCACCTTCCGGGCACTTGGCCACTTCCCAGGCTTCAAGGGCTTCAAGGCGATGACCGTGGTGGCGGAGAACCCGTCGTACGACACGCTGCTGATGACCACCAAGGCCGGTGCGCTGTGGACGGTCCGGATCCCGGCCGCCGCCTCGACGAAGCCGATCCTGAAGCTGGTGCGGAGCACGGGCTTCGCGGCGTACGAGTCGCTGGCCGCCAGGGGCTGCGGTGACAGGGGCGGCTCGCTGGTGACCGGTTTCGACAACGACACCGACTCGGCGTACCAGTACGCGATGAGCAAGTTCAACGGCTCGAAGACCGCGGTCACGTCCTACGGCCGGGTCACCGGCGGCACCATCCCGGGCACCGGCATCTTCCCGATCACCGGCCACTGGAACCAACTCGTGGGCGAGTGAGCGTTATGCAGTAGAAGCCGGGGGCGTCGCTGGTTGCGGCGCCCCCGGTCTGTTTCAGACCGTCTTCTGGTAGGCCAGGAAGCGGGCGACGATCTTGTAGTTGAGTTGTTCGTTGATGCCGATCATGTGGTCGTTGGACTCGGCGTTCCAGGTGTCGACCTGGGCCAGCGCCGGCTCGGCGTCGCGGAGGTTCAGGAGCATCGCGGACTTCAGCAGGGCGCCGAGTCGGTGGCCGCGGTGCTCGCGGGCGACTGCGGTGTCGTGCTGGTGGCCGACGTGCGGGCGCTCGCGCTCGACCGCGATCACCGTGTGCCCGGCGAGAGCGCCGGTGGCCTTCTCGCGGGCGACGACGCGGTGGAGCGTGTGGTCGCTCTTAGTCTGCGCCTCCTCGTACGCGCGCAGCCGCTCGCTGCTGTAGACGTCGTCCTCGATGTCCAGGTCGTCCTTCGGGGCGTCGTTGATGGACGCGGTGACCGCGATCATCCCGTCGAGCATGTCGTCCGGCAGCGCACCGGTGAGCGTGACCACCTCGTACGCCGTCGAAGCCGCGACTGCCTCGTCGTACAGCGACTGGACGATCGACCAGTCGAGGCCCGTCAGGTCCTGGCGGCGATTCACCTCGACGGCCTTCTGCTCGTAGCCGTGCTTGTTCGCCAGCGCGACCGCCTCGGGCAGGTCGAAGCCGCCGTACCCGATGATCGTGCGTCCGTTGTCGCGACCGAGCTGCTCGACGTACTCGATCAGCGCCGCCTCCACCGCACCGTCACGATGGTCCGGATGGACGGCCACGTCGAACCACACATGGTTCGTGTTGTCGTACGTCGGCAGCGACACGACGAGCAGGCCCATCGCCGTGCCGTCGTCGTCCCGCGCCAGGAACGCCTGTTCGGGATCCATGTCCCAGCCGTAGCGCAGCATGTCCGCGAATCCTCGTGGGGTCGCCACGAGCATCTCCGGGCAGTCCTGCTTCATGGCAGCGCTCTGTACGGCGACTGCGTCGATGCACCCGGCCTCGTCGTCGGGTGACAGTCTGATGATGTCCACGTCCACAGCGTCCACCGTGACGGCCGGTTACCGCACCTGGTTTATCCGAGGTCGAGAAGTTCCTCGCTCAGCTTCCACAACCGCCGCGCGTTGTCCCGGTCGATCGCGTACGGCAGTACGCCGAACGCGCCCGGAGTCACCGCCAGCACCTCGGTGTCCGGTACGTCGGACGTGTGCACCGCCGCGATATCGACGTCCTCGCAGTACACCCCGCCGTACACGTCGAGCTGTGGGCTCACCGCGCACCACACCTGCGTCGCGGCGCCCTGCTCGACCGTCTTCAGCCCGCGCTCCGGGTCGATGATCGGCTCGTAGTTCTCGTCGAGGAACCCGCCCTGGCGCAACGTCTCGCGGTTCGAGTACCGCGCCAGGTGCGTGATGATGCTGCCGGGATGTACGGCGAACGCACGGATCCCGTTGGCCCGTTCGCGCTCGTCCAGTTCGACCGCGAACAGGACGTTCGCCGTCTTCGACTGCCCGTACGCTTCGTACGGCGCGTACTCGCGGTGCTCGAAGTTCGGATCGTCGAAATGAACGTCGCTGTAGCGGTGCCCGCGCGACGACACCGACACCACCCGGGCCCCACCGGCCTTCCGTAACGCGGGCAGCAACCGCGTGGTGAGCTGGAAGTGCCCTAGATGGTTCGTCGCGAACTGCGACTCGTATCCGCGGGAGTCCCGAGTCAGCGGGTTCGCCATCACCCCGGCGCTGTTCACCAAGATGTGCAGCGCCCGCCCGCTCGCCAGGAACCGATCCGCGAAGGCGTCGATGCTCGCCGAATCGAGCAGATCGAGCTCGTCGACGACCACTCCGCCGACGTCGGACAGCTCCCCGGTGGCGCGTGCAACATCCCGCGCGGGGACGACGACCTCGGCCCCGGCCGCCCGTAAGGCGCGGACCGTCTGCTTGCCCAGACCGGAGTACCCGCCGGTGACGATCGCGACCTTCCCGTTCAGGTCGATGCCGTCGAGTACGTCGTCGGTCGTCGACGCCGCGGTGAATCCGGAACCTATTGGTGTTTGCATGTCTTCGACGCTACGAGCGTTGATCCGGACGCAGAATGCTTGAGAGTGCCGAATACTTGCGCGATAGTACGGAGATGGCCGATCCGCTCGCCGACACCCTCGCGCTCACCGAGGCGCACTGCCACGTCTCGCTCGGTTTCGAGGCAATCGGTGACTGGGCTCTGCGGTACCCGGCCACGCGGCGCCTCAAGTTCACCGCTGCGGTCGAGGGCGTCTGCTGGATCGACTTCGGCGCGGAGCTGCGGATCGGTCGGATCGAGCTGGAGCCGGGCGACGTCGTCCTCTTCGACGGGCGCCACGAGTTCGTGAAGGGCAACTCGGACACCGTCCCGGTCGGCGACGCGGTCGAGGCGTTCGGTGCCGCGGACGGTCCGATCGCGCGGTTCGGCAGCGGCGTCGAGACCGGCGTCGGCCCGAAGGTCGTCGGCATCGGCGGTCACGTGTCCCTCAACCGCACCGGCGAGGAGGTGCTGATGCGCGCCCTCCCGCCGGTCATCCACCTCCGCGCCACCGACGAACGCGCCGCGACGTTCCGCTGGTTGCTCGACAGGTTGTTGCGCGAGGCATCGAGCACGGCGCCGGGAGCGAGCCTGGCGGCCGACGACCTCGCCCACCTGCTCTTCCTCGAAGCGTTGCGCGCCTGCCTGGCCGAGGCCGAGTCCCTCCCGGTCGGCTGGCTCCGCGCGATCGCCGATGAACGCATCGCGCCCGCCCTGCACCTCATGCACGATCAACCCGGTCGCGCCTGGCAGCTCGAGGAGCTGGCCCAGGCCGCGGCTATGTCTCGTACGACGTTCGCCGAACGCTTCCGCTCCGTCGCCGGCGTCCCGCCGCTCACGTACCTGCTCAACTGGCGGATGCGCCTGGCTGAGCGGGCCCTTCGCGACGACGACCAGCCGCTGTCAGCCCTCGCGCGCTCGCTCGGCTACACCTCGGACAGCGCGTTCAGCAACGCATTCAAACGCGTCAACGGCGTTGCCCCACGGCGCTACCGGGAGGCCGTTCGGGCAACGCGCGTCACCGACGATCCCGACGAGGCCGTTACGGCTTAGGCATGCCGTACGCGTGCTCGACGGTCATCGAGAACATCAGTCGCTTGTCCTGCACCATCACCGCGCGGTACTCGTCCCAGTCGGGGTGCTCGCCCGATGCGATGCGGTAGTAGTCGACCAGATCCTCGACGACCGCGTCGTGCGGATCGGCGGCGACCGGGCTGAGCTCGGCCTTGCCTTCCAGCACGACGTACGAGCGTCCGCGCGGACCGTCGACGTACAGGCTGGCGCGCGGGTCGCGGCGCAGGTTCTTGGTCTTGGCGCGGCCGTCGGTGAGCGAGACCCGGACCCGGGTTCCGTCGAAGACGTACGTGACATTGGACAGCTGCGGCCGTCCGTCGCGCTTGATGGTGACCAGCACGCCGAGCCCGTGCGCACCGATCCGGTCGAGGAGGGAGTCCGCCCGGCTCATCGGTTGCTCCAGGAACGCGTGCACAGAACCACCCGATACGAGTCCGGATCCACAATCGTCACACCCCAAGTGTCCCAGTACGGGTTGCGCGACGGTACGACGGTTCCGCCGGCCGTGACCAGCCGCGCGACCAGGTCGTCCGGCACCGGGCTGTCGACGTAGAAACGCTCGATCGCGGAGAGGTCGGTGCTTGGCCGGGCGATCCTCATCTGAGTCATGCCGAGAACGCTAAATGCTCAAGCGCCCTTGAAGGCAAGGAAGCTGCGTACGACGTCCAGCCAGCGGTCCGGCGCCTTGCTGTGGATCCGATGGCCGACCTCGATCGTCGTGACTGTTGCTGCCGGCATCGTTGTGGCGACGAGGTCGAACCGGGTCTGGTCCAGGTGGCTCTTCGACCCGCCCGCGAGCAGCAGCGTGGGCGCTTGGATCGCGGCCAAGCCGGCCCACCACGCCGGCTGCGGTCGTCGAAGGTCCGTGACGACATCGCGCAGCAACCACGGATCGCACCGCCGCCGAGTCAGCCAACCAGCGGCCAGCAACCCCAGCGCCGGCATCGGTCTCACCGTCGGGTCGCCGTCCTGGGCATCGCGCCGCGGCACCGGCAACTCCTCGAGCACCAAGCGTTCGACCTTCTCCGGCGCTGCCGCCGCGACGGCACTCGCCACGAACGCCCCGAGCGAATTCCCGGCGAACGTCACCCGATTGAGTCCGTCCAGCTCGCCGAGCACCTGATCGCGAAAGTCGTCGAGCCGGTACGGACGCCGTCGCGGAGCACTCCCATGTCCCAGCAACGCCGGACGGTGGACGCGGTACCCGAGCTCTTCCAATGCCGGAACGAAGCGATCCCACGTCGACGGTCCGCTCGTACCAGCATGCAAGCACACCAAGTCCTTCATCAGCACTCCTCTCTCAAACACTCACCAGCAGGACGCCACCGACCATGGTGGCCAGCCCGATGACCCGCGCCGCGTCGAGTCGCTCGTGGAGTACGACGACACCGAGCAGCACCCCGAGTACGACGTTCAGCGAACGCCCGATCGCGACCGTGCCGACCGACGCGACCGTCAGCGCCAGCAGGACCAGCCCATAGCTGGCCGGCATGAGCACGGCGATCGGCAGCGCCCGCCGCCAGTTCTGCAGCTCGCTCCGGCGTGCCATCGGTGACAACGCGGCAACCTGCGCCACGTTGGCCACCGCGAGATAGGTCAAGAGGTCAACGTGCAAAGAGCGGACGGCGAACCCGTCCCACAGCGTGTACGCCGCTGTGCATGTCGCCACCGCCAACCCCAGCACCACGCCGCGGGCCGGAGCGCGCGAGTGCGGCCGCTCCATGAGCAGCACGCCGACCAGTACCAAGGCCGCCCCGCCGTACACGTGCGGCCCGCTCAGGCTCGCGATCGCCACCAGTGCCGGCGCACTGCCGCGACTCACCGAATAGACGGTGGAGAACGCGCCGGCGCCGTACGCCTTCTGCAGCGTGACGGCGTACGCCGTGTGCAGCGCCATGCTCACCAACCCGGCCCACCACGTCGTTGCCAGCGATCCGCGCAGGAGCAGCACAAGCGAGATCGGCAGTGTCAGCAGTCCGCACAGCCAGACGAACGCCGGCCCGCCCAGGCCGCCGCGTTTCAGCAACAGGTTCCAGGCCGCATGGCAGCAGGCGGAAGCCGTCAACAGCCCCAGGGCGATCACGTAGACAGTGTCTACACGAGGTTGATAGACGCTGTCTACTCGAACCTGTGGATCCGCTGAAGAAGGTCGCCGGAGGCTGGCCCGGCGGGCGTGCGCTGGACACGATCGAGAGCATGACCGGGATCAGTGACAGGGCCGTCGTGCGGCGGCTGAACGATCGGTTGGGCTTCGGCCCTGCGCCGGGTGACCTGGAGGCCGGCGTCGACGCGACCGTACGGCGCCTGCTCGGTCCGGCGACGGACGCGGCTGCGGCGGCGATCGCCGTACCGACCGGGCTCGAACCGCCGATGAGGGCGAACAAGCAGGATCCAGACGGGACGAAGAGCCCGGACGGGAAGAAGCAGGACCCGGACGGGAAGAAGAGCCCGGACGCGGAGAAGAGCCCGGACGGGAAGAAGGATCGGGACGCGAAGAAGGCTGCCAATCGGGAGCGCGCCGCGCAGGAGCGGAAGCTGACGATGTGGTGGCTGGATCGGATGGTGGTCAGCCGGACCGCAGGGGAGCGGCTGACCTGGTTCTGGCACGGGCACTTCGCGACCAGCAACCAGAAGGTCCGGAACGCGGCCTGGATGCTGGCGCAGAACCAGACCCAGCGCCGACTCGCGCTCGGCCGGTTCGGCGATCTGGCCCAGGCGATGGTCGTGGATACCGCGATGATCCGCTGGCTCGACGGTCAGAAGAACCGCAAGGGATCGCCGAACGAGAACCTGGCCCGCGAGTTCATGGAGCTGTTCACGCTCGGCATCGGCCACTACCAGGAGGCCGACGTCGCCCAGGCTGCGCGCTGCCTCACCGGATGGGTGCTGCGCAAGGACGTCGCGACCTTCCAGCGGAAGCGGTTCGACTCCGGCACGAAGACGCTGCTCGGCAAGACCGGCGACTTCGACGCGAAGGATTTCGCGGGGCTCGCGTTGGCACAGCCTGCGTCGGCCGGGTTCGTGATCGGGCGGTTGTGGTTCCGGCTGGTGTCGGCGACGCCGCCCGATGCGGCCACGGTCGCCCGGCTGAGTACGGCGTACGGCAGCAGCCGCGATGTGAGGTCGTTGCTGACGGCAATGGTTGGTGAGGCGGGGTTCCGGGATCCGGCGGCGAGTCTGGTGAAGCAGCCGGTGGAGTGGGCGGTCGGGTTGCTGCGGGCGCTTCGGCTCCGGCCGGGGAAGCTGGAAGAGAAGGAGCAGACCAAGCTGCTCGCGGGACTGCGGGGGATGGGGCAGTTGCCGTACCGCCCGCCGAGTGTCGGCGGCTGGCCGGCCGGCGCGAGTTGGCTGACCACGTCAGCCGGTGTGACGCGGCTGCAGCTCGCGCAGCAGTTGGCGAAGAAGGCCGACCTGTCGATTGTCGACAACGCAACCGATCGAGTGAGCGCAGTCGGCGCACTGCTCGGTGTCGACAACTGGTCCGAGCGGACCCGATCGGCGCTGGCCGGAGTGAAGGATCCAGCGCAGCTGACCGCGGTTGCGGCGTGCGCACCTGAGTACGTCGTGAGCGGATAGGAGAATTGTGGACAATCTGACGAGACGACGCTTCCTGACGCTCAGTGGAGTGACCGCGGCCGGCGCGCTGGCGGCCGGGGCGACGCAGGTGAACTGGTCCGACCTGATGGCCGCGGCCGTCGACGATCCGCTGCCGACCGATCAGTCGGTCTTGGTCGTCATCACGTTGTACGGCGGGAACGACGGACTCAACACAGTCGTCCCGGCGGCAGACCCGGCGTACCAGAAGGCTCGGCCGGAGCTGGCGTACCCGAGCGACGAGGTGCTCGACCTCGGCGACGGACTCGGGCTGAACCCAGGGATGAAGGGCCTGAAGGGGTTGTGGGACGACAAGCGACTCGCGATCGTCCGCGGGGTCGGGTACCCGGAGCCGGATCGCAGCCACTTCCGATCGATGGCGATCTGGCAGACGGCGTCGCCGAAATCGCCGGTCCCGACCGGCTGGCTCGGGCGCTGGCTCGACGCGACCGGCGCCGACCCGCTGCGTGCGGTCTCCGTCGAGCCGACCCTTCCTCCGTTGCTCGCCGGTGAGACCACGGCCGCCGCATCGCTGCCGTTGCGCGGGTTGGCGTTGCCGGGCGGTGCCTTGGGTACGGCGTACGCCGCCTTGGGTAAGCCGAGCCCCGGGGAGGGCCACTGGCAGGCGCGGGCGGCCAAGTCCGTGCTGGACCTGCAGAACGCGACCCAGGTGCTGGGCAAGGCCGTGAAGAGCGGGCACGAGCAGGAGGACGAGGACGACGAGGAACGGACCAAGGGTGCGTCCGCAGGCGGTGCCTCGCAGCTCGGCGCGCAACTCGAACTGATCGCCGGCCTGATCGAGGCCGGTGTGCCGACGCGGGCGTACTCCGCCTCGCTCGGCGGCTTCGACACGCATGCCGACGAACGCGGAACCCAGCAGCGGTTGCTGACCGAGCTCGACGGTGCGCTCACTCCGTTCGTGCAACGCCTGCAGCGGACCGACCGCGGGAAGAACGCGGTCGTCCTCGTCTACTCCGAGTTCGGCCGCCGGGTCCAGGCCAACGGAAGCGACGGCACCGACCACGGCACCGCCGGCCCGGTCTTCGTCCTCGGCGAGAAGGTGACCGGCGGCTTCTACGGCGAGCAACCGAGTCTGACGGACCTGTCGAACGGCGACCTGAAGTCCACCACCGACTTCCGCGACGTCTACGCCACAGTCCTCCAGCACGTCCTAGGCGCCGACCCCGCCCGAATCCTCGCCAGCCACACCACCACCATCAACGGCCTCCTCCGCACCTGACCACCGCCCCACCTGACCACCGCCCCACCCGCGCCTGACCACCGCCCCACCTGACCACCGCCCCACCCGCGCCTGACCACCGCCCCACCTGACCACCGCCCCACCCGCGCCTGACCACCGCCCCCACCTGACCACCGCCCCACCCGCGCCTGACCACCGCCCCACCTGACCACCGCCCCACCTGACCACCGCCCCACCCGCGCCCCGGCCCGCCGGCAGCACCGCCCTGCCCGAGCCCCCGCACCTCGCCAAGCCGAGGCCAGCATTTGCCTGGCTGACCCAGCAAGTTGGGGGTTCCTGACCCGGAATCCGGGTGTGGAACCCCCGAATTGGCTGGTCAGCCAGGCAAATGCGGCCGCGGGGGTCAGGTTCGGGTGGGGCAGGACGCGGGCGAGGGCCGAGAGGTGGAGGTGGAGGGCGGCGCCTGGGCGGCCGTCGGGGCGGGTGGTGACTGTGAGGGTGCCGCCGTGGGCGTTTGCGCCGCTGGCAGGTTGTTGTGCCGCTGGCGGGATGTAGCAGGTCAGCGGTGAAACAACCCGGCAGTGGGCAGCCTCGCGGGTGCGTCGGCCAAGCCGCCGTCCGGAACGATCGCCAGTCCGGCATCATGCGCGAGTCGTGGCGTTTGGTTGGTCCCCGAAACCGCGAGTCGTGGATCGCGGCGGCGTCCGCCTGCCGAAACCCACGACTCGATGGACACCGGTGCCTGCGGTACGTCGCTCGCCGGATCGCCCACGCAGCGAGCCAGAGCGCTGGTTATCCCCTGGTGTTGTGGGTTCTCCCCTCGCACACCACCGGAGAACCCACAACACCAGGGGATAACCACCCGAGTTGCTGGCCGGGTCCGGCCGCCGGTTGCCCCGATCGCTGGCTGGCCCGGTCGGCTGGCCCGGTCGGCTGGCCCTGTCGGCTGGGCTGGCCCGGGTGGCTGGGCTGGGCAGGGTGATCGGTGGCGGGGTCAGGGGGAGGTGCCGGTGGAAGGTGGCGGATCAGTTGGGGGCCGGGTGGCGTGGGGGCCGGGTGGTTGGTGGCGGATCAGGTGGGCGCTGGTGGTGGGAGGTGTTAGGTGGAAGTGGCGGGTGAGGTGGTGGCGGGAGGTGGAGGTGGAAGGCGGCTCCGGGCTTGCCGTCGGGGCGGTCGGTGACGATGAGGTTGCCGCCGTGGGCTCTAGCTACGCCGCGGGCGATGGCCAGGCCGAGGCCGGCGCCTTTGCTGTGGGGGCCGTGGACGAGGCGGGCGAAGATGCGGTCGCGGGCGGGTGGGGGTACGCCGGGACCGTCGTCCTCGACGCGTACGCCGGTGGGAGCAACTGTGATGCGCAGTGTGTGGGCGCCGGCCTGGCGGGCGTTGTCAACGAGGTTGGTGAGGACCTGGGTGAGCCGATCGGCGTCGGCGGTGACCGTTGCCGAGCCGACGATCTCCACCTCCACGTCGGGTGCGACCAGGCGGAGGCGAGCGGCCTGAGCGTCGGCCAACTGGCGGAGGTCCACGGGCGCGACGTGGAGCTGGAGGCCGGCGTCGATCCGGCTGAGCTCGAGGAGATCGGAGACCAGCGTGCCGGCGCGGCGGGACTCGCGGACCAACAACAACTCGAGCTCCTCGCGTTGCGCGGCTGACGCCTCCGGGCCGAGCTGGATCAGCGTCTCGGCAGCCGTCTGCAGCCCGGCCACCGGCGTGCGCAGTTCATGAGCGGCGTCCGCCACGAACTCCCGCATCCGATCCTCCGAGCGCCGCGCAAGACCCTCCGCCCGCCGCGCCGCCTCCTCGGACTGACGTGCCGTGCCCTCCGCCTGCCGGGCCGCGCCCTCGGCGCCCTCCAGGGCGTCGAGCATTTCGTCGAAGGCGGTTGCGGTGCGGCCGAGTTCGGTGTCGGCGCGCTCCGGCTGCAACCGCCCACCGCGCCGCCCGGCCGCGATCGACCGTGCCAACCCCGTCATCGCGTCCAACGGCGCCAGCGCGAACCGCATCCCGATCACCAACGCGAGTGCGGTGATCAGAATCGCCAGCCCGCCGGAGATCAGCAGCACGTTCCGCAGCCGGGCGCTCGCGTCGGCCAGCAACCCGGTGTCGGCCGACAACAGCAGCGTCGCGCCTTTCGTCTGCTGGCCGGCCTGCAGCGTCGCCTTCACCTGCCGGACAGTCGCACTCGGATCGATCGGTGGAGCGCCGAGCTGTCGCCCGTTCCGCAGGATCAGCGTCACCCGGACCCCGTCCGCGTCCACCCGCCGTACCAAGTTGCCTGGTGCAACGTTCTGTCGTGCGAGTTGCTGCGCCAGTTGCGCCCGTCCGGTGAGCAGCGAGTCGAGACTGCGCTCCGCCTGTGCGTCGAACACAGCCTTCACCGTCAGGCCGGTGATCGGCAGCACCACGAGCAGTACGGCGATAGCAGTCAACGTCACCCGCACCCGCAGCGACAGGTTCATGGGCGCAACACGTACCCCGAGCCGCGGACCGTGTGCAGCAGGCGCGGGCCGTGCGCCTCGAGTTTGCGGCGGAGGCCGCTGACGTAGACCTCGACCAGGTTGTCCGCGTAGTCGTCGTACCCCCAGACGGCGGTCAGCAGCTGCGTCTTGCCGACCACCTTCCCGTCCCGTCCAGCCAGGAACGCGAGCAGCTTGAACTCGGTCGCCGTCAGTTCGATCGCCGTCCCGGCCCGGCGTACCGCTTGCGCCTCGACGTCCACCTCGAGATCGCCCACCGTCAGCACGGTCCGCAGCCGTCCCATCCGGCGCAGCACCGCCTCCACGCGGGCGATCAGCTCGGCCAGGACGAACGGCTTGACCACGTAGTCGTCCGCGCCGGTCCGCAGTCCGTGCAGGCGGTCCCCGACGGCGTCGCGGGCGGTCAGCAGGATCACGCCGGCGTTCGACGTCTCGCGGGCGAGCGTCAGCAGCTCGAACCCGTCCCGCCCCGGCAGCATCACGTCGAGCAGCACCAGGTCCGGCCGGTACGTCGCCAGTTCCCGTTCGAACCCGTCCCCGTCGGGTCGCGTCCGTACGTCGTACCCGGCCTCGGTCAGCGCGATCCCGACGGCGGTACGGATCGGTTCCGCATCCTCCACCACGAGTACTCGCGCCGCCATCCGCCCATCCTTGCACCGGCGCCGAGCCATCCCGCGACCGGTGAACACAGATCCTCAGCACATCCTCAGCGAACGCCTGATCACTCTCCGTGTCTCGCCGGTCGAGACCCCCGGTTCGACGGGTCGGGGGAGTTGTGCATAGACTCCCAGGCATCATGCGGCACCAGTTTCTCCTCCTTCGCTGCCGCGGCGAGGCCTGTTAAGGCCGGTTTCCTCGCCGCGGAGTTTCGTCGTACGCCGGTCGTCACTCACGACACCCGTACTTTCGAGGAGAACCCCCGTGGCACCGAAGAACCAGCCCAAGCCTGTTCAGCAGCCGTCCGGTATGCCGACCCACCGCTACCGCGCGTTCCCGCCGATCGACCTGCCCGACCGCACCTGGCCGGCCAAGTCCGTCGACCGCACCCCGCGCTGGCTGTCCACCGACCTCCGCGACGGTAACCAGGCGCTGGTCGAGCCGATGTCCCCGGCCCGCAAGCGGCGGATGTTCGACCTGCTGGTGAAGATGGGCTACAAGGAGATCGAGGTCGGTTTCCCGAGCGCCAGCCAGTACGACTTCGACTTCGTCCGGAGCCTGATCGAGGACGACGTCATCCCGGACGACGTGACGATCTCGGTGCTGACCCAGGCGCGCGAGGAGCTGATCGAGCGCACCGTGCAGTCGCTGCAGGGTTCGCCGAAGGCCACCATCCACCTCTACAACGCGACCGCGCCGCTGTTCCGCCGGGTGGTGTTCAACGTCGACAAGGCCGAGTGCCGCACGATCGCGGTCCGCGGCACCGAGACCGTGATGAAGTACGCCGACGAGATCCTGGGCGACTGCGAGTTCGGGTACCAGTACAGCCCGGAGATCTTCACCGGCACCGAGATGGAGTTCGCGCTCGAGGTGTGCGAGGCGGTCAGCGACGTCTGGCAGCCCGCCGAGGGCCGCGAGATCATCCTGAACCTGCCGGCCACCGTCGAGATGTGCACCCCGAACGTGTACGCCGACCAGATCGAGTGGTTCGGCCGGAACCTGACCCGGCGCGAGCACAGCACGATCAGCCTGCACCCGCACAACGACCGCGGTACGGCGGTGGCCGCCACCGAACTGGCGCTGATGGCCGGCGCGGACCGCGTCGAGGGCTGCCTGTTCGGCCACGGTGAGCGGACCGGCAACGTCGACCTGGTCACGCTGGGGATGAACCTGTTCAGCCAGGGTATCGACCCGCAGATCGACTTCGCCGACATCGACGAGATCCGCCGCACGGTCGAGTACTGCACGCAGATGCGCGTCCCAGAGCGTCAGCCGTACGCCGGTGACCTGGTCTACACCGCCTTCTCCGGCTCGCACCAGGACGCGATCAAGAAGGGCCTGGAGGCGCTGGACAAGCAGGCCGCGGCCGAGGGCAAGCCGGTCGGCGACATCACCTGGGAGGCGCCGTACCTGCCGATCGACCCGAAGGACGTCGGCCGCAGCTACGAGGCCGTGATCCGGGTGAACTCGCAGTCCGGCAAGGGCGGCGTCGCGTACATCATGAAGTCCGAGCACCGGCTCGACCTGCCGCGCCGGCTGCAGATCGAGTTCAGCCGGGTGATCCAGCAGCACACCGACAACGAGGGCGGCGAGGTCGGCCCGCAGCAGATGTGGGACATCTTCGCGGCCGAGTACCTGGCGCCGGGCGCGCTGTCGCTGCTCAGCGTCAACTCGACGTCCGGTGAGGGCCAGGGCGACCAGCTCCGGGTTCAGGTCTATGCCAACGGCGTACCGCACGAGTTGGTTGGCGAAGGCAACGGTCCGGTGTCGGCGTTCGTGGACGCGATCAAGCCGCTGAAGTACGACGTACGGGTGCTGGACTACCACGAGCATGCGCTTTCCGCGGGCGGTGACGCACTGGCCGCGGCGTACGTCGAATGCGAGGTCGGCGACGACGTGTTCTGGGGTGTCGGCCGGGACGCCAACATTCTCACTGCGTCGTTGAAGGCCGTGGTGTCCGCTGTCAACCGCGCCACGCGCTGACAGCGTTCGAATCTTCACTGCGAGTTGCCCGTCTCCGTGTCGGAGGCGGGCAATTCCTGTACGCGCCGGTACCGTAGCGTCACGGTCCGCAACGTTGTCTCAACGTTGCCTCAAGTCGTTGACTCGGTGACTGAGGTTGCGCACACTGTCGTCACTATGCGCAGATCCTTGCAAGACAGTGTTACTAAGTCGAGCTGATCAGGGTCTGCGCCACCGACTTTCCCTGGCAGTCGCGTGGAGGTGAGCAGTGAGTGGTGCGGTCGACACGTCCGCGGCGAAGCTGATCGAAGGACCGGTCGTCGAACCGAGACCCTCGGCTGCTCGGCGTTTTGTCAACGCCTGGCTGGTCCGAAGACTCTTCAAGGCGGTCCTGACGGTCTTCATCGTCACCACCGGTACGTTCTTCCTGGTCAGATTGTTGCCCGGTAACCCGGTCGACACCTATATCCAGACGCAGATCGCGCAGACCGGTATCTCGTACGAGGCGGCCGCCGCGCAGGCGCAGAACCTGTTCGCGCTCGACCCGGACGCCCCCGTGATCTCGCAGTACGCGACCTACATGGTCAACCTGCTGCACGGCGACTTCGGCTACTCGGTCCTGTCGCCGGGCACCACGGTCGCGGAGGTGATCAGGACCTACCTGCCGTGGACGCTGTTCTCGGTCGGCGTCGCGACGGTCTTCAGCTTCATCATCGGCATCCTGGCCGGCATGATCATGGCCTACCGCCGGGAGAGCTGGATCGACCACCTGCTGACCTCGGTCGGCTCGCTGCTGCACGCGATCCCGAACTACATCCTGGCGATCCTGATCGTGGTCTTCCTCGGCGTGAAGTTGCAGCTGTTCAACCTCACCGAGATCCGCGGCTCGTACACCCCTGGGGTGGAGCCGTCGTTCAGCCTGAGCTTCCTGAACGACATCTTCTACCACGCGTTCCTGCCGATCCTCGCCTACACGCTGACCACGGTCGGCTCCTGGGCGCTGGTGATGAAGTCGTCCACGGTGGAAACGCTGGGCGAGGACTACGTGACGGTCGCCCGGGCGCGCGGTCTGTCGGACAACCGGATCCGGTCCGGGTACGTCGGACGCAACGCCGTACTGCCCTTGTTCAGCCAGCTCGCGGTGTCGCTGGGGTTCGTGGTCGGCGGCGCGATCTTCGTGGAGAAGATCTTCGGCTACCAGGGCATCGGCTTCAGCCTCTTCAACGCGGTCAACGGCCGCGACTACCCGGTCCTGCAGGGGATCTTCCTGGTCATCACGATCTCGGTGGTGGTGGCCAACCTGGTCGCGGACGTCCTCTACAGCCGGCTGGATCCGCGGATCCGGGTCAGCGGCACGGGAAAGGGGTGACGAGATGGGCGATACAACAATGCTTCCCGTCCCGGCAGTCGGCACGACCGGTGTCTCCCGGTTCGCCGGCATCCTGAGCTCGCTGCGCCGCAGCCCGGCCGGTTTCATCGGCTTCGTGATCGTCACGCTGATGGTGCTGATCACCGCGATCGTGCCGTTCTTCCTCCCGGAAGTGGCGCCGAACGTCAAGGAGATCCTGCTCCCCGCCGGAACGCCTGGGCACCTGCTCGGCACCGACAACGAGGGCAAGGACGTCCTGATCCAGTTGATCGGCGGCGGCCGGACGGTGATCTTCGTCGGCTTCTTCGCCGCGGCGATCTCGACCGCGATCGCGATCGTGCTCGGTTCGCTGGCCGCCTACCTCGGCGGCTGGGTCGACTCGGTGGTGGTCACCCTCGCCGACGTCTTCCTGACCGTCCCGCAGATCGTCCTGCTCGCCGTCCTGGGCGCGTTCTTCAAACTCGACTCGCCGTTCCTGCTCGCGCTGCTGGTCGGCGGCCTGTCCTGGCCGGTGCTGACCCGAGCGGTGCGCGCCCAGGTGTTCTCGCTGAAGGAACGCGAGTTCGTCGAGGCCGCCCGGCTGCTCGACCTCGGCACGGTCCGGGTGGTGTTCGTCGAGATCCTGCCGAACATGGCCAGCTTCATCCTGATGAACTTCATGATCGGCGTGACGAACGCGATCTACCAGCTGGTCGGCCTCTACCTGCTCGGTCTGGCCCCGCTGACCGGATCGAACTGGGGAATCATGCTCAACCGCGCCTGGATCGCGGGCGCCATCTTCAACGACGCGAGCCTGGCCTGGATCCTCAGCCCGATCTGCGCGATCGTCCTGCTGCTGCTCGGACTGGTGATGATGACGCGATCCCTCGAAGAGATCCTCAACCCACGGCTCCGGGACCGGTGAACATGGTGACGACTTCTACCTCGGCTAGCGGCCGCGCGGTGCGTGGCGGCCAGGGCAAGCCACTGCTGTCCATCCGCGACTTCAAGGTCGAGTACCGGACCGGTTCCGGTACGACGGTGCAGGCGGTCCGCGGCGTCGATCTCGACCTGTTCCCGGGCGAGAGCCTCGCGCTGGTCGGCGAGAGCGGCTGCGGCAAGACGACGTTCGGGCTCGGCCTGCTGCGGTTGCTGCCGCGGCTCGGGCACGCCAGCGGCCAGGTGACCTTCAACCGCGGCGACGGCACCGAGATCGACGTCCTCGGCCTGGACGGACGGGACCTGCGAAGCTTCCGCTGGCGGGACGCCGCGATGGTGTTCCAGGGCGCGATGAACGCGTTCAACCCGGTGCTGAAGATCCGCGCGCACATGCACGACACGATGCGGGCGCACACCAAGGCCAGCAAGCAGGAGATCGAGGACCGGGCCGGCGAGCTGCTCCGGCTGGTGCGGCTCGAGCCTTCCCGGGTGATGGACAGCTACCCGCACGAGCTGTCCGGCGGTATGCGGCAGCGCGTGCTGATCGCGATGAGCCTGCTGCTCGAGCCCGAGGTACTGATCCTCGACGAGCCGACCACTGCGCTCGACATCCTCACCCAGCGGTCCGTCGTCGACGTCCTGCACGAGGTGCGCGAGCGGCTCGGGTTCTCGATGATCTTCATCTCCCACGACCTGTCGCTGGCCGCCGAGCTCGCCGACCGGGTCGCCACGATGTACGCCGGACGCATCATCGAGACCGGTGGGGTCCGGGACATGTTCTACAAGCCCCGGCACCCGTACACGCTCGGCCTGATCAAGGCCGTGCCGCCGATCGTCGGCGACCTGCCGGACATGGAGTCGATCCCCGGCGGACCGCCGAGTCTCGCGTCGCTGCCGCCGGGCTGCACGTTCAACCCGCGCTGCAAGTACGCGACCGAGGAGTGCAAGGAGATCGACCCGCCGCTGATCCCGATCACTGACGAGCCGGGCGACTACCACGAGGTCGCCTGTATCCACTCGAAGGACGTGCACCTCGACCGACGGGTGCAGGACGAGATGGGGACCGCCTCATGAGCGCGCAGGAGTTGTCGCCCCAGGACACGGTCCGGACGCCGCTGATGACCCTCGACGGGGTCAGCCAGGTGTTCAGCACCAAGGCCGGCCCGATCCGTGCCGTCGACAACATCGACCTGTCGATCAACCCCGGTGAGGTGCTCTGCCTGGTCGGCGAGAGCGGCTCCGGGAAGACCACGGCGGCCCGGATGGCGGCGGGCCTGGCCCGGCCGACCAGCGGCCAGGTGGCCTTCGACGGCACCGACATCTGGTCGCTGAAGCGGAACGACTTCACCGCGTTCCGGCGCAGCGTGCAGTACGTCCACCAGGACCCGTACGCCTCGCTCAACCCGACGCGGACGATCCTGCAGACGATCACCGCACCGCTGTTCAAGCACGGACTGGTGAAGAGCAAGAAGGCGGCCGCCGAGCGGGCGGTCGAACTGCTCACCAAGGTCGATCTGACCCCGGCCGAGAACTACCTGTCGAAGTACCCGCACCAGCTGTCCGGTGGTCAGCGGCAGCGGGTCGCCGTCGCCCGGGCGCTGACGCTGGACCCGAAGCTGATCATCGCCGACGAGTCGACGTCGATGCTGGACGTGTCGATCCGGATCAGCGTGCTCGCGATGCTCGGCCGGCTGCGCGACGACCTCGGCGTCGGGTTCCTGTTCATCACCCACGACCTGGCGATCGCGAAGTACTTCGGCTGGCGCGGCAAGACCGCGGTGATGTACCTCGGCCGGATCGTCGAGTTCGGGCCGACGCCGAAGATCATCAACGCGCCGACGCACCCGTACACGCGGGCGCTGATCGACGCGATCCCCGAGCCGGACCCGGACCTGACCAAGACCAAGGGCCGCGAGTCCCTGCGCAGCCTGGAGATCCCGAGCCTGGCGCACCTGCCGTCGGGTTGCTCGTTCCACCCGCGCTGCCCGCAGTTCGAGGACGGGCTGTGCGACGGGGCGATCCCCGAGCTCGTCACGATCCGATCCGGCCAGTCCGCCGCGTGCCACGTGGTCGCGCGCGACGGCGTACCCGGTGTCGGCGATGGGGGACGGCCGGATGAACCGGGGGCCTGATGTCGTCTCAGATCGGCCGAGTGGCGCTCGGCTGGGCAGCGTTCCTGGTGCTGGCCAGCGGGGTCCTGCTGCTCACACTGACGCCGGGCACCCCGGAGTTCGTCGTCACCTTGTTCACCTTGTGTTTGGGCCTGCTACTGGGCCTGGTGGTCGTCGTCGGCGTCGTGCTGACCCGGCGCCGGGAAAAACGCGAGGGCGGTAGTTAGTCCCACCAGTAAGTAGTAACTGACCCACATGGGCGTGTGGTCAGTCCAGAAAGGACGAAGGATGAGTCCCACCGGCACCAACGATTCCGGCAACAACGGTCTGGGCGCGAGCGCCGAGACCAACGCGATTTCCCGCCGGCACGTGCTCCAGATCTTCGGTATCGCCGGTGTCGGCGCGGCCGGCATCGGGTCTGTGACGGCGTGTTCGCCGAGCAAGCCGAACGCCAGCGGGGGTGAGAGCGGCAAGTCCGGCAACAAGGAGTTCCACGGGGCGTACCCGTACCAGTTGCCGCCCAAGGGCCACTTCAACCTGGCAGCCGGTGTCACCGACGGCATCCAGGCCAGCAACAGCCCGTACTTCGACCTCGTCTACCCGAGTGCCGGCATGTACTACTGGGCCGACAAGAAGTGGGAATGGATGATGGCCGAGTCCGGCACGCTGGACGAGGCGACCAAGACCTACACCCTGAAGCTGCGCTCCGGGCTGACCTGGAGCGACGGCAAGCCGGTCACCGCGAAGGACGTCGTGTCGACGTTCAACCTGCGCTGGCTGCTGCGCCAGCAGGACTGGACGTTCCTGTCCGACGTCAGCGCCAAGGACGACACCACGGTGCTCTTCACCATCGGTACGCCGTCCACCGTGCTCGAGCGCTACATCCTCCGGGCGGGCATCCTGCCGGACTCGGTCTACGGTGAGTGGGCGACCAAGGCCGAGACCATGCGCAAGGCCAAGACCAGCCTGGACAGCGCCGAGGGCAAGAAGCTGAACGGCGACTTCCAGAAGTTCCGTCCGGAGAACCCGGTCGTCTCCGGCCCGTTCAACTTCGACGTGAAGACCATGACCAACGCGCAGATGGCGCTGGTCAAGAACGACAAGGGCCTGTTCGCCGACAAGATCGGCTTCACCAAGGTCGTGCTGTACAACGGTGAGACTTCCGACATCTCCCCGGTCGTGCTGAACAAGGACGTCGACTACGCCACCCACGGTTTCGCGGTGGCCACCGAGAAGACCCTGCTGGGCAGCGGGTTCCGGATCCTCCGGCCGCCGGTGTACTCGGGCCCGGCGCTGGTGTTCAACTACACCGCCCACCCGGAGCTGTCCGACGCCCGTGTGCGTCAGGCGATCGCCTACGTGCTGGACCGCAACGAGAACGGAACCGTCGCCCTCGGCGACTCGGGCAAGCCCTGCAAGTTCATGGCCGGCTTCTCCGACATCCTCGTGCCCGACTGGGTTTCGGACGCGGACCAGAAGAAGCTGCAGGCGTACGAGAAGGACGAGGCCAAGGCCACTTCGCTGCTGACCGCGGCCGGGTGGAAGAAGAACGGCGGCAAGTGGACGCTGCCGAACGGCAAGCCGGCGGCGTACGACATCAAGTTCCCGACCGAGTTCGCGGACTGGAACCCGGCCGCCACCAACGCGGCCGACCAGCTGAACAAGTTCGGGTTCAACATCACCAAGCGGGGTATCACCTTCACCCAGCTCAACCCGGACGTCCTGGCCGGCAAGTTCGACATCGCGATCCAGGGCTGGGGCGCGTCGAGCCACCCGCACCCGTACTTCGCGTTCGTCCAGGACCTGTACACGTTCAACTACGTGATCGCGGCGAACTCCGGCGGCAAGGGCATGAACTTCCCGCTCAAGCAGACCACGTCGGCGGGTCCGATCGACCTGCAGGCCGTGGTGGACAAGTCCGCCCAGGGCCTGAACGTCGACGAGCAGAAGAAGAACATCACCGCCGCGGCGATGGCGTTCAACGAACTGCTGCCGATCATCCCGCTCTGGGAGCGCTACGGTAACAACCCGGCGCTCGAGGGCACCCGGGTGGCGAAGTTCCCGGCCGACGACGACCCGATCCTGAAGAACGCGCCGTACGCGGACAACTTCGTGATCATGGGCATGTACTCGGGCAAGGTCGCGCCGGTTTAAAGACTGGCTTTCTGACCCGATTGTTTGGTTGGGTCGGCCGGGTGATCTGCATTCGCGAGATCGACCCGGCCGACCTGGCCCTGTTCGACGAGTGGTACGACGCCTTCCGGGCCGGCGCGGTCGCCGGACGGGAGGCCGCGCTGGTGACCGGCCGCGAGGCCCTCGGGTACTCGCTGCGCAACCCGGGTCCGCTCAAGACCCGGATCGCGGTCGGCGCGTTCGAGGACGACCGGGTGCTCGGCGGCATGCTGTTCGAGTACCGGCTGACCGACAACCTCGACACGGTCGAGGTCGAGATCGAAGTACCGCCGGCGCATCGGCGGCGGGGGATCGGTACGGCGCTGTGGCAGTGGGCCGTCACCCGATCGGCGCAGCTCGGCAGGACGATCGTCCAGACCGAGCTCGGCGTACCTGCAGGTGACTCACCCGGGGCCGCGTTCGCGGAGCGGCTCGGGTTCCAGGTGGAGCACGTCGAGGAGCACCTCGTCGTACCGCTGCCGTACGACGACCTGCGGCTGGAGGAACTGCGCTCGGCGGCCGGTGGACTGGACGGGTACCGGCTGACGTCGTGGGCGGGGCTGTGCCCGCCGGAACATCAGCAGGCGTACGCCGACCTGCACACCGCGATGGATCTCGACGTACCGACCGGTGGCATGACGCGTGAGGTCGTGCCGTGGACCGTCGAGAAGCTCGAGGCGAGCGAGGCGCGGATCGACCGGAACTATCTCGCGCTCGTGACGATGGTGCACACGCTTGCCGGTGAACCGGCCGGCTACACGCTGATCTATCTGCCGCGGGCCGACGCCGAGAACGCCCAGCAGGACGACACGCTGGTCCTGCGGGAGCACCGCGGTCACAACCTCGGGACCCACCTGAAGTTGGCGAATCTCGACCAACTGGCCAAGCACCGTACGACGCAGCGCTTCCTGCACACGTGGACGGCGCTGACCAACGCCCCGATGCGCAAGGTCAACACCCGCTTCGGCTTCCGCGCGGTCGAGCAGCACCGCGAACTGGAACTCCGCCTTCCCAGCCTCCGCCCAGCGGCCCGCGGTGTGATCCTCGATCCTGACGACCGCATGCTGCTGGTGCGCTTCGAGTTCGACGACGGGCCGCTGTGGGCGACACCGGGCGGCGGTCTCGAGGCCGGCGAGACCGTGGTCGAGGGTCTGCGGCGCGAACTCGTCGAGGAGGTCGGCCTGCGTGACTTCGCCGATCCGCCGCACCTGTGGCACGAGGAAGTAGTTGCCGAAGGCCACGCAACTGGCTACGACGGCGTCCTCAACGACTACTTCCTGATCCGCACGGACCACTTCACACCGGCCGGTGCGCTGACCGCCGAGGAGCTCCGCGCCGAGAACGTCCACGGCATGCGGTGGTGGACGCCGGCCGAACTCGCCGATCACGACGGGCGGTTCGCCCCTCGGAACCTTCCGGACCTGCTCAACCAGGTGCTCGCAAGCGGGCCACCAACCACCCCGCTCGGCCTGTGAGAGACGTGTGCGGAAGGGGCGGACCTACAGCCGGCGTACCCAGCTGAGTCTGCCCTCGTCCATTAGTGCGTGGCCGTCGGCGCTTTCGGCGACGTTCGGGTCGTGGGTCGCGATCACGACGGCGGCGCCGCGCCGGGCCTCCTCGTGGAGGAGTTCGAGGACGCGTTCGCGGTTGCTGCTGTCGAGTTCGCTGGTGGACTCGTCGGCGAGGATGACCCGGCCCTGCTGCGCGATTCCGCGAGCCACCGCGACGCGCTGCTGTTCGCCGCCGGACAGCTCCTCGACCAGGTGGTCGCCGCTCTCCTCCAACCCGACACCTGCCAGCGCCTGCTCGATCCGCCGTTCGACGTCCTCGATTGGCTTCCGTTCGGCCAGCAACGGGATCGACAGGTTCTCGCGCGCGGTCAGCACCCGCGCGAGCCCGTTCCCCTGCGGGATCAGTACGACGCCGTGCGCGGCGGCGGCCGGCCGGTCCTTGATCACCAGCCCGTCGATCTCGACCTGCCCCTTCGCGAGCGGGACCGCGCCGGCGATTGCCCACAGCAACGAGCTCTTGCCGGCGCCGGACGGACCGCTGACCGCGAGCACGAATCCGGGTGGGACGGTGAACGAAACGTCCGACACGGCGGTCAGTTCGCCGTACCGCACGGTCACCTGGCTGACCTCGATCATTGGTCCTCCTCCTGCTGCACCGGGGTGAGCTGAATCTTGCCGTTGTCGGTGGTGACCTGGACGAGAGTCCCGGCCGGGAGCAGTTCGGCGACGTGCGGCGGCAGCGGGAGCGATCCGTCGACCGCGACGACGGCGTACTCCTCGCCGGACCGGCCTTCGGAGGCGATCCGGCCGTCCCGGATGGTGATCGTCCGGGGAAGGGTCGCGGCGACTTCCGGGTCGTGCGTGACGAGCAGCACCGTCATCCCGGTCTGGGTGTTGATCGTGCGGAGTGCCGCGAGTACCTCGTCGCGGGCGTGGTGGTCGAGCTGGCTGGTCGGCTCGTCGGCGAGCAGCAGACCGGGCATCGTTGCGATCCCGACGGCAACCGCGCAGAGCTGGACCTGACCTGGGGTGAGCTGGGTCAGGTCGGTGTCCGCATGGTTGCCCAGGCCAACGAGTTCAAGAATCGCGTCCGGTGCCGGGAGGTCGCGGCTGCGTGGTGCGGTCTGCTGTGCGTACTGGATGTTCTCGCCCGGTGTCAGGTAGGGAACGAGGTTGCGGCCGGCGCCCTGCAGCACGATGCCGACGTCGCCGGAACGCATCCGGTCCAGCTCCGCCTCGGTCATCGTCGCAACGTTGTGCTCGCCGATCTGCAGCCGCCCGGCGCTCGGCGTCAGTAGACCGCCACACAGCTGCAGCAGCGTCGACTTCCCAGCACCGGACGGTCCGAGCAGTCCGACCAGCTCACCCGGCCGAACCGTGATCCCGATCCCGGACAGCGCCGCGACATCATGCCCGTGCGCCCGGTAGATGTGCACGAGTCCTGTTGTGGTTATAGCGAGTCCGGTCATGTGAGTTCCTCCCGGATTCCCCTGTAGCTGGAGCGTCTGTTGACGCCGCTGCCGAGGAACAGGGTCGCCGCTGCGAGGATCGCCGTACCTCCGAGCCAGAGTGCGGTCGCCACCGGCCAGCTGGTGCTGTGATCGAGCGGCACCGGGCCGTCGTTGCTGGCGAACAGCGGTATCAGCGGAAGCGCCACCTGCGCACCGACCAACCCACAGACGGTCCCGAGCAGGACAGCCAGCGTGACGGGGCCGGTTTGCTCCCAGCGCGCGGCCCGTCCCGTTGCACTCACCGGTACGCCGGTGAGCTGCAGGCTCGCGTAGTCCTGGGCCCGCGAGCGCCAGGACGTGATGACGGTGAGCAGCAGTACGACGATTGCGAGGATCCACGCCGCGATGCCGACCACCGGGGTCAGCTGTAGCGCGAGAGCGCTCGCCGAACGTCCGTACGACGCGATCCGGTCGTCCCGGCGATCCACCAGCTCCGCGTTGAGACCGGCCTTCGCGAGTTGCTCGGTGATCGTGTCGACGTTGGCCAGGCCGTCCTTGTTCAGCCAGACCTCGAAGTCGGTCCTGACCTCGTCCACGGCGCCGCCGAGCCGCCGTACCGTTTCCAGGTCGACGACGGCCGTGCGGTCGCCGTACCGGTTCACGGGAGCGCGCAATCGGTCGATCCTGGTCAGCGTCATCGGAGTGCTGTCGATCGCCGGGCTCGTGGTGACGCCGTCGGCGTACCGGAACTCCTGGGTGACCAGCGCCGGCACGACGGCCGGCACGGTCCCGTACTGCAGGAACTGGTCGGCGCCGAAGCTCTGCATCGCGATCGTGAGCGCACCGCCCGGCTTGGCCGCGACCGAGCCCTGGTCCGACCCGATCGGCCGGAACGGCTGCCAGGACTCCGGTCCGCCGAGTGCGATGCTCGGACGGTCGTCGCTGGAGATCTTGCTGATCACCAGGTCGCCTTCCAGACCGATCGGGTCGAGTGGCTCCCGACCGATGCCGAGCCGGATCAGGTCGCAGCCGGCCTGACACTCGACCGGGGTGCGCAGCTCGACCGGCTTGGTCGCCGGGAGCGGCAGCGGCGGGAACGACACCAGGTAGCGCGAGCCGTCGCGGTGGCTGACCACGTTCGCGCGCAGTACGACGGATTTCGGCTTGCCGCTGCCGATCTGCTCTCCGCCGGTGTCCTTGGCGACCTTCGCCTTGATCGCGCCGGTCGAGACGGTGACGGTCAGCTGGGCGCTCCGGATCTGGATCGGCGCCGGGTTGCTCGGCGCCTTCAGCAACTGCCAGCCCTCGGCGTCGGTGAGCTGGTCACCGCGGAACGCGATCTTCCGGAAGCTGTCCGGCTCGATCATCTCCGACTTGAGCGCGTCGGGGGAGGCGGGCCGGGCGATCACCACGGGGGTGAGCCAGTGCCGGTCCGGGTCGATCTTGTCGACCGTTTTGAGGAAGTCCGCGAGGTACAGACCGTTCGTCCGCAGTACGCCCTCGGCGCCGGTTTCGTAGCCGGAGCGGGTTTCGCGGTTGCGGGCGCCGACGGCGGCCGCCTGACCGGCGAACGTGAGCAGCGCGGCGGCCACCGCGACCGCGGCGACGATCCGGGTCACTGCCGGGCGGCGGGAGATCTGCAAGGCGCCCAGCGCCAGCCCCAGACGCCCGCGGCGGACCGCCTGCCGGCTGATCAGCCCGGCGATCGGCAGCAACAGGTGCGCGAAGATCAGACCCACCGCGAGCGCCAGGAGCGCCGGCGTGAGGATCGGAAACGGTCCGCGGCTGTCACCGGTGATCGCGGCGAACAGACCGGCCGCGGCGAACACGATGATGCACAGATCGGCGACGCCGATCATCCTGCTGCGCCCGCGCGGGGCGACTCGTCGCAGCAGGTCGGAGATCGGCTGGCGTACCGCCGTACGTACCTGGAACGCGACCACGATCAGCGCGACGACGGCTGCGACCACGAGGGCGACGGGCACTGTCCACGGCAGTTCCATCGGGGCACCGCGCCGCAGCCAGGTCAGGTGGACGACCGTCAGCACGCCGAAGCCCACCGGTCCGCCGAGGAGTGTCCCGACGCAGACCGGTAGGCCGAGTTCGAGGGTCAGCTTGCGATGGGTACGGCCGGCCGCCGATCCGCGCAACCGGGAGAGCGCGATCTCGGGTCGCCGCTGGTCGACCACGGCCGCGAGCGCAAGCGCCAGTACGACGACCGCGAACAACGCGACCTGCACCATCACGAGCGGGATGATCGTGGTGGCCTGCTCGCGGTCCGCCTGGATCTGGTCGATCAGCGGAGTCAGCGAGGTCGTCACCTCCGCCGGTACGCCGTACTCCGTGGCGTTCCCGTTGACCGTGCGGGTGGCGTCCTGCATCCGGGACAGGTCGTCGAGCCGGGCAACGCCCGGGATCGGGCGGGTGTCCGACGTGACCTGCGCCGACCACTTGGCGTTTCCGGTGAGCGTCGACTGCTCGGTGAACATCTCGTCGGCCCAGCCCGGGTCCTTGGCGGACGGCGGTCGCGAGTGCCCGGTCGGGTAGTCGCCGAACCAGTAGTTGCCGCGGCTCTCCTTCGGGCGGTACAAGCCGACGACGGTCAGCAGGTCGCCGGACGACCCGTCGTCGAGGCCCGTCCGCAGCTTCGTACCGACGCCGAGGTCCCACGCCGACTTGTCGACGGCCGAGACGATCACCTCGTTGGGCGACTGCGGGCAGCGGCCCTCGGCCACCACGAGCTGCGCGCAGTACCCGTCCCGCCAACGCAGCCGGGTGGAGTTCGCGTCCGCGTCGGCCCGGACGCGCCACGAGATGTCGCTGTAGTAGCCGTGCACCGGCGGAGTGAAGATCGGGCGGAGATCGGCGGGCAGCAGCTGGTCGAGCTGTTCCGGCCGTACGCCGGGCTGCTGGGAGACGATCAGCCACGACGCCTGCAGCGGCTGTCCGGCCAGCGTCTCGGTCATCACGGTCTGCTCGACCGCCCGCGCGAACCACGGTCCGAACACCGCGCAGGTCCCGATCAGCAGGCTGACACCGGTCAGTACCAGGGCCTGTGCCCAGCGGTACCGCAGCGCCCGTCGTAGGAACATGCCACCCCCAGCGTCGTGTCGCCCGCCGAATGTACGGAATGTTGCGGCCGCCGTACCGGCTGACGGAAAAATGTCACATTAATGTTGTCCAGACAGGAATCTGGGGCTGGGCTGGGCCCTTTGGCCCGCCGAGAAGGCCGCGGCGGTAGGTTCGGGGTATGCGTGAATCCCAGCTCGGTGACCTGACTGTTTCGGCCCTCGGCCTCGGCTGCATGGGGATGTCCCAGTCGTACGGCGTACGCGCCGACGACTCCGAGTCCATCGCGACGCTGCACGCGGCGATCGACGCGGGCTGCACCTTCATCGACACCGCCGACGTCTACGGCGACGGCGAGAACGAGGAGCTCGTCGGCCGCGGGCTGGCCGGCCGCCGCGACCAGGTGGTGCTCGCGACCAAGTTCGGCTTCAAGCGTCCGGCGTCGGCCTCGGCCCTGCCGTCCGTCGTCGACGGTTCGCCTGCCTACGCGCGCGAGGCCATCGACGCGTCGCTGCGACGGCTCGGCGTGGACCACGTCGACCTCTGGTACCTGCACCGCCGCGACCCGCAGGTGCCGATCGAGGAGACGGTCGGTGCGATGGCCTCGATGGTGGAGGCCGGCAAGGTGCGGTACCTCGGGCTGTCCGAGGTGAACGGGGAGACGGTGCGCGCGGCCCACGCCGTACACCCGATCACCGCCGTCCAGAGCGAGTGGTCGCTGTGGACGCGGGACCCGGAGACCGTCGTCCTGCCGACCCTGCGTGAGCTCGGGATCGGGTTCGTGCCGTTCAGCCCGCTCGGGCGCGGGTTCCTCACCGGGCAGATCAAGTCGGAGGCCGACTTCCCCGAGGACGACATGCGGCGCGGGCTGCCGCGGTTCCAGGGCGAGAACTTCCAGCGGAACCTGGACCTGGTCGCGCAGGTGCAGTCGCTGGCTTCCTTGAAGGGCGTGACGCCGGGGCAGCTGGCGCTCGCCTGGTTGCTTGCGCAGGGCAATGACGTGGTGCCGATCCCGGGGACGAAGCGGCGGACCTATCTGGAGGAGAACCTCGGCGCTGTGGACGTCACGTTGAGCTCGGACGAGCTGGCGGCGCTGGACGAGGCGTTCCCGCCGGACGCGGTGTCCGGGCAGCGGTACACCCAGGGCGGGATGGACCTGGTGGGCAAGTGATCGGCGTCACCGGTTCGACCGGACAGCTCGGTTCCCGGATCGTCGCGCGGTTGACCGGCGTACCGCTGCGGTTGATCGTGCGGGACCCGGCGCGGGCCCCGTCGGTGCCGGGTGCCTCCGTCGCGCAGGCGGCGTACGGCGAGCACGCGGCGCTGCTGTCGGCGCTGGACGGGGTCGACGTACTGATGTTGCTGAGCGCAACGGAGTCGGCGGATCGGGTTGCGTTGCACAAGGCAACGGTCGACGCGGCGGTGGCGGCCGGTGTGCAGCGGATCGTCTACACGTCGTTCGTCGGGGCGGCGCCGGGTGCGACGTTCACGTTCGCGCGGGACCACTGGCACACCGAGGAGCACATCCGGTCGACCGGGGTCGACTTCACGTTCCTGCGCGACAACCTGTACCTCGACTTCGTGCCCGGGTTCGTGGGGTCGGACGACGTGATCCGCGGACCGGCGGGGGACGGGCGGGTCGCCGCGGTCGCTCGCGACGACGTGGCCGCGGTGGCGGCGCAGGTGCTCACGGGGTCCGGCTACGGCGGCGCCACGTACGACCTGACCGGACCGTCCGCGTTCACGCTTGCCGAGGCTGCGGCGGTGTTGACGGACGCGTGGGGCCGCAAGGTGCGGTACGAGGCCGAGACGCTCGACGAGGCCTACCGGTCCCGCGAGTCCTACGGCGCCGCCCCGTGGGAGGTCGCCGGGTGGGTCACGTCGTACGCGGCCATCGCCAGCGGCGAGATGGGGCACGTCTCGACCGCTGTCGCCGACATCACCGGGCGGCAGCCGATCGGCCTCGAGGAGTATGTCGGTCGCGGGTGAGACACTGACGTCGTGCCGCTCTACCGGGATCAGGCGATCGTGCTGCGCACCCAGAAACTGGGTGAGGCGGACCGCATCGCCACGCTGCTGACCCGCGCCAACGGCAAGGTCCGCGCGGTCGCCAAAGGCGTCCGGCGTACGTCGTCGCGCTTCGGCGCCCGGCTCGAGCCGTTCAGCCACGTCGACCTGCAGCTCGCCACCGGCCGCACCCTCGACGTCGTCACGCAGGCCGAGTCGATCTCGGCGTACGGCGAAGGCATCGTCAACGACTACGCCCGCTACACCGCCGGCACCGTCCTCCTCGAGACCGCCGACCGCCTCGTCGTCGAGGAGAAGGAACCCGCCACCCAGCACCACCTGCTCCTGGCCGGCGCCCTGCGCGTCCTCTCCACCGGCGAACGCGAACCGGCCCTCGTCCTCGACTCGTTCCTGCTGCGCTCACTGGCGATCTCCGGCTACGCCCCGTCCTTCGACGACTGCGCCCGCTGCGGCGAACCCGGCCCCCACCGCGCCTTCAACCCCGCCGCCGGCGGCATGGTCTGCACCACCTGCCGCCCACCCGCCTCAGCCATGCCGTCCCCCGCCACCGTCGCACACCTGGCCGCCCTCCTCACCGGCGACTGGCCCACCGCCCTCCAAGCCGACCCCCGAACCCGCCGAGAATCCACCGGCCTGATAGCCGCCTTCTTCACCTACCACCAAGAAAACCAACTCCGCTCCCTACCCCACCTAGACCTAACCCCCGGCTCCCACCTAGCTGGCTAACCCCGCGCGGCTACTGCCCCCGCCCCGGCCATCCGGTCGGCCCCGATCCGTTGCGTCTTGGGTGCGGATACCCGGTCGTCGGCTGCCGACGACCGCGCGCCGGATCTGAGCCACTTGACCCGGCCCACAGCGGGCTGCCACGTGGCTCGGCGTACTGGGCTGCTGCCGCAGCTCGGGCCTGATCCTCGGTGCCTCGCGGGTTGCGCGTTCCGGCGGGCATGAGCGCGCGGGTCGAACTCAACGGCTGCTGACCGGACCAGGCGTGCGCGATCGCCCTCTTGGTGTCCAGCTCCGCTTGCCGGGCGGCTTGGCTGCCTCTGGCGTCGGGTCGGCGGTCACCGAAGCGGTTGAGCCCGGGCTGCCGATCGTCGGGATGACGGCTGAGCCGAGCGCAGACATGCGCGTAGACGTCGTTCGCGCCGCGGCGGGGTTTGACCGCGAGTAACTCCCGACGAGGCCGTTCGCCGGGCGCGGCCGGTCCCATCTCGCGAAACACCAAGCGGTAGTCCGCCTTGTGCGCAGGATCTGACCGGACGTACGCCGTCACACAGTCGCGGAGATCACCCTTGCCCGGCTCGTAGCCGAGTGCATGGTGTCCGTCGGTTGCTCCGGTCCGAAGTCTCTCGATCTCGCGCAGGATCTCGCGATACAGCTGGCGGGCAGCCGACGACCTTCCGGCCTGCCGGCGCAGGAAGTGCAGATCCTGATGGGCTTTCTCTGCTCCGACGATCAGGTACTTGGTGTCATCGGTCATCGCCCTCTGACCTCTCGGCACGTATCTCGTCGAGCAGCTCGCGGGTCAGGGGATCGTTGGCAGCCCACTCGTCCAGGTCCAGTGGCCGGCTGCCGGGGAGTGGCTCCGTCGCGTACCTGCGCACCGTGGGGTCGTCGACGACACCGGCTGGCGGGTGATCATCGCCGCGAAGGTCGCGGTATTGGGCCGTCGACATCACCACGGCCTCCGGCTCACCGTCCGCACCCCACACAACCGGACCACCGGCACCGGCCCGCGCGGCCTCCACGAGCTGCGGCAGTTGTTGCGCAAGCACCGCCGGCTCAATCACCTCGTCAGGGACCGCGAACTTGCCTTCCCCACCGAGGTCCTCGAACTCGTCGTACGTGAGCATGACCGCCTCAGGAACCCCGTCCCCAAAACTGAACGCCCACGCACCCGCCCGAAACCGCGCGAGCACCCCCGCCAGGTCCGCCCGAACCTCATCAACAGAAGCCCAACTCGTCATACCCCGAATCTATTGCCTACCGCCCACACCCCGCGGAACTTATCCACAACCCCACCCTCGATCCGACCTCGGCACGCAACGGCGTACTGGAACCGGCCACACCGCGCTGCACCCGGAGCGCCTGCCTGGTGCCGGGGTCGCCGGGTGCTGTGCTGGCAGGTCATTGTGCCGCTGGCGGGTTGTAACACGTCAGTCGTAAAACAACCCGCCAGCGGCCACCGTCGCCCAGCCGTATGCCCCGGCCGCGTCGCCCGGCCGCCGAGCGGAACCACCACCCGTCGGCATCACGCCGAGTCGTGGCGATTGGTCGGACCCCTGAACCGCGAGTCGTGGATCTAGGCTGCGTCTGCCCGCCGAAATCCACGACTCGCGGTTCAGGGCAGGAGGAAGCCAGCCAAGGCCGCGCAATCCGACAAAGGGCCAGGTCGGCCTGTCAGCAGGGGGCTTTGCTGGGTACGACGGCGTCGCCGCCGTTCGGATCGACGAGCACTGGCACCGCTTGTCCGATACGCAACTGGGTGGCCGCCTGCTGGGTCATGGAGATCTGCCCGCTATCACCCAACGTGCTCTGCCAAGTGATCTCCCACTGCGCAACCGCGGTCACCGGGTACTTGCAGTTCGGCAGTTTCGTCGAGGTCTTCACATACCGATGCCCGCAGGTAGGCGAACTCTTCACACCCATCGACTTGTCGTAAGGCGTCCCCGGCCCTTCACATCGAACCGTCGTACCGTCCCCCATAGACCAGTTGATCGCCTTCACCTGAGCCGTCGCCGTGACGGACAGTCCAGGCACGCTCGCGCTCCGGACGATCGGTCCCCAGGTGTTCTCGGTCTTGGCGACCCAAAGCCACACCGGCAGATTCACCAGACCGATCTGCCCTGTCGCCGGGGCCGTCTTGATGTGTGGCGGCGCCAGGTGCATCTCCGCAATCGACTCGTAGACCAACGTCACCGGGTCGACCACTACTGTGTCGGGTCGACCGGGCAGCCATATCCACCTGGTTGTGAAGCGGGTGCCGACCTCACGGACACAGGCCCAGATAGCGCCGTCGGTATGGCCCTGCCATGAGGGGTCGCTTGGTGGAGGCTGCGGGTCGAGTCTCTCCAGGTAGCACTGCTGACTGTTCGACCAGTTACCAAGGTCCGACGTACAGGCGCGAGCGGCGCCACCATCCATACAGACTCGCTCCGGCGTCCTCGTGATCGACTTGACGGGCCGCTTTCCTGGCTTCGTCGTTGTT
Source organism: Kribbella soli (assembly GCF_004331345.1). Lineage (GTDB taxonomy): Bacteria > Actinomycetota > Actinomycetes > Propionibacteriales > Kribbellaceae > Kribbella > Kribbella soli. The sequence goes on along the minus strand of NZ_SJJZ01000003.1, from coordinate 1,165,269 downwards.
TCCGTGACGTCGACGACGGATCGCGGAATCCAGACACAGTCGCCGGTGGTGGGACAGAACTGAACCAAGTCGCCCGCTGGCGTGGGCGCCGCAGGGGCCGTCCACGCAGGCTCTGCAAATGCTGTCGAGACGACCGCAAGAGTGGCCACAGCTAGAATGATGCGGGGCCTCAGCATGATCCAAGGGCCGTTTCGTTGATGAGGTACCACATCTTCTTCGATTGACCGCTCGCGGCGGTATAGACGATCTGAGCCCGGACCTTGTGACGCTTTCCGTTCGCGGGGATCGCAGGAACAGGTTTGTGGGTCTTCTGGAAATACAGTGCGCTTCCGGTGGTATTCAGGCAGGCGTTCAACAGTACCTCGGGTTGCGCGGCGCTGAGTTTGACCGATGCAACGGACACGCCCTCGATGCGCGTCTTGCCGTTGTTGTACCAGCCGCGGTCCTTGGTGAATTGCACGTCGGTCAGGACTCGGACGAGCCATTTGCCGCCGGTCCCGGCCTGCAGCAGCTTTTCGCTGGTCGCAGCGGGCGGGTTATTGAGCGCTGCATCAATGGCGGCTCGCGCCGCAAGATAGCGCGCTTTTGCGGCGGCGATGGCGGTTTGTTCTTCTGCTGTCCAGCTTGGGGTGGACGGTGCAGTGGGAGTTGGGCTGGTGGCCTGGGAGGTTGCGGTGGGAGTTGTGTTGGGCCGGCCGGCTTCGGGGGAGCCGTTGCAGGCGGTCAGCAGGGTGAGGGTGCTGAGCGTGGCGACGGCGGCGAGGAGCGGTCGGCGGGGCATGTGGTGGGGCTCCGTTCTTGGGTGCTGTTGGTGTAAGGGTGGCATACGGAGGGTGTTCGAAGTGGGGCGTTATCCACAGGTTGCAGGTTGTTGCAGAGGGGCGTTCGAGGTGGGGGCGCGGGGGTGGGGACGGGGTGGGTGGGAGACTGGCGGGTATGTCGCCTATTGGTCGTCGTCGGGGTCGGGGGGTTGTTGGGCGGGGGGAGCAGAAGGTGGTGGTGGCGCCGGAGGGGCATCCTTCGGGGGCTCGGGTGCCGGTGGTGCCCAAGGAGCTGGTGCCGAGGCACGTGGCGATCGTGATGGACGGGAACGGGCGGTGGGCCAAGCAGCGGGGGCTGCCGCGGACCGAGGGGCACAAGGCCGGTGAGGCGTCGTTGCTGGACGTGATCAAGGGCGGCATCGAGATCGGGGTGAAGTACATCTCGGCGTACGCGTTCTCGACCGAGAACTGGGCCCGGTCGCCCGAAGAGGTGCGGTTCCTGATGGGGTTCAACCGTGAGGTGATCCATCGGCGGCGTGACGAGCTGGACGCGATGGGGGTCCGGGTGGTGTGGTCCGGGCGGCGGCCGCGGTTGTGGAAGAGCGTGATCGACGAGCTGGAGTACGCGCAGGAGCGGACGAAGGACAACGACACCATCACCTTGCAGTTCTGCGTGAACTACGGCGGCCAGGCGGAGATCGCCGACGCGATGAAGTCGATCGCGGCGGAGGTTGCCGCCGGCAAGCTCAAGCCGGACCGGATCACCGAGAAGACGATCGCGCGGCATCTCTATGCGCCCGACATCCCCGAGGTCGACCTGTTCGTCCGGTCGTCCGGGGAGCAGCGGACGAGCAACTTCCTGGTCTGGCAGCTCGCGTACGCCGAGATGGTGTTCCTGGACACGCTCTGGCCCGACTTCGACCGTCGCGACCTGTGGAGGGCGATCGAGATCTACGCGCAGCGCGACCGGCGGTACGGCGGCGCGATCCCGAACGAGGTCGCCGGCGGAGAATTGCGGGCACAGGGCAACTGATCCGGGAACCGGGTACGGGTCCGGCCGCGTCTACGCTGATTGTGACAGTCAACGGGAGTGGTAGTGCGCCGGAGGAGACCCCGCGGCAGATCGCGGAGCGGGAACTGCTCGCTGCGCGGGACGACGTACAGCAGATGGCCGAGAACATGCGCGCCAGACTGAAACAGGACGAGCAGGATCAGCAGGATCAGCAGGATCAGCAGAACGAACAGACAGCAGGCGAGTGAAGCGGCGCGTTGGGAGAGCTGATGGTGGATCTGGCCGAGGTCAGAGGACGGACGCATGAGGTCGCGTCGGCGCTGAACGGGGCCCGGGCGGCCCTCGGGCGCGTCGAGAACCTGCTGAACGAGGCGGAGACCGTCGATCAGGCGTTGACCCTGCGGCTCAAGGACGTACAGTCTTTCGGCAGGTCGGCCGAGCGGGTCTCCCGGTTGGAGCAGGACGCGATTCCCAAGCGGCGGGCCGCGTGGGAAAGCCAGGATCCACGGGCTGTTGCGGAGTCGCAGGAGGCCGACGCGGCGTTGAGTTCTGCGTTCAGGGACTCACTGGGCGAGGCGGGACCGATCCGGCCGAAGCTCCAGCAACCGTGGCAGGACCTGGCCGGGCTGCGCGACGACCTGCGCGTCAGCAGCGAGCAGCTGAAGAAGGCCATGGAGCACGCCGACGCGCTCGACCGCATGGAGGAGTACGACGGACCGAAAGACCAGCTGGCGAACGTTCGCGGCGTCAAGGCGATCGTCGACAAGGCCGAGGAGGGGGTCGCGGAGGCCGCGGCGCGGGTCGACGCGGCGCGGACGATCGTGTTCCGGTTCGAGCAGGATCCGCCCGTGATCAGGAGCGAACAGCTCGCGAAGGAGATCACGTCGACGAGAGACAAGCTGCGGAACGAGCTCTCGAGCGCTCAGGAGAAGGTGCGCGACGTACGCGGTCCAGTCGGATCCAAGAGAGCCGATGTCGCGAAGGCGACCGATCAGGCGATCAGCGCGTCTGACGCGGCCAAGGACGCGCAGAAGGCGGCCGAGGATCTGGCGAAGAACGTGCAGGCGGGTACGACGCCCAGGCCAGCGTCGGCCCAGCACACGGAGAGCAGCTCCCAGCAGGACCTGCGCCGCCGTCTGGATGGGAAGGCCCAGAGCAGCAGCGTCGAGCGCTAGCGGCCTGGTGACGGGAGGAGGCCGCGTTCGATCGCCACGGTGACGGCGCGGGTGCGGTCGTCGACGTCGAGTTTGGCGAACAGGCGCTGGAGATGGGTTTTGACCGTGGCCTCGCCGATGAACAGTTCGCGTCCGATCTCCGCGTTGCTGAGACCGCGGGCAACGGCGGCCAGCACCTCCAGCTCGCGTGGCGAGGGTTGCGCGGCGGCGGGTGCGGCCGGCGTACGGAGACGTGACATCAGTCGTGCCGCGACCGGCGGGGCGAGCACGGTCTCACCGCGGGCGGCGGCCCGGATCCCGTTCAGCAGGTCGGCGTGCGGCGTGTCCTTCAGCAGGTACCCGGCGGCGCCGGCCTCGACCGCGTGCAGGATCTCGGTGTCGGTGTCGTACGTCGTCAGCACCAGGACCCGCGTCGACGCGTACCCGGACACGATCGCCCCGGTAGCAGCGACCCCGTCCATCCGCGGCATCCGCAGATCCATCAGTACGACGTCCGGCTTGGTCGACTCCACCAGCGCAAGCGCCTCGGCCCCGTCGCCGGCCTCGCCGACCACCTCGATGTCGTCGGTCACCGACAGCATCCCGCTCAGCCCTGAGCGCACCACCGGGTGATCGTCGACCACCAGAACCCGAATCACACATCCTCCTGTACGGCCGGAATCAGGACCTGGACCCGGGTGCCCCGACCAGGCGTACTCTCCACCTCGACGGTGCCGCCGGACTCCTCGACCCGGCCGCGCATGGCGTTCAGCCCGAAGCCGCCCGACACCGACCCCGGTGTGAATCCGGTCCCGTCGTCGCAGATCTCGATCCACACCCGACCGTCCGACAGCCCGAGCGTGATCAGCACCTGCGTGGCCGCCGCGTGCTTGCGTACGTTGGCCAGCGCCTCCTGAGCCGACCGGAGCAACACCACCTGCTGCGCCTGCGGCAACGCTGCGACCTCGTCGTCCGGCAAATCCAGCCAGACTTGTACGTCGACTCCCGTCTCGGCCGCGAACCGCTCCGCCTGCCGACGCAGTACCTCGGTCAACGTTGCCTCCGACAACGCAACCGGGGTGAACGCGGCAACCAGCGCCCGCGCCTCGGCCAGGTTCTCCCGTGCGGTGTCCTCGATCGCCGCCAGCCGGGCCGAAGCGCCGTCAGTACCGCCCTGCGACAGCTCGGCCGACGCCGCCTGTGCCAGCATCACGATGCTCGTCATCCCCTGCGCGAGCGTGTCGTGGATCTCCCGCGCCATCCGCTCCCGCTCGGCCATCACGCCGGCGCTGTGGTGCGCCTCGGCGAGTTCGTCCCGCGCCGACTCGAGCTGCTCGATCAGTTCGGCACGCTGCTGACTCTGGGTGATCACCTTCTCGATCCAGATCCCGAACAGCAGGCTGACCACGAGACTGACCAGCATCCACGGCAGGATGCTCCAGAACGCGTCCCAGCCCCACCCGGCGCTCCACAACTGCGCCGTACCGACGCCGAGCACCAGCAGCAGGCTGAGCCCGACCCCTTCGCGAATGTCCGCGCACAGCAGCCAGATCTGCGCCGACGCGATGAACATCAGGAACACCGACTGCGGATAGATCCCGATCAGCACCATCAGGCAGGCGATCAGCACCAGCCGATAGGCGTACGACGGGAGCGCCTGCCGGGACCGGATGGCGCGCAGTCCGATGAACTGGTACGCCGCCCCGAGAACCACCACCGTGCCGGCGAAAAGTGCCTGCCGCACGGCCCCGAGGTTGCCCAGGAACGACAGCGCCAGCGTCATCCCGAGCAGCACCCAGAACACGATGTGCCAGCCGATGAGCGTCCGTGTCCACACGGGCTGTCCGGCGCCACCGCGAGAGCTCTGCACGGACCCCATCTTCCTCCACACGAGGATCCACACACGAGGCCCGGTCCACGCCGGTGACAGCTCGGTACGACGCCGCTCCGGAAGGGAGGACGTCGTACCGGTGAGCTGGTTCATCAGCCCGCGTCCCGGCGGGTCCAGCGGAACACCCGCTGGGCGAGGAACAGGCCGACGATCAGCCAGACGGTGAGCACGATCGCGCCGGTGCCGAGTTGCCAGGAACCGCCCGGCTCGTTCACCTGGAACCCGTCCGGCAGGAACACCGACCGCATCCCCTGGGCGAGCCACTTGAGCGGGAAGACCGAGGCGACGTCACGCATCCAGCCGGGCAGGCTGCTGTAGACGAAGTACACACCCGACATGAACTGCAGCAGCAGGACGACCGGCGTGATCACCGCGGACGCGGCCTTGCCGGACTTCGGTACGACGCTGAACGCGATCCCCAGCACCGACCCCGACGCCGCGCCGAGGATGAAGATCCAGGCGAAGTCCAGCCACTTCGACGGCTCGCTCGGGATGTCCACCCCGAGCACCAGCCCGGCGATCACCAGCAGCAGCGCGAACTGTGCGATCGAGGTGACGAGTACCTGGCCGATCTTGCCGATGAAGTACGACTGCGGGGGCATCGGCGTACCGCGGAGCCGCTTGAGCAGGCCCTCGTCGCGCTCGAGCGCGATGCTGATCGCGAGCGACTGGAAGCTGCTCAGGAAGATGCCGGAGGCGATCATCCCCGGCAGGAAGTAGGTCGCGGCGTTGACGCCGTTGAAGTCGGTGCTGCCGAAGACGGCGGAGAAGATGCCGAGGAAGATGATCGGGAAGAAGAAGGTGAAGATCAGTGCCTCCTTCTCGCGGAAGAACTCGCGGACCTCGAGCTTGGTCCGGGCCAGGCCCACCGACAGCGTCGACGGCAGCGGTTTCGTAGTCGTGTCGGCCATCACAGTGCTCCAGCTTCGATCGAGACAGCGGCGTCGGCGGCATTGGCCTTGCCGATCAGGTCCAGGTAGATGTCTTCCAGGCTCGGGCGGCGGACCTCGAGCTCGGGTACCTCGCCGTCGAAGCGCTGCATCAGCGCCGCGACCTCGGCGGTCGGCCGGTCGGTGCGCAGCTCGTGCGGGCCGTCGGCGTCGCTCCAGGAGACCCGAGCTGTCCGGGCGCCACGTCCGCCGAGCGTCTCCGGCGTACCGATCTCGATCATCCGGCCGTCGGCGATCACCCCGACCCGGTCGGCGAGGTGCTCGGCCTCGTCCAGGTAGTGGGTGGTCAGCAGGATCGTCGTACCGCTGGTCCGCAGGTTCTCGATCAGGGTCCAGAACTGCCGGCGCGCCTCGGGGTCGAAGCCGGTCGTGGGCTCGTCCAGGAACAGCAGCTCCGGGTTGCCGATCACGCCGAGGGCGACGTCGAGCCGGCGGCGCTGACCGCCGGACAGCTTGCGCGGCCGGGTCTTGCGCTTCTCCTCGAGCCCGACGGCGGCGATCACCTCGTCCGGGTCGCGCGGGTTCGGGTAGTAGGCGGCGTAGTGGCTGACCAGCTCGAGGACGGTCGACTCCGCCTCGTCGCGCGAGGTCTGCAGCACGATCCCGAGCTGGCTCCGCCACCGGCGGTCGCCGCGGGCCGGGTCCGTGCCCAGCACGCTGACCTCTCCTTCGTCGGCCCGGCGATACCCCTCCAGGATCTCCGTGGTCGTCGTCTTACCGGCCCCGTTCGGGCCGAGCAGGGCGAACACCTCGCCCCGGTGGATGTCCAGATCGACACCGTCGACCGCGACCTTGTCCGGGTACCGCTTGACCAGGCCGCGCACCCTCACTGCGTTGTCGTTCTCCATGCCTCAACTCTCGCGTCCCGGCACCGTCCCCCGGGAGCACCGCCCGGCGGACTCTCTGTCCCCCGACCGGTGGACAGAGGTGTACGTAAGAACAGGAGGTGGTGGGGTCAACCGGGCCGCGGCGGGAGGGTTCAGGCGGGCGGAGTCGTGTACGTAGACGACTACGTCCTGTTCTGACGGCACACCCACACGCCGTGGAGGCTGACGTGGGCAGGCTGTGGCGGTTAGGTTCGGGGAATGGCTCAGACGGTGCGTGGTGTGGTGGCGGCTGGCAAGGGTGCGCCGGTGTCGATCGAGGAGGTCACGGTCCCGGACCCGGGTCCCGGGGAAGCGGTCGTGAAGGTGCAGGCGTGCGGGGTCTGCCACACGGATCTGCACTACCGCGAAGGTGGGATCAACGACGAGTTCCCGTTCCTCCTGGGGCATGAGGCCGCGGGGATCGTGGAGTCCGTGGGCGACGGCGTGACCGACGTGCAGCCGGGTGATTTCGTCGTGCTGAACTGGCGGGCCGTCTGCGGCAACTGCCGCGCCTGCCTGCGCGGCCGGCCCTGGTACTGCTTCAACACGCACAACGCCAAGCAGAAGATGACGCTCGCGGACGGCACCGAGCTGAGCCCTGCGCTCGGCATCGGAGCGTTCGCGGAGAAGACCCTGGTAGCGGCCGGGCAGTGCACCAAGGTGGACCCGGCCGCCAAGCCGGAGGTCGCGGGCCTGCTCGGCTGCGGCGTGATGGCCGGTCTCGGCGCCGCGATCAACACCGGCAACGTCGGCCGCGGAGACACGGTCGCCGTGATCGGATCGGGCGGTGTCGGTACGGCGGCAGTCGTCGGCGCCCGCCTCGCCGGAGCGGCGAAGGTGATCGCGATCGACCTCGACGAGCGCAAGCTCACCACCGCGCAGGAACTCGGCGCGACGCACACGATCAACTCGAAGGGACTCGACCACGACGGGGTCGTCGCCGCGGTGCAGGAACTGACCGGCGGGTTCGGCGCCGATGTAGTGATCGACGCGGTCGGCCGTCCGGAGACCTGGAAGCAGGCGTTCTACGCGCGCGATCTGGCCGGCACCGTGGTGCTGGTCGGCGTACCGACCCCAGACATGCGCCTCGACATGCCCCTCCTGGACTTCTTCGGCCGCGGCGGCTCCCTGAAATCGAGCTGGTACGGCGACTGCCTCCCGACCCGCGACTTCCCGTTGCTGATCGACCTCCACCTCCAGGGCCGCCTGCCCCTGGACCGTTTCGTGTCCGAGACGATCACGCTGGACGAGGTCGAGGACGCCTTCGCGAAGATGCATCACGGGGACGTTCTGCGCTCGGTCGTCGTCTTCTAAGCAGTGGACGACTTCGAACAACAGGTCGCTCCGTACCGCCGGGAACTGCTGGCGCACTGTTACCGCCTGCTCGGATCGCTGCACGACGCGGAGGATCTGGTCCAGGAGACGATGCTGCGCGCGTGGCGGGCGATCGACACGTACGACGCCGAGCGCGCGTCGCTGCGCACCTGGCTCTACCGGATCGCGACCAACGCGTGCCTCACCGCGCTGAAGGGACGAGGCCGGCGCGCTCTCCCGTCCGGACTCGTCGGTGCGGAGACCGATCCACTGGCGCCGATCGAGCCGTCGCTCGATGTCCCTTGGCTGCAGCCGTTCCCGACCGATCCGGCCGTGGCGTCGGCGGACCGAGGGAGTCTGCGACTGGCGTTGGTCGCGGCGATGCAGTACCTGCCGGCCAGGCAGCGAGCAGTGCTAGTACTGCGGGACGTGCTGGACTGGCCCGCCGCCGACGTCGCGGCGGCGCTGGACACCACGCCCGCGTCGGTGAACAGCGCGCTCCAACGCGCGCGGGCCCGGCTGGCGGAGGTCGATCTCGAGGAAGAGGATGTCAACGAACCGACGGACCGGGAGGTCCGCGCGGTCGTCGAGGACTACGTGCGCGCGTTCGAGGCGGCCGACGTCGAAGGCCTGACCCGGTTGCTGGCCGAGCGCGTCGTACTGGAGATGCCGCCTGCGCCGCTGTGGTTCGTCGGCAAGGACGCGTACGCCGGATTCATCGAGCGGGTGTACGCGATGCGCGGCCCGGCCTGGCGACTCCGCATCACGATGGCGAACGACCAGCCCGCCGTCGGCGCGTACGTGCGCGCCGACGACGGGCGGTACCACGCCCACAGCCTGCAGGTCTTCACCGTCACCAAAGCCGGCATCACGCACAACGTCACGTTCTTCGACCAGACATTGTTCGCGTACTTCGATCTGCCCCTAGACCTTGAATGAGATCCACAGGTCGGGGGTCGCGTCGGGCTTGCCGGCGATCGGGCGGGCCTCCTGGGTCCAGACGTCGCCGGAGATCTCGGTCGCGACCCGCTGCCAGAACCTGACCGCCTTCTCGTTGTTGCCCTGGAACGCGACGTCGCACGGACCGGGGTGATGCGACAGCACTTCCTGGACCGCGCGCAGTCCGTGTCCGCTGCGACGTACCGGACGCACCATGAAGAACGCGTTCAGCACATGCACCGGTTGCTGCAGCGCTCGCATGAAGCAGAAGCCGACCGGGTTCTCGCCCAGCGAGATCAGGTACCCGGCCCACTCCGGATCGCCGGTCAGGACCTTCTCCAGCCACTCGGTGCGGAAGCTGCCGTCGGGGCGCGGGAGCTGGCCCTGGAACTCGGACATGTCGTGGCGGAACATCAGCCACAGCCGCTCCATCACCGGTCGGTCGGACGGCTGGACACGGCGCACCACGAGATCAGACATAGGTCTCCTCAGAACGGATCAGAACGCAGAAAAGCCTCCCGCCGGAAGAGTCCGGTACGGAAGGCTTACTGCGGTCAGTTTATCAGTCCTGTGCGACGGTCTGCCCGGCGACCCAGCTCATGTCGGGGTAGCGGAGGCCGACCGGCGTCAGCTTCGACAGCGCCTCGACGTCGGCGGCGGACAGCGCGACGTCGAGCGCCCCGAAGTTCTCCTCCAGGTACTTGCGCCGCTTCGTCCCCGGGATCGGCGCGATGTCGTTGCCCTGCGCAAGCACCCAGGCGAGCGCGACCTGTCCGGGTGTCGCGTCGTACCGCGCTGCCACCGCGCGGATCTCCTCGACCAGTGCGAGGTTCACGTCCAGGTTGTCGCCGGAGAAGCGGGGGAGGGTACGGCGGAAGTCGTCGGCCGGGAGCTCCGTGGGCAGGGCGCCGGTGAGCATGCCGCGCCCGAGCGGCGAGTACGGCACGATCCCGATGCCGAGCTCGCGGCAGGCCGGCAGCACCGACTCCTCGATGTCCCGGCTGAACAACGACCACTCGGACTGCACCGCGGTGATCGGATGTACGGCGTGCGCCCGCCGGATCGTCTCCGCCGACGCCTCCGACAGCCCGAGGTACCGCACCTTCCCGGCCTCGACCAGCGACGCCATCGCCCCGACCGTCTCCTCGACGGGTACGTCGGGATCCATCCGGTGCTGGTAGTAGAGGTCGACGTGGTCGACTCCGAGCCGCTGGAGGGACGCGTCGATCGCGGACCGGACGTACTCCGGCGACCCGTTCACTCCCCGCGCCGCCGAGTTCAGCCCATTGCCGGTGATGCCGAACTTCGTCGCGAGGAACACCTCGTCGCGGCGATCGGCGATGGTCCGGCCGACGAGTTCCTCGTTGGCGCCGAAGCCGTACATGTCGGCGGTGTCGAGGAACGTGATGCCGAGGTCGAGCGCCCGATGCAGCGTCGCGGTCGACTCGTTGTCGTCGGCCACGCCGTACGCGAAGCTCATCCCCATACAGCCGAGTCCGAGGCGGCTGACGTCGGCGCCTTGGCTACCCAGTTTCATGATTTCTCCCATCAGAAGGCATGGCTGCGCCGGCCGAACGTGCGTAACGGTCGGCTCAGCTGAGTGGTTGGTTACGGGGCGGCAGTGCCGCCGTACACGGTGATCTTGTAGTCGGTCACCGCGAGGGCGAGCTGCAGGTCGCGCAGCTGCCGCTGGATCCTCTCCCGGTGCTCCTGCATCAGGGCGAGTCGCTGAGGTGCGGTGTGGTCGCCCTCAAGCACCAGCTCCAGGTAGTGGCTGATCGTGCTGATCGGCATGCCGGAGGCGCGCAGCCTGCTGATGAACACGATCCGCGCCATCGCCCGCTGGTCGTAGCTGCGGTACCCGGCGGTGTCCCGGCGTACGTCGAGGAGGCCGATGCGCTCGTAGTACCGCAGGGTGTGCGCGGTGAGGCCCGTCAGCTCGGAGGCCTCGGCGATCGACAGCTGCTCGGGCAGGTCCTCCGGCAGCTCGAGCAGACACAGCAGATCTCGGTCGATCGGCGGGGTGAGCAGTTCGGTCGCGTTCATGTCTACGACGGTATGCCTTAGAGCGCGCTCAAAGGCAAAGGTGACCTGAGTCACAGTCAGGCGAGGAGCTCCCGGGCGAGCGCATCGGTCAGCCATTCGGCGTACTTCGTGTCGCTCCAGCCGTAGCGGCGCAGCTCGAGGAACGGGCCGGAAGTGGAGAGCATTAGCAGCAGGTCGACGGCGTCGCCTGCGTCGAGACCCGGACGCAGCCCCCAGCGCCCGGCGATCTGATCCACCACCTGGCCCAGACCGTCGCGCCGCAGCTGCTCGCTGCGCTCGACCACGGCCACCGCATCGGGCTCGTGGGGCGCCGATTCGGCGACCTCTTTGATCACCGCGACGCGCGTCAGGATTGCGGTGTTGCCGCGAACGAAGGCGGCCAGCGCCGCCCGGCCGGACTCCGCCGCGGAGATCTCGGCGAAGAAGGGCTGCTGCGGAGGCGGAAGCCGGTCCGGCCCGAGGACAGCGTGGTCGAAACAGGCCTGCAGGAGCTCGGCCTTGGTGTGGAAGACGAAGTACACGGTCTGTACGGCGACACCGGCGCGGCCGGCGATGTCGGTCATCCGTGTGCCGACGTACCCGGCCTCGGCGAACACCTCGATCGCGGCGCGGATCACCCGTTCCCGGGTCGCCGCCGCCTGCTCGCGACGGGTGCGCTTCGGCGTCTTGACAGGTTTCCCCACCCGTCCCACGCTAGCAGTAGTCATTCACTAGTGGTGGCCACTAGTGAAAGGGGGAGGGACATGGCAACACCGGTTGACGCCGTACGGGCGTGTGATCCGTGGGAGATGGCACTGATCCACCGGGTGATCCGGCGGGGGTTCGAGCAGGCGAGGGTGCATGTGCTGGCCGCTGGGGCCGAGTCGCGGGCCGAGGCGGTGGCGGCGTACGTCGATTTCCAGCTCGACGGTCTGCACGCGCACCACTCGTCCGAGGACGAGCTGCTCTGGCCCCGGCTGCTCGAGCGTGCCGAGCTGTCGGCCGACCTGATTCATCGGATGGAGCAGCAGCACGCCGCTGTCCACAAGGCCGTGGACTCGGCCCGCGATGCGGTCACTGCCTGGCGTACGACGCCGACCGCTGCTGGTGCGGACTCGCTCGGTGCCGCGCTCGAGACCGTGTCCGCGCGACTTGCCGAACACTTGGGGGAGGAGGAGCGCGACGTCGTACCGCTGATCGCGACGCATATCACCCAGGCCGAGTGGGATCACCTCGGGAAGATCGCGTTCAGCAAGTTCAAGTCGAACCAGCGGTTCACGGCTATGGGTGAACTGCTCGCGACCGCCCGCCCCGAGGAAGCCGCACGCATGCTGGCCGGCCTACCAGCGCCCGTCCGGGTCATCTGGCGGCTGGTCGGGCAGCGCCGCTACCAGCAGTTCATCAAGTCCGTCGAAGGCTAGGCGGTCTGCTGGCACTCCTGGCAGGTGCCGAAGATCTCCAGCGTGTGGCTGATGTCGGCGTACCCGTGCTCGGCTGCGACCTTGTCGGCCCAGCGCTCCACGGCCGGTCCCTCGACCTCGACGGTCCGGCCGCAGTTGCGGCAGACCAGGTGATGGTGGTGACCCTTCGAGCAGCGCCGGTACGCCGTTTCGCCGTCGGCGGTGCGCAGTACGTCGACCTCGCGGGAGTCCGCGAGCGCCTGCAGGGTGCGGTAGACAGTGGTCAGACCGACGGCCTCACCGGCGGACCGGAGCTCCTGGTGGATCTCCTGGGCGGTCCGGAAGTCGTCGATGTTGTCGAGCGCGAGCGCGACCGCCGCGCGTTGACGGGTCGAGCGTGTTCCGATAGCCACCGTTCCTCCTGTCATCTCTCTACCACCCTCAAGTCTCTCAGAAGTCAGCAACTCAGTGCTCATCCCAGTGGTCACCGTGCGCCGCGTGCAGGTGACCGTCGTGCACGTAGTCGACATGGTCCCCGTGCTCGACCTTCTTGTGGCCGCAGGCCTGGCTGTGCGCGTGCGGGTGCCCGGCACTCACCACATGTGGCTCCGGTGCCGGTACGCCGACCTCCGGCTCCTCGTCCGCCAGCGGACGTGCCCGACCGGCCCGCCGCCGCAGCAGCGTCCCGACCGTCGCAGCCACGACGAACCCGGCCAGTGCCAGCACCACGATGGTCGCACCCGGCGCCACATTCGCGTTGTACGACGTGACGATGCCGGCCAGGCACGCCAGCACACCGATGACACACGCGGTGATGAACGTACTGCGGAACGACCGAGTCACCTGCTGCGCTGTCGCCACCGGGACGACCATGAGCGCACTGACCAGCAGTAGCCCCACCGTGCGCATCGCTACCGTCACAGTGACCGCAGCCATCACTGCGATCACCAGGTTGAGCAGCTGGACCCGGAGTCCCGTCGTACGGGCGAACTCCTCGTCCTGGCACACCGCAAACAGCTGTGGGCCTAGACCGATCGCTACTACCAGTACGGCGACGGCCAGGCCGACAACGACGTACAGGTCGCTCTGGGAGACCGTGGTGAGTGAACCGAACAGGTAGGTGTTCAGCGTGGCTGCACCTTGACCTGCGAGTCCGATGAGCAGCACACCGCCTGCGATGCCGCCGTAGAACAGGAGGGCGAGTGCGACGTCGCCAGTGGCCTTGCCGCGGGCGCGGACCAGCTCGATGGCGGTCGCACCGGCGATCGAGACGATGATGGCGGTCAGCACAGGTGCACTGCCGGTCAGCAGACCGAGCGCCACACCGGTGATCGCGATGTGGCCGATGCCGTCACCCATCAACGACAGCCGCCGCTGCACCAGGTACGTCCCGATAGCCGGCGCCGACAGCCCTGTGAGCAGCCCGGCGATCAGAGCCCGCTGCATGAACTCGAGCTGGAACATGGTCATGAGGTGAGCCAACCCGGGTCGTCGTCGGTGTGGGAGTGGTGGACGTGGGCGTGGGTCTGGGAGGCGTGCGGCGGGCCGTCGTACACGACGCGGCCGCGGCGCATCACGACCGAGCGGTCGATCAGGGCGTCCATCGGGCCGAGGTCGTGGCTCACCATCACCACGGTCGTGCCGCGGGCGACCCGCTCCCGGACCGCATCGGCGAAGATCTGTTGGCTGGCCAGGTCCACACCGGCCGTCGGCTCGTCGAGGATCAGCAGCTCCGGGTCGGACACCAGGGCCCGTGCGATCAGCACCCGCTGCTGCTGCCCGCCGGACAGCTCGGCGACCGCATCCTTACGCCTGTCGGCCATGTCGACGACCTCCAGCGCCTCCTCGATCGCCTGCTTGCCGGCGGCACCGAGCGGCGCGAACATCCGTCGCTTCGAGAGCAGACCGGATGACACCACCTCGTACACGGTCGCGGGTACGCCGCCGGCCGCGGTGATGCGCTGCGGCACGTACCCGACCCGGCGCCAGTCGCGGAACCGGGGGACCGGCGTCCCGAACAACCGGACCTCGCCACGGGCCGCCGGGAGCAGCCCGACGACGGTCTTGATCAGCGTGGACTTGCCGGAGCCGTTGGTGCCGAGCACGGCGACCACCTCGCCCTGGCGGATCCGCAGGTCGATGCCCCGAAGCACCAGACGGCCACCCAGGTCGACGGAGAGATCGTCGACCTGGACGGCCCTGGCGGAGTCGTTCTCGAATCTCACGAGCAGCCGTTCGCCTTCTGCAGCTCCTGCAGGTTCTCCTGCATCAAGGTCAGGTACGTTTCCTTGGAGTTCGCGTCCGAGAGGCCCTCGATCGGGCTCAGTACGGCGGTCTGGACGCCGACGTCCTTCGCGATCGTCTCGGCCACCTTCGGACTGACCAGCTCCTCGTAGAAGATGGTCGTCACGTGCTGGGCCTTCACGATGTCCTGGACCTCCTTGATCCGGGCCGGTGTGGGCTCCGCGTCCGGCGTGAACCCGGCGATCCCGACCATCGTCAGACCGTACCGCTTCGCGAGGTAGGCGAACGCCTCGTGGCTGGTCACGAACGTCTTCAGCTTGCAGGTCGCCAGACCGGTCTTGTACGCCGTGTCGAGCTTGCCGATCTGGTCGAGCAGCGCCTTCGCGCGCTGGTGGTACCCGGCGGCGTTGGCGCTGTCGACGCTCACGAGCTTGTCCTCGACCGCCTTGACGACCGCGGCGTACCGCACCGGGTCGAGCCAGAAGTGCGGGTCGAGGGCATTGTCCTTGTGAGCGGCGGTGGCCGCGCCCTCCTCGTGCTCCTCGAAGTCGGCGCCGGTGGCTTCCAGCTGCGCGGCCGGCACGATGTCGAAGCCGGCGTCCTTGGCGTTCTGCTCGACCGCCTCGTCGACGGCGGGCTGCAGGTCCTTCTCGAAGACGACGAGTTTCGCGCTCGCGATCTGGCCGACCTGCTTGGGCGTCAGCTCCAGGTCGTGGGGCTCGACGCCGGGGGCTGTCAGGGTGCTGACGTTGACCGCGTCGCCCCCCACTGTGCGGGCGATGAACTCGAGCGGGTAAAACGAAGCGACGACGTCGAGCTTGCCGCCACCGGTGCCGTTGGCGGAGGAGTCACCGCACCCGGCCAGGGTGAGGGCGGCCAAGGCGGTGGCGCCGGCGAGGACAGCTCGAAGACCAGATTTCATGACAATCATTTTCATTTAACTGGAACTGATTGTCAAAACAAGGAGTTCACGATGGCCAGCCGCAACGTCGGGCGACGACGTGCCGACCACAAGGGCAACCGCCGCCGGGCACTCGATATTCCGCAAGGCCACGGTCACGGACACGGACACGGTCACGGCGATCACGTGGTCGACACCTCGGTGGTGAACTCCGACGCGGTCGTCGCCCGGCGCGTCCGGATCGTTGTCGCCGCGGTCCTGATCCCGCTGCTCCTGGCCGCCGTTGTCGGGATGATCGTGATGTGGCCGGACGGTGACGTGAAGGTCGCGTCGTACCAGACCGCCACCGCTCGCGGTGAGGTGACGGCGCTGAAGGCCTGCCCGAACGTGAAGGACCAGTGCGACGAGGCCACGGTCAAGCTGACCAGCGGCGCCGACAAGGGCCAGGTGATACCGGTCCAGGTTCCGAAGGCCAGTCAGACGTCGATCCCGGTCAAGGTCGGCCAGTCGGTCATGCTCGGTGTCCAGGATGCGCCGAAAGTCGCCGACCGGTACTCGTACGTCGATCACGACCGGACCAAATCGTTGCTGCTGCTGGCCGCGCTGTTCGCGGTCGCGGTCGTCGCCTTGTCGCGCTGGCGGGGCTTCGCTGCACTGATCGCCCTCGCGGTGACCGCGGTGATGCTGACGCAGTTCATCCTCCCGGCGATCCTCAACGGGGAGAACGCGCTGCTGGTCGCGGTCGTCGGTGGCACGGTCATCATGGCGATCGCGTTGTTCCTCACGCATGGGATCAATGCGGAGAGTTCGATCGCGTTGTCCGGAACGGTGGTCGCGCTCGGGTTGACGGTGCTGCTGGGCTGGTTCTTCACCAAGTTCTGCCAGCTGAGCGGACTGGCTTCCGAGGGCGCGTCCGGAGCCAAGGCGCTGGTGCCCAACATCGACCTGACCGGATTGCTGGTCGCCGGGATGGTGATCGGTGCCCTGGGCGTCCTGGACGACGTCACGGTCACGCAGGCGGCGGCCGTCTGGGAGCTGTCCGCCGCGAACCCGTCCGCCAACCGTCGTGAGCTGGTCAGCGCTGGCCTGCGGATCGGGCGTACGCACGTCGCGTCGGTGGTCAACACGCTCGTCCTCGCCTACGCCGGCGCCGCGCTGCCGGTGCTGCTGATCTTCGCCATCCAGGACCTTCCCGGCCGGGCCATCCTGTCCACCGAGTCGGTTGCGATGGAGGTGGTCCGCGGTCTGGTCGGCAGCCTCGGGATCATCGCGGCCGTCCCGCTGACCACGGCACTGGCCGCGATGGCGGTCGCGGATCGTTCCCGCGAACTCGTCGCCGAACCGGAACACGTCTAACCGAAAATCAGGCCTTCCGCCAGGGCGTTCAGGCTTCTACAGTGCTAACTAGGTCACGGAGAGTCCGCCATTGACTACCTTCGGCGACCTAACGGGGTGAGGAGCGCTGATGAGGTTCTGTCATCGGGATGGTTCGACCGTTCACCTGGGGTACTGCGCGACGGTGCATCCGGCCGCGGAGCTCGACGAGCTGATCGCCGGCCTCGACACGTGCGCAGGTGCAGTTCGCTCGGCACTCGACGTACCCGTCCTCGGGGTCGGCCTGTGGTTGCCGCATCGGCTCGCCGATCGCCTGGCGAACTCGCCGGCCGCGCTCAGCAAGCTCCGCCGTGCACTGCAGCGCAACCGGCTCGAAGTCGTCACACTGAACGGCACGCCGCACGCGCAGTTCGCCGACAAGGTCGTCGGTACCAAGCTCTACTGCCCCGACTGGACCGACCCCGAGCGGCTCCGCTACACGCTCGACCTGATCGACGTGCTGGCCGAACTGCTCCCCACGGACGTCGCGTACGGCTCGATCTCGACCGTGCCGCTCGGCTGGCGGGTGCCGTGGTCGAAGGCGCGGAACCGGGCCGCGCGTGAGGCGATCGACCGCGTCGAACAGCACCTGGCCCGGACCGAGAGCAGGACCGGCCGGAAGATCCGGATCGCCGTCGAGACCGAGCCGGGCTGCGTCCTCGAGATGATCGGCCAGGCCGCCGCGTGGCTGGACCGCTATTCCAGCCCGTACGGCGGCACGTCGCGTATCGGGCTGGGGCTCGACACGTGTCATCTGGCGGTGCAGTTCGAGGACCCGGCCGAGTCGTTCGAGCTGCTGTGGCGAGCGGGCGTCGACGTGGTCAAGGCGCAGCTGTCCCTGGCGCCGACGCTCGTGGACCCGGGAGACGCCTCCGGTCGGTACGTGCTCAGCCAGCTCGGTACACCGAAGTACCTGCGCCAGGTGCGTGAGTGGGGCGGACCTGGGGTGGACGACGTCGCACAGGCCTACGAACTGTCCGGTCACGCCGCCTGGCGGATGCACGCCCACTTGGCGGCCCACGCTGCGCCACCAGATCCGTTGAGCGCGACAACCGGCGTACTGGATGACTGTCTGACCAGACTGGTCGGTGGTGGGCATCCACTCACGCACCACCTGGAGTCAGAGGTGTACGTGTGGCCGCGTGCGGCCAGAACCCAGCAGGCGTTGGCTAAACGGATCGCGAAGGAGCTGACGTGGCTACGTGACCGCCTGACCGCTCTGGGGTTGGACGAGGTCTGAGTAGTCAGGCAGCGGGACCGAGCTGAGTGCCTTGCCTACTGCGTTCTGCGACCAGATGAAGCGCTGGACCGCTGTCGGCAGCTTTGGCAGCGCAGCTGCTGCAGCAGGCATCAGCCGCAACGCAAGCGGGCTGGCCGGGATGATGGTGCGCATCACCTTCGGCGCGAACCGTCGGCTCTGCTCGACTATCGGCCGGATGATCCGTTCGTAGTTGCGCAGTCCGGACGGCAGGTCACTGCGTGCTGCAGCCAGCTCACCGGCCAGGATGTACGCCGCCATGACAGCGAGACTCGTGCCGCCACCGACCGCCGGGCCGGGGCAGTAGCCCGCGTCTCCGACCAGTCCGACCCGGCCGCGGTGCCAGGTGTCCAGCGTGATCTGCGCGATGGAGTCGAAGTAGAAGTCCTCCGCCTGCTCCAGGTGCTCCAGCAGCTGCGGCACCTTCCAGCCGTAGTCCCGGAACTCCTTGGCCAGCAGGGCTTTCTGCTCGTCCTTGTCGCGGTAGTCGTACTGCAGCTCAGGTGCGCGGAACAGGAAGCCCGCGCGGACCTGACCGGTCTGGTGTACGCCGTAGATGCCGACCAGCTTGTCGACGGAGAAGTGGGACAGCGTGTGGCTGCCGAGGCCGAAGACGTCCGGCATCGAGAACACCGCGAGGTACCCGCCGAGTGACCGGTGCAGTGGCTCCTCGGGACCGAAGACGAGCCGGCGCACGTTCGAGTGCATGCCGTCCGCACCGATCACCAGGTCGAAGCGGCGTTCCGTACCCGAGTCGAAGACCACATCCACTCCGGCCCCGTCGTCGTGGACACTCGCGATCGAGTCGCCGAACACGTACTCCGCGGTGTCGCGCGTCGCGCCGTACAGGATCCCGGTCAGCTCGCCGCGGAGGATCTCCACGTGCCGGCTCGAGATCCCGGCGTACATCCGGCTGAGGTCGACCTCGACCGGGCGCTTGCCGAACCGCTCGATGGTCATCACGTCGAGCTGGGTGCGGGCCGCCTCGATCGCGTCCCAGCAGCCCATCCGCCGGGTGACGTCGGCGGCCGAGCTGAACAGGTCGACGGCGTGACCGCCGAGTCCGTGCCGCAGAGCCGGCGTGCGCTCGACGAGCGTCGGCTCGAAGCCGTAGTGGTGCAACCAGTGGGCGAGCACCGGCCCGGCCACGCTCGCACCCGAGATCAGGACCTTCATGGCACCTCCCAGACGTTTGCTTACTTATCGGAAGGTAAGTAAACGAGGGCAGGGTTGTCAATGGCTTACTTAACGGAAGGTCAGCTAATCTTCCGGGTATGCCGAGACAACGGACCGGCGACACCCGGGTGCGGATCCAGCAGGCCGCGCTGGAGCTGTTCGCCGAGCGCGGGATGCAGCAGACCAGTCTGCGCGACATCGCCGACCGCCTCGGCGTCACCAAACCGGCGCTGTACTACCACTTCGCGTCCCGTGAGGACCTGCTGAACAGCCTGGTCGAGCCGATGATCGCCGAGTTCGAGGCGTACGCCGCGGCGCAGCAGGCGGCCGCACCGGTCCCACCCCGCGAACTGCTCGGCTCGTACTTCGACCTCGCCTACCGGCACCGCGCGCTGATCCAGCTCGCGATCCGCGACCTCTCGGTGCTGCACGAACTGAAGCTGGCCGACCGCTTCATCGAGTGGCGCGGCACGCTCGCGACGCTCCTGATCGGTACGAGCCCGTCGCTGTCCGACGTGGTCCGCTGCATGGTCGCGCTCGGCGGACTGTCTGACTGCGCCGTGATGCTCGACCACGAGCCCGTCGCCGAGCTGCGGGAGGCCGCGGTCGAGGCGGCGTACGACAGCCTCGGCCGCCCCTGATCAGCCTGTAGCGATCCGCGAGACCGCGAACAGCAGGATGACGAGGATCGAGAAGATCCGCAGGAACCGCGGCCCGGTCGTCACCGCCGGCCACGACAGGAACGCCAGCCAGCCGAGCAGCAACGCCAGCAGGACCAGCGACGGCACGCCCACCGGCACCGGAGCGAACACTCCGACCAACGCGAGCAGCAGGGTGATCCCCGGCAGGGTCAGCTTCGGCGCGGCATGCAGCTTCGCGACGTACGGGTAACTCACCTTGGTGATCCGCTGCCGCAACGGGCTGCTGGGGGTACTCATACCGCCATTGTTCCAGGTCCTATGGTTGAGCTCGTGTTCGTCGTGATCAGGTTTCGGGTGGGGGAGAGTGCGCAGGCCGGGTTCGCGGAGCGGATGCGGGGTGCGGTCGAGGTGCTGGGGCGGCAGAAGGGGTTCGTTTCGGCGCGGGTCGGGCGGAACGTGGACGACCCGGAGTTGCTGGCGCTGACGCTGGAGTTCGAGAACATCGGCAGTTACCGGCGGGCACTGTCGCCGTACGAGGTGAAACTGGCCGCGGTGCCGCTGTTGTCGGAGGCTCTCGACGAGCCGACGGCGTACGAGGATTTCCTGACCTGACATCCCGGCGGCACGGATTCGATCCACGACGCCCGGGACCGATAGCCTGGACCCTTCCGTAGATTTCGCCAGCATCCGTTCTGTGCCCGTTCTGGAGTCGAAAAGTGCCCGTGGAAACCGTCGATGCCGTCGTCAGCCTCAGCAAGCGGAGGGGCTTCGTGTACCCGTGCGGCGAGATCTACGGCGGTACCAAGTCGGCCTGGGACTACGGACCGCTCGGCGTCGAGCTGAAGAACAACGTCCGCACCCAGTGGTGGCGGACGATGGTGACCGGCCGCGACGACATCGTCGGCCTGGACTCCTCGGTGATCCTGCCGACCAAGGTCTGGGAGGCCTCCGGCCACCTGTCCGAGTTCGTCGACCCGCTCACCGAGTGCCAGTCCTGCCACAAGCGGTTCCGCGACGACCACCTCCGCGAGGACTTCGCCCGCCGGAAGAACAAGGACGTCGATGACGTCAAACTCGCCGAGATCGCCTGCCCGAACTGCGGTAACAAGGGCACCTTCACCGAGCCGCGGATGTTCAACGGCCTGCTGAAGACCTACCTCGGCCCGGTCGAGTCCGAGGAAGGCCTGCACTACCTCCGCCCGGAGACCGCGCAGGGCATCTTCATCAACTTCGCGAACGTGATGGGCACCGCCCGGAAGAAGCCGCCGTTCGGGATCGCCCAGGTCGGCAAGAGCTTCCGCAACGAGATCACCCCGGGCAACTTCATCTTTCGGACCCGCGAGTTCGAGCAGATGGAGATGGAGTTCTTCGTCGAGCCAGGCTCCGACGAGGACTGGCACGAGTACTGGCTGAAGGCGCGCTGGGACTGGTACACCGGCCTCGGCCTGAACCCGGACAACATGCGGTTCTACGAGCACCCGAAGGAGAAGCTGAGCCACTACTCGAAGCGCACCGTCGACATCGAGTACCGGTTCAACTTCGGCGGCAAGGAGTTCGACGAGCTCGAGGGCATCGCGAACCGCACCGACTTCGACCTGTCCACGCACTCCAAGCACTCCGGCGCCGACCTGTCGTACTTCGACCAGGAGAAGGGCGAGCGCTGGACGCCGTACGTCATCGAGCCCGCGGCCGGCCTGACCCGCAACGTGCTCGCGTTCCTGCTCGACGCGTACACCGAGGACGAGGCGCCGAACGCCAAGGGCGGTGTCGACAAGCGGACGGTACTGCGTTTCGACCCGCGGCTCGCCCCGGTCAAGGCGGCCGTGCTTCCGCTGTCCCGCAACGCCGACCTGTCGCCGAAGGCCCGCGACCTGGCCGGCGAGCTGCGGAAGAACTGGAACGTCGACTTCGACGACGCCGGTGCGATCGGCCGCCGGTACCGCCGCCAGGACGAGATCGGTACGCCGTACTGCATCACCGTCGACTTCGACACCCTCGAGGACCACGCGGTCACCATTCGCGAGCGGGACTCGATGAAGCAGGAGCGGGTCGCGCTCACCGAGGTCACCGGCTACCTCGCCCAGCACCTGGTGGGCTGCTGACGATGAAGCTGTCACGGGATCGGGTGCTGGCCGTCTTAGGGCTGTCAGCGCTGGCGGTGTTCGTGCTGTCGTCCTGCTCGGACAGCAAGCCGGAGGCCATTCCGACGCCCACGACGTCCGCGTCCAGTACGCCGTCGTCCGGTACGTCGAGTGCGCCGATCCCGACCGCGTCGACGCCGACGCTCATCGCGCTGCCGACACCGTCGAAGCCCTGGCCGACGCCGAAGGTCACCGGTGCGCCGGAGAACGACGCGCCGCTCGCCGACCGGATCACGTTCGCGATCTCGAAGCAGGCGCAGATCGCGGCCGGCAAGGCGGCCACCACGACCGTGAAGTGCCCGGGCATCGACAAGGTCGAGACCGCCGGCAAGCACGAACTGACCTGCACGGTGACGTACGCCGGGAAGCCGTACAGCGGCACGCTGACGGTCGACGCCAAGCAGTACTCGGCGTCGTACAAGTTCACCTCGGAGTCGGTCGCGATCGTCAAGCCGAAGGTCGTCGACGCGGTGCTGCGGACCGTCACCGACGCCGCGAAGGTGACCTGCACGATGGACGATGTTGCCGTGGTCAAGCATTCCGGCGCGCCGATCGCGTGCGACGTGACGACGACCGCGAACGCCGTACAGCCTTACAAAGCACAGGTTTCCGGTAACGGACAGGTGCTGGTGGCGAAGGCTTGAGCATGCTTCAGCTGGGTAACCTCACGATCGAGACGCCGGTGGTGCTGGCGCCGATGGCCGGTATCACCAATGCGGCGTACCGGCGGCTGTGCGCCGAGCAGGGCGCCGGCCTGTACGTGTGCGAGATGATCACGTCGCGCGGCATCGTCGAGGGTGATCAGAAGTCGCTCGACATGCTGACGTTCGACGCGCGTGAGACGGTTCGATCGGTGCAGTTGTACGGCGTCGACCCGTCGTACATCGGGCGCGCGGTGCAGATCCTCTGTGACGAGTACGGCGTCGCGCACATCGACCTGAACTTCGGGTGCCCGGTGCCGAAGGTGACCCGCAAGGGCGGTGGCGCCGCGCTGCCGTGGAAGCGCAACCTGCTCGGCGCGATCCTGCGCTCCGCGGTGCAGGCCGCGACGCCGTACGGCGTACCGGTGACGATGAAGACCCGGATCGGCATCGACGCCAGTCATCAGACGTATCTCGACGCCGGGCGGATCGCCGAGGAGTCGGGTGCGGCGGCGATCGGGCTGCACGGGCGTACGGCGTCGCAGGCGTACTCCGGTCAGGCGGACTGGACCACGATCGCCTCGCTCGTGGAGCACGTGAACATCCCGGTCCTCGGCAACGGCGACATCTGGGAAGCCGGCGACGCTTTGCGGATGGTCGCCGAGACGGGCTGCGACGGCGTGATCGTCGGGCGCGGGTGCCTCGGGCGGCCATGGTTGTTCCGGGATCTCGCGGTCGCGTTCGGCGGGGGCGAGGCGTTGAATCTGCCGACGCTCGGCGAGGTTGCCGACGTGATGCGGCGGCACGGTGAGCTGCTCGCGGAGTTGATGGGGGAGCAGCGCGGGCTGCGCGACTTCCGCAAACACGTCCCGTGGTACCTGAAGGGCTTCCCGGCCGGCGGTGAACTCCGCGCCGCCCTCGGCATGGTCGACTCACTCGCTCGCCTGGACGAACTTCTCGCCGAACTAGATCGCACCGTCCCGTTCCCGGTAGCCGAACTAGGCGCCCCCCGCGGCCGCCAAGGCAGCCCCCGAGACCACATCGTCCTCCCCCAAGGCTGGCTGGACGACACAGACGGCCTCACCGCCGACCTGGCCGACGCCGAAATCGGAGTCTCCGGAGGCTGAGCCCACTGGCGGGCGGTGTCTCAGAGCGCCAAGTGCTGCAGGTCGTCGACAGACGTCACTCGTACGGCGTGCTCGTCGGCTGCCGGTGGTTCGAAGTCGGTGAGGTGCTGATCCAGTACGGCGTCCGCGACGTCCCGCCGCTGCGGATCGACCCGGTTGCCGGCGCGGCGCCGACGTACCGTCGCATGGTCCACCTCCACGTAGATCAAGGTGAACCGAGCCCCGACCGTCGCTGCGAGCGACCGCCAGCCGTCCCTCAGAAACCGCGGCGAACTGGTGTCGTCGACGATCACGGACGCTCCCGACCCCAGCAGCTCGCGGACCTCGGCCGACGCCAGCTCGTGCGTCCGGATCCATTCCTCGACCGCAATCCCGTCACCGCCCCACAGCCCGCGGCGCTCGTTGATCTCGTCGAGACTCACGATGCGCGCCGCCAGCCGGGGGGCCAGCGCACGCGCGACCGTGCTCTTTCCGGAGAACGACGTCCCGCACAACAGAACGAGTCTGGTGACCGCCGCCATGTCCGCATCCAAGCACACCGACGGATCCGCTTCAGCGGGCGTTGGTGGTGCGCCAGGTGATGTAGTCGGCGACGGCTTCGGGGAAAGCGAAGGTGGGGGCGAAGCCGGTCTCATTGGTCAGGCGGGTGACGTCGAGGTGTGGGCTGGTCCGGCCACCGGGCTCGACGGTCAGTTGGCCGGCCGCTTCGCCGTACACGAAGGGCGTGCCGCTGGAGACGTTGTAGGTGGTGTGGTTGAGGGTGTCCGCGCTGACGAGGGAGGCGATCGCGCGGCCCATGTCAGGCGCATAGCACCAGTCGCCACCGGCGTCGGCCGGCAGGGGAGTGGGAGTTTCGCCGCGGAGTACGGCGCTGACGTAGGGCGGGATCGGGCTGAAGCTGGACTCCGGATCCATCAGCGGGCCCCAGGTCGAGCCGATCCGGAGCACGATCGGCTGGACGCCGGTTCCGGCCAGGCTGTGCGTCGTCACTGGTTCGACGGCCTTCTTGAAGGCGACGATCAAGTGTGGGAGGTCGGCGGTCGGTAGCGGAAGGTCTTCGTGCCACGGTGATTCGTCCTGCCCGATGTACACCCCGATGCTGCTGGCGACCGCGAACCGCCGTACCTTCCACGCCCGCGCCGCATCCAGTGCATTGAGCAATCCAGCGGTGTCGTGGCGGAAGTACGCGACCGGATCGTCGGCCGGGATCGAGCCCGCCAGGTGGACGATGTCGCTGATGTCGTGACGCTCCCCGAGGGCGAGAAACGCGTCCCGGTCGGTGACGTCCACCTGCTCGACGACGACCTTGCCGTCGAGGAACGGCGGCGGATCGGTACGTCGATGCGAGGTGACGACGACCTCCTGCCCGAGGTCGAGGAGGGCGCGCGCGGTGTGAGCGCCGATCATGCCGAGCCCACCGGTAACAAGAATCATGCCCGCGACGCTACGAGCGGGACGGCGTCCGCGTCTTGAACGAATCCCGCACGATCCCTTGACCTGACCCCTCGAATCGGGGGACCTTGGACGGCATTGGATTTACGAGTCACTTCCGAACATGGTTCGTAAAGGAGTGCGTCGTGGACATCGTGATCGGGGTCGTCACCCACGTGACCCACCACGAGCTGTTCCACGACGCCGCGCGCACGCTCGGCGGGGTGGATCTCGAGTGGGTCAGCTACGACCACGAGGACGAGATCCGCGACAAGGTCGCCGAGTTCCTGAGTACGACGCGACTCGACGGCTTCCTGGCCGGACCGGTGCCGTACACCGCGAGCCAGGAGCTCCTCCCGCCCGGCCTGCCGGTCGGCGTGATCCGCTCGTCGGCGCTCGACCTGACGCTCGCGCTCTACCGTGCGCAGGAACGCGGCTGGGGCCGTACGCCGGTCAGCATCGACACGTTCCCGGCCGAAGCGGTCGAAGCGGTGGCTACCGCGCTGGACCTCGATCAGGACCAGATCGACTGCTTGCCCTACGCACCGACCCAGAGCGTCGACGAGATCGTCGCGTTCCACCAGGCCGCGTACCGGAGGTTCGGTGAGCGCAGCTACGTGATCAGCGTGCGTGCCGCCGTACGGGAACAGCTCGCCGGCCGGATCCAGATCATGAGCGGTATGCCGGTACCGGCCACGATCCGTACCGAGCTGCACGAGCTCGCGCTGCGGATCGAGTCCGAGCGGGCCAGTGCACAACGTTTCGCCGCAGGGGTCTTCCTGATCGAGCAGTCCGCGGACGAGGAACGGGCCCGGATCGGTCTGATGAACCACCTGCTCAACACCCCCGAGTTCGCCGGCGCCTGGATCGAGAACCGCGGGCGCCGCGGTGTCGTCGTCTTCGCCCACAAGGCGTTGTTCGAGCGCATCACCCGCAACTGGGTCGCCGTACCCGCACTGGCCGAGGCCGCAGTGGCGCTCGGCGCGCAGATCTCGGCCGGCTTCGGTGTCGGCGTATCGGCGCGCAACTGCGTCCTGCTCGCCGAGCAGGCAGCCGCGCGCGCCGAACTGGCCGCCGAACCGTGCGCGTACCTGTTCGAGGACAGCGGTGTCGTGATCGGTCCGATGGGACCGGTCGGCGAGGCGCTGCGGTTCTCCTACCGAGAGCACGGCGACGAGGTCGAACAACTCGCGAAGTACGTCGGTCTGAGCGCGACCACCGTCTCCCGGCTGGCCGCGCTGGACCACGAACTGCAAGGCCGCACGCTCTCGCCTGGAGAGCTTGCCGGTCATCTCGGCATCACGGACCAGAGCGGACGCCGCCTGATCCGGACTCTCGACGCAGGCGGCCTGGTGAGCGTCGAGGGCACTGCCCAGCACCACCCCAAAGGACGCCCGACGCGTCTGTACCGACTGCGCATCGCCCAAGCGTTGGAGGCACAACCATGGAGCTCACCCGCCGCCACATCCTCAAGCTGACCGGTCTCGGACTGGCCGGCCCCGCCCTGCTGTCCGCCTGCTCGAACGACTCCTCCTCGGGAGGTGGTTCCGGCGACGGCAGCGTGAAGTTCGAGGGCTGGGACTACGAGGCAGCGCTGGTCCAGCAGAACCTCGACCGCTTCACCAAGACCAGCAATGTCAAGGTCAACTACACCCCGATCACGAGTGCGCAGTACGTCCAGAAGGTCGTCGCCGAGTTCACCGGTGGCGGCGGACCGGACGCGCTCTACGTGTACGACGACTCGCTCGCGGCCTGGGTCGAGGGCGACTACCTGCAACCTCTCGACGGGATGGCCGGCGTCGACGAGGTCTACGACGCGATCTATCCCGGTAACGCACAGGCGATGACGTACGACGGGAAGCGGTACGGCCTCCCGTACTACACCGACGCGACCTGCCTGACGTACAACGCCGGAATCCTTGCCCAGGCAGGGATCTCGAAGCCTCCGGCCAGTCTCGAGGAGCTCGAGGCGCAGGCCCTGAAGATCAAGAACGCCGGTCTGCTGGAGTACCCGATCGGTCTGCCCGCGCAGTTGTCCGACACCTGGTGGTCCTGGGTGTGGGCGCTGCTGTTCGGCAGCGGCGGGAACATGTTCGACGACCAGCAGAACCCGATCATGAATACGTCTGACACGGTGACGAAGGACGTGTTCGCCTGGCTGCAGCAGGCCGCGACCAAGTCGAAGGTGATCGACCCGGCGTCGCTGCAGCTGCTGCCGGTCCCGGTCGACAACGCGATGAAGGCGAACCGGTACGCGTACACGATCGGCGCCCGCTACGCGAGCCGCGACTACAACGACCCGGCCAAGTCCAAGGCTGCGGGCAAGATCCGGATGGGGCTCGTGCCGAGCCTGGACGGCAAGGAGCACGGGACCGTCAGCAACACCCGGATGTACGGCCTGGCGAAGGACACCGAGGTCAAGGACAACGCGTTCAAGCTGCTCACGTACCTCGGCGGGTACGACGACCAGAAGCAGCCGTACACCGCGAAGTTCTGGTTCCTGCAGCGCGGACTGGGTTTTGCCTACAAAGCGATGGTCAACGATCCGACGATCACCGCGGCGCTGAAGAAGTTCGCCGATCCGAAGATCTACACGCATCTGGCCGAGATCGCCAAGCCGCGCAACGTTCTCGGGGTGCCCTGGTACACCGAGTTCGAGACCGAGATGCACAAGGTCGTGCAGGGCGTGCTGAGCAACCAGACCCAGCCGTCGGCCGCGGTCGCGGCGCTCGCGCAGTCGGCCGTGACGCTGAAGAAGAAGTACTCCTGACGATGGCTGTGCTCAAAGGGTCCGCCGAACGCCGGCCGCTGGGCGACAACGCGAAAGCCTGGGCTCTGAATGCCCCGGCGATCGCGGTGATCGCCCTGCTGGTCGCCTATCCGATCGGGTACTCGTTCTACGTCAGCCTGCAGAAGAACAACCTGAAACGCCCGCGGGCCAAGCGGTTCATCGGATTCGACAACTACAAGGCACTGCTCAGCGACCAGGCGTTCCTGTCCGCGCTGAAAGTCTCGGCGCTGTTCGTGCTGGTGGTGCTCGGGCTGACCGTCGTACTCGCGCTGATCCTGGCGCTGGTGCTGAACGAACGGTTCCGCGGTCGCGGTCTGCTGCTCAGCCTCGCTTTGTTGCCCTGGGCAATGCCCGGGGTGGTGAACGGCCTGATGTGGCGGACGATCTTCGACGCGAAGACCGGCGCGCTGAACGGTCTGCTGCAGCAACTCGGGCTGATCGACAGCTACCACGCGTGGCTGACGTCCGGCTCGGGCGCGTTCCTGTTCACGGCACTCGCCCAGGTCTGGAACACGCTCCCGTTCTCGGTCATCATTCTGCTCGCCGGATTGTCGACAATCCCCTCGGAGTTGTACGACGCCGCCACCGTGGACCGCGCCGGCGCGTGGCGACGGTTCACCGAGGTGACCGTGCCGTGGCTCCTGCATCCACTCCTGATCGTCCTCATCCTCGAGACGATGAACGCGTTCCGCGCGTTCGACACCATCTACGTCCTCACCGGCGGCGGCCCCGGGGACGCGACCACCACGATCGCGCTCCTCGACGTCCAAACCGTCCTGACCTTCACCGACTTCGGCCTCGGCAGCGCCTACGCCTGGGTGATCACCGCGATCACCCTCCTGATCTCCGTCGGCTACATCGGCCTCCTCTACCGGAAAGGCAACTTCGAGGTATGAGCACCGTCGTGAATGTCCCGCTCCGGTATCGGATTCCGTGGAAGAAGATCGTGCTTTATGTGCTGGCGGTCGGCTTTGCGCTCTATCTGGTGTTGCCGTTCTACTGGATTGTCGCGATGAGTTTCATGCATGAGGTGGACGCGATCTCGGTGCCGCCGCACTGGGTTCCGATCCATCCGACGCTGGAGAACTATCTCGGGTTCGTCCGTCCGAACGCGGCGCAGGAGCTCGTCGGTGGGCGGGCCGTGTCGGAGACGCCGTACTCGTTGCGGAACAGCCTGGTCGTGGCGACCGCGACCGCCGTACTGAACCTGGCGCTGGCGACGTTCGCGGCGTACTCGTTCTCGCGGTTGAAGTTCCGCGGGAGTCAGGTGCTGCTCGTGCTGTACCTGCTGACCCGGATGGTGCCGGGGATCGCGATCATCATCCCGTTCTACCTGCTGATGCGGTCGTTCGGGCTGCTGGACACCTATCTCGCGCTGATCCTGTCGTACACGACGTTCGCGTTGCCGATCACGATCTGGATCCTGAAGGACTTCTTCCGGTCGGTACCGCGCGAACTGGAGGAAGCGGCCCGGGTCGACCGGTGCGGCTGGTTCCGGACGATGTGGACGGTGTTCCTGCCGGTCGCGGCGCCCGGGCTGGTCGCGGCCGCGGTGTTCGCGTTCATGACCGCGTGGAACGAGTTCATGTTCGCGCTGTTCCTGACCAGTACGAAGGCGGCGAAGACGATCCCGGTGGTGGCGGCGAACTTCGCCACCGACTTCAACACCCAGTTCACCGTGATGGCCGCGGCCGGCGTGCTCGCGGTCGTCCCACCACTGGCACTGGCCCTGCTCTTCCAGCGCAAGCTGGTGCAGGGCATGGCCGCCGGATCCGTGAAGGGCTGAGACACATGGCTGAAGTGCGTTTGGAAGGCGTCACCAAGTCGTTCGGCGGCAAGACCGCTGTCCGCGATCTCAACCTGACCGTCGAGGACCGCGAGTTCCTCACGCTGGTCGGACCGTCCGGTTGTGGAAAGTCGACAACCCTACGGATGATCTGCGGGTTGGAGCGCGCGACCGAGGGACACATCTTCTTCGACGGCAAGCCGGTCAGCTGGCTGCCGGCGAACAAGCGGGACGTGTCGATGGTGTTCCAGAGCTACGCGCTGTACCCGCACAAGACCGTGCGTCAGAACATCGGGTTCGCGCTGAAGATGATGCGGGTGCCGAAGGCAACGATCTCCGAGCAGGTCCTGCAGGCGGCCCGGACGCTGGACATCGAGGACCTGCTGGACCGCAAGCCGCGGGAACTGTCCGGCGGCCAGCGGCAACGGGTCGCGCTCGGGCGGGCGATCGTCCGCGACGCCGGCGCTTACCTGCTCGACGAGCCGCTGTCCAACCTCGATGCCCAGCTCCGGGTGCTGATGCGCGCGGAGATCAAGCGGCTGCACGTCGACGTGGCGCGGACGTTCATCTACGTCACGCACGACCAGGTCGAGGCGATGACGATGTCGGACCGGATCGCCGTGATGCGCGACGGCGTCGTCCAGCAGTGCGCGACACCGGAGGAGATCTACGAGCGCCCGGCGAACCGCTTCGTGGCGTCGTTCATGGGCTCACCGCCGATGAATTTCGTCACCGGTGATCTCGCCGACGTCGATGGGATCCGCACCTTCCGCGCACCCGCGTTCACCCAGCCCCTCCACGTCGACGCCGATCCGGCCGATCCGGCCGTGGTGCTGGGGATCCGCCCCGAAGACATCACCTTGTCGACAAGCCCCGTCGCCGGCCATCTCCCCGGGAAGGTCTTCGTCTCCGAACCGCTCGGCCCCGACGTCCTGGTCACCGTCCGCATCGAGGGCGAGCTCATCAAGGCCCGCGTCCCGACCCCCTTCCGCCTCGGTCACGACAGCACGGTGTACGTCGGCTTCAACCCGAGCCGCCTGCACCTGTTCGCCGCCGCCGACGGCACCGCACTCCACGCGCCCGAACGAGAGGAACACTCTTGAGAGACCCCGAGAACGCGACCGTCGAGGTCGAACTGCCCGCTGACTTCGACGACTTCTGGGCGGCCGGCCTGGCGGACTGCGCGTCCGACCCGCTGGACCCGGTGCTCACCGAGATGCCGACGCTCTCCACGGACACGGTGATTGTCTACGATCTGCGCTTCACCAGCTTCGGCGGTCTGCGGATCGCCGGCTGGTACGCCGTCCCGCGCGCGGGCACCGCGCCGTACCCGGGCCTGGTCACGATCCCCGGGTACATCTCCGAGCCGACCGTCCCGAAGGAGTGGGCGGAACTCGGGTACGCCGCGCTGGCGATCGCGCCGCGCGGGAAGCTCCGCTCGAACGACGTGTTCAACCCCGGGTATCCGGGTCTGCTGACGCACAACATCGTCGACCCCAACACGTACGGGTACCGCGGGTTCTACCTCGACGTGGTGCGTGCGGTCGAAGTATTGCTTGATCGTCCAGATGTCGACAATCTGCGGATCGGACTGCAGGGGTCGAGCCAGGGCGGTGGGCTCGGGATCTCCACGGCCGCGTTGCTGCCCGATGCGATCCGGTGCGTTGCGGCGGGCGCGCCGTACCTCTGCGGGATCATGACCGCGCCGACGCTGACCCGGTCGTACCCGTACGAGGAGATCAACGAGTACCTGCGGATCCACCCGAAGGACGTGGACCGGGTGCGGGAGACGGTCGCGTACTACGACGGGCTGAACTTCGCGCCGAAGGTGCAGGCGCCGACGCTGATCTACCTCGGGCTCGAGGACGACGTCTGCCCGCCGGAGACCGGGTTCGCGTTGCACCGCACGCTGACGTGCGAGAAGACGCTGCACACCTATCCGCACTGCGCGCACCACGCCGGTCTGCCGGACGTCATGCGCGTCGTGGAGGACTTCCTTGCCGAGCACCTCACCCCGGGACGGTGACCTGATGACCTTCGATGCCTACTGGGCCGCGGTCGACGAAGAGCTCGCGGCGATTCCCGGCCGCCCGGTGCTGGACGTGGTGCCGGCGCGGACGACCGACGAGGCGACGTTCTACACGGTGCGGATCACCAGCACCGGGCCGTACCGCGTGTACGGCAACCTCAGCATCCCGAAAGGCGACGGCCCGTTCCCCGGGCTGCTCATCACGCCGCGGTACGGAAGCGTCAACAACATCCCGCATCCGAACGACCGGAGCCGGTACGTCGTCCTCGGGCTGATGCACCGCGGTCAGCGGCTCGCCGACGAGGGATTCGCGGCGGCGTACCCGGGATTGTTGACAATGGGGATCGACGACCCGTCGACGTACATCTATCGCGGGATCGCCGCGGATTGTCTACGAGCGGCCGAGTTCCTGATGGGACTGGCGGAGGTCGATCCGGCGCGGGTCGCGGTGACCGGTGACGATCTTGCGGTGCTGACGGCGGCGCGGCGGCCCGGGTTCAGCACGGTGCGAGTGACGGACCTGCTGTTCTACCGCGCGATGGAGGCGCGGCTGAAGTCGTGCCTGTATCCGTTGGAAGAGCTGAACGACCACCTGCGGGGTGGATCGTCGACTGACGCATTGTCGACAACCCTGTCGTACTTCGATCCGTCGCGGCACGCGCCCGCAGTTGCCGCTCGGACGCTCCTCGCCGTCGACGACGCGGACTGGTGCGGGTCGCTGCTGTCGGCGTTGCCGGATCCGGAGGTCTACCAGGTCACCCACCTCGACGGCGCCGACAACGACTTCCTCGACGCGTGGCTGGCCGAACGGTTCGGCGTACCGGCGATGTCGAAGTTCGTCGCATGACCGCACCACTGGGCGTGCGACCTGTCATCAACGCGAACGCCACTGTCACGGTGCTCGGGGGATCGTTGATGCCGGCCCCGGTCCTGAAGGCGATGAACGACGCGGCGGCGCAGTTCGTCGACCTGCCCGAGCTGAACGACCGGGTGGGGGAGCGGCTCGCCGAGCTGACCCACAACGAGGCCGCGTACGTGACGTCCGGTGCCGCGGCCGCTATCTCGCTGACGGTCGCCGCCTGCATCACCACCGAATCGCAGGCGTTCCCGACCGACGCCGAGGTGGTGATGTTCGCCAGCCAACGCAACGGTTACGACTACTCAGCCCGGCTCACGGGCGCCCGCATTGTCGAGATCGGCCCGTCGTACGACGAGTTGCGTACGGCGCTCGCACGCAAGCCGGCGTGCGTGCTGTGGTTTGCGGGCGCGCACTACGCGGCTGGTGCGTTGCCGGTGGAGGAGGTGGTGCGGGGTGCGCGCGAGTTCGGCGTACCGGTGATTGTGGATGCGGCGGCGCAGATCCCGCCGGTTGCGTCGCTTTGGCGGTTCACGCGGGACATCGGTGCGGATGCGGTGCTGGTGAGCGGCGGGAAGGGGTTACGGGGGCCGCAGGCGAGCGGGCTGGTGCTGGGGAAGCGGTGGCTCGTGGATCGGATACGGGCGCACACGTCGCCGAAGCAGGAGCTCGGACGCGGGATGAAGGTGGGGAAGGAGGAGCTGATGGGACTCCTCGCCGCGGTCGAGTGGACGCTCGCGCAGGACGAGGACGAATTGCTGGCAACCTACGAGCGGATTGTTGACAATTGGATCGTCGGCCTGGACGGGATCGTGACCGTCGAGCGCGGGTACCCGAGCGAGGCCGGCCAACCCCACAGCCGCGCCGTACTCCGCCTGACGCGCGACCGCGACGAGGTGATCAAGGCGCTGTGGGACGGCGACCCGCGCATCGCGGTCGGCACCTTCGGCGTACCCGACGACGCCATCGCCCTCAACCCGCAAACCCTCCAACCCGGCGAGGACAAAGTCGTTCTTGATGCGTTGACGGCTCTTCTAAGCTCTAGGGATGGCGAGCAAGCTGGATGAGACGCGGGACGGCGTTGACCTGACCAACTTGGATCAGCCGTTGTTCGACGGCGCTGATGCGAGGAAGCGGGATCTCGTCGACTACCTGGACGCGGTGCACGAGCGGATCGTGCCGGAGCTGCGGGAGCGGCCGTTGTCGGTCGTGCGGATCCGCCCGGGGCAGCCCAAGTTCATGCAGAAGAACGTCCCGAAGTACACGCCGGACTGGGTGAAGACCGTGCAGGTCTGGGCGGAGGCGTCGAAACGCGAGGTGTCGCACGCGTTGTGCGACGACCGTCGGACGCTGCTGTGGTTCGCGAACCAGCGCGCGGTGGAGTACCACCCGACGTTGATGCGCGCCGACCGCTGGGACCGGGTCACGCACCTCGTGCTCGACCTCGACCCGCCGGAGGGTGAGACGTTCTCGATGGCGGTGCAGGCCGCGCTGCTGGTGCGGGAGGCGTTGACCGACTGCGGGTTGTCCGGCGCGGTCAAGACGAGCGGCGCGAAGGGCGTGCACGTGATCGTGCCGATTGTCGACACGGTGACGATCGAGGACGCCGCGGCCGCCACGCGGGCGATCGCGGCGCGGGCCGAGAGGCTCGATCCGTCGACAGCGACCACGGCGTACATCAAGGAGGACCGGCACGGGAAGGTTTTCGTCGACTCCACGAGGGCCGGCGGTGCGACGGTCGTCGCGGCGTACAGCCCGCGCGTCCGGCCCGGTACGACGGTGTCGTTCCCGGTCGGCTGGGACGACCTGGAGAGCGTGACGCCGCGCGACTTCACCGTCCGCACCGCCCCGGACCTCCTCGGCGATCGCGACCCGTGGGCCGAACAGCTCCCCGCGCCGCAAGAGATCCCAGAGGACGTCCTCCTCGAAGGCCGCGCCATCCCGGTCGCCCGCGTCGCGGCCATGCACGAAGGCAAACGCCGCAAACGCGCCCGCGAGGCCGAGGAACACAAGCACGCCGACTGACGCCACCCGCGCGGCCAGGCACAGGCGCTGGCCGCTGGAACAGGACTTCTACTCCGAAGCGGTTGTCAGGTCGAGGCTCTGGCGGCGGACGGCCGGCGACGGGTGGTTGCGGAGGGCAACCAACAGCTCGCGCCACTCGGCGGACCACCCGGCCCGGGGCGCAGCCGCGCGCACCAGGACATGGGCCAGCAACCCGGACGCAAGGTCCGCCGAGTGGACGAGCGAATCAGCAACCGGCAGCAGGTCTGCAGGCGTCCAGGTCGACTCCGAAGCGGACAGCCGGGCGGAGACGAGGTCGGCGGCCCTCAGCGCAGCCAATGGATCATCACCGACCAGCTCGCGAAGCTCGTCCGCTGACTGCGAATGCACCAGCAGCTGCAGCCGGAGTTCCAGAAAGTCGGAGCCAACCAGCTCGTCGGCAACCACACGCAGGTGCCCGCGGACCTCCGCCGACCGGCGGCTGAACTGCGCAGACAGCTGACTCACCAGATACGTGAGCCGCTGCCGCGCCGGATGATCCCGATCCGGCAACGCGTTCGGCAGCGCCGGATTCGCCTCCAACCGCACCAGCAGCCGAGCGACGTCAACGACCTCGTCCAGCCCCGCCGGCGCATCTGTCGCGACGAAGGAGACCAGCGCAGTGATCGCATCCCGCCATACGCGACTGCGCAGCGACAGCCTGCTGATGACGTCCGCACAGACCCGAGTAGCAGCCGGGTTGTACCGCGCCCAGCCCCGCAACGCGAGCAACGCCGGCCCAACAACCTCAGGCTCGCTGCGAGTCGTCACAGCGATCAACAGGTCGGCGTACCGCGCCCGGTACCCCACAGGCACGTCGTACGCGCGCCGTACCGTCAACGCTGTCGCAGTAGCCGGAGAGTCATGCACTGCCTGCTCAAGCACTGCCCACGCAGCAGGGTCGTACAGCAAGTACTGCGACACGGTCCGCGCAATAGCGGCCCGCACGTCCCGATGCGCACCAGCCCATGCCTCCGTCAGGACAGCGCTAGCTCCTGGAGCCCGTAGCTCGCCGAGCAGCCGCACTGCCTCCTTCCGCGACGTGACCTTCACGCGGTCACCTGTCAGCACCGGCTGCAGCAGCCCCGGCAGCAGACTGGGCCGAACGAAGCGCGCCGCCCGGCTAGCCGCGTACACAGCGACCCGCGCGCGATCGTCACCCGCATGCGCGAGCAGCAATGGCATTGCAAGGTCAGGTCGCTCTGTCCACGCCAGAGCCGCCAGCGCGGCCTCTTGCACCAGTACGTCGGAACTCCCGAGGAACTCGTCCAACGCAGCCCTGCCGGCGACCGGTACGCGTCCGAGCGTCCGCACCGCCAACGCCCGGTACCACGTGTGCATCCGGTCATCACGGGCCGCCTGGACGAGCAACTCGGCGTACCGAGCCTGCTGTCGCGGCAGCCAGCGGCGAAGTGCGTAGTCGGGCACCTGCCAGGACGTACTGCTGCGATCGAAGCGGCGAATCCGATCCGCCGCGGCGAGGACCGGGTCGAGCAGGTCGGTGTAATGCTCGGTGACCAGCCACCACACGGGCTGCCAGCGGGCCATGGTGACGTCTCGGTCGATGATCTGACGGAGGCGGTCGTACCGGGTCCGGGGCGGTTCCAGCCAGTACCTGCAGGCCTGGTCGGACGTGTACTCCTGGTCCGACCAAACCGCCTGCTCGAGCATGCTCTCGAGGTGATCCGACGTCCAGCGGCGGCGGCCCAGGGCCGCCGCGACAGTGAACGCCAGCGAGAATTCGTCGCGCTTGGCCGCGGCCTCGATCGCGGGCCGGAGCGCCTCGTACACCTCGGCTTCCCGTCCGCGCGGCAGCCTGTCGACCAGCGGGTCCAAGTCGATCCGGCCACGGTTCTCCGACAGCCGGGCGTGCGCCTGCAAACCCCAGTCCAGCAGGGTGGTTCGGTTGCCCAAGGTGCCTTGTACGACGGCATCCTCGGCCAGCTCCGTCAGGGCATGCCGAGTCGCCCACGAGGCGTCCCGCGCTGCCGACGCATCGGTGAGCAACGTGTCCAACGACTCGGTCAGCGCATCGGTCAGCAGCGTCGGCGGCAGCTCCGCGACCGCCTGTACGGTGTTGAGTCGCACCGTGTCCTGGTCGTTGCGGATCCGCCCGGCCGCCCACGTGACAGCCTGCACGACATGCTCCGGCTGCCTGCCGTACCCGGCCGACCGGATGATCCCCTGGTAGACGGAGCTGCGCACTGCGGCGTCGGGATCGCTCACATCCGGTTCGAGGAGTGCGAAGGCCTCGTCGTACGGCAGGTGACCAGCGATGCTGCGCCGCCACCACCCGTCTTCACTGATCGCAGGTAGCGTCAGCATCCGACGTGTCTGCTCCGCGCGCACAGTGTGTGGCAGGGCCTGGAGAAGGTCCGT
Organism: Kribbella soli; assembly: GCF_004331345.1. Classification (GTDB taxonomy): domain Bacteria; phylum Actinomycetota; class Actinomycetes; order Propionibacteriales; family Kribbellaceae; genus Kribbella; species Kribbella soli. The sequence goes on along the minus strand of NZ_SJJZ01000003.1, from coordinate 1,128,139 downwards.
ACCCAGCTGAGCCTGCCCGAGATCGACGTACTGCGTCACGGCCGCGAAGATCACTGCCCGCCGCGACGGCGCCAGTGTGTCGAGGAAGCTGGCCAGGTCAGGCCAGACGACCCGTCCGAGGGTGATGAGCTCGTCGTCGGAGTACCTGTGCAGCCGACGCCGGAACGCCGGGGTCAGCGCCCGCGTCACCACGCTGCGCCGGTCAGGGGCGAGCAGCAGCTCCAGCACACCTGCCGGGTCCCTATCGGTGAGTGGACCGATGATGTCGAGCACGGCGACGGGCAGATCGTGCGCAGGCACCGCCTGCTTGATCAGCTCGAGCACCGCGTCCGGTGCGTGTTCCAGTGCTGCGGTGACTCCGTGCCCGACGCTCTGCCACCACTCGTCATTGGCCGGGAGCGTCTGACGAGCCAACGCGAGTACTTCGTCCGGATGATGCTTCGCGAGCTGACGCCAGCCGCCAGGCGTCACGCAGTACGCCAGCTCGGGCAGCAGCCGCGCCACGGTCGCGTGATCGGTCGCGTCGAGCAGACCGGTCGCTGCCACGTCACCCCAGCGTGCCCGGTGCTCGTCGATCAGCCGTACGGCGAGATGCTCGCGCCGCTGCCGACGTACCAGGGCCACCAGCTTCGAGCGCAGTGAGGCGGGCGCGTCGTCGTACACGATCCGCAGATCGTCGTCCGCGACTGGCACCCCGCGACCGACCGCCGCCAGCGCCCGTGACTGCACGGCCGGATCCGGGTCCCGAAGCATCCGGCTGACGTACGACGCCTCGCGGGTGACCTCGGCGATCTGGAGCCCGAGGACGCGCTCGAACGCGGTCCCTCGACCCAACTCGGCGAGGAGACTCACCAGCTGCGGCGCCTGGTCGGCGAGCAGGCGTACGCGCTGTCCGTACGAGAGTCCGTCGATCGATCGCAGCAGCTCGGGCAGACGCATGCGCCCATCCTGCCTAATGTGAGGTGTCAGCTCGTCGGGGAGGCGTCCAGGATCATCGTCGCGGCCTCCCGGGCGCGCAGGGCGGGGTCGGCCGAGCCGGAGATCGCGGCGCGGGTGATCGCGCCTTCGCTGAGCAGGATCAGGTGGTCCGCGAGCCGGTCGGGATCGTCGGAGCCGGCCTCGCGGGCGAGCTGGGTGAGCGCCTGCCGGAAGCCTTCCTTGTGCCGCGATGCCATCTCGGCGACCCGCGGCGAGACGGCGCCGAGCTCACCGAACGCGTTGATGAACGCGCAGCCGCGGTAGTCACGCTGGCTCGACCAGGAGTAGAGGAAGTCGAACACCGCGAGGATGCGCTCGCGCGGATCGGTCTGCGCCTCGACGTGGTCGGCGAGCATCGTCTGCCAGAGGATCTCGCGGCGGTCCAGGTACGCCTCGATCAGGACGTCCTTGGACGGGAACAGCTGGTAGAGCCGCTTCAGCGATACCCCGGACGCCGTCCGGATCGCGTCCATGCCGACCGACTGCACCCCGCGTTCGTAGAACAAGTCGTCGGCCGCGTCGAGCACCTGCTGCCGCGCCGTCGCCGTGTCCAGCACCATCTCTCGCCTCCAGCGTGATCCGCGCCACCTTGCGCGGAGAACCATCGTTCTCCTACAGTAGCAAACGCCGGGGAGAACGCACGTTCTCTCCTCAAGGGAAGCCACAGGAGGATGAGGAAGATGACCGTTCTGGAGCCCGCTGCCCAGGCCTTCGCCGACGCGACCGCCAAGCCGCCGTACCTGTTCCAGCTGACGCCCGAAGAGGGCCGCAAGGCCGTCGACGAGGTGCAGACCACCGACTACCCGAAGCTCCCGGTCGACGAGGAGTGGGTGACGGCCGCGGACGGCACCAAGGCCCGCATCGTCAAGCCCCAGGGCGCGACCGGCGTACTGCCTGTCATCCTCTACATCCACGGCGCGGGCTGGGTGTTCGGCAACGCGCACACCCATGACCGGCTGGTGCGTGAGCTTGCGGTCGGCGCGGGCGCCGCGGTGGTGTTCCCGGAGTATGACCTGTCGCCGGAGGTGCGGTACCCGCACGCGCTCGAGCAGAACTACGCGGTCGCCCGCTGGATCATTGCCTCAGGCAAGGATCACGGTCTGGACGCGGAGCGGCTGGCGATCGCCGGCGACTCGGTCGGCGGGAACATGACGGCCGCCGTGACGCTGCTCGCGAAGGAGCGTGGGGACGTGAAGTTCGTCCAGCAGGTGCTGTTCTACCCGGTCACGGACGCTTCGTTCGACACGGCGTCGTACAAGGAGTTCGCTGAGGGGTACTTCCTGCAACTGGACGGGATGAAGTGGTTCTGGGACCAGTACACGACCGACGAGAACGAGCGGAACCAGATCACCGCGTCGCCGCTGCGCGCGACGACCGAGCAGCTGACGGGCCTGCCGCCGGCGCTGGTCGTCACCGGTCAGGCCGACGTACTGCGGGACGAGGGCGAGGCGTACGCCGCGAAGCTGCTCGAGGCCGGCGTGCCGACGACGGCGGTCCGGTTCGCGGCGATCATCCACGACTTCGTGATGCTCGACGCGCTGCGCGACACCCACGCTGCCAACGCGGCGATCGAACTGGCGATCTCGACGCTGCGCAAGGCGCTCAACGAATAGCGTCGAGGATCGCGTCGACAACCTCGTCGAGTGGGCGCGCGGTGTCGATGACGGTGCCCTGAGGTATGTCTTCCTTGGTGGCGTGCAGGCGCAGGATGAATTCCTTCTGTTCGTCGTTCCCGCCCCAGTCATCGGCCTCGCGATCGGCCAGCCTGCGCCTGAGGGTTTCGGTGTCCACGTCCAGCACGATCACCTTGTCGAACACGTCCAGGAACTTGGTGAAGTTCCTAGAACCGCCACAGAAGAAGGCGATCTCGTCGGTCGTGCTCGCCGCTATCTCTCTGACTTCGGCAACGTCCCAGATGTGGTTCTGGTGGCTGAAGCCTTCGGTGCGGTCGCCGGTTTCCGGATCGCCCTGATAGGCGAGTTCGTTGTCGCCGTCAACGGCTGTGTAGCCGCGCTTCCGCAGCTCGCGGCACACCGAACTCTTCCCGGTGCCCGAACCGCCCTCGACCAGGTAGTTGCGTTTTGCCATGGGCTTCAGAGTAGTCAGAAGCTCCCTGGAAAGAATGTGAATTAATTGCCCGCGGCCAGCCGGAGCTCGGCGAACGCCGCGGCCAGCTTCGGCAACGTGTAGTGGGCATTCAGGCCGCTCGGATTCGGCAAGATCCAGACCTGCGTGGCGCCGATCGTCCGATCCTGCTTGCCCACTGCCGCCGTACGTTCCCCGAAGGCGTCCCGGTACGCCGTGACACCGAGCACCGCCAGCCACTCGGGCTGGACGTCGAGCACCTTCTTCACCAGGTTCTCGCCACCCGCCACGAACTCGGCCCGCGTCAGTTCCGCGGCCTTCGCCGACGGCCGGTCGACCACGTTGGTGATCCCGAGCCGGTAGGTCAGCAGCTCCTGCTGCTCGACCGGCTGCAGTTGGCGAGGCGTGAACCCGCTCTGGTGCAGCGCCGGCCAGAACCGGTTCCCCGGCCGGGCGAAGTGGTGCCCGGTCTCCGCCGACATCAGCCCGGGATTGATCCCACAGAACAACACCCGCAACCCGTCACCGATGACATCCGGAATCCCCTGCACCCGCCAAATCCTAGACCGGTACCGAAGAACGGGTAGTGGTGGCCAACCCCGGCGACTCCACAGGCTGACGGCGCGCCGCGCGAGCGCCGGCTGGTGACCACTACCCGTTGTTCGGCACGCAATGACCGGCGTCAACCCAGGGTTGACGACTATTGGTTGTCAACCTAGGGTTGACGGCATGACTCCCGGACCTGATCTGCAGCAGCTCATCAACACGATCAAGGCCGACGCCGGTAGCGACGACGAGCTGGAGCAGCTCGGCACCGCGGCGGCGACGATCAACGAACTGACCGCCACCAGTGACGCCGCCCTCGGCTTCTTCGTCGACCGGGCCCGCGGCGCGGGGAAGTCCTGGGTCGAGATCAGCACCGTGCTCGGCGTCAGCAAACAAGCCGCCCACAAACGCTTCGCCGACTCCTGGACCGCCCGCCCGGCGTTCGAGCGCTACACCCAGCGGGCCCGCGCCGTTGTCCAGGCGGCCGGCGGCATCGCCCGCGAGCGCAACCACGACTTCATCGGCACCGAGCACCTGCTGCTCGCGATGTACAAGGAGCCCGACGCGATCGCGGCCAAGGTCCTCGTCCAGCACGGCATCACCGAGGACTCGGTCCGGACGGCGGTGGAGATCCAGAGCCCGGCGGGCCAGCCGAGTGATCAGCCGAAGAGCCTCGACGCCGAGAACCCGCCGTACACGCGCCGCGCGGCGCACGTCCTCCAAGGAGCGGTCGGCGAGGCGGTGACACTCGGCCACAACTACGTCGGAACCGAGCATCTGCTGCTCGCGTTCTACCGGGACCAGGCCGGCATCGCCACGAAGATCCTGCTCGAGCAGGGCTTGGAGGAGTCAGCCGCCTGGACGGATATCCGTGCGGCCCTCGAAGGATTCACGAAGTAAGTTGGGCGCATGCCTGACTGGTCTGCGCGGTTGAACGAGTTGGCGGTGGCGGCCGAGGTCACCGGTGCGGTGCTCGGGATCTGGCACGACGGCGAGACGACCATCGCGCCGTACGGCGTCCTGAACCGCACGACCGGGGTCGAGACCACCGCCGACTCGCTCTTCCAGATCGGCTCGATCAGCAAGCCGTGGACCGCGTCGATGATCGTCCAGCTCGCCGCCGAGGACCGGTTGCGGCTGGACGACCCGATCGTCAAGTTGTTGCCCGAGGCCCCTGTCGACCCGCGGATCACGGTCCGTCACCTGCTGACCCATACCAGTGGCATCGACGGCGACCTGTTCACCGACACGGGTCGCGGCGACGACTGCCTGCAGCGGTACGTCGCGCTGCTCACCGGCGTCGACCAACTCGTCGAGCCCGGTACGGCGTACTCGTACTGCAATGCCGGATTCGTGGTGCTCGGCCGGTTGATCGAGGTACTCGACGGCCGGACCTGGGACGAGTCGCTGAAGGCCCGTCTGGTCGAGCCGCTCGGCCTGACCCACACGGTCACCTTGCCGGAAGAGGCGATCCTGGAGCGCGCCGCGGTCGGTCACCTGGCGGCGGACGGTTCGCGGGTGAAGACGTGGCAACTCCCGCGCAGCATCGGCCCCGCCGGGACGATCAGTGCGAGCGCCGGCGACCTGCTCGAGTTCGCCGTGATGCACCTGACCGACGAGCGGTACGCGGCCATGCAGGACCCGCAGGTCCCGTTCGCGGCGGGCATCGGCGGCTTCGTCGACCTCGGCCTGACGTGGCGCATCTACGACTGGGGCGGCCGTCAGTTGTTCGGTCACGACGGGTCGACGATCTCCCAGCTCGCCTTCCTGCGCATCGATCCGGAGGCGCGGCTGGCGATGTGCCTGCTGACCAACTCCGGCAACGGCACCCGCCTCTTCGAGCCGCTCGTCTCCGAGGTGTTCACGGAGTACGTCGGTGTCGCGCATCCGCCCGCGCCGCAGCCGATCGACGTACCCGTCGACGACCGTCACACCGGAACGTACGAGCGCGCCAGCGTCCGGCTCGACGTCGCGAAGCGTGACGACGAACTGGTAATGGTCTATTCCGCGACGGGAGACCGGCTGCTGTTCTCGGAGGACCCGGTGCACGAGTACGAGTTGCGCCCGACCGAACCGGCCGACGGCAACCATTTCGTCACCCGCGAGTCGCCGGCGCACCCGTGGGTGCCGGTCACGTTCACCCCGACGCACGTGTTCACCTCGGGACGTGTCACGCCCAGGCGGTGAGATATTTGAGGTGCACTTTGGGGAGAGCGAGCTAACGTCGTCAGGGTGACTAGTGCACCTGCTGAACTCCCTCGTAAAGCCGGTGACCTCCGGGCCGCCGGATATCTTCCTCGGTCGATCAAGGCCGAGATCCGTGACAATCTGCTGAAAGAACTCCGCGCCGGGCGGGATCCGTGGCCCGGCATCGTCGGCTTCACCCGCACGGTGATCCCGCAACTCGAACGTGCCCTGCTCGCGGGGCACGACGTCGTACTGCTCGGTGAGCGCGGTCAGGGCAAGACGCGCCTGCTGCGCACCCTGGTCGGTCTGCTCGACGAGTGGACCCCGGTGATCGAGGGCGCGGAGCTCCCTGAGCACCCGCTCGACCCGATCACGCCGGCCTCGCGCCGCCGTGCGGCCGAACTCGGCGACGACCTGCCGGTCGCCTGGCTGCACCGCGATCTGCGGTATGCCGAGAAACTCGCCACCCCCGACACCTCGGTCGGTGACCTGATCGGTGACGTGGACCCGGTGAAGGTTGCCGAGGGCCGCAGTCTCGGTGACCCGGAGACCATCCACTTCGGACTGGTCCCGCGGGCGCACCGGGGCATCGTCGCGATCAACGAGCTGCCCGACCTCGCCGAGCGCATCCAGGTCGCGTTGCTGAACGTGATGGAGGAGCGCGACATCCAGGTCCGGGGGTACACGCTGCGGCTGCCGCTCGACGTGTTGCTGGTGGCAACGGCCAACCCCGAGGACTACACCAACCGCGGCCGGATCATCACGCCGCTGAAGGATCGCTTCGGCGCCGAGGTCCGGACCCACTACCCGCTCGACATCGACGCCGAGGTGGACGTGATCCGGCAGGAGGCCGAGCTCACCGCCGAGGTCGGCGAGCCGTTGCTGGAGGTGCTGGCCCGGTTCGTCCGGCACCTGCGCGAGTCGACGTCGATCGACCAGCGGTCCGGGGTGTCCGCCCGGTTCGCGGTCGCCGCGGCCGAGACGATCGCCGCCGCCGCGCTGCGCCGCTCCGCGATCACGGGCGAGGAGCCCGCGGTGGCCCGCCCGGTGGACCTCGAGGCAGTTCCCGCCGTACTGCGGGGCAAGCTCGAGTTCGAGCCGGGTGAGGAGGGGCGCGAGATCGAACTGCTCGAGTACCTGCTGCGCCGGTCGGTGGCCGACACCGCACGCGAACGGTTCGCGGGGCTCGACCTCACCCCGCTCGCGCATGCTGTTGCTGATGGCAACCTTGTGACGACGGGGGAGCGGGTGCCCGGCCGGGACGTGCTGGCCGCGCTGCCGGAGCTGCCCGTCCTGCACGACGTCGCCGCCCGCGCCGGTGTCGAGCCGGACGACTCGTCCGGGCGGATCGCCGCAGCGATCGAACTCGCCCTGGAGATGCTGTACCTGTCCAAACGGGTCGCCAAGGACGCCGACGACGACACCACGGTCTACGGGGCCTGACATGTCGGCATCTATTCCGGAAGGCTGGTCCTACGGGCCGTGGCACGACGGGCCGGATCCTCTGAAGGCGCCGGCGGATCTGCGGGATGCGCTGGACGAGATCGGCCGGGACGTGATGAACGGGGCGTCGCCGCGGTCCGCGCTGGAGGAACTGCTCCGGCGCGGCACCCGGAACACCCAGGGCCTGGACGACCTGTCCCGCCGCCTGTGGGAGCGCCGCCGCGAGATCGAGCGGCGGCACAACCTCGACGGCACCCTGCGGGACGTCCAGCGGCTGCTGAACGAGGCGCTGGAAGCGGAGCGGCGCGAGCTGTTCCCGAATCCGTCCGACGACGCGCGGTTCAAGGAGGCCGAGCTCGACGCGCTTCCCTCCGGTACGGCGGCCGCCGTACGGGAGCTGGCGACCTACCAGTGGGAGTCGTCGGAGGCCCGGGAGAAGTACGAGCAGATCCGAGAGCTGCTCGGGCGGGAGCTGCTCGGTTCGCGGTTCGAGGGCATGAAGGAGGCGCTGCAGCAGACCACGCCTGAGGACGTCGAGGCGATCAACGAGATGCTGGCCGACCTCAACGCCCTACTCGCGGCCCACGCGCAAGGCCGGCCGGAAGTACCGGAACTCTTCGAGGAGTTCATGGCGAACCACGGCGAGTTCTTCCCGGAGAACCCGCGGAACGTCGACGAGCTGATCGACGTACTCGCGCAGCGGGCCGCCGCCGCGCAACGGATGCTGAACTCGATGACACCCGAACAGCGGGCCGAGCTGGCGGAGCTTTCGCAGCAGGCGTTCGGCAGTCCGCAACTCGCGCAGCAGTTGGCGCAGCTGGACGCTCAGCTGCAGTCGCTGCGGCCGGGGGAGGACTGGTACGGGTCGGAGCAGATGCGTGGTGACGATCCGCTCGGTCTCGCCGAGGGTGCGCAGGCGATGTCCGACCTCGCGGAGCTGGATGCGTTGGCGGAGCAGTTGGCGCAGTCGTATCCGGGGGCGCGGCTCGAGGACATCGATCTCGAGGCACTCACCCGTCAGCTGGGTGACGAGGCGACGGTCGACGCGCGTCGGCTGAGTGAGCTGGAGCGGCAGCTGCGTGATCAGGGTCTGATCGAGCGGGCGCCCGACGGTTCGCTGCGGTTGTCGCCGAAGGCATTGCGTCAGCTCGGTCAGACGGCGTTGGCCGACGTACTGCGGACCGCTCGGGGATCAGGTGAACGGGACGCGGCCAACGCTGGCGCGGCCGGTGAGCTGAGTGGATCGTCGCGTCCGTGGGAGTTCGGGGACACCCAGCCGTGGGACGTGCCGCGGACGGTGCGGAACGCCGTACTGCGGACTTCTTCTCGCTCTGGGTCCGTCAAGCTTGATGTGGCGGACGTGGAGATCGCGGAGACCGAGCATCGGGCCCGGGCCGCGGTGGCGTTGCTGGTCGACACGTCCTGGTCGATGGTGCAGGAGGGTCGCTGGCTGCCGATGAAGCGGACCGCGCTCGCGTTGCATCAGCTCATCTCGACGCGGTACCGGAACGACGCGCTGCAGCTGATCACGTTCGGCCGGTACGCCGGGGTGGTCGAGCTGCCCCAGCTGATCGGGATGGAAGGCACCTGGGAGCAGGGCACCAACGCGCACCACGCGCTGCTCCTCGCCGGGCGTCATCTGCGGCGGCACCCTGACGCGCAGCCGGTCGTACTGATGGTGACGGACGGGGAACCGACCGCTCACCTGGAGCCCGACGGCACGGCCGAGTTCTCGTACCCACCCGAGGCGGCCACGCTCCGCAAGACGATCTTCGAGGTCGACCGACTCGCCAAGCTCGGCGCCTCGCTGACCGTCTTCCGCCTGGGCGACGATCCGCGTCTGAACGCGTTCGTCGACCTGCTAGCCCGCCGCAGCGGCGGCCGCGTCCTCGCTCCGGACGCGGACGGCCTGGGCGCGGCTGTAGTAGGCGACTACCTCCGCACCCGCCGCAAGCTGTAACCCCCGGAACTGGGAACACCACATGGGGACCTGGGACATGTCATTGCATGTCCCAGGTTCCCATCGCTTGTACCCAGTTCCCCGGCCCCGCGGGTTTAGAGCATTGCGCGGAGTTGCTGGGTTGCTGTTGTGAGGTTGCGTAGGGCGGGGGCGATCTCTGCGTACGTGCGGGTTTTGAGGCCGCAGTCGGGGTTGATCCAGAGCTGGTCGGCCGGCGTGGTGGCGAGGGCCGCCTGGATCAGCGCGGCGAGTTCTTCAACGGTCGGCACTCGGGGCGAGTGGATGTCGTAGACCCCAGGACCGACCCCACGCCGGAAGCCGACGCCGGCGAGACCAACGCCACTACCGCAGGCGCCGCGCGATCGCCGGGTCCGGGGTCTCGCCCTGGATGATCGCTGCCAGCACCTCGACGCCTTCCACGAGGCGAGGTCCCGGCCGCGCGAAGTATCCGTTGGCGTCGACAGCCCAGACCGGGATGTCCGCCGGTAGTTCGCCCATCAGAAGCTCCGTGAGCTCGGTCGCCCCGTCAAGCCCGAACCCACACGGCGCCGACACAACGACGTCAGGCCGAGACTGCCGCACGGCCTCCCACGTGATCGCCGCCGACCGCTGCCCAGCATCTCCGAGCACGCTCTTCCCACCAGCCAGCGTCACCATCTCCGGCAACCAATGTCCCGGCGCAAACGGCGGATCCGTCCACTCGAGTAACGCAATCCGCGCACCACCACCAAGACCCGGCGCACCCGCGCCACGCATGTGGTCCAGTCGGGTCCGCAGGCTTTCCACCAACTGCGTGGCGTCCCGGCCGATCGCCTTTCCGATCGTCGCGATCGACTCCAGTACTTCGTCGAGCTTGTGCGGATCCGAGCTCACCACCTCCGCTCGGCATCCCAGGTGGTCGAGGGCCTCGTCGACGTCCGTCACGTCGATCGCGCAGACCGCGCACAGGTCCTGGGTGATCACCACGTCCGGATCGAGCTCACGCAGGGCGCCCGCGTCCAGGTGATACAGATCCTCCCCGGCGGCGACCTTCCGACGTACCGCCGCGTCGATCTCGCCCGGTGTCAGACCCTCGGGAAGCGCGGTCGTCGACACGATCCGCCGCGTGCGGGCAGCAACCGGGAAGTCGCACTCAAACGTGACCCCGACCACATCCTCACCGGCCCCGAGCGCGAAACAGATCTCAGTCGCCGACGGGAGCAACGAGACAATACGCACCCCGCAGACTCTAGCCCGCTTACTCACCGCGCAACCGACCAAACCGCCTTAGCATCCGCGCCGGAGGTTTCATCGGTGAAGACGTCGAATGTCTCGCGTTGTCAATGAGGGAAGGGTTTTCCGGCCTTCGACCTGTGGGGAGGGTCACGTCGGCATCGTGAGACCAGTGTTCAACTGGACTGGTTTTTGGGCTTACTCTGAAAGCACGCCCCCGCCGCCGGAGTCGACGGGCCAGCGGGCCACATTCCCGCGCCTGCAAACACCCGCCTGCAACCCAGGGAGTGACCGTGCCGAAACTCGTTTACGACTTCGCCGAAGGCAACAAGGACATGAAGGAGCTCCTCGGCGGCAAGGGAGCGAACCTGGCCGAGATGACCAACCTCGGCCTGCCGGTGCCACCCGGCTTCACCATCACGGCGGAAGCCTGCCGTGCGTACCTGGAGACCGGCGCGGTCCCGGCGGACCTGGCCGACGAGATCGACCACCACGTCGCGCTGCTCGAGCAGAAGATGGGCAAGAAGCTCGGCCAGGCAGACGACCCGCTGCTGGTCTCGGTCCGCTCCGGCGCTGCCGTGTCGATGCCCGGCATGATGGAGACGGTTCTGAACGTCGGCCTCAACGACGACTCGGTGAACGGGCTCGCGCACCAATCCGGCAACCCCCGGTTCGCCTGGGACGCGTACCGCCGGCTGATCCAGATGTTCGGCAAGACCGTGCTCGGCATGGAAGGCGACGTGTTCGAGGACGCGATCGAACAAGCCAAGCAGGCGAAGGGCACCAGCAACGACCTCGACCTCGACGCAGCCGACCTGAAGCGGCTCGTCGAGACGTTCAAGCAGGCCGTGCACGACCACACCGGCCGCGAGTTCCCGCAGGACCCGCGGATCCAGATGGACCTCGCGACCGAGGCCGTGTTCCGTTCCTGGAACTCGGACCGCGCGATCCTCTACCGCCGCCAGGAGCGCATCCCCACCGACCTCGGCACGGCGGTGAACATCTGCTCGATGGTGTTCGGCAACCTCGGCATGGACTCCGGCACCGGCGTCGCGTTCACCCGCGACCCGTCGACCGGCCAGCCCGGCGTGTACGGCGACTACCTGCAGAACGCCCAGGGCGAGGACGTCGTCGCGGGCATCCGCAACACCGTCCCGCTCGCCGACCTCGAGCAGATCGACAAGGCGTCGTACGACGACCTGATGGAGATCATGGCCAAGCTCGAAGGCCACTACCGCGACCTGTGCGACATCGAGTTCACCGTCGAGCGCGGCAAGTTGTGGATGCTGCAGACCCGTGTCGGCAAGCGGACCGCGGCGGCGGCGTTCCGGATCGCGACCAGCCTGGTCGACGAGGGCGTGATCGACACCGACGAGGCGCTCAAGCGGGTGAAGGGCGCGCAGCTCGCGCAGCTGATGTTCCCGCGGTTCGACGCGGATGCCGCGACGGACCTGATCACGAAGGCGATCGGTGCGTCGCCGGGCGCGGCCTCGGGCAAGGTCGTGTTCACGTCGGCGGCCGCGGTCGAGGCTGCGGACCGTGGCGAGAAGGTGATCCTGGTCCGGCGCGAGACCAACCCGGACGACCTGCACGGCATGATCGCGGCGCAGGGCATCCTGACCAGCCGCGGCGGCAAGACCTCGCACGCGGCCGTGGTCGCGCGTGGCATGGGCAAGACCTGTGTCTGCGGCGCGGAGGAGCTCGACGTAAACGTTGCTCAGGGCACCATCAAGGTGAACGGCACAGTACTCGAGGCCGGCGAGATGATCTCGATCGACGGCACCACGGGTGAGGTGTTCCGCGGCGAGGTCCCGGTCGTACCGTCCCCGGTCGTGCAGTACTTCGAGGGCACGCTGGCCCCGGACGCGGGTGACGAGTTGGTCGCGTCGGTGCACCGGTTGATCACCCACGCGGACGACGTACGGCGGCTCGGCGTACGGACGAATGCGGACACCGCGGACGACGCGGCGCGGGCGCGGCGGTTCGGGGCGTCGGGGATCGGGCTGTGCCGGACCGAGCACATGTTCCTGGGGGAGCGGCGCGAATCGATCGAGCGGCTGATCCTCGCGGACAACGACGCGGAGTGCGAGGCCGCGCTGGCCGAGCTGGAACCCTTGCAGCGCGGGGACTTCCTGGAGCTGCTGGGCGCGATGGACGGGCTGCCGGTGACGATCCGGCTGATCGATCCGCCGCTGCATGAGTTCCTGCCGTCGATGGAGGAACTCGCGGTGAAGGTCGCGCTGGCGCGCGAACGCGGCGAGGAGCGGGGGCACGACACGGCCCTGCTCGCGGCGGTCGAGCGGCTGCACGAGCAGAACCCGATGCTCGGCCTGCGCGGCGTGCGGCTCGGGCTGGTGATCCCCGGCCTGTTCGCGATGCAGGTCCGGGCAATCGCGTCGGCGACCGCCGAGTTGCGGGCCCAGGGCAAGGATCCGCGGCCGGAGATCATGATCCCGCTGGTCGGCGCCGTGCAGGAGCTGCACCTGGCCCGCGACGAGGTGGAACGCGTACTCGCCGAGTTCCCTGGCGGCACCGAGATCCCGATCGGCACGATGATCGAGCTGCCGCGGGCCGCGGTGATCGCGGACCAGATCGCGGAGGCGGCCGACTTCTTCTCGTTCGGCACCAACGACCTGACCCAGACCACGTGGGGCTTCAGTCGTGACGACGTCGAGGGTGCGTTCTTCTCGCGGTACCTGGAGAAGGGCATCTTCGCGGTCTCGCCGTTCGAGTCGATCGACCGGGAGGGCGTCGGCGCCCTGGTGCGGACCGGCGTGGACCGCGGGCGGGCGACCAAGCCGGACCTCAAGCTCGGCATCTGCGGCGAGCACGGCGGCGACCCCGACAGCATCCATTTCTTCCACGAGGTCGGCCTCGACTACGTCTCCTGCTCCCCGTTCCGTATTCCAGTAGCACGGCTGGAGGCCGGGCGGGCAGCATTGGCCGGGTGAGCAGACAGACCCTTCGGCAGACCTTCGGAGAAGACGCGGAGCTGTACGACCGTGTCCGGCCGGCCTATCCGCGCGAGCTCTTCGACGAGCTCGCGCGGATCGTCGGGGACCGTCCGAAGGTGCTGGAGATCGGGCCCGGGACCGGCCAGGCCACTGCTGCCATGGTGCAGCGTGGCTGGTCGGTCACCGCGGTCGAGCTGAGCCCCGAGCTCGGGGGTGTCCTGCAGCGGAACCTTCCCGAGGTCGAGGTGATCGTCGCGGACTTCGACACCTGGGACCTACCGGCGGCCGACTTCGACCTGGTCATCTCGGCGACCGCGTTTCACTGGCTCGATCCGGCGACGCGGATCCAGCGCTGTGTGGACACGCTGCGGCCGGGTGGGGCGCTGGCGGTCGTGTCGACGCATCACGTCGCGGGCGGCTCCGAGCAGTTCTTCGTCGACGTGCAGTCGTGCTACGACCGGTTCACCGACGACGCGGCGAAGGACGGACTGCCGGCCGCGGACGACGTACCGGTGGATCCCGCGGGGCTCGGGGAGACGGACCTTTTCGGGTCCGTGGAGTTCCGCAGCTATGCCTGGGACGCGGTCTATTCGACGGCTGAGTACCTCGAACTTCTGTCCTCGTATTCGGGTCATCGGGCCTTGACAACGGACCGGCGTGACGGACTGTACGGCTGTATCAGCGCTCTCATGGACGCGGCCGGGGGATCGATCACGAAGCGTTATATGAATCAACTGTCTGTAGGAATTTCTCTTAACCAACCCCTTGCGTAGGGGCCCCTCGGCTGGTGAGAATATCCGGGCGGGAAGGGAGATCGCCGTCGACTTTCGGGTCTGACCTGAACCAGCCGCTGTGGCGGCTCGTGACTCCCTTTCCCGCACCAAATCTCTTTGTTCCAAGGCCATTGTAGAGTTTGGGGCATGGCCCAATATGTCGTGCAGTTGCGCTTCGACGTCGACCGGACCGACCGCCGGATGGAGGTCCGCCCGGCGCACCGCGAGTACCTCGCCGCGCTGAAGGCCGATGGCAAGCTCGTCGCCGCCGGACCGTTCACCGACCAGACCGGCGCGCTGCTCGTGTACGACGTGGCCGACGAGGCAGAGCTCCGCGACATCCTCGCCAAGGACCCGTACACCCCGGCCGACGTCTACGAGATCGCCACCTTCGCCGAATGGCAGCCGCTCTTCCCGTTCAGCTAACGCTTCAGCGACGAGAGCAGGGCGGCCGGCGTGTGGAAGTAGGCCACCGCCAGCACCGGGTAGCCGCGCGACGCCAGCAGGTCCGGGACCGACGGCGGCGGCAGGCCACCTTCAGAGCCGCCGAAGAACAGTACGGCGGGATGCTTGGCGCCATCCGTCCTCGGCGCGACATACAACCACTTCGAGCGTTCTCGAAGTGTCAGGCGTCGGCGCCTTCCAGGTTCAGGTGGTCGACGTACGCCCAGAGCCAGACCAGGGGAGCGAGGACCAGTTCGGGCTCGTTGTCCTCGTCGGCGATGAACAGCATCGACGCCTCGCCGTTGGTGAGGTCCTCAATGACCGCCTCGCACATCTCGAGTGCGACCTCGAACGGCACCAGCCGCGGACCGTTCTCCCAGCGCGGCTCGGGCAGCGGGAGGACCGGTGCCTCGTCCGTCCCGTCCAGCTCGACCGAGACCTTCTGCAGCTCCTCGTACAGGTCGAACGAGATCAGCCCCGCGAGCGGCCGCCCGTCCAGGCCGACCAGGTACGGGTCGTCGGCGCCGTCGCGGAACGCGTCCCGGATGTCCGGCAGCGCCGCCTTCAGATCGGACGCCTCCAGGTACGGCGCCTCGTCCGGCTCGTCCTCGGCCTCCGCCTCGACCAGCCCGCTGCGCATCTGGTCGAACTGGTGCAGCAGCCCGTTCAGCTCGTCGTACGCCCCACCGCCCGGCGCCTTCTGCGCGCGGGCCTCCAGGTCCCGTAGGTGCTCGACCAGCTCGTCCTCGAAGTGCAGCTCGTACCGCGGGAGGCCGGGCTCGCGGCCGGCGTTGATCTGTGCGACCAGCTGCGTCGACACCGGACCGATCCGCTCGGCGAGCACCTCCAGGGGCGTGGTCGGCTTCTCCTCGTCGTCGTGCGCGCAGGAGTCGTCCTCGCCCTTGCCGTCGCCTTCCATCGCGAGCAGGACCTGGAACGCCTGGAAGGACAGCAGCGCGGCAGTCGCCATCGTCCCGTCGCCGATCAGCATCAGCGGGTTGCCGCCGGCTTCGGTACGGCGTACGTGGTCGGACATCAGCGTCGCGGCCTGCTCGACGTTCACCTGGCTGGCCAGCGAGGACAGCCCGTGGTCCGTGTCCACACCGAGCAGCTCGACCAGTCGCTCGGAGCTCATGTCGAAGTTGGAACGCAAGTAGTACCGCAGCCAGCCGGCGTCGACCGGGTTGCCGAGCAGGTCCGCGATCCGGGCCCGGAAGTCGGCCAGGTCGGCGATCGCCAGCACCACGAGCACCGGCTGGTCACCGTCGCCGATCACCAGCGGCCGGGTGTCCCCGTTGTGGAATCCTTCGATGACCTGGTGCAGGCTGTCCGCGGCGGCCTCCAGCGGCCACGACTCCGCCTCGAACTCGTTGACCACCGCGGCGGAGGTGTCGTCGGGCATCTGCTGGTCCTCTCCGGGTGGCGGCGGGAGTTGGGGGTAACTGTAGGCTGCGGGCGATTCACCAGGTCGCGTGGGTCCTTCCGGGCCCCGGAACCGGCGGACGCGTGACGTTCGCTACGCTGACACCGGCGGGTCGGTGCAGCGGTATCTCACATGTGAGATAAGGTCCGGCTCATGACCGATGACTACCTGAGCCGGATCGGAAACCTCATCCGGGACGCCCGCAAGCATCGCGGCTGGACGCAGACGCAGCTCGCGGAAGTACTGAACACCAGCCAGAGTGCGGTGAACAGGATCGAGAAGGGTCATCAGAACCTCACCCTCGAGATGCTCGCCCGGATCGGCGAGGCGCTCGACTCTGAAATTGTCTCTCTCGGTGGCGGTCCGGTCCACCTCCGCGTGGTCGGCGGCCGCAGGTTGTCCGGTGCCATCGACGTGAAGTCGAGCAAGAACGCCGGTGTCGCGCTGCTCTGCGCCTCGCTGCTGAACAAGGGCCGTACGACGCTGCGCAAGGTCGCCCGCATCGAAGAGGTCAACCGGCTGCTCGAGGTGCTGAACTCGATCGGCGTCAAGACCACCTGGCTGAACGACGCCGGCGACCTGGAGATCGTCCCGCCGACGCACCTCGACCTGAGCGCGATGGATGCCGAGGCGGCCCGTCGTACCCGCTCCATCATCATGTTCCTCGGTCCGCTTCTGCACCGCGAGGACGCCTTCGAGCTGCCGTACGCCGGCGGTTGCGACCTCGGCACGCGCACCGTCGAGCCGCACCTGACCGCGCTGCGCCCGTTCGGTCTCGAGGTGAAGGCGACCGGCGGGCAGTACCACGCGCTGGTGAACCGGGCGATCGCCCCGGGCAAGCCGATCGTGCTGACCGAGCGCGGCGACACCGTGACCGAGAACGCGATCATGGCCGCCGCCCGGTACGACGGCGTCACGGTGATCCGCAACGCCAGCCCGAACTACATGGTCCAGGACCTGTGCTTCTACCTCGACCTGCTCGGCGTGAAGATCGACGGCATCGGCACCACGACGCTGACCGTGCACGGCAAGGCCGAGATCGACGTGGACGTCGACTACGCGCCGTCCGAGGACCCGATCGAGGCGATGAGCCTGCTCACCGCGGCGATCGTCACGAAGTCCGAGATCACCATCCGGCGCGCGCCGGTGGAGTTCCTGGAGATCGAGCTCGCGCTGCTGGAGGAGATGGGGCTCGACTACGACCGCAGTACGGAGTACCTCGCCGAGAACGGCCGTACCCGGCTCGTCGACCTCACCACCCGGCCGTCGAAGCTGCACGCGCCGATCGACAAGGTCCACCCGATGCCGTTCCCGGGCCTGAACATCGACAACCTGCCGTTCTTCGCGGTGATCGCGGCGATCGCCACCGGGCAGACGCTGATCCACGACTGGGTCTACGAGAACCGCGCGATCTACCTGACCGACCTGAACAAGCTCGGCGGCCGGGTCAAGCTGCTCGACCCGCACCGGGTGATGGTCGAGGGCCCAACGCACTTCTCCGGCGCCGAGATCATGTGCCCGCCGGCGCTCCGCCCGGCCGTCGTCACGCTGATCGCGATGCTGGCCGCGAAGGGCACGTCGGTCCTGCGCAGCGTCTACGTGATCAACCGCGGCTACGAGGACCTGGCCGCCCGCCTGAACTCGCTAGGCGCTCAGATCGAGACCTTCCGGGACATCTGAGCCTTTCTCCTGATCCGAGTCCTGGAGAAATGCCACGGCTTCGGTGATCACCGCCGGGTCCGAGAGGATCCGGCGGTGGCCGAGGCCGGTCGTCGGCAGGAAGTGCGCGCGGTCGCCGTAGTTGCGGAGCATCACGTCGGCCTGCGCGGGGTCCACGATCTCGTCCTCGTCGTTGTGGATCACCAGGAGCTCGAGCTTTCCGGTGCGCACCGAGAAGCGCGTCCAGATCTGGTCGTCGCCGTCGAAGTACCCGCGCTCGATCCGTCGCCGCAGTTGCTGGTTGATCTTCGGTCCCAGGCCGAGCTGGGCGCAGAACGTGTCGGCCAGGTAGCCGAAGTCCGCGACGCCGCTGATCATCACCAGCCGCTTGGCCGCGACGCCCTCGCGGACGGCGTACAGCGCGAAGAGTGCGCCGAGCGAGTGCGCGATCACGCCCTCGAACGGGCCGTGGCGTTCCTCCAGCGCGCGGATGATCCGCTGGTGGCCGAGGATCGAGACGACGTCGCCGTCCGAGTCGCCGTGCGCGGGAGCGTCGTACGACACCGGGCTGTAGCCGAGCTCGAGCAGGCGCGTGATGAATGCGGCGTACCGCGAGGCGCGGGAGCGCCAGCCGTGCACCAGCAACACCGGGCGCTTGCCGTCGCCCCAGTTGTAGGTCTTCACATTGTTGACAATCTCAACGTGTGCAGCGTCGTGGACGGCCTGCTCGTTCGTGCGGACCCGGCCGCGGGCGAGCGGACGGCGCCACAGGTTGAAGGCGAGCCGTCCGCCGAGTCGCGGTGACAACACTCCGATTGTCTGCAATCCGACACTGACCAGCTTCTGCATGACATCCCCTCCAGCAAACTATACGAACGGTCGTATTATTAGTTTCGATCAGCGTAGCAGTCAACGGAGACCCCCTAGGATCGGGATCGTGGAGAAGGTCGACGGACGGTTGGCGCGGGGTGACCAGACCCGCCGTGCCGTCCTGCGCCGTGCGGTCGACATCGCGTCGGTCGACGGGCTCGAGGGACTGTCGATCGGGCGGCTCGCGAGCGAGCTCGGGATCAGCAAGAGCGGGCTGTTCGCGCATTTCGGCTCCAAGGAGGAGCTGCAGCTGGCGACCGTCCGGGCCGCGCGCCGGATCTACGCCGACAACGTCGTGATTCCGGCGTACGAGGTCGAGCCCGGTCTCGGGCGGGTGTGGGCGCTGAGCCGGCACTGGCTGGACTACTCGCGGAGCCGGGTGTTCCCGGGCGGCTGCTTCTTCCAGAAGGTCTCGCACGAGTTCTCCGCGCGCGACGGCGCTGTGCACGAGTACCTCGCGTCCGTGCATCACGAATGGATGGACCTGATCGAGACCGCGGTCGCCGAGGCCGTCGAGCGGGGCGAGCTCGCGGCCGATCCGGTGCAGCTCGCGTTCGACCTGAATGCGTACTACGAGGCCGCGAACCTCGCGTCGATCCTGCACAACGACGAGGCGGGGTACGAGCGCGCCCGTCAGGCGGTGCGGATCCGGTTGGAGTCTGCGGTCGTCCCCGGTGTGTCGGTGCCTTGGTGAGTCGGCAGGTCGCGGCGCCCACGGATCGGTGACAGGAGTAGGACCAGGCCGGCCAGCGGTACGCCGGCTGTCGTGATCCAGAGGGCCGTGGTGAGTCCGAGGGTTTGGCCGAGGGTTCCGCCGAGAAGCGCGCCGAGCGGGATGGTGCCGTAGTTGACGAAGGCGTTCGTCGCGGTCAGCCGGCCGAACAGGTCAGGTGGACAGTAGGACTGGAGGAACGTCGCCTTCACGACATTTCCACCGACCACGCCGAGGCTCACGCCGAACGCGCCGACCACGTAGAACCACGGGCTCGCGCCACCCAACGGGATCAGTAACGCGAGCGTCGGTAAGCCGAGTTCGCACAGCAGTAACGCACGCGCTGTACCGAACCGCATGGTCCGGCGGCCGACGAGCGCGCCGAGAACACCACCGCTGGATGCCGCCGCAACCAGGGCGCCGACCGTGCCGGCGGACAGTCCGGCCTCGCGGACCAGGAATACGACGACGATCGCCTGATAGCCCATCAAGGCGAGGTTCGAGACCGCGCCGAAGATCGTCAACGTTCGCAGCCAGACGTCGTTTGCGACCAGCCGGATGCCCTCCCGGATCGCGCCGGCCTGCCGAGGCGCGTCCGTACGGCGTTCCCGGAAGCGGATCGCGGCGAGGGAACCGAGCGCGACCAGGAAGCTGCCCGCGTCGACCAGCAGCGCATTTGCCGCGCCGGCGAACTGGACCAGGAGCCCGCCACATCCGAGTCCCGCGATCTGCGCAGCGGACGCGCTGCCGTGGAGTTTCGCGTTGCCCTCGGCGTGATCGGACGGATCCAGAAGGGTCGGGAGATAGGCGGTGTACGCCGTCTGGAAGACGACCGACGCTGCTCCGACGAGTCCTGCGATGACCAGGAGAAAACCGATCGTCAGCAGTTCGCCGACCAGCGGAACCACGGCGAGCAGGAGGCCGGAGACGGCTGAGGACGCGAGCATGAGTGGACGTCGGCGTACCCGATCGATCCAGGCGCCGGTGGGCAGGCCGATCAGGAGCCACGGCGCCCAGGCGGCCGCGGTCAGCAGGCCGACCTCGAAGGTCGTTGCGTCGAGCATCGAAATCGCGACCAGTGGCAGCGCCACCGATGACGTCGCGCTGCCGAAGCGGTTGATCGTCTCGCCGATCCAGAACAGACGGAAGTCGCGGTGCGTGCGCAGCAGGCTCATGAGCGGCGCGGGAACGATTGCAGTTGGACGATCACGCGCTCGGACCCCTCGACCGGTTCGCTGCCGGTGTAGCGGTCGATGACGGCCGCGATCTCCGCGTTGAGTTTGTGCAGCTGCTCCGGAGTCAGTCGCAGGTCGCGCCAGTCCGAGAGACCGGCTGCGTGCTGCCAGTCGGCCGGCCAGTCCTCGGCGACGTACGCCCGGACGCGGTCGTAGTAGCGCTCCACGAGATCGCGCAGGTACACGTCGAGCGCGCGCCGTGTCTCCGGGTCGTCGAGGAACTCGGCCGGGTCGAGGACGGTCGGGCCGTGGGGGAGTCGCCACCAGCGCTCGCGCTTCGTGCCGCGGTCGGGGTCCTCCTCGAGGTACCCGTGCTCGGCGAGCAGCCGCAGGTGCCAGCTGATCGTGCCGGTGTTCTCGCCGAGCCGCGTCGCCAGGGTGCTCGACGTCGCGGGTCCGTCGAGCTCGATCGCCTCCAAGATGCGCATCCGGAGCGGGTGGGCGAGTCCACGCAGACTCCGGGCATCGATCCGTCGCATGGATGCAGAGTAATCTCTGCAAAGGAGTCTCTGCAACCAGGATCTGTCGGTGGCCGTCTCTAGGTTTGGGGACATGCGGCCTCATGTGGTGGCTCAGCTGGCGGTCTCGCTGGACGGGGTGACGTCGGGATTCGATGTCGACCTCGCGCGGTTCTATGCGCTGGCGTCGCTGTGGCAGGAGGACGTGACGCTGATCGACGCCGCGACGATCGTCGCCCAGGAGAACGCCGTACTCGCGGCTCCTCGGCGCGGTCCGCGGGCGGAGGGTCCGCTGCTGGCGGTGGTGGACGAGCGGGCGCAGGTCCGGAGCTGGGACTCGTTGCGGGAGCTGGGGTACTGGTCCGGCGTCCTCGCGTTGTACGCCGACCAGACGCCGGAGCGCCCGCCGGACGCGACGACCCGCGAGTTGATCACCGGCTACGACCAGGTCGATCTCGTCGAAGTGCTCGACGTTATGGGCCGCCGCGGTGTGCAGACGGTCCGCGTCGATGTGTCCGGCGTACTGCTCCGGGCCTGTCTGGCGCTCGGACTGATCGACGAGCTCGCGCTCCTCGTGCACCCGGTGCTGATCGGCGGCGACCGCTGGTACGACACCGGACGTCTCAATCTTCAGCACGCCGGCACCGAAGTATTCAAGGACGGCGTCATCTGGATCCGGTACGGCGTTTCCTGAAGGGCCCGCAAAGTGTCGGTGGGCGCGGCTACTGTGAGCGGTAATGAGGAAGCAGCATGAGTGGTACGACGAGCACGACGCCGAGCGATGGGTTGCCGAGCCGGTCAAGCGACCGGGGCGGACCGCGTTCGCTCGTGATCGCGCGCGCGTGCTGCACAGTGCGGCGTTGCGACGGCTGGCGGCCAAGACGCAGGTCGTGACAGCCGGCAGCGACGACTTCGTGCGGAACCGGTTGACGCACAGCCTCGAGGTCGCGCAGATCGGCCGCGAGCTGGCGGCGACGCTCGGCTGCGATCCGGACATCGTGGACGCGGCCTGCCTGTCGCACGATCTCGGGCATCCGCCGTTCG
Source organism: Kribbella soli (assembly GCF_004331345.1). Lineage (GTDB taxonomy): Bacteria > Actinomycetota > Actinomycetes > Propionibacteriales > Kribbellaceae > Kribbella > Kribbella soli. The sequence continues at coordinate 1,106,156 of NZ_SJJZ01000003.1, read as the reverse complement.
GTCACAACGGCGAGCGTGCGCTGGACCAGGTCGCCGCGGAGATCGGCGGCTTCGAGGGGAACGCGCAGACGCTGCGGCTGCTGACCAGGCTGGAGTCGAAGACGTTCGACGCCGAAGGGCGCAGCGTCGGCCTCAACCTGAGCCGCGCGACGCTCGACGCCGCGACGAAGTACCCGTGGCCCCGCCGGCCGGACGAGCGCAAGTTCGGGGTGTACGACGACGACCTCGCGGTCTTCACCTGGTTGCGCCAGGGCGTGGGGGAGCGGCGCTGCCTCGAGGCGCAGGTGATGGATTTCGCCGACGACGTGGCGTACTCGGTGCACGACGTCGAGGACGGGATCGTCGCGCACCACATCGACCTCGGCGCGGTCGACGCCGAGCCCGCGCCGTACTGGGAGACGGTCCGGCAGATGTACTTGCCGGAGGCAACCGACGCCGAGCTGGACGAGGGCTGGGCGCGGCTGAAGGCGCTGAACTACTGGCCGCGCGCGGCATTCGACGACAGTCGGCAGGCTCTGGGCGCACTCAAGGACGTCACCAGTCAGCTCATCGGACGGTTCGCGACCGCCGCCGAGCAGACCACGCACGCCGTGTTCGGCCGGTCCCGCCTGATTCGGTACGAGGCCGACCTGGTCGTTCCGGACGGCACCCGCACCGAGATCGGGCTGTTGAAGGGCGTCGGCATGTTCCACGTCCTCAACTCACCCGAACGCCAGGCCCGCCGGGCCACCCAGCGCGAGCTTCTCACCGAACTCGTGGAAGCCCTGTGGAAAACGGCCCCGCGGCACCTGGACGTCCCGTTCCGGTCCGACTTCGCGGAGGCGACCGACGACGATGCCCGCCTCCGCGTCATCGTCGACCAAGTCGCCTCCCTTACCGACCCGTCAGCCCTGGCCTGGCACGCTCACCTTGTCGAAGGGCAGATCTAGGCCCAGCCGGTTGGTGATCGGCTTGTTCTGCTCGCGGATCTGCTGAAGTTCGCCGTCGGTGACTGCCCGGCGGTAGACGCGGACCTCGTCGAGCGCGCCGTGGAAGCGGTTCACACCGTCCACGCGTTGGCCGACATGGATGCCCTGCACGCCGAACTCCTTGCCCGCCGTCACCGATCCGGCCGGTGCCGTCGCCGAGCCGACCTCGGCGCCATCGACCACCAGCCGCAACTTCCCGCCGACCCGTTGCAGTACGACGTGATGCCACTGATCGTCGTTGTACGCCGACGCCGACTGGACCGTCACGTTGAAACGATCGACCGACAGCAGCGCGCGGATCCGCTTGCTCTCCGGCTCCGCGCGCAACCACACCTGCGGCGTACTGCCGGAGCCGGTCCGGTACGCCCACAGGATCGCGTGCGTCCCGGTGGTCGCGCCGTACTTGATCCACGCCATCATCGTGAAGTCGTCGGCGCCCAGATCGATCGACCGGTCGTACGGCACCTCGACGTAATCGTCCACCCCGTCCAGCGCGAGCCCGTTCCCGAACTTGCCTGCGGCAACAGTCGCCCCGCCGCGCACGTACGCCGGATTGCGCGCCGGCCCGGTGTCGGGCGTCAGCGGCCCAGGAGCGGGCGGACCGGGGATCCCCGGCGGCGTCCCGTTCGGCGTCGACAGATACGCCTCGTTGAACCGCGCCCAGCGGATCGACTCGTACGGATTCGCGACCCCGGCCTCGTACAGCAACCCGGCCTCGTCCCCGTCCAGCCGGACCATGTCGGAGTACGCCGACGGACCCCAGTAGAAGACCTTGCCCTGCTGCCACGTGCCGAACGAGCGCGCTTCGTCGTACGACGACCGCACGGTCATCACCTCGCGCGCGGCCGGATGCGCCGGCGCCGAGAACAGGATCCGGTTCCGCCGATCGCCCTCGTTGTGCGCGCTGAACCGCAGCAACGAGCCCTGGACATCGGGCATCGCCAACTTCGGAATCGTCCGGAACGGCGCGTCGAAGCTGTCCCCGCCGTCGCTGCTGATCGCGTACGCGCGATTGCCCGGATCGGTGCCGCGTTCGCGGGCCAGCGCGTAGATCCGGCCGTCGGTCAGCTCGACCACGGTGACCTCCTGCGCGATCACCGAACCGTCGTCGCGCGAGGTCGTCGCACCGATGTGCCAGGTCTCGCCGGCGTCGTCGGAGTACAGCAGGTGGGTGCCGTAGACATGCGGCCCGACCCCGTCGTACGTCTCGAAGCTGGCGCCGACGATCAGCCGTCCGGCGTGCGGGCCGTGTTCGAGCTGGATGCCGTGCATCGGGCCGGTCGCGTACCAGAAGTTCCAGCTCGGCAGCTTCGCGTCGGTCAGTTCGCGGGGTGCGGTCCAGGTCGCGCCGAAGTCGTCGCTGGTCTGGACGTACGGGTCGCGGTCGCAGCCGTTCGTGCACGGCTGCGGGCCGTTGTGCGTCGTGACGAGCACGATCCGCCCGGTCTTCCGGTCCACGATCGGGACCGGGTTGCCGTGCGTACTGCCGTTGCCGTCCGAGACCAGCTGCAGCGGGCCCCAGGTCTTGCCGCCGTCGGTCGACCGGCGCAGCACGATGTCGATGTCGCCGTCGTCACCGCAGTCCGCGACCCGGCCCTCGGCGAACGCGAGCATGTCGCCGTTCGTCGCATGCACGACGGCCGGGATCCGGAAGCATGAGTAGCCCTCGGTCTTCTGCTGGAACAACACGCTGTCGTCGACGAAGGGCGCTGTGTCGTCGTGGCCGGCCTGAGCAGGCGGCGCGGTGAGGGCTGTGAACACTAGTAGGGCGGCGGCCGCGAGACGGCCTGGTGCGAGAACGCGCATGGCTCTCCCAGGGAGGTCATAGGACGTATGATGTCCTGCGACAACGTAGTCATCCGCGTCGTCGGCGACAAGGGGTCGCGGAGGACTATCGTTCGGTCATGGCTGATGCAGAGCAGATCGTGATCGTCGGTGCGAGTCTTGCGGGAGCGACCGCGGCCGAGGCCCTCCGGAAGGACGGCTGGAGCGGTGGCATCGTCCTGATCGGCAGTGAGCAGTCACTGCCCTACGAGCGACCTCCGTTGTCGAAGGGCGTGCTGCTCGGGAAGGAACAGACCGAGTCCGCGCAGCTGCACGACCAGCAGTGGTACGACGACAACAACATCGACCTGCGCCTCGGTGCCACGGTCACCGCGATCGATCCGGCCGCGCACACAGTCACGCTCGACGACGGCTCGCAGGTGTCCTACGCGAAGCTGCTGATCGCGACGGGCAGTCGGGTCCGCAAGCTCGACGTACCGGGTGCAGACCTGCAGGGCGTGCACTACCTGCGGACGGCCGAGGAGGCGCAGGCGCTGACCGACGCGTACGCCGCGAAGCCGCGTGTTGTCGTGGTGGGTGCCGGATGGATCGGGCTCGAGGCGGCGTCGGCTGCTCGCGAGCGTGGGTGCGAGGTGACGGTCGTCGAGCCGCAGTCCACCGCGCTGGCCGGCGTACTCGGTGAAGAGGTCGGTGAGCTGTTCGCGGAGTTCCATCGGCAGCACGGGGTGCAGTTCCGGTTCGGGACCGGGGTGGAGGGGTTCGAGGGGACTTCCCAGGTCACCGGGGTCCGGGTTGGCGGCGGTGAGGTGATTCCGGCGGATCTGGTGGTGGTCGGGGTCGGCGTACGGCCGAACACCGAGCTGGCCGAGGCGGCCGGTATCGAGGTCGCGACACCGGAGAACGGTTCGGGCATCGTCGCCGGTGCGGACCTGCAGACCTCGGTCGCGGACGTGTACGCCGCCGGCGACGTGGTCCGCTGGGACCACCCGCTGTTCGGGCGGTTCGTCCGGGTCGAGCACTGGCAGAACGCGAAGGACACCGGCGCGGCGGTCGCGAAGGCGATGCTCGGGCAGGACGTGGCACACGACGCGATCCCGTTCTTCTTCACCGACCAGTTCGACCTCGGGATGGAGTACGCCGGGGACATCCCGCGCGGAACGTCGTACCAGGTCGTCCTCCGCGGCGACCCGAAGTCCGGCGCCTACGTGGCGTTCTGGCTCGACGACGACCACCACGTCCTGGCCGGGATGCACGTCAACACATGGGGCGCCATCGACGCGGTCCAGAACCTCATCCGCTCCGGCAAACAGGTCGACCCCGCCCGCCTCGCCGACACCTCGGTGGACCTCGCCGAGGTCTAGAGCGGGTACGTGACGTAAGCGAAGGACGCGCTGTCCGGCGACCAGCTCGGGACGTTCATCGTGCCCTGGCCGCCGAACAGCGTGATGAGTTCGCGGATCTCGCCGTCCTTCAGGAGCAGTCTCAGGCGGACGTCGTCGATATCGGCCGGATGTCCTTCGGTGCCGGGCGGGAAGCTGACATACGCGATGGCCGAGCCGTCCGGGGCGGGGTGCGGGAACCAGTTCACCCGCTCGTCGTCGGTCAACTGCTCCACGTGTCGGTCGGCGACCCGGATCCGGAACAGCTGTGCCTGACCGGCGCGCTCCGAGTTGAAGTAGATCGAGGCGCCGTCCGGACCGTACTCCGATCCATCGTCGGCGAAGTCGTCGTCGGTCACCTTCGTGTCGGCGCCGCCCGCGGCGGGGATCGTCCACACGTTGGTGATCCGCTGGTCGCCGACCCACTCCAGCCCGATGTATGCGAGCGTCGTACCGTCCGGCGACACTCCGTGCAGGTAGTGGTGGAAGCCCGGTCCGCGATCGTTCGTCACCCGGCGTCCAGGTCCGCCCTCGATCGGTACGGCGTACACGTGGCCGTCGGCCGCCGACACGTAGACCGTCCGCCCGTCCGGACTCACCACATGGTCGTTGTTGATCGCCGGTACGCCGCCGAGCTCGATCTCCTCGAGTGCGTCCGTCACCCGGAACAGCAGCCCGTTGCCGTTGACAACCAGAGTCCCGTCGGGGAGCCAGTTCGGCGCCTCGAACAGGACCTCGTCCGAGCCGAACACCAGCCGGTGGGTATTGGTCGCGACGTCGACGACGTACAGCTCGGACCGCTGACCTGGGCGAAGAGTACGTGGCATACCCGCAAACCTACGTGATCCGCCCGGCTAGACTCGCGGGGTGGCAGGCCGGATCAAGGAAGAGGACATCGCGCTGGTGCGCGAGCGCGCCCGGATCGACGACGTCGTCGGCTCGTACGTGACCTTGAAGAACGCCGGCGGGGGCAACCTGAAGGGCCTCTGCCCGTTCCATGACGAGAAGTCGCCGTCGTTCAACGTCACCCCGTCCCGCGGTTTCTTCTACTGCTTCGGCTGCCAAGAGGGCGGCGACGTCATCGACTTCATCCAGAAGGTCGACCAGATCACCTTCTCCGAGGCGGTCGAGACGCTGGCCGCGAAGGTCGGCATCCAGCTGCGCTACGAGGACTCCGGGGCGCCGGTGCAGCGCGGTCCGGGTAACCAGCGGCCGCGGCTCGTGGAGGCGCACAAGGTCGCGGCCGAGTTCTTCGTCGACAACCTGTTCGGCGCGGCCGAGGCGTCGATCGGGCGGCAGTTCCTGGACAAGCGCGGCTTCGACAAGGACGCCGCGGTGCAGTTCGGGGTCGGGTTCTCGCCGCGCGGCGGCGAGGCGCTCACCAGCCACCTCCGCGGTCGTGGCTTCACGAACGCCGAGCTGGTCGCGTCCGGCCTGGTCGCCGACGGGCAGCGCGGGCTGTACGACCGGTTCCGCGGCCGGCTGATGTGGCCGATCCGGGACGCGTCGTCCGACGTGATCGGGTTCGGCGCGCGCCGGCTGTTCGACGACGACCGGATCGAAGCGAAGTACCTGAACACCCCCGAGACGCCGATCTACAAGAAGTCCAAGGTCCTGTACGGCGTGGACCTCGCCCGCCGGGAGATCGCGAAGGGCCGGCAGGCGGTGGTCGTCGAGGGCTACACCGACGTGATGGCCTGTCATCTCGCGGGCGTGCAGACCGCGGTCGCCACCTGCGGTACGTCGTTCGGCGACGACCACGCGCGCGTGCTGCGGCAGCTGTTGCTCGACCACGACCAGTTCCGCGGCGAGGTGATCTTCACCTTCGACGGCGACGCGGCCGGTCAGCGCGCCGCGGTCAAGGCCTTCGAAGGCGACCAGGCGTTCGCCGCGCAGACGTACGTCGCGGTCGAGCCGGACGGACTGGACCCGTGCGACCTGCGGCTGCAGAAGGGGGACGCCGCGGTCCGGGAGCTGATCGGGCGGCGCGTCCCGCTGTACCGGTTCGTGCTGGGGAACGTGCTGTCCAAGTACGACCTGGACCGGGCCGACACCCGGATCGACGCGCTGCGGGATGCGGCGCGGCTGGTGATCAGCATCCGTGACCGGTCGAAGGTGGACGCGTTCACGCGCGAGCTCGCCGGGCATCTCGGGATGGACGAGGACCAGGTCCGCTCCGAGGTCTACAAGGCTGCTTCCCGGCAGAATTCGACTTCTGGGCAGGCACACGGACAAGCGCAGGCGCACACCGCGCACGCGGCTGGGACCGTTGAGCCCGCTCGGCCGCGGGTGGATATTCCGTCGCCGCGGGACCAGCGGTTCGTGATCGAGTGGGATGTGCTGAAGGTCGCGATGCAGCATCCGTCGCTGGTCGGGGTCGCGTTCGACGAGCTCGACGACCACGACTTCACCCATCCCTGGCTGGGAGCGATCCGGGCCGCGATGGCGAAGATCGGTGGGCCGTCCGCCGCGCCACCCGGTGAGGCCTGGGTGGTCGCCGTACGGGATGCCATCGGGAACGACCCGGCGACCGCGGTCGTCGGTGCGCTGGCGGTGGATCCGCTGCGGTTGGGCCGGGAGCCCGATGAGCCGTACGCGCTCGCGTTGCTGGCTCGGCTGCAGGAGCTGACCTGCGCGCGCCGCATCCAGGACCTGAAGTCGAAGCTGCAGCGGACGAACCCGATCGAACGCGCGGACGAGTACAACCGGATGTTCGGCGAACTCATCGCGCTCGAGGCCTACAAGTCCGAACTCCGCAACCGCGCCATCTCCGGAGCGATCTAGGGTTTCTTCAGGTGTGAGACGAGCTTCGCCGTCTGGTCGGCGTACTCGGCGGCGAAACCCTCGCCGTCGACGTCCAGGCCCAGCGCCATGGCGATCTGCGGGAACACCACCGGCGCGGCCGCGAGGCCGAACAGCGCGAGCGCGGTGTGCCGCGGATCCAGGTCGGGCGCCAGTTCACCGTCGGCCTGCCGACGCTTGAAGTCCTCGACCATCGCCTGGAACCGGGCGCGCTGACCCTCCCGGTCCAGGTTGCTGGTGTCCCGCTCGACCGCTTCACGGACGAGCAGCCGGAGCAGGTCCGGCTGCGCGATCGTGGCACTCGCATACGCCCCGACCACCTCACCGAGGGACTCCGCGTCCGCCGTGAGATCCGGCTCGCCGGCCCGCCAGCGTTCGGCGACCGCACGGTACAGACCTTCCTTGCCACCGAAGTAGTACGAGATCAGTTGCTTGTTGACGCCTGCGCGGGCGGCGATCTGACTCACCCGCGCCCCGCTGAACCCGTGCGTGCCGAACTCGACCACCGCCGCGTCCAGCAACTGCTGCTTGCTGCGCTCGGGGTCGCGTTGCCGCTGCTCAGGCTCCGGTGATCGCCGCACGAAAATCATCCTAGCGGACTTCCATCCGGCGTGCTAACTTAATCAACCAAACGGATGACAAAGTTTGCCGAGCGGATGATTGGAGTCGGAGATGAAGGTCGCGGTCATGGGTGCGGGGATCGGTGGACTGGCGCTGGCACAGGGGTTGCTCAAGGTGGGCGTGGACGTCACGGTGTTCGAGCGTGATCCCTCCCCGCAGTACCGCAAGCAGGGCTACCGGATCCACATCAGCCCGGTCGGCGAGGAGGCGCTGGCCGCGATGCTGCCGGACGCGGTGCGGCGTCGGGTGATCGCGACGGCGACGCAGCCCGGTGACCTGGTGGCGGGCTTCGACGACCAGCTGAACCCACAGTTCGAGCAGGTGTACCCGGTGGCCGGTCCGGATGCCGTGACCTCGGTGGATCGGTATGCGTTCCGTCGCGCGTTGATGACCGGGCTCGACGACGTGCTGCAGTTCGGCAAGCAGTTCGCGTCGTACGTCGAGACGCCCGACGGGGTCGAGATCGCCTTTGCGGACGGGACTTCCGCGGTCGCGGACGTGCTGGTCGGCGCGGACGGTGTCGGTTCGCGCGTGCGTGGTCAGTTGGTGCCGGAGCTCGACGTGCTGGACATCGGGGTGCGCTGCATCTACGGGAAGGTGCCGTTGACTCCGGCCGTCCGGGAGACAGCGCCGGAAGCGTTCCTTCGCGGGTTCTGCTTCGCGAGCAACGGGTCCGGTCTTGGTGCGGCGTTCGCGCCGGTGGTGTTCCGGGAGCCGCCGGTGGAGTACGGCGACTATCTGATGGCGGTGCTGACCGGGACGAACCCAGTGCTCGGCGCATCCGACGATGAGCTCTTCGCGATGAGCCCGGCGGAGCTGTGGGCGATCGTGGAGCGGTCCGTGGCCGACTGGCACCCGACGATCCGCGAGTTGGTCGATGCGGGGGAGCCCGGCGCGGCCTTCCCGATCACGCTGCGGACCTGCATCAAGGTTCCGTCCTGGTCATCATCGCGCGTGACCCTGCTCGGCGACGCCGTACACCCGATGACCCCGGCCGCGGGCGCCGGTGCCAACACCGCCCTATGGGACGCCGCGCGACTGACCCGCGCGCTGACGTCGGACAAGGACCTCGTCACGTACCAGCAGGAGGTGATCGCCAACTCCCAGCCCATCGTGACCGAGTCCCTGCACAACGCCGAGCGCATGTTCAAGGTCTCGGTCTGAGCCGCCCCCGCAACCTTTCCTGTACGTCGGGGAGCCGCTCGAGCAGCACGAGCGCGGTCTCGTGACGCGCCCGGGCGTAGAGCTCGAGAGACGGAGTGACGGCGCCTGGATCGTCGAGCGGCTCGGCGAGCGGGTACGTCGAGGCGAGCGTGTACGCGCATCCCGTGGCGACCGAGGACACGAGGTCGTCGACATGCGCGGCGGGATGTTCGTCGCGGTAGGCGAGCAGTAGGTCGGCGAGCCCGTCGATCCAGTCATCGCCGAGCATCACGGTGCGCGGGTCGCATCCGATCCGGGCGATCTCCCACGCGATGAACCGCGGGCTCGGCGGCTGGAAGTCGATCACGGCGGCGACCTCGTCGTCGCGCAGCATCAGATTCGGAGAGGCGAGATCACCATGAACGATCTGCACCGTCAGGTCCGGCAGTTCCGCCAGGATCGAGCCAGCCCGCTCGAGCAGTCCCCGGCGCTCCTTGGCCGCCTCCCAGGCCCATTGCTCGAAGGGGTTGAGTTGCGCTCGGCTCGCATACCCGTCGATCACCCGGTCGAAGGACCGCGGCGCCTTGCTGACATCGCGCACGCCGACGGCGGGTTGCCTCGTCGGCGTCGCGGCCGGATGCTCGGCCAACCGTCGATGCAGTCTGCCCAGCACGGTGCCGACCGCCTGCCAGCGAGCACCGGTGATCCCGCCCTCGGCCGTCTCGCCGTCGACGAACTCCCACAACGACATCGGCACCCGTTGGCAGATCACGTCGCCATCGAGCGTTCGCCGTACCGCCGGTACGGGGACCTTGCCGTCGCGGGCGAACTCCGTCAGTTCGATCGCCGCGCGTTCGCGCTCGAAGTCGCCACGGTAGAGCTTGGCGAACCACCGCCGGCCGTTCTCGGCGACGACGCGGTAGTTGATGGTGTTGGTGCCGGCGGGGATCCGGTGCAGTTCGGCCGCGTGGACGCCGTACGAATCCCGCAAGGCGCCCGCGATGTCAGTCAGGATCGTTTCCCGTCACACCGTCGACGGCCTCGCGCAGGACATCGGCATGGCCAGTGTGCTTGAGGTACTCCTCGAGCAGGTCGAACGCGATGCGCCGGCGGTTCGAGGTCCAGGCCGGATCCGGGTCCTCGATCAAGGCGTCGAGGCCGCCGTCCGCGCTCAGCTGTTGCCAGGCGGCGCGGGAGCGCGCGGCAGCGGCGTACCAGAGCGTGTACAGCTCGTCCGGATCGTCGGTGACCGCGGATTCCCAAACCCAGCGGTCGTTCTCGACCCAACTGCGCGTGTCCCACGGCGGAGCGAGCGGCTGCTTGGCCGCCCGCCCGGTGAAGCCGTCCTCCACGAAGGCCATGTGCTTGATCAGTCCCGCCAGCGTCATCGTCGACGGTGGATGCGTCTGCCGGAGTTGCTCGGCGGTGAGGCCGCCGGTCTTCCACGCGAACTGCTGCCGCACCCGGTCCAAGGCGAACTGCAACATCTCCACCTCGTCACCCCGCGGGCAGTGATCGATCGGCAGATCCTTCCAGTCCATGACCACCCCTTCGTCGACGCTGATCGTGAGGCAGCCCAGCATGCCGCACCCGGCGGTGCGCTTTTGCTTCGGGAACTGACAACGTCGTCCCCTTCTCGGTTGCGGCGCTCCGACCTACTGTGAGGCCCGTCACAACATTCTCCAGGGGAGGGGATCCACCAATGAGGGACGTCCGGAGAAGTCTGATGGCGGTGACCGGGGCTATCGCTCTGGTCGCTGCCACGCTCGCGGTACCGGTCACAGCCGGCGCCGGGGCTACGAGCGTTGCCGGAGGAGACACCGAATACCTGGTCCTGCTCGAGGTGGGCGCGGACCGTAACCAGGCCATCGCGGCGGTCAAGGCCGCCGGCGGTGAAGTGGTCAAGGAAAACGCGAACCTGGGCACGCTGACCGTGCGCGCGGCCGCGACGGGATTCGTCAGCCGCGTGTCCGCGTCGAGCGCGGTCGAGGGCGCGGCCCGCAGCCGGCCGATCGGCACCGTGCCGCAGCAGAAGCCACTCAACGTCGAGAGTGAGAACGGCGGGACCAGCAAGGCCGGAGCAGCGGCGGCCAAGAAGACGGTCGGGATGGACCCACTCGACGCGCAACTGTGGGGTCTGAAGATGGTTCGCTCCGATCTGGCGCGGACGGTCCAGCCGGGCAAGAAGTCGGTCAAGGTCGGCGTACTCGACTCAGGCATCGATGCCCGCAACCCGGACATCGCGCCGAACTTCGACTGGAAGTTGTCCCGCAACTTCGCGCCGGACATCCCGGAGATCGACGGTGTGTGCGAGTTCCGCGGCTGTGTCGACCCGGTCGGCTGGGACGACAGCGGTCACGGCACCCACGTGGCCGGCACGATCGGTGCCGCGGCCAACGGCACCGGCGTCTCCGGCGTCGCGCCGAACGTGACGCTGGTGGAGATTCGCGGCGGCCAGGACAGCGGCTACCTGTTCCTCGGCCCGGTCACGGACGCACTCACGTACGCCGGTGACGTCGGACTCGATGTCGTCAACATGTCGTTCTACGTCGACCCGTGGCTGTACAACTGCACCGCCAACCCGGCCGACAGCCCCGAGGCGCAGGCTGAGCAGCGCGTCATCATCCGGACGATGAACCGGGCGTTGAACTACGCGCACAACCACGGCGTCACGCTCGTCGGCTCGCTCGGCAACAACCACGAGGATCTCGGGAAGCCACGAACAGACATCAGCAGCCCCGACTTCCCGGTGAACACGGCGTACCCGCGGCCGATCGACAACGCGACCTGCGTTGATCTGCCGGTCGAGGGCCCGCACGTGATCGGTGTTTCGGCGCTCGGTCCGTCGACGACGAAGGCCGACTACTCCAACTACGGCGTTGAGCAGACCGAGGTCTCGGCGCCCGGCGGCTGGTTCCGCGACTACTTCGGTACGCCGCAGCACCGGACGAACGAGAACCTGATCCTGTCGACGTACCCGGTCAACACGCTGCAGGTCGCCGGACTGGTCGACGCGGCCGGAAACATCACCCCTGCCGGCGTCACGGCAGGAGCGCAGAAGCAGTGCCCGGCCGGCGTCACGGACTTCACCAAGTGCGGGTACTACTACGTGCTCCAAGGCACATCGATGGCATCACCGCACGCCACCGGCGTGGCCGCACTGATCGTCAGCCAGTTCGGTAAGAAGAGCCACGGCGACTTCGGGATGGACCCGGACAAGGTCGGCCGGATCCTGATGAACACGGCGCAGCCCCGCGCCTGCCCGAACCCGCCACTACAGACCTACATCAACGAAGGCCGCTCCGAAGAGTTCAACGCCCTCTGCGAGGGAACGCGAGACTTCAACGGCTTCTACGGCCACGGCATAGTCGACGCCTACGCCGCGGTCACCCGCCACTAACCCACCCACTGGGGTTGCCCCTCCGAACTCCGAAGGGGCAACCCCACCGGTCTCCGACCTGATAGTCCGCTAAGAAGACGGCGCTGGGGACATTCCTCCGTGGCCTGCAGCGTTCACACTGATAAGACGGTCAGCGCGGCGGTCACGGAGGAGTTGGTCATGAGCCTCATCGGAGCTCTCGTCGGGTACATCCTGACGGCGTTCATTTTGGTGTTGATCGCACGAATGGTGCTGGACTGGACGGGCGTCCTGGCAAACGGCCCTCAATGGGCAAGCCGAGCCCGCGCCCTGACCCACGCCTGGACAGAGCCGGTAATCGGCCGAGTACGACGAGTCCTGAAACCGGTCCGCGTAGGTGGCCTGGCACTCGACCTGGCCTTCACAGCCGTCTTCCTCGCCGCACTGATCCTGCGCTCAATAGCCTTCAGCCTGTAGGCCGACCGCCGCAGGTGAGGGTGCCGGGGTTGAAGATGAACGGCGTCGTGACCTATGCGCCGTCCAGCGCCGTCAGTTCATCGTCGGTGAGGGTGGTGGACGCGCCTGCCACGGCCTGCTCGACCTGTTCGACGCTGCTGGCTCCGACGATCGGGGTCAGCGCCGGGGTCCCGGAGGCCAGCCACGCGAGCACCACCTGGCCCGGTCGGAGTCCGCGCGCAGTCGCGACACGGGTCAGCGCCGCCAGCCGTCGTTCGGTGCCGGGGTGGCGGTACTCGGTCTCGAGTGGGCGGTCGTTGCGGTCGTATCGGCCCTGGAGGGTGGCGGTGTAGACCCAGCCGTCGAACGACGGGTTGCGTCGCAGGAAGTCGAGGCCGTCCGGTGACAGCATTCCCAGCGGGATCGGCTGGCCTTCCACGGCCATGCCGCCGGCGGGCTGAAGGTAGGAGTAGCGCTCCTGGTAGGCGGTTGGTTGCGGGTGGCCGGCGCGTTCGGCGGTGGCCCGGATCCGCTCGAGCAACCAGGACGGGTGGTTCGACACGCCCCAGCGAGCGCTCAGGCCGTCACGGACCAGGCCGCCGAACGTCTCGACCAGGTCCTCCACCGGAACGGTCGGGTCTTCCACGTGCGCCCAGTACAGGTCGACACCGTCCACGCCCAGCCGCTCCAAGCTCTGTGCCATGGCTCCGCGCACGACGTCCTCGCGCAGCCCTTCGAGGTGATCGGGGAACCCGCCGACCCGCGTGGGCTGGGCACCGACCTTGGTGCTGAGGCGGACGCGGACCCCGGGGTTGGACGCCAGCCAGCGACCCAGCAGCGCCTCGCTCTGGCCGCCGAAGCCGGTCTCGGAGGTCCAGAAGCTGTAGTTGTCTGAGGTATCGATGAAGGCCCCGCCCAGTTCGACGTACCGGTCGAGGATCGAGAACGCGGTCCGTTCGTCCACCCTCGTGCCGAAGTACATCGCCCCGAGGGCCATCGTGGGTGTGTTCATGACACCAGCCTCGTTACTGAAGCGCGCTCCAGGTCAAGCCGCCCTGTCCGGCTGGCAGCCCGAGCCAACCTGTGAAGGATGACCCGGGCTCACACAGACCCAAAGTAGGGCGGGCGGGACTCGAACCCGCGGCCCAGGGATTATGAGTCCCCTGCTCTAACCAGCTGAGCTACCGCCCCGTGTGCGGGAGATCGTATCGGGTCCGGGCGGGGCGGGCGGGATGGAGGTGCGGGGCGGGTGGTGGCGGGCTAGGGCTTGCTGCCGATGCGGAGGGCTTCCTTCAGGAACACGCGGTAGACGCTCGGGGTGTCTTCGGTGGTGATGACCTCTACAACTGAGCGGAGGTTGCGTCCTTCGACAGCCTCCCGGAGGAGGGCATCGGCGAGGTCGCGGCGGGATGTGAAGCGGCCGACCATCTGCGGTGCGCCGACGGTATAACTGGTGACTTGGTCGCCGTCGAACAGGCCTGATGGGCGGATGACGGTCCAGTCCAGGCCGCTGCGGGCGACGATCTCCTCCATGCGGCCGCCGTCCTCGTACAGCGGGCGACCCATCTTGAGCAGCATCGGCACCACCACTTTGCGGTAGATCAGCGTCTCGCCGGGCGGTGGCTTCATCGGTACGCCGGTCGAGGTCACGCACACCAGTCGCCGGATGCGATGGGCGGTCATCGCCTTCACGATGTTGGCGGCGGACACGGAGAACGTGGTCGGCGCCTCGGAGCCGTACGGCACGCCCAGCGTCGAGATCACCGCGTCGTGCCCGGCCACCGCTCGGTGTACGGCGTCGGGATCGAGGGCGTCCGCCTTCGTGACGCTCAGCGACTCGTCGCTGAGCGGAAACGTCTCCGGGTGCCGGGTGATCGCAGTGACGGCGTGGCCCTCGGCGAGTGCCTGGGCGGTGGTGAACCGTCCGGTCGGGCCGTTGGCCCCGAAGATCACGAGCTTCATCTGTGCGCCTTTCGCTGGACTCTTACGCTGATCATATTCATTATAAGCAGCGTAAAGCGTCGATCCGGCTAGGGTGCGGGCATGGGAGCAGAGGTGGAGCGACGGCGGTACGACTCGATGCGCCGTACGGCGCAAGCGCTGCAGACCCGCGCCGAGATCGCCGACGCCGCCCGCAGGCTGTTCGTCAGCCGCGGCTGGGCCGCCACCACCGTGCGCGACGTGGCGCGGGAGGCGGGCGTCTCCGCGCCGACGGTCTATGCGGTGTACGGGAACAAGACTGGCCTCACCCAGGCGCTGGCCGACGCGGCCGACCTGTCCGGTGACTTGGACCGCCAACTCGCCGACCTGGAGGCCGCGAAGGACGATCCCGCACGGCAACTCGCCGCGATGGCCGGTTTCGACCGGCGCCTGTACGAGCGCGCCGGGGATGTCATCCTGCTCCTGCGGGAGGCCGGACGCGCCGAGCCGGAGCTGGACGCGGCCTACCGCGACGGCCGCCGCAAGGCCGACCAAACTCGCGTCGCAGTGTTCTCCGCCTGGGGGAAGAACGTGCTGCGCGAGGGCCTGGAGGTCGAGACGGCCGTCGATATCTACGCCGGCGTGTGCAACGTGGACGTCTACCGCACATTGATCGACGAGCGCGGCTGGTCGGCCGAACGCGTCGAGCTGTGGTGGGCCGAGGTTCTGGCCCGGGAATTGCTGGCAGAACAGGTCCGGTGACGGCAGAGGTTGACCGCCGGCCGCTGACGCGGTCCGAAACCAGGGGCGGGTCAGGGGTTTGACTGAGCTGTGATTACCGCGGACCGGGCATGATGGAGGCAGGTCCAGAAGAAGGGAACCCCGATGGGCTGGTTCATTTTCTTGGTGATCGTGGTGGGCGCGATCGCGGCGTACAAGTACCGCGTGCCGCTGCTCGCGAAGATCCTCGGTCAGCCTCAGCAACGTATCCAGCGAGCGATCGATCGGAAGAAGGGGAAGTAGACACTTCCTCCTGAAGCACGAAGGGACCCTGACCGCCGGACGCGGTCAGGGTCTCCTTGACGAGCTGGTGCCCGGTCAGCCGACCAGGACCGCTACGACGGACGCGGAGGCGGCGATCTCGCCGCTTCCGGCCGCGCTGGCGTCGTCGTTGTAGCCGAAGGCGAAGACCTCGACCGTGGTTGCCTTGTCGACGGTCACGACCTTGACCGTCGAGCCGGTCAGTTCGCGGTCCTTCGCGGGGGAGATCTCGGCGCCGAGGATGGTGCCGTAGTCGGTGCCGAACGCCGTGTCGGAGGCTCCGACGCGGAGGGCGAGCTGCGGCCGGGTGCCTGCAGCGCCGGCGGTGGTGCGGGCGAAGAACGCGGTCGAGTTCAGCAGCCAGGTGCCGGGCTCGAGCTTGAACTCGCCCACCTTGGTCTTGTTGGTCTTGAACGACCCGCCGATCTTGTCGATGGTCACGGCCTTGAAGTCGGCCGACACACCGGACTTGCCGTACACGTCCGTGTTCTTGAGGAACGCTGCGCGATCGGCCGGCACGAGCTTGCTGGCCGGGATGCTGTTGTCGACGACCTGCCCCGCGGCGACCGAGCGCGCGCAGAGCGGGTACGACAGGGTTTTGCAGTCCGGTCGTACGGCGCCGTTCGCCGCGACCGTGACACCGACCAGCACGCCGGCCCCCAGTACGGCGGCCACCAGCAGCCGGCCACCCTTGGTGTTGAAAACCTTCTTGATGTTCACAGGGTTCCTTCCCCTCCATCCCCGAGGCCCCCTCGGGATACTGCAGAGGAAAGTAGCCCAGTTGGCGGTCTAGGCCAATAGGTGAGCCGAAATAGATTTGTGGCGAATCAATTCGGGAACTTCAGGCACCAGGCGGTCAGCGTGACCTTGGCCGTCGTACCGAGGTCGGTGTCGACCGGCCGGATCACCGGTCGCTCTCCGCGGTGGCGCGCGACGGCGAGATAGGTGCCGGAGGCCTTGTCCTCGGCAACTTCCACGGTGCTCGACCAGGAGACGGCGGCGAGCGCTGATTCTCCTTTATCTAGGCGGATCTGGGTCGGGCCTGGGTCTCGTGCCATGTATGACGTACCGTGCGCGATGGTCACGTTCATCGTTCGTCGGCGAGCGTTGAGTACGGCAACGTCCGGGTAGCCGTTGACCGTGATCGGAGCGGTCCGGCAGTTCGTCAGCTTGAGTACGACGGCTCGATGGCCGAGCGCCGGCTCAACGGGTCCGACGGTGATCATCGCGCCCGATGCAGGACAGGTTGGAGGAGGAGGAGTAGGCGTCGGCGCGACAGTCGGAGTACTCGCTCTCGGCGACGTCGGCCCTCCGCCAACTGCCCCGGACCCTGCGGCCTCGGTTCCGCATCCCGCTAGCAACAGGAGCCCACCGACCAGCCCCACCCACCCCCGGTAACTCATTCCCCGAACTTACCCGGCAGGCGGTTGAGCGGCCTGGGAAATGCAGAAGCCGGGCTCCAGTGGAGGCCCGGCTGATGTGTTGCTCCCGCGACTGGACTCGAACCAGTAACCTGCCGGTTAACAGCCGGCTGCTCTGCCAATTGAGCTACGCGGGATCGTGGTGGTGCTCAAGCCCTCGATCCCCGAGGACCTGAGTAGGTTAGCAGGCGGGCCGCGAACTACAAAAACGGGATTCGGGCCGCTGCCGGGTCAGATTCCGAACTCGTCGCGCACCTGTCGGAGCGCCGCCTCGGCCGCGTCCACGACGCCGGGCTGGGTGGGCTCCAATCCCTTGTCCAGAACGAAGTTCCAGGTGACGGACGCGTCGGTGGCGGCCGGGTTGCGGCGGCCGACGATGCGTACGCCGCGTTTGCCGGCCAGCGGGACGTGACGCTGTACGACGATGCTCGCGTCGACGCGCTCGCGGAGGAGCTGACCGAAGCGGCCCGGGTCCTCGACCTTGAGCTCGGTGGCCCGCAGCGGGGTGCCGAAGTCGGTCGTCTCGTAGACGTGCAGGACCGACGCCTCGGAGTCCCAGTTGGCGCGCTCGATCTTCTCCCACCCGACCCGGCGGTCGGCGTCCGCGGCGTCCGACGGCAGGTAGACGGCCGCGCGAGTACCGGCGACCCAGCGGCCGTTGGTCAACTCGACGGCGGCCAGGACGTCTTCCTTGCTCCCGGTCGACTGACGGGCGGCGGCCGACACGGCCTCGCCCAGCTCACGCGGCCAGGGGGTACGCAGAAGTCTCACACCCCCCATCATCCCAGCCGCACCAAGAAGCCGATCAGCGCACTCAACCAGGGGCTGTTGAGCAAGCCGGCTGGTCAGGCGACGTAGTCGCGGAGTTGGGGCAGTGCCCGGCGCCGAAGCTGCCGCAGGGCTTCTCGCTCCAGCGCGCGGACCTTCGCCGAGTTCAGACCTAGTTGCATCGCGATCTCCTCAGGAGTGGACGGGATATGGCCGTGCAGCCCGTACCGCCGGTGGAGCACGGACTGGTGCAGGTCGTCGAGAAACTGGAGGTGATGGGCAAGGTCCCGGCGCAGTGCGGCCCGCAGGACGATCGGGTCGTCGTCGATCACCGGGTCGGTTTCCTCGACATCGAGCGTCTCGGGTTGCATCCGCCATGCCTGCGCCCGCTCGATCCGCGCGATGCTCAGGCCGGTCGCCCGCGCGAGCTCCGGCGTACCGGGTTCGCGTCCCAGCTCCTGGGTCAGGTCGTGGCGCGCCGACGCCACCCGGGACGCGTCGGCGTACGCCTGGGCCGGCATCCGGACCAGGCGGGAACGGTCCGAGATCGCGCGCCCGATCGACTGCCGGATCCACCAGATCGCGTACGTCGAGAACCGGTGCCCGAGCCGGTGGTCGAATCGCTCGACCGCCCGCATCAGCCCGATGTTGCCCTCCTGGATCAGGTCGAGCAGCGAGATGCCCTTCCCGCCGTACCGCCGGGCGAGGGACACGACCAGGCGCAGGTTGCCCTCGATCATCCGCTGCCA
The DNA here is from genome assembly GCF_004331345.1 of Kribbella soli. Taxonomy (GTDB): domain Bacteria; phylum Actinomycetota; class Actinomycetes; order Propionibacteriales; family Kribbellaceae; genus Kribbella; species Kribbella soli. The sequence goes on along the minus strand of NZ_SJJZ01000003.1, from coordinate 1,087,745 downwards.
CGAGTGCTGCCCGAGCGCGACCACCTTCTGTAGGTCGCGCGGATCGTGCCGCCCCGGATCGCCGGTCAACCGCTCTGCCGCCAGCAGGCCGGCCTCGATCCAGTACGAGTGCTCGTTCACCTCCTCCAAGGTCAGTAGTTCGTGCTGCCCGATGTCGCGCAGATACGCCACCAGCGCGGTGATGTCCGCCGGTTCGCAGTCGAGATCTCCCATTCCGGACCCTTCGCCGCCGATCTCCTTGCCAAAGAGAGTGCCTCGAATCGACCCCCACAGGACCGGTGACTTCAAGTATGTGGATAACTACAGAAGGTGAGTAGGGTCAACCGGCGTACGCGCGGAGGCCGCTGAGGAGACCGTTGTGGAATGGGTTCGCGTCGACTGTGTCGAACCAGGCCGTGCCGGTGGTCAGTGGTTCCAGCGGTGGGATGGTGACGGGCTCGGGGGACGGGGTGGCGGGTCCGCCGCGGAGGATCTCGTCGTCGACCTCGGGCGCGGGCATGTCGGGTAGCAGCACGAACGAGTCGGCGAGACCGTTCCCGGCCACACCGTCCCCGATGAGTGCAGCGAAGGTGACGGCGGCGCGGGCGGACGCCCCGGCCGGGTCGCTGCGGATCCTTTCCAGGTCCGCGACGACGGTCTTCCAGGTGACGGCCGGGTCGCCGTAGTCGATCGCGCGCGACAGCCGGCCGACCTTGATCGGCGTCGCCGCGGGCGCGAGCGGTGTCATGAGCGACCGGAGGCCGTACCGGGCCCGGCCGCCCACGACGACCAGTCGGATGTCGGACTCGGTCGCCTCGATCACACTGCGATAGGTGCCCGCGGCAGAACGCCGGACGACGACCAGGTCCGCGAGCGCGCCGGGCTCGAGCCGGCCGACCGGACGCGGCCAGACCCCGGACAACGCCTCACCGGGATTCGACGTCAGCATCCGGACCAGTTCTTCGTCGGTGAAGACCGATTGCGTCTTGTTCCACAGATCGGCAACCTTCAACTCCCACAGGACAGTTCGCGTCCCCGACGGACCCCAGTCGGACCCCAGGCACAACCGCACGCCGGCCGCATGGGCGGCTTTCACATCGGCCGTTGCCCCGTACAACCAAAGGTTCGAGAACGGCGACCAGACCAGACTCGAATTCCCCACCTTCATCGCCGCGAAATCATCGGCATTCAACGCCCCGCCATGAATCGCGACCAGCTGCGGTTTCACCACACCGACATCGGCGAGCAGCCGGAACTCGGCCCGCAGTTTCGGATCCGACCCCTCCGCCGAATGCGCGATGAATCCACGCCCGGCCTGCACAGCGGCGGCGTACGGCGCCAGCGCGGCCGCGTTGTCGGCCACGAGGGTGCTGACCCGGATGAAATCGTCGTGCGTCCCGAGTTTCTCCGAGTCGACGTTCCGGATCAGGTCGTTGTCCGGCGGTACGGCGCCGCGCGGGTTCCCCTGGATCGACGTCGTACCGCCGACGATCGCCCGCGTCTCGACGTACCGCAACAGCGCTCGTCCCGCGGTGGCGCCGAGCAGGCGGGCCGGCTGGCTGATCTGGCTGCTGTACGTCGGCGCGCGGCCCCACTGATTGTGCGAGGTCCACGGAACGGCCCGTGAAGGCTCCGTCCACAAGGGCAGGCTGTTGTACATCAAATGATTGTGCAGATCGATCAGACCCGGGCAGATCAACCCGCCCGCGGTGATCCGCGGCGCATTCCCGAATCCTGCCGGGACCGGGTCCAACGGCGTGACCGCCGCAATCAACCCGTCGTCGCCGACGTAGACCGCGCCGCCGGAGAGAACGTCCCCTCCCGATCGCATCGTCATCACGGTTCCACGCAGTACAAACATGGCCCACCCTCCCGTAGAATCCCCGTTGCCGCCCCTGATTACGAGCGTATCGCCGAGGGGGAGGTACTTCGATGGGTGATTTCGATCCCGGCCCGCCGGCTCCGGTGGCGCGGCACTTCGCGAAAGTTCCCAGTTATGCGGATTTCCGGGAATTGTTCTGGCACGACTGGGGCCCGGTCTTCTATCGGGGACGGCTCAATCGCACGGCCCGGCTGCTGGCGATCGCGTCCGACCCGGGCCCGACCGAACGCGTCGCGGGTCGCACGCTGGTCGGTGATGCCGGTCAGCGCGTGCAGGGCTTCCTGGGCAAGCTCGGTCTGACCCGCAGCTACGCACTGATCAACGCGTACGCCTACGCGCTCCGACCGTCTCGCGCACAGCAAGCGGCACCGCTGCTCTCCCGGCCTGACCAGCTCGCCTGGCGCAACACGTTGCTCGACCTGATCACCGGCCCCGAGTTGCAGGCGATCGTCGCGTTCGGCACCCAGGCGCGCTCGGCCGTTCACCTGTGGACCGACAGGCCCGACGTACCGCTGTTCGAGGTGCCGCATCCGTCGAGTCGCAGCCCGAAGGTGCTCGTCGACAGCTGGCGGCACGCGATCGTCGAGCTGCGGGCGATCGTCACGCCGGATCCGGACGGCGACAACACGGTTCCCAACTACGGCGTGAAGTTCGCCGAGTCCGACTACGCGCCGATCCCGCCGCGGGACCTGCCGTTCGGCGTACCGCCGTGGCTGGGGAACGACGCTTGGGGACGCAAGGACAAACCCCGGCACAACAACAGCGTCGAACGTCCGGGCACCGACCTCCTGAACACTCTCGTCTGGCGGGCGCCGAAGCTCGGCTGAAATGGTCCGTGGCTGGCGCTACCTTGGTCGGATGCGAGTCGCCACGTGGAATGTGAACTCGGTCAAGCAGCGGATGCCGCGGTTGCTGGACTGGCTGGACGAGCGGCAGCCGGACGTCGTGTGCCTGCAGGAGACGAAGCTTGCCGACGACGCGTTCAGCAAGCTGCTCGGTGACGAGCTGACCGGCCGCGGCTACGAGATCGGCCTGTACGGCGAACCGCAGTGGAACGGGGTCGCCCTGCTGTCCAAGGTCGGGCTCGAGGACGTGGTGACCGGAGTCGCCGGCGCGCCCGGGTTCCCGAATCCCGAGGCCCGCGCGGTGGCGGCGACCTGTGGCGGTGTCCGGATCCACTCGCTGTACGTGCCGAACGGTCGCGTGCCCGACTCCGACCACTACCACTACAAACTCGCCTGGTTGGCGGCGCTGACCGAAGTCGTGGCGAGCGGACCGGTCGATCAGATCGTCTGTGGTGACATGAACATCGCCCCGACCGACGCCGACGTCTTCGACCCGGTGGCGTACGTCGGCCAGACGCATGTGACCCCGCCCGAGCGGCAGGCGCTCGCGGAACTGATGGCCGCGAAGGACCTGCACGACGTCGTCCGCGACCGCTGGCCGGACAACCGCATCTTCAGCTACTGGGACTATCGCGCCGGCATGTTCCACCAGGACCTCGGCATGCGGATCGACCTGATGCTCGCCACCGAACCGGTCGCCGAGCGGGTCAAGGCCGCGTGGATCGACCGCAAGGCCCGCAAGGGCACCGGCCCGAGCGACCACGCCCCGGTGATCATCGACCTCGACACCGCGCCGGACGGCGACATCGGTCCGGTCGTGCCACCGCCGTCCGCGCCGCGGACCGGCCGGAAGAGGACCACCAAGCTTCCGCAGAGCCGCTGACATGCGGCGCCTCGCTGCGATCGCGATCCTGGTGCTCGCGACCCTCACCGCCTGCAGTGACGACAAAGCTGACGACAAGCCGCAAACCCTCGACGACTGGACCATGGTCGACGTCAGCCCGGCCGAGCCGGTCACCTTGACCGCCTACGACAACCAGCTGTTGGTAGGCCTGCGACACCGTGGTGCCAAGGTCGTCCCGGAGCTCCAACTCCTCGACAACACAGGCAAGCGCACACCGATCACGGTGAGACCCAACCCGGCCAGCCCGTACGCCTTCGAGGCGATCTGGTACTCGATCGCGTACGACGGCAAGCAGCTCCTCGCGCTCGGCGGAGCCTCCGGCGGCGCGCACTCGAACACCCGCTGGACGGTCTGGACCGGCACCCCGCAAACCGGCCTCGTCGAGCAGCCACAGAACTTCTGGACCTTCGGCGGCCAGACCGCGGGCGATCTGTTCAGCGCGGTCCGCACCCCGAGCGGTGGCGCGCTGCTCGGCACCTGGGGCGGCGTCCAGACCGGCAACGACGCAATGGTCTGGCTGCCGCAGAGCGACGGCAAATGGACCAGGCAGGACCCGACGAAGACCGCACTGCAAAGTACGCCGTCCCTCCTGGTCGGGCCCGGCTTCGGTACGACGCTCGGCAACAGCATCGTCCTCGTCGGCTCGCAGGTCCGGCTCGCGCCCAACACCGTCGCGCAGGAGGCGGCCGTCTGGCGGTCCACCAAACTCAACCAGGGCTGGACCCGGATCGTGCTGCCAGACCCGGGTAGCCGCAGCCAGGCCAACACCGCGACCTGCGCGAAGGACTGCGTGATCTCCGGGTACGTCGACGGTCAGCTAGCGATCTGGCAGCTCGACGCCTCCGGGACGGCGAAGCGACTGCAGGGCGTGCCGTCGATCCCGGTGGGGGACAAGGACAAGCTGCCGCCGCCGATCGTCGAGGGTGACAAGGTCGTCCAGGTTGTGGCCCAGGACAACAAGGTGAAGGTGCTCACCGGTCAGGACGGCCACTGGACCGTCCAGGACGCAGTAGGACCGGAGGGCAAGGTGACCGACGCCGTACTGATGCCGGATCGCAAGCTCTACCTGATCGCCGGCACCTCGCTCTGGCACACCACTCTCAGCTGAGCAGACCCTTCACGTACGCCGCCTGGCCCGAGTGCTGCGCACAGTCGTCGATGACGCTGACCAACCGCACTCCGAGCGTGACCGGCGGGTTCCATCGACGGTCGACGATCCGGTCGAGGTCGTCGTCGGTCACGGTGCGCAGGAACTCCGCGGTCCGCGCGTGTACGGCGTCGTAGTACCCGAGCAGCTGATCCGCGGAGAGCTTCACGAGCCCGACCTGGTCGGACGTGTGCGCATACCCGGTGTCGGCCGCGTCGAGCGGCAGCCCGAGCTGCTCGAACCACCCGTCGGCGGTGTAGACCTGCTCGTATCCACCCGCGTCCGCCAGGTGATCGTCCTGGACCCGGGTCAGGTGCCAGACGAGCCAAGCGATCGAGTTCGCCGTGTCGCCCGGGCGGGTCGCGAGCGTCTTGTCGTCGAGCCCGGTGACGATGTCGTGCAGCACCTCCTGGACCCGGCTGTGCGCATCGAGGAGCAGTTCACTTGTCTTCATACCCGCCACCGTAGTCTTCGCTTCAGACAGTTCGATGAGAGGGAGCCACCGTGGAATATCGCACTCTCGGCGCGAGTGGCGCCGTTGTTTCGACGTACGCGCTCGGCACGATGACGTTCGGCAACGAGACCGACGAGGCCGGGTCGCACGCGCAGCTCGACCGGTACGTCGAGGCGGGCGGCAACTTCGTCGACACCGCGGACGTCTACACGGCCGGGGTGTCCGAGGAGATCGTCGGCCGCTGGCTGGCGAAGAAGCGCGCCGACGTCGTGCTCGCGACGAAGGGCCGGTTTCCGACCGGTGACGGGCCGAACGACGTCGGTACGTCGCGCCGGCACCTCCGCAAGGCGCTGGAGGCGTCATTGCAGAGACTCGGCGTGGACCACATCGACCTCTACCAGTTGCACGCCTGGGACCCGGTCACGCCGCTCGAGGAGACGCTCAGCTTCCTCGAGGACGCCGTACGCGCCGGCAAGATCTCGTACGGCGGCCTGTCGAACTTCACCGGCTGGCAGCTGCAGAAGGCGTGTGACCTGATCGCGTACCGCGGGTGGTCGCGGCTCGTCACGCTGCAGCCGCAGTACAACCTGCTGGTGCGCGAGATCGAGTGGGAGATCGTCCCGGCCGCGCAGGAGAACGGGCTGGGCCTGCTGCCGTGGTCGCCGCTTGGTGGCGGCTGGCTGACCGGGAAGTACTCGTTCGACGAGGAGCCGGCCGGTGCGACACGGCTCGGTGAGAACCCGGACCGCGGCGTCGAGTCCTGGTACCGCCGCAGTCGCAACCAGCGGGTCCGCGACGTGGTCGACGCGGTCCGCGAGATTGCCGAGGCCCGCGGGATCTCGATGGCGCAGGTTGCGCTCGCGTGGCTGGTCGACCGGCCTGCGATCACGTCGGTGATCCTCGGCGCTCGCACCCTCGAACAGCTCGACGACAACCTCGCCGCGGCCGACCTGCACCTCACCCCGGAGGAGACCGCCAAGCTCGACGAGGCCAGCGACCCGGGTGCAGCGGACTACCCGTACGGCGGCCCCGGCGTCGCACAACGCGACCGCCCGATCAGCGGAGGACGTGCCTAGTTCTCAACAGCAGCCCGGAGAGCGGCGTACGACGCAACCAACGCACGCCGCTCCTCCGCAAGCAGCGGGTCGTCCCGATCACACCCCGCCCGAACCCACCGGTCCGAAAGGCCCATCGCCTCGACCCGCTTCCGCGCTGCCTGCCGTAAGGCGTCCCGCTCGGCGTCGTACACGTACGAGTAGAGGTCGACGAGCGCTGTCTCCAGCTGTTCCTCGGTCACGTCCTCCGAGTCCTGATGCGCTCGATGAACGTGCCACCACGAGACTTCCAGGTGGGCGGCGCGGGCCGGGTCGAAGGTCAGTTTTCTGGAGAGTGCGACGAGCTCGTAGAAGCGGCGCATGTAGGCGCGGGCCGCGTCGGGTTGGTTGTCGGGGTATGGCGCCCAGGCCTGGTTGGCGCGTAGTACATACCAGGCGCCTGCGAGCGTTCGACCTACGGACATCCCGAACCCGGCGGCGACCATGCCGACCGCGGCGACGAGGAACGCGCGCCACTCGTGGCGGTAGTACGCGGCCCAGGCGTCTGCTTCGCGGTTGCCGATGACGACTGGGTCGAAGGACAGTGGTCCTGTTCGAATGCGCATGATCCCTCCCCCTGAGGAGATCCGATGGCTGATGGTAGTCCGATCGAGGACGTTGTTGCGGGGATGCGGCTGCGGGTTGACGAGCTGCCGCCGGAGCTTACGCATCGGCGGTTCTTTCTGGAGACGTATCTGCGCACCACACAGGCCGTGGGGCGGGCGATCGGCCAGGGCCGGTTCGAGGATCCGGACTGGGTCGAGGTCTGGGACGTGCAGTTCGCGGAGCTCTACCTGCAGGCGCACGACGGGACGTCGGTGGCGCGTCCGTGGCGGCTGGCGTTCGAGGCACCGGCGAAGCTGCCGGCGTTGGCGCACGTACTGCTCGGCATCAACGCACACGTGAACTACGACCTGCCGCAGGCGCTGCTCGCGGTGATCAGCGACGACGAGTTCCTCGATCCGCGGCTGATGGATCGCCGCCGGCGCGATCACGAACGAATCGACGGTGTGCTGGCGGAACGGGTCGCGGCAGAGGACGGCGAGCTCGCCGCGACCGGTGCGCGCAGCCTGATCGATCGCGTCCTCACACCACTCAACCGGCTGGCGTCGCGACGCTTCCTGCGCGAGTCCCGGCAGAAGGTCTGGCACAACACGGTCGAGCTGCAGCAGGCGCGCGTACAAGGCGACTACGAGAAGCGGCTAGCTGAACTAGAGGTGCTGAGCGCGGCGAAGGTGGCTGATCTGCTCAGGCCAGGACAGGTGTTGCTGCGACTCGCACTGACCGGCTTCGGCGTCACGCTGCCGCCGCCCTAGCTCGGGAGTACGCCGGACCAGAGCACGCCGAGCGCAAGGCAAGCAAGCGTGACCAGCCCGAACACACCGACCCACATCAACGCCGGCACGCCGGTGAGGCGCCGGAGCTGATCCGCGTCGGAGCTGCGCCCCTGACCGTGCCGCCGCGAGCGCTGCAGCTCCAGCACGGCACGGGGCGCGGCCAGCAGCAGGAACCACGTGAGCAGGTGCGCGAAGGTGGACTGCACCGAGGGAGAACCCCACCAAGTCACGCTGAACACCAGGGCGCCGAACACCAGCACCGACCACAGCCCGAACAGGTTGCGGATCTGGAGCAGCAGAATCACCAGTGCCGCCAGCAGTCCCCACAGCAGCGCAACGGCGTACCCGCGGCTGAGGACGAACGCGGCAGCCAGGCCGAAGAGCGCGGGACCGGGGTAGCCGGCCAGCAGTACGGCGATCATTCCGCCGCCGGTCGGCTTGCCGCGCGACACCGTGACGCCGGACGTGTCCGAGTGCAGCCGGATCCCGGACAGCTTGCGGCCGACCAGCGCGGCGATCAGTCCGTGCGCTCCCTCGTGCGCGATCGTCACGACCTGCCGCGTGTGCTTCCAGATCGGTCGCCAGGCGATCAGCAGCAGCGCGGCCACGCCCGTACCGATGATCAATTGGAGCGACGGCTCCGGCTGAACCGACGTGATGTTGTCCCAGAACTCCTTCACCCGCCCATCCTTACAGGCGAGTGGTCAACTACGAGGGGAAGGGGATGTGGACGGTGACCCGTTCGCGGAGTTGCTCGCTGAGCAGCCACAGTTCACCGGTCGCGGGCCAGTACGACAGGTTCTCGGTGTTCTTCGGCGCCTTGGTCCAGACCGTTGTCGACTCGCCGCCGACGCCCCGATGCAGGCAACTCGGGTAGTCGATCCCGTCACCGATGTTCCCGGCGTACTCCGGACACACGCCGGTGATCACGAAGCTGTTGTTGTACGACGTCGCGCCCTGCATACCCCACACCGGCGAGTCGAACGCTTCCACCGCATGCACGACCCCGTCAGCCCCCGCACGGAGCAGACCGGTCGACTCGTCGAGAGGCCAGCGGACGATCCGCCCGCCGCCCCGCGTCGTGTGCTCTACCGCCACGAACGATCCCGTCCCGCCGTGGTCGATCCCGAGCGATGCGAAGCACGGCTTGGTCCCGGTCGTGTTCGCGCAGCCGCCACCGGCGTACCAGTAGGCACCGACCTGCGGCAGCGCGAAGGCGTGCCACAACGCGTGATACTTGCCATCGGCACCTAGTCCGACCTCGCCGGTGCTGGTGTCGGTGCGCCAGATGTGCCGCAGGTCGAACACCCGCAGGACCGATCCGCCGGTCGCGACCACCAGCATGTTCCCGGACCAGAACAACCCGTGCCCGTGCCCGGCGACGGCCTGGAAGTTCCCGTCCGCCGTTGGCTCGACGAGCAGCACGTGCCGGTACTTGTTCGTCGCCAGGTCCAGGAACGACACCCGGATCGCCGTGTCGTCGCTGTTGTGCCAGCTCGCCACCACGACCCGGCGCGCCCCGCCGGCCGGCTGCGCGTCTCCGGACCCGCTGACGCCTTGCGGGATCCAGACGTTCTCGTCGTCGTCCTCGCCGTCCTGCCAGCAGAACCCCTGCGGATTCAGTGAGGCGTTGAGGTACGTCTCATGGCACAGCGGCCGCCCGGTCCGGTTGGACGCGGCGAGCACCTCGGTGACGCCGACCGGCGCGAGCGGCGGCTTGGTCTCCAGCTGCGCGACGCGGGCGCCGTACGTCGCGAACGTGTCACCCGACACGAGCTGGAAGCCGCTCGCGTCGATGCGTGGGAAGGTTGCCGCCGCCTGCGCGGGCGTCGGGACGAGCACGCCGATCAGGAGGGCGGCCGTCAGGAACAAACGGCTGATCCGCATGCTTTCGATAATGATTGACGAGGCGCTGAGATGTCCTGGTGGAACGGCGTGGCGGGCCGTTGACATCGCCTGGTGAGCGGACCACGGTGGAGGGATCGCGGCCCGGGGAGGGGCCTCCGTATTGGGGGGACGATGTCTCAACCACGCACGACCAAACGCCCAGCCAGCAAGACCACAGCCAACAAGACCACAGCCAAGAAGACCGCAGCCAAGAAGACGGCAGCGAAGAGGACGGCGGCCAGCAAGACGACCGCGCGTCGGCCCGCAGTGCGGGAAACGATCGGCACGGACGCAGCGGCTGCCGTCCCGTTGTCGGACTTCCTCGACGCGGCCGGCACGCTGACGCTCGACCAGCGGAAACTCCTGGTGGATCAGGCGCTTCTGCTCCTCAATGAGAACTACGTGCACCTGCCGTTGAAGGTCGCGATGCACGCCGTCAACCCGTTGCAGCGGCTGCGGGTGATGCGCGCGCGGATGGAGCGTTTGACGCCGGAGACGATGGAGGAGGAGTGGCTGTTCCATCGCGCGATGTCGAACATCTTCCACTCGGTCCGCGACCTGCACACCAACTACCTGCTGCCGGTGCCGTTCGCCGGGAAGATCGCGTTCCTGCCGTTCATGATCGAGAAGTGCTACGACGCGGACGGTTCTGGGCACTACTTGATCACCCGCACCGTCACCGGCTACCAGGCTCCGCAGTTCGGCCCCGGCGCGGAGGTGACGCACTGGAACGGTACGCCGATCGCCCGCGCGGTCGCGCTCAACGGCGCCGTCTTCGCCGGGAGCAACGACGCCGCCAACCTGGCCCGCGGCCTGGAGTCGCTGACGCTGCGCCCGCTGGTCATCCAGGCCCCGCCCGACGAGGACTGGGTGAGGCTGACGTACGTCGGCCTCGACGGCTCGGACCAGGAACTGCGCGAGCAGTGGAAGGTCACCACGAACCTGCCGCCGATGACGGACCTCGACGCGATCAGCGAGGCCTCAGCGTTGATGGGGCTCGATCTCGACTCCGACGAGAAGTCGCGCGCCAAGAAGGCGTTGTACGTCCGCGACGTCGTCGAACTGGAACGCGGCCAGAGCTCGGCCGAGCTGGCTGCTCCGGCCGCGGTCGCCGGTGCGGATCTGCCGACCACGATGCCCGGGGTGTTCCGGGCCCGTGAGGTCGTGACGCCGTCCGGGACTTTCGGGCAGCTGCGGATCTTCACGTTCAGTGTGCAGGACCCGGTCGCGTTCCGGGACGAGTTCGTCCGGCTGGCCGCGATGCTGCCGCAGAACGGCCTGATCGTGGACGTCCGGGACAACGGCGGCGGGCACATCTACGCGAGCGAGTTCACCCTGCAGACGATGACGCCGCGGCGGGTCGCGCCGGAGCCGGTGCAGTTCATCAGTTCGCCGCTCAACCTGCGGATCTGCCGGCGGCACCAGGACAACCCGGCAGGGATCGATCTCGGTCCGTGGTTCGACTCGCTGGACCTGGCGATCGAGACCGGGGCGCAGTACTCGGCGGCGAAACCGATCACGCCCGAGGACGGTGCGAACGACATCGGCCAGACGTACCACGGACCCGTGGTCCTGATCACCGACGCCCGGGTCTACTCGGCGACGGACATCTTCGCGGCCGGGTTCGCCGACCACGAGATCGGCACCATCCTCGGCGTCGACGACAACACCGGCGCGGGCGGCGCGAACGTCTGGACGCACGGTCTGCTCGCGGCCCTGCTGAACGAACCGCCGCCACCCGACGAGACCTCGCCGTACGTCGCGCTGCCGAACGGCGCGAACCTGCGGGTCGCGATCCGGCGTACCCTGCGGGTCGGCAAGCTCGCCGGTACGCCGGTCGAGGACCTCGGCGTCAAACCGCAGGAGACCCACCGGATGACCAGAGCCGACCTGCTCGAGGGCAACGTCGACCTGCTGAACAAGGCCGGTGCGCTGCTCTCCGCGCTCCCGGTCCGCCGGCTCGACCTGAAGACCTCGTTGAGCGGTACCACGCTCACCGTCGCGATAGATGCCCAGGGCATCGATCGGGTCGACCTCTACGTCGACGGCCGCCCGATCAGCTCCGAGGACTACACCGCCCCGCTGAACATCGACATCCTGGACGTCACACCGAGCCAACTCCTCCGCGCGGACGGCTACGACGCGGGCGAGCTCGTCGCATCCAGGCGGCAGGTGGTTTAGGCGGGCGCCCACCACTGACCAACCTCGCACGAAGCGTGCCACGGCCGACTGGACGAGCGCGCCGCGCGCCGCGTCCGGCGGGTTGGTGAGTGGCACAGGTCCGCTAGGTTCAACGCATGCCGACTCTGGACCTGACCGCCGACGAAGAGGCGATGCTCGGCGGTCGGGACGGGGGCGGGGTGGCGCTCGCGATGCGGGTGATCGTCGGGCAGGCGCGGATCTCGGACGCGCCGCGGCTGGTCGAGATCACGTCGGCGCACGTCGACTCGTGCCTGTACCACGGTCAGGTCAGCCTCGACTTCGCGCATCGCCTGGTCGACCTGGGCGCCCAGGTGCGCGTCCCGACCACTCTGAACGTGGGCTCGACGGACCTCGTCCATCCAGGCCTCGTCCGGGACCACGAGCTCGCGGCGGCGGGGCGCGAGCTGATGGCGGCGTACGTCGAACTCGGTTGTACGCCGACGTTCACCTGCGCGCCGTACCAGCTCCCGAATCGCCCGGCGTTCGGTGAGCACGTCGCGTGGGCGGAGTCGAACGCGATCGTGTTCGCGAACTCGGTCCTCGGCGCGCGCACGGATCGGTACGGCGACTTCCTCGACGTCTGCGCGGCGATCACCGGACGAGCGCCGTACGCCGGATTGCAGACTCCCGAGGCCCGGCGGGGGACCGTGGTGTTCGACTGCCGCCCGCTGGGCGAGTTCTCCGACTTGACGTACCCGTTGCTCGGTCATCACATCGGATCGGTGGTCGGGGCCGAAATCCCTGTACTGCTAGGGATTCCGTCCGAGGCGAGCGAGGACGACCTGAAGGCCCTCGGTGCGGCGGCCGCGTCGGCCGGCGGTGTCGCGTTGTTCCATGCGGTGGGCATTACGCCAGAGGCGCCGACAGCGGTGGACGGCCTGCCGGTGCGAGTGGTTGACCTCGAGACCCTGCAGCGTGTCCGACGCGAGTTGTCGACGGTCGCCTCAGAGTTGGATGCGGTGAGCATCGGCACGCCGCACGCGTCGTACGCCGAATGCGTCCGGCTGTCCGAGCTGCTGGTGGGACCGCCCTTGCAGCTGCCGTTCTACCTGTCGACCGCTCGCGCGACACGGGAGCTCTTGGCCGCGAACGGCGTACTGCAGGTGTTGGAGGGCGCGGGCGTAACGGTCATCGTCGACACCTGCACATACGTCACGGCGATCCTGTCGCCCACCTGGAAGTACGTGATGACGAACTCGGGCAAGTGGGCGCACTACGCACCCGGCAACATCAACGTCTCCGCGGTCCTCGGCTCGCTCACCGAATGCGTCGCCTCGGCCCGCGCCGGCCACGTGGTGCTCGACGCATGATCATCCACGGCCGAACCCTCCATCCTGGCACCGCTTCGGGTACGCCGATCCGTCTGACCGCGCCGCTCTCCTTCTGGGGCGGCACCGACAACGAGGGCCGCATCGTCGACGCGCATCACCCGCAGTGCGGCGAGGTCCTCACCGGCCGCATCCTCCTGATGGAATCCGGCCGCGGCTCCAGCTCCGCGTCGAGCGTCCTCGCGGAACAGATCCGCGCCGGCACCGCCCCCGCCGCTATCATCCTGTCCCGCCCCGACCCGATCATCCCGCTCGGCGCCCTCATCGCCGCCGAGCTGTACGACCTCAACCTCCCGGTCGTCGTCGCGTCGTACGACGCAATCCCCGCCGACGCCCTAGTGCAGGTCACCGACGGCAGGATCACCTGGTGACCGGCGCATCAGTACGGCGGTTGCCGCGAACAGGACCGCACACGCCGTGAGCGCGAGCGGCAATGTGGTGAGTTGTGCGATCGCGGAGATGGTCACGCCGCAGACGATCTCGCCCAGGTACTCCAGTTGCGCGAGGAACGAGTGCGTCGTCGCGCGGATGTCGGCGGTAGTGCGGGCGTTGACCCAGATCGTGCTGATCACGCGAGTGAGGGGCGTGACGATGCCGTTCAGCAGGACGACGGCGATCGCGCCGATGATCGGGTCTGCGGCGAACGCGAGCAACAGCATGGCCAGCACTCCGACGAGAGCGGCCAACGCGTAGTCGGTCGCGGCGTGTGCGCCGTTGATGCGGTGCGTGACCAGCCGGAGTACGACGGCGCCGACGATCAGACCGGTGACGCCGAGGGCGGTGAACCAGACGATTGGATCCGGCGCGCTCGGCAGCCCCAGGTCGAGAAGTTGCTTCTGGGTAAGGCGTCCGGCGGCATCGGAGGCGCCGTTCACGAGGAAGGTCGCGGCGAAGATCAGCAGGATCGCGCGGCTGCGTCGTACCAGCGTGACGCCGCGACGGAACGTGCTCCAGGACGCGGACCACCGGGCGGTCCGGGTCGGGACGAAGTTGTGTTCGGTGAAGCGGAATGCGACGTACAGCGCGAGCGCCGCCATCGCGGCGCCGGCGATCACGATGGTGAGGTCGCGCCGGGTTGCCCAGGCGAGCAGCCCGAGGAGGACGAGACCGGTCGCCGCACCGGTCAGCTGCGCGCGGGCGGCCCGCGCGAGGACGAGGTTGATCTCCTCCGGCCGATCCAGTTCGTCGGTGATCAGGGCGACGTCGGATCCGCTCGCGAAGGTCCACGAGATACCCCACAGCACCTGCGTGGCGAGCAGTGCGGGGAACGACTCGAACAGCCCGGTCGCGAGCATCGCCGTACCCATCAGCACCTGGGAGATGACCAGCGACCACTTGCGGCTGATCGTGTCGGCGATGACGCCGGCCGGTACTTCGAAGACGAGCGCGAACGCACTCTGCACGGACCCGATCAGCACGAGCTCGGCGGGGGAGAGTCCGGCGTCGACGACCAGATAGACGCTGGTGACCAGCCACCACCCGTTGTGCAGCACCGCCCGCATCCACGTCCACCGGATGAAAACCGTCACCATGCGAGCACTCTCCCGAGGCCGGCACCCTGCGTCGACCGATTTAGCCGGGGCCTTCACCCTGCCCAAATGTGAGTTGGTTCATATTATTCGCAACTATCAGCATGTTGCGATAATTTGAAAGAGTGCCAGGAATCACAAGGGAAAACGAATGACCGTTCTTGATCTGGGAGCGGGCCTGGGCGCAGGGTGGGATTTCAGAGAACGAGCGTTCGGTTTGATGTGGGGGTCGGCATGGCGCAGGTGACTCTGGAGCGGGTAGGGCAGTCGAGTCTGCCGGAGCTGGGGCGGCATCGCGGCGGGAGCTGGCGGATCGTCAAGGAGATCGCGCTGCTCGCCGGGCTGTTCGGGGTCTACAACCTCGGCCGCTTCCTGTCCGCGGAGCATGCGGGGTCGGCGTTCAGGCACGCGGACGAACTGATCCGCTGGGAGGCCTGGCTCGGGCTGCCGAGCGAGTCGACGATCCAGCACCACGCGCTGAAGGTCGACGGACTCGCCCAGCTCGCCAACGTGTTCTACGCGGGCGTGCACTTCCCGCTGACCGCGGTGGTGCTGCTCTGGTTGCTGATCCGCCGCCCGGCCGAGTACGGGAAGGCCCGCTGGGCGCTCGCGTCACTGACCGGGCTGGCGTTGATCGGGCACATGTTCTTCCCGCTCGCCCCGCCGCGGATGATGCCGGGCTGGGTGGATACGGGCGTGCTGCTCGGTCAGTCGGTCTACGGACCGAGCACGCACTCCGGGGTCGCGAACCAGTTCGCCGCGATGCCGAGTCTGCACGTCGGCTGGGCGTTCATGGTCGCGGTCTTCCTGATCCGGGCGACCCGGTCGCGCTGGCGCTGGCTGTGGATCGCACATCCGTTGCTCACGTTCACGGTCGTCGTGGTCACCGCGAACCACTACTGGCTGGACGGGTTGGTCGCGATCGCGCTCGCCGTACCGCTGCTCCTGATCTTCGACAGCTCCTCGCCGGCGCGGACCAGGAACGGCGCGCGGTCCAGGACCGAGCGCGCCGTCGCCGCGCCGATGTCGAACCAGAGCCCGATCAGCTCGAGCCGGCCATGATCCTCGGCCGCGCGGACACAGGGGAAGCTCCGCAGATTCTCCAGCTGTACGGCGACATTCGCGACGGACAGCTTGTCGGCCGGCGACAACTGCACGCCGGTCGCGGGATCCACGATGTCCGGGAGCGCGACCGCCCGCCGTACCGACGGCTCCAGGTGCCGTAACCAGTTCTGCAGCCCCGATCCTTCGGGTACGTCGGCCGCGAGCGCGGCGGCCGCGGCGCCGCAGGAGGAATGACCGCAGACCACGATCGACTTCACCCCGAGTACATCGACCGCGTACTCGATCGCGGCGTCGACCGAGTTGCTGTTCGATCCCTTCGGCGGCACAAGATTCCCGATGTTCCGCACGCAGAACTGGTCACCCGGACCGCTCGTCGTGATCATCGTCGGCACGATCCGCGAGTCCGCGCACGTGATGAACAGGTGCGCCGGCTTTTGCCCATCGGCCGCGAGCTTCGCCAGCAACGCCCGGATCGGGACGTCGTCCAACTGCTCGGCGGACCCGGCGCGGTACACCTCGACCGAACCGCCGCGCGCGATGTGCCCGCGCCGCCAGTCCTCGATCGCCTCGGACGCCGCATGGTCGAGATGATCCACCGTGAGATCGATCCGAACCGTTGCGCCGGGAGGGATCGAGCGCAGCGTCCGCACCAGCGACGAGACTCCGAGGAACACCAGCGCACCACGGATCCGTACCGTCCACACGCCATCGGCCTCGGTCGCCGTCACGGTTGCCTGCGCGAGCCGGTACAGCACGCGCGCGAGCGCGAGCACCAGACCGAGCAGGACGCCTTCGGCCAGTCCCAGTACGCCGACGCCGACCGCGGTCACGACGTACACGAGCAACTCGTCGTGCCGACGCAGCGTTCGGATGTGGGCGAGCTGCACCAGGCGCAGTCCGGTGACGAGCAGTACGCCGGCCAGCGCGGCCATCGGGATCAGTTCGAGCATCGACCCCGCCGCGAGTACGAACGCCGCGATCCACAGACCGTGCAGAATCGCCGACGCGCGGGTCCGGGCGCCGGCCGCGACGTTCGTCGACGAGCGCACGATCACGCCGGTGACCGGCATCCCGCCGAGCGCACCGGACACCGCGTTGGCGGCGCCCTGGCCGATCAGTTCGCGATCGAGATTGCTCCGCCGGCCGCGATGAAGCTTGTCGACGGCAACGGCCGACAGCAACGACTCGACACTGGCGACGAGCGCGACAGTCAGTACGGCGGTGGCGATCTCGAGCGGCGTACCCTTCGGCATCACCGGGAGGATCAGACTCTGCAACGGGTTGTCCGGCAGGTCGACCCGGGTCACGTCGGGCATGGTGACCGCGGCCAATGCCGTGACCGCCACGACGGCGACGAGTGGTGCCGGAATCACCTTTACTTTAGGGATTCGCGGCCAGGTGAGCACGATCGCGACCGTGAGTATGCCGGCCACGACCGAGTGGCCGTGGTGCGCGATCAGCTGCGCGGGGAGCGCTGTCACGTTGGAGATCAATGAGCTCTGGGCTTTGCCGCCGAGCACCACGTGCAGCTGCTGGACGGCGATCGTGACGCCGATCCCGGCGAGCATGCCGTGCACGACGGCGGGAGAGAGGGACAGCGCCAGTCGCCCGATTCGGGTGACTCCTAGCACGATCTGCAACAGGCCGGCAGCGCAGGTGATTGCGGCGGTCGCGGCCCAGCCGAACTGGGTGATGAGTCCGGCGACGACAACGGTCAGGCCGGCGGCCGGGCCGCTGACCTGGAGTGGGGAGCCGCCGAGCGCGCCGGCGATGACACCGCCGACCACAGCGGCCACCAGGCCGGCGATCAGCGGGGCGCCGGACGCTGCGGCGATTCCTAGGGAAAGCGGTACTGCGATCAGGAAGACCACCAGCGAGGCCGGTAGGTCATGGTGGAGAACAGTCTTCCAGGACAGACGTTCGCTGGAAGTGGGGGGAGAGTGGGAAGGGGTCGGCACGGGTCCTCCGGCGTCGGTGCTCAGGATTGCTCGGGCATCAGGCGTCGAAACAAAGAGTGTCGATCTGGTTACCCATCGTACTGACCCGATCAAGCCCAGAACAGCGATCCGCCGAAATCGTTGCCTCCGGCGTCGAAGGTGACGATTGCTCAGGGCATCGACTCGAACAGTGTCCGGCGCACGTGATCGGTGTCGAGATATTCGCGCACCGCGACGATCGCCCCGTCCCGGACGGTGAACACTCCGCCACAGCTGTTCCGGTACGGAGCACCCGACCGTGACGTCGCCGCCGCGGTCCACTCGGCGAACACCAGGTCGCCGTCGGCGATCACGTTCGCGAGCGTGATGGTGACCCGAGCACCTGGCGCGAACACCCGGCCGGCGACCGCGCCGAGGAACTCGTCGACGACCGTGTCCCGGCCCTTCCACTCACCGGACAACGGCAGGTCGCCCGGAAACGTCCAGACCACGTCCGGTGCGAAACTCGCGCGCATCGTCGCCCGGTCTCCTGCCGCCACGGCCTCGACGTACCGGGTGACGACGGTCCTGGGATCCAGCGGTGGGCGCTCCTGTTCGATCACGGTGAGTACGGCGTTGCCGCGGATACGGCGCCGGCGGAGGTCGTCGAGGACCTCGGGCGTCCGGGACCAGTCCTCCTGGCGGCCGATCTCGGGGTGCAGCCGGCCGGTCGCGACCAGGCGGACGAGCGTCGCCAGGTCGGCCGCGTCGTCGCCGTCGGTGTAGTGGAAGTGCTCGATCGTTGCGTTCTCGGGTCCGTCGAACAGGGTGAAGAAGTCCAGTTCGATCGGCTTCCGGCTCGCCTCGCCGAACCAGATCAGCCGCCCGCGGGGGAGCAGTTTCGACAGCGCGATCGGCAGACTGTCGCCACCGACGGACTCCAGTACGACGTCGTACCGGCCGGGTGCGTCCGCGACGTCGTACACGATGGTCTCGGCGCCGAGCTCACGCAGTCGCTCGCCTCGGGGTGGCGACGAGACGACGGCGGTGACGCAAGCGCCCGCGGCGGCCGCGAGTTCGGTGACGTAGTGGCCGACTCCGCCGGACGCCCCGGTCAGGAGGATCCGTCGCCCGATCACCGCGCCCGCCGAACGGAGCAGCCGCACTGCGGTGAGACCTGCCAACGGCAGCGCGGCTGCTTGCTGGAACGAGATCTCGTCCGGGAGTACGGCGACCTGTGCGAGCGGTGCTGCGACGCGCTCGGCCCAGCCCGAGTGCGGCACGTGCGCCAGCACACGCGACCCGATCGCCGGTCCGCCGTCGATCGTCGCGACCACACGTCCCGCGACGTCCTTCCCGGGCCGCCAATCGGCCGGTGGGTTCTCGACCTGGAACGTCTCACCGCGGTTCACGGAGTAGGCCGCGACCTCGATCACGACCTCACCCGGACCTTGCCGCACCTCGTCGACCTCGGCCGGCGCAATCGCGTTCGGTCCGACTGGCAGAAATGCCCTCATCTGTGTTGTCCTCCGTGCGTAGACTCGCCAACGACGCTACGAACCCCTCGTCGCGGTGGGAAGACAGCACTCATTACTGCCTTAGGCACCAAATGGATACCGACCAGGTCAGAGGTAAGTGGGACGCCACCAAGGGCGCCTGCCCGACACGTCAGGTGCTGGGCCGGATCGGCGACACCTGGACGATGCTCGTGATCAGCACGCTGGAGAAGCACGGCACGCTGCGGTCCGGCCAGCTCAAGTCGGTCATCGAGGGCATCACGCAGAAGATGCTCACTCAGACCTTGCGTCACCTCGAGCGGGATGGCGTCGTACGGCGTGATGTTCTTCCTACTGTGCCGGTGACGGTCAGCTATACGCTGACCCCGCTCGGCCTGAGTCTGGCCGCTGCCGTCGCGACGATGCGGACCTGGGCCTACGACCACATGGACGAGATCGCCGAGGCCCGCGACGAGTACGACGCCAACATCTGAGGAGTCACGTGGAGCTGGAACTGTCCGGGAAGACCGCGGTGGTCACCGGTGCGAGCAAGGGGATCGGGCTGGCCTGTGTCGAGGCGCTGGCGCGTGAGGGTGTGGTGGTCGTAGGCATCTCGCGGGACGCCGGCAACCTGGCGAAGGCGCAGGACGAACTCGCAGCCAAGGGCCTGAGCTTCCAGGCCGAAGCGGTCGACCTCACCGACGCCGACGCGACGCGCGCCGCCTTCGAGCGGATCGGCGTACCGGACATCCTGATCAACTGCGCCGGCGCGGCCCGCCGGACGCCGGTCGACGAGCTGGACAGTACGGCGCTGCATGCCTCGATGGACGCGAAGTACTTCACGTACATGCACGCGACCGAGGCCGTGATCCGTGGGATGGCGGAACGCGGCAGCGGCGCGGTCGTGAACGTCGTCGGCCAGGGTGGTCGCGCGGCGAACCCGTTGCACATCGGTGGCGGCGCGGCGAACGCGGCGCTGATGCTGGCGTCGGCCGGCTACGCGAAGGCGTACGCGGGGCAGGGCGTCCGGGTGAACGTGATCAACCCAGGCATGACGCGCACCTCCCGGGTCGACGAGGGGCTGGAAGCCGCGGTGCGGGCGACCGGCAAGCCGAAGGACGAGCTGCTTCAGGAGATGGTCCGCGAGATCCCGATGGGCCGAGCCGGCGAGCCGCAGGAGGTCGCCGACGTCGCGATCTTCCTCGCCTCGCCCCGGGCCAGCTATGTCACCGCCTCGATCATCACCATGGACGGCGCAACGACCGCCGGCATCTGATGCTGACCATCGGCGAGCTCGCCGAGCGCTTCGGGCTCGCCACCCATGTCCTCCGCCATTGGGAGGACGAGGGCCTGCTCACCCCGGAGCGCGTCGCTGGTCGCCGGCGGTACGACGAGTCGGACGTCGGGCGCGTGGTCATGATCCAGCGCGCGAAGGCAGCGGGCCTGAGCCTCGCGCAGATCCGCCGTATGTTCGACGCCCCGAACGGCTCCGAACGTCGCGCGGTGCTCGGCGAGCAGGACGCGCTGCTCGACGAGCAGATCCGGCAGGCTCAGGAGTCCAAGCGGCTGATCTCGCATGCACTGACCTGCGCAGAACCTGATTTCACGGCCTGCTCACATTTCCGTCAGTTGGTCGCTGGGTTGGGTTCGAGAACGGGGTGATCGGGCGTTCCTGCGGTACGCCGTCGATGGTGATGTCGACGTTCTCGTTGAAGAACGCGACGTGGCCGGCGACCGGGAGCAGCGGCGCGGTCGGGAAGTCGTAGGACCAGGCGACGTCCGGGACCGAGGGGACCGACCAGTACGCCGACGTGCGGCCTTTGTACGGGCAGGCCGTGACTTTGTCGGACGGGGTGAGGTGCTCGAGTTGGACGGACGTTCTCGGGAAGTAGTAGCGCGGTGGTAGTCCGGTCTCGAAAACGATGACGGTCGCGGTGGAGTCGGCGAGGAGCTGGCCGTCGGCGGAGACCGTGATGTGACGGGTGGACTTGATCGCGTCGACCCGGGAGTACGGGTTCCGCGGGTGGACGAAGACCTCCTCGTCCTCCTCGAACCAGCTGTCGAGCGCGTCCCACTGGAACCGCACACGGCCCTTCGCGACGCCCTCGTCGTACACCCAGGCCTTGCCGACGCCCGCGGCGTGCACCCTCGCGTCACCGTGCGCGAACGTCTTGGTTTCGCCGGTGTCGGTCAGCAGCCCGTCGGCGACGTCCGCGAGCGGGACGTAGTACTGCGGGTACGGCGGGAACTCCCAGAGGTAGATCGCGTCCGTCGTGTCGAGGACGACGCGGTCGTCGAGCATCGCGCGGATCCGCCGCGGGACCGGCGCGGTGCCGCCGGGCGGGATCAGGGGTTCGGGGTAGGCGCTCATTCGTCCAGTAAAGCTTGTGCGGGCGGGGCCGGCAGCGCAACATGAAGTCCTACTGCAAGGCGGGGGAGGAATCGTGGGGGACTTGAGCCAGCGATCGGCACGTGAGGTGCTGGACGATCATCTGAACATCGCGAACAACTGGGCCGGGACCCCGTCGCTCGAGGAGCTGCTGGCCGAAGATCTGCGCCGGAACGTGTCCGAGGACATCGTGATCTTGATGAGCCGGGGCACATTCCGGGGCCACGGCGGGGTGCGGGAGCTCGCGTTGATGCTGGCCGCCGAGCTGCCGGAGCACAAGGCGTTCGACTACACCTACGTCGCCGTCGAGGGCCGGGTCGGGCTCCTCGAGTGGACGTATCAGGACTCGCAGGTTCAGGTCCGCGACGGTGTGGACTCGTATCTGATCGAGGACGGGAAGATCGTCGGCCAGACCATCCGTTACACGGTCGAACCGCGGTGAGAAGTGCGGGGCCGGCCCTGGTGGTACCGGCCCCGCGGATCGGTGGGGTTACACAGCGATCCAGTCGATGTCGGCGATGTAGCCGTTCGGATTGCTGACCTTGATCGAGTTCGATCCGGCGGTCAGCTTCATCGGGAGGTAGGTGACCTGCGGCGTACCCCAGTCGTTGTCGCCGAGGCCGTGGTAGTTCACCCAGTAACTGTCGGTGCCGTTGACCGTCAGCATGCTCTGCCGGCTGGTGTCGCCGTCGGTGTAAGCGATCTTCACCAGGTACGTGCCCGTGGCCGGCACGGTGAGGCCGTTGAGCGTCACCGTCGACGAGTAGCCGATGTTGCCGATCTTGGAGCCGCCCGAGCAGAGCGTGCATCCGGAGACACCCGCATCGCCGGTCAGCGTGCTGGTCGGCGCCTCGGCCTCGTAACGCACCGGCCCGCCGGACTTCGACGTGTACATGGTGATCCCGGCGCTCGCGTCCGACGTACGGCCGTACTTCACACCCGTCACCGTAAACGTGTACTGCGTCTGCGGCTGCAGACCGCCCACCACGGTGCCCGGCTTCGTGCTCGTCGCAACCTGCTTGCCGTTGGCAAACACCTGGTACGACGTCGCGCCCGCGCTGGGCCGCCAGTTCAGCGACACCGTCGTACGGCTGACGTCCGTCGCGGTCAGATCGGCGGGGATGCTCACCGGCACGTACTGATTCGGCGTGATCTTGTACAGCTTCGACCCGTGTGCGGGCAGCTGAGCGCTGACCGAACCGGAGACGTTCCGGGTGTTCTGGTTCGCCCAGATGTCGCGGACCGTGGCCTGTCCGCCGATGCCGAGCTGGTCGAAGTTGCCGGTCACTGTGGCGGGGGAGTCGGCCAGGTTGAACAGTGCGACCGTCGTACTGCCGTCCGCGTTCTGGGCGTACCAGACCTGCTGCAGCTGGTCCTGGTTCAGCGGACGCGCCGGATTGCCGGACTGGTTGATCGCGATGACCTCACGGTTCGTCAGTAGCTTCAGGCCGTACGCGTCGAGCTTGGTCAGATCGTCGCCCGCGAACAGCGGCGCAGAGTTGATCGCCCAGAACGTCATGTAGGACTGGCGTTCGGCGTCCGTCAGGCCGTCCATCGCGCCGACGCCGACGTTGATCGCGTCCAGGTTGTTCCAGTGCCCCGGCCCGGCGTCGTCGATCCACTGCGCGACGTCCCACCAACGCTGCTTCACCGAGCTGTCCCATTTGACGATCGTGTCGCAGTAGCACTCGACGTCGGTGTCGATCCGCCAGCCGTTCGAGTTCTGCTTCCACACATCGGCGTACCGGTGGCTGAGCGACCACGACAGCGTGTACATCATCGGCCGGCCGGCGTTCTGCACCGCGCGCCACCAGGCCTCGACGTCCTCGGTGTTGTTGTGGTTCGGGTCGTCCGGCGCACCCTTCCAGGAGCCCGGGCCGACGCCGTCCATCTTGATGAAGTCCACGCCCCAGCTAGCAAAGAGGCGGGCGATCGAGTCGGCGTACTTCTGCGCGCAGGGGCTTTCGTAGTTGATCTTGTACGCCGCGTCCCAGCCGTTCGTCTTGCGCAGGTCCGGGTACACGATGTCGCGCGTGAAGCAGCCCGGCGCGTCGTAGATCGGGGTGTTGCCGTCGCGGTAGACGTCCATGCCGAGGCCGACGGTCGTGTAGATGCCGAACTTCAGCCCGAGCTTGTGGATGTCGTCGCCGACCGCCTTCATGCCGCGGGGGAACCGCTTCGCCATCGCGACCGGGCGGCCGTACTCGTCACCGCCGTCCTGCCAGCCGGCATCGATGTTGATGTACTCGTAGCCGTACGGCTTGAGCTTCGTGGCCAGGGCGTTCGCCTGGGTGAGGATGTTCTTCTCGTTGATGAAGCTGCCGGGGCCGTCGGGATTGACGCCCGGGTAGTTGGTCGACTGCAGACTCCAGCTGCTCCAGCCCATGTACGGCTTGGCAGCGATCTGCGGATAGGTGGGCTTCTGGTCTTGGACCGCATCAGCTGGGGCGGTCGCGGCTGCTGTCGACACCAGGGCGACGGCAGCCAGGACGATGGCGGTACGGCGTCTCAAGGACATGGAAACGTCCTCCGGGGGAGGAGTGAGCGGACGTCGTCGAGCCTAGGCAGGCTTAATTTACGCAGTCAAGTATTGAGGCTCTGTTACTTCGTGTGACAGGACCGCCATGGAACCTTGATCAACTTCGCTCCGCGCCCGGGTCGTCGTACCAGCAACGGGCCGGCTCGTGAGGATGCCGGCCGGAGGCAGGAGGGGGTTCCGTCATCGTGAACACAAGGAAACTCGGCCGGACGGCGGTCGCCGCGGCCGGGGCGGCCGGTCTGGTCGCACTCGCGGCCGCCGGCGCATCGGCGGCGTCATCGGCGTCGCCGCCAGCTTTGAAGTTGGTTGCTGGAGGCACCGAGGTGACTCTGGACAGCGTCGTGGACTACGGCGTCGACCTGGATCTCGGTACGCATGTGGTGGCCGGCAACGCACCGATCGAGGTCCGTGCCACGCGGGCGTCGTACAGCTCGCCGGTGGTCGCGACGCAGTACGTCCACGGCAAGCCGGTCCGGCAGTTGCCGAAGGGGCTCGTCACGGGCTTCTCCGGACTGGGGAAGTTCCTGCACATCACGCTGACCGATGCTGCGGGCAAGAAGGTACTCGAGAAGGACCAGGCGGTCTGCCTGAACGGCGACGGGTCGCGGACCCGTCCGGATGCCCCGGCAACCTCGCCGTACCCGGACGGCTGTACGGCGAACCCGTTCACGCAGGGCGCGGTGTGGGGACTGCAGACCGGGTGGTCGGCGCGGACGTACGGCGACGGGGACCCGGTGCAACTTGCCGCCGGCAAGTACAAGGCGACGGTGACCGTGAACAAGGCGTACCGGGACTTCCTCAAGATTCCCGCGAAGGACTCGTCGGTGAAGTTGAACGTGACGGTGCAGAAGTCCGACACCTCCGGGGCTCAGAAGATGAGCTCGAATTCAGTGGCGCCGAAGCCGAACGCGGCTCGTCCGGCCGGCAAGGCGAGCGTGCCGAAGGGTCCGAAGCCGGACCTGCGGCCGGTGCCGGCGTGGGGGATCGTGGTAGCGCCGGGCGACGAAGGTACGCCGGACGCGAACAAGGACTTCCTGCAGTTCTCGGCGACCGTGTGGAACGCGGGCCCGTCACCGCTGGTGCTGGACGGGTTCCGGCGGCAGGGCAAGGACCTGATGGACGCGTACCAGTACTTCTACAACGCGCAGGGCAAGCAGGTCGGGTACCAGAACACCGGGACGCTGGAGTGGGACGGCCGGGACGGCCACAACCATTGGCATTTCACCGACTTCGCCCGCTACAGCCTGCTGAACGCCAAGCAGACCGAGGTGGTGCGCAGCCAGAAAGAGGCGTTCTGCCTGGCCGCGACGGACTCCATCGACTACACGGTGAAGAACGCGAACTGGCACCCGGACAACACTGACCTGCACACCGCCTGCGGCGACCACGGCTCGCTGTCGGTCCGTGAGGTCCTCGACGTCGGCTCCGGCGACACCTACGTGCAGTCGCTGCCCGGCCAGTCCTTCGACATCACGAACCTGGCGAACGGCACCTACTACGTCCAGGTGACGGCCAACCCGGAGAACCGGCTGTTCGAGTCCAGCACGAAGAACAACGTCGCCCTCCGCAAGGTGGTCCTCGGCGGCACCAAGCACCACCGCACCGTCCAGGTGCCCCCAGTCGGCGTCATCAACGCTCCCTGATGCCGCCTCGCCGGCCCGCCCGCCGGCACCTCGCGCCCCGGCCTGATCCAGCCGGGGCGCGAGCCTTGCCAGAACGACTTTGAGCACCCACCAACCATGCAGCGCGTCCAGAAATGGTTGGTGGGTGCTCAAAGTGGCCCGGGGCAGGGCTGGGAAGGCAGCTCGGCCCTGCCCCGGGAGTTCAGTGGTGCTGGGGGCGGCGGCGGGGGCGGAGTGGGCGTAGGTGCGGGTCGGTGCGGGCGTGCTGCCGGCGGCCGAGTGCGAACGGGCGGGACGTGCGGCTCGGCAGTGGGGTGCTCTTCGGGGCCGACAGGTGGATCTCGGTCTGCTGCAGGTTCACGCGGATCGGGACCTGGTGCCACGGGGAGCGTGTCCGGACGAGTACCAGCCGGAGCCGGCCGTCGCGCCGGAGCCGGAGTCCGATCGCGACCGTCGCCACCGCCGGGACCAGGCCCGCGATCATCAGCGCCGAGCGGGCGCCGAAGTGCTGGGCCAGGAACCCGACCAACGGCCCGCCGATCGCGCCGCCCCCGATGAAGACCAGGTTGTAGATCCCGGACACCCGGCCGCGCAGGCCGTCCGGCGTGGTCAGCTGGACCATCGACTGCGCCGCGGTCAGGAACATCAGCGTCGCCATGCCCATCGACGCCAGCACCGGGATGAACGTCCACAGGGAGGGCTGGATCGCGGCCAGTACTTCGGTGATCGTGAGCAGGCACGCGATGCCGATCAGGTTCCGCAGACGAGTCGGGCGGACGCGGCGGGCCGAGAGCAGTGCGCCCGCCAGGGCCCCGAACGCGACGACCGAGTTCAGTACGCCGTACCCCGAAGCGCCGGTGTGGAAGACCCGGTCGGCGAACGCGGTCAGCGTCACCGGCAGGCTGATGCAGAACATGCCGTAGATACCCACCAGCGCGATCGCCCAGCGGACGGCCGGCTCGTGGAACGCGTACCGGACGCCGTCGCGCAGGCCGTCCCGGATCCGCATCCCGGCACTCGCCTTGCGCGCCGCGTGGAACCCGGGCATCTCGCTCTCGCGCATCCGCAGCAGCGCGCTGATCGAC
Source organism: Kribbella soli (assembly GCF_004331345.1). Taxonomy (GTDB): domain Bacteria; phylum Actinomycetota; class Actinomycetes; order Propionibacteriales; family Kribbellaceae; genus Kribbella; species Kribbella soli. Next base: position 1,061,045 of record NZ_SJJZ01000003.1, on the reverse strand, counting down.
GCGAAGAACGTCAGCCCGTTGAGCGCGAACGCCCAGCCGGCGCCGATCGTGCCGAGCAGCACACCGCCGAGCGCGGGCCCGATCAGGCTGCCGAGCTGGAACGTCGACGACACCATGCTGATCGCGTTCCGGACCGTGTCGCGCGGGACGAGTTCGGTGACGAACGACTGCCGGGTCGGGTTGTCGACCGCGGTCGCGAGACCGAGGACGAAAGCCATCGTGTAGACGTGCCAGACCTGGACGTGACCGGTGAAGGCGGTCAGGGCGAGGACGCCGGCACAGGTGCCCATCGTGATCTGCGTGACCAGCAGGATCTTCCGCTTCGGGAACCGGTCCGCGATCACGCCGCCGAACAGACCGAGCGTGAGGGTCGGGAGGAACTGCAGCGCGGTCGTGATGCCGACCGCGGTGGCACTGCCGGTGAGCGTGAGCACCAGCCAGTCCTGGGCGATGCGCTGGATCCAGCCGCCCGTCGAGCTGATCAGCAACCCGCTGACCAGGAGGCGGAAGTTGCGGACCCGCAGTGCGCTGAAGGTGTCCTTGAAGCCCGGCCGGCGCGCTTGCGTCTCCCGGAGCTGGGTGGAGTCGGTGTTGCGGTGGAGATGGAAGTCGGTGGACGGGACAGTACCGGTGGCCCGGGTGGTCAAGAGCGATCCCTACACGAGTGGACTGGTCAGGGGAGGACATGTCCATCCTCAGGGTTGGGTACTGAATTCCCCCAGCGAATTACTCCTATTAGTCTTATTGCGTCACGTAATGGGAGGTCTATCGATGTACGACCCGGACCAGTTGCGCACGTTCCTGGCGGTGGCGCAGTCGCTCAGCTTCACCCAGGCGGCCGAGCGGCTGGGCATCCGGCAGCCGACGGTCAGCCAACACGTCCGCAAACTCGAGACGGCGGTCGGGCGGCCGCTGTTCGTCCGTGACACCCGCACTGTCACGCTGACCGCGGACGGCGAGGCGATGGCCGGTTTCGCCCGGACCATCCTGGCCGCCCACGAGGAGGCCGCCGGGTACTTCACCGGCTCGGAGCTGCGCGGCCGGCTGCGGTTCGGCGTGACCGACGACCTGGCGCTCACGCCGCTGCCGAAGATCCTCCGCGACTTCCGCCAGCTGTACCCGCGGATCGACCTGGAGCTGACCGTTGCCCAGAGCCCGAACCTGCTCCGCCGGGTCGAGTCCGGCCACCTCGATCTGGCCTACGTGAAGCACGGCGCCGGCGGCGGCTACGAGCCGAACGGCCGGCTGGTACGGCGGGACCCGATGGTCTGGGCCGGGATCGCCGGGACCCGGATCGCGCCCGACGTCCCGGTCCCGCTGGTCGCGTACCAGGCGCCCTCGCTGAGCCGGTCGCTCGGTGTGCAGTCGCTCGAGCAGGCCGGTCGAACCTGCCGGATCACGTGCATCGTCCGCGGCGTCAACGGCGTACTCGCCGCCGTCCGCGCCGGTCTCGGGATCGCGATCTTCGCCCGGTCCCTGATGCCGGCCGACCTGGTGGAGCCCCCGCCGAGCGCCGGCCTGCCCGAACTCCCCTCCATCGACCTCGTCCTGATCACCAACCCCCGCGCCGCGAAGGAACCCGCCGAGGCACTGACCGCCGCCATTCTCGGCAGCAACGCCCCACTGAAGCCGGACGCGGGCTAGACGAGCGCGTCGCCGCGGAGCACGAGGGAGATGATGCTGACCGCGGCGATGGCGATCGTGATGAGGAAGGGGGCGTTGCGCCACAGGAGGATCGTGGTCAGAAGAGCGGCGACGACCGCGAGGGCGATCCAGCCGATGACGCCGATCGCTCCGGGTGGCGCGATGACCAGGAGACCGGTTGCTGTCGCCAACGGGAGCGGTGCGACGAGGCGGGCGTAACGGCCGAGGCGTTGGGGCCAGCCGCGGACGCCGGTGGCCAGGTCGTCGGCGAGGTCGGGTACGACGTTTGCCAGATGGGCACCGATCCCCAGGAGAGCACCCGCCGCGGTCGCCCACCACGGGGCCCAGACGTGCGCGGTGCCGAGCGTCACGAACGAGGGCAGTCCGCCGAACGCGACGGCGTACGGGAGCCAGGAGATCACGGTCGATTTGAGGCCCAGGTTGTACGCCCAGGCGCAGGCGACGAACAGCAGGTGCATCAACCCGGACGCGACGCCGTTGGCGAGGGAGACCGGAACGGTGACGACCAGCATCACGCCCGCACCGACCGCGAGTGTCCGGCGACTCACCAGTCCACGCACCACGGGCTTGTCCCGGCGGTTCACAATGGTGTCGCGGGCGGCATCTATCGCGTCATTGCTCCAGCCGATCGAGAGGTGGCCGGTGAGGATCGTTGCTGCGACGAGAAGACACCCGGCCGGACTGCGCCCGGCCGACCACGCGACGGCGGTGACCAGGGCGGTGACGGCGACGGTCGGGCCCGGATGGCACGCGAGAGCCAGACCCTTGACGGTCCGCAGCGTTCTCACCGACGTAACGATGCCACGATGACGCGGATCGCCGCGGTCCGGCCCGCGCTCCCGCCGTACCGGTATCCGCAGTCCGAGCTGACCGCCGCGTTCGAGTCGATCTGTCTCCCGGACGGTCGCGGTACGGCGTTGCTCCGCCGGCTGCACGCGAACGCGGGAGTGTCGTACCGGCATCTCGCGCTGCCGTTGGAGCAGTACGCCGTACTCAAGGACTTCGGCGAGGCGAACGACGCGTGGATCGCGGCGGCCGTGGACCTCGGGTCCGAGGCGGTCGCGGGGGCGGTGCAGGACGCGGGGCTGACGCTCGAGGACGTCGACGTACTGATGTTCACGACGGTGACCGGGGTGGCAGCGCCGTCGATCGATGCCCGGGTGGCGATGCGGCTGGGGATGCGGGAGGACGTGAAGCGGCTGCCGCTGTTCGGTTTGGGGTGTGTCGGGGGAGCGGCGGGGATCGCCCGGTTGCATGACTACTTGAAGGCGTGGCCCACGCACGTCGCCGTACTGCTGTCGGTGGAGTTGTGTTCGTTGACACTGCAGCGGGACGACTCGTCGTTGCCGAACTTGGTGGGTGGTGCGTTGTTCGGCGACGGAGCGGCAGCGGTGGTGCTGACCGGGTCGGATCATCCGGCGGCGTCGGGGCCTTCGGTGGTGGCGACGCGTTCGCGGCTCTACCCGGACTCAGAGCGGGTGATGGGGTGGGACGTCGGATCGGGCGGGTTCCGGATCGTGCTCGGCGCGGACGTGCCGGAGGTCGTGCGGACGTACTTGGGCGAGGACGTTCGCGGGTTCCTCGGCGATCACGGCCTGACCGTTCCGGACATCGGGACGTGGGTCAGTCATCCGGGCGGACCGAAGGTGCTGGAGGCGGTGGCGGAGACGCTGTCGTTGCGGCCGGGGGCATTGGAGCTGACCTGGAAGTCGCTCGATGCAGTCGGCAACCTGTCGTCGTCCTCGGTCCTGCACGTCCTCGGTGACACCCTGAGGCTGGATCCTGCAGGTCCGGGGTTGTTGCTGGCGATGGGTCCTGGTTTCTGTTCCGAGCTCGTTCTGCTGGAGTGGTGATGTACGGCTGGTATCTGGGGTTGGTGCTCCTGGTCGCGGCTGAGCGCGTGGCCGAGCTCGTGGTGTCGCTGCGCAACGCGCGCTGGAGCTTCGCGCAGGGCGGGGTGGAGTCGGGGCGGGGCCATTACCCGTTCATGGTCGCTCTGCACACGTTGTTGCTGGCGGCGTGCATGGTGGAGGCGCTACACCGGCCGTTCATTCCGTGGCTGGGCTGGACGATGTTCGCGGTGGTGCTGCTGGCGCAGGGGCTGCGGTGGTGGTGCATCAGCGTCCTCGGCCATCAGTGGAACACCCGCGTCATCGTCGTACCGGGTCTCCGGCTGGTTGCACGTGGCCCCTACCGGTGGATCCGGCACCCGAACTACGTGGCGGTCGTGGCGGAGGGGATCGCCCTGCCGTTGGTGCACACCGCCTGGGTGACGGCGCTGGTGTTCACCCTCTTGAACATCCCGATCCTCGCCATCCGGATCCGGTCCGAAGAGGCGGCGCTGAAGTCCGCCCTGGTGACGTGATCGACCTTCTGGTAGCTGGTAGCGGTCCAGCAGGCGCAGCCACAGCGATCCGAGCAGCGTTGGCGGGACTGTCTGTTGCGGTCGTCGAGCCGCGCTCCGCTCCGATCGACAAGGCGTGCGGCGAAGGCATCGCCCACAGCGCGGTCTCATACCTCTCCCGCCTGGGTGTGGAACTCACGGGCCGCGAGTTCCACGGCATCCGCTACCTCGACGAAAGTCACAGCGTCGACGCCCGCTTCACCGCCGGACCAGGCCTCGGAGTACGTCGTACCACCCTGCACGCCGCTCTGATGTCGCGGCTAGCGGCGCTAGATATCCCGGTTCTCCACACCCGAGTCGGCCCCATCACCCAGAACACCACGTCCGTCACCGCGGCCGGCATCACCGCCCGCTACCTGGCCGCCGCCGACGGCCTCCACTCACCCATCCGCCGCCAACTGGATTTGTGTGGTGAGAATTCCGGTGAGGTACGTCGTGGACTCCGCCAGCACTTCGCTGTCTCGCCCTGGACCGACCTCGTCGAGGTGTACTGGTCAAAGCTTGGCGAGGCCTACGTGACTCCGGTCGCCGACGACATGGTCGGCGTCGCCGTCCTCACCTCCGCGCGCGGCACGTTCGACTCACACCTCGACGCTTTCCCTCTCCTGAAGCGCCGGCTGCGTGGTGCGGTGGCGGCGAGTGCCGTGATGGGCGCCGGTCCGCTCCGCCAACGCGTCCGCGCCCGCACCTCCGGCCGGGTCCTGCTCGTCGGCGACGCCGCCGGGTACGTCGACGCGCTCACCGGCGAAGGCATCGCGGTCGCGTTGCGTACCTCCGCCGAACTGGTCGACTGCGTCCGTGCCGACCGCCCGCAGGACTACGAGGCGGCCTGGCGACGCGTCTCCTGGGAATGCCGCCTGCTCACCGCATCGTTGCTGTGGGCCCGCAACCGCCCACTCCTCGCGCCACGGATCGTCCCCGCCGCGGCCGCACTCCCGGGTGTCTACCGCACCATCGTGAACCGGTTGTCCTAGGCAAGCTCCTGGTTCGGGCAACGTTGTAGGGCCCGGCGATCGCTCAGACAATCGCCGGGCCCCACGGGTGGCCCGAGCTTCCTGGTGAAAAGCTCGGACCTGCAGCCTTTCCGGCTCCCTGGTGAAGAGTCGGACCTGCTGACAAGGAAGACTCTGTCAGGCGGATGTTGCCCAGCAGTTGCCGGAATATGAAGCCTTGTTACATGGGGCTGTGGCGTAGATCTCAGTGCCCGGTTCTCAGTGCTCGGTGCGTACTGCAGCAATCTGCAGCTGCAGCGCCAACCGTTCGCGCGGATCCGATAGATCGAGCTCCGCGATCTCCCCGATCCGTTTCATCCGGTGCCGCAACGTGTTCGTGTGCAGGTGCAGTTCCCGCGCCGCCCGCTGCGGCTGCCCCGGAAAGTTCAGCCAGGCCTGCAACGTTTCCACGTACCCCGTGTCGTGCTCGATGTCGTGCCGCAGCAGCACCGCAAGCGGACCATCCATCTTGGTGGTATCAAGCGACGTGACTGCCCGGTGCACCGTCAGCACGTGCCACGCCTCTTCGACCCGCAGCGCCGGCCCCGGCGCGACACCTCGCCGTACCAGTCCCAACAGCTCGACCGCCTCGGCGCGTGAGCTCGGCAGGTCGGCCGGACCGCGCGCGGGACCGCCGGCAGCGGCGTACGTACCAGCCGACTGCTCGAGGACCAGTTTCTGCAGCCAGGTCCATGACCCAGGTCCGTCAGTGTCTGTAACAACAGCCAGCACCGTGCCGTCGAGGTCAGCCAGCTGCGGCTCGCTCCAGCCGTGCCGGCGTCCGGTCGACTCCCACAGGTCGAGTTGCTGCGGTACGTCGTACCCGTCGGGCGACCCGAGTGCCACAACCCGCCACGGCTGCCGCGGGAGCCGTACGTCGACCGGGTTGTCCGGGGAGAACTGCCGCAGGATCGTCCGCAGCCGGTCGATCGCACTCCGCCGCGCTACGTCGGCCTGAGCCCGCAGCCGCAACAGGTGCAAGGCGAGAACGGAGGCGGCGTTGCTGAGCTCCGCAGTGACCGCATTACTCACCGGACCGTCGACAACGGCCCAGATGGACCCCAGCCACTCACCACCGGCGCGGACCGGTACGACGAGACGCGGACGGATGCCGTTCGGTCCGTCAGGTACCAGGAACGGCTCGCTGGATCGCGCCAGCCGTCGGAAGATGCCACGGGCCCGGAAGTGTGCGATCACCTCGGGCGGCACCCGGCGTCCGACGATGGTCGACACACGTGTCGGGTCGGTGAAGTCCTGGCCGGAGGAGTACGCCAGGACCCTGGACTGGTTGTCCTCGATCGTCACGGGTGCGTCGACGATCGCAGCGGCGGCGTCTGCCAGTGCGAACAGCTCCTGGTGCACGCCGGCGTCGCCAGCGGCGGGGGAGTCCGGTGCGGCCGCTCGGTCGAGTACACCGCGGAGGAGCCAGACCACGTGGGCCCACGTCACGCTCGGCTGCAGTGCGACGAGGGTCATGGCCTCTCGCTCCGCTGCGGCCACCACGGTCGGCTTGTGCGCTAGCGCCGTACGGAGAACCACCCCTGAGGCATTGCCGGCCGCACAGCGCTCCACCAGCTCGACGGCGTCCTCTGCGTCGCGTAGACCGAGTCCGAGCACCAGGTCGCCCGGCTGACCCGTCGCAGGTTCCTGCGGGTCGGCCAGGAAGACGTCCCGGACCTCGCGGTCGCCCTTACCGGGTACCACGACCTCGAACAGCGCCGGACCGACGGCGACGATCAGATCGGACGAGGAGATCATGAGGCCATTGTGCGGGTTATTGTGCGATGAGCACAGTCATTCGTCCCCGCAATGGTGTGATCGCACCATGACAGCCGCTGATGGCGGCCTCACCATCGATACATGACCACTACTGGTTCCGCTGGTAGCAACCACATCGTTCCCGACCGCGTCGCCGTCGTCGGCGCGGGCATGGTCGGCCTGGCCACCGCCTGGTTCCTCCAGGAAGCCGGTGTCGAGGTGACCGTGCTCGACCGTGAGGGCGTCGCCGCCGGCGCGTCCTGGGGCAACGCCGGCTGGCTGACCCCCGGCCTGGCCACTCCGCTCCCGGAACCAGCGGTCCTCAAGTACGGCGTCCGTGCGGTGCTGAGCCCTGCCTCACCGGTGTACGTTCCACCGACCGCGAGCCCGCGGCTCCTCAAGTTCCTCACCCGCTTCGCTCGCAACAGCACCGCCGGACGCTGGAAGACCGCCATGGACGCGCTGGTCCCGATCAACCGGCAGGCCCTGCCCGCGTTCGACTTCCTGGCCAAGGCCGGGGTCGAGGCGCAGACCTACGAGGCCAAGTCGTTCCTGGCCGCCTACCGGACCGTCGAGGAGCGCAAGGTGCTGCTCGAGGAGATCGAGCAGATCCACGCCGCCGGTCAGGGCATCGAGTTCGAGGCGATCAGCGGTGACGACGCCCGCGCGATCGAGCCGTCGCTGTCCGACGAGATCGGCGCGGCGATCCGGCTGCACGGGCAGCGGTTCATCAACCCGGGCGAGTACGTCCGGCTGCTCGCCGATTCGGTGATCGCTCGCGGCGGCCAGATCATCAGTGGCGTGGTTGTGAAGGACATCGTCGACGAGATCCGCGGCGTCCGGCTCGTCACCGGCGACGGCGAGACCGATCCGTTCGACGCGGTCGTGATGGCGACCGGTGCGTGGCTGGGTGACCTGGCGCGGCAGTTCGGCGTGAAGACCGTCGTACAGGCCGGTCGCGGGTACAGCTTCAGCGTGCCGATGGCGCACGTACCGGCCGGCCCGGTGTACTTCCCGGCGCAGCGGATCGCCTGCACGCCGCTGGGCGACCGGCTGCGGGTCGCCGGGATGATGGAGTTCCGCAAGCCCGAGGCGAAGCTCGACCCGCGCCGGATCGACGCGATCGTCGAGGCCGCCCGACCGCTTCTGCGGGACGCCGACCTGGACGCGCGGACCTTCGAGTGGGTCGGGCCGCGGCCCTGCACCCCGGACGGTCTGCCGATCATCGGCGCGACCGCGTCTCCGCGGGTGTTCGCCGCCGGCGGGCACGGCATGTGGGGCATCACGCTCGGCCCGATCACCGGACAGCTGCTGGCCGAGACCATCACCACCGGCCGTGCGCCGGCGGAACTGCGTCCCTTCAACCCACTGCGCTGACGACTCTTCCGGCTTGGAGGGACCCCAACGACGTGGTCCCTCCATCCCGCTGACCGTCTCTTCGAGCAGCCCCTTCGGTGACCCTCCCCGGGCAGCACCTCACCTGCCCGCACCTCCTCAGGCCACCCTGTCGCCGCTCCGGTCAGCCCTGAGAGCGGGCCCTGGCGTCTTTCTCCTGCCCAGGGCCCGCTCTTTTCTGTCGGTGGGCTGTGCGACGGTGATCTTCAGACTCCTGGGAGGGCACGTCATGGTGCTTCGCTGGTACACCGTCGTGATCGACTGCCACGACGTCCGCAAGCAGGCGGCCTGGTGGGCCGAGGCGTTCGGCTGGAAGACGATCATCGAGACCGACGACGAATGCGTGAACGTGCCCGGCTGGGTCGAGCCGGACCGCATCCATGACGTCCCGTGGGAGCAGATCGGCCCCGGCATGGTGTTCGTCCCGGTGTCGGAGGACAAGACCCTGAAGAACCGCCTGCACCTCGACTTCGCGCCACACACGAGCCAGGACCGCGACGCCGAGATTGCCCGTCTCGAAGCTCTCGGCGCCCAACGCGTAAACGTCGGCCAACCCGATGGGACCAACTGGACAGTCCTGGCCGACCCAGAAGGCAACGAATTCTGCGTCCTCAGCTCCCGCGACTTCTGAGACTGCCGAGTGCATGCTCACGACTGAGTCCACGGTGCCCGCGCACCGCATCCCAGAGCTCACCGACCTCATGCGTACGGCGTGGTGGATGACCGACCGCACTCCCGCGGACGTCCACCATCTGCTCGACCACTCGGACCTGGTCATCGCCGTCACCCACGACCCGACGGACCAACTGGTCGGCTTCGCCCGAGTCCTGACCGACTACGCGTACGTCGCCCTCATCCTCGACGTCATCGTTGCCGAATCCCACCGCGGCTCCGGCGTAGGCGCCGTACTACTGGACGCCGTCGTCGACCACCCCGCACTGACCGACGTCCGCAGCCTCGAACTCGTCTGCCAACCCGCCCTGATCCCCTTCTACCACCGCTGGGGCTTCACCACCGAAGTCGGCACCTCCCACCTGATGCGCCGCACCACCGACCCGCGTCTAACCGCCCAGCCTGTTGCCGACCACTGACAGGAAAGGCACGATCAGCGGAATCACCAGCGACGTACGGAGGCCGTGCCCGATGTCCGACGTGAACGGATCCCCAGCGCCCGCCCTGCCCATCGATGCACCCGCCTGGACGGTGAAGGCCAGGCCGGTCGTGGACCTGTCGTCCCGCATCCTCTGCCTGGTGATCGGAGGCGGGTTGCTGGTCGGCGGCCTTGTCGGGCTGTTCACCGACGTCGGCGAAGGCCAGCTGGTCACAGTCCTCGCCGCCGGCCTCCTACTTCTCGTCATGCCATCGATCGTCGACTGGCTCGGAAGCCTGAAGCTCGGGCCCTTCGAAGTACATCTGGTCCGCGAGATCGCCGCCACCGCCCGTGGAACGGCGAACACCCTGCGGCGGATGGGCATGGAGAGAGAACTCGACGCCTATGCGACGGTCTACACCGAGCTACGTGGCTCAGACCTCAAGGCGCTGCGTGGGGCGATCCTCGATCGGATCGTCCAGCGGGTGTCGAATGCCTCCGCCGTGCAGAAGTTCGACAAAGGCGAAGTCAAAGACCTGTTCAAGCGCGGCTCGCCCATCGTCCGCGTACTCGCGCTGGGCCTGATGGAAGGCGACCCCTCGCTCATCGACAGCGGGGTACTCCTCGAAGCCGTCAACAAGTCGCTCACGGGCAACGAGCAGTTCCACGCGCTCAAGGTGATCCGCGACGGCTGGGGTCAGCTGTCGCAGGCCGAACGGACCGAGCTCCTCGACGCCATCAGCTCGAACCCTCAGATCGAGAATGGAACCGCCAGACGTGCGGTAGCAAGAGAAATCCAGGGACTCCGCGAGAGCCCCTGGATTCCGTCAAATACTTGATTCAGTGCGTGTGCGGCTCGGTGCCGTGTTCGGCTTCGTGGGCGGCGATCTGGGCCTTGACCTCTTCCATGTCGACCGCGCGCAGCTGGCCGATCAGGTCTTCCAGGCTCGCGGCCGGGAGCGCGCCGGCCTGGGAGTAGAGGACGACGCCGTCGCGGACCGCCATCAGGGTCGGGATGGACCGGATCTGGAAGGCCTGCGCGAGCTCGCCCTGTGCCTCGGTGTCGACCTTGCCGAAGGTGATGTCACCGTGCTGCTCGGACGACTTCTCGAACACCGGCCCGAACATCTTGCACGGGCCACACCACTCGGCCCAGAAATCAACCAGCACGAGACCGTCGCTACCGACCACGTCGTTGAAGTTGTCCTGGGTCAGCTCGACCGTTGCCACTACGACCTCCGAAAGTAGATGAGTACGCATTAGTCAACACCGATCGGCAGCCGAGTTGTTCCCGCACCCCGGGCAGGTACGCCGGCCGATCTCGTACGCCGTACGACCTGACCGGAATGCGGAGTCTCGTATGTGACCTGGGCCACGTTGTCAGATGGGCATGTCCACGAAGGGTGATGCGTAGTCCTGGACCTCGCCGAGGATCGAGGCGGCGGCCTCCGGGGTGAGGTCGGCGCGCTCGCGCTCTGCAACGATCATTTGTTGCAGCAGCCGGGTCTCACCCGCGGTAGCGAGACCGGTGATCTCGGGATGCCCGTTCAGCAGCCAGGCGGTCGCGGCGGTGATGTAGCGCTGCTCGTCGAACGGCCGGTACCACGTGTCGTACGACTTCTGCTCGCCTTCCTGCCAGTTCCGCCGGGCGATCATCTTGATCGTCATCAGCGCGGCATCCGACGCCTTCACGGCCTCGACCAGGGCTGCGTAGTCATCGGCGTACTGCGGATCCGTGGACAGCTTGTAGTTCAGCGGCGTCAGCACGCTGTCGAAGTCGAACCTGCGCAGCCCCTCGGTGTGCACCGACGGCGCCTGCGCGGTGTGGCCGGTGATGCCGATCGCGCGGACCATGCCCTCGTCCTTGGCCCGGATCGCGGCCTCCAGCGAACCGCCCTTGCCGGTCACGAGATCGAGGTTCTCCAGGTCGCACACGGCGTGCATCTGGATCAGGTCGACGTGGTCGGTCTGCAACCGCTCCAGCGACCGGTTGATCTCGCTCCACGCCTCCTCGAACGTCCGGCGGCCGGTCTTGGTGGCGAGGAAGATACGGTCCCGGATCTCCGGCATCCGGGGTCCGAGGCGGAGTTCGGCGTCGCCGTAGTCGGCGGCCACGTCGAAGTGGTTGAGACCGGCGTCGAGAGCTTCCTGGATCGACGCGTCGGCGCGGTCCTGGTCGACGCCGCCGAGCGATGCGGCGCCGTAGATCAGCACCGAGCTCTGGTGGCCGAGTCTGCCCAGTCGGCGAGTTTCCATCCTGGTCCTCCAGGGGTAGCAGGGATCACTCCGACCTTATGCCCGGAACCGCTCTCGGCAAGCGGTTGTCCACAGGCGATTTTGACCCCTCGCCACGGGAGAGTTTTCCACAGGCCGATCGGCCGATCGGTTACTATGAGTGATCAGTTGGTGCGTTCTCTTACCATGTTGTTCGCACGGATCTTCGAATCTGTCCGCGGCGTGTGGCATGGTTTGCGCTGCCCGCCCGACCTGAGCGGGCATGAGAGAGGAGCTATGACGACGGTACCGAAGGTGTCACGCTTGGCCGGTAACAGTGACGGCGAGGGTGACACTGCCCGCGAGTGGGGTAACAGTATGGCAGCGGGGAGCGATGGACCATCCGGATCCTGGGCTCAGGTCTCCCGGAGTGCGGTCGCTTGCCGTATTCTCCCGGCTACTGTCCGCGTAACTGCTGTCTGAGGGGCGGGTAGGGATGAGTTGGTGGCGAACGTTGCTGAATCTGCCGCCAAAAGGTGAGCACTGGTCGGACCAGCAGCGGCGGAAAAAGGCGGGCAAAGGACGCCCGCAGAGCACCGCGCCGGAGTGGTGGGCCCACCCCGGCGGGCCGGTGTCACCTACCCCTCGCCAGGCGCAGGGCGTAGCCGCGCAGTACGCCGCTCCGCAGGGCCAGCCTCCGCAGAATCCGGCGCCACCGCCCGGAGGCGTGATGGCGCCACCCCGTCGTCCGGGAGCGCGTCCTCCGGAGGAACAGCAGAAGGACCCGGGACATCGCACACCCGAACGCTTGAAACAGCGTTCGCCCCACGGCGCGCACGCGGCGCCAGGCCCGGTCCGCGAGGTGCTGGAGCCCGGGCAGACGCCGTGGTCGACCGAACCGGAGTCCTCTTTCTCCACATGGGCCCGGCGGTTCTTCCGTGGCCTCGTGGTCGTCGTACTGCTGCTGGCTGCAATCAGCGGCATCCGCTCGTGGATCGCGCCGAACAAGACACCGGAGACGGTTGTCAGCGGTCAGAGCAGCTTCCCGTCCGCGGAGGCGAGCGCGGTCGCGACGCGGTACGCCATGTCGTACCTGACCTGGGACGAGAGCAATCCCAACGCACGTCCGGTGCAGATCGGTCTGGACCTCGCCGCGGGCCTGGACAGCAGCGCCGGCTGGAACGGTCGCGGCAAGCAGACCGCCGACGTCGCGTACCCGGGGGAGGTCACGGCCGACTCCAACGGCATCACGGCCGTCGTGGACGTCCGGGTCCGCGTGTACACGTTCACCAAGCAGGGCAGCAGCTGGGCCGCCGGCCCGATCGCCTGGCAGCGCATCTCGGTCCCGGTTGCGCGGACAGCGTCGCGGGTGGTGGTCAGCGGACCGCCGACGTTCGTACCGGACGAGCGGGCGCCGCTGCCGAGCAACATGCCGGAGGCCGGCAAGCCCGATGACGACCTGACTGCGGCGACCGAGACGGATGCGGAGGCCTTCTTCGCGGCGTACGCCGAGTCCGACAAGAAGGTGTCCGCGGTGACCGCGCCCGGTTCGACCATCCGCAGCCTGAACGGTGCGGTGAAGTTCAGTGAACTCAAGGACTGGCAGGTGTACACCGGCAACGACGACGAGCGGCGGGCGACCGCGGCCGTCACCTGGGACGGCGTGGGTGACACCACGCTGAGCCAGACCTACACGCTCACGCTGAGGCGTACTGTCGCCACGGACGGAGCACAGCGATGGCAAGTGGCTGCCGTCGGATGAATCCAGCTACTGGCCATCGGATGACCGAGGCAACAAGGGAGACACCGCAATGACGACTCACGAACTGGCTGCGAGCGTGCTTCAGCTTGCCGTGCCCATGGCCGACCCCAATGTGCCGACGGGCGCGGACTTCAAGGACTGGGTCCTGGTCATCGCGGGGAACATCTTCATCGCGATCCTCGTGTTGCGTGCCATCGGCCACTACTTCAAGCGCGAGTGGGGCGAGCTGTTCGGCCACATCGCGGCCGGGGTGCTGGTCGGCGGGCTGATCTACGCCAACAACCAGACCATCAACGTGCTCAAGGGCTTTTGGGGATTGCTGTCCGGAGGTAATTGATGCGAGTCGGCCGTACCCTGACCCACCACTTCGAGATCGAGACCCGGCAGTACGACCTGCTCGGGATCGACCTCGGGGAAGGCGCCCGGCGCCGGATGATCATCTTCGGAGCTGTGATCGTCCTGCTCTGGATCGCGTTGCTGTTCCCGTTCATCGGCGTACCGAAGAAACCCACGGTCAGCCTGTACGTCGTGCCGCCGTTCGTGATCACAGCGTTCGGCTGGCGGGCCGGCAAGTTCCACGAACGTCGCCGGCGGGTGACCGAGTGGGCGCTCGCCGTCCGGTACGCGTTGCGGGCGCACCGCCCGATCATCGGCCTGGGCGCGCGCGCCGCCGACAAATCGGAGTACCTGCCCTGGCGGGAGCGCATCTCGACCCGGAAGGTGGCCGACCTGGCCAAGGCCCGGGTCACGCCGGAGTGGGAACGCGAGGTCGTGGTGGAGGTCGACCCGATGGTCCGCGCGGGCGCGGACATCAACGTCAGCCAACGGGCCCGTCTGCTGGGCTCGGATCATGTGCAACGGGTGAGTCGCAGGACATCGTCAGGAAGAGGCCTGAATGAAGATCGCTGACAAGCTCCTGAACCTGGTGGGGGTCGGTCGCGAGCGCGGCCTGCCACCACCGCGTCTGGTGGCCATCGCCGACGGTCTGCTGGTGACCGAGCGCAGTGCCGAGGCGTGGTTCTTGATCTCGGTGGCGAACACCGACCTGGCCACCGAGGCCGAGCAGGACGCGGCCCTGGACGCCGCGGTCAGCGCCGCCGCGACGATCCTCGGCGACCGGCTCAGCCACCTCAAGGTGGTGTGGGGCCGCTCGACCGGTCAGGACTACATCGACTCGATGGCCGGCCACTACCGGCTCGGCGACCACGAGGCGTGGGCGCAGACCCGGGCCGACCGGATCGACGAGATGCGGATGCCGGAGCGGTACGTCGCGCTCGGCGTACACCTGTCCGACCGCGACCCGCGGGCAACCGCGCAGGTCCGCGGCTCGATCAGCGACGCACTCGGTACGACGTCGTGGCGGGTGAGCGCGCGCGAGCTTGCGCACCTGGACGAGCGGGTGCGCAAGCTCGCTCGTCAGCTCGGCTCGACCGTGTGGCGGGCCCACACCGCGCCGGCCGAGGTGATCTCCTGGCTGATCAGCCGCGAGATGCACCGCGGTGCGGTCGCGGCGCCGCGACGCGGTCTGATCACCGGTGCCTCGCTGGCCCGGCTGACGTCCGGTCGCGTAGTGCCGTACACCGACCATCTGCGGATCTACGACACGCGTGGCCAGATCGCGGCGTACACGACTGTCCTCGCGATGACGGACTTCCCCGAAGAGCTCGAGACACCGGGCGCGGGAGAGTGGCTGCGGACGCTGTCGGAGATCAAGGCGATCGACGACGACGGCGACGAGATCGACGTCACCGTCGAGGCCTCGGTCCGGTTTCGCGTCCTGACGAAGAAGACCGCGCGCCACCTGGTCGACGAGACCCGGAAGAGCGCGAAGGAGCAGCGCCGCTCGGCCGCGAAGGGCACCGCGGAGGAGACCGCCGACGAGATCGTCGAGACCGAGCGCGTCATGCGTGAGGTCAAGCGCGACATCAACCGCAGCGGTCTGACACTGGTCGAGGACCACCCCCGGTTGCTGGTCAGCGCGGACACCCGCGAGGACCTCGAGGCGTACGTCGACGCGGTGATCGCGCACTACGCGGACCGCGGCATCACCGTTGCCGCCGGCGCGGACGAGCAGCGCGACCTGTGGCTGGAGTCCTTGCCGGGCGACCAGCTCCGCGTGCCGGACCTCGGCCACGTGCGTGAGTCGACCGCGTTCTTCGGGTCCTGGTTTTGGGGCGGCGCGTCGATCGGTGACGCTACTGGTCCGGCTATCGGGTACCTGACCGGCTCCACACCCGGTCTGGTGCGTTTCGACGCCGCAGCTGGTTCCGCTCTTGGCGATGCGACCACGACGCTGTTCCTGGGCCGGTCCGGTCGAGGGAAGACGACTGCCGCGATGCTGGGCGGTCTGGACTCCGCGTTCGCCGGTGCGTGGGTGCCGCTGCTGGACCTGAAGGGCGACGCTGCCGGCGTGTCCGCAGTCGCCGCGGAGTACGGCGTACCCACTGCTCTCATTGAGATCACGGCGCAGTTCTCCGGCGCTGCCGACCTGCTGCGGGTGCTGCCCGTTGACGACGCACTGCTGCAGGCTCCCTCGCAGCTGATGCTGTTGCTGCCGCCGCACCTGCGTGGTGCGGCCGAGGCGCCGGTCATGGCTGCCACCCGCGCCGAGATCCAGTCGCCCGATCCGTCGTCGTGGGGTGTCATCCAGCGGCTCTGCGCCTCCGACTCGGAGACGGTGCGGACCGTCGGCTTCGCGCTGCGAGACCTGGTCGAGACAGGTCTCGGCTCCGTCGTCGCCGGCCCGCCGTCCGGCCTCTCCTCCCTGACCACGAACCCTGGCCTCTGGGTCGTCCAGATGCCCGGCCTGACCCTGCCGTCGCCCGAGTCGGCCCCCGAGTCCTGGTCCCCGATCGAACGCGTCGGCATGGCCTGCCTCCGCGGCTGCCTGGCCTGGATGGTCCGTACGACGGGCCGCCGCGAGTTCCGCGGCCGCTCCAAGGTCGTCATCGTCCCTGAGGTCCACCTGCTGACGAAGACCCCCGACGGCGCCTCCTTCCTGGACTACATCGCCCGTGTCGGCCGTGCCCTGGGCGCCTCCCTCGTCCTGGACACGCAGGACCCGGCCTCGATCCTGAAGCTCCCCGGCCTCGTCGAGCAGATCACCACCCTGTTCGCCTTCAGCCTCCGCTCCCGCGAACAGGTCGACTCCCTGCTCGAACTCCTGGGCCGCCCGCAAACCGCGCCGTACCAAACCCTGGTCCGCGGCATCAACACCGCCGCCAACGGCAAGTCCATCCGCCACGGCCACTGCATCATGCGCGACCGCTGGGACGAGGTAGCCACAGTCCAGATCGACATCCCCAGCCAACAGGTAGCAGCCCTGCTCCGAACCACTCCCGAATCCGAACACGCAACGACTTCCAGCGCTCCGGTCCAGGCCATCGCTGTCCCAGAAGACCCCTTCGCCGATGACGAGGAATCGGCCTTCGAACCAGCGCTCGCACAGGCCGGCCCCGACCACCAGGCTGCCGGTCCGCGCGTCCAGGACGAGCTCCGCGGCCAGGCGCTACCTCCCCAAACCCAGATGCAGGCCCAACCCCAGGCACCCGCCCCGGCTCAACCCAACGGATCTGCTCCGGCTCAATCCAATGGATCTGCTCCGGCTCAATCCAATGGATCTGCTCCGGCTCAATCCAATGGATCTGCTCCGGCTCAATCCAATGGATCTGCTCCGGCTCAATCCAATGGATCTGCTCCGGCTCAATCCAATGGATCTGCTCCGGCTCAATCCAATGGATCTGCTCCGGCTCAATCCAATGGATCTGCTCCGGCTCAGCCCAATGGATCTGCTCCGGCTCAATCCAATGGATCCGCTCCGGCTCAGCCGCTGGCTCAACCTCAGGCACCGGCCCAGGCTGCCCCGGCTGAGGCCGCCTCAGTACCGTTTCAGGCCGCGGCGCCCGAGCGCCCGCAGCCTGCGCCGGCCGCGGCGCCCCCCGGGCCGGACTCGTACGCACCCCAACCCGCGACTCCTGCTGCCGAGCAGCAGCGGCTCGCGGCTGGCAACGGGGTACCGCAAGGCGACCCGGCCCAGCCGAGCCCGCCGCCCAACGCGACCCCCGAGCCCTCACCGGCCCCTGCTGCACAGGCAACCTCCGCCGTCGCCCAGCAGAACGGCCACCCACCAACGCCCTCCAGCGAAGAGCACCACCACCATGCGCTCCGCTACGAATCACCGATCGGCCCCGACGAGGTCTACGACCAGGAGGCAGACGAGGCCGCCTACAACGAGGCGATGTACCCCGCCTACGACACCACCGACCCCACCCCCAACGGCTCCGACCAACCCACCAAGTCCGCCGGCGGCAAGGAGCACGTCGCATGAGATGGCAGCGCCGCACCCGAACGGCGCTCACCGTCCTAGCCATCTCCCTGATCGTCACCTCACAGGTCGCCCTAGCCGCCGACCCCAACCAAGGCCCCACCAACCCTGCGGGCTTCGGCGATCTCCTGCCGGCTCCGGACTTGACCCACGGCGACACCAAGACCCTGTTCGAGGAGTACAGCCCGATGGTGTATGGGCTGGATTTCGAGACCAGCCTCAGGGATCCGATGCAGGGCGTGTTCAACGGTTATGCGCACATGACGATGATGTTCATCGTCGCGATAACTCGAGGCGCGATCGCGGTCGGATGGTGGTTGTTCTCGTTCACCGACATCAAGTCGTTGACAGACACAGCATCGGCTGCGATCGGCAACGTCAACATGGAGCTGGTCGGATGGCTGTTGCCGTCGGCTCTGGCGCTTGGTGCGATCGCGGCATACGCCCAGCGGCGGGCGAGCGGTAGCGCGATGGGCCAACTGGTCTGGGTTCTTGTTGCCGGCGTAGTCGCCACCAGTTTCGCGATGGCACCGAAAACCTGGCTGTCGGGAGTCGATGGTGCCCGCCAGGTCGGTGCAGATGCCGTTGTCTCCACGTCGACCGATGCGCTCGGCGGGAGTATGAGTACACCGATCGCGTGGCCCCAGCCGAGCTTCGCCGGTGCCAAGAAGGACACCTTGCTGCGCAAATCCGGCGATGCTACATGGCGTGCGTTCGCGGCCACCCCTTGGTGCGTCGCCGAATTCGGCTCGATCGCCGCCTGCCAGAGGTACGGCAAGGCGATCCTCGACAAGGGAACAGACGGCGACGCACGGAACAGCTACATCGACAATGAAATCAGCAAGGCGGAGGGCGGCGGCGACGCAGCGACCGTTAAGTGGGCGAAGGGTAAGAACCCTTTCGGTCGAATCGGCGTGTTGACGCTCGGCGCTATTGCCGCATCTCTGTTCGCGTTCTTGACTATCGCGTTGGCTCTCACAGCGCTGATGGCGTTCGTCGGGTGCATGATGCTTCTGGTGGTCGGTGTCCTCTTTGCATGTCTCTGGGCGATCCCCGGGAGACCGCGCCAGTGGGCTATGAACTGGTTTGAAGCCCTTCTGGGGCTCGTGTTGCAGTCGGTCCTTGCCCTCCTCGTGTTCTCGACCACACTCGCACTCGTTACAGCGGTCTTTGGACTGACAGACACGTTGGGATGGCTCCCTGTCAGTGGCCTGGCTATCGCTGTTCTGGTCGCGGGATTCCGCCTACGCAGACTCTTCGAGAGCATGAGCACCATGATGAGGCCCGGCATGGGCAGCCTGATGATGGGCGGGCTGGCGCGCCGCGGTGCGATGGGTGCGGTTCGGCGGGTGATGGGTGCGCTTGGAAGCCGAGCCGCTAGCCCCACTATCGGTGACCGCGCAACGACCAGAGAACGGGATAGGCAATCCCCGGCGCAGCGGGTATCGGCGGTCAGGATCTTTCGGCAGGCACCTGCCCTCGGGGCGGTCGGCGAGAGCGCTGGCGCTCGGCGTTCGCCTGCGCATGCATTAGGCGCAACTCCATTGCAGCGCGCACTCGCGAGTGGTCCCGAGGGGAGCGCGAGAGCTGCCGCGAACGGACGCAGTGACGTGCATGGAGCTTCGGGACGCAAGTCCGCCGACGGAGCCACGCCCGCGACCCTTCAGGTTGCATCGGATAAGAAGAAGGACCGACTTGCAGGTCGAGCGTCCGGCAGAGGCGTTGTCGTTGCTTCGGTGCAACAACCTTCTTCTGGATCGGCATCTGCCGTACGCGGTTCGAGCAGCGAGTCGAAGCGTGGCAGGCACGTTCGTGAGCGCCGTCCGGATCGGCCACTCGTCACGCCGTACGAGTCTCGCTCCCGAGTGCACTCAGCGAGTCTGAGGGACGGGCCGCCAAGAATGCGTCGAGACGCCAGACGAGTACCTACAACCCCCGCGTCGCGTCGCTACCGGGACTACACGATGGCAACCAAGGACGGCGCCAGGCTCACCTCGACCACACCCCGGTGACACGGGATGACAAGCCGCGACCGTCGTAGCGACAACCATCAGGAAGTCTCATCATCCCGTCCGCAGGAGCCGGAGAGTTGGCGTGACGTTGTCCGGGGTGACTACAACTATCCCGACGAGCTGGATGACCTGGATCGCCGCAGTCGGCGCCGTGCGAAGAAGTCATGGCGTCGAGACGACTATGCCCAACGCATGGCGTGGATGCGTCGGCAGCGCCAGGCCGAGCCAACGAGTCCGCTCGCCATCGTCGTCGTTGTGCTCCTGCTCGCCATCATCGTCCTCGGTTTTGGTGGCGGACTGCCGAGCCTGCTAGGTCGTGACGAGCCGAAGAGCGGAGGAGTGGGACTTCTGACCCCGTCTGCGCCGGCGGCACCCGCCGCCGGCGAGACGCAAGCGTCGACGACCAGCGCCGGAACCGCCGGAACCCCCACTGTGATCGCGCCGCCGCCGCTGACGGAGCGTCCATCGCCTGCTGCTACCGCTGCGGCGGACAGCTCGGCGCGAAGCTGGGCCCAGATGTTCTACACCCGGAATCCTGCTGCTGAGTCGTATGACGCTCTTGTCACCAAGGCTTCGAGGTTTACGACCAGTGACGTCAGCGACAGCCTGCGACGTGCCGGAGACTCCACCTATGACGCGTTGAAAACCAGTCAGGGAATGTCACGGGTAAGCAGCATCGACGTCAAGCCACCAAAGGCGGACAGCGCGCCCGTGGACACCCCAAGTCGCATCACCCGATTGGTGACAGTGACGATCGACGTCACCGGAAAGCAGCCGCAGCGGATCGTACTTCCCCTCCTACTCACCTTGGCCTTCGACGGCAACGCTTGGGTAGTCAGTGATATCGACGGCGGCACCGGTCCATGAGCGTGAGGTGACGAGTGATGTTCATGGCCATACGTGCGGGGCAGGCACTCGGGGTGAAGGTTGCCGGCGTGGCCGGATTGGTCGCCCTGCTTGGATTCGTGATGCTCATGCCATTTGGAGTCGGCGGCGAGACAAACCTTGCAAGCTGTCCCGCTGGAGACGCCGGTCGGGGCGGCGAGCCGGTCCCGGATTCAACTGCCCGGGTACGTCAGGTGGCATTCGCGAAGATCATCGACAGCGTCGCTGTTACACGCGGTCTCCCCGGACAGGCGACACTGGTTGCACTGATGACCGCGCTGCAGGAGTCGCAACTCGACAACATTGCCTATGGCGACCGAGATTCCGTTGGCCTGTTTCAGCAACGACCGTCGGCTGGTTGGGGGACGGTCGAGCAGATCATGGATCCGGTCTATGCAACAGAGGCGTTCTTTGGTGGCTCCAGGCCGCCGACCCCTCCGGGGCTGGTCGACATCAATGGCTGGCCTGCGATGACGTACACCGAAGCTGCGCAGGCTGTACAGGTGTCAGCATTCCCCGATGCCTACGCGAAGCAGGAGCAACGGGCCCGAGACATCGCCGCTGAGGCCGGAATCAACCTCGACAGATCAGGCGATCCGTACGCTGGTCGCGCGGGACCGAAGCCGGCCGGAACCACGGGAGTGCCGCTGACGCTGGACCAGTGCGACGATGGCGGCGGGTTGATAGATGGCAAGCCCATCAATGGAGTCTGGCCGCCTCAGGAAGCCACCGTGTCTGATCCCACCGGTACCGGTGGCATGGTGACACAGCGCACCGCGGCCTGGGTCGCGCAGGCCCGTGCAGCTCTGTCCAGTCCGCCCATGAGTTGCTGGGATGCGCATGCTTGGAATCCCACGAGCGATCATCCGAAGGGCAGGGCCTGTGACGTGTTCGTCGGTGGCGATGCTCGACGCTCGGCTCCGATGCGCGCCAAGGGCGACAGCATTGCGAATTGGACGATACAGACGGCGGCGAAGACCGGCGTCCGGTACGTCATCTGGTATGGCAAGATCTGGAGCGCCCGAACGGGGCAGTGGAAGCCTTACAACGGCGGGGGTGTGTACGATCCGACCGATGCGACGGGCGGACACTACGACCATGTTCATGTGTCTCTCTACTAGTGTCCTGGGAAGCTGATGACTGGGGATGAGCGCGAGGGCGAGCGTCCGGACGATGCCGGCCGGACCGCACCGCGACCCGGCACGCCCGGAGGTCCTCCCGGCTCCCAACCGCCGTTGCCCGAACCGCGGCCCAACGCAGGCGGCGGTCCTCCTGTGCAACCCGGCGGAGTTGGCCTTCTGCTTGCTCAGATGGTCAATACGATCAGCCGTGTGCTGCTTGGCTACCTGATTATCTTCTGGCTCTCACAGTTCCTCGGTCTCGAGAACGGCAGTTGGGTCGTGCTCGCGCTTTGGACACTGTCGGGCCTCCTCGTCCTCTGGCCCGGGGCCGACGATCTGTTGGCCCGTTACCTGTTCGGCCTACGGCGGCCAACGCTCGTCGAGAGCCAGCGACTGGCGCCGAGCTGGTTTGGGGTCGGCCATCGGGCCGGCATCGACCCGCGCCCGTTCAGCATGTGGATTCAGATGGGCGAGGTGCCGACAGCGGGTGTCGCGGGCGGTCGGACGGTGGCTGTAACAAGTTGGGCTGTGAACGGGTTGCCGCCAGGTCACTTGGAGGCGGTGCTGGCCTTCGACTACGCAACCCATTTGCATGGAAACAGTTGGATCGGACGCTTGCTGCATTGGTACTCGGCGCCGGCTCGCCTCGTGGGTGCTGGGGTCAGGAGGCTGCTCCGCCTGAGCCGAACTATCCCCGCCGTGGGCTGCACGATCGTTGGCTTCTTGATCCTTGCGTACATTGGACTATTTCTGTTCGTGCTCGTCTTCTACGACGGATGGACGATCCCACTCCTGTACCTCTCGCCTTTGCTGCTCCCCGCGATCTTCGCTGGACTGGGCAAATGGAACGAGCGAATGGCGGACCAGGCCGTCGTGGACCTCGGGCTCGGTCGGAAACTCCTGGAGGTTCTTTATGGCTGGCAAGCCCAGCACCAGCAGGCCACCCGAAAGATCGGACTCACGCAGCCCGACTGGCTGAGTGGCCAGCCCGTGGTAGCCGAGCGAATCCGGGCGCTCGAGCTGTATCTGCAACGGTTCTGACCACACTCAACGTCGCTCGCATCAGGTCAAGCAGCGCCGCACGATGCAGTGTGGGAGACCGCGGCGCACGGAGCTGGATCCCATGATGCGCCGCGGTCTCATCGGCATCACCGGTGTTAGCACACCTCCGCCGACGACTGGACCTGGCAGTTTACGGCTGAGATTTGGGCGCTCGTGGCTCCGTTGGCGGTCTGTTGTGGCGGGGTCTTGGTGTTAGCGGGTGTGGCAGGTGACAGTTCGGCGCTTGGGTGGGTTGTTGTTCAGGCGTTGATGCGTTTGATCTCGGGGGTGGCGGTTGGGTTGGTGAAGGTTAGGAGGGTTTGGGCTTCGGCTTCTATGGAGGTCCAGGCTTGGGGGGTCAGGGGGGTGAAGGGGGAGATTTCGAGGATGGCTTGGGTTTTGGTGTTTTTGGTTAGTTTCCAGAGGGCTTTGGGGTGGCCGTCGTGGAGGACTGAGCCTTTGGTGAGGACTTCGTGGAGGGTCAGGCGCTGGCGGGTCGGGGTGTCCAGGAAGCGGGTTCGGTCGGCGTGGGATAGGAGGAGGTTGTCGTATTCGGGGAGGAAGCGGGTGGGGGCTTCGGTGTCTTCGTGGGGGAGGGGTTGGTGGGGGAGGTCGTACAGGGTTCGGTTGGTGGTGGCGTCGGTGTAGGTGCGGAGGTCGAGGCGGTCGAAGACTTCGGACAGGCGGGTGAGGCCGGACCAGGTTTGGGCGTCGGCTACTGAGGCGGGGCCGTAGGCGGCGAGGTAGCGGAGGATCATCGCCTCGACGGTCGGAGTCGCGTCGGCGGCGGAGGCGATCGAGTCGTCGGCGGAGGTGGCGGCCGCGGCTGAGGTGGACGCGGGGGCGGCTGAGTTGCGGCCTGGGGTGGGGGTGTTGGGGAGCCACAGGTTGGCGGTGGTGAGGGTGGGTTGGCCTGGCTTGTTCCAGAGGCCTCGGGGTGGGGTTTGGATGGTGGGGAGGAGGCAGCGGACGGCGTGGGCCAGGGCGGCGGGGTCTCGGTCGGGGTAGAGCGGGGCGAGGTGGTCGCGGAGTTGGGCGGCGGTGGCGGGGCTTTCGGTCATGCGGGCGATGCCTTCGGCGAGGACGGCGTCCATGTCGAGGCCTTCGAGGCGGTGCCGGCCGTAGGTCTGGTTCTGGTAGACCTCGCGTTCCAGGCGGGGCTGGATGAGCGGGCGGAAGGCGAGGAAGTCGCGGCTGGAGACCAGGTGGATGGTTGCTCGCATCATCGATCCGCGGACGGTCTGGCGGGTTTCCAGGAGGGTGGAGAGGTCGGCGGGATCGAAGTTCGTGAGCCGGGTCCAGAGGCCGACGTACGGCGCTTGCGGGGATTGGGCCTGCATGCCGACGAGGTGTTCGATCGCGTCCAGGGCGGTCGCGTCGTGGCGTTCGAGGAGCCACTGGCGGTCCAGGGTGGCGCGGTTCAGGGCCTGCAGGCTCAGCTTGGTCATGGCGGGATCCTCTCCGATCGGCGGATCCAACGGTAGTCAGAGAAGCGGTCAGGTTCGGTCCGCTATTTCCGCGCGCGGGATCGCGCGAAGGCCGCAACGCGCTCGACGTAGTCCGCACGTGCCGCCGGATCGGCCGCGATCCGGATCCTCGTCGGCGGCTGAGCCACGCTGCAGGGTTTTCCCTTGCACGGCGCGAATCCGGTGACGATCTGCTTCCCAGCGGGTACTGCGCGGAACTAGGGTTCGACGGACCGTAGTGGTTGCGTTACGCAACCTGGACGTGGGAGGGAAACGGATGAGGAAACGCCGTAAGGCGCTCGTGGCCGTCACCGCAGGACTGGCCACTGTCTCGCTCGGGTTGTCGTTCACCAGCGCCGCGGGGGCCGCGCCGGAAGCAGCGACGGCCAATCCGAACGGGCTGAAGCTGATCAAGACCAAGACGTCGCTGCTCGGCAAGCACTATTGGTACCAGCAGACCTTCAAGGGCCTGCCGGTGATCGACGGGTACTACGCCAAGCATGTGGCCAAGGACGGCGCGGTGCAGATCGCGGACGGCCGGGACGCCGTACCGGCGAACCTGGACGTCAGCGCGGCGCTCACGCCGGCGTCCGCCACGCAGACCGCCAACGCCGCGGTGACGGCGCGCGCGAACCGTGCCCGGAGCGCCGAGCCGAACAAGAACCTCGTGCCGCAGCCGGCCGCGACCAGCGGCGCCGCGCAGCTCGCCGTGATTGGTGGACCGAACGCGCGCCTGGTCTGGAACGTCACCAGCCGCTCGGCCGAGGGCGTCAGCCGCTCGCTCGTCGACGCGGACAGCGGCACGGTCGTTGAGTCGAAAGTGATCAGCGACAACGTCGACGGCCGCGGTTCGGTGTTCGACCCGAACCCGGTGGTCAGTGAGCAGAACGAGAAGCTGACCGACCAGAACGACAAGAACCAGGACGCGTTGTTCCTGGCGCAGAAGAACGTCATCCTGCGCAACCTGGACGGCTCCGGCAAGCTCAACGGCCCCTACGTCAACATCGCCGAGGCGAAGGGCGGCCTGGCCCAGAGCAAGACCAACACCTTCGTCTACCAGCGCGCGAACAACAAGTTCGAGCAGGTGATGGTCTACTACCAGATCAACCAGACGCAGGAGTACATCCACCAGCTCGGGTTCACCGACGTCAACAACGAGTCGCAGGACTTCTCGGTCGATACCGTCCCCGACGACAACTCGTGGTACGACCCGTCGACCGACATGATCACCACCGGTGAAGGCGGTGTCGACGACGCCGAGGACGCCGAGGTGATCTGGCACGAGTACGGGCACGCGATCCAGGACGACGTCGTACCGGACTTCGGCGAGTCGGAGGAGGCCGGCGCGATCGGCGAGGGCTTCGGCGATTACTGGGCCGTCACCATGTCGGTGCCGGTCAGCAAGGGCTTCGACCTGCCGTGCGTGATGGACTGGGACGCCACGTCGTACACGAGCGACGAGCCGCACTGCCTGCGACGGACGGACACCGGCAAGACGGTCGACGACAAGACCGGTGAGGTGCACGACGACGGCGAGATCTGGTCGAACGCGCTGTGGGACATCCACCAGGCGCTCGGCCGGACGAAGGCGAACAAGCTGGTCCTCGAGTCGACGTTCTTCTACGACCCCGACACGTCGTTCGCCGCCGCGGCCCAGGACACCGTCCAGGCTGCCCGGCTGCTCTACGGAAAGCCGACGGCCGCCCAGGTCACGAAGGCCTTCCAGGACCGCAAGATCCTCCCGTAACAACACCAGGTCGTGCGCCCACGACTACTGTGGGCACATGACTGTATTGATGCCACTCCTCCGGAGCGGCGGGTCATGGGGCTGTGCCTCCCGGCCTTCCCTCGTCGCTCCGGTCGCTTCGCTCCCTGCGCTCCTCAGTCCAGGCTGGGAGGCCCCATGACCTGGAGTACGGCGGATGTTCCCGACCTGACCGGACGACTGGCGCTCGTGACGGGTGCCACCAGTGGACTCGGGTACGAGACCGCGTTCGAACTGCTCAGACACGGCGCGGACGTGCTGGTCGCGGCGCGGAATCCGGAGAAGGCTGCGCAGGCGGCAGAAACGCTGACGCAGAAGGCCGGACGCGCGCCGACGGTTCTCGAGCTGGACCTGGCCGATCTGGCGAGTGTCCAGCGGGCGGCCGAGGAGGTCGTCAAGTCGTACGACAGGCTGGATCTGCTGATCAACAACGCCGGCGTGATGGCACCGCCGTACCGGCAGACGCTTGACGGGTTCGAGCTGCAACTCGGCACCAACCATCTGGGTCACTTCGCGTTGACCGGCCGGCTGTTTCCGCTGTTGGTCAAGGGCAGCCGGGTGGTCACGGTGAGCTCGTTCATGCACAAGACCGTGCGCGGCATCAGCGAGGACGACCTGCGCCGGCCGGCGGGCAGCTACCGGAAGTGGGAGTCGTACGGGAAGTCGAAGCTCGCCAACCTGCTCTTCATGCTGGAGCTCGACCGTCGCGCCCGCGCAGCCGGGGCCGGTCTGTTGAGTGTGGGCGCGCATCCCGGGTACGCGTCGACCCACCTGCAGGCAGCCGGTCCTGAGCTCGCCGGGCGTGCCCTCCAGGCGCGCTTGTGGGGCGCCGCGACGCGCGCGGTCGCACAGTCCGCGGCGGCCGGCGCCTGGCCGAGTCTGTACGCCGCGACATACCCGGATCTCCGTCCTGGATCGTTCGTCGGCCCGAGCTTCTTCGAGTACCGCGGTACGCCGAAGGTCGTGCTGCCGACCCGCA
This sequence comes from Kribbella soli, assembly GCF_004331345.1. Classification (GTDB taxonomy): domain Bacteria; phylum Actinomycetota; class Actinomycetes; order Propionibacteriales; family Kribbellaceae; genus Kribbella; species Kribbella soli. Next base: position 1,034,172 of record NZ_SJJZ01000003.1, on the reverse strand, counting down.
CCGCGCAGGACCCCGAGCTGGCGAAGCGTCTGTGGGCGTGGTCGGTCGAGGCAACCGGAGTCGATCCGGCACTCACCGTGCCGAAGTAGTGACATAGCGGCACCTTTCTGGTTACCCTCCGGTAATTCCAGTTGCCGGAGGTCCTCCAGTGCGCAAGTTTGCTGCCGCCCTAGCAGTAACCCTGACCCTGATCGCCACGACCCTGATCGCGATCGGTCCGCGCGCGGACGCGAGCCAAACCGCGGCCGGATTCAGTACGTCGTACCAGCGCATCCCCGGCGCCGACGGGATCGAGATCGGCGCCGTCGTACTCACGCCGACCGGGCAGGGCGATGGGCCCTTCCCACTCGTGGTGATGCCGTCGAGTTGGGGTGTGCCGAACGTCGAGTACGTCGGTCAGGGCGCGAAGCTGGCCACGGCCGGGTTCCAGGTGATCTCGTACTCGAGCCGCGGCTTCTGGGACACCGGCGGCGGCATCGACATCGCCGGTCCGCCGACCGTCGCCGATGTCAGCAAGGTGATCGACTGGGCCGACGTGCACACGCCCGCGGACACCGGCCGGGTTGCCGCGGTGGGGATCTCGTATGGCGCCGGTACGTCGCTGCTCGCCGCGGTGAAGGACCCGCGGATCAAGGCGGTCGGCGCGATGAGCGGTTGGGCGGATCTGATCAGCTCGCTGGATCCGAACGACACGGTCGCGCTCCAGGCCGTCGCCGGTCTGCTTGCCCTGGGCAACGTCACCGGCCGGCCGGGGCCGGAGATGGCGTCGTTGCAGACGAAGTTCGTCACCGGTGACTTCGACGGTGCGATCGCGGAGGCGAAGCAGCTGTCGCCGGTTCGCTCGGCGGCGACGATGGTAGACCAGATCAATGCGCGGAAACCGGCGGTGTTCCTCGCGAACGCGTTCGAGGACTCCATCTTCCCGCCGTCGCAGTACACGGACTTCTTCACCGCGCTGACCGGCCCGAAGCGGCTGCTGCTGGCGCATGGTGATCACGCCACGCCGGAGGCGAGCGGGGCGGTTGGTCTACCAAATGAGACGTGGGACGAGTTGGCCGGCTGGTTGCGGCATTACCTCACCGGCGCGGACAACGGCGCCGACACGGAAGCGCCGGTGCAGCTGAAGTCGCAGCGTGGCGTGTGGCGTGGGTACGCCAACTGGGCAGCGGTCGGCCAGGAGCGTACGTCGTACCTGACAAAGGCCGGTGCTCTGCAGGGGAACGAGTCGACCGGGTGGAGCCGGGCGATCGGGGCCGGCGTACCAACCGTTGCCGACAGTGGGGTCGCGCTCGTATCGGGTGCTCTGCAAGGGCTGTTGTCGATTCCTACCGGGGTTGCGACGCCGCTGGTGGACAGGACGTTCGCGGGTGTGTGGTCCGCTCCGGCGTTCGATCGTGCGGCCGTGGTCAACGGGTCGCCGAAGGTGCATCTCACCGTGAAGCCGTCGGCGGCGAGTACGTCGCTGTTCGCCTACCTGTACGACGTCGACGCGCTCGGCGTCGGCTCCTTGATCTCGCACAAGCCGTACACGTTGCGCGGGGCGACGCCGGGCAAGGCCGTTCCACTCGACGTCCGGTTGGAGGCGACGAGCTGGGAGGTGCCGGCGGGGCATCATCTCGTGCTCGTGGTGGACACGGTCGATCCGCGGTACCTCGGGCGGAGTGTGATCGGGTCGACGGTGACGTTCAGTTCGCCGGCGGGCGATCCGTCGTGGGTCAGCGTTCCGGTGGCGGCGTGAACCTCAGCCGCCGGGGATTCCTCGGCTTCACCGCTGCCCTCGTCCCGATCCACCAGGCCGCAACTTGGGAGGCGCCAGGCGGCGAACGCCTGTCCCACGGGGAAGCGATCGGTCGGAGAGCAAGCCGCGAGGCCGGAGGCACGCTGTATCTCGGCACGTACGGCGCCGGCGTCGGCATCGCGACGTACGACGCCGAAGGCAAGATCACCAAGACCGGGACGATCGACGGTATACCGAACCCGTCGTTCGTCATCCGGGAAGGCAACTTCCTGTACGCCGTGAACGAGCAGAACCCCGGCGCGGTGACGGCGATCGACATCTCCGCCACACCGAAGGTCCTGAATCGCCAACCCAACAACGGATCCGGACCGTGTCACCTGGCCAAGGTCGGTGACTACCTGCTCAGTGCGAACTACGGATCCGGCGACATCGCGGTCCATCCGATCGCAGCAGATGGGAGCCTTGAGCAACAAACTGACCTGGTCCGGCACGACGGGCCGGAACCGCACGCGCACCAGGTGGTGCAAGTCGGTGAGTACGTGCTGGCCGTTGACCTGGGCACCGACTCGATCTACACCTACACGCTCGCTGCCGGGCGGCTCACGCTGCAGCATCAGGTGAAGGTCAAGACCGGCGCCGGGCCGCGGCATCTGGTATTCCATCCGTCGGGCAAGTACGCCTACGTCGCCGACGAGCTCGACAGCACCGTGACGATCTGCGGCTACGACAACGGCGTACTCACGGTGCTCGACTCGATCCCGACCGGTGCGGGGGAGAACTACCCGGGTGAGGTGGTGATCTCTGCCGACGGCAGCTTCGTCTACGTGACCAACCGCGGTCACAACAGCGTCTCCATCTTCCGCACCAACGAGGCCGGCCTCGAGCTGGTCGGTACGCCGAGCTGTGGAGGGAACTGGCCGCGGCATGCCGCGTTCGACCCGACCGGACGCCTGCTGTTCGTCGCCAACCAGAAGTCGAACAACGTCGTGACGTTTGCGGTAGACGAAACGGCCGGCACGTTGACGCAGACCGGCGACTTCAGCATGCCCTCCCCGGTCTGCGTCAATGTTTGATCATGCGCGAGCACTTGCGCTTTTGTGGTGAGAGCGTTGTCATGGGTTTGCCTTTCTCCGCCCCGAAAGGACGACACCCGTGCTCAAAGTCCTCACCGCAGCAGTCCTCGTGGCCTCAGCTGTCCTGGTCCCAACGGCTCAGGCGACACCCGACTGGCACGTTGGCACACCGCCCCTCACCACACCGTGGACCGACGACGTCTCGCCAACGAACGCTCTCCCCGAGTACCCGCGCCCGCAGTTGACCCGCCCCGAATGGCGCAACCTCAACGGCCTGTGGGAGTGGGCGCCCGCCGCAATCGACGAGCAGCTGCCATTCGGGCGCACGCTCGACGAGAAGGTGCTCGTCCCGTACCCGATCGAGTCCGCCCTCTCCGGTCTGCAGAAGCACGAGGACCGCATGTGGTACCGCCGTACCTTCCAGGTCCCCGACAACTGGAAGGGCCAGCGGCTCGTGCTGCACTTCGGCGCGGTCGACTACGACGCGAAGGTCTGGGTCAACGGGCGTCAGGTCGCCACGCACCGCGGCGGGTACGACGGCTTCGACGTCGATGTCACCAACGCCTTGCACGCGAAGGGCCCGCAGGAGCTGATCGTCTGGGCGGAGGACCTCACCGACGAGACGTACCAGCCGATCGGCAAGCAGCGTGAGGTCGGCGACCACGGCATCTTCTACCAGGGCAGCTCCGGCATCTGGCGGACCGTCTGGATGGAGCCGGTGAACGCCGCCTCGATCAGCCGCCTCCAGATCACGCCGGACCTGCCGAACCAGACCCTTAAGGTCACCGCAGACACCTCCGGACCGACGGGGCTCGACGTCGAAGTCACGGCGTACGACGGACGCCGGCAGGTCGGCCAGGTGAAAGGCAAGGCGGACGCCGAACTCCGGCTGAAGATCCCGAACCCGAAGACCTGGTCGCCCGCCAACCCGTTCCTCTACGACCTCAAGGTCAAGCTGTTCGACCGCGGCAAAATGGTGGACCAGATCGGTTCGTACGCCGGGATGCGCTCGGTCGGACTGCAGAAAGGTGCTGACGGCAAACTTCGGATGGCGCTGAACGGGAGGATCCTGTTCAACCTGTCCACCCTCGACCAGGGCTTCTGGCCGGACGGACTGAACACCGCACCGACCGACGCGGCCCTTCGCTTCGATCTCGAACAACACAAGCGACTCGGCTTCAACACGGTCCGCAAACACATCAAGGTCGAGCCGGACCGCTGGTACTACTGGGCCGACAAGCTCGGCCTGATGGTCTGGCAGGACATGCCGGCGTCGAAGACCGACGCGATGCCCGAGCCGTGGCGCACCCAGTTCAGGTCCGAGCTGCACGAGATGGTCGAGGAACACAAGAGCTTCACCTCGATCACCGTCTGGGTGCCGTTCAACGAGGGCTGGGGCGAGTGGGACCGGACTGAGACCGGCGCGATCGCCGACTCGGTCAAGGCGCAGGACCCGTCCCGCCTGGTCAACGCCCACAGCGGGGTGAACTGCTGCAACTCGCACGGCGACTCCGGCCGCGGCGACCTGCTCGACTATCACGCCTACCTCGGCCCGGCGACCACGGCGCCGACGAGCGACCGTGCGGCGGTCGACGGTGAGCACGGCGGGTTCGGCCTGAAGGTGCCCGACCACATGTGGTTCGGCGACGGGTCGGCGTACGAGATGGAGCCGGACTCGGCGACGCTCACCCGTAGGTACGTCGAGAACCAGACCGATGTGCTCAGATCCGCCCAACAGTGTGGGATCAGCGGCTCGGTCTACACCCAGATCACCGACGTCGAGGGGGAGCTGAACGGCTTCTTCACCTACGACCGCCGGGTGCCGAAGATGGACTTCGCCCAGGTCCGCACGATCAACCAGCGGATCATCGACAAGGCCGACGGAAGCGGCACCGGAGCCCCGGATCCCGGCCCAGGCACGCCCGGCGCCGACGGCATCCACTTCTACCCGCTGGACGGATCCGGAGAAGATGCCGTCGGCAACAACGACGCGACGCTGCAAGGTGGCGCCGGTTACGGACCGGGCAAGAACGGCCAAGGCCTCGCGCTGAACGGATCCGGCCAGCACGCCGACACCGGTGCGGCGTTGCTCGACACCAGCAAGAACTACACCGCCAGCGCCTGGGTGAAGCTGAACAAGGCCGACGGCTCGTTCCAGACGTTCGTCAGCCAGGACGGCGATCGAGACAGTGCGTTCTTCCTGCAGTACTCCGGTCAGGACCAACGGTTCGCAATGAGCTTCCCGGGCATCCGGGCGCTGTCGCCGACGAAGCCGAACCCGGGGCAGTGGTACCACGTCACCGGCGTGCGTGACGTGGTCAAGGGTGAGCTCAAGCTGTACGTCGACGGTCAGCTCGTCGCCGCCAAGTCCGCCTGCACGCTGGATTCCAGCTCGACCGGCAACACCGTGATCGGCCGGGCGAAGTTCGGCGGCAACCCGGTCGACTTCCTGGACGGGACGATCGACCAGGTGCACCTGTACGACCGAGCCTTGACCGACGCGGAGGTGCAGTCCCTGTACGAATCCGGTCGCTAGTTCGAGATGCGCAGAAGCAGCTGAGCCCTGATCCTGGTAGGTAACCGACCAGGGGAGGTGAGTGCTATGGCTGCACCTAGCCAGGTGCTCGCACCCCGCTCCACGGCCCGGTTCCGGCCGCCACGGTTCGGGCTCGGCGGTTCACATCTCGGCGACCAAGACGCGGACCCAGGAGACGGGACCGCAGACGAGACGGCAGTCGCGACGGTCGACGCGGCGTACCAGGCCGGCATCAGGTTCTTCGACACGTCCCCGGCGTACGGCGACTCCGAGCGACGACTCGGTACGGCGCTGCAGCGGCGGCCACGTGGTGAGTTCCTGGTGTCGACGAAGGTGGTCGGCGCCGACCCGGAGGACTCGATCCGGGCGAGCAGCGAGCGACTCGGTCTCGCCGTCGATCTGGTGTTCGCGCAGGACGACGCGGCGTACCCGGTGCTCGATCGGCTGCGGCGCGACGGCGTGATCAAAGCACTCGGGGCGGTGTCGGACGACTGGCGCGAGCTCGATCGGCTGGTTCGGGACGTCGAACTGGACTGCGTGCTGCTCACCGCGCAATACGAGCTGCTCGACCAGTCGGCCAGGCCGCTGCTGGATCGTTGCCTCGCGCGCGGAGTGTCTGCGGTCGTGTCCGGCGTACTCACGCCACAGGTGCTGCAGGTGGAGACCATCCAGGCGCGCCGGCTCTCGGCGGTCTGCGAGCGGTACGGCGTCTCGCTGCCGCAGGCGGCGCTCGCCTTCCCCAGCAGGCATTCAGCGGTCACGTCGGTGCTGATCGCGGCGTCGTCGCCCGCGGAGATCCGGGCCGACGCCGCGCTCGTCCGGCAGCCGGTGCCGGAGCAGCTCTGGAAGGACCCGGAGTTCCTGCGCTTGCTATCCTGGGAGTAGGAGTTCGCGTTTCAGCGGCTCCCCGGACGAGCGGCGCCGTACCCGGTCTGTGACGACGACGCCTTGCCCCTCAGGGAGGGGGTCGTCCCATGCATGCGATCGATGTCGTCGAAATTGTTGGTGCGCTCACCGTTCTGGCCGCGTTCGCGGCCGCCCAGGCAGGCAAGCTGCAGCAGCGCACGATCACGTACCAACTCCTGAACCTGATCGGATCGGGGGTGCTGGCAACGATCGCGGCCGTGCAGTTGTCCTGGGGCTTCCTGCTGCTGGAGGGCAGCTGGGCCGTCATCAGCCTGCTCGGCCTACTGAATCTGCTGAGGCGCGAGGACGCGAACTAGAACTTGTCGCCCGGGTTCGTCGCCGTACCGGGCGAACCCGACGGCGCCACCGTCGGGATGCCGGTGCTCGGTGTGGCCGTCGTCGGGCTGGCGGTCGGCGGCGTGGCGGAACCTGTCCCGGTCCCCGGCGGCGGTGTGGTCGGGGTCACCGTGACCGTCGTGGTCCCGCTCGGGGTCGGGATGACGGGCTCCGGCTCCAGCGGCGCCGCGTGCCGGAACAGCAGCCACGCCAGGAACACCGCGAGCGCCATGATCACGGCCATCGTCAGCAGCGCGAGCGCCAGCGCCCACCGCGACGCCGGGCGCAGCACGTTCGGCCACGGCAGCGGCCAGATCCGGAACAGACCGGGACGCCGACGGTTCTCCCAGTAGTGCCGGAAGTCCGGTCCGCGGAGCTTCCCGGGCTGCGGGATCCTGTCCATCAGTACCGCGGACAGGACCTCCTCGCCCCGGCGCTCCGCGATCAGCCGCTCGTCGGACGCCGCGCTGGACCCGTCGTCGGTCCGGATCGGCCCGATCGCGACCCAGAGCGCCAGATCGTCGTCGTCGGAGTCGTTGTGCGCGAGTACGGCGTCCTCGGGCAGGTCGTCGACGGCGTTCACGAACCGCTCGCGGGCGGCGGCGTCGTCGGCCGATCCCTCGGTCATCATCGCGACGATCGCGTCCCGGCCGTCCTCGGAGCTGGCCGTGTACAGGTAGCCGGCCGCGTTGGCGCCGAGCCGCCCGCGGAGCCAGAACTCGCCGACCCGCGGCGGATCCTCCGGCTGCAGCGGGAGGGCGTCCGGAATCTCCAGCGCAGGCCGGTCCTCCGGCTGCACCTTCGGCTGGGATTCGGTCGCAGTCATCACCCCAATCCCACCACATCCCCGGTAGCACTGTCGCCGAACCCACCTTGAGCACCCACCAACCGTTTCCGGACCGGACATTTGGTTGGTGGGTGCTCAAGGTGAGGCGGGGCGGGATTTGGGGCGGCGGGGGAGGATGGGACGGGGCGTAGCGGCGCTGGCCCCGGTGATCTGATGGAATGGGCTGGCGTTGCGAGCGGTGGAGACAGTGGGGAATGACATGGTCCGCGTGCGGGCCCCGGAAGGACAGGCATGACCGAAACGACGGTGCCGGCAGGAACGGTGGCCCAGCAGTCCCGGCTGATCGGCGAGGCTGTCGGCGAGGTCAAGCGGGTGATCGTCGGCCAGGAGCACATGGTCGAGACCCTGATGGTGTCGCTGCTGGCCAAGGGGCACTGCCTGCTCGAGGGCGTTCCGGGCGTTGCCAAGACGCTCGCCGTCCGGACCTTCGCCAGTGTGGTCGGGGGCACCTTCGCCCGGATCCAGTTCACCCCGGACCTGGTCCCGTCCGACATCGTCGGCACCCGGATCTACCGGCAGACCCGCGAGACCTTCGACATCGAGCTCGGCCCGACGTTCGTGAACTTCGTGCTGGCCGACGAGGTCAACCGCGCGCCGGCCAAGGTGCAGTCCGCGATGCTGGAGCTGATGGCCGAGCGGCAGGTGTCGATCGGCGGCCAGACGTTCCCGATGCCGAAGCCGTTCATCGTGATCGCGACCCAGAACCCGATCGAGTCCGAGGGCGTGTACCCGCTGCCCGAGGCGCAGCGGGACCGGTTCCTGGTGAAGATCGACGTACCGCATCCGCGCGGTCACGAGGAGTTCGAGATCCTTCGCCGGATGAGCGTCGACCCGCCGGAGCCCCGGCAGGTGCTGAAGCCGGAGACGATCCTCGAGCTGCAGCGGTCCGCGGAGCAGGTCTTCGTCCACAACCTGGTCGCGGAGTACGCCGTCCGCCTGGTGATGGCGACCCGGACGCCGACCGACTTCCACCTGCCCGACCTGGAGCCGATCATCGAGCTCGGCGTCAGCCCGCGCGCGACCCTCGGCATGATCGCGGCCGGCCGGGCGCTGGCGCTGATCCACGGCCGGGACTACCTGCTGCCGAGCGACATCCAGACCGTCGCGCTGGACGTGATGGGGCACCGGCTCGGCCTGACCTTCGACGCGGTCGCGGACAACATCGACCCGCGCGCCGTGATCGAGCGGATCCTGGCCACCGTCCCGCCGCCGCAGCCGGTCTGGCGTGACGGCGCCGACGGCTCCGGCCGCCCGGAGTTCGTGTAGTGCCCAACCGCCCAGATCCACGAGTTGCGATGACGATCTCGCAGCTCGCCCCCGAGCGTGCGTTGCGGCGGCTGGAGCTGACCGTCGTACGGCGGCTCGAGGGCTACCTGCACGGGGAGCACCTCGGCCTGCTGCCGGGGCCGGGCACCGAGCTCGCCGAGGCGCGTGAGTACCAGGTCGGCGACGACGTACGGCGGATGGACTGGGCGGTCACCGCGCGTACCACGGTTCCGCACGTCCGCGACCTGATCGCGGACCGTGAGCTGGAGACCTGGGCGCTGGTGGACCTGTCCGGCTCGATGGACTTCGGTACGTCGACGCTCGAGAAGCGGGAGCTCGCGGTCGCGGCCGTCGCCACGGTCGGGTTCCTGACCCACCGGCTCGGCGACCGGTTCGGCGGGCTGATGCTGCGCGACTCGGCGCTGCGCCGCTGGCCGGCACGGTCCGGGCGGCTCGCGCTCTACGGCCTGCTGCGCGCGCTGCTGGCCGAGCAGTTCAACGGCGACGAGGAGGCGCACCGCAGCGACCTGGCCGCGGCGCTCGAGTCGATGGCGCGGACGCAGCGTAAGCGTGGACTGCGCGTGGTCGTCTCCGACTTCCTCACCCCGCAGGACGGCGAGGTGGCCAGCCAGATCGAGCCGTCCTGGGAGCGCGCGATGCGCAAGCTGACCGCGCAGCACCAGGTGCTGGCGGTCGAGATCGTCGACCCGCGGGAGCTGGAGCTGCCGAACATCGGTGTCGTCACGATCGGTGACCCGGAGACCGGCGAGGTGCGCGAGATCGACACCCGGCGGCGTAAGGTCCGGGAGGCGTTCGGGATGGCCGCGCTCGCGCAGCGGGAACGAACGCGGGCCGCCCTGCGTAGGGTAGGTGCGGGGCACCTGGTGCTGCGGACCGACCGCGACTGGGTCGCCGACACCGTGCGGTTCGTGCTCGCCTACCGGCATGTCGCGGCCCGTCTGCACCAACCGCCGAAGGGAGTGGCTCGCTGATGGAGTTCCTGTCTCCGGCCAGATTGTGGTTCCTGCTGCTCATCCCGCTGATCCTCGCGGGGTACATCTTTCTCCAGCACCGTCGCTCGCAGTACGCGCTGCGCTTCACCAACATCGCGCTGCTGGACCGGGTCGCGCCGCGGCGGCCGCAGTGGCGGCGGCACCTGGCCGTCGGGCTGGCGCTGCTGGCCGCGCTGACCTGTGTCGTGGCGTTCGCGCAGCCGAAGGCCAAGGTGAAGGTGCCGCGCGAGCGGGCCACGATCGTGGTGGCGATCGACGTCTCGCTGTCGATGATGGCCACCGACATCGACCCGAACCGGCTCGAGGCCGCGAAGAAGTCGGCGAAGAACTTCGTCAACCAGCTGCCGGGCAAGTTCAACGTGGCGCTGGTGAACTTCGCCGGTACGGCCTCCATCATCGTGCCGCCGACCACCGATCGGGCGACCGTGCTGCGCTCGATCGACGGGCTCGAACTGGCCGAGTCGACCGCGACCGGTGAAGGCATCTTCACCTCGCTGCAGGCGCTCACCCAGGTCCCGCCGGACCCCGAGCACCCGACCGAGCCGGCCCCGGCGCGGATCGTGCTGCTGTCCGACGGGAAGCGCACCGTCGGACGGACCGCCCAGGAGGGCGCGCAGGCCGCGAAGGCGAAGAGCACCCCGGTGTACACGATCTGCTTCGGCACCGACTCGGGCTTCATCGAGATGGACGGCATCCGGCAGCGGGTCCCACCGGACCGTGCCGAGCTGCGGTCGGTCGCCGAGATCAGCGGCGGCAAGGCCTACACCGCGGAGTCGGCCGGTGAGCTCGAGGACGTCTACAAGGACATCGGTTCCTCGGTCGGGTACGACGAGGTCGACAAGGAGATCACCGCCCGGTACGCCGGTATCGCGATGCTCTTCACCCTCGCCGCGGCCGGCGCCTGCATCGCCCTCGCCACCCGTTTCCCCTAGCAGGACGCAGCCTCTAGAAGGACACTGCCCCTAGGAATCGGCGTAGGCGGTGAGCCAGGCAAGGGCGGAGTTCCAGTTCACGGCGACTTCGTTGGTCGAGTACGAGCCGATCTCGTCGATGTAGCACTTGGCCGGGGCGCAGCCCTGAAGGTTGCGCTGGGCAACGGGGTCTTGGAGTCCGGAGTTGGGGCCGCCGGCCATCGAGCCCGGGTACGGCGACGGCAGCGCCGGGTCGAGCGAGTGCGCCCAGAAGCGGTGGTGCTGATTGTGGCTGGACCGCTCGCCGTAGCCGGTCACGTACGACTGGCCGACCGCGTTCCGGCCGAGCAGGTAGTCGAGCGACTCCAAGGCCGCCGAGCGATAGGCGGTCCGGCCGGTCAGGTCTGCAGCGATCGCGAGGATCATCGCGTTGTTCGCCGTACCGGAGTTGGAACCCCAGACGTACTTGCCGTCCGCCGGCTTGTAGGGGTTGGCGTAGCCCTGCGACTTCAGGTCGGCGACGTAGGTGTCGGCGACTCCGGCGATCCGCTGGCGCAGCTTCCACTGGTCGAGGAGTGACAGCCGCCACGGCACCCGGGCCAGCGCGAGATCCGCCAGTCCACCGGTCTCCTGCCAGGAGAACCCGTCCGCCGCCTTCAACGTGGTGGTGATGGCCTTCCGGTACGACGCTTTGCCCGTCGCCGCGAACAACTCCGCGGCCGCCCACGAGAACTCATCGGTCACCTTCGTGTCGTCGTACGCGCCACCGCCCTCACCACCGGCGGGCGCATAGACGGCAGGGTGCTGCCGGGCCGCGGTCCAGGCCGTCTCGGCCGATTGGAGGCACCTCGTGGCGAACGCCTTGTCCCACTTCGCGTACACCCGAGCGCAGCGCGCACCCAGTGCCGCGAGGTTCAGCGTGGCCGCGGTCGACGGCGGGTAGAGGTAACGCTGCTGTGGATCCGCCGCCGGTGCGAGCGGGAGGCCGGTCCATTTCTCGTCGTGGATCTTGTGGTGCACCATCCCGGCCAGCGGCTGCCCGGCCGGTACCTGCATCCGCAGCAGGAAGTCGAGCTCCCACTTCGCCTCGTCGAGTACGTCGGGTTTCCCGTTGCCGGCCTCGGGGATGCGCAGCGTGTTGTCGGCAGTCCCACGATCGTGGTGGCCGGCTGATCGTTCGTACAGGTCGAGGAGTTGCCACGCGGCCAGAGCGCCGTTGACGACGTACTTGCCGTGGTCGCCGGCGTCGTACCAACCGCCGCGGACGTCGAGGCTGTAGTCGCAGGTGGCGGGGAAGCAGGGGACCGAGGTGTCGCCCTTGTTCGGGGCGACGCCGAGATGGCCGGCGGGTCGGGCGTACGCGTCGCCGACGTACTGCGCCTCGATCGGGATGCCGCTGCGGTTGTTGTAGAAGTACTCGAGTGCGTCCTGCCGGAGCCCGGCGTACACGTCGGTGCCGATGTCGAACGGGTCGCTGAGGTCGTCGCCCACCTTCAGGCGCAAGCCGGTGCCGGTGCGACGGTAGGTGCCGAGGTCGATCAACTGGACGTTGTCGCCGGAGAGCGCGTCCGGGCCGTACGGCTTGGTCTTGCCGGTAGCAACGATCTGGTTGCCTCCGTCAAGCAGCTGCCAGGTCTGTGCCGTGGTCGTCGTGGTGACGTAGGTGGCTCGCTTCGGGCCGCCGGCGACGTACCCGAGCTGGTTGACCCGCACCGCCGGGCCGTAGTCGCGGACCCCGCCCGGTGGCACGATGCCGCCGACGACCGAGATGTTGTCCAGGCACAGCGTGTACGCCTCGGTCGCGCCACCCGCCTGGAACGACACCTGCCCGTGCGTGTCGGTGACCGGCGACGTCCCGGTGAACTCGAACGTCTGCGGTGTCGTGGTGGCGTCGACGGGTTTGTTCAGCACCGTCGAGTACGGCGCGGCCGACTGCTGTAGCGCCGTACGGAACTGGACCGGCCGGCTGGCCGACGCGTCGAACCTGATCGTGTACGGCTGGCCCTGCTCGAGCGGCAGGTCGTCCTGGCCGATCATCGCGTCCCAGGGATTGGCCGTGCCGGCCGGGATCTGCGCGCACAACCGGCCGTCCGTCACGTCGGCGGGGATGTTGCTCCACCACGGATCCTTGCCGGTGTCGAAGGTCCCGTTCAGCACCCGCTCGTACGGCGGATCGGCAGCTGCCGGTGTGGTGACGAAGGGGACCAGCGTGAGGGCGCCGAGCAGGGCGATCGTGCCGGACCGCCGTCGGGATCTGGGCATGGCAGGCCTCCGGAAGCTGGTCTGGGAGCGCTTGCAGTTACGAACCGACCGGACCTGATGCTGCCGACCGTCACCAGCCGTGTCAAGAGCGAGATGTACGCTGGAACCGCTCCCATTCTGCTCCGCCGAAGGAGTTGAACGGCGCGTTCGGGTCGTGATGTTCTACGCTCGCCCTACGCCAAGAGTAAGGAACCGCCGGTGACCGACCTTTCCAGACGCCAGGTGACGCTCGACGAGGTCGCCGAGCGTGCCGGTGTGTCCCGGTCGGCGGCATCGCGTGTCATCAACAACGCCCCGCACGTCAGCAAGGCGAAACGGGCAGCCGTACTGCGGGCCGTCGCCGACCTGGGCTACGTGCCCAATGCGACGGCGCGGGCGCTCGCGACGCAGCAGGCCGGCGCTGTCGTGCTCGCGATCTCCAGCGACAGCGCGCAGGTGTTCGCCGACCCGTTCTTCGCCGAGGTCGTGGTCGGCATCTCGGCAACGCTCGACGAGACCGAGCTGGAGCTGATGTTGCTGCTGGCAACGTCGTCGCGAGGGCGGACCCGGTTGGAGCAACTGCTGCGGACGCGGCAGGCCGCCGGGGTGATGCTGATGTCGATGCACGGCGACGATCCGCTCGCCCGGCTCGCCGAGCAGTCCGACGTACCGGTGGTGTTCGGCGGGTGCCCGATCGGCTTCGAACCGCGGTACTACGTCGACGCGGACAACCGCGGCGGAGCACGGCTCGCGACCGAACATCTGATCGCGAGCGGACGGACCCGGATCGCGACGATCACCGGCCGGATGGACGAGGGCGCCGGCGGTGCGCGGTACAAGGGCTTCCAGGAGGCGCTCGCCGTCGCCGGACTCGACGCGAGCCGAGTTGCCCACGCCGACTTCTCCGAGGACGGCGGGACCGCCGCGATGCGCGAGTTGCTGGACAAGCACGCCGACCTGGACGCCGTGTTCGTCGCGTCCGATCAGATGGCTGTCGGCGCGCTGCAGGTGGTGAAGGAGGCGGGACGCTCGGTGCCGGGCGACGTAGCGATCGTCGGGTTCAACGACATCGCCGGTGCCCGCCACATTGATCCGCCGCTGACCACCGTCGCCCAGCCCATCCAGTCTCTCGGCCGGGAGATGGCACGGATGCTGCTCGCGCTGATCTCCGGGGACACGCCGACACCCCTGATTCTCCCGACCCGCCTGGTGCGCCGCGGGTCCAGCTGAGATCGCGACACGACGGTGATGTAGTTGACACGGCGAGGTTGCTGGTGTTGAAGGGGGCTGTGGTGCAAGATGTACCAGAGTTCTGCGGGGCATCTTGTGATGCCTTGCGGGATCAGTACCGCCAGGACCGACAGACGAGTGATCGAGAACGCTGGGGAAGGCGCCCCTCGAGCACAGGAGGTCCCGGTGGCGACGACTCGTGGCGTTCTGTACGTCCACACGGTGCCGTCAGCGTTGTGCCCTCATGTCGAGTGGGCCGCGGGCGGCATCCTTGGCGTGCCCGTGAAACTGGACTGGACACCGCAACCTGCGGCCCAGGGCCAGTACCGGGCCGAACTGTCGTGGCAGGCTGAGGCCGGGACCGCGGCGAAGCTGGCGTCCGCCTTGCGCGGATGGCAGAAGCTCCGGTTCGAGGTGACCGAGGAGCCGAGCAACGGCGTCGAAGGCGAGCGGTACTCCTTCACCCCGGCGCTCGGGGTCTTCCACGCGACCACCGGCGTCCACGGCGACATCATGGTGCCCGAGGAGCGGTTGAAGGCGGCCATGCTGAAGGCGGCGAGCGGTGAGGCCGACCTGACCGAGGAGGTCGAGCGGCTGCTCGGCCGCCCGTGGGACGACGAACTCGAGCCCTTCCGGTACGCCGGTGACGGCGCCCCGGTGCGCTGGCTGCACCAGGTGGTCTGAGGAGTTCCTGAGAACTTCAGAAGAAACCTGTGAACTCGGGGACGTCGCCGAACTTTTCGGTGAGACTGAGCATCAGACGTTCTACAAGGGTGGGAGGGGCCGTGGCCGCTGGGCCACCGGGTGTCGGGACACCCCCGGTGGTTGTCTAAAAACAGCGGCCGCACCACGTGAAGGGCACGAACCTCCGGGTTCGTGCCCTTCCAGCCGTTTCAGGGCTGGCTACAGCGGGATGTTGCCGTGGTTGCCGCGGATCGGTCCGCCGGCCTCGGCGGTGGCCAGGGCGGTCGCGAGGGCGGTGCGGGTGCAGGTCGGTTCGACGACCTCGTCGACGACGCCGATCTCGATGGCCCGGTCGATGCCGCCGGCAATCTTCTCGTGTTCCGCGGCCAGCTCGGCCTCGACCTGGGGCCGGAGCTCCGGATCCACCTCGGCGAGCTTGCGGCGGTGCAGGACCCGGATGGCGGCCACCGCGCCCATCACGGCGACCTCGGCGCGCGGCCACGCGAAGACCCGGGTGGCGCCGAGCGAGCGGGCGTTCATCGCGATGTAGGCCCCGCCGTACGTCTTCCGGGTCACCAGCGTCACCCGCGGTACGACGGCCTCCGCGAACGCGTGCAGCAGCTTGGCGCCCCGTCGTACGACGCCGTCCCACTCCTGACCGACACCGGGCAGATACCCGGGTACGTCGACCAGGACGACGAGCGGTACGCCGAACGCGTCGCACATCCGGACGAACCGGGACGCCTTCTCCGCGGACAGGGCGTCCAGGCAACCACCGAGCCGGAGCGGGTTGTTCGCGATCACGCCGATCGTGCGGCCGCCGAGGCGACCGAGTGTGGTGACGATGTTCGGTGCCCACCGCTGGTGCAGTTCGACCGAGGAGTCCTCGTCGAGCACCCCTCCGACCAGCGGGTGGACGTCGTACGCGCGCTTCGCCGACTCGGGCAGGAACCCGGACAGGTCGGTGTCCGGGATCGCGGTCGACATCGTGCCCTGGTTGGCGAGCAGATCGGCCAGCCGGCGCGCCTGCTCCAGCGCCGTCGCCTCGCTGTCGGTCGTGATGTGGACGACGCCGGACCGCCGCCCGTGCGGCTCGGGGCCGCCGAGGCGGAGCATGTCGACGTCCTCACCGGTGACCGAGCGGACCACGTCCGGGCCGGTCACGAAGATCCGGCCCTCCGGACCGAGGATGACGACATCGGTCAGCGCCGGACCGTACGCCGCTCCGCCGGCCGCCGGGCCGAGGACGACGGAGATCTGCGGGATCTTCCCGGAGGCCTGCGTCATCGCGTAGAAGATCTTGCCGACGGCGTGCAGGCTGAGCACGCCCTCGGCCAGCCGGGCGCCGCCGGAGTGCCACAGGCCGATGATCGGCACCTGCTCGGCGCGCGCCACCTCGTACGCCTGAACGACGACGTCGCAGCCTTCGTCGCCCATCGCGCCGCCCATCACCGTGGCGTCGGAGCAGAACGCGACGACCTTCGCCCCGGCAATCTTCCCGCGGACCGCGATCATCCCCGACAGGTTGTCCGGGGTGATCAGCTCCAGGCTGCCCGGGTCGAGCAGGTTCGTCAGCCGGGTCACGGGGTTCCGCGGGTCCAGCTCACGGGGCAGTTTGGCGGGTTTCGCCGGGGCGACGGTCATGAAGCCTCCAGGGGGACTACAGCGTTTTGAAGGCGATGGCGGCGTTGTGGCCGCCGAAGCCGAAGGAGTTGTTCAGCGCCGCGATGTCCCCGTCGGGCAGCTTGCGTTGCTCGGTCGCGACGTCCAGCTCGATCGCGTCGTCGAGCTTGTCCACGTTGATGGTCGGCGGCGAGACCCGGTTCTTCAGGGCGAGCACGGTGGCGACCGACTCGACCGCGCCGGCGCCGCCGAGCAGGTGACCGATCATCGACTTCGGCGCGGTGGCGACCGCGTGGTCGGCCTCCTTGCCGAGTGCCTGCCGGATCGCGAGCGACTCGGCGATGTCGCCCTGCGGCGTCGAGGTGGCGTGCGCGTTGATGTGGAAGATGTCGGCCGGGGTCAGGTCGCCCTCGGACAGCGCCCGCTCCATCGCCCGCCGCGCACCGGAACCGGTCGGGTCGGGCTGCGCGATGTCGTGGCCGTCGGCGGAGATCCCCGCGCCGGCGAGCTCGGCGTAGATCTTCGCGCCGCGCGCCTTCGCGTGCTCGTACGACTCCAGGATCAGGATCCCGGCGCCCTCACCGAGCAGGAACCCGTCGCGGTCCACGTCCCACGGACGCGACGCCTTCTCCGGGTCGTCGTTGCGCTTGCTGAGCGCCTGCATCATCCCGAACGCGGCCAGCGGCAGCGCCATGATCGCGCCCTCGGCGCCACCGGCCACCACCACGTCCGCGCGGCCGAGCCGGATCTGGTCCAGTCCCAGCCAGATCGCCTCGTTGCCGGACGCACAGGCCGACACCGGGGTGTGGACGCCGGCCTTCGCGCCGAGCTCCAGGCTGACGTAGGCCGCCGACGAGTTCGGCATCAGCATCGGGATCGCCAGCGGCGACACCCGGCGCGGGTTCTGCTGCAGGGCGTCGTAGTTCGACAGCGTGGTGTGCAGGCCGCCGATACCGGAGGCCACCGCCACACCGAGCCGCTCCTTGTCGAGCCCGGAGTCCTCCAGGCCGGAGTCGGCCCAGGCCTCGCGGGCGGCGACGACGGCGAGTTGCGCCGTACGGTCCAGACGGCGGGCCTTGACGCGCTCGATGACCTCGGTCGGCTCGACCGCGACCGGTGCGGCGATCTGCACCGCCAGGTTCTGCACCCACTCGTCGGTCAGCCGCCGTGCGCCGGAGCGACCGGCCAGCAACCCTTCCCAGGTGCTGGTCACATCGCCGCCGAGCGGAGTCGTGGCTCCGAGTCCGGTGATGACGACTCGGGTCTTCGACATGGTTACCTCATCCTTCACATGAGCGTTCTGCGGTTGGGAGCGAGGGGTGTGTACTGCGTGGTGCTCATCGGACCGTGTTCACGGCCCGATGAGCATCCGGGCCAGCACGGGTGACGGCGTACGTCAGCCGTTCTGGGCGCGCTCGATGAACGCGACCGCGTCGCCGACGGTCTTCAGGTTCTTGACCTCGTCGTCGGGGATCTTCACGTCGAACTTCTCTTCGGCGGCCACCACGACCTCCACCATGGAGAGCGAGTCGACGTCGAGGTCGTCGGTGAAGGACTTGTCCAGCTGGACGTCCTCGACCGGGATGCCGGCGATCTCGTTCACGATCTCGGCGAGGTTGGAACGGATCTCTTCGGTGCTGGCCATGTTCTCTGGTTCCCTTTCGGATTTCTTCTGGCTGTCACAGCCGGGTGCGGCCACCTGAGCCGCCCCCGGACAACTATGGACTACGGAAGCCGGATGACTTGGGCTGCGTACACCAGCCCGGCTCCGAAGCCGATGATCAGGGCGAGGTCGCCGCTCTTCGCCTCGCCGGCCTCGCGCATCGCGGTGATCGCGAGCGGGATCGACGCGGCCGAGGTGTTGCCCTGGCGCTCGATGTCGCGGGCGACCTTGACGTGCTCGGGCAGCTTCAGCGTGCGGCGCATCGCGTCAGTGATCCGCATGTTCGCCTGGTGCGGGACGAACAGGTCGAGCTGCTCCGCCTTCACACCGGCCACGTCCAGCGCCTTCTGCGCGGCCTTGGCCATCTCGAACGACGCCCAGCGGAACACCGGGTTGCCGTCCATCGTCAGGTGCGGCCAGTTGTGGTTGCCGTGCACCTCCTGCCAGGACTCCTTCTGGCTGATCACCTGGTGCTGCGTGCCGTCGGAGCCCCACACGACCGGGCCGATGCCCGGCTCGTCGGTCGGGCCCACGATCGCGGCACCGGCGCCGTCGGCGAAGATGAACGCCGTACCGCGGTCGGTCCGGTCGGTGATGTCGCTGAGTCGCTCGACCCCGATCGCCAGCACGTACTTCGCGCTGCCGCCGCGGACCAGGTCGTTGGCCATCGCGACGCCGTAGCAGAAGCCCGCACAGGCCGCCGAGATGTCGAACGCCGCCGCGGTCGGGGCGCCCACCTCGACCGCGATCCGGGTCGCGATCGCCGGCGTCTGGTACAGGTGCGTGACGGTCGCGACGATCACGCAGCCGATCTCGGACGGGTCGATACCGGAGTCCTGCAGCGCTTCCTTGGCTGCGTTCACCGACATCATCAGGACGGTCTCGTCCTCGCTGGCCCAGCGCCGTTCCTTGATCCCGGAGCGGGTCTGGATCCATTCGTCGCTGGAGTCGATCTGCTCGAGGATCTCCGAGTTCGGCACTGCCCGGCGCGGCCGGTACGACCCGATCCCGAGAATCCCGGCGTACTGCGAGCCTGTCGATGCGGTGATCATGCGTTGCTCCCGGCGGGGTGTAGGCGGACCAAGGGCTGGCCGGGGGCGACCGGGTCGCCTTCCTCGACGAGCCACTCGACCACGATGCCGCCGTGCGGCGCGGTCACGTCGACCTCGTCCCGCAGGCTCGCCACCTTCGCGACGACCTCACCGGCCTCGACGGTCGCTCCGGACTCCCGCGGTACGTCGACCTTGCGGGTGAAGGTGCCCTTGATCGGCGCGACCAGCAGGCGCCAGGTGGGGGAGGCGTCGATCTCGGACGGGCTGCCGTGCTTGTCGACGAACGCGCGGGCGTCGTCGAGCTGGTCCGGGGTCTTCAGCGCGAACGTCTCGACACCCTTGAGGGCGCGCCGCGCGATCCCGGTCAGGGTGCCCGCCGGCGGCAGCTCCAGGATGCCGGTCACCTCGAGCTCGGCCATGGTCTGCATGCACAGGTCCCAGCGGACCGGCGAGTTCACCTGGGTGACGAGCCGCTGCAGGACGTCCCGGCCGTCGTGGACGATGTGGCCGTCGCGGTTCGAGATCAGGCGGGTCCGCGGATCGTGAGTGCTGATCGCGGTCGCGTACTTCGCCAGCGTCTGGACGGCCGGCTCCATGTGCCTGGTGTGGAACGCACCGGCCACCGACAGCGGGATCAGCCGGGCCTTCGCGGGCGGATCGGCGGCCAGCGCCTCCAGCTCCTCGACGGTGCCTGCGGCAACGATCTGGCCGGGGCCGTTGTCGTTGGCCGGCGTCAGGCCGTGCTCGGCGAGCTTCGCGAGGATCTCGTCGCGGTCGCCGCCCAGCACCGCGGTCATCGAGGTCGGCGTCAGCGCGGCCGCCGCGGCCATCGCCTTGCCGCGCTCGCGGACCAGGACCATCGCCTGCTCGGCGGACAGCACGCCGGTGCCGGCCGCGGCGGCGAGCTCACCGACGCTGTGACCGGCGACCGCGCCGACCTTCGTGAAGGCGTCGGCCGGGTGCGGGAAGACCGCCAGCGCGGCGAGCATGCTGGAGGCGACCAGCAGCGGCTGCGCGATCGCGGTGTCCCGGATCGTGTCGGCGTCGGCTTCGGTGCCGTAGTGGGCGAGGTCGAGACCGGCGACCGCGGAGAGCCAGTTCAGCCGGCTCTCGAACACGGGATCCGCCAGCCACGGCTCGAGGAATCCTGGGGTCTGGGCACCCTGACCGGGCGCGACGATGACGAGCACGTGACCACTCTCCCTCAGCCGGGCCGGTCGTGAGCGGAAAGGCGAGCACGAATTCTCCGGGGCCGGTTTGTAGAGATCCTACAAAACGGTGCTTCCCGGCTCGGGATTGAGCAGCCGACCCAGGGCCAGTGCGACACGCAACGTGAAACTGTCGCGGGGATTCAGCGGGTTGTACCCCGTGATGTCCGCCACACGCTTCAACCGGTACCGGACGGTATTGGCGTGGATGAACATCGCCCGGGCCGTCGCCTCGATCGATCCGCCGGAGTCCAGGTACGCCGAGACCGTGTCGAGGAGCACGCCATCGCCCATGGTGAGCGGGCCGTAGACCTCGTTCGCGAGCTGCCGGCGCGCGTGGCCGTCTCCGGAGAGTGACCGTTCCGGGAGCAGTTCGTCGGCCGGCACCGGTCGTGGGGCACCCGGCCAGGCCACCGCGGCGCGGAGCCCGGCGACGGCGGCTCGTGCCGAGGTCACGGCCGACATCAGGTCCTTCACGACCGGTCCCACCACGATCGGACCGGGTCCAAACCAGGGCGCGAGTTTTTGTACGATCTCGACAGGTTCGCTCGTACCGCCGAGTACTACCACCAGGCGGTCGCCCTGGATCGCGCACAGAGCGTCAGCACCCGCTTCGCGGGCCGCGTGCCGGACCAGGTCCGCGACGTTCGAGCCGGCGTTGCGGACTTCGGCCGGTTCGGCGGGAGCCCGTCCGACCACCACGGCGACCTCGGCGGCTCCCGTCGTACCGGCGGCTCCGGTCCAGCCGAGGGCCGAGGCGCGGGAACGGACCGACTCGTCGGCCTCGCCGCGGATGACGGAGTCGACGAGGAGGGCCTCCAGACGGGCGTCCCAGGCGCCGCGCATCTCGGCGGCCTGCGCGTAGACGGTCGCGGCGGCGAACGCGACCTCGCGGGCGTACCGCTGGATGGCCTCGTGGACGATCGGCACGTCGTCGGGCGGCAGCAGGGTGCCGATGGTGTTCTCGATGGTCTCGATCGTGGTCCGCACCAGGTCGACGGTCTGGTGCAGCGAGATCACCCGGGTGAACTCCCGCGGCGCGGAGCCGAAGATCCGGGTCGGCATCGAGGAGTGCGCCTCGGGGTCGCGGAACCACTCGACGAACGCCGAGATCCCGGACTGCGCGACGAGCCCGATCCACGACCGATCCTGCGCCGACAATGTCGCGAACCACGGCAGCTTGGCGTCCATCGCCGCCATCGCGGCCGTGGCGAGGGCCCCGGTCGCGTGTTGCAGGCGCTCGGCCCGTGCGACGTGCTTCGGATCGGCCACGCCCCAACCGTAGACCCCGAACCGCCATGCAGGCAGAACCCACCCAGATCGCCATTCCAGGCATCGTTTCACCGGGTTCTGTCTGCGTGGCGGTCCGCGCTGCCATGATTAGGCGCATGACCGACAATGCGGGCGTGGCAGACGCCGTTGCCGCTCTGCGGGCGATCGGCTATTACCTTGAGCGCGATCGCCAGCCGACGCACCGGGTGAAGGCGTACCGGCGGGCGGCCGACACGATCGCCGCGTTACCGGCCGCCGAGGTGCGGGCGCGCCGCCGTGCCGGCACGCTGACCGAACTGGCGGGGATCGGGCCGAAGACCGAGGCCGTGATCATCGAGGCGATGGACGGCGAGACCCCGGCGTACCTGGTCAAGCTGGAGGGCGACGCGGGGGAGCTGACCGGCGCGGGGCAAGGGCTGCGCGCCGAGCTGAAGGCGGACCTGCATCTGCACTCGGAGTGGTCCGACGGCGGCAGCCCGATCGAGGAGATGGCGCGTACGGCGCACCGCCTGGGCCACTCGTACATCGCGCTCACCGATCACTCGCCGCGGCTGACCGTCGCCAACGGCCTGTCCCGGGAACGGCGGCTGCAGCAGCTCGAGGTCGTTGCCGAGCTCAACAAGAAGCTCCAGGACGAGCTGGACGGCTTCACGATCCTGAACGGTATCGAGGTCGATATCAACGAGGACGGCTCGCTCGACTGTGACTCCGAGATCCTCGCCCGCCTGGACGTGGTGGTGGCGAGCGTGCACTCGAAGCTGCGGATGGCGGCCGAGCCGATGACCGAGCGGATGGTCCGCGCGATCGCCAACCCGCACGTCGACGTCCTCGGTCACTGCACCGGCCGGCTGATCACCGGCGGTCGCGGAACCCGTCCCGAGTCGGAGTTCGATGCCGAGGTCGTGTTCGAGGCGTGCCGTCAGTTCGGTACGGCGGTCGAGATCAACTCCCGTCCCGAACGGCTCGACCCGCCCAAGCGGCTGCTCTCGATGGCGGTCGAGATGGACTGTGTGTTCTCGATCGACACCGACGCGCACGCGCCCGGCCAACTCGACTGGCAGGTGTACGGCTGCGAACGCGCCGAGGACTGTGGGGTGACGCCGGATCGCGTCATCAACACCTGGGACCAGCAGCAACTCGCGGAATGGACGGCGTCATGAGTGATCTGGAGAAGGACCCGGCCGAGGTCGTCGGGACCGGGGACTGCGAGGGTCCCGCGCTGGAGATGCTCGAGGCGCGCGACGTCGTCCTGGGGCGAACCACGAAGGTACGGCGGCTGCTCCCGAACAAGAACCGTCGGATGGTCGGCGCCTGGTGCTTCGTGGACCACTACGGACCGGAGGACCTGACCCAGCGCGTCGACTCGTACGACGTACCGGGGGAGCGCGGCATGCAGGTCCCGCCGCACCCGCACACGAGCCTGCAGACGGTGAGCTGGCTGTTCGAGGGCGAGATCGAGCACCGCGACAGCGTCGGATCCCACGCGTTCGTCCGCCCGGGTGAGCTGAACATCATGACCGCCGGCAACGGCATCGCCCACTCCGAGGTCTCCACCCCGGACGCCCCGCCGAGGCTGCACGGCGCCCAGTTGTGGGTCGCCCTGCCGGACGACGTCCGTACGACGACCCCGCCGGCCTTCAACGCGTACGCCGACCTGCCTCGACTCGAGCTCGACGGCGCGCAGGTGACGGTAATGATCGGGACCGTCGCCGGTGTCACCTCACCCGCCCCGGCGTACACCCCGCTCGTCGGCGCCGACGTCACGATCGAGCCAGGCCGTACGGTCTCGCTCCCGCTCACTGCGTCCAACGAGTACGCCGTCCTCGTGGTCGACGGATCGCTGACGGTCGGGGAACTGAGCCCGGGGTTCGGCGAGATGACCTACCTCGGCGCCGGCCGCGACGCGATCGAGCTCGTTGCCTCGGGCAATGGTGTGCGCTTCCTGCTGCTCGGCGGCGAGCCGTTCGAGGAGGAGCTGGTGATGTGGTGGAACTTCATCGGCCGCTC
Organism: Kribbella soli; assembly: GCF_004331345.1. GTDB lineage: Bacteria > Actinomycetota > Actinomycetes > Propionibacteriales > Kribbellaceae > Kribbella > Kribbella soli. The sequence continues at coordinate 1,010,566 of NZ_SJJZ01000003.1, read as the reverse complement.
GCACGAGGAGATCGTCGCCGCCCGGAACGCCTGGCAGGCCGCGATCGATGCTGCTGGCAACGACCGGTTCCCGATGGTCCCCGGGTACGACGGGGATCCGCTGCCGGCACCGCCCTTGCCCGTGACGACGCTCAAACCGCGACCGCGAGCGCGCTGACCCGGCGCCGGTAGTACGCCCAGGTGACGGCCAGCAGCGCGGGACCCCAGAAGTTCAGCGGCGAGTAGCAGGCCAGCATCAGCACCTTCCAGCCCGTGCCGGAGAACGGGATGAAGTGGTCGGTGTACGCGTCGCGGAACCCGTACGTCCAGATCGCGATCAGGGACAGCGATCCCAGGACGGCGGGCACGATCGCGGCGTACGGATGGATGCGCCGGCCGCCGATGAACGGGATCCAGCGCGGCGCGACCTCGCCCCAGCGGCTGACCAGGCCCAGTGCGGTCAGGGCGACCAGTTCGGAGACGATCGACAGCGAGACGACGTACACCTTCTCGCCGATACCGCCGAGTTGGGCGGGGTTGCCGTTGTCGTCCAGCATGCCCATCGACGATCCGAACACCAGGCCCAGCCGCCAGAGCCCGGACGGCAAGGTCAGGAACGGGATCGCGTGGGCGAGGAGGTAGGCCCAGCGGGGGACGGGACGGTCTGTTGTGCTCACGTTCCGAGCATCCGGCCTACCGCCCCTCGGCGCCTCACCCGTCGGAGTGAAGCGGCTCCCTCCGAGGGCCGATTCCTTGTTCCAGTACGTCGAAGGCGCGGTCGATGACGGCCGCCTGATCACGGCGGACCTGCTCGACGTCGTCGCCGGCCACGATCCGGCCGACCGGGGTACGGAAGATCGTGGTGATGGTCGCGGTCAGCAGGTTCGCGACCAGGCGTGCGGAGAACTCGTCGCCGGTCTCCTCAGCCAGTACGCCGGCCAGCATGTCGCCGATCTCGTGTTCCTGCTCGACCATGCGGGACATCAGCGCGGGGCTGGACTGCAGCACGCTCCAGAATCCGTGCACACCGGCGATCGCACCGGACAGCGGGTGCCCCGCGGCGAGCAACTCGTGGTGGTAGCGGCGCATCGCGGTGGCCACCGGCTCGCCGGCGGGCCGGTCGCGGACGACGGCCTCGAGCTCGCGGAGCCGGTCGAGGTGCCGGTCCAGGTACAGGTCCTCCTTGCGCGGGAAGTAGTTGAAGACCGTCATCTTGGACACACCGGCCGCCTCGGCGATCTCGGCGACCGTCACCGCGTCGAACCCGCGGGTCACGAACAGGCCGGTGGCCACGTCCGCGATCATCCGCCGGGTCGCCTGCTTCTTGCGTTCGCGCAGTCCTTGCTCCGCCATGATGGGGATTGTACTGGACCAAATTTTATACCCGGTCTAAGATTCTCGGCATGGACAACAAGGACGTGGTGATCGCCGGCGGCGGACCGGTCGGACTGATGCTGGCCTGCGAGCTCGCACTGGCCGGAGTCGACGTACTGGTCGTCGAGCGGCTGCTCGAGATCGACCCGACGATCAAGGCCGGCTCGATCAACGTGCCGACCGCCGAGGCGTTGTACCGGCGCGGCATGCTGCCGGCGCTGCAGGAGCACCAGCGGCTGGCGTACGAGCAGATGAAGGCGTTCCGGGGCGGGAAGGCGCCGAGCGGCCCGCCGCCGGCCGGGCACTTCGCCGGGATCATGGTCAGCTCCGCCGGTGTGGATTTCGCGGATCCGGACTTCCGCGACGCCGGTCCCGCGGTATCGGTCGTCGCGGTCGGGCAGCAGGCGATCGAGTCCGTGCTGGGCGCGCGGGCCACCGAGCTGGGCGTGGAGATCCGGCGCGGGGCCGAGGTCACCGGCTTCGACGCCGACGACGAGGGCGTGACCGTCCAGCTGAGCGACGGCGAGGTGCGGGCGGGCTGGTTGGTCGGCTCTGACGGCGGCCGCAGCCTGGTGCGCAAGCTGGCCGGGTTCGACTTCCCCGGTACCGAGCCGGCGATCACGGGCCGGCAGGCGATCGTGGAGCTCGAGGGCGCCGAGGGACTACGCCGCAGCTGGAACTACACCCCGACCGGGCTCTACGCGCACGGACCGGTCCCGGGCCGGGTGCTGACCGTCGAGTTCGACGGCCCGCCGGAGGATCGCGACGCACCGATCACCGCGGAGGAGATCCAGGGCAGCCTGCGGCGGGTCACCGGCGTCGACGTCACGGTCACCCGCCTGCTGTCGGCGACCAGGTTCACCGACAACGCGCGGCAGGCCACGACGTACCGCAAGGGACGTGTGCTGCTCGCCGGGGACGCGGCACACGTGCACTCACCGTTCGGCGGGCAGGGCCTGAACCTCGGGATCGGCGACGCCGTCAACCTCGGCTGGAAGCTGGCCGCGACGATCCAGGGCACTGCGCCAGCGGGTCTGCTCGACACCTACACAACCGAACGGCACCCGGTCGGCGAGTGGGTTCTGGACTGGACGCGTGCCCAGATCGCCTTGATGCGCACGGATTTCCGGACTTCGGCGTTGCGCAGTGTGGTCAAGGATCTGCTCGAGACGGCGGGCGGTACGACGTACCTCGCGAAGAAGTTGTCCGGTGTCCTGCATCGCTACCCGATCGAGGGCGCGCACGAGCTGGTCGGCTCGGGTGCGCCGGACTTCAAGTTCGCAGACGGCACGCGGCTGGGGGAGCACCTGTTCGATGGCAAGGCGTTGCTGGTGGACCTGTCCGGCTCGGAGGAGTTGCGCGACGTCGCGTCCGGGCGGGTGCGCGTGCTGACCACGAAGTACGACGGCGACCTCACCGGCGTACTGATCCGGCCGGACGGGTACGTCGCCTGGGCCGCCGCGGACGGCACCGTGACGGGACTGGACGAAGCGTTGTCGACCTGGGGGGCTCAGAGCAGGTCGTGATCGCGGGCGTACGCCACGGCCGCGGTCCGGGACGGTACGTCGAGCTTCGCGAAGATGTTGGTGAGGTGCCGGGCGACGGTCTTGTCGCTCAGCACCAGCCGCTCCGCGATCTCGGCGTTGCTGTTGCCCACCGCAACCAACCGTAGAACGTCCAGCTCGCGCCCGGTCAGCCCGCCCGCGGGACTGCGACCGATCAGCCGCTCGACGCCCTGGCGGGCCGGTTCCGCGCCGACCTCGGCGAAGCTGCGGCAGGCCGCGGTCAGCTCGGCCGACGCCGAGTCGTCGTCACCGAGCAACCGGACCGCCCGCCCGACGAGCACCTTCGCGCGCGCCAGCTCGTACGGCGCTCGCAGCTCACCCCACAACCGGGCCGCCGTCCGGGCGTGCGGCAGCGCCCGGTCGGGATCGTCGTCCGCCAACGCCACCAAGGCCGAGCAGTACGCCGCCGCCGCCCGCAACCCCGCGCACCCGAAGCGATTCGCGATCGTGTCCAACTCGTCCGCAGCGGCCACTGCCTCGGCCAGCGCATCACCGGCGAGCAGCACCTCGACCGCACCCGCCAGCATCCGCGACCGATGGACCGGATCACCCGTCTCCGCGAGCAGCCGACGTACGGCGGCAACCGCGCCCGGGACGCGCCCGCGCGCAACCATCAACAGCGCCCGCCCGGGCTGCGCCTCGTACCCGAACCCGGCCGCTTCGTCGTACGACGCATCCGCCGCCGCGAAGTCGCCCCGAATCCGCAGTACGTCGCCCCGCTCGCCCAACGCCAGCCCTGCCGCGACATCCGACCCGGACGCCTCGTACCGCCGGCATGCGTCCTCGAACTCCGCGAGCGCCTCCGGGTACGCCGCATGCAGCCGCAGGATCTGGCCGCGGTGGACGGCGCACTGCCCGGTGAACGGCACGAGATCCGGCTGGCTGTCGCACCAGCGCGTCAGCGCCGCCGTCCACGCGGAGGCCCGCCCGAAGTCGAGTACTTCCTGGCAACCCTCGATCATCGCGCAGTACACACTGCCCGCGAAGATCGGTGACAACTCACCGGCGGCGACGCCGACCATCGCCTCGTCCAGCAGCGCGAGCCCTTCCGGCACGCGGCCGGAGTACAGCAGCAAGCGGCCCTTGCAGACCAGGCCTTGGGCCAGCAGATCGGAGTCGCCGTGCCGGCGGGCGATGGCGACGATGTCTTCTCCGACGACCAGCGCGCCCGGGAAGTCGCCATCGTCGAGGCAGCGGAAGAAGTCGTGGATCCGCAGGTAACCGCGCTCCACGACGTCCTCCGGCTGGTCGACCAGCAACCGCTCGGCGCGGGCCGCCCAGCCGTTGCCGACGGCCCCCTCACCGCGGCCGTTCAGCACGCGGGCCAGCCAGAACGCGAACCGGATCGCGCCGAGCACGTTGCCGGCGTCGGTCTGCAGGCGGTAACCGCGTTGCAGCGCCCGGATACAGGCGTCGGTGTCGCCGAGCAGGAACGCGGCGGTAGCCAGCGTGCCCAGCTCGTCCGGACCTAGACCGGTCGCGCCCGCCTCCCGGTCGACCGCAGCGAGCCGCTCGTACGCGACCGCCCAGTCCCGCCGCTCGAAAGCCGACCGGGCCCGCTGCAGATCGTCGACAATCCCCATTCACGCCCCCACACCACTGTGCATGCTCACTCGCGAGCATGCGCCGCCAGGTCACGCGGCGGCAAGGCTCCGGTCCGCGCCGGCGCGCGCTGCGATCCGCCGTGCGACGTACGCCGCGTCCCGGCCGACCCCGGGCAGGACCATCGAACTGAAGGCGTACTGGAAACACAGCCCGCAGAAGAACAGCCCCGGTGCGTCCGTGGCCACCCCGCGGTACTCCCGCGGCCAGCCGTCCGCGCCGACCACCGGGACCTTGATCCAGTCGAAGACCTGCTGGAACCCGGTCGCCCAGACCACGTTCGCCACGTCCAGCACCCGCCCGTCGGCCAGCAGCGGCCGACCGTCCTGGACGCCGACGACCCGGTCGGCCACCCGCTCGACCCCGCGGGCCAGCAGGTCCGCCCGCTTGACCCGGATCATCGGGCCACCGTGGAACCGCAGGTCCTTCATCGCGACCTTGCCGATCGGCGAGCGGCGGGTGACGACGTGCCGTCCGACGAACAGGAAGATCGGCCAGAACAGCTTCTGCCCCGGACGTCCGGGCTTGAACGGCATCTGCCCCGGGTCGCGGCCGCACAGCACGGTCGCGTGCGTCTCGGCGACCTCGTACGCGACGTCCGTACCGGAGTGCGATCCGCCGACGACCAGCACCGGCCCGTCCTTGAGCTGCGCCGGCCGCTGGTACTCCGACGAGTGCAGCTGCCGGATCGCCGGGTCCAGGTCGACCGCATAGTCCGGGAGGTACGGCGTACGCCCGAAGGTGCCGGTCGCGACGACGATGTTGTCGGCTGTGAGCTCCTCGCGCCCGACGGTGACGATCCACCGGTCGTCGCGGCGTTCGAGCCGGTCGACCCGGGTGTTGTGCCGGATCGGCAGCGCGAAGTGAGCGGCGTACGACGCGAGGTAGTCGGCCACCTCGTCCTTGCCCGGGTAGTGCCACGGATCGCCCGGGAACGGGAGGCCGGGAAGCCCGTCGTACTTCGCGGGGGAGTAGAGCCGCAGACTGTCCCAGTGCGAGCGCCACTGGTCGCCGACAACGGCGTTGCCGTCGAGGATGGTGAACGGCTCCCCGAGCCGTTGCAGGTGGTGGCCGGTGGCGAGGCCGGCCTGGCCGGCGCCGATGATGATGGTGTTCATGAAAGAACCTCCCTGACTTCGCGCCGGGGAGCGTGGAAGCGCAGCCACCACAGCAACATCAGCGCGGACGTCACGACGTAGAAGCCGTGCAGGAACCAGATCGGTCCCGGCGGCAGGTGCACCACGTAGATGCAGTGGACGGCGTTGCCGACGTTGGCCAGCACCAGGTTGGCCGGGCTGTACGACGCGAGGTCGCGGGTCCGGATCGCCCGGATCACCATCGGCAGCGCGCTCGACGCGAAGAGGATGGTGGACATCGTCCCCGCGAGAAGAGCAACGCTTGCGCCAGTCATGTCACTGACGCTAGGTCTGCCGGGCCGCCGTCCGCGTCGGACGGAATGCGCAACTCGCGAACGGCGCGACTACGACGTTTCTCGTACGTCGGTGTGCCGCCGGATCCACGGCGCCAGCGCGAAGACGACGAACGCGACCACGATCGTCACGACCGCGAGGCCACCGAAGTACGCGGTGTCCGACGCGTCCTCGGTCGCCTGCACGAGCTGGGCGGTGATCGCCTGACCCGCGGCCGGGGCCAGGAACCACAGCGCCATCATCTGGCTGAGGAACGCCCGCGGCGCCAGGACCGTCGTCGCGGCCAGGCCGACGGGGGAGAGGAACAGCTCGCCGAGCGTCTGGATCACGTACACGGCGACCAGCCACAGCGGTGACGCAAGGTTGTCCCCGGCAACCGACGAGGCGAGCGCCATCACCGCGAACGAGAGGCCGGCCAGCAGCAGCCCGGTCGCGAACTTCTGCCCGATCGACGGCCCGCGGTCGCCGAGCCGGATCCAGATCACCGCGAACACCGGCGCCAGCACGATGATCGAGAACGGGTTCACCGACTGGAAGAACTCCGGCGAGATCTCCACGCCGAACAGCTCCAGCTGCGTCCGGTCGGCGGCGAACGTCGTCAGCGTGGTCGCGGCCTGTTCGAACAGCATGAAGAACAGCATCGCCGCGATGAACAACGGGATGTACGCACGGACCCGCTGCCGTTCGACCGGTGTGACCAGCGGGCTCCGCAGCAGCATCACGAAGTACGCGATCGGCGCCAGGAAGCACACGTACGATATCGCGTCCACGACCGGCCTCGGGCCGACGCCGCCGGATCGCCAGGCCGACCAGGCGAACACCACCGCGAGCAGCGCGAGGACCGCGGCGGAGACCTTGATCATCGTCGGCCGGTCGGCGGCGGTCAGCGGGTTCGGCGGGGTGTCACCGCGGCCGTGCAGGGTGCGCCGGCCGAGCAGGTACGCGACCAGCGCGAGTGTCATCCCGACCGCGGCCGCCGCGAACGCGACGTGGAACCCGAACTCGCGACGCAGGAACCCGACCACGAACGGCGCCGAGAACGACCCGATGTTGATCCCCATGTAGAAGATCGAGAACGCCGAGTCCCGCCGCGCATCACCTTGCTCGTAGAGCGTGCCGACCATCGTCGACACGTTCGGCTTCAGCAGTCCGGTGCCGAGGGCAACCAGCGCGATCCCGGCGTACGCCGGACCGGTCGACGGCAGCGCGAGACACAGATGGCCGGCGACGATCACGGTACCGCCGTACAGGACGGTGCGACGGGCGCCGAAGACGCGGTCCGCGAACCAGCCGCCGAGCACCGAGAGCAGGTACACCGAGGCGCCGTAGATCGACACCACAGCCTGCCCGAGCGACTCACCCAGACCGAGACCGTGCGCCTGGTCGGTCAGGTACAGCAGCAGGATCGCCCGCATCCCGTAGTAGCTGAACCGCTCCCACAGTTCGGTGGTGAACAGCGTCATCAACCCACGCGGATGCCCGAAGAATGTCTTCTCCTCGGCAACGTCCTGTTGCGTTCCGGACACGCTCAACTACTCCCCGTGGTCGACAACACTCAGCGCCGACCGTAGCAAACCGAAGGCAACGCAGCGGGCCGCCCACCCCGGTGGGGTGAGCGGCCCGTTGACGGGTGGACCGGGGTCAGGCCCCGGCGCCCTCCTGCTTGACGCCGGCGACCGCGGTCGGGTCGTCGATGCGGTACTTGCGGGCCGCCTCGGCGGCGACCTCCGGCTTCACGTCACCGCGCTTGGCGAGGATCTCCAGCGTGGCGACGACGATCGACTCGGCGTCCACGTGGAAGTGGCGCCGGGCCGCGGCCCGGGTGTCGGCCAGGCCCCAGCCGTCGGTCCCGAGCGACGTGTAGTCGTTCGGCACCCAGCGGGAGATCTGGTCCTGCACCGCGCGCATGAAGTCGCTGACCGCAACGACCGGACCCTTGGTGTCCTTCAGCTGCTCGGTGATGAACGGCACCTGCTCCGGCTCCTCCGGGTGCAGCAGGTTGTGCTGCTCGGCGGCGACGGCGTCCCGGCGCAGTTCGTTCCACGAGGTCACGGACCAGATGTCCGCGGCCACGGAGTACTCCTCCGCGAGGATCTGCTGGGCCTTCCGCACCCACGGCAGCGCGACACCGGACCCGAGCAGCTGCACCCGCGGTACGTCGTCACCCTCGGCGGTCTGGTACTCGTCGAAGCGGTACATGCCCTTGAGCAGCCCCGCGACGTCGAGGTTCTCCGGCTCCGCCGGCTGGAAGACAGGCTCGTTGTACACGGTGAGGTAGTAGAAGACGTCCTCACCGAACGGCTTGTCCTTGTCCAGGCCGTACCCGTACATCCGGCGCAGGCCGTCCTTGACGATGTACGCAACCTCGTAGGCGAAGCCCGGGTCGTAGTGCACCGCCGCCGGGTTGGTGGAGGCGAGCAGCGGCGAGTGACCGTCCGCGTGCTGCAGTCCCTCACCGGTCAGCGTCGTACGGCCGGCCGTCGCGCCGACCAGGAAGCCCCGGCCGAGCTGGTCGCCGAACGCCCAGAGCGAGTCACCGGTCCGCTGGAACCCGAACATCGAGTAGAAGATGTAGAACGGGATCATCGGCTCGCCGTGCGTCGCGTACGCCGTACCGGCCGCGATCATCGAGCCCATCGCGCCGGCCTCGCTGATGCCCTCGTGCAGCAGCTGGCCCTGCTCGGACTCCTTGTAGGACAGCAGCAGGTTGCGGTCGACGGCCTCGTAGGTCTGACCGTGCGGGTTGTAGATCTTGGCCGTCGGGAACATCGAGTCCATCCCGAACGTGCGGTACTCGTCCGGGGCGATCGGGACGATCCGGTCGCCGATCTCCGGGTCCTTCATCAGGTCGCGGAACAGCCGGACCAGCGCCATCGTGGTGGCGACCGGCTGGTGGTTGCCCTTGGACAACGGCTTGTAGACGTCGTCACCAGGCAGCTTGAGCGACGTCTTCGGCGCCACCCGCCGCTGCGGCAGCGAACCGCCGAGCTGCTTGCGCCGGTCCATCATGTACTGGTACTCCGGCGAGTCGGTGCCGGGGTGGAAGTACGGCGGGTTGTAGGCGTCCTCGAGCGCGGAGTCGTCGATCGGCAGGTACAGCCGGTCCCGGAACGCCTTCAGGTCGTCCGAGGTCAGCTTCTTCATCTGGTGGGTCGCGTTGCGGCCCTCCAGCGCCTCGATCGTCCAGCCCTTGATGGTCTGGGCCAGGATCACGGTCGGCTGCCCGACGTGCTCGGTCGCGCTCTTGAACGCGGCGTACACCTTGCGGTAGTCGTGACCGCCGCGGGGGAGCTTGCGCAGATCCTCGTCGGACAGGTTGCTGACCATCTGCTGGAGCCGCTGGTCGCCGCCGAAGAAGTTGTTCCGGATGTACTCACCGGACTCGACGGAGTACGTCTGGAACTGACCGTCGGGCGTGGTGTTCATCTTGTTCACCAGCGCGCCGTCGTGGTCCTGGGCCAGCAGGTTGTCCCACTCGCGGCCCCAGATCACCTTGATGACGTTCCAGCCGGCGCCGCGGAAGAACGCCTCCAGCTCCTGGATGACCTTGCCGTTGCCGCGGACCGGTCCGTCCAGCTGCTGCAGGTTGCAGTTGATGACGAAGGTGAGGTTGTCGAGCTCCTCGCGCGCGGCCAGGCCGATCGCGCCGAGCGACTCCGGCTCACCCATCTCGCCGTCACCGAGGAACGCCCAGACGTGTTGCTGGCTGGTGTCCTTGATACCGCGGTGGTGCAGGTACCGGTTGAAGCGCGCCTGGTAGATCGAGTTCAGCGCGGCCAGACCCATCGAGACGGTCGGAAACTCCCAGAAGTCCGGCATCAGCCGCGGGTGCGGGTACGACGACAGGCCCTTGTGCGGGCCGCGCGACACCTCCTGGCGGAAGCCGTCCAGGTCGTCGGTCGTCAGCCGGCCCTCGAGGAAGGCACGCGCGTACATCCCGGGGGAGGCGTGACCCTGGATGAAGATCTGGTCGCCGCCGCCGGGGTGGTCCTTGCCACGGAAGAAGTGGTTGAAGCCAACCTCGTACAGGCTGGCGGCCGACTGGTAGGTGGCGATGTGACCGCCGACCTCCAGGCCCTTGCGGTTGGCCTTGCTCACCATCACCGCGGCGTTCCAGCGGATGAAGGCGCGGATCCGGCGCTCGATGTGCTCGTCGCCGGGGAACCAGGGCTCACGCTCGGGCGGGATCGAGTTGATGTAGTCGGTGCTCCGCAGTGCGGGCACGCCGACCTGTCGCTCCCGGGCGCGCTCGATCAGCTTGAGCATCAGGTAGCGCGCTCGCGCCTTGCCCCGTTCGTCCAGGACCGCGTCGAGCGATTCGACCCACTCCCGTGTCTCGTCGGGGTCGATGTCGGGGAGCTGGGTGGGCATCCCCTCGGTGATGATGGCTGGTGGTTCGTGTCCGGAAGCCACGGTGTCCTGCCGTTCTCTCTGGTTGTCTTCATCGCAATCCTGTCACCTGTTCGGTATGCGTTCTACTTCGCCTTCCTTTCCGGCCCGATTCCAGCCGACCGGACCAGATCTCAGCGGACACGCCTCGTACCCGCCACGCGCATACCGGACACGTCACGGAACCCTGGTGCATACTTGCGCGACGCGGTACGTCACGATGGACTATCGCTGAGCAGCAGGCTACTGACACCTACCCCCGGGTAAGCGGGGACCACGGAGGAGGACACGTGAGCGCGACCGCGGACCACGCGGACGGCAAGAGCGGAGTGCCGAACATGGCCTCCCGGCTCGGCCTGGAGGCCGGCTGGGTCGTCCAGGAGATCGGGTACGACGATGACTGCGACGACGAGTTCCGCGATGCGATCCGGGAAATCACCGGCGAAGCCTTCGTCGACGAGGACACCGACGAAGTCGTCGACGTTGTCCTGCTCTGGTTCCGTGAGGACGACGGCGACCTGGTCGACGCGTTCTTCGACATCCTGACCGACCTCAAGGCCGGTGGAGTGGTCTGGCTGCTGACCCCGAAGGTCGGCCGCGACGGCTACGTCGAGACCAGCGACATCACCGAGGCCGCGCCGGTCGCGGGCCTGGCGACGACCAGCACCCTGAGCGTGACCGACGACTGGTCCGCCACCAAGCTGGTGGTTCCGAAGTCCGGCCGCCGGGGGTGAGCCTCCCGGCTGTCGGCAGCCGGGCCCCCGACTTCGAGACGCAGAACCAGTACGGCGAACCGATCCGGCTGAGCGACTACGCCGGCCGGCGGGACGTCGTACTGGTTTTCTACCCGTACGCGTTCAGCCAGGTCTGCACCAGCGAACTGGCCGCGCTACGGGACCGCCCGTCGTTGCTCGCCGCCGCCGAATTCCTGGCGATCTCGTGCGACCCGATGTTCACCCTCCGGGCCTACGCCGACGCCGAACACCTCGACTTCAGCCTCCTCACCGACTTCTGGCCCCACGGCGCCATCGCCACGTCGTACGGCGTCTTCGCCCCCGACCGCGGCTGCGCCCTCCGCGGCACTTTCGTGGTGGACCGGTCCGGGATCGTGCGCTGGTCCGTCGTCAACCCGATCCCCGAAGCCCGCAACCCCGACGACTACGCGAAGGCCCTGGCGAGTCTCACGTAGAACTCCGGCCAGGGGCGCGCGAGGCGCGTTGTGGTGGGCTGTGAGGGACTCGAACCCCCGACCCCCTCGGTGTAAACGAGGTGCTCTAACCAACTGAGCTAACAGCCCATGCCCACGGCAAACGAAGCCCGGCCAACGACGGGCCGGGGAAGTTTCGCTCCTATGGAGCAAGCGGACCGACCTTATCATCTCACCCGGTGTGCCGCCGCGCCGTGTGCAGCACCCCGATGACGGCGCCGATGAGCCACAGCGCGAAGGCCACGGACGCCATGCCGCCGCTCCAGAAGCCGGCCAGGCACAGCACGGCAACCGCGTAGGACACCCAGGTCGCCCACGTCGGCAGGGCACCCGCCTGCTGGGCGATCCGCGTGGTCACGGCGACCAGCACTCCGCAGCCCGTGACTCGTCCATGCCGCCTCCCACAGTCGCGGCCCTAAGTAGCGTCAGCCCGAGCATGCGCCCGCCCCGAGCCACCAGCAAGAGACCGCGACGGATCGAGGTTGGGGAGGATTTCATACCCGGATCGGGCAGAAATCCTCCCCAACCACCCCGAAGCGTTCCATCGGCTACAGGGAAGAGCTTGGCTCGCTGAACACCGCGTTCACCAGGCGCTCGAGGGTCGGGGGGAAGATCTGGAGCAGGTCGATGTCGGCGTCTCCCATGGTGATGGCGGCGGTCAGGGTTTTGGTGCCGTCGGCGGAGCTGTACATGAGGGCGCCGTAGCCACCGGGGGCGCTGCCGTTGTGGTGGTAGATGGTTTCGGTGCCGGTGTCCTGCGCGAACAGGCCCAGGCCGTAGTTGAGCGGTCCGCTCTTCGGCTGCGGCGTACGCATCTCGGTCAGCAACTCGGCGGGCAGCAGCTTGCCGCTCTGCAGGGCTGACATGAACTTGTGCAGGTCCTGCGTGGTCGAGAGCATGCTGCCGGCGGCGAAGAGCAGCGACGGGTTCTGCTCGGTGACGTCGACGACCTTCCACTCGTCGCCGTCCTGATAACAGAGGTATCCGTGCGAGTGCGGCCCGGGGATGTCCGTCCGGTCGCCCGGCTCCACGGTGCACGTCAGACCGAGCGGCTCGACGATGCGGGTCTGCAGCTCCTCGACGAACGTGTGGCCGGTGACCGCCTCGATCAGCAGCGCGGCGACCGTGTAGTTGGTGTTCGCGTAGCTCCATTCGGCGCCCGGCTCGAACCGCGCCGGCTTGGCCAGCGCGAACTCGACCAGCGCGTCCGGGGTGTAGCCCTGCAGCCGGTTGTCGGCCCAGTCCTTGCCGGTCGCCGGGAGGCCCGCGACGACGGTGCCGTCGGGGTAGTACTCGCCCGTGTAGTTGAACAGACCGCTGGTGTGTTCGAGCAGCATCCGCACCGTGATCCGCGGGTCCAGCTCGAACCGCGGCAGGTGGCCGGCAACTGCGCCGTCCAGCTCGAGCTTGCCCTCGGCCACCAGTTGCAACACCACGGTCGAGACGAACGTCTTGGTGACGCTGCCGACCCGGACCTGGCCGTTCACCGGCGGTTCCTCGGTGCTGCCGAGTTCGCGGATCCCGGCGGTGCCGACCCACTCGCCGTGCTCGTCGTGGACCCGCAGTTCGAGACCGCCGAACCCGGCGTCGACGAACTCCTGGGCGGCCTTCTGCAGCTCGATGCTGTTCACGGCAGGGGACTGGATCGACATGGTACGTACTCCTCATTCGAGTGCTGTTTGTCCGACGTCACTCACGATTACGGGGAGTCCTGACACAGGACCGCCACGGCGCTGACGCGGTGCGAGTGACCGGCTTTCGTACGGGCCGTATCGGAACCCGCGGTCACTCGTTGGAACCATGTCGGTGGTCGCGCAATTCTTAACCATCGGCTGGTGAGAACGGACTCCTCCAGGGCGGGTTGCGGCTGGTAGGGTTCACGGCTGTCGGTCGGCACGATGACATACCGGGTGCGCCCGGTTACGGGATCGTTCCGGCGGGCAGAAAACGGGGCTGCTTTCGGTGTGAAGTGAGGCGGGTCTGCCCTGAACCCGCTCCGTCCAGTTCGGGAGGCGCGTGTCCGTGGGTCGCCAACTGGTCGGCGCCTCTACGCTCCTTGCCGACGTGTGCGTGCGTCCCGTCGTACCCGAGTCTCAGCTGGTGGTGGCATCGGCGTGAGAAGTGGTGCGGACCGGCCGGCGATCTCCACCGGGCCGGCGTTGATGATTCCCGCCGGGTACCCCCGCGACCTGCCGAGCGCACTGCTCCGCGCCGCCCGCGACTTCGGCGGCGCTGGTGTCGTCGAGATCGGGCCGGACGGCCGCGAGACCAAACTCGACTTCCCGACGCTGCTCGAGCTGGCCGCGCGGATCCTGGCCGGCCTGCGCGCGAACGGCGTACGCGCCGGAGACCCCGCGGTCGTGCACTGCACCGAGCCGGTCGGCTTCTTCGCCGCGTTCTGGGCCTGCACCCTCGGCGGCATCCGCCCGTTGCTGGTCGCGCCGAACCCGGGCGGCGACCGCACCGAGGAGGGCCGCGAACGGCTCCGCCGGATCACCGACCTGCTCGGCTGGACCGTCCTGATCGGCCGCCCGTCCGACCTGCCGAACGATCTCGGCCTTCCGGTCCTCGACCCGGACGCGATGGCCGGGCACGAGCCCACCTCCGACTTCCACCGGCCGGCCGCGGACGACGTCGCCGTACTGATGATGTCCTCGGGCTCCACCGGTACGCCGAAGATCGTGCAGCTCACGCACCGCGGGCTGGTCGAGTTCGCCGCGGGTACGCCGGCGATGCTGCCGGTACGACCCGGGCAGACGACGCTGAACTGGCTGCCGCTGGACCGCAGCGGCGCATTCCTGCTCTATCACCTGCTGCCCGTGTTCACCGGCTGCACGAACATCCACGTGAACACCGACTGGGTACTGGCCAACCCGCTGCGCTGGCTCGACCTGATGGAGCAGCACCGGGTGAACCACTCGTGGTCGCCGAACTTCGGGTACCGGCTCGCGACCGCCGCGGTGGCCGGCGAACCGGACCGGCACTGGGATCTCTCGGCGCTGCGCAGTCTGGTCAGCGGCGGTGAACAGATCACGGTGCCGGTGATGTCGGAGTTCCTGCGGGTCACGAACCGGTTCGGGGTGGTTCCGGAGACGTTCGTGGCGGCGTGGGGGATGACCGAGACGGTCACCGGCATCACGTTCGCGCGGCCCGGTCTGACGCCGAACGTGCACCGCGTCCGGATCCCACCGACCGGCGTCGTCGAATGGGTCGACCAGCGGCCGTCGTCCGGGAAGGTCGCGGTCGCGCGCCCGGGCAAGCCACGCACCGAGGTGCCGGGTGTGCTTTCGCTGGTCTCTGTGGGAGCACCGGCCCCCGGTACGACGGTGCGCATCGTGGCCCCGAACGGCGCCGTACTGCCGGAAGGCCGGATCGGCCAACTGCAGGTCGCGTCGGCCCGGGTGACGCCCGGGTACCTCGGAAACCTCGAGGCGGACCGCACCGCGTTCCCGGTCGGGAACTGGCCGGCCCGCAAATGGCTCGCGACCGGCGACCAGGGCTTCATCACCGGCGGCCAGGTCGTCATCACCGGCCGGGACAGCGAACGCATCATCATGTCCGGCAAGCTCCACTACGCCCACGACATCGAGTCCGTCGCCGCAACCGTCGTCGGCGCCGAACACGGCCTGGTCGCCGCCTGCGGCATCGCCGACGAGGAATCCGGCACCGACCGCCTGGTCGTCTTCTACGCACTCACCGCCGACTCCGTCCCCGGCATGGACCAGGCGATCCGCAGCCTGATCCAGACCCGCCTCGGCCTGCCGGCCCAGGTCGTCGGCGTCCCGCGCCGCGACTTCCCGACCACCCCCGGCGGCAAGATCCTCCGCCCGCTCCTCAAGCAACGGTGGATCGACGGCACCCTTCTCGAACCCGCCACCACCCACGTCGAACCAGCCGGCGCCACCCCCGCCTCCGGCCCCACCGGCCAAGGCCCTTCCAGCACCCCCGAGTCCACCCCGTTCGCCGACGAGGACGCCGCCGAACGCACCACCGAACTCCCGGTAGTCCGCCTCGCCTGGAAACGCGAACTCCAGCACTCCATCCCCACCCCACCCCAACGCCCCACCCTAGGCACCCCACCACCTGCCCCCACCGCGCCTCCCGTGCCGGCGCCCGAGCCCACCCGCACCGCACCGGCACCTGCGCAAGGCCCTGCCGCGACAGCTCCCACGCCGAATGCCTCCGCCACGGCACCTGCGCTTGGTCCCACGGCCCCGCCCCCGCCGAGCCCCGCGGCTTACTCGCCGCCCGCGACCGCCCCCGCACGCACCGACTCGTCAACCCCCGCCGCCCCCGGCACTGCATCGGACCCCGCCACGCAGCCGCACGCTGCGCTGCCCAACGCCGAGCAAAAGCGTGCCGACGAGCAATCGGACACCACCGAGCAGCCGCACGACGCCGCGCCCGCCAGCGCCGACATACCGCACGAAGACCACACATCGCCCGCGGACGCGAAGTCCGCCGAGCCGGAGCTCACCGCCAGCCGGTCAGAGGATGCGGAGTCGTACGACGCTGCGACCGTCAGCGTCGACGTACCGGGCGAGGACCAGTCGTCCGTCGACGAGGACTCCGCCGAGCCGGAGCCGACCGCCGACCGGTCTGAGGCCGAGGAGTCGTACGACGGTGCGACCGTCAGCGCCGACGTACTGTACGAGGACGACACCGCGTCGGTGGACGAGGATGCTGCTGAGCCGGCGCCCGCCGCCGACCGGTCTGAGGCCAACGCGCAGTCGTACGACGCGACGTCCGACAGCGCTGACGTGCCGCACGAGGACCAGACCTCGCCCGTGGACGAGGACTCCGCCGAGCCGGAGCCCACCGCCAGCCGGTCCGAGACCGCCGAGCAGTCGCACGACGCTGCGGCCGTCAGCGCCGACGTACCGGTCGAAGATCAGACTCCGTCCGTGGACGAGGACACCGCCGAGTCGGAGCAATCGGCCGACCGGTCGGAGGCTGCGGAGTCGTACGAGGCTGCGGCTGTCGGCGCCGAGGCGCCGGTTGAGGATCAGTCGTCGTCCGTGGACGAGGACTCCGCGGAGCCGGCCGCTGGCCGGTCCGCGATCGCCGAGGAGTCGTACGACGGTGCGAGCGTCGGCGCCGACGTACTACGCGAGGACCAGACACCTCCCGCCGACGAGAAGTCCGCCGACCGCGAGCCGCACGACACCGTGAACGAGCTGGAGACGACGGACCCGACCGACGCGGGCGATTCCGCTGACGCGACGGAGGCGGCCGCTGGGGTCGAGGCTGCGGAGGCTGCGGATGTCGCGGATGTGGTGGACGCGACCGATGCCGCTGACGGGGCGGATGCTGTGGAGCCGTCGGTGGGCGACTCCACTGGTCTTGTGGCTTCTGGTGACTCGGCTTCTGGGGATGTGGCTGCTGAGGACACCGACGCCGGTGAGGATGCGGCGTTCGAGGATGGGGTTGTTGCAGGTACGTCGTCAGACGGGGCCGACGAGGTCTCGACGGATGAGGTTGCGGCGTACTCGGATGATGCGGCAGCCGCAGACGATGTACCAACGGGGCCGCGGGACGCTCAGGCGGGATCGGACGCAGAGACAACCGACGAGGACGCCGACCTCGAGCAGAACCAGACGCATGCAGACCGAGCCTCCGACGACCCCGGCGTCGACGCCGACGCCGACGAGACGGCGTTCGACGAGACCGTGTCGAACGCAGCGTCCGAGATGGAAGCCGAGGTTGATGCTTCGGAATCGTCCGCGGCGGAGCTCACCTCCGAGACTGCGGACACGCACGACGAGACGACCGACTCTGAGGCAGACCCGGTGGAGTCCGCCGAATCAACCTCAGCGGACGACTCAACCTCCGCAGACATCGACGAGGCCGGCGAGCCCGCAAACGACGCGGACACGACCGACGCGGACATGACTGGGGCGGACACGACTGACGCCGCAGACACGATCGTTGCGACCGAAGTCGAGCCGGCCACCGATGCCGCGGAGACCGACGACACCGCCTCCGAGCCGACCAAGCCCGCACCGACTGACACCGCACACACCGACACCGAAACAGCAGGCACCGACGCCGCCGCCGCCGCCGCCGACGCCGCCGCCGCCGCCGCCGACGCCGCCGCCGACGCCGCCGCCGCCGACGCCGCCGCCGACGCCGACGCCGACGCCGACACTGACGCGGAAGACGGTGACGCGGATGTTGAGGACGCGGACGCTGGGGACGCGGTCGGCGCGGTCAACGCACGTACCGACGGCGCAGATCACGAGGTAGATGCCGGCGAAAGTCTTGCGGACGTGGTCAGTGCGGATGAAGCACGTGCGGATGAAGCGCGTGTCTACGAAGTCTTTGCGGACGGAGTAGTCAGTGAGGTCGGGGCCGGCGATGTCGTCGGTGACGCGGATGCTGACGAGGTCGCGGGCGATGAGTCTGGCGTGGCTGCGGATCAAGAGGCGTTGGATGCCGAGCCGGGTGAGGCTGGTTCGGTAGTCCCGGTCGATGCGCACGAGCTGGAGCAGGCAGTTGGCGAGTCGGTTTCCGCTGAAGGGGTTGGCGAGGGGGCGCCGGGTACGTCCGAGGTCGACGCGGATGACGGTGACGCAGAACAGGACGCGGGCAGCCGTGCTGGCGATGCCGTAGGTGATTTGGCTGACGACGCTGCTGGTGAGAGCGGAGCGGCCGAGGATGCGGACGATCGTGCTGAGGATGAGCCCGCCGCGGCCGAGGAGCTGGCCGGGGAACAGGCTGGTGTGGGGGCTGCGGCGCTTGTTGTGGTGGGTGTCGACGCTGAGGGTGTCGAGTCCGGTGCTGGTGCGGAGGACGGTGGGGGTGTCGCGGCTGCCGTCGTACCTGACGAAGCGCAGGACGGGGTGGCGGCTGAGAGCGGTGCGGCCGCTGCTCCTGCGCGGGTTGGGGTTGTGGAGCCGGTTGCGGTTGTGGGGGTGGCTGGGCGGTTCCCGGGGGCTGAAGGGGTGGAGCAGTTCTGGGAGAACCTGGTCGGGGGTGTGGAGAGCCTCCGGCGGGAGTCGGGCGACGGGGTTGTTGCGGTCAGTGGCGTGCTGGAGCACGTCGAGTCGTTCGATGCGAAGTTCTTCGGGTTGAGCGATCGTGAAGCCGAGTTGATGGATCCGGCGCAGCGGTTGTTCCTCGAGGTTTGTCATCAGGCGTTGGAGCACGGCGGGTACGCCGGTACGACGAGCCGCGTCGGCGTGTTCGCGGGCTCGGGCATGAACCTGTACAACCGCCAGCACCAGTCCCGCGACTCGATCGCCACCCGGGTCGCGTACCGCCTCGGCCTCACCGGCCCCGCGATCGGCGTGCAGTCGGCCTCGTCGTCGTCGCTCGTCGCAGTGCATCTCGCCTGCCAGGCCTTGCGATCCGGCGACGCAGACCTCGCCCTGGCCGGCGCTGCCGCCGTACAGGTGCCGCAGGCAACGACCTACCACCCGACGCCGAACTCGATCCTGTCGCCGAGCGGTCAGATCCGCGCGTTCGCCGCCGACGCCGACGGTACGGTCGGCGGGAACGGTGTCGCCGCGGTACTCCTGAAGCGTCTCGACCAGGCCCTGACCGACGGCGACACGGTGTACGCCGTGATTCGCGGTACGGCGGTCAGCAACGAGGACGCGCCCGCCGGGAACCAGACCGAGCTGATCGAGCGCGCGCTCGACCGCGCCGGGTTCGACGCCGACTCGCTCAGCTATATCGAGGCGCACGGGATCGGCAGCCCGGCCGCCGACGCCGCCGAGGTGAAGGCGTTGACGACCGCGCTCCGCCGGCACACCGACAAGGTCGGGTTCTGCACAATCGGATCGGTGAAGCCGAACATCGGCCACTTGGACAGCGCCGCGGGCATGGCCGGCCTGATCAAGACCATCCTGATGCTGCAGCACCGGATGCTGGTCCCGACCATCAACGTCACCGACCCGAACCCGGCGCTCGCCCTCGACGGCAGCCCGTTCGTGATCGGCACCGAGGTACGCGAGTGGACGGTGCCGCTGCTGTCCCGCGGTACGACGCTCCGCGCCGGCGTCAGCGCCCTCGACGCCGGCGGCACGAACGCGCACGTCATCCTCGAAGAGGCCCCGCGCCAGATCCGCCGCGGCGATGACGGCCCCGTCGTACTGCCGCTGTCCGCGCCCGACCCGGACGCCCTCGCCGACCTCGTCGAGCTGTACCGCACCGACCTCGGCCACGGCACCGGACACCGCCTCATCGACCTCGCCGGTACGGCGGCGCTCGGCCGCCCGGCGCACCGGCACCGGATGGCGGTCGCGGGCGGTACGGAGGCCGAACTCGTCGCCGCACTCGGCTCCGCCCAGCCCACCGAGGTGCCGCGCGGTGGACCCGGCCCGCTCGGCTACGCGTTCACCGGCCAGGGCGCCGCCCGTCGCGGAATGGCCGCCGGCCTGGCCGCGCGCTTCCCCGTGTTCCGCTCGGTCCTCGACGAATGCGACCGCGTCTACCACGAGGAGACCGGCGGTAACCTGCTCGAACTGCTCCTCACCCCGGCCGGTACGGCGGAAGGCGTCTGGCCGACCGAGACCGCGCAGCCGGCACTGTTCGCGTTCGAGCTCGCACTCGCCCGCCTCTGGCAGTCGTTCGGCGTCCAGCCCGCGCTGGTCGTCGGTCACAGCGTCGGCGAGTACGCCGCACTTTGCGTCGCGGGCGCTCTCTCGCTGGCGGACGGCGTACGCCTCACCGCGAAGCGTGGCGAGCTGATGCAGCGCGGCACGGTGCCCGGCGCGATGGTCGCCGTTCGCGCCGACGCCGACCGGGTTCGCGAGATCGCCCGGACCGCAGGCGTGGAGGTTGCTGCGGGCAACGGTCCGCAATCGTTCGTGCTGACCGGATCCGAAGTGATCGTCGGGCAGCTCGCCGCGCAACTCGATCAGCTGCAGGTCGCCTGGCAACGGCTGGACGTCGACCGCGCGTTCCACAGTTCGTTGGTTGACCCAATACTGGCCGACTTCGCGGAGATCGTCCGCGAGATCACGCTGAAGCCGCTGCGGACGCCGATGGTGTCGAGCTGGTCGGGTGATCTGCTCGAGTCCGGGACCGTGCTCGACAGCGACTATCTGGTCGGCCAGCTGCGGCAGCCGGTGCTGTTCGGTGACGCGGTCGAGGCGGTGACGGCGGCCGGCTGCCGCCGGTTCCTGGAGCTCGGGCCGGACGCCGTACTGAGCCCCGCAGGTCGCCGGATCGCGCCGAACAGCACGTGGATTCCAGCACAGCGCCTCGGCCAGGACCCGGTGCTCGCGACGATGAACGGCCTGGCTGAGTTGTACGAGCAGGGCACCGAGATCGCGTGGGCGAAGGTCTACGCGGACGGTGGGCGCGTCCCGTTGCCGACGTACCCGTTCCGTCGGGTGCACCACCCGGTCGACCCGTCGGTGACGGTGCTGGCCGGTCCCGGTACGGCGGTTGCCGGGGACAACAATGCGCCGCGGCTGAACGCGTTCGAACGGGCCGCGCGTGCACAAGCCGTCGTCTTCGAGCCGCCGTCGAGTGCCGCAGTGAAGCGGATCCCGCTGGACCCGCCGGAGCCGGTGGCGAGCGAGCCGGTCGAGCCGGTCGACGAGTCCGAGCGGTCGCCGTTCGCGTTGCCGGCCGAGACGCACCAGATCGACGCGGACTACTTGGCGCAGGCCGGGTCCCTGTCCGGCGACGAGATGTCCGCGGAGCGGTACCGCGAGTCGCTGGACGTCGTCCTCGACCTGACCTGCGAGGTGCACAACCTCGACCCGTACGACCTCACGGTCGACCATACGTTCGCCGAGCTCGGGGCCACGCCGGCGTCGATGGCGCCGGTGATCGACGAGCTCAAGAGCCGGTTCGAGGCCGAGCTGGCGCCGGACGACCTGTTCCTCTCGTACACCACACCGCACAAGCTCGCGACTGCTGTCGCGGTGCAGACGGCCGAGCCGGTCGAAGCCGTCGAGCCGCCGAAAGAGGCCCCAGTCGAGCAGGTCGCCGAGGAGGCGACGTCGGAGGAGGAGCCGGCCCGGGATGCGCGGGCGGCGTTGGCCGTTCTCGGATCGGGACTCGCGGAGCTGGCGGCGAAGGTCGACGAGGCCGCGGCCGCGACCAGCGAGGCAGAGCTGCCCGGTAGCGGTATGGCGGCACTCATGTCGCAGCAGCTTCGGGTAGCCGGCCAGCTCGTTGACGGCGTCACCAAACTCATGCGCGAACAGCTCGCCCTCCTCGGCGAACCGGCAACGCAAACGACTGAGCAGACAACAGAACCGACGCCAGAGCAGCCGAAAGAGCACACGGCAGAGCAAGAGCAGACCGTCCCAACCAACGAGCCTCCAGCCGACGACGAGGAGCCCGCAGAGTCCCGCCGTACGACGGAAGCCGAATCCCGCCGTATGACGGAGCTGGTTGACGAGCGCCGTCGCGACTTCACGTACTGGAGCCAGGTCCTCTCCGGCGCGGAACCGTTGGTCCTCCCCGCGGATCGGGCCCGCGCGGCCGGCGACGACGCGGTGGCATCGGTCCAGCACGAGCTGGACGAGGAGCTCGGCGAGGCCGTGCTCGCGTACAGCCGGGAACGCAAGCTCAGCCCCGTGATGACGATGCTGGCCGCGGTCGCCACCGTGCTCGGCCGGTTCGCGGCGCAGGACGAAGTGACCATCGGCTCGGCGCTGCTCCGTCCGGAGAGCGACACCTCGACGCCCCCGCGCCGCCCGCTCCCGCTGCGGATCGACCTGTCCGGCGAACCCGACCTCGGTGAGCTGACGGAGCGGATCCGCGACATCACCGCAGGCGCGTTCGACCACGCCGGCACCGATCTCGCGATCCTCGAACGCGACCCGCTGTTCCAGATCCTCGTCGAGTTCGACGACGAGTTCGGGGACCGGGATGACGACGACCTGCCGCCGAGCGTCGACCTGCGCTTCCGCCTGACCCACCACGAGACAGGCATCACCTGTACGGCGGACTACCGCTCCGGCCTGTTCGAACGGCCGACGATCGAGCGCCTGCTCGCCTACCTGGCCGAAGTGTTGCGGAGGGCAACGACCCGGCCGAACCTCCGCCTGCCCGAGCTGATGCTCCCGATCGAGTCCGACCTCGAGGCGCTCCGTGAGCTCGAGTCCGACGCCGACGCGAGCGGGCCGATCGGCCGGGTACGCCGGGACGCGGTGGTCGCCGGTGAGCTCAGCGGACTGCACACCCTGTTCGAGCAGCAGGTCGCGCGGACGCCGGACGCGATCGCGCTGATCCAGGACGGCCGCAAGCTGACGTACGCCGAGCTCGACCACCGCTCGAACGCGGTCGCCTGGAAGCTCGTGGACCTCGGCGTGAAGCCCGGCCAGTTGGTCGCCGTACGAGTTGCTCGCGGCACCGAAATGGTTGTGGCGGTGCTCGCGGTCCTCAAGTCCGGTGCGGCGTACCTGCCGCTGGATCCCGGCGTACCGGAGTCCCGCTGGGCCTTCATGGTCCAGGACGCGGCGGCGGTCGCGTTGGTCGGTGACGACGCGGCGCTGGCGGACCGTCTCGGTCTGCGACTCGTCCCGGTCGCAGGGCCGGCAGCACGAATCGACGGCGATCCGCGGTCGCGGCAGGCGCCTCCGGTACGGGCCGCTGCGGACGACGTGGCGTACTGCATTTACACGTCCGGCTCGAGTGGCAACCCGAAGGGCGTCGTGGTTCCGCACCGCGGCCCGGTGAACCTGGTCCGGCACTACCTGCGGACCCGGCGATCGCTGCGGACGCTGCAGTGGACGTCGTTCGGCTTCGACGTCCACGTGCAGGAGATGTTCACGACGCTCGCGTCGGGTGCGGCGCTGGTGCTGATCGGCGAGGACGACCGGTACGACCCGGATGCGGTGGTCGCGGCGCTGCGTGATCACGGCGTCCAGCGGCTGTTCATGGCGTTCAGCCCGCTGACCGCGTTGCTGGCGACGATGCGCCGGCTGCCCGAGCTGCCCGAGTTGCGGGAGATCGTCGCGGGCGGCGAGGCGATGGTGCTGACGCACAAGGTGCGGGACTTCCTCGACGCGCATCCGGAGTGCCGGCTGTTCAACGAGTACGGCCCGGCCGAGGCGTCGATCGTGACCACGATCCACGCGGTCGACCCGGCCGAGGACCGGCCGTCGATCGGGCGCCCGATCGACGGTGTCGCCGTACGCCTGCTGGATGCCGCGCTGCGGCCGGTGCCGGTCGGTGCGGTCGGGGAGATCCACCTCGGCGGCGCAGCCGTTGCCCAGGGCTACATCGGGCGGCCGGAGGAGACCGAGCACGCGTTCGTCCCGGATCCGGGACACCCGGGTGCGCGGTTGTACCGCAGCCGCGACCTCGGCCGCTGGCGCGCCGACGGCACCCTGGAGTACCTCGGCCGCGCGGACGACCAGGTGAAGATCCGCGGCCACCGGGTCGAGCCCGGCGAGACGGAGCACGTGCTGGCGGACCAGCCCGGTGTCGTCGACGCGGTCGTGGTGGCCTGCTCGGACCCGGGCGGTGACACCTGCCTGATCGGGTACGTCGTCCTCGAGGACAGCGATCCCGCCGTCCTGGCGCGGCTGATGCTTGACCTGGGCAAGGAACTGCCGATCTACCTGGTGCCGGCGGACCTGATCCCGATCGAAGAGTTGCCGCTCGACGACAACGGACGGCTGGACCGCA
The DNA here is from genome assembly GCF_004331345.1 of Kribbella soli. Lineage (GTDB taxonomy): Bacteria > Actinomycetota > Actinomycetes > Propionibacteriales > Kribbellaceae > Kribbella > Kribbella soli. The sequence goes on along the minus strand of NZ_SJJZ01000003.1, from coordinate 986,420 downwards.
GCCGGCTCCCCGAGCCGGAGTGGCTCAAGCCCTAGACCGTCCTAGCGAGGTCTGGGCCAGGACATCCGCTCTGCAGCGTGCACGGAGGGTCAGTCGGTGGCCGCCCTCCCAAACAGCCACCGTCCGCCGTACACGGTGCAGAACCCGCGTTCGATCCCATCCCTCCACAGGATCGATCGCGTCGAAACGGTCGGACGCCGCCGGTGGCAGACTGGTTCCCGACCCTGCAGGTCACACGGTTGCGGCGGGAGAGTGCCCTCACCCGCCGCTCACGTGTTCCGGTGTGATCCAAGGCCCCCCTCGATCTCCCGGTTGACGACCGGTCTTGGCCCCCCTCGACCGGTCGTGGATGACGGTGCCCCCACCCCATCCATCCGTTGCATCGCGTGACATAGGCCTGTCGTTACACGGATCGCGGAGATTCGTAAAAATTGCGCAAAGGTGCGCGGGAGAAGCCTTACCCAACGCGCAATAGTGTGCGTGTCAGACCATTACGCGTCAGGCCAGTGCAGCCCAGGCCTGGTGGGCAGCGCCGAGCAGGCCCGCGTTGTCCAGCTGAGCGGGCACCACGGTGAGGTCCGTGACGAACGGCAACTGCGCCAGCCGCTTCACCCACGCCTGCACCGGGTCGAACAGCACCGGCCCCGCCTTCGCGACCCCGCCGCCGATCACGACCGCGGTCAGGTCGACGGTCACGGCCGTCGCGACGATTCCCGCGGCCAGCGCCTGCGCGCCGTCGTCGAACGCGGCCAGCGCGAGCTCGTCACCGGCCGCGGCATCGGCGGCCAGTACTTCGGCATCCACGTTCTCGCCGGTCCGCCAGCCGCTCCGCTGCGCGCGGGCGACCATCCGCGGGCCGCTCGCGTAGGCCTCGACACAGCCGAACGACCCGCACACGCAGGCCTCGCCGTCCTGGTCGATCACCACGTGGCCGATGTGGGCCGCGTTGCCGGACTGGCCGATCAGCGGTCTGCCGTCGACGACGAGGCCGCCGCCGACCCCGGTCGAGACGACGATCCCGAGCAGGGTGTGGGCGTCGCGGCCCGCGCCGCTCCAGAACTCACCGAGCGCGAAGCAGTGCCCGTCGAGTCCGAGCGCCACGGGGATGTCGCCCGTCATCGCCCGGACCCGGTCGACGATCGGGAAGTTGCGCCAGCCGGCGATGTTCACGGGGGAGACCAGGCCGTGCTGCTGGTCGACCGGGCCGGCGGAGCCGATGCCGACGGCCAGCGGAGTGGCGTCGCCGCGAACGCGCTCGATCAGCTCACCGAGCGCGGCGAACACCTGGTCGGCGTCGCCGGACGGGGTGCGGATCCGGTCGCCGGTGAGAATCGTGCCGTCCGCAGACACCAGAGCGGCGGCCATCTTCGTGCCGCCGATGTCGATTCCCAGCACGGTTCCCCGCGCCTTCGCTGTGTCGTCGCTCATCGTCCCCCCGGTCAGGGCGGTCAGGTCGAGAGACAACGTTATCTGTAGTCGGCCCGAACAGACAGAGGTGATTCGAGGTAATCACGGAAAACCCGCAGGAAGAGGGCAGGAAACTGTCATGACAACCCTTGACAACGATACCCCTCCAGCTGCTCTCAGCCCCATCGTTCCGGGCAACTTTGAGCACCCGCCAACCATTTCGCGGCGCTCGAAATGGTTGGTGGGTGCTCAAGGTGGTGGGGTGGGTGGCGGAGTGGACCGGGTGGGGGAGAGGGTGGGGGGATGAGTGATCAACTGGATCGTGACGCGGCCGGCTCGCTGGTTGTCGGTTTCACCGGGACCACGGCTCCCGACGACCTCCGGCGGGCGGTGGCGGGCGGGCTCGGGGCGGTCATCCTGTTCACCCGCAACGTGGCGGACGCCGAGCAGGTGGCGGCGCTGACGGACGCCCTGCGGGCCGAGCGGCCGGACCTGATCGTGGCGATCGACCACGAGGGCGGCGAGTTCAGCCACCTCGCGCCGGCGAACCCGTGGCCGCTGGCGTCGCCGCGTCTGCTGGGCGACCTGGACGACGTGGACCTGACCCGTGCTGCGGCCCGGGACGCGGCCGCGACCCTGGCCTCCCTCGGTATCGACCTGATGCTCGCCCCGTCCGTCGACGTGAACAGCAACCCGGCGAACCCGATCATCTCTACGCGCTCGTTCGGCCGCACCGCGGACGTCGTCTCGCGGCACGGCGTCGCGTTCGTCGAGGGCGTCCACGACGCCGGGATCGCCGCCTGCCCGAAGCACTTCCCGGGCCACGGCGACGTCTCGGTCGACTCACACACCGATCTGCCGCGCGTCGACCGTTCGATCGAGGAGGTCGCGGCCGTCGAGCTCGCTCCGTTCCGGGCGACCATCGCCGCCGGCGCCGACGTCGTGATGAGCGCGCACATCATCTTCTCGGCGTACGACGATCAGCCGGCCACCCTCTCGCACCGGATCCTGACCGGACTGCTGCGCGAGGAGCTCGGCTTCACCGGCGTCATCACCACCGACGCGCTCGAGATGCAGGCGATCACCAAGAACCGCTCGATCGAGGACGCCGCGGTCGCGTCGATCGGCGCCGGCGCGGACCTCGCGATGATCGCGGTCGGTACGGCGGACCCGCAGGCCCTGACCGCCCGCGTGGTCGACGCCGTCCGCACCGGCACGCTCCCCGTCGAGCGGGTCGTGGACGCCGCCGCCCGGGTTCGTGCCCTCGCCACCTCGCTCGGGCAGCGCAGCCGCCAGCCGGGCCTCGACGGCGCCCCGATCCGCGAGGTCGCCGCGCGCGTGGTGGCCAGGCAGACGTTCCCGGCGTACGGCGCAGCGCCGTACGTCGTCGATCTGACTCAGGGCCTGCACCCGGCCTGGAATCCCTACTTCTCCGGCCTGCCCGAGATCTTCACCCGGGTCGCTCCTGGCGCCGAGGGCGTCGTACTCCGCGGCGAGCACCACCTCACCGACACCGGCGAGCCCCAGGACGACGCGATCGCCAAGGCAGCCAAGGCCGCGCAGGGCCGCCCGCTGGTGATCGCCGTCCAGGACGCCGGCCGTACGCCGTGGATGCGCGAGGCCCTCAACCACCTCGTCCAGGGGCACCCGGACAACGTCTTCGTGCTCTGCACCGGCATCCCCGAGGACCAGTCCCTCGTCCCGGCCGGCACCCCGTCCGCCACGACCTCCGGCCGCAACGTCATCGTGCTGGAAACCATCGCCAAGGAGCTGACCCGCCAGCCCTAACCCTGCGTTCGAGGGATCTGCAGGCCATCACAATTGGCGCCGGGCGGTGGGCTCCAGCGGGGCGATGTCCGTCGGCAGGCGTTTGTGATGGCCTGGGCGTCCGTGCATCAGGTCGGGCGGCAGGCCAGTTCCAGGTCGAGGGCGTGTCGTTCGACGTGGTTGAGAGCGTGCCGGACGGCGCCGACCGAGACGATCGCGTCGCCGAGAGAGGAGACCGCGACGCGTGGAGGAGTGCTCGTGTAGCGGGCCAGGTGCGCCTCGAGGTCAGGAAGAAGGGCAGCGGCGGCCTCGGCGACGGCGCCGCCCAGGACCACCAGTTCGGGGTTGAACAGGGTGCCGAGCGTCGCGACCACCCGCGCGGTCCGGCCGGCGATGTCCTGAAGGATGCCCTGGGCAACCTGGTCGCCGTCGGCGGCCGCGCGGAACACCTGCTCGGCGGTCACCTCGCCGTCGGTCGCGAGCTCCCGCAACGACGTCTCCACGGCCCCGTCCGCGACCGCCGCCGTACCGTTCTCGCGCGCGATCCGGGCGATCCCGTGGGTGTCGCCGACCCCCTCGATGAGCTTGAGGAACACCATCTCGCCGGCGCCGCCGCGACTGCCGTGCAGCAACCGGCCGGAGTCCATCAGACCCGACCCGAACCGCTCACCGGCAAGCAGTACGACGAGGTCGTCGACGTTGCGCGCCCCGCCCCGCCAGTGCTCCCCGAGGGTCGCGAGGTTGGCGTCGTTCTCGAGCAGGACCGGCCACCCGTGCAGCTCGGTCAGCCGCTGCGCGAGCCCGGTGTCGAAGCGCCGCCAGAACTCGTCGTCGACGAGGATGTTCCCGTCCCGGTCGACGGGTGCCGCGACCCCGGCGCCGGCGGCGAGGACCTGAGCGTCCGTCACGCCCGCGGACGCGAGCGCCTCGACCACCGTCTGGTGCACGATCTCGGTCCGCTCGCTCGGCGTCTTCACACCAGCGGCCGACCGCCCGGCCTTGGCCACCGTCTCGCCGCGCAGGTCCGAGACCAGCACGGTCGTCTTGGCCGCGCCGATGTCGATGCCGAGCACGTATCCCGCGTGGCTGTTGAACTCGAACCGCCGCGACGGCCGCCCGACCGACGTCCGGCCGGGGTCGAGCTCGACCACCCAGCCCATCGAGATCAGGTCGTTGCAGACGGCGTGCACGGTCGCGCGGGTGAGACCGGTGGCCTCGATCAGGCCGGTTCCTGTCATCACCCGGGCGCGGGTGAGCACGCCGAGTACCTTGCCCGCGTTCACCCGGCGCAACATCGTCGGCGTGGCCGTGGGCGGCGTTGTCGGTGGTTTCGCCATGAAAGCCCCTTGACCTCGTCGTCGTACCGACCGCAGAATACATGCAGATTCTAAATTTAGAGCCTATATATAAACGCTGGGTTACCAGCAGATTCCGAGTGAGGCGATCGTGACGAGTCCGCAGACGACCGATCCCGACTGGTGGCGGCAGGCAGTCGTCTACCAGATCTACCCGCGCAGCTTCGCGGATGCGAACGGCGACGGTGTCGGTGACCTGCCCGGCATCATCAGTCGAGTCCCGTACCTGGTGGCGCTGGGTATCGACGCGGTCTGGCTGAGCCCCTTCTACCCGTCCGCGCTCGCCGACGGCGGGTACGACGTCGACGACTACCGCAACGTCGACCCGCGGCTCGGGACCCTGGAGGACTTCGACGGCCTGATCGCGGCGCTGCACGCGGAGAACATCAAGCTGATCGTCGACATCGTTCCGAACCACACGTCGAACCAGCACGAGTGGTTCGTCGAGGCGCTCGATGCCGCGAAGGGCCACCCCGCCCGCGACCGGTACATCTTCCGCGACGGCCCGGACGGTGCCCCCGACCAGCCGCCGTCGGACTGGGACTCGGTGTTCGGCGGCTCCGCCTGGGCGCAGACCGACGACGGCCAGTGGTACCTGCACATGTTCGCTGCCGAGCAGCCCGACCTGAACTGGCAGCACCCCGAGGTCCGCGCGGACTTCCTGGACACCCTGAAGTTCTGGTCCGACCGCGGCGTCGACGGTTTCCGCGTCGATGTCGCGCACGCGCTGGTGAAGGACCTGTCCGAGCCGTTCCCGTCGAAGACCACGCTGCCGCGGCAGTCCGAGTCGAACGGTCAGCACCCGCTCTGGGACCAGGACGGCGTCCACGAGATCTACAAGGACTGGCGCAAGCTGCTGAACACCTACGACCCGCCGCGGTCGGCGGTCGCCGAGGCGTTTGTACCAGCCGCTCGCCGGGCCCGGTACGCGAGTGCCGACGGGCTCGGACAGGCGTTCAACTTCGACCTGCTGCAGGCCGACTTCGAGTACGAGAAGTTCCGCAAGGTGATCGAGGAGAACCTCGCGCTCGCCGAGGAGAACGGCTCGTCGTCGACGTGGGTGTTCTCGAACCACGACGTCGTCCGGCACGCCACCCGGTACGGTCTGCCGCGGAACCCGAAGGGCGGCTGGCAGGACGGCAAGGACTGGCTGCTGAGCAACGGCACCGAGCCGACGGTCGATGTCGCGCTCGGTCTGCGCCGCGCTCGCGCCGCGACCCTGCTGATGCTGGCGTTGCCGGGTTCGGCGTACCTGTATCAGGGTGAGGAGCTCGGTCTGCAGGAGGTCGGCGAGCTGCCGGCCGCGAACCTGCAGGACCCGGCGTACTTCCGCTCGAAGGGCGCCGAGAAGGGCCGTGACGGCTGCCGCGTGCCGCTGCCGTGGACCGTCGGCGGCCTGTCGTTCGGCTTCGGCACGGGTGGCTCGCACCTGCTGCAGCCGAAATGGTTCGGCGCGTACTCCGTCGAGGCGCAGCAGGACGACGCGGAGTCGACGCTGAGCCTGTACCGCAAGGCTCTCGCCGTACGGCGTGGGCTGCGCACCGGCAGCTCGCTCACCTGGATCGACGGCTCCGACGACGTCCTGCACTTCGTCCGCTCGGGCGGCTGGCAGAGCGTCACCAACTTCGGCGCGGCCCCGGTCGAGTTGCCCGACGCGGCGGTCGTGCTGTCCAGCGGCCCGCTCGAGGGTGACAAGCTGCCCAGCGCCACGACTGCCTGGCTGATCTAGCAGTCACTCCAAAGACCCGCTCCGGTCAAGCCGTCCGCGGACGGCCTCCTCCCCCTGTGGCCGGGGCGTGTAGGGACGTGGCGGGGGCACCGGGCGGTTGCCCCCGTCACGATCCATCCCAACTGCGGGAATGTCAGGATAAGCGCGTGACGACGCTTGCGGACGTGATCGCGGTTCTCGATCGGCTCTACAACCCGGCCTGGGCGGAATCCTGGGACGCGGTCGGTCTCGTGACCGGCGACCCGGAGCAGGAGGTACGGCGGATCCTGTTCGCCGTCGACCCGATGCGGGGAGTGATCGACGAGGCGATCGACGGCGGGTTCGATCTGCTCGTCACGCATCACCCGTTGCTGCTGCGCGGCGTGAACAGCGTGGCCGCGACGACGCCGAAGGGCCGCGTGATCCACGACCTGATCCGCGCAGGTGTCGCACTGCAGGTCTGCCACACCAACGCCGACAACGCGAACCCCGGGGTCAGCGACGCGCTCGCCGCCGCGATCGGGCTGCGCGACACCCGGCCGCTGAAGGCGATGCCGGACGAGCCGATGGACAAGGTCGTCGTGTTCGTCCCGGTCGCGGAGACGCAGGCGATGCTCGACGCGCTGGCGAAGGCGGGCGCGGGACAGATCGGCGACTACGAGCGGGCCGCGTGGAGCGGTACCGGCGAGGGGACCTTCCGGCCGCTCGACGGCGCGAACCCGGCGATCGGGACGGTCGGGGACATCGAGGTCGTGCCGGAGAACCGGATCGAGATGCTCCTGCCGCGGCGCAAGCGCCGCGCGGTGGTCGAGGCGCTGGTCGCGGCGCATTCGTACGAGGAACCGGCGTACGACATCTATGAGGTGGCCGCGTTGCCGAGTGAGCGTGGCGGCGGGCGGGTCGGCGTACTCGCGGAGCCGCTGCCGCTGGCCGATTTCGCGCGGCTCGTCGCGGAGAGCCTGCCGCAGACCGAGCACGGTGTCCGCGTGTCCGGGGACCTGGACCGGACGATCGAGACGGTCGCGGTGGTCGGGGGAGCGGGGGATTCCGAGTTCGACCGGGTGCGCGCGGCCGGCGTGGACGCCTATCTGACCGCCGACCTGCGGCACCATCCCGCCACCGAGGCCCGGGCGTACGGCGACCCCGCGCTGGTCGACGTCGCGCACTGGGCCAGCGAGTGGCCGTGGCTGGTCGACGCGGACCGCCTCCTGCGCGAAGCACTGGCGGCCCAAGGCAGTACCGTGGACACTCACATCTCAACGCTCTGCACGGACGCATGGACCCTGCGAATCTGAGCGCGCCGCCACCATTTGAAGGAGCCGACTCTGAACGCCGAGCCCGCCGTCCAACGCCGGTTGCTGGACCTGCAGGATCTCGACCTGCAGCTGGATCAGGTCGCGCACAAGCGCGCGTCGTTGCCCGAGCACCAGGCGCTCAAGGAGCTGGTCGCGGAGAAGTCCGTGGTCGACCGCGAACTGGTCACCGCCGACACCGAGGTCAGCGACCTGCAGCGTGAGCAGAAGAAGGCCGACAGCGATGTCGAGCAGGTCCGGCAGCGCAAGGCGCGCAACCAGCAGCGGATCGACTCCGGTCAGGTCACCTCGCCGCGCGACCTGGAGAACCTGCAGCACGAGATCGGTTCGCTCGACCGGCGGATCTCCGACCTGGAGGACGCCGAGCTCGAGGTGATGGAGAAGCTCGAGGCCGCGGAGGCGGTGCAGACCGACCTGCGCACCCGGGCCGAGGCGTTCGCCGGCCGGCAGGCAGAGCTGGAGACCACCCGCGACGCCGCGCTCAAGGAGCTCGACGAGCAGCGCGCCGAGCTCGGTGACAAGCGCTCCACGGTCTTGGCCGAACTGCCGGAGCAGCTGCTCAAGCAGTACCAGCGGCTGCGGGAGCACAACGGCGGGATCGGCGCCGCGCCGCTGGTCGGCAAGCGCTGCATGGGCTGCCGGATGGAGCTCGCACCCTCCGACCTGAACACGATCAAGGGCGCCGCGCCGGACGCCGTACTGCGCTGTGAAGAGTGCGGACGGATCTTGGTGCGGACGTCGGAGAGCGCCGCATGACCTACGACCACGTCATCGTCGAGGCTGACGGTGGATCGCGCGGGAACCCCGGTCCGGCGGCGTACGGCGCTCTGGTGCGCGACCCGGTGACGCGGAAGGTGATCGCGCAGCAGGGCCGGACGCTCGGGATCGCGACCAACAACGTCGCGGAGTACTCCGGTCTGGTCGCGGGACTCGAGCTCGCCGCGGAGTACGCGCCGAACGCCTCGATCGAGGTGCGGATGGACTCCAAGCTGGTCATCGAGCAGATGGCCGGCCGCTGGAAGATCAAGCACCCGGACCTGCAGCCGCTGGCGATCAAGGCGCAGGGGCTGGCGCCGTTCGGGACCGAGTGGACCTGGGTGCCGCGGGCACAGAACTCGGCCGCCGACGCGCTCGCGAACAACGCGCTCGACGGCATCGACATCCCGCTGACCCCGGCGCCCGCCGGATCGTCACCGACGGTGGCGAAGGACCCGTCGGACCTCGCGAAGGCGATCCAGGGCTGGGGTCCGCAGACCGAGCCGCCGACGCAGCTGATCTTCCTGCGGCACGGCGAGACACCGCACACCGTGGAGAGGCGTTTCTCCGGATCCGGTGGTGACAATCCCGGGCTGAGTGACACCGGCCGTGCGCAGGCGCTGGCGGCCGCCGACTACCTGTCGCGGATCGGTGGGGTCGACGCGCTGGTCGTGTCGCCGATGCGCCGCACCCAGGAGACCGCAGCGGCGGTCGCGGCCAAGCTCGGGCTCGACCCGGTCGTGGACGAGAACTGGCGGGAGGTCGCGTTCGGCGACTGGGACGGGCATACGTTCGCGGAGATCCAGCAGAAGTGGCCGGACGCGATGAACGCCTGGCTGGAGTCGACCGCGGTCGCACCGCCTGGTGGCGAATCGTTCGACCTGTGCGCCCGGCGGGCCCGCTCGGCGCGTGACGGTCTGCTGGCGCGGTACCCGGGCAAGACGGTCGTCGTGGTCACCCACGTGACGCCGATCAAGCTGATGGTCAGGTCGGTGCTCCAGGCCCCGATGTCCGCGCTGTTCCGGATGGAGTTGCGCCCGGCAACACTGACCGAGATCCACTGGTACGCCGACGGCCTCGCGTCCCTACGCTCCTTCAACGTGCAGCCTGCCCTAGTCTGACCCCTATGCCGTTGCAGAGGGTTCGTTTCGCCGAGGCCGTTCCGGAGGTCTTCCGGGCATCGTTGCAGGAGATCCGCCGGGAGCAGGAGGTGCCCGCGGAGTTCCCGCCTGAGGTGACGGCTGCGGCTCTGAAGGCTGCCCAGAATGCTCGGCTGCCGGAGCTCGATCGGACCGACCTCGAGTTCGTGACGATCGACCCGCCGGACTCGATGGACCTGGACCAGGCGTTGCACATCGAGCGGACCGGTGACGGGTTCACCGTGTACTACGCGATCGCCGACGTGGGCGCGTTCGTGCAGGCCGGTGATCCGATCGACGCCGAGGCCCGGCGTCGCGGCGAGACGCTGTATGCGCCGGACAAGCGGACCCCGCTGCATCCGCCGGAGCTGTCCGAGGGCGCGGCCTCGTTGCTGCCCGACGAGGTGCGTCCCGCACTGCTGTGGACGATCACGGTGGACGCGACCGGCGAAGGTACGGGCGTCACGTGCGAGCGGGTCCTGGTGAAGTCGCGCGCGAAGCTCAACTACGCCGGCGTACAGAAGGATCTGGACGCTGGTACGGCGTCGGAGTCGTTGCAGCTGTTGCGCGAGGTCGGGAAGCTTCGTGAGCAGCGCGAACTGGAACGCGGCGGCGTCAACCTCCCGATCCCGGACCAGGAGATCGTCACCTCCAACCACGGCTGGGGCCTGGAGTTCCGGGCGCCGCTGCCGGTCGAGGGCTGGAACGCGCAGATCTCGCTGCTCACCGGCATGGCGGCCGCGCAGCTGATGACGAAGGGCAAGATCGGCATCCTGCGCACGCTGCCCGAGTCGCACGACGACCTGCGGCGCAAGCTCGGCAACACCGCCAAGGCGCTCGGGATCGTCTGGAGCGACCAGGCGACCTACGCCGAGTTCATCCACGGGCTCGATCCGAAGGTGCCGGCGCACGCGGCGATGCTCGCGGCGTGCACAGTGCTGTTCCGCGGCGCCGGGTACACGGCGTTCGACGGCCAGGTGCCGCAGCAGTCGCAGCATGCCGCGATGAAGGCGGAGTACGCGCACGTCACCGCGCCGCTGCGGCGGTTGGTGGACCGCTGGACGTTGGAGATCTGCGTCGCGCTGTCGGCGGGCGTCGAGGTGCCGGCCTGGGTACGCGAGTCGATGGACGAGATCCCGAAGATCATGGACGACGCGGACCGGCGGGCGCACGCGTACGAGCGGTCGATCGTCAGCATGGTCGAGGCGGGCCTGGTCGCGGATCGGGTCGGCGCCGAGTTCGACGGCGTGATCACCGACGTGGACGACAAGGAGAACGCCCGCGGCATCGTCGCGCTGACCAAGTTCGCGATCGAGGGCCGCGTCACCGGTGCGGCACTGCCGCTCGGCCAGCAGGTCCGGGTGAAGCTCGTCGAGGCCGACATCGCCAAACGCACAGTCGCCTTCGAACTGGTTCAAGGCTGACGACACCAGGTTCGGTGCGGCGCTGGCGTTTGGCGAACCGACGGCTAGCTGACGGAGACTCCGGCGGCTTCGAAGTCGTAGATCTTGCCACCGAACTTCAGTGCATCGACCGCGCCGGAGAACGCGTAGTCCCGGCCCTTGCTGACCGTCGCCGTGAGCAGCTTGGCGTCATCGCCGCCGTCGCCCAGGTAGGCGAGCATCTCGGTCCAGGTGCAGCGGGCGCCGTTGATCGAGCACGCCGTTCCGTTGAAGGCGGTACCGGTCAAGCCCCAGTGCTTGTCCGCGTCAGTGCTGGCGTTGAAGACCGTCCACTGGTTGGCGGTGCCGTTGGCCGGTACGTACACCAGCGACGAGTAGTTCGACGCCACCGCGGCCACATTCGGGTCGATCTCGAAGGTGATGCTCGGCATGTTGTTGCCCAGGGCATTGTTCTCGCCGGTCGTGTAGACCGAGAAGCCGACCGTGCCGAGGTCCTTCACGTTCCCGCCGGCGAAGTCGACCTCGTTGCCGAAGGCCACCTTGTCGGCCGCGGACGCGGTGTGCAGGTTGAGGGCGCCGTCACCGAGCGGCGCCTGGGTGGACGTCGCGGCGAGTTCGGCGTCGGCCGCGCCGATCACGTTGCGGTGCACCGTGCCCCAGTGCTTCAGGTACGTCGGGCCGGCCTTGTTCAGCTTGGTCTGGACGGCCGGGGCGAGGTCGACCTCTGCCACCACTCCGTCCTTCAGCTTGGCCGACGTGTCGACCCCGTTCGCCGGGACCGCGAACAACTGGGCGACGAACGCCTGCTGCAGGTCGCTCTGGCCGAGGCTGTAGTTGACAACCTGGCTCTCGGCTACCGAGTTGCGGACCAGCGGATAAGTGATCGCCGTAGCGGTCTGGCCGGTGACGCCGGCGTCAGCCGCGCCACCACCGAGCACCGAGATGCCGACAGCCGTGACAGCCAGCGTGAATGCGGATCCTGCCGCCGCGAGGCGGTTCTTCGAGTTGGACATGATTCCCCTTGCTTCCACCCGAACGGGCGGAATTGCGGTGCCGCCAGGAGTCGAACCCGGCCCATCCCCGCACACCTAGACGGTCTAGACCCGTCTACCGTGCGTCACCGTATAGGGCTTCGAACGTAATGGGAACAGCCAAGCCACCGCATGGTCCCTACTTCGCCCACCGACAGGCTTGAACCTGCTTCACCGCCTCGTCAGGTAGTCCTCGACTGCGGCGGTGGTGCGTTCCAGGTCGCCGGTCGCGAGCAGGTCGAGCAGGGCGCCGCGGAGCATCGCCAGTACGGCGGTACGTCGTGCCTCGGTCTGCTCGGGTGCGCTCGACTTGAGCAGCTCGAGCCAGTCGTCGACGGTCGACCGGGCGAAATCCGACCACGGGCCCTCCGGCGCGACGAGCGAGCGCCCGTACGCCTCGACCCAGAACGTCATCAGTGGCCGGCGTTCCGGCGCGGCCAGCCAGGTCCACAGTTCCCGCGCGATCACGGTCAGGCCGGGCGGCTCGTCGTACCGCTGCTCGGTCTGGCGGAGGAGTTCGAGCTGATCGGCGCGGCCGCGGGCGAGCAGGGCGCGGATCAGGCCGTCCTTGCTGCCGAACAGGAACAGCAGCACACGCGGGCTCGAGCCGATCGCGGTCGCCAGCGGGCGCAGGGACAGGTCGGCGAGCCCGTGGGTGAGCGAGTAGGCGTACGCGCGCTCGAGCAGTTCTTGCTCCCGCGCGGACGGGGCTTCCTTCGTGGTTGGCACGAGGGCTAGTATTGCTTACTGAAACAGTCGTGTCAGTAGATCGGGTAGGTAGATGACGAAACTGATCAGGAAGCTGGGGCACCCTGAGACCTCGGCTGGGTCGTGCAGTCGCATGCGGAGGTCTATGCGGCGGAGTACGGCTGGGGCCCGTCGTACGAGACGTTGATCGCGCAGATCGTGTCGGCGTACGCGTCCGAGCATGACGACGAGCGTGAGGCCGCGTGGATCGCCGAGGTGGACGGTGAGCGGGCCGGCAGCATCTTCTGCGTGCGTGGGCCGGACGAGACGACCGCTCAGTTGCGGCTGCTGCTCGTCACGCCGGCTGCTCGCGGGCTCCGGCTCGGCGCCGAATTGGTCGATACGTGTTTGGCGTTCGCTCGCTCAGCCGGATACAAGCGGATGGTGCTGTGGACGAACGATCCCTTGGTCGCGGCCCGGCACGTCTATCTGGCGCGCGGGTTCCGCCTCACGGGGTCCGAAGTACACGAGATGTGGGGCGACAATCTGGTCGGTCAGACGTACGAGCTGGATCTCTAGCTCTTACAGGCCGGTGCGCCGGGGGCGGCGGTCTTGTAGATCGCGTGCGAGAGGAATGTGTTGACGTACCCGTTCGTGACGGTCAGCGCGTGGCGCGGGCCGGCGCTGCCAAGCGGCAGGAACCTGCGCAGCGGGTACGCCAGGTAGTAGGCGCCGTAGTCGGTGAAGTTGAAATGCCGGGTGCCGGGGACCGTCGCGCACCACGACGTACCGGTGCTTGCCTTGAGCAACGAGAGTGCGCGGTCCCGGTCGTGGTCGTTCTTCGCGTCCGGGCCGCAGACGCTGGTGATACAGGAGTCGTCGGCGCCGAGCAGCAGGATCGGCGCCTTCACTCCCTTCGTCACGACGTCACCGAACTGGATCCCGTCGAGGTCGACCGCGGCCGCGCAGCGTGCGTCCAGGCGGCAGGCCTCGAGTGAGGCCGCGCCGCCGAACGAGTGGCCGACGTACGACGGCCCGACCGAGGACTCGACCGAGTTCGGAAGCTCCTTGGCGACCATGCCGGCCGCGAACCGTGCGTCGGCGGCCCAGACGCCGACGAGGTGATCGCCGACCTGCTGCGCGCTCTCGGTGCTCTCGCCGAGGTTCGGCGGGTTCGCTTCCGGTTTGCTCTCGATGGTCTGCCCGCCGAGGACGGTGAGGTTCGCGCTGTACGTCGGGGTGACGCCGGCGACCAGGTATCCGTGACTGGCGAGATCCTCCGCGAGAGCGGCGTACATCGGAGCCGACAGACCCATACCGGGCATCAGCACGACGACCGGGAACCGGCCGGGTGCGACGGCGACGCGGTCGAGGGCGCGGTCCTGGAGAGTGTCGAACGGTCCTTGGAACAAGGAGGTCGGCGCCTTGAGGTGGAGCCCGCTCCACGCACCCGGCGCGTACTGGACGCGGCGGCCGGTGGTGTCCTTGGCGACCGGGTACCAGAGCCAGACGGCGAGGCGGCGGGAGCCGTTCGAGTACGGGTCGCGGCGGGGCGTGTCGGTCCACTCGTACGTCCGCCGCCCGACCTGAAAACTACCGGTCGTCTCCGGCAACGCCACGGGCTCCGACCGCTGCACCAACACCCATCCCACATACCCAGCCCCACCAACAAGCACCACCAGGAGGAAGAACACGACCCCAGTCCGCACTCGCCTCCGCATACCCCCACTTTCTCACCCCAGCGGTCGACATCCCGTCCTCCCGCCCGCCGAGTCGTGAGAATCGGTAGCCAAAACCCACCAATCTCCACGACTCGACCAACCAGCCCGCAGCCAATCACCACGACTCGGCGGCCAGTGGTCAGGTCGGGAGCCCGAAGGAGCCGGCGACGGCGAACACGCGTGCGCGACCGGTGCGGGAAGTCGTGTGCGCGGCCGAGGGCGGGATGTAGCCGCCTCCGAGTACCACCGTGTCGCCGAGTTCGGCGATCGTGCGTCCGTCGGCGTCGAGTACGGCGACTGAACCGTCACGGGAGACCACCGAGCATCCCGGCGGCCAGGCCACCTCGACGAGGTGATCGCTCTTCCGGACGACCACGCAGTTCGTGGGCTCGTCCACCGTGAGCACTCCTTCGAGCCGCGCCGCCATGTTGCGCGCCGGGCGTTCCTGGACAGTCAGGTACGGCGTGTGGATCGAGTCGTCGGCGGACACGGTTTCGATCGTACGGCGATTGTTGGCGGGAGGGTGTCGAAGTGGTGGGGGTGGTTCCGACGTCTCGGGTGTTCTGTTGGTTGATGAAGGAGTTGGGATGGGCTTGCCGGAGGTTGTGGCGCGGGATGCATGGTTGGGTGCGCGGCGTGAGTTGTTGGCTGCGGAGAAGGCGTTCACCAAGGAGCGTGATGCGCTGAACGCGCGGCGCCGTGAGTTGCCGATGGTGTTGGTCGACAAGGGGTATTCGTTCGCCGGGGCCGAAGGCTCGGTGGGGCTGCTGGAGTTGTTCGAGGGGCGGGACCAGTTGGTCGTGTACCACTTCATGTTCCAGCCGGAGTGGGACGCCGGGTGCCCGAACTGCACCGGGTTCGTCGACGACATCGGGTCGACGCGGCTGCTCAACGCGGCGAACACCACGTTCGCGCTGGTCTCGCGGGCGCCGTACGAGAAGCTGGCCGCGTACCGGGAGACGCGTGGGTGGGAGTACCCGTGGTACTCGTCGTACGGGAGCGACTTCAACTACGACTACCACGTCACGCTGGACGAGTCCGTCGTACCGTTCGAGTACAACTACCGCACCAAGCCGGAGTGGGACGTGCTGCCGAACAACGAGCACACCCAGACGCAGCAGCCCTTCGACCTCCACGGCCTGAGCTGCTTCCTCCGCGTCGACGAGCACGTGTACCACACCTACTCGACGTACGGCCGAGGCCCCGACGCAATGACCTTCACCGTCACAGCCCTCGACCTAACCGCCCTCGGCCGCCAAGAACCCTGGGAAAAACCCGCCGGCCGCGCCGTAAACAACCACGACAACCACTGCCACTAGCCCCACGCTCCTGAGCAGTCAGAGCTTGGCGATTGCGGCGGCTCGTTCGGCTGGGGAAAGGGTGGCGGCGTCGAGTACGAGGTCGAAGGGGCCGTTCAGACCGATGCCGTAGTGGTCGCGGGCGTTGCCTGCGTGGCGGCCGTGGTTGCGTTCGTGCTCGCGCTTCTCGATCACGTCGAGTGGGGCTTGCAGCGCGACCCAGCGGACGTCGTACGGCGCTACAGCGGTCCGCCAGGCGGGCATGATCGTGTCGTCGACCGGCATCTCGTCGAGGATGACGTTGTTGCCGGCGTCGAGCAGCGCGACGACGGCGGCCCGCATGCCCGCCAGCATCCGCTCTCCCGCCGAACCGTAGTGCGTGACGATCCGCGGCTTCCCGTCGTCGTCGGTCAGCACGTCCTGCCAGAACCCCGGCCCGGGGCCTCGCCGGTGGCCGCCCCAGTCCTGCGGGAACATGTCGTAGAAATGATCCAGCCCGACGACGAGATAGGGCTCGGGCAGCAGCAGTTGCAACTGCCGCGCCGTACTCGATTTCCCGACGCTCGACGTGCCTACCAGGCCGATCAGGCGCCCGGGCATGTTCGCACCTCTCGTCTGTGGACCGGGTGTGGGGAACGGGTCGGTCTGTAAGCCGGATTCTGTGGTGGCGATCATCCATCTACGGTGGCCGTTGCCGGGCACCTCTAGCGGCCTACCCGCGAGCTCGGGCGGGCCGCCCTCAGACGCTCGCGCGGGTGGTGGTTGCCCACCGCCCTTCTTGGCCTTGCTCCACGTGGGGTTTACCTAGCCTCCACAGTCACCTGCGGAGCTGGTGGTCTCTTACACCACCGTTTCACCCTCACCCGCACTCCTATGAACCACGGGGTTCATCGGAGCCGCTGGCGGTCTGTTCTCTGTGGCACTGTCCCGCGGGTTACCCCGGGTGGGCGTTACCCACCACGCTGCCCTGTGGAGTCCGGACTTTCCTCGGCGCCCTCTGCAAAGGACGACGCGATCGCCCGACCGACCCGTTCCGTACGATCAGGATACGGCCTCGGCGGTCACCTCGGGCCACAGGCCGTCCGGACCCCGGTGGTACGGGCGTACGTCGACCACCGCGTCCAGGTTCAGCGGCCCGTAGATGTGCGGGAAACTCATCCCGGTCCCGTCCAGGTCCTCGTCGCAGAGCGCGGAGACCAGCCGGGCGGTGTCGATCACCAGCAGACACAGCGGCTCGGCCACGTCGTCGTACGCGAAGTTCGCGACCATCGCGACCTGGTCGGGGCGGGATGCGTGGATGAACGTCGCGCCGTCGTCGAGGCTCTTGCCGCGGGTCGACCACCGGTAGCTCCCGGCGTCCCGCGCGGCCGCCCACTGGTCCACGAACGCGATGTGCAGAATCGTCGCCATAAACCCAACGCTAGTGGTTGCAACGGTGGATTAAGGTGCTCGACATGGCCAACGAGGAGCACACCGACCCCGAGACCAAGCCGGAGACCAAGCCCGCGAAGCCGGTCGACGACCTGGTGACGACGCAGCACACGCTGACGGTCGACGGGCAGGAGTTGCGGTACACGGCGACCACCGGACGGATCGTGCTCCGCGAGGAGGTGTTCACCGACGGCAAGTTCGACGGGCTGAAGCCGAAGGCGGAGGTGTTCCTCACCGCGTACACGCTGGACGACGCGGACGCCGAGGACCGTCCGGTGACGTTCGCGTTCAACGGCGGCCCGGGATCGTCGAGCATCTGGCTGCATCTCGGTCTGCTCGGCCCGCGCCGGGTGGTCTCCGGCGACGTGGGTGAGCTCGCGCCCCCGCCGTACTCGATCGTCGACAACGCCGAGACGTTGCTGAAGTACAGCGACGTGGTGTTCATCGACCCGGTATCGACAGGGTTCTCACGGGCCGCGGAGGGGGAGAAGCCGGGGGACTACCACGGGTTCACGCGCGACCTGGAGTCGGTCGGTGAGGTGATCCGGCTGTGGACGTCGCGGAACGGGCGCTGGATGTCGCCGAAGTTCCTGGCCGGCGAGTCCTACGGTACGACGCGTGCGGCCGGGCTGGCCGCGCATCTGCAGCAGCGGTACGGGATGTACCTCAACGGCGTCATGCTGATCTCGGCGGCGCTGGAGTTCGGGCCGCTCGACTTCACACCGGGCAACGACCTGCCGTACACGTTGTTCCTTCCGTCGTACGCCGCGATTGCGCACTACCACGGGATGGTTCCGGACCGGTCGCTGGAGGACGTGCTCGCGGACGCGGAACGGTTCGCGGCCGGTAGGTACCCGAATGCGCTTGCCCAGGGCAACCGAATCCCGGCGGACTACCGCGCCGAGGTGGTCACCCGGCTGGCGTCGCTGACCGGGTTGAGCGAGGACTACATCGATCGCGTGAACCTGCGGATCGAGCACATGCGGTTCTTCGGTGAGCTGTTGCGCTCCCGCCGCCAAACGGTCGGACGTCTCGACGGTCGCTTCACCGGATGGACCGCGGACTACGGCTCGGAGACACCGGATCGCGACCCGTCGATGAACGCGATCACCGGGCCGTACTCCGCGGCGCTCAACCATTACGTGCGCGTCGAGCTCGGCTACGAGAACGACCTGCCGTACGAGGTCATCAACATGGACGCCGCGAAGAACTGGTCGTTCAAGGAGTTCGAGGGCCAGCAGATCTCGGTTGCGGACAAGCTCGCCGAGGCGATGCGCGGCAACCCGCACCTGAAGGTGCACGTCGCCTCCGGCCACTACGACGGTGCGACGCCGTACTTCGCCACCGAGCACACTCTCGCCCGCCTGCGGATCCCCGCCGAACTGACCACCAACATCGAAACGAAGTACTACCCGGCCGGTCACATGATGTACGTCCACGACCAGTCCCGCATCCAGCAGTCTGCCGATCTAGGCACGTTCATCACCGCATCCTCCAACCGAGGCGGTCAGGAAGGGTAGATGCGGAAGCCGGTGTAGGTGCGGTGTTCGAAGGACTGGTAGAAGTCCTCGGCGGTGTCGGTGACCAGGTCTACGCGTTGGGCGCCGGTCAGAGGTGCGGCGTACTCGAGGAGGGCGCGGCCGATGCCCTTGCGGCGGTACGCGCGGTGGACGGCCATCTGGGACAGGTGAGCCTGGATGTGGCCGTCGCTCTGCAGGTACGCGAAGCCGATGACCTGGTCGCCGTCGAGCGCGACGACGGTCGTCACGCCGGGAGCAGTGAAGACCGCGTGCGCGCGAGCCGAGTCGGCGGGCAGGCTCGGCCAGTTCTCCGCTTCGCAGATCGCGAGGATCCCCGGCAGGTGGGTCTCCTGGTACTGCGTGACGGTCACGGCACGGTGAGTACTTCGGCGCCGGTGTCGGTGACTACCAGGGTGTGCTCGAACTGTGCCGTCCGCGACTTGTCCTTCGTGGTCGCGGTCCAGCCGTCGTCCCACAGGTCGTACTCGTACGTGCCGAGCGTCAGCATCGGCTCGATCGTGAACGTCATCCCGGGCTCGATCACGTCGTCGAAACGCTCGTCGTCGTAGTGCGGGATGATCAGGCCGGAGTGGAACGACGTCGAGATGCCGTGGCCGGTGAAGTCGCGCACCACGCCGTACCCGAACCGCTTGGCGTACGACTCGATCACGCGGCCGATGATGCTCACCTGACGACCGGGCTTGACCGCCTTGATGGCGCGGTTCAGCGCCTCGAGCGTGCGCTCGACGAGCAGCCGGCTCTCCTCGTCGACATCGCCGACCAGGAACGTCGCGTTGGTGTCGCCGTGCACACCGTCCAGGAACGCCGTGATGTCGACGTTGACGATGTCGCCGTCCTCGAGTGGACGGTCGTCGGGGATGCCGTGGCAGATCACCTCGTTCACCGACGTGCACAGCGACTTCGGGTAGCCGCGGTAGCCGAGCGTCGACGGGTACGCGCCGCGGTCGACCAGGTACTCGTGGCCGACCCTGTCGAGCTCGTCTGTGGTCACGCCTGGCTTCGCCGCCGCACCGACCGCCTGCAACGCCTGCGCGGCGAGCTTGCTCGCGACCCGCATCTTGTCGACCAGCTCGGGCACCGTCACGTAGGACCCGTCGAACGGCGTAGGCGCCGGCTTGTCGACGTACTCCGGACGCGGAATGGAAGCAGGTACATCGCGGCGCGGCGAAATGACGCCAGAGGTAAGGATCGACATGGTGAGATCATTCTAGAGAGCGCTGCGACAAGACTCCCAGGAGGTGGTCATCCAGATGAGTGACGATCACAGCAACGAGTGGTACTACAACACCAAGACCGGCAAGGTCGAGCCGTACCAGGGTGCGAAGTCGGGGGACCGGCTCGGGCCGTACAGCACGCCCGAGGAAGCCGCGCGCGCCCTGGAGAAGGCCCAGGAACGCAACGAGGCCTGGGACAACGACCCGAAGTGGAACGACGACTGAGGTCCGGCTCCGACGACGTGCTGAGGGGCACCACCGAACGCGGTGGTGCCCCTCAGCCGTTACTGACTTCTGTTGCTTGCTGACGTGAAGGTCAGCGGGCTACCCGCTTGGCCGCGGTCTTCCGGGCCGGAGCCTTGCGCGCCGGTGCCTTCTTCGCAGCGGTCTTCTTCACCGCGGACTTCTTCGCGGCGGTGCGGGCCGGTGCCTTCTTCGCGGCGACGCGCTTCGCCGGCGCCTTCTTGGCGGCGACCTTGCGGGCCGGAGCCTTCTTGGCCGGAGCCTTCTTCGCTGCGACCTTCTTCGCCGGCGCCTTCTTGGCGACGGTCTTCTTCGCGACAGTCTTCTTGGCCGTCGTCTTCCGCGCTGCCGTCGTCGTCTTCTTCGCAGCGGTCGCGCGCTTCGCCGGCGCCTTCTTCGCGACGGTCTTCCTGGCCGTGACCTTCTTCGCCGGAGCCTTCTTGGCCGCGACCTTCTTCGCGGGGGCCTTCTTGGCGGTGGTCTTCTTGGCCGGCGCCTTCTTCGCCACCGTCTTCTTGGCGGCGGTCTTCTTGGCCGCACTCACCTTCTTCGTCGCTGTCTTCTTTGCTGCGCTGACCTTGCGCGCGGTCGTTGTCTTCGCGGCGCTGGTCTTCTTCGCGACAGTCTTCTTGGCGGGAGAAGCCTTTTTGGCTGTCGCCTTCCCTGCGGCTGCCTTCTTGGCTGGCACTCTGCCTCCTTGGTGCGGCTGAGGAAAACCACGGTGGATTCCTCGTCGTCATGATGATGACAACACTTGTGCGCTACGTAAAGCACCGGAAACGTCCGCAGGTTAAGGAGAACTGGCGGCGTACTGGCGGCTAAATGCCGAGAATCCTTGTGCAGAAGGGATTCCGCCGCGCCCTGAGCATGCCGGATAGGCTGAATAATTTCTTGGCGACACGCGCACAATCTGGCCATCGAACGCCCCGATCGACGAGTGTTGTCCTCGGCAACGTCCTGCGAACGTGAGGTGCAACGAGCAGATGAAGAGTGCGTACGACGACCTGCGCAACGTCGTCGAACTACCCGACGAGGTGCGTCGTGTGGTGAGCATCGTGCCGTCGTTGACGGAGTCGATCGCGGTCACGCATCCGGCCGAAATCGTTGGTGCTACCGACTGGTGCACGCATCCCGCGGACCTCGACGTAGTACGTCTTCGAGGCACCAAGAATCCCGACGTCGATCGCATCCACGCACTCGCACCGGACGTCGTCGTCGCGAACGCGGAGGAGAATCGCGCGGCCGATCTCGACGCGTTGCGAACGAGTGGAATCGCGGTCTGGGTGACGGCGCCGACGACAGTGCCCGAATCACTCGACTCGCTCGGTCGCATGCTGTCCGCGATCATCGGCGGCGAACCGCAGTGGTTGCACGATGCGCGGACGGTGTGGAGTACGCCGTACGCCGGAATGCGCCGGCGGGCCGTGATACCGATCTGGCGGCGGCCGTGGATGGCGCTCGGCCGGGACACGTTCGCAGGCGATCTGTTGTCGCGGATCGGTATCGACAACGTCCTTGGAGAATCTCGTGAACGTTATCCGCGGATCGACCTGGACGTGTTGCCGGACTACGACATCGTGGTGCTGCCGGACGAGCCATATCCGTTTTCACCGGACGACGGACCGGAGGCGTTCACGAATCCCGCCCGGTGTGTGTCGGGACGGCATCTGACCTGGTACGGACCGTCACTCGTGCAGGCCCGCGAACTGCTGAGCGGACAGCTTTCGTGACGTCCGCCACGATCGCCGCGCGACCTCTAGACGGGTTAGGTATGCCTCACCTACGCTCACCGCGTGCCGTCGATGACCGCGAAGAAGAAGTGCTGCAAGGACAAGCCGAGGTGCAAGAAGTGCCCGGTCGTCCTGCTGCGCCTGTCCAAGGCAGGCTGCGCCGAGCGGCTCGATCGCGTGCACTACGAGGTGGACAAGAAGGTCCCGAAGAAGGTCCTCAAAGAAGCCCGCAAGCGCTGACTCAGGACGCCCGGCGCAGCGTGATCACGTCCGCTGCCCGCCGGAGCATTCCGGGGATCGTGACGTGCGCGGCCTGACCGGTCGCCTCGAGATCGTCGCCGTACCACCAGCCGTGTGCGCTGATGGTCTGCAGCTCCAGCTCCTCCTGGTTCGCGAACGTCACGTCGACGCTGTCCACCGCGACCGCGAAGAACGTCTGGTGCTGGACGATCCGGCAGCCACCCCACTCGAACTCGATCGTGTTCGTCGCCACCGGTGTGCCGAGCGCGTCGATCGGCAGCACGATGCCGACCTCTTCGCGCAGTTCGCGGCCGGCCGCTTCCGCGACCGTCTCACCGGATTCGACGCCACCGCCGATCGTGAACCAGTACGGCGTCTGCGGCTTCAGCGGATCCCAGCCGTGCAGCAGCAGCACCTTGCCGTCCGGACGCACCGGCAGCACGCGGGCCGTCGTACGGTGTCGGACCGTTCCTGGTGGTGGCAACTGGGATTCGCTCACACCACAAAACGCTAAAGGAAACTGCTCGCTCTGCGTCGGGTGCTGCGGCGCGTCTCACATGGTTGCTGTGGACATCTACGATCGAAGACATGGCAAGTATCGGTCTCGGACTGGCAGCGCTCGGGCGTCCCGGCTACATCAATCTCGGGCACGACGAGGACCTGCCGCCGCGACGTGCCGTCGAGGATCTGCGGGTGCGGACACACGAGCTGCTGGAGCAGGCGTGGCAGGCAGGTGTTCGGTATTTCGACGCCGCGCGTTCGTACGGTCTTGCCGAGCAGTTCCTCGGAGAGTGGATCACACCGGAACGCCGTACGGCGATGACCGTCGGGTCGAAATGGGGTTACACGTACGTCGCCGACTGGCGGCACGACGTGGAGACGCACGAGGTGAAGGACCACAGCCTCGCGACGTTCGAACGCCAATGGCCGGAGACCCTTCAAGCGCTTGGTGGACCACCGGACTTCTACCTCGTGCACAGCCTGACGTTCGACAGTCCCGCGCTCGAGGACAAGCGCTTGCTGGATCGGCTGCGCGAACTCGCGGACTCCGGTGTCCGCGTCGGTCTCTCCACGAGCGGTCCACGACAGGCCGAGACGCTGCGCAAGGCGTTGTCCTCCGGTACGCCGTTCTCCGCCGTACAAGCCACCTGGAACGTCCTGGAGACGTCAGCCGGCGGTGCACTCGCCGAGGCGCACGACGCCGGCTGGTTCGTCGTCGTCAAGGAGGCGGTCGCCAACGGCCGCCTCACGTCCCGCGGCGGCGAGACGCCGTTCAACGAGTTCGCCCAGCAGCACGGCGTCGCACCTGACGCACTGGCCGTCGGCGCGGCTGTCGCTCAGCCATGGGCCGACGTGGTCCTCAGCGGAGCAACCACGACGGCCCAACTGACCAGCAATCTCGCCTACCGCACCGACGGCCCGCTCACCGAGTTCGCACAACAACCCGAGGAGTACTGGACCGAACGCTCATCGCTCCCATGGATTTGACGGCCTGAGGGCCTGACGCAGCGCACCGGACTTCGCAGTCGTTGTCGCAGCCGCCACGTCTCCGGACAACTACCGGGGAGGTGCAGAGTGGCGTCAGAAGGTGTGTTCGTCTCCCGGGAACGCGCCCGAGGCGACCTCGGACGCGTACGTGGTGGCGGCGTTGGTCAGGATGCCGCGCAGGTCGGCGTACTGCTTGACGAAGCGCGGCATGGTGCCGGAGCGGAGGCCTGCCATGTCCTGCCACACCAGCACCTGGGCGTCGGTGTCGCGGCCGGCGCCGATGCCGATCGTCGGGATCGGGATGCGCTTGGTGATCTCCGCGGCGACGTCGCCCGGGACCATCTCCAGCACCACCGAGAACGCACCGGCCTCGGCGAGCGCCACGGCGTCGTCGATCAGACCGGCCGCCTGATCGCCCCGGCCCTGAACGCGGTACCCGCCGATGCTGTGCTCGCTCTGCGGCGTGAAACCGATATGCGCCATCACCGGGATGCCGGACTGCGTGAGCTTCTCGACCATCGGTACGACGGTCCGCCCGCCCTCGAGCTTCACCGCGTGGACGCCGGCTTCCTTCATGAACCGCACGGCCGTGTGGAACGCCTGCTCCGGCGACGCCTGGTACGAACCGAACGGCAGGTCCGCGACAACCAGCGAGTGCTCGACCGCGCCGGCAACCGCACGCGCCAGCGGGATGAGCTCGTCGACCGTCACGCGCAGGGTCGTGTCGTAGCCGAACACGTTGTTCGCGGCGGAGTCACCGACGAGCAGCACCGGGATGCCGGCCTGGTCGAAGATCTCGGCGGTGTACTGGTCGTACGCCGTCAGCATCGCCCACTTCTCACCGCGGCTCTTGAAGTCCCGCAGATGATGGATCCGGTACCGCCGCGGCCGCTTCACCCCATCACCAGCCGCTACACCTCCACCGGCCGGCTTCCCAGCACCTCCGCCGTACGGCGAAACCTCCGCGTCCGCACCGGGCGCGACACTCGCAACCACAGCCGGTGTGTTGCTCACAGCCTGGCTCGCCGCCGGGCTGACCACAGCGCTCGCGGATACGTCCGCACCTGGTGCGGTGTTCGCCGACGGACTGGTTGGTTGTGCGCGGCGTCCTGCTCGGTGTGAGGTGAGCTGTTCTGTGGAGACCTGGCTGGGGGCGTCCTGCTGGACGTCCGCGCGCCGACGGGCTCCGATCGGGCGAGCCGCGCCAGGCACGTGCGGTTGTTCGCCAGCAGGTTCGTCGCTGACCGGTGCGTTGCTCTCGTACTCGGCACTCGGGTCCGACAGATACCCGTTGTCCCGCACCCCAGGAGCCGCGTCCTGCTCACCAGCCCGGAGCCGAATCTCCTGAGGCTGAGTCTCTTCACCCACACCCTGCCGCCGCTCAGCCTCCGCGCGCTGTCGGGCCTGTTCGCGTCGCCGAGCTGCTTCGCGTTGCTCCGCGTCCTGACGCCGCAGTGCTTCCAGGCGGCGTTCAGCGTCCTCGCGTCGCTGGGTTGCTTCGTCTCTGCTGGGGTCTTCCGGCCGACGGGGTGGCTCTTGCCGGACCGCTTCTTCTTGGCGGCGGGCGTTGTCGGGCTCAGGGGAGCGGGGCGGCTCGGCCGAGCGGGGTGGCTCGGGTGCGCGAGTTGGCTCGGGAGTGCGGTCGTGGCCCCAGATCGGTTCGGGTCCCGGGCCCGGCTCGTAGCGGCGCGGTGGTTCCTGACCGCGGCTCGACTCCTGGGCACTTGGTGCGTCCGGTGGTTGCAGACGCTGCGGAGGCCGCGGCGGCTGCTGCGGACCCAACCCATTATTCAGCCCATTGCCAGACCCGTTGCTGCTGAACCCGTTGCCGTTGCTCGTGCCGTTGCTCGACCCGTGACTACTCAGCCCGTTGCTCGACCCGTGGTTCAGCCCGTTGCTGGTTCCGTTGTTCGCCGCAGGTTGACCACCAGCCGACGGCTGTGGCGCGAACGGGCTCGTCTGTGGTGCCGGACTGCTCCAGTTCGTGCTGCCGTTGGACGGCTGCGACGGGCGCTGCGGCGTACCGCTGCCACCCGGAGCCGAAGGCGCCTGCGACTGAGGCGCCGGCGACGGAGGTACGGGGGGCTGAGCCGGCCGCGGCTGCGCCCCACCTGACACACCGTTACTCCCGGACCCAGAACCGGACCCAGGCCCGAACGGACTAGGCCGCCCCTGCGGCGGTGCCTGCGGAGGTTGTTGCGCGGGTGGCTGCGGCCGGAACGGGTTCTGCTCTTGGTACTCCCGCCCGTACGACTCCTCCCGCGACTCTCCGTGGTACTCCTGCCGCTCTACCCGCGGCGGCTGCTGCGAAGGAGGTGGCGCACTCGGCAGGTACGGCGGCTTCGGGACGTACGGCTGCTGCGGCACCGGGCCGCGCTCGTACGTCCGCGGCGCGTTCGGCAGCGACGGTGAAGGGTCGAGACCCCACCCTGAACCAGCAGAGTCGCGGTCCCGCCAACTGTCGTTGTCGTAGTCCGAGCGGCGGTGTTCCTCGGTTGCCCGGTTCGCCGGTCCGGTCCCGTACGGCGAGGGCAACTCCTCGTCGTCACCCTGGGTACCGGCCGACAGGAAGTTGTCAACCATGCGCTCATCGTCCCACCGTTGCGGAGGGTGAGCGCCACCGCCTGTGGGTGAGCGATCGCTCACATCCTCCTTGGGCAGGCCGGAGCGGTCGTGGGTCTCCTCGGTGGAGCCCCACGACTGATCCTGGGCCCAGGGGTCGGGCTGGGATGGGCGGTACCGCCAGGAGTCACTCAGTGCCCGGCCGCCTTTCGTGCGTCCTCACGCCATGCATTGGTGATCGGCAGCCGACGGTCCCGGCCGAAGGCCTTGTGGGTGATCTTCGGGCCCGGTGGGTACTGCCGGCGCTTGTACTCCGCTCGGTCGACGAGCTGGATCACCTGGGTGACCAGCCCGGTCTCGAAGCCGGCGGCGACGAGCTCAGCACTGCCGCGGTCCTGTTCGACGTAGTCGTCCAGCATGTCGTCGAGCAGGTCGTACGGCGGCAGCGAGTCGGTGTCCTGCTGCCCGGGGCGGAGCTCGGCAGACGGCGGTTTGGCGATCGAGTTCGCCGGGATCGGGGGCTGCTGCCCCTTCTCCTTCGCGTCCGCGTTCCGCCATTTGGCGAGCCGCCAGACGAGCGTCTTCGGGACGTCCTTCAGCGGCGCGTACCCGCCGACCGCGTCACCGTAGATCGTCGAGTAGCCGACGGACAGCTCCGATTTGTTGCCGCAGGCAAGCACCAGGTGGCCGTCGGCGTTCGACAACCCCATCCAGATCACCGCGCGGACCCGCGCCTGCAGGTTCTCCTCGGCGAGCCCGGTCAGGCCGAGCGTGTCCAGGAACGGCTGCACCATCGGCTGGATCGGTACGACGCGGTAGTTCAGGCCGGTCCGCGCGGCGAGGTCGGCGGCGTCGTCCTTGGAGTGGTCGCTGGAGTACACGCTCGGGTTGGAGATCCCGAACACGTGCTCGGCGCCGATCGCGTCGCAGGCGATCGCGGCGACCAGCGAGGAGTCGATGCCGCCGGACAGTCCGAGCAGCACCGACTTGAACCCGTTCTTCTGGACGTAGTCGCGCAGGCCGGTGACGATCGCGCCGTACATCTCGGCCTCGTCGGACAGCCGCGGCGCGATGTTCGACTCGATCGCCTCGTACGGCGGGAGCTCGTCGTCCTGGAGGACGGTGTGCACGATCTCGATACCTTCGTGGGTGCCGGACGGCGTACCCGAGGCGGCCGGAAGGTCGAGGTCGACGACCATGCTGCCCTGCTCGAACTGCGGCGCGCGGGCGAAGATCTTGCCGTCGGCATCGGCGATCAGCGAGTCGCCGTCGAAGACCAGTTCGTCCTGGCCGCCGACCAGGTTCACGTACGCGAGCGCGCAGCCGGCCTCGCGGGCGCGGCGCCGGACGAGATCACCGCGGACGTCGTCCTTGTTGGCCTCGTACGGCGAACTGTTGACGACGAGCAGCAGGCCCGCACCGGCCTCGCGGGTGACCGCGACGGGTCCGCCGTCCTGCCAGAGGTCCTCGCAGATCACGAGGGCGACGTCGACGCCGTGGATGCGGACGACCTGCAACGTGTTGCCGGGGACGAAGTGCCGGAACTCGTCGAAGACGCCGTAGTTCGGCAGGTGGTGCTTCACGGCACTCGTGACGACGCGGCCCTGGTGGATGACCGCGGCGGCGTTGGTGGGGGAGCCCTTCGGGCGGCCGAGGCGGTCGATGCCCATCGCCGTACCGCCGGCCCGGTCGAGGTACCCGCAGATCACCACGATGTCGCCGAGTCCTTCGTCGGCGAGCCGCTTCGCGAGCGAGTGGATCCGGGACTGCGAGGCGTCCACGAACGACGCGCGCAGCGCGAGATCCTCCACCGGGTAACCGGTCAGCCCGAGCTCGGGGAACGCGACCACGTGCGCGCCTCGCTCGACCGCGTTCCGGGTCCACGCGACGATCTTGTCGGTGTTCCCGTCGATGTCACCGACGGTCACATTGAGTTGAGCAAGCGCTACCCGAAGCTGAGGCACGAGAGCACATTACTGGTTCCCACGGCCCGACCCCACGCCCGTTGCCAACCTCTTACGAATGCCGAAGGAAAGTCCGCACCTGATCGAGGTTGCGTTCCACGGTCTCCATCGCGTCCACGGTCAGCCGCTCACCCTCCAACTGGGGGTACTCACTCCGCATCCGCAGCACGTGGTCCCACCCCACCTCGTGCCATCCGGGGATCCCACGCCGCCGCCCTTCCAGCCGCCGGCGGTGCTCACCTTCATCGCTGCAGACGCACTCCACGATCCGCAGCCGCCCGTCGTACCTCGCGGCCAGTTGCCCCCACCGCTCCGCGATCTCCTCGTTGACCAGACAGTCCACGATCGCCGACTGCCCGAGCATCAACTGCCGTTCGACGAGGGTTCCGAGGAGGTCGTAGTACATCGCCAGGAACGCCGGACGGTCGAGGCCGCCGAGGACGCCGTGCGGTCTGAGGGCTCCGAGCAACCAGTCGCCGGCGAAAGCCGGGACTCCGGTTTCGGTGGCCAGTTGTTCGGCCAGCGTCGACTTTCCGGTTCCCGGCAGTCCGGTGAACGCGATGATCTGCTTCACCGTGACGACGTTAGCGAGGTGCGGGCCACGACGAGGGGAGTGAGGGTGGTCCAGCCGAGGCACTTGTAGAGGCGGCGACCGTCGGGGGAGGCGGCCAGGTAGGCGGTGGTGGCGGAGCGGCATCGGGCAGCGTGTCCGAGGGCGGTCATGACGGCCCGCGCGAGACCGCGGCGGCGGTGGGCGGGATCGGTCTGGATCATGTCGGCGACGGCGCCGGTGTGCAGGATCGCCATCCGTCCGGTGGCGGCGATCTCGCCGTACTCGTAGACCTGTGCTTCGACCACCGACGGCGTGGCGGAGAGTTCGAGGGAGTACGGCGGGGGAACGGGATACGACACCTGGTCGGCCAGCCGGACAGTCATCAGCCATTCGGTGCGGACGATCTCGAACGGCCGGAGGTCGGCGGCGACGCGATCCGCCGCGCCGGCGGCGATCGTGAGCCACGACGTACCGGGCGGATTGCAGTCGGTCAGCGCGAGATGCGCGGCGGCGGTGGCGTGCTGCTCGGTCGCGACGTACTCGACCCGCCGCTCCGGCTCGCCGATCCGGACGACCGTGACGTCGTCGATGCATTGGAAGTCGGTCCACCCGCGGGAGGCCGACCACCCACGCTGCCAACGATTCAAGGCTTCGTCGTGCATGCACATATCGAACAGCGACGAAGGTTCACGTGGCAGGGACTTTCGTCGGATGTGCCGCCGACGCCGCGTGGATTGACTAAGAACCATGAGCACCCAGAGCGGGCCGACCGGACTGAGCGAACGCGCGCTGGGCCCGGACCTCGCCCGCGGCTTCATGCTGCTCTTCATCGCCTTGGCGAACTCGCACTACTTCATCGCCGGCCACGAGTACTTCAGCGGCTTCCCCACCGCGGGATCGCCCGTCGACCACGTGGTCGGTCTGCTGATCTCGACCCTCGTCGACGGTCGCGCGTTCCCGATGTTCGGCGTCCTCTTCGGGTACGGCGTCGCGCAGATCGTCCGCCGCCAACGCGAATCCGGCAACGACTGGTGGCCGATCCGCAAACTGCTGTGGCGCCGCAGCCTCGTCCTGGTCGTGCTCGGTTTCCTGCACGCGATGCTGCTGTACGTCGGCGACATCCTCGCGGCGTACGGCGTACTTCTGTTCCTCGGCGTCTGGGCCCTGCGCTGGAAGGACCGTTGGCTGTTCGTCGTCGCCACCGCGGTCCTTGTCCTCACCGCACTGCCCAGCGGCGACACCCTCGCCGGCTCCGCCGAAGGTCCCGATCCTTCGATGCTCCCGGCAACCTTCCTCGGTCAGTTCCCCGACCGGTTGGTCGTGCAGCCGTTCATCGCCGGCCTCGGCTGGATCGGCTTCGTGACGCCGTTCCTGATCGGCCTGTGGGCGGGTCGCCGCCGGATCCTCGAACGCCCGGCCGAGCACCTCACCCTGCTGCGTACGACGGCGCTGCTCGGCCTCACCATCGCGATCCTCGGCGCGCTCCCGGTCTCGCTCGTCGTCGGCGGCGTACTCTCCCGGCCGAGCGACCACGCGGTGACGGTCCTCGGACCGTTGCACGACGCAGCCGGTGTCTTCGGCGGATTCGGGTACGCCGCTCTGATCGTGCTGATCGCACATCGGCTGAGCCGTTCTGGGGGCGACCGCCAGGGCCGTGTGACCGTGGCGGTCGCCGCCGTCGGACAACGATCGTTGACGTGCTACCTGGCCCAGTCCGTCGTCTGGGCGGTCGTGTTCACGCCGTACCTGCTCGACCTGTCGGACACGCTCGCCACGACCACGACAGCTCTGCTCGCCGTCGCGACCTGGCTGGCGACCGTGCTGCTCGCCGACCGGATGCGACGCGCCGGCTACCGCGGACCGTTCGAGCTCCTGATTCGCAGGATCACGTATCAGCCCAGGACGATCTCGGACACGCGATCCCGCAACTCCGGGAGCCGTGCGTAGAACACGTCACCCGGGCACTGCGTCGTGTTGTAGTCCCGGTGCCCGACGATCGCGACCTGCGGGTCCAGACCGTACTTCGTGCACAACCACGCGCACGTCAGCGCCGACATGTCGAACAGTGCGACCGGCACGTCCTCGCTCACGTAGATGCCCTCGTGCTCGATGCCGATCGTGTGGCTGTTGTTGTTCGCCGTCTGCGCGCCGAGCACGTTCTGCCCGTTGTTGATCGACGACAGCGACTTGCTGCGGCCCTCCATCAGGAACCCGCCGCGGCTGATCGTGAGCTGGTTGCCGATGTCGATCCAGCCGTTGGTGTCCATGTGCAGGTCCTGGATCCAGTGCTGAACCTTGTACGCCGCGGCGAGCGAGTAGTCGGTGACGTTCGGGCTCGCGGTGTGGTGGATGACGATGTGGTCGGGCTTGCCGATCACCTGTGTCGCGGACTTGGGAGGACGCGCGGACCACTCGGTGCGCGTGTAGCAGCGCGGCGCGGGGGCGGCGTGCGCCGCTGTCGGGAGGGTGATGCCACCGAGCAGTACGCCGCCGGCAGTTGCGCCGAGGATCGTACGCCGGGACACCAGTGTCGATGCCAGCTCATGTTGGAAATTTTCTGGGGCGGTCATGTTATAGAAAATCCCCTACCGTCGAGGCCTCCAAACCGGAATGATCTAATGACGTGGTGACACAGAGTCAGGCACCGGACGTGGTGCGGGTGGGGCGGGTCGGCAAGACGGTGCGGGTACTCGTCGCGGTCGCCGGCATCGGCCTGCTGATCAACGGTTCGGTGCGCGCCAGTGACGACGCCTGGCCGTTCGGTCCGATGTCGCAGTACGCGATGTCGGTGCCGGACGACGCCAGGATCGACTACACCCGGGTGAGCGCGGTGACGGACGCCGGCACGACGGTCGACGTACCGCTGAACATCGAAGGCGCCGGGGTCGCGCGGGCCGAGATCGAGGCACGGGCCGGGGAGATCGTGAAGGACCCGTCGCTGCTGCAGCAGGTCGCGGACGGGTGGGCGCGCAAGCATCCTGACCAGCCGAAGTACGTGAAGCTCGAGCTCATCCGTGACACGACCCAACTGGTGAAGGGCAAGGTCGAAGGACCGCCGACATCCCAGGTGCTCGCGACCTGGGAGGTACGCCGATGAGAGTCGCCAACTGGTTCACGCCGGTGATCGCGCTGGCGCGGATCGCCTGGTTGCGGACGATCCTGTACCTGTTCGTCATCCTCGACATGCACGCGTTCGTCCGCGACACCCGCGACAAGGGCGAGCACCCCGGGCTGTACGAGCCGTTGCTGCTCGCCCGGCTCCTCGACCTGCCGAAACCGTCCGTCGCGAACACGACAGTCCTGTACGTCGTCCTGATCGTCGCGTGCCTGCTCGGGGCGACGAACTACTTCCCGCGGGTTGCCGGCTGGATCGTCGCGCCGGCGTTCACCTGGTGGGTGCTGATCGGGATGAGCGACGGCAAGGTCGACCACGACCACCTCGCGCTGGTCATCGCGCTCTGGGTCCTGCCGACCGTGAAAGCGGGCAGCCGGGGCATCGCGTCGTACGGCGACCAGACTCGGTCGGAGGCGGCCGGGTGGGCGATCCGGTGCATCCAGATCTGCGTGATCGCGACGTACTTCCTGTCCGCGGTCGCGAAACTGCGCAGTGCCGGATGGGCGCTGACCTGGCCCGGCAGCGCCGTACTGACGTGGGCGATCGTGCGGCGGCCGCACCCGGTCGGGGAGTGGTTGCTGCATTACCCGTGGGTGCTGCACGTGATGCAGTGGGTCGGCATCATCGGGGAGTTCTGCTCGCCGGTGATTCTGTGGCTCAAGGGGCGCTGGCAGCTGTTCGGGGCGCTGTTCTTCGTCGGGTTCCATGCGGCGAACACGGCGATCCTGCTGATCCACTTCCTGCCGACGGTCGTCTGCTGGCTCGCGTTCGCGCCGCTGGAACGCGTCGTACCGTGGTACCGGTCCCGCCGCGCAGCCCGCTCAGCCGCCTCAGCCCGCTCAGCCAGCGCGGCCGGCTCAGACGGCGATGCCCGAGAGGCCGAAGACCAGACCGAACACGGCCGGCAGGCCGAGCAGCAGGCCGGCGCGTAGCTTGAACCGGCGGCCGCCGGGGCCCGGCGTCCGGACGACCCGGGACAGTACGGCGCCGGCGTACCCGAAGACCAGGGCGGCGAGCAGGATCTGGCGGGTCGGCAGGTTGTCGGCGTTGTGATGCGTCAGCCCGAGCGTGACCAGGCCCGGGCAGCAGAACGCGCACATCCCGAACCCGAGCTCCGGGATCGGCAGCCAGCGGCGCCCGAGCACGTCCCGCTCGGCAGGTCGCTTACGCCGCAGCGACTGCGCGAAGCGGGCGGTGCTGACGATCAGGTCGCTGAGGCAGAGGACCGCGGCCACGATCAGGGCGGCGTGGAAGATCGTCTGCACAAAAGGACACGCTAGGCCCTGAATGCGGTCATATCCGGCCTGCCACGTAACGTCTGCTTAACAAGGGCGGGGCACACTGTGAGAGACCCCGTGATGTGCCTGAGAGATGTTCCGGTGAGAGGTGGACTGATGGACAAGCAGCAGGAGTTCGTACTGCGCGCGCTGGAGGAGCGCGACGTGCGTTTCGTGCGGCTCTGGTTCACCGACGTGCTCGGGTTCCTGAAGTCGGTCGCGGTCGCGCCGGCGGAGCTGGAGAGCGCGTTCGCGGAAGGACTCGGGTTCGACGGGTCGGCGATCGAGGGATTCGCCCGGGTGACCGAGGCCGACATGCTGGCCAAACCGGACCCGTCGACGTTCCAGATCCTGCCCTGGCGGGGCGAGACGATGGGCACCGCGCGGATGTTCTGCGACATCAACATGCCCGACGGCTCGGCGTCGTTCGCCGACCCGCGGCACGTCCTGAAGCGCACGCTGTCGAAGGCGGCCGATCTCGGGTTCACGTTCTACACGCACCCGGAGATCGAGTTCTACCTGTTCAAGTCGCTCACCGGCGCACCCGGTACGACGCCGGAGCCGGTCGACTCGTCCGGGTACTTCGACCACACGCCGCAGGGCATCGGCAACGACTTCCGCCGCGAGGCGATCACGATGCTCGAGTCGATGGGGATCTCGGTCGAGTTCAGCCACCACGAGGGCGGTCCGGGACAGCAGGAGATCGACCTGCGGTACGCCGACGCGCTGTCGACCGCCGACAACATCATGACGTTCCGCGTCGTGGTGAAGGAGGTGGCGCTCTCGCAGGGGATCTACGCGTCGTTCATGCCGAAGCCGTTGTCGGATCAGCCCGGGTCCGGGATGCACACCCACATGTCGCTGTTCGAGGGTGACCGCAACGCGTTCTTCGAGGGCGGCGCGCAGTACCAGCTGTCGAAGACCGGACGGGCGTTCATCGCCGGCCTGCTGCAGCACGCGGCCGAGATCACCGCGGTGACGAACCAGTGGGTGAACTCGTACAAGCGGCTCGCGGTCGGGGACGAGGCGCCCTCGTTCGTCTCGTGGGGTCACAACAACCGGTCCGCCCTCGTGCGGGTGCCGATGTACAAGCCGCACAAGGGGCAGTCCTCGCGCGTCGAGTTCCGGTCGCTCGACTCGGCCGCGAACCCGTACCTCGCGTTCGCGCTGATGCTCGCCGCCGGCCTGAAGGGCATCGAGGAGGGCTACGAGCTCCCCGTCGAGGTCGAGGAAGACATCTGGTCCCTGACGCCGCGCGAACGCAAGGCGCTCGGCATCAAGCCCCTGCCCGGCAGCCTCGCCGAAGCCATCAGCGCGATGGAGGACAGCGAACTGGTCGCCGAGACCCTCGGCGAGCACGTCTTCGACTTCTTCCTCCGCAACAAGCGCGCCGAATGGCAGGACTACCGCCGCCAGGTAACCCCCTTCGAACTCAACAAGCTCCTGCCGGTTCTGTAGGACCTCAGCCGTCGACCTTGAAGGGGTCATGGTCGGTGAGGAGTTTGTCCAGGCGGGCCTGGTCGACCCGGTTGGTCACTACGGAGATCTCTTGCCGGTCCCGGACCACCTTGCACAGCACGACCGTCGACGTGACGACGTACAACAGTCCGAGTGCGAGGAACGCCCGTACCCAGGGTTCGGCCGGTAGGTACGCCAGGGCGATCACCATTGCCGAGACCGAGATCCCGAAGGACGCGACCGCCTGCGCGTAGAACGCTGCCGTCTGCTGCGGCTGGATTCTTTTCGTCATGCCGGAATCGTCGACCGCCGGAGCCGCCGCCACATCCGTAGAACCACTCGGTTCAGACGCCGGCGGTCTGGGGCGGGGCGTCGTCGGAGGCGTGCTGGGAGGCCCAGCGAGAGGCTGCGGTGGAGTGCCGGTACGGCGGTTCGTCGGCGACCGGGGGCGTCTGGACAGCTGCTTCGAGAGTGGGGGCGGCGGCAACGACCGGGGTGCCGTCGGGGGCCAGGGCGTTGACCTCTTCGACGGTCAGCAGGCCGACGGGGCGGACGCCTTCGGTGATGATCACGATGCAGCCGGGGATCACCTGCTGGGCCCGATTTCCCTTGGCAGGAACGAGAATTCCGTCGGCCGGCGTCCGCCAGGCACCCGGCGAGAAGTGGCGCAGCGCGATCCCGGCCTGGCCGTCCTCGGGCGTGCGGGGCGGCAGGTACGCGGTCGCCGTGTAGTCGTAGTCGTAGTCCGGCTCCGGCGGCCCGGAGACTCGTCCGCCCTGCTGGGGTGTCAACCACACCACCGTGCCGCGCACGGCGAGCGACCCCGTCATCATGACCATGGACAGTCATCATGCCCGACTACTGAGCGAGTTCGCTACACGACACCGTGTATTCACCGCAACCAACCCGAGATCCAGCCGCGACTTTGAGAAGCCACCAACCATTTCGCGGGCCCGAAAGTGGTTGGTGGCTTCTCAAAGTGGGGGATTGGGTAGCCTGCGGGGGTGGCTGACGGGCGGAGGGGGTCGTGGGAGGGCCGGCTGGTTCGGCTGGGGTTCGAGGATCCGCAGCGGGCGGCCGGCATCCTCGAGGACCTGGACGCGCTGGACTCGCACAGTCCGCTGGCCACCGAGCAGCTGATCACGACGCTCTCGGAGTCGGCTGATCCCGATCTCGCGCTGCAGAGCCTCTGCGCGATGGCCGAGGCGCTGCACCGGAACAATCACGATCTCGCCGCGTTCGCCCGCACCCTCGAGATGGACGACGGCTTCCGCCGCCGGCTCGTGTACGTGCTCGGCGCGAGCGAGGCGCTCGGGCGGCATCTCGGCGTACATCCACGGCACTGGTACGACCTCGCCGACCCGGCGCTCGCGGGCGCCCGGCCGTCGGTGGAGGATGTCGCCGCCAAGCTCGCGACCGCCGTCGACGCCGACAATCCGGTCGACGCGCTGCGGGTCGAGTACCGGCGCCTGCTGCTCCGGCTCGCTGCCCGGGATCTCGCCGAGGGGCTGCTCGTCGACGAGGTCGCCGCCGTACTCGCGGATCTCGCCGGAGGTGCGCTCGAGACCGCTCTGCACATCGCCCGCAACGACTACTTCGCGGCGCATCCCGGCGCCGCCGGCTGCCGGCTCGCGATCATTGCCATGGGCAAATGTGGTGGCCGGGAGCTCAACTACGTCAGCGATGTCGACGTACTGTTCGTCGCCGAGCCGCTCGAGGGCGAACCGGAGCTGCCGGCCCTCAAGACCGCGACCCAGCTGGCCGCGGCCACGATGCGGATCTGCTCGGCGCACACCGGCGAGGGCACGCTCTGGCCGGTCGACGCCGCACTCCGGCCGGAAGGCAAGTCCGGTCCGCTCGTCCGCACGCTCGACAGCCACCTCGCGTACTACCAGCGCTGGGCGAAGACCTGGGAGTTCCAGGCCCTCCTCAAGGCTCGCCCGGTCGCGGGCGACGCCGAGCTCGGTCGTGAGTACTCCGAGAAGATCGGTCAACTCACGTGGTCCGCCGCCGACCGCGAAGGGTTCGTCGCCGACGTCCAGGCGATGCGCCGGCGCGTCATCGACCACATCCCGGCTGCGGACGTGGACCGGCAGCTGAAACTCGGTCCCGGCGGATTGCGCGATGTGGAGTTCGCCGTACAGCTTCTGCAGCTCGTGCACGGTCGCAGCGACGAGTCGGTCCGCAGCGGTACGACGCTGGTCGCACTGGAAGCCCTGACGAGCAGCGGGTACGTCGGCCGCACGGACGGCGCCGTACTCGCGGATGCTTACCGCTTCCTGCGGTCGATGGAGCACCGCATCCAGCTGTTCCGCCTGCGCCGTACGCATCAGGTTCCGGACAACGAGGCCGATCTGCGCCGGCTCGGCCGCTCGCTCGGCTTCACGAAGAACCCGGTCACCGATCTCACCGCCGCCTGGAAGAAGCACGCGCTCGAGGTACGGCGCCTGCACGAGAAGCTGTTCTACCGCCCGCTGCTCGC
This sequence comes from Kribbella soli, assembly GCF_004331345.1. Classification (GTDB taxonomy): domain Bacteria; phylum Actinomycetota; class Actinomycetes; order Propionibacteriales; family Kribbellaceae; genus Kribbella; species Kribbella soli. The sequence continues at coordinate 949,537 of NZ_SJJZ01000003.1, read as the reverse complement.
GGCGGTCGCGCGGATCCCAGGCGACGAAGTACGCCTGACGCCCGAGGCGGCCAAGCAGCGGCTGACAGCCCTCGGGTACGCCGATCCGGCGTCGGCACTGCGGCACATCGAAGCCCTGTCCGAAGGGGTCTCACGGCGTTCGTCGATCCAGAAGGCGTTGCTGCCCGCGATGCTCGGCTGGTTCGCCGAATCACCCGACCCGGACGCCGGTCTGCTCGCGTTCCGCACGATCTCCGACGCCCTCGGCTCGACGCCCTGGTACCTGCGCCAGTTGCGCGACGAGGGCGCGTCGGCCGAGCGGTTGGCGCACCTGCTGGCCAGCGGCCGGTACGCCGTCGACCTGTTGCAGCGTGCTCCGGAAGCGACCGCGATGTTCGCCGACGAGCGAGAGCTGACGCCGCGCACCCAGGAGGCCCTGCTCACCGAGATGTCCGCCGCCGCCCGGCGGCAGGATTCGCCGGAGACCGCGGTCGCGGCGATCCGCGGCGTACGGCGCCGTGAACTGTTCCGGACCGCGGCGGCGGACCTGTCCGGCCTGCTCGACGTCGAGACCGTCGGCGACGGGCTGACCGATATCGCCGTCGGCACGCTGGCGGCCGCGCTCGAAGTCGCGCGCAAGGCGGTCGCACAGCGCCTGCTTGCCGAGGGCGAGCCGGAGCCGACCCGGATGTCGATCGTCGCGATGGGCCGGTTCGGCGGTCACGAGCTCGGGTACGGCAGCGACGCGGACGTGATGTTCGTGCACGACCCGCTGCCGGGCGCCGACGAGAAGAAGGCGACGGACTTCGCGACCCAGGCGGCGACCGAGCTGCGCCGGATGCTGGCATTGCCCGGCGCCGATCCGGCCGTCGCGATCGATGCGGACCTGCGCCCCGAGGGCCGGCAAGGACCGTTGGTCCGGACGCTGGCGTCGTACGCCTCCTACTACGCGCGCTGGTCGGCTGTGTGGGAAGCACAGGCCCTGCTCCGCGCCGACCCGTTGTGCGGCGACGCCGACCTGTGTCAGTCGTTCCGTGAACTGATCGACCCGCTGCGCTATCCGGTGAACGGTGTGAGCGAACGCGACGTCATGGAGATCCGCCGGATCAAGGCGCGCGTCGACGCCGAGCGGCTGCCGCGCGGCGCCGACCGGAGTACGCACACCAAGCTGGGTCGCGGCGGGCTCGCCGACATCGAGTGGACCGTTCAGCTCCTGCAACTCCGCGAAGCGCACCGCGTTCCCAGTCTCCGTACGACGCGCACGCTCACCGCGCTCCGGGCCGGGGTGGAGGCCAACCTCGTCGACCCCACCGAGGCCGAGACGCTGCAAGCGGCCTGGGTGCTGGCGACCCGGATCCGCAACGCGGTCATGCTGGTTCGCGCCCGCCCCGGCGACTCGCTCCCGCGCGATCCGCGCGACCTGGCAGCCGTGGCGCAGATCTGCGGCTACCCACCTGGCGAATCCGGCCGCTTCTCCGACGACTACCTGCGCACCACCCGCCGCGCCCACAACACGGTTGCCCGCCTCTTCTGGGACGACTGACCGTACGGACGAACGGGTAGTCGTCCCGCCCGACCTCCGATCCGCGCACTCCACCCGCCCGCGCCCGCACGCCGGAGTCGACCACTACCCGTTCTTCGGTCCGCAGCGTTGACAGGCAACCTTTTAGTTGCCTATTGTCGAGGGCGTGGAGCTGGTGTTCAAGGCGTTGGCCGACGAGGGCCGGCGGCAGTTGCTGGATGCCCTGCGGGAGCGCAACGGGCAGAGCCTGCAGGAGCTGTGTGAGCTGCTGCCGGACCTGACCCGGCAGGGCGTGACCAAGCACCTGCGGATTCTCGAGGACGCGAACCTTGTGGTCACGGTCAAACGCGGACGCCACAAGCTCCACTACCTGAACCCGGTGCCGATCAACGAGATCGCCGAGCGGTGGCTGAGCAACTACGAACGCGACAAACTGCGTGCGCTCAGCGCATTGAAAGCGGCGTTGGAGGAATCATGAGCAAGCCCGCGATGATCCATGTGACCTACATCGAGACCACCCCCGAAAAGCTGTGGGAGGCGCTCACCTCGGGCGCTTTCACCCAGCTGTACTGGTTCGGCCGCCGGATCGAGTCGGACTGGACGGTTGGCGCACCGGTGCGTTTCTACGACAGCGCCGACGACAGCCTGACCGACAGCGGCGAGGTTCTGGTGTACGACGAGCCGAAAACGCTGGCCTACACGTTCAAGAACGAGTTCCTCGAGTCCCGCGCCGACGAGGCCCCGGGCCGGGTGACGTTCACCATCGAGCCGGCCGGGAAGAACGTGGTGAAACTGCAGGTCGTGCACGACGAGATCGCCGAGGACACCGTCGAGGGCTGGCGGAACGGCTGGGCCCCGATCCTCGCCAACCTGAAGACCTACCTGGAGACCTCCCGAACCCTGGAGATCACCTTCTCCTAAACTTGGACTGGTGGGAGCGACAGATCAGGTCCGGCAAGTCGGTGTCTTCAGCACCGTCCGCCGCAGCGTGCGGATGACGGTCGGGCAGAAGCGCGTCTGGGAGACACGGTGGGCGGAGCTCGGCCGCACCCAGGAGGATCTGCCGCCCGGTGAGCTGGATCTGGCCGAGTGGTTCGGCCGTACGGCGCCGACCGTGCTGGAGATCGGCTCCGGGATGGGGGAGGCGACCGCGCAGCTCGCCGTCGCGGCGCCTGAGGTCAATCACGTGGCCGCGGAGGTCTATCCGGCCGGTCTCGGTCAGCTGATGTTGTGGGCGGAGAAGTACGACCTCGACAACGTCCGCCTGCTGCAGGGTGACGCGCTGGACTTCCTGCGTGATCACGTCGCCCCCGGCGCGCTGGCCGGCGTACGGATCTACTTCCCGGACCCGTGGCCGAAGAAACGGCACCACAAGCGCCGGCTCGTCACGTCGCCGTTCGTCGCGCTGATCGCCGACCGCCTGCAGCCGGGCGGGACGTTGCACCTGGCAACGGACTGGGCAGACTACGCCGACCGCATGCTCGAGGTCTGCGCGGCCGAGCCGTCATTGCGCAACCAATATGACGGCTGGGCCCCGCGGCCCGAGTGGCGGCCGGTCACCAAGTTCGAGTCCCGCGCCCAGGCCGAGGGCCGCGACGTCCGCGACCTCATCTACGCCAAGATCTAGGCCGACCGGCTCGTGAACGCCCACTGCCCGGCGCCGACGGTATAGACGGTGTAACACTCGTCGTACGTCGCCGAGCCCGCGAACGCCTGCGGTACGGCGTCGACATCAGCAGCTCGCGCCGACGGCACGTGGACCTCGGCCGTCGTACCGACCGGCACCAGCACGTCCAGCGACAGGACTCGTCCCTTCTTCTTCCACGAGACCGCCACCCGCCCGCGGATCGTCTCGGTCCGGATGCTCGCCGAGTCCACCTCGTCGCGGGCATCCGGCCGTACGACGATCCGCTCACTGCCGGCGTCGACGACGCGTAGCCCGGCGACGTTCTCGAAGATCCACTGCACGACCGTGCCCTGGAAGTAGTGGTTGCGCGACCGCGAGTCGTCCTCCCACTTCTCCCACATGGTGTCCGCACCGAGGTCGAACCAGTAGCCCCAGCTCGGATAGCTCCGCTGCAGCGCGACCTTCGTTGCCACGTCGCCGTACCCGTGGGCGGTCAGCACCGGCAGCAGTACGCCGACGCCCAGGCATCCCGTGTTGAGATGGAAGCCACGTGCCTCGACGTCGGCGGCCAACCCGGCCGCGACCTGCTCGACATGCTCGTCCGGCACGATCCCGAACGCCAGCGGTACGGCGTTCGACGTCTGCCGGTAGTCCGGGTCGTCGGCCGACCGGTACCGGCCTTCGGCGCGATCGAGGAACGTCCGGTTCAGCCCGTCGGCGAGCTCGTCTGCAGCTTTCCGGTACTCGTTGGACTGCCCGATCAGCTCGCCGATCTCCGCAGCGACCACGAGCGCCCGGTAGAGGTACGCCGTACCCGTCAAACGCCGGTCCTCCGGAGCCGGACCGCTCCCGAACCCGGGCGGCAGCCAGTCGCCGAGCACACTCACCGACAACCCGTCCTCGACCCGGTCGAGTTCCCACGCGAGGTAGCGCGTCAGCGAGTCCCAGTGCTCGCGGAGCAGCCGCTCGTCGCCGTACCAGCGGTACATCTCGCGCAACAGGAACGGATAGACGGTCGGCCACTCGGTCGCGGGGGAGAGGTCTGTGAAGCCCCAGCCGCTGGTCGGCACGATGACCGGGAGTTGCCCGGAGTCGGCCTGGCTGTCCCGGATGTCGCCGAGCCATTTGGTGAAGAACCGCGCCAGATCGAGGGTCGCGAGCATCGTCGGCGCGCCGACCTGCGCGTCGCCGGTCCAGCCGTTCTTCTCGAAGTACGGCGTATCGGTCGGGATCCCGTGCAGGTTGCTGAGGATCGTCCGCCGCATCGCCTGCTCGAACTGCTCGTACGGCGCCTGCGTCGACGCGAACCGGGTCACCGACGGGACGTCCGAGTTCACCACCCGCAGTTGCAGGTCGGCGGCCGCGCCCTCGAGCTGCACGTACCGGAAGCCCTTGTAGGAGAACCGCGGCTCCCAGGTCTCGACGCCGGTGCCGGCCGCGATGTACTCGTCGCGCTGGATCCGGTCGCCGTCGACGTGCACGTTCCAGGCGGCCACGTTGCCATCAGCAACCGTCTCGCCGTGGGTGAGGCTGATCGTCGTCCCGGCCGGCGCGGTGGTGGACAGCCGGGTCCAGCCCGCCACGGTCCGCCCGAAGTCCACGATCCACACGCCCGGCCGGACCTCGGTGACCTCGACCGGGTCGACGGTCTCGACCACCCGGATCGGCTCGTGGGCCTGAGCGGTCAGCTTCCCCTTGGGCGCCTCGACGACCGATGCCGCGGACCAGGCGGAGTCGTCGAACCCGGCCGTGTCCCAGCCGGGCAGCGCGCGCCGGGCGTCGTACGTCTCACCGGCGTAGAGCGAGTCCGACAGCGTCGGGCCGCCCGTGATGCGCCACGTCTCGTCCGTGACCACCTCGTCCACGCGGCCGTCGTCGTACTCGACGACCAGCCGGGCGATCAGCCGCGGGTCGGCGGTCCACGGGGTGTCGTGCCAGCGCCAGACGTTCACCGAGGTCAGGCCGAAGAAGCCACGCCCCAGTTCGGTGCCGACCACGTTGTCGCCGGCCTGCAGGAGCTCGGTCACGTCGTGCGTGACGTAGAGAACGGTGTGGTCGTAGGCGGTGAAGCCCGGGTCGAGTACGGCGTCACTCACCGCCTGCCCGTTGAGCCGCAGATCGGCGTACCCGAGACCGCTCGCGTAGAGCCGGGCACGCCGGACCGTGCCGTCCACGGCGAACGCGCGCCGCAGGAGCGGTGCGCTGTCGGTCACGCCACCGATCCACTGCGCGGCCCCGAACCCCTCGTCAAGCAGACCGGTCTCGAACCATTCCGGTGCAGCCCACTCACCAGGCACGTCGTCCCACAGCCGGACCGTCCAGTGGTACCGCGTCCGCGGCGCCGTCGGACCGTCGTACTCGATCCCGAAGGTCCGCGCCGTCTCGACCTTGCCCGAGTCCCACACGTCGGCGCGCTCCGGCGTCAGCAGCTCCGGCGCGGAGGCGACCAGGATCTGGTACGCCGTCTGCGTCGCGCCGTACCCGGGGGCGACGGCGACCCAACTGAAGCGTGGCCGAGGTACGTCGACGCCGAGCGGCTGGGCGGCGTACTCGGTCTTGAGAGATCGAGGGATCAGCACGCTCAGGACCGTAGGCAGTCGCGCGTCCGGCTTTCAACCGTCTGACCAGATCCGGCCGATGATCGAATCTGATCGTTCGTCTCGGTTCGTGATTCGTAGGTCCAAATGCTGAAACCTGAGCATCTTGCTCGACTTTGTCCGCTTTCATAGTCCTATGCAGCTCATCGCGAACGCGCCCGGAGACGCCCTGACACGGCGCCGGCACGTCGATCTGCTGCGCGTGAACTCCTCGGGTTGTTGAACGACGGCGTAGTTCTTCCTGCCCGTCTCCTCCCCGTTCCGTAGGAGTCCATCCATGCGTCGCCTCGTCCTGATCGCGCTGCTCGGCTCGATCGCCCAGCTCGTCGACGGCACCCTCGGCATGGCGTACGGCGTCACCGCCAGCACCGCCCTGCTGATCACCGGGATCACCCCGGCCGTCGCCTCCGCCTCGGTCCACCTGGCCGAGGTCGGCACCACGCTGGCCTCCGGCCTGTCGCACTGGCGGTTCGGCAACGTCGACTGGCGCGTCGTCGCGCTGATCGGGGCTCCGGGCGCGGTCGGGGCCTTCGCCGGCGCGACGTTCCTGTCCAGCCTCTCGACCGAGTCGGCGTCGCTGTGGGTCGCCGGCCTGCTGCTCCTGCTCGGCGTCTACATCCTGGTCCGGTTCGGCACCGGGAAGGTCCGGGCGGTGATCGAGGGCCGCCCGGCCGGGAGGTTCCTCGGCCCGCTCGGTCTGGTGGCCGGCTTCATCGACGCCACCGGCGGTGGCGGCTGGGGTCCGGTCGCGAACTCCGCGCTGCTGTCCAGCGGCAAGCTGGCGCCGCGACGGGCCGTCGGTTCGGTGAACGCTGCCGAGTTCCTGGTCTCCGTCGCCGCCAGCATCGGGTTCCTGTTCGGGCTGGGCGGGAAGAACCTGCCGTTCGGCATCGTCGCCGCGCTGCTGATCGGCGGCGTCGTCGCGGCGCCGTTCGCCGCGTGGCTGGTGTCCCGGCTGGCCACCCGCTGGCTCGGCGTCGGGGTCGGCCTGGTGCTGATCCTGACCAACGCCCGCACCGTGCTGAACGGCCTCGACGTCACCACCGGCCCGCGGTACGCCGTCTACGCGGCACTCGTCCTGGGCTGGGCCGCGATCGTCACGTACGGCGTCCGCGCCGCCGCGCGCCGAACCGTCCGCGAGGCCGAACAACTGCTCGACGAATCCGAGCTCGAGCCCGCTTCCTGAGCTTCACCTTCCGCCAAGACAAAGGTCCTCCAGTGAGCATCTCCGCCACCCGTCCGTTCCGCCTGCTCGCCGCCGCCCTGGCGGTCACGGTCGCCGTCACTGCCGCGGGCTGCTCGCGCGCCGACAGCGACGCAGCGCCTGCCGCATCGAGCGACAAGGGTCCCGCCACCGAGCTGCGGCTCGGCTACTTCCCGAACGTCACCCATGCCGCCGCACTGGTCGGTCTCGGCAAGGGTCTGTTCACCAAGGAGCTCGGCAGCACGAAGCTGGTGCCGACCAAGTTCAACGCCGGCCCCGAGGCCGTCGGCGCGCTGCTCGGCGGCTCGCTGGACGCGTCCTTCATCGGCTCCGGCCCGGCGATCAACGCCTACGCGAAGTCGAACGGCGAGGCGGTCCGGCTGATCGCCGGCGCCACGTCCGGCGGCGCGCAGCTCGTGGTCAAGCCGACGATCACCAAGCCGGCCGACCTGGTCGGCAAGACCGTCGTCACGCCGCAGCTCGGCAACACGCAGGACGTGTCGCTGAAGAAGTGGCTCGCCGAGAACCAGCTGACCGGCAAGGTCAAGGTGACCAACCTGGAGAACGCCCAGACGCTGGACGCGTTCAAGAAGGGCGACGTGGACGCGGCCTGGCTGCCGGAGCCCTGGTCGTCCCGCCTGGTCCTGGACGCGGGCGCGAAGGTGCTGCTCGACGAGGCGTCGCTGTGGCCCGACGGGCAGTTCCCGACGACGGTGCTGATCGTCCGGACGCAGTTCCTGAAGGAGCACCCGGCGACGGTGACGGCGCTGCTGAAGGGGCTGAACGCGGCCATCGACCTCAGCACGTCGGACGCCGCACAGGCCAAGACCGTGGTGAACGACCAGCTCAAGGAAGCGACCGGCAAGGCGCTGAAGCCGGCGGTCATCGACCGGGCGTGGCAGCACATCAAGATCACCGCGGACCCGATCGCCTCCACCTTCCCGCAGCTGGCCAAGGACCAGGTCGCCGCGGGGATCGCGAAGCAGGCGCCGAACGTCGCCGGTTTCGCGGACCTGGGGCCGCTGAACCAGGTCCTCACCCAGGCAGGCAAGCCGGCGGTCGACGCCGCCGGTCTGGACGCGAAGTAGAGGAGAGCCCGATGACCGCCACTGTCGACGCGCCGCCCGACCAGCTCACCCCGGTGCGGTTTCACCAAGTAGGAAAGGCGTTCGGCAGCGGCCGCAAGGCGGTGGTCGCGCTGGACGGCGTCGACCTCGAGGTCGGTGCCGGCGAGTTCGTCTGCCTGCTCGGCGCCTCCGGGTGCGGCAAGACCACGCTGCTCAACCTGGTCGCCGGTCTGGACCGGCCGACGAGCGGCCGGATCGAGCTGAACTCGTCGCGCCCGGCGGTCGTCTTCCAGGAAGCCGCGCTGATGCCGTGGCTGACGGCGGCCGGGAACGTCGAGCTTCCGCTGCGGATGGCCGGCGTACCGAAGGCGCAGCGGCGGGCCAAGGCCGCGGAGCTGCTGGAGCTGGTGCGGCTCGCCGGCCTCGGCGACAAGCGGCCGCACGAGTTGTCCGGTGGTATGCGGCAGCGGGTCGCTCTGGCGCGCGCACTGGCGTCAACGACTGACAGTGCTGATGCGGGCAAGCCGTCGTTGTTGCTGATGGACGAGCCGTTCTCAGCGCTGGATGCGATCACCCGCGACGTTCTCCAGGGCGAGCTGCTGCGGATCTGGCGTGCCACCGGTACGGCGATCCTGTTCGTCACGCACGACGTCCGCGAAGCGGTGCGGCTCGGGCAACGCGTCGTACTGCTGTCGTCGCGTCCCGGGCGCGTCGTACAGGAATGGGATGTGGATGATGCTCCTGATGCAGTTGACGAGATCAACACCGCGCTGCGCAAGGTGATCAGCAGTCATGCCGCTTGACGTCCAGGAAGGATCTGTCGAGGCCGGTCTGGACGCCCTCGACACACCCGTCAACGCGCCCGACGGTTCGCGGGTACGGCGGATCGCCGCGCGAGTACTGCCACCGATCGGGGCGATCGTCGTCCTGGTGGCGATCTGGCAGGCGTTGTGGGCCGCGGCGTTCTGGCCCGAGTTCAAACTGCCCTCGCCGGCGGCCGTCTGGGGTCAGATCTGGGAGCTGGTGACCAGCGGCGACATCCTCGAGCTGTTCTGGGTGTCCGTGCACCGGGCCGTCATCGGGTTCGCGATCTCGCTGCTGATCGCCGTACCGCTGGGGCTCGCGATCGCGAACATCCGCGTCGTACGGCGGGGTATCGGGCCGCTCGTGTCGGGGCTGCAGAGCCTGCCCTCGGTGGCGTGGGTGCCGGCGGCGATCCTGTGGTTCGGGCTGAACGATCGCGCGATCTACTGGGTGGTGCTGCTCGGCGCGGTGCCGTCGATCGCGAACGGGCTGGTGTCCGGTCTCGACCAGGTGCCGCCGATCCTGCCGCGGGTCGGCAAGGCGCTCGGGGCGGGCCGCTTCGGCGGGATCCGGTACATCCTGCTGCCGGCCGCGCTGCCCGGGTTCCTCGGCGGACTCAAGCAGGGCTGGGCGTTCTCGTGGCGGTCGCTGATGGCGGCCGAGCTGATCGCGACCTCGCCGGAGCTCGGCAAGGGCCTCGGTCAGTACCTGCACGACGGCATGTCGCTGTCGGACATCTCGATGGTGTTCGCCGGGATCGTGCTGATCTTCGTGGTCGGCGTCGGCATCGAGCTGCTGGTGTTCCGGCCGCTGGAGAACTCGGTGCTCCGCGCCCGGGGACTCACCTCGTCCGCTCGCTGATGCGGCCTGTGCCCGTACTGGCCGTACTGTTGGGACGTGGTCCGATTTCTGCCGTTCCTGATCAGCCTGGTGCTCACTGTCTACGCGCTGTTCTCGTGCATCCAGACACCCGACGAAGACGTGCCGCATCTGCCGAAGCTGCTGTGGATCGTCCTGATCGTGTTCGTCCCGTTCGCGGGGCCGATCGTCTGGCTGCTGATGTCACGCGCACACCTGAACCGCCAGGAGAGCGTCGTACGGCGGGAACCGCCGAGGCCCACCGGCCGGCCGCCGGCGCCCGACGACGATCCGGACTTCCTCAAGTCACTGGACCGCTACCGGGACCCGCGCACGACCGCGAAACCACCCGAGCCCGAGGTCCCGGCGGACGAACCGAAACCGCCGAAACCGCCGAAGCGACCGAAGGACACGAAGGGGTCCGAGGACTCCCCGTCCGAGACCGACGACGGTAAGGCCTGAGTTTTCACACAGGCCTTACGACGCCGTTCCGTGGCTGCGAGCAGCTACGCGGACTTCCGGTGCTCGGGCAGGAGGGTGTTGTCGCGCTCGGACTCCGTGGTGCCGCCCCAGACGCCGTACGGCTCGCCGACGGCGAGGGCGTGCTGGCGGCATTCGGGCTGGACCGGGCAGGTGCCGCAGAGCGACTTGGCCACCATCTCGCGGGCGCGTTTGCGAACGCCACGCTCCGATTCGGGTGAGAAGAAGAGCTCCGGGTTGACGTCCCGGCATGCGGCTTGCGACTGCCAGTCCCACAGATCCATGAGCGGGCGGGGCAGACGAGGCATCCCTCTCGACATGGCAACCTCCTATGACTCACCGTAAGCGCGGACGGGCGCTCGGTGAAAACTATGCTCATCTCAGAGCGAGTTCAACCCTTGTTGTCTCGAAGTTCGGGCCATTCGTTATCGCCACGTGCCGTCGCGGCCGGTGATCGGCGGATTTCAGGCGGCGGGCGTGTTCACGTCATCACCTGATGTGACATGAGTCACTTCAACGGTGCAAGTTCGTCTGCACGTGCAGATGCCTCAGGCACCGATTTCGGGGTCGTAGCGGTAGTACTCGTGGGCGCCGTGGGGCGTGTCCCGCTCGCCGGTCAGGGCCCGGATCACCGTCGCGTGGGTGATCGCCAGAACCGGTCCGTCGGTGCTGGCGGTGTGCCGGGCGAGGGCGGCGCGGGCGCGTTCGCGGACCCGGGACAGTGGCTCCCAGGGTCGCTGGATGCCATCCGGCCATTCCCCGTCGTACGCCTCGAACTCGGCCTGCGCCGCACGGACGTCGGCGGCGCTGCGCCACAGACCGGTGTGGTCCGGCAACCAGTCGCGCAGGTCGTAGTCGACCTTGACGCCGAGCGCGAGCCGGTGGCCGATGATCGCGGCGCTGTGCAGGGCCCGCGTGAACGGCGAGCTGACCAGGTAGGTCGCGCGGATGCCGCCGAGCAGGTCGGCGAGTTCCTGGGCCTGTTTCATCCCGAGGGCGGTGAGTGGGGCGGAGTCGGCCGCCATTCCCGGCCAGCCGCGGGAATCGATCGGCTCGTAGTCCGGCTCACCGTGCCGGACGAGATAGATCTGCGTCACGGGCATGTTCTACCGGAGATGTCTGGCCCCCGCCCATCCACGGGTGTGGCCGGGCGGCGGCGGGTCGGTCAGGGACGTCGGCGGCCGCACCTCGTGCAGCTCGTCGAAGAGGTTGTCGAGGCCGGCCCGTGGCGCCGCCGGCGAGGTCTGTGCGTCGATCCAGCGGATCTCGGTCGCGCCCTGGTGGCCGTGCACGGCCAGGATCGCGTCGACGTTCGGCCAGACGGCCGTCGCCGGGTTGTCGCCGCGCCAGCGCAGGGCCACCGAGCCGTCGGTGAACTCACACCCTTCCGCCACCACGCCGGTCCCGGACACGCCACTGGGATCTCGGTACCGAACCAACTCGAAGGTTCGCGGCCTCACCACCTGCTGCACTCCCCGATGTCTCGACCCGGTCTTGCAGCGATCAACGCTGCGCTGAGATCAACGACGGCACCTACGAGGTGGTTACTGGCGAGCAACCGTCCGCCGCATGAAAATGCGCTCCGAGGGGTCGAGTCCGAACGCCGTCTCGACGGCCAGGATCTCCGTCAGCCCGGGCGTGAGTTCCGCGGCCGGCAGCTCCGTGAACCCGAGCCGCGCGTAGTACGGCGCGTTCCACGGCACGCTCCGGAACGTGCTGAGCGTCAGTACCGGAAACCCTTGCTCGGCGGCCCACGTACCGACGTACTCGATCAATCCCCGGCCGATCCCGCGCCCCTGATGATCCGGGTGCACGCTGACCTGCTCGATGTGTACGCCGCCGTCGACGAGCTTCACGAAGACGAAGCCGGTCGGCTTGTCTGCGTCGTCGACCGAGACCCACAGGTGCCCGGCCTCCCAGGACTGCTCGAAGATCTCCAAGGCGGGCGGCGGATGCTCCGCGACGTCCGTCATACCGATGTTGCGAAAGAGCACGCCGGCAGCAACCTCGAGCTCCTGGAGAGCGGGGAGCTCGTCTCGACGAGCGGTACGGATGTTCATGGATGCTATTGTTGTCCATGTGAAGCGCAGCTATTGGCGATTTTTTGAGTGGCCGGCCTTGGTGCCGGGCGACTCAGCCGATCGCTGACGCCCACCCGCAGACACCAGAGCCGGCACGAAGGCAAGGACATCCGTCCTTGCCTTTTCTCGTTCCCAGCCGGCTGACTGCGTCGCACGCATGCGGACCGGCGGAAAGGTCCCCAGAATGAACACCCTCCCGAAACCGAGCCAGCAGAGTCGCGAACAGTCGCGGGTCGTCGACCGACGCATCGAGAAGACTGTCCCGCTGGTCACCCCGCTCGCCCTGCACGACGAGTTCCCGCTCAACGACGACGTCGCCCGAACCGTGGCCGACGGCCGTCAGTCGGTGGCCGACGTACTGAACGGCGTCGACGGCCGCCTGCTGGTCGTCGTCGGCCCGTGCTCGGTCCACGACGCCGACGCGGCCCTCGAGTACGCCGAACGCCTCCGCCCGGTCGCCGAGCGGCTGTCCGACGGCCTCCTCGTCGTGATGCGGGTGTACTTCGAGAAGCCGCGCTCGACGCTGGGCTGGAAGGGCCTGATCAACGACCCGGGCCTGGACGGCTCCGGCGACGTGAACCGCGGTCTGCGGATCGCCCGGCGGCTGCTGGTGCAGGTCAGCGAGCTCGGGCTCCCGACCGGCTGCGAGTTCCTCGACCCGATCACCCCGCAGTACATCGCGGACACCGTCGGCTGGGGTGCGATCGGCGCCCGGACCGTGGAGAGCCAGGTCCACCGGCAGCTGTCGTCCGGCCTGTCGATGCCGATCGGGATGAAGAACCGTCCGGACGGATCGATCGCGACCGCGGTCGACGCGATCAAGGCGGCCGCCGTACCGCACGTCTTCACCGGTATCGACCACGACGGCGCGCCGGCGATCCTGCACACCCGTGGCAACCCGGACTGCCACCTGGTACTCCGTGGTTCGGACAGCGGCCCGAACTACGACGCGGAGTCCGTAGCGGGCGCGCAGGAGCTGCTGCGCAAGGCCGGACTGGCCGAGCGGGTCGTCATCGACGCCAGCCACGGCAACAGCCGCAAGGACCACCGCCGGCAGCCGGTGGTGGCCGAGGAGATCGGTGCGCAGGTCGCGGCCGGCAACCAGGCGATCGTCGGCGTGATGCTGGAGTCGTTCCTGCAGGAGGGTCGCCAGGACCTCGACCCGACCCGGGAGCTGGTCTACGGCCAGTCGATCACCGACGCCTGCATGAGCTGGGACACGACCGTGCAGACGCTCGAGAAGCTGCGAGCCGCGGCGGTCGCACGGCGCGACCAGAGCTAGATCGGGACGATATTCATCACGCCCGCGATCCGTGCCGCGGATCGCGGGCGTCATCAAGGGTCCGTTTGATGACGCCCAAGCCGTGCGTCATCGCCTCGGCCATCGACGCGGCCAGCTCGTCGGGGAGCACGTCGCGGATCCACACCAATCGGCACCGCCGCTCGCCGTCGACGACGACCTGCATGGCGGCGTTGTCGTGATCCGGCTGTACGTTGCCGCCGACGACCGCATAGACGATCCGGCGAGTGGGGTGGTCGACGCTGACTCGTCGTTCCCGGACCACCGTCCCGTCGGCGAAGGTGACGACCCGGCAGTCGGCCTCGACCTGGGTGTCTTCCACGAACCCCGGCGCCATCCGCGAAGGCCCCGTGGCGAAGTCGCCGATCACGTCCCACACCTCCTCGGCACTGGACTCGATCACGATTTCTTTGCTGATAGACGCCATGTCTCCTACCTATGTTCTCTGTGCTGCAACAGGGGCCTCGGGGCAGACAAGCCTGCCCCGAGGCTGCCCGCCGGTCTTGAAGATCCTTGCGGGACTGTCCCACCCGCCGCATAGCATCCGAAGGTGCTCTCCTTCGTTGATCTGGCAACCAGCGCGGACTTCACCGTCGCCGCGGTGGACTGCCGAGACGATCACCGCGGCTGGTCGAGTGAGCAGCCGCGCGAGGACGTGCGGCTCGTGTTCGTGCGCCACGGCGGGTTCCGCCGACAGGTTCGCGGTGTCTGCGCGGACCTCGACCACACCGTCGGCTACCTCGGGATGCCCGGCGAGGAGGAGCGCTTCGCCCATCCCGCCGGTAGCGACAAGTGCACCTCGATCAGCCTGACACCCGCACTCTGGCGCACCCTGGCCGGCGAGGCGCCACGGCTGGACGGCTCGTCGGTGTACGTGGAGGGCAGGCTCGACCTCGCCCACCGGCAGCTCCTGGCCGCCACCCGCGCTGCCGACACCGACTACGCAGCGGCCGAAGGACTGCTTGGCCTGGTGACCAAGGTCGTCCGGCAGGTGGTGACCACGACCATCCCGGACAGCGACCGGGCAGGGGCCGGTGACCGGGCGCTGGTAGCCCAAGCCCGCGGTGTGATCAGCGACGGTCATCCCGCCGCGGCCGGGCTGATTCCGCTCGCCGCACTGTTGGGCGTCTCGCCCTACCGGCTCAGCCGGGCCTTCACCCGCGAACTCGGGGTGTCGCTGACCCGCCACCGCAACCGAGTCCGCGTAGCCCACGCGCTGGACCGGCTGGAGACCGGTGAACCGAGCCTCGCAGTCCTCGCCGCCGACCTCGGCTTTGCTGACCAGGCACACCTGTGCCGGACCATGCGCGAACACCTGGGACACACGCCAACCGCGCTACGTAGGCTGCTCGCCTGAGACCACCAGAGAAGCGCGGATAGCTGTTCATCTCGAGGTCTCGCTTCGGCTACGGCGGGCCCCTAAGGTCCGGACCATGACTGAGATCTCCCGGCGTCTGGTGCTCGGTTCGGTGGCGGGTGGGGCAGCGGTCTCGCTGCTCCCACCGTCACTGCACACCGCGATGGCGCAACCTGTGAGGCGTGGTGGTCTGCGCGCGATCGAGCACGTGATCGTGCTGATGCAGGAGAACCGCTCGTTCGACCACTACTACGGGGCGCTGCGCGGAATCCGCGGGTACGGCGACCGGCAGCCGCTGCGGCTGCGCAACGGCAAGAGCATCTTCCACCAGCCGAAGACGGGTGGTGGCGAGGTGCTGCCGTTCTCGCTCCGGAAGGCCGCCGCCGACGCGGGCCGCAACCCGGACGACATCCAGTACCTCGGCGCGCTGGCCCACGGGTACGGCGACGCCACGCAGGCCTGGGCGGGCGGCTGGAACGACGACTGGGTGCAGGCCAAGACGGCCGCCACGATGACCCACTACGACCGCCGCGACATCCCGCTGCAGTACGAGCTCGCCGAGACGTTCACGATCTGCGACGCGTACCACTGCTCGGTCAACGGTTCGACCAACCCGAACCGCAACTACCTGTGGTCCGGCACCGTCGGCTACGAGCCCGGTACGACGCAGCGCGCGGTGACGAACGCGGCGTACGACTACGACCACGCCGGCTACGACTGGACGGCGTACCCGGAACGACTCGAGCAGGCCGGTGTCTCCTGGCAGATCTACCAGGAGTGGGACAACTTCACCGACAACGCGGTCGAGTACTTCAAGACCTTCAAGGACATCGGGCACCGGATCCTCGAGAACGTCCCGGGCGGCTACCGGACGACCGAGGAGTTCTACGACAAGCTGTTCGCGAAGACCGAGGCCGAGCGAACCGTCGCGCTGCAGCAGCTCGAGTTGGCGGTCGGGAAGCTTCCGGCCGCGGAGCAGGAGCTGTTCCACAAGGCGATGTACCGGTCCGAGCCGGAGTCGCTGGTGCCGCGGCTGCGCGCCGACATCAAGGCCGGCACGCTGCCGAAGGTGAGCTGGCTGGTCCCGTCCGCGGTCGATTCCGAGCACCCCGGTTCGTCCACCCCGGTCGGCAGCGCGAACCTGATCTACGACGTGCTCGACGCGATCGCGTCCGACCCGGAGACCTGGTCGAAGACCGTGCTGCTGATCAACTTCGACGAGAACGACGGGTACTTCGACCACGTCCCGCCGCCGGTCGCGCCGCAGCCTCCGTCGGGCGAGGGCGACGATTGGTACGCCGGGAAGCCGATCGGGCTCGGCCCGCGGGTCCCGATGACCGTCGTGTCACCGTGGACGGTCGGCGGTCATGTGAACTCGCAGGTCTTCGACCACACCTCGGTCCTGCGATTCCTCGAACTCTGGACCGGTGTCCGCGAGCCGAACATCAGCTCCTGGCGGCGGACGGTCTGCGGTGACCTGACCTCGACGTTCGACTTCGACCGCAGCTACCGGCAGCCGTCTGTCGACCGGCCAGGCCCGGTCCCGGCGCCCATCAACCGCTGGCACCCGGCGCCGCCCGCGGACCAGGCCGTCCCGGCGCAGGAGCCCGGCCGGCGACCCGCGCGCGCACTCCCTTACGGACCGGCGGTTTCGGGATCAGTGGCCGACGGCAAGCTGATGCTTGCCCTCAGCAACCATGGCGCGCAGTCGACGCACTTCACCATCTATCCGTACGGCGGCGAGCTCCCGGCGCCGGCGCACTTCGACGTCCACCACACGCACGCGGACAAGACTCCGGGGGACACCCCGACCGCGGTCGCGATCCCCGTCGACGGTCCGTTCGAAGTCGCGGTCCAGGGCCCGAACCGGTTCTGGGCGGAGGTCGCCGGTTCGTCCTCCGGCCCCGCGGCGGGCCTCGACGTACGCATCGAGAACCGCGCCGGCGCCCTGCAGTTGCACCTGGTCAACGCCTCGAGGAAACAGCTGACCGTGAAGCTGAAGGCCCGCGGCTACGGCAGCAAGACCACGACGATCGAGCTCCGCGGCAAGCAGTCCCGCCCGATCTTCTGGCCGACCGACACCGGCTGGTACGACGTCGAGGTCACGACCCCCGACGACCCGACGTACCGCCGCCGCCTGTCGGGTCACCTGGAAACGGGCAAGCCCAGCATCACCGGCTGACCGTCCCCGCCGCGTCCGAAGATGTGTGGTCGACACCCCGCACATCTTCGGACGTCAGGGGTGATCAGGTCGACGTGTTGTCCTCGAGGTTCGCGGCGCCGGTCATGATCGCGACGCCTTCGGTCATGGTGTGGGAATCCGGCGTGATGACACCGGCGCAGCGGCCGAGTCGCTGGATGTGGATCCGGTCGGCGACCTCCCACACGTGGGGCATGTTGTGGCTGATCAGGATGACGGGCAGCCCGCGCTCGCGCAGCCCCTTGATCATGTCGAGAACCTGGTTCGACTCCTTGACCCCGAGCGCGGCGGTCGGTTCGTCGAGTACGACGACCTTGCTGCCGAAGGCCGCCGCGCGAGCGACGGCGACGGCCTGGCGCTGGCCGCCGGACAGGGTTTCCACCGTTTGCTGGATGTTCTGGATCGTCTGGATACCGAGTTCGCGCACCGCTGCCGCCGCGCGATCGCGCATGCCGCGGTGGTCGAGCATCCGGAAGACGTTGCCGAGGAGACCTGGCCGGCGTTCCTCGCGGCCGAGGTACAGGTTGCTGGCGATGTCGAGGGCGGGTGCCACCGCCAGCGTCTGATAGACGGTCTCGATGCCGGCTGCCCGGGCGTCTTGTGGCCCGCGGAAGGTGATCGGTGCCTGCTCTAGCGTCAGCTGTCCGGCGTCGGGTATCAGCGCGCCGGTGAGGCACTTGATCAGCGTGGATTTGCCCGCGCCGTTGTCACCGATGACGGCGAGGACCTCACCGGGGAACAGGTCGAGGTCGACCCCGTCGAGGCCGATCACGCGGCCGAAGGTCTTGACCAGTCCGCGTGCGGACAGGATCGGAACCTGGAGAGCTGTGTCCCCCGGCTGATTGATGGTGGCAGTCACGAGCGCACCTTCCTGATCCACTGGTCCACGGACACAGCGACGATGACCAGGACTCCGACTGCGAGCAGCCGGTACTGCGCGTCGACACCGGCCAGCGACAAGCCGATGGTGAAGGCCTGCACGATCAGGGCGCCGAGCAGGGTGCCCAGGAGACCGCCGCGACCACCGAACAGGCTGGTTCCGCCGATCACGACCGCGGTGATGCTTTCCAGGTTGGCGTCGACGATCGCGTTCGGGCTGGCGGCCCCGGCGCGGCCGATCAGGGTCCAGCCGGCGATTCCGTAGATCAGGCCCGCGACGGCGTAGACGCTGAACAGGACGCGGCGCGAGCGGACGCCGCTGAGCCGCGCGGCCTCGGGGTCGTCTCCGACGGCGTACACATGCCGGCCCCAGGAGGTCTGGCTGAGCGCGAACCCGACGACGACATAGAGACCGATCACGATCAGTACTCCGGTCGTGACGCGGAACCGGCCGATCGCGAAGCCCTCGCCGGTCCAGTTGAGCAGGGCCGGGAGACGGTTGTTCTGGATGCTTTGTCCGCCCGAGTAGAGCAGGGCGAGAGCGGTGAAGATGCTCAGGGTTCCCAGTGTGACGATGAACGGTGGCAGACCGATCCGGGTCACCAGGAGCCCGTTCAGTACGCCGGCGGCGAGCCCGAGGACGAGGCCGGCGGCCAGGGCGAGGCCGGCCGGCCAACCGTTCTCGGCGGCCAGGGTCGCCGTGACCATCATCGACAAGATCGCGATGGCTCCGACCGACAGGTCGATGCCGGCGGTCAGGATGATCAGCGTCTGGCCGACCGCGAGGGCGGCGACGACCGCGGTCTGCTGAACCAGCAGGGACAGCGCGGCCGGGTTGGAGAACCGGCTGTTCACGATGGTGAAGCACACCACCGTGAGCAGCAGGATGATCGCAGGGCTGAGCGCGGGATGCTGGTGGAGAAGGTGCTGGATCCGTTGGCTCGTCGTGTGTTCCCGCCGGGCGAGCTCCTTCGCCGCGGCGCCGGGGGTGGCGCTCTGTACTGTCATCTGGTCACCTCTCGAGGTCGGAGTCGGCGGTCATCCCCAGCACAGCGTGCTGCCCTTGGCGGTGTCGATGCTGGTCACGCCCGGGCTGGCCTTGTCGGTGACGAGTGCCACGCCGGTGTTGTAGAAGTCGAGCCCTGGGCTGTTCTGGGGCTTGTCGCCGCCGCGGGCGATCTTGGCGATCGACTCGACGCCGAGCGAGGCCATCTTCAACGGGTACTGCTGGGAGGTCGCACCGATGATCCCGTCCTTCACCGACTTCACGCCCGCGCAGCCACCGTCGACCGAGACGACGAGCACGCCGGAGGTCTTGCCGGCCGCCTTAAGAGCGTTGTAGGCACCGATAGCGGCCGGCTCGTTGATCGTGTAGACGACGTTCACGTTCGAGTTCTTGGTCAGGCAGTTCTCCATCGCGGACCGCCCGCCGTCCTCGGCGCCCTGCGTCGGCTCGTTGCAGACGATCGAGTAGGAGCCGCCGCTGTACGAACCCGACTTCGCCTCGTCGCCGTTCTTCTTGGCGTCCTTTGTATCGACTCCGAGGCCGGTGAGGAAGCCCTGGTCACGGTTGTAGTCGACGGAGACGACCTTGTCGTTGAACAGGTCGAGCAGCGCGATGGTCGCAGGCTTGCCGCCGAGCTGCTTGGCGGTCCATTGCCCGATGAGCTTTCCGGCCTCGAAGTTGTCGGTGGCGAAGGTGATGTCGACGGTGTCGGCCGGGTCCGGCGGCGTGTCCAGGGCGATCACGTACAGGCCGGCGTCCCGCGCCTTCTTGATCGCGCTGTTGACGCCTGGACCGTTCGGGGTGATCAGGATGCCCTTCTGGCCCTGCGCGATCGCGTTCTCGATCGCCTGTACCTGGCCTTGCTCGTCGCCGTCGGCCTTCCCGGAGGCGATCGTCAGGTCGACGTTGTTCTTCGTGGCCTCCTCCTTGGCGCCCTTCTGCATGGCGACGAAGAAGGGGTTGGTGGAGTCCTTGGTGATCAGGGACACGCCGATCTTGTCGGTCGACGACGCAGACCCGCCGCTGTCGGATCCGCCACAAGCTGACAAGGCCACCAGACCGGTCAGGGCGGCCGCGGCGACACTGAGGCGCGCTGTACGGGTGATGAAGTGCATGTTCGGGTCCCTCCGGGAAAGGCACAGTTTGTTAGTACGTCAACGTTGACGTAAAGGCAGAACACACCAAGAGAGGCTTGTGGTCAAGGGCTCAATCGGAAATACTGCAGCCATGACGACAACGTTGACGCAGTCCGGAGGCGGCAAGGATCGGCCGGCTCGGTCGACCATGAAGGACGTCGCCCGCCTGGCCGGTGTCAGCGTCAAAACGGTGTCGCGGGTCGTCAACGGCGAGCCAGGCGCCTCCGCCGCCGTCCGCGAACGCATTCTGCAGGCTGCGGAACGGCTCGACTATCGACACAATCTCGGCGCGAGCACCTTGCGTCGGAAGGACTCGAGATCAGGCATCGTCGGTGCGCTGCTGCAAGATGTCGGGAACAGTTTCTCCGCCGGTCTGTTACGTGCGCTCGAAGACGCTCTCCGCGAGGGAGGGCTGTCCGTGCTGGCCGCGAGCCTCGACGAGGAGCCGGATCGTGAGCGGGACATCGTCTCTGATCTGGTGGCCCGCCGCGCCGACGGGCTGGTACTGATGCCGGCCTCCGAGCGGCACGAATACCTGCTGAGTGAACATCGCGCGGGACTCCCGTTGGTGTTCGTGGATCGCCGACCGCACGGTCTGGACTGCGACTCCGTCACCATCGACAACCGGATGGGCGCCAAACTGGCGACCGCTCACCTGATCGCGGGTGGACATCGCCGCATTGCGATGCTCAGCGACCTCCATCAGATCGAGACGGCCAAGGAGCGGATCGCCGGTTACCGCGCAGCCCTCGAGGAAGCGCAGATCGGATTCGATCCGCTGCTGCTCGTCCACGGTGTGCGCAGCGAGGAGGAAGCAACGCGAGTGGTCGCCGACTTCCTCGACTCGACAGACCCTCCGACCGCACTGGTTGCCGGGCGCAACATCATCACAGTGGGCGCTGTTCGCGCACTGCGGTCCGCGGGCATGGTGCGCAAGGTGGCTCTGGTCGGGTTCGACGACTTTCCCTTGGCCGACCTGATCGAGCCGGGTCTGACAGTGATTCGGCAGGACGTACGGCGCATCGGCGCCGAGGTCGGTCGTATCCTCCTCGGCCGGCTCGCGGGCGACAACGGGCCACCACAGCATCTGGTGCTCAAGCCGTCACTGATCCGGCGAGGAAGCGGTGAGATCCTCCCACCGAACCTCGATCCTGTTGGTCGATGACAGTGGTCGGCGCCGGTTATCTGGCGATAGCCGCGGTACGCGCCTTGGTCACGGTGATCAGGTCGGCGGGGGACAGGCCGATGTCGAGACCGCGCCGGCCGCCCGACACGTAGACCGTCGGGTGGTCGGTGGCGGTGCTGTCGACGACCGTGGGCAGGGCGCGCTTCTGGCCGATCGGGCTGATGCCGCCGACGACGTACCCGGTGGTGCGCTCGGCGGCGACCGGGTCGGCCATCACTGCCTTCTTCCCGCCGGCCGCGGCCGCGATCGCCTTCAGGTCGAGCTGCTTGTCGACCGGTACGACGCCGACTGTGAGCTTCCCGTCGACCTCGACGAGCAGCGTCTTGAACACCTGCTCCGGCGCCAGCCTGAGCGCCTCGGCTGCCTCGAGTCCGAACGACTTCGCCGCCGGGTCGTGCTCGTAGGCATGCGTCGTGAACTCGACCATCGCCTTCGTCAGCGCAACGGTCGCGGGTGTTCCCTGACTCTGCTTCTTCGCCACGGGGCGAGCTTAGTGAGGGGCGGACCTCCGCCACTCACCAACCGTCCGCCGGGGCGGCGCGGCACGCTCAACTGTCCGTTGGTCGGGGCTCGTCCGAGGGGTTGGTGAGTGGTGCGCGTCCGGTGATCCGGACGCAGCAGTGGCCTGGGGTGGGGGCGAGTTCGGCCTGGAGTGGGGCGTCGAGGCTGGTCAGGAGGCCGGCTACCAGGTGCAGGTTCATGCCGCAGACCAGTTGCGGGTGGTCCTTCGCCAGTCGCCGGAACGGGCAGTTCGCCAGCGCGATCCCGTCCTCCTCCGGCCGTGGCTCGAAGCCATGCGCCTCGAGCACCTGCACCAACACGTCCCCCTCACCGCGGTCGCGGGCGGTTCGGCCGAGTGCTTCGCCGTACTCGTGGGCTCGGCGGTTGACCGCCTCGCGAGGGGTGAGGCCGGTGGTTTCGGCGTCCTGGATGGCGGTGGCGAGGAGGTGGCCGGCGACGGCGTACTGGCGTTCGGGGAGGGTGATCTCGATCTCGCGGTCGGAGCGGTGGTACAGCTTCGCGGGGCGTCCCGCGCCCGGGCCGGTGCGGCCGGTGCGGCGCTCGTAGCAGGTGTCGAGCAGACCCTCTTCGGTGAGCTTGTCGAGGTGGAACGCGGCCGTGGTCCGCGGCAACCCGAGCGCACTCGCGGCATCGTCCCGGCTCACCGGTTCGGGCCGGCTGACGACGTACTCGTAGAGCCGGCGACGAGTCGGCTCCTCCAGTACGGCGACCGCCTGAACGGCGGCATCCCAGGGCGTGTCCACGGAATGATTCTATCGACAACATCGGTTGGTCAAACAGTATGATGTCAGTTCGTTGATACCTCAGGGAGTGTGCAGATGGCGATCTCGGCCGACCTCGAGTCCGTCCCCCTCCATATCGTCGCGCGCCGGGCGGAGATCGACCTGCCCGCCGCGCAGCGAGCCGTCGCGGACCTGCTGACCGCCCTCGGGCGGGACCCGCAGAGCGCGCACCTGGCGGAGACCCCGCGCCGGGTTGCGAACGCGTACGCCGAGATGCTGACGCCGCGGGAGTTCGAGCTGACCACGTTCCCGAACGACGAGGGGTACGACGAGCTCGTCCTGGCCAAGGACATCCCGGTGCAGTCGCTGTGCGAGCACCACCTGCTGCCGTTCCAGGGCGTCGCCCATGTCGGGTATCTGCCCGGCGACCGGATCCTCGGGCTCTCGAAGCTGGCCCGGGTGGTGGAGCTGTTCGCGCGCGACTTCCAGGTGCAGGAGCGGCTGACGAAGCAGGTCGCCGATTGGCTCCAGGACCACCTCGACCCGAAGGGGGTCGGTGTCGTGATCGAGGCCGAGCACCAGTGCATGTCGTTGCGCGGCGTACGTGCGGCAGGCTCGCGGACGGTCACGTCGTCGCTGCACGGGATCCTGCGCGACAGCCCTAGTTCGCGGCAGGAGTTCTTCGCGCTGACCGGCCTCACCCCGTAAGGGCAGCCAGGCGACGTTTCGGTCAGGCCGACGCGGCGGCCGACTGGTGGTGGTGGGTGCGCCGGCCGGTGGCGAGAATGTGCGTGAGCTCGCCGGGCAGGAGGTCGGTGCCTGGTACTGGTTCCATCTCGGAGACGTCCAGCCAGCGCACGACGGTGGCGCCGCAGTGGCCGTGAACGGCGAGGATGGAGTCCAGGTCCGGCCAGACGGCCGTCGACGGATTCGCGCCGTGCCAGCGCAGGGCGACCGAGCCGTCGGTGAACACACAGCCTTCGGCGACGACGCCGGTCCCGGAAACTCCACTGATGTCGGTGTAACGAACGAGTTCGAATGTCTGGGGTTTCACCGGCCACACCCCGTGTGGCATGAAAGAGCTGCCATGATCCTTTCCCCGTAGCGGCGTGGTTGGGCTCTCGCCACAAACCGGGGACAAATACCGACTGTCAGCGGGGAAGGACGGTCTGTAGCGACTCATCTTCTCAAGACAAGCTAGAACCAAACCCCGGAACACGCCAGACCTGAATCCGCGTGTCTCAATCCTCGACCCGTGATCGAATACCACGGTGTTCCTGACGATTGGTACCGATCTGGCCGGAGAAGACGCGCCCGCGAGCGATTTCGGGTTCCTGTTGCACAAGAACCCGGCCCGTCCGCAGGCGATCGACGTCACCGGGGGATCGGCCCATGTGTTCTACCCGGAGGCGACCGGCGAGCGTTGTACGGCGGCGGTGCTGCTCGAGATCGACCCGATCGGCCTGGTGAAAGCCGGCCGCGGTAAGGCGGCCGAAGGCTTCACCCTCGGGCAGTACGTCAACGACCGCCCGTACGCCGCCTCCAGTCTGCTCGCCGTCGCGCTCGGGAAGCTCTTCCGTACGGCGATGAACGGCCGCTGCGACGCCCGCCCGGACCTCGCCGCGCGCCCGATCCCGCTCGAGGTCCACGTCCCGGCGCTCCCGTGCAACGGCGGCGCCGATCTCGCCGAGCGGTTCTTCGCGCCGCTCGGCTGGACCGTCGACGCCCGCCCGGTGCCGCTCGATCCGGAGATCCCGGCGTGGGGTGATTCGCGGTACGTCGACCTGCGGCTGACCGGCGTACTGCGGCTGGCCGACGCACTCAAGCACCTGTACGTGATGCTCCCGGTCCTCGACGACGCCAAGCACTACTGGGTCGGATCGGACGAGGTGGACAAACTCGTCCGCGCCGGCGAGGGCTGGCTGGCCGCGCATCCCGAGAAGGACCTGATCTCGCACCGCTACCTCGCGCACCGGCGCTACCTGGCCGACGCTGTCCTGGAGCGGCTGGCTGAGGTGGACGGGGTCGAGCTGGCCGAGGAGAGCCCGGATGAGGGCTCCGTGTCGCTGGCCGTCGAACGGCGTACCACGGTGGCCGCCGTACTGCGGGAGCTCGGTGCGCGGCGGATCGCGGACATCGGATGTGGTGAAGGCGCGCTGGTCGGCGAGCTGCTGAAGGACCCGATGATCGGCGAGCTGATCGCGACCGACGTGTCGGCACGGGCGCTGATCGCGGCCAAGCGTCGGCTGCATTACGACGACCTGCCGGATCGTCAGCGCGACCGCCTGAAGTTCCTGCAGTCGTCGGTCACGTACGCCGACGAGCGACTCGCCGGGCTCGACGCCGTCGTACTGATGGAGGTCGTCGAGCACGTCGACCCGCCACGGCTGCCTGCCCTGGCGGACTCGGTCTTCCGCGCGGCACACCCTGCCGCGGTCGTCGTCACCACCCCGAACAGCGAGTACAACGTGCGCTTCCCGTCGCTTCCGGCCGGCAAGTTCCGCCACCCGGACCACCGCTTCGAGTGGACCCGCGCGGAGTTCCGGACCTGGTCCCAGCAGGTCGCGGACCGCTTCGGCTACACCGTGCAGTTCCGGGCCGTCGGTGCCGAGGACCCTGAGGTAGGACCGCCGACCCAGCTGGCACTGTTCCGTCGGGAGGACGCCCGATGAAGATCGACGTACCGGCTCTCTCGCTGATCGTGCTCGTCGGTGCCAGCGGCTCCGGCAAGTCCACGTTCGCGCGCAAGCACTTCCTGGCCACCGAGGTGATCTCGAGCGACTTCTGCCGCGGGCTCGTCTCGGACGACGAGAACGACCAGGCCGCGACGAAGGACGCCTTCGAGGTGCTCCACTTCATCGCCGGGAAGCGGCTGGCCGCCGGGCGGTTGACGGTGATCGACGCCACCAACGTGCAGCCGGAGGCCCGCAAGGAGCTCGTGAACCTGGCCCGCGAGTACGACGTACTCCCGGTCGCGATCGTGCTCGACCCGCCGGAGCGGGTCTGTGTCGAGCGGAACGAGCAGCGGTCTGACCGGCAGTTCGGGTCGAAGGTGATCACCCGGCAGCGCTCGCAGCTGAAACGCGGCCTGCGGAGCCTGAAACGTGAAGGCTTCCGGACCGTTCACGTGCTGGAGAGTGTCGAGGAGATCGATGCCGTCAGCCTCGAACGGACCCGGCTGTACAACGACCTGACCGACCGGACCGGCCCGTTCGACATCATCGGCGACGTACACGGGTGCCGTCCCGAACTCGAGCGGCTGCTCACCGATCTCGGCTACACGCTGACCCGCGACGACGTGGGCCGGCCCGTCGACGCCGTACACCCGGACCGGCGGGCGATCTTCGTCGGTGACCTCGTCGACCGCGGTCCCGACTCTCCCGGCGTACTCCGGCTCGTGATGGGAATGGTTGCGAGCGGCAACGCTTATTGCGTTCCCGGCAACCACGAGGACAAGCTGCTGCGCGCGCTGCGGGGCAAGAACGTGAAGATCAGCCACGGTCTCGAGACGACGCTCGAGCAGCTGGCCGCCGAGCCTTCGGAGTTCCGCGATGAGGTCGCGGCGTTCATCGACGGGCTGATCTCGCACTACGTGTTCGACGGCGGCAACCTCGTCGTTTCGCACGCGGGTCTCGTCGAACGGATGCACGGTCGTACGTCGGGTCGCGTCCGTTCGTTCTGCCTGTACGGCGAGACGACGGGGGAGACCGACGAGTTCGGGCTGCCGGTGCGCTACCCGTGGGCGAACGACTACCGCGGTCGCGCGACGGTCGTCTACGGGCACACGCCGACGCCCGA
Source organism: Kribbella soli (assembly GCF_004331345.1). Taxonomy (GTDB): domain Bacteria; phylum Actinomycetota; class Actinomycetes; order Propionibacteriales; family Kribbellaceae; genus Kribbella; species Kribbella soli. Next base: position 923,212 of record NZ_SJJZ01000003.1, on the reverse strand, counting down.
GCCGGAGTGGATCAACAACACGATCTGCCTCGACACGGGCTGCGTCTTCGGCGGATCGCTCACCGCGCTGCGCTACCCGGAGCGGGAGCTGGTGGCGGTGCAGGCGGCCGAGGAGTACTACGCGCCGGCGAAACCGTTGCATGTGGCAACGGCGCCGTCGCGCGAGCCCGACGTACTGGAGCTGACCGACGTGACCGGTCGCCGGGTGATCGAGACCGCGTCGCACGGACGGCTGAGCGTCCGGGCCGAGCAGGCCGGTGCGGCGCTGGAGGTGATGAGCCGGTTCGCGATCGATCCGCGGTTCCTGCTGTACCTGCCGCCGACGATGAGCCCGGTCGCGACCTCGCCGGAGCCGGGATTGCTGGAGCACCCGCGGCAGGCGTTCGAGACCTTCCGGGGCCAGGGCGTCACCGAGCTGGTGTGCGAGGAGAAGCACATGGGCTCTCGGGCAGTCGTGCTGCTGACGCGCGACGACGGCCTGGCCGAGAAGCGGTTCGGTCTGGCCGGCCGCGGCGCGATCCACACTCGCACCGGGCGGTCGTTCTTCGGCGCGGAGCTGACCGACGAGCTGCTGCTCCGCCTGCGCTCGGTCGCCTCTGCTGCTGGTGTCTTCGAGGAACTCGATACGTCCTGGCTGCTGCTCGACGCCGAGCTGCTGCCGTGGAGCGCGAAGGCCGAGGACCTCCTCCGGAACCAGTACGCCGCCGTCGGCGCGGCCGCTCGTACGTCGTTGCCAGCAGCAACCGCCGCGCTACGTTCCGCCCAGGCGACCGGCCTGGACGTCGGTGACCTGCTGGCGTCGGCCGAGCGCCGTACGGCGAACGCGGAGCGGTTCACGGCGGCGTACCGACGGTACTGCTGGCCGACCGACGGGCTGGACGGCGTGCGACTCGCGCCGTTCCAGGTGCTTGCGTCCGAAGGGGCGACGTACCAGGAACAACCGCATGCCTGGCACCTCGGTGTCGCGGACCGGATGGTTGCCGCGGGCCCGGAGTTGATCACGCAGACGCGGCGGCTGTTCGTGGACGCGGAGAACTGGGACGCCGGAGTCGGGTGGTGGGAGGAGCTGACCGGGGCCGGGGGAGAGGGCATGGTGGTGAAGCCCGCCGCGAACCTGACCCGCACGGCGAAGGGTCTTGCCCAGCCGGGGCTGAAGGTGCGCGGGCAGGAGTACCTGCGGCTCATCTACGGCCCTGACTACACCGAGCCGGCGAACTTCACCCGCCTCCGCGACCGCAATCTTGGCCACAAACGCTCTCTGGCGCTCCGGGAGTACGCCCTCGGCCTGGAGTCCCTCGACCGCGCTGCCCGCGGAGAACCGCTGTGGCGCATCCACGAGTGCGTCTTCGCCGTACTGGCGCTCGAGTCCGAACCGATCGACCCCCGCCTCTGAATCACTGCCTCTAGATCACTGCCGCCTGCGCACAACGACAACGGTGAGCACTGCAACGACGAGCATGACGGCCGGTAGCGCGCCGGCTGGGTCGTCCTGGACCACGACCGCGTTGCAGGCTGCTGTTGGTGCCAGACCGATCGCGACCGGGATCACCGCGCCCCGGTCGCCGCGATGGATGCCGTAAAGGACCAGTGGGGTGAGCAGCCACAAGGCGAACAGCAGGACGAAGCCGGGCGCGACGGAGCCGAAACTGTTCAGGTCACCACCGTCCATCAACCACCCGAAGCCTCCGACGGCGAGGGCGATGACCGCGACCGCGACCGGTGACCAGCGGAGGCCGGTGCGCAGGTCGAGCGTCCGTCGAGCCGCTGCGAGCGCGAGGTAGCAGCCGATCGCCACGAGCTCCACGACTGCCGTCACGAGGATGAGCTGCGGCGGATCGAGCGCACTCCCTATGGAGTCGACGCTCGGGGGACAGGGCTCGCCGCCCGCTGTTCGGTGGCAGGACTCGAACCCGGGCGACGGCCACCACTCGTAGGCCGCCCAGAGCACGAGGAGGCTCAGGAAGCTCACGGCGGCGGTGACGCGGAACAGGTTGCCGGCGGGCTTGGTGGGCCGACGGCGGAGATCGAGGCGTGGGGCGGTCACGGAAACACGATGCCGCTGCAGAGGGCCACCGAATCGTCACGGGGCGGATCGTTTCTGGCGTGTAAACGTCTTCCGTTTGCTCTTGGCAAGGTGTGACATTGCACTTAGGGTCTGTGCAATGTCACACGGCACAGAGTCGAACCTAGGGCTGAGCGTGGAGCTGACCGGAGGGTTGCTGCACGACTGGCAGCAGCGGAACCGGCGGGCGACGATCCCGCACGCGATCAGGGAGCTGCGCAAGGCCGGGAACCTGGAGAACCTCCGGCGGCTGGCCGACCCCTCGGTCGAGCCGTACCGCGGGCGGTACCCGTTCCTGGACACCGACCTCTACAAGACGCTGGAGGGCCTCGCCTATGAGGTCGACCGCGACGACGCGCCGGCCGGTGCGCGGGAGTTCTTCGACGAGGTCGTCGAACTGCTCGAGCAGGCGCAGGCCGAGGACGGCTATCTGAACTCGTACTTCCAGGACCCGGACCAGCCCAAGCAGCCCTGGTCGGACCTCGGCTGGGGCCACGAGCTCTACAACCTCGGCCACCTCATCCAGGCGGCCGTCGCGGCGCAGCGTCGATTGTCTGATGGTCGATTGCTGACAATCGCCCGGCGGTTCGCGGATCTCGTTGTCCGGAAGTACGGCGAACGCGGCGAGGAGGTTGTCGACGGGCATCCCGAGGTCGAGATGGCGCTGGTCGAGCTTTATCGTGAAACCGGCGACGAGGACTACCTCACCCAGGCTCGTCTGTTCGTGGACCGGCGTGGTCAGGGGAAGCTCAAGCACACGATCTTCCCGGGGGAGTACTTCCAGGACCACGTGCCGTTCCGCGAGCTGCCCTCCGTCACCGGTCACGCCGTACGGATGGCGTACCTCGCGGCGGGCGCGGCCGACGTCCACCTGGAGACCGGCGATCCGACGCTGCTGGCAGCGCTGGAGCGGCTGTGGGACGACATGGTCGCGACCAAGCTGTACCTCACCGGCGGGCTCGGCAGCAGGCACTCCGACGAGGCGATCGGCGACAGGTACGAGCTGCCGTCGGAGCGGGCGTACGCCGAGACGTGTGCGGCGATCGCGACGATGCAGTGGGCCTGGCGGATGTTCCGCGCCACCGGCAAGGCGTCGTACCTCGACGTGTACGAGACCGTGCTCTACAACGCTTATGCCGTAGGGCTTTCGGCCGACGGTACGGCGTTCTTCTACGACAACCCGCTGCAGCGCCGGCCGGACCACGAGCAGCGCTCCGGGATGGAGGACGGCGGCGAACTGCTCCGGCGCGCGTGGTTCGGCTGCCCGTGCTGCCCGCCGAACATCATCCGCTGGATGTCCGAGCTCCAGGACCACGTCGCGATCCACCGCGACAACACGTTGTACGTCGGCATCTACGCCAACGCCCGCCTCACGACCGAAGACCTCACCGTCACCGTCACCACCAACTACCCGTGGGACGGCGAGATCACGCTGACCGTCGAGGACGCACCGGCCGAGGAGCGGGCGATCGCCCTCCGTGTCCCGCGGTGGGCGGCCGGCGCCGAGCTGTCCGTGCCCGGAGCAGACGAGGGCAACGAAGAGCGGATAGCGGCGGTGGACGGATGGGCCGTGGTGCGGCGGACGTTCGCCGCCGGCGACGTACTGAGGCTGACGTTGCCGATGGCACCGAGAGCGCACGGCTCGCACCCGTACCTGGATGCGACCCGAGGCGCGATCGCGGTCGCCCGCGGACCGCTGGTCTATTGCGTCGAGCAACAAGATGCCGCGGCGCCGATCGACGACCTGCTGCTCACGCCGACCGCCGTAACCAAGGCGATCGCGCGGCAGCAGGACGACCATCTCGTGCTCGAACTGACCGCCGGTGTCGCGCCGGCGGCGCCTTCCGAGCTCTACCCCGTGCTCACCGAACAGACCCCAGAATCCGCCATCGACGAGGTACCGGTGACGTTCGTGCCGTACTTCCTCTGGGGAAACCGTCAGGCCCTGGCCATGCGTGTGTGGCTGCGAACGGAAAGAGAAGACTGATGAAGAGAACTTCCATGCTGGTGGGGCTCGTGGCATCGGCGGCGCTCGCGCTGACCGCGTGCGGCGGCGGCACGTCCGGCGCGACCGGTGAATCCGCCGGTCCCGGCGCCAAGGCCGCGCAGGGCGGCACGCTCCAGGTGCTCGCGAACGCGGCGTTCTCGCACCTCGACCCGGCCCGCGGTTTCGACGGCGGCGTCAACAACTTCTACCGGCTGATCTACCGCACACTCACCACCCAGGGCGCCGCACCGGGTGCCGACGGCACCAAGATCGTGCCGGACCTCGCCACCGACACGGGCAAACCGTCCGACGGCGGCAAGACCTGGACGTTCACGCTGAAGGACGGCCTGTTCTTCGAGACCGGTGCGCCGATCACGAGTGCCGACGTGAAGTGGGGCGTCTCGCGGGCCTGGGATCCGGAGATCGGCATCGGCTCGCCGTACGCGAAGCAGCTGATCGAGGCGCCCGCGTCGTACCAAGGGCCCTACAAGTCGGGTGACCTGGCGACGATCGCGACGCCGGACGCGAAGACGATCGTGTTCCACCTGAAGAAGCCGTACGCCGACTTCGGCAGCGTGGTCGCGCAGAACACGTTCACGCCGGTGCCGAAGGGGCAGGGCGCGGGGAACGCGCTGGACAGCAAGCCGATCGCGTCGGGGCCGTACAAGGTGTCCGAGTACAAGCCGGGCGCGTCGCTCAAGGTGGTCCGCAACGACAAGTGGGACAAGAAGACCGACGACGTACGACAGGCGAACCCGGACGCGTTCCAGTGGACGTTCGGCCTCGACCCGGCGACGATCGACGAGCGGATGATCGCCGGCCAGGGTACCGACGCCGACGCGATCGCCGGCACCATCCAGGCCGCCACGGTGGCCCGGGTCCAGACCGCGCAGCTCAAGCAGCGCACGATGAGCGGTCTCGGCGGCTGTACGACGTACATGGGGCTGAACTCCACGAAGAAGCCGCTGGACAACGTGAAGGTGCGGCAGGCGATCAACCTCGCCGTGAACAAGCAGACCGTCCGCGACGCGGTCGGCGGGTCGACCCTCGCCGAGATCGCCACCAGCATCCAGCCGCCGACCATCGCCGGCCGGGTGGACTACGACCCGTACCCGAGCCCGGACCACAAGGGTGACGTCGACGGCGCTCGCAAGCTGCTCACCGAGGCCGGTTTCGCCAGTGGCTTCACGATGACGCTGGACACCCGGGCGCAACCGAAGATGCAGGCGATGGCGGTCGCGATCCAGCAGGCGCTCGAGCCGCTGAAGATCACTGTGAAGATCAACACCATCGACACCGCGACGTACTACGAGGTGATCGGTACGACGTCGCAGCAGCACGACGCGGCGATCACCGGCTGGTGCCCGGACTGGCCGTCCGGCGCGACCTTCCTGCCGCCGCTGTTCGACGGCCGCAACATCACCGCGAAGGGCAACAGCAACCTGTCACAGCTGAACGACCCGGGCGTGAACGCGAAGATCGACGAGATCGCCAAGCTGACCGATGTGAAGGCTGCGAATGCGGCGTACGGCGAACTGGACAAGCAGATCATGGCGCTGGCGCCGGTCGTCCCGCTGCTGTACGAGAAGGTCCTGATGCTTGTCGGTAGCAACATCGGTGGCGCCTACCTGCACGACGGGTTCTCGGGTGGCATCGACCTGGTGTCGGTCGGATTGAAGGACAGCGGCAAGTGACAGCCAGCCCTACCCTCGTCGAGGTCGAGGAGGCGGTGCCGTCGTCGGCACCGCCCACCTCGGGCCGGCGGATCCTGACCACGGTCACGCGGGACAAGGGCGCGCTGGCCTGCCTGGTGTTCCTGGCGATCGTGGTCCTGATGGCGGTCGCCGCGCCGCTGATCACCAAACTCAGCGGCTGGGGGCCGTACCAGTTCGACTCGGCCGCGATCAACTCCGACCTCGGCGGCGTACCGCACGGTTCGCTCGGCGGGATCAGCGGCTCGCACTGGTTCGGCGTCGAGCCGCAGAACGGCCGCGACCTGTTCGCGCGGATCGTGTACGGCGCGCGCGTGTCGATCACGATCTCGCTGTCGGCAACCCTGCTGACCGGGATCCTCGGCGTCGTGCTCGGCATGCTCGCCGGGTTCTACCGCGGCTGGATCGACCAGGTGATCTCGCGGCTGATGGACTTCCTGATGGCGTTCCCGGCGCTGATCTTCATGATCGCGATCCTGTCGTCGCTGCCGTCCGGGAACCGGCCGGTGCTGCTGGTCGTGGTGATCAGCGCGTTCGGCTGGCCGTACCTGGCGCGGGTGATCCGCGGCCAGACGATGACGCTGGCGAACCGTGAGTTCGTCGAGGCGGCGCGGGCGTCCGGGGCGAAGGACTCCCAGGTGGTGTTCCGGGAGATCCTGCCGAACCTGCGCGGCTCGATCGTCGTGATGACGACGCTCGCGATCCCCGGCTACATCGGTACCGAGGCGGGTCTGTCCTTCCTCGGCGTCGGCGTCTCGCCGCCGACCGCGTCCTGGGGCCAGATGATCTCGAGCTCGGTGAGCTGGTACTCGGTGGATCCGATGTTCTTCGCGATTCCCGGCCTGTTCCTGTTCCTCACGGTGCTCTCGCTGACCGTCCTAGGCGACAAGATCCGCACCCTCATCGACCAGGGAGAAGCCGCATGATGCGCTACGTCCTAGGCCGGCTCGGGGGCGTCGTACTGATCCTGCTGGCTGTCTGCCTGTTCACGTACCTGATCTTCTTCAAGCTCTCACCGGATCCCGCGGTGATGATCTGCGGCAAGACGTGTACGCCGGAGCGCATCGACTCGATCCGTGACGTGCTGGGGCTCAACCAGCCGCTGCTGACGCAGTTCTGGGACTTCTTGAGCGGGATCTTCGTGGGCCGTGACTACGGCTCGGTGCACTGCTCGGCGCCGTGTCTCGGGTACAGCTTCCAGACCAACGAGTCGGTGTGGAGCATGATCACCGCGCGACTGCCGGTGAGCATCACGGTCGCGGTCGGTGCCGCCGTACTCTGGCTGCTCGTCGGCGTGATCGGCGGTCTGGTCAGCGCGGTCAAGCAGGGCACGTGGTGGGACCGGTCCGCGATGGGCCTCGCGCTCGGCGGCGTGAGCGTGCCGAACTATGTGCTCGCGCTCTTGCTGCAGTACGTGCTGGTCGTGAAGCTGCAGTTGCTGCCGTTCCCGTCGGCGGTGCCGTTCGCGGACAACCCGCTGCTGTGGTTCGAGTCGTACCTGATGCCGTGGGTCGTGCTGGCCGTCGGCTACGCCTGTCTGTACGCACGGCTGACCCGGAGCAACGTCATCGACACGCTGGCCGAGAACTACTACCGGACCGCGCGGGCCAAGGGACTCAACGGCGCGTTGATCATGCGCCGCCACGCCTTGCGGCCCGCGCTGACGCCGATCACCACGATCTTCGGGATGGACTTCGCCGGCCTGCTCGGCGGCGCGCTGATCACCGAGACCGTGTTCGGGCTGAACGGGATCGGCAAGATGGCCGCCGACTCGATCGCCAAGAACGACCAGCCGGTGATCATGGCGGTCACCCTGCTCGCCGCCTTCTTCGTTGTCATCGGCAACGTTGTGGTGGACCTGCTGTACACGGCCCTCGATCCACGGGTACGGGTGGTGTCGTCATGAGTGACGAATTGTTCGTTGTCGACAATCTGACTGTCACTTTGCCGACCAGTCGCGGACCGGTCGACGTGGTGAAGAACGTGTCGTTCACGGTCGGTCGGGACGAGACGGTCGGGATCGTCGGCGAGTCCGGGTCGGGCAAGTCGATGACCGCCCTCGCCGTACTCGGGCTGCTGCCGCGGGGCGCCCGTACGTCGGGCAGCGTCCGGCTGGACGGTGCCGAGTTGCTCGGGCGCTCGGACCGCGACCTCAGATCCGTGCGTGGCAACGCGATCTCGATGGTGTTCCAGGACCCGCTGTCGTCGCTGAATCCCTACTACACCGTGGGATTGCAGATCTCCGAGATGTACCGAACACACCGCGGTGGATCGCGGAGTGCGGCCCGGAAGGTCGCGATCGAGGCGCTGGAGCGGGTGCACATCCCGGATGCGGCGCGGCGGGTCGACCATTACCCGCACCAGTTCTCCGGCGGCATGCGGCAGCGCGTGATGATCGCGATGGCGTTGTGCTGTTCGCCGTCGTTGCTGATCGCGGACGAGCCGACGACCGCGCTCGACGTGACCGTGCAGGCGCAGATCCTGGAGCTGCTCGGCGAACTGCAGTCGACGACCGGGACCGGGATGATGTTCATCACCCACGATCTCGCGGTGATCAGCTCGATCGCCCAGCGGGTGCTGGTGATGCAGTCGGGTGATCCGGTCGAGTACGGGACCGCGGAGCAGGTGTTCTCGGCTCCGCGGCACGAGTACACGCGGATGCTGCTGGACGCCGTACCGCGGATCGATGACGAGGTGCTCTCATGACGCTGTTGCAGGTGCGGGGCGTGACGAAGGAGTTCGTCACCCGGGGCGAAGGGACGATGGCTCGCAGGTCGACGTTCACCGCCGTCGATGACGTGAGCTTCGAGGTCGAGCTCGGTGAGACGCTCGCGATCGTGGGGGAGTCCGGCAGCGGCAAGTCCACGACCGCGCGGATCGCGGCGCGGTTGCTCGAGCCGACGGCCGGTACGGTCGTGTTCGACGGGCAGGACGTGACGAAGGCCAGGGGCAGGGAGCTGGCGACGTTCCGGAACAACGTGCAGGTGGTGTTCCAGGACCCGTTCTCGTCGCTGAACCCGCGGTACACGGTCGAGCGGATCGTCACAGCGCCGCTGACGTACCAGGGGATCACGCCGAAGGGCGGGCGGCGCGCGTTCACGCAGGAGCTGATGGAGCGGGTCGGTCTGAACCCGGACCACTGCCGGCGCTACCCGGCGCAGTTCTCCGGCGGGCAGGCGCAGCGGATCGGGATCGCCCGGGCGCTCGCGGTGAACCCGAAGCTGGTGATCTGCGACGAGGCGGTGTCGGCGCTGGACGTGTCGATCCAGGCGCAGGTGCTGGAGCTGCTGATGCGGCTGCAGCGGGAGAGCGGGTTCAGCTACGTCTTCATCGCGCACGACCTGGCCGTCGTACGGCAGATCTCGCAGCGGGTCGCGGTGATGAACCGAGGCAGAATCGTCGAGGTGGGGACACGGGACCAGGTGTTCGGGGATCCTCAGGACGAGTACACGAAGACGCTGCTGGCCGCCGTACCGCGGATCAACCCGGAATGGGACGCCAGACGCAGGGGGAAAGAGGCTTCATGACGAGCTACACGATTCCGGGGATGCACGTTCGTGAGCACGAGGTTTCGGTGCCGCTGGACTGGTCGGATCCGGGCGAGTCGATCACCGTGTTCGCGCGGGAGCTGATCGATCCGACGCGGAAGGACGAGGACCTGCCGTGCCTGCTGTTCCTGCAGGGCGGTCCCGGTGGGAAGGGGCCGCGGCCGACCGGTGTGTCGGGGTGGATCGAGCACGCGTTGAAGAACTACCGGGTCGTGCTGATGGACCAGCGCGGCACGGGCCGGAGTACCCCGGTCAGCGGGCGGCGGATGGCGTCGATGTCGGCCGAGGAAGGCGCCGACTACCTGGCGTGCTTCCGGGCGGACTCGATCATCTCGGACGCCGAGCAGCTGCGGAACAAGGTCTTCGGTGGCCGCCGCTGGTCGACACTCGGCCAGAGCTACGGCGGTTTCCTCACGCTCACCTACTTGTCCAAGGCGCCTGACGCCTTGACCGCGTGCTACGTGACCGGTGGGCTCGCGTCGATCGACCCGTCGGCGGCCGAGGTGTACCGGCGGACCTATCCGCGGGTGGCGGCGAAGAACCGGGAGTTCTACCGGCGGTACCCGCACAACGTGGAGCGGATCGGCCGGATCGCGGACCGGCTGGCGGAGTCCGACGTACGGCTGCCGGACGGGGATCGGTTGACGGTGCGGCGGTTGCAGTCGCTCGGGATCGACTTCGGGATGAAGCCCGGGTACGAGCGCATCCACTGGCTGATCGACGAGGCCTTCAACGGCGACGAGCTGTCCGACGGCTTCCTCGGGCAGGTGCTGGGATCGTCGTCGTACCTCGCGGAACCGCTGTTCGCCGCGCTGCAGGAGAGCATCTACGGATCCGGTGACGGGGCGACCGGGTGGGCGGCCGAGGCGGAGCGGGCGCGGCATCCCGAGTTCGCCGAGGACGCGCGGCCACTGCTGTTCACCGGCGAGATGATGTACCCCTGGATGTTCTCCGAGATCCGCGGGCTGCGGCCGTTCCAGGGCGCGGTCGAGGTGCTGGCGCAGCGGCCGCGGTGGCCGGAGCTGTACGACCTCGAGCAGCTGGCCGCGAACGACGTACCGGTGGCGGCCGCGGTGTACTTCGACGACATGTACGTCGACTCCGGGCTGCAGCTGGACACCGCGCACCGGGTCGGCAACGTGCAGGCGTGGGTGACGAACGAGTACGAGCACGACGGGTTGGGCACGCAGCGGGTCTTCGAGCGGCTCACCGAGCTGGTCGCATCCGTCGGGGGTGGCATCCCGAATCACTGATGACCGGTGCTTCACAATAGGCGGCGACCCAGGAGGTGAACCATGGCTGCCGATTCGATCGAGCCGCTGCCGAGCGTACGGCGGCTGGCGCAACGCGAGAACCTGCGCGACAGCGTCGCCAACGCACTGCGGGCGGCGGTGATCTCCGGCGAGCTGAAGCCGGGGGAGGTGTATTCGGCGCCGACGCTCGGTGCGCGGTTCGGGGTCTCCGCGACACCGGTCCGCGAGGCGATGCTGGACCTGGTCCGCGAGGGCCTGGTGATCTCGCTGCGGAACAAGGGCTTCCGGGTCACCGACGTGTCCGATGAGGACCTCGACAACCTGGCGGCGCTGCGTCAGCTGATCGAGCCGCCGACGATCCGGGACGTCGTACCCGTGATCCCGGCGCAGGACTACCCGCGGCTGCGGCGGCTGGCCGAGGACATCGTGGTGGCGGCTCAGGCCGGCGACCTGATCGCGTACATCGAGGCGGACCGGGTCTTCCACGTGACGCTGCTCGCGTACTCCGGCAATCAGAAACTCGTCGACGTCGTGTCGGACCTGCGCTCCCAGACGCGCTTACTCGGCCTGACTCCACTCGTCGAGAGCGGCCGCCTGGTCCCGTCTGCCACCGAACACCACGAGCTGCTGGACCTCATGGAGGCCGGCGACGGCGAGGGCGCCGAGCAGCTGATGCGCCGGCACATCGGCCACGTCCGAGGCCTGTGGGCCCGCTCTCAGAGCAACTGACGCAGGAGTGAGTCGGCGACGAACTCCTCGAACTCGGGGTTCAGCCGAACTCGTCGACCAGCAGGACACACCAGGGCCGGCCCGATCTCGAGCAGAAGACGGGTTATCCCTCCGCGTTGGGGGTTCTCCGTTGGTATGCGACGGGAGAACCCCCAACACGAGGGGATATCCGGCGCTTGTGACGGATGGGTGGTGGAGGTGTTTCGGGTGGTGCGGTGAAAGGGCGGGGTGTGCATTGGGAACAGGAGGTGTCGGTTGCCTGGGTAGTGCACCTGAGCGTGATTGTGGTCGTGCGTACGGTGTCTCGCTGGTGCTCTACCTGTCGAGCGTGCACACTGTCGACCGATAATCCCGCCCAAGAGGACAACCCTCCTCCATCCGGCTGTGACAGGTTGCGGCCACTCTGCTCGCTGACACCTGGGGCGTTGGGACGCTGGCGGTATGGGTCGGTTGCGATGGTTGGGCGTAGCGGGTGCGGCGTTGGTGCTGGCTGGTTGCAGCGGCGGTGGGTCAGGGACTTGGTCGGACGCTGGGTCGGCGCCGGCTAGTAGTACGTCGGATAGCAGTACGCCGACGCCCGTCGTCACGCCGACCCCGACACAGACCGCTCAGCCGACGCCGCGACCGACGCCGAAGCCGGTGCCTAAGCCGACTGCGCCGGAGGCGGACTGCACCGGGTCGTTCAAGGACGGCCGGTTCGACTTCTCGGGCAGCAACATCTTCATCTCCGACCAGGGCTTCACCTGCAACGGCGGGCAGATGGTCGGGTACGAGCGGCACAAGACCGCCATCACCTTCTACGTCGGCAACAAGCACGTCACGCTCGGACCGAAGAAGTCCGCGGCGATCGGCGGCTACCGGATCCGGGTCGGCATCGCGAACAGCAAACAGGCCACGTTCACGATCGACCGGGTCACGTCTACCTAGGACGGGTCCTAGGCGATCACACCCAGCGCCTGCTTCGCGGTGGCGGCAGCGTCGGCGCCGTACGTGCTGGTGAGCCGGTCGAGGAAGCTGGGGTGGTCCAGGCTGTACTCCTGCGTGCCGACCGTCTCCAGCACCGTGGTCGCCAGCGTGCAGCCGAGGTGGGCGGCCGCTTCGTGGTCGAGGCCGGCGGCGCGGCCGGTCAGGTAGCCGGCCCGGAAGGCGTCGCCGCCGCCGGTCGGGTCGACCAGGTTCGGTGCGGGCACCGCGGGGACCTTCGCGAGGATCCCGCTGGTGTCCTCGATCACGACGCCGTCGCCGCCGTGGGTGGTGACGCGTACGCCGACCCGCTCGAGGATCTCGGCGTGGCTCCAGCCGGTCTTCTGCACCATCAGCCCGGCCTCGTACTCGTTGCTGAACAGGTACGCCGCACCGTCGACGAGCGTGCGGATGTCCGCACCGTCCATCCTCGCCATCTGCTGCGACGGGTCGGCCGCGACCGCGATCCCGTGCTGCTTGGCCAGCTCGGTGTGCTTGAGCATCGCCTCCGGGTCGTCGGCGCCGATCAGCACCAGGTCGACACCGCCCGCGGCCTGATGGATCGCGCCCAGGTCGAGCTCGCGCGCCTCGGCCATCGCGCCGGTGTAGAACGAGGCGATCTGGTTCGCGTCGAGGTCCGTCGTACAGGTGAACCGGGCGGTGTGTACGTTCCCGCAGATGCGGACGTGTGAGATGTCGACGCCGGCCTCCGTCAGCGCAGCGCCGTACTCGGCGAAGTCGGCGCCTACTGAGCCGACGAGCAGCGTCGGGAACCCGAGCTGGGCCATCCCATAGCAGATGTTCGCGGCGACGCCGCCGCGGTGGACGACCAGCTCGTCGACCAGGAACGAGAGGGAGACCTTGTGCATCTGCTCCTCGAGGAACTGGTCCTTGAACCGGCCCGGGAACGTCATCAGGATGTCGGTCGCGATCGAGCCGGCGACGGCGATGCGCATACGGGGTGCTCCCTCGAGGTGGGGTGGGTGTCAGGCCAACGAACAACCCATAGAGACTACAGGCGACCGATCTAATACACGGAGGGGCGAATTTCATGGGCCATCAGGTACCGGTGACCGAGGAACTGCACGATTACATGCTCGCCCACGGCATGCCGCTGGACGAGATCGCGACCGAGCTGCGCGCCGAGACCGAGAAGCTCGGTAACCCCGCGGTGATGCTGACCACCGCGGACCAGGCCGGTCTGCTGACCACGCTGACCCGCCTGATCGGTGCCCGCCGGGCGGTCGAGATCGGCACCTTCACCGGCTTCTCCGCGCTGGCGATCTCCCGTGGGCTGCCCGACGACGGCGAACTGATCTGTCTGGACGTCGACGCGGACTGGACCTCGATCGGCCGCAAGTACTGGGAGCGGGCCGGGGTCGCGGACAAGATCGACCTGCGGATCGGCGACGCGCACGAGTCGGTGACCAAGCTCGACGGCGAGTTCGACCTGGCCTTCGTCGACGCCGACAAGGGCTGGTACATCCAGTACTTCGAGGCCCTCCTGCCGCTGATCCGGCCGAACGGGCTGCTGCTGTTCGACAACACGCTGGCCGGCGGCCGGGTGGTGGACGCGGACGGTCCGGCGGACCGCAAGGAGTTCAACGCCCACGTCGCCCAGGACGAGCGCGTCGACGTGATCATGCTCGGTATCGGCGACGGGCTGACGCTGGTCCGGAAGAAGTGAGCTGCAACAAATGAGCAAGAAGGCGGCGCCCCGGCTGGCGGTGACGGATCTGCAGCACAAGTACGGCGACCGTCCGGTGATCGAGGGCCTCACGTTCACGTTGCGGGCCGGCCAGGCGATCGCCCTGGTCGGGCCGAACGGCGCGGGCAAGACGACCGTGCTGAAGTGCATCGTCGGCGCGGCCGAACCGGCGGCCGGGAAGATCCTGCTCGACGGTCTGCCGATCGACGAGCGCGCCGAGGCGGTCCGCCGGGACGTCGCCACCCTGCTCGACGACCTGGACTTCTTCCCGGACCTGACCGCGGCCGAGCATCTCGACCTTCTCGCCCGCGCGCACGGCAACTCGTCGCCGGAAGACCTGGTGGACACGACGCTGCACGACATCGGTCTGCTGCCGGCCGCTGACCAGTTGCCGGGCTCGCTGTCGTCCGGCCAGCGCCGCAGGCTCGCGCTGGCCACGGCGCTGGTCCGCCCGCGCAAGCTGATGGTCCTCGACGAGCCCGAGGCCCGTCTCGACACCGGCGGCGTGCAGTGGCTGTCCGACCGGCTCGTCGAGGAGAAGAGGTCCGGTACGGCGATCCTCTTCGCCAGCCACGACCCGGCGCTGGTCGAGACGGTCGCGGACTCCGTCGTCACCCTCACTCCGCTCCCATGAGCGCTGCCGACGGGCCGGTGCGGTTCGATCCTTCGGACTTCGGGACGATCCCGTCGTCGCGGGCGCTGCGGTCGTGGATGCGGACCACGCGGCGGCAGCACGCGGATCGGTCGTTCTGGGAGGTCTTCGAGGACGTGTACCTGGTCCTGTTCACCCTGGCGATGGTCGGGGCGACCGGCGGGAACGTCGTACGGCATCTGAACTCGAACGCCGCGACCTGCACCTCGTGGACGTGCGGACAGCTGACCTCGTGGTTGCCGTGGATCGTCATACCGTTGCTGCTGGCAACCACGATCCGGGTGCTGCTCGCGGTAGGCCCGGTGTCGGCGTCGCGGGCGACTGGGTTCTGGCTGCTGGCGACCCCGGTGAACCGATCGTCCTTGCTGAGGCCGGCGTACCGGTTGGTGATGGCCTCGGTCGCGGTCATCGGGGTCGTGGCCGGCGCAGTCATCTGGGCCCTGCTCGGCGAGCCGTGGTTCGACGTCATCGAGGCCGCCGTACTGATCGGCGCCGTGCTCGTCTGCGCCGCAGTCGCAACGGTATGGGCACAGCAGAGTGGGAGGCGCTCGCGATGGGCACTGCGGGTCTCGGACGTGCTGCTGGCCGCCGCCGTGATCCCGACGGTGCTCCTGGCGTTCCGCCCAGGCGAGGACCGCTTCACCAACCAAGTGATCGACACCTACGGCCATCCGACGCTGCACATCGGCGCGGTTCGCGAGGCAGGCGGGGTGACTTCAGGTCAGCTGTACCTGCTGCTGTTGTGCGTCGTGGCGGTCGTGGTGTGTGTTGGGTTGGCGATGCTTGCCTCGCGGACGCTTGATCGGCTCGGGCGGGTCAGCGTGATTGCTGGGGGTGAGTTGCTGGCCGGGCTCGCGGGGGCGGCTAGCAGTCTTGATGTCAGCATGCTTGGGGACGTGATCGCGGGGCGGCACTGGCGGTTGAAGGGGCGGGTGCGTTCCCGGCGCGGTCGGGGTGCGGACGGGGCCGCGATCGTGCACCGCGAGTTCCATCGGATCCTGCGCTGGCCGCGCCGGATCGCGGTCGCGTTCGGGCTGCTGGTTGTCCCGTACGCGGTCCACGGCGCCGGCTTCCACGTCCTCGTACCGATAGCGGCCGCGATCGCCGGCTTCATCGCCGTACGGCCGATGCTCGACGGACTCCGCACCGCCTGCCGCTCCACCGGACTCGTGCGCGCACTCGGCTGGGATCTCCGCGAGTTGCGGATCGTGATGGCGGTCGTCCCCGGCCTGTTCACGATCGTCTGGGCGGCCTGCGCCTATCCCGCGATCGGCAGTGCGGCTTCCAGTTTCGCCGTGGTCGCCGCGGTCATCTCCGGTACCGTCCGGCAGGCGTCCGCCCGGCCGCCGTCGTACGCCGGACCGCTGGTCACGTCCCCGATGGGCGCGATCCCGCCCGGCCTGTTCTCCCAGCCGGCCCGCGGCTTCGACCTCCTGGTCGTGTGTCTGGCGCCGGTGCTGTTCAACCTCAGCAGCCTCTGGGTCGTGGTGATCCCGTCCGTCGTGCTGATGCTGATGTTCTCGGTCCGCCCCAAAACCGCCTGACCGGTCAGAGGTGGTTGCAGGTTCTTGGCGCGAGCAGGTACCTTGTATCGCATGGTAGCGGAGAAGGTCTTCACCCAGCTGCGGCGCGGGACGCTGGAGTTCTGCGTCCTGGCGCTGTTGCAGGGAGAGCCTCGTTACGGTTTCGAGTTGGTGAAGGCGCTGGGCGAGGTCGACGGTCTGGTGACCACCGAGGGGACGATTTACCCACTGCTGGCCCGGCTACGACGGGAAGGCCTGGTGGAGACGAGCTGGCGCGAGTCAGAGTCCGGGCCACCGCGGCGGTACTACACATCGACGGCCGAGGGCAGCCAGGCGCTGGCTGCGTTCACCGCGGACTGGCAACGGTTCTGCACCTCGGTCGACAAGATCTTGCAGAGTGGGAGACGGGGATGAACATGGAACTGGACAGCGATCGCCTGGTCGACGCGTACCTGAACGAGCTGGCGAAGGCAGCCGAGGCGTTGCCGGCAGCGCGCCGGACCGAGCTGATCGACGACATGAAGGCGCACATCGCCGAGGAGCGCGCGGCCGGTGCCTCCTCGGAGAGCGAGATCCGGCAGATCCTGCAGCGCCTCGGCGACCCGCAAGAGATCGTTGCTGCGGCCACCGAGGGTCTGGTCCTGGTGGAGGTCCCACCGAAGCTGCGCCCGAGCGACATGGTCGCCCTCGCGCTGGTGTTCTTCGGTCCGTACCTGCCGGGCACCTGGGTGCCGATGATCGCCTACGTGATCGGCATCGGGATGCTGTGGTCGTCGAACCGCTGGACCGTCGCGTGGAAGCTCCTCGGCACGCTCAGCTGGCCGCTCGCGTACGCCGTTCTGCTCGGGATGGAGGTCACCGTCCAGCCGCCGTTGGCGCTGAGCATGACAGTTGACATCCTGATCACGGTTGCCGTGCTGGTCGGCATGGTGCTGGCGGCAAAGGCGCCCGCCAAGGTGCAGCCGGCCGATCAGGCCTCGTAGCGAAGCCACTTTCGGTCGACCTCTGCCGGGAGGTCGACCTGGTGCTGGTGGGCGAAGAGGAGGAGTTGGCAGAGTACGTCGGCGAACTCCTGGTGGAACGTCGCGCGGATGTCGTCCGGCGTCGCACCCTTGGCTCGCGCGCGGCCGGTGAGCTGGAGATAGGCCTGCGTCAGCTCGCCGACTTCCTCCTGGAGCTTCAGCAGGAACCAGTCCGGGTCGCGGTCGAAGCCCAGTTGCTCGCCGTACCCGACCGAGATCTTCTCCAACCGCGCTGTCAGCTCTTCGAGATCCACCGGCACAGCCAACCAGCTCCCACCGACAATCGCCGAACCATCGGTCCAGAATGGGTGGATGGATGCGGTGGCGTGGCTACTGGAGTCAGGGGAGCCGGCGGTTCGGGGGATGGCCCGACGGGACCTGCTGGGGGAGGAGCACGCGGAGGACGTGCTGAGCGGGGCGATCGTGAGTCGATTGCTGACCGACGCCTGCGCGGACAAGCGGGCGTACAAGAAGTGGACCGGCGCCCACTGGCGGATAGTTTCCCTGGCGGAGCTGGACGTTCCGGCGCAGGAGCCGCGGGCGGTGGCGGCGGCCGAGTACGACCTGGCCGAGGTCATGCGCTCGTTGAAGCACGGCGTGACTGTCATCGACAGGCTGGTGCGCAGGTGCGCGTCCGTCGAGGGCAATACACTCGGCGCCTGCAGCCGGTTCGGCATGGCTGCCGATCCGCGGCTGCAGCAGTTGGCGGAAGGTTTGATCGAGTGGCAGTGGCCGGACGGCGGCTGGAACTGCGACCGGAGTGCGTCCGGCCGGCGGTCGTCGTTCCATGAGTCGCTTGCCGCTGCTTGGGGACTCCACGAGTACTACCGAGTCACGGGCGAGGCAGCGGCCCGGGATGCCGCGCTTCGGGCCGGGGAGTTGTTCCTGGAACACCGGCTGTTCCGCAGCCTGTCGACCGGTGAGGTCATCAACACGCGGTGGTTGCGCCCGAGCTATCCGCCGTACTGGCACTACGACATCCTGCAGGCCCTGCTCGTGTTGTCACGGCTCGGGCTGGGGAAGGACGAGCGAGCCACCGACGCACTGGACGAGTTGGAGCGCCGGCGCCGCCCGGACGGACGGTGGAACGCGGGCACGCCGTTGTGGGGTCCGATCGGCGGCAACCGTACGCCGGAAGTCGTCGACTGGGGGCGCAGCGGACCGAACGAGATGATCACGCTCAACGCCCTGCGGGTTCTGAAGGCCGCAGGGCGTTGACGGAGCGTCAGGATCAGGCAGTCGGCTGGTCGCCGTTGGAGGCCGGTGCCTCCTCGGCGGGCGTGTCCGGGAACGGGTCGAGGTCCGGGAGGCTGAGGTCCGGATCGGCGTTCGGGTCCGGCGCGGCCGGCTCGTCCACGGCAGGGGTGCCGTCGACCTGCAGGCTCCTCGGGGCGGTCGCCCAGACCGCGGCGGCGGCGCGGGCGGCGTCGGCGGCGTCGGTCTGGCGCTCGTAGTTCTTGATGTCGAGCGCGTACGCCTTCACCACCGCGGACAGGTCCTTACGCAGCTGCCGGTGTGTCCACAGCGCGTAGGCCTGCGTCCGGGCCTCGATGAAGTTCTTCAGTTCCTGCATCTGGGCCGGGGTCATGTCGTCGTCCTCCGAGTGGCCTGGGGTGAATTCGCCGCGAGCGATCGCGGCGCGGGCGGGGTCTCCGGGGCAGTCGGTCGGCTCCGGGCGTACGGCGGAATGCGGCCGGATCGCCGTACCGCGGGGATAGATTCTGCGGAAGTCGGCGATCACCCCGCGGGTGGTCGCCTTCATCGCGGCCGACGGCTGCTCCCCGGTGACCAGGATCAGCAGAACCGCGCCGTACCGTTCGTTCACGTCGGTGTCGCCGTTGGCGCCTGACTGGGTCCGCAGACCGCGCAGCGTCCAGGCCCGGCCGGCCTGGTCGACCGCGACCTGGTAGGCGATGTCCGACCAGCCGCGGGTGTCCATGTGGTAGTCCTGCCAGCCACGCAACGCGGACGCGACGGCCGCCTTGGAGTGGATGACACTCGTCGATCCGGTCCCTGGCCAGTGGATGACCGCGCCTTCGACCCGCGACACGGTCAGGTTGCCCGGTCCACCGTTCGGCGGGCGCGCGTTCCACGCGGACCGGGGCAGATATTCGACCATCTGTGCTCCTCACATGCCTCACAGCGCCACATACCCACCGTTGGCGCTCGGTAATCAACCGATCACACTCGGCATGCGTCCGTCAAGCGATGAAACCCATCCAATCAGCCCCGGGGTTCGACCGCTCCGACACGCGTCAGGACAGCAAAGGGAGGAGCTGGTCGCCGATGCGGATGATCTCTTCGCGGTACGGGGTGTCGGAGAGGATGAAGTGGGTGATGCCGAGGTCGCGGTACTTGTTGAGGGACTTGGCTACGTCGTCGGGGGAGCCGACGAGCCACGTGGTGCCGGCGCCGCCACCGCCGTACTTGCCGGGAGCGGTGTAGAGGTTGTCGTCGAGCACCTCGCCGCGTTCGGCCAGGTCGAGGAGGCGTTGCTGGCCGACCGCCTTGAACCAGCGCTTGTCCCGCGATCCGTGCGTTTCGGCCATCTTCGCGACCTTCGCCTCGGCGTCGGTCCAGGCCTCCTCGGTGGTGTCGCGGACGAGCGTGGTGATCCGCAGCCCGAACTCCAGCGGCGGATGCTCGCGACCGAGCTCGTTCTCCAGCTCCCGCAGCCGTGCGATCCGCGCGGCGACCCCGTCCAGCGGCTCACCCCAGAACAGTTGTACGTCGGCATCCGTCGCGGCGACCCGTTGCGCGGCGTCCGACGCGCCACCGAAGTACAACCGGGGATGCGGACGGCCATCCCGTACGACGGGACGCGTCGCGACCGTGGAGCCGGTGACGGAGAAGTACTCGCCGGCGAAGGTCACGTCCTCCTCGGTCCACAGGCGCCGTACCAGTTGGAGGAATTCCTTGGTCCGGGCGTACCGCTGCGGCTGGTCGCCCTCGCTGTCGCCGTACGCCGCGAGGTTGTCCTGGCCGGAGACGATGTTGACCAGGAGCCGCCCGCCGGTCAGTTGGTCGAGCGTGCTCGCCGCGGACGCGAAGTGGGCGGGATGCCAGTACCCGGGCCGGATCGCGGCCAGCGGCTGGAATGTCGTGGTCCGCGCGCCCAGCGCGGTCGCGACCGTGAATGTGTCGGGCCGGCCCCAGCCGGTGCCGAGCAGCGCGCCGGACCACCCGTGGTTCTCGGTGAGTCGGGCCAGCTCGGTCAGCCGCTCGATGCTGTTGTGTCCCTGGACGGCGTCGTCCCCGCGGTGACCGGGGTCGACCTGGTTCGGGATGTACCAGAGAAAAGTCATGCAAAGAAGGTTAAGTCCACTTGGTTGGTCGACTTTGAGTGTCTCGCGGGCTGGTCGTCGTGAGGCATTGACAGCGTTGTCGGGGGCGACGACGATACGTTCTCGAAACGTTTCCAACCTCGGTGAGCCGAGCCGCCATGAAGCATCTCGAGGAGATCGTGTGAATCGTCGTGTGCAGATTCTGAAGGTTCTGACGGCCGGGGCGATCCTGCTCGCCGCGGCTCTCGTGCCACAGCCCGCCGGTGCCGCCGGTGGGTCCGCCGGTGCGACGGCGACCGCGCGGGCCCGTGTCGCGGCCGACGTACTGATGGGCTCGTACGAGCCGAACAAGGCCTGGTTCCCGTCGAGCTGGTGGAACTCCGCGGTCGCGTTGCAGACCATCGGCGACTACATGCAGCGCACCGGCGACCGGCGCTACCTGGGGCAGTTGGACAACACGTTCGAGAAGGACAAGGGCGTGTTCCCGGCCGGGTACCTGTCCGGCGATCCGCTGCTCGGCAACTTCACCAGCCGCGCCATCGACGACTCCGAGTGGTGGGGCCTGACCTGGATCCAGGCGTACGACCTGACCAAGAACCGCAAGTACCTCGACATGGCGATCACGATCGCGGAGTACGTCGAGGGCTACTGGGACCCGAGCTCGTGCGGCGGGGGAGTGTGGTGGGACGGCGAACGCACCTACAAGAACGCCGTCACCAACGGACTCTGGATCCGCCTGACCGCAGAACTGCACAACCGCCTGCCGCACGACAAGCGCTGGCTCGGCCGTGCGCAGGAAGGCTGGAACTGGTTCACCGGCAGCGGCATGATCAACTCCGCCGGCCTGGTCAACGACGGCCTGAAGAGCAACTGCGAGAGCAACGGCGACACAGTCTGGAGCTACAACCAGGGCCTTGCGATCGGCGCCGGCCTCGAGCTGTGGCGCGCGACCCGCGACCCCGAACTGCTCACCACGGTCCGGCGGCTGGCGGACGCCGCGATCGCTCCGGGCGGACTCGTCACCGACGGCGTCCTGACGGAGGCCTGCGATGCGCCGGGCCGCACGTGTGACGACAACGGCAAGCAGTTCAAGGGCATCTTCATGCGCTACTGGACCGATCTCGCCGACACCACGCACGACCGTCGCTACACCGACTTCGTCGCGCAGCAGGCCGCCACGATCTGGGACAACAACCACGACGCGGCCGACCGGCTCGGCGAGCGGTGGGCCGGCGCGACCCCGAACGTCTTCGACTGGCGTACCCAGGCCAGTGCGTTGAGTGCCCTGATCGCCGCCGTACCGCAGACGCCGCCGGTGCGATCGTTGTCCGCGACAACCGATCCGGCCCTGCCTGTGGTGATGCCCGCGACCGGCAGCGCCACCCACGTCAAGGTGAAGGTCGACGTAGAGGCCACCGGTCCGGTGGGTGACCGGATTCAGGCCGTCGTCCAGGCAACGGCCCCGTCCGGTTGGACGGTCACGCCGAGCCGGACGACCGTGACGCTGACGACTCGCGGCAACGCCGTACCCGTGGCCACGTCCGTCGACCTCGACGTGACGATTCCCGCGGGTACGCCGGACGGCCTGCATTCGGTGACCGCGTCGGCGACGTCCGGATCGCAACTGTCGTTCACGACCCGGTCCGACATCCTCATCGCGCACACGGCCGACTTCGACACCGGTACGGCAGCCGAAACCCCGTGGCTGTGGGACGCGGACGGGTCGCAGAGCAACGGCGTACAGAACCGGTTCGCCGACGGGCACTCGTACTTCGTCTACCGCTTCCCGTTCCCGTCCGACACCACGTCGGCATCCGTATCGTTGACAATCGACAATGAGTTTGTCGTCCAGGTCAGCGGCGACGGGCAGAACTGGACCACGGTGGCGACCGAGACGACCCCGTACCACGACGGCGAGAACAAGGCGGTCCGGACGTTCGACCTGACGCCGCACCTGGGATCAGCCAAGACCGGGTACGTCCGGATCTCCGACTCCTTCCCGGACGACGGCTGGGGCGGCCGGGTCTACCACGTGAGCGCTACCTACAACTAAGCGGCAGAGCGATCGTCGACCGGGCGCCGGCGCAGGGCCGGGTTGAGGATGGCCGGTGTGTCGTAGTCCATGTCGAGGCGGCCGACGTCGGTGCCCGGTGGGACGATCTTGTCGATCTGATCGAGAACGTCGTCACCGAGCACGACGTCGGCGCCGGCCAGCGCGTCGTCCAGGTGCTCCATCGTGCGCGGACCGATGATCGCGGACGTGACCGCCGGGTGCGCGATCGCGAACGCCATCGCCAGATGGGTCAGCTTGAGCCCGGCCGCGTCGGCGACCGGGATCAGCTGCTCGACGATCTCGAGCCGCCGCTGGTCGGACATGTGCCGGAACATCGCCGTACGCCGAAGGTCCGCCGGCGCCCGTCCGGTGAGCTGACCCTGGGCGAGCGGGCTCCAGACGAGTGCCCCCATCCCGTACTTCTGCACGACCGGGAGCACCTCGCGCTCGATCCCGCGGTTGAGGATCGAGTACGGCGGTTGCTCGGTGCGGAACCGCTCGAGGCCACGGCGTTCCGCGACCCAGTGCGCCTCGACGAGCTCGCTGGCCGGCATCGTCGACGTACCGATCGCCCGGACCTTCCCGCTGCGGATCAGGTCGGTCAGCGCCGACAAGGTCTCCTCGATGTCGGTCTCCGGGTCCGGGCGGTGCATCTGGAAGAGGTCGATGTGGTCGGTCTGCAACCGGCGCAGCGAGTCCTCGACCGCGGTCGTGATCCAGCGCCGCGAGTTGCCGCGCTGGTTCGGGTCGTCGCCCATCGGCAGGTGTGACTTGGTGGCCAGCACGACGTGTTCCCGGCGGCCCTTCAGCGCCTCGCCGACGATCTCCTCCGAGCCGCCGTGCGAGTAGATGTCGGCGGTGTCGACGAAGTTGATCCCGGCATCGAGGGCCTTGTGGATGATCCGGATCGACTCCTCGCGATCGTCGTTGCCGACGGCACCGAACATCATCGCGCCGAGGGCGTACGGGCTGACCTTGATACCGGTCCGGCCGAGCGTGCGGTAGTGCATGGTGTTGCCTCCTTGGTGTTGTCTCCACCTTGGCGGCGCCGGCGGCCGCGGAGAAGGCCCACTTCATCCACGGACAGGTTGTCCCTGGATAGCGCGCAGTACGTCACGCATGATGGAACGTGTGATCGATCGTGACGGCCTGGCCGACTTCCTCCGCCGGCGCCGCGAGCTCCTCCGGCCGGCGGACGTCGGCCTTCCCGACGGCGCACGCCGCCGTACGCCGGGATTGCGCCGGGAAGAGGTCGCGCAGCTGGCCGGCATGTCGACGGACTACTACTCGCGGCTGGAGCAGTCCCGCGGCGCGAACCCGTCGGAGCCGATCGTCGCCGGCCTCGCTCGCGCGCTGCGCTGCGACCTGGACGAGCGCGACCACCTGTACCACCTGGCCGGCCTCGCGCCGCCGCTCCGCCTGGCCGGCCGGCACCTCGGGCCGGGCCTGATCGGTCTGGTCGAACGACTCGGCGACATCCCGGTGTTCGTCGCCACCGACCTCGACGAGGTCCTCTGGCAGAACGCGCTGGCCGACGTCCTCATCGGCCGACGCCCCGGCGATGGCCTCGGCCGGAACCTGACCTGGCTCTGGTTCACCGATCCGGAGATCCGGCGGATCTTCCCCGAGGAGGACTGGGACGCCCACTCGGCCGCCCATGTCGCCGACCTGCGCGGCACCTATTCGCGCCGGATGGGCGACCGCGACGTCACGAGCCTGGTCGACGCACTCGTCGAACACAGCGAGGAGTTCCGCGCATTGTGGGACCTCCACGAGGTCGCCGTACGCCGCCTGCCGCGCAAGCGGTTCCTGAACCCGGAGGTCGGCGAGCTCGACCTCACCTGCGAGACCCTCCTGACGCCCGCGGCCGACGTACGGGTCCGGGCCTTCCTCCCGATCGAAGGCACCGACGCCCGCGAAAAGCTCGACCTCCTGCGAGTCATCGGCACGCAGTCCTTCGTCTAGCGAGCGCGAAGACCCTCGATCAGGAGGGTGAGCAGGCGCTGTGTCTGCTCGCGTTGCTGTTCGGGAGCGGCCGCGATCACCGCGCCGGCCATCGCCGCGACGACATCGTCCGGAGGTACGTCGGACCGGAAGACGCCGGCCGCCGCGCCTGAGTCCAGGAAGTGTGCGACGGCCGCGGAGAGCCGGGCGCGGGTGTCGGCCTGCGTCACGGCGCCGGAGGCGACCATGTTGCGCAGATCGAGACTCATGGCCCGCTTGGAGTCGACGAAGTCGAGATAGCGGTGCATCCAGGTGAGCAGGGCCTCGTCGGCGGGTGCGCCGGCGGCGAGCTCGGGCGCGGCGTCGCACAGCCGCGTGAGCTCCTGACGATAGACCGCCTCGAGGAGCGCTTCGCGGGTCGGAAAGTGCCTGTACAGCGTGGCCACGCCGACGCGCGCCCGGGCCGCCACCCTGTCGAGGGACAGGTGTACCGGCTCGCCGTTGCGCGCGGCCACGGCGAGATCGGCGAGCTCGTCGGCGGCCGCCGCCGCCACCTGCTCACGCCTGCGCGCTGCATCCGCCCGCATAAGTGGAGAAACCTCCAGTTAGTGCTATCGTCGAAGTAAGTGGAGAAACCTCCACTTCCATCGACTCTACCTGAGGACACTGCTGATGACATCGGAACGACCCGGAGGCACGGTCAAGCTCGGGCAGTACGAGATCGCGCGGATCGGGTACGGCGCGATGCAACTCGAACACGTCGACACTGCCGCGGCCGGCGCGGTCCTGCACCGCGCTGTGGAGCTCGGCATCAACCACCTCGACACCGCGTCGTTCTACGGGCACACCACGGTGAACCGGCACATCCGGGCCGCGTTGTACCCGTACCCGGACGACCTCGTGATCGTGAGCAAGGTCGGCGCGCGCCGGGTGGACGCGCCGGTGCCGCTGGCCCTGGCGCAGCGGCCGGAGCAACTGCGGGAGCAGGTCCACCTCGACCTCACGTCGCTCGGTCTGGAGCAGGTGCCCGTCGTCAACCTCCGCCGAGCGGATCAAGGCCCGGGGCTCATCGCTTCCGGCGACGACGTCGTACCCCTGGATGACCAGCTCGCCGAACTGATTGCCCTCCGCAACGAAGGGTTGATCGGTGCGATCGGCCTCAGCAACATCAGCACCGAGCAGCTCGAGCAGGCGCTGCCCGCCGGTATCGTTTGCGTCCAGAACGCCTACAGCGTGCTCGACCGCTCCGCCGAGCCCCAACTCCAACTCTGCGCGGCCAACGGCATCGCATGGATCCCGTACTTCCCGCTGGGCTCGGCCTTCGACCAGATCCCGTCACCGACCGAGCATCCCGTCGTACAGGAGATCGCCATCCGACTCGGAGCGACGCCCGCGGCGGTCTGCCTGGCCTGGATCCTCGCCCACGACGAACACACCGCCCTGATCCCAGGCACCCGCAGCGTCACCCACCTCGAGGACAACCTCCGCGCCGCCACCGTCCACCTCGACACCGAGGCAATCGCACAACTAGACGCGATCGCGGCCTAACCCCTGGACGCAGACGCACTTTGTGCACCGTTCGACCATCAAACGGCCCGCGAAATGGTCGAACGGTGCACAAAGTGGCGCTTCTGCGGGGGTGCGGCATCCGCTCCAGTTCGATTGCCGACGCGATCGTGGTCTGACCGGTGGAAAGCGAACAGAAAGGGAGTGGAAAGGGGCTGCGAATACGTTCGAGGTGTTGCCTGTCGTCTCACAGAGGACTCTCTCGATGCGTATGTTGAAGAAAGCTCCACGGAACATCCTGATGATCAGCGCGGTCGCGGCCGTCGGCGTGGCCGGATCCATCCTGGCCACAGGTCCCGCCGAGGCGGTCACCACCTGCAACAGCTGGGCGTACGTCAGGAACGTCAACCTCGACCCCAGCGCGAGCATCGTGCCGATCTACGGGACGGGGACCACGAGCAGCAGGAGCCTGAACTGCAACCTCTACAAGGGCACGAGCGGCGACGGTGTCCGACAGCTCCAGATGACTCTCAACGAGTGCTACGGGCCGCACCCCGCGAGTGGCGGCGTCAAGAAGTTCAGCACCAACCTCGCTACGGACGGGCAGTTCGGTTCCGCCACCGAGAAGGCGCTGAAGACCGTGCAGTCGTACGTGGGAGTGACCGCTGATGGATGGTACGGCCCGGAGACTCGCAAAAAGATGAAGGCCCGCGACAACAACGGCAGTGGGAACTATTGCATGTACCTGAAGCTGCCGGTCACCTGGTGGTAGGGATCTAGCGCCTACACATCCCGACGAGAAACGGCGGCAGACCGGGAGAGATTCCCAGGTCTGCCGCCGTTTCGGCCGGCTACGCGGCTCAGACGTCGTAGTACAGCTCGAACTCGTGCGGGTGCGGGCGGAGCTGGATCGGGGCGATCTCGTTGTCGCGCTTGAGGTCGATCCAGGTTTCGATCAGGTCCTCGGTGAAGACGTCGCCCTCGAGCAGGAAGGCGTGGTCGGCCTCGAGGGCGTCGATCACGGCCGGCAGCGAGGTCGGGACCTGCGCGATGCCCGCGTGCTCCTCCGGCGGGAGCTCGTAGAGGTCCTTGTCGACCGGGTCGGCCGGCTCGATCTTGTTGCGGATTCCGTCCAGGCCGGCCAGCAGCTGCGCCGCGAACGCCAGGTACGGGTTCGCCGACGGGTCCGGGCAGCGGAACTCGATCCGCTTCGCCTTCGGGTTCGAGCCGGTGATCGGGATCCGGATGCAGGCCGAGCGGTTACGCGACGAGTAGACCAGGTTGACCGGCGCCTCGAAGCCCGGCACCAGGCGGTGGTACGAGTTCACGGTCGGGTTCGTGAAGGCCAGCAGCGACGGGGCGTGCTTGAGCAGGCCGCCGATGTACCAGCGGGCGGTGTCGGACAGGCCGCCGTACCCGGACTCGTCGTAGAACAGCGGGTCGCCGTTGCTCCACAGCGACTGGTGGCAGTGCATGCCGGAGCCGTTGTCACCGAAGATCGGCTTCGGCATGAAGGTCGCGGTCTTGCCGGCCTTCCACGCGGTGTTCTTGACGATGTACTTGAACTTCATCACGTCGTCGGCGGCCTTGAGCAGCTCGTCGAAGCGGAAGTTGATCTCTGCCTGACCCGCCGTACCGACCTCGTGGTGGGCGCGCTCGACGATCAGGCCGGACCGCTCCAGCGCCAGCGTGATGTCGTCGCGCAGCTCGCCGAAGTGGTCGGTCGGCGCGACCGGGAAGTAGCCACCCTTGTAGCGGACCTTGTAGCCGCGGTTGCCGCCGTCCTCGACCCGGCCGGTGTTCCAGGCGCCGGCGATCGAGTCGATCGAGTAGTGCGAGGAGTTCGCCTTGGTCTCGAACCGGACGTCGTCGAAGACGTAGAACTCGGCCTCGGGCGCGAAGAACGCGGTGTCCGCGATACCGGTCGACTTCAGGTACTCCTGCGCCTTGCGGGCGATGTTGCGCGGGTCACGCGAGTACGCCTCGCCGGTCAGCGGGTCGTGCACGAAGAAGTTGACCACCAGCGTCTTGGCGCTACGGAACTCGTCGACGTACGCGCTGGTCGGGTCCGGCAGCAGCTTCATGTCGGACTCGTGGATCTGCTGGAAACCGCGGACCGACGAACCGTCGAAGGCGAGGCCGTCCTCGAAGACCTCGGGCCCGAACGACGACACCGGGACGGTGAAGTGCTGCATGATGCCCGGCAGGTCACAGAACCGGACATCGACGATCTCGACGCCCTCGTTCTTGACGTAGGCGAGCAGCTCCTCAGCGCTGGAAAACATACGTACTCCTAGGGTGGCTCAGAGATTGCATCTGAACGTAGGGCCCGCCGGTTTCTCCGTCGTGACCCTGATGTTTCGCGGATGTTACGCCCAGCGTGTCCGCGCTGACCCACTGGTGTACGGCGGTCACGCCCTGAGATATCGCGGTCCGTGTGGGACCGTCCCGGAGTGTGTCCGTAGGCTAGACATCATGGCATCATCCGCGGCGGCCGCAACCGGACCCTCCGAAGAATTTCGTTACCCGGGCAATCGGCTGGGGCTGCCCGAGGACGGCCAGGGTTCGGTGGCGACCTGGGGCCGCCGCCTGCTGGCCTTGCTGATCGACTGGCTGATCGCCGGCTTGATCGCGTCCGTGGTGATGAGCCGGCCGATGTGGGCGGGCGGCAGCGACTACAGCCTGATGCACTCGGCGATCTTCTTCGCGACGACGGCGATCCTGACCGGCCTGGTCGGCGGCACGATCGGCCACCGGATCTGCGGTCTGCGGGTGGCCCCGGTCCGCGACCGGAAGACGTACGCCGCGCCGCCCGGTCTGCTGGCGGGCGTCATCCGCGCGTTGCTGATCAGCTTGCTGATCCCCGCGGTGATCTTCGACCGGGACCGGCGCGGGCTGCACGACCTGGCCGCGAAGACGGTCGTCGTACTGCGTTAGCGCCGCGTGAGCAGCAGCTGTACGTCGTCCAGGTACCCGGTCCGGAAGCCCGCCTCGGAGTACGCGAGGTAGAACTCCCACATCCGGCGGAACGTGTCGTCGAACCCGAGCGCCGCGATCGCCGGCCAGTGCTCGATGAACCGGTTCCGCCAGACCCGCAGCGTCCGTGCGTAGTCCCCGCCGAGATGCCGAACCACCTCGGCGCGAAGGCCGGTGTGCTGCGCGGTGACGTCCTCGATCACCTCGATCGACGGGATCAGACCGCCGGGGAAGATGTACTTCTGCACCCAGGTGAACGTGTTCCGGGTCGCGAGCATCCGCTCGTGCGGCATCACGATCGCCTGGACGACGCCGACGCCGCCGGGCGCGAGCCGCCGCTCGATCGCGTCGAAGTACACCGGCCAGTACTTCTCGCCGACCGCCTCGATCATCTCCACACTCAGTACGGCGTCGAACTCGCCGATCTGATCGCGGTAGTCGCGCAGCGCGACCTGCACCCGGTCACCGACGCCCGCGTCGGCGATCCGGCGCTGCGCGAGCAACGCCTGCTGCGAGGCGATCGTGATCGCCGTCACCCAGGCGCCCCGCTGGGCGGCGCGAATCGCGAGGCTCGCCCAGCCGCAGCCGATGTCGAGCACGCGTGACCCGGACCGCACGCCGGCCGCGTCGAGGATCGAGTCGAGCTTGCGCAGTTGGGCGGCGGAGAGTTCGTCGTACGACGCCGTGGCGAGATCGGCCGTCGGGTCGCCGCCGAAGTACGCCGCGGAGTAGGTCAGCGTCGGATCCAGGAACTCCGAGAACATCGAGTTGCTCAGGTCGTAGTGCCGGCTGACGTTCTCCCGGGCACCGGCCCGGTCGTTCTCCTGCTCGCCCGGCTGCGACCGGGTGACCAGCCAGCGCAGCGACTGCGCCCACTTCGGCAGCAGGTGCCGCGTCTCGTCGTTGCTGAACCGCTCGGCGAACGGGACCAGCAGGTCGGCCAGGTCGGTGCCCGGCTCCGGGTCCCAGTCGCCGGCCAGGTACGCCTCGCCGAACCCGGACCCGGCGTCCTGACCGAGCCGGTCCAGGAACGCCGACGTACGGTGCACCCGCATGGCAGGTCCGCCGAGGCCGAACGAGCGGTTGCGGTCCAGGTGGATCGTGGCCGGGAGATCCTTGGCGATCAGCCGGATCGCGGTCGCAGCGCCGTACCGACGGACCGGGTTCGACCGTGGCCGGGCCAGTGTCGGCCAGGTCTCGGTCTCCGGCGCGTGCACGGGATGCTGCACGCGCGGCATCACATCCGTCATCTCTACCCCTGTATCGATCCGTCCTGGTCGCACCTTAAGGCCAACCAGCCACCCCACAGCGCGACACGGAGGCACACACGTGCCACGTCACGACAGATCAACTGCCTGAGCGGCCACCGGGTTACCGGTGTCTCACTCAGAGATACCCCCAACAGCTATTTCAGCGGCCCCGCATCGCCTGGCGGGCGCCCTTGAGGCTCGTCGGCACCGGACCCTTCGGCATCGGCACCTGCGGCCGGACCGCGTCCAGCGCCTTCAGCCGCTGCAGCAGGTCGGTGATCTCGGACGGCTGCATCACGGCCGGTAGCTTCATCACGTACTTGGTCAGCTTCCGGATGTCGATCTCGCCCTCGCCCTTGCCGGCGACGATCTGGGTCACCGGCGCCCCACCGGCGACCCGGTTGTGCTTCTTGGCCTCGGCCGCGAGCAGGTTCTTCACCCGGCTCGGCTGCCCCTCGCCGACCAGGATGATGCCGGGCTTGCCGACCACCCGGTGGACGATGTCGGAGTTCTTGGTGACCGCGACCGCGGGGTCGACGTTCCAGCCGCGGCGCAGCGTCTGCAGCGCGGACGCGGCGGCACCGGCCTGGCCCTCGATCTGGCTGTACGCCGCCTTCTCGACCTTGCGACCGAAGACGATCGTGGCGGCCAGGAAGCCGAGCGCGACGCCGAGCGGGATCCATACCAGCAGCGGGCCCACCAGGAATCCGCCGAGCACGGCCAGCGCGACGATGCCGAGGAAGATCCCGGCGAGCACCAGGCCGACCAGCGGCTCGGACTTCTGGGTCAGCTTGTACGCCGAAACGATCTGCTTGAGCCTGCTGGTCTTCTTCTCTTCGGGCGCGTCGTTCTTGGCCATCTCTACCTGTCCTGGTTCATGCCGTGGTGTTAGTTGGCGGCGTTCATACGTGACTCAACGGCCTGTCGGTACAACCGGCCGGCGCGGTACGAGGACCGTACCAGCGGACCGGACATGACACCGGCGAAACCGATCTCCTGAGCCTCGGCGTCCAGCTCGACGAACTCCTCGGGCTTCACCCAGCGCTCGACCGGGTGGTGCCGCACCGAGGGCCGCAGGTACTGCGTGATCGTGATGATCTCGCAGCCCGCCGCGTGCAGGTCCTTCAGCGCCTGGCTGACCTCGTCGCGGGTCTCGCCCATGCCGAGGATCAGGTTCGACTTGGTGACCAGCCCGTAGTCGCGGGCCTGGGTGATGACGTCCAGCGAGCGCTCGTAGCGGAAACCGGGCCGGATCCGGCGGAAGATCCGCGGCACCGTCTCGACGTTGTGCGCGAACACCTCCGGCCGCGACGAGAACACCTCGGCCAGTTGCTCGGGGACGGCGTTGAAGTCCGGCGCGAGCATCTCCACGCCGGTGCCCGGGTTCAGCTCGTGGATCTGGCGGATCGTCTCGGCGTACAGCCAGGCGCCGCCGTCGTCCAGGTCGTCGCGGGCGACGCCGGTCACGGTCGCGTAGCGCAGGCCCATCGTGCGGACCGACTCGGCGACCCGGCGCGGCTCGTCGCGGTCCAGCGCTTCCGGTTTGCCGGTGTCGATCTGGCAGAAGTCACAGCGCCGCGTGCACTGGTCTCCGCCGATCAGGAAGGTCGCCTCGCGGTCCTCCCAGCACTCGAAGATGTTCGGGCAACCGGCTTCCTGGCACACCGTGTGCAGTCCCTCGGACTTCACCAGCTTCTGCAGCGCCTGGTACTCCGGGCCCATCTTGGCGCGGGTCTTGATCCACTCGGGTTTGCGCTCGATCGGGGTCTCCGCGTTGCGCACCTCGAGCCTGAGCAGTTTCCGTCCTTCTGGGGCGATGGTCACGCCCCCAAGGGTACGCGTCCCCGCTCAGGGCCGTCCCACCCGTACGCTGATGAGCTATGTCCACGGTTGAGCTGCGTACGGATGCCGAACCAGGCAACCCGCCGGCGTCCGCTAATGGATCGGGTGATGGACCAGGTACCGGGGTGCGCGGCTGGACCCGTCCCGCGCCGACGGCCCGCGAGCAGCGGTACGACGTACTGCTCGGTCTCGGGATGGCGCTGGCCGCGGTGTTCGGGACCGAACTCGCCCGCGGCGGATCGCCGAACCAGGTGGATCTGGGGATCGGCGGTGTCGAGCCGTACCTGCTCAGCGCGGCCGTGACGCTGCCGTTGTGCTTCCGCCGCCGCTGGCCGATCCCGGTGCTGCTGGTGGTCGCCGTGCTGTTCGTGCTGAACGGGGAGCGTGCCCTGTTCGCGTTCGCAGGCAACCTGATCACGCAGGCGACCATGTTCATGGCGATCTACGCCGCGGTGGCGTGGGCGCGCGACCGGCGGCTGATGAAGGCGGCGGTGGCGGTCGTCTTCGTCGTGATGTTCGGCTGGCTGACGATCAATTTCGTGCAGGCGCTGCGGAACAACGCGATCGAGGGGCCGAACCATGCCCTGTTCTCGCCGTACGTCTCGAACGTGATCATCACCGTCGCGCTGAACGTCCTGTACTTCTTCGGCGCGTACTTCTGGGGCCGGACCGCGTGGGCGACCGCGCGACAGCGGTTCGAGCTCGAGCAGCAGGCGACCGAGCTGGCGGCGCAGCAGGACGCGAACTCGCGGCGCGCGGTGATCGACGAGCGGCTGCGGATCTCCCGCGAGCTGCACGACGTCGTCGCGCACCACATCAGCAGCATCGGCATCCAGGCCGGCGGCGCCCGGCGGGTGATGGACGCCGACCCGGACGCCGCGAAGAACGCGCTGAACGTGATCGAGGAGTCCAGCCGGAGCGCGGTGAACGAGATGCGCCAGCTGCTCGGCATGCTCCGCTCGGCGGACCCCGACCTCGACGTCGGTACGCCGGACCCCAAGGAGCCGCAGGCCGGCGCGGACCGGCTGCCGGCGCTGATCGCGGAGGCGAACAGCCTCGGCCTGGAGGTCGGCTTCCACCAGATCGGATCGCCGGCCGAGCTGCCCAAGACCGTCTCGGTGTCGGTGTACCGGATCGCCCAGGAAGCGCTCGCGAACGTCCGCAAACACTCGACGGCTCGCAGCGCCCATGTCACGCTGCGTTATCTCGGTGACGCGGTCGAGCTCGAGGTGCTCGACGACGGCCGCCCGAAACACGCCCCGGTCGGCAGCCGGCTCGGCCATGTCGGGATCCGCGAACGGGTCGGCCTGCTCGGCGGTGAGAGCGAGATCGGCCCGCGTCCCGTGGGAGGATTCCGGGTCCGGGTCCGGATCCCGCTGGATCCGCAGAACCGTCCTTTGGCTGGGGGAGAAGCGTGACCGACCCGATGCGGGTGCTGCTGGTCGACGACCAGGACCTGGTGCGTGCCGGATTCCGGATGATCCTGTCCGTCGAGCCGGAGATCGACGTGGTCGGCGAGGCCGCGGACGGCGAGAAGGCGATCGAGCTGGCGCTGGCGTTGCGGCCGGACGTCGTACTGATGGACGTCCAGATGCCCGGTATGGACGGGATCACCGCGACCCAGCGGATCGTCGCGGAGGACGCCGGAAAGGTCGTCATCCTCACCACGTTCGACCGCGACGACTACCTCTTCGAGTCGCTCGGGGCCGGTGCGAGCGGCTTCCTGCTGAAGAACACCGCGCCCGAGGACCTGGTGGAGGCGATCCAGGTCGTGCACTCCGGGCACGCGCTGCTCGCGCCCGAGGTGACCCGGCGGGTGATCAAACGATTCACCGGCGGGGGAGAGCGGGTGTACCGGCCGGACCTGCTCGCCGAGCTGACCGAGCGGGAGCGCGAGGTGCTCGGGCTGATCGCCCGCGGCCTGACCAACACCGAGATCGCCAACCAGCTGTACGTCGGAGAGGCGACGGTCAAGACCCACGTGTCCCGCGTACTGCTGAAGCTCGGTCTGCGCGACCGGGTCCAGGCCGTCGTCTTCGCCTACGAATGCGGCCTCGTCACCCCGGGCGACGACCCGACCGGCTGAGCCATCCGTCGTGCGGATGACGCCGGTGATCACCCGCGCGGGCGACGTGCAGGCACACTTCGGCTGGCTAGCTTTAGGAGGGTCGGGCGAGCGCCCGGCCGGGGGCTGAAAGCTGATGGGAACGGTGACACATGCTGAGGGTGGCTGGGCTCACCCGGCGGTTCGGTGATCATCTGGCGCTGGACGACGTGACGTTCGACGTCGTACCGGGACGGATGACCGGATTCGTCGGGGCCAACGGGGCCGGGAAGACGACGACGATGCGGATCATCCTCGGCGTCCTGGCCGCGACGGCCGGCGAGGTGCGGTGGCAGGACAAGCCGCTGACGCAGGACGTACGCCGGGACTTCGGCTACATGCCCGAGGAACGCGGGCTGTACCCGAAGATGAAGATCCGCGACCAGCTGGTGTTCTTCGGCCGGCTGCACGGTCTCGACCCGGAGCGCGCCGCCGCGCGGACCGAGAAGATCCTCGGGCGGCTCGGACTCGCCGAGCGTGCTTCCGACGTACTCGAGACGCTGTCGCTGGGGAACCAACAGCGGGTGCAGATCGCGGCCGCGCTGGTGCACGAGCCGATCGCGCTGGTGCTGGACGAGCCGTTCAGCGGTCTCGACCCGCTCGCCGTCGACGCGATGGCCGACCTGCTCCGCGAGGAGGTGACGTCCGAGGTGCCGGTGCTGTTCTCCAGCCATCAGCTCGACCTGGTCGAGCGGCTGTGCGACGACCTCGTCGTACTGGCTCGCGGCAAGGTCGTCGCCGCGGGCGCCGTGTCCGAGTTGGCGGCCGGGCCTACGTCGACGTACCGCTTGGTGGTTGACGGCGACGCCGGGTGGCTGCGTGACGTGCGGGGGATCCAGGTGCGGGATGTGGCCGGCGGTACGGCGTTGTTCGACGTACTCGACGGTGCGGTGGAGCAGAAGATCCTGCAGGAGGCGCTGACCCGCGGACAGGTGCTCGAGTTCGGGCCGGAGCGGGTGGCGCTGAGCGACATCTTCCGGGAGGCGACCCGATGAAGACATTGGACAAGCCGTGGGTGCTGATCGCGGAGCGCGAGATCACCACGAAGCTGCGGGACAAGACGTTCATCGGCTCGACGCTGGTGATGCTGCTGATCGTGATGGTTGCGGTGATCCTGCCCGCGATCCTCGCGGGCAAGGGCGGACCGGACAAGATCGGGGTCATCGACGACGCCGGCCTGAAGGTCGTTCAGACGGCGTCGGTCACGGCGGGCGGCGACGGGTACGAGGCGACCCGCTTCTCCGACCGGCCGGCCGCTGAGAAGGCCGTCACCGACGGCAAGGTGAAGGCCGCGCTGCTGCCGGACGCGGACGGGTACGTCGTCCTCGGCAAGGACCGCGTCGACTCGGGCGTCGAAGGTGCCCTCCGCGAAGCGGCCGCGGCCGTCGGGATGGAAACGAACGCCGGGAAGGCGGGACTGACCCCGGCGGAGTTGCACGCCGGCACGAAGGTCTCATTGCAGCTGCTGAAACCGGGCCCGTTGCCGGACATCGTCTCCGACTTCGTGAACATCGGGCTGGCGCTGGTGTTCTACATGACCGCGCTCGGTTTCGGGATGATGATCGCGCAGAGCGTCGTCCAGGAGAAGGAGAGCCGGGTCGTCGAGATCCTGGCCGCCGCGGTGCCGATCCGGTCGCTGCTGTGGGGCAAGGTGCTGGGCAACACGGTGCTGGCGCTGACCCAGATCGTGGTGATCGCGGGTGCGTCACTGATCGGGCTGCTCGCCACCGACCAGGCAGACATCCTCGAAGTGGTCGCGCCGGTCGCCGGGTGGTTCGTGGTGTTCTTCGTCCTCGGGTTCGTCGCGCTGGCCGGGCTGTGGGCGGTCGCCGGTTCGCTCGCGACGCGGCAGGAGGACCTCGGGTCGACCACGCTGCCGGGGCAGATGATCCTGATGATCCCGTTCTTCTTCTCGGTATTCGCGGGATCGTCGGCCAAGACCGTGGCGTCGTTCGTCCCGATCGCGTCGTCGATGTCGATGCCGGGCCGGATGCTCACCGAGGACGTACCGGTCTGGCAGCCACTGGTCGCGATCGCGCTGCTGCTGGCCGCCACCGTGCTGATCGTCCGGATGGGCGCGCGGCTGTACGAGCGCACCTTGCTGCAGACCGGCCGTCGCCTCGGTTACCGCGAGGCCCTGGCGCTCGAATCGAAGTAGCACATCGTCACGACCGGGCCCGGCGTTACAGCACCGGGCCCGGCTGTGACGAAACCGCAATGTAGGGTCGCTGTGTGCTGTGTCCAGACCTCGACTACGGTCTCAACGCATGAACGTTGAGCTGCGCCACCTGCGGGTGGTGGTCCTGGTGGCAGAAGCGGGGTCCGTCGGACGGGCCGCCCGCTGGCTCAAAGTCAGCCAGCCGAGCCTGACCGCGCAGCTGAAACGGATCGAGGCCGCGTTCGGCGGCGAGCTGTTCGAACGCTCCCGCACCGGCGTGAAGCCGACCCCGCTCGGCCGGTACGCCGTTGATCGCGCGCGAGCCATCCTGGTCGACGTCGACCACCTGTCGGCGACCGTGTCCGCGATGACCGCGGTCGAGTCGTCGGCGGTCCGGCTCGGCGGGTTTCCGACCGCGCCGATGTCCGGGATCGCGTCCCGGCTCCGCGCCCACGGCGAGATCGAGCAGGTGAGCATCGAGGTCGAGTGGTCCACCAGCGTGCTCCTGCAGCAGCTGGAGAGCGGGCGGCTGGACTTCGCGCTGCTGCGGGAGTTCCCCGGGTTCGAGCTGCGGCTGCCGGCTGGGGTCGAGTCCACCACGGTTGTTGAGTCCGAGTCGGCGTACGTCGCCTTGTCGGCCGACCACCCGGTGGCCGAGGCGTCGCGGGCGCGGGGTGAGGTCGATCTGGCGTCGCTGTCGGCCGAGGAGTGGATCGGTGAGCCGCCGGACGACAGCGGGTTCCACGTGCTGTTCCGGGCGGCGTGCGAGGCCGCTGGGTTCCAGCCTCGGGTGGAGCACCATTCGGTCGACACGTCGGTGCTCATGGGGTTCGTGACCAGTGGTCAGGGCGTGGCACTCATCTCGCCCACGTCGTACCGGATGCTTTCGGCTGACGTCACCACTCGCACCCTGGTGGGCGACCCGATTCATCGGAAGTTGGTGCTCGCGTGGAGCACCGACTCACCGCGGGCCCAGATGGCGGGGGACGTGCTGCAGATGGCGAGCGTGGCGTACGACGAGGCCATCACCGAGCACGCGCGCCGGGACCAGCACCAGCAGCGCATGCACGTCGCCTGACCCTTGCCAGGCACTCCGGCACCCTCCACGGCAGGGGTTCTCCCTTGCCGTTGGGGGTTCTCCCCTCCTACACCACCGGAGAACCCCGAAGACCAGGGGAGATCCCCTGGAGTGGTGTCCACCACCTGGATTCCGGGTCGCTGACCACGGCACCCGGCCAACTCGGCCACCTCCGAGGACCTGCAACGGGCCCCCGAGGGCTTGAACAAGTCATTGCCTGTCCAAGCCCACCACTTCCCCGGCCATCCCCCGAG
The DNA here is from genome assembly GCF_004331345.1 of Kribbella soli. Taxonomy (GTDB): domain Bacteria; phylum Actinomycetota; class Actinomycetes; order Propionibacteriales; family Kribbellaceae; genus Kribbella; species Kribbella soli. The sequence continues at coordinate 885,604 of NZ_SJJZ01000003.1, read as the reverse complement.
CCGGGTGTGGTCCGGCGCGTCCGGCCGAACCGAACCGCCCGCCGCGGCCCCGCTGCCCGGCCCCCCGGTGCTCGCTGCCTGTCTGCCTTGATGGAGGGTTCCCGCAGATCGGTGGAGTGTTTCTGGCGCTATCGCAGCAAAATCCTCCACCAAGTAGCCGGCGCCCCGGACGAACTCGGGTCGCGGATCACTTAGGCGGGCTTGACCACCGGGTTCTCGAACGCCATGTGGAACTCCCCGGTGTCCTCCGGGTCCTCCATCCGCTCCCGATACTGCGACCCCATCTGCTCCCGAGGTGAAACACTCCGCTCCACCTTCTTCGTCTCCACCGGCTGAGTTTCCTCAACGGGCGCGGCTGCGGGGGGCTTGGGCTCCACTGGCTGAGCAGGCGGGACCGGCTGAGTCTCGTCAGCGGGCGCGACTGTCTCGGGCTTGGCCTCCGCCGGCTGAGCTTCTTCCACCGGTGCGGCCGCCTCAGGCGTCGCGTCCAGCGGCTGGGTCTCCTCGGCCGGCGCGGCGGCCTGCGGCTTGGGCTCCACCGGCTGAGTCTGCTCGACGGGCGTGACTGCCTCCTGAGCAGGTGCGACCGGCTGGGTCTTCTCGGCCGGTGTGGCTGCCTCGGGCTTGGGCTCCACCGGCTGAGTCTGCTCGACGGGCGTGACTGCCTCCTGAGCAGGTGCGACCGGCTGGGTCTTCTCGGCCGGTGTGGCTGCCTCGGGCTTGGGCTCCGCCGGCTGAGTCTGCTCGACGGGCGTGACTGCCTCCTGAGCAGGTGCGACCGGCTGGGTCTTCTCGGCCGGTGTGGCTGCCTCGGGCTTGGGCTCCGCTGCCTGGGTCTCCTCGACCGGTGTGGCCGCGCTTGGCGGCGCCTCTGCGGGCTGAGTTTCCTCAGCCGGCTCGCTCACCTCAGCTGCGGGGGTCGCCTGCGTGACCGGCTCCTCCTGTGCGACCGGCTCCTCGGCTGCGGGAGGTGGTGCGATGACCGTTTCCTCGCCGGGGTAGTTGCTCTCGGCATCTGCCTCGGGGAACTGCCGTGTGTGGTCGAACTCCTCGGCCTCACTGGCCGGGAACTGCCGCGTCTGATCGTCGGCCTGGTTCCGCGGCTGCGCCGCCTGGGGCTCGTCGAACAGGTCGTCGTACCGCGTGTGACTCTCGTACGCAGCCGGAGCCTGATAGGTGCCCCCGGCAACCGGATACACGGCCGCGACGTCCGCCTCCTGCTGCGCCTGCGCGGCTTCCTGCTCGCGCTGCAGCCGCTCGTCGTCGGCCCGCTCCCGCCGCCGGCGCTGAACACTGCGGACGATCAGCTGGATCGCGTACACCAGCGAGATCACCCCGAGGATCGGCACCACGCCGTTCAGCGTGTACTGCTTCGACCCCTCGATCATCCCGTTGGTGACGCCGGGGACGTCGTTCAGGAAGTTCGTGGTCCGGTTCGGGATCCAGAGCCAGCAGTAGATCAGGGCGCCGAAGGCGATGAACGCCCCCAGCGCGCCGGCTCCGGAGAAGTACGACACCACGGCCCAGAAGATCAGCGCGCCGATGCCGTAGGCAAGCGCCATCCCCTTCGCGTTCAGCTCGATACCACCCGGCGCCGCCAGGACTCCGAACACGGCCGGTCCGGCCAGAGCAACTGCTACGCCGAGCAAGAACCCAAGAAATTTGGCCACACCCCCAAGGTAGCGACGAACTGCGGTTACAGCCCGCAGACACTTCGGCACACACTTCGGCTCACACTCGATGAACCTGGACAGGCAACCGCTTGCCTAAGGTAGGAGCCATGCGCCCACCGAACATCGTCGTCGTCCTGTCCGACGAACACACCGCCGCGGCAGCCGGTTGGGCAGGTCACCCGCACGTCCAGACGCCACACCTGGATCGCCTGGCCGCGCAGGGCGTTTCGTTCGATCGCGCGTACACCAACAGCCCGATGTGCGTGCCGTCCCGCCTCTCACTCATGGCCGGCCAGTACGTGCACCAGATCGGGGCCTGGGACAACGGCGTGATCCCAGACCCGTCGTACCGCACCTGGGGCCACCACCTGCACGCAGCCGGCTACACCTCGGTCATAGCGGGTCGGACGCACTTCAACGGACCAGGCCGCCTACTCGGCTTCGACCGCCGCCTCACCGACGACCTGGACTTCTGGCTCGACCACAGTGGGCGTCCACCCCGGCGTACGGCGGACTGGCGACGCCCGACCAACTCTCATGTCACCGAACAGGGCACAGGCGACCACGTCCACACGCAGCACGACGCAGCCGCCACAGACGCCGCTGTGGAGTTCCTGCGGGACCCAGGCGAGGACCCGTTCCTGCTGTACGTCGGCTACATGCATCCGCACTTCCCGTTGGTCGCACCACCGGAGTTCCGCGCACTGTATGACCCGGCCGACGTCGAGCTACCTGCCGTCGCAGACGACCAGCACCCGGTGATCTCGCTGCTGCGCCACGGGTTCCGTAACGACGAGCCGCTGACTGAAGAGCAGATCCGGGAGGCGACAGTCTGCTACTGGGCGCTGATCAGTCACCTGGACCACCAGATCGGCCGGCTGCTGGCCGCGGTACCGGATGACACCGTGGTCGTCTACACCAGCGACCACGGCGAAATGGCCGGTCACCAGGGCATCTGGCAGAAACAGTGCTTCTACGAGCCCGCCGTACGCATCCCGCTGCTGCTGCGTCACCCGTCGTTGCAGCCGGGCCGGAGCGCCGCACACGTCAGCCTGATCGACGTGCTCCCCACCCTGCGAGACGTCGCCGGTCTGGCTCCCGACGCCGCCCTGCCCGGCCAGACGCTGCTGGAGGCTGAGGACATACCTGTGCTGTCGGAGTACCACGCACAGGGCATGGTCGACGGTGGATTCATGCTGAAGACCGGGCCGTGGAAGTACTGCTACTACGGGTCAGAGCACGCGCCGCAGGTCTTCAACGTCGAGGACGACCCGCAGGAGCTCTACGACTTGTCCGGTGAGACGGCTCTGGTGCGGCGGCTGGATGCTGAGCTGAGATTGCTGCTGGATCCTGACGCGACCGATGCCCGTGCGAAGTCAGACCAGGCTGCGCGCCTTTCGAGAGGATGAACTGTTGCCCGCTCCGAACATTCTGCTGATCGTTTCCGACGACCATGGGTACGCCGACCGCGGTGGACTCGGGGTGCACTCCGACGTACGCACTCCGGCGCTGGACCGGCTGGCCGCGCAGGGAGTGAGCTGCACCGACGCCTACGTGACAGCGCCGATCTGCAGCCCGTCACGGGCCTCGATCATCTCCGGGCGGTACCAGCAGCGGTGGGGCGGCCAATGGTTCGACTCGGCCGCGTTCCCGCCGGACGACGTACCGACGCTCGCGGAGATCCTGCGCGACCAGGGGTACCGGACGGCGTACTTCGGCAAGGTGCACTACGGGAAAGAGGACGTGGGGGACAGGGCGTGTCCGCCGCACCACGGGTTCGAGGAGACGCTGTACGGGCTGGCGGGGCAGTCGTTCGGGCGGCTGAACTACCTGCATCACTCCGACGAGTCGGTCGAGTCGTATGGTCAGCCGGCCGCGCACCACATGGCTGTGCAGCCTCTGCTGTCAGGGGACGAGCCAGTTGAGCACGAGGGCTTTCTGACCGCAGAGTTCGGTCGCCGCGCGGCGGAGTTCATGGATGCGGATGACGAGCGGCCGTACTTCTGCATGGTGGCCTTCAACGCCGTCCACAACTTCTGCTGGCAGCTGCCGGACTCTGAGCTGGAAGCGCGTGGGCTCCCGGCCTTCCGCGACTGGTCACCGGATGCGGACGGTCCGTTCATGGAGTGGTACGACGACGTGATCGTGCCGAATCTCCCGCACGGGCGCGAGTACTACCTCGCCCAATTGGAGCTGATGGATGCGGAGATCGGGCGACTGCTCGACGTGGCCGGCGACGACACGATCGTTGTGTACGTGACGGACAACGGCGGGTCGACCTGCAACTTCGGCGACAATGCGCCGCTGCGCGGGACGAAGTACACGCTGTGGGACGGCGGCATCCGCATCCCGATGCTCTGGCGCTGGCCGGACCAGTTGCCGGCAGGACGTCGTACGGACGCACTGGTCAGCACGATGGACCTGGTCCCCACGCTGGCCGCGGCGGCTGGCGCGACGGTGGACGGTGCTGACGGCGTCGACATCCTGCCCGTGCTGGCCGGAACCGCTGAGGCGGCGCACGAGAACCTGCACTGGGACTGCGGGTTTCAGTGGGCGGTGCGGTCGGGGGAGTGGAAGCTCAGCTGGGTGGCCGACGACGCCAACACCAGGCATCTGCGTGACTACGAGCACGCGCCGATGGGTGAGGGCTGGTTCCTCGCGAACCTGGGCGATGACATCGGCGAGCAGACCAACCACCTGTCAGACCAGCCGGAGATCGCACACCGGTTGCGCTCGTTGCACGCCGATTGGCGCGCGGAGGTGGGGCTGGAGCCTCAGACGGTCAACCCGTAGGTGATCGCGGTCGGCGGCTCCTCGTGGTGGTCGATGTCTGGGCTGCGCTCGTACTCGTTCCAGGCGAGGAGATCGTCGAGGTGCCGGCGGACCGCTTCGAGGACCTCGGTGGTCGTGACCTCGCGGCCGAGCTCCTTGGAGAGCGTGGTCACGTCGGCGTCCGAGATGCCGCACGGGACGATCCGGTCGAACCAGGCCAGGTCGTTGTTGCAGTTCAGCGCGAAGCCGTGCATGGTCACGCCCTGCGCGACCCGGATGCCGATCGCGGCGATCTTCCGCTCCCGGCCGCGGTCGTCAGCCGCGACCCAGACGCCGCTGCGGCCCTTGACCCGGCCGGTCTTCACACCGAGCTCGGCGCACACGCCGATCAGCGCCTCCTCGAGCCGCCGGACGTAGTCCACGACGTACACATGTGAGGCCAGTTTGACGATCGGGTACCCGACCAGTTGCCCGGGGCCGTGCCAGGTGATCTTGCCGCCACGGTCCACGTCGACCACCGGCGTACCGTCCATCGGTCGCTCGTGTGGCTCGGTGCGCTTGCCCGCCGTGTAGACCGGCGGGTGCTCGAGCAGGATCACGGTGTCCGAGCCGGTGCCCTCGGCAACCTCCGCGTGCAGCCGTCGCTGCTCGGCCCACGCGGTCTCGTAGTCCACCGCGTCGGCGCCGAATCCGGCTTCCACGTACCTGATAGCCCTCACGCCTTCGAGTGTAGGCGGCGGCCGATCGTGGCCGGCGCCCTGGGCTGTGGATAACTTCGACGGGCGAGGTCGCGATCGGTGCATCCTCTTGGACATGGACCTCGCAGACCTCACCGGCTACAGCCTGCGCCGCGAGCTCGGGTCCGGACCAGCCGGCACCGTCTGGCAGGTCCGGGACCGCGCCTCCGGCCGCAACGCCGTGCTCAAACACGTCCCGCACAGCGCATTTCCCGATCGGGGGCGGCTCCGCGAGGACTTGAGCATGCTGTCCCGCTTCCGGCATCCGCACGTTGCGCAACTACACGAGTACCGCGAGACCGACACCGGCTGGATCCTGATCACCCAGCACCTGGCTGCCGGAAGCCTCGCCGCCCTACTCACCCGCCGCGGCCCACTGTCCCGCGGCGAGCTCGTCACCCTCCTCGCCCCACTCGCCGAGGCCCTGGCCCACCTTCACGCCTCGAACCTCACCCACGGCTCCATCACCCCCGACAACGTCCTCTTCGACGCCGACGGCCGCCCAATCCTCACCGACGCCACCCTCCGCCCCAGCAACCCCACCACCGACCACCAAGCCCTAGCCACCCTCACCCACCACGTCAGCGCACACCCCACCCCCTTCCCGCCCACGCTCATCACCACCACCCCCCTCCGATCCCTCCCAAACCGCCTCCTAACCCACACCCCCGCCACCCCCATAGACCTAGCCCCCCTCGCCACCCCAACAACAACCCATCCCCCCACCACCAACCACCCCTCGCCCAACCCAGCCCCTCGTCCCACCGCTCCACGCCCCGCCGCCGACGACGTCACGACCAACCCAGCTCCTCCTCCCACCGCGCCGTCCGCGACGGCCGACCCACTTCCCACCCAGCCGCCCACCAGCCCGCCACCCCACCGGGACAGCCCACCGCCGAGCACTCCACCCCATCCGGACGCCCGGCTGCCGGGCGCTCCGCCCCGCCCCGACAGCCCGCCGACGAGTGCCTCCGGGCCAGGCGATCACCCTCCGGCGTCGTCGGGAGGATCTGCAGACGACGACGATTCGCCGGCTGTCTCCCGCGGGCCGCTCGCTCCGCCTCCAGCGGACCCACCGCCCTCACCTCTGACGCAACCAAAGCGACCGCACCCCTCCGCACCGTCCGCGAAGGCCCGCTCGAAGCGCGTCCGCTCCAACCGCCGCACCAAGTCCCGCCGCACCAGATTCGTAGCGGCCCTCGCACTCCCGCGACTCCCACACCCCGCGTACGGCGTACTCGCCGCAGCCGCCCTGGCCGCGATCATCGTGCTCGCGATCGCCATCGCGACCCTCCGCACCATCGACACCCCAGCAACCGCCCACCCAGAGCCCAGCGATCCTCAGTCCACAACCCAACGCACCCCCGCATCCCCGCCCACTCCGTCGCCCACCGCCGCACACCCAACGACCCCCGGGCGTCCCGAGACATCGCCAAGCCAGGCCCGCGCCACGACCTCGGCTCCACGCTCCGAGTCCGCGTCCTCAGCAGAGCTGGCCACCTGGATCCAGACCCTCCAAGCGCTCGACGCCCAACGCGCCCACGCCTTCTGGACCCTCGACCTAGACGCCCTCGACCGGATCTACGTCCCAGGCAGCGCCCCCTGGCGCACCGACCGCGCACTCCTATCCACCTACCGACAGCAAAACGTCCGCGTCCAAGGACTCCGCATCACGATCGAAAGCACCGCAATCACCCGCCGCACCGCGACAACGGTCACCCTCAAAACCACCGACCACCTCACAGCCGGCCAAGCAGTCGACCACACCGGCGCCAAAACCCCACTCCCACCCGCACCTCCGGCCACCAGACTGATCACCCTGACAACCATCCCACGCACCGCCGCCCCCTCACGCAGCTCGGCCCGTCAACCCACCCACACCTGGCGCATCACCACAATCACCCAACCCTGACCCCACCGAACCGAGGTCCCTCAGCTCGGTCGATTGAGCGCGTCGAACACGTCCCGCACGAAGTAGGTGTCCGCCAACGCATCGTGAATCGCGTACGAGGACTGATCGACGCCGACAACCGCCGACATCTCGCCAACGTCCGCAGTCGGTGGCAGATTCGTCCGGCCCAGCAACTGGCTGATCACGCACACCAGCCGGAAGTCCCACGGCACGTCCGCCGCGTCATCCGCGACCAATCCGTTGAGATGCATCAGATGCAGTACGTCGGTCGCATCCATCCAGGGCGCCGCCCCCACCCACAACGGCTCGTCGGCGGTCAGCTCGACCATCAGCTCCGCGACCTCTCGACCGCTGCTCACGTCCTGCTCGGATCCGTTCAGCGACGGGTGGCGATGAAAGCGGCTGATCTCCAGCGCCCGCTCGGTCGCGGCCGACAGATCCAGCTCGTCCAGCCGGACGAACCGGTTGTACGCCGTCTCCCGCCCGTCGTCCTCCCGTCGAATCACCGCCAACTGCCAGACCTGCCGACCACCCGGCAGCCAAGGTTCCCGAACGCTCGTGGTTTCCAGATCGACGAACAGAGTTGGCATCCGGCAATCCAACCAGGCAACGCTGGTTTCGAGGAGAGGCGAGTTAGCGCTTCTCGGCGCGTAGGCCGAGGATCCAGGGGATCGGGTCGGTGCGTGGCTCGACGGTTCGGGTGATCGTGAGGTCTGCGCCGGCGAATGCGTTGAGGAGGTCAGCGAGCGGAACGTGTCGCATGCCGAGGCGTTCGCGAATGCCGCCTTCGCCCCACCAGGGCGCCGGGGGATGCCAACCGACCGTGCGGTACGTCGGATGCACAATGCGCCCGTCGTCGGGACGGGCTTCGGTGTGCGGGCCGTTGAAGCAGGGATGGGCCCCGTAGAACACGAGCACCCCGCCCGGATGCAGCACGCGGGCCGCCTCGCGCAGGACAGCGGCGAAGTCGTCGACGTCAGTGGAGATCCACAGAACGGCGACAGTAGAGAAGACAGCATCAGCGAACGGCAGTTCTGCCGCGTCCCCCTGGACCAGCGCCTCGCCATCGATCGCGCGTTGCTGGGCGAGGCTCAACTGATCCGCGGAGTACTCCAAGCCGACGACGGTCCGTCCCGTACTGCGCAACGTCCGCAGGTTCTGTCCGGTCCCGCACCCGAGGTCCAAGCACAGACCATCTCCCGGACCCAGCAAATCCAGCAGCGGCTCACGATTGGAGTCGGCCGCGGTCGCGTTGTGCTCGTCGTACCACTCGGCAAGCCCGTCGTACCGCGCGGTCGTCATGGCTGAGTTCCCCGCCGCGGATCAGTGGAAGGCATGTCCTGCTCGACGGAGGCGGACCAACTGGCCAGCAGATTCAGGGCATCCTGCGACGGGGATCCGGGCTCGGCTGTGTAGGTGAGGAGGCTCTGGCTCGGGTCGGAGGCCAGTGGGAACGACTCGAAGGGGAGTTCGAGGTCGCCGACTACGGGGTGATGGAGGAGCTTTACGCCGGTGGTGTGGATCCGGACGTTGTGCGCGGCCCACCGTGCGCGGAACTCCTCGCTGCGGGTGGACAACTCACCGATCAGGTCCGACGTTTGCCGGTCGTACGGATCCCTGCCGACTTCTGCCCGGAGCAACGCGACGGTGTCGTTGGCGACCGCGTCCCAGGCGCGGAAGAAGTCCGTCGCCTGCGGGTCGAGGAAGACGAATCTGGCGTTGTTGGGCGGCTTGGCCGGGACGGCGTACACGGGTGAAAACAGCGCCGATCCGAGGGCGTTGGCGGCCAGGATGTCGAGGCGTCCGTTCAGTACGAGCGCCGGTGTGCCGCTCATCGAGTCCAGGACGCGCTGGACCGTGGGCCGAACTCGTTGCGCCGTGGGACGCCGCCGTGGAGCGCGAGTCGTGGCGGCGGCACGGAGTAGGTCGAGAAGGTGCGTTCGCTCGGCCTCGTTGAGCTTCAGCGCGTGCGTGAGGCCCTCGATGACGCTGTCGGAGATGCCGATGGCGTTGCCGCGCTCGAGTCGTGTGTAGTACTCCGTCGAGATCCCTGCGAGGAGCGCGACCTCTTCGCGGCGCAGGCCCGCGACCCGGCGGCGGGCGCCGCCGTACACGGGAAGACCTGCCTCTGCAGGGCTGATCCGGTCCCGCCGGGTGCTGAGGAACTCCCGGATCTCCGCACGCACGTCACCCCGGATGTCGCCTTCATCGCGGATGTCCTTCCGGGCTGTCATGTCGTCCACTCTACGAGCGGATCCGCGCAGGAGGGGGTCCCTCTGAGTACCCCTCAAACAGAGTCTGCCAGCAGCAGACGCCGGCTGGTTGCGTGGACTGCACCAGCCGCGGGATCGCGGTACATCGACGAGAGGGATGTGCAGTCGCATGACTGACAAGAAGGTTTGGCTGATCACCGGTGCAGGCCGGGGCCTGGGTGCCGACATCGTTGAGGCGGCGCTGGCAGCCGGTCACGCCGTCGTGGCCACCGGACGCAATCCGGACCGGGTGCGCTCCGTGCTCGCCGCCCACGACGACCTGCTGGTCCTCAAGCTCGACGTCACCGATCCCGCCGGTATCAACGACGCAGTCCGCTCGGCTGTCGAGCGGTTCGGCCGGATCGACGTACTGGTCAACAACGCCGGCAACTTCAACGCCGGGTTCTTCGAGGAGCTGAGCCCGGAGGAGTTCCGGGCACAGATCGAGACCACTCTGTTCGGTCCGGTCGATGTCACCCGCGCTGTGCTTCCGGTCATGCGCGGCCGGCGGTCGGGTCTCGTCGTCACCATCTCGTCGACGGCCGGAATTGCCGGTCAGGAGTTCTGTACGGCGTACGCCGCGTCGAAGTTCGGCGTCGAGGGATGGATGGAGTCGCTGACCCCCGAGGTCGCGCCGTTCGGGATCCGCACCATGCTCGTCGAGCCCGGCTTCTTCCGTACCGAGTTGCTGAGTCCTGAATCGACGAAGTACGCCGAGCCGACCATTGACGACTACGCCGAGCGAACCAGGCTGACCGTCAAGGGCTGGCAGAGCATGAACGGCCGGCAGGGCGGCGACCCCGCGAAACTCGCGAACGCGTTGGTCCAGCTCGCAAACCAGGACGACCCGCCGCTGCGCTTCGCGGCCGGCGCCGACGCGATCGCCACCTTCGAGCAGAAGGCCACAGCCCTTCTCGCGCAGGCCGAGGCCTACCGCGAGCTGTCCAGCAACCTCGCCCACGACGACGCATGACGTCGGCGTCGAAACTGAGCGGCACCGCCGCTCTCATCCGGGCTAGGCGAGGGCGGCGGAGATTGCGGCGGTGACGGTGGGGTGATGGAAGGTGAAGCCGCTGGACTGGAGACGGGTTGGGAGGGCTCGTTTGCTGCCCAGGAGTTCCCAGGCGAATTCGCCGAGGGCGGCCTTCATGAGGATTCCGGGCACCGGGATGACGCAGGGGCGGCGCAGGGCGGTGGCCAGGGCTTCGGTGAGCTCGAGGTTGGTCGCCGGTGTCGGTAGGGAGATGTTCACCGGGCCGCTCACGCTGTCGTTCTCGGCAACGTGCCGGACGGCGCGGATCCAGTCGGTCAGCGAGACGACCGGGAAGTACTGGGTTCCCGACCCGAAGCGGCCGCCGAGACCGATGCGGAAGGGGAGAGACAGGAGCTGGAACGCCGGAGCCTTGCTGCCGAGTACGACGCCTGTTCGCAGCGCGGCCACTCGGCTGCCTGCTGCACGGGCAGGCTCGAGCGCGCCCTCCCATAACCGGACGACGTCGGACAGGAATCCCTCGCCGAGGTCGGAGTCCTCGGTCAGGATGCGATCGCCGAGGTCGGTGCCGTAGCCGCCGATCCCGCTCTGCGTAAGCAGCACCGGCCGGCGGTCGAGCTGGGTCGCCGCAGCGGCCAGGGTCGCGGTCGTCGCGACGCGGCTCTCCCGGATCTTCAGGCGGTACGTCGGTGTCCACGGGCGGCCGATGTTCGCGCCGGCCAGGTTGACCAGGACATCGGGATCGCCCAGGGCTGCCACGTCCAGATCGCCGCGGGCCGGGTCCCAGCGGACTTCGTCCGGCGTCGACGGAGTACGTCGTACCAGCCGGACGACCTGGTGGCCGTTGGCAACCAAGTCGCGGGCGAGGGCCTTGCCGAGGAAGCCGGAGGCGCCGGCCAGTACGTACTTCATCCCGTTCTGCTCCTTGTCGGTGCCGACCGCCGGATCAAAGAACGGCGCCGGTGGCCGTCTCCGGGGAGACAGGCACCGGCGCCGGGTGTCCGATCGGATCAGACGTCGAACTGGGCCTCTTCGAGGCGCTGCTTGACGGCCGTCAGGTAACGGGCCGCGTCGGCGCCGTCGACCAGGCGGTGGTCGTAGGTCAGCGCCAGGTACACCATCTGCCGGATCGCGATCGTCTCGCCGAGCTCCGGGTGGGTGATGACCACCGGGCGCTTCACCACGGCGCCGGTCCCGAGCATGCCGACCTGCGGCTGGTTCAGGATCGGGGTGTCGAACAGCGCGCCCCGGCTACCGGTGTTGGTGATGGTGAACGTGCCGCCCGCCATCTCGTCCGGCAGCACCTTGTTGTTGCGGGTGCGGTCGGCGAGGTCGGCGATCTTCTTCGCCAGGCCGGCGATGTTCAGGTCGCCGGCGTTGTGCACGACCGGGACCATCAGGCCGCGTTCCACGTCCACCGCGATGCCGAGGTGCTCGGCGGCGTGGTACGTGATCTCGCCCTTCTCCTCGTCGATCGACGCGTTCAGCTTCGGGTACTGCTTGAGCGCGTCCACCGCGGCGAGCGCGAAGAACGGGAGGAAGGACAGCTTGACGCCCTCGCGGGCCTCGAAGTCGGCCTTCTTCTTGTTCCGCAGCTTCGAGATCTCGGTGACGTCGACCTCGACGACCGTGGTCAGCTGGGCCGAGACCTTCAGGCTGTTGACCATGTGGGCCGCGATCGCCTTGCGGATCCGGCTCATCTTCTCGGTGGTGCCGCGCAGCGGGCTGATCTCCGGGGCCTTCGCCGCTGCGGCCGGGGCCGCGGCCTGGGCTGCCGGAGCGGGTGCGGCTGCGGCGGCCTTCTTCGCCTCGGCGGCGGCGATCACGTCCTGCTTGCGGATACGGCCGCCGACGCCGGTGCCCTGTACGGCGTTCAGGTCGACCTCATGCTCCGCGGCGAGCTTGCGCACCAGCGGGGTGACGTAGTTCGCGCCGTCGGCGGAGCCGTTCGGCGACACCGCAGGAGCGGCCGGAGCCGCCGGGGCCGGAGCCGCCTGCGGAGCGGGAGCCTGAGCAGCCGGAGCGGCGACCGGAGCCGGGGCAGCGGCAGGAGCCGGAGCGGGGGCAGCAGCCGGGGCAGGAGCAGCAGCCGGAGCCGGGGCGGGAGCAGCGGCCGGGGCAGGAGCGGCAGCCTGAGCAGGAGCAGCAGCCGGGGCCGCCTCAGGAGCAGGAGCCGGAGCAGCGGCGGCGGGGGCGCCGGAGCCGACGATGGCCAGTTCGGCGCCGACCTCGACGGTCTCGTCCTCGGCGACCTTGATCTCCAGAAGCTTGCCGGCGATCGGGCTCGGGATCTCGGTGTCGACCTTGTCGGTGGAGACCTCGAGGAGCGGCTCGTCAACCGCCACGTCGTCGCCGACCTGCTTGAGCCAGCGGGTGACGGTTCCCTCGGTCACGCTTTCACCCAGCGCGGGCAGCGTCACCGACGTACCGGAAGCGCCCTCAGCGGGGGCAGCCTCGGCCGGAGCAGGAGCGGCAGCCTCCTCAGCAGCAGGAGCCTCAGCGGCAGGAGCCTCAGCAGCCGGCGCCGGAGCAGGCGCGGCGGCGGGAGCCTCGGCGGCCGGAGCCGGAGCGGACTCGGCAGGGGCAGCGGCCGGCGCGGGGTCAGCCGCAGGCTCGGCCGGAGCCGCAGGAGCGGAGCCGGCCTCGCCGGCGTCGCCGATCACGGCCAGTTCGGCGCCGACCTCGACGGTCTCGTCCTCGGCGGCCTTGATCTCGAGAAGGGTGCCGGCAACGGGGCTCGGGATTTCGGTGTCGACCTTGTCGGTCGAGACCTCCAGCAGGGGTTCGTCCACGGCAACCGTGTCACCGACCTGCTTGAGCCAGCGGGTGACGGTTCCTTCGGTGACGCTCTCCCCGAGGGCCGGCAGGGATACAGAGGTCGGCATGACGGTCGTTGCTCCTTCGTCTGATCGGTCGAGTGTCAGCCTACGGTGCCGCCGGAGCGGCCGGGATCCGGGTCACGGCCATCCTTCACGCTCCTGCAGCTCCAACTTACTGGGACGGTCCAGCAGGGTCAGTCATGGAAGTGCAAAGGTTTCCCGGCGAGGGCGAGGTGGGCCTCACCGAGGGCTTCGTTCTGGGTCGGGTGCGCGTGCACCAGCGGCGCCACGTCCGCCGGGTACGCCTCCCAGTTGTAGATCAGCTGCGCCTCGCCGATCAGTTCGCCGACACGCGAGCCGACCATGTGCAGCCCGACGACCGCGCCGTCACGAGCGCGGACCAGCTTCACGAAGCCCGCCGTCTTCAGGATCTGCGACTTGCCGTTGCCGCCGAGGTTGTAGTTGAGGATCTCCACGTCGCCGTACTTCTCCCGGGCCTGCTCCTCGGTCAGCCCGACCGACGCGACCTCCGGCTCGGAGTACGTCACGCGCGGGATGCCCGCCTCGTCGATCGGCGTCGGAGCGAGGCCGGCGAGGTGCTCGGCAACGAAGATGCCCTGCTGGAAGCCGCGGTGCGCGAGCTGCAGCCCCTGCACGATGTCGCCGACCGCGTACACGCCCGGCACGCTGGTCTGCAGCGTCGAGTCGACGGTCACGAACCCACGGTCGAGCGCGACGCCGACCTCTTCATAACCGAGACCCGTGGTGTTGGGCCCCCGGCCGACGGCCACCAGCAGTACCTCGGCCTCGATCACCTCGCCGCCCGCGACGGTCACCTGTACGCCGGAGTCGGTCAGCGCGACCGACTCGAACCGCGTACCGGTCTTGAACGCGATCTTCCGCTTCCGGAACGCGCGCTCCAAGGTCTTCGAGCAGTCGGCGTCCTCGGCCGGGACCAGCCGCGGCAGCGCCTCGACGATCGTCACCTTGGTGCCGAACGACGTCCACGCGGACGCGAACTCGACACCGATCACGCCGCCGCCGAGGATCACCGCGGATTCCGGGACCCGGTCAAGCGTCAGCGCGTGCTCACTCGCGATCACCCGGTGCCCGTCGAGCTCCAGGCCGGGCAGGGAACGGGAGTAGGAGCCGGAGGCAAGGATGACGTTGCGGCCGGTGTACGTCGTGTCGCCGACCTGGACCGTGGTGGGCGAGGTCAGCCGCCCCTCGCCCTCGATCACCGTGATGCCGCGGGCCTTCAACTGGCCCTGCAGACCCTTGAACAGCCGGTCGACGACGCCGTCCTTGTACTTGTTCACACCACCCATGTCGACGCCCTCGAGCGTCGTCCGGACCCCGAACTGCTCACCCTCGCGCGCCGAGTCCGCGACCTCGGCCGCGTGCAGCAGCGCCTTGGTCGGGATGCACCCACGGTGCAGACAGGTTCCGCCGACCTTGTCCTTCTCCACCAGCGCCACGGACAGGCCGAGCGTCGCGGCGCGCAGTCCGGCGGCGTAGCCACCGCTGCCGCCGCCGAGAATTACCAGGTCGTACGTCGTACCAGGTGCAGTACCACTGTCAGTCACAGGTTCCTCCGTGGGTCCAAGGCTGTGGGTCTGGTCGGGGGCGGGCGGTCCCGGATCGCGGTTCCGGCCCGGCGTCATCTTGTCACCGATCACGGCCGGATCCATCCCCGGGCCGGTCGTGGCGGGCAGGCCGGGATCGGCCGCAACCGTTATCCAGGATTTCGGCGCGGACTTGCACAGATAGTGGACACTTGACGTCATGAAGTGGTTCGGTCGCCGGCAGAAGGCCGGAACGATGCGCCGGTCGGACACTCCCGACCAGGCGCACCTGCGTGAGTTCGCCCAGACCCGCCAGGGCGTCGAGGGGTTCGTCGAGCCGCGGACGGCGGTGACGGAGTACACGATGGTGCTGGTCGCGCTCGACGGCGAGTGGACCCGCCGCCGGGTCCCGTCGGTCAAGTGGGCGCACGATTTCGCGAACAAGCTCGGCATCCCGTCGTACGACGCGGCCGTCGTCGGCTACCCGCCGCGGATGCGCGAGTACAACGCCCGCATGAAGAAGAACGGCCTCGCTTAAGCCTTAGAGGATGGGCACCCGGGAGCGGACCGCAGCGACGACCGAGGTGTCGACGACGGCGTGCAACGTCTCGGCGCCGGCGCCGAGCCTGGTGTGGGTCTGGCCCAGGGGAGTGGTCAGGCTGCTGCGCCCGATCCCCAGCGGATCCGTGCCGACCGGCGGTACATAGGCCTGATCGCACGCCAGCAACCAGGCCTGGGCGTCCGCCGCGCGAGCCCGCGTCAGCAGATCCCACTGCTCTTCCTTGCCCGGCCCCGCACCCCACGACGCCGGTACGACGATCAGCTCCGCCCCGAGCCGCCCGAGCGCGGTGAACTGCTCGGCGAACCGCAGGTCGTAGCAGGTCGCCAGCCCGATCGTCACGTCCCGCAGGCCGAACGCCACCAGCTCGTTGCCCGGTGCAACAGTGTCCGACTCGCGCGACCCGAACGCGTCGTACAGGTGGATCTTCCGGTACGACGCTTCCACGCCAGGTCCCGTGACGAGCAGCGTGTTGTGCACCCGTCCGTCCTCGGACGGCTCGAACAGGCCGGCGACCACCACGACCCCGGCGTCCGCCGCGACCTTCCGCAGACCGGTGGCGAACGGTCCGTCCAACGGCTCGGCGATCGAGCGCAGGTCGGTCCCGAAACAGGCCGACGTGGCTTCGGGCAGGATGATGAGCTCGGCGCCGTCGGCGGCCGCCTGCCGGACCGCGTCGGTCGCGGTGGTCAGGTTGGCGACCGGGTCCGGCCCGCTGCTGATCTGGGCCGCGGCCACGTGCAGGGCTGTCATCAGAACCTCCGAAGCTGTATACATTGGGTATGCAATTGAGTGGGGACTCCGGCCGGGATCGTGCCTATCAGTATCTGCGGGGGACGGTGCTGAGCGACCCGGCCGTGTCGGGGACGTTCATCAACGAGCAGGTCGTCGCCACCGAGGTCGGCATTTCGCGTACGCCGGTCCGCGAGGCGTTGCTGATGCTCGCCGCCGAGGACCTGGTCCAGCTCGTGCCGCACCGCGGGGCGTTCGTCGCGCCACTGCCCGGCCGCGAGATCGCCGAACTGATGCAGGCCCGCGGCGTGATCGAGTGCTGGGCCGCGTCGACTTCTCTTGCGGCCGACGCTGCCCCGGTCGAGGCGATGACGAGCGTCCTCGAGCAGCAGCGGGCGATCGTCGCGCAGGGCGACGCGAAGGCGTTCATCGAGCTGGACAGCCAGTTCCACGCGCTCCTGGTCGCGGCCGGCGGCAACTCCGTGCTCGGCCGGCTGTACGAGAACCTGCGGTCCAAGCACGTGCTCCTCGGCGTCGTCGCCCTGCAGCGCAGCGCGACCCGCCGGCAGGACGTCCTCGCCGAGCACCAGGCCATCGTCGACGGCCTGGCCGGCGGTGATCCGGCCGCGGCCGAGAAGGCGATCCTCAGCCATCTCGGCACCACGGGCTCGGTCCTCATGCAGGGCTGAGGGCAAGGGACTCCTCCTGCACGGCCCGGCCGAGGCGGAGGCCGACGAGGGTGATCGAGCACGCCACAATGATGTACGCCGCGATCACGTACCCCGTGCCCGCCTTGGCGAGGAAGTACGTGAACGCCAGCGGCGCCAGCGCACCACCGATCACCCCGGCGAACGTGTAGGCCAGCGAGCTCCCGGTGTACCGCAGCCGCGCGGTGAACTGCTCCGATACGAACGCGGCCTGCGGCCCGTACATCAGCGAGTGGAACACCAGCCCGATCACCACACCTGGCAACACAGTCGCCAGCGACGACGCCATGGCGAAGAAGACCACGCTCCACACGGCACCGCCGACCGCACCGATTGCGTACACCGTGCGACGCCCGTACCGGTCCGAAAGCCAACCGGACCAGGGAATCATCACGACCTGCAGCGCAGAACCGACCAGTACGGCGGTCACCGCCTCGCCACGACTCATGCCCAGTTCCTTGGTCGCATACGTGAGGACGAATACCGCGAACATTGCATAGAGCACGTCCGGCCCCACCCGAGCCAGGATCGCCGCAATCAGCGGCCGGGTCTGGGTCCGTAGCACCTCGGAGACCGGAGCGGTCGGCCGATCGCCCCGCGCCTCGAGCTCGCGGAACACCGGCGTTTCCTCCAGCCTGGAACGGATCAGCAGACCGAAGGCGACCAGTACTGCGGACAGCAGGAAGGCGACCCGCCATCCCCAGCTCAGGAACGCGTCCTCGGACAACCCTCCGGCCAGAACAGCCAGTACGCCGTTCGCCAGCAAGGTCCCGAGCGGCGGCCCGACCTGGGCGGCTGACGCCCAGAAGCCACGTTGTCCGGCCTCGCTGAACTCACTGCTGAGCAGAACGGCTCCACCCCACTCGCCGCCTACCCCCACGCCCTGTGCGAAGCGGAGTACGACCAGGAGGGTCGGTGCGACGGCGCCGGCTTGAGCGTGCGTCGGCAGCAGGCCGATGCAGAACGTGGCCACGCCGATCAGTAGCAGAGTGGCGACCAGCACGCGCTTGCGGCCGATCACGTCCCCGAGCCGGCCGAAGAAGATGCCGCCGAGCGGGCGCGCGACGTACCCGACCGCGTAGGTCGCGAAGGCCTGCAGCGTCCCGGTCAGCGGGTCGCTGCCGGGGAAGAACAGGTCGCCGAAGACGAGGGCGGCGGCGGAGCTGTAGACGGCGAAGTCGTACCACTCCAGCGACGTGCCGGACAGGCTCGCGGCGAAGGCCTTGTACAGACCGCGGCGATCGGGGGGAGAGGGCTGCGCAGAGGGCGGGGCGCTGGACATCGGGTGGACCTCCTTGAGGGGATGCCCCATACTCGTTGTATACGACGTGTTCACGCAAGCGCTGATTGAAGAAATTCTGGAGGAACCTGATGACGATGCGGTTCACCTTGCCCGACGGGAGTGAGCGGGCGATCGCTGTCCGCTACGCGTTGAACGCGGGCTACGCCGGCCGGGACACCGCGCAGGTCCAGCACCACGTGGACGAGCTGGCCGAGCTCGGCGTACCGGCTCCGCGCCGTATCCCGACGCTGTACCCACTGTCCGCGTCACTGGTCGGCAGGCCGGAGGTCGTCCAGGTCGCCCACGCCAAGACATCGGGTGAGGCCGAGTGGGCGCTGGTGGTCGGCGAGGACGATGTCCTGCTCACGGCCGCGTGCGATCACACCGACCGGGCGCTCGAGGTGCACGGTGTTGCCTGGAGCAAGCAATCCGCGCCGGACCTGCTCGGTGACGTCGCCTGGCCGCTCACGGAGATCGAGGACGAACTCGACCGGTTCACCTTGAAGGCGTGGGTCCGGCACGGCGACACCGAGCAGCTGATCCAGGACGGCACGCTCGCTCAGTTGCTGCCGCCGTCGTACTGGCTGAAGGAGCTCGGCGACCGCCTGGTCCCGGGCACCGTGCTGCTCAGCGGCACGATTCCGATGATCCCGGGCGTCGACCAGTTCGCCGACGCGTGGCGGGTGGAGCTCACCGACCCGCGCGGCCTGACCAGCCGCGTCGTGTACTCGATCGAGCAACTCGCCCCGGCCTGGGACTGACGTGAAGGAACAGAAGGAATTCTTCGCGACCGCCGGCCTCGCGTGGACCGACGCCGGCGGCGGCATCACGCAGAAGGTGCTCAGTGAAGACGCCGACGGCACGCTGACGAGGCTCGCGCGCTGGGCGCCCGGTACGGCGTCCGGCGCCGAGGTCATCCGGCACGAGTACGTCGAGGAGGTCTACCTGCTCGAGGGTGAGCTGACCGATCTCACCCTCGACCAGACGTTCGGACCCGGCGACTACGCGTGCCGGCCGCCGGGGATGCCGCACGGTCCCTATCGCACCGGGACCGGCTGCGCCATGCTGGAGATCCGCTACTCAGCTCGCTGAGGCGGCGAGCTCGACCAGGGTGCGGACGGCGTAGCCGGTGCCGCCGGTGGGCGTGTAGCCGGAGGGGCCGCCGTCGTTGAAGGCGGGACCGGCCACGTCCAGGTGCACCCAGTCGATGCCATCAGCAACGAAGTCGCCGAGGAAGGCGGCCGCCGCGAGCGCGCCGCCCCAGGGCTCGCCGGTGATGTTGGCCAGGTCGGCGACCTTGGAGTGCGACTTCAGCTTGTCCAGCATCTCGGTCGGGATCGGCAGCGGCCACATCGACTCGCCGGCCGCGATCGCCGCGTCCACGACCCGGTCGCGTGCGGTGTCGGCGTTCCCGAACGCGCCCGCCACCTTGGTGCCCAGGGCAACGACACACGCCCCGGTCAGGGTGGCCACGTCGATGATCAGGTCGGGCTGGTCCGCGGAGGCCCGGACCAGCGCGTCGCCGAGCACCAGGCGGCCCTCGGCGTCGGTGTTCAGCACCTCGACGGTCTTGCCGCCGTACATGGTCAGTACGTCGGAGGGCCGGGCCGCGGAACCGGACGGCATGTTCTCGGCCATCGCGGCGTACGACGTCACCTGGACCGGCAGACCGAGCCGGGCGATGGCGATCGTCGCGCCGATCACCGCGGCGGCGCCGGCCATGTCGGACTTCATGCTCACCATGCCGGTCGACGTCTTCAGCGACAGGCCGCCGGAGTCGAACGTGATGCCCTTGCCGACGAATGCCAGGTGCGTGACGGGCTTCTTCGGCGTGTAGGTCAACCGGACCAGCCGCGGCGGGTTGCTCGAGCCCTGGCCGACGCCGAGGATGCCGCCGTACCCGCCCTTGGCGAGCGCCTTCTCGTCGAGCACCTCGACCTTGACGCCGTACTCCTTGCCGAGCTTGACCGCGTCGGCCGCGAACTCGGCCGGGTGCAGGTCCGACGGCGGGGTGTTCACCCAGTCCCGCACCTGTGCGACGGCCTCAGCGGTCACCTGGGCGCGCTCGAGCGCGGCCTTGGCGTCCTTGTTCCGGGCCAGGTCGGTCAGCACGGTCAGGTTGCCGGGTACGTCGTTCGCGCCGTCCGACGACTTGTACGCCGTGAACGTGTAGCGGCCCATCAGCGCGCCCTCGGCGACCGCGCGCACGCACTCGGCGTCGGGGGCCGGCAGCGCGAACGCGACCGACTGCGAGGTCTTCGCCGCGCGCACACCGGTGCCGGCCGCGGCCCGCAGGTCCTCGGTCTTCAGTACGCCGTCGGGCGCCGCACCCAGACCGACCGCGATCAGCGTCGGGGACTTGCCCGGCTTGCCGAGCAGCGGCCCGGGCACCTTCGTCACCTCGCCGGCCTTGCCGGTGGCGCCGAGACCGGACAGCACCTCCACCAGCTTCCCGCCGTACGCGGCGTTCAGCGACTCGGTGCCGGCCGGCAGGGTGACGCCGCCGCCGAGTTTGACCACGCCGATGACCACGGCGTCGCTCTTGACGCCGGCGGCATCTGACTTGCTCAGGGTGATGGTGGTCACGAAATCCTCAGTCCTCCTTGACCGGCGGGCAGATGGCCGGTCGTCACGGTACGTGCGTGCTGCCTGAGCATGCTACGCGTCGGGTAGTTTCCCCTCCATGACCCAGTCTCCTGATCTGAAGAAGTCGCCACTGCACGAGCGCCACGTCGCGCTCGGCGCCAAGTTCGCCGAGTTCGGCGGCTGGGAGATGCCCCTGGAGTATTCCGGCGTCGTGGCCGAGCACACCGCGGTCCGTACGTCGGTGGGTGTCTTCGACGTCAGCCATCTCGGCAAGGCGACCGTCAAGGGTCCGGGCGCCGCGGCGTACGTGAACGCGTGCCTGACCAACGACCTCGGCAAGATCGCGCCGGGTCAGGCGCAGTACACGTTGTGCTGCAACGAGAGCGGGGGAGTGGTCGACGACCTGATCGCCTACCTGCACGCCGACGACGACGTGTTCCTGATCCCGAACGCGGCGAACACCGCCGAGGTGGTCCGGCTGCTCCAGGCAGACGCCCCCGACGGCGTCGAGGTGACGAACGTCCACGACGACTACGCGATCCTCGCCGTGCAGGGTGCGAACAGCGACGAGGTGGTGTCCGCGATCGGCCTGCCGACCGGCCACGACTACATGTCCTTCGCCACGGCCGACTTCGGCGGTACGCCGGTCGTCGTGTGCCGCACCGGCTACACAGGCGAGCGCGGCTTCGAGCTCGTCGTACCGAACGCCGCCGCGGTGGCCGTGTTCGACGCGCTGCTGACCGCCGGCGAGCAGTACGGGATCGTCCCGGCCGGACTGGGCGCGCGGGACACGCTGCGGACCGAGATGGGGTACCCGCTGCACGGCCAGGACATCGCTCCCGGCATCACGCCGGTCCAGGCGCGGTCCGGCTGGGCCGTCGGCTGGAAGAAGGAGCACTTCTGGGGCGACGCGGCCCTGCGCGCCGAGAAGGAACGCGGACCGGCCCGGATCCTGCGCGGCCTGCGCGCCGCCGGACGGGGTATTCCGCGGCCGCACATGTCCGTTCTGGATCAATCCGGTACGGCGCTCGGTGAAGTTACCTCCGGAACGTTCTCGCCGACGCTGAAGAAAGGTATTGCGTTGGCCTTGCTGGACGCTTCGGTGAAAGAAGGCGATCAGGTAACCGTCGACATCCGGGGCCGCGAGGAAACCTTCGACGTCGTCAAACCGCCCTTCGTGACCGTTCACGTGCGCTGACCGCGTTCCGCGACCGTACGTCGAGAACCGTTACCCTCCGTCATAACCTGGCACAAATTGGCCACTGTCGGTGCTGTGCCGACGCGTTTTGCGCAGGATTGACTGCGAACGGTGACGAAATGGGGCAAATGTTCCGTTGGAGTACCGGTTCCGGTAACGATTTGTGCACTGCTGCCGGGCACTGCTGGTTTGGTGTCACAGTGTCGGGCAGGCTAGCGCGCGGCTACGGCGGAACCCCCTGTCAAGGGGATTTGACGCCAGCCCGCAAGAGAGCAAAGGTCGGCACGCTATCCACCGATAAGTGCCGGATCC
This sequence comes from Kribbella soli, assembly GCF_004331345.1. GTDB lineage: Bacteria > Actinomycetota > Actinomycetes > Propionibacteriales > Kribbellaceae > Kribbella > Kribbella soli. The sequence goes on along the minus strand of NZ_SJJZ01000003.1, from coordinate 863,507 downwards.
GCGGACCGAAATCCGGTCGACTGAACTGACGGAGTGCGAATGAGTATTGGGTCGCCCGACTCGACCGTAGGGGTCGAAGAACACCCGGCCTCGGCGGAGCCGGTCCGTACGGCCGCCACTCCGCACGGCAAGTCGCCGAGCCGGATCGCCTTCGACCGGCTCCGCAAGGACAAGGTCGCGGTGATCTGCGCGTCGATCGTGCTGTTCTTCGTCCTGGTCGCGATCCTGGCGCCGCTGCTGGCCAAGCTCGAGGGTCAGGACATCAGCACCTTCAACACCCAGCAGATCGACGAGTTCGGCTACCCGACGATCGGCATCACTCCGGACCACTGGTTCGGCATCGAGCCGAAGACCGGCCGGGACAACTTCGCCCGCTGGGTGTACGGCGCCCGCCCGTCGCTGATCATCGCGTTCCTGGCGACCGTGGTCGGCACCGCGATCGGCGTCGTGATGGGCCTGCTGGCCGGCTTCCTCGGCGGCTGGGTCGACCGGGTCATCTCCTGGCTGATCGACTTCGTGCTCAGCCTGCCGTTCCTGCTCTTCGCGATCGCACTGGTTCCGATCGTCGAGTCGCTGCGCGGCGGCTCGTTCAACCTGACGCCGGAAGACCAGGCGAACATCCGGTTCTACGTGCTGATCTTCGTCCTCGCGTTCTTCGGCTGGGCGGGCCTGGCCCGCATCATCCGCGGCGAGGTGCTCTCGCTGCGCGAGCGTGAGTTCGTGCTCGCCGCCAAGGCGATCGGTGTGCCGACCTACCAGGTCCTGTTCAAGGAACTGCTGCCCAACCTGGTCGCCCCGATCGTGATCTCGGCCTCGCTGGCAGTACCCGCGTACGTCACCGCGGAGGCCGGGCTCTCGTTCCTCGGTGTCGGACTGGTCGAACCGAAGCCCTCATGGGGCCAGACGATCGCCGTCGCCACCAACTGGTACAAGGCCGACCCGCTCTACCTGTGGCTGCCGGTCATCGGGATCACCGCTCTGGTGCTCGCGCTGGCCCTGCTCGGAGACGCGATCCGCGACGCCTTCGACCCCAAGACTCGCCGGTAGTACGGCGATTGCCCCAGCGGCAGAAAAGGAGAAACCCGACCATGCAGTGGAAACGGATAACCGCGGTCGCGGCGACGGTCATGCTGACCGCCGTGGCTTGTGGCAGCCCGTCCTCGAACAGCGGCAGCAAGGGCGGCACCGACGCGGTGGGAGGCGCGCAGGTCAAGGCGACGGACCCCACTGCGAAAGGCCCGGCCCCTGACGTAGAGGGTGCGAAGAAGGGCGGGACGATCACCGTCCTGTCCGACGTGACGCCTTCCGGCTTCGACCCGACCGACACGTACTACGTGGACGGTAACGCGATCGAGAAGCTGTACTTCCGCGCGCTGACCCAGTTCCGCCTCGACGGCCCGGACAAGAAGCCGGTGCTGGTACCGGACCTGGCCGAGGACCTCGGCACCAAGTCCGACGACGGCCTGACCTGGACCTTCAAGCTCAAGCAGGGCATCAAGTACCAGGACGGTACGCCGGTCAAGGCCGAGGACTACGCGTACGCGATCAAGCGGTCCTTCGCGCACACGCTGTACGAGAACGGCCCGACGTACCAGATGGACTACTTCCTGGACGGCAAGACCTACAAGGGTCCGTACGTCCAGGGCGGCGACGTCTACAAGGGCGTCGAGACGCCGGACGACCACACCCTGGTCATCAAGCTGGCGAAGAAGTTCGACGACATGCCGTTCTACGCGGCGTTCCCGCTCTTCGCGCCGATGCCGAAGGCGAAGGACACCCAGAAGAACTACGAGCAGCACCCGATGTCGACCGGCCCGTACATGGTCCAGTCCTACAACCCGGGTAGCGAGCTCAAGCTGGTGAAGAACCCGAGCTGGGACCCGAACACCGACCCGGTGCGGCACCAGTACGCGGACGCCTTCGACTTCAAGTTCGGTCAGGACACCATCAAGGCCCAGCGCCAGGTGCTGGTCAGCTCCGGCCCGGACGCGAACGCGGTGAACTACTCGAACCTGGACACCACGCTGCTGCCCGAGGTCAAGGACCAGTCGCAGCTGATCACGGGCCAGTCGCCGTGCACGAACATGTACACGATGGACACCCAGAAGATCCCGCTGGACGTTCGTAAGCTGATCGCCAAGGCGTACCCGTACAACTCGTGGCGCAAGGTCGCCGGTCTGAACCCGACCACCGACCCGCCCGCGTCGACGATCCTGCCGCCGGCCGTCCCGGGCTACGAGAAGTACGAGCTGCCGGGCCTGAACGGCACCGGTGACGGCGCCGAGGACGCCGCGGTCGCCAAGGAGGTCAAGGACGAGCTGGCCAAGGCGGGCAAGTCGAACTTCGAGCTCAGCTGGTACTACTCGATCGACGACAAGATCTCGACCCAGGCCAACCAGCTGCGCAAGCAGGCCTTCGAGAAGGCCGGCTTCAAGGTCAAGGCGATCGGTGTGCCGAAGGCGAACATCCGCAAGTTCACCGGTGCGCCGGACGCCCCGGTGAACATCGGCCGGACCCCGGCCGGCTGGTGCTCCGACTGGCCGAGCGCCACCAGCTGGTTCCCGGTGCTGTTCACGACCGCTGCGGTCGAGGCCGGTAACAGCGTCGGTCAGCTGAAGGACCCGGAGCTGGACAAGAAGATCGAGGCGATCCAGGCCAAGACTCCGGACGAGCAGCTGAAGGAGTGGCCGAAGATCGACAAGGAGATCATGGAGAAGTACCTCCCGGTCCTGCCGCTCTACTACAGCTCGAGCAACATGCCGGTCGGCAAGAACATCGGCGGTGCGGTGAACGACCCGACCCAGGGTGTGTTCGAGTTCACCTCGATGTTCCTGAAGCAGCCCTGACCGACGTCCGTTCTGAAGCAGTACTGATCCACTGAGGGTGGCGTGGTGCCCGGACCACAAGTCCGGGCACCACGCCGATCGGTGAGGAGACAATCCCGTGCTCTATTTCGTGGCGCGCCGTTTGGTCAGCGCGCTCAGTGTGGTGCTGGCGACGTTGATCGCGACGTTCGCGCTGTTCTTCATCGCGCCGACCGATCCGGCCGCGGCCATCTGCGGTGAGCGCAACTGCACGCAGCAGCGCTATGAGGAGATCACGAAGAACCTGCACCTGGACCGGCCGAAGGTCGAGCAGTTCGCCGACTACACGATCGGCATCTTCGTCGGCCGTGACTTCACCACCTCCGGCGTCACGCAGCACTGCGCGGCCCCGTGCCTCGGCTTCTCGTTCAAGAACGACCGGCCGGTCACGGAGCTGATCGGATCCAGGTTCCCGGTGACGCTGTCGCTGGTGCTCGGGTATGCCGTCCTGGTCCTGACGATCGGTGTGTTCGTCGGATCGATGGCGGCGAAGAGACGCGGGAGCCTCGGCGACCGGGCGCTGATGACCAGCACGCTGGTGGTCAGTTCGGTGCCCTACTACATCGTGGCGCTGATGGTCGCGCTGTACCTGACCATCGTCTATCCGATCCTGCCGCGGGGTGAGTGGACACCACCCTCGGAGAACTTCGGCAAGTTCATCGCCGGCCTGCTGACCCCCTGGCTGGTGCTCGGTGTCTACAACTGCACGTCGTACGCGCGGTACTCGCGCGGCTCCATGGTCGAGACGCTGAGCGAGGACTACATCCGGACCGCACGGGCCAAGGGCCTGTCCGACCGGGTGGTCACCTACAAGCACGCGCTCCGCTCCGGGTTGATCCCGGTCGTGACGATCTTCGGTCTGGACATCGCCGGCAGCCTCGGCGGCGCGATCTTCACCGAGCGGATCTTCGACCTCCCCGGGCTCGGGCAGCTGGTGCTGGACAGTCTGAACAACTACGACCTGCCCGTGATCATGGGCACCGTGCTGGTCGCCTCGGTGATCATCGTCGCGATGAACTTCCTGGTGGACATCGGCTACAGCCTGATCGACCCGCGAGTGAGGCTGTCGTGAGCACACCCGCCCCTGAAGACCGCGCCCCTCAAGACCGCGTCCCCGAAGACCGGAAGGACAGCATGGCCGAGAGTGCAGCCACTCCGGCGGACGCCACCGCGGACGCCCAGCGTGGTCCGTCGGTCGCCACCCGCGAGCGCCGGCAGGGTTCGATCAACCCGAGCGGCGAGACGCCGTACCTGGTGGTCGAGGACCTGGCCGTGAAGTTCCCCACCGCCGACGGCCTGGTGAGCGCGGTGAACGGGCTGAGCTACTCGGTCCCGCTCGGCCGCACGCTGGCCATCGTCGGCGAGTCCGGCTCCGGCAAGTCGGTGTCGAGCATGGCTGTGATGGGCCTGCACGACCGCAAGCGGACCCGGATCACCGGCTCGATCCGGCTCGGCGGCGACGAACTCGTCGGCCTGCCCGAGAACGAGCTGATGAAGATCCGCGGCGACGCGATGTCGATGGTCTTCCAGGACCCGCAGTCCTCGCTGCACCCGCTGTACACGATCGGCAACCAGCTGGTCGAGGCGTACCGGGTGCACCACAAGGTCTCCAAGGACGTGGCGAAGAAGCGGTCGCTGGAGATGCTCGACCTGGTCGGCATCCCGAACCCGGCGCGCCGGTTCTCGCAGTACCCGCACGAGTTCTCCGGCGGTATGCGGCAGCGCGCGATGATCGCGATGAGCCTGATCAACGACCCGAAGCTGGTGATCGCCGACGAGCCGACCACCGCGCTGGACGTCACTGTGCAGGCGCAGATCCTGGACCTGCTGAACAACCTGCAGAAGGAGTTCGGCTCCGCGATCGTGCTGATCACCCACGACCTCGGGGTGGTCGCCGAGATGGCCGACGACGTCCTGGTGATGTACGCCGGGCGCTGCGTCGAGTACGGCACCGCCGAGGACGTCCTGGCGAACCCGCGGATGCCCTACACGTGGGGTCTGCTCGAGTCGATCCCGACCGTCTCCGCGGCGAACGAGCGGCTGCGTCCGATCAAGGGCCTGCCGCCGAGCCTGCTGAACCTGCCGCAGGGCTGCTCGTTCTCCGCCCGCTGCCCGTACGTCGACCGCGTCAAGGGCGAGCTCTGCACCACCCAACTTCCGGACCTGCTGCCGGTGGACGGCGCCGGTGCGCACACTTCCCGTTGTCACCTGCACGACAAGGCCTCGATCTACGAGACCGAGATCGCGCCGAGACTGGGCTGACGAGGGGACTGAGGAATCATGAGCGAAACTTTGTTGCAGGTCCGCGACCTGAAGATGCACTTCCCGATCAAGGAAGCGGCAGGCCTCGGCCGGACCAAGAAGGTCGTGCAGGCCGTCGACGGCGTCTCCTTCGAACTGAAGGCCGGCGCCAGCCTCGGCCTGGTCGGCGAGTCCGGCTGCGGTAAGTCGACCACCGGCCGGATGATCACCCGGCTGCTGACCCCGACGGCCGGCGAGATCGTGTTCAAGGGCACGGACATCGCGCAGCTGAAGGAGCGGGAACTGCGCCCGTTCCGCCGCCAGCTGCAGATCGTCTTCCAGGACCCGTACAGCTCGCTGAACCCGCGGCAGACGGTCAGCAACATCATCAGTACGCCGCTGCGCGTGCACAACCTGGTCAAGAAGGGCCAGGAGCTCGCGCGGGTCCAGGAGTTGCTGGAGCGCGTCGGCCTGAACCCGGAGCACCACAACCGCTACCCGAACGAGTTCTCGGGCGGTCAGCGGCAGCGCATCGGCATCGCCCGGGCGCTCGCGGTGGAGCCCGAGGTGATCATCGCCGACGAGCCGGTGTCTGCGCTCGACGTGTCGATCCAGGCCCAGGTGATGAACCTGCTCGAGGACCTGCGCAAGGACCTCGGGATCGCGTTCGTGTTCATCGCGCACGACCTCGGCGTCGTCCGGCACTTCTGTGACGAGGTCGCGGTGATGTACCTCGGCAAGATCGTCGAACAGGGCAGCCGGGACCAGATCTACAACGCGCCGCAGCACCCGTACACGCAGGCGCTGCTGTCGGCCGCGCCGGACCTGGGCACGATCCGGGGCGTCCCGCCGAAGGAGCGGATCCGGCTGGTCGGCGACGTACCCTCGCCGATCGACCCGCCGAGCGGCTGCCGGTTCCGGACCCGCTGCTGGAAGGCGGAGGACATCTGCGCCACCCAGGAGCCGCTGTTGGAGATCAAGCCGCAGTCGACGCAGGGCCACACGGCCGCCTGCCACTTCGCGGAGCCGAAGGTCGACCTGATCGCCGAAACCGCCTAGAGCCGAAACCGCCCAGAGCCGAGAAAGCCCCCGTCAACGGCGACGGGGGCTTTCTTGTGTTTCTCTGCGTGGAGGGTCAGGCGCGGCCGTGGGCCTGGCGGCTGCGCCGGCTGAGCGAGTCGATCGTGACCGCGATGAGCAGGACGACGGCGGTGACGATGTAGCGGACGTTCGAGTCCAGGCTGAGCAGGGCGAGCCCGTTGGAGATCGAGGTGATCACCAGCGCGCCGAGCAGTGCGGAGTACGCCGAACCGCGGCCGCCGAACAAGCTGGTGCCGCCGATGACAGCGGACGCGATCGCGTTCAGGTTCACGTCCGTGCCGCCGCTGGCCTGGCTGACCGCTACCAGCCGGGCCGCTGCGAGGATGCCGCCCACCGCGGCGAAGGTGGTGCACGCGGCGAACACCGTCAGGTAGATCATCCGCACGTTGATACCGGCCCGGCGCGCGGCCTCGACGTTCCCACCGACGGCGAAGACCGAGCGGCCCCAGCGCGTCCGTCGTACGGCGAGGTCTGTGACCACGACCAGCGCGAGGAAAAGCAGGAACATCGACGAGACGCCGCGGTCGCCGTTGAGGACCACGACCGGGATCAGCAGCATGATCGCGAGACCGGCGGCCTTGATCGCGATGACCGAGGTCGGCGCCGCGGACAGACCGGCCGCGGCGCGGGCAGTCCGGCCCTGCCAGCGGCTCAGCGCGTAGGCAACGACGACCAGGGCGACCAACGCGTAGGCCATCGCGGGGGAGAGGAAGCTCCGCGTCGCGAATCCGACCAGCGCGGAGTCGTACGGCAGGTTGATCGTGCCCTCCTTGCCCAGCACCAGCAGCTGCAGACCGAGGAACCCGAGCAGACCGGCGAGCGTGATGACGAAGCTCGGTACGCCGAAGCGCGTGTAGAGCAGGCCGTAGAACAGGCCGATCAACACACCGAGCGCGATGGCGGCGACGAGCGACAGGACGATCGGCCAGCCTTCGTTGACGAACGTGACGCCGACGACCGCGGCCGCCACGCCGCTGACCGAACCGACGGAGAGGTCGATCTCGCCGAGCAGCAGGACCAGAACGATGCCGAGGGCAATGACCCCGACGGACGTGGTCTGCAGTGTGAGGTTCACCAGGTTGCGGCTGGACAGGAACGAGCTGTTCGCGACCTGGAACACCGCCCAGATGATGACCAGGCCGACGACCACCGGGACCGAACCCAGGTCACCGGACCGCAGCCGGGAGGTGAAGGCGCCGACTGCGCCGCTGATCCCTTGCCGGGCGATCAGCCGCTCGTCCTGCAGATCGGCCGGCAGCTGGGCGGCACCGTTCTCCTCGGGTGTCGCCGTCGTACCCGAGATGTCCTGGGGGCGGGTCCCCGATCCTTGGAGACTCATGAGGCCGGTCCCTCTTCCCGGCTCCGGCGCGCTGCGCGTTCGGAGACCGCGTTGTCGGTGGCGCCGGTGATCGCGGCGATGATGTCCTGCGTCCTGGTCTCGCTGACCACGAAGACGCCGTTGTTGCGGCCGAGACGCAGTACGGCGACCCGGTCCGCGACCGCCATCACGTCGGCCATGTTGTGGCTGATCAGGATCACGGCGAGGCCGCGTTCGCGGAGCCGCTCGACCAGGTTGAGGACCTCGGCGGTCTGAGCTACGCCGAGGGCCGCGGTCGGTTCGTCCAGCATCACGACCTTGGGCCGGCCGAGCAGGCTGCGCGCGATCGCGACGGTCTGCCGCTGGCCGCCGGACAGGCTGGCGACCGGGATCCGGACCGACGGGATCTTCGCGGACAGCTGGCGGAGCAGCTCCCAGGACTGGCGTTCCATCTCGACCTCGTCGAGCGTGCCGTTCCTGCGCAGTTCACGGCCGAGGTACAGGTTGGCGACAACGTCCAGGTTGTCGCACAGCGCCAGGTCCTGGAACACGGTGGCGATACCGAGCTGCTGCGCCTCGGCCGGGCTGCCGACCCGGACCGGCCGGCCGTCGAACACCATCGACCCGTCGTCGGCGGTGTAGACGCCGGCGATCGTCTTGACCAGCGTGGACTTGCCGGCCCCGTTGTCGCCGACCAGCGCCAGCACCTCACCGGCGCGGACGTCCAGCTCGATGTTCTTCAGAGCCTGCACGGCCCCGAAACGCTTGGAAATCCCCTGCAACGTCAGCACCGTACCGGCACCGACGTCGAGGGGAGTCGGGGTAACTGTCACTCGATCAGCCTCCTGCGGCTTGACGTGTGCCCCAAGCATGCGCCCCCCGCACCTCACTGCGGGGGGCGCATGCAGCGGGGCGGCTCAGTTGCTGCTCAGGCCTGCGGCGGTGCAGGCGGCTGCGAAGGACGCGGTGCAGATGTCGGTGATCTTGTAGATGTTGTCCTTGACCACGGTGTCCTTGATGTTGTCCTTGGTCACCGCGACCGGGTCGAGAATCGTCGACGGTACGCCGTTCTTGTCGGTGGTGGACTCGGGCTTGCCGCCGTTCGCCAGCGCCACCGCACCCTTGGCGGCCGCCTCGGCCTGCGGCTTGACCGCCTTGTAGATGGTCATCGCCTGGTCGCCGGCGATGATCCGCTGGATCGCGGCCAGTTCCGAGTCCTGCCCGGTGACCGGCGGCAGCGGCTTCACGCCACCGCCCTTCAGTGCGGCGATCGCGCCACCGGCGGTGCCGTCGTTGGCGGCGTACACACCGACCAGTCCGTTCTTGATCGCGCTCAGCTGGCCCTCCATCCAGCCCTGCGCCTTGTCCGGGCTCCAGTCCGGGGTGTCGAACTCGGCGGCGATCTTGAAACCGCTCGAGTCGAGCACGCTGTGCGCGCCCTTCTTGAAGTCGGCGGCGTTCGGGTCGGTCGGCGAGCCGTTGATCATCGCGATGTTGCCGGACGTCTTGCCGGCCGCCTTGAGGGCGTCGACCAGGGTCTGCGCCTGCAGCTTGCCGACCGCCTCGTTCTCGAACGACACGTAGTAGTTCGCGTTCTCGATGAACCGGTCGTACGCGATCACCGGGACGTTCTGGCCCTTCGCGGAGGCGGCGACCGCGGCGGCGGCCTTCCCGTCGACCGGGTCGAGGACCAGCACGTTCGCGCCCTGGGTCAGCGCGGCCTCGGCCTGCTGCTGTTGCTTGGCGGCGTCCTGATCGGCGTTGCTGTAGATCAGCTGGCAGTCTCCGCAGGCCGCCTTCAGCGCCTCGGTGAACAGCGGGCGGTCGAGCGCCTCGTACCGAGTGGTCTTCGACTCGGGCAGCAACAGCGCGACCTTTTTCGCGCCGCCTGAGCCGCTGCCCGAGCCGGAGTCGTCGGAGCCACAGGCCACCAAGGAGGCGGCGAGGGCCGACACGGCAAGGCCGAGGCCGACGAGACGAAGTGCTGAGACGGACATATGGCGGCTCCTTGACGAGACGGCCCCGATTGGTCTGCCCGCAGTCAAGCTCTCCAACGTCTTGGCGTCAAGACTTGAATTCAAGAAATGGAGATATTGGTGTGACTCAGCATCGATGCACGGTGGATCGCGCCGACGATGTCGGCCTCGTCGCCGAGCTCGGCGGGGCGCAGTTCGACGGTCGCCGCGGCGCTCGGGATCGCGCACCGGTCGAGCGCCTCGCGGAGCGGGGCGTGGATCAGCTCGCCGGCCTCGGCCATCAGGCCGCCGACGACGATCGCCTCCGGGTTCAGCAGGTTCACGACCCCGGCCACGGCGACGCCGACGCGCCGGCCGGCGTCCTCGATCACCCGGCGGCAGCCGAGATCGCCGCCGAGCGCGCGGGTCACGATGTCCTTCAGTCGCAGCGGTCCGTGCGACGCGGCCAGGCTGCTGATCAGTGCCCGGGAGCCGACGAACGTGTCCAGGCAGCCGCGGTTGCCGCAGCGGCAGATCGGGCCGTTCTCGTCGATCGTGACGTGCCCGATCTCGCCCGCCGTACCGGTCGAGCCGCGGAACACGTCGCCGTTGATCACGATGCCCGCGCCGACGCCGTACGAGAACTTCAGGTAGCAGCCGTTCCGGACGCCGCGGAGCGCGCCGGCCCGCAGTTCGCCCAGGGCGGCCAGGTTCGCGGTGTTGTCGAGCGCGACCGGGGCGCGCAGGTACCCGGACATCGCCTCGGTCACGTTGACGCCGCGCCAGCCGGGCAGTACCGCGTCGGACCCCGCCTCGCCGCTGACGGAGTCGACCGGCATCGGCAGTCCGAACCCGACCGCGGAGATGTCCTCGACGCCGGAGCTGACCGTCTCGGCCAGGTCGGCGAGCAGCCGGGCGGCGCGCTCCATGCCCTCGTCGGCGACGTGGTCGGCCTGCAGTGGCATCAGTTGCTGGGCGAGGATCTCGCGGGAGCCGTTCGCGACCGCGACCCGGACGTCGCGCTCGCCGAACGCGACGCCGGCCAGCAGTCCGCCGCCGGACGCGAGCGAGACCAGTACGGCGCGGCGGCCGTTGCGGATGCTGCGGGACAGGCCGACCATGCCGGCCTGGTCGAGCTCCTTGACCATGTTCGAGACGGTGGCCGCGGAGAGTCCGGAGGCGGCGGCGATCTCGACCTGGGTGAGCGGGCCGTGCTGCCGGACGACGCCGAGAACGCGCGCACGGTTGGCTTCGCGCAGCGAAGCCTGCGAGCCCGGCGCCGGGCGGGTTGCGTTCATTACATAAAGATAACGGATCGCGGGGCGTGCCCGGCCGCCCACCGGTCGTGAACCACGAACATCTTCCGCAAACCTCGCTGTCCTACCCCACTTGAACGACCACGTGAATCCTTCGTCGGCGACAGTAGACCACCCCGACGCAGAGACCCCGCCACCTCGCCCGATTTGCCTGGCTGACCCACCAAATTGCCTGGCCGACCCATCAAATCGTGGGTTCTACACCCTCAATGTGGCTCACGAACCCCCGAATTGATGGGTCAGCCAGGCAAATCAGTGGGTCTGCCAGGCAAATCAGTGGGTCTGCCAGGGAATTGGGGTGTGCGGTGCGGTGCGGTGCGGCGTGGTGCCGTGCTGATGCGGAGGGTCACGCGGTGATGGCGAGGGTTAGGAGGGTGATGGCGAGGGCCAGTTCGACGGTCGCACCGAGCACGTCGCCGGTGGTTCCGCCGAGGGCTCGGACGGCTCGTCGGCCGGTGAGCAGGCTGGTTACGACGGCCAGGAGGACGGCGGCTGCGGTGCCGGTCAAGCGGAGTGCGTCGCCTGCGGATGTGCACCAACTGATGGCAATGGTCGCGGCAAGTAGTGCGGCCGTGGTGAGCGTTGCCGTGAGCGGGCGGACGGTGGCGGCGACGAACGATCCCAGGCCGTCGGGGCGGGCCGCGGGGATCGACGTACGGCAGGACCAGGGGAGGGTGAGGCGGCTCGCGGCGGTGGCGATCAGGAGCGCCTGCCAGCCGAAGTCCGCTTGCAGGCAGGCGGTGAGAGCGGCGACGTCGAGGAGCAGTACGCCGACGATCGCGACGACGCCGAACGGGCCGATGTCGCTCTGCTTCATGATCCGCAGCATCGTCTCGCGATCCCGCCGGGACCCAAGCGCGTCGGCGAAGTCGGCCAGCCCGTCGAGATGCAGCCCACCCGACAGCCCCGCCACCACCAGCACACCGAGCACGGCCGCGAGCAGGTCCGCCTCAGGCTTCACCAGTTGAGCCAGAGCGACCACACCCGCCGCGATCCCGCCGACCACCATCCCCACAGCCGGCGCCAACACCATTGCCCGCCCGCCCACCTCTCGGTCGACCCGGGACGGCACGCCCGCGGGCAGAACGGTGAGGGTGCCGAGCGAGAGCCGCGCGGCATCGCGCCAGCCCCGCCGCGCGCCGGCGCCTGCAGGCTCGGCGGCTCCTGCCGGTTGGTCGGGCTCGGTCATGTGAGGGGGATCGTTCGGCCGGCGATCGTCCAGAGGACCTGGTCGGACGCCAGCGAGATGGTGGTGTTGAGGCGGCCCATGAGGTCGCGGAAGAGGCGGGTCCCGGGGTCTGCGGGGACGATGCCGGAGCCAACGTCGTTGCTGACGGCAACCACGCGGCGGGCGGTGGCGGACCAGGCGTCGGCGAGGTCGGCGATCTGCTGCTCGACGAGGCCGGCGCGGTCGAGATCGGACCAGACGTCGACGTTGTCCATGGTGCGGGACAGCCACAGGGTGAGGCAGTCGATCAGGAGCGGGGGACCGGGGGACTCGAGCAGCGGTACCAGGTCGATCGTTTCGGCCAGACCCCAGGAGGCCGGCCGGCGGGCCTGGTGCTTGGCGACCCGGTCCGCCCACTCGGCGTCACCGGAGTCGTTTCCGCCGGTTGCGACGTACAGGACGTCAGGCTCTGCGGACAGCAGGCGTTCGGCGGCGACGGACTTTCCGGAGCGGGCTCCGCCGAGGATGAGGGTTCGGTCAGGCATTCGTTCTCCCGGGCTCGAAAACCACCGGCGCCTCGAAGGCCGCCTTGCGCGCCGTACGCCGGAACGCGTTCAGGATCGGCCGTCCGAGCACCAGCACCAGCACCGCTGACAGGATCCCGCGCGGAATGTCCCACCCGAGCGACGTCGCCACCACGAACAGGAAGTACCGGTGCAGGTTGGCTGCGAGTGCGTCGCCCGGGATGAACGAGAAGTCGCTGCCGAACGTCGCGTACGGCCAGAACCAGAGGTTCATGATGACGCCGTACAGCACTCCCGAGACCAGCGAGTACGCCGCCAGCAGCAGTAACTCCAACCGCCCGCCGACGCGCGGCAGCAGCCCGGCCAGGCACCCGACCCACGCGCACGCGAACATCTGGAACGGCATCCACGGCCCGACGCCGCCACTGATCAGCGCCCCACCCAGCAACGACACCGCTCCGAGCACGAACCCGAACCCGGCCCCGAACGCCCGTCCCGCCAGCACGAGCAGGAAGAACCCCGGCTCGAGTCCCGCCGTACCTGGGCCCAACGCCCGCAGGGCTGCGCCGATCGCGGCGAGCATGCCGACGAGCGAGATCACCTTCGCGTCGATCCCGGCTTCGGACAGCTCCGCGAGTATGACGGCCACGAGCAACGGCAGCAGCAACACGAACAGCCAGGGCGCGTCCGTGGTGTGACCGATCGCGGACTCGCCCGCCTGCGAGGTCCGGAGGAACAACGGCCACGCGAACGCGAGCACGCCGACCAAAGACGCACCCACCAAGGCCACCGTACTTCGCGGCTTGAGTCGAATCAGGCGGAGCAGAGGGGTGGGTGTCGACGCCGTGCTGCGCGGCTTGAGCCGGACCAGGTTCATGAGGCCCGGTCCAACGCCTCGGCGACCTCGCCGACGGTCAGGAACGGCAGCGGGGCCAGGATCTTCGCCACCTGCGGCGCGAACGCCGGCGACCCGGCAATCACCTCGGCCGTCTCGCCATCACTCACCAGCTCGCCGTCGGCGAGCACCATCACCCGGGTGGCGACTTCGGCGACCATCTCCACGTCATGCGTCGACAGCACCACTGCGTGCCCGGCGGCCGCCAGCTCGCGCAGGATCGCGACCAGCCGCCGCTTCGCGCCGTAGTCCAGTCCACGCGTCGGCTCGTCCAGCAACAGCAAGGGCGGTGCGCCGCACAGTACGACGGCCAACGCCAGACACAGCCGTTGTCCCTCGGACAGGTCGCGGGGATGCCCGTCCAGAGCCACATCTGGTGCCAGCCGCCCCAGGAGCGCCCGGCAGCTACCTGCGGGCACCTTGAAGTCGGAGTCCGCGCTGGCGCACTCGTCCGCGACAGTAGCGGCGTACAGCAGGTCTGCGGGCTCCTGTGGGACCAGTCCGACTGCCTTGACCAGTTGGTTCGGCTTGGTACGGCGTGGGTCCGTGCCGGCCGCCATCGCCGTACCGGATCGCACCGGAACGATGCCGACCAGCGCGTTCAGCAACGTCGACTTGCCCGCGCCGTTGCGGCCCATCAGTGCGACGACCTCACCGGCCTTGATGCTCAGCGACACACCACGCAGCGCCGTCACGTCGCCGTAGCTAACGACCAGGTCGGTGCACCTCCCCAGCTCTTCACCGATCGCAGCAAGCGGCCGCGCTGGTGCAGCAGAATCCAGCTGGCTTCGCAGTGCGACAGCAGCGCGCCGGGCGTCCCGTACTGACAGGGGGAGCGGCGACCAGCCAGCCAGCCGTCCCAGCTCCACCACGGGCGGTGCGACCGGTGCGGTCACCATGCGCTCGGCCGGCAAGCCTGTCGACACAGCAGCGGCACCACCGGGTACTTCGATCACGCGGTCGGCGTACTGGATCACTCGCTCCAACCGGTGCTCGGCCATCACCACAGTGACGCCCAGGTCGTGCACGAGCCGCTGGAGCGCGGCCAGCACCTCCTCGGCTGCCTGCGGGTCCAGCGCAGACGTGGGCTCGTCCAGCACGAGCACGGCGGGATGCGACGTGAGAGCTGCACCGATGGCAGTCCGCTGCCGCTGTCCACCAGACAGCGACGTCAAAGCACGATCCCGTACGTCGGCCAGTCCGAGCAGGTCCAGCGTCTCCTCGACGCGCCGCCGCATCACGTCCGGCGCCACACCGAGTGACTCCATGCTGTACGCCAGCTCGTCCTCGACCGTGTCGGTGACGAACCCCGCCATCGGGTCCTGCCCGACCATCCCGACCACGTCGGCGAGATCGCGCGGCCGGCACTCGCTGGTGTCCCGCCCCGCGACCAGCACCCGCCCGGCCAGCGTGCCGCCGGTGAAGTGCGGCACCAGACCGTTGATTGCCCGCAGCAACGTGGACTTGCCGGACCCGGTCCGCCCGATCACCAGCGCGAGCTCACCCTCCGGCACCGTGAAGCTCACGTCCCGCAGGGCGGGTTCCCGCGCACCGTCGTACGTCACCGTCACCTGGTCGAACTCGATCATGAGACCGCCTTCTTCAGTGGCGATTTGAGGGGTGGTGCCACTACAGCAGGCGCCAGTCCCGTCAGTACGCCGACGACCGGGAGCGCTGGTACTGGCGGGACGACCAACGGGCCGGCCAGCAGCAGACCGTTTACGCCATGGGCCGCTGCGGTCACCATGGCACCTGCGGCCACGGCACCGGCCGCTACGACGAGCCACTCGGGCAGCGCCCACGGATCGGGCCGGTAGCGCGTCCTGCTGACCCGCTGTCGTCCGACTGCCATGGCTGCGACTGCCAGGAGCACACCGGCCGCCAGTGCACCGGCCGCGAAGGGAAACGCCATGGCGTCGGTCAGCAACGCGTAGACACCGAGCAGGATCCCCAGCAGTCCCAGCAGCACACACAGCGCCGTGAGTCGACGCTGAGCACGAGGAGCCTGCGCAGTACGGCCGTAGCCACGTGAGTCCATCGCGGCAGCCAGCTCCACCGATCGGTCCAACGCACCCTCGAGGACCGGCATGGCCGTCGTACGGAAGGAGGCGCGCGTACGGCCGCGCAGCCGTCGTGCAGCGCGCACGCGGCGACCGTCCGTCACCAGCTGCGGCGCGAAGGTCAGTGCGACCACGCAGGCGACCCCCATCTCGTAGAGGGCTCCTGGCAACGACTTCAGCAACCGCCGCGGACTGGCCAGTGCGTTGGCCGCACCCACGCAGCACAGCATGACGGCCAGCTGACCACCGTCGTACAGAGCCGTCACCAGAGCTTCTGCCGTGACTTCGCCGCCGAGCTTGACGCCCGCAGCCCAGTCAGGCAAGGGGATCTCCGGCAGCGTGAACAGCACGGTGTTTCCCTGCGAGCGGGTGGACAGCAGCGCCTGCAGGACCACGCGGACGCCGATGACCAGCAGGCCGAGTTTGAGGAACGCGGTGAAGCTGTGTGCCCACGGTGCGTCGCTCCGGCGGGCTGAAACGACGAATCCGGTCACGGCGAGGATCAGAATCAGCAGGACCGGGTTGCGTGTCCTGCTGGCCGCGACAGCCATACAGAGCGCCCACAACCACCAGGCCCCCGGGTGGAGTGCCCGGGGGAGTGTCAGGTGGTTGACGGCGCGCACCTATTTGGCCGCAGTACGCCGACGGTTGAGGACGAACCCGCCGCCCGCCAGCAGGAGGACCACGACTACGGCGATGATGATGCCGGTCCACGGCGTACCGCTGCTGTCCGAAGCGGGCGTGGAAGCAGCAGGTGTTGCCGTCGAGCCCACCGCTGCGCCGATCTGCAGCGTGACGGGGGTCTCCGTGGCCGGGACCTTGATGTTCTTCAGTTGGTCGCCGCAGCTCTTCGACGGGTAGCCCGCGATCCCGCAGGTCAGGCCCTTCTCGATCCGGACCGGTCCGGCCGCGGCGAGGATCTGCGCGCCGGTCGACTTCGGGGCGGTCACGACGCAGGTGCCCTTGGCTTCACCCGGCGTGTCACCGGTGACCGCGTCCTCCGGCGTACCCGGGTCGACGACCAGCGCGACCCGCTTCTTGCCGGTCTCCGCCGGGGTCTTGCCGCAGATCGCGTCGAAGTCGCCCGCGGCCCGCGGTACCCGGGGCTTGGCGCCGCCGACGGCGAACCGCCAGCCTTCCACGGCTCCGTCGGCCGGGACGAAGGCGTCGGCGCCCTTCTGGGAGAAGGCCCACTGGCCGCTACTCCACTGGTAGTAGCCCCAGAAGCGGTAGCCGTCCTCGGTCGGGGCGGCGGTTGCTGAGACGGTGGCAACGGTCCCAGCCAGCAGGAGACCCGCCAGCAGGCTGAGGACCAGTCGTACGGTCCGGTGTGCAGTCATGGTGGTTCCTCGGTCGGGCCGCAGCCCGGTGGAGGAGGTCCCGCCTGCACCGGCAGGGTAGGGGCTCCACCCGCGGACCACGGCGGGTAGTTGAGCCTGACTGCCTGCGTCACAGTGTTCCGGCTTGCCACCCTGTTCCAGCTGATGGGGTGGCCTACGGTTGCGGGTCAGCGCCGGATTTCGACCGGCTTCCCTGTGACGCAGGCGTGTGGTTCGAACGCAGCTTACTCTGCTGAGGAGAGGCTCATCGGCCCGTAGACCTCACGGCCGTCCTCCAGCAGGAACACCTGACCGACGCCGCGGTCGGCCAGGTCCCGCCAGACCTCACCGAGCCAGCTCTCCGCGTCACCCTGCGCCGAGAACTCCGCCCCGCCGACCTCACCGGGGTCGACCAGGGCACCGGTCGCGGTCTCGAACCGCCAGCTCCAGCTCACGAGTTCGGCCGCTTCTGCGGGGCGTTCTGCGCGGTCTTCGCCGGGTCGCTCTCGACGATGTGACCGAGCACCTCGTCGATCCGCTTCAGCAGACCGTCGTCCAGCGTCACACCGGCCGCCTTCACGTTCTCGGTGACCTGCTCGGGCCGGGAGGCGCCGATGATGGCCGACGAGACGTTGCTGTTCTGCAGCACCCACGCGATCGCGAGCTGGGACAGCGAGAGACCCGCCTCGTCGGCGAGCGGCTTGAGCTCCTGGACCCGGGTGAGGACGTCGTCGGTGAGGAACCGCTTGATGAAGTTGGACCCGTTGGCGTCGGTCGCCCGGGAGCCCTCCGGCGGCTGCTGACCCGGCACGTACTTGCCGGTGAGCACGCCCTGCGCGATCGGCGAGAACACCACCTGGCCGATGCCGAGCTCCTCGGAGGCCGGCACCACCTCGGCCTCGATCACGCGCCACAGCATGCTGTACTGCGGCTGGTTCGAGACGAACGGGATGCGCAGCTCACGGGCCAGCCGGTGGCCCTCCTGCAGCTGCTCCGCGGTCCACTCCGAAACGCCGATGTACAGCGCCTTGCCCTGCCGGACGACGTCGGCGAACGCCTCCATCGTCTCCTCGAGCGGCGTCTCGGTGTCGTACCGGTGCGCCTGGTAGAGGTCGACGTAGTCGGTGCCGAGGCGCTTGAGCGAGGCGTTGATCGACTCGTGGATGTGCTTGCGGGACAGGCCGGTGTCGTTCGGTCCACCGGGACCGGTCGGCCAGTACACCTTGGTGAAGATCTCCAGCGACTCACGGCGCTCGCCGGCCAGCGCCTCGCCGAGCACCGACTCGGCCTTGGTGTTGGCGTAGGTGTCGGCGGTGTCGAACGTCGTGATGCCGGCCTCCAGGGCCGCCCGCACGCAGGCCTTGGCCTGCTCGTTCTCCACCTGGGAGCCGTGCGTCAGCCAGTTGCCGTACGAGATCTCGCTGACCTTGAGACCACTGTTGCCCAGATAGCGGAAGTCCATGTTCCGACCCTACTTGCTGCGCTCCTCGCCTGCGCTCAGGACGGCTTCTCGCCGCGCTTCACCATCGGCTTGGGCAGCCGCCAGCGGCGCATCTGCATGGTCCGCCGGACCGCGTAGAACCCGATCCCCTTGGTGGACTCCTTCGGGAACTTGATCCCCACCTGCTTCTTCAGCCCGGAGGTGAGCAGGAACCAGTCCGCCGCGATCAGCAGGATCATGAACAGGAACAGCAGGTTCACCATCCCGGCCAGCCACGGGAACTGCGGCGAGAACACCACGCCCACCAGCGACACCACCAGGAGGACCGGCAGCGCGAACTCCATCACCGAGTAGCGCGCGTCGACGTAGTCCCGGGCGAACCGCCGTACCGGGCCCTTGTCGGCGGCCGGCAGGTACCGGTCGTCGCCGGTCTGCATGGCCGCCTGCATCTTGGCGCGCTCGGTCCGGACCTTGTCCCGCCGGATCGCCGAGGCCTCCTTGCGGTTGCGCGGCTTCTTGAACGCGGCCTTGCGGGCGGCTTCGGCTTCCTTGCGGCTCGGCGTCGGCCGGCCCTTGCCGCCCGGCTTGCCCTGGGGGTCGGCGGGTACGGTGGTATCTGTTTCAGACTTGGTACGACGGAACACGGGGTCAGAACCTCATTCGCAGGGCAGGTCGCGACTCGGGGTGGTCCCCGGACCTTCCTACCACTTTATCGGGGCCTGTCCTGATGGTGTGGTGACCCGGTGGGACATAGGGTGGAAGGCACGCACGCCGGGTCGTCACTCCGGCACAGAAGGGGTACGGATATCGATGAGCATCTTCAAGCGGATGTCGACGATCTTCAAGGCCAAGGCGAACTCCGCCCTGGACAAGGCCGAGGATCCTCGCGAAACCCTTGACTACTCGTATCAGAAGCAGCTCGAGCTGTTGCAGAAGGTACGGCGGGGTGTGGCCGACGTGGCCACCAGCCGGAAGCGGGTGGAGCTGCAGGCGTCTCAGCTGCAGTCCCAGTCGGCCAAGCTGCAGGAGCAGGCGCAGAAGGCGCTCTCGATGGGCCGCGAGGACCTGGCCCGCGAGGCCCTGACCCGCAAGTCCGGTCTGCAGGGCCAGATCGACGACCTGACCACCCAGCACGCCCAGTTGCAGGGTGAGGAGGAGAAGCTGACGCTGGCCTCCCAGCGGCTGCAGGCCAAGGTCGAGTCGTTCCGGACCCGCAAGGAGACCATCAAGGCCACCTACACCGCGGCCGAGGCGCAGACCCGGATCAACGAGGCCTTCTCCGGCATCTCCGAGGAGATGAGCGACGTCGGTCTCGCGGTCCAGCGGGCCGAGGACAAGACGCAGCAGATGCAGGCCCGGGCCGGCGCGATCGACGAGCTGCTCGCCTCCGGCGCGCTCGACGACGCGAGCGGCACGGTCAAGGACAACATCACCCTGGAGCTGGACCGGATGTCGTCCGGCTCCGACGTGGAGAACGAGCTGGCCGCCATGAAGGCCCAGCTGTCCGGCGGCGGTGCGCCGAAGGAGCTCTCCGGTGAGGGGGCCGCCCAGGCCCAGCCGCAGTCCGCCCAGCCAGTGCAGCAGCCGGCAGCCGAGCCGGCGCGACCTCAGGACGGAGATGTTCGGTGATCGTTCGCATCATGGGTGAAGGCCAGTGGCGACTGGCCGACGACAAGCTGGACGCGCTCAACGCGGTGGACGGCGACCTGGAGAAGGCGGTGTCGTCCGGCGACGAGACGGCGTACCAGACCGCGTTCGCCGCGCTGCTGGAGTTCGTCCGCTCCGGCGAGCAGGTGCCGGACAACGAGCTGCACGACTCCGACGCCATCCTGCCCCCGTCGGACAGCTCGCTCGCCGAGATGCGTGAGCTGATCAGCGGCGACGGCCTGATCGCCGGCTGAAGCACCCCGATCAGTGCCCCGACCCGGCGACTGGTCACTTTAAGTAATCATTTGAGACCCCTGGGATCCCGTTCGACGGGTTCCAGGGGTCTTTGATTTACGGAACCTCGGAGTCGGGTTTACGCAGGGGTAAACACTCTCCCCGGGTGCTGTTGCGCGGTGCATCCACGTAGTACTCTCTGGTTCACGCCGTTGTGGGGGCGGCGTTTGGACGAGGTCCGTGACGGGGTGTGGGTTGGTCACGGAGTTCGGTTTTCACCTGTGGGGGGTGACTGTGCGTGACTGATCTTGTCATGTCCGAGGGGCTGGCCGAACCGGCTGACCTTCGGGCGGTGCCGTCGGGGGAACGGCGCCGGCCGGTTTGGGTAGTACCGGACGAAGTACCTGCGGTCGTGCCGCGTGCGGCACGGTTCACCGAGGCACGCTGGGTTGCGAAGTACCGGTGGGCTGCGCTCGCCGGCGACCTTGCGGCCGCGCTGTTCGGTGTCTCGCTGGCGCTTGTCGTCCGGTTCGGTGCCCAGATCAACCTCGGCTACGTTCTGCTCGGTGCCGCGTTGCCGATCGCGTGGCTGGCCTGTGTTGCGCTGGAGCGGGGTTATGAGACCCGCTACTTCGGCACCGGCCCTGAAGAGTTCCGCTCGATCATCCGGGCGGCCGTCGCGTTGACCGCGGTGGTAGCGGTGACGTCGTACGCGACCAAGTTCCAGGTGGCGCGTGGTTTCGTCGTCCTGGCGGTGCCGATGACCTGTCTCGCGGCGATGTTCGCGCGCTGGTTGCTGCACCGGCAGATCTCCAGCCGGCGGTTCGTCGGCCGGTGTATGCGCCGGGTGCTCGTTGTCGGACGCAACGATCAGGTGACCACGCTGCGGCGGCACCTGGAGGAGCGGAAGACCGACGGGTACGTCGTGGTGGCCAGTTGCCTGCCGCGCGGTGACGCGTTCGAGGAGCCGGTGAGCGAGACCAGCCCGGAGCGGCTGGGTCGTGCCGAGATGGACATCCTCGCGGCGGTCGACCAGTACGACGTCGAGGTGGTCGCAGTGGCGGCCGACCCGGAGTTGACCGGTCACTCGCTGCGCAAGCTGTCCTGGGCGCTGGAACAGCGCGGGGTGGACCTGATCGTGTCGCCGGGCATCGTCGAGGTGGCGGGTCCGCGGATCTCGATCCGGCCCGTCGCCGGGCTGTCGCTGCTGCACCTGGAGCGGCCGTCGGTGAGCGGCGGACCGCATGTACTGAAGAGCATCTTCGACCGGGTGGTCGGCTGCCTGCTGTTGCTGGCGGTCGCGCCGCTCCTGATGGTCACAGCGGTTCTGGTGAAGCTCACCAGCCGCGGACCGGTGCTGTTCCGGCAGACCCGGGTGGGACGGGGCGGTGAACAGTTCCAGATGCTGAAGTTCCGCACGATGGTGGTCGACGCCGAGGCACGCCAGGCCGAGCTGCACGCGCTGAGCGACGGCAACGGGGTCCTGTTCAAGCTCCGCGACGACCCGCGGGTGACCAGTGTCGGGCGGTACTTGCGACGGTTCTCGATCGACGAACTGCCGCAGCTGGTGAACGTGCTCCGGGGGGACATGTCACTGGTCGGCCCACGTCCGCCGTTGCCTGCCGAGGTCGCGCAGTACGCGATCGACGACGCGCGACGGATGCTCGTGAAGCCGGGCCTGACCGGCCTGTGGCAGGTCAGCGGTCGGAGCGACCTGACCTGGGAGGAGTCCATGCGGCTCGACCTGCGGTACGCCGACAACTGGTCGATCGCGCTGGACCTTTTGATTCTGTGGAAGACCGCACGCGCAGTGCTGGGGAGCAACGGCGCGTACTAGGCGGTGTTTGTGTTCCCGAGGGGGGAATCCGTGACTGTAGTACTGGAAAGATCGGCCGTTGCCCGATCCGAGGCCGCGACTCTGGTGATCAGGGCCGCGGCCGGGGACCAGGGGGCCTGGAGTCAGTTGGTCGATCACTATGCACGGCTCGTGTGGGCCGTTACCCGCAGCTTCCGGCTGGGCGACAGCGACTCCGCTGACGTCTCGCAGGTGGTCTGGCTGCGGTTGCTCGAGCACATCAATCGCGTCGACCCCGAACGGGTCGGCGCCTGGCTGGTCGTCACCACGCGCCGGGAATGCCTGCGAGTACTGGCGTTCCGCAAGCGCGTGCTGCTGACCTACGAAGCGACGGCGTTCGAGGAAGTGGCCGGTGACCAGCCGGAGCTGGACTCCGACCTGATCGCCGGCGAACGCGCCGACGACGTCCGGCGGGCGCTCGAGAAGCTGCCGGACCGATGGCAACAGCTGCTCGGCATGCTGATGTCCGATCCGCCGGCGCCGTACGCCGAAATCTCCGCGACGATCGGGATCCCGATCGGCAGCATCGGCCCGATCCGCGGCCGTTGCCTGGAGAAGCTCAGACTGCTGCTTGCCTCCTGAGGCAGCAGACCCGGTCCGGGCCGCTGACGGATCATGCTCTTCTGGTCAGAGCATGATCCAGGCGGTCCGGACCGGCCGTTGTGTGCTGCCGGGCCACCGCAGCAGGAAGCTCACCAGCTCGGCGTCCCCGGGGCTGTCGCCGCCGCGGGCCTCGACCACGACCGGACCGGCCGGGAAGACCCGCAGTTCCACGGTCAGTGGGGTGCGCTCCACGTCCAGCGTCACCCCGTGCCCGGCGAAGCGCAGCCGTCGTACGTCGTCGGCTCCGGGCTGGTCGACGAGGCTGTCGAAGACCAGGTCGAGGACGTCGAGGCCCTGTTCGTGCCGGCCGAACGCGGCGTACCCGACCGACCGGAGCAGCGCGATCTGCTCGCAGGCGGCTCGCTCCGGAGGCCCGATCATCGCTGTCAGCGCCCCCCGGTCGGGCTGCTCGACGGCGTCGGCAGCTTGATCACGCTGTCCGTGTCCTGGCTGTACGGCGCGCCCTGCCAGGTCGTCCAGTTCGCCCGGGAACCCTGCGCGGGAACGACGAAGCTCCACGGGCCGGAGTAGACGTTCAAGGAGAACTTGTTGTTCTGCTGCAGTGCGACGGCCTCCTGGGTCACGGTGCCCTTGTACGGCGACCACGCCGGGGATGTCCCGTAGTTCGCGAACAGACCGTTGTAGCCACAGCCCGTCTGCGAGCTGCAGGTCGCCGGAAGCTGGCTCGGATCGAGGCTGAAGAGATTGTGGTGGACCTGGACGTTCTGGGTCTTCCACCGGCAGTCGTCGAAGTAGGGCCGCTTCTTGATGTTGGCCTGGGTGCAGGTCTTGGCGGTGACCAACTCAGGATTGACCAGGGTGTCGGCCTGGCTGCCCTCCGCCGGTGATCCCGAGAATCGGTCGGAGTTCTCCCACAGCACGACGCCCGACCAGTTGTCCTTGAAGACGTTGTCGGTGATCTCGAGGGTCGTGCCGGAGCCCGCGGGGACGCGCGGGTCGCTGCCCGACTCCGAGATGTAGATGGCTCCGGTCGGGAAGCTGCCGTTGGTCGGACCCTTGACGTGGCCGTTGCCGACGAACGTGTTGCTCCGGATGACCGCGTTGTAGCTGATCTCGTAGATCAGGCCCTCGGAGTCGTTGCCGTCGATGTAGTTGCCCTCGAAGAGGAATCCGGCGTTGTTCGTGTCGGCCCACAGGCCCGCGCCGTTGTTGTTGTGCACCCAGTTGTTCCGCACGATCGCCCCGGTGACCTCCCAGAACTTCCCTCCGGCCGTGCACCCGCAGCCCGGCCTGAGGCGCTCCCAGTCGTCGGTGTTGTTGCCGGTGATCTCGTTGCTGTCGAGCGTGATGTTCGAAACGGTGGCGGTGGCGTTGTAGGTGCCGAAGCCGCTCTGCCCGTTGTTCGCGAGGCAGTTGTGGCGCAGCAGGTTGCGGGTACCGACCATCACCGCGTTCCCGGCGTTGTTCCGGATCGTGTTCCCCAGCAGCGTCCAGCTCGCCGTGGTCTCGTGGTTCACCACGCCCTCGTCGTTGTTGGATCCGTGGCGCCCGAAGTTCTGGATGGTGAGGTTCCGGATGATGACGCCGCCCGCCGGCCCGGAGAACGCGTACAGGTTCAGGTGCTGCCCGTCGATGATCGCTCCTGGCGCTCCGATGTAGGTGTTGCCGGCCTTCGGCGTCACCTGGTCGTACTGGCCGGTGCCCAGGGTGTGCACTCCCGGGACGAGCCAGAACGTCGTACCGGCGGGCCTGTCCTCGGTCAGAGTGATCAGGTTCTGCGACGGCAGCACGACGACCGCGCCGGCGGGCGGCCTGGCAGGACCGGCCAGTACGGACTGGTTGTCGCAGATGCGGGCCGGTGGAGACGCGGGCGCGGGCGCTGCCGCCGATGGCCCCGGCTCCGTGGTGGCCGATGCTCCAGAGACAGCGACGCCGGTAGAGGCCTCGGTCTCTGAGGCGCGGCTCCTGGCGATGAGCCCGACGGTGACCAGGGCCGCGGCCAGCAACAGCGCCCCGGAGCCGGCCAGCAGGCGCCGGGTGTTCATTGGCGTCGCACAGCGGGGTGCTCCACTGCGTACCTGTAGATCTCGAGCAGCTGCCCGACGTTCTGGGCGGGATGGAACCGGCTCTCGTACGTCGCCCTTGCCTGCAGCCCGTACTTCTCGTACCGCTCCGGGAACCGGTCGACGTCCTGGAGCGCGGTCACCAGTTCGGGGGCGTCACCGGGCCGGAAGAGCGAGCCGTCCACGCCGTCGGTGATCAGCTCGGGGAACGAGCCGTGCGCCGCGGCGATCGACGGGACACCGGCAGCCATCGCCTCCACGAGCACGAGCCCGAACGTCTCCTGGACCTGAGACGGCAGCAGTACGGCGCGCGAGCGGGCAATCAGCTCGAAACACTCCTGCTTGCTCAGCATTCCGGTCACCTCGACCGAAGTACGCCGCTCGGCCCAACGCGAGACCTCTGCTTCCAGCGCTCCACCGCCGGCGATCACCAGACGCAGCGCCTGATCGCCCGCCGTCGAGCAGTAGTCGTCCCAGGCACGCATCAGGAACGGCAGGCCTTTGGCCTCGTCGAGACGGCCGACGTAGGCCACCTGGTGCTCGCGTGATTCGGGCCCGGACACAGGTCCGTCGTACGGCACGAGGTTCGGTTTGACGAAGACGCGCTCCGGATCGAAGTCCATCGCGGCCAGCAGCGGGATCTGGGAAGCAGTGGGCAGCACGTACGCCGAGACCAGCGAGCGCCACGCGTTCCGGTGCACGCGCCCGGCCACGACAACGGGTGCGGTCGCCAGCACCGAGCCGCGGTAGCAGCGGTGCCGGAGGGCGGCCGTGGAGCTGCCGTCGGCGCACTCCAGGCAGATCTTGCCGTCCCGGAAGAAGTCGCCGGTCGCACAGACCAGCCGGTAGTTGTGCAGGGTCGCGACCACCGGTACGCCGGCATCACGGCAGGCGTACAGCACGGAGGAACTGAGCAAGGGAAAAGTGTTGTGGACGTGCACCACGTCAGGCTCGAACCGTCGCAGTACCTCGCTCAGGTCCCGGTGCGAACTGCGGCTCCAGACCACGGTCGCCGGCAGCGCGGCCTTCTGCAGCGGCGACCAGCTCTCGATGTCGTCGCTGCGCCGTTCGAAGTGTTCCACCTCGTGACCGAGGGACCGGAGCGCCTGGCTCTCCTGGTCGACGACCCGGTTCTCCCCGCTGGGAGCCGCCGAGCGATAGCGGTTGTGCAGAACGAGGATTCTCATCGCGGGCCTCTGTGGAGGGTCGGCAGGAGCAGAGATGCGGCGAGGGTGAGTTCGAGCAACGCGAGCGACGCGTCGCCGAGACCCGTCTCGGTGAAGCTGGAGACGATGGCGTAGCCGACCAGGTAGAGCGCGAGCGCTCGGTGCACGCCGTGCGGGCGGAACGACGCGGCGACCAGCAGGAACAGGAGCATCGCGATGTTGAGGGCCACCCCGACCAGCCCCAGCTCGTAGTACGTGGAGATCCAGTTGCTGTCGATCGCCAGGCCGTTGAACGACTTGTTGGTCAGTCCAATGCCGAACAACAGCTCGAACCAGCCCCGCGGCTGGGCCAGTACCTGGTCCCAGACCACGGTGCGGCCGGTCAGGTTCGACAGTCGCTGGGTGTCCTGGCCGCGGGCGAACCAGGTTGTCAGCACCGAGGACAGGCTGAGTGCGCCGATCGAGACGATGACCGTTCCCGTGGCGAACGCCCTCCGGACGCGGGCCCGGGTGCGGAAGAGACTGAGTCCGGCGATCAGGAGGCCGGCCATCATCGACACCAGCGCCGTCCGGGTGTGGCTGAGCAACAGGATCGGGAGGGCGACCGTGGCGGTGATCAGGGCCATTTTCCGCTGGATCGTGCCGGACATCCACAGGATCGCGGTCAGGCCGATCGCGGTCGCGGCGTACCGGCCGACCTGCGTCGCGGGAATCGGCCAGATCGAGCCGCCCAGCCGGCCCTCCGACCCCATGGCGACGCCCGGTGCGACGAGGTACCCGACGAGAACCGAGCCCAGAATGATCCCGATGACGGTCAGATGGACCTTGACGAGGAGCAGGTCGCGCCGGCCCCACCAGGGAGTCAGCAGCAACAAGGTCAGCAGGAACGCGATCAGGCGGCAGACCCGGTACAGGCTGCCGAAGATGAACTCGCTCCGCAGGCTGTCCATCAAGGCCACCCCGGCCATCACGGTCACCAGCAGGATGTAGGTGCTCCGGCGGATCGATCCTCGGCGATTGATGCTCATCGCAAGGACCAACGCGACGGCCAGCGATCCCTGCGTGATCAGCTTGCCGAGGACTCCCGGGATGGGCAGCAGCAGGTGCTGGTCGCCGGGATAGAACGGGATGACGTTGAGAACCAGGAGCCCCCAGCAGAGGTAGATCCGGCGCTTGACGGTCCGCGGCCCTGGCACCGACCGGATTGCCGGTGAGGTGCCGAGGAGCGGCGGAGCAGTCATGGGGCGACCGCCCCGAAACCTGATCCGGCTGCAGCCTGCCCATTCTGTCCGGCCGTCCCGACCCGCTCTGGCTCCTCGGCCTGCTCGGTCTGCTCGGCCTGCTCGGTCTCCGCTTCCCACTGCCCGAGGCTGTCGTCGGTGCGGTCGGCGCGGAGCAGCACGGTAGTTACGACCCGGAGTCCGGCGAGCCGGATCATCTCGCCGGTGGCGTGCAGGGTCGTCGCGTTCGACCGGCCCGCAGTCGCCACGAGTGCCGCGCGGGGGGCCCAGGCCCCGAGGTACTCGGCGCCGAGCGCGGGGGAGAGAGTCGCGTGGACCAGTACGACATCAGCGGCGGCCCAGACCGCGCGCAGAGCCTTCTCGTCGTCGGTGTCCCCGTCCTCGTCCTCGTGCAGGCGAAGACCTTCGAGCGCGCCGGTGCCCGACGCCGGGCGATGGACGTTGATCGGCAGGTCGGTGGCCGTCCCCTCGGTATCGAACGTGCCCGGCTTCCTGATGCCGAACATGGCCGCGAGGTCACCGGTGTCGGTCAGGTCGGCCACCAGCACCCGTTGTCCGTGCTCGGCGAAGGACTGTGCGAGCAAGGCGACGATCCGCGCACAGTCCTTCGTCGTGTCGATGCTCACGACGGCGAGGGCCGGTGTGAGCCCGTCCTCGGCGGTGACGTTCCATCCCAGGTGCCGCACGACTGGTCCGAGGTCGGGTTCCGGTGCGCGGAGCCGGCGGAGGGTCCGCCGCCGGCGGAGCCGCGGGCGCCCGATGCTCAACCGGATCGGCATGCCGAGTGCGTGGGCCACGTCCTGCCGCCGCCAGAGGCGGTCCGAGATCATCGCCCGGACTACGACGAACCCGATCCCGAGGAACAGACCCACGACGAGTCCGGAACCGGTGGCGACGATTTGCGTGTGACGCCGCGACACCAGGACCGGCGTGGCTTGGTCGAGGACGCGGCTGCTGGTCATCCGCGCGCCCGACACCTGCTGGTCGAGGAGTTGCTGCTCTATGTAGCGCTGAGTGTCCCGCGCCTGGCCCAGCCTGGCCGTCAGCGTGGTGGTGGGCGCAGAAGTGTCGCTGGGGTCGCCGCCCGCTGCACGGACGGCTGCCTCGGCACGCTTGACCGCGGCTGCAGCCGCCGCGAGATCAGCTCGCAGAGGCGCGGCCTGCTCGACGATCTGCTGGTTCCGGAACACGAGATAGACGGTGGCGATGGTGTCGGCCAGCGCAGTCGCCTCGGCGCTCGTCTTCGCCTTGGTGTCGATCTGGAGGATGCGGTCGGTCAACGCCGTCGCGGAGTACCGCTTGAGGAGCTCGTCGGGCGTGTCGGTGAGGTTGAGCTTCTGGATGGCCAGCTGCGCGACGGCCCGCGTGGTCACCAGGCTGGCGTCGGTTGACATCGCCGTGTCGAGGTTGTCGCCCTCGCGGTGGGTCAGCAGCAGCTTGGCCGACGACTCGGCCGCCGGTGGCATGACGAAGGGGATCGCCGTGCCTCCGGCCAGCCCGAGGACCGCGATGGTGATCCACAGCCACGCGTGCCGACGGACGGCGTCCTTCAGGAAGCGGAGGGTGACGAGCCCGTCCGGTGGATAGCTGTCGGTCCGCTCGTCGATGCCGTACGGCTCGTCGTCGGACCAGACGACCTCGGGGCCTGACTGTTCGGCCCGCCAGTGCTCGCTCATCGGGCTCTCCTTTTCGCCGCGCCGGTGAGCAGGGTCGGCAGCGCGGAGCCAGACCGCCGCAGGGAGCGCGGCACCCGCCCGATGGTGCGATCGGACGGATCGGGATCCATGACGACGATGCCGTCGATGGTGCGGTCGGTGTCGTCCGCGGCGACCGCGAGCCGGGCGAGTTCCTCGGCCGTCACGGCACCCGCCGCCACCGCGACCACGGTCGTGGTGGTGCCGAGGACGTCGTTCAGTTGCGGCTCTTCGCGGTCCACGACGACGACCAGGATGTCCAGCTGGACCCGGTTGCCGGATCCCACGATGGTCCCCGGCACGACACCGGTCGCCTCGTGGTGGTTGCCGACGACCAGCGAGGTTGCGATCCCGATCGAGGTGGCGTACGCGGCCAGTTGCGGCCCGAAGGGCAGCGCGGCCTCGTCCTCGGTGAACGAGAGGACCGTCAGCGAGGTCGAAGCGTTCTCCTTCGGGTCCAGGCCGAGGTGGTGCAGCGTCTTGCGAAGACTCCAGGCATCGACCGCCGGCGGCGTGTAGCGGTCGAGCAGGTTGCTCCAGTCGGAGACGCCTTTCGCCCGGTACGACGACACCGAGGCCAGCACCGGGATGCCGATCGCGTCGGCGATCTCGTCCCGCAGCCGGAGCCGCCGGTCGCTGCGGGCGATGACGAGTGCGGCCACCGCGCCGAGCAGTGCGCCACCGACGAGACCGAGAAGACCGTAGATAGCGAGGTGCGGGGCCAGCCCTCCGCCGCTGGCCGTCGTCGCTCGCTCCAGGACCCGTGCCCCGGTCTTCTTGCCCAGGTCACCGGGCAGCTTCTGCTCCGTCGTGACGAACACCAGGTAGACGTCGGCGACCGCGTTCGCCAGGCTGGTCGCCTGGTGCTGGCTGACGCCCTGGCCTCTGATCTGGATGACGTCCTCGGTCGCCGACTGGACCTTGATGCGCTTCTTGACATCTTCGACGCTGAGGACCGGACTGACGTTCTGGCCGGCGCTCTTGAGGACCGGTTCGCTGTTCGCGATGAAGACCTGGGTGTCGATGTTCTGCTCGCTCGGGGCCGCCTGGCCCTCCACTTTCGGCGGCGGCGGCAGCAGCACCAGTGACGAGGCCGAGTACAGCGGGGGGATCAGCAGACCCGCGCCGATCCCGCCGAGCAGGCCGACGGCCGCAACGGCGCCGACTATCCGGCGATGCCGCAGGATCGCCCGAAACGCCTTCTTGACGTCGAGTTCTTGCGTGCTCACGCGTCCCTCCTCAACCGCAGGCGCTCTCCGTACAAAGGAGCGGCGAGCGCTCGCCGTGATACAGCCTTCAGGTAGACAGCCGGAATCTGGTCACGATCGGGTAGGTCGGGTCCGATCGACCGCTGCCGAGCAGGGTCGTCGACGGGACCTTGTGGCCGAAACGACCGGAGTACCAGCCGAGGATCGGGTCGGTTTCCCCCCGGTGCAGCGTCCAGGACAGTCCGGCTGGCAGTTCGACGGCAGCCGATCCGGTGGACCACTCCAGGCGTCCCGTCGAGCCGTCCAGTTCCACGGACACCTCAGGTCCCAGATGCCAGGCGATCCGTACGTCGGCTGCGGCGTCTAGGTGGTCCTCTACGTGCAGCACGCCGTGGTCCAGTACGGCGGTACGCCGGTGCGTCACGGGAGCGTAGCCGTCGTGTTCGGCATCCCAGCTGTTCTCGTCGTGCCGACGTACCGTGCCTGTCGCGCCGCGCAGCCAGAGGAACGGGCCGCCCCAGGTGGACTGCTCGGTGCCGGCCACCTCGACGGTGTTGTGGGCGATGGTGGAGCGGAAGTAGTCCCGCCACTCCTCCTCGCCGTGGTAGCAGTACGTACCCGGATCGGCGAGGATGTCGACGCCGTCGACGCGCACCTCGAGCGAGAGCGCGTCCGAGTGGGCGTGGGCCGCGATAGAGAGGAAACCGTGCGGACCGGCGTCCGCACGACACCAGATCTCCGGGCCAGTGTCCCGGTTCCTCAGAATGGTCAGACCGGCGTCCCGGAAGTGGTCCGGTCGATTGGCCGGCCGGTCCGGTTGCTGGGCATTGACCAGAGAGCCGACGATGACCGACGTCGCTGTTGGAGGGCTGTCCGGCCACCAGGGCGCTGCGCCGACCACGGCGGCACCGAGGGACAGGTACG
Organism: Kribbella soli; assembly: GCF_004331345.1. Lineage (GTDB taxonomy): Bacteria > Actinomycetota > Actinomycetes > Propionibacteriales > Kribbellaceae > Kribbella > Kribbella soli. The sequence continues at coordinate 832,709 of NZ_SJJZ01000003.1, read as the reverse complement.
CCGACCAGTTGCTGATGTCTGGTGGGTCGAGGACGAGCACCATGCCTTCGTCGTCGTCACCTTGGCGTGGTGGCCGCAGGTTCGTGTCGACGATCGCTGCTGCCACATCGACGGTGCGCGTCAGCAGGGCCCACGTCTGCGGGCTGAGCGGATGGCCGGCGACGTCGGCCTCCAGAGCGGCGTACAGGCCGAGCTCCGAGACGAAGCGGTGGTAGTCGGTCGCCAGCTCGCGGTTGACGCCGGACGGGAACGTGTTGGCGTCGAGTTCCTTCTCCAGCAGAGCTGCGGCATCAGCACGCCAGCGGGCGCTCTTGGTGAACCAGGGGAACGCGCAGGCGCCGACGAGCTGGCCGGCCGCTTCTGCGATCACGTGGTTGTTGGCCGAGGAGCCGTGGCTGCGGAACGCGGCGAGATAGCGCTGGTGCCAGTAGATCTGCTGGAGCGCCAGTTCGTTGTGCTCGAACAGGTCGGTGATCTCGGGCCAGTCGTTCAGCAACCGGCGGATCCAGGTCCAGCTGATCAGGCGCAGCCCGATCTCGATGCCGCTCGCCCAGTGCACGCCGGACAGGAACGGGTTCGAACGCCACCAGTCGTTGAGATGATCGGCGACGCGTTCGGCGTACTGGTCGTCATGGGTCAGGTACCACGCCGCTGCCAGCTGTGTGAGGTGGTGGTGGCGGGACAGCTCCCACACCTGCTTGATGTTGCCGACCGCCTGCTCGTTGCGGTGGTTCAGCTTGAAGACGTACTGCGTCGGGTCGGACCGACGGCCGGTGGCCGGGTCGCGGAACCAGTCCGGTGCGCGGAGGTCGGTGCGGTCGACGCCGAGGACCTCGAGGTTCCCGGCCAGGATGGCGTCGGCTGTCTCGATCACCGCCTTCCGGGCTTCCTCCGGTACGGCGCCGGCGGTTCTCGGCGGGAGCGTCGTACCGAAGGTCAGGTCCTTGCGGAGCGGAGGGTGGATCGCCGCGTTCTGCCCGGGCCTGACTTGCTGGTAGGCCCAGGCAGTACGGCGTCCGGCATCGCGGGTACGCCAGATGAGTTCGGTGGGGGACATCCGGCGGAGGCGGCGGACGTACCAGCCCAGAGGCTGGCGGCTCACACTTTCTCCGGTTTGCCACTTGCGAGGCTGCGGTCGACGGCGATCGTCGCGCGGGTGGTGGCGACCAGTGCGTCGAACGCGATCGGCATCGGACCGCCGGACTTGACGGCGGCGACGAAGCGTTCGAGTTCGGTGCGCTGGCCCTTGTCGGTACTGCGGGACTTGCGGGTGGACGGTTTGCGTCCGGTCCACAGCGAGGCGCTCTGGAAGTTGTCGAACCGGGCGTTCCGGCCGGCGCCGGTGATGTCGATCGTCTCCTTCGGGAAGCGCGAGTTGCCGCCGCCGACGTAGCTGATCGTGCCGACGGACCCTCCTCCGAACCGGAGCGTGACGACGACGTCGCCGGTGTCAGGCCCGGGTACGGCGTACACCTCGGTCGGGAGACTGTTCAGCCACCAGGTCAGCGTGTCGATGAAGTGGCCGCCCTCACCGGCGAACCGGGTACCTTCCTTGCCGGCGTCGAGGTACCAGCTGGTGGAGTCGAGCTTGCCGGCGTTCACCAGGTAGCGCAGCGAGAAGCTGCCGCCCGGGAGGCCGAAGCGGTCCTTCAGGTCGGTCAGCAACGGCGCGAACCGGCGGTTGAACCCGACCATCAGCCGATCGTTGCCGGTGGCATCCACCGTGGCGACGATCCGGTCCAGCTCCTCGTCGGTCAGCGCCAGCGGCTTCTCGACGAAGACCGCCTTCCCGCTCTCCAGCGCCCGGCAGGCCAGCTCCGCGTGCGAGCTGTGCCGGGTCACCACGAACACCGCATCCAGACTCGCGTCCGCCAGCACCTCGTCCGCGGTGGTGGAAACCGCCTCGAACCCGAACCGCCGCTGGGCGTTGGCCGCCGACAACGACTTGTTGGTCGCCACCCGCGCGAGCACAGCCCGTTCGTCCTTCTGCAGATGCGGCAGCAACATGCTCGACGCGTAGTTCCCGGCCCCGATGAACCCCATCCGCACACCACCACTCGTGGGCACGGCAGCACGTGCAGCGGTGGTCGTCGGCGGTGCGGCTGCCTGAGGTACGTCGGGGTACTCGAACAGGAAGCCCACACCTGGGTACCCGCCGCTGCTGAGCTTCTGGTAGACCTCCGTGGCGTCCGCGATCGGGAAGGTGCTCGCGATCAGGGACCCGATGTCGATCTGTTCGCGGGCGATCAGATCGACGAAGCATTCGAGGTTGCGGCGTTCGGTCCAGCGGACGTAGCCGGCCGGGTAGTCGATGCCTTGGAGCTCGTAGCGGTCGTCGTACCGGCCGGGGCCGTAGGAACGCGAGAACCGGACGTCCAGCTCCTTCTCGTAGTACGCGTTCCAGGGCAGGTCCAGCCTCGTCTTGCCGATGTCGACGACGCGGGCGCGGTCGCGGGCGAGGCGCGCGGCCGTCTCGACCGGACCGTTCGAGTGACCGCCGGCGGTCAGCAGGATGCGGTCGGCGCCCAGACCGTTCGACGCCTCCAGCAATGCTCGCTCGAGCGTCGCAACCCCTGCCTCGTCCGCGGACGAGCAGTGCAGTGCGCCGGCCTTCTCCGCCATCCGGCACCGGTCCTCGACCGTGTCGATGCCGAACACGCGGACCCCAGCGGCAACCAGCAGCCGCACGACCAACTGCCCGACAAGCCCGAGCCCGATCACCACAGCCGTGTCACCGAGCTGAACCTCGGCCTGCCGCACCCCCTGCATCGCGATCGCACCGACCGTGGAGAACGCGGCCTGCTCCGGCGGAACGCCGTCCGGCACCGGCACGCACAGGTTCAACGGCACCCAGTTGTACTCCGCATGCAGCGCGAACTCGTTCCCCGCCGCGGCGACCAGCTGCCCGACACTGAACTCCTCGGCGCCGGCACCGACCTCGACCACCACACCACACAGCGAGTACCCGAGCGGTGTGTACGAGTCGAGCTTGTTCATCACCTTCTTGTAGGTGTTGAGCGCGCCCTGCTGGGCAACGGAGTCCAGCACCTTCCGCACCTGGTCCGGCCGGGCCTTCGCCTTGCCGACGAGGGACAGCTTCGCCTCGCCGACCTTCATCAGCTCGGTGCCGGTGGAGATCAGCGAATACAGCGAACGAACCAGTACGCCACCCGGCGCACAGGCCGGCGGCGGTACGTCGAGAACCGCCAGTTCACCGGACTTGTAGTTCTGCGCAACCTGCTTCATAGCCGTCCTTCAGAGAGAGGTAATCGTTACGCCGAGGGAGCGCATGTGCCGGGTCCAGGTCTCCAGCGTCAGCAACTGCCAGATCTGCTTGGAGTAGTCCTCGCGCCCGGCCCGCTCGTCGTCGACCAGCTTCTGTACGGCGGCCTGCCGCAGGAACCCGCTCCCGACCAGCTCGCCGCGCAGCAGTACGTCGTCCACCAGTTCGCGCAGGTCGTTCCGCACCCAGGCCCGCAGCGGCGCACTGAACGACGCCTTCGGCCGGTAGATGATCTCCTTCGGCAACCACGCCTCGGCCGCCTTCTTCAACGCCAGCTTGCTGACCCGGCGGTGGATCTTCTCGCTGCCCGGGATCGAGAACGCCGCCTGCGCGACGATCGGGTCCACGAACGGCGTCCGTACCTCGGTCGACGCCGCCATGCTGGACCGGTCCGTGTACGCGAGGTTCAGGCCCGGCAGGAACATCCGCGAGTCCGCGAGGCACATCCGGTTCACGTGGTCGGTGAGCGTCGTGTCGTGGTAGATGTCGCTGTGCTCCGCGAGCAGCTTCCCGACGTACGGGTCGAGGTCCGGACTGATGAGGCCGGCGAGCTGGTCGGCGTCGTACATCGTGTAGCTGCGCCGGAACGCCTCCTCCTCCGGCAGGTTCGAGAATGTCTCGAACCGCTTTGCCCAGCGCGCGTACCGCAGGCCGCGACCGTTCACAGTCACCGGCAGCCGTCGTACGGCGGGCCCGACCAGACCGTTCCGCAGTACGCCGGGAATCCGCTGGTACTGCGCTCCCATCACGCACGCGAGGTGCTTGCGGTACCCGCCGAACAGCTCGTCGGCGCCCATCCCGGACAGCAGGACCTTCACGCCCGCGTCGCGCGCGGTGTCGCACATCAGCAGCGTGTTGATCGCGGCCGGGTCGCCGATCGGCTCGTCCAGAATGTCAACAATCCGCGGAAGTAGCTCGACGACATCGGGCGCGATCTCGATCTCGTGCAGGTCGATCCCGAACTGCTGCGCCACCTTGCGCGCGTAGATCGCGTCGTCCGGCATCGCCTCGAGCCTCTGGTCCTCGGCGCGGAACGTGATCGTGTACGAGTCGACCCCGGGATCCATCTGCTTCGCCAGCACGGTGACGAGGCTGGAGTCGAGACCGCCGCTGAGGAACGTAGAGACCGGGACGTCGGCGACCATGTGTGCGGCGACCGACTCCTCGATCACCTGGCGCAGGTCGGCGCGGGGACCGGCTGCGGCCTCGGTGGCGACGTCGGTCACCCGCCAGTACGTCTCGTGCCGGCTGCTGCCGTCCGGCCGGAACTCCGCCCACGAACCCGGCGGCAGCTTCTCGACGCCGTCGATCGCGCAGCGCTGTTCGGGCAGCCAGTAGTAGAGCATCGACGCGATCAGCGCGCCCGGTTCGGTGCGCAGCTCGGAGCCGACCGCGGTGACGAGCGCCTTCAGCTCGGACGCGAAGATCACGCCGCCCTCACGGCGGAGGAAGTACAGCGGCTTGATGCCGAGCGGGTCGCGGGCCAGGTACATGCTGCCGCTGTCCTCGTCCAGCATCGCGAACGCGAACATGCCGCGGAAACGTCTGAGCGCGTCCGGGCCCCAGCGGCGCCAGGCCTCCAGCACGACCTCGGTGTCGCCGTTGGTCCGGAAGTGCACACCCGACTTGGAGAGCTCGGCCCGGAGCTCCTTGTAGTTGTAGAGCTCGCCGTTGTAGCAGATCGTCAGACCGCGCTTGGTGAACGGCTGGTCCGCGGCCGTCGACAGGTCGATGATCGACAACCGGCGGTGCGCCAGAAAGGCGCGCACATCACCTTCGTCGAACGCGTACACCCGGTCCGCATCCGGACCGCGATGGGCGATCCGGTTGCTCATCGCTTCCGCGAGCGCGAAGCCGTCGCGCTGCTGGTAGCAGCCGGCGATGCCGCACACCGTCAGGACCCCGTCGCGTTGCGGATACCGGCCACGGTGCCGAGGTGGCTCACGTGTCCGGTGAGCTGGTCGTACACCTCGAGGTACGCCTTCTGCTGGTGCTTCCACGCGAGCACCCGCTCGACCCGTTCGCGGCCGAGTTTCGCCATCCGGCGCCGGCGGACCTGGTCGTCGAGCAGTTCGACGATCGCGTCGCCGTACTGCGCCACGTCGTTCGGCTCGACGTACACCGCGGCGTCCGCGGCCGAGACCTTGGTCTCGACCAGGTCGAAGGCGACGACGGGAAGCTCGAAGGCCATGTACTCCATGGTCTTGTTCATGGTCGACACGTCGTTGAGCGGATTCTTCGGATCCGGTGACAGGCCGAGGTCCGCGGTCGACATCACCGCGCGGACGGTCTCGTCCGGCACGCGGCCGGTGAACTCGATGTACTCGGTCAGCCCGAGCTCGTCCCGCAGCGCGACCACGTCGTCGAACGAGTCGCCGCCACCCATCAGCGTGAACGCGATATCGGTGCGCTGCAGATTGTTGACGATATGATCCGCGGCGCGCACGACGATGTCGACGCCGTCCTGCGGGCCCATCACGCCGATGTAGGTGACGAGATGGCGGTGACCGCGGCGGAGCGACTCGTCCGCTCCGCCGCGGAGCAACTTGTCCGGGTCCGGACCGGTGCGGACCACGGTGACGTCGTGATTCGCCTTGCCGCTGCGCGTGATCGCGATCCGACGGTACGAGTCGTTCGTCGAGATGACGTGGTCGGCCTTACGATGCGTCATCCGCTCGAGGAAGCGCAATCCCTTGTACGGAAGGCTGGTCGTGCCGCCGAACCGGGACTGGAACAGTTCCGGGCACAGGTCGTGGTGGTCGAAGACGAACCGGGTGCCGTCGAGGCGGCGCAGCAGCATCGCGATCGGCCAGAAGATGTCCGGCGGGTTGCAGGCCTGCAGCACCTTGAACTTGCCGGCCTTGCGGGCCCGGAAGACCAGACGGAGCGTGGCCAGGAACGAGTACGCGTACTCCCAGACGAAGCTGACCTTGCTGCCGCCCGGCGCGTACGCCTTGTACTTGTGCACGGTCACCCCGTCGATGACCTCGTACGACGGATCGCCCGGACCCTTCGGGCAGACCACCGTGACGTCGTATCCGGCTGCCACCAGCGCCTGGCACTCCAGCCAGACGCGGCGGTCGAACGGGACCCAGAGGTTCTGGATGATGATCAGGACGCGCGGACCGTTCACCAGCCCACTCCTTCGTATCCGGGCAACGCCTCGACGTCGACGCCGAGGCGGCCGCTCAGGTCGATGGTGCGCGCCGGTGGTGTTCTCAGCAGCGCCTCGACGGCGGGCCGGTCGGTTGCCGCGACGATCGCCAGGTCGGCGCCGGCCAGGGCCGCGTCGGGGTCGTCGGTGAGCACCCGCTGCAGGTGCGGGAGCTTGGACGTGACGTGTCGCAGGTTCGCGCCGACCAGGCGGCCCGGGTTCACGATCGCGTCGTAGATCCGCAGGTTGTAGCCCTTGCCGATCAGCCGTTCGGCGAGCTCGACGTTCGGGCTCTCGCGGAGGTCGTCGGTGGCGTGCTTGAAGCTCAGGCCGAGCAGCGCGATCTCGCGGCCGGGGCCGGCGATCACGCGGTCGACGACGTCGCGGACGCTCCGCTCGTTGGTGGCGAGCGTGCCGGCGAGCATCGGGAGCTCGGTGTCGTTGATCCGCGCCAGATGCAGGACGCTTCGCAGGTCCTTCGGGAGACAGGAGCCGCCGAACGCGAAACCGGGCTTCAGGTAGTACGGCGAGATGTTCAGGCTGGTGTCCTGGACGAAGATCTTCATCACCTCGCGCGAGTCCACGTCGAAGTGCCGGAAGATCCGGCCCATCTCGTTCGCGAACGAGACCTTGGTGGCGTGGAACGCGTTGCAGGCGTACTTGAGTGCTTCCGCCGTACGAACGTCGACAATCTGCACGTCGACACCGAGGCTGTTGTCTTTATAGACAGGGGCGAACAGGTCGGTCAGAGCGGTACCGACCTTCGGGCTGCGGGTGCCGACCACGACGAACGGCGGCTCGTAGAAGTCGGCGAGACCGGATCCCTCGCGCAGGAACTCCGGGCACATCGCCGTACCGAACGTGAGACCGTCCGGCGGCGGTACGTCGGCCAGCACCTGGGCGACCACCTCGTCGACGGTGCCCGGCGGGACCGTGCTGCGAATGACGATGCTGTGAAAACCCGACTCCGGCCGGACGACGAACCGCGCCGCCTCGGCGATGTCCCGCACCGCGCGTTTGATGTAGGTGAGATCGGTACTGCCCGCCTGCGTCGATGGCGTTCCGACACAGATCAGCGAGACATCGGCCCGCTCGAGCGCGAGCCGTGGATCGGTGGTCGCGTGCAACCGTCCCGACGTGGCACCCGCCGCGACCAGATCGTCCAGCCCCGGCTCGACGACCGGGCTGTGACCCTGGGCGATCGGCTCGACCTTCGCCGTGTCGACATCGACCCCCCAGACATCGTGCCCAGCAGCAGCCAGACAAGCCGCCGTCACCGTCCCCACGTATCCCAAGCCGAATACGGCAACCTTCATAACGCCCCCCACAGGCTCATGACGTGGCATCCCCACGTCCCCACAGCGCCCATGAGAGCGCCGGCCCCACCTCGCTGATACATGACAGTGAAAAATCCCAGCCGGAATTCGGGTTCAGCGTTTGCTGAGCAGGTAGTACGCGTAGCGCTCGTCGAGCGCGTTGTGCGGGACCAGGAAGCAGGCCTCGGGCTGGAAGCCGAGATCCGTCATCTGGGTCCAGAAGGTGTCGATCGGGTACGACGTCATACTCGCGGCGCGGGTGCCGCGATAGCGATGGCGGCGCGGGGCGGTGCGCCAATCGGTGGTCTGGTACTTCGTCTGCACGAACGCGATCCCGCCGTCCTTCAGAAGATCATGCGCGATCTGCATGATCCGCAGTCCGTACTCAGGACTGGGAACCAGCTCCAGGACATACAGACACAGAAAGACGTCGGCCTGCCCGACGTGTTCAGCGGCAGCCTCGGGGTTGCTCATGTCGGCGAGGACAGGGGTGAAGTGCGTCCCGGGTACCGCGGCCAGCTGACGCCCGCACTCGTCCAGCGTCTCCTGGTTGATGTCCACTCCGACGAACTCGTCGCAGTGCGGTGCGAAGGCGAGCGCGTTCGCACCACCGCCACAGCCCCACTCGACGATCCGCGAGTACTGCTCGTCGCCGCCGCGCAGCCGCCCCAGCCGCTGGAACAGTTCCCAGTGTTCCTGTCCGACCGATGTCCAGTCCGTCGTCCGGAACACCTCGGCGTCCCGGAAGTGCGAGAATCCACGCCAACTCGTCTCCGCCGTACCGTCGACCCAATACGCCTTCGCGTCGTCGACGAGCCGCTCCTCTGAGTGGCCGAACCCCAGCCGTACCGTCAACCTGTCCAGCGCTTCCCGCGCCAAGCTCTTCTTGTCAGCTAGTGCGCACACACCGTCACCTCCCAGAGTCGTAGTGCCTACCGATGCCGGGAGGACGTCGAAGAGAGCAGCCAACCCTGCCTCCTGATACCGAAATTGCCTGTATCAGGAGCCGTCCCCGCGGATCTGTATGGGCGACAGCGGCTGTTCTGGGGTGGGGGGAAGTCGGATGAGGGTTCTGGTCAGTGGTGACCGCGGTTATATCGGGGCGGTGATGGTGCCGTTCCTGCGGGCTGCCGGGCATCAGGTGGACGGACTGGACACCGGGCTGTACGAGGGGTGCGACCTCTTGGGCGGACCGGAGCCGATCGGTACGCGCACACCGCGTGACATGCGGGACGTGACGACGGGGGAGTTGACGGGGTACGACGCGGTGGTCTGTCTGGCCGCGTTGTCGAACGACCCGCTCGGACACCTGAACCGCGACGCCACGTACTCGGTCAACCTCGAAGGGACACTGAACCTCGCCCGCGCGGCGAAGGACGCCGGTGTCGGGCGGTTCCTGTTCGCGTCCTCCTGCAGCCTCTACGGCGCCGCGGGGTCGGAGGCGGTCGCCGAGGACGCCGAGATGTTCCCGGTCACGCCGTACGGCGAGACGAAGGCGCTGGCGGAGCAGGAGTTGTCCAAGCTCGCCGACGACACGTTCAGCCCGACGTACCTGCGGAACGCGACCGCGTACGGCGCCTCGACACGGCTGCGGCTCGACATCGTCGTCAACAACCTGACCGCGATCGCGCTGACGTCCGGCCAGGTCCGCCTGGAGAGCGACGGCACCCCGTGGCGGCCGCTGGTCCACATCGAGGACATCAGCCGCGCGTTCCTCAGGGTGCTCGAGTCGCCGCGGGAGACGATCCACGACGAGGCGTTCAACGTCGGCCGTTCCGAGGACGTGGTCCAGGTCCGCGACATCGCCGAGATGGTCCGCGAGGCGGTGCCGGGGTCGACGCTGTCGATCGCCGACGGCGCCGGCCCGGACCTGCGCAACTACAAGGTCGACTTCAGCAAGCTCAACGACACCTTCCCGGACCTGACGCTCGAGTGGACGGTCCGCAAGGGGGTCGACGAGCTGTACGACGCCTACCAGCGCCACGGCCTCACGCTCGACGACTTCAACTCGGCCCAGTTCGTCCGCCTGCGCCGCATCCAGCAGCTGCTCGGTGCCGGCCTGGTCGACGACCAGCTGCGCCGCCAGACCGACGAGCAGTTCCCCGGGCCGAAGGAGCTGAACTGATGACGGACCCAGTGACGGATTCGGTCGCCTGCCGCCTCTGCGGTGAACAGTTGACGCGGACGTTCGTCGACCTCGGTATGTCGCCGCCGTGCGAGAGCTTCCTGCGCGCCGACCAGATCGACAGCGGTGAGACGTTCTACCCGCTGAACGTGCGGATCTGTGACAACTGCCTGCTGGTCCAGCTCCCGGCGTACGTCGCCGCCGACGACGTCTTCAGCGACTACCTGTACTTCTCGTCGTACTCGACCAGCTGGGTGGAGCACGCCCGCCGGTTCGTCGTCGACATGCAGGAGCGGCTGAAGCTCGACGAGAACAGCCTGATCGTCGAGGCCGCCAGCAACGACGGCTATCTGCTGCAGCACGCCGTCGCCGAAGGCATCCCGGTGCTCGGTATCGAGCCGGCCGCGAACATCGCGAAGATCGCGAACGAGAAGGGCATCCGCACCGAGAGCTACTTCCTCGGCGAGGCGACCGGCGCCGACGCGGCCGCGCGGCACGGCAAGGCGGACCTTGTCGTCGGCAACAACGTGTTCGCGCACGTCCCGGACATCGTCGACTTCGCCAAGGGCCTGCGGGCGCTGGTGAAGGACGACGGCCTGGTGTCGCTGGAGTTCCCGCACCTGCTGCGGCTGATCGAGAACCGCCAGTACGACACGATCTACCACGAGCACTACTCGTACCTGAGCCTCAAGACCGCTGCCGAAGCACTCGACCGAGCCGGCCTGAAGGTCGTCGACGTCCAGGAGCTGCAGAGCCACGGCGGCTCGCTCCGGGTCTTCAGCACGCCGACCGAGACCGCGGGCGAGCCCACCGAGCTGGTGGGCAAGGTGCTGCTGGACGAGGAAGACGCCGGCCTGCACAGCGTAGAGGGCCACCTGGGCTTCGCAGCCGAGGTGTTCAAGATCAAGTCCGATCTGCTCGAGTTCCTGATCCAGGCACAGCGAGACGGCAAGTTCGTCGCCGGGTACGGCGCTCCCGGCAAGGGCAACACGCTGCTCAACCACTGCGGCATCCGCGAGGACCTGTTGCCGTACACGGTCGACCGCAGCCCGCACAAGCACGGGATGTTCCTGCCCGGCACGCACATCCCGATCCACGCCCCGGAGCGCCTGGCCGAGACGCGGCCCGACTACATCGTGATCCTGCCGTGGAACCTGCGTGCGGAGATCGTCCACCAGCTCGGCTACGCACGGGAGTGGGGCGCGAAGTTCGTCGTACCCATCCCGCGCCTCGAAGTGATCTGACAGCACGTTTGTGGGGGGAAGGGGAGTCAGATGAAGGTCGTGATCTTCTGCGGGGGGTTCGGGTTGCGGATGCGCAGCGGCGTGGACTCCGCACCGAAACCGATGATGACGATCGGCGACCGGCCGGTCCTGTGGCACGTGATGCGCTACTACGCGCACTTCGGCCACACCGAGTTCATCCTCTGCCTGGGCTTCGGGGGGTCCGCGGTCAAGGAGTACTTCCTGCGCTACGAGGAGACGGTCTCCAACGACTTCGTGATGACGAAGGGCGGGCAGCGCATCGAGCTGCTCGACTCCGACATCAGCGAGTGGAAGATCACCTTCGTCGACACCGGGATCGACACCAGCATCGGTGAGCGGCTGCGCCGGGTCCGGCCGTACCTGGAGGACGACGACGCGTTCCTGGCGAACTACGGCGACGTGCTGACCGACGCGCCGATGGACAAGATCGTCGACCACGTGATGACCAGCGACATCACCGCGAGCCTGCTCGCGGTGCCGCCGCAGGCGTCGTTCCACGTCGTCGAGTTCGACAACGACTCGCGGGTCACCGGGCTGCGCTCGGCCGCGGATCTGAACGTGTGGATCAACGGCGGGTACTTCGTGATCAAGAAGGAGATCTTCGACGTCCTGCACGAGGACGAGGATCTGGTCGGCGACGCGTTCCCGCGGCTGTCCGCGATGCGGAAGCTGGAGGCGATCCCGCACCACGGGTTCTGGGCGCCGATGGACACGCTGAAGGAACGCAGCCAGCTCGAGGAGCTGTACCGGTCCGGCAAGAAGCCGTGGGCGCTGTGGAGCCACGACGCCCGCGAGCAGCAGAGCCGGGTCCTGGACAAGGCGCCGGAACCGTCGGCCGCCGGGCCGGTAGTGGTGGCGATCTGATGCTGCCGTTCCAGCTCGGTCTGATCGACGGACCGGTCCACCTGGTTGCCCTCGGCGCGCATCCGGACGACATCGAGATCGGCTGCGGCGGCACGCTGCTGAAGCTGGCCGAGTCGGTGCCGGAGCTGACCGCCGAGTTCGTGATCGCGACCGGTACGCCGGTGCGCCTGGAGGAGGCCCGCCGCGCGGCGGAGCTGTTCCTGCCGGAGTGCGAGGTGACCGTGACGTCGGCCGAGCTGCCGGACGGGCGGCTGCCGGCGTACTGGAACGAGACCAAGGAGTTGCTCGAGGCAACGGCTCGCGGCAGCCGGCGGCCAGACCTGGTGCTTGCCCCGAGCAAGAACGACGCGCACCAGGACCACCGGCTGATCGCCGAGCTGGCGCCGACGGTCTGGCGCAACCAGCTGGTGCTGCACTACGAGATCCCCAAGTGGGACGGCGATCTCAGCCGGCCGTGGCTGTACGTCGAACTCACCGAGGAGCAGCTGCGGGACAAGGTGGCGCTGCTGCACAAGGCGTACCCGTCGCAGGTCCCGCACGACTGGTTCGACGAAGAGGTGTTCGCCGGACTGGCCCGGCTGCGGGGGATGGAGTGCCGGGCGCCGTACGCCGAGGCCTTCACGACAGGCAAAGCCACGCTGACATGGTGAACAAGGGGGATGTAGTGAGCTTCAAGTGTCGTGGGTGCGCGGCGGAGAACGTCGTACCGGTGGTCGATCTGGGGCCGCAGCCGTGCGCCGACTACTTCCCGCCCGCGGACACACCGGGACCGGATCCGCGCTGGCCGCTCGAGCTGTGGCTGTGCCGGGCCTGCACGTTGGTCCAGCTCGGCCCGGTCGAGGCGCAACTGCCGGAGGAGCCGCTGGCGGTGGAGTCGGCGACGAGCATCGCGCATGCCGAGAAGTCGGTGAAGGAGCTCCTGACCGAGTACCCCGAGTTGCACCACAGCGTCGTCTTCGAGTTCGCCAGCCACCACGGGGGTTCCTGGCTCGAGCATCTGTACGCAGCGGGCTCGCGGCTGGCCGGTGAGGGCGAGAAGGCCGATCTGGTCATCGACGTCCACGGCATCGTGCACGAGCCGCAGTACGGCGACATGCTGAAGGTGCGGTCGGAACGGCTCGCGCCGGGCGGCCTGCTGGTGATGGAGTTCCACCACCTGTTGCCGTTGTTCGTCGGGAACCAGTTCGACACCATCCGCCACGGGCACTGGGCGTACGTCTCGCTGCGCGCGCTGCGGAACCTCGCTGCCGTTCACGGTCTGGCGGTCGAGTCGGTGAAGCAGGTCGACATGTTCGGCGGCAGCCTGATGGTGATGCTCCGGCATGCGGCCGATGCGAAGCCGGATGCGTCGGTCGACGTGGTGCTCGAGGACGAGGATGCCGCAGGCATCGCCGACGAAGTACAGCTCGGCAGCCTGCAGGAGGCCGCGTGGCACGCGGCCCGTGCGCTGCACGACGAGCTGGCCCGGCACAAGGCCGCCGGCCGTACTGTCCTCGGGTACGGCGCTCCTTCCAAGGCGCCGGTGCTTCTCGACCTCAGCAAGGTCACGACGGACCTGCTGCCGTTCACCGTCGACCTTGCCCCCGGCAAGCACGGCCGCCGCGTACCCGGTGGCTGCATGGTGCCGATCCGTCCGATCGAGGACCTGAAGGCCGCGCGGCCGGACATCGTCCTCGTCCTCACGTGGGACATCGCCGACGAGATCATCGCCCAGCTGGAGGCCGACGGCGGGTGGGGTACGACGTACCTCGTCCCGCTCCCGGAACCGCACGAGAGGGCGCGCTGACATGGAGATCGTCGAGGTCCCCGGCATCGCCGGCGTACTGCTGTTCCGTCCGGCGCCGCACCGCGACGAGCGCGGGTTCTTCTCGCGCACGTTCGACCGGGACGTGATCGCGAAGGCCGGTCTGGACCCGGACGGCTTCGTCCAGGACAGCATCTCGCGTTCGCGGAAGGGTGTCGTCCGCGGCATGCACACCAGGTCCGGCCGGGGTGAGGCCAAGCTGGTGCGCTGCTCGTACGGCGCGGTGTTCGACGTCGTCGTCGACCTGCGTCCCGGCTCGCCGACGTACCGCAACCGGGAGACGTTCGACCTCACCGGTGACAACCAGGTGACCGTGTACGTGCCGGCCGGTTGCGCGCACGGGTTCCAGGCGCTGACCGAACCCGCCGACGTCTCGTACCGCATCGATCGTGCCCACGACCCGTCCGAGGACGTGGCGATCCGCTTCGACGATCCCGATCTGGACATCCCGTGGCCGTTGCCGGTGACGCTGATGTCGGACCGGGATCGGGCTGCCGCGTCACTCGATCTCGCCACTGCGAGGCTCTGATGACCAAGTCCTTCGAGAAGTCCGTTGCCGCCAACAAGCGGCTGCACGACCTGATCCCCGGTGGCGCGCACACCTACGCCAAGGGCGAGGACCAGTTCCCCGAGCACATGGCGCCGGTGATCGACCACGGCGACGGCGCGCACGTGTGGGACGTCGACGGCAACGAGTACATCGAGTACGGCTCCGGCCTGCGCGCGGTCAGCCTCGGCCACCGGCACCCGAAGGTCCTCGAAGCGGTTCGCCGGGAGATCGACCGCGGCAGCAACTTCGTCCGCCCGAGCATCATCGAGCTCGAGGCCGCCGAACGCTTCCTCGCCACGGTCCCGACCGCCGAGATGGTGAAGTTCGCCAAGAACGGCTCGGACGCGACCACCGCCGCGGTGAAGCTGGCGCGTGCGGTCACCGGCCGCCCGCTGGTCGCGCTCTGTGGCGATCAGGCCTTCTTCTCGATCGACGACTGGTTCGTGAGCCGAACCCCGATGTCGGCTGGAATCCCCGCCGAGATCGGCGACCTCACTGTCGCTTTCCCGTACGGCGACCTGGCGGCGACCGAGGACCTGTTCCGGCAGCACGACGGCGAGATCGCCTGCCTGATCCTGGAGGCGGCGACGCAGCTGGACCCGCCGGCCGGTTACCTGGAAGGTCTGCGAGACCTCGTTCACCGGCACGGCGCACTGCTGATCTTCGACGAGATGATCACCGGCTTCCGGCTGTCCGCGGCCGGTGCGCAGGGCCTTTTCGGCGTGACACCCGACCTGTCGACGTTCGGCAAGGCGCTCGGCAACGGGTTCGCGGTGTCGGCGCTGGCCGGCAAGCGCGACTACCTGGAGCGCGGGGGACTGCGGGACAGCCACGAGCGCGTCTTCCTGCTGTCGACCACGCACGGCGCCGAGACGCACGCCCTCGCGGCCGCCGTCGCGGTGATGGACGTGTACGCCGCGGAAGACATCCCCGCCCGCCTGCACGAACGCGGCGAGCGACTGACGAAGGGCGTCCGCGAGGTCGCCGCGGCGGCCGGCGTACAGGACCACGTAGTCGTCCGCGGCCGGCCGAGCAACCTGGTCTTCGCCACGCTCGACGAGCAGCTCCAGCCGTCCCAGTTGTACCGCACGCTCTTCCTCCGCGAACTCATCACGGGCGGCGTCATCGGCCCATCGTTCGTCGTCAGCAGCGCGCTCACCGACGCGGACATCGACCGCACCGTCGAGGTCGTTGCCGGCGCCTGCGCGGTCTACCGCCAGGCCCTCGACGCCCAGGACATCCAGGCATTCATCGGCGGACGTCCCGTCAAACCGGTCTTCCGCCGGTTCGTCTAGGAAGGAAAGACCATGGCTTCAGCTCTTCCCAGGCTCAGCGTCGGACTGCCCGTCTACAACGGCGAGGAGTACCTCCGAGAGGCACTCGACGCCGTTCTGGGGCAGACGTTCGAGGACTTCGAGCTGGTCATCTCGAGCAACGCCTCGACCGACGCGACCGACGACATCTGCCGGGAGTACCAGGCGCGGGACCCGCGGATCCGCATCTACCGCCAGGAGCAGAACATCGGCGCCGCACCCAACCACCAGTTCGTCTTCGACCAGAGTCGTGGCGAACTGTTCAAATGGGTCGCGGCCGACGACCTCTACGCGCGCGACCTCTTCGCGCGCTGCGTCGCCCTGCTCGACGAGCATCCCGACGCGGTCCTCGCGCACTCGTGGGGCGCGGCGATCGACGGCGACGGTGAGGTCATCCAGGCGATCGAGTACCCGCTCACGACGGACTCCACGCAGCCATCGGAGCGGTTCCGCAGCATGTTGTTCGGTGTGGATCTGCCCGGGGCGCTGGCCGCGGACGACTTCTACGGGGTGATCCGCTCCGACGTGCTGCGCAAGATCAAGCCGCACGGCAGCTTCTACCACGCGGACTACACCTACACCGCCGAGATCTCCCTGCACGGCCCGTTCGTACAAGTGCCCGAGTGGCTCTACTTCCGCCGCCAGCACGACGACCGGGTTTCGCTCGCGTCGGCCAGCACCGTTGCCGCGCGACTCGACCCGAGCCGGGCCGGCCGACTCCGCAGTTTCAAGGCGAGGCTGTTCGCGGAGTACCTCTGGAGCTGGTTCGAGGTCGTCCGGCGAGCACCGGTCACCGGTGCGGAGCGCCGCAAGTGCTACCGGCACATCCTCTCGTGGGCCGCCAATCGTGCGTCTCGGCGGCTGCCGGGACGCTCCGGGCCGCCGGAACCGGCGCCGGAGAGCTTCGGTGAGATCGGCGCGCGAGTGCTGGCCAGCCGGGCGCTCGTCGCCGGAGCGGACGGTCGCTCGTGAGCAACGTGGAACGAGCTCAACGAGTCGGCCTGTTCGGCCGCCTCGGCTCCGGCAACCTCGGCAACGACGCGGGGCTCGAGGCGATGCTCGCCTACCTGCGCACGGAGCATCCGGACGCGGTGCTCGACAGCCTCTGCTCCGGGCCCGAGGTGGTGACCGCGCGCCACGGGATCCCGGCGTACCAGATTCACTGCCTGAACAACAGTCAAGCGCCGCGCTCGCGGCTGGGGCGTGCCGCCCTGACCGTGCCGCGGATCGCGCTCGGTGCCCTGATCGACACCTGGCGGACGGTTGCCTGGACCCGGCGCCACGACGTCGTGATCGTCCCCGGCAGCGGCGTGCTGGAGGCGACCATGCCGCAGCGACCGTGGCAACTGCCGTACTCCTTGGCCGTGGTGTCCGTCGCCGCGCGGGTGTTCGGTGCGAAGTTCGCGTTCGTCAGCATCGGTGCGACGGTGATCCGGCAGCGCGTGAACCGTCGGCTGATGCGGTTCAGCACGCGGCTGGCGCACTACCGGTCGTTCCGGGACCAGCAGTCGCTCGACGGCGCCCGTGAGAGCGGCTTCGCGACCTCGCGCGACAGGGTCCATCCAGACCTTGTCTTCGCGCTCCCGGCACCGGTGGCGGACCCAGGCCCGACCGGCGTGGTGGGCGTCGGCGTGATCTCGTACCACTACAGCGCCGACGACCCGCGGACCGACGAGCTGTACGACTCGTACCTGGCCAAGATGCGGCGATTCGTCCGCGAGCTGACGACGCGCGGCTACCAGGTCCAGCTCTTCGTCGGCGACGACTACGACGAGCCAGTGATTCCGATGCTGCAGGAGGAAGCGGAAGCCGGGACGATCCGCTACGACCGCTGCGAGACGTTCGACGAGCTGATGAACCAGATCGCCGGCGTCGACGTCATGATCGGCTCTCGCTTCCACAACGTGATCGCCGGGCTGAAGTGCGCCAAACCGACGATCTCGATCGGCTACGGCCGCAAGAACGCGGCCGTGATGGAGCTGTTCGGCCAAGGCGAGTACGCCCACGACATCCGCGACTTCGACGTCGACGTGCTGCTCGAGCAGTTCACCCTCCTGATGCGTGACCGGGAACGGGTCATGAAGGAGCTGGCCGAATGCAACAGTGCGGTCGAGCGTGGGCTGGCAGAGCAGTTCGAAGCATTGTCGGCCGAGGTGTTCGCGAATCCGCCGGTCCGGCGGGCAGGGAGCGTTCCGGCATGAGGAAGCTTGCGCCCTGGCGGCAGCAGATCGCGGGCCGGCTCGGGTGGGCCGTCGCTGATCAGGGGGTGTCGAGTCTGGAGAACTTCCTGCTCGGCGTCTTCGTGGCCAAGATGCTCGGCGCCGAGGGGCTGGGCGCCCTCGGGCTCGCCTTCGTCGCCTACTCGATCGCACTCAGTTGTTCCCGGGCATTGGCGACCGACGCCCTGATGATCCGGTTCTCCGGGGCATCGGAGAACGTCTGGCGGACCGCGGCGTCCGCCGCGACCGGCGTCGCGCTGCTCATCGGTACGGCAAGTGGGGCCATCTCCGTCGGCCTGGGCCTGATCCTGAGGGCCGCGGAGCCGGGGTCGGGAGCCGGTACCGCATTCCTCGCGATCGGTATCGCGATGCCGGCGCTGACGCTGATGGACAGCTGGCGGTGTGTCTTCTTCGCGGCCGAGCGCGGCGCGAAGGCGTTCCTCATCGACGTGGTGTGGACGGTGTTGTTCCTCAGCCTGCTGCTGGTCGCTCAGCTCACCGGGACCAAGAGTCTCACCCTGTTGCTGGTCGGGTTCGGTGTCACGGCCCTGGTGGCGGCGGTGGTGGGAATGGTGAACGCGCGGACGGTGCCCCGGGTCTTCGCCGCCCGTGGCTGGCTGCAGCAGCATCGCGACCTCGGCAGTCGCTTCCTCGTGGAGAACGTGGTGATGGGGGCCGGCGGGCAGATTCGCGCGCCGGTCGTCGCGGCGGCGGTCGGGCTGGCCGCGGTCGGCGCGATCCGGGCCGCCGAGATGCTGGTCGGTCCGGTCGCAGCGTTGCTGATGGGCATCTCACAGGTCTCCGTCCCGGAGGCCGCGCGCGCACTGCGCAAGGGGTCCGGCTCGCTCCTGCGACTCTGCCTGGGCCTCAGCGGGGGTCTCGCCGCGGTGGGGTTCGGCTGGGGCCTGGTGGTCATCGTCGTCTTCCCGTTCGGGATCGGCGAGGCGCTGCTCGGAACGGTCTGGACGGAGGCTCACCAGGTGCTTCTCGGGGTGTGCGTGAGCGCCGCTTTCGGGTGCCTGATGATCGGCCCCTCGGCGGGTCTCCGGGCCCTCAGCCGTGCCGACCGGACGATGCGCTGCCAGTTGGTCGTCTCGGCCCTCTCCATCCTGCTCGGCAGCGCCGGAGCCGTCGTCGGCGGTGCTCTCGGAGCGGTGTGGGGGACCGCGATCGCATCGATCGTCGGGTCCGCGATCTGGTGGTGGGAGTTCCTCCGTGCACGGCGGGAGCACTTCCACGGAGCCACCGAGTTGGTCCAGCCAGACGCGCAGGTGAATACGACAGGAGCGCCCGCATGACGAACGCGACTGCTGTGCCGTCACGCCACCCGGACCGGCTCGACACCGAGATCGTGATGGCGATGCTGATGCGCCGCAACGGCGGATCCGGCGTCCAGACCCATGTGCGCACGGTGCGGCAGTATCTGGACGACGCGGCGCGGCCGGCCAGTGTCGTCAACCCGTTCTCGTCGAAGGACCCGTTGCTTCCGCCGATCTTCGGGGCCAGGTTCGCCATCCGGCTGTTCAGTCCGCAGGCCGGTGTGTGGTGGTACCGGCACTGGCACGCGTATTACCTGGAGCGGGCGCTGTCCCACCACCTGTCGAATGCCGGACCGGCGGTGCTGTACGCGCAGTGCCCGGTCTCGGCGGCGGTCGCCCTGCGGGTGCGGACGACGCAGCCGGTCGTGATGGCGGCGCACTTCAATGTCTCGCAGGCCGACGAGTGGGCCGGCAAGGGCGAGATCGCCCGGTTCGGGACGATGTTCGGGGCGATCCGGTCGTTCGAGGAGCAGGTACTGACCGAACTGGACGGGATCGTCTACGTGTCCGAGTTCGCGCGCTCGGTTCTCGAGGACCGGATGCCCGCGATCCGCAACGTGCCTGGCATCGTGATCCCGAATCCGGTCAACATTCCGTCGCTGGGCGCGGTGTCACCGCACAGCGCGGACCTGATCACGGTCGGGGCACTCGAGCCGCGGAAGAACCACAGCTACCTTCTCGAGGTGCTGGGCGCCGCCGCGCGCCGGGGCCACAGGTACACGCTGTCTGTCGTCGGGGACGGGCCGGACCGGCGCGCGCTGCAGGGGCAGGCCAAGGCTCTCGGACTCGGCGACCAGGTGCGGTTCCTGGGGTACCAGGCCGATCCGCCCTCGTTGATGGCCGGACACCGTCTCTACTGCCACACCGCGACGATGGAGAATCTGCCGATCGCGCTGCTCGAGGCGATGGCCGGTGGACTGCCGGTCGTCGCCGGAGCGGTCGGTGGCATCCCCGAGATCGTGCGGCCCGGCCAGGAGGGACAGTTCTGGCCGTTGGACGACGCGGAGGCGGCCGCCGGCGTGCTGATCGAGGTCATGGAGAACCCGGCCCGGCTGCGGGCGATGGCGGCCGCGGCCACAGTCAGGGCCGAGACCGAGTTCTCGTCGGACGTGGTCGGGAAACGCTTGGTCAGCTTCCTCGAGAACACCGAGATCCGGCGGCGAAAGTTGACGGATTAGCCGAAAACGAAAGATCTCCACAAGGATCGGCACCTCTCGTCGTCACGAGCTCGGCGACGAACTCGCGGCCGGCGTCGGGAGCCCGGATCCGTGGCTGGGGGGCCGGCCCGTGAAACCCGTGTTCCGCCGGTACGGCTGACGAGACCAGAACACCGCACACCATTGAATCCCGAGGGGGAACACCATGCATTCCATTTACGTCGACGCCGAATTCACCGACGACGAGCGCCGGGCGAAGCTGTACGACGGTGACCTGTTCGTCTACTCGCCGCGTCCTTCGACGCTGGCCCTGACGGAGTTCGCCGGGGCGATGGCCCGCGAGGCGTTCGCGCCGCTGGACCCGGAGACGGCCCAGTTCGACATGGCCGTCGAGGACTACGCCGCGCTGCTCGCGAAGCTGAAGCCGGCGTTCATCCACCACCCGGAGTCGAAGCGGCTGATCCAGGAGATGCTCGTCGACCTCGGGTGCGACAGCGAGCAGGTGTACTTCGACGTACCGCGGATGCGTAGTTCGACCTCGAACGACTACCTGACCACGGGTATCGCGTTCGCGTTCCACCCGCACCGTGACACCTGGTACTCCGCGCCGTACACCCAGCTCAACTGGTGGCTGCCGATCTTCCCGATCAGCGACGACAACGGGCTCGCGTTCCACCCGAGGTACTGGCAGACACCGGTCAAGAACAGCTCCCGGGTCTACAACTACGCCGAGTGGA
Organism: Kribbella soli; assembly: GCF_004331345.1. Classification (GTDB taxonomy): domain Bacteria; phylum Actinomycetota; class Actinomycetes; order Propionibacteriales; family Kribbellaceae; genus Kribbella; species Kribbella soli. The sequence continues at coordinate 811,603 of NZ_SJJZ01000003.1, read as the reverse complement.
ACGCGACCAGCCGGCAGATCGCCGCGACCCAGATCGGCACCGACACCCGCGTGCAGCCGGTGCCGGAAGACGAGGTGGAGTTGGTTCCGCAGATCCGGCCGATCTGCAAGCCGGGTGGCATCGTCCTGTTCTCCGGTGCGCAGCTGCACTCCAGCGTGCCGAACACGTCCGGCCGGACCCGGTTCAGCATCGACCTGCGCACCGTGCACCTCGGTGACGCGCTCGCCGGCCGGGCGGCGCCGAACATCGACTCCGAATGCACCGGTACCACGATGGGCGATTACCTGCGCGTCAGCGACCTGGAACACGTTCCGGAGGACATCGTCGCGGCGTTCGACGTCCCTCAGGAAGAGGTCGCTTGAGACATCAACTGTTGCCGGTGACAGAGGGAGGTAAAACTTCTCCACAAGGATCGGTACCTCTCGTCGCCCGAGGCCTGCCCTCGTAGTAATGTTCGGTGACCCGACGCCGACGCGCGGGTTAACAAGGACATACTGCACGCTGAGCCGGACACTGTAAGTGACCGAGCCGTTGCGGGAGGGAACGAGAGGCCGCTGTGAGCGGAGCAGAAGCGCCTGACGCTGTGGACAGCCGTCGGCCGCTCTGGGTCGTCCCGCATGAGGTCCCGGCGATCGTTCCGCTGCCGTCGCGCTCGACCGAGCCGCGCTGGGTCGGTGTGTACCGCTGGGCCGCTGTCGGTGGCGATCTGCTCGCCGCGATGCTCGGTGTCTCGATCGCCCTGCTGACCCGGTTCGGGTACCACGTCGGCTCGAGCTACCTGGTCGTGAGCAGTGTGCTGCCGCTGGCCTGGGTGGCCGCGGTCGCCTTGTCGAAGGGGTACGACTCGCGGTTCTACGGGGCCGGGCCGGACGAGTTCCGGTCCCTGCTCCGCGCCGGCGTCGGACTCACCGCGGCGGTCGCGATGACGTCGTACGTGACCAAGGCCGAGATTGCCCGTGGCTTCGTGGTGCTCGCGATCCCGGTGATGGTCGTGGCCGCGCTGCTGCTGCGGTATGCGTTGCGGAAGGACCTGCACCGGCACCGGGTCAGAGGCCGCTGCATGCACAGGGTTCTCGTGGTCGGGCGAAGTGGCCCGGCCGCAACACTTTGTGAGCACCTGGAGAGCCGCCCGACCGACGGGTTCCGGGTCGTCGCGACCTGCCGCCCGCACGGCGACGGCAACGGCCCGATGCACCCCGACGAGCTCGGCGAGCCGGACATCCTGGCCGCCGCCGACCGGCACGCGGTCGAGGTGGTCGCGATCGCGACCGACCCGGAGCTGGCCGGCCAGTTGCTGCGCCGGCTGTCCTGGGCGCTGGAGCAGCGCGGCATCGAGCTGATCGTCTCCCCGGGCATCATCGAGGTGGCCGGCCCGCGGATCTCGGTCCGCCCGGTCGCCGGCCTGTCCTTGCTGCACCTGGAGCGGCCGTCGGTCAGCGGCGGGCCGCACCTGATGAAGGCGGTCTTCGACCGGATCGTTGCCCTCGGCATCGTCGCCGTACTGTCGCCGGTGCTGATCGGCCTGGCGCTCGCGGTCAAGCTGACCAGCTCCGGCCCGGTCCTGTTCCGGCAGCAGCGGGTCGGCCGCGCGGGTGCCGAGTTCACGATGCTCAAGTTCCGCAGCATGTACGTCGACGCGGAGGAGCGACTGAGCGACCTGTATGCGCTGAGCGACGGCAACGGCGTGATCTTCAAGATGCGCAACGACCCGCGGATGACACCGCTCGGCCGCTGGATCCGACGGTTCTCGCTCGACGAGCTGCCGCAGCTGTTCAACGTGCTGCGCGGCGACATGTCGCTGGTCGGTCCGCGGCCGCCGCTGGCCGAGGAGGTCGCGCTGTACGCCGCCGACGACTCGCGGCGGATGCTGGTGAAGCCCGGCATGACGGGCCTCTGGCAGGTCAGCGGCCGCAGCGACCTGTCCTGGGACGAGTCCGTCCGCCTCGACCTGCGGTACGTCGACAACTGGTCGATGACCTTGGACCTGCTGATTCTCTGGAAGACCGTGCGCGCGGTGTTCTACGGCGCGGGAGCTTATTGATGCGTTCTGTCTTGGATTCTGGGGCACCGGTGTACGTTGCGGGGCACCGCGGCCTGGTCGGCTCGGCCCTCTGGCGTCGCCTCGAGGCGGCCGGGTACACGAACCTGATCGGCGCGTCGTCGGCGGAGCTCGATCTGCGCGACCGGCAGCAGACGTTCGACTTCCTGCGTGAGTATCGGCCCGCGGTCGTGATCGACGCCGCGGCACGGGTCGGCGGCATCCTCGCGAACCGCGACCATCCGACCGAGTTCCTCAGCGACAACCTGCGTATCCAGGTGAACCTGATGGACGCGGCGCTCGAGGTGCGCACGCCGCGGCTGCTGTTCCTTGGGTCGTCGTGCATCTACCCGAAGTTCGCCGAGCAGCCGATCCGCGAGTCGAGCCTGCTGACCGGTGAGCTGGAGCCGACCAACGACGCGTACGCGATCGCCAAGATCGCCGGCATCATGCACGTCCAGGCAGTCCGCCGGCAGTACGGCCTGCGCTGGATCTCGGCGATGCCGACGAATCTGTACGGTCCGCACGACAACTTCGATCCGACATCGTCGCACGTGCTTCCGGCGCTGATCCGCCGCTTCCACGAGGCAAAGGCTTCCGCCGCGCCCGAGGTGGTGCTGTGGGGGAGCGGTACGCCGCGGCGCGAGTTCCTGCACGTCGACGACCTCGCCGACGCGTGTCTGCACCTGCTGGAGCACTACGACGCACCGGAGCCGATCAACGTCGGTGTCGGCGCGGACGTGACGATCCGCGAGCTGGCCGAACTGGTCGCCCGGACGGTCGGCTACACCGGTGCCCTGAGCAACGATCTGTCCAAGCCGGACGGCACTCCGCGCAAGCTGCTCGACGTGAGCAGGTTGCTGGCGCTCGGCTGGAAGCCCTCCATTTCCCTCGAAGACGGTGTGGCCGCCACCTACGCCTGGTACCAGGAGCATGTGGCATGAAAGCGTTCGTTACGGGCATCACCGGCCAGGACGGTTCGTACCTGGCCGAGTTGCTGCTGTCCAAGGGGTACGAGGTGCACGGCCTGATCCGCCGCGCCAGCACCTTCAACACCAAGCGGATCGACCACCTGTACGAGGACCCGCACGCCCGTGACAAGCGGCTGTTCCTGCACTACGGCGACCTGACCGACGGTTCGCGACTCGTCACGCTGCTCGCGTCGATCCAGCCGTCCGAGGTCTATCACCTGGCCGCGCAATCGCATGTCCGGGTCAGCTTCGACGAGCCGGAGTACACCGGAGACACCACCGGGATGGGTACGACGCGGCTGCTCGAGGCGATCCGGATGATCGGGCTGGACTGCCGGTTCTATCAGGCGTCGTCGTCGGAGATGTTCGGCGCGACCCCGCCCCCGCAGAACGAGGAGACCGCGTTCCACCCGCGGTCGCCGTACGGCGCCGCGAAGCTCTACGGCTACTGGATGACCCGGAACTACCGCGAGGCGTACGACATGTTCGCGGTGAACGGGATCCTGTTCAACCACGAGTCCCCGCGGCGCGGCGAGACGTTCGTGACGCGGAAGATCACCCGTGCGGTGGCGGCGATCAAGACGGGTCGCCAGGATCGCTTGTACCTGGGCAATCTGGACGCATGCCGTGACTGGGGCTATGCCCCGGAGTACGTCGAGGGCATGTGGCGGATGCTGCAGCACGACACCCCCGCGGACTACGTGATCGCGACCGGTACGTCGTACTCCGTCCGCGACTTCGTCTCGCTGGCCTTCGACCACGTCGGGCTGGACTGGGAGAAGTACGTCGACCACGACCAGCGCTACGAACGTCCCACCGAGGTGGACTCGCTGATCGGGGACGCGTCGAAGGCGGCCACCGACCTAGGCTGGAAGGCTCAGGTGCACGTTCCCGAGCTGGTCCGCATCATGGTGGACGCCGACCTCGCACTGCTGACTGGGGAGGACGCATGAGTAGGGTCGACGTTCTCGGGATCCACGTCAGCGTGACGAATCTGGACCGGACGGTGGAGACGTTCGCGCGCTGGATCGACGACGGCGAACGTCAGCTGGTGTGCGTGTCCGACATGAACGCGTTGCTGCACGCGCGCGCCGACGCGCGGTTGACCGAGGTCTACAACACGTCGGGTCTGACGGTTCCGGACGGGATGCCGCTCGTGTGGGCCGGTCAGCGCGCCGGGTTCGAGGAGATGGACCGGGTCGCCGGTCCGGATCTGCTCGAGCGGGTGCTGGCCGAGGCGGCGGATCGCGGCTGGACGCAGTACTTCTACGGCGGGGCCGAGGGCGTGGCCGACGAGCTGCGCGAGCGGTTCCAGGAGCGGCACCCGGCGTTGAAGGTCGTCGGCGTCGAATGCCCGCCGTACCGTGCCCTGACGGACGCCGAGGACGCGGAGACGGTCGCCCGGATGAACGAGGCGCGGCCGGACATCGTCTGGATCGGACTCGGTGCGCCGAAGCAGGAGCGCTGGATGGCCGACCATCGCGACCGCCTGAACGCGACGATCCTGATCGGGGTCGGTGCGGCGTTCGACTTCCACACCGGCCGGCTGGACCGCGCGCCGCACTGGATGCAGCGCTCCGGACTGGAGTGGAGCTACCGGCTGTACAAGGAGCCGCGCCGGCTCTGGAAGCGTTACGTACTGGGCATCCCGCGTTTCCTCCTGGGCGTCCTCCGCCATCCTCCGCGTCCCGTTTAGAGTGAGTCGGTGAAGTTCCGGCGGCCGAAACTACGTCGGCTGGCCGGTCCGGCTGGTCGCGCGAGCTGGGGTCTGGCGGATCAGGGCTTGTCGAGCCTCAGCAACCTCGCCGTCGGGGTCGTCGTCGCGCGGTCCAGTACTGTCGCCGACTTCGGTGTCTACGCGCTCGCGTTCGGCGGCTACACGATCGCCCTGAACGTGTCGCGGGCGATCTCCACCGAGCCCCTCGCCGTACGCCACTCCGGTGCTCGCAGCCCCGAATGGCAACGAGCAGTCCGCGCCAGTACGGCGACGGCTCTCTTCACCGGAGTCCTGGCGTCGTTGCTCGGTCTTGCGATCGCGGCTGTTCCGGCCGTGCCGTCTCGTGGCGTGCTGCTCGCCTTCGCATTGACCATGCCGGGCCTGCTGCTGCAGGACGCGTGGCGCTGGGCGTTCTTCGTCGTCGGCGAGGGGCAGAAGGCGTTCGTCAACGACCTCATCTGGTTGCTGGCGATGCTGGCGATCTTCGGCGGCCTCTATCTCACCGGTACGACGTCCGCCTTCACACTCACGTTCGCGTGGGGACTCGGCGCGGTGATCGCCGCGATCGCCGGCCGCTTCCAGGCGGGCGTGGCGCCGCGGCGGCAGCTGATCCGTGAATGGATCAAGCGGAACTGGGACCTGAGCCCGAAGTACGTCGGGGAGATGCTCGCGGTCTCCGGCACCATCCAGCTCTACATGCTCGGCATCACCGCGGCCGCCGGCCTCGTCGCGACCGCCGGCATCCGGGGAGCGCAGGTACTGCTCGGCCCTGTGAACGTGCTGAACCAAGGCATCCGGATGATCTCCGTCCCCGAGGCGGCCCGGGCCCTGCGGCACTCGTACCGGCGCCTGTGGCTCGTCGGGCTCGCCATCTCGCTCGGTGTCGGCGCAGGCGCGCTGGCGTGGGGCGCGATCTTCCTGCTGCTGCCCCCGGTCGTCGGCCGCGAACTCCTCGGCCCCGGCGTCTGGAACCAGGCCCACAGCGTCCTCGTCCCCGTCATCCTGCTCCAGGCCCTGGGCGCCTCCAACGCCGGCGCCTTCGCCATCCTCCGAGCCCTCACCGCCGCCACCCGCGGCCTCCGCGTCCGCCTGATCTCCTCAGTCGTCCTGATCATCAGCGGCGTAGGCGGCGCCTTCCTCTGGGGCCCCAAAGGCGCGGCCTGGGGCCTGGCCGGCGCCTCCTTCGCCACCTTGCTCCTCTGGTGGAACGAAGCACACCGGGCCATCGCCGCCCACCGCCGGGTCAGCGGACAATGACGGTGGAGTAGCCGCCTCGTACGGCGTGCCTCCCGTCGGAAACCTCGATGCGGTAGCTCTGGGTGGTTCGGGACGGCGCTGTGGTGTCGGTGAGCGTGACGGTGGGGCGGTACCAGAACGCGGAGCTGGCGGTCGTGGTGGCGACGACGGTGTTGGCCGCCCCGCGGAGCAGGCGATAGGTGAGACGGACGTCGTCGTTGTCCAGCGAGGCCTGGACCGTGGCCTTCGCCTGACCGACTGCCGGACTGGAGAGCGTCGGCGACGCCGGGCCGAGCGGGGAGGCGCCGAGGCCGAGATTGGTGAACCGGGTGAGGCCTTGCTGCCCGGCGCCGTTCACCTTGGTGAAATCGCCGCCGATCCACAGATCGCTGCCACCACTTGCCGCTACCAACGGACCGACCGCGGTCGGCGGCCCGGCGTTCGTGTTCGGGAACCATGGCCCCAGGGACCCGTTCGCCGGGTTCTGCAGCAGCAGGAAGTGGGTGCCGCTGCCGTCCGAGAAGGTACCGGGACAACTGTGCGCGTGCGACCCCTTGAACAGCCACCCGTTCACCATGGTGACCGCCTCGGTCGCGCCCAGGCACGTGCTCTTCCAGACCAGGTTGCCGGTGGCAACGTCAGCCGCCCAGGTCCCGTCGAAGCACCCCGAGCCGTCACCGGCGTTGGCGAAGTACACCCGGCTCCCGGACGTCTCGATGTCCTTCACCCGCGACGTGCACCCACTCGACGGCAACGGTACGGCGGACGCCGCGGCGAAGGGCAGCCGTGCGCCGGTCGAGTTGTTGACGCTGGCAACCGCCCAGCGACTCGTCCCGCCGATCTTGGCGAACGTCCCGCCCAGATAGACCTTCGAGTTGTCGTCGGCCGCGTCGATCGCGTAGACGTCGTTGTCCGCGTTCGGGTTCCACGGCAGCAGGGCACCGGTGACCGTGCTGATCGCGGCCGCCCGGTTCCGGGTCACGCCGTTCACGACCCCGAAGGACCCACCGAAGTACAGGCTGGTTCCGCCGATCGCGAGCGCCTTCACCCGGTACGACACCTGCGGCGCGATGGCCGCGACCAGGGCGCCCGTCGCGGTGTTGAAGGCGGCGATCCGGTTCCGGACCAGGCCGTCGACGCGGGTGAAGTCCCCGCCGACGTACACCCTGGACCCGTCGGCCGACGCGACGACCGCCCAGACGATCCCGTTCAGGACATGGTTCATCCCGGCGTCGAGTGCGCCGGTGCTCTGGCTGAACGCGGCCAGATAGGTCCGGCGTGTCTCGTGGGTCCCGGCCGCCGCGCCCGGTGGACGCACGGCCAGGAACCGGCCCCCGACGTACGCCTTGCCCTTGGCAACGGCCAGTCCGAGCACACTCGCGTCGGTCTGCCAGGTCGATGCGGCGACGGCGGTCAGGCCTGCCCCGGTGCCGAGCGCGGACGGTGCCGGCGCCACCCCCAGCACGAGCCCGCTGATGCCCAGCGCAACAAACAGTCTTCTCCCCATGATCGATCCCCCCAATCACCAAGCTACGACTGGGGGGATCGACGCGGAAGGGCAGTTACGGGATCTTCACCGTGGCCGAGGCGCCCTTCATGATGTTGCGGCCGTCGTGGACCTCTACGTGGTACGTGTAGGACGAGCCGCGGGCGAGCCCGCGGTCGACGACCTGGTAGGTCTTGCGGGCCTGCCAGAAGTACGTCGTGTACTTGTTCGAGCCGACGTTCAGCGAGCCGCGGAACACGTTGTACGTGAGGGCCAGGTTGTCCAGGTCGTACGAGTCCGCGTAGCTGACGTACACCCGACCGGACGTTGTCGCGCTCAGTGTCGGAGCCTTCGGTACGGCGGGGGCCGCACCGCCCGGCGTGTTCGTGAACCGGGTGATTCCCACCTGGACCGTGCCGTTCACGTGCAGGAAGTCACCGCCGACCCACAGGTCGGTGTCGGTGCCGGCCATCGCCAGCGGGCCGACCTGGGTGGTGCTCTTCGGGTTCGCGTCGGTATTCGGGAACCACGGCCCGAGGTTGCCGTTGATCGTGCTCTCGACCAGCAGGTAGTGCGTGCCGGTACCGTCCGGGAAGCCGTTCGGCGACGACGAGCAGTTGTGGGCGTGCGAGCCCTTGTAGAGCCAGCTGCCGATCGCCTTGATCGCCTCGGTCGCGCCCAGGCACTTGTTCTGCCACAGCAGTTTGCCGGTCGACACCTGTGCGGCCAGTACGCCGTCGTAGCAGCCGCCGCCGTCACCGCCGTTGGAGACGTACACGTTGTCGCCCAGGGTGTCGATGTCCTTCACCCGGGTGGTGCAGGTCGCGGTCGGCTTCGGGATCGCGGCCGCCGCCGGGAAGTCGAACGCCGCGCCGGTGGTGTTGTTCAGCATCGCCAGCGAGTAGTGGTCCTTGCCGTTGATCGTGCTGAACGGTCCGCCGACGAACACCCGGGTGCCGTTGTCGGAGACGTCGACGGCGTACACGTCGCTGTTCGCGTTCGGGTTCCACGGCAGCAGGTCGCCCTGGATCAGCCGGACCGCGCCGAGCCGGTTGCGGGTCGCGCCGTCGATCGCGCGGAACGCGCCGCCGATGAACACGCTGTTGCCGTAGATCGCCAGCGCCTTCACCCGGGCCGCCACGACCGGGTCCCAGGCCGAGACCAGCTTGCCGGTGGCGACCGAGAACATCGCGATCTTGCTGCGCCGGATGCCGTTGACCGTGGTGAAGTCACCGCCGATCACCACCCACTTGCCGTCCGGGCTGGTGGCGATGGCGTAGACCGGGCCGTTCAGGACCGGCGCGAACGCGGTCGGCTTCCCGGTGGTGCGGTCGAACGCGGCGACGTACGAGCGAAGGGTCTCCGGCGCCTGGCCCGACGCCATGCCGGGCTGCCGGAGCCGGGTGAACATGCCACCGGCGAACACGGTGTTCCCGGCGATCGCCAGCGCGTTCACGCTGTTGTTGGTCTGCCATGAGGTCTGCTTGATCGCGGACACCGCGGACGCGAAGCCCGGCGTCGCTGCCTGTACCGGAGGTCCGGAGGGAATCAACGCGGCGGCGAGCACTGCCGCACCCGTGATCAGGGCGAGCACTAACTTCTTCATTTATGTCCTTACACAGGCGGGGGTGTAACAGTGCGTGCCTCATCACGCACCAGCGGCGGACATTACCGCTGTAGGAGGCCTATCGGAAGCAGACCTCCTACCCGCGTTATGAGTTTGTTCTAGAACTTGCAGAAAGACGCCTTTTCACCTTGCTGCATAGTGGGATTGGACCTGCAGCGGGGTGAGCGCGTACGGGTAGACGGCCGCCTCGTCGATACCCATTCCGGTCTGGGTCGCTCCGCCGCCGGGCCACGAGTTGGTCAGGTCATAGCCGACCCGCCACCAGCCGTAGTACACCGACGCCGAGCCGACCAGTGCGCTTCCGCTGAGGACGCCGTCGACGTACAGCTTCATCATTCCGGTGTCGTAGCTGCCGACCACGTGGTGCCACAGGCCGTCGTTCTTGCCGGACGGGCTGGTCAGCGTCCGCTGCGAGCCGTCGTTCACGCCGAAGACGACCGAGCCGTTGGTCCGCATGTACAGCATCCGGTCGCCGCCACCGCCGCTGTTCCCGGTCTTGGAGTTGCCGAAGCCGATGATCCGGCCGCCGCGGTTGAAACCGCTCTGCTTGACCCAGGCCTCGACCGTGAACTGCTGCGGCATGCTGTACGCCTTCTCGCCGACCATCCGCCCGCTGCTCGAGCTGGTCGTCATCGCGGTGTTGCCCGCGATCGCGCCGGCCCCGCCCAGCGTCACGCCGGTGAACGTGCCGTTGTTGCTCTGGCCCGAAGCGTCGACCGAGGTCGTCGTACCGGCAGGCTCGCCGAGTCGCCAGTACGCCTGCGGTCCGTCCGCGTTGACGATCTGGTCGTACGCCGTCGACGCCGCAGAGGCGACCGTGATCTGGTCGGAGTAGTTGCCGCGGATCGTCGTACTGCCGTCGGTGACCTCGACGCGGTAGTTGGTGACCTCACCCGGGGCCGAGGAGGTGTCGGTGTAGCTCAGCCACGGCCGGTCCCACGGCGTGGACTTGGCCGTCCAGGTCGCGATGGTGGTGTTGCTGAACCCCTTGAGCAGCCGGTAGGTCAGCGTGCTGTCGTCGTTGTCGACGACGGTCGGGAAGTGGATCTGGACGACGCCGGGCTGGACGCTGTACGGGAGCAGCTTGGCCGGTTTGGCCGGGGCCGCGCCCGGGGCGGCGTTCGTGAAGTGGGTCAGGCCCTGCTGGCCTGTGCCGTTCACGTTCAGGAAGTCGCCGCCGACCCACAGGTCGTTGCCGCCGGTCGCGAAGGCGAGCGGGCCGACGTTGGTCACGCTGTTCGGGTCGGCGTCCGTGTTCGGGAACCACGGTCCGAGCGTGCCGTCGGTCAGCTTCTCGCTCAGCAGGAAGCGGTACCCGAAGCCCTGCGGGAAACCGCCGGCGCCCTGGTTGGCGCAGTCGTGCGCGTGCGAGCCCTTGTACAGCCAGCCGTTGACGACCTTGACCGCCTCGGTCGCGCCCAGGCACTGGTTCTTCCACTTCAGCGTGTTGGTCGCGATGTCGACCGCCCAGGTGCCGTCGAAGCACCCGCCGCCGTCACCGCCGTTGCCGAAGTACACCGTGTCGCCGCTGGCGTCGATCGTCTTCACCCGGGTCGTGCAGGACCCGTTCGGCGGCGGTACGGCGGTTGCGCCGGGGAAGGGCAGTACGGCGCCGCTGACCGGATCGAGACTGGTCACGGTGTTCTGCGTGGTGCCGTTGACCGTACTGAACTGGCCACCGGCGTACACCTTCGAGGCGTCGTCGGCGGCGTCCACGGCGTACACGTCGCCGTTCGTCGCGGGGGCCCACGGCAACAACGTGCCGGTGTCGGTGGTGACGGCCGCGAGCCGGAGGCGGTCGACGCCGTTGACGAGGCCGAACGAGCCGCCGAAGTACACCGTCGTACCGGAGACCGCGATGGACTTGACGCGATACGAAACGGACGGTTTCCAGTTCGCGACCAGGGCGCCGGTGGCGGTGTCGAAGGCGGCGATCCGGTTCCGGGTCTGGCCGTTGACCGTGGTGAAGTCACCGCCGACGAAGATCCGGGAGCCGTCCGCGGAGGCGGCGACCGCGTAGACCTGACCGTTCAGCACCGGGTTGAACGCGCTGACCAGTGCGCCGGTGCCAGTGTCGAAAGCCGCCAGGTACGCCTGGGCAACCTCGCCGGTCCCGGGCGCGGCGCCCGGCGGGCGGACGCTCGTGAAGCGTCCTCCGGCGTACGCCTTGCCGGCCGCGACCGCGAGGCCCTGGACGCTGGCGTTGGTCTGCCAGGTCGAGCTGTTGGTGGCCGCGAGCGACGCTTCGACGCTGTGCGCCGGTGGCGCGAGCGTCACGACCAGTGCACCGGCGAGCAGAGTGCCCACGATCCCCAGGCGCGTGAACATCCGTGTCTTCGTCATGTAGCGATGTCCCCCCTTGGACATATACACCGGCGCCGCCTCACGGCGCCGTACCCCTGGAGCCTCTCCGAGCCCGAGAAAACAGTCCCGAGAAACTCCCCCGGGAAGAGAGTAGGGCACAGGACGAGATCGCGTGAGTACCTCGTCCCCACCTGTGGATATCCTGGGTCGCTGGCGCCGAACAGAGTGAGGCGGCGCCGACTTGGAGGTTGGGAATGGAACCGGGCACCGTGGTCTGGCGGGAGACCGCTCAGTCACTGCTGCGGCAGAAATGGCTGATTCTGGGCTGCATCCTGCTCGGACTGCTCGGCGCCTCCGTGTTCGCGCTCTCCCAGACCGAGCGCTGGACCGCCTCGAGCCAGCTGGTGATCGGCCCGGCAGTGCCGCCGGCGCTGGTCGGCAAGCTGTCCACGTCCGCGGACAAGAGCGGCCCACTGGGCATGGACCTGCCGGCCGAGACCCAGGCCCGGGTGATGGCCAGCCCGACGCTGCTCAAGGCAGTGGTCAAGGCGCTCGGCATGCCGGACAACGACCAGACCATCCAGGACCTGGCCGCGGTGACGCGGGTGAAGGCCGTCACCGACAACGCCTACCTGGTCACCACCGACGGCCCGACCGCGCAGAAGGCGGTCGACCGGGCCAACGCGATCTCCGCGATCTACCTGGCGCAGCGCAACACCGAGGCCAAGGCGCTGCTGACCAACCTGGCCGAGCAGGCCCAGGCCCGGTCGAAGACGGCGACCACGCAGTCCCGCAGCCTGGTCAGCCAGATCGACGAGGCGGTCGGTCGCGGTGACAACCAGACCGCGGCGGCGCTGCGCGACCAGCGCGTCGGCCTGGCGACCGAGGCCAGGCAGGCCGCGGACGACGCGGCCGCGATGCTGAAGGCGCTGTCGACCGTCGGCTCCGGGAGCCAGCTGGTCACGCCGGCAACGACCGACACCGCCAGTTCGTCGCCGATGGTTGCCCGCGACATCCTCGTCGGCGGGATCCTCGGTCTGGTCCTCGGCTTCGGTCTCGCGCTGCTGCGGTCGCACCTGACGCCGTACATCCTGACCCGCGACCAGGCGGCGCGGGCGTCGTCCGCGCCGGTGATCGCGGCGTCCGAGGGGCATCGGCGGCGGGTCTGGCAGCGGTCCGCTCCGGAGCTCCCGCAGTACGAGATCACCGCGCTGGGCGCTGAGGCGAGTGGAGCGTTGGCGCGCCGCGAGCTGAACCCGCGTGCGTTCGCCGCCGGCGCCCCGGGCGCGCTGCTGGTCGTGTCGGCGTCCCCGACCCCGAACTCGGCAGGTATCGCGCTGGCCATGGCCGAGGCGAACGCCCGCGACGGCCGCGAGACGTTGCTGGTGCTGGCCGACATCGAAGGTACGCCGGTGCTCCCGCATCTCACCGGGCACGAAGGCCTCACCGACCTGGTGAACGAGCCGGCCGCGACCCGCGCGATCCGGGCCCGGAAGCTGTTCCGGCCGGGGACCGTCGCGGACCTGTACGTGCTGCCGCCCGGGCTGAACCACGAGGAGACGGCCGAGGCAGTCGGCCCGTCGCTGGTCCCGGGCATCGTTGCGGACCTGCCGCCCGGGTACTCCGTGGTGATCCACGGCCCGGCCTCGGTCGGACGGCACGGCATCACGCCGCTCGCCGCGGCGGTCGACGCGTCGGTGCTGGTGGTGCAGGTCGGCCTCGACAAGGAGATGGACGTCGCGCGGCTGACAGGTGCCCTGCAGTTCGCCGGCGCTCCGGTGCTGGGCGTCGTACTGATCGGCACCTCCACGCAGGACGAGACGCTCGGGATCCCGCTGAACTACAAGCCGCTGGACGCGGGTACGCCGACGATGCGCTGATGTCCGTGACGCGATTGGCCCCCGCAGTCCCGGGCACGGTCGACGGCGCGAGCGAGCGGCCGGCCTGGTTCTGGCTGATGCTGTGGTGCCTGTTCGTGCTCGGCGTGCAGCCGTGGTCGTCGCGGGTCGCGGCGCCGCAAGGTACGACCGGGTCGACGAACAGCATCGCGAAGGGGCTGCTGCTCGGAGCGGTCTTCATGGTCGCGCTGGCCGCGACCAAGCCCGGGTTCCGGACCCGGGTCAATCCGGCCAGCTGGCTGTACGTGATGTATGTGCTGTTCGCGTGCGCGACGGCGTTCCTGCTGGCGGAGCCGATGGGGCCGCTGACCAGGTTGGCCCGCTTCTTGATCGGCCTGGTGCTGCTCTTCCTTCTGTGGGGGCCGTTGGTGCAGGTGCCGGAGCGGCTGGTCCGCGCGCATCTGTGGGCCCACCTGTTGCTGGCGGCAACCGTCGTGCTGAGCCTGGCCGTTGCCCCCTCGCAGGCGTGGCGGCCGCTGCGGTCCCTCGGCGCCGGGTACCGGCTGCAGGGCGTCATCATCCCGATGCTGCCACCGCGCGTCGGCGAGGTCGGCGCGATCCTGCTCGGGCTGGCACTGATCGGCCTGGTCTGCCGAAAGCTGTCCACACTGCCCGCGGTGACGTTGATCGGTCTCGGCGGCGTCCTGATCGCGGCCAGCCGGACCCGTACGTCGGCCGCCGCGGTCGCGTTCGGGCTCGTGATCGCGCTGATCATCACCCGGAAGACGTGGCCCGGCCGGATCGCGTGCCTCGCCGTACCGGGGCTGCTCGGCCTCGCGTTCCTGACCATCGGGTCGTTGCACACCTGGCTGCTGCGCGGCCAGGGCACACAGCAGATCACGTCGCTGAGCGGCCGTACGACGAGTTGGCAGGCGGTCCTGGACGAGAAGGTGTCGATCCAGACCGCGATCATCGGCCACGGACTCGGCAACAAGCGCGTGCTGCTCACCCGCGGTGAAGGCGACGTCGACGTGATGGCGATCGACAACAGCTGGCTCGGGCTCTACTGGGAGACCGGTCTGCTGGCCGTGGCGATCGTCGCGGTGGCGCTCATCGCGGCGTGGGTGTCGGTCCTGCGCGCGCCGACGCCGTACATCCGGGCCTGTGGCGCGCTGCTGCTCGGTTACGTCACGGCCGCGTCGCTGAACGAGAGCGGCCTGTCCGACCTGTCCTCGATGACGGTGCACCTGCTGGTGGCCGCCGCGATCTGCGACGGCGACCGCCTGCGCCAGCGAAGACGCGCGTCAGCTGCTCACTGAGTCTTGGTCGAAGCCGGACTGCTGCCACTCGGACCAGGTCATCGTCTTGCCGCGGTAGGCGAAGCGATCGGCGCCTTGGTAGCTGTTGCGGCGGAACGTGATGGCGCCAGGTTGCGCGGGGGAGCGCTTGTTCTCCACCACGCCGAGCGACGAGGCGGCGTCCGTCATCACGACCAGGTTGCCCTCGACAAGGATGTTGCGCAGGACGTACGTACCGCGCGGACCGTCGCCGCGGGTGCGGGACTGGATCGACAGCGCGTTGCGGTTGTCCTGGATCAGGTTGCCCCGGACCTGGACGTCGGACGACGTGTTGATGTTGATGCCGCCGCCGTCCCAGAGCGTGCCGCCGGAGCCGCGGCCGGTGCCGAACCCGTTGTGCTGTACGACGTTCTGGTCGATGACGCCGGCGTAGCTGATCTCGTACCGGATGCCGTCGGCGGCGTTGTCGCGGATCCGGTTCCCGGTGATCCGGCGGTCGTACTCCGCGATGTCGCTCCACAGCCCGATGCCGCGGTTCGCGACGATGTCGTTGCCGCTGACCTCGCCGGACGACCTGGTGGACTTGATCCCGCCGGACTCCCAGTCCGCGATCCAGAACCCGTCGGTGTTGTTGCGGGTGACCAGGTTCGCGCTGATCCGGACGCCGGCGGACTTGTACTGGCCGATGCCGAGCTGCCCGTTGTCGGCGACCGTGTTCCGGCTGAGCTCGGCGTTGTCGCCCTCGATCACCATGATGCCGACGGCGTGGTTCCACCGGACCTCGTTGGCGGTCACCTTCCAGCCGCGACCAGCCTGTAGTGCGCCGGCCTGCGGGCGGCTCGCGAAGTGCTCGATCGTCAGGCCGGTCACGGTCACCTTGTCGGCCGACTTGTCGATCGCGGTCTGGGTGCGCGACATCTCTGTGACGTGTCCGGTGGGGTCGTCGCCGAGGTAGAGGACGTTGGCCCGGTAGTCGGCGAAGAACGTGCCCTGCTTCACCTGGCTCAGGCTCATCACGCGAGTCAGGTGGTTGCCGTCGACGAACAGTTGCTCGCCGACCTGGCACGGCTTGGTCTTGTCGTCCTCACACTGGCCCTTGAGCGGGTACGCCGCCGGCAGCACACCCTGCACTGTCCAGGCGTTCCCGGCCCGCTTCCATCCGGTCAGCCGGACGGCACCGCTCAGTACGGCGCCGGGCTCGCCGGCGAGCGTGTCTCCCGTGCGGGGCTGGATCGCTCGCGTGATGCGGTGGATGCCTTTCGCGAAACAGAACGTGGTGCCCGCGGGGGCGGCGTCGATGATCGGCTGCGGGTCCACGCCGACCGCGATAGCCGTTCCGTTGCAGGGTTTCGCCGTACTCGGGCCCGTCGGCCCGAGGACGGCGGCGGCCGCGGCCGGGGGAGCGGTAGGAACCGTCACCGTGACGGTCGGTGCGGGCCTAGAGGGCTCGGGAGAGCCCTCTGAATCCGTGCAGCCCGACAACAGCAACAGCGCGGCACCAGCAGCCGCGACAACCCCACGCCTCATCCAGGTCCCTTCACCCGCCCCCGGCGAACAAGATCTGCGTGAGACTACCGGTTCGACAGGTACGTGTCCTTTGCCAGGTCGTACGCGAGCGCCTTCGCGACCTGCATCGCGTCGTCCTCGTCGAGCCGGTGCTGTACGACGAGGTCGGCCAGGTAACCGGCGTCGATCCGGCGAGCGAGGTCGTGCCGTGCCGGAATCGACAGGTACGCGCGGGTGTCGTCGACGAAGCCTGACATGTTGTAGAAACCGGCCGTCTCGGTGACGAGCTCGCGGAACCGGCGCATGCCGTCGGGGCTGTCCAGGAACCACCACGGCGCACCGAGCCGCACCGCGGGGTAGACGCCCGCCAGCGGTGCCAGCTCCCGCGAGTAGACGGTCTCGTCGACGGTGAACAGCACCAACCGGAAGCCCTCGGCGTGCCCGAACCGCTCGAGCACCGGCCGCAGCGACCGCGTGAACTCGGTCGTCACCGGGATGTCGTGTCCCTGGTCCGGCCCGTACGTCGCGAAGATCGCCGGATCGTGGTCCCGCAGTACGCCGGGGTGCAGCTGCATCACCAGTCCGTCCTCGGCCGACATCACCGCCGACTGGTACAGCATGTGCCCCGCGAACGCCGCCGCGTCCTCAGCCGTCACGTCACCCTTCAACGCGCCGGCGTAGATCCGCCCGGCCTCCGCGTCGGTCAACGGTACGGCGGCTGCGCTCAGGTGACCGTGGTCGGTGGCCCGCGCACCTGCCGCGATGAACGCCTGCCGACGTTGCCGGATTGCCTGCAGGAACCCGTCGTACGTCGAGGTGTCGACGTCGGCCAGCGCGCCGAGCTGTGCGACCAGTGCGGGCCAGCCGGCCCGGTCGACGTGGGCGACAGCGTCCGGCCGGAACGTGGGGACCACCCGGCCCGGCAGGTCCGCGGCGAGCTTCGCGTGCTGCGCGAGGTCGTCGGTCGCCGCATCGGTGGTGGAGATCAGCTCGATGTTGAAGCGATCCAGCAGTGCTCGCGGCCGGAACTCGGGCTCCGCGATCCGCGCCATGATCTGGTCGTACAGCTCGTCGGCGGTCTCCGCGGACGGGTGCACGGTGAGGCCGAGGACCTCCGCGAACTCGTGCTCCAGCCAGTAGCGGCTCGGAGTGCCGAGGAACAGGTGCCAGTTGGCGCAGAACTCCCGCCAGATCTCGCGCGGCTCGGCGGTCTGCTTTCCGTCGCGGCGGGGGAGACCGAGCTTGTCGGGGGAGACGCCCTGGGAGACCAGCATCCGGGTCACGTAGTGGTCCGGCACGACCAGCAGCTCGGCCGGGTTGCCGAACGGCGCGTCGGTGGCGAACAGCCCGATGTCGACGTGACCGTGCAGGCACAGCAGCGGCAGGTCCTTCGTCGAGGCGTGGATCCGGCGGGCGACGTCCCGCGCGGCGCCGGCCGGCAGGGCGCGGTCCGGATGAGGCTGCAGGGCCTTCGGCATGGGTCCTCCGTGCTGTGCTGGTCTGAATGAGGGGGTTGAAACGGGCACTGCAAAGGATTGCAGTCCACCCTTGTCAGCACAAGGTGCGGTCCATGGAACGGCGTCTTGACACAAGCTGCAACCGATTGCAGACTCGTCCGCGACCCCCTGAGGAGATGACCATGGCGGCAACGATCCGGGATGTGGCGCGGCTGGCCGGCGTATCGCCGTCGACGGTCTCGCGCGCGCTCTCGCTGCCCGGCATGGTCAACGCGACCACCAGGGCCCGCGTCGCCGCCGCGGTCGAGCAGCTCGGGTACGAGCCGAACCGGGCGGCCCGCGGCCTGATCACCGGCCGGACCGGCACCATCGGCCTGGTCGTGCCGGACCTGGCCAACCCGTTCTTCGCCAGCCTGACCAAGGGCGTGCAGGCGCGCGCCCGCCACCACGACGTCGCGGTGTTCGTCGCGGACACCGACGAGGACCCGGCGGCCGAGGCCGGGTTGGTGCGGGCACTGTCCAAGCAGGTCGACGGTGTCGTGCTGTGCTCGCCGCGCGCGAGTGACGAGGAGTTGGCGGCGATCGCCCAGGACACCACCGTCGTCCTCGTCAACCGCACTGCTGTCGGCTTGCCGGGCGTTGCCTACGACAACGAGGACGGGATGCGGCAGGCCGTCGCCCACCTCGTTGCCCTCGGCCACCGCCGGATCGCGTGGGTCGGTGGTCCGGCGACATCGTGGTCGACCCAGCACCGCGGCCTCGGCCTGCGGAACGCGGTCGAGGCGCTGCGGGCCGAGCTGGCACCGGTCGGCAACTTCGCGCCGACGTACGAAGGCGGCATGGCGGCCGCGGACCAGGTGGTCGCGACCGGCGCCACCGCGGTCGTGGCCTACAACGACCTGGTCGCGATCGGTCTGCTGGCCCGCCTGCACAGCCGCGGCATCTCGGTCCCGGGTGACCTGAGTGTGGTCGGCGTCGACGACATCGCGATGTCCAGGATGGCCCGGCCGGCGCTGACCACGGTGCGGCTGCCGAAGCAGGAGGCCGGCCGGATCGCCGTCGAACTGCTGCTCGCGATGCTCGACGACCCGGAGAGCGCGGCCGAAGGTTCGAAGCACGGGGAGCTGCACGGGGAACTGATCGTCCGGGACTCGACCGGACCAGCACCACAGAAGTGATCAACCCGGCCAGTGGTGACGCTGTGCCGGGCCGCCCTTGATCGAGGAGATACCCGATGCATCTGCAGCGGAAGTTGATCGCGGCCACCGGCCTGTTGGCCGTGCTGGTCGCCTGCGGCGCCCCGGCGCCGAACAAACCCGCCACCGAGAGCAGTGGCGACGTACCGGACAAGCCGGCCAAGGCCGTGACGCTGAACATCCTCGACGTGGCCGGCAATCTGCAGCTGACGCAGGGAATGATCGACGACTTCGTCAAGCAGCACTCGGACGTGATCTCGAAGGTCACGTACTCGAAGGGACCGGCGCCCGAGCTGGCCGGCAAGATCAAGGCTCAGCAGAACGCGAACCGGGTCGACATCGACCTCGTGCTGACCGGTACCGACGGTCTCGCCGCCGGCCGGGAGCAGGGCCTGTGGACCGACCTGCTGACGAAGTACTCCGACCGCCTGCCCGGTATGAAGGACTACCTGCCGCCCGCGCAGAAGATGCAGGAACTCGGCGGCAAGGAAGGTGTGACGGTCACCTACTACCCGTCCGGCCCGCTGCTGGAGTACATGCCGTCGAAGGTCCCGACGCCGCCGAAGACCGCCGACGACCTGCTCGCCTACGCGAAGGCCAACAAGGGCAAGGTCATGTACGCCCGGCCCGCGAACTCCGGCCCCGGCCGCACGTTCCTGATGGGCCTGCCGTACATCCTCGGCGACAAGGACCCGAAGGACCCGGTGAACGGCTGGGACAAGACCTGGGCGTATCTCAAGGAGCTCAACCAGTACGTCGACTTCTACCCGTCCGGCACCGCCGACACGATGAAGTCGCTCGCCAACGGTTCGGCCAACATCATCGCCAGTACGACGGGCTGGGACATCAACCCGCGCGTGCTGGGCACCGTCCCGAAGGAGGCCGCGATCACGCCGATCCAGGGCTTCCACTGGGTCACCGACGCGCACTACGCCGTCGTACCGAAGGGTGTGTCGACCGACAAGCAGGCGGCGATCCTGCAGCTGCTGCAGTTCATGCTGACGCCCGAGCAGCAGGCCAAGGCCTATGACAAGGGCTACTTCTACCCGGGTCCGGCGATCAAGGGTGTCGAGCTGGCGCAGGCGCCGCAGGAGAGCAAGGACGCGATCACGGAGTTCGGCCGGCCGGAGTACGACAAGCTGATTGCCGACAATCCGACCGAGGTACCGCTGGACGCGAAGGCGCTGGTGGCTGCCTTCGACAAGTGGGACCGCGAGGTCGGCGGCAGCAAGGTGAAGTCCCAATGAGCGGTTTCGACCAGCTCCGGCTCGACGGTGTGACCCGCCGGTTCGGTGCGGCGGACGCGCTCGTCGGGCTCGATCTGACCATCGAGCGGGGCGAGTTCATCGCCCTGCTCGGTCCGTCCGGCTGCGGCAAGTCGACCGCGCTGAACTGCCTGGCCGGCCTGCTCCCGTTGACCGCGGGCGCGATCTGGCAGGACGACCAGCGGATCGACACGCTGCCGCCGGAGAAGCGCGGCTTCGGCATGGTGTTCCAGAACTATGCGCTGTTCCCGCACCTGACCGTCCGCGACAACATCGCGTTCGGCCTGCGGATGCGGCACCTGCCGAAGGACGACGTACGGCGGCGGACCACCGAGGCGATCGAGATGGTGCAGCTGATCGAGCACGCGAGCAAGCTGCCCGGCCAGCTGTCCGGCGGTCAGCAGCAGCGGGTGGCGATCGCCCGCGCGACCGTCCTCGAGCCGACGCTGGTGCTGATGGACGAGCCGCTGAGCAACCTGGACGCGAAGCTCAGGCTCGAGATGCGCACCGAGATCCGCCGGCTGCACCAGTCGCTCGGGCTGACCACCGTGTATGTCACGCACGACCAGGAAGAGGCACTCAGCATGGCCGACCGCCTGGTCGTCATGCGGCAGGGCAAGGTGCAGCAGATCGGCACGCCCGAGGAGGTACACACCAAGCCGTCGACCTGGCATGTCGCCGACTTCATGGGCTACCGCAACCTGCTGCCGCTGAAGGCGTCGCAGATGAACGGCGACCAGGTGACCGTCGACCTCGGCGGTACGGCGATCCGCGGCTCCGCGCAGGGTGCTGTCGCGCCGGGCGACGACGTGATCGCCGCCGTGCGCCCCGAGGACGTCAAGCTCAGCGACCAAGGTGTGAAAGGGCTTGTCGAGGTCGTCGAGTACCAAGGCCGGGAGCGCGCGGTCGAGGTCGTGCTGGACGGCGGTGGGCAAGACGATCCGGTGCGGTTGCATGTCCGGACCGAGCAGCGGGTCGAGGCGGGGGAGCAGGTGGCGCTGACCGTCACGCCCGGGCGGCTCCTGGTGTATCCGTCATGAGCGCGACCTGGCAGCACCGGCTGGCCGAGCGCGGTGTCGACCGCCGCCTGTGGTTGTTGCTCCCGGCCACGATCTTCGTCCTGTTGCTGTTCGTCTACCCGTTCCTGTACGGGCTCAGCCTGTCGTTCCAGCCGACGGACGGCGGTGGCGTGCTGGCCAACTACAGCAAGTTCTTCAGCGACGCGTACCAGCGCGACACGATCGCGACCACGTTGAAGATCGCGCTCCCCGCGGCGCTGCTGAACGTGCTGGCCGCCGTACCGATCGCGTTCCGCCTGCGGGGCCGGTTCCGCGGCAAGCGGCTGCTGACCACGATCCTCGTCGTACCGATCACGCTCGGGACCGTGCTCACCGCGCAGGGGCTGCTGAACTACCTCGGTCCGACGGGCTGGCTCAACCGCCTCCTGCTGAGCCTGCACATTGTTGACGATCCGATCCGCCTGACGAACAACTACTGGGGCGTGTTCTTCTCGCTCGTCATCACCGGGTTCCCGTTCGCGTTCCTGCTGGTGCTGTCGTACCTGTCGGGCATCGACCCGACGCTCGAACGGGCCGCGGCCACCCTCGGCGCTTCGCGCGCGCAGCGGTTCCGGCGGATCACCCTTCCGTTGTTGGCACCCGGATTGGCGACAACCTTTTTGTTGACATTCGTACTCGCGTTCTCGGTGTTCCCGTCCGCGGTCCTGGTCGGTAATCCGGCCGGATCCACTCGCGTCATCTCGCTGGCGGCGTACCAGGCGGCGTACGAGCAGTACGACTACTCCTACGCGTCGGCGATCGCGATGGTGATGGGCGCAGTGGAGCTGGTCGTCGTCGCGATCGTGCTGGTGTGGCGATCACGGCTCTACACCGGATCGACGGGAGGCAAGGGATGAGGCAGATTCGCGCCACCCCGTTGGGCTGGGTGATCTGGGCCGTTGTCGTGTTCTTCTTCGTCAACCTCGCCGGCGTCGTGCTGTCGGTGCTGGTCAGCTCGTTCGGCACGAAGTGGTTCGACACCTGGTTCCCGAGCGGTTTCACCACCCAGTGGTACGGCGACGCGTGGCGAGAGTTCACGTTGTTCCACGTCATCGTCGTCACGCTGCTCGTGTCCGCGCTGGTCGTCGTACTGTCGGTGCTCGTCGGCGCGCCCGCGGCGTACGTGCTGGCCAGGAAGAACTTCCCCGGCAAGCGGCTGGTGTACCTGACGTTCCTGCTGCCGATCCTGATGCCGCCGATCACGTACGGCATCCCGCTCGCGACCGTGCTCTACAAGTTCGGTTTCGCGGGGCACCTGTCCGGTGTCGTATTGGCGAACCTGGTGCCGTCGGTGCCGTTCGTGATCCTCACGATGACGCCGTTCATCGAGCAGGTCGACCCGCGGATCGAGGACGCGGCCCGGATGCTCGGCGCCGGCACCCGCGCGGTGTTCCTGAAGATCCTCGCGCCGCTGCTCGTGCCCGGCCTGCTGGCCTCGGCGATCCTGGTGCTGGTGCGGACGGTCGGAATGTTCGAGTTGACGTTCCTCACCGCCGGGCCGGACTCCCAGACGCTCGTGGTCGCGTTGTACTACTCGATGTCCGCCGCGGGGATCCGCGCGCAGCAGTCGGTCGACGCGATGGCCGTCATCTACACGGGGATGATGCTGGTACTTCTGGTGGTAGCGCTTCGTTTCGTCAACCCAACCCAATTGGTCGCCCGAGTGAAGGAAGAACCCTCCGAATGAATTCGAGCAGGTTGAGTCTCACCAACCTTCCCGTCGCCCCGGCGGTCGACCCGAAGGCGTTGTCGGTCGGCATCGTCCATCTCGGGATCGGTGCGTTCCATCGCGCCCATCAGGCCGTCGTCACCGAACGGGCGGCGGTCGAAACCGGCGAGACCCGGTGGGGCATCGCCGGGGTGAGCCAGCGCTCCACCACGGTCCGGGACCAGTTGGCTCCGCAGGACGGTCTGTACTCCGTTCTCGAGCGCGGTCTCGGTGAGCCGTCGGTCCAGGTGATCGGCAGCATCCGCGAGGTGCTGACGGCGCCCGAGGACCCGGAGGCGGTGGTCGCGCGGATCGCGGACCCGGCGGTGTCGGTGGTGACGCTGACCGTCACCGAGAAGGGGTACCGGGCTGCCGGCGCCGGGCTGAACCTGGACGACCCGGAGATCCAGGCCGACCTGACCGGCCGCCCGCCGCGCACGGTCGTCGGCCAGCTGGCGGCGGCGATCGCCCGTCGCGAAGAGCCGTTGACGATCGTCTCCTGCGACAACCTGGTTGCCAACGGCCCCTTCCTGCGGACCCTGGTGACCGAGTACTTCGACGCGCTCGGCAAGGTCCCCGCGACGTTCGAGGCGACGCGGTTCCCGGCCAGCATGGTGGACCGGATCGTGCCGGCGACGACCGACGCGGACCGCGACGAGGCCGCTCGGCTGCTCGGCGTACGGGACGAGGCCGTCGTGGTCGCGGAACCGTTCCTGCAATGGGTGATCGAGGACGACTTCGCCGGTGCCCGTCCCGCCTGGGAGCGCGGCGGCGCCGTACTCACCGGCGATGTCGCGCCATGGGAGCAGGCCAAGCTACGGATGCTCAACGCCACGCACTCGATGCTCGCGTACCTCGGTGCGCTGCGCGGGTACGAGACGATCGCCGAGGCGGTCCGCGACGAGGAGCTCGGCGGGCTCGCGCGGCAGTTGATGACCGACGACGTCGTACCGACCCTCACGCCGCCCGACGGGCTGGACCTGGCGGCGTACGGCGCGACCGTGCTGGAACGGTTCGAGAACCCGGCGCTGAAGCACCGCACCCGGCAGGTCGCGATGGACGGCTCGGTCAAGCTCCCGGTCCGGATGCTCGGCACGGTCCGCGACCGGCTGACGGCCGGCGCCGAGCCGCACATGATCTCGCTAGCGGTCGCCGCCTGGATGGTCTACGTCCTACGCACACCGGACCTCGACGACCCCCAGGCAGACCGCCTCAAGTCCGCAGTCGCAGGCATCACCGACCCCACCAAACTCGTCGACGCCCTCCTCGCGGTGGACTCCATCTTCACCCCCGACCTCCACGACTCCCAGATCTTCCGCACCCTCCTGATCGACCACGTCAACACCCTGACCCACTGACCCACCAACCCGCGAGCTGAGGGGTTGTCCGGCGCTTGTGATTGATGTGTGGGCGGCCGCCGGGCCTGGTGTGTTTTGCACGCTCGACAGGAGTTGTCAGGTGGTGGGGTAGTGCACCTGAGCGTGGTTGGGTTGGATGTGTACGGTGTCTCGGGGTGCTCTACCTGTCGAGAGTGCACGTCGTGGGTGCCCGGTCGGGGGCCGGATGTCGGGTCAGAGGGTCCCGGGGTTGGGGACTCCTGCTGGTCGGTTCAGGTGCGTGGAGTTCCCCGGCCCCGGTGACTGATCCCGCCGCGCCCGGCGAGGTTGGCGCTGAGGGGTGCCCCGGGATGGGCGGTGGGGATGGTGGGTGGGTTAGTTCGGTGTGGGGAGGATCGTGAGGATGCCGGTGGCGTCGAGGATTGCTTTGCCGATGGTGAAGGCGCTGGTGGTGTCCTGGCCGGTGCTGCGCCACTGCTTGGCGGTGTACCACCGGCCGGTTTTCTGGAAGCGTTCGGCGGCGAGGCTGTCGAGGATGTAGGTGTTGTCGTTCAGGGTGACCTCGCCGGCCGGGATCACCGCACCGGCGTTCTGCACCATGCCGGTCGCGGTGGTCCCACCGCGCATCGTCACCTGGTTGCCGGAGACAACGATGTCGCGGAGCAGGTTGGTGCCCCACGGCCCGGAGCCGCGGGTCCGGGACTGGATCGCGATCCCGTTCACATTGTTCGCCACCACGTTGTCGCGGACCTGGACGTTCGACGAGGTGTTGACGTTGATCCCGCCGCCGTCCCACAGCGACGTACCGGATCCGCGGCCGGTGCCGAAGCCGTTGCGGCTGACCACGTTGTCCTCGATGATGCCGTTGCGCCCGATCTCGTACCGGATCCCGTCCGCCGCGTTGTCGAGGATCTGGTTGCTGCTGAACGTGCGGCTGTCGTCGTACGCGTCGCTCCAGAGCCCGACCCCGCGGTTGTACTGGATCAGGTTCCCGCTCACCCAGCCGCCACTCGACCAAGTGGTCTTGATCCCGCCGGACTCCCAGTCCGCGATCCAGAAGCCGTCGGTGTTGTTGTAGCTGACCTCGTTGGAGTCAATAGTTGCCTTGAGCGTGCTGTACTGGCCGATGCCGAGCTGGCCGTTCGAGTGGATGTGATTCTTCTCGAGGACGGCGCCGTCCGCGTTCACCAGCATCGCGCCGACCGCGTGGTTCCAGCGGATGTCGTTGGCGATCACCTTCCAGCCCAGTCCGAGCACCACGGCACCGCCCTGCGGCGGGGTGGCGAAGTGCTCGATCGTCAGCCCGCGGACGGTCACACCGGTCGCGCTGGACTCGATCGCGGTCTGCGTCTTCGACATCTCGATCGAATGCCCGGCCGGGTCGCTGCCCAGGTAGATCGCGTTCGCCGCGTAGTCGGCGTAGAAGGTGCCGGGAGCAACCTTGTCGCGGGTTGCCACCCGGGTCAGGTGCTTGCTGTCCAGGAACAGTTGCTCGCCCAGGTAGCAGATGTTCGCCGTGTTGTCCTCACACTGCCCGGTCTGCGCGTACGCCGGTGGCAGGGCTCCCGTGGTCACCCAGTCGCCGTTGTTCGCCGTCCACCTGGTCAGCCGGATCGATCCCGTGAGTACGGCGCCGCTGTTGCCGGCGAGCACCTGATCCGCCTTCGGGTGGATCGTCTCGGTGATCCGGTGCCAGCCGGCCGTGAAGCAGAACGTCGTACCGGTGGGGGCGTCGTCGACGACCTGGGCGGCGTTGTCGGTGGTCCGGATCGGCACACCGCTGCAGGCGGGGGCGAGCGTGGGACCGGTCTGGAACGTCCCGTCCGCCGGCGGTACGGCGGCAGGGGGTACGGCGGAAGGTGGTGCGGTTGCAGGTGGAGTTAGGGCACCCTGGGCAGGCAGGGGGCCGACGGCAACCAGACTGGTGCCGACTGCAACAACTGCAACAACTGCTGTCCTCATAGCGGAGCCTCCGGTGGCACAGGTAGCCCTGAGCGCACCCCCCATGGCGCGGCTTCGCTACGCAGGTTACTCCCACGTCACGTAGTCATGGCAATACGTAGCGCACAAACATGTTGCGAATGGCAAGCGGTCAGTTCGCGAGGAAGCTGCCGATCTTGTCCAATCCGGCGTCCTGCCAGCCGGCCGCGGTGAGCTTGGTGCCGAAGCGGGCGAACCGCTGGGTGCCGAGGTCGTCGAGGACGTACTTGTTGCCGCTGAACACCACTTCGCCGGCCGGTACCGTGGCGCCGGAGTTCTGGACCATGCCGGTGGCCTGGGTCCCGCCGGTCATCTCGATGGTGTTCCCGCTGACCTGGACGTCACGCAGCAGGTAGGTACCCCAGGGTCCGCTGCCACGGGTCCGGGACTGGATCGTCACGCCGTTCACGTTGCCCGAGACCCGGTTGCCCTTGATGGTGACTCCGGTCGAGGTGTTCACGTTGATCCCGCCGCCGTCCCACAGCGACGTACCGGATCCGCGGCCGGTGCCGAAGCCGTTGCCGGTCACCGTGTTGCCCTCGATGGTGCCGTTGCGGCTGATCTCGTACCGGATGCCGTCCGCCGCATTGCCGACAATCTGATTGTCGCTGATCACCCGGCCGTCGTCGGCGACGTCGGCCCACATCCCGATGCCCAGGTTGGACTTGATCACGTTGCCGCTGACGGTGCCGGAGGAGCGGGTCGACTTGATGCCGCCGGACTCCCAGTCGGCGATCCAGAAGCCGTCGGTGTTGTTCGAGCTGATCACGTTCCGGGTGACGGCGGCCGCGGCCGAGCTGTACTGCCCGAGGCCGAGCTGGCCGTTGTGGTGGATCAGGTTCTTGTCGACCTTGGTGCTGTTCGCCTTCACCAGCATCACGCCGACCGCGTGGTTCCAGCGGACGTCGTTGGCGGTGACCTTCCAGCTGGGCCCGGAGACGAGCGCCCCGGCCTGCGGTGCGCTGGCGAAGTGCTCGATGGTGAGGCCGCGGACGGCCACGCCGGTGGCGCCGGACTCGATCGCGGTGGCGGTCTTCGACATCTCGACCTCGTGGCCGGCCGGGTTGCTGCCGAGGTAGATCGCGTTCGCCGCGTAGTCGGCGTAGAACTTCCCGGCCTTGACCGCCGCGACGCTCCCGACCCGCGTCAGGTGCGTGTCGTCGAGGAACAACTGCTCCCGCAGGTAGCAGATGTTCGCCTTGTTGTCCTCACACTCACCGCTCTTGCCGTACGCCGACGGCAGCGCGCCCCGCACCACCCAGACGGACCCCGAACTCGCCCATCCGGTCAGCGGAACCGACCCGGTGAGTACGGCGCGCTGCGCGCTCGCCAGCACCTGGTTCGCCTTCGGGCGGATGGTGTCGCTGATCCGGTGCAGGCCGGCCGCGAAGCAGAACGTCGTACCGGCCGGCTTGGAGTTCACGATCGACTGGGCGTTCTGGCCGGGCTTGATCACCGTGCCAACGCAAGGTCCGGCGACGGCGGGGCCGGCCTCGTCGGAGTCGACGCCGGGCGGCTTCGGGAGCTTGGGCTCGACCGGCTTGGTCGGCGTCGCCGACGTGGTGGGCTTGCGGGTCGGATGCGTCGTCGTGCCGGGCTTCTTCGGCAGTGCCGTGGTGGCTGTGGTCTTCGGCTTGGTCGTGCCGGGCTTCGCGGTGGTGGTCTTGCCGGGGCGGTGCGAGGGCAGCACACGGGACGCGACCTGCTCCGCGTCCTCGGACTTCGCCGCGGTCGTTGCCTTGTTCTCATTGGCGATGACGGGCACCGCGACCGTGACGACGGCCGCCGCCGCAGCGATGAGCGCTGCGAACCACAACTTCCTCAATGCACTCTCCTGGGAGCGGGCGAGACCAGGGTGTAGTTACTGCGGGACTTAAGGTAGTGCCATGCGGGTCGCCATGTTGCACAACCGTTACCGGACCGGTCAACCCAGTGGTGAGAACACGGTTGTCGCGCAAACGATTGATTTGTTACGTAACTCAGGACATGAAATCGACCTGTACGCCCGGAACAGCGACGACATCGCCGAGATGGGGCGAAAAGATCGCGCACTGTTACCGTTCCGCTCCGTTTGGTCATTTTCGGCGGAACGCGATTTAACACAGCTATTGCAGGCGCAGCGGCCCGATGTGGTGCATGTGCACAACACTTTCCCGCTGTTCAGTCCCTCGGTCCTGCGGGCGGCGTACCGGCTGGACCTTCCGGTCGTGGCGACGTTGCACAACTTCCGGCTGCTGTGCGCGAACGGCGTCCTGCAGCGCGACGGCGGACCGTGCGAGTCCTGCATCGGCAAGGTTCCGCTGGCGGCCGTGAAGCACGGTTGCTACCGCGACTCGCGGGTGCAGACGTTGCCGCTGGCGACGAGCATCGGCGTGCACAACGCCTTGCAGACCTGGCAGCGGTACGTCGGGACGTTCGTCGTACCGTCCGAGTTCGTGCGGGACAGATACGCCGCGGCCGGGTTCGATCCGGAGCGGTTCGTGGTGAAGCCGCACGCCGTACCGCATTCGGGTGCGGTGCGCGGCGGTGCGGGGGATGCGGTGGTGTTCCTCGGGCGGTTGAGCGAGGACAAGGGGTTCGCGGACCTCCTGCACGCGTGGGACTCGTCGCTCGGCCGACTGGTTGTGGTGGGCGACGGTCCGCTGCGGGCGGCGGCCGAGGAGCGCGCTCGGAAAGACCTGTCGATTCAGGTGCTTGGTCAACTGCCTTGGGCAGACGGCATGGAACAGCTGCGGTCCGCGCGCGTCGCCGTCGTACCGGCGCGTTCGTATGAGAGCTTCGGGCTCGTGGTGGTGGAGGCCTTCGCGCACGGGGTGCCCGTGGTCGCGTCCCGGCTCGGGGCGCTCGCGGAGCTCGTCGACGACGGCGAATCCGGCGCGCTGACCGCGCCCGGCGACCCGGAAGGCTTGCGGAAGGCGATCGGGTTGGTGGCTGATCCCGAGACTTCGATAGCCTTCGGCGAACGAGCCCGTCAGGTCTACCTGGAACGCTTCACACCGGAGCGCGACCTGGAGGCCACGGAAAGGATCTACACCGATGCGATCGCCCGGCACCCCGCCAGCGGCCGGGCGCGCACGGGACCACGGGTATAAAGTCGCGGGCGATGACGCGGGGGGCAGCGTCGGGCCGGACGGAATTCAGGAGTTTGCGTTGGGGGATGGAAGTGTGGGCCGCGTCGGTAGTGTGCCGCGGCTCGGATGTGTGGCCGGGGTCTTCGACCTGTTCCACGTAGGTCATGTCGACGTGCTCGAGCGAGCGCGGCGGCACTGCGACCGCCTCGTGGTGGCGGTGCTGTCCGACGACTGGGCGCTGGACGCGTGGGGCGGGCGGCCGTTCGTGCCGCTGCTCGAGCGGGCGCAGATCGTCGAGCACCTGCGGTGCGTCGACGAGGTGGTTGTCGTGGACGACGTACCGTCCGAGTGGCTGACCGGCGTACTGGGGGTCCAGACCGTGTTCGCTGCCAGTGCCACGGACGGCGTACTGGGGGTGGGCGAGCTCGACGGGATTCCGGCCGGGCTGATCACCGTCCTGCCCGCCGGCCGCGGCTCCCGCAGCCCGATCCTGCGCGCCGCGATCGACCAGCGGCAGTCCCGCAGTTCGAACGTCGCATGAGTGGGTTGCGGGAGACTGTCGCGCAACTGTCCCGGGCGCAGAAGCCGTCGGCCGGTACGCCGGCGTACTCGAGGTTCGTGAACCGGCGGATCGGGCGGGTGTTCGCGGCCGCGGCGTTCCTCGGGAAGCGGACGCCGAACCAGGTGAGCCTCGCGTCCGGGTTCTGCTCGCTGGTCGGGATCGTGCTGCTGGCCTGCGTGCGCCCGTCACTCGGCCTGGCGCTGGTGGTGACGTTGTTGCTCGTGCTCGGGTACGGGCTGGACTCCGCGGACGGGCAGCTGGCCCGGCTGCGCGGCGGTGGATCGCCGTTGGGGGAGTGGCTCGACCACATGATCGACGCGGTCAAGATCGTGCTGCTGCACAGCGCCGTACTGATCTCGTTCTACCGCTTCGATGCCTTTGACAACGATCTGGCTCTGTTGATCCCGCTGGCGTACGTCTGTGTGTCGTCGGTGCTGTTCTTCGGGCTGATCCTGATCGACCAGCTCCGTCGGCGGCACGGCGCGGGCGGGACGCCCAACGAGCGCGGCGATTCCGTGGTCAAGTCGTTGCTCATCGCACCGACCGACTACGGCGTACTGTGCTTGGTGTTCCTGGCCTTCGGTACGCCGTCGTTGTTCGTCGTGCTGTACGGCGCCTTGCTGGCGCTGAACCTGCTGTTCCTCGCGGCAGCGGTCGGGAAGTGGTACCGGGAGATGGCCGTGCTGGAGGTGCGCGCCTGATGGCGATCGTCGGCTACGCGCCCGGGGTGTACGACATGTTCCACATCGGGCACCTGAACATCCTGCGCCGCGCCCGCGAGTACTGCGACCACCTGATCGCGGGCGTCGTCGAGGACGATGTGGTCACCCGGATCAAGGGCCGGCCGCCGGTGGTGCCGCACGACGAACGGATGGATGTCATCCGAGCCCTCGACCTCGTCGACGAGGTGGTCAGCGACTGGTCCAGCGACAAGTTCGAGATGTGGCAGCAGCTGCGGTACGACGTTCTCTTCAAGGGCGATGACTGGAAGGGAACGGAAAAGGGGACCAGACTGGAAAGGCTGCTGGGTGAGGTGGGCGCACAGGTGCACTATTTCCCGTACACCGCCTCGACCTCGAGCACCGATCTCCGCAGGCTCCTGGAGGGGATGAGCTGATGTACGGCCGGCCGAAGGTACTGCTCAGCGCGTACGCCTGCCGGCCGACGGGCGGGTCCGAGCCGGGCGCCGGGTGGGCGTGGGCGAAGGCCGCGGCCCGGGACCACGACGTCTGGCTGCTGACCCGGGGCAAGTTCGTGCACGAGATCGAGGAGGAGCTCGCGGCGCGGCCGGTACCCGGTTTGACCGTCGTACCGCTGGAGATGCCTCGGTGGATTCTCCGGATGCGCCGGCGACCCTCGGACGTGTACTGGTACTACCCGCTGTGGCAGGGGCTGGCGCGGCGTACGGCGCGGCGCCTGCATGCGGAGCAGTCGTTCGATGTGATTCATCATTTGACCTTCGCGGTCGACTGGATGGGCGCCGGCGTGGTGGAACCCTCTTCGGCGAAGGTGATCTGGGGACCGGTCGGCGGGTCGACGAGCGCGCCGCTGTCGATGGCGCACTGGCTCGGCGGACGCGGTGTGGTCGGTGAGTTGGTACGACGTGCGTACACCGGGTTCCGGCGCCGCGCGACCGGGCGGCGGATGGCGCAGACCGCCGACCTCATGGTTGCCCAGAACAACGATGTCGCCGAGGCGTTCGCGCCGTACGCTCGGGAGATCGTGGTGCAGCCGAACGTGGCGATCCGGCGGTTCACCGCGTCCGGTCCCTATGAGCCGTTCGGTGCTGCCGGTGTGAAGACCGCGCTGTTCGTCGGGCGGCTGATCCCGTGGAAGGGCGTCCTGCTCGCGATCAGCGCGCTGGCCCGCCCCGAGGCGGCCAACTGGGAGCTGCGCATCATCGGCGACGGCCCCGACTGGGGACGCGCGGAAAGCCTGGCTTGGCAGCTCGGCGTCCGCGACCGCGTCGAGTTCATGGGCGCCCTGCCCCGCGAGGAAGTCCTGGCCGCCATGTTCCGCGCCGACGCACTCCTCGCCCCCGCGTTCCGCGAAGCCGCCGGCTGGGCCGTCACCGAAGCCCTCGCCTCCGGCTGCCCCGTGGTCTGCGTGGACCGCGGCGGCCCCGCCGTCATCGTCGGCCCCGACGAAGGCATCACCGTCCCCTGGCAAGGCGACGTAGTAGGCGAACTCGCCAAGGGCCTGGCATCGCTGCACGGCCGAATCACCCCAGTAGACCGCTGGGGCCCCGACCGCCTCCCCGACCTCCTGGCCGCCTGGTACACCCCCGCCCGCGTCTCCCGCTAACACCACCGCCGCCGTACCGCACACCGCCGGACCGCGCCCGCCGTACCGCGTCTCACACCAGGGGATATCCCTCGGTCGTGGGGGTTCTCCGTTGGTATTAGAGGGGAGAACCCCCAACACGAACGGATATCCCCTCAAATGCAGCTGGTGCGTGCAGGTGCACTCAGGCGCTACGCGCGGATGCTGAGCGCGGGTGCGCCCGGTGCCTGCGGTCGGTGTGTGGCCGTCGGGTGGCGGCTCGTTGGGCGGTGTGAGAGCTAGGCCGGTCGGCGGTGGCGGTTGAGGGTTTGGAGGAGGCCGGCTGCGAGGGCGGCGGGGTGGTCGAAGTCGGACCAGTCGGTGCGGACGACGGTGAGGCCGATGGCGCGGAGGCGGTCCTCGCGGCGCTTCTCCCGGATCAGAATCTCGGGGGATCCGCCGTCGTACTTCAGCGCGCCGTCGAACTCGACCACCGTGCTGTATTCGTCGAAGTCGAAGTCGACCCGGGCGATGAGTCCGTGGCGATCCCGGAACTCGGTTTGCAGTCTGGGCTCCGGCATCCCGTGCTCGTACATGAGGACCCGGAGGCGCGACTCGCCGACCGACTCGGACAGTCCGTTGCCGAACTGCAGTGCCTTCCGGGCCGTTGCTGATCCAGGCCAGAACGTGATCGCGGACTGCAAGCGCAGTACGTCGTCATCGCCGAGGTGGCCGGCGCGAAGGGCAGCGTCAAAGCCCACCACTCCCACCTCGAACGACGTCGTACACGCGGATTCGAGAGCTGCCCGTGCCACGCTGGTCACGAGTCGGCCGTCGATGACAGTCAGGTCGGCGGCGGTCAGTACGCCGAGGTGATGCTGTACGCCGGCAACGAGCCCGCCGGACTGTCCGTCCATCCGAGTGACGTGCACCCGGCTGAGGTCGAGGCCCCAGATCGGCATGCCGTGCAGGACCAACGCCGACTGATGGCTGACGGCAACGGAGCGCGGGCGCATCGCGTTCATCACCGCGTGCACCTGGCGGAGGTGCATCCAGCGGGCGCGCTCCCACGGCGGCAGAACAGTCAGGTCGATGTTCTCGGCGTACTGGCCGCGCCGGATCTGTTCCCAGCTGCCGTCCCGCAGGCAACGGACGATCTGCTCGTGGGTGTGTCCGCTGGCGAGCGCCTGCCGACGGCTGAACACGCCGCCCTGCTGCGCTGCGATCAGTCTGAGCCGCTCGTTCACCCACCAAGCATCCACCGATCAGCAGCCGTCCGGACGCCGTAACAGCATATCTGTGGACAACTCCCACCAGGGGATATCCACTGCGGTTGTGGGTTCTCCCCTCTAATACCAACGGAGAGCCCCCAACACGAAGGGATATCCCATCGTGTTGGGGGCTGGCGGCGGTGGTTAGTCGCGGGCGGTTTTGCCTGGGAGGGCGAGCATGCGGTCGAGGGCTACCTTGGCGTGGTGCTGGGTGTCGGCGTCGACCTTGATGGGGTTGACGACGTGGCCGGCTACCAGGTTCTCCAGGGCCCAGACGAAGTGCGGGAGGTCGATGCGGTTCATGGTGGCGCAGTAGCAGACCGTCTTGTCGAGGAAGACGATGTTCTTGTCGGGGTGCTGCTTCGCGAGGCGCTGGACCAGGTTGAGTTCGGTGCCGACGGCCCACGACGTACCGGGTTCGGCGGTTTCCAGGGCCTGGATGATGTACTCCGTGGAGCCGACCTGATCCGCCTTCGTGACCACCTCGTGGCGGCACTCGGGGTGGACGATCACGTTCACGCCGGGGACCCGCGCGCGGACGTCGTCGACGGACTCGGCGGTGAAGCGGCCGTGCACCGAGCAGTGCCCGCGCCACAGGATCATCTTCGCGGCAGCGAGCTGCTCGCGGGTCAGGCCACCGCCCGGCTTGTGCGGGTCGTACACGACGCAGTCGTCGAGCGACAGGCCCAGCTGCAGTACGGCGGTGTTGCGGCCGAGGTGCTGATCCGGGAGGAAGAGCACCTTCTCGCCCTGCTCGAACGCCCAGTTCAGGGCGGTCTCCGCGTTGCTCGACGTACACACGACGCCGCCGTTGCGGCCGCAGAACGCCTTGATGTCGGCGCTCGAGTTCATGTAGGTGACGGGCACCGTCACGTCCGCGACGCCGGCGTCGGCGAGCGCGTCCCAGGCGGCCTCGACCTGCTGGATGCGCGCCATGTCGGCCATCGAGCAGCCGGCCGCGAGGTCCGGCAGGATCACCGTCTGCTCGTCGTTGGTGAGGATGTCCGCGGACTCGGCCATGAAGTGCACGCCGCAGAACACGATGTACGGCGCGTCGGGGCGGGCCGCCGCGTCGCGGGCGAGCTTGAACGAGTCACCGGTGACGTCCGCGAACTGGATCACCTCGTCGCGCTGATAGTGGTGCCCGAGCACGAACACCTGGTCACCGAGCGCCGCCTTCGCCTTCAGCGCCCGCTCGACCAGGTCCGGGTCGGACGCCGGCGGGAGCGCGCCCGGGCACTCGACACCGCGCTCGGAGTGCGGGTCGGTGCTCTGCCCGAGGAACAGCAACGGAAGGGACTTCGAGCCGTCTGCGATCGTCGTCACGTCAGATATCGTCGCACGACCGTCGCGGTACGCCGCGTGGCAGACGTCACTGCTCAGAGTGTGAAATCAGTACGCTGCCGGTGTGAAGATCGCGGGACTGGTGCTCGCTGCGGGCGCGGGGCGTCGGATGGGTACGCCGAAAGCACTCATCCGCGACGCCGACGGGGTGACGTGGGTGGTCCGTACGGCCCGTCTACTCACCGAGGCGGGATGCTCACCGGTCGTGGTGGTCGTCGGAGCGTCCGCGGATCAGGTTCGCGCGGCGCTGTCCGACGAGCCTGTCGAGGTCGTCGAGGCAAGCGATTGGGACGAGGGGATGGCGGCGTCCCTCCGCACCGGGCTTCGCTCGATCAACACGTTGTCCGAGGCGGTGGTCGTGGTGACAGTGGATGTGCCGGGGCTGACGGCGGCCGCGGTACGGCGAGTTGCGGATCGCGCTGCGGAGCACGCGCTGGTGCGGGCGACGTACCAGGGCGTGCCGGGGCATCCGGTGGTGATCGGGCGGGCGCATTGGGACGGGGTGATCGCGTCGGCGCGGGGCGATGAGGGGGCGCGGGGGTACCTGCGCGAGCACCGGGTCGAATTGGTGGAGTGTTCGGACCTCGCGGACGGGGTGGACGTCGACACCGTGGGGGACCTGCCGCCAGGTCATGGCTGACCTGTGAGGGTTGGCAAGGGTCGGAAGTAGGTGAATGCTGAAGGAGTGAGTGCCGTCGGCTCGGCCGTTGATCTGGCCGAGCGTCTGCGGGCGACCGGGTATCTAGCCGGAGAGGGCTTGGCCACGGTCGGGTATCTTGCGCTCGCGCTCCATCGCCCGTTGCTGCTCGAAGGCGAGCCGGGCACCGGCAAGACCTCACTCGCGGCCGCCATCGCCGAGGCCCTCGACCTGAACCTGATCCGGCTGCAGTGCTACGAGGGCATCGACGCTTCGCAGGCGCTCTACGACTGGGACTTTCCGCGCCAGATCCTGCATCTGCGCACCGTCGAGGCGACCAGCTCCGACGCGGCGGTCGAAGAGGTCGAGAAAAGCCTTTTCGACGAGCGGTTCCTGCTGTCCCGTCCGGTACTGCGGGCCCTCCGCGAAAGTCCCGCCGTACTGCTCGTCGACGAGATCGACCGGGCCGACGACGAGTTCGAGGCGTTCCTGCTCGAGGTGTTGTCGACGTACGAGGTGACGATTCCTGAGCTCGGGACGATCACCGCTGAGGTACCGCCGATCGTCGTGCTGACCTCCAACCGCACCCGCGAGGTGCATGACGCGCTCAAGCGTCGGTGCCTGTACCACTGGATCGATCATCCGGGCCTGGCGCGTGAGATCGAGATCGTCCGGACCCGGTTGCCTGGGGTGTCCGCGCGGCTTGCCGAGCAGGTCACCCGATCGGTGCAGCGGATGCGCGACCTCGACCTGCTCAAACCGCCCGGTGTCGCCGAGACCCTCGACTGGGCGCGTGCTCTGGATGCGCTCGGCGCCGACGTACTCGACGTCGAGACGGCGGCCGCGACTCTCGGTGCGGTCCTCAAGTACCGCGAGGACACCGACCGCGTCCGTGAATCCCTCGACCGCCTGCTGGCGAGCTGAGACACCGATGACTGCCCCGCAGGACGCCGGCGCCGCGAAAGCCGACCACCCGCCCGCCGCGCCGGATCTTGCGCTTGCTGGGTTTGCTACTGCGCTTCGGCATGCTGGGCTCGCGGTGACGGCCGATCGGGTGCAGCTCTTCCTGCAGGCCGTTGCTGCTCTCGACGCCGCTCTGACCGCGGACGTTTACTGGGCCGGCCGCGCCGCGCTCTGCAGTGGGCCCGACGACACCGCGAGGTACGACGAGGTGTTCGCCGCCTGGTTCACCGGAAACCGGTCGCGCGGGGTCGTCCCGAGCCGCACCCCGCAATCGTCCGTCCAGGCGAACCTCGGCGAGGGTGGGGACGAAACCGAGGGCGACCACACTCTCAACGTCTCCGCCAGTACGACGGAAGTCCTCAGACACCGCGACGTCGCCGAACTGTCCGCCGTCGACCGCGCCGAACTCGCCCGCCTCTTCGGCACCCTTCGCCCGCAGACCCCGATCCGCCGGGCGAACCGTCGCCGACCGTCGCATCGCGGCGAGATCGACCCGCGACGGACGCTGCGCGCCCAACTGCGCCAGGTGGGCGAACCAGGCCGCGTCCGCTACCGCCGCCGGGGCGTCCGGCCGCGGCGGGTCGTCGTACTGATCGACGTTTCCGGCTCCATGCGTCCGTACGCCGACAGTCTGCTGCGGCTCGCGCACGTGATGGTGCAGCAGGCGCCGCGGTCGGTCGAGGTGTTCACCATCGGCACGCGGCTCACCCGCGTCACCCCGGCTCTGCGGCACCGCGATCCTGAATTCGCGCTGCGGTTGGCGGGCGACGTCGTACCGGACTGGTCGGGTGGGACGCGGCTGGGTGAGGTGCTGAAGGTGTTCCTGGATCGCTGGGGTCAACGCGGTACGGCGCGGCGGGCCGTCGTCGTGGTGTGCAGCGACGGATGGGAGCGCGGCGACGCGTCGCTGCTCGGTGCGCAACTGCAGCGGTTGGCGGGGTTGGCGCATCGCGTGGTGTGGCTGAATCCGCATCGCGGCAAGCGCGGGTACGAGCCGGTGCAGACCGGGATCGTCGCCGTACTGCCGCACCTGGACGACCTCGTTGCCGGGCACAGCCTGGCCAGCTTCGCCGAACTTCTGGAGGTGGTGGCCGATGCGTGACGTCCTCGACCGGTTGCTGGCGTGGTGGCAGGCCGGCGAATCGGTTGCCGTCGGCACCGTTGTCGCGACGTTCGACTCGGCGCCGCGGCCGCCGGGTGCGGTGATGCTGGTCGGTCCTGAGCTGGAGGTGGTCGGCAGCGTGTCGGGCGGCTGCGTCGAG
The DNA here is from genome assembly GCF_004331345.1 of Kribbella soli. Taxonomy (GTDB): domain Bacteria; phylum Actinomycetota; class Actinomycetes; order Propionibacteriales; family Kribbellaceae; genus Kribbella; species Kribbella soli. Next base: position 774,209 of record NZ_SJJZ01000003.1, on the reverse strand, counting down.
GGCGCGGTCTACCAGCTCGGCGAGGAGATCCTCGAGTCGGGCGAGCCGGTGCTGCAGCGGTACGGCGTGAGCGACGAGTCCGCGTTCGCGGTCGGGCTGACGTGCGGCGGCATCATCGACGTGTTCGTCGAGAAGGTCGACCGTACGTCGTTCCCGGAACTGGGGGAGGTGGCGATCGACATCGCCGAGGGCCGCCCGGTCGCGGTCGCCACCGTCGTCGCACATCCCGACCCGGCACGGATCGGACGTCGGCTGATCGTGCGCCCGGATGCGTCGGGGGGAGGGCTCGGGTCGGATCGGGCTGATGATGCGGTGCTTGACGATGCGCGGGGGTTGTTGGCGAACGGGCGGTCGGAGACGTTGGAGTACGGGCCGGACGGGCAGCGGCGGGGTGAGGGGATGCGGGTCTTCGTGTCGTCGTACGCGCCGGTGCCGCGGCTGCTGGTGTTCGGGGCGATCGACTTCGCGGCCGCGGTTGGACGGCTCGGCGCGTTCCTCGGCTACCGGGTGACGGTGTGCGATGCCCGCGCGGTGTTTGCGACCGCGTCCCGGTTTCCCTTTGCCGATGAGGTGATTGTCGACTGGCCGCACCGGTACCTGACGGGCGAGGCGGCGGCCGGCCGGATCGACGACCGGACGGTGATCTGCGTACTGACGCATGACCCGAAGTTCGACGTACCGCTCCTGGAGGTCGCGTTGCGGCTTCCGCAGGTCGCGTACATCGGGGCGATGGGATCGCGGCGCACGCACGACGACCGGCTGAAGCGGTTGCGGGAAGCGGGACTGACCGAGGAAGAGGTGGCGCGACTGGCGAGCCCGATCGGTCTCGACCTCGGCGCGCGGACGCCGGAGGAGACCGCGGTGAGCATCGCCGCCGAGATCATCGCCCAGCGCTGGGGTGGCGCCGGGCAACGACTCTCCGCGGCAGCAGGGCCGATCCACCACTGATCACCACGGACCGACCCTTGTGGTCTACATCACAACAGGAGCAGGATCAAAAGTACGGCGATTGCTGACATCTGGAGGCGGGGCGATGACCCGGATCACGGTCAAGGTCGACGGAAGCAGCTTCACGGACGAGGTGGAGCCGCGCACGCTGCTCGTGCTGTATCTGCGCGAGCAACTGGGGAAGACAGGCACCGTGGTCGGCTGCGACACCGGCAACTGCGGCGCCTGCACGGTCCACCTGGACGGGCGGAGTGTGAAGTCCTGCTCGTTGCTCGCGGTCCAGGCCGACGGTCACGAGATCACCACGATCGAAGGGCTCGCGACCAACGGTCAGCTGCACCCGATGCAGCAGGCCTTCCACGAGCACCACGCCCTGCAGTGTGGATACTGCACACCAGGCATGATCATGCAATCCATCGATCTGATTGCAGACAATCCGAATCCGAGCGACGAGGACATCCGGCTCGGGCTCGAGGGCAACCTCTGCCGTTGCACCGGCTACCAGAACATCGTCAAGGCCGTCCAGGCCGCAGCGGGGGCAGCCGCACCGCAGGCCAGCGCCGCCGGAGGTGCGCAATGACCGCCACCGAGGAACGCCCGGCGACAGAGATCGGCGCATCGCGCCGGCGCAAGGAAGACGCCCGGCTGATCACCGGCCGGACCCGCTGGACCGACAACATCGTGCTGCCCGGCCTGCAGCACATCGCGATGGTGCGCAGCCCGTTCGCGCACGCCCGGATCACGTCGATCGACGCCGAGGCGGCGAAGGCGGCGTCCGGCGTCGTTGCCGTGATCACCGGCGCCGACATCGCCGACGAACAGGGCGCGCTGCCGAACGCGTGGGCCATCATCCCCGACCAGAAGGCGCCCGTACATCCGTCGATGGCGGTCGACCACGTCGCGTTCGCCGGTGAGATCGTCGCGATGGTCATCGCCCGCACCGCGGCCGAGGCGAACGACGCCGCCGACCTCGTCGACGTCGACTACGAGGAGCTCGAACCCGCCCTCGAACTCAAGGCCGCCGCCCGCGACGAGGTGATCGCGCATCCGGATCTCGGGACGAACGTGTCCGCGGTGTGGTCGTACGACTCGGCCGAGTCCGGCACCGGCGGCGACGTCGAGGCAGCGATCGCGGCCGCCCGCGACGGCGGCATCGTGATCGAGGAGGAGTTCCGCCAGCAGCGGCTGATCCCGGCGTTCATGGAGCCGCGGTCGATTGTCGTCGATCCGACAACTGAACAAATGACCGTCTGGTCGGCGACCCAGGTACCGCACTTCGTGAAGATCTTCATCGCGCTCGTGCTCGGCATCCCGGAGAGCAAGGTCCGGGTGATCGCACCGGACGTCGGCGGCGGTTTCGGCGGCAAGCTGCAGTTCACCCCGGAGGAAGTACTCACGGTCATCGCGGCCCGGCGTACCGGAAAGCCCTGTAAATACACCGAAACCAGGTCCGAGTCGTTGATGGCGGCGCACCACGGCCGCGACCAGTGGCAGCAGGTCACGCTGGCCGCGAACGCCGACGGCACGGTCACCGGACTGAAGGTCGAGCTGATCGCCGACATGGGCGCGTACCTCGGCCTGGTCACGTCGGCGATCCCGCTGCTCGGGGCGTTCATGTACAACGGGATCTACAAGTTCCCGGCGTACCACATCGGCATCACGAACGTGTTCACGAACAAGACGTGGACCGACGCGTACCGCGGCGCCGGCCGGCCCGAGGCGACGTACGCGATCGAGCGGCTGATGGACGAGCTCGCCGCCCGCGTCGGCGTCGACGCCCTCGAGATCCGCGAGCGGAACTGGATCAAGCACGAGGAGTTCCCGTTCTCGACGGTGTCCGGGCTGCGGTACGACTCCGGCAACTACGAGGCCGCGACCGCAAAGGCGCGTGAGCTGTTCGGGTACGACGACCTGCGGGCCGAGCAACGCAAGCGGCGCGAGTCCGGCGACCCGGTGCAGCTCGGGATCGGCGTCTCGACGTTCACCGAGATGTGCGGCCTGGCCCCGTCGCGCTGGCTCGGCTCGATGGGGTACGTCGGTGGCGGCTGGGAGCACGCAGCGGTCCGGATGCTGCCGACCGGGAAGGTCGAGGTGGTCACCGGGACCAGCCCGCACGGTCAAGGACATGAGACCGCGTGGAGCCAGCTGGTCGCGGACCGGCTGGGCGTGGCGTTCGAGGATGTCGAAGTACTGCACGGTGACACGCAGGTCGCCGTACGCGGGCTGGACACGTACGGATCGCGGTCGCTGGCCGTCGGCGGCATGGCGGTGCTGGCCGCCGCGGACAAGGTGATCGAGAAGGCGAAGCCGATCGCGGCGCAACTGCTGGAGGCGAACGCGGACGACCTCGACTTCAGCGGCGGGCGGTACGGCGTGCGCGGGACCGACGCCGGGATGACGATGGCCGAGCTCGCGTTCGCGGTCTTCCAGGGGCACAAGCTCGACGGCTCGGCCGAAGGGTGCCTGGACGCCGACGCGACCCTCGACCCGGACGATTTCTCGTTCCCGCACGGCACGCACCTGTGCGCGGTCGAGGTCGACACCGAGACCGGTGCGACGAAGATCCGATCGTACGTGTGCGTCGACGATGTCGGCGTGGTGGTGAACCCGATGATCGTCGAGGGCCAGGTGCACGGCGGTATCGCGCAGGGCATCGCGCAGGCGCTGTTCGAGGAAGCGCTGCACGACGACTCCGGGACGCTGGTCACCGGGTCGTTCGACCAGTACACGTTGCCGGCGGCACCTGATCTGCCGACCTTCGAGACGGCGCGGACCGAGACGCCCGCGACGACGAACCAGCTGGGTGTGAAGGGTGTCGGCGAGGCGGGGACCATCGCGTCCACGCCGGCTGTCGTCAATGCGATTGTCGACGCTCTACGACCGCTCGGCGTCACGGACGTGCCGATGCCGTGTACGCCGTACCGCGTGTGGACCGCCATCCAGAAAAGTGCCAGTCAGGAAGGGAGCCGGTCATGATCCCGGTGGCGTTCGAGTACTTCGCACCGGCGACGGTCGACGAGGCGCTGGGGTTGCTGCGCGAGCACTCCGACGCGAAGGTGCTGGCGGGCGGGCAGAGCCTGATGCCGGCGCTGCGGTTGCGGCTGGCGGCACCTGAGGTGATTGTCGACATTCAGAAGATCGACGATCTGCGCGGTGTGCGGGACGACGGCGACGCGCTGGTGATCGGCGCCATGACCCCGCACAGCACGGTGGAGTCGGATCCGCTGGTGGCCGAGCACGCGCGGCTGATCGCGTTGGCCACGGCAACGGTCGGCGATCCGCAGATCCGGCATCGCGGCACGTTCGGCGGGTCGCTGGCACATGCGGATCCGGCGGCGGATCTGCCCGTGGTCGCGGTGGCGCTGGACGCGTCGTTCGTGATCGCGGGGCCGGACGGCCGACGTACCGTGCCTGCCTCGGAGTTCTTCCAGGGCGTGTTCAGTACGGCGCTCGGCGAGGACGAGTTGCTCGTCGAGGTGCGGGTGCCGAAGTACACCGGCTGGGGCGCGCACTACGAGAAGTTCAACCGGGTCGCGCAGGGCTGGTCGATCGTGTCCGTCGCGGCGGCGGTGCGGTTGGACGGCGACTCGATCGCGGAGGCGCGAGTCGGGCTCGGCAACATGGGATCGACACCGGTACGGGCGACGGCGGTCGAGGCGGCTCTCGTCGGGCAGCCCGCGACCGCGGACGCCGTACGGGAGGCCGCGGCGCGAGCAGCGGACGGGACGTCTCCGGTGAGCGACATCAACGGTGACGCCGACTACCGCCGGCATCTCGCCACGGTGCTCACCCGGCGGGCGGTCCTGGCTGCGGCGGGTACCGCGTGAAGCTCGAGCACAAGTTCGTCGTACCGGCGCCTGTCGAGCAGACCTGGGCAGCGTTCAACGACCTCGAACGGGTGGTGCCGTGTTTCCCCGGCGCCACCCTGACGACGTACGAGGGTGACGACTTCACCGGCTCGTGCAAGGTGAAGCTCGGGCCGGTGTCGCTGCAGTACTCCGGCACCGGCACCTTCGTCGAGCGCGACGAGGCGGCTCACCACGCGGTCATCGAGGCCAAGGGCAAGGACCGCAGAGGCAACGGTACGGCGAGCGCCCGCGTCACCGCCCGGCTGGCCGGCACGGCGGACGGCACCACCGAGGTCATCGTCGACACCGACCTGACCATCACCGGCCGCCCCGCCCAGTTCGGCCGCGGACTCATCCAGGACGTCTCCAACAAACTCCTCGACCAGTTCACCACCTGCCTGAAAACCAAGCTGGACACCGCAGACAAACCCACACCCACCACCGCTAGCGCCGCCAGCTCCACCGGCTCGACCGAATCCGCTAGCGCTGCTAGCACCGACCCCACCGGATCCGCTAGGGCTGCCGGTTCGCCCACTCGGTCCGGGGCGGATGCGTCGGGGGCGGATGAGGTAGTGCTGGATCTCGGGAGCGCTCTACTTCCGATGCTTGCCCGTCGCGCGGCGCCGTACCTGATCGGCGCGGTGCTAGCGCTCGTGCTCCGCCGCCTGTTCCGCCGGTGAGAGGCTGGGGAGGTTTTTACCCCCGAATCGGCAAGAAATCCTCCCCAACCCGCGCAGTTTTCACTTGGGCGGATCGAAGTACAGCTCGCCGCTGAATACCGCCGGCAGGATCGGTCGGTGTCCCGCGATCACCGTCAGCTCCGCGGCCTCCTCTGCGGTGAACCAGCCGGACTCACTCACCTCCGCGGAGCACCCGGCCTCGCCGCTGACGGCCTCCGCGCGGAACACCACGCCGAGGACCTGCACACGGTTCCCGTCCGGATAGACCACGACCACATCCGGGTTCGAGTACACGCCGACCAGCCCGGTCACGCGCACCACCAGCCCGGTCTCCTCGAGCGTCTCCCGCTCGGCGGCCTCCGCCGGACGTTCGCCCGGGTCGATCGCCCCGCCCGGCAGGCACCATTCGCCGTTGTCGGTCCGCTTCGTCAGCAGCAACCGATCGCCGTCCATCACCGCCGCGGCCGCTCCCGCGCGCAGTCGTGCGCTCGCGCCGATCCGGTCGCCGTACTCGTGCCGCGTGTACCCGGGTACTCGCGGTGCATTGTCAACCATCCGACAATCCTTCCCGGCAAGCCCGATCCGCGAGCCGCGTCGTCTCCGGCAACCGGTACCGCGGCGCCAACCGCAGCACGTGATCAATCGCGGTCCTCAAACTCACCCGATGCCCGACCGACACGTACACCGGCTTGACCCCGTCCTGCGTCCGCACCGCCGCTCCCACCACCTCGCCGCCGTCGACGAGCTCAGCCGTCGCCCCGCCCTCCCGCGCGAGCTCCCCATGCGACCCGACGAACGTCGTCTTCGCGGCACCGATCGCCGGGATCCCCGTCAGTACGCCGAGATGGCAGGCGAGCCCGAACCGCCGCGGATGCGCAAGCCCCTGCCCGTCACACACGAGCAGCTCCGGCGTCGTCCCGAGCTGCTCCAGCGCTGCAAGCAACGCCGGCACCTCACGGAACGCGAACAACCCCGGCACGTACGGGAACGTCGTCTCACCACGCACCACCGCGCGATCGACCTCCGCCAATGTGTCCCGATCCAGCACCACCACAGCAGCCGCCAACCGGTCCCCGTCGTACGCGACGTCGAGACCGGCGACGTACCGGGGTGTCTTTCCGACATCCGTGAGATCGACGTGCCCCCGCAACTCCTCCTGCACCGCGATTGCCTCAACGGCGGTCGTCGGCCACTCCATCAAGACCCCTCCGACGTCGGCGGTGCACCGGGCCGCATCAAGAGTTCTCCGGCTGGGGCGCTCCGCCGGGTGGCCATTCGACGAGTTCGATGCGGTAGCCGTCGGGGTCGATGAGCCAGGAGGTTTTCGGGCCGTCGGGGCCGGCCGGGAGTTCGGGGGCGCCGGGGTGCAGACCTGCCGCGGTGAGGCGGGCGAGGGTGTCGGCGAGCGACTCGACCTCGATCGCGAAGTGCGCGAACCCGCCGACCTCGACCGGGCCGTCCGCCGGGCGGTGGACGAGTTCGAGGGACACGGAAGGTTCGTCGGGGAGCCGCAGCCAGACCAGGCTGGAGCCGTCCTCGAACGGAACCGTGCCGAGATCGACGTAGCCGACGGTGGTGTAGAAGGCGAGCGAGCGTTCCAGATCACTCACGCGGAGTGCGAACAGGACTGTCTTCATACCGAGCGATCCAACTGTCCCGCTCCCGGCCCGTCAATCAAGCTGTGCCCTAACGACAGGAGGTGTGCGGTGATCGCGGCGGGTCTTCTCAGGCGGGCGGTGCCGTCTACGTATATCTCTACGTCCTGTCCTTACGCCGCGCATGGACGGGCCACCCGGCCTGTGGCTGGGGTGAGGGAGGATGTGCGCATGCGGATTCTGATTGCGCCGGACAAGTTCGCGGGGACGTTGACGGCTGTGGAGGCTGCGGCGGCCATCGAGGAAGGGTGGCGGCGCCGGGACCCGGGTGCTGAGGTGCTGGTCGCGCCGATGGCCGACGGCGGTCCGGGGTTCATCGACGTACTGTCCGCGGTGGTGGACGGGAAGCTGCTGTCGGTCACCGTTCGCGGGCCGCTCGGTGAGGAGACTCCCGCGACGGTGCTGCTGGCGGGGGAGACGGCGTACGTCGAGACCGCGCAGGCGTGCGGTTTGCACCTGGTGGAGCCGAAGCAGCGGCGGCCTGAGGAAGCGAGCACGTACGGGGTCGGGCAGCTGATCACCGCAGCCGTGGACGCCGGCGCGACGCGGATCATCCTCGGCCTCGGCGGTTCCGGCACGAACGACGCCGGGGCAGGCCTCCTCGCCGCCCTCGGAGCAACAGCAACCGCACAACCGGACGGGACCGTGGGTGTTGGGCGGTTGGATGGTGGGGCCGCGGGATTGGCAGGGCTTGAGGCGGTGGATTTGGGGCCGGCTCGGGAACGGGTTGCGGGGGTTGAGTTCGTTGCGGCCAGTGATGTGGAGAACCCGATGCTCGGGTTGCGGGGTGCGACGAATGTGTTCGGGGCGCAGAAGGGGATCTCGGACGAGCGCAAGCCTGCGGTCGACGGCTGGCTGACGCACTTCGCGGAGCTGGCCGACCGCAAGACCGCGGACAAGAAGGGTGCGGGCGCCGCGGGTGGGCTCGGGTACGCGCTGCTGCTGCTCGGCGCCGAGCGGGTCTCCGGTATCGACCTGGTTGCGGAGCTGACCGGGCTCAAGCAGAAGGCGTCGCAGGTCGATCTGGTGCTCAGCGGTGAAGGCGCCTTCGACTTCCAGTCCCGCGACGGCAAGGTGATCGCGGGCGTGGCGAAGGTCGCGAACGACGCGATGCGCCCCTGCGTCGTACTCGCAGGCAAGGTCCTGATCGGCTCCCGCGAGATGCGCGCGATGGGCGTCGAGTCGGCGTACGCGCTGGTCGACGCGGTCGGCGAGGAGCAGGCGTTCGCGGACCCGCACGGCTCGCTGGCCGCAGTCGCGGAGCGCGTCGCCCGCACCTGGGCGCGCTGAACCGACCCCGAGATCCCGATCACCACCCGACCCGATCACCACCCAGCCTGTGAGCGGGGTAGTTGATCTGCGAAATTGGTGTGCGACCATGGGAATGAGCGCGGGCCGGGTGATGTTGGCCTGTGTTGACAAGAGACTTCCGTGCCGACGGAGCTGGTGTGCCGGCACTTGAGCAGATGACTGGAGTCAGGGATGACTGAAGCGCAGACCGAGCAGGCCGTCGCCACGGGTGTTCTCCTCACCGACGGGGCCGCCGCCAAGGTGAAGGCGCTGCTCGACCAGGAAGGCCGCGACGACCTCGCGCTGCGGGTCGCCGTGCAGCCGGGTGGGTGCTCCGGGCTGCGGTACCAGCTGTTCTTCGACGAGCGTCAGCTCGACGGCGACGTGGTGGCCGACTTCGGTGGTGTGAGTGTCGTCACGGACCGGATGAGCGCTCCGTACCTGAAGGGCGCGTCGATCGACTTCGTCGACAGCATCGAGAAGCAGGGCTTCACCATCGACAACCCGAACGCCACCGGCTCCTGCGCCTGCGGCGACTCGTTCAACTGAGCAACTGAGCCTGAGCAACTGAGCTAGGCAAACGAAGCCCCTGGCGCCCGCGTGGCGACCAGGGGCTTCGGCCTGTCCGGACTTCGGAAGCGATCGTGCCAATGTGTGAGTCGAACGCTTGTTGGGTACCGGTCGCCGTGTGTGGGACTACATAACTGAGCGTAATTCTCAACTGCTCTATCAGAGCTATCAGCACCTGAGCCTGGTCATCCAGTGCGTGCTGCTGGCCACCGTGATCGCGGTCGGCCTGGCAGTCGTCGTGCACCGCAACCCGCGGATCGCGTCCCTGGCCGGCGCGGTCAGCGCGGTCGGTCTGACCATTCCGTCGTTCGCGCTGCTCGGTCTGATGATCCCGGTGGCCGGCATCGGTACGGCGACCTCGGTGGTCGCTGTCACGTTCTACGCCTGTCTGCCGATCCTGCGGAACGCCGTCGTCGGCCTGGCCGGCGTCGACTCGACGCTGATCGAGTCGGCGCGCGGGATGGGCATGGGCGCGGTCCGGACCCTGTTCCGGATCGAGCTGCCGCTGGCCTGGCCGGTGATCCTGGCGGGTGTCCGGGTCTCGGCCCAGATGTCGATGGGGATCGCGGCGATCGCGGCGTACGTGCTCGGCCCGGGTCTGGGCAGCTTCATCTTCACCGGCCTGACCCAGATCGGTGGCAAGAACGCTCTGAACTCCGCGCTGGTCGGCACGATCGGCGTGGTCCTGCTCGCTCTGATCCTGGACGCCATGCTGCTGCTCGTCGGCCGCCTGACCACCTCGAGGGGTATCCGTGCCTGAATCCGAACCAGAAGTCAGCGGCGTCGACATCGAGCTGACCGATGTCGTCAAGCGGTACCCCGGCCAGAAGAAGCCCGCTGTCGAGGGCCTGTCGCTGCACATCCCGGCCGGCGAGATCGTGATGTTCGTCGGCCCGTCGGGCTGCGGCAAGACCACCTCGCTGAAGATGATCAACCGGCTGATCGAGCCGACGTCGGGCAGTATCCGGATCGGCGGCGAGGACGTCAGCCGGTCCGACGACGACGACCTGCGCCGCCGCATCGGGTACGTGATCCAGGGCGGCAGTCTCTTCCCACACATGACCGTCACACAGAACATCGCCCTGGTCCCGGGCCTGCTCGGCTGGGACAAACGCCGTACGGCGGAACGTGTCGACGAACTGCTCGAACTCGTCGGCCTCGACCCGAACCGGTACCGCGGCCGCTACCCGCGCGAGCTGTCCGGCGGTCAGCAACAGCGCGTCGGCGTCGCCCGCGGACTCGCCGCCGATCCGCCGGTGATCCTGATGGACGAGCCGTTCGGCGCGGTCGACCCGATCACCCGGCAACGGTTGCAGGACGAACTGCTCAGCATCCAGGAGGAGCTGCGCAAGACGATCGTCTGCGTCACCCACGACTTCGACGAGGCGGTGAAGCTCGGCGACCGGATCCTGATCCTCACCGAGGGCGCGAACATCGCCCAGTACGACACCCCCGAGGCGATCCTGGCGAACCCGGCCGACCGGTTCGTCGCGGACTTCGTCGGCGCGGGCGCCGCGCTCAAGCAGCTCACACTGAGCCGGGTCAGTGAGATCGAGCTGGGTCAGCCGACGGTCGCGGAGATCGGCGACCCGGCGCCCGACGTACTGCGGGCCGCGAAGGCGGCGGGCGACGACTCGGTCGTCGTCCTGGACGGCCGGCGGCGACCGGTCGACTGGATGTGGACAGTCGACTTGTCAGATGTCGACAATGTGCCGGCGCCGCACGAGGACACCGACCTGGTGACGATCGACCGGCGGGCAACCCTGAACGACGCGCTCGACACGATGCTGATGTCCAGCCACGGCAGCGCGGTCGTCACCGGCCGCCGCGACGAGTACCTCGGCGTTGTCGACTTCCAGGCCGTACTCGCCCGCATCCAGGACGGCAACGGCCAACCGGAGGCGGAGGTCGCACAATGACCGCGCTCGATCCTGGACCGGATCTCAAAACTCAGGAGAACCTTGCCGACGCGAAGGCGGCCGCGGCCGGGCTCGCCAGCAGCCGGGCACGCCGTCCGTCGTGGGGGCTGCTGATCGGGCAACCGTTGTTCGTGGCCGTCGTGATCGGGGCGTGGGCGATCTGGCGGTCCCGCGCCGAGCTCGACTCGATCGAGCAGCGACAGCTCGACTGGAAACTCGTGGGCCAGTTGACCGTGGAGCACCTCAAGCTCACCGTCGTCGCCACGATCATCGTGCTGCTGGTCGCCGTACCGCTCGGCATCATGCTGACCCGGCCGCGGGCTCGCCGGGCCGCTCCGGTCGTGGTCGCGATCGCGAACGCCGGCCAGGCGGCGCCGGTGATCGGGCTGATCGTGCTGCTCGCGATCTGGCTCGGCTTCGGCTTCTGGACCGCGATCCTCGCGCTCTGCCTGTACGCGATCCTGCCGGTACTGCGGAACACGATCGTCGGCCTGCAAGGCGTCGACCGGACACTCGTCGAGGCCGGTCGTGGCATGGGCATGTCGAGCGTCTCCGTCCTCGGCCGGATCGAACTGCCGCTCGCGGTGCCGGTGATCATGGCCGGCATCCGTACCGCGCTGGTCCTGGTCGTCGGTACGGCGACCCTCGCGACGTTCATCGACGCCGGGGGACTGGGCAGCCTGATCACCACCGGCATCCGCCTGCTGCGCTACCCGGTGCTGATCAGCGGCGCCGTACTGGTCGCGGCACTCGCCCTGCTGATCGACTGGGCGGGCCGAGTACTGGAAGAAGTCACCCGACCGAGAGGGCTCGGATGAAGCGGCTCGTCGCGGCAGCGTCCGCGCTACTCCTCGTCCTGTCGGGCTGCGGTCTCGGCACCAGCGGCGGCTTCGTGCCGACCGGCGCGCTCCAAGGACCGCTCTCGAAGGTGAAGAACCTCGACGGGCTGTCGATCGCCATCGGCTCGAAGAGCTTCCAGGAGCAGCTGATCCTCGGCAAGATCGCCGCGATCCTGATGCGTTCGGCCGGCGCGAACGTCCAGGACCTCACCAACATGCCCGGCTCCGACACGTCCCGCCAGGCGATGATCCAGGACCAGATCCAGATGGCCTGGGAGTACACCGGCACCGCGTGGATCTCATACCTCGGCCACGACACCGGCATCCCCGACAAGCAGCAGCAGTACGACGCCGTCCGCAAGGAGGACGAACAGAAGTACGGGCTGATCTGGTTGAAGCCTGCTCCGATGAACAACAGCTACGGCTTCGCGATGACCCGGAAGGAGTCCGAGCGGCTGCACATCACCAAGTTGTCCCAGGTCGAGTCGCTGCCGGTGAAAGAACGAACGTTCTGTGTCGAGTCCGAGTTCGCGAACCGCAACGACGGGTTCGAGCCGATGCTCAAGCACTACGGGATCCCGATGGGTTCCGGCGTACCGCGGGACAACATCCGGACCCTGGACACGGGCGCGGTGTACGCCGCGACGAACAACGGGGACTGCCGGTTCGGGGAGATCTTCACGACCGACGGGCGGATCAAGTCGCTGGACCTCGTCGTACTGCAGGACGACAAGAAGTACTTCCCGGCGTACAACGTGGCTCCGGTGATCAGTAAGAAGGTGCTGGACAAGTACCCGCAGCTGCGGGAGCTGCTGCAGCCGGTGTCGGACAAGCTCACCGACGAGGTGCTGATCGACCTCAACGCGCAGGTCGACGTCGACGGACGTGAGCCCGCCGACGTCGCCATGGACTGGTTGGTGAAGGAGGGGTTCGTCAGCCGTGACTGACGCTCTCCTCCCGGGCGTGCTTCGGGAGTAGGTACGACACCGCGAGGCTGACGACGAAGAGCCCGATCGCGACCAGGACCGAGGTCTTGGTGGCGCCCAGGAACGCGTGGGTCGGCAGCAGCTGGAAGAAGACGGTGCCGATCACGGCGACTCCGATCGCACCGCCGTACTGCTGCATGGCGGTCAGTACGCCGGACGCCGATCCCGCGGCCTGGTCGTCGATCGAGGCCAGGATGATGTCGAACAGCGGCGCGAACACCATGCCGGCGCCGATCCCGGTGGCGAGCGTCGACGGGACCAGGTTCCAGATCGTGGTCGCGTCGCCGTACGTGTGCAGGGTGAACCACACGCCCACCATCGCGACCGTCATCACCGCGATGCCGAGCTGCAGCGCCTTGCGGCCGAGCTTCGGGGCGAGCAGGCCGGCGGACAGCGGCGCGCCGATCGCGATCCCGAGCGAGAACGGCACCATCGCAAGGCCGGCCTTCAGCGGGCTGTAGTGCAGGCCGAGCTGGGTGAACAGGTTGAACACCAGCATGAAGCCGTTCATCGCGAGGAAGAAAGTGGTGATCACGCCGAGGCCGGCGACGTACCCGCGGTTGCGGAACAGCGACGGGTCGATGACCGGGTTGCCGGACCGGCGCTCCCGCCAGCCGAACAGCGCGAAGACCGCGATCGACGAGGTCAACATCAGGATTGTCCACAACGGCCAGCCGAGCTCGCGGCCCTGCACCAGCGGGTAGATCAGCAGGCCGGAGGCGAGGCTGACCAGGAGCACGCCGATGGCATCCAGCCGGGAGGCGCCGGCGGTCTTGACCTCGGGCATGAAGCGCAGCGCGCCGGCCAGGGCGGCGATGCCGATCGGGACGTTGATGAAGAAGATCGTCCGCCAGCCGGCGTCGAACCAGTTCGCGTCGATCAGTACGCCGGCCAGGATCGGGCCGGCGACCGCGGACAGCCCCATCACCGGGCCGAACATCGCGAACGCCTTACCGAGCTCGTCGGACGGGAAGATCGACTTCAGGATCGCGAAACCCTGCGGGATCATCACCGCGCCTAGCAGGCCCTGCGCGACCCGGCTGCCGATCAGCAGCTCGGGGCTGGTGGCCAGCCCACAGACCGCGGACGCGATCGTGAACCCGAGGGCTCCGATCACGAACAGCCGCCGGCGCCCGACCAGGTCGCCGAGCCGGCCGAAGGTGACCAGCCCGATCGCGAAGGCCAAGGTGTATCCGGCCAGCATCCACTGCATGGCCGATTCGGAGCCGCCGAGGTCGGCCCGGATCGACGGCGCAGCAATGTTGACAATCGTCGCGTCGACAAGGTCCATGATCTCGGCGACCAAGATGGTGGCGACCACGAGCCATCGCCAGCGGTACGGCGTACCGCGCGGGGTGGTCGTGGTGTCGGGTGAGTTCTGTACGGCGGTGGCGCTCATCGGTGGCTCCTCGGGGTCTGGGTCTTGGATCCTGATTCGAACGGTGTTCGTTGACGAACACTGTTCTACGCGCGAACGGTGTTCCCGTCAAGTACGGCGTTCGCTACAGTGGTTCGCATGACCCAATCGCCGTGGCAGCCGATCAGTCCCGCCAAGCCCGTGCGTCCGGCCAAGGAGCCGTTGAACCGGGAGCGGATTGTCGACACTGCCTTGCGGGTGATGATCGACCAGGGCTACGAAGCGGTCTCGATGCGCAAGATCGCGCAGGAGCTGCAGACCGGCCCCGCCTCGCTGTACGCGCATGTCGCGAACAAGAAGGAGCTCGATCAGCTTCTGGTCGACCGGGCCGCGGCCGCGATGAACCTGCCCTCGCCGCCGGACCCGGAGCGCTGGCAGGAGCAGTTGAAGGAAGCGATGCGCGAGATGCTGCGCGCGATGCGGACGATGCCCGGGGTGGCGCGGGCCGCGATCGGTGCGGTGCCGCTGGGGGAGGCCGCGCTGCGGACTTCCGAGTGTCTGCTCGGCATCCTCAAGGCCGGTGGACTGCCGGATCAGGCGGTCGCGTGGGCGGTCGACCTGATCCCGCTGTACGTGACCGCGGTGGCGTTCGAGGAGAACGTGCAGCGTGCGGACCAGTGGAGCCCCGAGGATCTCGAGCAGTTCCTGGATGGTCTGCGGTCGTATTTCGCCTCGTTGCCGGCCGACCGGTTCCCGCTCACGATGGCGCTCGCGGGTCCGTTGACGGCCGGCGCCGCCGGTGACGACCGGTTCGAGTTCGGAATCTCGGTGATCACTGCCGGTCTCGCGTCGCTCGCTGAGCGGCGTTGAGCCGGCAGCAAGCGGCGTTGAACGATTTCGCGTGATCGACGGGTAGTCATCGCTTGTGGTTCACGATTGCACATGGCTAACCTTCGGATTGTCAACAAAACTACGACCTGATCCCCGTGGGGCGTGTGGATTGTCTGCGGGTGGGCACTCGGGTGAGGCCGTAATGACGACAGGAGGAAACCGTGGACTCCGAGACCCCGCCGCCTGAGAGCGCCAAGCCCCCGCAGGGTGACGGCGCCCAGGACCGGCCGCCCGTGACCACGACGGAACACGAGCAGCCGCCCGGAGTGCTCAGGAAAGCGATCGCCGCCTCGGCGATCGGCAACGCGACCGAGTGGTTCGACTACGGCATCTATGCCTACGGCGTGACGTACATCTCGGCCGCGATCTTCCCGGGCGACACCGAGAGCCAGACCCTGCTGGCGCTGATGACGTTCGCCGTCTCGTTCCTGGTCCGCCCGCTCGGCGGCCTGGTCTGGGGCCCGCTCGGCGACCGGCTCGGCCGCAAGCACGTGCTGGCGATCACGATCCTGATGATGTCCGGCGCGACACTGCTCGCCGGTCTGGTCCCGTCGTACGACACGATCGGGATCTGGGCGCCGATCCTGCTGGTTCTGCTGCGGATGGTCCAGGGCTTCTCGACCGGTGGCGAGTACGGCGGTGCCGCGACCTTCATGGCCGAGTACGCGCCGAGCCGCAAGCGTGGGTTCCTCGGCAGCTTCCTGGAGTTCGGCACGCTGGCCGGCTTCTCGCTCGGCGCGTTGCTGATGCTCGGCTTCTCGCTGGTGCTCGGCGACGACGCGATGCACGCATGGGGCTGGCGGCTGCCGTTCCTGGTCGCCGCGCCGCTCGGCCTGGTCGGCGTCTACCTCCGGTCCCGGCTGGAGGACACGCCGGTGTTCCGTGAGCTCGAGGCGAAGGGCCAGAAGGAGCAGGAGACCAGTACCCAGTTCAAGGACCTGCTGGCCGTTTACTGGGCCCCGATCCTGCGGCTCGGCGGCATGGTGATCGCCCTGAACGTCGTGAACTACACGCTGCTCACGTACATGCCGACGTACCTGGAGAAGGAGATCGGGCTGAGCGCGGACGAATCGCTGATCGTGCCGATCATCGGAATGTTGACAATGATGATCTTCGTCCCGTTCGCCGGGCGGGCGTCGGACCGGCTCGGGCGCAAGCCGCTGTGGTGGGCGTCGCTGGCCGGCTTGTTCGTGTTCGGCGTACCGATGTTCCTGCTGATGGGGACGAACGTGGCCGGCGCGATCATCGGCTTCGCGGTCCTCGGTCTGCTGTACGTGCCGCAGCTCGCGACGATCTCCGCGACGTTCCCGGCGATGTTCCCGACGCACGTCCGGTACGCCGGATTCGCGATCGCGTACAACGTGTCGACGTCGTTGTTCGGCGGTACGGCGCCCGCGGTCAACGACTGGCTGACGGCCAAGCTGGGTGACTCGCTGGTGCCGGCGTACTACATGATGGCGGCCTGTGTCGTGGGTGCGCTCGCGCTCGCCAAGGTCCCCGAGACGTCACGGTGCCCGCTCAACGGCACCGAGATCCCGGGCACCGAGGACGCCCCACCGCCGGTCGCCCTCGAACCGGCCCACGCCAAGGCCTGACTCGCGAATCCGCGCTTTCCGGAAACAATTCGCCAACCAGCGCGAAAAAGTTTCCGGAGAGCGCGGATCCGACCCCGCCAAACCCGACCAGCCGCTCAGCCGACTACTGCGGTGACTGCGTCGGACCAGAGGCCGGCGGCCTCGTCGATCTCGTCGGGGGAGACGACCAGGGCCGGGATGAAGCGCACAACCTGACCCCAGGCGCCGCACGTGAGCAGTAGCAGACCTCGCCGCGCCGCCTCCTGCTGGACCGCGGTGGCCGTCGCCGGGTCGGGCTTCCCGTCCGCGTCGCGGAACTCGTTGCCGATCATCAGCCCGAGCCCGCGGACGTCGGTGATCTGCTCGTGCTTGTCCGCGACCAGTTGCAGCGCCTGCTTGAGCTGAGCGCCCCGGTCCGCGGAGTTCTGCACGAGACCCTCGTCCTTGATCACGTCCAGCGTCGCCAACGCCGCCGCACACGCGACCGCGTTCGCGCCGTACGTGCCGCCCTGAGAGCCGGGCCACGCCTTCTCCATCAGCTCCGACGACGCGGCGATCGCGGACAGCGGGAACCCGGACGCGAGCCCCTTCGCCGTGACCAGGACGTCCGGGTGCGATCCGAAGTGGTCGCCGCCCCAGAACTTCCCGGTCCGCCCGAACCCGGTCTGTACTTCGTCCACCACGAGCAGGATCCCGTGCGCGTCGGCGCGCTCGCGCAGGCCCGCGAAGAACCGCTCGTTCGCCGGTACGTAACCACCCTCGCCGAGCACCGGCTCCACGAAGAACGCGGCGGTGTCGGCCGGCGTGCTCAACGTCTGCAGGACGTAGTCCAACTGGCTGAGCGCGAAGTCGGTCGCCTGCTCGACGGGCCAGCCGAAGTGGCCGGGGTCCGGGAACGGGGACACGTGGACGCCGGCCATCAACGGGCTGAAACCGGAGCGGAACTTGGTCCCGGAAGTAGTCATCGTGGCCGCTGCGACGGTCCGGCCGTGGAAGCCGCCGTGGAACACGATCACGTTCGGCCGGCCGGTCGCCTGGCGGGTGAGCCGCAGTGCCGCCTCGATCGCCTCGCTGCCGGAGTTCGCGAAGAACATCCGGTCGAGATGCCGGGGGAGGACCTCGCCGAGCCGGTCCACCAGCGTGAGCAACGGCCGGTGCATGACGGTCGTGTACTGCGCGTGGATGATCCGCCCGACCTGCTCCTGGGCGGCTGCGACCACCCGCGGATGGCAGTGCCCGGTCGACGTGACGCCGATGCCGGCGGTGAAATCCAGGTACCTGCGGTCGTCCTCGTCGAACAGCTGGACGCCCTCGCCGCGGGCGGCGACCACGCCGGTCGCCTGTTTGAGGATCTGCGACAGCTCAGCCACGGACTTCCCCTCCACGTGTCGGATGGTAGATTGTCGACAATCAGCCTATCTCAGCTGTCGAGGCCGGTGAAGGGGTGCAGATGGACCAGTCGAGGGTGGACGAGTCGAGGGTGATCGAGGCCGTCGAGAAGCGGCTGTTCATCGAGGGGAAGTGGGCCGACGCGACCCGCGGCGCGACGTTCGACGTCGTCGATCCGTCGACCGGCGAAGTGCTGTGCGCGGTCGCCGACGCCTCACCCGCGGACGGCCGAGCTGCGCTGGAGGCGGCCGTCGCCGCGCAGCCGGACTTCGCCCGGACGTCGCCACGCGAACGGTCCGACATGCTGATGACGGCGTACGAGCTCTTGATGCAACGCGTCGACGATCTCGCGTTGCTGATGACGCTGGAGATGGGCAAGCCGCTGGCGGAGGCGCGCGGCGAGATCGCGTACGCGGCCGAGTTCTTCCGGCACTTCGCGGGCGAGGCGCTCCGGATCGACGGCGGGTACCAGACCGCGCCGGCCGGGAACGCCCGCTTCCTGATCACCAAGCAGCCGGTCGGCCCGTGCCTGCTGATCACCCCGTGGAACTTCCCGATGGCGATGGGGACCCGCAAGCTCGGCCCGGCGATCGCGGCGGGCTGCACGAGCGTCATCAAGCCCGCCCACCAGACGCCGCTGTCGATGCTGGCGTTGATGGGGATCCTGGCCGAGGCCGGCGTACCCGCGGGAGCCGTCAACTGCGTCACCGCGATGGACGCGGGCGGCGTGATGGAACCGCTGATCCGGTCCGGGCTGGCGCGGAAGCTGTCGTTCACCGGGTCCACGCGGGTGGGCAGGATCCTGCTCGAGCAGTGCGCGGAGAAGGTACTGCGGACGTCCCTCGAGCTCGGCGGCAACGCGCCGTTCGTGGTGTTCGAGGACGCGGATCTGGACGAGGCAGTGACCGGCGCGATCGCGGCGAAGATGCGGAACATGGGCGAGGCCTGTACGGCGGCCAACCGGATCTTCGTACACGAGTCGGTGATTGACGAGTTCGGGCGTCGGCTCGCGGAGCGGATGGGTGCGCTGACGGTCGGGCGCGGTACCGAACCGGGTGTGAACGTCGGCCCGCTGATCGACGAGGCGGGGCGCGAGAAGGTGCGGACGCTGGTGGCGGACGCGGTCGGACGGGGTGCGACCGTGCTCACCGGGGGAGAGGTTGCGGCGGGGAACGGGTACTTCTACCCGCCGACGGTGCTGACCGGCGTACCGCGGGAGGCGGCGATGGCGGACCAGGAGATCTTCGGGCCGGTCGCGCCGCTGACGCCGTTCAGCACCGAGGAGGAGGTCGTGCGGGCGGCGAACGACACGGAGTACGGGCTGGTCGCCTACGTGTTCACCAACGATCTGCGGCGGGCGCTCCGGGTCGCGGAGTCGATCGAGACCGGGATGGTCGGGCTGAACCAGGGCGTGGTGTCGAACCCCGCCGCACCGTTCGGCGGCGTGAAGCAGTCCGGGCTCGGCCGCGAGGGCGGCGCGGTCGGGATCGACGAGTTCCTCGAGACGAAGTACATCGGCATCGCCGTCAGCTGACAGACTCAGCCGACTGGGCTCAGCGGCTGACGAGGCGTTCGATGGCGTCGTCCATGTGGGCGCTCAGGAGGTCGTCGGTGCGATCGACGTCGCCGGTCCGGATCGCGTCGGCCAGCCTGTGGTGCTCGACGGCGCGGGCGTCGGTGGCGAGGTATGTCTCCTCGAGAGCGTGGATGCACATCCGGGTCTCGATGATGGACGTCTGATGCATCCGCGACAGCCGGGGGCTGTCGGCCAGCCGCACGAGCAGCTCGTGGAACGCGATGTCGAGCTCGCCGACCGCGGCCGGATCGCCGTCGGCCGCCGCCATCTGGTCGACGATCGCGAGCAGTGCGAGTCCGACCGTCTCGAAGTCGCCGTCGCGGAGGATCTTGAGGGCCGCGGCGCGCTCGATCGCCTCGCGGGCGAGGTACATGTCCCGGATGTCCTCGGGTGTCATGTCGATGACGAACAGGCCGCGGTTGCGGATCGAGACCAGCAGCCCTTCCTGCGTCAGGCGCTGCATGCCCTCCCGCAACGGACCCCGGCTGACGCCGAGCTTGCGGGCCAGGTCGGCCTCGACGATCTGAGCGCCGGGCCTGAACTCCCCGTGGCCGATGGCCTTGCGCAGTTTGTCGGCGATGATGCTCGGCGTCGACTCCTGAGCCAGCGGCTCGATGTAACTGGTCACTCCGAATTCCCCCTTGTGGCGAACAACGTCCCCAGATCTGGCAAAGACGGTACAACCCCGGCCAACTCGAGCCCCTTCCAGACCGTCACCTGGTTCGCGGTCAGTACCGGTTTGCCGACTGCGGACTCCAGTTCGTCGACGATCCCCAGCGTGTGCATCGCGGTGTCCGGCACCAGGACCGCCTCGGCATCCGGGTGGTCGGCGGCCTTCACCATCGCGACCACCTGCTCAGGCGCGAGCGTCCCGACCTCGGCGGCGGTGATGATCCCGTTGCTGCCCATCGACACCACGTCGACGCCGCCCGCGGTCAGGAACCGGACGAAGTGCTGCGCGACATCCTCCGGGTACGACGCGGCGACGGCGACCCGCTGGACGCCGAGCGCACGGCACGCGTCGACGAACGCGATCGAGGTCGAGGACGCCGGTACGCCGAGCGCCTGCGCCACACCGGCCGCCTGGATGTTCGCGCCCTCCCGCCCGAACACGAAGCTGCCCGAGGTACACGCCCACATCACCGAGTCCGGCCGCGCCGGCTTCAGCTCCGCGGCCCCTTCGGCGAGCCGCTCCGCCCGGCCGAGGTCGAGGAGCGCGTCCACCCGATGCGCGTCCTCGCCCACCGAGGTGATGACGACCGGCAGCTTCACCGAGCCGTCGAGCCGAGCCTCGAGTGACGGGTAGTCGTCTTCCGCGCTGTGTCCGGGGTAAAGGAGTCCTACCGTGACCATCGGGCCTCCTGGCTGGTCGATCGTACGAAAGGTAGATTGTCGACAATGTTAACCCCAGAGCGTCCCGGCACCGGATCCGTTGCGTACGACGCCGCGCGTCTGGCAGGCACGCTGCGCCGGGAACTCAGGGGTGAGGTTGGCGACGATCGAGGGACGCGGGCGCTGTACGCGGCGGACGGGTCGAACTACCGCGCGGTGCCGGACCTGGTCGTCGTACCAGCTGATGCCGAGGACCTGGCAGCGGCTGTTGCGCTGACTGCCGCAGCTGGGGCGCCGGTGGTGGTGCGGGGCGGCGGTACGTCGATGGCGGGCAACGCGATCGGCGGCGTCGTCATCGACACGTCCCGGCACGTGAATCGCATCCTCGACATCGACACGTCGGCGCGTACGGCGGTCGTCGAGCCGGGCGTCGTACTGACCGATCTGCTGGCCGCCGCGAAACCGCACGGGCTGGCGTTCGGCGCCGATCCGTCGTCGGCAAGCCGCGCGACCCTCGGCGGCATGATCGCCAACAATGCCTGCGGCGCTCACTCGGTTGCCTGGGGCACCACAGCCGACAACCTCCGCTCCCTGGACGTGATCCTCGCCGACGCAACCCGCCTGACACTCGACTCTGGGCTCGGCACAGGCGCCGCTCCGGACGCCGCTGAGCTTGCGGCGTTGGCGGCTCGGCCGGGGCGTGAGGGGGAGGTGCATCAGGCGCTGCAGGCGTTCGCGGGGCGGAACGAGTTGCTGATCCGCCGCCGGTTCGGACAGTTCACGCGGCAGATCTCCGGCTATGCACTGCATCGGCTGCTGCCGGAGTACGGGTACAACGTGGCCGCTCTGCTGGCCGGCAGCGAAGGCGGTCTCGCCGCAACGCTGCGGGCGACGGTCCAGCTCGTTGAGTTGCCCAAGGCAAAGGTTTTGTGCGTTCTCGGGTTCGCCGACTCGATCACGTCGGCCGACTGTGTGCCGGTCGTGCTCCGGCACGCGCCGCTCACGATCGAGTCCATCAACAACGAACTGGTGGACCGGCTGCCGACGGAGGTGCGCGACGCTGCGGTCCACGCCGGGCTCCCGAGCGGTAACGCCTGGCTGCTGGTCGAGATCGGCGGCGAGGACGAGGCAGCCGCCGCGTCGGCTGCACGCGCGATGCTCGAAGAACTCCGTGATTCCGGTGCGACCGCGTCCCTGGTGACCGACCCGAAGGCGCAGGCGGTCCTGTGGCGGTGCCGTACGGACGCCGCGGGCCTGGCGACGCGACGCGCGGACGGGGCCGAGGCGTGGGGCGGTTGGGAGGACGCCGCCGTACCGCCGGAGCGGTTGGGCGCGTACCTGCGCGGTCTCGACGAACTGCTCGGGCGGCACGGTCTGTCGGGTGCGTCGTACGGGCATTTCGGCGAGGGCTGCATGCACATGCGGATCGACTTCGACCTGCTGAGTGCGCGCGGGATCGCGACGTACCGGGAGTTCGTCGAGCAGGCCGCGGATCTGGTGGTCGAGCTCGGTGGTTCGGTGTCCGGCGAGCACGGTGACGGGCGGGCGCGCGGCGAACTGCTCAGCAGGATGTACGGCGCCGACGGGGTCGCGCTCCTTGGCGAGTTGAAGCGGATCTGGGATCCGGCGGGCGTGCTGAACCCGGGCATGATCGTCGACCCGCCGCAGCTCGACCTCGCGATCCGGCACGACGGGCCGGCCAAGGACCGCAGAATGTTGACAATCTTCGACTACCCGGACGATGAGCACGACTTCGCGCAGGCTCAGCGGCGGTGTGTGGGGATCGGGAAGTGCCGGCAGTCGTCCGGCAGCGTGATGTGCCCCAGTTACCAGGTGACGCGGGACGAGGTGCACTCGACGCGTGGACGGGCGCATCTGTTGTGGGAGATGTTGCAGGGCGACCTGATCACAGACGGGTGGCGGTCGACCGAGGTACGCGACGGGTTGGACCTTTGCCTGTCGTGCAAGGGATGTCTGTCGGACTGCCCGGTGAACGTCGACGTGGCGACGTACAAGGCCGAGTTCACCCATCACCACTACGCGCGACGTCCGTGGGCGCGGCCGTTGTCACACTGGTCGATGGGCTGGCTGCCTCTGTGGTCCCGCCTCGCCTCCCGAGCTCCGGGCGTCGCGAACCGCTTCGCCGGCCTGCAACTGACCAAGCGCCTCGGCGGAATCGCTGCCGAACGGGACGTCCCGCCCTTCGCACCGGAGACCTTCACCCACTGGTTCACCCACCGCACCAGCCCGGGGTCGGGTGAGCGGCAGGTTGTGCTTTGGCCGGACACGTTTACCAACTACCTCGCGCCGGAGATAGGCCGTGCCGCGGTCGCCGTACTGGAGGCTGCCGGGTTCGAGGTGGTGCTGCCCGCGAAGCCGGTCTGCTGTGGGCTCACCTGGATCTCGACCGGTCAGCTCACCACCGCCCGCCGCGTCCTCAACCGATCCCTCCGCGTACTCGCCCCACACCTCCAAGCCGGTACGCCGATCGTCGGCCTCGAACCCAGCTGTACGGCGGCCTTCCGCCACGACGCCCCCGCCCTCCTCGCCGACAACCCGCTCGCCGCGTCGGCGGCCGCGAACACCCGCACGTTCTCCGAGCTGCTCGCCGAGTCCGGCTGGCAACCGCCGCACGTCGGGGGAGCGGCGTTCGTCCAACCGCACTGCCACCAGCACGCCGTCCTCGGCTTCGACGCCGACCGCAAACTGATGGCAGCGGCCGGCATCGAGGCAGGCCTCGCGGACCCGGGCTGCTGCGGTCTCGCCGGCAACTTCGGCTTCGAACGCGACCACTACGAGATCTCAGCAGCAGTGGGTGAACGCTCGCTGCTCCCCGCCGTACGATCGTTGCCCGAGACAACCACCGTCCTGGCCGACGGCTTCAGCTGCCGCACGCAGATCGCCCAAGCCACACCCCGCCATCCCCGCCACCTGGCCCAACTCCTGGCCGAAGCCCTCCCCACCACACCCGGCTAGGGGACCAGTTTGTCGGCGGCTCGGCGGAGGCGGGTGACGCCTTCGTGAATGCGGGCGGGGGCTGTCGAGGCGAAGCAGAGGCGGAAGGCGTTCTGGAAGCGGGCGGTGGGGGAGAATGCCGGGCCGGGGATGAAAGCGACGCCTTCGGCCAGCGCGAGCTCGAACAGTTCCTCGGCGTTGACGCCGTTCTCCAGCGTGACCCAGAGGAAGAAGCCGCCTTCCGGATCGGTCCAGTGCGCGACGTCGCCGAAATGCTCGGTCAGCGCGGCATGCATCGCTTCCTTGCGCCGTTTGTACTCCGCCCGCTGCCGAACGAGATGTTCCTCGAGATGCCCGCCGGTCAGGAACCCGGTGAGCAGCCGCTGCGCCGGCAGATTCGTGCAGGTGTCCATCGCCTGTTTCGCGTTGATCAGCAACTGCTGCAGTTCGGGATCCGCATCGACCCAGCCGACCCGCAGACCGGGCGCGACGATCTTCGAGAATGTCCGTACGGCGAAGACCAGCGGATCACCCGCGCCGAGCTCGCGCAGCGTCGGGAGCGGCTCGCCGGCGAACCGGAGCAGGCCGTACGGGTCGTCGTCGATCACCATCGAGCCCCACGACCGGGCCAGCTCCAGCAGGCGATGCCGCCGTTCGAGAGAGAGCGTCGCACCGGACGGGTTCTGGAACGTCGGGATCGTGTAGATCGCCTTCGGCCGCCGCCCGTCCAGCAAGCGCGGTAGATCGTCGACAATCATGCCGTGGTCGTCGACCGGTACCTCGAGCAGCTCCGCGCCGTACGAGAGCGCGGTCGCGCTGCCGTTCGTGTACGTCGGTGACTCGACGACGACCAGATCGCCCGGGTCGACGAAGATCTTGCAGAACAGGTCGAGGCCCTGCATGCCGCCGGCGGTGATGGTGAGCCGCTCGGCGGTCGTCTCGTCGCTGGTCCCGCGCAGCATCTCCAGCAGCGCCGCGTGCAGCGGCGGGTCGCCCTCGGTCGCGGCGTAGTCGTAGCTGGAGGGCCGGCTCAGCTCGTCGGCTGCGATCGCGGCCAGGATCTGCGCGGGTACAGCCTCGGCGGCGGGTGATCCCATCGCGAAGCGGACGATGTCGTGCGTCTGCTTGTGCAGCAGCGACGTACTCGAGTCGATCACCGAACCCACCAGTCCGGCGGCGCGTGCGGCGTACGGGAGTGCTGGCAAGGGACTACCTCCTGATCGTCAGTTCGTGGGACAGACCGGTCAGTCGTTCCACTCCGTCGGCGGTGACCACCACGGGCTCGGACAGCTCGTAGCCCCAGCCGTCCATCCACATCCCGAGGATGAGGTGGAACGCCATTCCCGCGGTCAGCACGGTGGTCTCCTCGGGGCGCAGGCTCACGGTGCGTTCGCCCCAGTCCGGCGGGTACCCGATACCGATCGAGTACCCGATCCGGGATTCCTTCACCAGACCGTGCGCGGCGATCACGTCGTTGAACGCGGCGTGTACGGCGCCGCCGGTGACGCCTGGCCGGATTGCCGACAATGCCGCCTGCATGCCGTCGGCAACGATCTTCGCGGTCTCGCGAAGCCGCCGCGGCGGGTCGCCGAGCATCACGGTGCGGGCGAGCGGGGCGTGGTACCGGCCGAACACGCCGGCCAGCTCGATCGTGGTCGCCTCGTTGTCGACAAACGGACGATCGCTCCAGGTCAGGTGCGGCGTACCGGCGGCGGCACCGGTCGGCAGCATCGGCACGATCGCCGGGTACTCACCGCCGTGCTCCGGCGTGCCGATCGTCTGCGCGGCGAGGATCTCCGCGGCGACGTCGCACTGCCGCCGACCCGGCTGAAGCCGATCGAGCGCGGTCCGCATCGCTTGCTCGGCGATCGTGCCGGCGATCCGCAGCAGGCCGATCTCGTACGGCGACTTGACGAGCCGGACCCAGTTGACGAGCTCCGCGGAGTCGACCAGCCGGCGACCGGGCAGACCGTTGCTGAGGGCAAGGTAGCTGCGCGCGGTGAAGTAGTGCGCGTCGCTTTCGACCGCGACGTCCGCGCCGGGCGGGATCAGGTCGTGGCAGACGTTTGCGATCCAGTCGTACGGATGGACGTCCGGCCGGTGTACCAGCTGCTCGGGATACCCGTGGATCTGGTCCGCACGCAGGTTGCAGGTGTACGACGCTCCGGCCGCGTCCATCGCCCGCGCGAACAACCACACGTCGCCCTCGGCCGGAACCAGCAGGCACTGCGGCGTATAGAACGACCAGGCGTCGTAGCCGGTCAGGTAGAAGAGGTTCGCGGGATCGCTGACCACGAGCGCGCCCAAACCACGCTCGGCCAGTACGGCGCGGACCTTCGCCAGGCGGGCGGTGTATTCGCTCATCGGACGCTCAGCAATCGTTGCTCCGGACCGATCCCGGTGTGCCCGGCGAGCTCGAGCACGGACCACATCGTGACCTGGTTCGCGGTCAGCACCGGCTTGCCGAGCGTGGCCTCCAGCCCGGCGATCACGTCGTACGTCGGCAGATTGGTGCAGCTGATGAAGATCGCTTCGACCAGGTCGCTGTCGACGCTGCGGACCAGCTCGACGGTCGTCTCGTAGGGAACGGCCCAGATCTGCGCGATCAGACCGAGCCCGGCGGTCGCGACCACCTCGATCCCGGCCTGGGCGAGGAACGCGGTCAGCCCCGCGGTCAGGTCGTTCGTGTACGGCGTGACTGTCGCGATCCGGTTGATCCCGAGCCGGCGCAGCGCGAGCAGCAATGCGCCGCTCGTGGTCACCGCGGCCGGGGCACCGGCACCGACCATCGCGTCCACGAGCGCCAGTTCGCCGGTCAACCCGCCGACAAAACTGCCGAACGTGCAGGCGTAGGCGACCGCGAGCGGGGCGACCGCGAGTACGTCGTACGTCGTCCGCGCGATCAGCTCCGGATCCGAGATGTGCACCGCCATCTCGACGGTGGCGGCCATCGGTGCGTACGGCGTCCGCGTGACGTGCAGCGTGACGTCGTCGGGCACCCAGCGCCACAGTTCGCGGTCGAGCGCGAAGTCGTACGGCGCGACGACACCGATACCGGTCTGCAGCAGTGGAGGCACTGCCGCCGGCATCGGGTGGGTGGAGGGACGCGTGCTCATGCGAGTCAGTGTGCGGCCATCAGGAGATTGTTGACAATCCTACTAGCGAGTTCCTAGCCTCGATGGCGTGCCAGCCTCCCCGCCAGCAAGCACCGAGCGTCCCGTCATCGCTGTGCTCTGTGAGCGCGCGACCGACCGGCCGCCGGGCCTCGACGGCCTGCCGGCCGACTTCCGGTACTGCGCCGCGGACGGGCTGCGCGAGGCGGTCCGGGGTGCGCGGGCCCTGATGCTCTGGGACTTCTTCTCCACGGCGGTCCGGGACGTCTGGGCGGACGCCGATGCGCTCGAGTGGATCCATGTGACCGCGGCCGGTGTCGACACGCTGCTCTTCGACGAACTGCGGGATTCCGCGGTCGTGGTGACGAACGCGCACGGCGTGTTCGACCGGCCGATCGCCGAGTACGTGCTCGGTGCGGTGATCGCGAACGCCAAGGACAGCCTCCGTAGCTTCGAACTGCAGCGCGACCGTCGCTGGCAGCACCGTGAGACCCGGAGTGTGCTGGGCGCGAAGGCGCTCGTCGTCGGGACCGGTGCGATCGGAAGAGAGACTGCCCGGCTGCTTCGCGCCGCCGGGTTGGAGGTGCGGGGCGCCGGCCGGGTCGCGCGAGGGGACGACCCGGACTTCGGCGAGATTGTTGCCAGCAGCAATCTTCCGGCCGAGGTCGGGTGGGCCGACCACCTCGTGATCGCCGCACCGTTGACCGCCGCGACCCGTGGGCTCGTCGACGCGGCGGTCCTCGCCGCGATGCGGCCCGGCGCACACCTTGTCAACGTTGCCCGCGGTCCGATTGTCGACGAAACGGCACTGCTCGCCGCAGTCCGCGACGGACGGATCGCTGCCACCCTCGACGTCTTCGACAACGAGCCGCTGCCCCCGGAACATCCGCTCTGGGACGCGCCGAACGTGACTGTCACCGCCCACATGTCCGGTGACGTGATCGGCTGGCGCGACACCCTCGGGGACCAGTTCGCGACCAACGTTCGGCGCTGGCTGGCCGGCGAACCGCTGCTGAACATTGTCGACAAGAAGCTTGGCTACATTCCGACAGGAGATCGATGAGACAAGCAACCGAGCTGGTCGAGGGCTACCGCACCGGCGCGTTGTCCCCGGTCGAGGCGACGCAGGAAGCACTGGACGCGATCGAGCGGTACGACGAGCAGGTCAACGCTTTCGTACTCGTCGACGCCGAGGGGGCGCTCGCCGCAGCCAAGGCGTCGGAGGCCCGCTGGCATGCCGGCGCGCCACTCGGCCCCGGCGACGGCGTACCGACGTCGATCAAGGACGCATTGTGGACAAGAGGCTGGCCGACAATGCGCGGCAGCACGATGATCGACCCGGCCGGACCGTGGGACGAGGACGCGCCTTCCGTCGCCCGGCTGCGTGAGACCGGCGCCGTCTTCCTCGGCAAGACGACGACGCCGGAGTACTCCTGGAAGGGCGTCACCGACTCGCACACGTACGGCGCGACGGGCAACCCGTGGGATCCGGCGAAGACGTCGGGCGGATCGAGCGGCGGTTCGGCGACCGCGGTCGGACTCGGGATGGGCGTGTGGTCGCTCGGCACCGACGGCGGCGGATCGGTCCGGATCCCGGCCGCGTTCACCGGTACGGTCGCGCTGAAACCGACGTACGGGCTGATCCCGCTGTTTCCGCCGAGCGCGTTCGGGACGTTGTCGCACGCGGGGCCGATGACGCGCACCGTGCGCGACACGGCGGCGCTGCTCGACGTGGTCACCGGGTTCGACTCGCGGGACTGGTCGGCGATGCCGACTCCGGGCCGGTCGTTCCTGGACGGACTCGACGACGGCATCGCCGGGTTGCGGATCGGGTTCTCTGTAGATCTTGGTTTTGTTGACAATCATCCTGAGGTTGAAGAGCTGGTCCGCACCGCGGTCGGCGTACTCGAGGGCTTGGGCGCCGAGGTGACGGAGGTTGATCCGGGGTTCGCGGATCCGATCGACGCGTTCAACGTGCTGTGGTGGTCCGGCGCCGCGAAGGTGCTCTCGGCGTACACGGTCGACGATCGCGTCGATCCGGGACTGCGCCGGGTCGCGGAGCTCGGGGCGGCGTACTCCGCGTCCGACTTCCTCGACGCGAGCGCGGTCCGGATGGACCTCGGGACACTGATGGGCCGCTTCCACGAGCGGTACGACGTACTCGTCACACCGACGTTGCCGATCCCGGCGTTCCCGGTCGGCCAGGACGTGCCGGACGGTTCGACCTCGCAGGACTGGACCGACTGGACGCCGTACACGTACCCGTTCAACCTCACCCAGCAGCCGGCGCTGAGCGTGCCGTGCGGCTTCACCCGCGCCGGGCTGCCGGTAGGACTGCAGGTGGTCGCGCCGCGGCATGCCGACGCGCTGACGCTGCGGGTCGGCCAGGCGTATCAGGCGGCCACGGACTGGCATCGGCGTACCCCGACCTTGGAGGCCCAGTGAGCAAGCACATCACCGTCAGCCTGGACAAGCGCGGCGTGAGCTGCGTGGCGAAGTTGCTCGACGACGTGGCGCCGCGGACCTGCGCGGCGGTGTGGGACGCGCTGCCGCTGTCGGCGCCGGTGTTCCACGGCAAGTACGCACGGAACGAGATCTACACGCTGCTGCCGGGGTTCGCCACGGATCCCGGCAAGGAGAACACGACGGTCACGCCGATCCCGGGGGATCTGTGCTGGTTCTCGTTCGACTCCGACGATCTGGGGAATCCGGCGTACGGGTACGAGAACACGACCGGTACCGGGACAACTGGTGCGATTGTCGACCTCGCGGTGTTCTACGGCCGCAACAACCTGCTGATCAACGGCGATCAGGGCTGGGTCCCGGGCAACGTGTTCGGCGCGATCACCGAGAACCTTGACGAGTTCGCCGCCGCCTGCCAGGACCTCTGGATGGGCGGCGCGCGCGGGGAGACGTTGTCCTTCAGCCGGCTGTGAGCGGCTGCTGCAGTTCGGTGACCCAGTGCTCCGGGTCCTCCGGGGTGTCGAGGTAGAGCTCGCGGGCGGGCTCGGCGGCGCGTCGGCCGTTGTCGTCGAGCCAGCGCGCCAACGCCTGCCACGAAGGCAGAACCTGGTCGATCGGCCCGCGGTGCACCAGCGTCGCGGCTTGCGCCGCGGGCAGGTCGATCACCTCCAGTCCGTTGAGGTTGCCTCCGGCATCGACCGCGGCCGGTACCGTCGCGCGTACGACGACCTCGTCCTCGGACTCCTGCGCGTACAGGCAGGTCAGCCGACCGGACGGCCGTACGTCGGAGTTCGGCAACCGTCGACCGAGCTCCGCGCACAGCGGGTGCACCACGGGTGTGATGTCGTCAGGTGTGAAGCTCGCGGCCGTGGCGGTGAGGCCGACGAGTCGTACGGCGGGCAGCTCCTTGACCACGACGTCCGCTGTCGGGACGTCGGCTTCCAGGCCGCGCAGACGTGACTCGATCTGTGCGAGCCGCGCGGAGCCCTCCGCCAGCATGGTCTCCAATTGCGCGCGTCGCATCGTGAGCATCACGCGCAGTTCGGCCGGGCTGAGATTGTCAACAATCATCGTGCCAACCTGGTCGAGGGAGAAGCCGAGATCCTTGAGCGCGACGATCCGGTTCAGGTCGGCGAGCTGACCGG
Organism: Kribbella soli; assembly: GCF_004331345.1. GTDB lineage: Bacteria > Actinomycetota > Actinomycetes > Propionibacteriales > Kribbellaceae > Kribbella > Kribbella soli. The sequence continues at coordinate 743,679 of NZ_SJJZ01000003.1, read as the reverse complement.
CGGTGTAGCTGCGGTAGCCGGTGACGGGATCGACGTACGCCGGTCGTAGCAGGCCGAGCGCGTCGTAGTGCCGCAGCATCCGAATCGACACCCGGCCGTGGCGGGCGAACTCTCCGATTGCGAACATGACGGCAGTCAACCAGCCAGGAGTTCCGCGAAGGTGATCGCGGTGTCGTCCTCGTGCCACGGGCCGACCACCTGGGCACCGACCGGTAGCCCGGCTGGTGTGCGTCCGATCGGCATGCTGAGCGCGGGATGACCGGTCAATGCTGCGTGCGCGATCCAGAACACCTGTGTTTCATAGGGTTGCCCGTCGATCGTCGTCGTACCGTGCGGGAACGCGACGGTGAAGCTCGTGGGGCACAGGAAGACGTCGACGTCGTCGAAGTACCGCTGCCATCTCGCACGCGCCTGCATCCGGCCCCGGTCGAGGTCGCGGACAGCCGCGGCGGTCAGCTCGCTGTCCGAGTCGCCGTGCAGCGCGAAGAACAGTTCGACCTGGCGGCCGAATTCCGCCGCCTGCTCGTTCGCGTCCACCCCGTCCGGCCAATTGTTGACAATCTTCGCGCCGCTGCGGGCCAGGCGGTCGATCGTGTCGGACAGCGCATCGCCGACCTCGCTGGAGACAGGCGCTGCGGGGTGATCGGTGACGATGCCGACGCGGTAGTCCTGGAGCCGGTCGTGCCGTGGCGGGCGGAGGTTGGAGGAGTACGGGGCTTCGGCGCCGGCGGTCGCGCGGAGTCCGATCCGCAGATCGGCGGCGGAGCGGGCTAGCGGTCCGATTGTTGACAAGTTGGGCAGTTCGGTCGGGAGGTACGGCGTACCGGGGATCTCGAAGCCGCGCAGTGGGACCAGGCCGTTGGTGGGCTTGAGTCCGTACACACCGCAGTACGCCGCTGGAAGCCGGATCGAGCCGACCAGGTCGGAGCCGTACTCGAGGTAGGTGAGGTCGGCCGCCAGCGCTGCTGCTGCGCCGCCGCTAGATCCGCCCGGGGTACGGCCGAGGTCGGCGGGGTTGTTGGTCCGTCCGTAGATCTCGTTCGCGGTCTGCCCGAAGTCCGCGAGCATCGCGTGCACGTTGGTCTTCCCAACGACGATCGCGCCGGCGCGCTGCAGCCGTTCCACGACAGCCGCGTCGCGGTCGGCGACGTACTCCGCGAACGCCGGATTGCCCCAGGTGGTACGCATCCCGGCGACATTGAAAGCCTCCTTGACCGTCACCGGCACCCCATGCAACGGCCCGACCACACCGCCCCGCCTGACTGCACTACCGCGCTCGGCCAGGAGCGCGTCGGCTCGGTCCGCTTCCGTCAAGGCGTGTTCGCGCCGGACCTCGACCACCGCGTTGACCTGCGTGTCGTCCGCGATCCGCGCGAGGAGTTCCTCCGTCACCTCACGCGACGTGACCTGACCAGTGCGGATCCGCTCCGCGACCTCTCCTGCTGTGTACATGCAGCCGGTCTACGGTCTGACACCGTGTCAGAGTCAACGCCCGACTTCGGCTCCGTTGTGGAACACCCGCTGGATGCGCGTCTCGAGTGAGCTGCAGTCCAGGTCGACGCCCTGCAGGAGAACTAGGTCCGCCCGCTTACCCACCGCGATCTCCCCACGGTCGTCCGCGAGTCCCAGCAGCGTCGCCGCGTCGATCGTGGCCGCTCGCAGCGCGCCGGCGTCACCCAGTCCGGCGGCAGCGAGATGCCTCAGTTCCCACAGCACCTCCGTGTGTGGCCGGACCGGGTTGTCGGTGCCCATCGCGATGCGCACTCCCGCATCGATGGCGAGTCGCATGGACTCCAGATGGGCCTCGGCGGCGCCCTCCGGCGTGGCGGTCGGATCCGACTGGGTGACGGAGAGAGTCGGCACGTACCAGGTCCCGTGCTCGGCCATCGCCTGCACCGCGGCCTCGTCGAGGTACGTTCCGTGCTCGATGCTTCCCGCACCGGCGCGGGCGGCGAGTTCCGCGGCCCGGGCTCCGTGTGCGTGCACCATGATCCGCCGGCCTCCGCGCCGCCGCGCCTCGTCGACCAGCGCGGTCATCTCGTCCTCGGTCAGTTCGAGGTCCGCAAGCCCCTTCCCGATCGCCAGCGAACCCGTGACGGTCACCTTGATCCAGTCGGCACCGGCCCGGACCATCCGCCGTACGACGGCCCGCGCCCCGTCGGCGCCGTCGAAGATCGGATCGGGCAGCGAAGGATCCTCGAAGAAGTCGAGCGACCCGGTCCGCGGCGCCCACAGGTCGCCGATGCCACCCGTCGTACCCACCTGCCGCAGACTGAGCAGCACCTCCGGCCCATCGATCCAGCCCTTCGCGACGGCCATCCGCACCCCGGCATCCGCGCCCCACGCGTCGCGCACCGTCGTGACGCCGAGACTCAGGAGAGTTCGCAGCACGGGTACGGCGGACAGCGGGCGAACCGACCGCGGCAGCCCGAACGGGTCGATCCGCGTCTGCGCGATGCACAGGTGCGTGTGGCAGTCGATGAACCCCGGCACCAGCAACCCGTCGTCACAGTCGATCGCGTCGTCGCCGTCCAGCCCGATCCCGACCCCGACGATCCGCTCATCTTCGAGCACAACGTCCGCCCGATGCACGACGCCAGACCCGGCATCAAGCACCGACCCGTTCCGAAGAACCACCCGCCTACTCATAGCAGTCGGAGTGCGGTGAGGGCGTACGCGCGTGCCGCCGTGACGAGCTCTGCGACGGCAACGGATTCGTCCGCGCGATGCGCCTGAGTGGTGACCGAACCGGGGCCCAGAACAACCACCGGTACGCCGAGATCGCGGGCGATGTACCCACCGTCGCATGCCGCCGTCCATCCTGCGAGCGGCATCGGTGGTCCGCCGGCGTCGAACCGCGCGGCCTCGGCGATCCGAACCAGGTCGGTGTCCTCGGGGGTCTCGAAGGCGGGCATCTCCATCGGCATCGCGAGCTCGACAGTCAGTCCGCGGTCCTCCAGGTGCAGCGCGGCGACGCGGCGGCCGAGGTCGGCGAGTACTTCGGCGGGCGACTCGCCGGGAAGCAGCCGGCGGTCGGCGACGATCACGCAGTCGGCGGGAACGATCGAGCCGCCGGTGCCGCCGTTGATCTGGCCGACGCTCCAGGTCGCCGGGCCGAGCAGGGGATGGGGCGCGGCCGCGAGTTCCTTGTGCAGGTGTTCGATCTCGGCGACGACGGCAGCCGCGCCGTAGATCGCGTTGGCGCCGCCGTCGGGGTTGCCGGCGTGCGAGGCGCGGCCGTGGACCGAGACCTGGAGGTACGAGTCACCGCGCGCCGCGATGATCGTCTGCAGGTCGGTCGGTTCGGCCGTGATGCAACCGACGTACCGCCGGAGCTCGTTCTGGTTGGCTGCGATGTAGGCGCGGATGCCCTTGCCGGTTTCTTCCTCGTCGACGACGGCGGCCAGTTCGACCGGGCCGCTCAGCGTGGTGCCGCGGAGGGCGGCGAGTGCGACCAGGGCTGCGGCGAGGCCGCCCTTCATGTCGGATGTGCCGCGGCCGTAGATCCGGCCGTCGCGCAGGAGTCCGCCGTACGGGTCGACGGTCCATCCGTCGCCGACCGGGACGACGTCGGTGTGACCGAGCAGCAGCAGGCCGGGATCGTTGCCGCCGGCAAGCGTGATCGAGACGTTGTCCCGGCCGGGCTCGACAACAGAGGTACCGACGTCGAGCCCGAGTTGACGACCCGCCGCGGTGAGGGCGGCCACCGTGGCGGCTTCCTCACCGGGCGGGTTCTGTCCAGGGGCCCGGACGAAATCCTGCGTGATCTGCACCAGCAGGTCCTCGTCGATGCGATCCAGCACCTTCTGTTCGGCGGGCGTCAGGCTCATGCCCACCAACCTTAGGCTCAGTCCAAGGTCGCCGGGGATCAGCCCTCCGTGACCCGCCACCGCACTCCGTGCTCGGACAGGAAGTCCATGAACGTCTCCGGGTCGAATGCCTGGGAAGGTGCCAGTACGCCGGGCTTGGCCCCGTCCGTCACGAGCCTCCGTGCTGCCTCCACCGCGATCACCGCTGTCTTGCCGTAGCCGTCGGTGCCCTCGACCTCGCCACGCACGGTACGTCCGTCTTGCCCGGACGCCTCGACCGAGATCGTCCACCTGCCCTGCCGCCGCTGTTCGTCGTCGGGTCCCTCGGGCAGCGAGTCGATGACCGCGGGGGTGATCACCTTCAGCGCGTCGAACGACCCGCCGAGCAGACCTTCCATCCGTCCGACCGGCACGTGTCTCGGCACCGTCGCCACCGGCGGGAGCGCCGCTTTGCTCACCCCGACGGGCGCGTCCCCGCTCGGGAAGCGCCACGTCGCGTGGCTCGCCGCGCCGTACGTCGTCCAGCCGTCGTTCTCGTAGCGCAGCGCCCCGTCGAACAGCAGGTTCGGGTCGAGCGACCGCAGCGTCCCGCGGCTGAAGCTGCCGTCGCGGTACCAAAGTGCCACCGTCAGTCTGTCCACCGGGCCGGCGGTCTCCCCGACGAGGTGGCTGATGAAGTCGCTCGGCCCGCCGTCGTCGGCCATGGCCGGCACGACACTGACGCCCGCATCGACGGCGGCATCGGTGAAGGTGTCGAAGACCTCGTTGATGTAATGCTGTTCTCCCGTGGTGTCGACGTAGTGCGCGGAGGCGGCGATCGCTGCGCGCACGACCGGCGCGCCGAGCCGAGCGAACGGCCCGGCGGTGTTGACCACGGCGTCGGCGCCCGCGAACGCGGCCGCCAGCGAATCCTGGTCGCCGATGTCGGCGATCCGGACCTCGAAGCCGGTCTTGCCCGCGGCTGCACGAAGCCGCTCGGGGTTCCGGCCGACGAGCACCGCTTCGATGCCGCGGCGGGCGAGTTCGGTGACCACGAGGCGGCCCGTGTAGCCGCTCGCGCCGTTGACTGCGATCTTCATCAGGTACTCCGTTGATCGGTCTGTTGTGTTCGTGATCGACGGTAGGACCGGATGATGCGGACGAACCATGTCCGGAGGTACGGCGTTCATGCCCGATCGTTCTGGATCTCGGACGCAGGGTAAGCTGCCGCTGTGGATGTGCTGAGCGACGCAGTGACGACGATGCGCACCGGCCGTCCGCACTCGAACCGCAACAAGCTGAGCGCCCCCTGGGGTCTGCGTTTCCCGCCGACCGACGGCGCCGGATTCCACATCGTGCTCAGCGGCACCTGCTGGATGCTGCCGGCCGACGCCGAGCCGCTCCGGCTGAATACCGGCGACATCGTGTTCTTGCCCCGCGAACCCGGGCATGCCCTCGCCAACGATCCCGGCAGCCCGCTCACCGAGTTCCAGGTGGGCGGACGCGACCGCGAGGACGATCCAGGCACCGGCGGCGCCGTCACCGAGCTGCTCTGCGGCGCCTACGTGCTCGACCGGTCGCGTCCCCACCCGCTGCTGGCCGACCTGCCCGACATCGTGCATCTGCCGGCCCACATCGGACACCACCCGCGGCTACGGACCGCCGTGGACCTGCTCGGCGGCGAGGTCGCCGAGCCGCGCCCGGGCGCGACCGCGAGCGTGTCCGCGCTGCTGGACCTCCTGCTGCTCTACATGCTGCGCGCCTGGTTCGACGATCAGTCGACAGGCTCGCCGACCGGCTGGCCCGCGGCGCTCGCGGACCCCGCCGTCAGCGCGGCGCTGCACGCGATGCACGCCGAGCCTGCCGCGCCGTGGACGGTGCAGGAGCTCGGCGCACGGGCCGGGCTGTCCCGGACGGTGTTCGCGCAGCGCTTCACCGCGCTCGTCGGCAGGCCGCCGCTGGCGTACCTGACCTGGTGGCGGATGACCCTGGCAGCGAAGCTGCTGCAAGCGACCGACGCACCGCTGTCCACAGTGGCCAGACGCTGCGGCTACTCCTCGGAGTTCGCCTTCGCCAAGACCTTCAAGCGCGAATTCGGCATCGCGCCAGGGGCCTTCCGCCGAACTGACGGCGCGGACCAGCTCAGTTCCCCGCCAGGTACGCGCGCCAGCCGCCGGAACTGGTGATGTCACGGTCGGGGTCCGCGGCGTCCGCCGTACACACGAAGCCGAGAACCTGTTGACCGTCTGATAGCTCAAGCGGTCCGATCGCCAGCGGAGGCTCGATGGTGGCCGCGAATCCACCCAGCTCGGCAGCCGGCACGCTCCATACCTCGACCTCGATCCCTGGGCCGCCCGCACCCGGCAGGGTCCGGGTCAGGCCGGGACGCGGTCCGTCGACCAGATACATCCGGTACGACGAAGCGGTCCGAGCAGTGAAGGCGAGCCGAGCACCACGCCGTACCAGCTGATCGTTGAGTGGCTGGCCGGACAGATGGGCGCCCGCGACTGCGAGCAGGACGTCGGTGTCCGCAGCACGCGTCGGCACGTCCTCACCACACCAGAGAGCGGCCAGATCGATCAGTTCGAGGTCGTGGCCGGCGGGTGCCATGAGCTGGATCCCGAACGGCAGACCGTCGGCCCGATCCGGTCCCGGGAAGGCGATCGCGCACAGGTCGAGCAGGTTGACCATGTTCGTGAAGCGACCGAGACGACTGTTCACGCCGATCGGATCGGCCGCCACCTCGGCCAGCGTCGGATGCCCGGGCGTCACCGGCAGCAGGAGCGCGTCGAGCTGCGTCCACAGGTGCTCACTCGCACGCTTCAGTGTCGCGAGCCGGTCGAACCCCGCGAACGCGCCGGCCGCGGTCAGCGCCGCGCCGCCGCGCACGATCGTTCGCACGGTCGTATCGACCGCCGCGGAGTCGTCCAGCTTGTCCCCGAACGCCAGCCAGCGCTCGGCCAGCCACGGTCCGGAATACAGCAGGTCGGCAGCTTCGAGCAACGGCTGTACGTCGACCTTGACCACCTCGCCGAGACGATGCGCCTCGTCGAGTGTCGCCTGCCATGCCTGTTCGTACTCCGGATCCAGCTCCAGCCGGATATCCGGTACGCCGATGATCGCCGCCGATCCCGCGACGCGGCCCGGCCGGCGATGGGGGAGTGACGACGCTCTCCGTGACCAGGCGTCATCGGTGTCGAAGGCAACCATCACGTCGAAGACCCGGCGCGCGGTGGCGACCGATCGCGCCATCACCGTGACACAGTCGAGCGACCGGCACGCCGGGACGACGCCGCGCGCGGAGACCAGTCCACGGCTCGGCTTGATGCCGACCAGCCGGTTGAAGGCCGCCGGAACACGACCGCTCCCCGCGGTGTCGGTGCCGAGCGCGAAGTCGACCTGACCGGTGGCGACCGCGACCGCGCTGCCCGAGCTCGAGCCGCCCGACACATGCTCAGGCGAGAAGACCGAGTGACATGCGCCGTACGGCGACCGCGTGCCGACGAGACCGGTCGCGTACTGATCCAGATTCGTCTTCCCCAGCGGTACGGCGCCGGCGGCGATCAGCTGATCGACCACGAACGCGTTGTCCTTCGCGGGCTCGGTGCTGCGTGGGTCGCCTGCGGTCGTCGGCACACCGGCCAGGTCGATGTTGTCCTTGAGCGCCATCGTCAGCCCACGCAACGGTCCAGGGACCGGCTCGATCGGGTCGACCCGGGTGATCCACTCGTTGTTCATGCGCCCCACCGTGCCCGCTCCGCCTCGAATGCGGCGCGGCGTCTGGCGCGCAAGGTCGCAATGTCCACAGGTGCCTCCTGCTCGATCCGGCGTACGTCGGCGATCGAGAACGTCGCCGGTGCGGTCTTCAGATCCGCCCGCCCGGCCGCGATCTCGGCCCGCTCGTAGGCGAGTTGCTCCGCGCTCACCGGCGCGAATCTGATCAGGTCGAACTGCCTCAGTAACCAAGGTTGCGCGTCATCGGGGGAGAGCCGCCAGACCGGGACCGTGCGTCCGACGAGCTGGTACCCGCCGGGACCCTCCATCCCGTACACGCACAGGTAGATCCCACCGATCCCGACCGCGTTCTGCGGCGTCCAGGTGCGCGCCGGGTTGTACTTCGTGGTGACGAGCCGATGCCGCGGATCGACCGGTACGGCGACCGGTGCACCGAGGTACACGTCGCCGAGGCCGACCACCAGGTACGTCGCGGCCTGGACGATCTCGAAGACCTCGTCCCGCGTCTCGAGATCGTTGACCCGCCGGATGAACTCGACGTTGTCCGGGCACCACGGCGCGTCCGGCCGTACCGAGGTGGCGTAGCGACGCATCGCCTCGTGGGCCGCCGGATGGTCGAACGCGATCGGCAGCACCACCTCCCGGGCCGGCAGCACCACGGTCTCCGGATCGCCCAGGCCGGCGGCCAGGAACGCGAGCCGCTCCGCGAGTTCGGTGAGCGCGAGCCGGGCCGAGTCGACCGCGACGAGCAGCGATCGCACCCCCTCGACGATCTCCGTGATCCCGGCCGGCCGGTCCTCCCGCAGGGCTTGCGCCAGCAGGTGGATCCAGACCCGGACCGTGAGGTCGAGCTCGGCCGGTCCGGCCTCGACCAGCAGGTGTCGCTCGCCCGCGCACCTGATCGTGTACGACGGCGCCGTGCCGACCTGCTCGCCGTCGTGCAGGACCCTCGGGCGATCCGGCGCACCGGTCGAGACCTGGACGGGCGCGGGTTCCTGACGCAGATCGGTCAGCCAGCGACGGCGGGCCTGGATCGCCTCGGCGGCCGCTTCGGGGGTCACGGGGGTGAGGTGAACGGAGTCGCCGGCGCGTAGCTGGCCGAGCATCCAGCGGTCGGCCTCGATCACTACGGCGGGTACGACGAACCCGCCGAGCGACGGCCCGTCCTTGCCGACGATGACCGGGGTGTCGCCGGACAGCATGATGCCGCCGACCGGGTACGCGGAGTCGTGCACGTTCGACGGATGCAGACCGGCCTCGCCGCCGTCGGTCCGCGCCCAGCCTGGGTTCGGCCCGGTCAGCCGGACACCGGTGCGATCGGACCGATGGTCGACAATCCACTCGTTGGCAAAGAACGCCTCGACGCCGTCCGCGGTGAGATGTTCCGGTGCTCCGTGGGGTCCGGGGATCACGCGCACCTGCCAGGAGTTCGAGATCGCGGGCAGCTCCACCGACAACGGGGTGAGCAGGTTCTCCTGGCGGCCGAGCGGAAGCTCGTCGCCGGCCGCGAGCGGCTTGCCGTCGTGACCACCGAAGCCGCCGAGGACGAAGGTGGACCGGCTGCCCAGCACTCGCGGCACGTTCAATCCGCCCTGGATCGCGACGTACCCGCGCATCCCAGGACCGTCCAGCGGGCCGACGTCCAGCACGGCCCCGGCCGGCCACCGGATGACCATCCCCGGCCTGAACGGCAGATTGTCGACAGTCGGATTGCGGGCAGCGCCTCCGACGCAGATCAGCCGATCCTCGTCACAGGTGAGAACCGGTCCGGTCAGTACGCACTCCAGCCCGGCCGCACTGTCCGGGTTGCCGACCGCGGCGTTGACCAGCGCGAACGTGAGTTCGTCGGCAGCCCCGGACGGCGGTACGCCGACGTCCCACAGACCCGGCCGGCCGGCCAGGTCCTGCACCGTCGTTTGGATGCCCGGCGCAACAACTGTGACCACGGCCACCGTCACCACCGGCCCAGCAGCTGGATCGGCGTCGGATCCCAGCCGTTACAAGGATTGTTGACCTGCGGACAATTGCTGATCAGCACGAACAGGTCGCGGCTCGCGGTGATCTCGACGTACTTTCCCGGGGCGGACAGTCCGTCCTCGAACGTGAGGCCGCCGCTCGACGTCACCGGCACGTTCATGAAGAAGTTGACGTTGTGGGCGAGGTGACGCTGGCCGATGCCCGCCTTCGCCCCGTAGCGCAGGAACGTCTGCCGGCAGGCGTGCTGATGCCGCGTGAACTCGCCGTACCGGATGACGTTGCTCTCCTGCGAGCAGGCGCCGCCGACGGTGTCGTGCCGGCCGCAGGTGTCGTCGGTGATCACGGCGAGTTCGTCGAGCCTGGTCGATACCAGGCGGGACCCGGTGGTCAGGAACACGGCCCGCTGCTCGCGGATCGTGTCGAAGGCGGAGTACCGGTTGTCGATGTCGTGGGCGTCGTAGAACAACGTGTCCACGGCCTGATTGCCGTGCAGGTCGACAATCCGCAGACGCCCACCCGACGGCACCGTCACGAGTGCGCCGTCGCCGGCTTCCACCACGGTGTCTAGCGAGGCGGCGGTTGTGGCGGTGGTTGAGGTGACGGTCATGCGATCAGCTCCCGGGTCAGGCGCAGCGCGCGGGTCGCTTCCTCGCGGAGTTCGGGATCGTCTGTGTGAGCCGGCGTTTCGATCTGTACGGCGACGCCTGCGGCAGGCTCGTCGGACAGGGCGTGGGGTGCGGTCGAGAGGAAGATCAGGAGGTCTTGGTCGGCCCGGAGCGTGACGGTGTCACCTGCGTGGGCGTGGTCGGGGACGTAGGTGAGCGACGCTCGTGGATCGTCTGCGACGGAGACCTTGCTGAAGAAGTTGATGCAGGCGTGCAGATCAGCTTCGCCGAAGCCGTGTTTGGTGAGTTCGAGTAAGAGGAGCTGGTCGGGGAGGGCGCCGGTGAGGCAGTCGTGCCAGTCGAGGCTTGAGGCGGTGACGGTTGCCAGGGCCAGGCCGCGATCCGACATCAGAACCATGCCTGGCTTGATGCGTGCTGACATCTGGGACTTCAACGTGTCGGGGATGTTCAGGCGATCGAGGCGGTCGGCGCCGATCATCAGCATGGTCGCGTTCGCACCGTCGGCGAGTGCGGTCAGCGTGACGGTGCGTCCGGCCCGCACCGGCGCGGACCACGCAACGGCGCCCGGAACCTCGTGCGTATGAGCGGGAGTGAGCGTGGGGTTTGGTGTGGCGGCCGGGGTCATGCGCTGGCGCCTTCTGCTTCGACGGTCGGTGTGGTGGTGCGTACAGGTACGCCGATCGAGGCGTGGTACGCCGTGCGCTGGGCCCGGTAAGCGAGGAGGCCGCCGACTGCGACGACGCCGAGGGTGATCAGCGGGAGGTACTGCAGGTACCAGCCGTCGCCTGCCGGGTCGTACACGTCGGCGCGTGGCCACCCGAGATTGATCGCCATCGCGAGTCCGTAGGCGACCGCAACAATGTTGACAATCAGACCAAACCGCCCGAGCGAGAACAACGGCCGGCCGTTCTCGTCCACGCCGCCGGGCAGTCCGCCGCCGGTCAGACGCCGTACCAGCAGTGGCGTCGTGACCATCAGATAGGCGATGTAGAGCAGCATGATGCAGACGCTGGCAAGGCCCAGGAACAGGCCGGCGTTTCCCACGTTCACCACCAGGCAGACACCGGCCAGCACACCGGGCACCACCGTCGCAGCGACTGGCGTACCGGTCCGCGTGGACACCTTGCGCAGCTGCCGCGATCCCGGCAGCACGTTGTCTCGCGCCATCGAGAAGAGCATCCGGGCCGCCGCGGTCTGGATCGCCAGCGTGCACACGCAGACCGCGAGGGCGACATCGAGGAGCAGCAGCTTGCCTGCCGTCGTACCGAGCCGGCTTGTCAGCACGTAGGGGAGACCCTGGGTGGCGAGGTCTCCGTCGGTCAGCGACGGCGCCGCCATCAGCGCCGCGACGATCAGGAAGGCGCCGCCGATCCCCGAGGCGGTGACCGCGCGGATGATCGTCCGGGGCGTCGTGGCCCGCGGCTTGTGCGTCTCCTCCGACAATTCGCCGGCGCTGTCGAACCCGACCAGCACGTACGCCGCCATCAACGCCGAGATGAGCAGCGGTACGACATACCCGGTGGTGCTGTCGAGGTTCGTCGTGTGCAGTACGACGGACGGACCGCGCTCGGCTCTGCTTGTCAACAATATGACGATCAGAACGACGCCAATCAGCTCGCAGGTCACGCCGACCGAGTTCACGACCGCGGTGATGCGGACGCTCGTCGCGTTGAGCGCGGTGGTAGCGACGAGCAGCAGACAGCCGAGGAGTACGGCGTTCGCCGCGCCGTCCTTCGATGCGAGAGCGGGGTCGGTGCCGACCAGTTGGAAGCCGGGCCAGACCGCGGGCAGTACGACCTGCAGCGCGATGGCTGCCGTGGCCAGCGTGATGATCTGCGCGATCACCATGGTCCAGCCCGCGAACCATCCGACGACCGCGCCACCGAGGCGGCGGGCCCACTGGTAGATAGCGCCGGACAACGGGTACCGGGCGGCGAGCTCGGCGAAGCACAACGCCACCATCAGCTGACCGGTGAGGACGACCGGCCAGGTCCAGAAGAACGCCGTACCGCCGAAGCCGAAGCCCAGACCGAACAGCTGGAAGACGGTGGTGAGGATGGAGACGAACGAGAAACCGGCCGCGAACGACGCATAACTGCCGACGCGGCGTGAGAGCTGCTGGGCGTAGCCGAAGCCACCGAGATCTCGCGCGCCCAGTTGATCGGTGGTCGGTGATTCGGGGGTTGCTGTGCTGGATCCTGGCATTCCGGCCTCCGCTGGATCGGCCCGGAACGCACACGGCAGCCCGGGGCCATCAAGGCCTCCCGGGCTTTTGTCCCGCCGTGGAGCGGTGCGGTCGCGACTACATCGTCAACACAGACAGCACCGCCTCCCCTCTCGGACCAGTCCTGCCGTCAGATCGACCAGCAGCGGAACCCTAGGGGCGCCCCGCCGTTCCGGCGGGTCTGTTCCAGTTCAGGACGAGCCGGTTTCAGCAGTCGTCCTCGTGTGTAACAGCGAAGTAAAGGAATCCTCTCACCTGTCCCGCGTCACAGGCCGTGGCGGAAACCTTCGCGCCAGGAGGTGTAGCCGGGTTGCCAGTCGAAGGTCTGCTTGGCGAGGGTGTTGTCGGCGCCGCGGATCTCGGTGAAGGCGGCCACACCGACGTCGCCGGCCGCGAGGCGGCCGAGCCAGGTCGGGACGCGCAGCGGCGCTTTCGCACCGAGGATCCTGGCGAACTCGGGCAGCCAGACCGCCGCCTGCGCCGGGTCGTCGTCCGCGACGTGGAACACGCCGGTGACGTCGCTCTCGATCGCCTTCACTGTTGCCGCCGCTGCGTCGTCGTAGTGGATGAAGGACCAGACCCCGCTGCCGTCGCCGATCAGCGGGAGCCGGCGCTTCTGGATCATCTCGACCATCGACCCGCCTTTGCCGATGTCGCCGGTCGGGCCGTAAAAGTTCGCGTACCGCAACGCGACGCCCTCGATCCCTTCGGTGTTCAGGGCCGCGGACTCGAGGTGCTTGATCCCGGCCATCGTCTGCCGCTGGGCGGGCACCGGGTTCGGGTCGAGCGGGTCCGCCTCGGTCTTCGCGGCGGATCCACCGTGCTCGAGGTTCCAGCCGGCGTACGACTGGACGACGAACCGTCGTACGCCGGCCGCCTGGGAGGCCGCGAGCAGGTTGTCGGTGCCTTCGATCCGCAGTCGGTTCGTCATCGCGAAGCTGTCGTCGAAGTGCTTGAAGTCGATGCCGCTCTTGAGCGCCGTCATCTGGTGTACGACGACCTCCGGGCGGACCGACTCCACCGCGGCGCGTACGGCGGCGGCGTCCAGGCCGTCCGCGAGTACGGCGTCCGCACCGAACGCCCGCACCCCGGCCGCGCCCGACTCGGACCGGGTCATCCCGGTCACCTCGTGTCCGGCCGCGATCAGCTGCGGTACCAGTGACCGGCCCAGTCCGCCGGTCGCGCCTGCCACCAAAACCTTCATGTCATCCTCCGTCGTCCGTGATTACGACCCGGAGGACACGCGCCGGTCCCGGCTTTGTGACATGACGTGGATCACTTCTCCGAAACGGCAGTGAAGCTGGTCGGTCCGAAGGAGACGTTGAGCTGACCGTCGATGGTCATCGTGTCGCCCTCGGTCCGGCAGGTGAGGGTGGCGAGGAACGGGGTCTCGATCCAGCGGAACGTCGCGACGAAGGCGTCGCCGTCGCCGTACGCGCTGGTCAGGACCCGCTCACCGGTCTCGGGACCGGCGTCCTCGAACGGGCCTGCTGCGGTCTGCTCCTGCCACGCACCGGCCGCGCAGACCAGGTCGTGGCGCTGGCCCTGCTGGTCCTCGAAGCTGAACGTGCCGGTGCCGTCGGGGTCGAGTCGTACGGCGGTCAGGCCGGTCGGGTTGTTCACCACGAAGCGGTACGTCTGCCCGTTGCCCGGTGCGGGTGCGGGACCGCTCGGCGGTGCAAGCTCGAGCCGCTCTGGGCGTTGCGTCGCGGGGACTTCCTTGCCTTCGAGGGCCGGCAGCAGGTAGTCCCAGGCGGTGTTCAGGATCGCCTGCATATCGCTTGTCGCGCTCGTGGTGATAAGCGCCGCGTCGTACTCCGGGAAGACCAGAATGAACTGCCCGAACGCGCCGTCGCCGCGATACGTGGTGTGGCGGCCGCGCCAGAACTGGAAGCCGTAGCCCTGATGCCAGTCCGGGTTCTCCTCCTTGTCATTGGGGACCTGCTTCGAGGTGGCGGCCTCGTACCATTCCGCGGGGACGAGTTGCTTGCCGTTCCACTCGCCGTGCTGCAGCAGGAGCTGACCGAAGCACGCCATGGACTCGGTGTTGAGGCTCAGGCCCCAGCCTCCGACGACGATGCCTTCTTTCGACACCTGCCAGGTCGCCTCGGTGGCGCCGAGCGGCTCGAACAGCCGCGGACGCAGGTAGTCGAGCAGGCTCTCGCCGGTGAGACGCTGCAAGATCGCCGACAGCATGTACGTCGCGCCGCTGTTGTACACGAACTCCGTGCCCGGCTCGTGCTGCACGTCGAGTCCGAGGAAGATCTTCACCATCCGGCGATCCCGGCTGAGCGCCTCGACGGTGTCCTGCGAGTGCCCGGTCGTCATCGTCAGCAGGTGCCGGACCTTCATCGCGGCCAGGTTGTCGCTGACCGTCTCGGGCAACTCGTCCGCGTTGAAGAACGAGATCACCTGGTCGTCCAGTGACAACAGCCCCGCGTCGATCGCGAGCCCGATGCCGGTCGACGTGAAACTCTTCGACACCGAGAACAGCAGGTGCCGATCCTCCAGCCGGTACGGCGCCCACGCCTCCTCCAGCACCACGTGGCCGTGCCGCACCAGCATCACGGTCTGGATCTCCGGTCGCCCGGCGTCGAGCGCTCCGACGAAATTGTCGAGCGCGGCAGCGGACAGCCCCTGGGCTTCTGGCGTACTCCGTGGAAGTCTGCTCATTCTCAGCACGCTATCTCTCCGAACGGACAAATATCAGGTGAGTTCTGCCAGGCGGGCAGCCGTGATCGTGAACCCGGTGAAGGTCGACGGCGACGACTTCCGTCGTACCGTCGAGAAGGCGCTGGCCGCGCGGGGGTACGAGAATCCGCTGTGGCTGGAGACGACCGAGGACGACGCCGGTGTGACGATGGCCCGGCGTTCGATCGACGAGGCGGTCGACCTGGTCCTGGTGGCCGGCGGTGACGGGACCGTGCGGGTGGTGTGCGCCGAGCTCGCCGGGACCGATATCCCGGCGGGGGTGCTGCCGGCCGGAACCGGGAACCTGCTCGCCCGCAACCTCGGCATCTCGCTCGAGCTCGAGACCGCGCTGGCCGAGGTACTCGATGGCTCGGACCGGCGGATCGACAGCGTGCGGGTCGAGGGAGACCAGTTGCCGGCCGACCGTTTCGTGGTGATGGCAGGCCTCGGGCTGGATGCCGCGATCATCGCGGATGCCCCCGAGGACCTGAAGAAGCGGGCCGGCTGGGCGGCGTACGTCGTGTCGACGCTGAAGAACCTGAACCATCCGTTCGTCCGGGTCGAGATCACGGTCGACGACCAGCCCGCGGTACGCCGTCGCGCGCGCACCGTGGTGCTCGGCAACGTCGGCACGCTGCAGGCGAACATCCCGCTGCTGCCGGACGCAGCACCCGACGACGGGCGGATCGACGCGGTGCTCCTCACCCCGCGCCGGGTCAGTCAGTGGCCGCGGCTCTTGCTCGGCCTGGTGCTCAAGTCCTGGCGCGAGGAACATCTGCAGCGCTTCACCGGTCGTCGCATCCAGGTCCGGGCGGAGCGGACAGTACGGCGCCAGCTCGATGGCGACACCGTCTCGAACGGCACGTCGTTGACCGCCGAGGTCGACGCGTCAGCTCTGGTCGTCCGGGTGCCCTGACGGCTGGAGGTGGGTCAGCTTGTCGGGATTCACGATGCCGTGGATCGCGGTGATCCGGCCTTCGGCGATGGTGAACGACCAGACCGCGACGGTGTGGTTCGACCGATCGTGGATCCGCAGCGCGGGCTGACCGCCGACATGCACCGGCTCGGAGGTCAGTTCGCGGAACTTGCCGAAGGCGCCGATGAGCATCCGGGCCACGTTGCCGGCGCCGTGCACCGGACGGGGGAAGCCGCCCTTGCCGCCGCCGTCGCCGGTGAAGGTCGCGTCCGGGGTGAGTACGGCGACGAGTGCCTCCAGCTCACCGTCCTCGGCGGCCGCGACGAACCGTCGTACCAGCTCGTCGCGTTCCTGCGGGGACGGGTCGAAGCGCGGTCGATTGTCGGCAATCCGACGGCGGGCGCGGACGGCGAGCTGGCGGCAGTTGGCCGGCGTCTTGCCGAGGAAGCCGGCGAGATCGTCGTACGAGTAGCCGAACACGTCACCGAGCAGGAACACCGCGCGCTGGTCCGGGGTGAGTCGTTCGAGGACGACGAGGAACGCGGTGGAGAGCGAGTCCGAGAGCGCGGCGCGGTCTGCAAGGTCGACGTACTCGTCGACGGCCGGCTCCGGCAGCCACGGTCCGAGGTACTCCTCCCGCTGCCGTCGCGCCGATCGCAGTTGGTCGATCGCCAGGCGGGTCGTCACCGTGGTCAGGAACGCCTTCGGTGAAGTGACCTCGGGCTCCCGGTGCAGCCGCAGGTACGCCTCTTGTACGACGTCCTCCGCGTCCCCGAACGTGCCCAGCATCCGGTACGCGATCGACAGCAGCAGCGGCCTGAGTTCCTCCATCACACCAATCACAGACGATCGGGGACGCCTTCCAGTGACAGTGTCACAGCTCTGAGCTGTCGATCGTCTGCAATCGACATGAATACGATCACCTGGATCTTCAGCGGAGTGCTGGCGGTTGTCTTCACGATCTCGGGCGTCCTGAAGGCCGTCATGTCTCGTGCTCGCCTGATCGCCACCGGTCAGACCGGGATCGCCCCGTTCCCCATGCCGCTGGTCCGCTTCGTGGCTGTCTGCGAGCTCCTCGCGGTGGCCGGTCTCTTCGCGCCTTGGCTGTCCGGCACCGCCCGCGTCCTCACCCCACTCGCGGCCGTGGGCCTGTGCGTCGTCATGATCGGCGCGGCCACCTCCCACTCCTCGCTGCGCGAGCCCGGCTCGACAGCCGCCAACACCATCCTTCTGGCGTTGGCGGCTTTCGTAGCGGCAGCTCGGTTCGCCGGCCTCTAGCGCTGGACTCTCTAGTGCTGGACCAGTACGGCGACAGTTCGCGGCGGGACTGTTGCGGTGCCCGCGGCCGAGGACCACGTGGTCTGCTTGACCACTGCATCAGAGCCGTTGGCCTGCACAGGGGACAAGCTCAGGTTCGCGCCGGTCAGACCGGGGACCTGCTGGGTGACCGTGGAGTTGGTGGAGTTGAAGACGACCACGAGGCCCTTCAGGGCCGGGTCGACGTCCGGGCCGACGGTGTCGTCGACGCGCATGGTGATGACGCCCGGCGTCGTACCGCTCAGGGGGAAGCTCAGTTTCTGATTGATGAGAGCGGCCGACCCGAGGCGGAACAGGGGAGTGGAGAAGCGCAGCTTCAGCAGATCGGCGGCCGCGGCGGAGGCCGAGGCCACATCGGTCGCCGACGGCTTCAGGGCCGCGGTGCCGAGCAGCGGCCGCATGTACTGCCACTTGGCCTCGTTGTCGGTCTTCGGCGGCAGCCCGTGCCCGAAGCCGTTGTCGGCACCGGTCCAGTCGAGCGTGTTGAACCAGTCGCCGGAGTCGTACGAGTTGCGGTCCAGCGACTTGCTCCGCAGCAGGTCCGCGCCGGCGTGCCAGAACGACGGTGTCTGCGCCAGCGCGGTCGTTGCCAGCGACAACGTGTTCATCCGGATCCGGTCCGGCATCGGCAGGTTCGGCGGCAGCTTGTAGGTCAGCGTGTCCCACAACGTTTCGTTGTCATGGGCATCGACGTACGTGATCACCTCGTCCGGCTGGTCGGCGTACCCGGCCGGTGAGCCGTTGTAGTCGACCTGGTCCCCGCGGACGACACTCCCGGAGGACGCCGACGTGAAGCTGAACGACCTCAGGTTGCCGGCCAGCCCGAGCTGGACCAGGTCGGTGTCGTGGGCGAGCCGCTTGGCGCGGTCGTCCGGCGTACCGTTCACCGGGTCACCGTTCGGGTCGCTCGCCTCGCCGGAGCCGAAGCCCTGGACCCGCGGGTTGTCGTCGAACGGCCCGCCGCCCCGGACCGCGTCCCGCAGCCGGTCGGAGAACGTGCCGATCCCGGTCCCGCCGAGATTCCCCTGCCGGGCCTGGACGAACAGCGCGTCGTTCGCGACCTCGCCGAAGTTCCAGCCCTCGCCGTACAGGTAGATCGACTTGCCGTCGACGCCGTCCTTGGCGAGCGTCAGCTTGTCCAGCGCGGCGCGGACCTTCAGCATGTTCGCCTTGGTGTGGTGACCCATCAGGTCGTACCGGAAGCCGTCAACGTGGTAGTTGCGCGCCCAGCTCACCGTGCCGTCGACCATGATCTTCTCGGCCATCGCATGCTCGGTCGCGATGTTGCTGCAGCAGGTCGAGGTCTCGACCTTCCCGGTCGCGTTGAGCCGCTGGTAGTACCCGGGCACGATCTGGTCCAGCACCGATGTCGGCGCCTGACCTGCGGCCGGGGTGTGGTTGAAGACCTGGTCGAGGACGACGCGCAGCCCGGCCTTGTGCAGTCCGCCGACCATCGTGCGGAACTCCGCGACGCGCGCCAGGCCATCCCGGGCAGTCGCGTACGACCCCTCCGGCGCGAGCCAGTGGAACGGGTCGTAGCCCCAGTTGAACCCGTCCTTCGCAGCCACCGCTGTCACGCAGGCCTGCTGCTGCTCGGAGTCGGGCGGCAGCGACTTGAGATCGCACGCGGGCGTCTGCTGTCCGGTCTCGGGGATTGATGCAATGTCGAATGTCGGCAATAGGTGCACGGTGTTGAGCCCGGCTGCCTTGAGCGACCGCAGGTGCTTGGTCCCGTTGCCTTCGTCGGCAAAGGCCAGATAGGTACCGCGGTGCGCAGCCGGCACCGTGCTGTCGTTGATCGAGAAGTCCCGCACGTGCAGCTCGTAGATGGTCGAGTCGACGCCCCGCGCGAGCTTCGGCGCGGGAGTGGTCGACCAGAGCGCCGGCTTACCCGCCGGATCGTTGAGATCAGCGGCAACGGAGTACGTCGAGTCGGTGGTCAACGCCACCGAATACGGGTCCGTGACGACGTTCGTCTCGACCTTGCCGGTGCTGGGTGCGTACACCTTCACCTGATAGCGGTACGACGCGTTCTTCCACGACCGTGATCCACTGACCGACCAGGAACCGTCGCCGTTGGTGTGCATTGGGATTGTCGACGATCCGATCGTCAGCCGCACGTCCTGGGCGGTCGGTGTCCAGAGGGTGAAGGTCGGCTTGCCGCCCTGCCACGTGACGCCGTAGGAGCGGCCGGTCGCGTTTCCGTAGACGTCGTCGAGCACACCCGGGATCTGGACGCCGGTCGCGTCCAGCAGTCGCACTGCGTCGTCGTACTGCGCCAGACCGAGCTGACCGGTGAGGATCTTGCGTACGTCCGCTTGGTCGAGCCGCAGTGTGGTGTACCCCGGTTTCACCACGGCGGGGTCGTAGCGCAGTGCGGCCGACGAGCCGCCGATGTCGTTCGCGTCGATCTTCAGCGAACCGGTGTCCGACCAGTGCAGCCGCCACCGGTACCGCTCGGCGTGGTCGACCGCGGGTACGGCGAGGGTGTTGCGGTCGAGCCAGTACGCCTTCGCCTGACTCAGGTCCGGCTGTGCACCGGGCTTGGCCGTCGTCACCGTGAACTGGTGGGTCGCGAGCACGTACGAGAACGTGACGACCAGCCCGTCCGACGGCACCACGACCGGTACGTTCTGAGCCGGGTAGCTCTCGTCCATTGACAGGTTGTGCGCGACCTTCGCCTCATAGTTGCCCGCCTTCAGCTCGCTGGTGGACCAGGTGTAGGTCCCGTCGCCGTCCTCGTCGGTCAACCAGGGTCGCATGCAGGACGGATCCCAGTCCGTCGGACAGCCCAGTGCGGTCTGGAACGACCCGGGCGCAGTGATGATCGGCCCCTGTGCGGTGGACGTGGCGAAGTGCCGTCCGTGCTCGTAGTAGAACGTGACCGGTGTGGTCGGTGCGGTGTACGAGATGTTGGCGCCGTTCAGCACACCGCCGGCGCCGTAGTTCTCGTCCCAGGTCTTGTTGATCGCCGCCTTGTACGCGTGCTCACCGGGCGGCAACGTGTACGTGCCCTTCCAGACCTTGTCCTTCGCGTCCAGCTTCAGCTGAGCCTGCCCGCAGTCCGGCGCCCAGTCCCCGCCGCAGCCCATCTCACTGTTGTGGTCTCCCGGGACAGATACGTTGGCCGGCTGTACGACGGGACCTGTCCCGCCACCGCCGCCACCCGGCGCAGCAGCGTCACCAACCACGCCGTACGAACCGGAGACCGAGTAGTTGCCCGAGGCATCCCGCAGTACGGCGCGGTACTCGAGCAGCGTGCCCTTGGCCAGCCCGGACACGTCGTGGAAGACGCGGTACGGCGCGTTGTCGTCGGCACCGAGCCGCTTCCACGCCGTCGTACCCACAGGTCGGTAGCCGAACGTCACTGTCACCGGGGTGTTCGCTGGGACCGCAGCAGCGATCTCTGCGCGCCCACCGACCGCTGCACCGGCCTCTGGCGAGCTCATGTAGACGTTGGGCGCCTTGGCCCGCGGCGGGACCTTGGTCTGGGCCTGGTACACCGTCACGGACAGAGGACCCTGGCTGACGGCCACCCTGCCCTCACGGTCGGTCTTCACCGACTTTGAGCCGCCGTACACAGGCTTGAGCCACGTGTTCGGTCCGTACGTCGCCACCGTCGCAGCGGCCGCGGTGTTCGAGTTGTTCGCGACCACCAGGTACTCGACGTTGTCGCTGCCGATCCGACTGAACGCGTACAGGCCGTTGGCCTTGGACGCGTACCTGTGCACCTGTCGCCCGTCGGACAGGGCGGGGTACTTGGCACGCAGTTTCGCCATCGCCGCGATGTGCTTGTACATCGGCGAGCTGACGTCGTACCTGTCCTTGTTGCCGATCGTCGTCGTACCCGTGCCGTCGACGACCTCGTCGTCCGCGTAGTCGGCGGTCTGGGTCGCGAACATGTCCTGCCGCGCGTCCTTGTCACCACCGGGACCTGTGAAGCCCTGCTCGTCGCCGTAGTAGATGACCGGCTGGCCGCGGGTCAGGTACATCAGCGAATGTGCCAGCTTGTCCCGCGCGAGCAGGTCCTGACCGGCGGCGCCGCCCTGCTTCAGGAACGTGCCCACACGGCCCATGTCGTGGTTGCCGAGGAACGTCGGCAGCTCGTACGCGTTCGAGTCCGTGTCGGTGTAGTAGTCGTCGTCCGCGTAGAAGTCCTGCAGCTTGGTACTCGGGTCGCCCTTCGCGTACGCGACCGCGCTCTGCTGGAACCCGAAGTCGAGCGTCGCCTGCAGCGCGCCCTTGGTCGTGTAGGTCGACATGAACTGCGGGTTCGCGTCGAAGACCTCGCCGAACATGAAGAAGTTCTTCGAGCCGGCGTTCTTCGCCGCCGCCAGGATCGCGGGCGAGAACTTCTGCCAGAACTCGATGTTCACATGCTTCACGGTGTCGATCCGGAACCCGTCGATCCCGAGCTCGGCCCAGGTCTTGTAGACGTCGATCATCCCGTCCCGGACCTTCGGCTGCTCGGTGAACAGGTCGTCCAGCCCGACGAAGTCGCCGTACTCCGCGCTCTCGCCGGCGAACGTCGAGTCGCCGCGGTTGTGGTACAGCGTCGGGTCGTTCAGCCAGGCCGGGACCTTGACGGTCTCGTCGGCCGGCGTCCGGAAGACCGGGATGTTGGGGAAGGAGATGTTCTTGTCCAGCGCCGGGAAGGTGTCGGTGCCGGCATAGTCCTTGTCGTTGAATTCCTTGCCCTGGGCATCCTTGTACGGCGAGGTGGACTTCGGGATGTAGCCGTACTGGCCGGACTGGTAGTCGATCACGTCCGCGGTGTGGTTGGTGATGATGTCGAAGAAGACCTTCATCCCCTTGCGGTGCGCGAGGTCGATCAGCTGCTGCATGTCGGCGTTGGTGCCCAGGTGCGGATCGATCTGGGTGAAGTCGGTGATCCAGTACCCGTGGTACCCAGCGCTCGCATTGGCGCCGGAGCCCTGCACCGGTTGGTTCTTGAACGACGGGGTCAGCCAGATCGACGTCGTACCGAGGGACTTGATGTAGTCGAGCTTCTGGATCACTCCGGCGAGGTCACCGCCGTGGTAGAAACCCTTGTCCTTCGGATCGAGCCCGGTCTGCAGCCGGTCACCGGTGAGTCCGCCGGCGTCGTTCGCCTTGTTGCCATTGGCGAACCGGTCAGCCATCAGGAAGTAGAACCGCTCCTTGGTGAGGTCCGGGCGCAGGCTCGGTGTCGCGAGCATCTTGTCGGCGGCCGTCACCGTCGGACCGGCGAGCTCCACCGGCGTCATCGTCACAACGTGACTAGTGTCGTTGTAACTGAACTGCACCTTGGCCGGGCCTTCGAGCCGCAGCGGGATGTTCTGGCCGTCCCGCACGCCGCCGGCGCCGTAGTTCTCGTCCCAGCTCTTGTTGACCGTGACCTTGAACTCGTACGACCCCGCCGGTACGTCGAACACCTTCGTGTACGGCGCACTCGCACCCAGACTGGACGCGTCGCAGCCCGGATCCCAGTCGGTCGCGCACCCCAACTCGCTCTGCAACGAGCCCGCGACGGTGATCACCTTGTCCGCCGTCACTTGGGCTGGAGCCGGTGCTGCCGTACCCAACCCCAGTACGACCACTGCGGCTGCGGTGAAACCTGCTGTCGAACGCCTGAACCCGCGCATCACGTGCCCCTCCCCGCCGACTCACCCTGCCGGGGACGGTAGCCGCCGCCTTTTACCGTGAGGAGGGCTCGAATGTCACGGTAAGGTCACGAGGTCCGGCAGTGTCGTCTCGATCGGTGTGCGCAGCACAGTCGTCGCCTGCTCGTCGTACGGCGTCGGTTGTGCGTTCATGACGATCAGAGGCTTTCCGGCATTCAGCGCGAGGTCGCAGAGACCCGCGGCCGGGTAGACCTGCAGTGACGTGCCGACAGCCAGGAACAGGTCGGCTGACTCGGTGGCTGCGACAGCTCGGTCCAGTACCGCCCGGTCGAGAGACTGGCCGAACGAGACGGTGGCGGACTTCAGGATGCCGCCGCACACCTCACAAGCCGGGTCCTCGTCGCCTGACTCGAGTCGGGGGAGTACGTCGGCCATCGGGATCTGGCGCTCGCACTGGAGACAGTCGACGTACCAGACCGTGCCGTGCAGCTCGTGGACCAGCTCCGGCGACGAGCCGGCCTTCTGGTGCAGCCCGTCGACGTTCTGCGTGATCAGACCGGTCAGACGGCCCTGCCGCTCCAGCTCGACCAGAGCGAGATGACCCGGGTTCGGTTCGGCCGTCCACGCCGGCACGGCCAGCCGGTGCTTCCAGGTCGCCACCCGGACCTCGCGACTGGCGACGTACTCGTCGATGTCGAACATCGCCTCTGCGGCCGGGTTCTTCGTCCATATCCCCTGCGGGCCCCGGAAGTCGGGGATCCCCGACGCGGTCGAGATCCCGGCGCCGGTCAGTACGGCGATGCGTTCGGCCTTGATCACACCTCAGACGGTATCCATAGACGGCATCCATTCGGGGGCCAGTACGGACATCACGATCTCGTCGACCCACTCGCCGTCCCACCGCAGCGCGTCCCGCAGTACGCCCTCGGCCTTGAAGCCCGCCTTCTCGTAGGCGCGCTGGGCCCGCGGGTTGAACGCGTAGACGCCGAGGCTGATCCGGTGCAGGCCGAGCTGCTCGATGCCGTAGCCGACGATCAGCCGCGTCGCCTCGGTCCCGAGGCCGCGGCCCTGGCCGGCCGGGCCGATCAGGATCCGGAAGCTGCAGCACTGGTTGTCCGGGTCCCAGTTGTTCAGCACGGCCTCACCGACGACGGCCCCCGACGTCTTGTCGACGATGGCGAGGTCCAGCCGGTCGGTCTGGTCCTTGCGGGTCCGCATCCACTCGCGGGCCTGCTCCTCACCGATCTCGCCGTGGCTGCCGGTCAGGCGGGTGACGTCCGGGTCGTCCATGGCGGCGCGTAGCGCGTCGTAGTCGCCCTCGTCCAGTGGGCGCAGGACCACCAGGTCCCCGGTGAGCGTCGGCTTGTACGCGAAGTCGGTCACGTCGCGCAGTGTGTCAGCTGACTCGCCGTACGACGTACTGGTTTTCCCCGGCCGACACCAGCTCCTGAGAGCGCATCCGGCACCACGCCGGGATGTCGGTCGCCGCGGCCGGGTCGTCGGCCAGCACTGTCACCGTGTCGCCCACGGCAACAGTCGGTAGCGTTTTGGCCAGTTTGATCACCGGGAGTGGACAGAGCAGGCCGCGACAGTCCAGGTCGACGTTCACATCCCCACCTCCGCCCGGATCCGCTGCACCAGTCCTGGAAGGACAGCACAGAACCGCTGCACCTCGTCGTGGGTCGTGTCGCGCCCGAGAGAGACACGGACGTTGCCGTGGGTCAGTACGCCCATCGCTGCCAGCACGTGCGAGGGCCGGAGCGTGCTCGACGTACAGGCCGAACCACTGGAGACGGCGAACCCCTCAGCGTCCAGTGCGGTCACCAGCGCCTCACCGTCCACATAGAGACAGGAGAACGTGAGGATGTGCGGCAGGCGGTCGTCCGCGTCGCCTACTACTTCGACATCGGGGATGTCCGCGGCCACACGACGGCGTACCTCGTCGATCCAGGCCCTGTGCTGCTTGCCGAGCTCCTCCGCCTCAGCCAGCCGCGCCTGCAACGCAGCGGCTGCAGCCAGGGCGTTGGGGACGTTCGGGAACCCGGGGGAGAGGCCGTCCTCCCGCTCGTCCATCGGCCACGCCGGTGCGATCCGCGTGCCCTTCTTCACAGCCAGCAGCCCGACACCCGCGGGTCCGCCCCACTTGTGTGCGCTTGCCGCGAGCACCGACCAGCCCGCGGGTACGACGTCGTGCGCGACCGACGCGGACGCGTCAACAAACAGCGGTACGTCGCCTGCTGCCGCAGCTGCCGCCTCGATCGGCTGGCGCGTCCCCACCTCATGGTTCGCCGACTGCAGCGCAGCTACAGCCACACCAGGTCGCCGTACGGCGTCTGTGAAGGCGGCCAGCCCGACCCGCCCCAGCCGGTCCACGCCGACCTCGACCGCCGCCTCTCCAGCCGTGTGCAGTACGGCGGAATGCTCGACCGCACTGTGCACGATCGTTGCCCCGACCCGGCTGCGCGCGGCCCGTACCGCGGTCAGACCGGCCTGGATCGCCGCCGTACCGGAGGTGGTCAGGTACAACTCGTCCGGCCGCACCCCGACCGCGTCCGCGAGGACCGCGCGGGCGTTGTCCAGCAGCAGTCTCGCGGTCCGGCCCTCGTGGTGCAGACGCACCGGATCGGCCCATCCGGAATCCACTGCCGAGAGCAACATCTCCCGTGCCGCAGGGTGCATCGGCTCGGCCGATGCGGCGTCCAGATACGTACGCTCGCTCACAGGGGAAACGCTAAGCCCTACCTATGCGCGGAGACGCGAATGGTGTCCAGTAGTGTTTGGTCGTCAGTCTCACTTGGGAAGGGAAAGGCGCCCCGTGGGTTCGAACGGCACGCCCGGAGTGGAGGAGCGACCGGCAGGTTCTGCCGGCGCCACACGGCCGGCGAAGCGTCGCCTGCTGGTCGGCAGTGCAGTGGTGCTCGGCACCCTGCTGCTGACCGGTTGCTCGACGGCGACCACTGAGCAGTGGAAACGACTCGGTCTGCCCGAGGGCGCATCGGACCGGACCGAGGCCATTCGCAGCCTCTGGATCGGGGCGTGGATCGCCGCCCTGATCGTCGGCGTGATGGTCTGGGGCCTGATCCTGTGGGTTTCGGTGCGGTACCGCAAGCGCAACGACGAGGCACCCCGGCAGGTGCGGTACAACCTGCCGCTCGAGGTGCTCTACACCCTGGCCCCGTTCGCGATCATCGGTGTGCTGTTCTTCTACACCGTCGAGCACGGCAACCAGGTCACGAGGATGGACGCCAACCCGCAGCACACCGTGAACGTGGTGGGCCAGCAGTGGCAGTGGACCTTCAACTACAAGGACACCGTCGACGGGCAGCAGGGCGTCTGGGAGACCGGCACGATGGACAAGCCGGCCACCCTGTGGCTGCCGGTGAACGAGTCGGTCCACTTCGACCTGACCTCGCCGGACGTCATCCACTCCTTCTGGGTGCCGTCGTTCTACTTCAAGCTCGACGTGATCCCGGGCAAGACGAACAAGTTCGAGCTGACCCCGACCAAGACCGGCACCTTCGCCGGCAAGTGCGCTGAGCTCTGCGGGCTCTACCACAGCCGGATGGTCTTCACCGTCAAGGTGGTCTCCCGCGACGAGTACGACGCACACCTGCGCGAACTGGCCGCCAGGGGCCAGACCGGCGCCGCAACCGGCGGCGCCGACGCCACCACCATTCCCGGTACAGGGGGCGAGAAGTGACCGACTTCGCCGAGCGCACCGGCGCTATCGGTAGCACCAGCGCGCTGCCCCGGCGGCGCAGCAAGGGCGAGTTGCTGGTCAAGTACCTGACCACGACGGACCACAAGCTGATCGGGCACATGTACCTGATCACGTCGTTCGCGTTCTTCCTGATCGGCGGCGTGATGGCGCTGCTGATCCGCGCCGAGCTGGCCAAGCCGGGTCTGCAGATCGTGAACGAAGAGGTGTACAACCAGCTCTTCACGATGCACGGCACGATCATGCTGCTGCTGTTCGCGACCCCGCTGTTCGTCGGCTTCGCGAACGAGATCATGCCGATCCAGATCGGCGCCCCCGACGTCGCGTTCCCGCGGCTGAACATGTTCAGCTTCTGGCTGTTCCTGTTCGGCGGCCTGATCACGATCAGCGGCTTCTTCACCCCGGGCGGCGCGGCCGACTTCGGCTGGTTCGCCTACGCCCCGCTGTCGAACGCGGTCCGTTCGCCGGGCATCGGCGGCGACCTGTGGATCATGGGTCTGTGGATGGCCGGTCTGGGCACGATCCTGGGTGCGGTCAACTTCATCACCACGATCATCACCATGCGCGCTCCGGGTATGACGATGTTCCGGATGCCGATCTTCACCTGGAACATCCTGGTCACGTCGATCCTGGTCCTGATCGCCTTCCCGATCCTGGCGGCGGCGCTGCTGGTGCTGGAGGCGGACCGAACACTCGGGGCCCATGTCTTCGACGCGGCCAACGGCGGGCCGATACTTTGGCAACACCTGTTCTGGTTCTTCGGGCATCCCGAGGTGTACATCATCGCGCTGCCGTTCTTCGGCATCGTGACCGAGATCCTGCCGGTGTTCAGCCGGAAGCCGGTCTTCGGCTACATCGGTCTGGTCAGCGCGACCCTCGGTATCGCGGTCCTCTCGGTGGCGGTGTGGGCACACCACATGTTCGTCACCGGCGCGGTGAACCTGCCGTTCTTCTCGTTCATGACGTTCCTGATCGCGGTCCCGACCGGCGTGAAGTTCTTCAACTGGATCGGCACGATCTGGGGCGGGTCGGTGTCGTTCGACACCCCGATGCTCTGGTCGGTGGGCTTCCTGACCACCTTCCTCTTCGGCGGTCTGACCGGCGTCATCCTGGCCTCGCCGGCACTGGACTACCAGCTGTCCGACTCGTACTTCGTGGTCGCGCACTTCCACTACGTCGTCTTCGGCACCGTGGTGTTCGCGATGTTCGCCGGGTTCTACTTCTGGTGGCCGAAGTTCACCGGGCGGATGCTCGACGAGCGGCTCGGCAAGCTGCACTTCTGGCTGCTGTTCATCGGCTTCCACACCACGTTCCTCGTGCAGCACTGGCTCGGCGTCGAGGGCATGCCGCGGCGCTACGCGTCGTACGGCGCCAACGAAGGCTTCACCACGCTGAACGAGGTGTCCAGCGTCGGTGCCTTCATCCTGGGCGCGTCGATGCTGCCGTTCTTCTACAACATCTACAAGTCCCGCAAGACCCCGCCGGTGGGTGTCGACGACCCGTGGGGCTGGGGCCGCTCGCTGGAGTGGGCGACCAGCTCGCCGCCGCCGCGGCACAACTTCGAGAAGCTGCCCCGGATCCGTTCGGAGTCCCCGGCGTTCGACCTGCACCACGCCGACCTGGCGCTCGCGGAGTACCCGGACAACCGGGCCGGCAAGGACAACCTGCTGGACGCGGGTGAGGACCAGGGCCGCGTCGAGCACCTGGTCGAGCAGGTCGAGTCCGATGCTGAGTCCGATGCCGGGAACGACGGGAAGGACAAGGCGTGAAGGTCGAAGCCTGGGTCTTCGGGATCCTGAGTGTGTTCGTGCTCGTCGTCACGCCGATCTACTGGCTGATGTCCGAGGACCCGACCGGCACCACCGCACTGGTGATGACGTTCTTCCTGTCACTGCTGGTGGCGTTCTACCTGAGCGTCACCGCCCGGCGGATGGACGCCCGGCCGGAGGACCGCAAGGAAGCGGAGATCGTCGAAGGGGCCGGCGAGCTCGGCTTCTTCCCGCCGTACTCCTGGTGGCCGCTGTGGTGCGCGCTGACGCTGGCGGTGGTCGTCCTCGGCGTCGTCTTCGGCTGGTGGCTGTTCATCGCCGGCTGCGGGATCGGCATCGTCACGCTGAGCGGGTTCATCTTCGAGTACTACCGCGGTGACCACGCTCACTAGTTGAGAGTCGTACGAAAAACGCCGTCCGGGAACGAACCGGGCGGCGTTTTCGTGCGTCTGTAGTAGTGCGCACCGGTACGGAGAGTTGTGGACCGTACCAGAACGGCGCGCACGGATGCAGGGAAATGTCGCTGCGGCAGGTTACCCTTACCGCGGTCTGACTAAACAGGGGAGAACTGGGGAATGGTGAGCGGTTCGGTGAGGAAGCACGGCCTTGCCGTGGCGGGGATCTGCGTCCTGCTGCTGGCCGGTACTGCCTGTAGCGACACAGAGGCCGGCGGCGGCACCGGCGGCGGCGGGCAGTCGACGCCGAGTACGTCCACGTCGCAGAGCACCTCGCCAGGTGCCTCCAGCACACCAGGGAACTCGACGAGTCCGTCGGAGACCCCGGGGTCGGCCAGCATCGCGATCGTGCCCGCCAAGGGCGCCTCGTCGGTGCAGCCGGACAAGCCGGTGACGGTGACCACCACGGCCGGCAAGCTGACCGCGGTCACGCTCAAGGACGACGACGGCGACAAGGTGACCGGCAGCTTCAACGCCGAGAAGACCCAGTGGACGTCGTTGCCGCAGCTCAAGCCCGGCGCCACGTACACGGTGAGCGGCTCGGCCGAGGGCACCGACGGTGCCACCGTGCCGATCAGCTCGACCTTCAAGACGCTGAAGGCGTCGAAGAGCCTGAAGGCCTCGGTCGTCCCGCTGAACGGTGAGACCGTCGGCGTCGCGCTGCCGGTCCAGATCTTCTGGAACAACCCGGTCAAGGACCGCGCCGCGGTCGAGAAGCGGCTCACGGTGAAGACCTCGGTGCCGGTCGACGGCAGCTGGCACTGGGTGAACAGCAAGCAGGTCAACTACCGCCCGAAGAACTACTGGCCGGCCGGCACCAAGGTGACCGTCGACATCGGCACCCTGGGCGTCAACGCGGGCAACAACACCTGGGGCACCGCGAGCCGGACGATCGCGTTCACCATCGGCAAGTCGGTGGTCACCAACATCAACGTCAAGAAGCACACGATGGCGGTGACGATCAACGGCAAGCTGGCCCGGACCATCCCGATCACCGCCGGCAAGGACGGCTTCACCACCCGCAGCGGCGTGAAGGTGATCATGGAGAAGTTCCCGGTGAAGCGGATGGACGCGGCGACGGTCGGCCTCAAGCCCGGCGACCCGGAGTACTACAACATCCCGGACGTGAAGTGGGCCCAGCGGGTCACCAGCTCCGGCGAGTTCATCCACGGCGCCCCGTGGTCGTCCGGCAGCCAGGGCAGCTCCAACGTCAGCCACGGCTGCGTGGGCATGAGCCTCAAGGACGCCCAGTGGTACTACAACCAGACCCTCCGCGGCGACCCGGTGATCGTCACCGGCACCACCCGCCACATGGAGCCCGGTAACGGCTGGACCGACTGGAACGGCACCTGGGCCGCCTACAAGGCCGGCTCCGCCCTCTCCTGACGCACCAAGACGCAACAGCCTCCTCCCCGCATGCCCGCGGTCAGGAGGCTGTTGTGTTTTCACCACTGGCTGGAGCTCCGTGGTTCAGCCCGCTGGTACGTCGGCCAACGCGAAGTCGGCCGCTTGTCGGAGGACAGCCTTGTCGGCCTTCCATCGTGAGCGCTGTCTGGGTGGTGGTTCTGCCCAGCTCGGGCGGGCGACCTTGACCATCCCGTCGGTGATCGTGACGCGCCACTGGCCGTTGTGCAGGGCGACGTGGTGGCGTCGGCACACGAGCGCGAGGTTGGAGGTCTTCGTCTCGCCGCCGTCGATCCAGGAGCGCAGGTGGTGCGCGTCGCACATGATCGGCGGTGCGCCGCAGACGACGCAGCCTTGGTCGCGGGCGTTGAGTGCGCGACGCATCGCCCGAGTCACCAGGCGTTCGCTGCGGCCCACGTCCAGGGGCTCGGAGTTCGCACCGAGGACGAGCGGGATGATCCTCGCGTCACAGGCCAAGCGCCGTACCGTGGCAGCCGACAGTCCGTCGCCGTACACCACCTGTCCGCTCGCGTTCGCGGTTGCCGCCTTCAGGTCCTCGAAGTCGATGGTGACCGTCAGCTGCGCCTTGGCTCCGAACCCGGGCACCACATCAGACGCGGAGCCTCCCGCGGCGAGATCCGTCTTCTGCGCGGTGTCGGTCGCCGCGGCGGCGATGCTGAGGGTGGCAGACAGCGCGTCGGCCTGGCGCTTCTCGCGGGAGCGTGGGTCGTGTTCGCCGTCGGCGGTCTTGTGTGGACGGGAACCGGCGTGGATCAGGGCACGAAAGAGTTCGGCGTTCTCGTTCGCGAGGTACCCGCGGAACTTCACACCGCGATCCTCCGGGGTAAAGGTCAGCGACTCGCGGCTGTACGCCTTGTCTTCCTCGGGCTCGGGTCCGTCGGTGTCCAGAATGTCCCGCATCTCCTTTGCCGGCCGCGCGCAGCTCTTGGGGAGACAGGTGCGCGGCGAGCTTCACCAGCTCCCGCTCGGCCGCGTCGAGATCAGCGACCGGCACATGCAACGGCACCCGCTCGAGCGCAGACACGATCGCCTCCGCCTGCGCCGGCCGCAGCAACCACTCACTCCCGTCATCCTCAGCGTTGTCGTCGAGGGCGCTGGATACGGCGTGGTACTTCGGCAGGGCCCGGGCGAGGCGGAGCGCTCGGCGGGCCACAGATGCGTCCTGCCGGTAGCGGAACGGCAGGAGCTCCGCGGTGTCCCGGGCGCCGAGTTCAGTGGCGTACCCAGTGCTCTCGATCGCGGCGATCACCGCCAACCGGTACGTCTCCCGGCGGGCAGCCTCAGCGTCCAGCGCGTCGAGAGTCGACAGCAGTTCGCTGCCACTCATCGACCACACCGGCCGCTCGCCCAGGAGTTCCATGCCATCGACCCTAGAGCCCCCGGCCGCCCAGAATCCCCTTATTTTGTGGGCAATTCGTGGGCCCACGCAGCCCACACCTCGTCCGCGTGGAGGGACGGGAGGGAGTGGTGGGTTGCGGTTTCGAGCTGTACGACGGTGGCGCTGGGGGAGAGCGTGTTGACGCGGCGGGTCAGCTGAGCTGCGTTGTGACTCTTGCTGCGGCCCGCGACGAAGACCAGGGGAGCGAGGCCTCGCAGCTGGTCGTCTGTGGGGCGTTTGGTGCGGACGAACGGAGTTGATGGCTGCTCCGCGGCCAGACCGGCCAGCTCCAGGACTTGAGGGTCCATGGGAAGGCCTTGCGTCTCCCAGCGCAGGAACGAGACGCTGCGCTTGCGGGACGGCCGCAGCAGGCCGGGCAGAGCCCGGAGAACGTACGGGACGCGCAGGCCGAGATAGCAGTCCGTCGGGTCGAGCAGAGCCAGCCGCTCCACGCGGTCCGGGTGCTCGATCGCATACGTGACCGCGATCCAGGCGCCGTACGAGTGACCGCACAACACCGCCCGTCCGATGCCGAGCCCATCGAAGGTGTTGCTCAACCACGTATGCAGGTCGGCCGGCGTCTTGGGCGTCCGACCACTGTTCGTACTGCGACCCGCATCGACAATCAGGTCGATCGCGTAGACGCGGTACCGCTCAGCGAGCCGCGGCGCGATCGTGAACCACACCGGTGACGTCGCGCCGTGCCCCGGAAGCAGTACGACGGGTGGTCCGTCAGCGGGACCGCACGCGTTGACATGCGTCGTACCGAACTCGTCGGTGAGCTCGAGCTGCTCGACCGGTACGTCCCAGCGGGTGAGGAGAGCGTCGTACGCGTCCTGAAAGCTCATGCCGCCGAGAATAGCTCACTCAGTGAGGTAAATTGTCGGGCATGCGTGAAGGAGTGACACCGGCTGACCCGGAGCGGGCCGCAGCATTAGAGATCGTGCACCTGCTCCGGGAGGTCGCCCTGCGGCTCGATCTGGCGGTCGGGGAGTTCGCCCGTACGACGGGATTGCACGGGACCGACGTACGGGCGCTGGTACGCCTCCTGGACGCCGAACGCGGGGGAGTGGAGGCCACGCCCACCTGGCTCGCTAAACAGCTCGGAATGACCTCTCAGGCGACGACAGCCGTCATCCACCGCCTGGAGGCTGCCGGGCACGTCGAACGCCTCAGAAGCCGCACAGACGGCCGCAGCGCCCGCCTCCAGGTCTCCGATACCGCAGTAGCCCTCGGCTGGCAGTTCTTCGGCCCGCTCCTGGACCGCCTGATCACTGTCACCAGCGCACTCACAGCCGCCGAGCGAACGACCGTCGGCGACTACCTGACCGAGGTCACCGGAGCTCTCGACTGACCGCTTGCGGTCACACGGGCGCAGGGTGCGGTCACGAGCGGTCGCTGGCCCCTTCGCGTCAATAGGCTCGCTCCGGTTTCGCTGGTCGGGGGCAGAGCTGTGAGGTGATAGTGGCTGAGGAAGTCGCGCCGGGATACCTGGTCGGCGGGCAGTACCGGTTGGTCGAGCTGATCGGATCCGGCGGCTTCGGCCGGGTCTGGAAAGCGGTCGACGAAACGCTCGAGGTCGACGTGGCGGTCAAGC
Source organism: Kribbella soli (assembly GCF_004331345.1). Taxonomy (GTDB): domain Bacteria; phylum Actinomycetota; class Actinomycetes; order Propionibacteriales; family Kribbellaceae; genus Kribbella; species Kribbella soli. The sequence goes on along the minus strand of NZ_SJJZ01000003.1, from coordinate 710,460 downwards.
AGATCTGGCTGCCGCAGAGTCTGTCGGCGGACGAACGCGCCGACGCGCTGCGCCGCGCGACCCGGGAGGCCCGGAACGCGGCTCGGCTCCGGGACCATCCGAACATCGTCACCGTGCACACGGTCGTCGTCGACGGTGACTCGCCCTGGATCGTGATGCGCTGGGTCGAGGGTCAGTCCCTCGACAGCCGGATCCGTACCGACGGCCGGGTTCCGGTCGCTGAGGCACGGCGGATCGCGACCGGGCTGCTGTCCGCGCTCGAAGCCGCGCATGCGGCGGGGATCCTGCATCGCGACGTCAAACCCGGCAACGTGCTGCTCGGGCGACACGACGAGGTACTGCTGGCCGACTTCGGGATTGCGGTACATCCGACCGACACGACCGTGACCGCGACCGGGATGTTCATCGGCTCGGCGGAGTACATGGCGCCTGAGAGGTTGCGAGGATCGGACGAACCGGCCGGCGACCTGTTCTCGCTGGGCGTGACGTTGTATCACGCGGTCGAGGGCGTCTCGCCGTTCCACCGTACGACGGCGGCCGCGACGATCACCGCGGTGATGTTCGACGACCCGCCGGAACTGAAGCACGCAAGCGACCTGACGCCGCTGATCACCGCACTGCTGGCGAAGGACCCGGCGGATCGTCCGTCGATCGGCGCCGCCCGTCAGTTGCTCGATACACCGACCGTCAAGCTCGTCGCGCCGCCGACGAAGAAGCTTCCGCCGTCCGAGAGGCTGGCGCCACCGCGGAAGGCGGCGCCCGAGCGGCCGGTGAAGAAGCAGCAGGTCAAGCAGCAGCCGGCGGCAGACGACAAGAGCTCAGGTGGGAGCGTGCTGCTACAGCTGTTCTTCTGGGCTTTGGTGATCGCCATGGCCTTCTATGTCGTGCCGAAGGTCATCGCACCTGCCGTGGGTGCGAAGGCGCCGGGCTCGGCCGCATCGATCACCGAGGGACACGTCGGCGACTGCTCGGCCGCGGCCGAGGAACTGCCGTCGTACCGGAAGGTCCCGTGCTGGTACCGGTCAGCCGGCTACAAGCTGCTGTCGATCGAGCACGTCACGTCGGAGCGGGCGCTCTTCAACCTGGGCGACGACGAGGAGAAGGCCGCCTGCGCCGGAGTCCCGGGGTGGGACGCCGGTACCAGTGACAGCGTGAAGAGTGGCGACGAATGGCTGGTGTTCTGTCTCGGAAGCAAATAGCAGAAGGGCCTCCGGCTGGTGCCGGAGGCCCTTCTGGTGCTCGACGTCAGGAGCGGTCGCTGGTGACCTCTCGGTAGGTCTCCGTGTCTTCCGTCAGCTCGTGGATCTCGTCGGCGTCGTGAGCGTGCTCGTGCGCCTCCTCGATCTCCTGAGTGGTCGGCTTCTGTACGGCGTCGGCGTAGTAGAAGCGGGAGAGCGCGGCACGGGCCTTGTGCAGCGCACGACGCGGGGCGCGGACGCCGTTCTCGTCGGTCTCCGGGCCGATCTCGTGCGGGACCAGCCGGTCCCGCGCGGTGATCGAGTACGCCTCGTACGTCGAGATCGGCTGGTGCTTCTCGGTGTACTTGCCCTCGGGGGAGCGCATGATCACACCGGTCTCCAGGCCGTGCAGCAGCCGCTCCTGGTCGGCCCGCTGCAGCGAGATCGCCCAGCGGCGCGCGATCCAGAAGCCCAGGATCGGGCCGAGGATCACCGCGAACCGCAGGAACCAGGTCACGTGGTTCAGCGACAGGTTGAAGTGGGTGGCGATCAGGTCGTTACCACCACCGATCCACAGCATCGCGTAGAAGGTGATGAACGCGACGCCGATACCGGTCCGGGTCGGGACGTCCCGCGGCCGGTCGAGCAGGTGGTGCTCGCGCTTGTCACCGGTGATCCAGCCCTCGATGAACGGATAGAGCGCGACCAGCGTGACGAACGCCGGCGGGACGATCAGTGCCGGGATGATCAGGTTCCAGCTGAGTGTGATGCCCCAGAAGTGTGACTCGAAGCCGGGGAATATTCGCACCGAGCCTTCCAGCCAGCCCATGTACCAGTCCGGTTGCGCACCCGCGGTGACCTCGGCCGGGTTGTACGGCCCGTACAGCCAGACCGGGTTGATCTGCATCAGTGCACCCATCAGTGCGGTGATGCCGAAGACGACGAAGAAGAAGCCACCGGCCTTGGCCGTGTACACCGGGAACAGCGGGTAGCCGACCACGTTCTTCTGGGTCCGGCCGGGACCGGCGTACTGCGTGTGCTTGTGGTACACGACCAGGAACAGGTGGGCCGTGACCAAGGCCAGGATGATGCCCGGTATCAGCAGCACATGGACGATGAAGAACCGGGCAACGAAGTCGTCGCCGGGGAACTCACCGCCGAAGATGAAGAAGTTCATGTACGTGCCGACCACGGGTGACGCCTGGATCATGCCGTTGGTGATCCGTAGACCGGTGCCGGACAGCAGGTCGTCGGGGAGGCCGTAGCCGAGGAAGCCCTCGATGATGCCCAGGAACAGCATCCCGAAGCCGATCAGCCAGTTCAGCTCGCGCGGCTTGCGGAACGCGCCGGTGAAGAACATCCGGAGCAGGTGCACCATCATCGCGGCGATGAACAGCACGGCCGCCCAGTGGTGGATCTGCCGCATCAGCAGACCGCCGCGGACGTCGAACGTGATGTCCAGCGTGGAGGCGTAGGCCTCCGACATGTGCAGACCCTTGAGCAGGCTGTACGAGCCCTGGTACTCGACCTCGGCCATCGAGGGCTTGAACCAGAACGTCAGGAAGGTGCCGGTCAGGATCAGGATGATGAAGCTGTAGAGCGCGATCTCGCCCAGCATGAAGGACCAGTGGTCCGGGAAGACCTTCCGCAGGTTCTTCTTCCCGATCTTCGCGATGCCGAGGCGATCGTCGACCCACTTGACCGGTCCAGGGAACTCTGTGTTTGTTGACACTGTTGTCACCCTCGTTCGAAGAAGCTCGGGCCGACCGGCTCGTGGAAGCCGCTCTGCGCAACCAGGTAGCCCTCACTGTCCACTGCCAACGGTAGCTGAGGCAGCGGGCGGGCAGCAGGGCCGAAGACGACCTTTGCGCTGTCGGCGAGGTCGAAGGTCGACTGGTGGCACGGGCAGAGCACGTGGTGCGTGGTCTGCTCGTACAACGAGATCGGGCAACCGACGTGGGTGCAGATCTTCGAGTAGCACAGGATGCCGTCGATGCCCCAGTTCTCCCGGCCCGGCTTGGTGCGGATCTCGCTCGGCTTGATCCGGACCACGATCACCGCGGCCTTGGCCTTGGCGTTCTGGTACTCGGAGGCGTTCTCCTCCTGCAGCGGGGCCAGATTGGCCGGCGCCGCGTTGACCAGCTGGCCGACGACCAGGTCGGACGGCTTGATCGGGCGGTCGGTGACGTCGTTGACGACCCGGATGCCCTTCGCCCAGATCGTGTTGTAGAGCGCCCGGCCCGGCAGCGGACCGAGGTCGCGGAGCAGGATGATTGCCGGCAGGCCGAGGATGCCGAGCGCGCCGATCAGCGAGTTGCGGATCATCTTGCGCCGGCCGAAGCCGGACTCCTCCGCACCTTCCTTGAACGCCTCGGTGATCTCGGCGATCTGCTGCGGCGACGAGTGCGCGGCGTGGCGCTCCTCGGAGATCTCCTCGTCGACCATCAGCTTCTTGGCCCACTGGATCGCGCCCGCCCCGATCAGGAACAGCGCGAGCCCGATGCACAGGCCGATGACCATGTTGTTCGCGTTGCCGGACAGCGGGCCGAACTCGAGGATCGAGTCCCGCGGAATGGCGAAGTACGCGACACAGGAGCCCAGCACCAGCAGCGTCGCCAGGCCGAACATGCCCGACACCTGGCGCTCGGCGCGGTCGGCCGCCTTCGGGTCGATGTCGGTGATCCGCGGCTCGTGCGGCTCCAGACCCGGGTCCGGGATCGGCTCCGCCACCTCGACGACGCCGTGCTCGTCCTCCGGCTTCACCGGCAGATTGTCGTTGCTCATTCGGCCTTCGCTCCCTTGGCCTTGACGCCCTTGGCGCCGATCCAGACCGCTACCGCCACCAGCAGGCCGATGCCGACGAACCAGCCCCACAGGCCCTCGGACACCGGGCCGAGCCGGCCGAGTCCGAAGCCGCCCGGGTCCTTCTGGGTCTCCAGCGCCTTCAGGTACGCGATGATGTCGCGCTTGTCCTCGGGCTGCATGACCTGGTCGGAGAAGACCGGCATCTGCTGCGGACCGGTCAGCATGGCCTCGTAGATGTGCTTCTCACTGACACCCATCAGCGACGGCGCGTACTTGCCGTTCGGCAGCGCGCCACCGCGACCGGCGAAGTTGTGGCAGGCCGTGCAGTTGGTGCGGAACAGCTCGCCACCGCGGGTGACCTGCTCGTCCGTGGCCTTGCTCACGTCGTACGACTCGGAGCCCGGGACCGAGGGGCCGGGGGCGAGCGAGGCGACGTACGCGGCCAGGGCCTCGATCTCCTCCTCCGAGTACGCCGGGGCCTTGCGCGGGATCTGTGCGCCCGGCTGCATCGCGGGCATCCGGCCGGTGCCGACCTGGAAGTCGACCGCGGCCGCGCCGACACCGATCAGCGACGGGCCGGCCATCTTGCCCTCGCCGTTCCCGCCACCCTCGGCGTTCAGGCCGTGGCAGCTGGAGCAGCCGACCGCGAAGAGCTTCTTGCCCTCTTCGATCTGCTGCGACTGGGCCGAGTTGTCCGCCACCGCGTTGTCAGGGGCGAAGGCGGCGTACGCCGACCCCACTGCCAGGAGGCCGAACAGGAGCACGACGAGGCCGGCGGACCGGTGCCGTCGTCGCGCGGAGAGAAAGCGCGCCGGTGACAAGGAAGGTCTCTTCTCACTCATTTGAGCAGGTAGATGGTCGCGAACAGGGCGATCCAGACCACGTCGACGAAGTGCCAGTAGTACGACACGACGATCGCCGAGACGGCCTGTTCGTGGGTGAACTTACGAGCCATGTACGTCCTGGCCAGGACGAACACGAAAGCGATGAGGCCGCCGGTCACGTGCAGACCGTGGAAGCCGGTGGCCAGGTAGAACACCGATCCGTACGCGTTCGACGAGATCGTGATGCCCTCGTGCACCAGCTCGGCGTACTCGGTCACCTGGCCGGCGATGAAGACCGCGCCCATCAGGTACGTGAGGATGAACCACTCACGCATGCCCCAGGAGCGGATGTTCAGCACCGAGCCGGTCCGGCCGACCCGGCCGTGCTCGGCCGCGAAGACACCGAACTGGCAGGTGAAGGACGACGCCACCAGGATCGTCGTGTTCACCGCGGCGAACGGGACGTTCAGATGGTGCGTCATGACCTCCCACAGCGTCTCCGTGCCCGGAGCGGCTGCGGCGGTCGTTACCGACCTGATCGTGAAGTACGCCGCGAACAGGGCGGCGAAGAACATCAGTTCGCTCGAGAGCCAGACGATCGTGCCGACACTGACCATGCTGGGACGGTCGTGGTGTCCGTGTTCACGAGACGCTGGGAGCGCGGTTGCAGTGGCCACGCGGTCATTATGTCGGTCCTCGTATCAACTGACACGACCACCCCCATGCATGTCGGCAACTAATGGTTTCTACTGTGGAAGAGTGCTTCCCCTTCACGCCACGCCCGGCGACCGGATCGAGCCGCTGACGCCGGTCCGGTTGCTGACGGCATGGACCTTCGAACCGGTGTTACTCGCCGTGATCGTCGTACTCGGCGCGATCTATCTGTACGGCGTCCACAAGCTGCGCAAACGCGGTGACAAGTGGTCCCACGGCCGGACGTTCGCGTTCGTCGGAGTCGGGCTGGGAAGCGCCGTGATCGCCACCCAGTCGGCGCTCGGCACCTACGACACGGTCCTGATCAGCGTGCACATGGTGCAGCACATGATCCTGTCGATGCTGACGCCGCTCGCGCTGGCGCTCGGCGCGCCGGTCACGCTGGCGCTGCGAACGCTGCCGCAACGGCCGCGGAAATGGTTGCTCTCCGTGTTGCACTCGCGGTTCGCGAAGGTGGTCTGCTTCCCGCTGATCGGCTTCACGCTGTTCGTCCTGAGCCCCTGGGCGCTCTATTTCAGCGGCTGGTACGACGCCACGCTGCACTCGACCGTGCTGCACGACCTGCTGCACCTGCACTTCATCCTGGTCGGCTCGCTGTTCTTCTGGCCGCTGCTCGGGCTCGACCCGGTGCCCGGCCGGGTGATCTACCCGTTCCGGCTGATCTTGACGTTCCTCACGCTGCCGTTCCACGCGTTCCTCGGGATCACGATCATGTCCGCGAACAAGCTGATCGCGGAGGACTGGTACACCAGCTTCGGCCGCTCCTGGTCCCCGTCGCCGCTGCGCGACCAGTACATCGCGGGCGGTCTGCTGTGGGGCTCGGGCGACATCGTGGGCCTGGTGTTCTTCGCCGTACTGTTCGTCCAATGGGTGCGTGAGTCACAGCGTGAGGCGCGCCGTGAGGACCGGCGCCTGGACCGGTTGGAGGAACAGGCTCGCAGGGCCGGACAGGCGCCCCGGTAGCATTCCGGGTGTCCAGTCGTCTTTTGAACAAGCTTGGGATGGATCGATGAGTTCAGAGCGTCCGCTGAAGGTCCTGGTCTACAGCGACGACCGTACGACGCGGGAGTCCGTCCGGCTGGCCCTCGGCAAGCGGCCGGCGGCCGATCTGCCCGAGCTCGAGTACGTCGAGTGCGCCACCGAGCCGGCCGTCATCAAGATCATGGACAAGGGCGGGATCGACCTGGCCATCCTCGACGGCGAAGCCGTTCCGGCCGGTGGCCTGGGGATCGCCCGGCAACTGAAGGACGAGATCTTCCAGTGCCCGCCGGTGCTGGTCATCACCGGCCGCCCGCAGGACGCCTGGCTGGCGACCTGGTCGCGGGCCGAGGGTGCGGTCTCGCACCCGATCGACCCGATCAAGCTGGCCGAGGTCACCGCAGACCTGCTCCGGCAGCGGCTGGCCAAGCTGCCCGCTACTACCGCCTGACGCGCCGTGTCCGATCCAGGGGGCGCCTACAGTTGGCCCCAGGTGCTCAATCCGCTGCTACGGCGCGAAGACCTGGAGGCATCCGCCACCGCGTGGGCAATGGAGCAGATCCTGTCCGGAGCGGCCTCGCCCGCACAGCTCGCCGGGTTCGTGATCGCGCTGCGTTCCAAGGGCGAGACAGTGACCGAGGTCGAGGGACTGGTCGCGACGATGCGCGACTTCGCCACCCGGATCTCGGTGCCCGGCCGGACGCTGGACGTCGTCGGCACCGGCGGTGACCAAGCCCACACGGTGAACATCAGCACGATGTCCGCGATCGTCGCCGCAGGCGCCGGCGCGAAGGTGCTGAAGCACGGCAACCGCGCGGCGTCGTCGGCCTGTGGTGCGGCCGACGTCCTCGAGGAACTCGGCATCCCGCTCGATCTGACCGCGGCACAGGTGGCCGAGGTGGGGGAGCGGGCCGGGATCACGTTCTGCTTCGCTCCGGCGTTCCACCCCGCGTTGCGGCATGCCGCCGTACCTCGTCGTGAGCTCGGAGTGCCGACCACGTTCAACTTCCTCGGTCCGCTCGCGAACCCGGGGAACCCGTCCGCGCAGGCGGTCGGCGTCGGCGACGGCCGGATCGCCGGGCTGATGGCCGGTGTACTGGCGCGGCGCGGGATCGACGCGCTGGTGTTCCACGGCGACGACGGGCTGGACGAGCTGACCACGCGTACGACGTCGCAGGTGTGGATCGTCGGCGGCGGTGAGGTCGAGGGACCGATCACGCTCGACCCGCGGGAGCTGGGCATCGAGCCGGTGTCCGCGGAGGCGCTGAAGGGCGCTGACGCGACGTTCAACGCGAAGGTCGTGCGCGCACTCGTCGACGGCGAGCCGGGGGCGGTGCGGGACGTCGTACTGCTGAACGCCGGAGCGGCGCTCGCGGCGTACACGCCGGAGGCAGGCACCTTGACGGAGCGGGTCCGGACCGGGATGGACCGGGCGGCCGAGGCGATCGACTCCGGGGCGGCGAAGGACGTGCTGGACCGGTGGATCGCTGCCTGCGCAGAGGTGCGCGGCTGACGTTGGTACAGCAGAAGGGCCGGCGGGGTGTTCCCGCCGGCCCTTTCTACTTGCCCTGTTCTACTTGCTCAGCTTGATCTGGGAGACCTTGTAGCGCCAGACGTTCTGCCAGGCCGGGGTCGAGCCGGCGAGGTCGGCGATCGAGACCGCCGCCGTACCGTCACCGCGGTCGACCACCGCGATCATGATCGTGGAGAACGTCTCCGGCAGCTTCGGCACCTTGACGACCACCTTGGCGACGATCTCGTGGCCCGGATGGCCGTTGACCGTGATCGCCTTGTGCTGGGTGCCCTTCATGACCTGCACGTCCTTGTCGTACAGGTTGACGAGCGCGCGGCCGCCGATCTGGACCGCAGCCGCCTTGAGACCGGCCGGGGTGTTCGTGTACGCGATCTCCGGCGGGAGCTGACCGAACGAGACGTAGTTGCCCCAGCTCTTGCCCTTGTCGTAGTTGCCGTGCACCGTCAGCCAGATCGCGGCGCCCCCCCACAGACCGGTGCGCTCGGAGGTGTTGCTCCAGGCCGAACTCATGTTCGGCATCGAGTCGTTGTTGGAAGCAACCATCTCGGTACCGATCACCTTGCCGAACGGCGTCGGCGTCTCCGAGGGCTTCACCGACGGGCTGACCGTCTCCATCGGCTTCCCCACCGTAGGCAACGCGACCCCCGGGACGGCCTCAGCCTTCGTCCACACCCACCCGACGCTCAATCCGGTAGCAGCCAACGCCGCCACCACCAACACCACAGCCCCAACAGCCCGAGCTCGTCCGTTACCCCCCGATACCCCACCACTGTGCGCACCGACATACCCAGCCGCAGCCTGGCTCGAGTGCCCACCACCGTGCCCACCCGAATGCGCACCAACCGCCCCAGCACGAGGTCCACCCGAGTGCGCCCCGGCGGTCCCCGCACCGTGCCCACCCGACTGCCCACCAGCACCGTGACGGCCCGGCTGCCCGCCAGCGCCCTGCCCACCTGCCTGCACACCCGCCGACCAGACCCCCTGCCCAGCCGCACGCCCATCACCCGACGCCTGCCCACCGGGCTGCCCAACACCCTGCCCACCGGCCTGCCCAGCACCGTGCGCGCCGGCCTGTCCACCAGCCGGCCCAGCCGCCCGCGAAATCACCTCAGTGAACGCCAACGGCCCACCACGCGCCCCAGCCTGCTGGCCACCCTGCCCACCGGCCGCGCCAGCCGGCGGCCCACTCTGCGGTCCGCCTTGCTGAGAACCCTGTGCCCCAGCCTGCTGCCCGCCCTGCGGTCCACGCTGCTGAGAACCCTGCGGCCCAGCCTGCTGTCCGCCCTGCTGGGGACCCTGCTGCCCAGCCTGTTGCCCGGCCGGTTGCCCGGCCTGCGGACCGCCTTGCTGCGAGCTCTGCTGACCGAACTGCGGTCGGCCAGGCTGAGGCCCGGTCGCCTGCACCTGCCAGCCACCCGCCTGCTGACCCTGCTGCTGCACACCCCACATCTGCCCCGCCTGGCCCTGCCCCGGAGCCGGCTGTGCGGGACGTGGCTGCGGTTGGCCTGGTTGTGGTTGCCCGGCTTGCGGTTGACCTGCCTGTGGCTGAGACGGCTGACCCTGCTGTGACGGTGGCCGCTGGCCGCCGTACTGCGGACCAGCCGGAGGAGCCGCATGCTGCGGACGCACCTGCTGCGCACCCGGCTGCTGCTGACCAGACGGCTGCGCACCTGCCTGCTGGCTACCGGATGGCCGGGGTCCGCTGTGCTGTGGCCCAGTTTGTTGTGTACCTGCCTGCTGCGCACCCCACATCGGCGCACCCGCGCCCTGCACTCCAGCCTGTTGCGCCCCACCCGACTGCTGTGCGCCGGACTGCGGTACGCCGGACTGCGGCTGTGCGGCTGGGTGTTGTGCGGTCGGCTGTTGGGGGTTCGCGGGCTGCGGCGGCTGGCTGGTCCAGTGTTGTGGTGGGGCTGCGTGTTGCGGCCGGACCTGTGGTGGGGGAGGCGGCGCCGGAGCAGGTGACTGCCCGAACAGCGCATCTGACGAACCGCTCTGTCCAGAACCCTGCGGCTGTCCCGGACCCGGCACCTGTCCCGGACCCGGCACCTGTCCCGGACCCGGCACCTGTCCCGGACCCTGCGCCTGGCCGGGGGCGGTTGGCCGCGGGTTGGGGATGGGGGGTGCTTGGGGAGTGCCGGCCAGGGGGTCGGCGGCTTGGGGACGTGCCGGGGTGTCCGGCGTGCCCTCCGGGGTGTTGTGGCGCGCGGGGTTCTGGTCTTCGTTCTCAGCCAACGTTGATTCCTAGGTAGGCCTGGTCCGCGGCCTTCTTCAGGTCCGGGCGGTTGTTCGGGATGCCGCTGATGTACGCGACCGCGGTCCCGTCACCGAGGTCGAATACGGCAACCGTCAGGGTAAGCACCCGATCGGTCACCGCGGTCGTGTTCGCGGTCACGGTCTGCTGGAAGACCCAGCCCGCCTTCTCCGTCCGCTTCACGGGGCCGTTGGCGACCGTCTTGTAGGTCACCGGGATGTTCCCGTACATGTTTTCGCGCAGCTTGATCGACAGCGACGCCGCGGTCGCCTTCGGGTCGCCGTTGAACCCGGACGCGGTGCCGAGACCGCCGACGAAGATGTCCGCGCTCCAGTCGTCCTGCTCGACGACGTTCTCCTTCAGGAGGATGCGCTGCCCGTTCGAGTTGATCAGCTGCTCGACGAGGCGCTTGCGGTCCGACCACGGCGGGTTCCGGCGCGGGAACGAGATCGCGTCCGACGCGATCCGCCCGACGCCCTCGTGCAGCTTCGGGTCCTTCGACTGACCGGGCTTGGTGCTGGACTGGTTCGTCGGCGAGGGCGAGCCGCTCTGCGTCGCCGTACCTGTCGGATCGGGGTTGGCCGTCTTGTCGTCCCCGTTGGTCAGCAGGACCACCGCGGCGACGATAAGCAGCACCACTGCGACGCCACCGGCGATGATCAACGGCATCTTCCCGCCGAACGGACCGCCGCCGCCGGAACTCTTGGACTTCTTCTTGTTGCTCTTGCCGTCCCGCTTACCGACGCCGGAACTCAGGTCGGTCTGGCCGCCCCAAGCCTCGTTCCCGTCGTCACCCCAGGCACGCTGTGTCTGCTGATCGCCCCACGGCTGCTGCCCGCCCTGCTGCACACCAGCACCCTGCTGGCCGCCGCCCTGCTGCACACCAACACTCTGCTGGGCGCCCCACAGCTGCTGGCCAGTCTGCTGCGGAGTCTGCTGCACGTTCTGCTGGTTGCTGGACTGCTCCACGGGCCAGGACTGCCCGCCCCACGACTGGTCGCCACCTTGCTGACCGGTCTGGGTGTCCGCAGTCGCTTGCTGTGAGCCCCAAAGCTGCCCCGACTGCGCGGCCGGTGCCGCACCCGTGCCCTGGCCACTGGATTGCTGTCCGTTCCAGTTCTGGTCCTGGGCGGGGGTCTGCTGCTGGGGCTGGTCGCCCCAGAGCTGCACCGGCGGCTCCGGAGCGGTGTTGTCCGACGCCCCCGGCACGGTCCAGAGCGGAGCGGCTTTCTCCGATGTCTTCGTGTCGTCTTCGTCCGCAGCCTCGACACCCCACGCGGGGACGTCACTCGCCTGCTGGTCCTGCCCGTCTCCGGACTGGCTGCCCCAGCTCGGCGGTAGCTGACCGGCCGCCTCGGCTTCGTCCGCCGCCTGCTCCGCGGCCAACTCATCCGCGGCTCGCTCGTCGGCCACCCGCGCCGCTCGGTCGCCCGCCGCCTGTACGTCGCCCGCCTGCTGACCGGCCGCCGTACTGGTTGCCTGCGCGTCACCAGCCTGCGTACTGGCGGTTTGTGCGTCCGCGGTGGCTGCGGGGGACTGGGAGGCCGTGGGGTTGTCGGCTGCGTCGTCGGTCGGGTCTGGGGCGAGCTTGAGAGTCCAGCCGCTGGACTGTTCCTCCGGCTGTACGTCGGCGGCGGCCGCGGCCTGTGCTTCTTCGAATTCTGAGATCTCGCGCTGGGTCCAGTGCTCCGGCGGCGCGGGGGCGAGCTCCGGCGCACCCCAGGTCGCGCGGGCACGATCAGCCGCGCTCTCTTCCTCACCAACAGACGCCGAGGACGCAGCCTGCGCGGCTTCGTCCGCCTGCGCTGACGAGTCCGGCTGTGTCGACGAGTCCGCCGGCGAGACCGCCCGCAGGTGTGCGCCGCCGGATGCAGGCGCGTCGTTGCCGGTGGAAGGTGAGTCCCACAGTTGCGGGGTGGCGGCAGGCTGCCACCATCCGCCTCCGCCCGCTTGGTCGGCCTGAGCCGCGTTGCCGGCGCCGGTCTCCTGCACCGCCCGCAACCCAGGCCCCTGCACCTCACTCTGCACGGACTGAACGGGCTGCTGCTCTGTATTCCAGTTGTCGGCCGACCCGTGCTGCGGCTGCGTCGGCTGTTCGTCGGCGGTGCCGTGCTGGTGAGCCGACTGTTGGTCGGCGGTGCCGTGCTGCTGCTGAGCCCACTGTTCGTCGCCGGTGGGGTGCTGCGCTGGCCAGGACTGTTGCTCGGTGCCCCAGTTCTCAGGAGTCGCCTGCTGGTTGTCTGACGTCGGCTGGTCGTACGACGTGAACTGGTCGGCCGACCACGGCTGCTCGTTGGCTGACCACGGCTGCTGCTGGGTCTGCTCCAGGTCAGCCGTGGCGGGGTTGCCCTGCTGCTGCGGCCACGGGTCCGGTTGTGCAGGCCAGGGCTGTTGCTGGGTCTGCTCGGTGTTTGGGTCGGTCTGCTCGTAGGAGCTGAACTGGTCGGCTGACCACGACTGCTGGTTCGCAGACCACTGCTGTTGCGACGGGTCGGCGGGGTTGGACTGCTGCTCCGGCCACTGCTGCTGTGCGGACCACGGTTGCTGTTGGGTCTGCTCGTGGTCGGGCGCACTTGCGTTGCCCTGGTCGTGCGGAGTGGCTTGTGCTGGCCACTGCTGGGTCTGCTCGGCGTTGGGGTCAGTCTGCTCGTAAGTGCTGAACTGGTCGGCTGACCACGGCTGCTGATCCGCCGACCAGGGCTGCTGGTTGCCTGACCACGGCTGCTGCTGGGTCTGGTCCGGCGTGGGGGAGTTGTCCTGCGCGGGTGACTGCTGCGGCCACGGGTCCGGCTGGGCAGGCCAGGGCTGCTGCTGGGTCTGCTCGGTGTCAGGGTCGGCCTGCTCGTAAGAGCTGAACTGGTCGGCTGACCACGACTGCTGGTTCGCGGACCACTGCTGCTGCGACGGGTCGGCAGGGTTCGACTGCTGCTGCGCGGACCACGGCTGCTCAGGCTGCGCATCCTGGTGTTGAGCAGGCCAAGTCTGCTCCTGCGCAGGCCAGGACTGTTGCTGAGCCGGCTCGGGGTCTGGCTGTGCTGGCCAGAATTGTTGCTGAGCAGGTTCGGGGTCTGGCTGTGTCGGCCACGACTGTTGCTGGGCAGGTTCAGGGTCTGGTTGCGTCGGCCAGGACTGTTGCTGGGCAGGCTCGGGGTCTGGCTGGGTCGGCTGCTGCTGCTCGACCGGCTCCGAAGGGGTGGACTCCGACGGGGTAGGCGTGGGGTTGTCTGCGGCCTTGGACTCGTCGGCTGCGGCGGCCAGTGCCGCGGCGTTGTCCTCGTGTTCGGTTTTGTTGGTCCACTTCTCCCCGTTCCAGAAGCGGATCATGTGCGGCTGGCCGGTGGGGTCGGGGTACCAGCCGGCGGGCGGGTTGCTCATCCGCGTCCTCGCTTCGGCACCGGCGCGAAAGCGCGGACCTGCTCGGCAAGAAACTGACCCCGGACGTTCATGTATTCACCGTAACTTCAGCTCGTGTCAGTCGGATCGGTTCGTCCAGTCCCTGAGGACCTAGACGCCGTTCTCCTCGCCCAGGCTGAAGGCGGCTTCCAGGTCGTGGCTCGAGTAGGCGCGGAACGCGATGTGCGTCTCGGTGCTCAGCACGCCCGGCACCCGGTTGACGTGCTCGGGGATGACGGTGGCCAGGTCGTCGTGCCGCGCGACCCGGACGAGCGCGATCAGGTCGAGCCCGCCGGTCACGGAGTACACCTCGCTGACGCCGTCGATGGTCGCCACCTGCTCGGCGACCTCAGGGATCCGTGCGACATCGGCCTTGATGAACACGATCGCGGTGACCATGCCGTCCTCTCCTCGCTACCCGTCCAGAACTACCCGTCCAGAACTCACACCTCAACGCGCTGAAGCATAGTGCGGCCGAGGCACCGCACCGCCCTCGCCGTCCGTTCGTCCGCCGGATCCGGGCCGACTACCAGAGGCCTGACTGAATGGCCTAACTGACCCGCGCCGGACCCAGCGGGCGGAGGTTGCGGCGGCGTTCGGTGGGGTGCTGGTGGTGGTCGGTGTGGGAGTTGTCGAGGCGGGTGAGGTGCCGCCCGGCGCCGCCCACCGGGCAGGTCCAGGTGCCGTCCATCTCGACCAGGCGGATGTCGGGGAGCTCGAGCCAGCGCAGGATCAGCTCGATCTCCTCCGGCGACGCCGCCGCGACCGGCCCGATGCCGGGCAATACCGTCTCGGCCGACGCGCGCAGCATCTCCAGGTGCGGCCGCGGGTCCGTCCCGCGCGGGCTGAACCCGGCCGCCGCGAGCCGCCCGCGGCGGATCACATGCAACTCCCAGCCGCCGTCGTCGGTCCGTCTGGCGGCACAGATCTCCGCGCATCCGGTCACCGACGCCATCCGCTGCATCCGCGCCGAACTCCGCACGAACGCGCTCAACCGGTCCCGATGGACCGCGGCGTCCTCGAACCGCTCGTCCGCGGACAGTACGTCGATCCGCCGGTCGAGCGCGTCGACGACCGGCGTCGGGTCCACGGTCAGCGCCGACCGCAGCCCGTCGACGAATTCGCCGTACGAATCCGTCGAGATCCGCCCGTCGCAGGGCGCGACGCACCGGCCCATCTCGGCGAGCACGCACGGCGACAACTGCGGGTGCTTGGACATCCGCGCGGTGCATTGCCGGATCGGGAACGCCTCGTGCAGCGCGGCCATCGCCCGCTCGGCCGTCTTCCGCGAGCTGAACGGCCCGAGGTACCCGGCGTCGTCGTCGCGCACCTGTTTGACCAGCGACAACCGCGGAAACGGTTCGACCGTGACTTTCAGCCAGTGCTGCCGCTCCGGGAACTTGGACCGCCGGTTGTACCGCGGTTTGTGTTCCGCGATCAGCCGCAGCTCCCGTACTTCGGCCTCCAGCGGCGTCCCGCACTCGATCCCGCGGACGGCGGTCGCGATGCCGACCATCTCGCCGATCCGGTTCCTGGTCTCGGACGCGGTGAAGTACGAGCGGACCCGTGTGCGCAGGTCCTTGGACTTCCCGACGTACAGCACCTCGCCGCGGTCGTCGGTGAACAGGTACACACCCGGTGCGTGCGGCAACGACTCGGCCAGGTGGCGCTTGGCCCGGACGGCCGGCGCGACCCGGGACGAGAACGTCTGCAGATCCTCCACCGTTTGCACGCCCAACGACCCGACCCGCTCGAACAGCCCGTGCAGCACGTCGACGGTGGCGCGGGCGTCGGACAGTGCGCGGTGGTTCGGCGTGGTCGTCGTACGGAACAGCTTGGCCAGCGTGCCGAGTTTGCAGTTCGGCGCCTCGT
The DNA here is from genome assembly GCF_004331345.1 of Kribbella soli. Taxonomy (GTDB): domain Bacteria; phylum Actinomycetota; class Actinomycetes; order Propionibacteriales; family Kribbellaceae; genus Kribbella; species Kribbella soli. Next base: position 694,908 of record NZ_SJJZ01000003.1, on the reverse strand, counting down.
CCGGGGTGATCACGCGGCGCGCCAGCAGGGCGGTGTCGACGACCGCGAAGTCGGGCCAGTCGTACCCGTGCACCAGGCTCTCGTGTTTCAGGAAGCCCATGTCGAACGGCGCGTTGTGCGCGACCATCACGCAGCCCTGCGCGAACTCCAGGAACGCGGGCAGCACCGACTCGATCCGGGGGGACGTGGCAACCATCCCGTTCGTGATGCCGGTCAGTACGGCGATGAACGGCGGGATCGACTCCGACGGGTTCACCAGCGTCTGGAACTCGCCGATCACCTCACCCGCGCGCACCTTGACCGCGCCGATCTCGGTGATGCCGCCCTCGCCGGGCGGATTGCCCGTGGTCTCCAGGTCGACGACGCAGAACGTGATGTCGCGCAGCGGCGTGCCCAGGTCGTCGAAGCTGTGCTGCACACCACGGATCGGCAGCAAAGGATGCTCAACGGAATCCTGGGCCGGCGCACGCCCTGGGCTGGTCATGGCCACGACGCTAAGAGCCGCCACCGACAATTCCGCAGGTGACACGCCTGCAAGTCGACTAGGCTCTCTGTATGCGTACACAGGCGATCACCGCGATTCCGGGCCGGATGCCCGCTCGTTGTGGTCTGCGTCACTGGCCCAGCAGCTGCTGCCAGCTCGTCGTTCCGGCCGGACTGCGGACCGGTGACTGAGGCCGGCACCGCCGCGAGCTCCGCCGCTACGACTTTGCCTGAACCGGTCCGGCAACGCGTCCTGACCCTCGCCGCGCACGCACTCGGCCAGCTGCCCGCGTCCGACATCCCGGCGCCGCTGCGCCGGTTCGCGAGTTTTGCGCCGGCGAAGCGGGCGAAACTGTCCGCCTCGGTGCTCGGGCCGATCCTGGAGACCGACGACCATTTCCGCCGGCTCACCGCCTTCGAGGTACGGCGGGAGCACCCGGAGCTCGGTGACGCGGTGGCCGACGGCATCGCCGTACCGGCAGCGGATCCGGTGGAGGTCGCCGCGCTCGCGTACCTGCTGCGCCCGGACGACTGGGAGCAGCACGTCGTCGCCGCCGCCCAGGTCCCGGTGGAGAATCCGCGCGCCGACGAGGAAGCCGTCAACCGGCTCGCCGACCAGCTCGACCAGGCGCGCACCGAGACCCGGCAGGTCCGCGAACGGCTTCGTGAACAGGTCAACGAGCTCAAGGCCGAGAACGTCACGCTCCGGCGCAAGCTCAACGAGGCGCGGCAGCGGATCACCGGCCTGAACACCGAGGTCGAGCAACGCACCAAGGAGGCCGAGACCGCGGACGAACGCGTCGAAGCGGCGCGTGCCGACGTCGAGCGTGAGCTGCGCAAGCTCCGCACGAGGATCACCGAACTGGAAGCGGTCGAGCACGCGGCCCGTCGTACGGCGGGACAGGAGCGGGAGCTCGCGTCGACGCGCACCCGGCTGTTGCTCGACACGTTGCTCGAGGCAGCGAGCGGCCTGCGCCGCGAACTGGCGTTGCCGCCTGGGGGAGATCTCCGCCCGGCGGACACGGTGGCCGGCTCCGAGCCCGAGGCGGCTCCGATCGGACGTACGGCGCCTGAGGACGACCCGGCGTTGTTCGACGAGTTGCTGGCGTTGCCGCAGGTGCATCTGATCATCGACGGCTACAACGTGACGAAGACCGCCTGGCCGAACTCGCCGTTGCACTCACAGCGTCAGCGACTCGTCACAGCCTTGGGCGCACTGGTCGCGCAACGCCGGATCGAGGTCACTGTGGTGTTCGACGGCGCCGAGCTGTCGGGGCCGGTGCAGCTGAATCCGCCGCGCGGGGTGCGGGTGCGGTTCAGTCCCGCCGGGGTGATCGCCGACGAGGTGATCCGGCAACTGGTCCGCGCCGAGCCTCCGGGCCGCCCGGTGGTGGTCGTCTCCACCGACCGCGAGGTTGCCGACAGCATCATCCAGCTAGGCGCCCGCTCACTGTCAGCGAGCAGCCTGACAGCACGCATCGCACGCACCTGACAACAGAAGACGACAGAAACTGTCGGCGGCCTTCTCTAGCGTCCTTCTCAGCCGGATGCAAGTCCGGGTGCTTCCCCACTTGGAGGATGTTGTGCTGATCGACTGCGACGCTTGTGTGATGAAGGGTCCGGGCTGCCAGGACTGCGTCGTCACGGTAGTGCTCGGGTTCTCGGAGGAACGGTCCGGCAGCCTGCGCATCGACGACGACGAGAAGGCCGCCCTGGACGCGCTCGCCGACTCGGGCCTGGTGCCGCCGCTGCGCCTCGTGCACGCGGTCAGCAGTGTCGAGCCGGACATTGCTGCCGAATCGCCTGCCGGGGAAGACGAAACGGCCGTTGGGTCGGGTTGATCCTTCGTTAATTTTCGATCAAACCCGAGGGGCGAATTGCACTGGTCACGAAACGGTCACTACTGTTACGTCTCGTTGCCTCAGGGTGTCGGCCGCTCCGGCCGACCGGGCAGCGGCAAGCCGAGGGAGTGATCCGGCGGATTCCGTGGGACAGATGTCCACGGAAGGCCAGGTCAACGGGGACGGCGCGAGCAGAGGAAGGGACCGACCGGGCTGTGTCCATCGGACGCATCAACCGCACCAAGGGAATCGCCCTCGCCGCCATCACCAGCACGGCTGTCGCTGCGGGTGTGTTCCTGATCCAGGGAGCGGCTGACGCCGACCCCAAGCCCACCCTGGAGGAGGCGAAGAAGCAGGTCGCCGCTCTGCAGCACAAGGCCGAAGAGGCCGGTGAGTCGGCGAACGACCTGCGTGGTCAGATCACCGCCTCGAGCGCTCGCGTGAAGGCCCTGCAGGCGGGTATCGCCAAGCAGCAGGTCCAGGTGGACTCGGTGAAGCGGCAGATCGGCTCCCTCGCGGTGGCCGGTTACCAGACCTCGGGCATCTCCACGACGGCGCAGCTGCTGCTGTCGAGCAACCCGGACCAGTTCCTCAGCCAGGCCTCCACCGCCCAGGCGTTCGCCGGCCAGCAGAACTCGGCTCTGCGTCGCTACCAGGTCGCGCAGGGCAAGCTCACCGACCTGCAGGCCAGTGAGCAGACCGAGCTGTCCGCGCTGCAGGCCGTGCAGACCAAGCAGGACGCCTTCAAGAAGCAGTTGCAGGCCAACCTCGACCAGGCCGAGAAGGTCCTCGACAAGCTCAGCGACGCCGAGCGGAAGAAGATCGAGGAAGAGAACGCCAAGGAGGCGGAGGAGGCGCGCAAGCAGCGCCCGACCCGCGACGGCGACCGGACGGGCGACGACAAGGACCTGCCGAACGTTCCGGCCAGCGGCCGCGCGAAGATCGCGATCAACGCCGCGCTGTCCCAGCTCGGTGACTCCTACGTCTGGGGCGCCGCAGGTCCGAACTCCTACGACTGCTCGGGCCTGACCATGTACGCGTGGGGCAAGGCCGGCGTCTCGCTCTCGCACTCGTCGAAGGCGCAGGCCAGCGAGGGCCGCCGGGTCAGCAAGTCCGAGCTCATGCCGGGCGACCTGGTCTTCTTCTTCAGCCCGATCAGCCACGTCGGCATCTACCTCGGTAACGGCCGGATCGTGCACGCTCCCCGTCCGGGCAAGAGCGTCGAGATCAGCCCGCTCGACGAGAACCCGTACAACACCGCGGTCCGTCCGGGCTGACCTGCCACGTTGACATACTCATCGGCTCCGGGGGTTCCTCCCCGGAGCCGAGGCATTTGATGGTGATGCCGTAGTGTCGGAGGAGGCCGGGTGTCCCGCCTGACTGGGGCAGGTGAGCAGCGAGGGGCCGAGGTGATCGACGAGCACGGCGATACGGTTCCACTGCCGGTGGTCCCGTCGGCCGGTGACTCTGAGGAGCCGATCGACCACTTGTCGGAGTCGTACGCCGACGGTCCGCAGCGCCCGCCGTTCACGCCGATTCTGAAGAAGGTCGCTCTCGGCGTCGCCGTCTGCCTGGTCGCCGGAGCCGGGTACGCCGGGCTCCAGCAGATCGCCAACGCCCCCGCCGACCCGAGCGGCGCCGGAGCGCACCAGCCGTCGCAGTCGACCTCGACCACGCCTGATCAGGCCCAGGCCGGCGTCCAGCGGGCGGTCGCCGGCGAGGCCGTGCTGCAGAAGATGACCGACGCGGTCGAGAACGAGGACCGCACCGAGTTCCTGAACACCATCGACCCGAAGGCCACGGCGTTCCGGACCAGCGCGCGGACGATCTTCAGCAACCTCAGCACGCTCCCGCTCGGCACGTTCCAGTTACGTTACGTGAGCGACGACAGTGCTGCCCTGACCCCGGACCGGCAGGCCGAGCTCGGCGGGACGCAGTCCTGGCTCGCGCAGGTCGAGGTCTCCTGGCAGCTCTCCGGGTACGACGTGAAGCCCGCGCGCGAGACACTCCCGGTGACGTTCGTGACCCGCGAAGGCAAGACGTACGCCGCCTCGTTCTCGGAGCGGTTCGTGGCGGGCCAGCGGCGGCCGGTGTGGGCGCTCGGCCCGATCGACCTCGCCAAGGGCAAGCACAGCCTCGTCATCAGCCTCGAATCGGAGTCGGAGGCGAGAAGCTACGTGTCGGTCGCCGACAAGGCGGTCGAGTCGGTGACGAAGGTGTGGGGCAAGGGCTGGCGGCAGAAAGTGGTCATCTACCTGCCCGCGAAGCAGGCCCAGATGGAAGGTGTGCTCGGCGCGCAGCCGAACACGTACACCCAGATCGCCGCCGTCACGATGGCCGAACTGGACACGCCGGCGGTCGGCGCGCCGGTCCGGATCGTCGCGAATCCGAAGCTGTTCGAGGAGCTCGGCAAGCAGGGCCGGCGGATCGTGCTGACCCACGAGACCACGCACGTCGCGTCGACCGCGACCGCGTCTCCGGTGCCGTTGTGGCTCGCCGAAGGCTTCGCGGACTACGTCGCGTTCACCGCCGTACCCGTTCAGGACGAGTCGGCGGCGAAGGAGCTGTTCAAGGCGGTGCGCGCGGGGAAGGTCCCGGCCACGTTGCCGACGCCGGAGGCATTCGCGGCGTCGGCGACCGAGCTGCCGCAGGCGTACGAGTCGGCGTGGCTGGCCTGCCGGCTGATCGCCGAACGCGAGGGGCAGGACAAGTTGGTGAAGTTCTACCGGGCCGTGCACGCGTCGAAGACCTCGTCCGGTCTGCCGGACGCGTTCAAGTCGGTGCTCGGGATGACCGAGGCGGAGTTCGTCGCCGAGTGGCAGAAGTACCTCGAGAGGCTCGCCGGTGCCTAAGAAGACCTCCAGTCCGTGGGCGCCTCGCGCCGCGGGCGGGGTACTGGCGCTTGCGCTGGTCTTCACGATCGCCGTCACCACGCCGTGGCACCTGATCGATCTGCCGAAGCCGGACGCCGCGCTGGACTTCACGGCCGCGGAGATCGCCCGCCAGAACGCGTTCCGGCACGAGATCCTCCGCTGGTCGACGGCGTCCTGGGTCATCTCGGTCGTGGTCCCGCTGGTGATCGGCTTCAGCCCGCTGGGCCGCCGGTTGTACGACGGTCTGCGCATCCGCTGGTGGTTCCTCGCCGTACCGGTCACGGTGGCCGGGATCGCCCTGATCACCAACCTGCTCACGGTCCCGACCGACGTACTCGCCCAGCGGGTCAGCCTGAAGTACGGGCTGGCCGTGCAGAACTGGCGGTTGTGGGTCTGGGACCGCGGCGTGAACTGGGCGATCACCTCACTCGGTGTCGGGGTGCTCGCGATTGTCCTGGTGGCGTTGGCGAAACGCTGGCGCCAGGGCTGGTGGTTGCCCGGGGCAATCGCCGCGGCGCTGCTCGTGCTGGGCGTGTCGTTCGCGTACCCGGTGCTGATCGAGCCGCGGTTCAACAACTTCACGTCGATGCCGGCCGGTGCCCTGCGCAACGACTTCCTGAAGCTCGCGGCCGAGGACGGCGTACCGGTGAAGGACGTGCTGGTCGCGGACGCGTCGAAGCGGACCACGGCCCTGAACGCGTACGTGTCCGGCTTCGGGTCGACCCGTCGGCTGGTCGTCTACGACACGCTCCTGAAGGACACGCCACCCGCGCAGGTCCGGCTCGTGGTCGCGCACGAGCTCGGTCACGCCGCCGAGGACGACGTACTGCACGGCACGTTGATCGGCGTGCTCGGTACCGCGTTCGGTATCACGTTGCTGTACCTCTTGCTCGGGGCCCGGATCGCGGATCCGCGGCGTACGGCGGTGCTGGTCGCCCTGATCGCGGCCGGTACGACGCTGGCGAGCCCGATCCAGAACCTGGTGAGCCGCAAGATCGAGGCGCGCGCCGACTACCACTCGCTCCGGCTGACGAACGACCCGCAGAACTTCGTCGCCATGCAGCACGACCTCGCCGTCCGGAACATCTCGGGACTCGACCCGAGCGCCTGGCGGTACTGGATGTTCGCCAGCCACCCGACCGCGCCGGAGCGGATCGCGATGGGCCGCGCGTGGGCCGCCGAGAACGGCGGCAAGGTCCCACCGCTGGCCCAACGATGACCGTCCTGGTCGTCACCAACGACTTCCCGCCACGCCAAGGTGGGATCGAGACGTTCGTCCGCTCGTTGTGCGACGAACTGCCCGACGTGGTCGTCTACACGTCCCGCGAGGCGGGCGACACGGCGTACGACGCGACGTTGCCGTTCCCGGTGATCCGGGACCGGACGTCGATGTTGTTGCCCACGGCCCGTGTCACGAAGCGGGCCGTCGGGCTGATGCGCGAGTACGGCGCCGACCGGATCCTGTTCGGGGCGGCCGCTCCGCTCGGGTTGATGGGTCCGGCGCTGCGGCGGGCCGGTGCGCGGCGGATCGTCGCGATGACGCACGGACATGAGACGTGGTGGGCCGGCGTACCCGGGGCTCGGCAGGCGCTGCGGCGGATCGGTGATGCGGCGGACACGGTGACGACGGTGTCGTCGTGGTGTGCCGATCGGATCGCTCCGGCGTTGTCGCCGGCGGCCGCTCAGCGGATGCGGAGGCTGACGCCCGGGGTCGACACGCGCCGGTTCGCTCCGGGGTGTGGGGGAGAGCAGATCCGCAAGGGTCTCGGGCTGGACGGCGTTCCGGTGGTCGTCTGTGTGTCGCGGCTGATTCGCCGGAAGGGGCAGGACACGCTGATCCGCGCGTGGTCGCGGGTCCGGCAGTCGGTGCCTGATGCGCGGCTGCTGCTGGTCGGCGGTGGGCCGGACCGCGAGTACCTCGAGGAGCTGGCGGTGAGCGCCGGCGTCGCGGACGCGGTGGTGTTCACCGGGCCGGTTCCGTGGGCGGAGATTCCGCCGTACGTCGATGCTGCCGATGTGTTCGCGATGCCGTGCCGGACGCGGCGGTTCGGGCTGGAGCCGGAGGCGCTCGGCATCGTCACGCTGGAGGCGTCGGCCACTGGCAAGCCAGTGCTGGTGGGGGACTCGGGTGGCGCGGCCGACACCGTGATCCACGGGACGACCGGATACCTGGTCGACCCGTACAACCCGGCAGCCGTCGCGGTGCGCATCGTCGAACTGCTCACCGACCCCCGTGAGCTGGGCGCAGCAGGCCGCGAGTGGGTCGAGGCCGAGTGGACCTGGGTTCGGTCCGGCGCCACGCTGAGAGAACTGCTGGACATCTGACGCCGCGAGTCGTGTACTCTGGCCGGCATGCACCGAATGTTCCGACTTGCCGCAGCCGTACGAGCTTTCTGCTCTCCGGCTGCCGCGGCCTGACATTCTGAAACTTCCACCGGCGACCGGAAACGGTTCGCCGGTGTTGTTGTTTCTGTAGCCCGGTGGTCTGGTTCCGGTCTTGAATTCGACAAGGACGAGAACCATGAGCATCAGCAGGACTTTCATCGACTTCTTCGTCGACCGCGAGCACGTCCCGACGACCGGGTCCACGCTCATTCCGCGGCTCGGCGATCCCGTGCTCTTCACGACCTCGGGGATGCATCCGCTCACGCCCTACCTGGAGGGCGAACCACATCCACTGGGCCGCAGACTCGTGGGCATCCAGCGATGTCTGCGAACCACGGATCTCGACGAGGTGGGGGATCCGACCCACCTGACGGTGTTCGAGATGCTGGGCTCGTGGTCGCTGGGGGACTACGGGAGCAGTGAGACGCTGCGCTGGGGGTACGAGCTGCTCACCACCCGCTTCGGCCTGGACCCGCAGCGGATGTACGTGACCGTGTTCGGCGGCGACGAACAGGTGCCGCTCGACCAGGAGTCGCTCCGCACCTGGCAGGAGCTCGGGCTGCCGATCGAGCTGACCACCGACGACAACTGGTGGTCGAACGGCCCGACCGGTCCGTGCGGGCCGGACTCGGAGATCTTCGTGTGGACCGGCGACGGTGAGCCGGAGGGTACGCCGACCACCGACGACCGCTGGGTCGAGGTGTGGAACCACGTGATGATGCGCTACCGCCGCCACGACGACGGCTCGCTCGAGGAGCTCAAGCAGCAGAACATCGACACCGGTCTCGGCCTGGAGCGGCTGACGATGCTCCTCGAAGGCAGGCAGTCGGTGTACGAGACCTCGCTGTTCGAGCCGTGGATGCGGATCATCCCCAAGCTGTGGACGCTGGACGAGCGGTCGCAGCGGATCGTCATCGACCACTTGCGGTCCAGCATCGTGATCGTCGGCGACGGCGTGCACCCGTCGAACACCGGCCGCGGGTACGTGCTGCGTCGGCTGATCCGCCGATTGTTGACAATCCTCTGGCAGAACGACGAGTCGCGGTCGCTGTCCGACCTGCCGATCGAACTGTTCGAGCACACGCTGAGCCACTTCCACCAGGGCGAGACGGTGACGCTGATCCGGCGGATCCTGATCGACGAGGAGATCCGGTTCAGCAACCTGCTCGACCGGGGCCGGAAGGTGCTCAGCCACGAGCGGTTCCACAAGTCCCTCGACGACACCGACTACGAGTACCTGCACGAGACCCACGGCCTGCCGCGGGAACTCGTCGACTCGTTGCGGTAGCGGGGGTCAGATGGCAGCCCGATCCAGTACGTCGGTCGGGGGAGCGTCGGGGATCTCCGGAGACGCGACCTTCCCCACCGACGACTGGGCCACGAACGCGCCGGCCAGGACGATCACGCCGCCGATGATCTGGTTGGTGCGCAGCGTCTCGCCGAGCAGGATCAGCGCGAACACGCACGCCGCCACCACCTCGACGTACGCGACCGCACCCGCGATCGGCGCCGAGAGTCGCTGTACGGCAGCCGCACCCGCCAGATAGGCGACGACCGTGCTCACGAGGATCAGCCACGCGGCCATCACCCAACCGGGAGCGTGCCGCTGGCCGATCGCGATCGTGTCGACGAGCACGTGCCACGGCGTACCCCACGGTGCCGCGATCAGTGTCAGTACGACGGCACCGACCACGCTGCCCGCCGCTGTCATCACGAGCGGATCCGCGGCGCCGGTCAACTTGTCGATCAGGATGAAGTACGTCGCCTGGCACGCGGCCGCACCGAGGCCGGCGAGCAGGCCGATCAGGTCGATCGACAATCCGGACCAGATCTCGGCCACCGTCGCGAGACCGACGACCGCGATACTCACCCCGATCGCGGCCGAGCGCGGTACGGCGACCTTCTGGCCGAACTTCAGCCACGCGACCACCAGCACCGGGCCGGAGAACTCGAGCATCAGCGCCACGCCGACCGGCAGCCGGCTGGCCGCCAGGAAGAACAGCGTCTGGCAGCCGGCGATCCCGGTCAGGCCGTAGAGCACCAGCGCCTTCCAGGAGGCCCGCGCCGAGCGGAGCCCGGCGCGACCGCGGAAGACCAGCACGAGCGGGACCAGCACCGCGGCGGCGCCGAGGATGCGTAGCCAGGCCGCCTGCTGCGGCGTGAAACCGGCGCCGATCAGCGCCTTCGCGAACGGACCCGACCCGCCGAACGTGATCGCGGAGAAGATCGCGAACCCCAACCCCACCGACTTCGTGCTGTACATGGGCATAACGCTCTCATGCCCATTACATTGCTGTCGAGTGTGATCTCAGAGGACGTTCACCGCGCGGGCCGCGACGATCGCGACGGTGAGCAGTGCGATCGCCGACTGGATACCCATCAGCGTCTTCGTCCGGGCCGTCAGCGGCATCGTGTCGGTCGGGCTGAACGCGGTCGCGGCGGTGAAGGAGACGAACAGATAATCGGTGAACCCGGGCAGCCAGCCCTTCCAGCCGTCCAGGTCGACGGTCATCTGCGGAAACAGCAGGTCCGCGCGCTCGGTCTCCCGCTCGTGCTCGGGCGCCCGGGCGAACGGCCCGCCGCGGTCGATCTCCCAGTACCAGACCGCGAACGCGACCACGTTCGTCACCCAGATCAGCAGGGCGCTCTTCACGAGAACCTTGCCCTCGTTGGCGTCGCCGTTGTTCAGGAAGAAGATCATTCCGGCCAGGTAGTACGCGTTCACCGCGACCAGGACCGCGAGCAGGACGAGCTCCACCGATCGCAGCCAGGGCTCGTCGCGGCGCAGGTGGAACGGGTTCATCCACACCAGCGGCAGCAGCAGAAGCCCACCGAGCACGGGCATGAGCCACCGCGGGAGCGCATTGACCTGCGTCGGCACCAGCACCTGCAGCACCAGAACCGCGACCACCGCCAGCGAGGCAGGCCAGCGCCGGGTGTGGCGGGTGCTGGGCGGACGCGCCTTCGTCGGCTTGTTCATTCCAGCATTCTCACGCCGCGAGCCGGTTATCCGACGGAGGCGTCGATGACGGCCTGTCCGACTTCGGTACGGCGGTAGTGGACCTGGTGACCGGTACGACGACGTGTCGCGAGGCCCGCGTCGTACAACGCCGACAGGTGTTCGGCGACGGTGGCGAGCGCGAGGTTGTTCTGGGCGGCGAGTGCGCTGGTGGTGGCGGGTGGGTCGAGTGCGACGAGAAGGGTCGCGCGAGTACGGCCGAGGAGGCGCGCCAGCGGGTCCGGAGGAGCAGGAGCGTCGGACCACAGGCGGGCGGCACCGCGGGCCGGGTAGACGAGGGTCGGGTGGTACGCCGGGTCAACGACGATCACGAGGTACGGCCAGGCGAAGACCCCGGGAACCAGGAGCAGGCCCTGTCCGGCGAGATCGCGGTCCTCGGCACGGTAACGGGTGGCGATCAGACGGTCGTTCTCCCAGGCCAGGGTCGGGTGCAGATCGTCGAACAGTCCGGCCAGGCCACCGTCGGTCAGTTGCTGACCGCGGTACGCGATGTCGTCCTCGAGGACGCGGCTGATCAGCGGCCAGTCCGGCTTGATCAGGGCCTCCCAGGCGCTCTCGATCTCGTCGGCGAGCCGTTCGCGGGTGCCGGCCAGGTCCTCCAGCATCTTGTCGATCTCCGGCGCGCCGGGGTTCTTCAACTCGTCCCTTGACCGGATCAGTTCGGTGCGGACCTTCTCCAGCGGGGTACTGCGGACGCGGGCGATCTCGGTCGCGAACTTCGCCCGCGACGCCTTCGGCGGCGGGGTCAGGAAGTCCGGCGTGAACCCTACGCGCGGCTGAACCGCCTTCAGTCCGCGCAGGTCGAGCTGCGCTGCCGATTCCCGCTTCGCCGCGATCCAGTCGCCGTACAACGGCCGGTGCTTCGATCCGTTCAGCACCCGCACCGCCGACATCGTCTCCCACAACGGCGACGCCCCGAACCGGCAACGCAGCGCGTCCGCCTGCGTGAACCGCAGTACCGTCATGAATCCGAACTTTCGGCCACAACCAAAACTCTACGCCGCGTGCCCCGGACGCGTGCACGCTCGCCGCGTGAGGTCTTACCGAGCTGTACTCAGCCTTCCCGGCCTGCGCGCCGTGTACGCCGCCCACACCGTCTCGATGCTGGGAACCGTGGCCGCGCAGGTCGCGCTGTCCATCCTGATCTTCGAGCGCACCGGATCGCCGTTGCTGTCGGCCCTCGTCCTGGCCTGCTCATTCCTGCCGTACGCCGTGAGCGGCGTGCTGTTCTCCTCGATCGCGGACCGGTTCCCAGCGCGCCGGGTCCTGGTCGTCTGCGATGTGGTCAGCGCGGTGGCCATCGGGCTGATGCTGACACCGGGAATGCCGGTAGGCGGGCTGCTGGGACTGTTGCTGGTAACCGGGATCGTGGCGCCGATCTTCGCAGGCGCACGGGCTGCCAGTCTCGCGCACCTGCTGCCGACCGACCTCTTCCCGGCCGGCAGGTCCTTGCTGAGGGCAATCAGTCAGGTCGCGGTGCTGACCGGGTTCGCACTCGGCGGGATCGCGGTCGCGCTGGTCGGCGCGAACTGGTTGCTGGCGCTCGACGCGGTGACCTTCGTCGCGTCGGCGGTGCTGATCGGGACGGGTACGCCGTACACGCCGCCGGGGGAGCGCAAGAGCAACACGGTCCGCGATTCGTGGGCCGGGCTGCAGGTGTTGTTCGCCAACGCGAAGCTACGCAACCTGATCCTGCTGACCTGGGTCGCTCCGGCGTTCTCGTCCGTCCCGGACGGACTGGCCGTCGCGTACACCGCTCAGATCGGCGTCGCAGCCGCTGCCGCCGGTGCGTTGTTCACCGGGTACGCCGTCGGCAGTGTGCTCGGCGAGCTCGTCGTCGCGCGGTTCACCCCTTCCGCGCGGCGACGGCTCGTCGTCCCGTTCCTGCTGACCAGCCAGCTGCCCGCGATCGCGTTCCTCACCACACCGCCGATCCCGGTCGCCGCGGTACTCCTCGCGATCTCCGGCACGGGCTACGCCTTCAATCAGGGCATCGACCCGCTGATCCTGCAGCACGCGGACCCGTCGTACCGCGGCCGCCTGTTCACCGTCCAAACCAGCGGCCTGATGGCGATCCAGGGCGTCACCATCGCCCTGGGTGGCGTCGTCGGCTCCTTCCTCGCCCCGAACCTCACCATGGCAGCCGCCGGCATCCTCGGCACCACAATCACCCTGCTGATAGCCCGTCAAGCCCTCACCACGGAGCCACGTCAGCCAGTGACTCCGGCCCTCTGAAGACGCCGGTTGGTCCGTCTGCCGGGAGTGTTGCGAGGGCGACCGGGACGGCTGCTCCGTCGGCCACGGTTCGCTCGCCGCGTGGCACGGACGCCTGCGTGTTCAGGTCGGTCGGCACGAGGCCCGGGGTGGCGGCGTTCACCTTGATGTTGTCCGCGCGCAGGGCGCTCGCGTAGACCAGGGTCAGGGCGTTGAGCGCTGCCTTCGACGAGCTGTAGGCGAGCAGTCCTTGGGTTGCGAGGCGGCCGTCGAGTTCCGAGAGGAGGTTGACCGAGCCGAGTCCGCTCGACATGTTCACGATCCGCGCGTTCGGCGATCGCCGCAGCAGCGGTACGAAGGCGTTGATCACCGCGACCACACCGAACACATTCACGTCGTACGCCGATCGCACCTGTTCGGCCGTGATGTCCGCGACCGCCGTACCCCACTCGGCCACGATGCCGGCGTTGTTGACCAGCACATCGAGCCGGCCGGAGTCCGCCTCGACCTGCTTCGCGGCGGCTGCGACCGACTCCACGTCGGTCACGTCCAGCTGCACAAACCGCACATCGCCGGCCAGCTCCTCCGCGGCGCGAGCGCCTAGAGCCGGATTCCGCGCGCCCAGGTACACCGTCAGCCCGCGCGCCGCGAGCTGGCGCACGATCTCGTGGCCGATGCCTTTGTTTCCGCCCGTCACCAGGGCGACCTCGTTCTGATTCATGCCTCCAGTCCAGCGCGGACCCACCCCCGCGGACCAACACCGATCAGGTGGTCCGCCATACCCTGGAGGTATGCCGGAACCCGAGATCCGCGAGCTGCGCTACTTTCGCGCGGTCGCCGAGGACCTGAACATCACCCGCGCGGCCGAGCGTCTGGGCATCGCCCAGCCGCCTCTGTCCCGCGCGATGCGCCAGCTCGAGCACCGTCTCGGTGTCGACCTGTTCGACCGTTCCGGCCCCCGCCTCGGGCTGACCGCGGCGGGCGAGACCCTGCTGAAGGAGTCGGGGCCGGTGCTGGACGCGCTCGACTCGGCGGTACGACGCACGCAGCGGGCCGGTCAGTCGTCCGGAGGGCTCGTGGTGACTGCGAAGCCCGGCGTCGCCACAGAGGTGCTGCATCGGATCGTGACCGAGCTCCAGGGCGAGTTGCCGGGGGTTCAGGTAGTGGTGAGCGGGTTCGGGGAGCAGGCTGACATGGTGCGGGACGGGCGGGCGGATGTTGCGCTGGTCAGTCGGCCGTTCGACGACCACGGGCTGGAAACCGAGCTGCTGTACACCGAGCCGCGGGTTGCTGCGCTTCCGGCTCGGCACGAGTTGGCGGCACGCGAGGTGCTCGCGGCTGATGATCTCGCTGGGATTCCGGCGCCGCGGTGGAGCCGGGCCGATGTTGCTGAGCGCAACTACTGGTCGGCGCGGCCGGACGATCCGGTGGACGGGCCGATCGTGCAGGACTCATCGCAACTGCTGGAGGTCGTCGCTTTCGGGCAGGCGGTCGCGCTCGTGCCGCAATCGATGGCCGAGCGCAACATCCGGCCGGATGTCGTCTACCGGCCGGTGGCCGACGTCGAGCCGTACCAGATGCTCGTGGTCTGGCCGGCCGGCAGTCGTTCCGCCGATCTCGCCAAGTTCGTCGAGGTGGCGGTCAGGCGGTCAGGCGGTCCCTAGTGCTGGGGGACTTCCGTGGTGGCGGCCCAGCTGGCGAGGAGTTTGAGGCTGTCGGCGGTCGGGCTGCCGGCGGGAGCGACGTACACCAAGAGAGTGAGCCCTGGGTGGGCAGGGAATTCCATCGCCTCGAAGGTGAGCTCGAGGTCACCGACGACCGGGTGGTGGAACTTCTTCAGGCCGGTGCGGTGGAAGCGGACGTTGTGAGCAGCCCAGCGGGTACGGAAGTCCTCGCTGCGAGTGGACAGCTCACCGATGAGTTCGATCAGCAACTTGTCGTGCGGATTGCGCCCGGCTTCGGAGCGCAGCATCGCGGCTATGTCGTCCGCCGCGCGTTCCCAGTCCTGGAAGAAGTCGTGTGAGGCCGGGTCGAGGTAGACGAAGCGAGCACTGTTCGCGGGGCGGCGCGGGTCCGCGAGCAGCGGAGCGTGGAGCGCGCGGGCCATCCGGTTCGCCGCGAGCATGTCGTGGCGGGCGTTGCGGACCCAGGCCGGTGCGTCGTTCACGGCGTCGAGCACGAGCTGGACACTGGCCGGCACGGTCGCGGGCGCGGTCTTGCGGCTGCGCGCGGGGGTCGGTTCGGCGGCGCGGGCGAGATCGAACAGGTGCGCACGCTCGGCGTCGTCCAGCTGCAGCGCCCGGGCAAGCCCCTCCAGGACGGTGTCGGAGGCCCCGGCCAGGTTCCCGCGCTCCAGCCGCACGTAGTAGTCGATGCTCATCCCCGCCAGCATGGCGACCTCTTCGCGGCGCAACCCCTTGACTCGGCGGTTGCCGCCGTACGCCGGAAGTCCCGCCTGCTCAGGGGTGATCCGCGCCCGCCTCGAGGCGAGGAACTCGCGGATCGCAGCTCGGTTGTCCATGCCTCCACCGTAGACGGGTACCCGGAACTGAAGGAGGTACTGACGTTACCTGGAACGACAGTGACTCCCGCGGGCACGCGGCAGCCCGTTCACTGGCACACATGGAGAAACTGACGAAACCCGCGACCGGGAAAGGACCGGGCGACTGGTTCGTGGGCGAGGTCTGGTTCGACCAGATCTACCGCGGTGAGGAGCCGTCTCGCGCGCGGGTGAACGCGGTGCACTTCCCACCCGGCGCTCACACCGCCTGGCATGTGCACGCCATGGGCCAGACCCTGCACGTCACCGAGGGCGTCGGCCTGGTCGGTACCCGGGACGGTCAGGTGATCGTGATGCGGCCCGGCGACACCGTGCACACCCCACCGGGGGAGTGGCACTGGCACGGCGCGACCGTCGATTGCTTCATGACCCACTTGGCCATCTGGGACGGCACCGGCGACCCCGACGTACCGGAGACGACCTGGGGCGAACACGTCACCGACACCGACTACGAGAAGGCACAGTCATGACCGAGCAAACCCCCGCCCAGCGGGCGATCGGGGACTTCGCGCCGAAGCTGGTCGAGCTCACCGACGAGGTGCTGTTCGGCGACATCTGGGCGCGCACCGAACTCAGCCCCCGGGACCGGAGCCTGATCACCTGCGCCGCGCTGATCACCAACGGCAGCACCGAACAACTGCGCAGCCACCTCGCCCGGGCCAAGACCAACGGCCTCACCGAGACCGAACTCAAAGAGGCGATCATCCACCTGGCCTTCTACGCCGGCTGGCCGCGCGCCATGTCGGCGATCACCGTCGCCAAGGACGTCTTCGGCGCCGCGGAGCCGGCGAAGTGAGCGGCTGGAGCGAGCAGGACCTGCAGCGGGTCGGACAGGCGACCGAGTTGCAGGTCAGCTCCCGGCGCACAGACGGGTCCCTTCGGCCGTTCGTGACCATCTGGGTGGTGCGTGCCGATGACGATCTCTACGTCCGGTCCGCCCACGGCACCGACAACCCGTGGTTCCGGCGCGCCACGATCAGAGGCCGCGGCCGGATCCGTGCCGGAGGCATCGAACGCGACGTCGTCTTCGAGGTCCCGGACAGCAAGGTCCACAGCGCGGTCGACAAGGCCTACCACACGAAGTACGACCGGTACGGCCCACGGATCGTCGGCAGCGTCGTCGGCCAGCTCGCCGCCGCCGGCACCCTCCGCCTCCTCCCTGACGACACCGAGAAGCAGTAACTACCGAAGGAAACTCATGCGAGCCACCTATATGTACGGCGCCGGCGACGTTCGCGTCGTCGATGCGCCCGACCCGATCATCAAGGAACCGACCGACGCGATCGTCCGTGTTGTGCGGGCTTGTGTCTGCGGGTCCGATCTGCACCCATACCACTCCCTGGCGGCGACGCCGGACGGCAAATCGATGGGCCACGAGTTCGTCGGTGTTGTCGAAGAGACCGGCAGCGACGTGACCACGGTCAAGGCCGGCGACTTCGTGATCGCGCCGTTCGCGTGGTCCGACGGCACCTGCGACTTCTGCCGCGAGGGCCTGCAGACCTCCTGCCGGCACGGCGGTTTCTGGAACGCCGGCGACGTCGCCGGCGGCCAGGCCGAGGCCGTCCGGGTCCCGCTCGCGGACGGCACCCTTGTCGCCGTACCGGTCGAAGAGACCTCACCGCTGATCCCGTCGCTGCTCACGCTGTCCGACGTGTACGGAACCGGCTACCACGCGGCGATCAAGGCGAACGTCAACCCGCGTACGAGCGTGACGGTGATCGGTGACGGAGCCGTCGGTCTGATGGCCGTCCTGTCGGCGAAGCGCCTCGGCGCCGAGCAGATCATCCTCATGGGCCGCCACACCGCGCGCACCGACCTCGGTCGCGAGTACGGCGCGACAGACGTCGTAGCCGAGCGCGGCGACGAGGGGATCGCCCGCGTACGGGACCTCACCGGCGGCGACGGTACGCACGTCGTACTCGAAGCTGTCGGTCATCGGCCCGCGTACGACCAGGCGATCGGAGTCGTCCGGGCCGGCGGCGTCATCAGCCGTGTCGGCGTACCGCAGTACACCGACGCCCCGATCGGGTTCGCCAGCCTCTTCTTGCCCAACATCACCCTCACCGGCGGTCCGGCGCCGGCCCGCGCCTACATCGAAACCCTGCTTCCCGACGTCCTCGCGGGCAACGTCGACCCAGGCAAGGTCTTCGACAGCGAGGTCGCCCTCGCCGACGTGGCCGACGGCTACCGCACGATGGACGACCGCACCGCCCTCAAGGTACTCGTCAGGCCTTAGGCACTCGCGCGGATGACCAGCGGCGCCGTGACGAGTCTGCCCGGCTCGTCCGGGTCGCCGCTGATCTCTCGCAGGGCGCGGTCGAACAGGAAGGCGGCGATGTCCCGCAGCGGGATCCGGGCGGTCGTGAGCGGTGTGTCGAGCATGCTCGCGAACGGGAAGTCGTTGAACCCGGTGACCGCAACGTCCTGACCGACGGCGATCCCGCGCCGCTGCAGCGTCCGCATCGCCACCACCGCGAACGCGTCGTTGTCCGCAACGAAAACGTCTGGCGGATCCAGCTCCTCGACGTACGCCGCGACTGCCTCGAGCGAACCGAACGATCGGTCTACCGTCGACGGGAACTCCCGGATGAACCCGTCCCGCCGCTGATGCACCCACGGCAGCGGGCTGTCCGTCGCCAGGTACACCGCCCGCTCCCGGCCGGTCGACCGCAGATGCGCGGCGACACCGGCCATCGACGACTCGTTGTCCACGTCGACCCAGCACTGCCGATGCTCCGGCCCCGTCCGCCCGAACGCCACGAACGGGAACCGCCGGCGGCTGAGGAACTCGATCCGCTCGTCGTGCGGCATCGTCTCCAGGACGACGATCGCGTCGACCTGCCGCGCCGCGATCAGCTTCTCGTACAGCACGATCTCGGCCGCGCTGTCGGCCGGGGTCTCGACAACATGGACGCCGTACCCCGAGACCGCGGCCGCCTTGACCAGACCGCCGAGCAGGCTGTGCAGGAACCCGCCCAGGCCCGGGTTCTCGTCGTCCACGAGGTCGTCCTCGAAGGACATCGGCAGGCCGATCACCTGGCTGCGTCCGGACGACAACGCGCGGGCAGCGTGGTTCGGGATGTACCCGAGTTCCTGGATCGCGGCGCGCACGGTCCGGACTGTCGGTGCCGCTACGCGGTGTGGCGCGTTGAGCACGTTCGACACCGTCATCGCCGACACCCCGGCCAATCGGGCGACGTCCGCGACAGTCGTACGCCGCGGTTTCTCGTCAGCCAACCGTTCCCCCTTAGTCGCACACGATCCGGGCTGATCCACCGACCGGAACGTCGATCGTCCACACCTCAGGCGGAGTCGTCGTCTCTCGGTGCACCTCGTGGCCCGAACAGTCAGACACTACGAGGTCGACAAGCCGGTCGCACGCACCTTCGACGTACAGTCGCCGCTCGGCGCCACCGTTCACCACGACGGTGCACGACTCCTGCACCCGCACGACAGGATTCGCGTACACGGCAACCACGGTTTCCGTCGCACCGACCGCGCGAACCTGCGTGTACCGCGCATCCGTTCGCGACGGCAGCAGTACGCCGTGCAGCAGCGCGTCGGCGTGATCGCGCAGGAATCCGAGCCAGTACCGGACCACCTGCTCATGCTCGGGCGGCAGCGCGTCCAACTCCATCGACACCTGCGCCGTACTGAACAAGGCACCGATGAAGTGCTGCGCGACGTTCTCCGCCGACGCCGACGGGTGCCACATCAGCATGTCGGAGTGCACCGCGCGGTCACCGGCCAGCAGTCGGCAGTCGATCGTGCGGACACGGTTCTCCACCGGGTCGAGCGCACAGTCGCCGGCCCGCAGGAACGTGCCGAACTGCCAGAGCCTCGGGTGCACGTAGTCCTGACGGAACTCGATCAGCACGTCGGGCCGCAGCTTCCGTAGCTCGTCGGTGACGGCCTGCAAGAACCGCTCCACGCCTTCGTCGACGGAGGAGCAGTCACCGCCCGGTCCTGGAGGGACGCTGCTCCGCGCCCAGGAATCGATGAAGTCGATCTTCAGGCCGTCGACGCCCCAGTCACGCACCGGACGAACGCAGCATTCCAGGAGGTGTTCGCGGACCTCGGGATAGCGGGGGTCGAGGACGGCGGTCACCTCGCCGTCGGCAAAGCCGAGTGTGAGGTCCTTCAGCTTGTCCCAGGCCTTCGAGTGCACACCGATCAGCGGCGGCGCGAGCCACAGTACGTACCGCTGGCCGAGCGCGTGCACGCGACGTACATGCTCGGCCATGTCGGGGAACTTGTGGCTGGTCGGCTCCCAATCGCCGCAGTACGCGTACCCGCGCCGCGTGTCGTCGGTCTGCCAGCCGTCGTCGACGATGACCGCCTCGGTGCCGTACGCCGCTCCCGCGCGGGCGTGCCGCTCGACGGACTCGGCCGAGACGTGCTGGTGGTCGCTGTACCAGGTCGAGTACATCGCCTGTCGCGCGACCGGCGGTACGTCGGCGATCCGGTCACCCAGCTCGGCCGCCCACTCCGCCGTCACGGCACGCAACGCCTCGGCGAAGTGCTGCGCCCGCAGATCGATCCGCAGAGCGAAGCCTTCGCCCTCGAGATCCGTCACGGTCAGCTCGATCAGCTGTTCCGCGGTCTCCTCGCTCACCCCGACGGCGAAGTCGCAGCCCCGGACGTTCGACGACAACGAGATGGTCACCAGGCTGCGGTCCTGCGGATCGACGAGCGTGGCGACGGGTGCGGAGCGGACGGAACGGAGGTCGCGGTGCGAGCCCCAGTCGGTCGGGAGGTTACGGCGTGATCCCTGGGCCGCCTTCCAGAGCGTCACCGCGTCCTCGGCCGGCCAGGTCCAGCGCAGCGTCACCGGACCGTCGGCAGCGACGTCGGCAACCACGTCGTACCGCAGGACACCGGGCTCGGCAGCCGCGCGCTCGGTCAGCGTGCCGGGGCCGGTCAGGCTTGCGCTGCGGACGGTACGACCATCGGCGGAGCGGATCTCAAATGTCGTCACGGGCTGGACTATAGCGGTAAAACTGAATGCTCCGAAGTGTTGACGGAATTGCCTGACGTCCCTAAGTTTTACCGCTAATATCCGCCTTCTTCGAGGAGCCGCCGGGCCGGCTCTCAGCTCCGACCTCGCCGGTGTGGCCGTCTGCCGAAAACCGAACCAAGAGAAGGAGAACTGTGATGCCGATTAATGAATTGCCCTTGGGGCGACCGATCACACGTCGTGGTTTCCTGGCCAGTGCGGCCATCGCCGGAGTGGGCTCGAGCGCGTTGCTCACGGCCTGCGCCGGCGGTAGCGCGGGGGGCACCTCGAGTGCCGCCGGCAAGGGCGGCGCCGGCGGTGCGGGCGGCGCGGGCGGCACCGTGACCTGGGCCTCGTGGGCGAACCCGGGCGAGGCCGAGCGGTTCCGGCAGATCTCGAAGGACTACGAGGCCGCGCACGGGACCAAGGTCACCTTCCAGGTGGTCGTCGGCGACTACGGCGCCAAGCTGCTCACCCAGCTCGCCGGCAGCAGCGCTCCGGACGTCTTCTACGTGCAGGACTCCGGCATGCAGCGGCTCATCCAGTCCAAGAAGGTCGCCGATTTCACCGAGTTCACGTCGAAGGCGGACGCGCCCGTCAAGATCGACGACCTGTATCCGAACCTGATGGGCTGGTGCAAACCTGCCGACGGCAGCCCGGGCACCTACGGACTGGTCGTCGACTGCAACCCGATCGTGTTCTGGTTCAACAAGGACATGTGCGCGGCCGCCGGCATCACCCAGAACCCCGCGCAACTGCACGAATCCGGCGGCTGGAACCGAGACGCCCTCGACGACTTCCTGACCAAGATCAAGGCCACCGGCAAGCGGGGCATGGTGCTGGAAGGCGGCTTCGGCCCCATGCTCAGCTGGATGACGGCGTTCGGAGGCAAGGTCGTCGACGGCGACAAGATGATCTTCAACGAGGACGCGAAGTCGATGGAGACCCTCGAGTGGCTCTGGGAGGGAATGGCCAACGGCAACATCACCTACGGCGGGTCGCTGCCGAAGGGGCAGGCCATCGACGCCTTGTTCTACAGTCAGCAGCTCGCCAGCTGCCAGGTGGGACGCTGGATCCTCCCGAACCTCAAGAAGCTGAAGTTCGGCTACGACATCGCGCCGTTCGCGTCCGCCGACGGGAAGACCGTACCGCCGGTGATCGTCTACACAGCGGCCATGGCCGTGAACGCCAAGGCCAAGGACCCCGAAGCCGCGATGTACTTCGCCACCCGGTTCGTCAGCAAGGACGGTCAGAAGGCCCGGCTCTCCGGCGGAGGCAACGCCGTGCCGGCCGTCGCGGGACTGGACGAGGTCGTGATGGAGAACAAGCTGCCCGAGCACTGTGCCTGGTTCACGGACACCGCCAAGTCGGGCTACGCCATCCCGTCGGCCATCGCGTCCAAGGCGGAGGTCGGAGCCAACCTCGGCACCGAGATGGACAAGTCGATCAAGGCCGGCGACAACGCGAAGGTGTGGGCCGACAAGATCTGCAAGTTCATCAACAACGGGAAGTGAGACATGGCGCTCGCATCCGATGTGAAGCGCAGACGGCGGACCGAAGCGCTGTGGGGGTACGCCTTTCTCACCCCGCAGCTCATCGGCCTGATCGCCTTCATGGTGGGTCCCCTGGTCTTCGCCATCGTGCTGTCGTTCTCGAGCTGGGACGGTTTGGGTTCGCGCACGTTCGTCGGGCTGCAGAACTTCATCGGTGTCTGGCAGAACGACCAGCTGCGGCAGTCCTGGCTGAACACCGCGTGGTTCACCGCCCTCCAGGTCCCCGGACTGCTGATCACCGGCTTCTTCTTCGCGTTCTTCATTCAGAAGGCGGGTCGATTGACGCCGTTCTACCGGATCTTCTTCTTCGCGCCGCAGGTCACGTCGACCGTCGCGGTGGGCGCGATCTGGCTCTGGCTGCTGAACCCCGAGATCAGTCCCATCAGCTCCCTGCTGAAGTCGCTCGGGGTGCCCAACCCACCTGACTGGCTGCAGGATCCGGGGACGGCGATCCCTGCGATCGTCCTGGTGTCGATCTGGCAGGGCCTCGGCTACATGATCGTGATGTTCGTCGCCGGTCTGCAGAGCATCTCGCCCACCCTGATGGAGGCCGCCGACATCGACGGCGCCTCGGAATGGCAGAAGCTGCGCAAGATCACCGTGCCGCTGCTCTCGCCGACCATCCTGTTCCTGTCGATCACCTCGATCATCGGGTCCTTCCAGGTGTTCGACTACATCTACTTCTTCTTCGACACCACAGCGCCGGCGAACGCCCACACGATCGTGTACGACATCGTGAACATCGCCTTCCGTGAGTTCAAGTTCGGGTTCGCCGCGGCCATCGCGGTGTACCTGTTCCTCGTCCTGCTGGCCCTGACCGGCCTCCAGTTTCTTGCTCAGAAGAGATGGGTGCATTACACCGAATGACTTCCTCATCAGGCGAGATCGACGCGCGGGGCCTCGAGTCGGCGCGTCGAAAGAATGCTTCTCATGGGCTGAGCGGGGGGCGGTTCAAGCCGTCCTGGATCCCGCTGCACCTGCTTCTGGTCGCGGGCTCGCTGGTGATGTTCGTGCCGTTCCTGTGGATGCTGTTCTCGGCGCTGAAGCCGCTGGACGAGATCTTCGCCCAGCCGCCGAAGCTGCTGCCGAAGGTCTGGCAGCCGCAGAACTTCGTCACCGCTTGGCAGGGCGCCGACTTCGCGCGCGCGTACCTCAACAGTGTCTATATCGCCGGCCTGGTCACGGTCCTCACCCTGATCACCTGCTCGATGGCCGCCTACGCCTTCGCGCGGATCCGTTTTCCGGGGCGGAAAGTGATCTTCGGCATCTTCCTGGCCACCATGATGGTTCCGTTCCAGCTGACCGTGATCCCGCTGTACGTCATCATGGGGCAGCTCCGCTGGATCGACACCCACCTGGCGCTGATCGTCCCGCCTGCGTTGTTCAACGCCTTCGGCGTCTTCCTCCTCCGCCAATATGTCCGCGGCATTCCGCTGGAGCTGGAGGAAGCTGCCTCGATCGACGGCGCGGGGCGGGTCCGGATCTTCACCACCATCATCCTGCCGCTGCTGCGTACCCCACTCGTGGCCCTCGGCATCTTTGTGTTCCTCGGACAGTGGAACTCGTTCTTCTCTCCGCTGATCTTCCTGAACAGCGATCGGAACTTCACGATTCCGCTCGTGGTCAACCAGTTCAAGGGCGCCTACTCCTCCGATTGGACGAGCCTGATGGCGGCCACGACCATGGCGGCGCTGCCGATGCTGCTGATATTCATCATCGCCCAGCGCCAGATCGTGCAAGGTATCGCTCTGTCCGGCTCGAAGACCTGACAGGTACCGCACGTCCGGCATCAGCCCAATCGGGTGATGCCGGACGTGCTGCGACCGGGTCAGGGCCCCGAGGCGATGCCCGGCCGGTACGACGGCAGCGCGTCGGCGAGGTTCGGGTAGTGGTCGAGCGGCCGGACGGTCCGGGTGGCCCGGAGCAGATCGCCCAGCCACTGGCCGGCGCCGGACGCACGGAGCCAGCCGCCGTGCTCGACGGCGAGGTCGTGCGCGTCGGCGAGAACGTCGAGCCCCGCCGCCTCCATCCGGGTGACCCGGCGAAGGTCGACGACCAGGCGCGGAAGTTTGGTGGTGATCACATGCTGGAGCTCATTGGCGAAGGTGGGCAGGGTGCCGACGTCGATCGCTCCGGCGACCCGGACCACGGCGCACGCACCGACCGCGCTCCAGCTGCACACGAACGGCCCGCTCACGTCCGCCGGCCGGCGGACGGAGCTGGCCACTTGAGGTTTTGGGGAGGGCTTCATCCCTCTCCCGTACCCCGCCGCTAACCGGTGACGCGGAGCTGGCCGGCCGGACCCCGCGGGACCCGGCCCGGCCAGCCGACGCGCTAGTTGACGATGATCTTGTCGACCTCGATCGTCACGCCCTTGACGAGTGGCGTCGAGGTCCCGGTCGTCACCGACCCGGTGCCCTTCTGCACACCCTTGATGTTCATCGAGTACGTCATCGAGCCACCCGGCGCTCCCGGCGTACTCGTGATCCGGTAGTCAGTCACCGGCGGACCGACGATCTGGCTCCCGGCCGTACCCTCGAAGTTCTCCGCACCCACCGTCAGGCCGTACCCCGCCGGCGGACTGCCGGGCAGGTTGCCCGGGTCGTAGGCGTAGGTGATGTCCTCGGCACCGTTGAGGCCGATCCACTGCTGGAACACCTTCATGCTGTTCGTGCCGAACAGGTTCACCCGCCACTCGAGGACGAGCCAATCGGACACCCCGTCGGTGAGCGTGCCGGCGAAGATGCCTGGCGTTCCGGTGCCGTCGAGATCGGTCCAGTACGACGCGAGCACGTTGTTCGGACGCGCCGGGTCCGGCAGGTTCTGCGGCAGGAACTGGACGTCGTCACTCGAGCTGGTGCCGCCGACGACCGTGTAGCCGTTGGACGTCACCCCGACCCGGGTGTACGTCTGCCCGGCGTACTGGAACGCCGGAACGTTGAAGTTCAGTGCCTGTTCGTCCCCGACCGGGATCGGGGCGATGCCGAACGCGTCGAGCGGGAGGTACCCGGCCAGCGATCCCGGCGAGATGACCGGGCTGTCGGGCTGGCGCCCGGCGAGCGTGGCCGTCTTGGTTGCGATCTGCGGGCCGACCTGGGTCGCGCCGGTGACGCTGTTCAGCCGCAGTTGCGAGCTCAGCGTGCTGACCGCCGTCACGTTCGTGGTCCGCAGGCTGTTGTTCTGCACGGTCACCGTGCAGGTCGACTGACCGGTGTTCCGCGCGATGGTGGACGGCGTACAGGTCTGGTCGATCGGGACGATGCCCTCCTGGCGGAAGAACGCCACCGGCAGGTGCAGGGCCCGGCTGCCGCCGACCTGCGTGAGGTTGACCTGGCCGAAGTACTGGCCGTCGGGTACGTCGGGTGCCGTGATCGCGATCGTCAGCTTCTGCGACTTACCCGGCTTCACCTGGAACGCGGGCGGGAGCACGGTGATGTTCGCGCCGTTGACCGTCGTACCGGTGGCCTTGAAGGTGAGTGTCTGGTTGGTGACGTTGGTGACCGTCCGCTTGGCGGTGATCAGGCCCGGCATGGTCGGTGCGTTCACCGACGGCAGGTTCAGATCGATCCGGTTCAGCGCGTCGGTGGCCGCGGACGCGTAGTTCGCCGCGGTCTCGTCCATGGTCAGACCGGGGTCGCCGGCCTTGGTGAGGTCGATCCGCCCGCCGCCGTAGTCGAACGGGTCGGCCTGGGTGGTGCGATCCGGCTTCTTGACGGTCGTCTTCGCGGTCGTCTCGAGCGCCGACTTGATCTGGCCGGGCGTCCAGGACGGGTGCAGGGCGAGGACCAGCGCGGCGGAGCCGGCCACGTGCGGCGACGACATCGATGTACCGGCGATCACCTGGTACAGGTTCCCGGGCGGGCCTTCGGCCGGGGACTCGGGTGTCGGCGTCTGTCCGGCCAGGATGTGCAGGCCGGGTGCGGTGACATCGGGTTTGAGGAAGTCGCCACCGGGGCCGCGTGACGAGAACGACGTCATCACGTCGCCCTGCCAGGTGGTCTTGGTGCCTTGTGTGAACGTTGCGGTGGTGGTCCCTGGGTGCGCTGTGAGGAAGGCCAGCAGCGCGTCGGCGTCGGGCTTCTCGAGCTGTACGGCCGGCAGCCAGTGGTTGTCGGTGAAGACGTCGGACGGAGCCGTTGAGTTGTACATCAGCATGCCGGCCGCGCCGCCCTGCTTGATGTTGAAGCCCTTCATCACCCGGCCGGGGGTGAATTGACAGGCGACGATCTTGCCGGTGAACACTCCTGCTGATGCCGGTGTGTTGCAGGTCGCGTCGGTGTACCCGGGGGTGGTCCCTGCGAGTACGACGGGCAGCGGCGAGCCGATGCCCGCGGTGATCGACGCGCCGGAGACCGTGGCGGTCGCACTACCAGCGGCCAGCGTGACCGTCGAGCGGAAGGTGCGGCTCTGGGTGGACGCCGCAACCGTGGTGACCCACGGGCTGCGGTGGTCGGTGGTGTTCGCACCCGGGCCGGAGTTGCCGGCCGAGGCGGAGACGAACACGCCCGCGGCGTACGCGTCCAGGAAGGCGAGTTCGACCGGGTCGCTGTACGGGTCGCTGCCGCCGGAGATCGAGAAGTTGATCACCCGGACGCCGTCGAGGATGGCCCGTGCGACGGCCGCGGCCGAGTCGCTCGGGAAGCAGCCCTCGGCGCCGCAGACCTTGTAGACCGACACGGCCGCCGCCGGTGCCATCCCGGCGATCGCGCCGCGGTCGATGCCCAGCGGGTTCGCGTGCGCGACCGCGGCACCGGCCGATGTCGAGGCGGTGTGCGTGCCGTGACCGTTGGAGTCACGCGCGCTGTCCGGGTAGGTGTCGCCGCCGATCACCGCGTTGTAGGTGTCGAGGAACGGCCGGCCGCCGATCAGCTTGTTGGTGCAGTTGAACACGTCGACCGCAGGTGTCAGCGGGTTGTCGCCGAAGTCGCACACGCGCGGTGTCGCATCGGCGGTCGGCGGTGGTGCGGGCAGACCGCCCGGGTCGGCGAAGGACGGGTGCTCCGGCCACGCGCCGGTGTCGAGGACGCCGACGATGACGCCCTTACCGGAGTTGGCCGAGCCACCGAGCTGGTTGTAGATCGTCGGAGCACCGATGAAGGCGCCGCTGGAATCGGTGAGCAACTGCTGCGGGTTGTCCTGCTGGACCGCGGCCACACCGGGCAGCTTCAGCAGGTCGCGGGCCTGGTTCGCCGGCACGCTGAGCGCGATTCCGCCGTACACGGTGCGAAGCCGCTGGCCGGCCCTCGCGCTCGGGACCTTCGACTGCATCGCGGTGAGGAAGTTGTTCTCCAGCGTGGCCACGTGCTTCAGGTACTTCGTGGCGTTCGCGCCCTTCACGTCGAGGCGCTTGCCGGTGACGGACGGGCTGGTGCCGGGCAGGCCTTTGATCCCGCCGCGGTACGCCGCCAGCGAGTCGTAGTCGAGCTTGACGACCACGCGGACCTGCTTGGGGGACGTGCTGTTCACCAGCGCAGGGTCGCTCTGCGCGAGCTGCCCGCTGGGTGACTTGGCGCCGTTGACCGTACTGGCGACGGTCAGGGGCGTAGCGGTCCAGGGCCGGCCGTTCGGCGCGGTGGGGGACGGATCTGCGGCTGACGCGGTCATCGCGGGCAGCAGCGCAGCGACCAGCAGACCGGCGGACACACCGGCCGTGACCCTTCGAGTGGTGGTACGACGATGACCTCGTCGGTGATGCGGTGACCTCATGCGCGGGCCTCCAGAGAGACGGAACGCCGTCGCGGAAGGAGGCAGCACGGAACGTCAGGAGACCCCCAGGTCGAAACGCAGTGAATCCCTCAGTCCTGTGACCGAATCCCCCCGGATACCGGCGTCGCGGCCGGCACCCCCGCGGCGCCTGCCTGAGCCGAGATTATGCCGAGAACCCGCGCCCGGCCAGACCTCGGAGTTCGTCAGTCGCGACCGAGAATTCCCTGCTCGTAGCCTTTGGCAACGGCTGCGGCACGGTCGGTGACGCCGAGTTTGGTGAAGACGTGGCTGAGATGCGTCTTCACCGTGGCCTCGCTGATGAACAGCTCGCGGGCGATGTCGCGGTTCGACGTACCCTTCGCGACCAGCTCCAGGACCTGCCGTTCGCGCGCGGCCAACGGACTCGGCGCCGGTGAGCGGACCGCCGACACCAGCCGCGAGGCGACCGCGGGGGAGAGCACCGTGCGGCCGGCCGCAGCCTGGCGGACGGCGTTGAACAACTCGTCCTGCGGCGCGTCCTTGAGCAGGTAGCCGGTGGCGCCCGCCTCGATCGCCGGCAGCGTGTCGGTGTCGGTGTCCCAGGTCGTCAGGACCAGCACCTTCGAACCGATGCCGCGGCGAGCCAGCTCGGTGATCGCGTCGAGCCCGCCGCCACCTGGCATCCGGAGGTCCATCAGGATCACGTCCGGGCTCAGGTCCGCGGCCAGCTCGACCGCCTCGACGCCGTTCGACGCCTCCGCGAGCACGGTGAACCCGGGCGTGGACTCGAACATGCCACGCAGCCCGTTGCGGACCACCGGGTGATCGTCGACGAGGAGCAATGAGATCTCAGCCATGGAGCACCAACGGTATGCGAGCCGACACCGCCGTACCGAGGCCAGGCTCGGACTCGACTGTCAGGGAACCGGCGATGCGTTCGGCGCGGGCCCGCATGCCGTCGAGGCCGAAGCCGCCGGTGCCGGTGCGGGCAGACAGAGCCAGCGGATCGAAGCCCTTGCCGTCGTCGCGAATATCCACCGTCACCTCGTCGTCCATGAAGCTGAGGGTCACGCCGACGCGGGTCGCGGCGGCGTGCTTCGACACGTTCGCCAGCGCCTCCTGCGTGATCCGCAGGACGGTCGCCGAGAACTCGCCGTGCAGGTGCTGCGCCGTCCCGGTCAGGGTGAACTCGGCGGGTACGCCGGTCCGCTCGGACCACTGGTTGACGGTCTTGCGGAGCGCCTCCGGGAGACCGTCGTACGACAGGCCCGCCGGAGCCAGGTTCTGCACCGAGCGGCGCGCCTCGCCGAGGCTGTGCCGGGCCAGATCGGTCGCGCGGCCGACGTGCTCCTTGACGGTTGCCGGGTCGGACGCGTTGGCAGCGTTGGCGGCGACCTGGAGCTGCGCGATGATGCCGGTCAGCCCCTGCGCGATGGTGTCGTGGATCTCCGCGGCCAGCCGGCGCCGCTCGTCCGCGATGCCCGCTTCCCTTGCCTGCACAAGGAGTTGGGCCTGCAGCGCGGCGTTCTCCTCGTGCGCCTGCTCGAGCTCGGTGATGGTGGCGGCCCGGGCCTGCGACCGCGCCTCCTGCTGCTCCGCGAAGTGCTTCACCACGGTCAGCAGCACGTTGTTCGCGATCAGGAGGCCGCCGAACACCAGCCAGCCGGCCCGGTCGCGGAACGGCATGCCGCCGGTCTGCGCACCGGCGATCGGGATCGAGCAGGCGAACAGCGCGAGCCGTTGCCGTTTCCGGCCGGGAATCAGTTCGTCGGCGTCGTAGTAGCCGGCCACCACGAAGAACGCGAAGAACCCGTTCAGGACCGTCAGCACGAACGCGATCGCCCAGCGCACCACGTAGTACGTCACCGACACGGCGTTCGGACCGCGGTGCAGGCGGCCGCTCCAGTCCCACCACACCAGCATCACCAGCGCGGTCGGCACCAGCACCAGTGCCACGAGCCGCTCGCCGGTGAACGGCATCAGCGTCCCTGAGGTGATCGACGCCAGGAAAGTGCCGAGGCCGAGCAGGAAGTACGGCGCCCAGCGCTGGAAGGCCGCCTGGCGCCGTTCGAGCTCGCTGTCGGCCGTCGTCACCTGCCCAGTCTGCACGAACGTCCTACTCCCACCGGAACCATCGTGCGGCCGCGGCCGTCAGGACCACCGCCCACGCGGTCAGCACGCCGAGATGGGACCAGGCCGGCCAGTGCCCGGCCGCGGCCTGCTCGAGTGCCTGGGAGGCGGCACCGAACGGCAGGAGTACGACGATCTCCCGCAGTGTGTGCGGCATCGACTGAACCGGAGCCCACAGACCGGCGGAGAACAGGCATGGGAAGAACACCACCATGCCGATGCCGGTCGCGAGCCGTGCGGTCGGAGCGAGCGCCGAGATCAGCGCGCCGAGTGCCAGCGCGGCGGTGACCGTGAGCAGGAACGCCAGCGCGTAGCCGACGGCCTGCTTCGGCAGCTGGACGTCGAACGCGAGGCGCCCGATCGTCAGGCAGACCAGCGCCGACAGCACGCCCGCGGCGCCGTTCAGCCCCATCTGGGCGGTGAGCAGCGCGGACGGCCGGACCGGCGTCAAGGACATCCGGCGCAGGATGCCGCGTTCGCGGTAGCCGGTGATCACCGGCGGCATCGCCTGCAGACCGGTGACGATCAGCGCGACCAGAACCAGGGTCGGCACGTACACGTCGATGACCCGCATCCCGAGCCCCGCGTCGAACTTCCGGAAACTCCGGATCGACCCGAGGATCACCAGCAGCAGCGGCGGGAAGCCGAGCATCCAGAACAGGGTGCCCGCCTCCCGGCGGAACAGTCGCGCCTCGGCCCGCAGTACGGCGGTCCGTGGCGAGGTACGGCGTACCGCCGCGATCGTGCTCATTGGGTGGCTCCCGTGAGGTCGAGGAAGGCGTCGTCGAGGGTGGCGTCGGTGACGCGGAGCTGGTGGGCGGTGATGCGGTGCCGGGCGAGCAGCGACAGCAGCGCCGTCACGGTCTCGTCGGATCCGCCGAGGGTGATCCGGCCGTCCTTGTTCTCGACGGACGCGAGCGCCGGCAGCGCGGCCACGTCCGCGTCGTCGAGCGGTGCCGACGGGGTGAACGAGATGATCGTCGAGCCCGCGGTCCGGCTGATCAGTCCCTGCGGAGTGTCGAGCGCGGTGATCCGGCCCTTGTCGATCAAGGCGATCCGGTCGCACAGGCGCTGCGCTTCCTCCATGAAGTGCGTGACCAGCAGGACGGTGACGCCGCGGTCGCGAACGTCCTCGACGATCTCCCAGGTGTCCCGGCGGGCGCGCGGGTCGAGACCGGTGGTCAGCTCGTCCAGTACGACGACGCGCGGGTTGCCGATCAGCGCGAGCGCGATGAACAGTCGTTGCTTCTGGCCACCACTGAGGACGCCGAACCGGGTGTTCAGGCGACCGGTCAGGCCGAGTCGCTCGGCGAGCGGCCGCCAGTCCGCCGGGTTCGGGTACAGGGCGGCGTACAGCTCGAGGGCTTCGCGGACCGTGAGCTTGGCCTGCAGTTCGCTCTCCTGCAGTTGCGCGCCGAGCACCTGCGTGACGGCGGCATGATCGGCGACCGGGTCGAGCCCGGCGACCCGGACCCGTCCGCCGTCGGGGACGCGCAGGCCCTCGACGCACTCGACGGTGGTGGTCTTACCGGCGCCGTTCGGCCCGAGGATCCCGAAGATCTCGCCCTCGTCGACACTGAACGACACCTCGTCGACAACGGTCCGCACGCCGTACGCCTTGCGCAGGTTGCTGACTTCGACGATGGGAGAAGTACTGGTCATACCCAAAGCCTCGCGGACGGCGTACGGCGCCCACATCGCCCGACGGGACAGTCCCGGCATCAGCCATTCGGGTGATGCCGGGCTACGACCTACCTACTTCGCGTACAGCGCCTCGACGTCGGTGCCGTGCTTCTCCATCACGATGTGCCGGCGCAGCGAGAGCTTCAGCGACAGCTCGCCGGTCTCCTGGGTCCAGTCGATCGGGAGGATCGAGAACTTCTTGATCGCCTCGGCGTGCGAGACCGAGGTGTTCGCGTCGTCGATCGCCTTCTGCACCTCGGCGATCAGGTCGGCGTCCCGGGTCAGCGCCGCCGGGTCGGTCGGCTTCCCGCGCTCGGTCGCCCACGGAACGATGTTCTCCGCGTCGATCGTGATCAGCGCCGCGATGAACGGCTTGCCGTCGCCGACGACCATGCACTGGCTGACCAGCGGGTGCAGCCGGATCTGGTCCTCGAGCATCGTCGGCGCGACGTTCTTCCCGCCTGCCGTCACCAGGATCTCCTTCTTCCGGCCGGTGATCTTGATGAACCCGTCGACGTCGAACTCGCCCAGGTCGCCGGTGTGGAACCAGCCGTCCGCGTCGATCGCGTTCGCGGTCGCCTCGTCGCTCTTCCAGTAGCCCTGCATCACCTGGCCGCCCTTGAACAGCAGCTCACGGTCGTCCGCGACACCGACCGTCACACCAGGAAGCGGCCGGCCCACGGTGCCGATGCGGATGTCGTCGGGCAGGTTCACCGACACCGCGGCGGTGGTCTCGGTCAGGCCGTAGCCCTCCAGGACCGGTACGCCGATCCCGCGGAAGAAGTGACCGAGCTTGTCGCCGAGGGGAGCGCCACCGGAGACGGCGTACTGCACCTGCCCGCCGAGCACCGCCCGCAGCTTGCCGAAGACGAGACGGTCGAAGAGCAGGTGCTTGGCCTTCAGCCCGAACGACGCGCCGCCCTTGTCCTGCGCCTGCGAGTACGCGATCGCGGTCTCCGCGGCGGCGTCGAAGATCTTGCCCTTGCCGTCGGCGTGCGCCTTCTGGCTGGCCGAGTTGAACACCTTCTCGAACACCCGCGGCACGCTCAGGATGAACGTCGGCCGGAACGCGCCGAGGTCCTCGACCAGGTTCTTCACGTCGGCGCTGTGCCCGACCTTGACCCGCTTCATCACGCAGCCGACCTGGATGATCCGGGCGAACACGTGCGCCAGCGGCAGGAACAGCAAGGTGCTCGCACCGGTGGTGTCGAAGAGGTCGTCGAGGATCTTCACCGCCGGACCGAGCTCGTCGAGGAAGTTCGAGTGGCTGATCTTGCAGCCCTTCGGGCGTCCCGTCGTGCCGGAGGTGTAGATGAGGGTCGCGAGGTCGGAAGGCGTGACCGCGGAGCGGCGTTTGTCGAACTCGGCGTCGGTGACGTCCTGGCCGAGTGCGGTCAGCTGGTCGACGGCGCCGGCCTCGATCTGCCAGATCTCCTGCAGCGCGGGCGCCTCGGCCCGGGAGGACTCGACGACCGCGCCGTGGGTCGCGTTCTCGACGACGGCGACGATCGCCTCGGAGTCGGTCAGGATCCACTGGATCTGCGAGGTCGAGGAGGTCTCGTAGATCGGCACGGTGACCGCGCCGATGCTCCAGATCGCGTAGTCGATCAGGGTCCACTCGTACCGTGTCGGGCTGAGCAAGGCGACCCGCTCACCGTGCTTCACACCGGCCGCGATCAGGCCCTTCGCGACGCCTGTCACCTGCTGCGCGAACTCCGCCGCGGTGACATCGGTCCATGCCGACCCCGTACGGCGGCTGAACACCGCGGTGTCAGGATGAGAGGACGCGTTCGCCCACACCGCGTCGCTCAGGCTCCCGGTGGGCGGTTCTGTCACAGCAGGAACGGTGTACTCACGCATCCGCGTCTCCTCAGTCGGTCCCGAATTGTCGACTTCCGGCGCACGCTACAGTCACCTACCCACAAGTAGCCAGGTTTATGTGACCGAAGGAACTAGGTTCTCGGCATGCCATTGCTCGACATCAGTTGCGACGACCTGGTCGTTGCTGATCCAGCCTACGTCGCCGAGCGACTCGGTTCGGACACCCTGTGGCGTGAGTGGTGGCCGGACCTCACGCTGACGCCGTCCGAGCGGCGCGGTCGCGAGGGGGTCCGGTGGGCGGTCACCGGCGCTGCGATCGGTACGGCGGAATGGTGGCTGGAGGCCGTCCGGGACGGGGTCGTCGTGCACTGGTACCTCCGGGTCGACCCTGCGAAGCCCGTCCGCGGCCGCGCGGTCGAGCGCCTGAAGGAGCGGTACGTCGCGGCGTACCGGGAGCGGCTGTGGGCGTTCAAGGACGAGGTCGAGGACGGACGCGCGGCGGGCGAACGCCGTACCGGATCCGATCCCGCGATAGTCTCCGGTGAGGACACGGATCCATCGGGGGGTCCGGTCGTCCCGCAGACCCCGGGCAAAGCGAAGAGGTGAATCGATGGCGGAACAGACCACCTCGACCATCCAGGTGAACGCGACCCCCAAAGAGATCATGGCGGTGATCGCGGACTTCGCGGCGTACCCGGAATGGGCCGACTCGATGCGGGAGACCGAGGTGCTGTCCACCGACGAGGCCGGCCGGCCGAACAAGGTGCGGTTCAAGGTGGACGCCGGGGCGATCTCCGACGAGTACACGCTGGCCTACGTCTGGTCCCGCAACGAGGTGACCTGGACGCTGGTCGAGGCGAAGATGGTGAAGGGGATGGACGGCGCGTACGTCCTGAAGGATCTGGGAGCTGAGGGGACCGAGGTGACGTACCGGCTGGCTGTGGATGTGGCGATCCCGATGATCGGCATGCTCAAGCGGAAGGCCGAGAAGGTCATCATCGACACGGCTCTCAAGGGCCTCAAGAAGCGCGTCGAGTCCTGATCCAGTGACCCGGGTACTGCTCTACACAGGTAAGGGCGGCGTAGGCAAGACGACCTCCGCTGCGGGGACGGCCACGCTCGCCGCACTGCGCGGGCTGCGGACGCTGGTGCTGTCGACGGACGCCGCGCACTCGCTGTCGGACGCGTTCGACTCCGAGGTCGGGCCGGAGCCGACCGAGATCGACGACCTGCTGTTCGTCCAGCAGATCGACGTCCAGCGCAAGTTCGAGCAGTCCTGGGGCGACATCCAGAACTATCTGCGGTCGGTGCTGCACATGGTCGGCGTCGACCCGATCGAGGCCGAGGAGCTGACCGTGCTGCCCGGGGCCGCGGAGGTGCTCGCCCTGCTCCAGGTGCGCGACCACGTCCGGTCCGGTCGCTGGGACGTGATCGTCGTCGACTGCGCCCCGACCGCGGAGACACTCCGGCTGCTGGGGCTGCCCGAGGCGCTGAACTGGTACCTCGATCGGATCTTCAACGCCGAACGCAAGATGATGCGGACGTTCCGGCCGTTCCTGAACCGCGGGTCGAGCATCCCGATGCCCGACGACACCGTCTTCGACGCGCTGCGGCGGCTGCAGGCCGATCTGTCCGACATCCGCACGTTGCTGGCCGGCCCGGACGCCTCGGTGCGGCTGGTGCTGACGCCGGAGGCGGTCGTGGTCGCCGAGGCCCGACGGTCGCTGACCCGGCTGTCGCTGTACGGGTACCGCGTGGACGGCGTCGTGGCGAACCGGGTGTTCCCGGCGGCCGGGGCCGACACGTGGCGCCGGCAATGGGTCGCCGCGCAGCGGGGGATTCTCGAGGAGGTCGCGGACTCGTTCCGGCCGTTGCCGATCTGGGAGTCGCCGTACCGCGTCTGTGAGCCGGTCGGCGTCGAGGAACTGGCCGCGTTCGCGGTGGAGATGTACGGCGGGGACGACCCGTTCGCACGCGCCACCGACGACACGTCGCTGTGGGTCGATCGGCACATCGACACCGACGGGCGGACGTACACGCTGACGATGCCGTTGCCGTTGGCATCCGCCGACGAGCTCGAGCTCGCGCGGCACGGGGACGAACTGATCATCACCGTCGGGTCGTACCGTCGGGTGCTGCCGCTGCCGGCCGCCCTGGCGCGTGGCGTGGTCGCGGGCGCGCGGCTGGACGAAGGCCGGTTGCAGGTGCGGTTCTCGCCGCGGGAGGCCGCCCGACCGGTGGCGCCTGAGGTGCCGAGCGGAGCGGGTCCGTTGGAGTCGGCGCAGGAGCTGGCGCAGGGCTTGACGGCGGAGTACCACGAGGCGCGGACTCGTCGCGAGGCGGCGCGGTGACGAAAGATCCGGTCGGCTCGGTCGCTGAGGAAGCCGCGAAGCTGTTCGCCGTACTGCAGAACGCTGCGCATGACGCGCCGCCTGCAGCTGAGGACACCGCTCAGGACGCTGGGGACCACGAGCACAAGCTGGGGCCCGACTGTGTATGGTGCCCGGTCTGTCAGCTGATCCACCGGGTGCGGAACACCAGCCCGGAGACGATCGAGCAGCTGTCGACGGCGGCCGCGCACGTGCTCGGCTCAGTGAGATCTCTGCTGGAGGCCGCCGCGGACGCGGCCCGGCAGACGCGGGAGGACGCAGCGTCGCGGTCCTCGCCACCAGAGGAGGAACCGGCCCGGTCCCGGGTGGACCGGATCGACGTGAGTGAGGACCCCGAACCATGGGACTGACGATCGGCATCGACGTCGGCGGTACGAAGATCGCGGCCGGCGTGGTCGACGAGCACGGCGCGATCATCGCGCGCACGCAACGCGACACCCCGGCCGACTCGGTCGACGCCACCGCGGCGGCGATCTGCGACGCGGCCGCCGAGCTGATCGCGAACCACGACGTGGAAGCGGTCGGCATCGGCGCGGCCGGGTTCGTCTCCTCGGACCGGTCGACGGTGCTGTTCGCGCCGAACCTGGCCTGGCGCGACGAGCCGCTCGGCGCGCGCCTCGCGGAGCAGCTGAAGATCCCGGTCGTGGTCGAGAACGACGCGAACTCGGCGGCCTGGGGCGAGTTCGCGTTCGGCGCGGCCAAGGACGTCGAGCACATGGTCTGCATTACGGTCGGCACCGGGATCGGCGGCGGCGTCGTGATCGACGGCGAGCTGCTGCGCGGCGCCCATGGTGTGGCGGCCGAGCTCGGCCACATGCGCGTCGTACCCGGTGGGCACCGGTGTGGATGCGGGGCGCGGGGCTGCCTCGAGCAGTACGCGTCCGGGCGGGCGCTGGTGCGCGAGGGCAAGGCGCAGGCCGAATCGGGTTCGCTGGCGGCGGCGCAGATGCTGAGCGTGTGCGGGATCACGGACCCCGCAGAGCTGACCGGGCCGATGATCACCGAGGCGGCGATGAAGGGCGACCCGTGCGCCGTCGAGCTGCTCGAGGACCTTGGGCGCTGGCTCGGCGAGGGACTGGCCAGTCTCGCGACCATGTTCGACCCCACGCTGATCGTGATCGGCGGCGGTGTCAGCGCGGCCAAGGACCTGCTGATGAAGTCCGCGCTGCAGGCGTTCGAGAGGAACCTCCCGGCCAAGTCGAACCGGCCGCACGCCGCCTTCAGCCTCGCTGAGCTGGGCAACGACGCAGGCCTGATCGGCGCCGCCGACCTGGCCCGCCGGCCGGCACCGGCACCGGTACAGTCCCGATGATTGTCCTGACCTGGGATACTGGAGCCGAGACACACCCTGGCCCGGCGGGGGTCGCGAGGAAGGTCGAACCTTGGCTTTGACGCAGGCTTTGACGATCGGGATCGACATCGGCGGGACGAAGGTGGCCGCCGGGGTCGTCGACCCCGAGGGCAACATCCTGGACCGGTTGCGCCGGGACACGCCGACCAAGGACCCCAAGGAGACCGAGGACGCGATCGCGGAGATCGTCCACGACCTGGAGTCGCGGCACGACGTGATCGCGGTCGGCATCGGTGCCGCCGGGTTCGTCGACGGCACCCGGTCCTCGGTGCTGTTCGCGCCGCACCTCGCCTGGCGGCACGAGCCGCTGCGGGACGCGGTCGAGCGCCGGCTCGGCCTGCCGGTCGTGGTCGAGAACGACGCGAACGCGGCCGCCTGGTCCGAGTGGCGGTTCGGCGGCGGCCAGGGTGAGAGCCACCTGGTGTGCGTCACCCTCGGCACCGGCATCGGCGGCGCCATCCTGAACGACGGTGCGTTGCAGCGCGGGAAGTTCGGGATCGCGGGCGAGTTCGGGCACATGCAGGTCGTGCCGGGCGGTCACCGCTGCGAGTGCGGGAACCGCGGCTGCTGGGAGCAGTACGCCTCCGGCAACGCGCTCACCCGGGAGGCCCGTGAGCTGGCGCTGTCCGGATCGCCGGTCGCGCACAACCTGCTGCGGGCGGCCGAAGGCGACCCGCGGAAGATCAACGGCCCGATGGTGACCGAGCTCGCCAAGGACGGCGACCCGGTTGCGGTCGAGCTGCTCGAGGACGTCGGTCGCTGGCTCGGCATCGGCCTCGCGAACCTGGCCGCCGCGCTGGACCCGGGCACGTTCGTGATCGGCGGCGGCGTGTCCGACGCGGGCGAGCTGCTGCTGGCGCCGGCGCGGGAGGCGTTCAAGCGGACGCTGACCGGTCGCGGGTTCCGCCCGGAGGCGCGGATCGTCCGTGCGGTGCTCGGTCCGGAGGCCGGCCTGGTCGGTGCGGCCGACCTCGCGCGTGAAGAGGCGACCTGGCTGCGCCGGGTCCGGGTGAAGACCACCGCCGTGACCGCGAAGACGGCTGCGGCGCGTGGACGGTCGACCCGTCTCGAGCGGGCGGCCCGCAAGTCTGCGGGACGGCGTACCGGAATGCGCGCCGATCCTGACCTGCACCACGCGGACCTGAACGGCGACCCTGAGGCATGAGTGATGGCGCCCTGCGGGTGCTGTCGTACAACGTGCACCGATGGGGAGACGACCGTACGGCGCTCGCTCGGGTGGTGCGGGCGTGCGCGCCGGACGTGATGCTCGTGCAGGAGGCGCCGACCTGGTTCGGGACCCGGCGCAAGCGACGGGCCATGGCGGCGACGTTCGGGATGCGGTACGTCGCGGCGTCCGCCCGGAACGCCATCCTCGTTGCTGACGGCATCGAGCTGACCGAACCGCTGCACTGGCGGATCCGGCGCCCCTTCGTCCGCCGGCGCCTGAACTTCGTCGCCACCCAGTTGCCCGGCGGAGCCGTCGGCGGTCAGGTACTCGTCGGCACGCTGCGGGTCGCGGTCGTCTGCTGCCATCTCGGTCTGCACATCCTCGGCCGTCGGCATGAGCTCGAGCAGGTCCTGAAGCGCTGCCGCGCCTTCGGCACGCCGTACCTGCTGGTCGGCGACCTGAACGAGGAACCCGACGGCCCGGTGTGGAAACGACTGGCCGAGGAAGGCCTGACCGACCTCGGCGCCGACGCGGGCCCGACCTTCAGCTCCACCGATCCCCACAAACGCATCGACGGCGCACACCTGTCGCCAACGCTGCAGGGACGCATCCTCCCGACACCCGCCTCCGCAGAGGACCTCGCCGCCGCCTCCGACCACCTGCCGATGCTGATCGAACTCAGGCCCTGAACTCGACCAACGGATCTGTGACGACGTCGCGCCAGCGGTTGCGGTGCCCGTGAGCTTGCAGCCGGTAGTAGATCGTCTCCCGGCGCTCCGGGCCGGTGTTGCCGCCGATGTTGTGCCCCAGCAGGTAATGCGCGAACAGCACGCTCCCGCGGGGCCCGGTGGCCTGGACCTGCTCACCGAGCTCGATCTTCGGGTACGGCGCCCCGCTCGTGTCCTCGGCCAGCTCCGCAAGGGCGTCGGCGCCGCGCTCAGCCAGGTGCGCCCCGAATCGCAGATGCGTCCCTGGCCAGACATGCAGGTTGCCGTGGTAGAGCTCTTCCTGGTCAGTTAGCCAGACCCCGGCGAGCATCGAGAACGTGTACGGCGTGCCGTCCGGCCCGAGCGGGCTCACTCCGTCGACATGCGGTCCCCCCGGCCGGTGCGACCAC
Organism: Kribbella soli; assembly: GCF_004331345.1. Classification (GTDB taxonomy): domain Bacteria; phylum Actinomycetota; class Actinomycetes; order Propionibacteriales; family Kribbellaceae; genus Kribbella; species Kribbella soli. Next base: position 655,639 of record NZ_SJJZ01000003.1, on the reverse strand, counting down.
GGTGGAATCGTCGTGGCGATCTGCGCGAAGTCGGGCTCGTCGACGCCGAGCTCCGGCCGGATCAGCTCCGCCGCCAGTGCGGCGACGGTGTCCCGGTAGAAGTCGAGCAGCGGATGCGGCCCGTCCTCGAACCTGGGCCAGGCGAAGTGGTGTCCCACGTGCCCGTCCTCGGGCGGTTCCTTGTCCAGCGCCGCTGCGACCAACTCTCGCCCTGCCGCGACCTGCTCGTCGGTCAGTACGTCGGGTATGACGACGTACCCCTGCGTCCGGAACTCCGTCAGTTGTGTGTCGGTGATCTGCCGCATGCCGCCAGTCCAGCAGCGGGATCGGTGAGCGGCAAACGAATTAGTTCTTCTTCTTGCGGTTGAGGAAGGCGAGCATGGCTTCCTGGGCGGCGGGGGAGCCGAACAGGGAGGCGGAGAGTTCGGCGAGGTCCTTGCCGCGGGCATCGATGTCGGCGAGGAGTTCGCGGTTGAGGAGTTTCTTGGTTTCGCGGAGGCCCTGCGGTGCACCCTTCAGCAAGCCGGCGAGCACCGTGTCGACGGCGGCGTCCAGGTCGCTGTCCGGGACCGTCAGCGTGAGCAGCCCGAGGCGCGCTGCCTCGAGTGCGTCGAAGCCGTTGCCGGTCAGGAACGTGTACGCCGCCGCGCGGTCCGTGAGCCGGGGGAGGACCGTGAGCGAGATCGTCGCCGCCGCGAGCCCCAGCCGGACCTCGGTCAACGCAAACGTCGCGCTCTCCCCGGCGACGCTGATGTCGGCCGCCGCCACGATCCCGATCCCGCCGGCCCGCGCCGGGCCTGCCACCCGGGCGACGACCGGCTTCGGGTTCGCCACGATCGCCCGCTGTACGTCGACCATCCGCTGCGCGCCGACGCCCATCCCGACGGTCGTGGCCTCGGACAGATCGGCCCCCGAGCAGAACACGTCCAGCGCCGACCGAACCACGATCACCCGCACCGCGTCGTCCGCGCCCGCCGCCTCGAGCCGCGCCAGCAACTCACCGGTCAACTGCTGCGACAACGCGTTCTTGTTGTGCGGCGAGTCGAGCGTGATCGTGGCAACGCCGCCATCGGTGTCCAGGTGCACGAGTTCCGTCATACCGCCATCCAACACGCTTGCGGCCCAGGCGTCATGCCCAGGCAGACGTGACAGAGCAGACAGGTCGGCCCGGTGACGTGAAAGGGTGCCGGGATGACGATTGACATCAGCGGCTCTCACGTCCGGCAGACGGTCCGGTTCGATCGGCCGATCAAAGGCAAGGATCTGATCGACGCGGTGCGGGCGACCTGCGAGGCGAACAGGTCCGAGTTCTCCGAGACCAAGCGGTACGACGACGGCTGGCTGCACGCCGTCGGCCAGAGTTCGCATGCGGAGTACGAGAACCTGCTGGTGACGCCGGATCGTGAGAATGCCTTCATCGAGCCGGACAAGACGTACACCGAGGCGGTGGTCCTGCGGCACGACGGCGAGCACCGAGGTATGCGGACGCTCGCGCGGTTCGACGTCGAGGACGAGGTCAAGGCGGCGGTCGAGTTCGCGGAGACGTTGCAGCGGACGGTTCAGCACGGTCCCGACGCAGGCACGTCGATCTCGCGTGCCCTGAACGCAGACGGTCCGGAAGTCCGGGCCGACAACAGCCCGGAGTGGGGTCGCGGGGAGAACAGGGGCTATCGCCCCGGCGGCCACCGCGACTTGAGCAGATGAGTGGAGAGTGCCCTGATGGACCTCAGCGATTCGCCCGCCAGGAAGACCGTCGAGTTCGGCCGCGCGATCACGGGTCAGGAACTGATCGACGCGGTGGAAAAGACCTGTGAGCAAGCCGGCGGCGCCCTGTACAAGGAGAAGATCCTTGATGAGGACATCATGTACCTCGTCGGCCGGCAGGGCTGGAACGATGCCGACAACTTGCTGGTGACGCCGGACAGGACGACTGCCCCGATCGCGCCGGAGAAGACGTACACGTCGGCGGTGGTTGTTCGGCACGACCAGCCGGTCGCCGGGAGAGAGTACGACGAAAGTGGTCCCTACACTCGCGACCAGGAGATCCAGTCCGTCGTCACGTTCAGCGAGAAACTGGCGCAAGCTGTCCGTCAGCAGCAGGAGCCCGGGCTGGAGAAGGGGCTCAACCCGAACGCGCTGACTGTGGTGTCGCGGCCCGCTCCGGGGAGTGCCGCCGAAGCGGCTGACTGGCACCGCCGAGATACCGGTACGGCCCACGGCCGTACCGACGGACCACACACTCGCTGAGGACGCCTCACGGCCCTGACGGGGACGACGTCGGGTTGAGTGGGTCGGCGTGGCGGTGCGTGATCTTCCACGCGCCGTCCTCGGCCCGGAACACCATCGTCGTCCGCAGCAGGTGCGGCACCGGATCCGGCTGGGTGACGTGCCGGACGGTGCCGCGCTCGATCGCCACCGTGTACGCCGTGTCCGCGCCGACGTGCTTCACGACGTACTCGAACTCGATCTTCGCGCCGCTGGCCCGGAACTGCGAGGACGCCCACTCGTACCGCGGCCCGATCTCGGACCAGCCGACCTCCTGGCCGCCGAACCCGCCGAAGATCGAGGTCTGTTCGCTGCGCGACACCAACGGCAACCACAACGACGGATCGCCGTTGACGAACGCGGTGTTGGCCTCCTCGAAGCGTCGCAGAAACGATTCGAAGTCCTGGTTCATGAGACCAGCCTCTATGCCGACAGGGTCACTTCATGTCGGCGTACGTGGGCGACAGTTCCCGCGCCAGGTGCTCGACGAACAGACCGACGTCCGTGACGATCCCGCGCGCCTGCGACGAGCCGCGGTCCGCGAGCTTCGTCACCGTCGCCGGGTTGATGTCCACACAGGTCAACGGGATCGACGCCGGCAGAATGTTGCCAGTAGCAACCGAGTGCAGCATGGTCGCGGCCATCAGGCAGTACCCGACGCCGTCCAGTTCGGCCCGCATCGCCCGCTGGCCCTCGAGGACGTCGGTGTAGACGTCCGGCAGCGGTCCGTCGTCGCGTACCGAACCGACCAGCACGAACTGCTTCCCGTGCTTGACCAGCGCGTGCATCACCCCGGACGTCAGCACGCCCTGCTCGACCGCCGCCGCGATCGACCCGGCCTTGCGGATCGTGTTGATCGCCCGGATGTGGTGCTCGTGCCCGTGCTCGACGCCCCGCCCGCGGGCGAGGTCGACGCCGAGTGACGTCCCGTACAGCGACGACTCGATGTCGTGTGTCGCGAGCGCATTGCCGGCGAACAGTACGTCGACGTACCCGGCCTCCACGATCGCGACCATCGCGGGCGCGGCGCCGGTGTGCACGATGCCGGGCCCGCCGACCCAGAGCACCTTCTGCCCGTTCGCCTTCGCCTCGCGCATCCCGTCAGCGACCTGCTTGACCAGCACCCGCTGCGGCTTCTCCGACGACACGTCCGACTCCATGAAGCCGAACCCGTCCTCGGTGCTCGTCACGATCGGGGGCGTGACCCGCACGCCCTGCGCACTCGAGATGATCCTCATCCCGGCGCGTACCTCGGACATCGGAATCGTCCGTACGGCGTCACCTTCGACGAGCAGACCGCAGTCCATCTCCGGGTTCTGGACGGTGACCCAGTGGCCGCCGAGCCGGACGCTCGTCGGCAGGTTCGTGGTCGAGTAGAACCCGTCCGGGAACACCCCGTCCTGGCTGACCTCGGTGATCTCCGGCGTACCGGGGTCGACCAGGTTCGCGCCCTTGGTCTGGATCCGCATCAGCAGCCGCTGCAGCGACTCCTCGTCCTCCGCGCCGACCGTCATCCGGACCGTGGACGGGTCGTCCTTGTCGTAGCCGAGGTCGAACTTGTCCAGCGTGTACTCGCCGCCGTACCCGCGAATGTCGTCGAGCACCCGGGACAGCAGCCCGGAGTCCATCAGGTGGCCGGTGATCTCGACGGTCTCGGTGACCTGCACGGGTGCCCTCCCAAACGAGTGATGTCGTCAGATTGTCCGACGATCCGCACTCTAACTCAGACGACGGCTCCGTCGTCACCGCCGTCACCCGGAGGGAGTCGGTCCTTCATCCGGAAGACCAGCGTGAGGAAGCCGCCGATGAAGCCGGTCACGGCGATCGTGGTGATCCGGCCGGTGCCGAAGTCGAGCAGCGCGGCCAGGATCAGCAGCAGCGGGCCGCCGAGCAGCCCGAGCCAGGCGAGCCGGCTGATCCAGTCCAGCCGTGGACCGCGCGGCGGCTCCGGCGGGACATAGTGGTCGTGCGGGTCGTCGGCCTTCTTGCCGGGCGGTTCCGGCTCCTCGGCCTTCTTCTCCTCGACCGTGAGCCCGGCCGGTACGTCGATCAGCGGCTCGTACTTGTCGTCCACATCCTCGCTGGCCGGCCAGCGTGCGACCGGCTCCTCGCCGCTGTCGTGCCCCGGTGCGGACGGTTTGTTGAACTGTTCCACCAGCGACTGCCACTCGGCGTCCTCGGTGCTGCGGTCGATCACCGGGCGGGCCCGCTCCACCGCCTCGGCGTCGACGAAGATCTCGTCGTACCCGACCGGGATCCGGACCGGTTCCTCGGCCTCCTCCGGCGTCCGGGCCTCGCTCTGGTTCTCGCAGTACGCCGCGATGCCGGCCGCCTTGAGCGCGTCCAGTACCGGCTCGGCGACCAGCGGATCGATGCCCCCGAGCGACGTGTACGACGTCGCGGTCAGTCCGTTGTCACGCATCGCTGTGCTCACTCTTGGGCTCACTCTCGGGCTCGTTCAGCCGGCTGATGAAGGCTGTCGAGTCCGCGAAGATCCGCGGCGCGTCGTTGTCCAAAGTTGCCACGTGGTAGCTGTCCTCGAGCAGGGTCTCGGTCACGTCGCGGGACGAGATCGAGGAAAGTACCGTCCGCCCCGAGCTCGGCTCCACCACATGATCGACAGTACTGCGGAACAACAGCACCGGCTGCGTGATCTTCGCCAGATCGTCCCGGGTGAGCTTCCACAGTTGCGACAGCGACTGCAGTGCGCGCAGCGGCATCCGGTCGTAGGCGCCTTCCTCGACGCCCGGCTTCTTGATGTCGTTCGAGATGCCCGGGAACGACGGCACCAGCTTGGACAGCACCGGCAGCAGCACCAGCCGCTTGTCGTCGGTGCGCACCGACGGGTTGATCAGGACCAGACCGGATACGTCTTCACCGTGCTCCTCGGCGAGCCGCAGTACCAGGCAGCCGCCCATCGACAGCCCCACCAGGAACACCCGGTCGTGCTCCTTGCGCAGCCGCTCGAACTCGTTGTCGAGTACGGCGTACCAGTCCGGCCAGGCGGTCTTGTTCATCTCCTGCCAGCTGGTCCCGTGACCGGGCAGCCGCGGCACGGCGACGCCGTACCCCTCGGCGGCCAGGTGCTCGGCGAACGGCCGCATCGACCGCGGCGAGCCGGTGAACCCGTGGCTCAGCAGCACGCCGACGGCGGCGTTCTCCCCGGTGCCGGGACTGCGAAACTCCTCCGCGTGGGCTTGCACTGGCACGCTCGACTCCTCGCCGTTCACGGTCCTCACAGACGCGCCTTGAGGCGCGTGACAATCGTCGCATCTGGGCTGCATCCAGTCTGCATCCAGGTGACAACACGGTGAGCAACACCGGCATTCCTGGCGGTGACATTGCCTGAGGGGGAAGCTGGAACGTAGTGTCCGGAGCGGAAGGTGGCGCGCCGGAGTTGTCGCGTGACCGCCACCGGCGTGCACTGGTGCCGGAAGTGGGTACGGGCAGACCATGTAGGTGGGCCCTGGTGAGTGCTGTCGTGTGAGTGTGTCGGGCGAGTGACGGAGGTCGAGGCGGATGCTGTACCTGTTCCTCAGACGGTTCTTGGTCGCACCACTGGTCAAGCTGCTCTTCCGCCCCAAGGTGACCGGGGTCGAGCACGTGCCGACCGACGGTCCGGCGCTGCTGGTCAGCAACCACCTGGCGTTCTCCGACTCGATCTTCCTGCCGGTCTCGATTCCGCGGCAGATCGTCTTCCCGGCCAAATCGGAGTACTTCACCGGTCCCGGCCTCAAGGGGAAGCTGGTCGCCACGTTCTTCCGGTCCGTGGGCCAGATCCCGATCGACCGCTCCGGCGGACGCGCCTCGCTGGCCGCGCTGAACACCGGCCTGGGGATCCTCGAGAAGGGCGGCCTGTTCGGGATCTACCCCGAGGGCACCCGCTCGCCCGACGGCCGGCTGTACAAGGGCAAGACCGGCGTCGCCCGGATGGCGATCGTGGCCGGCGTCCCGGTGATCCCGGTCGCGATGATCGACACCGAGAAGCTGCAGCCGCCCGGCCGGATCTGGCCGGTGTGGTTCTACCGCGAGAAGGGCCGGCTGCTGCCGCGGCTGGTGCGCCCGGGCGTGGCGTTCGGCAAGCCGCTGGACTTCTCCCGCTACGAGGGCATGGAGCGCGACCGCTTCGTCCTGCGCTCGGTCACCGACGAGATCATGTACGCCCTGATGGACCTGTCCGGCCAGGAGTACGTCGACATGTACGCCGACAAGGCCAAGGAGCTGCTCAAGGCCGGCGAGTCGATCGACGCGCACGTCCGCCTCGGCGACACCAAGGCCAGCTGACCGCTTTCCGCTCGTCGTACGGCGAGGATTGCCGTCATGGACAACGACCTGAACGTGCTCGGTGAGCCGCTCGAGGAGTGCGGCACCGACCCGGTGACCGGGTTCTACCGCGACGGATGCTGCACGAGCGGGCCCGAGGACCTCGGCAACCACACCGTCTGCGCGGTGATGACGTCCGAGTTCCTGGCCCACCAGGCCTCGATCGGGAACGACCTGATCACCCCACGCCCCGAGTGGCAGTTCCCCGGCCTGAACCCGGGCGACCGCTGGTGCGTCGTAGCCGCCCGCTGGCTCCAGTCGTACCACGCCGGTGCCCCGGCCCCCGTCGTACTCGCATCAACCCACGTCCGCGCCCTGGACACCATCCCCCTGACCGCCCTCCGCACCCACGCCGTAGACGTCCCCGCAGACCCCAGCTCACTCACCTGACCGGTGCCCCGCGAGCGATTGTGGCGGTGCTAGGAGGTTTTTGCTGGGATAGCGCCAGAATCCCTCCTCGTATGTGCTGAAAACCCTCCTTTGAGCGAGCAGGTGGGGGAGCAGGGGGTGAGAGTTCCGATCCAGCCGTGGAGGGCGAGCGCCGCCCCGACCTGGCCCGCGGTGGCGCAGGGATCGGTCACCAGTTGGTACCCGAAGCGCAGCGTGGTCTTGCCTTGCAACGTCGCTGCGTTGTCCCGGCGCATGTCTCGCCAGGTGGAGATCGCGTCGACATGTCCGGCGCGACCGTCGAGCTCGACGATCAGCTCGTACGGAACGTACTCGACATCGCGGTACTCCACCGTCAAGCCGCTCGTCGAGCTGCCGGCCGCGCGGACCTGCCGAGTGCCGGTGGGTAGACCGTGGGCACGTTCGACCCGGGTCAGATACACCTGCTCAAGGAACGACTGCACGCCGTACGCGGCATCCGCCAGGACTGGTATCAGCAGCTTGCGTCCACGGAGTCGTGGTAGCCGATCAAGTTCGGTCAGCAACCGGTCAGGTGTCGTCCGGCGCTGACGGCAAGCGTCGAGAACGATGGCCGCCCGACGATCCGGGTCGAGTCTTCGGGCCGCCGCGGTCAGCACGGCGATCTCCAGGCGGACGACGTACGGCTCACGTCCCTCCACCAGCCACGAGGAGAGGTCCTGATGGCGGGTGAGCCGGATGCCGGACCGCCGCTCGATCCGACGGTTCTGCGGTACGGCGAGATGGATCGGCGAGTCGTGCCAGTCGCCGCTCAGCCCATGCCAGCGCAGCGCCGTGTCGGCGGTCAACGCGGCGTCGGGACCGCACGCGAGCCAGGCGGCCCATACGCGGGCTGACCACGGCAACGGGCCGGTGAAGTCGGCGTACACGCCTTGGTGGATCCGCTGGATCTGCCGGTTCCGGCACCGCCGCGCCAGCGTCTTGTCGTCGATCCCGTGCGTCACCGCCTGGGCCCGAGTGAACATGCCCTGCTGCCGGCCCCGCAGCTCGACGAATCCGCTGATCATCTGCCTCCACCTCCGATTGCCGAAGTCCCTCCACACCGACAACATGCCGTCGATCACCCTCCTCGCTCGCGACGAGTTGGGCCCTGTGGACAATCTCCCGCTGGATCCTGGCGGGTTTTCACCCGCTGAGGAGGCATTTCACTCCTAGGAGAGATTTGAGCGAGCGGAGACGGGAGGTGGTGAGACGTGTGGGTGGGGGGCGAAGGGGGTCAACTAGGCTGAGGGCATGCAATTTGCGACGTTGACGGCGGGGCAGGTTCCCGGGGTTCCTACGCTGGACGAGTTGCGGGGGCTGAAGCCGCTGCAGCAGCCGGAGTGGCCGGATCAGGGTGTGCTGGAGCAGGTGATCACGGAGCTACGGACGCTGCCGCCGCTGGTGTTCGCCGGCGAGTGCGACGACCTGACCACGAAGATCGGTGCGGTCGCCCGCGGTGAGGCGTTCATCCTCCAGGGCGGCGACTGCGCGGAGACGTTCGCGGGCGTGACCGCGGAGAACATCCGGGCCAAGCTGCGGGTGCTCCTGCAGATGTCCGTCGTCCTGCAGTACGCCGCCAGCGTGCCGGTCGTGAAGATCGGCCGGATCGCGGGGCAGTACGCCAAGCCGCGCTCGTCCGGCGAGGAGACCCGCGAGGGCGTGACGCTCCCGTCGTACCGCGGTGACGCCGTGAACGGCTTCGACTTCACCCCCGAGTCGCGGATCCCGGACCCGCAGCGCCTGCGCGGCGTCTACAACGCGGCGGCCGCGACGCTGAACCTGACCCGCGCGTTCACCACCGGCGGGTACGCCGACCTGCACCAGGTGCACGCCTGGAACACGGACTTCGTGAAGTCGTCCCCGGTCGGCCGCCGCTATGAGCAGCTGGCCTCGGAGATCGAGCGCGCGCTCGCCTTCATGCGGGCCTGCGGCGCGACCTCGGACGAGTTCCGGACCGTCGACTTCTACGCGTCGCACGAGGCGCTCATCCTCGAGTACGAGCACGCGCTGACCCGGATCGACTCGCGGACCGAGCAGCCGTACGACGTGTCCGGCCACCTGCTCTGGGTGGGGGAGCGGACCCGGCAGCTGGACGGCGCGCACGTCGAGTTCCTCGCCTCGCTGTCGAACCCGCTCGGCGTGAAGATCGGTCCGACCACGACACCGGAGTACATCCGGGCCCTGATCGACAAGCTGAACCCGAAGGGCATCGAGGGCCGGCTGACGTTCATCACCCGGATGGGCGCGGGCAAGATCCGCTCGGCGCTGCCGCCGCTGCTGGAGGCGGTCCGCGACCACGGCTCGCCGATCGCGTGGGTGTGCGACCCGATGCACGGGAACACGTTCGAGACGCCGAACGGGTACAAGACCCGCAACTTCGACGACGTGATGGACGAGGTGCAGGGCTTCTTCGACGCCCACGAGCAGGTCGGGACCTGGCCGGGCGGCGTCCACATGGAGCTGACCGGCGACGACGTGACCGAGTGCCTCGGCGGCGGTGAGGAACTGGTCGCGGAGGACCTCGTGAACCGGTACGAGACCGCCTGCGACCCGCGGCTGAACCGGCACCAGTCGCTCGAGCTGGCCTTCCTGGTCGCGGAACGCCTGCGCGGCGCCCAGGCATGATCGATCTCCGCTCGGACACCGTCACCCGCCCGTCCGCGGAGATGCTGGCCGCGATGACGTCGGCCCCGGTCGGCGACGACGTGTACGGCGAGGACCCGACCGTCAACGCGCTGGAGGAGCGGGTCGCCGGTCTGCTCGGGCACGAGGCCGGCCTCTTCACCGTCACGGGCTCGCTCGCGAACATGCTCGGCGTACGGGCGCTGGTCCCGCGCGGCGGCGAGGTGCTGTGCGAGGCGAGCGCCCACATCGTCCGCGCCGAGCTCGGCTCGCACGCGGCCGCGAGCGGCGTCACGACGCGGACGTGGAGCGCGCCGTCCGGGCAGATCGACCTCGAGCAGATCCGCGCGCTGATCGCGCCCGACCTCGGCCCGTACTTCGTCGTCACGTCGGCCGTCTCGGTCGAGAACACGCACAACTTCGGCGGCGGGTCGATCCAGCACGGGTACGACGTATTCGCGGACGAACTCGCCGCGCGCGGGCTCCCGCTGCACCTCGACGGGGCGCGGCTGTGGAACGCGGCCGTCGCCACCGGGCGAACCGTCGCGTCGTTCGGCGAGCGGGCGGCCGCGGCGAGCGTGTGCCTGTCGAAGGGGCTCGGCGCACCCGTCGGCTCGGTGCTGGTCGGGTCGGCCGAGCTGATCCGTGAGGCACGGATCTGGCGGAAGCGTCTCGGCGCCGGCTGGCGGCAGGCCGGCGTCCTGGCCGCGGCCGGGCTGTACGCCGTTGAACACAACCTCGAGCGACTGGCCGAGGACCACGCGAACGCCCGCGCGATCGCCGAGGTGCTCGCCGACGCCGCGCCCGGCTCGGTGAAGCCCGACCAGGTCGAGACCAACATCGTCGTCGCCGACCTGGCCGCCACGGGGCGCACGGTCGCCGACGTGGTGGCCGGCGCTCGCGACGCCGGCGTACTGGTCGGTGGTGTGGGAGCGACGCAGCTGCGGATCGTCACGCATCTCGACGCCTCGGCAGCCGACTGCCGTACGGCCGCGGAAATTCTGGCGCGGCTGATCAGCTAGGGTTCAGCTGTCGGGGTCGCAGCGTTCGGGGAGAGCCGTGCGAGAGATCGTCGTGTTCAGCGGAAGTGCCCACACCGGGTTGGCGGAGCAGATCTGTAAGGATCTCGGCGTACCGCTTTCTCCGGTCGAGATCCATCGTTTCAGCAACGATTGCCTGCAGGTCCAACTGCAGGCGAACTGCCGGCAACGAGACGTGTACATCGTGCAACCGCTGGTGCCGCCGACGCAGGATCATCTGATGGAGCTGCTGCTGATGATCGACGCCGCGCGCGGCGCGTCGGCGCAGCAGATCACCGCGGTCATCCCGCACTACGCGTACGCGCGGTCCGACAAGAAGGACGCCTCCCGGATCTCGATCGGCGGCCGGCTCGTCGCCGACATGCTGACCACGGCCGGGGCCAACCGGGTGCTGACCATGTCACTGCACGCGCCACAGGTGCACGGCTTTTTCTCGGTCCCCGTCGACCACCTGACCGCGATCGGCATCCTCGCCGACCACTTCCGCGGACGCGACCTGTCCGACACCGTCGTGGTCAGCCCCGACCTCGGCAACGCGAAGACCGCGACGCAGTTCGCCCGGCTGCTCGGCCTCCCGGTCGCGGCCGGCAGCAAGCAGCGGCTCGCCGACGACCGCGTGGTCATCGACACGATCGTCGGCGACGTCTCAGGCAAGCGCGCGATCGTCCTCGACGACGAGATCGCCACCGGCGGCTCCATCATCGAACTCCTGGACCGCCTGAAGGACCGCGGCTGCACGTCGGCCGCCGTCGCCTGCACCCACGGCCTGTTCGCCGGCCCCGCGGTAGAGCGCCTCCGCTCCCACCCCTCCATCACCGAAGTCATCAGCACCGACACCGTCCCCCGCCCCGCCGGCTTCCCGGACCTCCAGGTCACGTCAGTCGCAGGCCTCTTCGCCGAAGCCATCAAACGAATCCACGACGGCGAATCCGTCAGCAGCCTCTTCGACGGCGTAGACCCCACCCACGCCCCACCCCAACCCAAACTCCCGTTCTAGTACGCCGGGAGATGGGCGCCAGGATCGTCGATGGTCACCCCGTGACATCGGTGACTAGGTTGGGCAGACATCTCGCCTGTCGTGAGGCGCTTTCCTATTTCAGCGGCGCGTGCGCGGCACAGGTCTTGCGGTCCAATATGTTGAGGTCAGCCATCTAGCCCCGTAGATCGTTTCAGGGCTTCGATCGCCAAAGGGACGCCGATGGCCGTCGCACTCGTGAGAACCCACGTGCGAGCGCGGCCCAGAGCGTGTTTGACCTTGCCCGCATCGCCAACTCGGGCTGCCTCTTCGGCCTCCGCGACCGCGCCAAGATCAGCCGCTTCAGCAGCCGTCGATACCTGTGGCGTCAGATGCTTCCGAAGGATCTCCAGCTCACCTGCCAGCTTGGACAGGTCAATGCCGGTTTGTAACTCCTGCTGGTTGACCGTTCCGATCTTTGCCTTCGCGTTGGGGCCAACGTTGATTGCCTGCCCAACCTCGTACTTATCGCGCATGACTAAGTCCCCCTCAATGTTGGTGATGCTGAAGCCACCCATGTAGGCGAGGTCTTGGAGTAACCTTGACCCCTCGCGTCGAACCCATTCGTGCTGGCTCGAGTCGCTATCGACCATCGTCATCTTGGCAGTGCTCTGCAAGGATTCCAGAGTGATTTCGCCAGCCATCACTTTGGATAAGGCCAGCATGGCCGAATCGCACGGTATCTGCTCATCGAAGTCGGTGACCACGATTCCGCCGTAGCGCCCGATGTAATCAAGCAGAAGCCATGACCGCGCCTCATGCATTGCGTCGTATCGTTGTGGATCGAATGTGGCGAAGGCGCAGTGGAGCCCCTGCCTTCTGTCCACGTCCCCATAAAATGTCGAGGCGATCGTCACAAGCGGTCGTCTGCGCTTGTTCGTCTGGCGAATCATCTGGAGGTCGGTTGCGTGTAGGTAGACCCTCGGAACCCCGCTAACCCTGAGATGAACGCCGCCGTAGAGGCTTCTCTCCTGGCCCGATCCCACGAAACGAGCTGGGAGCCATCGTAGTTGTCCTGAGATGCGACAATCTATTGAGCCGGCCGATCGAATGCTCGCAATTACATGCCTGTACATCTCATTTGTCAGTGCTACTGGAAATCCATCGTGCGCGAAAGACGTGCTTGTGATTGACATCATCCATCGCTCTTCGTCGTCCGTCCCAAATCTGTGAGGGCCGAAGCGGATGCAGCCGTATCCGGCGGCGATAAAGTGCGCCTTGTGGTCAGGCGAATGGACGGCGGTCAGCCAATCCTGTGTTACCGACTCCATGCGCAGAGGGCTTAATGAAAGCTCCGGGCCGTGGTAGTTGTTCGTCGATGCCAAGCCTGGCGCGATGGGTACCCACTCCGTCAGCCTGACCTCAGGTAGGGTTACCTCGGATAGATACGGAAGAGCGGAGCCATTGACTCCGTTCCACAACTCGGGGACAGACCAGATCGATATAGGCGCCGGCAGAGTTGGCCCCGGATCTCCGCCAGTCAGAAAACGAGGAAGTGCCAGATGGCGTCTCAGCCAGTTAGCCGCAGAATCAGGGCCTAGCGGCGACAACCCAAGCCGCCTGTTCACGCTTGTCATATACCCCTCACTTTGAGCGCAGACTCTAACCTTCCGGACGACAGCTCGCCTAGTGCCAGATAACTGCTGGCATCCGGCATGGAGCGGCACGCGGTTCAGGCCGGCCACCGTCGCACGGTGGCATCGGCGGCCCCACGACGCCCGGCCGGCCCTTCACCTCGTAGGCGTTCTGTACAACTGCGGTCCGAGGAGCGCGTCAGAAGAGCCGGGATAACCCGTCGTCTGCTCGCCGCGAGGGCGGGACGACGGTAGGCGGGGCGACGGTCGGGAGTGGGGACAGGCACCGGTGACTGGGCACAGGCAATACCAGGTGCCGACCCACTACTGGCCGTCGCACGACCCGGATCGGGCTGATCATCACCCACACATCGGACAGAAGAGCCGAATAAGCGGTTGCCTGGTCCGGGGCGCTCCCGCAGACTCCGGTCGCGTGGATGATGCTGAGCTTGAAGCGCAGTTGAGGAACGAGCGCTATCCGCGGTCTGCGGCGTACTCGGCCAGGTGGATGGTAGACGGGGCGATGGGGCCGAACCCGGTCTGGCAGGCGGAGGCTCTCACCGAACTGATGCCGCTCGAGGCGGGGATGCGGGTGCTGGATATGGGGTGTGGCAGTGCGGTGAGTTCGGTCTTTCTGGCTAAGGAGTTTGGGGTTGAGGTGTGGGCTGCCGATCTGTGGGTGCAGCCTGCTGAGAACCTGCGGCGGGTGTCTGAGGCGGGGCTGGAGGGGCGGGTGCATCCGGTGCATGCCGAGGCTCATGCGTTGCCGTTCGGCGAGGGGTTCTTCGATGCGCTTGTCAGCATCGGCGCTTATCACTACTTCGGCACTGACGACCTCTACCTTGGCTACTACTCACGCTTTGTGAAGCCCGGCGGTCGGATCGGCATTGTCCAGCCCGGTCTCGCCGAGGAGTACGAGATGCTTCCACCGCCGCACCTCGCGCCGTACTGGCAGTGGGACTTCTGCGCTTGGCACAGCCCAGCCTGGTGGCGGCGGCACTGGGAGAAGACCGGCCTGGTCACCGTCGAGGTCGCCGATCGCGTACCCAGCGGGTGGCAAGACTGGTTGCAGTGGAACGAGGCCTGCGATCGCGACAGCGGTACGCCGGGACGCGAAGAAGCACAGATGCTCCACGCCGACGCCGGCAGAGCCCTCGGTCTCACCCGAGTCATCGCCCACCGCAACACCTAGGCTGACGCGCAATCCGTCCTAGGTGCACGCACGAAACCGCGGCGCGGCTTTGGCGGGCGTTGTCGGCACATGCGGCGGGGACTGGGAATAGGCAATTGCTAGTTCCCAGTCCCCGGCGAGTGTGATCAGTGGGGGAGGCCGCCGCTGGGTGGTAGCTTCAGCGGCGTGGGGGATGGGGTGGATGGGGTCGCGGAGCGCGCCAGGTTCTCTGGTGTGGTTCGGGTCGATCGGGCGGGTGTGACTGAGTTCTGCACGGCTTATGGGTACGCCGACCGCGCCCACGAGATCCTCAACACGGTCGAGACCCAGTTCGCGACTGCGAGTGGGACGAAGAGCCTGACGGCACTGGCTGTGATGAGCCTGGTGGAGCAGGGGACGTTCGAGCTCGGCACGACTGCGCGTTCGCTGCTTGGCAAAGACCTGCCTCTGATCGCCGACGACGTGACGATCGAGCAACTGCTGGCGCACCGGTCCGGGATCGGCGACTACTTCCCTGAGGACGGCGACATCACCGACTACGTGATGCCGGTGTCAGTGCACGAGCTCGCGACGACCGAGCAGTTCTTGCCGGTGCTGGACGGCCACGAGACCGTGTCCCCGGCCGGTGAGCGGTTCGCGTACAACAACGGCGGCTATGTCGTCCTCGCCCTGCTGGCCGAACGAGCGAGCGGCATCAACTTCCAGCAGTTGGCTCGCACGCTGGTCTGCGAGCCGGCGGGCATGGTCGACACCGCGTTCCTGCGCTCCGACGAACTCCCCGGGCGCGCCGCGCTGGGCTACCTGGCCGTCGACGGCCTGCGAACGAACGTGTTCCATCTCCCCGTGCTCGGCAGCGGCGACGGCGGCATCTACACGACCGCTGCCGACCTCAGCGCCTTCTGGGATGCACTCTTCGCCGGACGGATCGTCTCCCAGGAGCACGTCGCCGAGATGGTTCGACCGCGCAGCGACTGGCCGGAGGAGTCCAGGCGCTACGGCCTCGGGTTCCACCTCCGCGCGACGGGCGACGGCGTCTGGCTGGAGGGGTACGACGCAGGCGTGTCGTTCGCCAGCCTGCACAAGCCCTCGTCGTCGATCACCTACACCGTCATCTCGAACTGGTCCGACGGCGCCTGGCCGATCATCAAGGTCCTCAACGACCAGCTCGGCATCTGAAGCAGAAACGCGCATGGCCGCAGGGGTTGGCGATCGCCAATAGCATTGCCGGTATGGCGGATTCGGTGCGGATCGGTGTTGTCGGCGCGGGGAGCATTTCTGTTCGGGGGCTCCTTCCGCATCTGGGGCAGCCGGATCTGGTCGAGCGGGTGACATTGGCCGCGGTCTGTGACCCGGTGCCAGGTCGGGCGGAGGCTGCGGCCGAGAAGTTCGGGGTCGAGCGGGCGTTCGTCGAGTACGAGGAATTGCTGGCGCGCGGCGACGTCGATGCCGTGACGATCGCTTCTCCGATCGGGTTGCACTACGAGCAGGGCAAGCTCGCGTTGCAGGCCGGGAAGCACGTGCACTTCAACAAGACGATGACTCTGACCGTCGCCGAGGCGACCGAGCTGATCGAGCTCGCGGCGGACAACGATCTGCGCATCGTCGCGTCGCCGGGGGAGATGCTGCGGCCGCATCATGTGCGGACGCGGGAGCTGATTGCCGAGGGCGCGATCGGGACGTTGTCGTGGGTGAGCTGCGGTGCGGCGTTCGGCACCTACCACGAGAACGAGTCCGTGCGCGGCGGGAACGACGTACTGACGAACATCGATCCGTCGTGGTACTTCCGTAAGCCCGGCGGCGGACCGCTGTACGACATGACGGTCTACGCGCTGCATTCCGTGACCGGGATCCTCGGGCCGGCGCAGCGGGTCACGGCGATGTCCGGCGTACGGGTTCCTGTTCGGACGAGCGGAGGCGCCGACGTACAGACAGATGCCGACGACAACACCGTCATCCTGATCGACTTCGGCGACAACCTGTTCTGCGTTGCGACCGGAACCGCGGCGGGTGGGATGCGGGGAGGTTTCGGCGGCGCCTATTACGGTACGGCGGGAACGATCGACGGGCTGCTGCTCAACGGGGAGCCGTTCGACTTCCCCCACCGCAACCCCGCCGAGCTCTCGCCCCGCGGGCCGGGGAACCAGGCACTGCTTCCACACGTGACCGGCGTACACCGGGAGATCGAGGAGCAGCACGTGTACGAGGACGTCATGCAGCTCGTCGACTGGGTCCGCGACGGCAAGCCCTCGATCGTCACCGCCGAACACGCGCGCCATGTCATCGACATCATCGAGTCCGCGTACCGCGCGTCGGCGACCGGTCAGGCCCAGGACCTCACCACGACGTTCTGAGCGTCACTTGTACTCGGCGAGGCCGATGATGATGCCCGCGGGACCGCGGAAGTAGCAGATCCGGGTGTGCTCGTCGAACCGCGACACCTCGCCGATGAGTTCGCCGCCGTGGCGGCGCAGGCGGGCGATGGTGTCGTCGAGGTCGTCGACGGTGTACATGACGCGGTGCGTACCCAGGATGTTGTGCGGCTGATTCCTCGGGCTGGGGAGCAGCGCGGGGCTGTGGTACTGCGACAGTTCCAGCCGGCCGTGGCCGTCGGGGGTCACCATCATCGCGATGTCGCACCGGATGCCGTCGAGTCCGACGGCACGGTCCGCCCAGGAGCCCTCGATCGCCGCCTGGCCCTCGAGCTCCATGCCGAGTTCGGCGAAGAACGCGATCGCGGCCGCCAGGTCGTCGACGACGATGCCGACGTTGTTCATCTGCTGAATCGTCACGCTGGTACTCCTTGTTGGTCACGCGGCCCGTCCTGGCCGCTTCTGTACCTAGGACGGACCCGGCGCGACTCTCTCGACATCCAAAGCGCAGCGATTTTCTTCTAGCTTTCGCAGCAGGCTCGGTGCAGCCATTCGGGTTCGTGCCACCAATAGGAGGTGTCGTGAGCGTGGGCTTGGGAGCGGGTCAACGGTTGTGGGGCGTTGGCGGTGTGGACGGTCGGCTGCAGATTGTTCGTCGACGCGTACGGCGTCAGTAGGTCGTCGACGGTGTAGTGGTTGCCGGCGATCATCACCTGTTGTACGGCGGCGACCGCGCGGATGTCTGCCAGTGGGTCGCCGGTGATGAAGGACAGGTCGGCTTGGGCTCCGGGTTTCACGACGCCGAGCTTGTCCTCCAGGTTGAGCCACTTCGCGGGGTTGCGCGTCGCCGTCGTGAGGGCCTCGTACGGCGTGAAGCCGCCCGCGACCATCGAGCGGAGGTTGGCGTGCAGCGACACCGCCATGTTGTCGAGGGGAGTGTCGGTACCGGAGATGACCAGTCCACCGCCGCGGTGGATGCGGAGGACCATGTCGACGTTGCCGCGCAGCAGTTCGCGCGTGGTGACGCCGGCCGGACCCTTCGCGGTGTTCACTTCGGCGATCAACGCGTCGTACTCCCAGGACGGGTACAGCGTCGTCGTACGGCGGTCCGTGAGCAAGGACGGATCGTCGACGTGCGCCATCGTCGAGTTGAAGAGCGTCGGCGTCACGGACAGGCCGGCCCGCGTGAACAGCGTCACCACGTCGGAGTACGCACGTCCCAGCCGGCTGACCGTGTGCGAGTACCCGAGCCGGTTCGTCGCACCGGTGTGCTCCATGCCGTCCATCCCGAGATGCTCGGCGGGATAGAGGTAATGCGACGACAGCTGTAGCCCGAGGTGGTGCACATAGGCGATCGCCCGCCGCTGGTACTCGATCGGCAACCGCACGTACGTTTTCACCAGGTCGTACGCGAGCCCCTCGACCCGATCGAGTTCCAGACCGAGCTGCCGCAGCGACAACGTCGGCCGCATGAAGTTGTAGTACACCCGCGACCCGTCGATCGCCTCACCGGTCGCGAAGTACCGCGGTCCGCGCAGGGACCCGTTGACGAGCGCCTCCCGGGTCTCCTGCATCTGGTACGCCGGATCGCCCGGAGAGCGCGTACTCGTGATCCCGTACGCGAGCCACAGGTTCCCCTGCCGCGCACCCCACGCCCGTCCACGCAGATGCCAGTGGTTGTGGGCGTCGATCAACCCGGGCATCACGGTCAACGCCGACGCATCGATGTCGGCGCGGCCGCTGTGCGGTCGTACGGCAGCGATGCGCGCGCCGTCGACGACCACGTCGACGTCCCGGCGCAGCGTGGTCGCCCGTCCGTCCCACAACGCACCCGCGTGGATCGTGACGTGCTGCTTGACGGTCGCCCGCCGGTACTGCAGATCCAGCTTGATCGTCTCGACCCGTCCACCAGTTGCCCTGCGCAACCGTCCGTTGTTGAGGTAGAGCAGCGTGTCGTTGTTCAGCCACACGGGGGAGTCCGTCACCTCGTTGGTGACTGCGCGCGGCTCCCCGGTGAAGCGGCCGCGTGCATCGACCGGTACGACGTACAGCAGGCTCTCGACGACGAAGGCCAGTTGCTTGCCGTCGGGTGAGAACACCGGGCCGTCGTCGCCGCGGGTGGCGAGCGAGCGGAACGGCATCGGCGCGACGTACTCGAGCGCGGTCGAGGCGACATCGACGTACAGCAGCTGGCTGGTGCCTTCGCGGAAGCGTTTGGAGAACGGCTTCACCGCGGCGAGGACGAGCGTCTTGCCGTCGCGCGACCAGCTGACCCGGCCCGGCTGGAACAGCGTCGGGG
Organism: Kribbella soli; assembly: GCF_004331345.1. Classification (GTDB taxonomy): domain Bacteria; phylum Actinomycetota; class Actinomycetes; order Propionibacteriales; family Kribbellaceae; genus Kribbella; species Kribbella soli. Next base: position 636,553 of record NZ_SJJZ01000003.1, on the reverse strand, counting down.
TTAGTTGGCGGACCTCTCCCGAGGCGAGGTCGAGGACCCAGGCGATGCCGTCCTGGTCCTGGTAAGCGATCCGCAGCCCGTCGGGTGCGAAACGCGGCGCGGTCTGGGCACCCGGGAGACCCGACAGCTTGGTATCCGTGCCCGTTGCCAGATCGTGCAGCCACAGGTCAGCCGTACCGTCGCGGTCGCTTGCGTAGAGCAACTTCTTGCCGTCCGGCGAGAAGTCCGGGTCCGAGTTGAAGTAGCCGTCGGCAACTACCTTGCGGGGATGTGTTCTGCCGTCGGTCGGCGTCAGCCAGAGTGCGTTCAACGCCCGGAACGCGAGCCACTTCCCGTCCGGCGACGCCGTCGGGCTCGCGATGCCACGGACTGCTCGCTTGCCCGTCGACTCGAGATCAGGAGCCTTCGGCCGCGGCCGCCGCGACGTCACGGGCACGGTTGCAGCGAACGGTACGACGCTGTGCTCGCCGCCGGCGTTCGCGTCGGCGTCGTACCGGTGGACTGTGCCGTCGGCCGTGTAGAAGAGGTCCGTCGACGCCCAGGACGGCGGGACCGCGAAGACGTCCTGTCCATTGGTGACTTGATGATTGTCGACAATCAAATCGCAGGATGGTCCGGTCAGGCGGACGTACGCGAGACGGCCATCGGGCGCGTACGACGGCCCGAACAGAGTGATCCCGGTCTGATTGTTGACAATCGTCGTGCGTACACCGGAGTCGAGGTCGAGCTCGACGATCGAACTGGTGTCGACGGTGAAGGCGATCTTCCGGCCGTCGGCGGAGACGGTCGGCTCGGCCTCCTCGCTGGTGGTGTCGGTCAGCGCAACAATCGCGCCGCTCGCGAGGTCGAGCCGGTGGATGCCGTAGCTGCCGGCGGTGTTGCCCCCGTCGCCGAAGCCGCCGAGGTCGGACGAGAAGACGATCGATCGGCCGTCGGGCGTGAAGTGCGGCTCGCGGTGGTCGTACCGCCCGCTGGTCAACTGCCGCAGGCCGCTGCCGTCGGGCCGGATCGACCAGAGGTGGAAGTTCCCGTCGCGGTACGACTGGAACACGATCGACCGCCCGTCCGGCGACCAGCGCGGCCGGGACGCATCCTGCAGATCGTCGGTGAGCCGGCGCGACGTACCGCCCGCGGCCGGTGTCACCCAGATCGCCGTCACCAGGTCGAACGCCAGCCACTTCCCGTCCGGCGACACCGACACCATCAGGTTCGTGCCCTCGGTGAGCACAGCCTGCCTGCCAGTGGACGCCTCCGTGGACGCCTCGGTGACTGCCTCGGTGGGCAGCGCCGGAAGTTGTACGGCGCCGACGGCGGCGGCACCTCCGCCGAGTTGCAGCGCGCGCCGCCGCGAAATACTCCAGGAACCAGGGTTCTCGGTCACGTCATCGGATCCAATCCCTCGAGGGCGGTGGGACCCCTGCAAATCTGCCAGTACCGTCCGAGTCACACGATCCTGACCGGCGCGTCCCGCGCCCAACGGCCGCTACCGTGCGCCGAACGGTGGGGTCCGTCGCCCAACCCGAAGCCGACTACTGCGCGGCGGGCGTGGATCGGGAGACACGCCCCAGCGTCTATCGTCTGCGGCATGCAATCTCTGTCTCCACGGGCTCGGGCGCTGGGTGCGGCCGGGCTCTGTTTGTTGATCGCAGTCGTGGCTGGGCTCGCCGTCGACAGCCGTCTCGATCGGCACTGGATCCTGCGCGGCCTCACCGTCCTGCTTGCGGTGGCCTGCGCCGCGCTGCTGCTCACCGACCAGACCCGGCGGCTGCGGCAGATCGTGACGGGTGTCGGGCTGGGGATGTTCGGGCTGATCATCCCGGTGTCGCAGACGACCTGGTCGAAGCCGCCGGAGATCGAGTTCGCGCTCCAGGTCGCTACTGACGCGAAGAACGCGGCGCAGAAGAACGCCCAGAGCGCGGTGTCCGTCGCGGACGTGCAGGCTGCGGCCGAAGCACGCGGGGGAGCGGTCGGCTCATTCCCGACTGAGAAGACCCCGCAGGTACGCGGCGCAGACGCCTACCCACTCATCATCCGCGCCAAGCGCGACCAGGGCCGCCCCTGGGCCTGCCTCTCCTTCACCCACGGCCTGGACGCCAAGGTCCGCCCCTGCTGAACCGCCCGGCCTCAAATCACCCGGCTACTCGTAGGCGGCAGCCAACTCCTCGGCTCTGTTCAACGGGTCCCACGTGATGGGTCTGCCATCGAGCTGAGCCTCCACGACCTCCAGGCCTGCCTCCCAGCCTGCGGCCGCAGGTCCAGCTGCCTCGGGATCGGACAGAACGTTGGTGAACACCAATCGGCTACCCGTCGGAGTGCGAGCGATCTCCCAGCTGAGAGTTTCGCCGGCCCACTCGTACTCCAGCACAGTCGGCGGTTCGCTCCGCAGCAGGCGACCGTTCGGCTTGCGGTCCGGGTCGTCCGCCATCCCGTACCTCCGCTGCTGTTCCTCCGTCACCGCGAAGAACAGCTCACTCCCGACCGGACGATCCAGGTCCACCACGGCAGGGAACCACGAGGACAGCCGCGCAGGATCGGTGATCGCCCGCCACACGTCTTCAGGCGGATGCGGCAGCAGTCGCTCGAACCTGATCGCCGTCCGTCCGTCGCCCGTCGTGAAGACCGTCCCGCGCCGACTCTCCATGCCAGCAATATAACCAACGATGAATATAAGCATCCATGGAATCGTGCGGTCGCGTCGCACCCGGCCGAGTCCCACTTGCTGGGCAATCGATTTCTTGACGAACCGGGTGCGGCCTAAGGTCGCGGGTATGACTCTTGGGAACCTCACCGGCATCAGTGCGCTCGCCGACGTCGAGTCGCGCTCCATCAGTGCGGAGAACCCCACCGGCGAGCCCGGTCAGGGTGGACGGCGGACCGAGGGGACCGGCGCGCGGGCGGCGCGGGACCTCGGCCAGGGCTGGAAGGTCTCGCCGTCGATCGAGATCGGGCCGGGGGAGACCGTGACGCTGGCGGACATCGCCGGGTCCGGCTGCATCACGCACATCTGGCTGACCACGCACGTCGACCACTGGCGCCGGCTGGTACTGCGGACGTTCTGGGACGGTGACGCCGCACCCGCGATCGAGACACCGGTCGGCGACTTCTTCTGCTCCGGCTGGGGCAAGTTCGCCCAAGTGAGCTCGCTGCCGATCGCTGTGAACCCCAACGGCGGGTTCAACTGCTACTGGGAGATGCCGTTCCAGTCGCAGGCGCAGCTGACCCTGGAGAACACGCACGACGAGGCAGTGGTCGTGTACTTCCAGGTGGACTACTGGCTGGGCGCTGTGCCGGACAAGTCGGCGTACCTGCACGCGCAGTGGCGCCGGAGCAACCCGCTGCCCTCCAAGACGGTCCACACGTTGCTGGACGGTGTGGAAGGGCCGGGGCACTACGTCGGCACCTACCTGGCCTGGGGCGTCAATAGCACCGGCTGGTGGGGTGAGGGCGAGGTGAAGTTCTACCTGGACGGTGACGACGAGTTCCCGACCATCTGCGGCACAGGTACCGAGGACTACTTCGGTGGCGCGTGGAACTTCGACGTACCCGACCTGGGCGGCTACACCGAGTTCAGTACGCCGTACCTCGGTATGCCGCAGGTGATCCGGCCGGACGGGCAGTACCAGAGCCAGCAGCGGTTCGGCATGTACCGCTTCCACCTGCCAGACCCGGTCCGCTTCAAGGAGCGGCTGCGCGTCGACGTACAGGCGCTCGGCTGGCGCTCCGGCGGACGCTACCTGCCGCTGCAGGACGACATCTCGTCCACGGCGTTCTTCTACTCGGGCAAGACGAGTACGGCGCGACCGGACGCGCCGACCCACGACGTGATGGAGATCTGCTGACACGACGTCAGGCCTATACTCCACCGCTGTGACGTTCACGGGGGGACGTACGAGGGAGTGCTGGGATGCGCCGCGTTCTGTTCATCGTCGGCTGGGCGATCGCCGGTGCGCTCGTGTGGGCGATCATCTTCGGGCTCGCCCTGTTGCTGGGATCCGACGATCCCGACGACTTCTTCGAGCAGGCGACGTTCCGCACCGAGAAGGTGGTCGGTGTTGCCGGTGCCTCCGTGGACGATGGCCCGTGCGCCGAGAGCAAGGACGACAAGGGGACGCAGCGCACCCACGGCACGTCGTACGAGGTCGACCTGACCTGGACGGACGCACAGGGAGCCACGCACCACGGCGTGATGACGACCTGCAACCGTCCGGACGAGGGCGAGCAGGTGACGGTCTGGGTCAGTTCGCACGACGAGGTCTTCAACAGGTCGCCGTTGGCGATGTACAGCTCCGTCCCCATCGCCGCTGTGGTGTTCGCGCTCGGCGCGTGGGGATGGACCTGGCTGAAGAAGGACGAGCGGCGCGGGTCCGAGACCCTGCGTCAGCGGCTCCGTCGGCACAGGCTCCGTCGGCTGAGGCTCCGCGAGCTGAGGCGAGCGAAGAGGCACACCTAGCCAGGGATCGGCAGGGAGCCTTCTAGCGCTGTGCTGGTGAGGACGACCAACGCCGCGGTCCAGGCAAGGGGAGCTTCACCGGCCGGCTCCAGGTCCCGGTTGACCTTCTCCGGCAGCGCGCCGGTGCTGGTCCGGTGCTGGTCGAGCCAGGAGAGCATCGCCTCGGCTTCGGAGCGATTCCCGCGCGCCGCGGCGCTCAACGAGAACAACGCGGTCTGAGGCGTCCAGGACACGCCGTCAGCACGCCACGACTCGCCAGGCGTCACGCCACCGTTGGGCTGCGTGAGTACGGCGCGCGCCCGGTCGATCGCCGTGGATACGACGGGCCGGGCCGGGGCGAACGGCGGCCCCAGCACAGCAACGAACGCGTCGGCACCGCCGCCGATGCTGATCGGTTCGACACCTGGTTCGACGAAGCTCGTGGCTCGAGCCGGTGTCCGTGGGTAGTCCGGCCCGAACACCCGGTCGGTTGCCGCCGACAACTTGTCCAGGGCCTCCCGCCAACGGGTCGCCTCGGCCGGACGGTTCTGCTCGGTGGCGATCAGCACGGCCGACCGAAGGCCAGTCAGCAACGGGGCGACCGTTCCGATCGTCAGCTCCTTCTCGGAGCGCTCCCAGTAGTCAGAGGAAGGCGCAGGCAGCCCGTCGGCTCCCAGTTCACTGACGATCTGGTCGGCCGACTCCTCGACGAGGTCCCAGTACCGCTTGCCTGAGCGGCAGAACCAGGTGGCCCACAGCACCCACCCGGACGCATCCAGCTGCGGTTCGCGGCCGTCGTCGACGTGACCGCCGGCGTCGGTGTAGCGGGCCTGCCAGCGACCGGTCGACGGCCGGACAAGGTCCAGGAACGACAGTACGTCGAACGCCTGGTCGTACTGCCCGACGGAGCACCGCGCGGCTGCGACGAACGACGCGTCCCGCGGCCAGACGTACCGCCACGGGCCGTCCCAGCCGGCCAGGGTCGCGCCGTTCGGGAGGGTGAGCGCGTCGAGGTCAGCCAGCGCGTGGCGGACCAGGTCGTCGTCGTACTGCTCACTGCGGAGCGACGAACCGGCGTGTACGGGCGCAGCGTCACCGGGGACGCCGTCGGCGACCAGACGTGGTTGCGGGTTGCGGACCAGGTTGGTGGCGGTCCCAGCGGTGAGCGTCGCGAGCAGGAGGGTGATCACGACGCGCGGGAACCACCGCTCCCGTCGCCGGTTCCCCTCCCGCATAAACCCTCCCCCTGCTGTTCCGAACCCATGGGCCCAACTATTGGGCCAGGTGCTGCACTTCCGCCTCGAACTTACGCCGTGGCGCCAGCTCGACCAGGTACATGGCCGACACCACCAGTGCGCCGCCGACCAGCATCCGCCAGGTGAGGCTGTCCGAGCCGAACAGCACAGCGAACGTCGAGGCGAACACTGGCTCCATTGTCATCGCAATCGCCGCGCGCGTGGGAGTCAGGTGCGCCTGGGCCCAGGTTTGGACGATCAGCGCGAGGGCTCCGGCGACCAGGGCCATGTAGATCACGCTCACCCAGTCGCCGCCGGTGCTCGGCACCGAGAACCCGCCGGGCAGGGCGCCGATCGCGCAGACGCACGTGATCACGATCATCTGCAGTGACGACAGGCCGAACGCGTTCCTCGACGTCGACCAGGCGCCGAGGCCGATGATGTGCAGCGCGTAGAGACCGGCGGACGCGAGGGTCAGCAGCTCGCCGTGGCCGAGGCTGAGGCCGCGCAGGGACAGTACGCCGAGACCGGTCGTGGCGAGGATCACGGCGACCCAGGCCCAGCGGCCGATCTTGTGCCGCAGGATCACGGCGCCGAGCAGCGGGGTGAAGACGACGTACATGCCGGTGACGAAGCCGGAAACGCTCGCCGAGGTGTGCCGCAGGCCCTCGGTCTGGAGGAGCTGGGCGATGCCGTACGTGATGCCGAGGGCAACGGCGCGGCCGCGGTCCAGGCGGCTCAGCCGCGCGATCGCGGGCGGATGGACCAGCATCAGCGCGACCGACGCGATCAGGAACCGCAACGCCAAGTAGTCGGCGACGTCCATCCTGGTGAGCAGGTCCTTGGTCAGGAAGAACGTCGACCCCCAGGCGGCCGCAACCGACAGCAGGGCCAGTACGGCGAGACGCGGGTGGTTCACGCCGGACATCAGATCAGACGCCTTGCGTGCAAGGCAAAACCGGCCCTAAAGGACGGTGATCACGATGGTGCTGCCGGGTTTGACCTTCCGGCCGCCGGCGGGACTCTGGGCGGCGACGATGTTGAGGCCGAGGTTGAAGGGCGCCTTCTGCACCGTGACCTTGAAGCCGGCGTCGCCGAGGATCTTCTGCGCGTCGGCGGTGGTCTTCCGCTTCACGTCCGGGACCGCGACCAGCGGTGGGCCGAGTGACACGACCAGCGAGACCTTGTCCTTGGCGAACAGCGTGCCGTTGTTGGGGCTCTGGCTGATCACGTTGCCTTCGGCGACCTTCTCGTCGTACTGCGTGCTGCGCCCGACGACGAACCCGAGCTTGGTCAGCGTCCTCTTCGCGTCCTTGTACGACTTGCCGGTCAGGTCCGGGACGGTGATCGGCCGTTTGCCCTTGCTGACCGCGAAGTTCACCGCGGTCCCCGGCTTCACGACCGTGTTGAACCTCGGGCTGATCGCGATCACCTTGCCCTGCGGCACGGTCTCGTTGTACTGCTCGATGATCTGCCCGGTGATCAGCTTGATCGGCGACAGCGCCTGCTGCGCGGCGTCCAGTTGCAGACCGACGAGCTGCGGCACGCGGTACCGCTCCGGCCCCTTGGAGACGGTGAGACCGATGTCACCGTTCTTCCGGATCCGGTCACCGGCCTTGGGGTCGGTCCGGATGACATGGCCCTGCTTCACGTCCTCCGAGTAGTCCTGGTTGTCGAGGCTCGTCCGCAGGCCCCACTGCTCCGCCTTGGCAGTCGCGGCGGCGGGCTCCAGGTTCACCAGGTCGGGCGTGGTGGTGTACCGGTGGATGCCGTAGTACCAGGCCGACGTACCGATGCCGATCGCGACCGCCAGGATCAGGATCAGCGCGATCGGTCCCCGGGACCTGCGCCGTGGCGGCGCCGGTGCAGGTGGCGGTGTCTTGGCGGGAGCGCCCGTCGGTCGTCCGTGGTCCACCGGTACGACGATCGTGTCGTGGCGGATCGGCTGGCTGTCCGGGGGCGATTCGCCGCGCGTGTAGCCGTCGTCGTACCCGCTGTCCTGCCGGATCTGGTGAATCGGCACCGTCAGGTCACCGGTCAGCTCGGGATCGTCCGGCAGCCCCTCGTCGAGCGCGCTGCGCACCCGGTGCACCTGCCGGCTGAACACCCTCGCGTCGGTCGGCCGCAGGTCGCGATCCCGCGCGGTCGCGCGCTGTACGAGCGCATCGACGTACGGCGGGATGCTCGGCTGCTCGAGCGACGGTGGGGGTACGTCGGCATGCACGTGGGCGTAGGCGACCTGGATGGGGGTGTCACCGGAGTGCGGCTTGTTGCCGGTGAGCATCTCGTACAGGAGGATGCCGGCCGAGTACACGTCCGAGCGGGCGTCCGCGCTGCCGTCGGTGACCAGCTCCGGCGCCAGGTACGACACCGTGCCCATCAGGAGCCCTTGGGTGGCGGTGTTGCCGCTGGCGCTCACCGCGCGGGCCAGACCGAAGTCGGCGACCTTGACCGCGCCTTTGTCGGAGATCAGGACGTTCTCGGGCTTGATGTCGCGGTGCACGATGCCGGCGTCGTGTGCGGCCGACAGCGCGGACAGGATCGGTGTCAGCAGGTCCAGCGCGCGGGCGGGGGAGAGCGGTGCCTCCTCGCGGATCACGTCGCGCAATGTGCGGCCGCGCACGTACTCCATCGCCAGGAACAGCGTGCCGTCGTCGTCGCCCTGGTCGAAGACGGCGACCACGTTCGGGTTCGAGAGGCGGGCGGCGGCGCGGGCCTCGGCCACGAACCGGCGGGTGAACTGGGCGTCGTCACCGAGCCCGTCGTGCATCACCTTGAGCGCGACGGTGCGGTCCAGCCGCATGTCCAGCGCCTCGTAGACGGTGGCCATGCCGCCCTTGGCGACGCGCGCGCCGACGCGGTACCGACCGTCGAGCACTCGCCCGACGAGGCGGTCGCTGACCTGCGTGTCCACGTCGTCCGTCACTTGCGGTGAGCCGCCTCTCCCCAAACCGTTCTGCAGAGAGTGTAGATAACGCCTCAGCGTGACAGGCTCAGGCTCACCGCAGGGGATCCCACCCGCGTTCCAGCTGCGCCTTGATCCGGAGCACGTTCTTCACGTACAGCTTCGTGTCGGCGTACATGCCGTTCTTCTTCACGCCGCCGAGCCCCTGGTAGTAGCCGGCCACCGCGATGTCGAGCTTGGCGGCGCCGGTCAGCCGGCTCAGCAGGACGACGCCGGCAGTGACGTTGTCGCGTGGCTTCAGCAGGTCCAGTTCGCGGCCGACGAGCCGGGAGGCGAACCGGCCGGTCGACGGGATGACCTGCATCGCGCCGATCGCGTTCGCCGGGGAGACGACGCGCTGCTTCCAGCCGGACTCCTGCCAGCTGACCGCGAGCGCGAGCTCCGGGTCGACGCCGTACCGTTTCGCGGTGCTCACGATCAGTGAGCGCATCTGGGTCCGGGTCGGCAGCTTGCGCTTCTTCAGGGTGGCCCGATTGCGGTTGGCCGCGGCGACGATGTGGTCGGCGTACGTGCGCCCGGCGAACGTGTTGTCGGTCCGGGCCTTCGGGCGCACCTTCACCGGCACCTGCAGCGGCTTGCCGGCGTAGATGCGGGCGCCCGCCTTCAGCCCGTTCGCGGCGAGCAGGTTGGCCTGCGAGCACTTGAAGCGCTTCGCGATCCCGGAGACGGTGTCGCCGGGCTTCACGACGTACGTCACCCGGCCGAGCTGGGAGCGCTTCGCCGGTGTCTTGGCGGTGGTCGTCGTCGACCCCTTGCCGGGAACCTTGAGCACCTCGCCCGCGTAGATCGCGTTACCGTTGCCGGGCAGCTTGTTCAGCGCGACCAGCGTCGAGACCGTCGTGCCGTAGCGGCCGGCGATGTGGCTGAGGGTGTCACCCTCCTTGACCTTGTACGCACCGAAACCGGGTGAACCGGCGGTGATCACCGCCGCGGTCAGCACCGGTACTGCCAGGCCGCTCAATATCCGTACGACGTTGCGCATCGCAACCAACTCCCCGTGTGAACGTCACCTGACCGTATGTGCTGGTACGGATGTGACAACAGGGGCGGATGGGGTTGGTGTTACGCCTGTAACGCAAAGGTTACAATTCAAGGCTGAACTACATTGTTGTCGTTCACAATCTTTCCGGTTGCTGCGGGCAACGGTGAGTCAGTGCCCGAACCGGCTGGCGAGGAAGGGCTTTCCGAGGTCCGGCAGCGTTCCGGTGCGCACGGTCTCGGCCAGGATCTGCGCGGTCACGGGAGTCAGCAGTACGCCGTTGCGGTAGTGGCCGGTTGCCCACAGCAACCGATCCAGGCCGGACGGGCCGAGGATCGGCGCGTTGTCCGGTGTCGCGGGGCGGAGGCCGGCGATCGACTCCACGAATTCGAGCTCGTCGATGATGGGCAGCACGGTCCGCGCGTCGCGGAGCAGCGCGAACACGCCGCCGGCCAGCACCCGGGTGTCGTAACCGAGCTCGGTGGTGGTCGCACCGATCACCAACTCGCCACCTGGTCGTGGAACGAGGTAGACCGAGAAGCCGCGGGCTGTAGCGCGCACGGTGTGCTGGAGCGCCGGGCGGTACGCCTCCGGGACCCGCAACCGCAGTACCTCACCCTTCACCGGACGCACCGGCGGACGAAGCTCCTCGGGTACGCCGTCCAACTGCGACGACCACGGTCCCGCTGCCGCGATGACGTGGCCTGCGTGCACCGTGTCGCCGTTCTCGAGCTGTACGCCGAGTGCCGTCGTACCGGACGTGATGACTCGGGTCACGCGCTGGCGGATGAGCTGTACGCCGGAGAGTTCGACCGCGCGGAGCAGAGTCGCCACGGCCTGCCTGTTGTCGACGGAATGATCACCTGGGACCCAGACGCCACCAGAGACTCCTGTGGCGAGCATTGGCTCACGGCGGCGGGCGTCGCGACCCGACAGCTCCTCCACCTCGAGGCCGAGGCGTCGCTGGTAGTCGGCGAGCCTGCGGAGCGCTGCTGCGTCGTCCACGTCGTACGCGACGGACAGCGTGCCGGTCTGGTGGAGGCCCGCGGGCTGTCCGGTCAGCTCCTCGAGCTCGGCGGCGAAGGTGGGCCAGGCGTTCACCGAAGCCAGGTTGAGCGCCAGCAGATCGTCCTCGCCGTACTCCACCTCGGTGACCGGGGCGAGCATGCCGGCGGCGACGTTCGAGGTCTGTGCGCCGGGCGTGGGGTCACATACCGTCACCTGGATACCGTCTGCGGCCAGTCGCCACGCGGTCGCCAGACCGATCAGCCCGGCACCGATCACGACTACCTCGGAGGTGTGCTCAGGCATGCCGCAAGCCTACTTCTGCGGGGACATGGCAGGCTTTGGGGTGTGACTGACCACACCGACCGTCTCGCGGATGCCCGGCTCTACCTGTGCACGGATGCGCGCGAGAAGCAGGGCGATCTCGAACAGTTCCTCGACGCCGCGCTGGCCGGCGGCGTGGACATCGTGCAGCTCCGGCAGAAGGAGATGGAGGCTGCCGACGAGCTGGCCGCGCTGGAGGTGTTCGCGGACGCGTGCCGGCGACACGGCAAGCTGCTGGCCGTCAACGACCGCGCTGATATCGCGTTCGCCGCGGGCGCCGACGTACTGCACCTGGGACAGCGTGACCTGCCGGTGCACGCCGCTCGCGCGATCGTCGGGCCCGGTCCGGTCGTCGGGCGTTCGACGCACACGTTCAGCCAGGTGAACGCCGCGGTCGACGAGGTGGGTTCGGACTACTTCTGCGTCGGGCCGACGTGGGCGACGCCGACCAAGCCGGGGCGTCAGGCCGCCGGTCTGGACCTGGTGTCGTACGCGGCCGGTCGCAAGCAGTCGAAGCCGTGGTTCGCGATCGGCGGCATCGACCTCGAGCGGCTGGACGAGGTAGTGGAAGCGGGGGCCACGCGCGTGGTCGTCGTACGGGCGATCACCGAGGCGGACGACCCAGGGGAGGCGGCCGCCGAGTTCACCCGGAGGCTTCGGTGATCAACAACCCGAAGGCCGCGCGGATCGTCGCGGTCGTCGTGATCGCCATGCTGGTGATCACCCTGGCGGCGTCGCTGTTCGGCTGTGCTGCCGACACGAAGACGTCTGGTGACGTCGATCCGACCAGCGGTCTCAAGTACGTCGCCGTGGCGGACCTGCCGAAGGAGGGGCAGGACACGCTGAAGCTGATCGACCAGGGCGGGCCGTACCCGTACAGCCGCGACGGTGTGGTGTTCGGCAACCTGGAGAAGATCCTGCCGAAGCACGACCGCGGCTACTACCACGAGTACACCGTGAAGACACCGGGCGAGAAGGACCGAGGTGCCCGCCGGATCGTGACCGGGAACGCCGGTGAGCGTTATTACACGGACGACCATTACAAGTCCTTCCGCCGGGTCGCGGAAGACGGGGGAACTTCATGAGCTCGCTGAGCAAGCTGCTGGCCGAAGGGCTGCGGCCTGGTGTCTACCGTTGGCCATCCGCTCCGGCCGCGGCCGAGGTACGCCGGGAGGCTGCCGCCGCCGGGTTCGGGTTCGTGCTGCTCGACACCGGGGAGATCCACGACAAGGCCGGGTTCCTCGACCTGTGCGCGACCGCGTTCGACCTGCCGCGCTGGTTCGGCCGGAACTGGGACGCGCTGGCCGACTCGCTGAGCGACCGGTCGACGGGCGCACCCGAGGTCGTGCTGTGGACCGGGCTGCGGCACCTGCTCGAACACGACCACGACACGGTCGACGTCGCGCTGCAGATCTTCGTCGAGGACACCACGAACTCCGGCCAGCTCCGGGTGCTCATCGCCGAGACGGAAACGCCCGACCTGCTGAGGTCACTGCCGGTGCTGTAGCTGCTCGGTCAGTTCGCTGAGGTCCGCGGCGAACAGGAGATTGCGACCGCGATTGCTCTCTCGTACCCAGTCCGCGAGTGGCTTGCTCTCCGCGACTCGCTCCGAGATGTCGCCGACGACGGCCAGGCCCATCTGGTACGTCACGAACTTCTGTGTGATCGCACCGGCCCGCCCGCTGCTCAGCTCGAAGAACTCGTCCCCCAACTGCTCCGGCGCGAACGCGATCCACTCGGCCTGATGCGCGTAATGCGCGTCGACGATCAGCTGCACGGCGTCGCTCTCGTTCGTGAGTGCCGTGTCGCTCACGTGGACCCGCACCCCAGCTAGTAGCACCATGTTCCTCAAAATACCGTAAGTGCCTGGAATCGGCTATTTATAGGGAATTCTAAGGAAGTGCTCTACGCTGAGAAGATGGCCCAGGAGCTGTATTCGGTGGAGCAGGTGGCGAACCAGCTGGGCCTGCACGTTCGCACGATCCGGAACTACGTCCGCGACGGCCGTCTGAAGGCCGTGCGGATCGGGAAGCAGTACCGGATCACCCGCGAGGACCTCGAGGAATTCACCGGTACGCCGGCCGCCGTGGTCGACGTCGACCGCTCCACGCGCCACGTCGAGGCGTCCAGCATCGTGCATATCGACGCGGTCGACCGAGCGACCGCCGACCGCCTCAGCACCCACATCCACGGCGCGCTCAACCAGCCCGAGGCGGTCCATCTCAAGGCCGAGACGATCTACGACGAGGAGCGAGCCGTCCTCAAGGTCATCGTCCTCGGCAACCTCCCCGCCACCGCGGACCTCCTCCGCCTGATCAACATGCTGGCGGAGCAGTAACTAGACGACGCGTGAGGTCGCCGCGACAGCCAGGTCGGTGAGGGCCTTGCGGGCGGCGTCGTCGGCCAGGGGAGCGCGGTCGAGGGCGTCGAGGGCGTCCTCGGTGCGCTCGGTGATGAGGTCTTCGCAGGCCTGTACGGCGCGGGAGTCCTGGAGGATCTCGCGGAGCAGTTGGATCTCGTCGTCGTCGAGGTCCCGGCGCCCGAAGAGCCGGTTGAACTCGGTCAGCTGGATCTCCGACGCGTGGTCGACGGCGTACGCGATCAGGACCGTCCGCTTGCCCTCGCGCAGATCGTCCCCGGCCGGCTTGCCCGTCACAGCGGGATCCCCGAATACCCCGAGCAGGTCGTCCCGCAACTGGAACGCCTCGCCCAACGGCAACCCGTACCCGGACAGTGACGAGATCAGCTGCGCGTCCCCGCCACCCAACGCGGCACCGACGTGCAGCGGCCGCTCGATCGTGTACGTCGCCGACTTGTACCGCAGCACCCGCAGCGCCAGATCCATGTCCGACTCGCCACTCGCCTGCGCGAGCAGATCGAGGTACTGCCCGGCCGTCACCTCGACTCGTACGGCGTCGAAGTACTTCTCCGCCCGGGCGAGCGCCGCTGCGTCGAATCCCGACGTGTGCAGCAGCTCGTCGGCCCAGATGAGGCACAGGTCTCCGAGCAGGATCGCGGCGCCGACGCCGAACCCGACCGGATCCGCGCCGTGTCCCGACTTCGCGGACCGTTCTCGCTGCAGCGCCTCGAACCGGCGGTGCGCGGCCGGCGCGCCCCGTCGTACGTCCGAGGAATCCATCACGTCGTCGTGCACCAGCGCGCTGACGTGCAGCATCTCCAGGCTCGCCGCGGCAGTCAGGATCGGTTGCGCGGGATCGCCGCCCGCGGCCCGGAAACCCCAGTAGCAGAAGGACGGACGCAGCCGCTTGCCGCCACTGGTCGCGTCCCGCGCGGCCTGCACCTGCTCGGCCAGTTCGGGGCCGATGGCGGTCAGCCGCTCCTCCTGCCGATCGAGGAACCCGCTCAGCGCCCGCTGGATCTCGGCCGGGATGTCCACATCGCCATACACGTCTCGGAGCGTAGTCGGTGGGCAGACGGGATCGGCCACCGCGGGTAACCTGACGTCATGGCCAACGGTCTTCCCTCGACGCTTCCCGGCGGTGCGCCGACCATCCGCGAGCTGCTGGCGTCCGGAGACCGGTCCTTCTCGTTCGAGTTCTTCCCACCGAAGACCCCCGAGGCGGAGGAGGTGCTGTGGCGGTCGATCCGCGAGATCGAGCAGCTGCGGCCGACCTTCGTCTCGATCACGTACGGCGCCGGCGGGACGACGCGTGACGGCACCATCCGGGTGACCGAGCGGGTCGCCCAGGACACGTCGCTGACGCCGCTCGGGCACCTGACCTGCGTCGCGCACTCCCGCGACGAGCTCCGCTCCGTGATCGGCGCGTACGCCGGATCCGGCGTCCGCAACATGCTGGCGCTCCGCGGTGACCCGCCCGGCGGGCCGAACCAGCCGTGGGTCGCGCACCCCGAGGGCCTCAACCACGCCATCGAGCTGGTCGAGCTGATCCGTTCGCTCGGCGACTTCTGCGTCGGTGTCGCTGCCTTCCCGGACAAGCATCCGGAGGCGGCCTCGCTCGAGGCGGACGCGCAGGTGCTCGCGGCGAAGGCCCAGGCCGGCGCCGACTACGCGATCACGCAGATGTTCTTCGGAGCCGACGACTACTTCCGGCTCGTCGACCGGGCCGCCGAGCTCGGCTGCGACATCCCGGTGCTGCCGGGCATCATGCCGGTCACGAACATCAAGCAGATCCAGCGGATGGCCGACCTCACCGGTATGGCGCTGCCGGCCGCCGTCACCGACCGGCTACTCGCCGTCGAGGACGACCCGGCCGCGGTGCGCGAGACCGGTGTCGAGATCGCGACCGAGTTGTGCGAACGTTTGCTGGCCGGCGGCGCGCCCGGCATCCACTTCATCACGCTGAACAGATCCACGGCGACGCGGCAGGTGTTCCGCAACCTCAAGGCCCCCGTCGTATCCTGACGCAATGGCTGACCCGTCGGACCTGCTGATCGACCGCACTCTCGTCCTGCTCCGGCACGCCAAGGCGGTGCCGCCGGAGACGCTGCCGGATCTCGAACGACCGTTGGCCGACCGCGGCCGCGCCGACGCGAGCGCCGCGGGCCGACATCTCGTTGCCCAAGGCATCGAAGCGGACCTGGTCCTGTGCTCGCCGTCCAAGCGCACCCGCGAGACCTGGAAGTACGTCGCCGAGGCCGGCGTCGCCGCGAAGGACGTCTGGTACGACAAGCGCATCTACAACGCCGATACCGACGGCATCCTGGACGCCATCCACGAGGCCCCGGCCGAGGCCCGCACCGTGGTCGTCGTCGGCCACGCGCCGGGCATCCCGTGGCTCGCCGACGAACTCGCCCTGGACGGAACCAGTCCCGAGCGCGTCGAGCTCACCCAGAAGTACCCGACCACGGGCCTCGCGATCCTGCACCTCACCACCCGCTGGGCAGACCTCTCGCCCAACGACGCCGACCTCGTGTCGTACGTCGTACCTCGTGCCTAGGAAGGCAGCCAGCGGGTGGTGCTGTTGACGGTGATGAGGCGCTGGGTGGCGCGGGTGAGGACCACGTAGAGGGCCCGTACGCCGCCCAGGGTGTCGCTGACGATCCGGTCCGGTTCGACGACGACCACTGCGTCGTACTCGAGGCCCTTGGAGTCGAGCGGGCTGACCGCGACGACCCGCGGGTCGTTCAGCTCGGCGAGGACCGGGTCGACGACCGGGCGGAGCGCCGGCGGCACGATGACCCCGACGGTGCCCTCGACCAGCTGCAGCAGCTCCACGGCCGCGTCCCCTGCCGCCTCGGAGACCTTGCCCGCGTCGAAGATCCGGTGCTCCGGCTCCACCCCGGTACTGCGGACCGCGTTCGGCAGGTCCGCGTCCGGGATGGACTGCCGGATCACCTCACCGGCGAACGAGTAGATCTCGGCCGAGTTCCGGTAGTTGGTGGACAGCCGGAACGCGTGCCGCTGCAGGTGCGACAGCATCGAGTCCATCGCGGCCCGCGCCTCGTCCGGGTCGGGCCAGGAGCTCTGGGCCGGGTCGCCGACGATCGTCCAGCTGGCCTGCGGTCCGCGCCGCGTGACCATCCGCCACTGCATGGGGGAGAGGTCCTGCGCCTCGTCCACCAGCACGTGCGCGTACTCCTCCGGCTCCTCCGCCTCCCGTGCGGCCGCGGCCCGGGCCCGACGCTCGGAGCTGGTCAGTACTTCGTTGACGCCGTCCGACAGCCCTTCGAGCCAGTCGAACTCCTCGTCGGTGTTCTCCACGATCGGAGGACGTCCCAGGAACTGGGTCAGCTCGTCCAGCAACGCGACGTCGGCAATGGTGAACTCGTCGGTCGAACGGATCGCCGTGGCGAGTGCGTCGACCTCAGCGGGGGTCAGGTCGTTGCGGGCCCATCGCTGGAGGCGGCGGGGGTCACCGAGCCAACGCAGTACCGCTTCGGGGGTCAGAACCGGCCACCACTGGCTGAAGAACGTGCGGAACGCGGGAGTGTCGGTGACGCGGTCGCCGAACGCCTCGCGGTCGCCGAGAGGCCCGTTGCGCAGATCCTCCGGGAACCGCTGCCACAGCGCGGCAATCAAGCCCTTACGCGCCTCAGCGGCGGCCCGGTTGCGGACCGTGCGGCGCAGCGCGTTCCGCCGTACGTTGTCGAGCTGGTTCGCGTCGAGCTCGACGGTGGCGCCGCCGAGGAACACCCGCAGGTTTGTCGGCGCGTTCGGCACCCGGTCGCGGGCGGCGCGTGACAGCACCGCGCGCATCCGCAGCGAACCCTTCACCGCAGCCGCGGCGGCGTCATCGACCGCAGTGGCCTTCACACCGTCGACCAGCTCGCCGACAGCACGCAGCGAAACCGTGTTCTCACCAAGGCTCGGCAGCACTCGCTCGATGTAGGCCATGAACGCGGCCGACGGTCCGACGACCAGTACGCCGCCACGCTCGAAGCGCCTGCGGTCGCTGTAGAGCAGGTACGCCGCCCTGTGCAGAGCGACCACGGTCTTGCCGGTGCCCGGTCCACCACCGATGACGGTGACGCCACGGGCCGGCGCCCGGATCGCCTCGTCCTGCTCGGCCTGGATCGTGGCGACGATGTCGCGCATCGTGTGCCCGCGAGCCCGGGACAGCGACGCCATCAGCGCGCCCTCGCCCATCACCGGCAGGTCCTCGGGCGCCCGCTCCGGCGCCAGCAGGTCGTCTTCGAGACCGACGATCCGCGCCCCCTTGTTCCGCAGGACGCGGCGCCGGACGACCTTCTGCCGGTCCGTCGCGGTGGCGCGGTAGAACGGCTCGGCCGCGGGCGCGCGCCAGTCGATCACCAGCGGTTCGTACTCGGCGTCGCGGACACCGATGCGCCCGACGTACAGCTTCTCGAGCTCGCCGGCGGTCGTGGCGGCCGGCTCGTCGTCGCCGTGGTCGGAGTCGAGCCGGCCGAACACCAGGCCCTCGTGCTCGGCGTCCAGCTCGGCGATCCGGCGCGCGGCAGCGAACACCAGCACGTCGCGCTCGTACAGACCGGTCTGCTCCTCGTCGCGGACACGCCCGACGTTCTGCGCCTGGCCGCGCTGGTGGCCTTCGACGGCGATCCGGGACGCGGACCGCGCGGCCTCCTCGACCCGGCCGTACACCCGGTCGACATGCTGTTGCTCCGCCGCCAGCTCAGCCCGCTCCACGTTGTCATGGTCGCCATGGGTGTCGTGATCGGCCGATGTGGGGGATTGATCCACCGAGGTCCTCTCTACGGCCGGGACCCGCCCCGACTCAGAACACAGGAACAACCAATCTTAGTTGGCTTCCCTGTCCAACCCCACAGGGGTCTCAGGCCTTCCCGATGGCGTCCGCCACGATCGCCGCGCCGAGTGTGGTCGCGGGCACACCGGACCCCGGGTGCGCGCCTGCCCCGACGCAGTACAGGCCCTTCACCGGTGACACGTTGGTGGCCCGGCGGCGGGCGGTCTTGTAGCCCTCCCAGGCCACACCGGCCCACCACGACGGCGACGTCTGCCGCGACACCACGTTCTCCCGGACAGGCAGGCCACGGGCGACCAAGAGGTCCAGTACGTCGTCAGTGGGGTAGCCGTGGACCAGCACGGACCAGGCCTGGTGCCCGGCGGGTGCTGTACCACCTGTGCGGACGACTACGGGCGGCGTCCCGTGCAGCACAGTCTCGAACGGCAGCTGCGGCACCGGGTCCTTCAGACCGAGATGTACGACGTACGCCGCCTGCGCCTGGTGCGTGGACAGGATCCGCTTGCGGGCCTTCTTGGCGACCGGGTCGTCGACGAAGGACTCGTAGAGGATCCGTGGGTCGACGTCGCTCACGACGATGTCCGCGAGCAGTTCCTCACCGTCAGCAAGCCGTACGCCGGTCACTGCACCACCTGACGTCGAGACGGCGACCACCTCGGCGCTGGTGTGCACAGTGATCTTCCGTTCGCTGGCGCGCTGTACCAAGGCGTCGGCCAGTGCGCCGAAGCCACCTGCGATCGTCCAGCGGCCGAAGGTGCGCTCCAGGTAGGACCAGACGCCGACGTACCCCGGTGTGAGGCTGGCGTCCGATCCGCCTTGGGCTGCGAAGTGCCGTAGTACTGCACGGGCGCGGTCGTCGGTCAGCTCGCGCTGTGCGACCTTCTCCAGCGACTGCCACGGCTTGAGGGCACGGATGGTCTTGATCGGCAGCTTGTCCTCGAGCGGTGGCTCCAGTGACGTCTTGCGGAGGATCTGCCAGGTGTCGCCGTACGCGTCGACCAGGGCGGTCCACTGAGCGGCCACAGAGTCACCTGCCAGGTCGGTCCACGCTTCTTCCTGTGCGCCGCGGTCGCTGACGGGCAGGTCGAGCACGGAGCCGTCAGCGAACATGTGGCGACGTGGCTCGGACACCGGGTCCAGCTGCACCAGGCTGTCGATCGGACGGCCGCTCTTGCGGAACAGGTCGCGCAGCGCGGCCGGCAGCGTCGTACTGGCGGCTCCGGCGTCCCAGGTGAACCCGTCCGCCTCCACCCGGCCGAGCGCGCCACCCAGGTGCTCGTTGCGTTCGCAGATGGTCACTTCGTGGCCGAGCTTGGCCAGCCGCACAGCACTCGCGAGACCGGCCAGACCGGCCCCCACGACAATCACCTTCGCCACTACTTTTCCTTCCCCGCCCCGCCGCCCCAGTCGGGCGAGACAGCACTGCTCCCAGTCGCAGGAGTACTACGTTTCTCGCGCCACGCCTTGAACCTGACATACCCGCGCCGGATCAACCTGAACGCGAAGTACACCGCGATGAGTCCGAGGATCAGCAGCACGCCGGCGATGCCGAGCGCGACCTCCGGGTTGAAGGCGGCCAGCGACATCACGCCGACGACCGCGACGTCCTCACCGGACGACGCGGCGATGTTGGTGACCGGCTCGGGGGAGGTGTTGATCGCGAGCCGCAGACTCGACTTCACCGCGTGCGACAGCAGCGCCACCAGGCCGCCGGCGGTCGCGATCAGGGCCTGCTGCAGGTTGCTCGCCTGACCGGACATCAGCGCGGCGAGAACCGCGCCGATCACCGGCCGGACGACGGTCGAGATCGCGTCCCACGCGGAGTCGACGTACGGGATCTTGTCGGCGACGAACTCGATCGCGAACAGCACGCCCGCGATGATCAGGACCGGGGTCGTGGTCAATGAGTGCGGTACGTCGTCGGCACCGGCGAACCGGCCGAGCAGACCGAGAATCAGCACGCAGGCATAGGCGTTCACCCCACTGGCCCAGCCCGTCGTGACTGCCAACGGCAGCGCTTCCATCCTGCTACTCCGTAACCCTCGGCACCGGCATGATTTCGTCAGTATCGAACTCGACGACCTGAGTTTTGGTTAACCGTTGACATCCGCGTCGCCTCGACCCACAGTGACTAGGCTGCCAGTCTGTGTGACCGGCACCCGCCCTACGGGTTCAGGAGAACAATCATGCTGCGTCGTCCGAAGATTCTTGCCGCACTCGCTGCGGTAGCGCTGCCGGCCGCCCTGGTCGGCGTGTCGTTGGGAGGTCCACCAGCCGAAGCCGCACCGCCTGATGCCGCGTCGGCGTTCAGTCAGGCCGCCGCGAAGTACGGCGTACCGGAGTCGGTGCTGCTCGCCGTCTCGTACGCCGAGTCCCGCTGGGACGACCACGCCGGCGCGCCGAGCACCACGGGTGGCTACGGCCCGATGCACCTCACTGACCTGGGGGACTCCGAGGTCGAGGACCTGTCCGGTAAGCAGAAGGTCGCCACGGCCGAGTCGCTGCAGACGCTGGACAAGGCGGCGGACCTGACCGGCCTCGACCAGAGCGCGCTGCGCACCGACGTGACCGCCAACATCAGCGGCGGCGCCGCGGTGCTGGCGTCGTACCAGAAGTCGCTCGGCCTGCCGGTCGGCGCCAACACCTCCCCGGCCGAGTGGTACGGCGCGGTGGCGTCGTACGCCGAGGCGCCGGACAAGGTCGGCGCGGGCGGATTCGCCGACGACGTCTACTCGATCCTGGCCAAGGGCGCGGCCCGTACGACGAACACGGGCCAGCAGATCGTGATGCCGGCGCTCGCCGTGACGCCGGACAAGTCGCAGCTCAGCAAGCTGTCGCTGCCGGCCGGTGTGCAGCCGTCCACCTCCGACGTGGAGTGCCCGCCGTCGCTCGGTTGCGAGTGGCTGCCCGCGCCGTACTCGGAGTTCGGTGACGGCGACTACGGCAACCACGACCTCGCCAACCGGCCGAAGACCGGCAAGATCGACTACATCGTCATCCACGACACCGAGGGCACCTGGCAGGGCGTGCTGAACCTGGTGCAGGACCCGACGTACGTGAGCTGGCAGTACACGATGCGCTCGTCGGACGGCCACGTCTGGCAGCACGTGAAGGCCAAGGACGTCGCCTGGCACGCCGGCAACTGGTACGTGAACATGCACAGCATCGGCATCGAGCACGAGGGCTTCGCGCCGCAAGGCGCCACCTGGTTCACCGAGTCGCTGTACCGCAACTCGGCCAAGCTGGTGCGCTACCTGGCCGTCAAGAACAACATCCCGCTCGACCGCGCACACATCATCGGCCACGACCAGGTGCCGGGCACGATCCCGTCCACGGTCCGCGGCATGCACTGGGACCCGGGACCGTACTGGGACTGGGAGCACTACATGGACCTGGTCGGCGCGCCGATCTGGGGCAAGTCCGTGCTGCCGGTGCACACCGGGTCGATCGTCTCGATCAAGCCGGGCTTCGCTGGCAACGTCCAGGTCGTCAACAGCTGCGACACGGCCGGTACGCCGTGCAAGCCGCAGGGCACCAACTTCGTCTACCTGCGCCAGGCGCCGGACGACAACGCCCCGCTGGTCAAGGACCTCGGTCTGCACCCGGACGGGTCGAACGGCACCACCGAGGTCTCCGACATGGGCTCCCGGGCCGCAGCGGGTTCGGAGTACGTCGTGGCCGAGCGCCAGGGCGACTGGGTGGCGGTCTGGTACCTGGGCGCGAAGGGCTGGTTCAAGAGCCCGGCGTCCGCTCCTGACGCGTTCGCCAAGCCGGGTCTGGTCGTGAAGCCGAAGGCCGGTCTCACGTCGGTGCCGGTATACGGGCGTGCGTACCCGGAGCAGTCGGCGTACCCGGCCGGGATTCCCTACCAGACGGTGACACCGCTGCAGTACTCGATCGGTGCGGGGCAGGCCTACCCGGTGGGTGACCTGAACATCGAGACCGACTACTACCGCGCGGTGACGTTCGCCGGGGAGCCGCCGGCGGACCACGTCCAGGTGCTCGGGAAGGACAAGTACTACCAGATCTGGTTCGGCCACCGGATGGCCTACGTGCGGGCCGCCGACGTGGATGTCCGACCAGCCGTCTAGTCTGTCTGCCGTGATCGACGAAGCCGTCCAGCCTTTGCTGGGCGGCTTCGTCTCGTCTGTGCGTGAAGTCGCTGCGGTCGAGGCGGTCTGGCTGCACGGCTCACTGGCACTGGGGGACTACCAGTTGGGGCGCAGCGATCTGGACGTGGTCGCGGTCGTCTCCGCACCGCCCTCACCAGCCGTGGCCGACATGCATCGGGCACTGATCCGCGCGGACCCGTTGGCCGCCAAGCTGCACTGCTCCTACATGCTGACGTCTCAGCTGGCAGATCTCTCGGTGCGGCACCCGACGTTCGCGCAGGGCCGGTACTTCGACCGCCCGGTGACACCGGTGACCCGCCGAGAGCTTGCCATCGGCAACCGAACGCTCTACGGCCCGGCCCCGGACCAGTTGCTGCCGGCGACCACCGACGAGGAACTGTTCGCGTTCATCCGCCGTGACCTGCGGGGGTTCTGGCTGCCCGCCACCCGGAAGCGCAGCAACTGGTACGCCGACATCTGGGTCGACCTCAGCCTGCTCACGATCGCCCGTGCACACGTCACGCTGGCCACCGGCGACCTGATCACCAAGCGCGCCGCCTTCGACGTCCTGCCACGTCTCGGGGCGCCCGCGGACGTCGTCGAGGACATCAGGCGCCGCCGCTACGGGCCGGAGTTCCGGACCGGGCCCTGGTGGCGGCACACCCGCGCCGGGCTCACCCGGCGCTTCGTGCGGACCGCGATTCCCGCCGTACTCGATCGGTAGTACTCAGCTGACCGTGCTCAGTTGACGGCTCAGTTGACCGTGATGGGTGTGCCGTCGGTCAGCTCGAGGAGCTCGGCGTACGTCGTCGGGAACACCGAGTGCGGGATGCCCGCGGCGGCCCAGATCACCGGGTACTGCTCGAGCGCGGTGTCGACGTACGTCGGGACGCGGCCCGGATGCCCGACCGGGGCGACGCCGCCGATCGACTGACCCGTGTGTTCCTTGACGAACTCCGGCGTGGCCCGCTTCAGCTTTCCGATCCCGAGCTCGGCCGCCACCTTGGCGGTGTCCACCCGGTGCGCGCCCGAGGTGAGGATCAGGACCGGGGCGCCGTCGCCGCTGAAGATCAGGCTGTTGGCGATCGCGCCGACCTCGCAACCGAGCTCCGCCGCCGCGGCCGCCGCGGTCGGCACCGCCTCGTCCAGGATCACGATCTCGCCGGTGGCGCCGGCCGCCGCCAGGGCGTCCGCAACCTTCTGCACATTGGGATGACTGCTCACGCTCACGAGCTTATGCGGCACTTCTGACGTCTCCGCAGGTGGGCTGGACGACCCCGTGCGCGGTGAGGCCTCCGTTGAACTGTGGGGCCGCGCGACAGGTTCTGGTGGGCTGGGACTGATATTCCCTGTCCGCAGCGCCCAGAACGTGTCTCTTCCCCCGGCAACCGGACCGACCGCGTCTCCGGCTGGGGCGCAGCCATCACGCGTGCATCGGGCGGGAGAGCTGCTTATGCGAGGGCGGCGGCGCCGAACGAAACGTTGAAACGGTCGCACCAGATCGCGACGCTGCGGAAGCTCTCCAGCTTCAGGTCGTGGGGGACCAGGTAGTTCTGGTTGCCGTGGTTGCCCTTGAGGCTGCCCAGACTGCGGTACTGGCCGTCGTCGAAGACGTGCCAGCCCGCCCGGCCCGGCGTCACCTCGGCGTCGCTCAGCCAGACCTTGAGGTCGGGGCCGTCGGAGGTGTCGAGGTTCTCGATCCGGAGGACCCGGCTGCCGTCGGGGAGGGCGAGCACGGCGACCGTGCCGGACGTCCGGTGTTCGTGCGTGATCAGCTTCCCGGTCAGGAGAACCTTCGGCTGCGGCCCCGATTGTGGCGTGGGTTGCTGGGTCGGTTGTTCTGGCTCGACGGAAACTGTCGGTGGCGTCGTCGACGATGAAGTCGTGGAGATCGGAACAGCGCCGGGCAACGCCTCGTCGACGACCTTGTCGGTGGCGAGCCGCCACGGCTGGAAGAGCGGCAGCGCGACCGCTGCCACCACGACGGCGACCGCCGCCGCGGCGATTCCGGCTGTCCGTTTCCGCATCGTGCGTCCCCTCGCCTCGGTGCTTCCAGTCTGGCGGCCGGAGCAGCCCCGCGGCGACGCGCCGACCTTACGGACCGTTGACGACTGTCGGCGGGCGACGCTACGCTTCCATTGTTCGAACAGATGTTCGATTACCTCGGCCCCGGTTTCGTCGGGAGGCCGGACCGAGGTGAGCCGGACAGCTGAACGGCTCCGGTGCGGAGTTGCGGCCGCATCGGAATCCGGTGGTCCCGGCGGGCCGGGCACCGGGGTGGTCCTCGACCCCCACCCCGTGCCCACCCGCCGGGCCGCCGGCTCGGGGCCCGGCCCTCGACGCAGTGTCAGAGCAGAGCCGGATCCGAAGCGGCGCCGGGTATGAACAGGAGGCGATGGAGCATGTGGGAGTTCGACGATGCCGTCGAGGTGCACTCGGCGTTCGTGGACGGTGTGCAGACGCCCGACCAGTTCCTCTGGCGTGGCCGGCTCTGGCGTGTCCGTGCGATCAGGTCCCAGTGGACCGAGACCGCCGTCTGGTGGGAGCGCGGCGTCATCGGCACCGGCCAGACCCACGACCCCCGCGCCTACGCCTCGCGCACTGACCTCGCCGGCGCCGGTTCGCTCGCGCGGATCGATGCGGCCACCGTCGCCGAGGCGTGCTCGGCGGCCCGTACGACGTCGCGTCCCACCAGGACGCACACAGCCGGCGTGGCAGCGGCGGCCAACCCCCGCTCACGCCCCGCTGCCACGCTCCCCACCCCGGACGAGAGGACTCCGGCAGCGGTCGGAGTGCTGGACGCGGACTGGGGACCGGAGCGAGCGGTCTTCCGCGTCGAAGCCGGCTGCGGAAGGTATGGACGGCAGGAGATGTTCGATCTCGCCCACGACCCGGATTCGGGCCGTTGGCAACTGGAGAGGGTGACCGACCGATGACTGTTTCACCGGTATCACCGGCCGCGGCCGGCGCGGCCAGCCGAGAGCTGTCCCGTGCCCGCGCCGCCCTGGCCGAGGCAACGGAGACCAGCGACCACCTGATCCGCTACTCGAGCGCCCACGTTGCGGCGCTCCGGGTCGCGGCAGCGGTGCTCGCCGTTCGGGCCCGCCCGGTCCGCTCGAGCAGCCGCCGCCGGATCCAGCGCAACGCCTGGGTACTACTCGCCGAGGTCGCGCCGGAGTTCGGTGAATGGGCCACGTTCTTCGCCGCCGGCGCCGCCCAGCGCGCCGCCGCCGAGGCCGGCCTGGAGCGCGCCGTCAGCACCCGTGAGGCGGACGACCTGGTGCGCGCCGTCGACACGTTCTACACCCAGGTGGAAGCCAGCCTGCGCCTGTCCACCACCCCGGTGCTCACCGCGACCACCGACCCCCAGTCCGTCCTCACCCAGCCCTGGATGCAAGCCAGCTAGACCCCCGCACTGAGGAGATCCCGACCGTGAGCGAAACCGCGAGAGGCCTGGGCAAGGACCTGTGTGGTCGCGTCCACGCCCTCACCGGCACCGAGTGCTACCTGCCGGACACCCACTACCCGCGACCCCACCAGGCTCTGTCGGGCGACTCCTGGCATGACGGCCTGTGCACGCAGTGCGCCGGGTCCGGCGTCCAATCCGAGATGCAGTCCGGCACCCGATCCGACTTCCTGTGCCCCACCTGCAACGGCACCGCCTTCGAACCCCTGACCCTCCCCGAGACCTACCAACCCGGCTGAGTCACCCAAAGGTGTTCAAAGGTTGGCCGGACAGCGTCTAAGGTCGGCGGGGTGAGCGGACTTCCGGTGTTGGATGTCGAGGAGCAGCGGGTTCTCGGGAGCTTGCTGGAGAAGCAGGCCACGGTGCCGGCGTCGTACCCGTTGACGGCGAACGCGTTGCGGACGGCATGCAATCAGACCAGCAACCGGGATCCGGTGGTCGACTACGACCAGGGCACCGTGGAGCGGACCGCACGGTCGCTGCGCGATCGGGAGTTGTTGCGGATCGTCTGGGCCGACGTCGGCCGGCGGACGTTGAAGTACCACCAGATCCTCGACGAGAAGCTCGAACTCGAGGAGGACGAGCGGGCCCTCGTCACGGTGTTGCTGCTGCGCGGCGCCCAAGCACCGGGGGAGCTGCGGACGCGGACCGAGCGGCTGTACAAGTTCGAGGACCGGAGCGACGTCGAAGCGTGCCTGCGACGGATGGCTGCGCGTCCCGACCCGCTGGTGCGCGAGCTGGAACGTCGTGTCGGGCAGCACGATCGCCGCTGGATCCACCTCCTCGGCCCGGTGTCCGAGGCGGAGGCGGTCGCTGTTGTCGAGAGCGTCGACCGGGACACGGTCATCGCCGACGGTGCGGACGAGCGTGATGCCCGCGTGCGTTCGGCGTACGACGCTGTTGCGACGACGTACGCGGACGAGTTGCTGGACGAGCTCGACGCGTTACCGTTCGAACGCTGGCTGCTCGACCGGGTGATTGCCCATGCCAACGGTCGCCCGGTGGTCGAGGTCGGCTCGGGCCCGGGCCACGTCACGGCGTACCTCGCCGACCGGGACGCGGATGCCACCGGTGTCGACCTGTCGCCGGAGATGGTTGCCGAGGCACGTCGGCGCTTCCCGCAGCTGAGGTTCGAGGTCGGCGACCTGCGCCGCCTCGGCCGTCCGCCGGCGAGCTCCGGCTGGGCAGCGGTTCTCGGCTGGTACTCGCTCATCCACCTGGCCGCGTCCGAGCTCCCCGACGCGATCTCCGCACTGACGCGCCCGCTCGACCCGGGCGGCTGGCTGGTGCTCGCACTGCATGCCGGCGAGGAAATCAGCCACGTCGACGAGTTGCTCGGTCACGAGGTCAACCTCGACTACGTCCTCCACGACCCGTCGTACATCGTGAGCGTCGTCGAAGGCGCCGGCCTCACCGACACCGAGTGGTACCTGCGCGGCCCCATCACCACCCGCGCGGAAACCACCCGCCGGCTCTACGTCATCGGCCGCAACCCGTCCTGACGGCGTCCGAACCAGCAGGTCCGGTGAGGCAGCAGCTCCCTCCGATTGCTGCCTCAGCTGGACCGGCCGGTGGGTCAGGCCTTGGCGTACGTCTCCGCTGCGAGCGACTCGAACTCCAGGCTGACCGCGGGATCGTTGCCGACGACCCAGGCGTCGTGTCCCGGTTCGATGACGTAGGCGATGCCCGGCACCAGGTTCGCCTTGGTGCCGTCGTCGTGGACGACCTCCATCTCGCCCGACAGCAGGGTTCCGACATGGCGGACCTGGCACGAGTCGCCGCCGATGACCGGACGGATGCACTCGGACCAGCGCCAGCCGGGCTGGAAGGTGATCCGGGCGACACTCGCGCCCGGCAGTTTGACGACGTTGACGCTCGTCTTGTCCGGTGAGCGTTGCTCGTCCGGCTCGTCGAAGGACTTGCTGAAGATGGCCATGATCCCTCCCTGGTGATCGGCTCTCCCCTTGTGTCCGAGAGTCGCGCGATTGGGCCTCCGGCGATAGATCCCACGACTTATCGACTGCTTACGACGGTCGGCGGACGGTCGGCGGGATGGACGGGGCGAGGTGGAAGTAGGGTGTGGCGCGGTGGGGTGGTGATGGGGGACCGGCTGGAGGGTTGATGGTGGAGCGGCGGCGGCGCAGCGTGCGGACGGCGTTGGTGGGAGAGGCGCTGCGGGTCGCGTTGGCGGGACGCGAGCGGACCGATCCCGGCGCTGGATCGGACCGTGCTGGATCCGATCGTGGTGGACTGGACATCGTCGACCTGGGCGGCGGCACCGGCGGGTTCGCGGTTCCGCTGGCGGTCGAGGGGCATCGGGTGACAGTGGTCGACCCGAGTCCGGACGCGCTGGCCTCGCTGGAGCGCCGCGCCCGCGACGAAGGCGTGAGCGAGCTGGTCCGCGGCGTCCAGGGCGATGCGGCCGAGCTCCCCGGGCTGGCGGGGGAGTCGAGCGCGGACGCCGTACTGTGCCACGGGGTGCTCGAGGTCGTCGACGACCCGGTACAGGCACTGCAGGCGATGGCGTCGGTACTGCGGGAAGGCGGCGTACTGAGTCTGCTGGTTGCCCAGCGCAACGCGGTCGTCCTGGCCCGGGCGCTGGCCGGCCACCTGGCCGAGGCGCGGATCGCGCTGCAGGATCCGGACGGGCGCTGGGGTGCGACCGATCCGATGCCGCGGCGGTTCGACGAGGCCGGGATCACGGGTCAGCTGGCTGATGCAGGGTTCATGGTGCACACCGTGCACGGCGTCCGGACGTTCGCCGATCTGGTGCCGTCCGCGTTCGTCGACTCCGAGCCGGGCGCTGCCGATTCGCTGGCCGAGCTCGAGCGGGCAGCCAGCCAGCATCCGGCGTTTCGCGCGCTCGCGACCCAGCTGCACATTCTCGCGACCCGCTGAGCCGCCAACTGGGCCACCCCGCCGAGCGACGCGCTGAGATGTTCGCGACGGAGGGTGACGAGTGGACTACCTCCGGCACGGTGCGCGGGGTGGTTGCTGTCAACCGGCTGTGAGCGACACGCCGAAGGACACAGGTTTGGGACCGGCCTGGCCAGGGCAGTTGCCGGACCGTGACGCGCTGGACAGCCGGTCAGGGTTTCGTGTGACGCGGGCGCGGCCTAGACTGGAGGCGGCCTATCGAGATCGCGCTCATCATGGAGGGATCGACGGTGCCCCTCTCGGAAGAAGAGCAGCGCCAGTTCGAGCAGCTCGAACGTGCCCTTGCTGCGGAAGACCCGAAGTTCGTTTCCGCCATGCGTGGGACCAATGTGCGCTTGTACTACAAGCGCCGGGCAGTGCTTGCCGGCGTTGGATTCGTGCTGGGCATCGTGGTGCTGATGACCGGTGCGATCATCCCCAACACCATCATCGGAGTCATCGGCTTCGTGATGATGGTGGCTTGCCTGTACATCGCGGCGCTGAGCATGAAGCGGATCAGCAACGCGGGAGAGTCCGACGACATCCCGCCGCCGCCTCCGCCGACAAAACGGCACCGGACCAAACACGACTCGTCCGGCAGCTTCATGGAGCGCATGGAAGACCGCTGGCGCCGCCGCCGCGACGAGGACCTCTGACCGCACCGCGACTCTGACCTAGAACCACACCCGTGCCCTGGTGGAACGAGTGTGGTTCTTTTGCGCGACCGGCCCGTGAGCGTGGCACTGTTCATCCATGCTCACCATCGGACGCCTCGAGTCAGCTGACCGTGACGCCTGGCAGACATTGTTCGCCGGCTACAACGAGTTCTACGGCCGCACGATGCCGGACGAGTTCTTCGATCACGCGTGGACCAGGTTCCAGCGCGACGAGGAGGTCCACGCGCTCGGGGCACGCTTGGACGACAAGCTGGTCGGAATCGTGCACTTCCTGACGCACGCGAGTACGACGGCGCCCGACTCCTGCTACCTGCAAGACCTCTTCACAGCGCCGGAGGCTCGTGGTCGCGGCGCGGCGCGAGCACTCATCGATGCTGTCGCCGCCTGGGCCCGCGAGCATGCGTGCGGGCGCGTCTACTGGTCGACGCACGAGTCCAACGCCACGGCTCGCCGGCTCTACGACCAGGTGGCCGAGAACCGGGGATTCATCCTCTACCAGATCCCGCTGTAACCGGGCGTCAGTTGGTGCGCGCCCGCTTCGGGAGGATGAACGAGCGGAGACGAGCCAGCAGCAGGTCGAACTCGTCCAGGAGATCGGACGCCTCGGTGGTGCCTCGGCTGAGGTACCACCGCCAGGACGGCGGCAGCAACCGCGCCCGCCAGCGCCGGCGGGCCCGAGCCCGCGTCCAGAGCGCTTGCCGTACGGCGCTTGCGTCGTCGCGAAGGTCCAGTTCCGGATCCGCGTCCCCGGCGTACCGCAAACCCTCGATCCCGCGGGCCAGTCGGCGCGCGGCCGGGTGGGTCTCCTCGGGCAGCTGGGATGCCAGCCAGTGGCCGGCCTGCCGTGGTGTCGAGATCTCGGACCAGTCGAGGCCCAGGTCCCGCGACGTGTCCCGGATCTCCGCCCACAATCCTTCGGCTCCGGCACGCCCCGGCGGTCGCAGGAAGCGCCGTCGCCGGGTCAGCGTCCGGACCAGCCAGGGGATGCACAGCAGCAGGACGACGCCGAGCCCGCCGGCGATCGCCTTCGCGCCGCCGTTGGTGAACCAGTTGCCGGAGTCAACGATCGCGGTCCCGCTGTCGTTCGGCAGGTTCGGGTCGTTCTTCGGCTTGTCGATCCCGGGGGTCTCCTTCTGACCCGGCGTCGTCGGCACGTTGGTCGGCGCGGTCGTCGGGCTGGTCGGGTTCTCGTTCGAGGCGACCGTCCAGTTCGGGGTGGCCGCGACCCGGGCGGACGGCGTCGGCTCGAAGCGGACCCAGCCGATGCCCTGGAAGTACAGCTCCGGCCAGGCGTGCATGTCGTGCATCTTGACCGTGAACTCGCCGTCCTTGCCGGCCGTTCCGGGCAGGAAGCCGATGCCGACCCGGGACGGGATCCCGATGATCCGCGCCATCAGCGCCATCCCGGTGGCGAACTGCTCGCAGTACCCTTCCTTGTTGTTCAGCAGGAAGTCCTCGATCGCGGCCATTCCGCTGCCCTTGGCGTTCTGCGTGCTGTAGGTGAAGCCGCCGCCGCTGCGGAACCAGTTCTGGATCAGCACGGCTGCCTCGAACTTGTTGTCCTTGGCCGCCGCGGTGATCTCGGCCGTCTTCTGCTTGATGGTCAGCGGCGTCTTCTGCGGCACGACCATCGTGTACTGGTCCGGGGCGCCGGTGGTGATCGAGTCGTGCAGCTGGTCCGGGGTCGGCTGCAGGTCGTACGACGTCAGCTTGTACTTCTTGCCGCCGACGATCGACCCGTTCGACGAGACCACGTCCAGCGCGCCGGCGTCGTACCGCCAGTCACGCTTCAGCGAGATCGAGTGCAGCGGGTACGGGACCGGGACGAACTGGGAGCGGAACGTCCGGGTAACGTCGATCTCCATCGAGGACTGCTGGACCTTCGTCAGATCACCGGTGTAGCCCGGCGGCGGGGTCAGCTCGCCGCCGTTCAGCTTGTGCCCGGCGGAGCGCGGCGCGATCCGCCAGGTGTTGCCGTCGAAGAGGTCGAGTGCGGTCAGCCGCAGGTACGTGCCGCCGGTGGGGCCGCCCTTGTAGGTGAGCGCGACGACGTTGTCGCCGCGTTTCAGGTTCTTGCCCATGTCCAGCATCGGGTCGGTCGACGAGATACTCGCCCCGATCCCGCTGCCGGTCCCGCCGCCGGCGAGGCCGTTGCCGATGACACCTTCCGGCAGCGTCGGCAGCAACGCGGGCAGCAGTGCGGCGATCGCGACCACGGTCAGCCCGATCCGCCGGCCGGCCTGACCGAGCGCCGACGCCTCGACGGGCTCGGCGGCGTCGAGGTGCGAGACGCCCGAGATCCGGCGGCCCCAGCGGCTGAGTCGGCTGCGGCCTTCCGCGGACAGCAGCACGATGTAGCCGATCGCGGGCGGGATGAACAGCAGCCACGGCAGCCCGCCGTGCACCGTCGCGGCCGGCACCGTGTACATGATCAGCAGCAGCAAACCGGACCAGGCAGCCTGCCGCAGCTGGACGGCGATGACGTGGATCAGGAACCCGGTCGCCGAGATCACGGACACCGCGAACAGGGTGAGGTGCGAGTCCTGGGGCAGCGGCGCGCTGAACCGGTTGATCGAGTCCATCGCGTCGACCAGCTGCGCGTTGAACTCGATCGCGGTCGCCTTCAGCGGGAACAGCCCGAACTTCATCGTGCTGTGCAGGAAGAACAGCGACAGCAGCTCGATCAGCACGAGCAGCTGGACGATCGGCACGACGATCCGCGGGGTCCGCAGGTTCTGCAACAGGACGCCGACACCGGTCACCAGCGCACACAGGAACGCGCTGATGAACAAGAACGGCCCGGAGAACACCGGCGTGAGCACGAGCGACCCGAGTACGGTCGCTCCCCAAGCAGCAATAGAAATCCTGGCGTGACCGGTCATGCGATC
Source organism: Kribbella soli (assembly GCF_004331345.1). Taxonomy (GTDB): domain Bacteria; phylum Actinomycetota; class Actinomycetes; order Propionibacteriales; family Kribbellaceae; genus Kribbella; species Kribbella soli. The sequence goes on along the minus strand of NZ_SJJZ01000003.1, from coordinate 604,394 downwards.
CTTCCGCTCCGTAGTCCTAGGCCGGACCACACGGTGGGGAGGTGGTCGCCGCGGCGGACTCTGGCTACTCGCCAGCCGTTGCGGCGCAGCTCGTTCTCGGTGGCGTCCGTGGCGGTGGCCAGCCGGGCCGCCTTCTCGGTCGCCTCGGCGCCGACCGCCCAGCTGGCGGCATCCAGGACCAGCGCGACCCCGGTCGCCTGGCTGGTCCGCCACCGGTTCAGGGCGGTGATGTCCTCGGTCCCGCAGGCGCCGAGGATCGCGATCACCAGGCTCGGATCCTGTGCGTGCCGGTCGACGGTCAGTAGCGGAGCGAGCTCGGCGTACTTGTGCTCCTCGACGGTCGCGCACTCGGTCAGCAGCTGCTGCTGCGTGAGCGGCTGGTGCACCGCCGCGGAAGTGCGGTGGGTGATGGCGGACAGCGTGGTCGGCCCGCCGAGCATCGTGGTGACGTAGCCGCGCCGCATCCGGTCGATGCCGATCGAGGCGGCCGCGCTGACCGCCCACTCCAGGCTGGACGACGGACCGTGCCCGTGGTGCGAGATCACCCGCGCGTCCAGGAACAGCGAGCACCGGCTCTGCCACGGCTGCTCCTCGCGGCGGACCATCAGCTCGCCGCGCCGCGCGGTCGACCGCCAGTGCACCCGGCGCAGGTCGTCGCCGTCGCGGTACTCGCGGACCGTCGCGTCCTCCTCGCCGGCGGCCGCGATCGCCCGCGGCCGGTTCTCGCCCGACCCGGCGCGGTCGGCGCCCAGCCGGATCTCGGGAAGCTTGTAGACCCGCGGCGTGACCAGCAGGTGCTGGCTCCGCGTGAACGTCCGACTCGTCTCCACCAGCCCGAACGGGTCGGCCACCGTCAGCATCAAAGGCCCGACCTGGAACAGCCCTCGTACGTCGGACTTGACCGGATACGTGACCGTACGACGCCAGTTCGGGCTCACCCGGTCGACGACGAATCGCGGCCGATGACCTAGTACATAAGGAATGCGGTCCTCGAGCAGCAGCAGACCCGCGGGCATCCGGCCCTGGTTGCTCAGCGTCAGCTCAACGGTCGCCTGCGTCCCGACCGGCACCTGGTCCGGCGCGAGACTGCGCCGTACCTGGAGCCGCAGCCGGGTCCGGCCGACGACCAGCGCCGCCACGATCGGCAGCGCGGCCAGGAGGATGCCGACGCGCAGCAGGTCCTTCTGGCCGAGCAGCAGCGCGCACAGCGAAGCAGTGAGACCGGCCGCGACGAACGCCCGCCCTCTGGTGGTCAGTCCGCGCAGTGCCTGCCGCATGTCTCAGTCCCGGCGGGTGCGGGGGAGCGGCACGCTCGCCACCAGCCCGGAGATGATGTCGGCCGCGCCGCGCCCACCGAGATGCGCTTCGGCCGCAGGCAGCACACGGTGCGCGAGCACCGGTACCGCGAGCTCCTGGATGTCGTCCGGCAGCACGAACTCCCGTGCATCGAGAGCGGCGGCCGCACGGGCCGCCCGGATCAGGTGCAACGTCGACCGCGGGCTGGCGCCCAGCCGCAGCTCCTGCGAGCGGCGGGTCGCGCCGACCAGCGCAACGGCGTACTCCTTCACCGACTCGGACACGTGCACCGACTGCACCGTCTTCACCAGCCGGAGGATCTGCTGGCCGTCGGTGACCGGCTGGAGGTTCGCCAGCGGGTTGTCGGCCGCGTGCCCGTCCAGCATCCGCAGCTCGGCGGCCGGCTCCGGGTAGCCCATGGAGACGCGGGCCATGAAGCGGTCGCGCTGCGCCTCGGGCAGCGGGTACGTGCCTTCCATCTCGATTGGGTTCTGGGTCGCGATGACCATGAACGGCGACTCGAGGTGGTACGTCGTGGTGTCGACGGTGACCTGGCGCTCCTCCATGGACTCCAGCAGCGCGGCCTGGGTCTTCGGCGAGGCACGGTTGATCTCGTCGCCGACGACGATGTTCGCGAACACCGCGCCGGGCTTGAACTCGAAGTCGCGGATCTCCTGGTTGAAGACCGAGACGCCGGTGATGTCCGACGGCAGCAGGTCCGGCGTGAACTGGATCCGGCGCACGGTGCAGTCGATCGACTTCGCCAGCGCCTTGGCCAGCATCGTCTTGCCGACGCCCGGCACGTCCTCGATCAGCAGGTGCCCCTCGGCCAGCAGGACCGTGATGGCGACCTCGACGACGTCGGGTTTGCCCTCGATCACCTGCTCCATGGCGCGGCGGACACGGCCCGCCACCTCGGACAGCTCGTCGAAGTCCCCGGCTCCTGCCAGCGGCGAGCTGGTCGCGGTGGTGCTCACTCGGTGTCCTCCCCATTCGTTGACTGCCGACACATTCTCACCCGCTGTAGGGGTCGGGCCTAGAGCCGCGGGAGTTTCGTTACCTGGCGTTTCGGTGTTCATCGGCACACGCCCTCACGGCGGGTCGGAAAACTAGCTCCTCCCAGCGTACGGGCGGCAAAAGCCGCGTGCGGGGCGTACGACGCCACGAACATCTGACTGGTTCACGGTTCGGGCCACCGAATAGTTCACCGATCGCCGGATCCGGCCGTCCTGCACTCTCCTCCACCGCTTCCTCCACTTTCCTCCACACCGTCCTCCACATCGCTCCACCGGCGCCCTCCACCACGCTCCACGCCGCTCAGCACACCACCCGGATCCGGCCCGCGCGCCGGAGGTTGAGGCGGCAGCGACACGCGGGTGCTGAGCGTGGATTCAGGCGGCGCGGGGGCGGAATGGGGCGGAAGTTGGTTGACGGTGGTGGAAAGTGGAGTAAGGTGGAGCGCAGTGGAACTGAAGTGGTGGAAACACCCGCCTGAGTCGGAGAGTCCGCAACGGGGAGGTGGAGCGTGTTCCTCGGAACTCACTTCCCCAAGCTCGACGACAAGGGACGGCTGTTCCTGCCGGCGAAGTTCCGGGACGAGCTGGCCGACGGTCTGGTGATCACGCGTGGACAGGAGCGATCGCTGTCCGTGTGGCCGGAGCGTGAGTTCGTCCAGCTGACCGAGCAGTTGAAGCAGGCTCCGATCACCAACAAGGGTGCGCGGGACTACCTACGGATGTTGTTCGCCGGCGCCTCCAACGAGATGCCGGACAAGCAGGGCCGGGTCACCATCCCACCGATGCTGCGCGACTACGCGTCACTGGATCGCGACTGCGTCGTCATCGGGGCGATGAACCGGGTGGAGATCTGGAACACGGAGAACTGGAACCGGTACTCGCAGGAGCAGGAGCAGGCATTCGCCGACCTGTCCGAGGAAGTACTGCCCGGCATCTTCTAGAACACAGCTGAACAGAGTGCGAGGACACACCGACCGTCCGGTGAGATCACGGGTCCGACTCCCGACCTGGGGTGTTGACGCCACTTCCCCGGCGCCAAGGCCATCAGGTACTTCCCCGGGAGACGTACCCGCGATCTGACCGGACGGTGCTGTCTACGCACCACACAAGACCTGCGGGGGCAGGGTCGCTCCCGCGGCGACGGGAAGGGTCGAGATGGACGCTGCGGAGCGGCATGTGCCGGTGATGCTGGAGCGCGTGGTCGCGCTGCTGGCGCCGGCGCTCGCGCGTCCTGGTGCCGTCGTCGTCGACGCCACTCTCGGCCTCGGCGGTCATTCCGAGGCATTCCTGCGGCAGTTCCCCGAGGTCCGGCTGATCGGTCTCGACCGGGACCCCGCCGCGCTACGGCTGGCCGGCGACCGGCTCGCGCAGTACGCGGAGCGGATCACCCTCGTGCATGCGGTGTACGACGAGTTGCCGCGGGTGCTCGAGGACCTCGACGTACCGGCCATCGACGGCATCCTGTTCGACCTGGGCGTCTCGTCGATGCAGCTGGACGAGGCCGACCGCGGATTCGCGTACGCGCAGGACGCGCCGCTGGACATGCGGATGGACTCGACCGGCCCGACCACGGCGGCCGACATCCTGAACACCTACAGCTCGGCCGAGCTGGCCCGGATCCTGTTCCAGTACGGCGAGGAGAAGTTCGCCCGCCGGATCGCGGACCGGATCGTCCGCGAGCGGGAGACCGAGCCGTTCACCAACAGCGCGCGCCTGTCCGAGCTGGTGCGCAACGCGATCCCGCAGGCGGCCCGCCGGACCGGGGGACACCCGGCGAAGCGGACCTTCCAGGCCTTGCGGATCGAGGTGAACGGCGAGCTCGACGTACTGCGTCGTGCGCTGCCCGCCGCTCTCGACGCGCTGGCGCTGCACGGCCGGATCGTGGTGATGAGTTACCACTCGCTCGAGGACCGGATCACCAAGCAGTCGCTCGCGCCGGGCACCAAGTCCGACGTACCGGACGACCTGCCGGTGATCCCGGCCGGGCACGAACCGTATCTGAAGCTACTGACCCGGGGCGCCGAACGGCCGACCGAGGAGGAGGTCGCGGTGAACCCGCGTGCCGCCTCAGCTCGCGTACGGGCGGCCGAGCGGATCCGGGAGAGGGGACTGGTCGCCTGATGAGTACTGTCTTCAGCCCGCAGAAAGCGCGGGTGACGCCGGTCCCGGCGAAGAAGACGCAGCCGCGGCTGCGAGTGGTGTACGGCGCGCCGTTCCGGCCGCCCCGGATGCCGTTCGTCATCTTCGTGGTGTCGCTGCTGGCCGCCGGGCTCGTCGGTCTGTTGCTGCTGAATACGGAGCTGCAGAGCGGCACGTTCAACATCACCAAGCTGAGTTCGCAGGCCGACCAGTTGCGGGACCAGCAGGAACAGCTGGAGAAGCAGGTCCGGACGCTGGAGTCGCCGCAGAACCTGTCCGACCGCGCGCTGCGGCTCGGCATGGTGCCGAATCCGAACCCGGTGTTCCTGCGGCTGTCCGACGGCCGGGTGCTCGGCGTTCCGGCTGAGGGTAAGGCCGGGGCCGGTACGGCGATGTTCGGCCCGGGCACGCCCACCGGCAAGGCGACCACCAAGCCGGTGAAGCCCGTGACACCGGTCAAGCCCGTGACACCGGTCAAGCCGGTGACGCCGGTGAAGCCGTCGGCCGGGACAGTCAAGCCCACCACGAAGCCGCCCACGAGTACGACCAAGCCGCCGACGGGCACCACCAAGCCGCTGGCCACGACGAAGAAGCCCGCCACGACCACACGGGGATGATCGGATGACGGACCGACGGGGAAACGAGCCGCCGCCACGCAAGCGTGGTGCCGCACCGGGCCGGGGTAACCCGCCCAGCAAGGCTCAGCCCCGTCGTCCATCCGCTACGGACAGTGGCCGCACCACCCCGCAACGCCCCGAGTCCACCCGCGAACGCCTCCTCCGCAAAGCCCGCGAAGAGCAGGAACGCGCGCAGGCGCCGGCTGCACCACGCCCGGTGAAGAAGACCGCCGCGAAACGACCGCCGGCTCCTCGCAAGCAGACTCCTGCGGCGAAGAAGACCGCTGCGGCAAAGAAGGCCGGGCAGCGGCCGGTCAAGAAGGTTGCGGCGAAGCGGCCGGTGAAGAAGAGCGCTGGGAAGAAGCGGCCGCCGCAGAACAGGCCGGCGCCGCGGCCCAAGAAGCGGAAGGTGAAGAAGGCGCCGCGGATGCTGCGGCTCGGTCGTCCCGCGCTGCGGTTGCGGATGACGTTCGGCGTGATGGCGTTCGTCCTGTCGCTGTTCGCCGGGCGTCTCGTACTGCTCCAGGGCGTGGACCCGGACAGCTACGCGCAGGCGGCGACCAAGGAGAACGCGGCCAAGTACACGCTGCACGCGAACCGCGGCACCATCGAGGACCGCAACGGGGTCGAGCTGGCGGTCACCGAGGACGCGGTCGCGATCACCGCGGACCCGCAGCAGACCAAGCCCGTGGCGCAGCAGCTGGCTGCGATCCTGGCCCCGAAGCTGACCGGTACGACGACCGCGAAGCTGGTCGCCGCGATGTCCGGCACCGGCCGCTTCACGTACCTCGCGCGCCAGGTGAGCCCGACGATCTGGAGCACGATCCAGGCCGAGATCAAGGCCGCGAACGTGCCCATCGCCGAGCAGAACAAGGGCAAGCCGACGGAGCAGCAGGCCCCGATGCTGGCCGGCCTCTACACCGAGGAAGACCCGATCCGCAGCCACCCGAACGGCAGCATCGCCGCGACCGTGGTCGGCGTGACCGGGGCCGACGGCAAGGGCTTGTCCGGGCTCGAGTACGGCCTGAACGACAAGCTGTCCGGCAAGGACGGCCAGGCGATGTACGAGGTCGATGCCAAGGGCAACAAGATCCCGAACGCGAACCACACGGTGCAGGAGCCGAAGCCCGGTCTCGGCGTCCAGCTGACCCTGGACACCGACCTGCAGTACGTCGCGCAGAAGCGGATCGAGGCGGCGGTGAAGCAGTACAAGGCCAGCTCCGGCACGGTGGTCGTGATGGACGTGAAGTCCGGCGAGCTGATGGCGATGGCGAACTACCCGACGTTCGACCCGAACAAGAAGTACAAGTCGTCAGACCTGAACAACCCGGCGCTGGAGCGCAGCTACGAGCCCGGCTCGGTGCAGAAGGTGGTCACGATGGCCGCCCTCGCCGACGCCGGGATCATCGACCTGAACACCAAGCTCCAGGTCCCGGGCAGCATCGACGTCCAGCGCCGGATCATCAAGGACCACTGGTCGCACGACACGATGAACCTGACCATCTCCGGGGTGATCGCGAAGTCGTCGAACGTCGGCACGATCATGGCCGCGCAGAAGATGCCGATCCCGCAGTTCGTGAAGTACCTGCACGACTTCGGTTTCGGCGAGCCGACCGGGCTGAACTTCCCGGGTGAGACCAAGGGCCTGCTGACTCCGGGTGACGAGTGGCCCGAGCTGACCCGGTCGAACGTCGCGTTCGGCCAGGGCCTGTCGGTGAACGCCGTCCAGGAGACCGCCGCGGTGAACGCGGTCGCGAACGGCGGCGTCTACGTGCCCCCGAAGCTGGTCCGCAACTACGTCGACGCGAACGGCGCCACGGTCCCGAACCAGACCGCGCCGCCCCGCCGGGTGGTCAGCGAGAAGGCCGCCAAGGAGGTCGCGACCATGATGGAGGCGGTGACCGCGAAGAAGGGCACCGCGCCGCAGGCCGCGATCGACGGCTACCTGGTGGCCGGCAAGACCGGTACCGCGCAGCAGGTTGTTCCGGGGACCGGCAAGTACGGCGCCTGGGCGACTTCTTTCGCCGGATTCGCTCCTGCGGACAACCCACGGTTCGTTACGTACGTCGTACTGCACGATCCCCAGGGTGCCCGGGGTGGTGGTCTCCAAGGAGGACCGGTGTTCCGCGATGTGATGAGCTACGCGCTGCAGAAGTACGTCGTCCCGCCGACGGGGGCGCAACAGCCGAACATCCCGCTGACCTGGACCTCATCGAAGCGGTGAAGCCCGGCCTGGTCGAACGCAGCCTGGTGACGCAGGGGCAGATAGGAGTCACGGGGTCCGGAGCGGTAGCCTCAGGGCCCGTGTCCACCCCTACCGCCGCAGGCGGCGCGGTCGCAGCGATCAGGCCCCGGCACGTCGTGCCGGTCAGCCTCGCCGACCTCGCGAGCGTCGCGCATGTTCCGGTCCCGGCACTGTCGCCGGCGACCGTGACCGGCGTTTCCCTCGACTCGCGTTCCATCCTTCCCGGCGACCTGTACGCCGCGCTGCCCGGTGCGGTCACGCACGGCGCGCAGTTCGTCGCGAAAGCCCAGCAGGCCGGTGCCGTCGCCGTACTGACCGACCCGGCCGGCGCGGAGCGTGCTGCGGCGACCGGTCTCCCGGTGCTGGTCGTGGACCAGCCTCGGAGCGTCCTCGGCGCGGTTGCGTCCCGGATCTACGGCGAGCCGACCAGTGAACTCCGGCTGCTCGGCGTGACCGGCACCAACGGGAAGACCACCACCAGCTTCTTGCTGGACTCCGTACTGCGGGAGCTCGGTCCGACGGCGCTCATCGGGACCATTCAGACCCGCATCGGCGACGAGGTCGTGAAGAGCGTCCGGACCACTCCGGAAGCCACCGACCTGCAGGCGCTGTTCGCGGTGATGCGGGAGCAGGCCGTCGCGTGGTGCTCGATGGAGGTGTCCAGCCACGCGCTGGCGATGGGCCGTGTCGACGGTGCGCGGTTCGCGGTCGCCGGGTTCCTGAACCTCACGCAGGACCATCTGGATTTCCACAAGACGTTCGAGGAGTACTTCCAGGCGAAGGCCTCGTTGTTCACCCCGGAGCGGTGCGATGTCGCGGTGGTGACGATCGACGACGAGTACGGGCGCCGGCTCGCCGCGCAGACCGTCGTACCGCTGGTCACGGTGTCGGAGAAGGGTGACGCCGACTGGACGGTCGCCAACCGGCACCGGTCCGAGCACGGTACGACGGTGCTCGATATCCAGGGCCCGAACGAGACGTTGACCGTCGAGATTGCGCTGCCGGGTGACTTCAATGTTGCCAACGCGCTGCTCGCGACGGCGATGCTGCGGCAGGTCGGCGTACCCGCTGAGGCGATCGCGGCCGGATTGCGGACCGCCGCCGTACCCGGGCGGATGGAGACGTTCACCCGGGCGGACGGGTTGGCGGTGATCGTGGACTACGCGCACACGCCGGACGCGGTCTCGCTGGCGCTGAGGGCCGCGCGGACTGCGACCAAGGGCCGGCTGTTCGCGGTCGTCGGCTGCGGTGGTGACCGGGACCCGTGGAAGCGGCCCGCGATGGGCGCCGAGGCGGCCAAGGCCGCGGACGTCGTGATCGTCACCGACGACAACCCGCGCAGCGAGGACCCGGCCGCGATCCGGGCCGCCGCGCTCGCGGGAGCCCGGGAGGCCGTTCCGGGCGCCGACCTGCACGAGATCGGCGACCGCCGGCAGGCGATCGCGTCCGCGATCGAGCTGGCCGGCCCGGGCGACACCGTCGTCGTCCTCGGGAAGGGTCATGAGACGGGCCAGGACGTCGGCGGTGTGATCCACCCGTTCGACGACCGCGAAACTGTGCGTGAGCTGTTGGAGGCAGACCGGTGATCCCTGTCAGTTGCGGCGAGATCGCCGACGCCGTCCGCGGTGAGCTCGTGGGCGTCGAGCCCGCGGCGCCCGTGGACGGCGCGGTGGTGATCGATTCACGGGCCGCGGGACCGGGTGGACTGTTCGTCGCCCTACCCGGTGAACGCGTCGACGGTCACGACTTCGTCGGTACGGCGACCGCGGCCGGCGTCACCGTCTCGCTTACCACCCGGCCGATCGAGGGGAGCCCGTGCATCGTCGTCGACGACGCGCAGCGGGCCCTCGGCGACCTGGCGCGCCACGTCATCGGCAAGCTGCCGGACCTGACTGTGATCGCCCTGACCGGTTCGTCCGGCAAGACCAGCACCAAGGACCTGATCGGGCAGCTGATCAGCCCGTACGGCGAGACCGTGGTGCCGGAAGGCTCGTTCAACAACGAGCTCGGGCACCCGCTGACCGCGCTGCAGGCGACCGCGTCGACGAAGTACCTGATCGCCGAGATGGGTGTGCGGAGCCTGGGCGACATCACGTACCTGGCCGGGATCACGCCGCCGAAGATCGGCCTGGTGCTGAACGTCGGCACCTCGCACATCGGCAAGCTCGGGTCCCAGGACAACATCGCGCTGGCCAAGGGCGAGCTGATCGAGGCCGTCGCGGCGGGTGGCACCGCGATCCTGAACGCCGACGACCACCGGGTCGCCGCGATGCGCAGCCGGACCCAGCAGCAGGTGCTGACGTTCGGCGAGGCGCCGGAGGCCGAGGTCCGAGCGACGGACGTGAAGATCGACGGCGAGGGACAGCCCGCGTTCACGCTGCAGATCGGCGATTTCAGCGCGCCTGTCCAGCTGCAGTTCATCGGCGAGCACTACGTCTCGAACGCGCTGGCCGCCGCGGCGGTCGGCGTCGCGATCGGCCTGACGCCGGAGCAGATCACCGACGGCCTGAACGCCGCGCAGCGGGTGTCCGCGGCGCGGATGGAGCTGACCGAGCGGCCGGACGGCGTGACGATCATCAACGACGCGTTCAACGCGAACCCGGAGTCGACCCGCGCGGCGCTGAAGTCCCTGGCCGCCATCGGCCGGTCGCGTGGCGCGCGGACCTGGGCGGTGCTCGGCGAGATGCTCGAGCTCGGCGACACCTCGGCCGACGAGCACGACGCGATCGGCCGGCTGGTCGTCCGGCTGGACGTGAACCGGCTGCTCGTGGTCGGCGAGGGCGCGAAACCGATCCACCTCGGCGCCTCGCTGGAAGGTTCGTGGGGCAACGAGTCCGCGTTCGTCGGGACCATCCCCGAGGCGCTGGAGTTGCTCCGCGAAGAACTCCGCGCGGGTGACGTCGTACTGGTGAAGTCCTCGAAGGCGGCGAAACTGCGCAGCCTCGCCGACGCACTGGTGGAGGACGCCCAGTGATTTCGATCCTGTTCGGCGGCGCCGTCGCGATGGTGCTGACGCTGCTCGGCACCCGGTACGCGATCAAGTGGCTGGCCAAACGCGGCTACGGCCAGGAGATCCGCGACGACGGCGTGAAGTCGCACCAGATCAAGCGCGGTACGCCGACCATGGGCGGCACGGTGTTCATCGCCGCGACCATCGTCGGGTACTTCGCGGCGAAGCTGTTCACGATGACGCCGCCGAGCGCCTCGGCGATCCTGGTGCTGTTCCTGTTCGCCGGCATGGGCGCGGTCGGCTTCCTGGACGACTTCATCAAGATCTTCCGGCAACGCAGCCTCGGCCTGCGCAGCAAGGCGAAACTGGCCGGCCAGACGATCGTCGCGGTGATCTTCGCGGTGCTGGCACTGCAGTTCCCCGACGAGCGCGGGCAGCGGCCGGCGTCGCCGTTCATCTCGTTCATCCGCGACATCGGCTGGCTCGAACTGCCGGTCATCCTGGTGGTCATCTGGATCCTGCTGCTGATCGCCGGCATGTCGAACGGCGTGAACCTCGCCGACGGCCTGGACGGTCTGGCCACCGGCGCGTCGATGATGGTGTTCGGCGCCTACACGCTGATCTGCATCTGGCAGTTCAACCAGAGCTGCGCGACCGCGCAGGGCGTCGGCGCGAAGTGTTACGAAGTACGGGATCCGCACGATCTGGCGGTGGTCGCGGCCTCGCTGACCGGCGCGTTGTTCGGGTTCCTGTGGTGGAACGCGTCGCCGGCGAAGATCTTCATGGGAGACACCGGTTCACTGGGACTCGGCGGGGCGCTGGCCGGTATGGCCGTGATGACCCGGACCGAGCTGCTGGTGCTGCTGCTCGGCGGCCTGTTCGTCGTCATCACCGCGTCGGTCATCCTGCAGGTCGGCTACTTCAAGATCACCAAACAGGCGACCGGTGTGGGCAAACGATTGTTCCTGATCGCGCCGTTGCATCACCACTTCGAGATGCTCGGCTGGGAACAGGTGAACGTGGTGATCCGCTTCTGGATCATCCAAGGGCTGTTTGTGGTGATCGGACTCGGGGTCTTCTACGCGGAATGGGTGACCGGATGAGTCTCGAGACACGCACGTCCGACGGCTGGGCGACCACGCGGTTCGTGGTGCTCGGCTTCGGTACGGCGGGCTACGCCTGCGCCGACTCCCTGATCCAGGCCGGCGCCGAGCACCTCGTCGTCCTCGACGACCGCGACACCGAGGCTCTCCGCGAGAAGGCGCAGATCCTCGAGACCCTCGGCGCCACGATCACCCTCGGCCCGGGCAGTACGACGGAACTCCCGAAGGACGTCGACGTCGTCGTCACGTCACCCGGCGTACCGCCGCACGCGCCGCTGCTCGCGCAGGCCGCCGAGCGGGACGTGCCGATCTGGAGCGAGATCGAACTGGCCTGGCGGCTGCGTGACCCGGCCAACGCCGCGCCGTGGCTGTGCATCACCGGCACCAACGGCAAGACCACGACCGTGCAGATGCTGACCGCGATCCTGCAGGCGGCCGGCCACCGGGCCGTTGCCGCGGGCAACGTCGGCCTGCCTTTGCTCGAGGCCGTGATGGACCCCGAGCCGTACGACGTGATCGCGGTCGAGCTCTCGTCGTACCAGCTGCACTTCACGCACTCGATGTCGGCGCACTCGGCCGCCGTCCTGAACATCGCGCCGGACCACGTCGACTGGCACGGTTCGCTCGAGGCGTACGCGCAGGACAAGGGCCGGATCTACGAGAACTGCCAGGTCGCGTGCGTGTACAACGTCGCCGACCCGGCCACCGAGCACCTGGTCGAGGAAGCCGACGTGATCGAGGGCTGCCGCGCGGTCGGTTTCACCCTCGGTACACCGGGCCTGTCGATGCTCGGTCTCGTCGACGACCTGCTCGTCGACCGCGCGTTCGTGGAGCAGCGCGCCACGTCGGCGCTGGAGCTCGCGAGTCTGTCCGACATCACACCGCCCGCGCCGCACAACGTGGCGAACGCGTTGGCGGCCGCGGCGCTGGCCCGCGCGTTCGGCGTACCGGCGACCGCGATCCGCGACGGGCTGCGCGGGTTCCGGCCCGACAAGCACCGGATCGCGCGCGTCGCAGACGTTGCCGGGGTCAACTATGTCGACGACTCGAAGGCCACCAACCCGCATGCCGCACAGGCGTCGTTGCTTGCTTACGAGCATGTGGTGTGGATCGCCGGCGGTCAGGCCAAGGGCGCGACGTTCGACGAACTCGTCATCGCGGCACGCATGCGTTTGCGCGCCGTCGTACTGCTCGGACAGGACAAGGACGTGATCGCCGAAGCTCTGGAGCGACACGCACCGGATGTCCCGAGGATCGTCGTCGAGTCAACGGACACTGGAGCCATGGAGATCGTGGTGGGGGAGGCGGCGAAGCTCGCACAGGTGGGTGACACCGTGCTGCTCGCGCCTGGCTGCGCATCCTGGGACATGTTCGCCAACTACGGAGCCCGCGGCGACGCCTTCGCCGAAGCAGTTCGCTCCCTGAGCAACTGATCCGGAGGTGATCGCGTGACGTCGATCGCGGATCAGCCGGAGCGGAAGAAGCAGACCAGCGAACGCGCCTGGATCGCTGCGATCAAGGACGTGCTCGACCGGCCGCTGACGTCGTACCACATCGTGCTCGGGGCGACCGGCCTGCTGCTGGTGCTCGGCCTGATGATGGTGCTGTCGGCGTCCAGCGTGCTGTCGCTGCGCGTCAACGGGAACAGCTACACGATCTTCGTCCGGCAGTTGATCTGGGTCGGCGTCGGTCTGCCGATGGCGTACGTCGCCTCGCGGATGACACCGCGGCACTTCCGGATGCTCGCGTACGTCGCGCTGCTCGGGTCGATGTTCCTGCTGGTGCTGACGTACATCCCTGGTCTCGGTGTCGGCGTCAACGGCAACACCAACTGGCTGAACCTCGGCGGACCGCTGCAGATCCAGCCGAGTGAGTTCGCCAAGCTGGCGATGGTGATGTGGTGCGCGGACCTGTACGCACGCAAGGAGAAACTGCTCACCCAGTGGAAGCATCTGCTGGTCCCGATGGTGCCGGTCTGCGGTCTGGTGATCGCGCTGGTGGTCGGGCAGCACGACCTCGGTACGGCGCTCGTGCTGATGGCCGTGATGATCGGCATGATCTGGATCGTCGGCGCGCCGACCCGGCTGTTCGTCGCGACCATCGTCGTGGTCGGCGCGGTCGCGACGTACTTCGTGAACGCGGAGAAGTACCGCCTGGACCGGGTGACGTCGTTCCTGGACCCGTTCGCGAACCCGACCACCGTCGGCTGGCAGGCGTATCACTCGTTCTACGCGCTCTCGACCGGCGGCTGGTGGGGCGTCGGGATCGGCAACAGCCGGCAGAAGTGGAGCAACCTGCCGGAGGCGCACACCGACTTCATCTTCTCGGTGATCGGTGAGGAGCTCGGCCTGGTCGGGTCGCTCACCGTACTCGCCCTGTTCCTCACCCTGGCCTACGCCGGGGTGCGGATCGCGACCCGGAACACCGAACCGTTCGTCCGCTACGCCGCGGCCGGGATCACCATCTGGATCATGGCGCAGACGCTGGTCAACCTCGGCGCCGTGATCGGACTGCTACCCATCGTGGGTATCCCGCTCCCGCTTTTGTCGTACGGTGGTTCCGCACTGCTGCCGACGCTGATCGCGATCGGCATGCTGCTGTCCTTCGCGAAGGCCGAGCCCGGCGCGCAGGCCGCCCTGAAAGAGACTCGGCGTCCTCGTTTCGGCTGGTTGCCTTCGCGGCGTATGTCGTACAAATGAACCCGCGGGAGCGTTGAAAGCTGTGCCCAGCATCGTTCTGGCCGGTGGCGGTAGCGCCGGCCACACCTCACCCCTGATCGCCACCGCAGACGCCCTGCGCCGGATCGACCCGACGATCGAGATCATCGCCCTCGGGACCGAGCGCGGCCTCGAGACCCGCGTGATCCCCGAGGCCGGGTACCGGCTGGAGCTGATCCCTCCGGTGCCGCTACCGCGCAAGCCCACGCCCGCGCTCTTGGCTGTTCCCGGGAAGCTGCTGTCCTCGGTGAGCGCGGCCCGGAAGGTGCTCGACGAGGCGAAGGCGGACGTCCTGGTCGGCTTCGGCGGCTACGTCTCCACCCCGGCGTACGTCGCCGCCTGGCGGCGGAAGACCCCGATCGTGGTGCACGAGGGCAACGCCGTCCCGGGGATCGCGAACAAGTTCGCCGCCCGGTACTGCACGCAGCACGTGAAGACGTCGTTCCCGGGCACCGACCTGCCGCACGCCGAGTATGTCGGGCTGCCGATCCGGCGGGCGATCTCGACGCTGGACCGGGCCGCACTTCGCGCCGAGGCCCGGCAGTTCTTCGGCCTCGACCCGGACGCCCCGACGCTGTTCGTGACCGGCGGTTCGCAGGGCGCGCAGCGGATCAACGAGTCGGTCTCGGGCGCCGCCGCGGACCTGCAGGCGGCCGGCATCCAGGTGCTGCACGCGATCGGCCCGAAGAACACCCTCGAGGTACCGCAGACCGGTCCGCTCCCGTACGTCGTACTGAACTACGTCGACCGGATGGACCTCGCGTACGCCGCCGCGGACCTGGTGGTCTGCCGCTCTGGCGCGAACACGGTCACCGAGGTGTCCGGTGTCGGCCTGCCCGCGATCTACGTTCCGCTGCCGATCGGTAACGGTGAGCAAAGACTGAACGCGAAGCCGGTTGTCGACGTGGGTGGAGGTGTGCTGATCGACAACGCCGAGATGACTCCTGACTGGGTGCGCGCGAACGTGCCGCAACTTCTGCTCGACCGCGAGCGTCTGACAGCCATGACCACAGCTGCGACCGGTGTGATCCGGACCGACGCCGACGACCGATTGGCGCGGATCATCCTCGATGTGGTGAGGTCTGCGTCGTGATCGTCACCGCACCTGACACGCTGCTACCGGCCGAGAAGCTGGGCAGGGTGCACTTCGTAGGAATCGGCGGCGCCGGCATGTCCGGGATCGCCCGGATCATGGCGTCGCGCGGGATCGAGGTGTCCGGCTCGGACGCCAAGGACGGCAAGGTGCTCGCCGCGCTCCGCGCGCTCGGCGCGACCTGCTGGGTCGGTCACGCCGGCGAGCACGTGAAGGACGCCGACACCGTGGTCGTGTCGACCGCGATCCGCGAGACCAACCCCGAGGTGGTCGCCGCCCGCGCGGCCGGGATCCCGATCCTGCCCCGGGCCGCCGCGCTCGCGTCGGTGATGGTCGGCCGCCGGACGCTCGCGGTCGCCGGCACGCACGGCAAGACCACGACCACGTCGATGCTGACCGTCGCGCTGCAGCACTGCGCCGCGGACCCGTCGTACGCGATCGGCGGCAACCTGAACGAGTCCGGGTCGAACGCCCACGACGGGACCGGCGACCTGTTCGTCGCCGAGGCGGACGAGTCGGACAAGTCGTTCCTGACCTATGCGCCCGAGGTGTCGATCGTCACGTCGGTCGAGCCGGACCACCTGGACAACTACGGCGACGAGGCCAGCTACCGGAAGGCGTTCGAGGAGTTCTGCGGACGAGTCCTGCCCGGCGGCTTCATGGTGATGTGCCAGGACGACGCGGGCGCCCGGGCGCTGGCGTCGTACGCGCGGGACCGCGGGATCGACGTCCGGACGTACGGCGAGGCCGACGACGCGGACCTGCACGTCACCGAGATCACCGCGACCGGGGCGACGCAGTCGTTCGTGCCGGTGTACCGCGGGCGCAAGCTGCCGATCGTGCAGTTGCAGCAGGCCGGCAAGCACAACGCGCTGAACGCGTCGGCGGCCCTGACCGTCGGGCTCGGGCTCGGGTTCTCCGCGGCCGACCTGGCCGAGGGACTGGCGTCGTTCACCGGCACCGGCCGGCGGTTCGAGTTCAAGGGTCTCGAGGACGGCGTGCGGGTGTTCGACTCGTACGCGCACCACCCGACCGAGCTCGCCGTCGACCTGACCGCGGCGCGCCAGGTGGCGGGGGAGGGGCGCGTGATCGCGTGCTTCCAGCCGCATCTGTTCAGCCGGACCCGGATCTTCGCGACCGAGTTCTCCGAAGCGCTGGCGCTGGCCGACGAGGTCGTGGTGATGGACGTCTTCGCGGCCCGCGAGGACCCGGAGCCCGGTGTCACCGGCGCCCTGATCGCGAACCACGTGCCGCTGAAACCCGAGCAGGTGCGGTTCGAGCCGTCGTGGTCCGCCGTACCGCAGCTGGTCACGGACCTCGCCCAAGCGGGCGACCTGGTGGTGACGCTGGGCGCGGGCGACGTGACCCTGATCGGCCCGGAAGTCGTTGGTTTGCTGGCCGAACGCGCTGCCGCCCGCGAGCCTTCCGAGGCAATGCCGGTACCTGTGGTGGAGTAAAAGGGTGGGGTTTGTTGAATGAGCCAGAGCGTCGATCTGGCTCGGGCACAGCAGAAGTTCGCGCGCCGGCAACGGCTGGTGCGGTGGCGGAGCTGGTTGCCCTGGGCCGTCGGCGGCGGACTGGTCGTGCTGGCCGGTCTGGTCGTCTGGCTGTTCTACTTCTCCTCCGCGTTCGCGGTCTCCGGGGTCCGGATCAGCGGTGCCGACACGGTGCCGGTGGCAACGATCGAGCAGGTCGCGGCCGCGCCGACGGGTACGCCGTTGGCGAAGGTGGACCTGCGGTCGATCGCGGAGCGGGTGCGCACGATTCCGGCGGTGGCGGACGCGCAGGTGACGCGGGCGTGGCCGCGCAAGATCGTGATCGTCGTCACCGAGCGGGTCCCGGTCGTGGTGGTCACCGACGGCTCGCGGTACGAGTTGGTGGACGCGACCGGTACGACGTACCGGACGGTTCCGGACCGGCCGGCCGGGCTGCCGGAGGCGAAGGTGACCGGGGTTCGGCGCGACGTCACGATCCACTCGGTGGTGACGGTGTCGGCGGCCCTTCCGGACACGCTGCGGGCGCAGGTGGGATCGATCTCGGCAGCGTCGCCGGACTCGATCACCCTCAACCTCAGCTCCGGCGTGAAGGTCGTTTGGGGTAGTTCCGATGACAGCGAGCGCAAGGCCGAGGTACTCAGCGTGCTGATGAAGCGGCAGGCGAAGGTGTACGACGTCTCGGCGCCCGATCTTCCTGTCACCAAAGGGGAAAAGCGGTGACGGATCACATCGCGGTACGGGCGGCGAGGCGCGTGGACATCGCCAGAAGCCGTCCCGTAGCGTGCGACGTAATCTAAAGTTGACATAAGTCTAAGCATCCACTTGAGGTTCAGTCTTTTCGCTGGACAACGGGAAACGAACGAGGCGAGAGGCGCGGACGTGGCGGCACCGCAGAACTACCTGGCACTCATCAAGGTCGTCGGTATCGGCGGCGGCGGCGTGAACGCCGTCAACCGGATGATCGAGCACGGGTTGAAGGGCGTGGAGTTCATCGCCATCAACACCGACGCCCAGGCGCTGCTGATGAGCGACGCGGACGTCAAGCTCGACATCGGCCGGGAGGAGACCCGGGGCCTCGGCGCCGGCGCGAACCCGGCGATCGGGAAGAAGGCCGCCGAGGACCACGGGGAGGAGATCGAGGAGGCGCTCAAGGGCGCCGACATGGTCTTCGTCACCGCGGGCGAGGGTGGCGGCACCGGCACCGGTGGCGCGCCGGTGGTGTCCCGGATCGCGCGCTCGCTCGGTGCGCTGACGATCGGTGTGGTGACGCGGCCGTTCTCGTTCGAGGGCAAGCGCCGTGCGACCCAGGCCGAGGAGGGCATCGCCGCCCTTCGTGAAGAAGTCGACACCCTGATCGTCATCCCGAACGACCGGCTGCTGACCATCTCCGACCGCGCCGTGTCCGTGCTGGACGCGTTCAAGCAGGCCGACCAGGTGCTGCTGCAGGGTGTTTCCGGTATCACCGACCTGATCACCACGCCCGGCCTGATCAACGTGGACTTCGCCGACGTCAAGGCGGTCATGTCGAACGCCGGCTCGGCGCTGATGGGTATCGGCTCGTCGCGTGGCGAGGACCGTGCGGTCGCGGCCGCCGAGGCGGCCATCTCCTCGCCGTTGCTGGAGGCAAGTATCGAGGGTGCGCACGGTGTGCTGCTGTCGATCGCCGGCGGGTCCGATCTCGGCCTGTTCGAGATCAACGAGGCGGCCCAGCTGGTCTCGGAGTCCGCGCACTCGGACGCGAACATCATCTTCGGCGCGGTCATCGACGACGCCCTCGGCGACGAGGTGCGGGTCACGGTGATCGCGGCCGGGTTCGACGGCGGGATGCCGAAACGCCGCGAGCAGGCGATGAACCAGGCCCGGCCACCGTCGTCCCGCCCGTCGTCGCAGAGCTACTCGGCGCCGATGGCCGGCGGCACGACACCACCGGCAGGCCAGCAGTCCGGCCAGCCCGCCACCGGCGGCCCGTCGGGCGGACAGCCAGGTGGGGGACAGCCGGGCGGAGGACATCAGTCCGGTGGTCAGTTCTCCGGCAGCCAGACCCAGTCCGGCCAGGTCCCGGGTGGTCAGCCTTCCGGTCAGCCAGGGGCGAGCCAGCAGGGTGCTCCCGGAGCCGCTCAGGGTGCAGGGCAGCCGCAGCCAGGTGCCGGCCAGCCGTCGGGCGTGACGCCCGGCAACCCGGCCACCCCGACCGACGACACGGTGCCGGTGCCCGCACCGACCGAGCCGCGGCCCGGTGCCGGGACGACGAACTCCGCACGCCCGCAGGCGGGTGACGGCGTCCGCACGGTGCAGTCCGGCCAGCAGTCGGCGCAGCCCGCTCCGCACACCCCTGCCTCACCGTCGACCCAGCACTCCTGGCCCACCCACGGCCCGAGCAACGCTGGTACGGGTCAGGCCGGTCAGACGGCTCAGCCGAGTCAGCCGGTCAAGCCGAAGAAGGCAGAGCCCGAGGAAGACCTCGACATCCCGGACTTCCTGAAGTAGGTCAGCTGCCCTCGCCAGGCGTTGTGGCCTGGCGAGGACGGTAGACGGACACGACGACGCCGTACCGCGACTCTCCGGGGCCTGCGTCGGCGAGGTCGTCGGCCATCTGCTGCAGCGTCGCGGTGAGTTCCTCCGCCTGAGCTGCGGTCAGCCGGAGGTTCCGCACCGTGAACATCGGGTCCGGGTCGGCGGTCTCCAGGTCGGCTGCGACCGCCTGTAGCGCGACGGTGTTGTTCGCTCGCGCGCCTTCACCGGTGAAGCCGAACCGCCGCACCGACCGTCGGTAGTACTGCTCGGTCCCGCCCCGCACCTGCCGCGTCTCGGCCACGTGCACCATCCCGGCGTCGCGGAGCACGCCCAGGTGATGGGCGACGTTGCCTTTCGCCGTCCCGAGCGCGGCGGCCAGTTGGCTGATCGTGGCCGCCTCCTGCCCGAGTGCGAACAGCAAGCGGTGCCGCAGCGGGTGCCCGAGCGCCTTGAACTGCGCAGCACTCGACACGTCCAGGTGATCGATGATCTCGGCCATGGATCAAGCGTCGAGAATTCTTGACACTTTGTCAATCCGCCTGCTCTACTCCTGGTCATGCACACCGAAGAGATCAGGATCGTCATCGACCGGCTGGGCGCACTGGTCGCCGAGCACTACGTCTTTCCGGAGGTCGGCGCCGAGGTCGCGAACCGGCTCGCCGCAGCGACCGCCGAGGGCCGGTACGACGACCTCGAGGCGCCGGAGCAGCTGGCCGAGCGGGTCACGGCCGACCTGCAACTCGGCAACGGCGACAAGCACCTGCGGCTCAAGTTCCACCCCGACGGGCCGCCGGACGAGACCGACCCGGTGGCCGAGGAAGCACATTGGCGCCGGTTTGCCGAGCGCGACGCCGGCGGGGTGACGCGGGTCGAACGACTGGACGGGAACGTCGGCCTGCTGGAGATCCGGCCGATGCTGTACGACCCTGCCCACGCGGGTGCGGCACTGACCGCCGCGATGACGCTGCTCGCGTCGGCGGACGCGCTGATCCTCGACCTGCGCCGCTGCGTGGGCGGGTCGCCCGATCAGGTCGCCTTCGTCTGCAGCCACCTGTTCGACGCCGGCGAACCGATCCATCTGCAGGATCTGGTCTGTCCGGGCGACGGGACGACGCGGCAGTTCTGGACCACGTCGTACGTGCCGGGGCCGCGCTTCGGTGGCACCAAGCCGATCTGGGTGCTGACCAGCTCGGCGACCTTCTCCGGCGGTGAAGAGCTGGCGTACGACCTGCAGCAACTCAAGCGAGCGGTGGTCGTCGGAGAGCGGACGCGCGGCGGCGCGCACCCGCGCCAGGGCTTCAAGCTGCACGATCAGCTGGAGGCGACCGTGCCGGTGGTGCGTTCGGTCAACCAGATCTCCGGGACCAACTGGGAAGGCACCGGCGTCGTCCCTGACGTCGACGTCCCCGCGGACGAAGCCTTCGCCGAGGCCTACCGCCGCGCGACGGTCGCCGCTGGGTAACCTTCAGTCGTGTTCGGCTACGACGAGATTCGCCAGGGTGTTCGCTTCGCTTTCACCGATCGGTTCGGCGGCGCCAGCAAACCGCCGTACGGCGAACTGAACCTCGGCAGTGCTTCCGGTCCGGACGTCGACGGGGTGATCGCGAACTTCGGGCTGATCGCGTCCGAGTTCGGAGTGCCCGCGGAGAACGTGGTGCGGGTCAGCCAGGTGCACGGCCGCGACGTCCACGTCGTACGGCCGGACGACGAACTTCCGACCCGGCCGATGCCGAAGGCCGACGGTCTGGTGACGACGCGATCCGATGTGGTGCTGGCGGTTCGCGCGGCCGACTGCCTGCCGGTGCTGCTGTCCGGCGACGGCGTGATCGGCGCCGCGCACTCCGGCCGCAAGGGCATGTACGTCGGCATCGTCCCGGCGACCGTCGACGCGATGCGGGAACTCGGCGCGTCGACGATCACCGCCGTACTCGGACCGTATGCGTGCGGGAACTGCTACGAGGTCCCCGACGCGATGCGGGCCGAGGTCGCGGAGCGGGTGCCGGCGTCGTACTCCGAGACGAGTTGGGGGACGCCCGCGATCGACGTGGCCGCCGGTGTGAAGGCGCAACTGGCCGAGCTCGGTGTCGAGGTGGTCGACGCGGCGGCCTGCACGATCGAGTCCGAGAACCTGTACTCGTACCGCCGCGAAGGTCCGGAGAGCGGGCGGATGGCAGGGCTGATCAAGTTGGTCGCACCGTGAGTGCACGCGACGACGAGCTCCGCGCGAATCTGGTGCAGGTGCAGGAGCGGATCGAGAAGGCCTGCCAGGCGGCCGGGAGGGCCCGGGACGAGGTCACCCTCGTGGCGATCACCAAAACCTTCCCAGTCAGCGACGTACGGGCGCTCGCGGGCCTCGGGATCGAGGACGTCGGGGAGAACCGCGAGCAGGAGCTCAAGTCGAAGGCCCCGGAGTGCCCGGACCTCACCTGGCACTTCGTCGGTCAGTTGCAGTCGAAGAAGTCCCGCTCGATCGCGCGCTACGCATCGGTTGTGCACTCGGTCGACCGGTCGTCACTCGTCGAAGCGCTGGCGAAGGCCGCGGTCGCCGAGGAGAAGACGTTGCGCTGCCTGATTCAGGTGAGCCTTGCGGCGTACGGATCCGCGGACGCGGCGACCGGCGCGAGCCGGGGCGGTGTCGCGCCTGCCGACGTACCGGAACTGGCCGCGGAGATCGCCGCGGCCGACGGCCTCGAACTCGGGGGAGTGATGGCTGTCGCGCCCCTCGGTTCGGACGCTGAGAAAGCCTTCGCCGGACTGCGCGAAGTAGCGTCGCGACTACGCTCCGAACACCCTGGCGCCGGCTGGATCTCGGCCGGGATGACCGGCGATCTGGAGGCGGCGATCAAGCAGGGTGCGACACACGTTCGGCTCGGGCGCGCCTTACTCGGTACGCGTCCTCCACTCGGTTAGTGTCGACATCGAGCAGGTTTGCTTCCTGCTCACCGTTGTCGTCGAACCGGAATCGAGGGCTGGAGGGCCATGAGCGGCGCACTGCGCAAGATGGGTGTGTACCTCGGCTTGGTCGAGGACGGGGAGCGCTACAACGCGCGGTACGACGACGAGTACGACGACTTCGACGAGTACGAGGAAGAAGCCGTCGACGGGGACTCCCACGAGACCGAGCCGGTACCCGCCGGCCGGGAGAGCCGCGAGCCTCGCACCGAGCCCCAGTTCCAGGGCCGCGAGGACCGTCAGGACCAGAGCGGCGCCACGGTCAGCAAGTTCCCAGACCGGCGCGGTGTCGCGTCGTCCCCGGAGGTTACCGAGTTGGCCCGCATCACCACCGTGCACCCGCGCAGCTACAACGAGGCGCGCGTCATCGGTGAGCACTTCCGCGACGGTACGCCCGTCATCATGAACCTGACCGAGATGGACCACTCCGACGCCAAGCGGCTGGTGGACTTCGCGGCCGGCCTGATCTTCTGCTGCCGGGGCTCGATCGAGCGGATCACCACCAAGGTGTTCCTGGTCTGCCCGCCGAACGTCACGGTAGCTGCCGAGGAGAAGGAAAAGATCGCTGCGGACGGGTTCTACAACCAGAGCTGAGGCCGGCGCTTCCGCCGTCTTCTACACTCGTTGTCGACATGGATGCTCTAGCGCTCGTCCTCATCGTTCTGTACTGGGTACTGCTCGCCTTCTTCCTGGTGCTGGTGGCGCGGTTCGTACTCAGTCTGATCGTCATGTTCGCTCCGCAGTGGCACCCCAAAGGGCCGCTGCTGCTGTTCTTCGAGCTGATCTACTCGATCACGGACCCGTTCCTGAAGCCGTTGCGGCGGATTCTGCCCCCGATCGGGGCCGGTGGGATCCGGATCGATCTGTCGATGCTGATGCTGTTCGTCATGGTGTCGGTAGCGATGGCCATCAACTCGACGGCCCTTCGATCGTTGTAAGGGTGAGGACCGCCAAGACCGGGTAGGTAGAGCCCGGATTCCGTCATAAGACAACGAAGCGATAACGTGATCTACTGAGTCGCCAAGGCGAGGGCCACGGGGACTCCGCCAAGACACAGACAAACGAGGTGAAAGATGCCGCTGACGCCGGATGACGTCCGCTCGAAGCAGTTCACGCCCGTCCGACTACGGGAGGGCTACGACGTCACAGAGGTCGACTCCTTCCTCGACGAGGTGGAAGCCGAACTCGAGCGACTTCTCGCCGAGAACGAGGAGCTGCGGGCCAAGCTCGCGGCGGCTCAGCGCGCTGGTGCAGACCAGCAGCGCCCGGTCGACCAGACCGCCGCGCTGCCGCCAGTCGTGCAGCAGCCGAAGCCCCCGGTCGTGGTCGAGAAGCCCGAGGAGAAGCCGCCGGTGGTGGCCGCTCCGACCGCGGCTGCGGCGGCCGGCACTGTCGGTGACGCCTCCAGCTCCGCGGTGCGGCTGCTGGAGATGGCCACCAAGCACTCCGACGACCTGGTCCAGGAGGCGAAGGACACCGCCGACAAGATCATCGGCGAGGCCCGCGCCAAGGCGGAGCGCCTGGAGAACGAGGCCCGCGGCAAGGCTGACCGGATGACCGGTGAGGCCCGCGCCCGCGCCGAGAAGCTCGACGGCGAGATCGCCGAGCGCCGCGCGCAGATGCTCGGCACGCTGGAGAAGCAGAAGGGTCAGCTCGAGCGCACGATCGACGACCTGCACGCTTACGAGCGTGAGTACCGCAGCCGCCTGAAGACGTACTTCACCGAGCAGCTGAAGGCGCTCGGCAACGGCGACGACACGCTCAGCCCGCGCAACGGCTTCCGGCCGGAGGCGCGTGCGCAGGCGCACGGTCACGGCGTCTAAAAAGACGTAGTTGTCTGTGGAAGGGGCGGTGCTTTCCGGCGGCACCGCCTCTTCGCCATGTCTGGCCACCTCTGACACAGGGTCTTTCATCGGTGACTCGGAGTCAGGGCCAGGCGAGCGGAACCTTCCGGCCGCTGAGTGTCTCGACATCAGCAAGCCGCAGCCGGTACGGCGTAAGCCGCAGGAGTGAGGGTGATTCCCCGGAAGGACCGTCGGGGAACACACTCCAGAAGTCGTAGCCGAGTGGTGCGGGAGCGTCCCGGTACAGCTCCCACACTCGTTGCCGGGTCGCCGCATCCGTGACCCACTCCGCCTCGCAGTCCGCGACGGCCACCTCATGACCGGGTTCCCAGTAGCTGCAGCTGACATACGAGCTGTGCGTCAGGTGCCGCACCTTCACCGGTGTCGCGCGCGTGACGATCCACCCGGTCAGTTCGTCGTACAGCTCCCAGATCGGGTGCAGGATGCGGGTCCGCGGCCGGTTGTCCGGCCCGACCGTGGCCACCGTGCACCAGACGATCCGGTGCGCTCTGTCCAGGAACTCCTTTTGCACAACCATGGTTGTAGATTAGTCGATGCACAACCTTGGTTGTATGTTTCGGGTCATGGAGTTCGATCCGGCTGACGCCGACCTGTCGCTGGCCTCGTTGTTCGCCGGCTGGGCGCTGGCCGATGAGCTGCAGCGGCGGCTCGCGGGCGAGGGGTTCGCGGACTCGCGCTTCGCGGACGGTGTGGTGTTCCAGCATCTGGTCGGCGGGCCGGTGACGATCAGCACACTCGCGGAGAAGCTGGGGGTGACCCAACAGGCCGCGTCGAAGTCGGTCGCCGACCTCTCGAGCCGCGGCTACGTCAGCCGCCGGCCAGATCCCGCCGACGCCCGCGCGCGCATCGTCGTACTGACCGACCGCGGTCAAGCTGTGATCGCCGCCGCCCGCAAACACCGAGCGGCAATCGACGCCGAGCTACGAAAGGCCCTGGGCGACGACCAGGTCGAGAACGCGCGGTTGCTCCTGGTGGACGTGATCAACCACCTCGGCGCGAGCCCGTCCTTGCGCGCTCGCGCCGTACGCCCACCCCACTGACCCCCCTCGGCATTTGCCTGGTCCACCCATGAGATGAGGGGTTTGTGACCCTGGTTCCGGGTCACAAACCCCTCATCTGCTGGGTAAGCCAGCGAAATTGGTGGGTCAGCCAGGCAAATGTGAGAGGGGGTGGGGGTCAGGCCTTGGTGAGCCAGTAGGTGAGTTGGAGGTCCTCTTCGGTGCCGGTGGCAACGTCCGAGGATTCTGACGGGGCCGCTTGGCTGAGTTCGACGGCGAGGACCTCGCGGGCGATCTCGTCGGAGTGCTTGCCGAGGGCATCGGTCAGCTCGGCATCGGTCGAGGTCAGCCAGACCTTGATCCGGTCCGACACCTCGAGGCCGGCGTTCTTCCGGGCCTCCTGCAGGGTGCGGACCACCTCGCGCGCCAGGCCGGCCTGCTTGAGCTCCGGCGTGACCTCGAGGTCGAGGGCAACGGTCTCGCCCTGCTCGTTGACCACCGACCAGCCTTCCTTCGGCCGCTCGGACACCAGCACCTCGGCCTCGCTGACCTGGACGTCCTCGCCGTCGACCACCACGGTCGCCGTACCCGACTCCTTCAACGCGGCAGCCAGCGCGCCGGCGTCGGCAGCAGCGATCGCCGCCGCGACCACCGGGGTCTGCTTGGCGAACCGCTTGCCGAGCTCCCGGAAGTTGCCCTTGGCAGAGAACTCGACCAGATCCGCGCCTGCCGAGGACAACGGTGCGACCGTGCCCACGTTGAGCTCGTCGGCGATCTCCTGCAGCAGCTCGGGGGAGAGGTCCGCGATCGCGGCCGACCCGACCAGTGCGCGGGCCAGCGGCTGCCGCGTCTTCACCTTCGCCTCGGCGCGGGCCGACCGGCCGAGCTCGACGACCCGCCGCGCCATCGACACGTGCTGCGCCAGTACGTCGTCGATCAGCGTCTCGTCGTACGTCGGGAAGCTCGTCAGGTGCACCGATTCGGGCAGGCCGGACGTGACCGGGCGGAACACGTCCTGCCAGACCCGCTCGGTGACGAACGGCGTCAGCGGCGCCATCACCCGGGTGAGTGCTTCGAGCGTCTCGTGCAAGGTGGCCAGCGCGCTCGCGTCACCGGACCAGAACCGGCGGCGCGAACGGCGGACGTACCAGTTCGAGAGCACGTCGACGAACGAGTTGACCAGCAGACCGAGCCGTTGCGTGTCGAACGCGGCGTACGCCTCGTCGGTGTCCCGAACGAGTCGGTGCGTCTCGCTGACCAGCCAGCGGTCCAGCACCGAGCGGTCTTCGACGGCCGGGGCATCGGCGGGTGACCAGTCGGCCAGCCGGGCGTACAGCGCGTGGAACGCGACCGTGTTCCAGTAGGTGAGCAGCACCTTCCGGACGATCTCGTTCAGCACGTTCGGCCCGATGCCGCGCGCCTTCCACGGCGACCCGGACGCGGCCATGAACCAGCGCACCGCGTCCGCGCTGTGGTCGTCCATCAGCGGGATCGGCTCCAGGATGTTGCCCAGGTGCTTGGACATCTTCCGGCCGTCCTCGGCCAGGATGTGCCCGAGGCAGACGACGTTGCGGTACGACGACTCGTCGAACACCAGCGTGCCGATCGCCATCAGCGTGTAGAACCAGCCCCGCGTCTGGTCGATCGCCTCGGAGATGAAGTCCGCCGGGTAGGTCTCCGCGAACTTCTCCTTCGACCCTTCCGCCCACGGGTAGCCCCACTGCGCGAACGGCATCGAGCCCGAGTCGTACCAGGCGTCGATCACCTCCGGTACGCGGCGCGCCTCGGCGCCACAGGTCGGGCAGTCGAAGGTGATGTCGTCGACGTACGGCCGGTGCGGGTCGGTTGCGCTCAGGTCGCGGCCGGCCAGTTCACCCAGCTCCGCCAGCGATCCGACGCACACCTGGTGGTCCCCATCGCAGCGCCAGATCGGCAGCGGCGTACCCCAGTAGCGCGAGCGGGACACGGCCCAGTCGATGTTGTTGCGCAGCCAGTCGCCGTACCGGCCCCACTTGACCGAGTCCGGGTACCAGTTGGTGTTCTCGTTCTCGCGCAGCAGGGCGTCCTTCACCTGGGTGGTGCGGATGTACCAGGACGGGAGCGCGTAGTACATGACCGGCGTGTGGCAGCGCCAGCAGTGCGGGTACGGGTGCTCGTACGGCACGTGCTTGAACAGCAGACCGCGGTCCTTCAGGTCCTTGACCAGCGTCTCGTCGGACTTCTTGAAGAACTGCCCGCCGACCAGCGGTACGTCGGCGTTGAAGTGACCGCTGGGGTCCACCGGGTTCACCACCGGCAGGTTGTACGCGCGGCCCACCGCGAGGTCGTCCGCGCCGAAAGCGGGGGACTGGTGCACCAGACCGGTGCCGTCCTCGGTGGTGACGTAGTCCGCGAGTACGACGTAGTGCGCCGGCTCGTCGAACGGCACGAGCTCGAACGGTCGCTGGTACGTCCACCGCTCCATCTCGCGACCGCCGTACTCACCGGTGACCGTCCAGCCCTCGCCGAGCCGGTCCAGCAGCGGCTTGGCGACCACCAGCGACTCGGTGCCGTCGGTGGCGACGACGTACTCGACCTCTGGGTGTACGGCGACCGCAGTGTTTGAAACGAGTGTCCACGGAGTCGTCGTCCAGACCAGCAGCGACGCCTGGCCGGCCAGCGGGCCCGAGGTGAGCGGGAAGCGGACGTAGACCGACGGGTCGACGACGGTCTCGTACCCCTGGGCGAGCTCGTGGTCGGACAGGCCGGTGCCACAGCGCGGGCAGTACGGCGTGATCCGGTA
The DNA here is from genome assembly GCF_004331345.1 of Kribbella soli. GTDB lineage: Bacteria > Actinomycetota > Actinomycetes > Propionibacteriales > Kribbellaceae > Kribbella > Kribbella soli. The sequence goes on along the minus strand of NZ_SJJZ01000003.1, from coordinate 576,611 downwards.
GTCCTCGACCAGCAGGCCCTTGTCGTGGATCTGCTTGAGCGACCACCACACCGACTGGACGTACTCCGGGTCCATCGTCTTGTACGGGTGCTCGAGATCCACCCAGTAGCCCATCCGGACGGTGAGCTCGTTGAACGCGTCGACGTGCCGCAGCACGGACTCGCGGCACTTGGCGTTGAACTCGGCGATGCCGTACGCCTCGATGTCGGTCTTGCCGTTGAAGCCGAGCTCCTTCTCGACCGCGACCTCGACCGGGAGGCCGTGGCAGTCCCAGCCGGCCTTGCGCTCGACCCAGAAGCCCTTCATGGTCCGGTAGCGCGGGAACACGTCCTTGAAGACGCGCGCCTCGATGTGGTGCGTGCCGGGCATGCCGTTCGCGGTCGGCGGACCCTCGTAGAACGTCCACGGCTGACCGCCGACGGACTGCTCGAGGCTCTTGGCGAACGTGTCGTGCTCGTCCCAGAGGGTGAGCACCTCGCGCTCGAGCGCGGGGAAGTCGACCTGGGCGGGAACCTGCCGCCACGGGATCCCAGAGTTGTGCGCTGCCGCCATCTTTCTGCGTCCTTCGTCCGTCCCTGCTACTGGACGAGGGACGAAGTGCCGGGCCTGTCGCCTGGCTACCGCGCGGTACCACCCTCCTTGGCGACCGAAAGTCCGGTCACCCACTTCCTTGACGACACGCTGCCGGTTCTAATAGGTCCCTACGGACTGTTCTTCCGGCGGCTCCGGGGTGATGGCCCCATCACTGCCTTGCGGTTCGCAGTCATGAGTGTACGGCGTCGTACGAGGTGACTACGAATCGTTAATCAGTGGTATTGCGAGAATTCGGGTATGAGAATTCTCGTGCGGGTGAAGCCGGGGGCTTCCAGGACCGCGGTGGGTGGCCGGTACGACGGTCCGTCCGGGCCGGCGCTGGTGGTCGCGGTGGCAGCCCGTGCGGTGGAGGGACAGGCAACGAAGGCTGTCCTGGCGGCGGTGGCAGCGGAGTTCGGCGTACGGGGGTCCGCAGTAACTCTGGTGCATGGTGCGACCAGCAGGGACAAGCTGGTCGAGGTGGAGGGGGATGCGAACGACATCCGGTCGCGGTTCGAGCAACTGCTCGGTTGACCTGCGAATGTTACGGACAGTGATGTCCGCAATGCGGTTGTGACGCGCAGAACATCGAGCGGACTTGAAGAACCGACTACCGTATGTCCACGGTCTGCGAGTCGGACTGGCACGCGGTGTTCGCGTGGCCTACTGTCTTGCGACCAGTCCGCTTCAGTCTCCGACGGAAGGCAGGGGGTAGCTGACCATGGCTACATCGGCACGGAAGAAGTCCGCCCCCCAACGTTCTGCCGCGGCCAAGAAGAGCGCGGCCAAGAAGAGCGCCGCCGAGAAGCAGTCCGAACCGGTCCAGAAGACGACGGCTCGCAACGGTACGGCGAAGACCTCGCCGGCCAAGAAGACCTCCGCGGTGAAGAAGTCGTCATCGACCACCGCGGCCAAGAAAAGCACAGCGGCTAAGACCCCTGCCAAGCAAGCTCCGACGAAGAGGGTGGCCATGAAGACGAACGAGAACAGGACCCCGGCGACTGCGCCGGCGAAGTCCGCAGCACACACGGCCGAGACCTTCAAGGTGAAGCCGGGCGAGGACCCGTGGACCGCTGCCGAGCTGGCCGAGCTGCGCGCCGAGCTCGAGGGTGAGGTCGAGCACCTCAAGCAGGAGATCAAGGACGCCGAGCAGGAGATCGCGGGCCTGTTCCGGGACGGCAGCGACGGCGCCGGTAACGACCAGGCGGACGTCGGCTCCACAACTCTTGAGCGGTACCACGAGCTGACGCTGGCCAACAACGCCCGCGACATGCTGAACCAGATCGAGTTCGCGCTGACGCGGATCGACGACGGCACGTACGGCGTCTGCGACAACTGCGGCAACGCGATCGGCAAGGGTCGGCTGCAGGCATTCCCGCGTGCGACACTGTGCGTCTCATGCAAAGAACGCCAGGAACGCCGCTGAACGACGCCGCCTCGTCCCACCAGGTGGGGGACGCAGACTCACCGGAACCGGCCGACGACCCGTCGGCCGGTTCTCCGTCGTCCGCGGCGAACGAATCCGGCCGCGACGACGACGGCTCGTCCGGCGGGCGGTCGTGGAAGTGGACTGTTGTGTTCGGCGGGGTCGGGTTGCTGATTCTGGTGCTGGATCAGGTGACCAAGGCGCTCGCCTTGGCGCATCTGACGCCGGGTGAACCGGTGGATGTGATCGGCTCGCTGCTCAAGTTCAACCTGATCCGGAACTCCGGCGCCGCGTTCAGCCTCGGCGCCGGCTACACGCCGTACATCAGCGCGGTCCAGATCACCGTGGCGCTCGGCGTGGTCTACCTGTCCCGCAAGCTCGGGTCGGCGGGCTGGGCGGTCGCGTTCGGCCTGCTGTTCGGCGGTGCGGTCGGGAACATCCTGGACCGCATCTTCCGGGAGCCCTCGCCGTTCCACGGGCACGTGGTCGACTTCCTGCAGACCCCGCACTGGGCGATCTTCAATGTCGCGGACATGGCCGTGACGTCGGCCGCCGTACTGCTGGTGATCCAGACACTGCGCGGGATCAGGCTCGACGGGACCCGGGAGCACCGCCAGTGAGCTCCCGGACCGTGATGGTGCCCGACGGTCTCGCGGGGGAGCGGCTGGACGCCGCGCTGTCGCGGCTGTTCGGTGTCTCCCGGACGAAGGCGGCCGAGCTGATCGAGTCCGGCCTGGTCCAGGTCGACGGGGCCACGGCGCCGAAGTCGTCCCGGGTCGCGGCCGGCGTACTGCTCGACGTCGAACTGCCGGCCCCGCCGTCCGAGGTGACCGTCGTACCGGAGACCGTCGACAACCTGCGGATCGTGTACGACGACGACGAGATCGTCGTCGTGGACAAGCCGGTCGGCGTCGCCGCGCACCCGTCGCCCGGGTGGACCGGCCCGACCGTGATCGGGCATCTGGCCGGCGCGGGCTTCAACATCTCCACGAGCGGCGCAGCCGAGCGCAAGGGCATCGTGCACCGGCTGGACGTCGGAACGTCCGGGCTGATGGTGGTCGCGAAGACGGAGTACGCGTACACCGTCCTGAAGCGCGCCTTCAAGGAGCGCACGGTCAAGAAGATCTACCACGCGCTCGTGCAGGGTCATCCCGACCCGTTCACCGGTACGGTCGACGCGCCGATCGACCGGCACCCGCACCACGACTACAAGTTCGGCGTGGTGGCCGGCGGCAAGCCGAGCATCACGCACTACGAGACCCTTGAGGCGTTCCGGTACGGGACCCTCCTGGAGATCACCCTCGAGACCGGCCGCACCCACCAGATCCGCGTCCACATGTCCGCGATCGGCCACCCGTGCTGCGGCGACCTGACGTACGGCGCCGACCCGGTGCTGGCCGAACGCCTCGGCCTCACCCGCCAGTGGCTGCACGCGATGCGCCTCGGCTTCACCCACCCCGGCAGCGGCGAGTACGTCGAGTTCACCTCGAAGTACCCCGAAGACCTCGACCAGGCCCTCGACCTGCTCGTCGACGCCCAGTAAACCTCGCCTCGCAATCCGCACCGCTCCCGCAGCGTGCGCTCCGAGCCGGTCTCAAGCGCTCCGATCCGGCCTACCCTGAGGCATGGCGGGGTCGAAGCCAGCATCGGCTCGTGGGCGGTTGCCGGCTGAGCTGACCAGTTTCGTCGGACGGCGTCGCGAGCTGGCGGATACGAGGCGGTTGCTGTCCAGCAGCCGTCTGCTGACGCTGACCGGCGCCGGGGGAGTCGGCAAGACCCGCCTGGCACTGCGGATGGCTGCCGAGGTACGGCGTACCTTCTCCGACGGAGTGTGGTTCGTCGAGCTGGCTGCGCTGCACGACCCCGCCCTGCTCGGGCTCACGCTGGCGGGAGCGCTCGAGCTGAGCCAGGTGTCGGCCGACCCGACCGCTGATCTCGCCGAGTACCTGGAAGACAAGCACCTGCTGCTCGTGCTGGACAACTGTGAACAGGTGGCCGACGCCTGCGCCGTCCTGGTGAGCAAGCTGCTGGCCGCCGCGCCACAGCTCCGGATCCTCGCGACCAGCCGGCACGTGCTGGGCGTGGAAGGTGAGCAGGTGCTCGCGGTGCAGCCCTTGTCGACACCGCCGGCGGACGCTCCGGACGCCGACGTGGGTCAGTACGAGTCACTGGTTCTCTTCACCGACCGGGTGCGCGCTGTGGTGCCGGAGTTCGAGATCGACGAGAGCAACCGGGCTCAGGTGATCGAGGTCTGCCGGCAGCTGGACGGCGTACCGCTCGCGCTGGAGCTCGCGGCGGTGTGGATGCGGACCCTGTCCTTGTCGCAGATCCTGGAGCGGCTCGAGGACCGCTTCCGGCTGCTGTCCGGTGGAAGGTCGGCCGGACCGGTTCGGCAGCAGGCGCTGGACGCTGCAGTGACCTGGAGTTACGACCTGTGCTTACCGGCCGAGCGGCTGCTGTGGGAGCGGCTGTCGGTCTTCTCCGGCGGCTTCGACCTCGAGGGCGCGGAGGAGGTCTGTTCCGGCGACGGAATCCCACGGCACGACATGCTCGACCTGGTCGCGGGTCTGGTGAACAAGTCGATCATCACCCGCACGATGGCCACCACTCACACGGTTGCCTGGTACGACATGCTCACCACGATCAGCCAGTACGGCGGCCTGCGGCTGGCCGAGGCCGGCCGGACCCGGGAGTTCAAGCTCCGGCATCGTGACTACTACCGGGCGCTGGCGGCCGCGTGGGCGGAGGACAGCTTCGGTCCGGGGCAGGCCGACTGGTTCATCCGGATGCGCCGTGAGCACGACAATCTGCGGGCCGCGCTCGACTTCTGCCTGGCGGAGCCTGGTGAGGGCCCGGCCGCCGTAGAGATCGCCGCACCGCTGTGGAACTTCTGGTTCGCCGGCTTCCTCCGCGAAGGTCACCGGTACCTCACCCTGGCGATCGGTGCAGCGCCGGAGCCGACGCCCGCGCGGGCCCTGGGGCTCTGGGCGGGCGGCTATCTGGCGATGTTCCTCGGCGAGACGGACCAGCTGGGCCCACTGCTGGCGGAGTGCGCGGAACTCGCCGAGCGGTACGACGACGATCCGCTGCGCGCCCGGATCGCGGAGGTCGCCGGGCATGCGCTGCTCTACCAGGGTGACCTGCCCGGCGCGATCACCCTGCTGGAGGAGGGCCTGGCCGGGTACCGTGCGGTCGGCGACAAGCTCGGCGAGTTCGACTCGCTGATCCTGCTGGCCGCGACCACCTTCTTCCTCGGCGATCCGCGGGTGGAGGGGTTCAGTCAGGCGGCGTACGAACTGGCCGCATCCCGGGGCGCGGACTCGTCGAAGGCCTATGCGCTGTGGAGTGTCGGGCTCGTGCAGTGGCGCGACCACGATCGGTTCGACGAGGCGACCCGGTCGTTCCGGGAGGCGATCCGGTTGTGGCAGCCGCTGAACGACCGGACCGGGATCGGGTTCTGCATGCAGGCGCTCTCGTGGTGCGCCGGCTCGGCCGCACCGGACGAGCGGGCCGCCCGGTTGATGGGTGCGTCGCGGGCGGTGTGGCGATCCAGTGGTGCACATGTCGACGAGACGACGCCGTACAGCCAGTTCGACGACCAGACCGAGCAGGGGATCCGGGCAGCGGTCGGCGACGTCGCCTTCGACGCGGCGTTCGCGCAGGGGGCGGCGTACTCGTTCGAACAGGCGGTCGCGCTGGCGCTGGGGGAGGAGCGGGAGAGCGCGGCGAAGCCTGGGCTGGCCGGGCGGCTGACGCGGCGGGAGCACGAGATCGCCGTACTGCTCGGTGAAGGCCTCAGCAACCGGGAGATCGCCGCCCGTCTGGTGATCTCGCAGCGCACTGCCGAGACCCATGTCGACCACATCCTGAGCAAGCTCGGCTTCGCCTCCCGGGCGCAGGTCGGCCGCTGGGTGGCCGAGCACCCCGAGCGGTAACGTTTCCAGGGCTACCTACGTACCGAAATACGTAGGTGTCCCGATGCCTTGGCCGTCCGGTCTGCGGATCCTTGCTGACAACGTTGTCCCCTCACACCGTTGCCGAGGTTCCCGATGTCTCCCGAGACGAGTTGCCCACCGCTCCGCGGCAGCACGCCCGGCTGGTGGCGGGATGCGGTCATCTACCAGGTCTACGTGCGCAGCTTCGCGGACTCCGACGGTGACGGGATCGGCGACCTGGACGGTGTCCGGGCCCGGTTGCCGTACCTGCGCAGCCTCGGCGTCGACGGGCTGTGGCTGAACCCGTTCTACCCGTCACCGCTGCACGACCACGGGTACGACGTCTCGGACTATCGCGGCGTCCACCCGGACTACGGAACGCTGGACTCCTTCGACCGGCTGATCCGCGACGCCCATCGCCTCGATCTCAAGGTGATCGTCGACGTCGTACCGAACCACTGCTCCATCGAGCACCACTGGTTCCTGGCGGCGCTCGCGGCCGGTCCCGGGAGCCCGGAGCGGGACCGGTTTCATTTCGCGGACGGTCAGGGCGACGAACCGCCGAACAACTGGCGGTCGATCTTCGGTGGGTCCGCGTGGCAGCAGGTGCCGGACGGCCAGTGGTACTTGCATACCTTCGCGACCGAGCAGCCCGACTTCAACTGGCGGCACCCGGACGTCGAGGCTGCCTTCGAGGAGGTGCTGCGGTTCTGGTTCGACCGTGGCGCCGACGGGCTGCGGATCGACGTCGCGCACGGGCTGCACAAGGCCGAAGGGCTCCCGGACCATGAGCAGGCCGACCACGACGAGCTGACCGGCGACCCGATCAACCCGCACGCCTGGAACCAACCCGAGGTGCACGACGTGTGGCGCAGTTGGCGGGCCGTCGCGGAGGAGTACACGCAGCGGACCGGCAGGGAGCGGGTCCTGGTCGGCGAGGTCGGCCTGCTCGACACCGAGCAGCTCGCGCAGTACCAGCGCCCGGACGAGCTGCACCAGACCTTCTTCTTCGAGTTCCTCCGCGCCGACTGGGAGGCGCCGGCGCTGTACGACGTGATCGACCGGGGGCTCGAGACGATCGCCGGGTCCGGGTCCTCCGTCGCCTGGGTGCTGAACAACCACGACATGCCGCGGTCGGTCACCCGGTATGCCGGAGGTGCACCGGGCACCGGACCCGGCGATCTCGAACTCGGCCTGGCCCGGGCCCGGGCGGCCGCGCTGCTCATGCTGGCGCTGCCGGGATCGGCGTACCTCTATCAAGGCGAGGAGCTCGGCCTGCCGGAGGTCACCGATCTGCCCGAGCACCTGCTCACCGATCCGATGTTCCACCGCACCGGCGGGGTCCGGCGAGGACGAGACGGGTGCCGCGTCCCGCTGCCCTGGACGGCGGAGCACGACGTGTTCGGGTTCTCACCGGACGGCTCTGCCGGTACGACGTGGTTGCCGCAGCCGGACTGGTTCGCGGAGCACGCGGTGGACCGGATGCTCGACCGCGGTGACTCGATGCTGCACCTGTACCGGGAGGCACTCGCTCTGCGGCACCGCCTCCCCGCACTCGGGTCGGACGACTTCCGCTGGCTCCCGACCGAGCCCGGCGTACTGGCGTTCACCCGCGGCGACGGCTTCGCCTGCGTCGTCAACTGCTCGCCCAAGCCCGTCTGCAACCCGGTCGACGGCCCCCTGCTCCTCGCCAGCAACCCCGAGGCCGGCGAGAAGCTCCCCCCGAACAGTGCCGCCTGGACCCTGGTGGAGGGCGAGGCATGACGCGTCCCTTGGCTCTCGGCTACATCCGGGCACGGGTGCAGACGACGGACGACGAGATCGCCGCGGCGAAAGTGGACCTGGCGGCGTTCGCCCTGGCCGAAGGCCTTGCGCTCGGCACCGTCTATCTCGAACACCCGCGGACCGCACCGGCCGCGTTCGAGGCTCTGCTGGACGAGGTCCGCAGCGACAACGACGTCTGGGTCGTGGTGGTGCCGACCCCGCAGCACCTGACCGACGGCGGTCTCCCAGTGATGAGACGAGACCTGGAACACCACGGCGCGGTGCACGTGATGGTCGCGGCTGCGACCCCCTGAACCGGCTGACCTGGCGTCCTTGAGACCCCTGCTCGACGCCAGGTCGGCCGCTCCACTCCTGCCGCACCTCCGGGTGCGAACTGGTGTGGAAGTGGTGCGTTCCATGCCCGGATAGCGGGCGGTGGAGGGCTCGCCGGTGAGCCGATTCAGAACTGTCCACGGGCCCGCATAGGCTGTACCGGTCCACCTGAACCGTGCCCTGGGAGGTCTGCGTCGATATGGCGTCCAGCGACAGTTTTGTGCATCTCCATGTGCACACGGAGTACTCGATGCTGGACGGCGCCGCGCGGATCGACGAGTTGTTCAAGACCGCCCAGGAGATGGGCATGCCGGCGATCGCGACCACGGACCACGGGTACGTGTTCGGCGCCTACGAGTTCTGGAAGACCGCGAAGAAGTACGACGTCAAGCCGATCATCGGCGTCGAGGCGTACCTGACGCCGCACACCCACCGCTCGGAGCGCAAACGGGTCAAGTGGGGCGACGCGAACGCCGGCCGTGACGACGTCTCCGGCTCGGGTGCCTACACCCACATGACGCTGCTGGCGAAGAACACCTCCGGCATGCACAACCTGTTCAAGATGAGCTCGCTGGCCAGCCTCGAGGGCTACTACTTCAAGCCCCGGATGGACCGCGACCTGCTGAACACCTACGGCCAGGGCCTGATCGCGACCACCGGCTGCCCGTCCGGCGAGGTGCAGACCCGGCTCCGGCTGGGGCAGTACAAGCAGGCCGTCGAGGCCGCCGCGGAGTTCCGCGACATCTTCGGCCGGGAGAACTACTACTGCGAGCTGATGGACCACGGCCTAGGCATCGAGCGGAACATCCAGGGCGACCTGCTGAAGCTGGCCAAGGAGCTCGGCCTGCCGCTGGTCGCGACCAACGACCTGCACTACACCAAGCCCGAGGACTCGACCGCGCACGCCGCGCTGCTGTGTGTCCAGTCCGGCTCGACGCTGTCCGACCCGAACCGGTTCAAGTTCGACGCGAACGAGTTCTACGTCAAGACCGCGGCCGAGATGCGCGAGGTCTGGAAGGACTACCCGGAGGCGTGTGACAACACGCTGCTGATCGCCGAGCAGTGCGACGTCAGCTTCACCGAGGGCGAGGGCCGGTTCATGCCGCGGTTCCCGTGCCCCGAGGGCCACAACGAGGAGTCGTGGTTCGTCGCCGAGGTGGAGACCGGCCTGCACTACCGGTATCCCGACGGCATCCCGGACGACGTCCGGAAGCGGACCGACTACGAGATCGAGGTCATCGTCTCGAAGGGGTACGCCGGGTACTTCCTGGTCGTCGCCGACTTCATCAACTGGGCCAAGGCGAACGGCATCCGGGTCGGCCCGGGCCGTGGTTCCGGCGCCGGGTCGATGTGCGCGTACGCGATGAAGATCACCGACCTGGACCCGCTGCTGCACGGTCTGTTCTTCGAGCGCTTCCTGAACCCGGAACGTATGTCGATGCCCGACTTCGACATCGACTTCGACGACCGTCGCCGCCCCGAGGTGATCCGCTACGTCACCGAGAAGTACGGCGACGACCGGGTCGCGATGATCGTCACCTACGGCACCATCAAGGCCAAGCAGGCGATCAAGGACGCCGGCCGGGTGCTGGACTACCCGTTCGCGATGGGCGACCGGATCACCAAGGCGATGCCGCCGGCGGTGATGGGCAAGGACGTCCCGCTGTCCGGCATCTTCGACCCGCAGCACAAGCGGTACTCCGAGGCCGGCGAGTTCCGCCAGCTGTACGAGGGCGACCAGGACGTCCGCAAGATCGTCGACACCGCCCGCGGCCTGGAGAACCTGAAGCGCCAGTGGGGTGTGCACGCGGCCGGCGTGATCATGTCCAGCGAGCCGCTGATCGAGCTGATCCCGATCATGCGCCGCGAGCAGGACGGCCAGATCATCACCCAGTTCGACTACCCGAGCTGCGAGACGCTCGGCCTGGTCAAGATGGACTTCCTGGGCCTGCGGAACCTGACGATCATGGACGACGCGGTCAAGAACATCGAGGCCGCGCACGGGATCTCGGTCGACCTCGACAAGCTGAGCAAGGACCTCGACGACAAACCGACGTACGACCTGCTGGCGCGCGGTGACACGCTCGGCGTCTTCCAGTTCGACGGCGGGCCGATGCGGGCGCTGCTGCGGCTGATGAAGCCGGACAACTTCGAGGACATCTCCGCGAGTACGGCGCTCTACCGGCCGGGCCCGATGGGTGCGAACAGCCACACCAACTACGCGCTGCGCAAGAACGGGCAGCAGGAGATCAGCTACCCGCACGACGAGCTCGCGGTCGCGCTCGAACCGGTGCTCGGCGTTACCTACGGCCTGATCGTGTACCAGGAGCAGGTGATGGAGATCGCCCAGCGCCTGGCCGGCTACACGCTCGGCAAGGCGGACCTGCTCCGCCGGGCGATGGGCAAGAAGAAGCGCGAGGTGCTGGACGCCGAGTACGTCGGCTTCGCCGAGGGCATGAAGTCGAACGGGTTCTCCGACGCGTCGGTCAAGGCGCTGTGGGACGTTCTGCTGCCGTTCTCCGACTACGCGTTCAACAAGGCGCACTCCGCGGCGTACGGGCTGGTCTCGTACTGGACCGCGTACATGAAGGCGAACTACCCGGCGGAGTACATGGCTGCCGTCCTGACGTCCGTGAAGGACGACAAGGACAAGATGGCCATCTACCTGAACGAGTGCCGCCGGATGGGCATCAAGGTGCTGCCGCCGGACGTCAACGAGTCGGACTCGAACTTCACCCCGGTCGGCACCGACATCCGCTTCGGCCTGTCCGCGATCCGCAACGTCGGAGTGAACGTGGTCGCCGAGGTCGTCGCGGCCCGCGAGGAGAAGGGCCGGTTCACCGACTTCGTCGACTTCATCGACAAGGTGCCGCTGCCGGTCTGCAACAAGCGTGTCATCGAGTCGCTGGCCAAGGCCGGCTCGTTCGACTCGATGAGCCACGCCCGGCGGGCGATCGTCGCGGTGCACGAGCAGGCCGTCGACGAGGCCATCGACCTGAAGCGGAACGAGGCGCACGGGCAGTTCGACCTGTTCTCGATGGGCGACGACGACGCGGACGAGGGCGAGGGCAACAGCCGCCTGACCGTGACCGTCCCGGAGATCGAGGAGTGGGACAAGGCCACCAAGTTGGCGCACGAGCGCGACATGCTGGGGCTGTACGTGTCCGACCACCCGCTGTTCGGCGTCGAGCACGTCCTCACCAACGGCAGCGACTGCACGATCGGTCAGTTGCTCGCCGACGAGGAGCGGCCGGACGGCAGCCGGGTGACGATCGGCGGCCTGGTGACCGCGGTCCAGCGGAAGGTGAACAAGCGCGGCGACATCTACGCGATCGTCACCATCGAGGACCTCGAAGGTTCGATCGAGGTGATGATGTTCTCCTCGGCGTACCAGCTGCACGCGCACCTGCTCACCAACGACGCGATCATCCTGATGAAGGGCCGGGTACGCCGCCGCGAGGACCGGCTCGAACTGAGCGGCGACGAGGTCGTCGTCCCGGACCTCACCGAGGGTCCGAGCGGCCCGGTCGTCCTCACGATGCCGGTCAACCGCTGCACGCCGCCGGTCGTCGACCAACTGAAGGACATCCTGACCTCACACCCCGGCATGACGGAGGTCCACCTGCGCCTCCAGGCCCGCCAGAAGACCACCGTGATGCGCATCGGCGACCGCTTCCGAGTAACCCCCACCTCATCGCTGATGGCCGACCTGAAAGCCCTCCTGGGCCCCTCCTGCCTGGCCAGCTGATCGATTGTGGAACCCATGCGTCACACTGGCGTCGTGAGTCAACCACCACAACCTCCACAGCCGCAGTCCGGGCAGCCGTCGTCGCCGTACCTGGCACCGCCGTCGTTGAACCCGTTCGGGGGTCCGGTGGTGGAGGAGGCGCGGTTGCCGTGGGCCAAGGCGATTCTGGTGACTGTGGTGGTGTTCCTGGTCGCGGGCGTCGTGGCCGGGTGGGCGTGGCAGCAGTTCTCGCCGCTGGCGCAGTACACCGTGGACGAGCAGGGTGGCGCGCTGGGCGAGGAGCAGATGACCCGGATCTTCGGGCCGGACGGGACGTTCACCGCGATCGGGTTCGTCGCGGCACTGGTGCTCGGCGGCGCGTTGTTCTGGTGGCTGCGGAACTACGGTCCGTGGTCCGTTGCGATCGTCACGCTCGGTGCGTGCCTCGGCGCCGGAGTGTCGTGGGGTGTCGGGATGCTGCTCGGGCACGACCCGCTCGATGCGCGGCTTCGGGCCGCGCACCCGGGCGATCTGGTCGCGGCCCCGCTGGAGCTGCACACCTGGACTCCGGCGGCTTCCTGGCTGGTCGGCGCCGCGTTGGCGTGCGCGATCATCGCGGCCACTACCTGGCGCGCGGACCCGGTTGCAACCACTTCGCAACCTGCTGCGTCTGACTCTGCACCGCCGGTCCACTAGCCTTTGCAGGTCCGGCGGTGAGGCCACCGGAGCCAGCGAGGGAGCATATGTCCGACCAGAACCAACCACCCACGTACCCAGGTGCCGGCGGTCAGCAGCCGCACTACGGCCCGCCGCAGGGCCAGAACTCCTGGCCCCAGCAGGGCCAGCAGCCGGGCCAGCAGGGCGGCCCACAGGGTTATCCGCAGCAGCACCCGCAGCAGGGCCAGCAGTACGGCGGCCCGCAGCAGGGTGGCCCGCAGTACGGCGGCCCCCAAGGTCCGCAGGGCCCGCAGCACGGTGCGCCCCAGCCTCAGCAGGGCGGGCAGTACGGCGGTGCGCCGTACGGCCAGGGTGGCTACGGGCAGCCGGGTCAGCCGAGCCAGCCGGGTCAGCCGTCGTACGAGCAGATGCATGTCGGTGGGCAGCCGCCGCAGGGTCCCGGGTACGGCGGCCCGCAGCAGTGGCAGCCGGAGCCGAAGAAGAAGCGCGGCAAGCTGATCCCGATCATCGCCGCACTGGCGATGGTGCTGGTGGTCGCGGGCGGCGGCATCTTTGCCTACGGCAAGCTCGGCGGCGGCGGCAAGCAGCCGGCCGACGTCCTGCCGGGCACCGCGGTCGGTTACGTCCGCGTGGACCTGAACCCGTCCGCCGGCCAGAAGGTCGCGGCGATCCGGTTCATGATGAAGTTCCCGTCCGTGAAGGACAACCTGGGCCTCACCAGTGACCAGGACGACCTGAAGCAGAAGCTGTTCGAGCAGATCAAGAAGTCTGCCGGGGACGACCTCGCCGAGGTCGACTACGACAAGGACATCAAGCCGTGGCTGGGCGACCGCGCCGGTTTCGCCGCGCTGCCGCCGGCCGAGGGCAAGGACGATCCGGTCCCGGTGGTCGCGGTCGAGGTCAAGGACGAGGACGCCGCGACCAAGGGCATGGACAAGCTGCTGGCGAACGAGGACGAGAAGCCCGGTCGCGCGTTCAGCAACGGCTACATGCTGCTGTCCGAGGACCAGGCGACCGTCGACGCGGCGATCGCCACGGCGAAGGACAACCCGCTGAGCAAGAACGCCAAGTTCAGCGCGGACATGGACAAGCTCGGCGAGCAGGGCTTCATCTCGGGCTGGGCGGACGCCAAGGGCCTGGCCTCGATCAGCGGCAAGGTCGACTCCGGTCAGCTGTCCGGTCTCGGTGACGCCAGCGCCGCGGTGGCGCTGCGGTTCGACGCGTCGTACGTCGAGCTGAAGGGCATCGCGCACGGCGACAAGAGCGTCAAGGTGGGTGCTGCCGACGCCGGCGACCTGGTCACGAAGCTGCCGGACGGTACGGCCGGCGCGATCGCGATCTCCGGCGGCGAGAACCTGATCGACACCGCCTGGGCGCAGGTGCAGAAGGCGGGCGGCGAGAACCTTCAGCCGATGATCGACCGGATCGCGCAGGAGACCGGCCTGAAGCTGCCGGACGACCTGAAGAGCCTGGCCGGCAAGAACCTGTCGGTCTCGATCGACAAGGACACCGCCGACGGCCCGAAGATCGCGGCCCGGATGGAGACCGACCCGGCGAAGGCCGAGCCGGTCGTGCAGAAGCTGACCACGCTGCTCCGCCAGCGTTCGTCGGCCAACATCCCGATCGAGACCGCGAAGGACGACGACACGCTCGTCGTCTCGACCAGCAAGGACTACGCCGACCAGGTGCTGAAGGGCGGCAACCTCGGCCAGACGGAGAACTTCAAGCAGGCGCTGCCCGACACCAAGGGCGCGGTGATGATCGGGTACGTCGACTTCGAGGCGGCCGGCTCGGTCAGCGACCGGTTCTCCGACGACAAGGACCTGGCCGCGCTCCGCTCGGCCGGCATCGTCACCCGCTCCACCGGCGACGGCGAGGCAGAAATCAGCCTCCGCGTAGTCGCCAAGTAGTAGAACCGCAGAAGAAGCCCCGGACCGCCTGACCACAGGCGTCCGGGGCTTCTCTATGGACCCAGCACTCCGCGACTTTGTGCATGACGTCCGTACGTCGGGGCGCTCGATCTGCGGATCCGGTGCACAAAGTTGCCGCGGCGATGTCGAAAAGCGTGGATCGGGTTCTACCTCCGGAGTGAAAGCACCTCTTCACGAAGGAGAAATCGTCATGAACTACATCAGCGAGATTCGTACCGTCGGCGTACCGGTGAGCGATCAGGACCGGGCGGTGGCGTTCTACACCGAGACGTTGGGGTTCGAGGTGGTGATGGATGCGCCGTTGCCGCAGCTCGGTGGGCGGTGGATCGTGGTCGCGCCGTCGGGGGCCGCGGGGAGCATCGCCCTTGTCCCCGCGAGCGAGGGCAACCCGGCCGGCGTCGACACCGGCATCCGGATGGCGAGCCCGGACGCGAAGGCGGCTCACGAGCACTTCCTCGGCGCCGGCGTCGACACCGACGAACTGCTGGAGTGGCCGGGCGTCCCGCCGATGTTCAGCCTCCGCGACCCCGACGGAAACCGCCTCTACATCTCCCAGGCCTGACTCGTACGGGAATCTCCGAGCTCCGACTCAGACGAGGACGTGTCCGCCGTCGACGCTGACGATCGAGCCGGTCGCGTACGGCTGGTTCATCAGGTAGACGTAGGCGGCGGCGATGTCCTCGGGTTCGCCGACGCGTTGGACGGGCAGGTGGCGGGCGGTCTCGTCGTACTCGAGGGCGCCGCGCCACAGCGGCGTACGGACGACACCGGGTTTGACGGCGTTGACGCGGAGCGGGGCGAGTTCGAGGGCGAGAGCCCGGACGAGGGAGTCCACCGCGCCGCAGATACTCGCGGCGACCGACCAGCCGGGTCCTGGTCGGTCCGCGGCGGCGCCGGTCGTGAGTACGACGGAACCGCCGGGACGGAGCTTCGGTACGGCGGCACTCACAGCACCCAGCGCACCGAAGTAGCGCAGCTCGAAAGCGGCCCGCGCTCGGTCGAGGTCCATCGTGCCGACCTCGAGCAACGTCAGCGCCTCGCCGGCCGTGAAGACCAGGTGGTCGAACGGATCCAGTCCGGTGAAGAACGCCGCCACAGCAGCGGAGTCGGTGAGGTCGACGGCTGTGCCGGTGGCCGAGCCGGGGAGGCTCGCGAGCGCCAGCCGCACCGACTCAGGGTTGCTGGAGGCAACGATCACGGTCGCGCCCTGGGCGGCGGCGAGTTGAGCGGTCGCGAGCCCGATGCCCGACGTACCACCGAGGACGACGACGCGTTGGTCCTGCAGAGTCACGGAACTGCCTTTCGTGGTGGGGATTTCGCTTCCACGATGCGGCCGTCCGGGCGCCGGCGTCCAAGACCTGTTCCGGTCGCTGTAATACCCTGAAGGTATTATGGATCTGGATCTCCGCAAGCTCCGGTACTTCGTGGCCGTCGCCGAGGAACTGCACTTCGGGCGCGCGGCCGAGCGGCTGCACATCGCGCAGCCCGTGCTGTCCCGGCAGATCCGCGCACTCGAGGACGAGGTCCGGGCGCAGTTGTTCCTGCGCACCAAGCGAGCCACCGAACTGACGGCGGCCGGTCGCCAGTTGCTCGACGACGCCCGTCCGCTGCTGGCGGCCGCGGACGCCACCCAGCGCAGGGTGGCGCTCGCCGCGCGCGGGTCGAAGACGTTCACGATCGGCTTCATGCCGGGCCTGACCGTGACCGAGGCGGTTCGCGGGTTCGGCCAAGCGCATCCCGACCTCGAGATCGAGCTGATCCGGACCACATGGGACGACCAGGTCGACGTACTGCACGACGGTCGCGTCGATGTGAGCATCGTCCGGCTGCCGATCGATCAGGCCGGGCTGACCGTTCGCCCGCTGTTCGAGGAGCCACGCGTCGCCACCCTGCCGGCCGATCATCGCCTGGCCGGCAAGCCCGTCATCGATATCACCGACCTCGCCGACGAGCACCTGCTGCAGGACCCGGACGCCGTACCGGAATGGCGCGACATCGCCGTCGAGCTCCGCACCCGGACGGCCAAGCCGGTCCCCGTCCTGCGCAGCGTCGAGGAGAAACTCGAACACGTCGCCGCGGGCCACGGCGTCTCGATCATCCCGCTGTCCGTCGCGACCTTCTACCAACGCCCCGACGTCGTCACGGTCCCGGTCGACAACCTCGCTCCGAACACGGTCTGCCTGGCGTGGATCGCCACCCGGCGCGCCCGTCTCCTCCAGGATTTCGCCACCCTGGCCACTTCGGTCAGCTGGACGCCGTAGAACTGCCCGATCTACGTACCCGGTAGCGGAGGTGCGTCGCTCGCGGAGTGTCGATCACCCGGACGATCTCGAGTTCGACGCGTTCGGGGAGTACGTCGAACAGCCGCAGGCCGCTGCCGAACAGGACCGGCACCTGGCTGATCTGCAGCTCGTCGAGGACCCCGGCCGCCAATGCCAGTTGTGCGGTGACCGCGCCGTGCACCAGCACGTCCTTGTCGCCGGCCGCTGCCTTGGCCTGCGCCATCGCGGTCTCGATGTCGCTCACGACGTGGACGTTCTCGTAGTCCACCGGTGACGGGTCGCGGCTGAGGACGAAGATCGGTACGCCGTGATGGTCGCCGCCGTAGTAGTCGACCTGCTCCGCCGTACGCCGACCGACCAGGGTCGCGCCCGTCGAATGCAGCTCGTCCCAGATCTCACCGGGCTCGCCGTCCGGGCGGCCCACCTCGCCGTCCGCGTTCAGGTACCACTCGTGCAACCGCATGAAGTCGTCGCCGCCGGGGTTGCCCGGCCGGTCGTCCGGCCCCGCGATGTAGCCGTCGGCGGACATCGACATCAACAGCACGGATGAAGACATGATCGTTCTCCCAACCTCGCAGGCACGGCTGGTCCGCACCCTGTGCCTACGCGTCGAAGACCGGCAGCACGATTCGACATCACTCCTCGGCGAGAGTCTCGAGTACGCCGTCGCCGTACTTGGTCAGCTTGTTCTCGCCGATGCCGCTGATCGTGCCCAGCTCGGCCAGCGACGACGGCCGGTCGGTGGCGATCTGTCGCAGCGTCGCGTCGTGGAAGATGACGTACGCCGGAACTCCCTGCTCCTTGGCCACGGCCGCCCGCCACGCGCGCAACCGCTCGAACACCGGCGCCGCCTCCGGTGGCAGATCGGCCGCCGCCGCCTTCTTCCCGCCCGACGACCTGCTCGAAGACCGGACCCGCTCGGGCTCCCGGCGCATCATCACCTCGCGCCGCTTGCCGAGCACCTCGCCGCTCTCCTCGGTCAGCACGAGGGTGCCGTAGTCGCCCTCGACGGCGAGCAACCGGAGCGCGAGCAGTTGCCGGATCACGCCACGCCACTCGGGGTCCTTCAGCTCGGTGCCGATCCCGAACACCGTCAGCTGGTCATGCCGGAACTGCTTGACCTTCTCGGTCTCCTTGCCGAGCAGGATGTCGATCAGCTGCCCGGCCCCGAACTTCTGCCCGCGCTCGTGCTGCAGCCGGTACACGGTCGACAGCAGCTTCTGCGCCGCGATCGTCCCGTCCCACGACTCCGGCGGCGTCAGGCAGGTATCGCAGTTCCCGCACGTTGCACCCTGCTGACCGAAGTACGCCAGCAGCTGCGACCGGCGGCACTGCACGGTCTCGCACAGCGCCAGCATCGCGTCGAGATGCGAACTCAGCCGCCGTCGATGCGCGAGGTCGCCCTCGGACGTGTCGATCATCTTCCGCTGCTGTACGACGTCCTGCAGCCCGTACGCCAGCCACGCGGTCGAGGGCTGTCCGTCCCGCCCAGCACGACCGGTCTCCTGGTAGTACCCCTCGACCGACTTCGGCAGATCGAGATGCGCGACGAACCGGACGTCCGGCTTGTCGATCCCCATCCCGAACGCGATCGTGGCGACCACGACCAGCCCGTCCTCGCGCAGGAACCGCGCCTGGTTCGTCGCGCGGGTCCGGCTGTCGAGGCCCGCGTGATACGGCACGGCCTCGATCCCGTTCTGGGTCAGGAAGGCCGCGGTCTTCTCGACGCTGTTGCGGGACAGGCAGTACACGATGCCCGCGTCGCCGGCGTGCTCGGTGCGGAGCAGGCCGAGCAGTTGTCGCTGCGGGCTGTCCTTCGGGACGATCCGGTACTGGATGTTCGGCCGGTCGAAGCTCGCGACGAAGTGTTTCGCCTCGTCGAGCTTCAACCGGGTCGCGATCTCCTGGTGCGTCGCCTCGGTCGCCGTCGCGGTCAACGCGATCCGCGGTACGTCGGGCCAGCGCTCGTGCAGCTCGGACAGCATCAGGTAGTCGGGCCGGAAGTCGTGGCCCCACTGGGACACACAGTGCGCCTCGTCGATCGCGAACAGCGCGATCTTGCCCTGGTCGAGCAGCCGCACGGTCGCCTCGACCCGCAGCCGCTCGGGCGCCAGGTAGAGCAGGTCGAGCTCGCCGGCCAGGAACGCCTGCTCGACCTCACGCCGCTGCTCGAAGTCCTGCGTGGAGTTGAGGAATCCCGCCCGTACGCCGAGCGCGGTCAGCGCGTCCACCTGGTCCTGCATCAACGCGATCAGCGGCGAGATCACCACGCCGACGCCGGACCGGACCAGCGACGGGATCTGGTAGCACAGCGACTTGCCGCCGCCGGTCGGCATCAGCACCAGCGCGTCACCGCCCGCGACGACGGTGTCGATGATGTCGGCCTGCTCACCGCGGAAGGATTCGTACCCGAACACCCGCCGGAGGACCTGAAGGGCTTCGGAATCGGGCAGCTCGGTCGTCTCACTCACGTCGGCGAGTTTAGTGAGATCGCGCCGACGATGCTGGCGCGATCGCCGGACCCTGTGGATTACGGGTGAAATCGGCCGGCAGGGCGGGGAGTTCCTCGATCATCCATTGCCGCGGCGAGCAGCCCGCGATCGCCCGGAACTCACGGGTCAGATGCGACTGGTCGGCGTACCCGACTGCAGCCGACAGCTCGGACAGCCGGGTGCGCGGGTGCCTGCGCAGGTAGCTGGTGACGCGCTCGAAGCGCAGGACCCGGGAGGTGACCTTGGGCGGCAGGCCGAACTCGGACGTGAACCGGTCGGTGAGATGCCGCCGGCTCCAGCCGACCTCCGTCGCCAGCTCCTGTACGCCGATTGCGCCGCTCGATGCGCACAGTCGCTGCCACGCCCAGTCGAGCTCCGGACGAACCGCACTCGTCCGCCGCGCACCGAGCCCTCGCAGCAACATGTCCTCGAGCAGGTCGAACCGGGTCGACCAGCTCGTCTCCGCACGCAGGTGCTCGGTCAGCTCGCGGGCCGGTCGTCCAAGCACGTCGTCGAGCCCGACGACCGCTGACGCGAGCTCACCCGGCGGGAGCCCGAACAGCACCCGTGCGGCCGCAGGAGTGAGTGAGAGCTGCACACCGGCCCGGCTGGGCGTCTGACCGATCTGCACGGCGGTGGAGTGCAGCCCGCCGACCAGTGCGTCGTACTTCTCCACCGGACTGCCCGGCCATGCGACGCCCAGCGGCTCGTCGAGCGTGACGACGAGCGTCAGGTAGCGCGAGGGCAGGCCGCGGTGCAGGTCCGGGGGATCGGCGTCGTACGCATACCCGATGACGTCGCCGACGTACGGGCGCAGCGCAGCGTGCAGCGGACGCGTGCGGTGCTCCATCCCGGGCATGGATCCAGACTAGAGCCGGCCACGGACAGAACCGGTCCTCCAGGATCCGGGACCCGCGTACCGCCATCCGGACGAGCGTGGCAGGATCGGCAGGTACGTACACGTGTAGCAAGGAGATGTCGTCGTGCCCGCTCTCAGGTCCCGCACTGTCACCCACGGCCGCAACATGGCGGGCGCCCGCGCGCTCATGCAGGCCTCCGGGGTAGCCCGGGAGGACTTCGGGAAGCCGATCATCGCGGTGGCGAACAGCTTCACCGAGTTCGTCCCCGGCCACACGCACCTCGCCCCGGTCGGCCGGATCGTGTCCGAGGCGATCCACGCGGCCGGCGGGATCGCCCGTGAGTTCAACACGATCGCCGTCGACGACGGCATCGCGATGGGCCACGGCGGCATGCTCTACAGCCTGCCGTCCCGGGACCTGATCGCCGACTCGGTGGAGTACATGGTCGAGGCGCACTGCGCGGACGCGCTGGTCTGCATCTCGAACTGCGACAAGATCACCCCGGGCATGCTGAACGCCGCGCTCCGGCTGAACATCCCGACCGTGTTCGTCTCCGGCGGCCCGATGGAGGCCGGCCGGGCCACGCTCGTCGACGGCACGGTCCGCAAGCTCGACCTGATCGACGCGATGTCCGAGGCCGTCAACGAGAACGTCTCCGACGCCGACATCCTGCGGATCGAGGAGAACGCCTGCCCGACCTGCGGCTCCTGTTCCGGCATGTTCACCGCGAACTCGATGAACTGCCTGACCGAGGCGATCGGCCTCTCGCTGCCGGGCAACGGCTCCGTGCTGGCCACCCACACCGCCCGCAAGGCGCTGTACGAGAAGGCCGGCGAGACCGTCGTACGGATCACCCAGCGGTACTACGACAACGACGACGCCACCGTGCTGCCGCGGAACGTCGCGTCCAAGGAAGCGTTCGAGAACGCGATGGCCCTGGACATCGCGATGGGCGGGTCGACCAACACGATCCTGCACCTGCTCGCGGCCGCGCAGGAGGCGGAGGTCGACTTCGACCTCGACGACATCAACGCGGTCTCGCGCCGGGTCCCGTGCCTGGCGAAGGTCGCGCCGAACGTGGCGCCACAGGGGACGTACTACATGGAGGACGTGCACCGCGCCGGCGGCATCCCGGCCATCCTCGGCGAGCTGCACCGCGCAGGCCTGCTGAACCAGAACATCCACACCGTGCACAGCGACTCGATCGACGAGTGGCTGAAGACGTGGGACCTGCGCGGCGGATCGCCCTCGCCGGAGGCCGTCGAGCTGTGGCACGCGGCGCCGGGCTGCAAGCGGTCCGCGACCGCGTTCTCGCAGTCGGAGCGGTGGGAGACGCTGGACGACGACGCCGCGAACGGCTGCATCCGCGACCGCGAGCACGCGTACTCCAAGGACGGCGGTCTCGGCGTACTGAAGGGCAACCTGGCCGTTGACGGCTGCGTCGTGAAGACGGCCGGCGTGGACGAGTCGATCTGGACGTTCGAGGGTCCTGCGGTGGTGTGTGAGTCGCAGGAGGAAGCCGTCGAGAAGATCCTGGCCAAGCAGATCCAGCCGGGCGACGTCGTCGTGATCCGGTACGAGGGTCCGAAGGGCGGTCCAGGGATGCAGGAGATGCTGTACCCGACGTCCTTCCTGAAGGGCCGCGGTCTCGGCAAGGTCTGCGCACTCGTCACCGACGGCCGCTTCTCCGGCGGTACGTCGGGACTGTCGATCGGGCACGTGTCGCCCGAGGCAGCGTCCGGCGGGACGATCGCGCTGGTGCAGGACGGCGACCGGATCAAGATCGACATCCCGAACCGGACGATCGAGCTGCTGGTCGGCGACGAGGAACTGGCCGCGCGTGAGGCCGGGCTCGGCGGCGTGTACGCGCCGAAGAACCGCGACCGTAAGGTCACCACCGCTCTGCGCGCCTACGCCGCCATGGCCACCAGCGCCGACAAGGGCGCGGTCCGCGACATCTCCAAACTGGGGTCCTGAAAGACCTGATGGACGAAGTCATGCCCGGCGGCCGGTTCGCCAAGCCGGTGCGGCAAGGTGGCACCGTGCACCGCAGGAGCGGTACGGCGAACACGCATGCACTGCTCCGGCATTTCGAGCGGGTCGGATTCGACCTGGCCCCTCGGCTGGTGGCAGTGGACGGTGCGACGGAGACGCTGTCCTACCTCCCCGGAACCACGGGATACCCGCCGCTGACCGAAGAGCTCCGGTCGGATCGGGCGCTGGTGAGTGTGGCCCGCGCGATCCGCCGGCTCCACGACGCGACCGAGGGATTCGAGCCGGTCGAGCCCGACGACTGGCGCGAGCTGGAGGTCGCGGCGCCGGTTCGGATCGACTGTGTCGGGAACCACGATCTGGCTCCCTGGAATCTCGTCTTCGACGGCCCCGAGGTCACCGGGATTCTCGACTGGGACACGATCCGCCCGTCGAACCGCCGGTGGGATCTCGCGTACGCCGCGCACCAGTTCGTGCCATTCCACCCATCAGCCTCGCTAGAGCCCTTCGGTTGGCCGGAGGAGCCCGACCGGGCCGGGCGGCTGCGCCTGTTCTGCGCCTCGTACGGCCTCGGGGTCGCACCGGCCGAGCTGGTGGATCTGATCGGGATCAGGCTGCTGTCGTTCGCGGCGTACATCGAGCAGCAGGTGCGGGCGGGGGATCCGGCGTTCGACGTCCACCGGGACGAGGATCACGCCGGCGGGTATCGAGCCGCCGCGGCCTACGTCCTGGCGAACCGGACGACGTTGCTCGCGGACGATTAGAACTCGAGGTCGAACGCGAGGTTGATCGCCTCGGCCAGGGCTGGTTCCTGGTCGGGGTGGAGGTAGCCGATCAGGCGGCCGAGCTGGGCCTTCGGGATGGTCTGGATGTTGTCGCAGGAGATCGCGCTGGCGTGGTCGAGGCCGTTGTCGGGGCCGACCAGGACCTCGGTCGACAGGCCGCGGATCGTGCTGGTGATCGGCGCGACAGTCACGTTGGTGAGGCGCGGGCGGATCAGTTCACGGGTCAGCACGACGACCGGCCGAGGTTTGTCGAGCCGGGCGATGTGCAGTGGACGCATCAGTCGAGGTCGCTGAGCACGGTGCCGGCGGCTGCGGGGGCCAGGCCCTCGAGGTCGGGATAGTCACCATGCCCAGTGTCGTGCTCAGCCAAGATGGCCAGGTCGCGGGCGGCCAGCTCGCGGCGCCGCTCACGCACCATCGCCCGGGCGACCACGGAGGCCCGGCTCGTCGCCTTGTCGGTGGCGACGAGCTCGTCCATGAAGTCGACCAGGTCGTCCGGCAGCCGGACTGTGATCTGCTTACTCATACCACAACCATACCTCCGTGGGATTCACTTCGGTAGCAGCTCTGGCCCCAAACTGGTTTGGGGAGGTCTACCCGCCCGAATCGGGCAGTTGTGCTCCCCGGTCGGAGGCTAGAGCGTGCCCAAACCGGTTTGGGGAGGTTTGTGGAGCGCGGGGGTCCGGATTGGCTGCTGGGCGTGGGGAGCTGCGATCGCACCGGCCGGACTTACGACGCGAACTTGCGGCGCGGGGCATCAGTTCGGGGAGAGGGCGGACCAGGCCATGAGGTCGGTGGCGGGGAGGGAGGGGAGCGCGGCGATCGCGGAGAGCTCGGTGTCGATGAGGCTGACGAGCTGGACGAGCCGGGTGGTGACGTCGGCGGCTTCGAGGAGCTTCTGGCGGTCGGGCGTCATGAGCTTCATCGCGGCCGACATCAGGTACGACAGCGTGCCGGGGTCGTCGGGGAGGTCGCCGAGGTGCAGGCCGGGGCGGCTGATCTCGCTCACTGCCTCGGCGTACTTGCGGAACCTCTCGAGCGCGATTGTCGCCGTACCCAGCGGGTCGTCGCCGAGGTCGTCGGCCAGCCACTCGACATCCGCGACCAGGTAGTCGCCGCCGCCGTCGAGCTCGCTCACCTTGAACCGCCGGTTCCCGGTCAGCGTCACCTCGACCGGTCCGTCGTCGTCCGCGTCCAGCGCGATCTCGGAGATCGTCGCCGCGCAGCCGGTCCCGTACAGCGACCGGAACACCCGCTCACCCAGCTCGTACCCGTCCCGGACCGCGAGCGCGCCGCAGACCAGTTCGCCGCCGTTCTCGACCAGGTCGCGGACCACCGCGCGGCCCTGGACATCGGTCACCGGAATCGAGACCACCAGGCCGGGAAAGATCACCGTGTCGACAGTGAGCAACGGCAGGCGGGAGTCCATGGCAACGAGCCTAGTGGACGTATCCCCACATCACGGCCGGTGACAGGGCCAGTGACAGAGCCGGTACGGCGTCGCTCGGGGCCGAGGTGTGGATATGGCGCGGAGCAGCCCGGGTCGCGCCACTAGACTGGCGCCATGATTCGCCGCGTCGACCTGCGGGGCCGAGTGGCGGCCGGAGAGGTTTCCGACCTCCAAGCCGAAGTGAATGCCCTCGTTCCCCGAGCCGTGTTCGACGTCGAGAAAGCTCTCGACGTCGTCCGACCCATCTGCCTGGACGTCCGCCATCGCGGCCTCGAGGCGATCCGGGAGTACGGCGAGAAGTTCGACCATGTGCGCGTCGAGGACATCCGGGTCCCGGCCGAGGCGTTGAAGACCGCGCTCGAGGAGCTCGACCCGGAGGTGCGCAGCGCCTTCGAGGAGTCGATCCGCCGGGTCCGCGAGGTCAGCCAGGACGAGCTCACCGCCGACATCGCCTCCGAGCCCGCACCAGGCGGGCGGGTGACCCAGCGGTTCGTCCCGGTCCAGCGCGTGGGCCTGTACGTGCCCGGTGGCCGTGCGCCGCTCGCGTCGAGCGTCCTGATGAACGTCGTGCCGGCGCAGGTGGCCGGTGTGCCGTCGCTGGCTGTTGCCTCGCCGCCGCAGAAGGAGTTCGGCGGCCTGCCGCACCCGACAGTGCTGGCGGTGTGCGCGCTGCTCGGGATCGAAGAGGTCTACGCGATGGGCGGCGCACAGGCGATCGCCGGTTTCGCGTACGGCTTCGACGGCTGCAAGAAGGTCAACCTGATCACGGGTCCGGGCAACATCTACGTGGTCGCTGCCAAGCGGTTCCTGCTGGGTGAGGTCGGTATCGACTCCGAGGCCGGCCCGACCGAGATCGCGGTCCTCGCCGACGACACCGCGGACGCGAAGCACGTCGCCGCCGACCTGATCAGCCAGGCCGAACACGACCCGATGGCCGCCAGCGTGCTGGTGACACCGTCCGAAGCCTTGGCCGTCGCGGTCGAGGCCGAGCTGCCGGTCCAGGTCGCGAAGACCAAGCACCAGGACCGCGTGACAGAGGCTCTCAACGGTCAGCAGTCGGCCGTCGTGCTGGTCGACGACCTCGAGCAGGGCACCGCGGTGGTCGACGCGTATGCCGCCGAGCACCTGGAGATCCAGACCGCGGACGCCGAGGAGCGGGCCGGCCTGATCACCAACGCCGGCGCGATCTTCGTCGGCAGTTGGTCGCCGGTGTCGCTCGGCGACTACTGCGCAGGCTCCAACCACGTCCTCCCGACGGCCGGTTGCGCCTGCCACTCGTCCGGCCTGTCCGTGCGCAGCTTCTTGAAGGCAGTGCACGTGATCAACTACTCGCGCGACGCGTTGCAAGCGGTCGCCGGTCACGTGGTCACGCTCGCCCACGCCGAGGACCTGCCGGCCCACGGCGCCGCGGTGTCCGTTCGCTTCCCAGGGGAGCGGTGATGGGGCGCTTCGACGGGTTGCCGATCCGCGAGGAGCTGAAGAGCTTCGAGCCGTACGGCGCCCCGCAACTCGACGTCCCGGTGCTCCTGAACGTCAACGAGAACCCGTATCCGGCGAGCGAGGCGACCGTCGCCGACATCGCCGCGGCGGTCACCGAGGCTGCCCGTGGCATGAACCGCTACCCGGACCGCGAGTTCCTCGGCCTCCGTGCGGACCTTGCGGCGTACCTGGCGCGTGAGTCCGGCGCGCAACTGGAGCCGGAGCAGCTCTGGGCGGCGAACGGGTCCAACGAGGTCATGCTGCACATCCTGCAGGCCTTCGGCGGCCCCGGTCGTACGGCGCTCTCGTTCGCGCCGACGTACTCGATGTACCCGGAGTACGCGCGGGACACGAACACGGCGTGGGTCGCCGGCCGCCGCGCCGAGGACTTCACGCTGGACAAGAGCAAGGCGCTCGCGGCGATCTCCCGGCACCGCCCGTCGGTGGTGCTGCTCGCCTCTCCGAACAACCCGACCGGCACGGCACTGCCGATCGACGTGACCGAGGCGATCGTCGCGCAGGCCGCTGCCCAGGGCGCCGTGGTCGTGGTGGACGAGGCGTACGCCGAGTTCCGCCGCGCCGGGACACCTAGTGCGGTCAGCTTGTTGCCGTCGTACCCGAATCTTGCGGTCGCGCGGACCATGTCGAAGGCGTTCGCGATGGCCGGCGGGCGGGTCGGATACCTTGCCGCAAGCAAGCAGTTCGTGGACGCGTTGCGGATCGTTCGGCTGCCGTACCACTTGTCCGCGGTGACGCAGGCGGTCGCGCGGGCGGCGTTGCAGCACTCCGACGAGTTGCTCGGCCGGGTCGAGCAGCTCCGAGTGGAGCGGGACGAGACGGTCGACTGGCTGCGGTCATTGGGGCTGCGGGCGGTGGACTCGGACGCGAACTTCGTTCTGTTCGGCACGTTCGCGGATCGGCACGCGGTCTGGCAGGCGTTGCTGGACGACGGCGTACTGATCCGGGAGACCGGTCCGGACGGCTGGCTGCGGGTCTCGATCGGCACCGGCGACGAGATGGCCGCGTTCCGCGCTTCGCTGGAGCGCGTTCTGAAGACAGACACGGGAAGGCAGACATGAGGGAGCGAAGCGAGCGCATCAGAAGGCACAGCGCGGTTAGTGCCTCATCCGCGCCCGGAGCGAAGCGAGGACGTGGATGAGCCAGCGTACGGCGCGGATCGATCGGGAGACGAGTGAGTCGAAGGTCCTGGTCGAGCTGAACATCGACGGCGAGGGCCGGGCGGACATCTCCACGGGGGTCGGCTTCTACGACCACATGCTCAACGCGCTCGCCAAGCACGCGCTGCTCGACCTGCACGTGAACACGGTCGGCGACCTGGAGATCGACGCGCACCACACGGTCGAGGACACCGCGATCGGTATCGGCCAGGCACTGCGCGAGGCGCTCGGCGACAAGCGCGGGATCCGCCGGTTCGGCGACGCAACGGTGCCGCTCGACGAGGCGCTCGTGCACTGCACGGTCGACCTGTCCGGGCGCCCGTACTGCGTGCACACCGGCGAGCCGGACGGCCAGGTGTACGCGATCATCGGCGGTGACTACGCCGGTTCGCTGACCCAGCACGTGTTCGAGACGCTCGCGTTCAACGCCGCGATCTGCGTCCACATCCGGGTGCTGTCCGGTCGCGACCCGCACCACATCGTCGAGGCGCAGTTCAAGGCGTTCGCCCGGGCACTCCGGGCCGCCGCCGAGCTGGACCCACGGCAGCCGGGCATCCCGTCCACCAAGGGCGCCCTGTGAAGGCGGCACTGTGAGCAGGAGGGTCGTCCTGCTCGACTACGGCTCCGGCAACATCCGGTCGGGCGAGCGTGCCCTGCAACGTGTCGGCGCAGACGTCACGGTGACCTCTGACTTCGACGCGGCCTGCAACGCGGACGGTCTGCTCGTCCCGGGCGTGGGTGCCTTCGAGGCCTGCATGACCGGGCTGAAGGCGGTCCGCGGCGATGTCGCGGTCGACCGCCGGCTGACCGGCGGGCGTCCGGTGCTCGGGATCTGTGTGGGCATGCAGATCCTGTTCGCCCGCGGTATCGAGCACGGTACCGAGACCGAGGGCTGCGAGCAGTGGCCCGGCACCGTCGAACGCCTGCAGCCGAAGGACGACCAGCCGGTCCCGCACATGGGCTGGAACACGGTCGACGTCCCCGGCGGCACGACACTCTTCGACGGCATCGAGAAGGAACGGTTCTACTTCGTCCACTCGTACGGCGTCCGCGAGTGGCAGCTGCAGGACGCCCGCGAGTCGGTCGCCCCGCTGGTGACGTGGACGACGTACGGCGCCGACCGCTTCGTCGCCGCCGTCGAGAACGGCCCGCTCTCCGCGACCCAGTTCCATCCGGAGAAGTCCGGCGACGCCGGCGCCGAACTCCTGGCCAACTGGGTCCGCGCGCTCTGAGTGCCGCGCGGGTGTACGGCGTGCGCCTCATGCGGAGCGGGTGAAGACGTCCCGGACGCCCGGGTATGGGATGGATTGCGGCGGCACGCCGTGTCGCCGTGATCGAGGGGTGAGCGGCGATGACCGGGATCAGCAGCACCACGAAACGGGCGGCCGGCGATCTGACCGTCCTACCAAGGTTCACAAGGGACACCGTGGTGTCGGTCCCGAAAGACCGGATGCCGGATCAGGAGATGCTGCCTCAGTCGGCGTACGGGATCGTCCGGGACGAGGTCATGCTGGACGGCAACGCGCGGTTCAACCTGGCCACGTTCGTGACCACGTGGATGGACGACGAGGCGGACCGGCTGTACGCCGAGACGGTCGACAAGAACATGGTCGACAAGGACGAGTACCCGCAGACGGCGGAGATCGAGAGCCGATGCGTGCGGATGCTCGCCGACTTGTGGAACGCGCCGGACGCGGCTGACGCGATCGGGACGTCGACGACGGGCAGTTCCGAGGGCTGCATGCTGGGCGGCCTGGCGCTCAAGCGGCGCTGGCAGCACGCGCGTCGCGCCGCGGGTAAGCCCTTCGACCGGCCCAACCTCGTGATGGGCCAGAACGTGCAGGTCGTGTGGGAGAAGTTCGCCGAATACTGGGATGTCGAGCCGCGGTACGTGCCGCTGGAGGGTGACGACCTCTACCTGACTGCCGACCGGGCCGTGCGGTTCGTGGACGAGAACACCATCGGTGTGGTCGCCATCCTCGGTTCGACGATGGAAGGCAGTTACGAGCCGGTCGCCCAGATCTGCGCCGCGCTGGACGAACTGGAGGAGCAGACCGGACTGAACGTGCCGGTGCACGTCGACGCCGCGTCAGGGGGCTTCGTCGCTCCCTTCCTGCAGCCCGACCTGGTGTGGGACTTCCGGCTGCCCCGGGTGGCGTCGATCCAAGCGTCCGGTCACAAGTACGGGCTCGTCTATCCGGGCGTCGGCTGGGTGCTGTGGCGGCACACCGAGAACCTGCCCGAGGAGCTCGTCTTCAAGGTGAACTACCTCGGCGGGAACATGCCGACGTTCGCGCTCAACTTCTCCCGGCCCGGCGCGCAGGTGCTGCTGCAGTACTTCCAGTTCCTGCGACTCGGCCGGGACGGCTACCGGCGGATCCAGCAGACCTGCCAGGACGTTGCCGTACACCTGAGCGAGGCGCTCAAGGACATGCCCGAGTTCGAGCTGGTCTCGGACGGACGAGACCTGCCGGTGTTCGCGTTCCGGATGGCCGACGGTATCAGGAAGTACACGGCGTACGACGTCTCGCGGAAGCTGCGCGAGCGGGGCTGGCTGGTGCCGGCGTACACGATGCCGCCGAACCGGGAGGATCTGGTCGTCCTGCGAGTGGTCGTGCGGAACGGATTCAGTCACGACATGGCCGACCTGTTCCTGCGGGACGTGCGGGTCGCGGTCGAGTGGCTCGACGGGCTGGCGGCTCCGATGCCGCAGGAGGAGGAGCCGGCCGGGTTCCATCACTGACCGGGATGACGGGACGACGACCATGATGTCCTGGGCAGCCGGCTTCCAGGCCCGCCAGTCCATTCGGCAGAGCCTCTGGGTGGTGCCGCTGATCGGCGGAGTCGCCGGTGTGGTGCTGTCCGGGATCGACCTGTGGATCGAGGGCTTCATCGACCTGCCTCCGGCGTGGTCGTACTCCGGGGGCACCGCGAACAGTGTGCTGTCGGCCGCCGCCGGCTCGATGGTCGGCCTGATCGGCTTCGTGGTCACGATCGGCGTGCTCGTCGTACAGATGGCGACCGGCACGCTGTCGCCGCGCTTCCTGCGGCTGTGGTACCGGGATCGGCTTCAGAAGCTCGTCCTGGCGGCGTTCACGGCCACGTTCACCTTCGCCTTCGCCTTGCTGCGCCATGTGGAGTCCGATTCCGTGCCTGACCTGGGCGTCTCCCTGGTCGGACTGGCCGTCAGCATCGACCTGGTCCTCCTGCTGCTGTACTTCGACCGGTTCGTGCATGCCTTGCGGCCGGTAGCGGTCGCGGCGGCGATGGCACAGGCCGGCCTGGCGATCGCGGCCGAGGACGACGGCTTCAGCTCGTCCGCCGGGAGCTTCGACAACCAGGCCATACGTGGTGAGCCGGACGCACGGATCGTGGCGCCGCGCTCGGGCGCCGTCCAGGACGTCGACGTCGCGGCCCTCGTGCGGTCCGCGGCGGCCCGCGGGCAGGTCTGCGTCATACCGCACACGATCGGTGACTTCGTGACCGCGGGGAGCGTGCTGATGGAGGTTCACGGGGCAGCGAGCGCGACCGAGCTGCGGCGACTGTGCGGGATGGTCTCGTTGGGCCGGGAGCGCACGATCGACCAGGACCCGGCCTTCGCGCTGCGGATCATGGTCGACATCGCCATCCGGGCGCTGTCGCCGGCGGTCAACGACCCCACCACAGCGACCCAGGTGCTCAACCACATCGGCGACCTGTTGCTCGGGATCGGCTGCTCCGATCGAGCCTTCCGGGGAACCGCGCTCGACGTCGGCGGGCAGATCCGCCTGGTCGTCCGGACCCGCGGCTGGGCGGAGTACCTCGACGTCGGCGTGACCGAGATCCGCCTGTACGGCGCCACCTCGCCGCAGATCTGCCGGCGGCTGCGTGCCCTGCTCGAGGATCTGCGGACCGGAGTCCCGCCCGAACGCCGGGCGGTCGTGCAGTTTCACCTCGACGCCCTGAACCGGGCGACCGACGCGGCGTTCGCCGACCCGTCCGAGCGGGCGCTGGCGCGGATGAGCGACCGGCAGGGCCTTGGCGCCACCCGGGAAGGCGAGAACTCCGATGCCCGCCGTTGATCGGAGCCGGACAGCCCCTACTGATGTGGAGAACCGCTATGCCAACCGCTGACATGGACGCGCTGGTCATCTTCGGTGCGACCGGTGATCTCGCGAAGCTGGAGACCTTCCCGGCCCTGGTCGGGTTGGTCGACCGGGGCGTGCTCGACGTACCGATCGTCGGAGTGGCCAAGAGTGGCTGGGGACTCGACCAGTTCCGCGCGTACGCGGTGGCGTCATTGCGGGCCAACGGGATGGACCCCGACAGCCCCGCGGCGGCCGGCATGCTCCGCCTCCTGCGCTACATCGACGGCGACCTCGATGACGAGGCGACGTACGCCGCCATGGCCGACGAGGTCGGCGCCGGGAAACGGGCGTTGTTCTACCTCGAGGTGCCGCCACCGCTGTTCGGGCGAATCGCCAAGGGCATCGCGGTCGCGGGCAAGGCCGACGAGGCCCGGGTGATGGTCGAGAAGCCGTTCGGCACCGACCTCGCCAGCGCCCAGAAGCTCAACGCGACCATGAACGAGGTCTTCCCCGAGGAGGCCATCTACCGGGTGGACCACTGGCTCGGCCTGGACCCGTTGGAGAACGTGCTGTTCGCCCGCTTCGCCAACTCGGTGGTCGAACCGCTGCTCAACCGCGACCACGTGGCGAGCATCCAGATCACCATGGCGGAGAACTTCGACGTGTCCGACCGTGGCAGCTTCTACGACCGTACCGGGGCGATCCGCGACGTCCTCCAGAACCACATGCTGCAGGTGCTCGCGAGCGTGCTGGCCGATCCGCCGGGTCATCTCGACGACGCCGCCTGGCGGGCTCAGAAGGGGGCGGTCATCGGCTCACTACGCCCACTCACCGCCGACGACACCGTGCGCGGGCAGTACGACGGCTACCTGGACGTCGCCGGTGTCGAGCCCGGGTCGCGGACCGAGACGTACGTCGCGGTCCGGCTCACCCTCGACACCTGGCGCTGGGCCGGCGTACCGATCGCGATTCGGGCAGGGAAGTGTCTGCCGGTCACCGCGACCGAGGTGGTGATCCGGTTCCACCGTCCGCCGCAGGACATCTTCAGGCTCGGGGATTCCGCCTACGCGAACCAGCTGCGGTTCCGGATCTGGCCGGGGAGCGAGGTCGGGCTTACTCTGTGCGGCAAGAAGCCCGGCGCCGGCTGGACAGCGCAGGCCGAGCACCTCACCTTCGCCGAGGTGGCGGGATCCGACCAGCGACCGTACGACCGGCTGATCGGGGCCGCGCTCGAGGGCCGGCAGTCGCTCTTCGCCGCCCAGCAGACGGTCGAGGCCGCCTGGCGAGTGGTCGAGCCGGTGCTCGACGACGTCGTCCCCGTCATCCCGTACGCCAAGGGCAGTTGGGGGCCGAAGGAGGCCGACGCACTGCTGCCGCAGGGCGCGATCTGGTTCGACCCGGCCGGATGATCCAGGAGGCGGGACGATGAGACGGCGTACCAGGAACGGCGTGGAGGATCGATCGGAGCCTCGCCGGGTGGTGATCGTGGGCGGCGGTTTCGCCGGTCTGTTCGCGGCGCGTGCATTCCGGCGTCGGCGGGTGCAGGTCACCCTGGTCGACCGCGCCGCCCACCACCTGTTCCAGCCTCTGCTGTACCAGTGCGCCACCGGGGTGCTGTCCGAGGGCGAGATCGCGATGCCGCTGCGGGCCATCCTGCGCCGGCACGCCAACGTCGACTGCGTGCTCGCCGCGGTGACCGGTTTCGACGTCCAGGCCCGCATCGTGCACGCCCTGCGGCCGACCGGCGGCGAGATCCAGTTCCCGTACGACGACCTGATCCTGGCCACCGGCGTGCAGCAGTCGTACTTCGGGCATGACGAGTTCGCCGCGTTCGCACCCGGCATGAAGACGCTGGCCGACGCGCTGCTGATCCGGCGCCGGATCTTCGGCGCGTTCGAAATGGCCCAGTCGGCTACCGATCCCGAGGAGCGCCGGCGGTGGCTCTCGTTCGCTCTGGTCGGCGCCGGCCCGACGGGTGTCGAGCTGGCCGGGCAGATCCGTGAGCTGGCCACCTCGACGCTGAGCAAGCAGTTCCACGACATCGATCCCACCGAGGCGAAGGTGCTGCTCTTCCACGGTGGCGACGAGCCGCTCGCGTCGTTCGGGCCGAAGTTGTCCGCGAAGGCCGCCGCCGCGCTGGCCGACCTGGGCGTCGAGCTCCACCTGAGATCGATCGTCACCGACGTCCACCAGAGCGGGTTGGTGGTCCGGGGACCCGACGGCGCGAGTACGTCGTACGAGGTCGGAACCGTGCTGTGGACCGCCGGGGTGACGGCGCCGCCGGTCGCCGACGTGCTCGCGCAGGCGACGGGCGCGGAGCAGGACCGGGCCGGCCGGATCAAGGTCCAGCCGGATCTCACCCTGCCCGGCCACCCGGAGATCTCGGTGGTCGGTGACGTGATGAGCCTCGACGAGCTGCCCGGCGTCGGCGAGGTGGCGATGCAGACCGGGTACTACGCGGCGAAGCGGATCAGGGACGAGGTGGACGGCCAGACCGATCCGCCGAAGCCGTTCAAGTACCGCGATCTGGGCTCCGCGGCGTACATCGCGCGCGGTCAGGCGGTCGTATCGGTCGGCCCGGTGCACCTGAGCGGCCGGATCGGCTGGCTGGCCTGGCTCGGCATCCACCTCGCCTTCCTGACCGGTTACCGCAACCGGCTCGGGGCGGTGCTCAGTTGGGCGACCGCCTTCAGCCGGGAGACCCGGCGCGAACGAGCCTTCACGATGCAGCAAGTCGCGCCCGGTGGCGTCGATCTGTACCACGACCGAACCGGAGACGATCCATCATGACCGACTACCCACCCATCGCCGACCACGGGATGATCGGCGATCTGCAGACCGCTGCGCTGGTAACCACGGACGGGTCCATTGACTGGTTCTGCTGTCCAGGGTTCGATTCGCCGAGCGTCTTCGCCGCGCTGCTCGACCAGGAACGTGGCGGCATTTCCGGATTCGGGCGACCGGCACCGACGTCACCAGCCGGCAGCTGTACTTCCCGGACACCGCCATCCTGATCACCCGCTTCCTGACCGAGGACGGCGTCGGCGAGGTGGTCGACTTCATGCCACCGCGGGAGATCCGGGTCGCGGAGTTCACCGCCATGTTCGACGACGCGGCCGCGTTCTGGCGCGACTGGTTGTCGCAGTCGACATACACCGGCCGGTGGCGGGAGATGCTGCAGCGCTCGGCGATCACGCTCAAGCTGATGACGTACGCGCCGACCGGCGCACTGGTCGCCGCTCCGACGGCCGGGTTGCCCGAGCAGATCGGCGGCGAGCGCAACTGGGACTACCGCTACACCTGGGTGCGGGACGCGTCGTTCTCCGTCTACGCGCTGCTCGGCCTCGGCTTCACCGAGGAGGCGGCGGACTTCTGCGGCTGGCTGCGTGACCGCGTTCAGGAGAAGGCCGGCGGGAGAGGCGGCCCACTGAACATCATGTACCGCGTGGACGGGTCGTCCGATCTGACCGAGGAGTCCCTCGAGCACCTGGAGGGCTACCGCGGCTCCCGGCCGGTACGGATCGGCAACGGTGCCTCGGAGCAGCGGCAGATGGACATCTACGGTGAGGCGCTGGACAGCATCTACTTCGCCGACCAGCACGGCATCGACGTCGACCTCCAGACCTGGGCCGCCCTGCGGGGCATCGTCGACTGGCTGGCCGAGAACTGGGACCTGCCCGGGGAAGGGATCTGGGAGACGCGCGGCGGGCAGAAGGACTTCACCTACGGCCGGGTGATGAGCTGGGTCGCCTTCGACCGGGCCATCAGGCTGGCCACCGAGCGGGGCCTGCCGGCTCGGTGGGCCGGTGGGTGACGACGCGGGACGCGATCCACAACCAGGTGCTGCAGCGCGGCTGGAACGAGAAACTCGGGGCCTTCGTGCAGCACTACGGCGACACCGTGCTCGACTCGTCCATGTTGCGGATGGCAACGGTCGGCGCCATCGGGCCCACCGATCCGATGTGGTTGTCGACCCTGGACGCGATGGAGGCCGAACTGGTGGTCGACAGCCTGGTCTACCGCTACGACCCGGCCGCGTCACCGGACGGGCTGGCCGGTGATGAGGGCACGTTCTCGCTCTGTACCTTCAACTATGTCGACGCCCTGGCCCGGGCCGGCCGCCTCGACGAGGCACGGCTGATCTTCGAGAAGATGCTCACCTACGCCAATCACGTGGGCCTGTTCTCCGAGGAGATCGGCCGGACTGGTCAGCAACTCGGCAACTTCCCGCAGGCCTTCACGCACCTGGCGCTGATCGACGCGGCCATCACGCTCGACGCCGCGCTGGATCGCGCGAAGTCCCGCCGGCATGGTGCGTCGGGCATTCCGGCCGCGCGCCGGCGGGCGGACGCGGCGGCGACCTGACCGGCGGAGAAGCTAGGGCCGGGGGTCGCCGGGCTCGTCGGGCGTTCGGGCGATCCTGCGGTGGATGGCGACGGCGATCGCCGGGTACACCAGCACGGACAGGACGCCAGCGCCCACCAACGCGGCCGCGTTCTCGGGCAGCATCTCACCGGTCTCGAGTCCGATCTCGCTGAGAGCGACGAGCAGCGGCAACGCCGTCGACACCACGAAGACGAGCTCGAGACGTCGCGGCCAGCCGAGCGCGGATCGGTACACGAGCAGGGTCGGCAGGCCGCGCACGGCGAGCAGCAAGAAGAAGAACAGGAACAGCCGACCGGGTGCCTCGGCGATCGAGTGCAGGTCGAGACCCATCCCGGACGACACGAAGAAGATGGGGATGAAGAAGCCGTAGCCGACGGCATCGAGTTTGTGGTCCAGCGCCTCGACGTTCCCGGGTGCCCACCGATGCAGGACGACACCCGCCACGAAGGCACCCAGGACGACGTCGAGCCCGAAGTCGCTGGCGATGACGAGCAGGAGCAGCAACATCGCGACCGTCCAGCGCAGCGTGGTCTGCGAGGTCGCATCCTGCCCCTCCGACAGGATCTGCGCGATCCGGCCGCCACGACCCAGTCTGGGCGCCAGACTCAGCAGGAGCCCGAGGACGCCCACCGCGACCAGTGAGATGAGCCCGATGAACCGGCCGTGCGACCCGAGGAAGATCGCGATGGCAACGACGGGCAGGAACTCCCCGACCGCCCCCGCGGCCAGGACGTAGGAGCCGAACGACCCGCCCAGCATGTTGTTGTCCCGCAGGATCGGTAACAGCGTTCCGAGCGCCGTCGTCGTCAGGCCGAGCGCGACCGGCACGAACGCCCGCACGACCCCCAGCTCCGCGAGCGCCGCGACGACCGCAATGGCCAGCGCCACCGCGATCAGCCATCCGACGACAGCGAGCTTGCCGGCCCGCTGCCGGAAGACCGCCAGATCGAGCTCATAACCCGCCAGCAGGAACAGGAACCCCAGACCGAGGTTCGCGAGCAGTTCGATACTTTCCGGGTCGGCGAGATCAAGCACGTGCGGTCCGACCACCACGCCGCCGAGAATGAGCACTACGACCTGGGGGATCCGCAGCCGGCTGAGCAACCCGACGAGCACAGGTGTCAGGGCCGCCACCAGCACGACGACGAACAGGCTGGTCAGTCCGCGACCGAGATCAGCGCTCATCTCTCCACCCTGACCGCGGATCCGTGCCCGAGACCTCCCTCAGGTCGGACGAGACCCGCGCATCGCGGTGGCTTTCTGACACGCGTTCTCTTGCTGTTGGCGAGTTGTTTACCGTACGTTCACTGTCGACCACTGCTTGTGCCGAAGCTTGGAGGCCGCCCGTGTCCGAACTCGAGTCCAGCTCTCTGTCCAGACGTCAGTTCGTCGGCCGTGCCGCCGCCGCGGGAGTCGCGATCAGTCTGGCCGGCTCGGTGGAGGCGCTGTACACCGCCCAGCCCGCGCTCGGCACGTCCGGCCCGAAGATCGGCTATGGACCGCTGATCGAGGACCCGGACGGCATGCTCGACCTGCCGCACGGGTTCAGCTACAAGATCCTGTCCCGTGAGGGCACCGTCCGGCCCGACGGGCTGCAGACCCCGAGCCGGTTCGACGGCATGGGCGCGTTCGCGGACCGCGACGGCGGTGCCCGGCTGGTCCGCAACCACGAGTGCAGTCCGACCGCGGCCATCAAGGTCGTCGCCCCGGCCGAGCGGACCTACGACCCGGCTGGTGCCGGCGGCACCAGCACGCTGGTCGTGAACCGGCACAACGCGGCGACGCAGGAGTTCGTCAGCCTCGGCGGTACGGCGATCAACTGCTCCGGTGGGATCACCCCGTGGCGGACCTGGCTGACCTGTGAGGAGACCGAACTCAAGGCCGGTGAGAGCGGCTACACCAAGGACCACGGCTTCATCTTCGAGGTCGACCCGTACGACGACCGCCGCAACGTCAACCCGACGCCGCTGAAGCCGATGGGCCGGTTCCAGCACGAGGCCGTCGCCATCGATCCGTCCACCGGGATCGTGTACGAGACCGAGGACGCGTTCGTCGCGCCCCTCGGCGGCTTCTACCGGTTCCTGCCGAACCGCCCGCGCGGCGGCTGGGGCTCGCTGCGCGCCGGTGGCGAGCTGCAGGCGATGCACATTCCGGACCTGCCCGACCTGTCGGTCGTCCAGGAGGCCGGCACGCTGTTCCATGGTGTGCAGTGGGTGAAAGTGCCGGATCCGCTGGCGACGACCGAGTCGGTCCGGGCGCAGGACTACGCCAAGCCGATCACCGGCGGCTACAAGCTCGAAGGCTGCTGGTGGGGGACCCGGGACCGCTGCGTGTACTTCGTCTCGTCGTTCGCGCGGACCGAGCTCGGCCCGAAGGTGAACCACGACGGCCAGGTCTGGCGATACGACCCGCGGAAGCAGACCCTGCGCCTCGAGGTGATCTTCACCCGGCCGTCGCCCGGCTCGGACGACCCCGAGTTCGATGCCCCCGACAACATCACGATGTCGCCGTACGGCGGACTGATGATGTGCGAGGACGGGCTCGGCGAGCAGCACATCCTCGGCACCACGGAGGACGGTCAGGTGTTCAAGTTCGCCCGCAACCGGGTGAACAACGGCACCCCGGAGGATCCGGAGTACGGCGAACTGGCGGGCGCCGGCTTCTCCGCGGACGGCCGGACGATGTTCTTCAACGTCTACAACCCCGGCATCACCTACGCGATCACCGGCCCGTGGCGCCGTAGGCGGTAGTGGGCGCCCGGCTCGCGATCGGGTCTGAACAGTCGCGAGCCGGGCCGACCTTTCCTCCTACTGGGCGCCCTACTGGGCGACCTTGAACAGGTCGTCGAGCTGGGTGTTGAGCTTCGTCAGCGAGCTGACCGGCGAACTGCCGATGTAGACGGCGTCGAGGCGTGGTGCCATCAGGGCCGCGATATCGGCCGCGTTCGTCGTCACCGGGAACAGGAACGTCGTCTTGTCCACGACCTGCTGGGTGAACGGGGTGACGTCGAGCTTGCGCTCGGACTTGTTGTAGGCGATCGCCAGGTCGGTGCCGGCCGGCCTGGCCGGGAACACGACGCCGGACTGGCCGATGATGTTCTGGCATTCCTCGCCGGACAGGAACTTGACCCACTTCGCGGCGTTCTCGGGCTGCTTCGACAGCGTGGTGACCGAGTCGGCCAGGCCGTTGAACATCGACGCCCGCTTGCCGCTCGGCCCGATCGGGGTCGGCGCCAGCCCGATGTCCAGCTTCTTGCCGGCGGAGTCGGTGAGCTTGGTGAAGCTGGAGATCATCCACGAGCCGCTCAGGCCCATGGCCGCCGTACCGGACTGGATCTGCTTGTCGGTGCCGATCGCGTTCGCCCCGCCGATCTCCTCGTAGCTGGGCATGTAGCCCTTCTGCACCAGGCCGAAGTACCAGCTCAGCGTGTCCTGGAGGGCCGGCTGGTCCAGGTTGAACTTCGTGCCCCACGGGTTCTTGTCGGTTGCCTGCCAGCCCGTGCTGCCGGTGAACGCCGACCACTGCGTCTGGCCCCAGCCACCGCCGCCGGAGCCCTCGGAGCCGAGGCCGTGCGTCTTGACGTGCGCCTTGTCGAAGCCCGGCTCGTCACCTCGGACGCCCTTCTCGTCGATGGTGAGATGTGCGACGAGCTTCTCGAACGTGCCGCCGTCCTGGGGGTTCCAGGTGAGGGTCTGCAGCTCGGCGGGATCCACGCCGGCCGCCTTGATCGCGGCAGCGTCGTAGAAGATGGCGATCGTGTCCCAGTCCTTCGGGGCGCCGTACCGCTTGCCGTCCTGGCCCTTCCACAGTTCCGCCAGGCCCGGCTGGTAATCGCCGTCCTCGATGTCGCCGGTCGGGCCGAGGTCGTCGAGCGGGCGGAGGACCTTCAGATCGACGTACTGGGCGAACTTCGACAGGTGGTCGGTGAAGACGTCGGGCGCGGTGTCGGCGATGAAGCCCGCGGTGAGCTTGGACCAGTAGGCGTCCCAGCCGTACTGCGAGATATGGATCTTCAGGCCGGGGTTGGCCTGCGCGAACGCGTCGGCGCACTTCTGGTAGCCCGGCTGCTGGGCGGAGTCCCACAGCCAGTACTCGATGGTCCCGTTCGCGCTGCTGCCGGTCGTGGCGCCGCAGGCGGTCAAGGCCGCCGCGGTGAGCAGGGCGACCGCGGTGCGGATCCGTTGCCGGAAGGTGATCATGCCGGGCTCCTCACTTGATCCCGCTGAAGCCGATGGAGTTGACGATGCGCTTCGCGAAGAGCATGAAGAGCAGGAGCATCGGAAGGGCGGCGACGAGGGTGGCGGCCATCAGGCCGGACCAGTCGGGGCCGGTCTGTGGCGTCTGGGACTTGAAGACGCCGAGCGCGACGGTGAGGACGCGCGACTTGTCGGTGTAGCTCACCATCAGGGCCCAGAAGTACTCGTTCCACGCCGCGATGTAGGTGAGGATCGCCAGCGTCGTGATCGGGGCCATCGACATCGGAATGATGAGCCGGA
Organism: Kribbella soli; assembly: GCF_004331345.1. Taxonomy (GTDB): domain Bacteria; phylum Actinomycetota; class Actinomycetes; order Propionibacteriales; family Kribbellaceae; genus Kribbella; species Kribbella soli. The sequence continues at coordinate 536,777 of NZ_SJJZ01000003.1, read as the reverse complement.
AGAACACCCTGACCTTGGAAGCGCCGTCCATCAGCGCGGCCTCCTCCACCTCGCGGGAGATCCCGAGGAAGAACTGGCGCAGGAAGAACACCGCGAACGGCGTCATGAACATGGTCGGCAGGGAGATCCCGAGCAGGGTGTCCACCAGGCCGAGTTGCTTGATCAGCACGAAGTTCGGCAGCAGCGTGAAGATCGCCGGGATCATCAGGCCGGCCAGGAAGAAGGCGAAGACCTTCTCCCGGTGCTTCCACTGCAGCCGTGCGAACGCGTACGCCGCCATCGCGGAGAAGAACACCTGCCCGACGGTGATGAGCGTGGCGACGACGACGGAGTTGAACAGGTAGCGCCAGAAGTTGATCGCCTGCCCGGCGCCACCGGCGTCGATGGCCTCCTGCCCGGTCTGCAGGCCGAAGACCCGCTCGAAGCCGCCGGCCGAGGTCTGCACCGGCAGCAGGTTGTCGGAGCCCGCGTAGAGGGCGTTGTTGCTGGACAGCGCGGTGCGCAGCATCCAGTAGAACGGGAACAGGCTGACGAGGATCACCAGGATCATGAACGTCCAGGCGAGCGCGCGGCCGGCGCTGAACCGGTGGGGTTCGCTCGGGGTGGCCGAGGGTTCCGTGACGACTACGGGTGGCGCGGCGCCGATCTTCGGCGTGGTGTCGGTGGTCATGGTCGCCTCCTCAGGCCAGGTCGGAGGACTCGGCGCGGGTGAGCCGGTACTGGAGGAACGTGACGATCACCAGGACGGCGAGCAGCGCCACGGACATGGCCGACGCGTAGCCGAACTGGAAACGACCGAACGCGACGTCGTAGATGTAGTACTGCAGCACCCGGGAGGAATCGACGGGACCACCGCGCGTCGCGATCGCCACGGTGTCGAACACCTGGAACGAGCCGACCACCGTGATGATCAGGACGAGCGAGAGGATCGGGCGCAGCAGCGGCACCGTGATGCTGCGGAACATCCGTACCTCGCCCGCGCCGTCGATGCGGCCTGCCTCGTAGACGGTCTCGGGGATCGTCTGCAGGCCGGCGAAGATCAGCAGCGCGGTGTAGCCGACATGCCGCCAGACATTGATGAAGGCGATCGTCGGGATGGCCCAGGCGCTGTCGGACAGGAACGGGATCCGGTCGAGGCCGATCGCGGCGATGATCGTGTTCCCGATGCCGAGCTGGTAGTCGAGGATCCAGAGGAAGACCATCGCGGCGACCACGTTCGAGACCAGGAACGGCGTCAGGACGATGCCGCGCAGCCAGGTCCGCTGCGTCAGCCGCTGCATCATCACCGCGATCACCAGCGCGAGGACCGTCTGGAAGCCGATGTTCAGGATGACGTAGTAGAGCGTCACCTTCAGCGCGTTCCAGAACACCGGGTCCTGGACCATCCGGACGTAGTTGTCCAGACCGTTGAACTCCGGCGGCGTGAGCAGGTTGAACTTCGTGAAGCTGAGGTAGATCCCGCGCAAGGTCGGCCAGACCAGGAACACTGCGAAGCCGACCAGAGCGGGAAGGATGAACAGCAGCGCCAGACGAGTGTCGTCGCGCGGGCCGTTCCTGGCGCGACCGGTCTTCGCCGGCCGGATCGAGGTCGTGGTGACCATTAGCTCTCCTTCGCCCGGGGACTGCTCGCCGGGGTCCAGGGCTATTTACAGTCAGATTGAAAATAAGCCAGGATGGCCGGTGTGACAAGGGTCACGTCGACGATTTGTAAACTGGGTGGATGGTGACTGGCACGTCTGAGCGACCAGCCGGTGAGCGGGGCCTGACCGCGGGAGAGCTCGCCGTCACCCGCCAGCTGCTGATCCACGGGCCGGCGACCAGGGGTGACCTCGGCGACCGGCTCAACCTCTCCTATGCGTCGATGTCCCGATTGGCCCGGGCTCTCATCCACGGCGGCATCGCCAGCGAGGACCCCGAGTCGGCCGCAGCGATCGGCCGGCCCCGCCACGTCCTGACCGCGGTGCCCAGCGCCCGGCACGTCGTCGGCGTCAAGCTCACCGGCGACACGGCGTACGGCGTCGTCTGCGACCTGTTCGGCGAGGTCAAAGCGACCACGAGGACGGCCCTGCCCCGGCCCGACGAGGACGGTACCGTCCCGGTTGCCGCCACTGTGAAGCTCATCGCCCAGCTGGTGAACCGGCTCGCTCCGAAGGTGCCGACCGTGGACGGCGTCGGGGTGTCCGTGGGTGGAGTGATCGCGGAACGTTCGGTCGTCCGGGAGGGGACGTTCCTGGGCTGGAGCGAGGTCGATCTCGGTGCACCGCTGCGGGACCGGACCGGCCTTCCGGTCATCGTCACCAACGACGTCACCGCGCTGGCCCGCGAGCAACTCTGGTTCGGCGCCGGCCGCGGCCACTCGACCTTCGGCATCATCACCGTCGGCGCCGGCCTGGGCGTGGGCGTCGTCCGGAACGGCGTCGCCGTCGAGGAACTGATCGACAACGGTCATCTGCTGGCGCACGCACCCGTCGACAGCAGCGGACCCAGCTGCGGCCTCGGCCATCGCGGGTGTGTGGCGGCCTATCTCAACCGGGAGGATCTCGAGCGCAACGCCTCAGCGGGAGCCAAGCACCCCGTCACTCTGGCCGACCTCGTCCAGGCCCGGTCCGCCGGCGATCAGCGCGCAGCCCGTCGGCTCGACGACGCGGCCCGGGCGCTCGGGCATGTCGTGGCCTCGTTCGCCGGGGCGCTCCAGACGACCTGCATCGTGCTCGGTGGCGAGGACGTCACCGCCTTCACCGACTCGCCGGCTCTGCAGGAGACGATCGATGATCGACTCCGCCCGGGACCGTTCGAGATCCAGCGCTGCACGCTCGAGCTCGTCACCACCCCGCTGACCTTTACCGACTGGGCTCGCGGCGCCGCGGTGGCAGGCATCCAGCACGTCCTCGGCGTCTGATCGGTGCGTCAGGCAGTCGCGCCGGGGAAGGCCACCGGGGCGCCGCCCCAGGTGAGTTGGCTGGTCGCGTACCCGAGCAGGGTCTCGATGGCGAAGGCGCGTACGGCGGGTTGTTCGGCGGCCTCGATGAGGTCGCCGTACACCGCCGCGATCCGGCGCTCGATCAGCAGAACCAGGGCGGTTGCTGTCGCGGTGTTGCTGACGACCTGGGGGAGGTCGTACGCCGGTTGGGCGGCGACCGGGGTCTCGCCGGCGGCGACCAGCAAGGCGCTCAGGCGGTCGCGGTTGCCGCGGTGGATCTCGAACGTGTCGGTCGCGTCCCGGAACCTGGCCCCGCTGAGCTTGCCCCCGGCAACGCCCACGCCGTACAGCGCGGCGTGCTCACCGGCGAGCGCGGCCTGCAGGGCTTCGACCTGGTTCACGAGGCTTCCTTCTTCTTCGGCGTGAGCGTCGAGGACAGCTGGGTCTCGGCCGCGGCGATCTCGGCGAGCAGGCGGGCCGGGGCGCCGGACAGCTTGGCCGCGGCGGCCGCGTGGGCGACAGCGGTGGCCTTCTCCTGCTTGGCGATGGCGGCCAGCGCGGCCTGCGAACTCGCCGGGACGGCGGACTTGGCCGCCTGCGCTGTCACACCCTGGGTTTCCTTGAGCTTCGCCAGGTGGCTCACGTGGTACTTCGCTCCCGCGGCGAGCTGGGTCCGCAGCGCCGGGAACTTGCGGCTCGCGGTTGCGTAGAGCTGGGACAATTGAGTCACCTGGGTCGCCGCAGTACTGAGCGCCGCGACGACTGCCGGGTCGACGGTCGGTGTCTCCTCGGTCGGCCCCGGTGCCGTCGGCGTGCCGTTCACGGCGCCGTTCGATCCCGGCGTACCGGCTCCGGAGGCGGCGTCGTCCTTGCAACCGGCCAGCGCGACCGCGCCCGGGACAAGGGCGGCGGTGACGACGACAGTGCGTCGATTGAGGCGGCGTTCAGGCACGGCGGAACGATACCTGCTGACCCGCCCATGACCGGCCAGGGAGAGCCGATGACCGGGATCAGGGCACCGGGCGGATAAGGTGGGCTACTGCTCTCGGCCGGACCGTCGGGAGCGGAACGGGTGCACAACTGGAGAGAGGCAGGTCAACCTGTGAGCCGAAAGCCGGGCCCCACGAGCCACACGGACACCACGAGCCTCGAGAACTTCCTGCGGCCGATCGTCGAGCAGTTCGGCTGCGACCTGGAGGCCGCGGACATCGCTCCGGCCGGACGGCGCCGCTTGCTGCGCGTCCTGGTCGACCGCGACCGCGGTATCAGCCTGGACGACGTCGCCGAGGTGACCAGAGCCATCTCCAAGGCGCTCGACGCCGACGACATCATGGGCGAGGGCGCCTACACGCTGGAGGTTTCCAGCCCCGGCGTCGACCGGCCGCTCACCCTGCCCCGGCACTGGCGGCGCAACATCAGCCGCCTGGTCGCGGTCACGCTGACCGACGGCGGGAAGCTGACCGGCCGGATCAAGTCCGTCTCCGAGGAGGCGGCCGAGCTGGACGTGGACGGCAAGCGGCAGACGGTCGCGTACGCCGACGTCGAGAAGGCCAAGGTCCAGATCGAATTCAACCGGCCCGCCGGCAACGACGAACCAGAAACACCTGCCGACGGCACGGTGGAGGAGAACTGACATGGACATCGACATGGCCGTGCTGCGGTCACTGGAACGGGAGAAGGACATCTCCCTGGACGTGGTCGTCGAGGCGATCGAGCAGGCGCTGCTGGTCGCGTACCACCGCACCGAGGGCGCGCAGCAGCACGCTCGCGCCGAGCTGGACCGCAAGACCGGGCACGTGACCGTCTTCGCCCGCGAGCTGGCCGAGGACGGCACGCTGGCCCGGGAGTACGACGACACCCCGGCCGACTTCGGCCGGATCGCCGCCACCACGGCCAAGCAGATCATCCTGCAGCGGCTGCGCGACGCCGAGGACGAGGTGCGGTACGGCGAGTTCTCCGGCAAGGAGGGCGACATCGTCTCGGGTGTCGTCCAGCAGGGCCGCGACCCGCGGTCGGTGATGGTCGACCTCGGCAAGATCGAGGCCGTGCTGCCGGCGCCCGAGCAGGTGCCGGGGGAGAAGTACGAGCACGGCTCCCGCCTGCGGGTGTACGTCGTCGGCGTCCGGAAGGGCTTCAAAGGGCCGCAGATCACCGTCAGCCGGACGCACCCGAACCTGGTGAAGAAGCTGTTCGCGCTGGAGGTCCCGGAGATCGCCGACGGCACCGTCGAGATCACCGCGATCGCCCGCGAGGCGGGGCACCGGACCAAGATCGCCGTCCGCACCCTGAACCCGTCCGTGAACGGCAAGGGCGCGTGCATCGGGCCGATGGGCCAGCGGGTGCGCAACATCATGCACGAGCTGCACGGCGAGAAGATCGACATCATCGACCACAGCGACGATCCGGCGACGTTCGTCGGGAATGCGCTGTCCCCGGCGCAGGTTACGTCTGTCGAGGTGGTCGACGCCGCGGCCCGTGCCGCACGCGTCGTCGTACCCGACTATCAGCTGTCGCTCGCGATCGGCAAGGAAGGGCAGAACGCCCGCCTCGCCGCCCGGCTCACCGGCTGGCGGATCGACATCCGCCCGGATACCGATGTGACTGGTGAGGACAAGAAGGTAGACTGATCTCTCGGTCGGTCGACTGAGTCGTCACCACACCCTGAGGAACTGTGACAGAAACTGCAGACGCGCGCCCTGAGAAGCTTCGGGAGCGCACCTGTATCGGGTGCCGGAAACGATCCAGTCCGACTGACCTGCTGCGGATGACGGTGTCCGGAGGACTTGTCCTCCCGGATCCCGATCGTCGGGCTCCCGGTCGCGGGGCGCACTTGCACCCGGCGACCGAGTGCCTCGACCTGGCAGTCCGGCGCAAGGCGTTCCCACGGGCCTTCAAGGTCCCGGGGCCGCTCGACGTGACCGGGCTGCAGGAGTACGTCGAGCAGCGTGATAGGGAAGAAGTAGTGCAAAAGGCGGCCACCCGGCCGTCCGCGGCGGTCTGACCGGACCGTCGTGACCGACATGAAGGCGGGTCATCGACTCATGACCACTCGATGAGTGTCGAACGATGAGTGCAATGCGATGAGCATGTACGTCAACTAACGGTCCGCGCCCCAGGCTCGGACCAGAGGGAGAGTAGTGGCAAAGGTCCGGGTCTACGAGCTCGCGAAAGAGCTCGGAGTTACCAGCAAGGTCGTTCTGACCAGGCTGAACGACATGGGAGAGTTCGTCCGATCGGCGTCCTCGACGATCGAGGCACCCGTCGTCCGACGGTTGGCGGAGGAGTTCGAGAAGAACCCGCCGAAGAAGCGCGCGGCCAAGAAGGCCGCCGCAAGCACGTCTGCCGCGCCGCAGGCGACCGCACCGGTCGCACCGGCGCCGAAGCCGGCCCAGCCGGCTGCACCGAAGGCTCCGGCCGAGCGCACCGCGCCGGCCGCTGAGGTACGCACCGAGGCGGCTCCGGTCGCCGAGGCTCCGGCCACGCCGGCCCCTGCGGCCGAGGCTGCGCCGGTGAAGTCGGCCCCGGGGATCAAGCCGGGCCCGCGTCCGGGCCCGAAGCCGGGTCCGCGCCAGGAGTCCGCTCCGGTCGAGTCGGCTCCGGTCGAGTCCGCTCCGGCGGCGAAGACGGAGACCCCGGCAGCCCCGTCGTTCGAGGCTCCGGCCGCGAAGGCGGCCCCGGAGACCCCGTCGGCTCCGTCACCGGCGCCGCGTCGTACCGGTGGCGACTCCGCGGCCCGTCCGGGTCCGCGTCCGGCACCGGGTGCGAGCCCGCGTCCGGGTGGTCAGGGTGGCAACCAGGGCTCCGGCCCGCGTCCGGGTGGACAGGGTGGTCCTGGTTCCGGTCCGCGTCCGGGTGCACCCCGTCCGGGTGCCCCGCGTCCCGGCGCGCCCCGTCAGGGCGGCCAGGGTGGCGGCGGTCCGCGTCCGGGTGCTCCGCGTCCGGGCAACAACCCGTTCAGCTCGACCCAGGGCATGCAGCGCGGTGGCGCACGCCCCGGCCAGGGTGGGGGCGGTGGCGACCGGCAGGCTCCGAGCCCGGCCGGTATGGCTCCGCGTCCGCCGCAGGGTCGCAGTGGCGGCGGCGAGCGCGGCGGTAGCGACCGCCCGCGTTCCGGTGGTGTTCCGGGCGCCCCGCGTCCGAACCCGGCGATGATGCCGAAGTCCTCGGCCGGTACGTTCACCGGTCGTCCCGGTGGCGGCTCCGGCGGTCCCGGTGGCGGCGGTGGTGGCGGCGGCGGTGGCCGTGGTCGTCCCGGCGGCGGTCCGGGTGCCGGTCCGCGCGGCGGTGGCGGTGGCGGTGGCGCCGGTGGCGGCTTCCGTCCCGGTGGCGGCGGCCCGAGCGGCCCGCCCGGTGGCGGCGGTGGCCGTCCGGGTCCGGGCAACCGCGGTCGTGGCGGAACGCAGGGTGCCTTCGGGCGTCCGGGCGGTCCGGCGCGTCGTGGCCGCAAGTCGAAGCGGGCGAAGCGCCAGGAATTCGACAACATGCAGGCTCCGGCCGTCGGCGGCGTGCGCGTCAAGCACGGTGACGGCGAGGTCGTGAAGCTGCCGCGTGGCGCGTCGCTGACGGACTTCGCCGAGAAGGTCGGAGTCGACCCGGCGTCGCTGGTCCAGGTGCTGTTCCACCTCGGTGAGATGGTGACCGCGACCCAGTCGGTGAACGAAGAGACGCTCGAGCTGCTCGGTACCGAGCTGAACTACGACGTCCAGATCGTCTCGCCGGAGGACGAGGACCGCGAGCTGCTGCAGTCGTTCGACATCGACTTCGGCAACGACGAGGGCGACGACAGCGACCTGGCACCGCGGCCGCCGGTGGTGACCGTCATGGGTCACGTCGACCACGGTAAGACGAAGCTGCTGGACGCGATCCGGATGGCGAACGTCGTGGCCGACGAGGCCGGTGGTATCACCCAGCACATCGGTGCGTACCAGGTGACCACCGAGGTCGACGGCCAGGAGCGGGCGATCACCTTCGTCGACACCCCGGGTCACGAGGCGTTCACCGCCATGCGTGCCCGTGGTGCGCAGGCCACCGACATCGTCATCCTGGTGGTCGCGGCCGACGACGGCGTGATGCCGCAGACGATCGAGGCGCTGAACCACGCCCGTGCGGCGGGTGTCCCGATCGTGGTCGCGGTGAACAAGATCGACGTTCCGGCGGCCGACCCGGCCAAGGTGCGCGGTCAGCTGACCGAGTACGGCCTGGTCCCCGAGGAGTACGGCGGCGACACCATGTTCGTCGACGTCTCGGCCAAGTCCCGGATCAACATCGACGGCCTGCTCGAGGGCGTCGTACTGACCGCGGACGCGGCGCTGGACCTGCGGGCCAACCCGGACATGCACGCCGAGGGCATCGCGATCGAGGCGAACCTCGACAAGGGCCGTGGTCCGGTGGCGACCGTGCTGGTGCAGCGCGGCACGCTCCGGGTCGGCGACTCGATGGTGGTCGGTCCGGCGTACGGCCGGGTCCGGGCCATGCTCGACGAGCACGGCAACACCGTCGAGGAGGCGACTCCGTCGCGTCCGGTCCTGGTGCTCGGTCTGACCGCCGTGCCAGGTGCGGGTGACAAGTTCCTGGTGGTCGACGACGACCGCAGGGCCCGGCAGATCGCCGAGCGGCGCGAAGCCCGTGCCCGTGCGGCCGCGAACGCCAAGCGTCGCGTCCGTCGTACCCTCGAGGACTTCATGGCCTCGATGGAGAAGGGCGAGGCGCAGGAGCTGCTGCTGATCCTCAAGGGCGACGTGTCCGGTTCGGTCGAGGCGCTCGAAGACGCCCTGGTCCGGATCGAGGTCGGCGACGAGGTCAACCTGCGGATCATCGACCGCGGTGTCGGTGCGATCAACGAGAACGACGTCAACCTGGCCATCGCGTCGAACGCCGTCATCATCGGCTTCAACGTGCGGCCGGCGGGCAAGGCCGGAGACCTGGCCGAGCGCGAGGGCGTGGATGTCCGGTACTACTCGGTCATCTACTCGGCGATCGACGACATCGAGGCCGCCCTGAAGGGCATGCTCAAGCCGATCTACGAGGAGGTCACCCTCGGCCAGGCCGAGATCCGGGAGATCTTCCGCTCCTCGAAGGTGGGCAACATCGCCGGTTGCTGGGTGACCAGCGGCCTGCTCAAGCGGAACGCGAAGGTCCGGTTGATCCGGGACGGCGCGGTGGTCGTCGACAACACCGAGCTGTCGTCGCTGAAGAGGTTCAAGGACGACGCGTCCGAGGTCCGCGAGGGCTTCGAGTGTGGTCTGACCATCAACAACTTCAACGACATCAAGATCGGCGACGTCGTCGAGGCGTTCGAGCTCCGCGAGAAGCCGCGTAGCTGACAGCAGGTGGTGCCCCTGATCCCAGGGGCACCGGAGTAACGTCCGGAGAGGCGCTGGTCGCCTCTCCGGACGTTGTTCATGAATGAAGGAGTGAGCCCTGATGGGTGAAGCAAGGGCTAAGCAGCTGGCCGATCGGATCCAGGTGCTCGTCGCCGAACTGCTGGAGCGCCGGGTCAAGGACCCGCGGCTCGGGTTCGTCACGGTCACCGACGCCCGGCTGACCGGCGATCTGCGCGAGGCCAGCGTCTTCTACACGGTGTACGGCGACGAACAGGCCCGCGCGAACACGGCGGCCGCGCTGGAGTCGTCGAAAGGCCTGATCCGCAGCGAGGTCGGTAAGGCGCTCGGACTGCGGCACACCCCGAGCGTGGCGTTCTTCCTGGACGCCGTGCCGGAGACCGCGGGGCACATCGAGGAGCTGCTCGAGAAGGCCCGGAGCGCCGATGCCGAGGTGGCCAAGGCCGCCGCGGGCGCGAAGCCTGCGGGTGACGCGGATCCCTACAAGCACAAGGACGACGACGAGGACGAGCAGGACTGAGTACTGCGTTGAGCCTTGATTTCACGCCGGCGTCCGACGGGATCGTGGTCGTCGACAAGCCTGCCGGGCTGACCTCGCACACCGTCGTCGCCCGGATCCGTCGGCTGGCGGGCACCCGGAAGGTCGGGCATGCCGGCACGCTGGACCCGATGGCGACCGGTGTTCTGGTCGTCGGCGTGAACCGGGCGACGCGGTTGCTCGGTCACCTGCAACTGGCCGACAAGTCGTACGACGCGACGATCCGGCTCGGGGCCACGACGACGACCGACGACGCCGAGGGCGAGATCACGTCCACGGCTCCGGTCGACGGCGTGACCGCCGAGGCGATCTCGGCGGCCGTCGAGGGGTTCCGCGGGGAGATCTCGCAGGTCCCGTCGAAGGTGTCGGCGATCAAGGTCGACGGGCGGCGCGCGTACGAGCGGGTGCGCGCGGGGGAGGAGGTCGCGCTCAAGGCCCGGGCGGTGACCGTGTCGCGCTACGACATCCTCGACGTCCGCCCGGAGGCCGACGGGATCTCGGTCGACATCTCGGTGGACTGCTCCAGCGGCACGTACATCCGGGCGCTGGCCCGCGACCTCGGCGCCGAACTCGGCGTCGGCGGCCACCTGACCGCGCTGCGCCGTACCCGGGTCGGTTCCTTCGATCTCAAGGCCGCGCACACCCTCGAGGCCCTCGCCGAGTCCTTTGAATGGTTGCCGATCGCGGATGTTGCCGCCGGCACCTTCCCGCGGTACGACGCCGACGACACCCAGGCGGCCGCGATCCGCACCGGCCGCCCGCTGCCGGGCCTCGACCTGACCGCCGGACAGACCGCGATGTTCGCCCCGGACGGCACCTTCCTGGCCCTCTACGAACCGCACGGCCCCGTCGCCAAACCCACGGCGGTCTTCGTCAGCTAAACCTGAATCCACGGACGCAGAAGATCGTCGACTCGCCACACGTCCAACCCCGTCGCCCGACCAGGACGGTTCCGGGGTGGTTGAACAGGAAGTGGTCGGCTTGAACAGGCAATAACTTGTTCAAGCCCCCAGGAGCCCGGGGCACGCCCCGCGAGCTGGTCGAGTCGGCCAGCGCCCGCGGTCAGCAGCCCCGATCCCATCTCGTGGACACCATTGCAGGGGTTCTCCCCTGCTCTTGTGGGTTCTCCCTTCGTATACGAGCAGAGAACCCACAAGAGCAACGGATATCCCCCGCAGTTACCGAGGCCTGGCGCGGCTGACGGCATGTGAGGGTCCACGCGTCTGCGCCAAAACGTCGGTGGCCCGGCGTATCGTCCGGTGGCATGAAACACGGGTTCGTGATGGCGTACGGCGATGCGCGTGACGCGGCTGAGCTCGCGCCGATCGCCGAAGCGCACGGCTGGGACGGGTTCTTCGTGTGGGAGTCGATCTGGGGTATCGACGCCTGGGTCATGCTCGGCGCCGCGGCGATGACGACCGAGCGGATCCGGCTCGGGACGATGCTCACGCCGCTGCCACGCCGAAAACCGTGGGACGTGGCGGGACAGGTCTCGACTGTCGACAACCTCAGCGGTGGCCGGGTGATCCTCTCGGTCGGGCTGGGGGTGACCGGGGAGGACCGGTTCTGGCTGTTCGAGGAGGACCCCGGGCGGAAGGTCCGTGCGGAGCTCATGGACGAGTCGCTGGAGCTGCTGCCGCATCTGTGGCGCGACCAACCGTTCGAGTACTCGGGCAAGCACTACCAGGCCCGCAAGATCGCCGAGCTGATGCCACCGGCCCCGCCGCCGCCCGTGCAGCAGCCGCGGGTCCCGACCTGGGTCGTGGGCGGTTGGCCACGACCGAAGTCGATGCGCCGCGCAGCACTTCAGGATGGCTGGCTCCCGGCCTACGTCGGCGACGGCGAGGTGACGCCTGCGGTCGTGGCGGAGGGCGTCGACTGGATCCGCAAGGAACGCGAGGCACACGGCCTCACGATGGACGGGTACGACGTGGTCGCCGAAGGCATGACCCCCGCCGACGACGCCAAGGCAGCGGACACGGTCCGTCCGTGGGCCGACGCCGGCGCGACCTGGTGGGTCGACGCGGACTGGTCTTCGATGGATCCGGTCGCCGTTCGCCAGGCCGCCGAACGCCGCCTGAAGGCAGGACCGCCCCGCGCCGATTGATCTGCACGTACGCTGGAGTGGTGCGTTCTCGTCCGACGTTGGAGTGGGCCCCCGGGCCCGAGGTGCTGGCGTTGGAGCCGGGTGCGACGGACATCGGCCCGGTCGCGCAGACCGTGGCTGCCGGGCGCGTCGTCGTACTGAGCGGCGCCGGGATCTCGACCGAGTCCGGGATCCCGGACTACCGCGGTGAGACCGGCAGTCTGCGGACGCATACCCCGATGACGTACGGCGACTTCACCGCGAGCGAGGCCGCGCGGCAGCGGTACTGGGCGCGCAGCCACCTCGGCTGGCGCACCATCGCCCGCGCCGCCCCGAACGACGGTCACCGCGCCGTCGCCGCCCTCCAGGCCCGCGGCCACCTGAGCGGCATCATCACGCAGAACGTCGACGGCCTGCACCAGGCCGCCGGTGCCCGCGACGTGATCGAACTGCACGGCAACCTCGACCGGGTGATCTGCCTCGGCTGCGGTACGACCTCCGCCCGCGAGGTCCTGGACCGCCGCCTCCGCGCCGCCAACCAGGCGTTCACGGCCGAGGCGACCCGGATCAACCCGGACGGCGACGTCGAACTGCCCGAGGACGTCGTCCGCACGTTCACCGTCGTCACGTGCACGGTCTGCGGCGGCGTCCTCAAACCCGACGTGGTCTTCTTCGGCGAGAACGTCCCGAAGAGCCGCGTCGAACGCTGCTACCGGCTCATCGACGACGCGAACGCCGTCCTCGTCCTCGGGTCGTCCCTCACCGTGATGTCCGGGTTCCGCTTCGTCCGGCACGCCGCCAAGGCCGGTACGCCGGTGCTGATCGTCAACCAGGGCCTGACCCGCGGCGACCCGTACGCGACGTACCGCGTCGATCTCCCGCTCGGACAGGCACTGACGGACCTCCTCGAAGAAACCAGCGGGCCGAGCCACGCGTGAGGTGGCCCGGCCCGTGGTCCGCAGTACGGATTGGAAAGGGTCAGCGTTGCGCGCTGGTCCGTACGCGGTTCAGGGAGGCCTCGAGGGCCTTGGGGGAGAGGGCAGCTTGAGGTGATGCCGCGGCCTGCTTCGCCAGCGTGCGCGCCTGAGCGGCCCAGGTGGCCTGCTCGGTCGCGGTGACGACCGGCGGCAGGCCGGTCAGCGTCTTGTAGGTGAGCGCGGCCATCCCGGCCTCGCCCTCGAAGCGCGGGTGGTAGCTGATCGCCCGCAGCAGGTTGATGTCCTTGCCCTGGATCCACGCCTGGCCGTCCGGGGCGCAGGCGTCGTGCCCGGTGGACGGCCCGAAGGTGTCGACGTACGTCGCTCCGCCGGCCTCGGCTGCCCCGGAGACGGCCGCGTTCAGCGCCTGCTCGATCGAGTACAGGTACGCGTAGTCGCCGTCGGCGAACGGGAGGATCGACGGGCAGGTCCCGTGCTCCGGCGCGATCTTCGGGTAGCCGACCAGCACGATCGTGGCCTGCGGCGACCTCGCCCGGATGCCCTGGACGACGATCGCGATCCGGGTCTGGGTCTGGGCGATCTTGGTTTTCAGCGTGTCCACGCCGTCGACCGTGAAGTGCGCCTTGCACGGCGCCCCGGTCGGGTCGGAGGCGCGCAGCCCTGGGCAGGTGCCGATGATGTCGCCGAAGACCCCGAAGTCGTTTCCGCCGATCCCGAGCGTCACCAGGTCCGTGTCCGGCGTGAGTGCGTCGAACTGCGGCGCCGCGGTGCCGAGGATCGTGCTCTGTGGCGAGGTCATGTTCGTGGTGTCCGCCCCGCCGCAGCTCACGTCGGTGAACCGGTGCACGCCGAGCGCCGAGGCCAGCAGCTTCGGGTAGTTGCTGTACGAACGGGCGCACCCGAGCGACAACAGGTCGGCCAAGGGGACGAACGGCGCGGACGTGTACGAGTCGCCCAGCGCGACGTACCTCGAGAAGCCGGTGGACGTCGTGGAGCTCGGCGCAGCGGTGGCGGCAGCGGCAGGTAAGCCGGCCACCAGTGCGAGTGCAGCGCAGACAGCAACCAGACGGCGTAGCTTCACGAGACCTCCCCAGGCTCATCCAATGCGCGGCCCACCATAAGTTTAGTCACCGCACGATTACAAGGGGTGATCGTGGACCTGATGGAAGCAATGCGGGGCGGGCATGGAATCCTGCTGCCATGCGTGTCTGGCATGGATTGGACGAGGTGAGCCCGGAGCTCGGGCCGACCGTCGTCACCATCGGGAACTTCGACGGGGTGCACCGGGGTCATCAGGAGGTGCTCGCGCACGCCCGCGCGCGGGCGGCCGAGCTGGGTGGCCTGCCGGTGGTCGCGATGACCTTCGACCCGCACCCGATGCGGGTCCTGCGGCCCGACCACGCGCCGCTGCAGCTCAGCGATCCTGGCCGGCGCGCCGAACTGCTCGGCGAGGCCGGCGCGGACGCGGTGCTGATCCTCCCGTTCACCAAGGAGGTGTCGCACTGGTCGCCCGAGGAGTTCATCGAGCGCACGCTGGTGAACGCGTTGCACGCGAAGGCGATCGTGGTCGGTGAGAACTTCCGCTTCGGTCACAAGGCGGCCGGCCACGTCGACACCCTCGTCCAGGCGGGAACGCAGTACGGCTTCCAGGTCGAGGGTCTGAGCCTCGCGGGGGACGAGCAGCCCTGGTCGTCGACGTACGTGCGCCAGCGGCTGGCCGACGGCGACGTGGAGGCCGCCGCGGAGGCGCTCGGCCGTCCGCTGCGGGTCACCGGCGTGGTCGTCGAGGGCGACAAGCGCGGCCGCGAGCTCGGCTACCCGACCGCGAACATCCCCGCCGACCCGGGCGCCGCGGTGCCGCAGGACGGTGTGTACGCCGGGTGGCTGACCGTGCTGACACCGGCTCCGGGCGCCCCGGCGTACCCGGATCCGCTGCCCGCGGCGATCAGTGTCGGCAGCAACCCGACCTTCGACGGCGTGGACCGCCGGGTGGAGTCGTACGTGCTGGACCGCGACGACCTCGAGCTGTACGGCGCCACGGTCGCGATCGATTTCGTCGCCCGGCTGCGCGGCACGCAGATCCGGTTCGACAGCATCGACGAGCTGCTGGTGCAGATGAAGGCCGACGTCGACGGGGCGCGACACCTGCTCAGCAACTGATCAGGGCTGATTAGGGGGCGCGTCCACGGACTGATACGCTGGCTGCTGCCGTCTGAACGGCCGCGGATCGAGAGTGCTCGGGTGAAGAATGCCCCGGTGCGCCGCGCAACGGAAATCGAGAGGAATCCTGTGTCATCTGTTGATGCCGCAACGAAGAAGAAGATCATGGGTGAGTACGCCCTGACCGAGGGCGACACCGGGTCCCCCGAGGTCCAGGTTGCGCTTCTGACGCACCGCATCGCTCACCTCACCGAGCACCTGAAAGAGCACAAGCACGACCACCACAGCCGTCGTGGCCTGTTGCTGCTCGTCGGTCAGCGCCGCCGGCTGCTGAACTACCTGGCGAAGAAGGACATCAACCGCTACCGCTCCCTGATCGAGCGGCTCGGCCTTCGCCGATGACGTCGCGAGGAGCGGCCCCCGAAGCTCGGGTGGCCGCTCCTCGCGTATCCACGCCTTGGTGTGGAACAACTGAATATCGAACCACGTAAGACGTACGAGGCGACGCGAAGCGCGTGGCGGGACCACGACCGGTCCTCGGTAGTGGCTTTCGGGTAGTGCTGGATATCTTGGCAAATACCCGCGGGCCTCGATCGAAGACCGGCATCCCGGAAGCTCGCGCCTCGCAGTCGTCACACTGTGAGAGAGGGGTATCCCGTGTCGGGATCCACAAGTGCGCCCATGGAGGGCGCCGAATTCGCTGAGGCCGTCATCGACAACGGCAGCTTCGGCACCCGTACCATCCGCTTCGAGACGGGCCGTCTGGCCCAGCAGGCCGCCGGCTCCGCCGCCGCCTACCTCGACGGCGACACGATGGTGCTGTCGGCCACCACGGCCAGCAAGAAGCCCAAGGACCAGTTCGACTTCTTCCCGTTGACGGTGGACGTCGAGGAGCGGATGTACGCCGCGGGTCGCATCCCGGGCTCGTTCTTCCGCCGGGAGGGCCGTCCTTCCGAGGAGGCCATCCTGACCTGCCGGCTGATCGACCGCCCGCTGCGGCCGTCGTTCGTGTCCGGCCTGCGCAACGAGATCCAGGTCGTCATCACGGTCCTGGCGCTGAACCCGGACAAGCTGTACGACGTGCTCGCGATCAACGCGGCGTCGATGTCCACCCAGATCGCCGGGCTGCCGTTCTCGGGCCCGATCGGCGCCACCCGCGTCGCGCTGATCGGCACCCAGTGGGTCGCGTTCCCGACGCACACCGAGCTCGAGGACGCCGTCTTCGACATGGTGGTCGCCGGTCGTGTCACCGAGTCCGGTGACGTCGCGATCATGATGGTCGAGGCCGAGTCGACCCCGACCACCTTCGACAAGGTCGCCGGTGGCGCGCAGGCGCCGACCGAGGAGATCGTCGCCGAGGGCCTCGAGGCCTCCAAGGCGTTCATCAAGGCCCTGGTCGACGCGCAGTCCGAGCTGGCGGCGAAGGCCGCGAAGCCGACCGGTGAGTTCCCGGTCTTCCCGGACTACCAGGACGACGCGTTCGCCGCGGTCGAGGCTTCCGCGAGCGAGGAGCTCGCGCAGGCGCTGACCATCGCCGGCAAGCACGAGCGCGAAGACGCCACCGACGCGGTCAAGGCCGCCACGGTGGACAAGCTGGCCGCCGACTTCGAGGGCCGCGAGAAGGAGCTGTCCGCAGCCTTCCGCTCGCTGACCAAGAAGCTGGTCCGGCAGCGGGTGCTGAAGGAGAAGGTCCGCATCGACGGCCGCGGGCTGGCCGACATCCGGCCGCTGAAGGCCCAGATCGGCGTGCTCCCGCGGGTGCACGGCTCGGCGCTGTTCGAGCGCGGCGAGACCCAGATCATGGGTGTCACCACGCTGAACATGCTCCGGATGGAGCAGCAGCTGGACACGCTCTCCCCGGAGACCCGCAAGCGGTACATGCACAACTACAACTTCCCGCCGTACTCGACCGGTGAGACCGGCCGGGTCGGTTCGCCGAAGCGCCGCGAGATCGGTCACGGCGCGCTGGCCGAGCGGGCCCTGGTGCCGGTGCTGCCGTCCCGCGAGGACTTCCCGTACGCGCTGCGTCAGGTGTCCGAGGCGCTCGGTTCGAACGGGTCCACCTCGATGGGTTCGGTCTGCGCCTCGACGCTGTCGCTGCTGAACGCCGGTGTGCCGCTGAAGGCCCCGGTCGCCGGTATCGCGATGGGTCTGATCTCCGGTGAGATCGACGGCGAGACGCAGTACGTCGCGCTGACCGACATCCTGGGCGCGGAGGACGCGTTCGGCGACATGGACTTCAAGGTCGCCGGTACGAAGGACTTCGTCACCGCCCTGCAGCTCGACACCAAGCTGGACGGCATCCCGGCCAGCGTGCTGGGCGGCGCACTGACCCAGGCCAAGGACGCCCGCCTGACGATCCTGGACGTGATGGCCAAGGCCATCGACGCGCCGGGTGAGATGAGCGAGTTCGCGCCGCGGGTCATCTCGGTAAAGGTCCCGGTCGACAAGATCGGCGAGGTCATCGGCCCGAAGGGCAAGATGATCAACCAGATCACCGAGGACACCGGCGCCGACATCTCGATCGAGGACGACGGCACCGTGTACATCGGCGCGACCGACGGCCCGTCGGCCGAGGCGGCCCGGGCCGCGATCAACGCGATCGCGAACCCGACCATGCCGGAGAAGGGCGAGCGTTACCTGGGCACGGTCGTGAAGACGACCAACTTCGGTGCGTTCATCAGCCTGCTGCCGGGCAAGGACGGCCTGCTGCACATCAGCAAGCTGCGTCCGCTGGCCGGTGGCAAGCGCGTCGAGGCCGTCGAGGACGTGCTCTCGGTCGGCCAGAAGCTGCAGGTCGAGATCGCCGAGATCGACGACCGCGGCAAGCTCTCGCTGATCCCGGTCATCGAGGGTGAAGAGGCAGACAAGAAGGCCGAGCCCGCCGCCGAGTGACTCGAGCCATCACCAGCACGCTGCTGAGCCCGGAGGCGGGCGGTCCGGTGAAACGGACCGTCCTGCCCTCCGGGCTTCGCGTGCTGTCCCAGTCGGTGCCGGGCTTCCGCTCGGTCACGTTCGGTCTGTGGGTCGGCGTCGGCTCCCGCGACGAGCCGGAGCAGCTGGCCGGTGCGACGCACTTCCTGGAACACCTGCTGTTCAAGGGCACCGAGCGCCGCGACGCGCTGGAGATCTCCGCCGCGATCGACGCGGTCGGCGGCGAGATGAACGCGTTCACCGGCAAGGAGTACACCTGCTACTACGCGCGGGTGCTGGACTCCGACCTGCCGCTCGCGGTCGACGTCATCTGCGACATGATCACCTCCGCCACGCTGACGAACGCCGACGTGGAGAGTGAGCGCGACGTCATCGACGAAGAGATCGCGATGCACGCCGACGAGACGTCGGACCACATCCACGACCTGTTCGCCGAGCAGCTGTGGGGCCGGTCCCCGCTGGGGCGCTCGATCACCGGTACGCCGGAATCGGTCGCCGGGCTGTCCCGCCAGCAGGTCGTGGGCTGGTACCGGCGCCGCTACAAGCCGTCCAACATCGTGGTCTCGGTGGCCGGCAACGTCGACCACGCCGACGTGGTCCGCCTGGTCCGCAAGGCGTTCGAGCGGCACTGGGTCACGGCCGAGGCCGAGCCGGCCGCTGTACGACGTGGTGCCGGCAAGACCGTTCCGACGTACGGCGGGGTGCAGGTGCACCACCGGGACGTCGAGCAGGCGCACCTGGTGCTCGGGATGCCCGGGCTGGTCCGGAGCGACGCGCGCCGCTACATCGCCGGCGTACTGCACGGGATCGTCGGCGGCGGGATGTCGTCGCGGCTCTTCCAGGAAGTGCGGGAGAAACGCGGACTGGCGTACTCGGTGTTCACGTTCGGTTCGGCGTACGCCGACTCGGGCATGGTCGGCGTGTACGCGGGCTGCCTGCCGAAGAAGGCCCCCGAGGTCCTGGACGTGATCCGCGGCGAGCTCGAGTCGATTGCCCGCGGCAACATCACCCCGGACGAACTGCTCCGCGGCAAGGGCCAGATGCGCGGCTCGGTCGTGATGGGCCTCGAGGACACCGGCGCCAAGATGACCCGGATCGCGAAGGCCGAACTCGTGTACGGCGAACTCCCCACCGTCGACGAGATCCTGCACCGCATCGACTCGGTCACCCTCGACGACGTGACCGCCCTGGCCGCCGACCTCTACGTCGGCACGCCCGCCCTCACCGTCATGGGCCCCTTCGACGAGGACGCCGGCGCTTTCGCTCTCTGAGAGCCTCGACAGCCTTCCGCGGCAGGAGCAAACTGGCCGGTGAGGAGGCCTGGGGGAGGGGACTCGGGGAGCTGGTCATGAGCACGATTACTCCGGAGATTCAGGCACTTGGCGAGGACTTCCGTGGGGAGCTGGTTCATCCGGGGGAGGCATCGTACGACGACCTCCGGAAGGTCTGGAACGGGTCGATCGACCGCCGACCAGGGCTGATCGCTCGGTGCACCGGCGTGGCCGACATCCGCGCTGCGCTCGCGTTCGCTCGCCGTACCGGTGGGCCGGTGGCGGTTCGCGGCGGCGGTCACAGCTTCCCCGGCCACTCGACCTGCGACGGCGGCATCCTGCTGGACCTGTCGCTGTTGAAGGGCATCCGGGTCGATCCGGTACGGCGTACTGCCCGGGCGCAGGCGGGCGTACTGCTCGGGGAACTCGATCGTGAGACCCAGGCGTTCGGCCTGGCGACGCCGTCCGGCATCGTCACGCACACCGGCCTGGCCGGGCTCACGCTCGGCGGCGGGATCGGCTGGCTGATGCGCAAGTACGGGCTGAGCATCGACAACCTGCTCTCGGTCGACCTGGTCACTGCCGAGGGCGAACTGGTGACCGCGAGTGCGGACGTCAACGCCGATCTGTTCTGGGGGATCCGGGGTGGTGGCGGGAACTTCGGGATCGTGACCGAGTTCGAGTTCCGGCTGCATCCGGTCGGGCCGACCGTGTATGCCGGACCGATCGCATGGCCGATGGAGCAGGCGCCGGAGCTGCTGCGCTTCTATCAGGACTGGATCACCGACATCCCGGACGAGCTGACCACCGCGGTGATCCACCGCTGGGTGCCCGCCGTCCCGGCGATGCCGCCTGAACTTCACGGCCGGCCCGTGGTGATGGTGATGGCGTGCTACGCCGGTCCGGTCGAAGACGGGGAGCGCGCGGTGGCGCCGCTGAAGGCTTTCGCGGCACCGGTCCTGGATCTGTGTACGCCGAGGTCGTTCGTCAGCCTGCAGTCGATGCTCGACCCGAGCTTCCCGCACGGCCGGTGGTACTACATGCGCTCCTGCGACGTCGCCGAGCTGACCGACGAGGTCATCGACATCGCAGTCGACCGCGGACGGGCGATCGACTCACCCCTCACGTCGTACCCGATCTTCCACCTCGGCGGCGCGGTCTCCCGGGTGCCTGACGACAGTACGGCGTTCGGGGGCCGGTCGAGCGGCCACACCTTCAACTTCGTCGGCGCGACGCCGGGCCCCGAGGGCTTCGAGGAACAGCGCGACTGGGTCCGCGACTCGTGGCGAGCGATGACGCCACACCAGTCCGGCGTCTACGTCAACTTCCTGACCGACGAGGGCACCGACCGCATCCGATCCGCGTACGGCGCCGCGACGTACGACCGGCTGCACGACCTCAAGCAGAAGTACGACCCCGGCAACCTGTTCCACCTGAACCAGAACATCCCGCCCCACTGAGTGGCCGGCCAACCCTGTAGCCTCGGGTGCGACGTCATAACGTGATCTGCCACTGGATCCCTGGATGCACGGGCTGGGCCTGCTTGCTGGGATGACACGCAATTTGCGGCCGACGCGATCCGCGCTGGAACACCGGCGCGGCTCCGGCCTGCCTTGCGAGGATCATCGTGCTCGACGCGTTCCGTACTGCCCGTGAATCGTTGATCGACGCCCTCCGGATCACCCCGGGATGGCTTGCGACGTACTCGGTTCTCCAACTCCTGCTGGCGATCCTGCCCGGGGCGCAGGTGGTGCTGATCCGTGATCTGATCGACAGCGGTGACGTCTGGCGTCCGCTGCTCGGGCTGACCGTGGTGGTCGGGTCGATGTATCCGCTGACCCAGGTGTCGAACGGCGTCGGCCAGCGGATGATGCTGCGTCTGCGGCTCGCGCTGCGGACCGAGCTTGCCGGCGTCGCCGCCCGGCTGAGCCCGAGCCGACTGGCCGGGCCCGAGACGGTCCGCGACCTGGAAGCGAGCCAGACCGCGACCCACCCGATGAGTGACGTGGCCGGCAAGCCGGTGCAGTTGCTGAGTGCGGCGGCGACGTCCGTCGTACTGTGCGTGGCGATCGCGTCGATCAACCTGGTCTCCGGGCTGCTGGTGCTCGCTGCGTTGGCGCCGACAGTTCTCGCGTTCACGTTGATCTCGCGGATGGAGGCGAAGGGCTGGCCGCGGGTCGCCGAGCACGAGCGCAGGGCGGCGTACGCGACCGAGCAACTGATCCAGCAGCGCCCCGGGACCGAGCTGGCGGTGCTGGGATCGGGGTGGAAGGTGGCCGGACTGGTCGCGAACAGCCGGGCGTCGGCGACCTGGGTCCTCGATCGGATGATCCGTACTGCGGTGTTGTACGAGCTGGGCGCGGCGCTGGTCACGGTGCTGCTGTTCGGGGGCGCGCTGATCGCTTTGGTGCGTGGCGGTGCGACCGGGGGAGCGGCGGCTGCGGCGGTGGCCGGCACGATCACCGGGTTGAACGCGATTCGTCAGTGTGGGTACGCGTTCGGCAGTATCGTCACCGCGGCTCCGCAGGCTGCTATCTACCGGCGGTTCGTGCGGAGCGTGCCGGCCGGGCCGCGCCGCGGGATGGTTCGGCAGGTGGATTCCGTTGCCTTGGGCAACGTCACGTTCGGCTATCCGGGCGCGGCCGAGCCGACTCTTCGCGACGTGTCCATCGAAGCCCGGCGCGGTGAACTGGTCGCGCTGGTCGGCGTGAACGGGGCCGGGAAGTCGACGGCGATCAACTTGCTTGTCGGGGCGCTGAGCCCCGATAGCGGACGGGTGCTGATCGATGGAGCCGACGCCGGCGCGATGGCCGAGGACGAGCGGCTCGCGCACTTCGGCCTGCTGGTGCAGGAGTTCGGGCGCTTCGAGTTCACGCTCCGGGACGCCGTCGGCCTCGGTGCGCCGGACATCGTCACGGATCCGGCGATTCGCGACGCGCTGGCCGGTACGTTCGCCGCCGACCTCCCGCTGGACACCCAACTCGGGCAGCAATGGGGCGGCACCGGCATCTCCGGCGGCCAGTGGCAGCGCCTCGCATTGGCGCGCATCCGCCTGCGCAACGCCGGCGTCTGGATCCTCGACGAGCCAACGTCCGCGATCGACGCCGAGGCGGAGCACGAGATCTTCACCGACCTACGCCGTACCAGCGCCGATCGCATCACGATCGTCGTCTCGCACCGAGCCTGGACCCTGCGCGAAATGGACCGCATCTACGTCATAGACAACGGCACCGTCGCCCAGCAAGGAACCTACGACGACCTGATGACCGACCCAACCACCCGCTTCGCCCGCCTCTTCGCCACCCAGAACCTCACCCACACCTCGCGGAGCCGATGACCCCAGCCGCCGCGCCGGCCTCGCCCGGGTGGACCGGCGGGCGTTGTTAACTGGAGCGGTGGGTGGACTTTGGCGGTTTGCGGCCGTTGCCTGGGGCGCTGGTCGGCGGTTGTCCGTTCTCGTGGTGGGCATGGTTGTGGTGGCGGCTGCGGCGCCTATTGGGACTGTGGTGGCGTTTGGGCAGGTTGTTGCCGGGGTTGCTCGGGCGGATCGGGCTCATGCGGTGGGGTGGGCTGTTGTGGTTGGTGCGTGTTTGTTGCTGCAGTGGGTTGGTGGTGCTCTGCAGCGGGCGGCGGCTACTGCGTTGGGGGAGCGGGTTGATGCGCTGCTGCAGCACGAGTTGATGAAGGCTGTGGCTGCTCCGAGTGGCGTGCGGCACCTGGAGGATCCTGCGACGGCGGCGCTGGTGGAGGTCGGGCGTGACACCTTGCGGGCGGACTGGGCGCGGCCTGGTCGGCTCGCGAGCACGATCGGCGGCCTGGCCACCGGACGGATCATTCTGGTGGCCTCGGGCATCATTCTCGCCGGATTCCATTGGTGGCTCGGCGCGGGTTTGCTCGTGGCCGGCGTGTGGGCGGCGTACGAGGACCGGGTCGCGTCGCGCACCGAGGCCGGGCACCACTACGGCGCAACGGAGTCGGCACGCCGGATGCGGTACTTCAACGACTTGGGAACCACACCGCCGGCTGCGAAGGAGATCCGCCTGTTCGGACTGCCGGCGTTTGTCGTCGGTCGGCACGGGGAGACCTGGGCCGCGACGATGCAGCGCGTCCTGACCCCGGCAGGCCGTCGTCCGCTGGTTGCCACTGCGTTCCTGGGCGTGGTCGTGCTGGGCGGCATCGTGCTCGTCGTCCGCGAGGCGATGGCCGGACACATTGCCGCCGGCCCGACGGCGACGTACGTCCAGACGTTCCTGGTCGCGTTGGGCGGCATCCAGCAGTCGTCCTGGTCCGGCCTGCAGACAGAGCTCGCCCTCGCAACCCTCGATCGGTACGACGAGGCGATGCGCGCGATCGCGCCGACAGCCGCGCCCGCCGACCGTGGATCGCAGCCGGCCACCGGGATGCCGCAACGCGAGATCGCCTTCCAGAACGTGTCTTTCAGCTATCCAGGCACCAGCCGCGAGGTACTGAGCGATCTCGACCTGGTGATCCCGGCCGGGCAGTCCCTCGCGGTCGTCGGAGCGAACGGTGCCGGCAAGACCAGCCTCGTCAAGCTGCTGTGCGGTCTGTACGAACCGAACCGAGGCTCCGTCCTGATCGACGGAGTCGAGCTGCAAGACCTCGACACCGACGACTGGAGGCGCAGGCTGGCAGTCGTCTTCCAGCAGCCCGTGCGGTTACCGATGTCGGCGTACAGCAATGTCCGTTTCGGCCGCGATGATGCAGACGTTGAAATCGCAGTCGAACGAGCAGGAGCGAAGAGCGTTGTCGAGGCCCTGCCGAACGACTGGGACACGGTGCTCTCGGCCGAGTTCGACGGCGGCGTCGAGCTGTCCGGCGGCGAGTGGCAACGGCTGGGCCTCGCGAGAGCGCTGTACGCCGTCCAACAGGGTGCGTCCGTACTGGTACTGGACGAGCCGGCCGCACACCTGGACGCCCGGTCCGAGGCGGAGCTGTACCGGCGTTTCCTGGACCTGACCGCCGGGCTGACCACGATCCTGATCTCGCACCGCTTCTCCACGGTGCGCCAGGCGTCCTCCATCGTCGTACTCGACGAAGGCAGGGTGATCGAGCAGGGATCGCACGACGAGTTGCTCCAGCGAGACGGTACCTACGCCCACCTCTTCCGCCTTCAGGCAGCTCGCTTCGACGGAGGCCCGGAATGAAGTCATGGGTCGCCACAGCGCGTCTGCTGATCGGACTCGGCTGGGAGATCGGTCCCGGCCTGTTCACGCTCTACACGGTCGTCACGATGTCGAGTTTCATCAGCCCGCTACTCGTCGCACTCGGCGTACGGCCGTTGGTCGACGGCGTGGTGACCGGCGAACCGAGGCAGGTAGTTGCCGGAGGCATCGCGGTCGCCGTTGCACTGACCCTCGTACTGGTGGCCCCGATCGGCTATCGCTGGGCAACAATCCGGATGCGCGAGCGCTCCAGCTTCGTCGCCGAGCGCAGGGTACTGAGGCTGGCCGCGGGTGCACCGCAGATCCATCACTTCGAGCGGCCCGAGTTCCTGGACCGATTGCAGACGCTGCGGCGAGAGGCACCGGACCTCGCGGACAGTGTCACGATGCCGTTCATCGGCCTGTTCGTCGTGGCCCAACTGGTGATCAGCACTGTCCTGCTGGCAGATCTGAAGCCGGTGCTGGTGGTGCTCCCGCTCGTCGCGATTCCCTCGCTGTGGTTGAGCCGCCGGGCCGAACGGACTCGCAGAAAATCGGAGTTGGAGGCGGCTCCGCAGCGGCGGCTCGCGCAGCAGCTGTTCATGTTGTCGGTCGCCCCGTCGTCGGCGCAGGAACTGCACGTCGCGTCCATGGGTGACGAGCTATTGAGTCATCACCGCGATGCCGCGGACAAGGCCAACACAATCGCTCACCAGGCGCTCTTCCGATCGGTCGTGATCGGGGCCGTCGGCTGGTCGGTCTTCCCGCTGGCGTACGTCGGCGCAATGGTGCTCATCCTTCACGAGGCGAGCGTGACCCCAGGTGACGTGGCCTTGGCGCTCGCCCTGGCCGGCGCCGTGGTGAGCGCGGCGAACCGCGTTCTCGACCTCGCAGGCACCGTACTGCGCGTGCGTACGACGGCCGAGCACTACTTCTGGCTTGCCCAGCAGGCCGAACAGGAACCAGGCACCGCGCCGACGCCGGATCGCCTGGTCCACGGAATCGAGCTGAAACAGGTCACCTTCGGGTACGGCGCGGACGATCGCCTCGCACTCCCCGGGACCGACCTGTTCCTCCCCGCCGGCCGCACGGTCGCCATCGTCGGCGAGAACGGCGCGGGCAAGTCGACCCTGGTCAAGCTCCTCACCGGCATGTACCGGCCCGCGTCGGGTGCTGTGCTGGTCGACGGAGTCGATCTCGCCACGATGAACCTCGAGGAGTACCGGCAGAAGGTGAGCGCCGGTTTCCAGGACTTCGTCAGGTATCAGCTGACCGTCGGCGAGGCCGTCGCGGTCGGCGGACTGTCCGAGCCGCCGGACCAGGTGCGGACCGCGCTCAGCAAGGCGGATGCGAGCTTCGTGGACACGTTGCCGCAGGGCCTCGACACCCAACTCGGTACGTCGTGGGTCGACGGCGTGGAACTGTCCGGCGGGCAATGGCAGAAGCTGGCGATCGCCCGCGCACTCGTCCGGCTGGCACCGCTGCTGATGATCATGGACGAGCCGAGCGCATCGCTGGACCCGCAGACCGAGGCGGCCGTCTTCGACCGGCTGGCCGCCGAGGCACGGGCCGGACGTGCCGACGGGCGGATCACGTTGCTCATCTCACATCGCTTCTCCACCGTGCGCTCCGCGGACCTCATCGTGGTACTGGAGGACGGCCGCGTGACCGAGCACGGCACGCACGAAGAGCTGATGGCAACGGGCGGCACCTATGCCGAGCTCTACAGTCTGCAAGCGGCCGGTTACCGGTGATGAGGCCCGGAGTGCGCAACTGTGCGCAGAAGCGAGTTTTGACCAAATCTGACCTGTCATCTGATGACTCTGGCGTACTGATCTGATTAAGTGGATGCTCGCTCCGCAAGTGAGGGCTGGTCATCTGAGGTCTTGGCAAAGTAACGCCTGAGTTACGCGCCGCCGTTTTGCGCCTGACAACGTTGACATGTGCAGTTTCGACCAGCCACCATGACGCTTGATCCGCCCGCCTAGCGGCCCTCCCGCCGAGGAAGTTGGTTTGACTGTGCGACGTCTGACTGGGGTAGTGGGGGTGGCACTCGGCTTGACTCTGGTGCTCGCCTCCTGTGGAGACGGCAAGAGCAGCGGCTCCGGCAGTGGCTCCGGCAGCAAGAGCGAGGTCATCGCGATCGCTGCCGACCCGCTGGAGTACATCAACCCGCTGAACGAGAACGGCAGTCCGGGGATCCAGGTCGCGATGGCGATGTTCGCCCCGCTGGTGACCACGGACCCGGAGACCGGCAAGCTGCAGAACGTGATGGCCGACTCGGTCACCCCGGACAAGACCAGCCAGACCTGGACGATCAAGCTGAAGGCCGGCAACACCTTCCAGAACGGCCAGCCGCTGACCGCGAAGGACTACGTGGACAGCTGGAACATGACCGCGATGGGCTCGAACGCCTGGAAGAACAACGGCTTCTTCTCCAAGGTCGACGGGTACGACGCCCTGAACCCGCCGACCCCGGACGGCGCCACGCCGAAGCCGACCGCGGTGAAGACACTGAGCGGCCTGAAGCAGATCGACGACCTGACCTTCTCGGTCAAGCTGAAGGTGCCGTTCTCGCAGTTCGGCCTGACGCTGCAGTACCTCGGCCTCGCGCCGCTGCCGGAAGAGGTGCGGAAGAACCCGGACGCGTACAAGCGCAAGCCGATCGGCAACGGCCCGTTCAAGCTCGCCGCGGACTGGAACGCCGGTGACGACATCAAGCTGGCCAAGTGGGACGGCTACAAGGGCCCGCTCGTACCGCAGGCCGACGAGATCACGTACCGGTTCATCGCGAACGCGGACACGGCGTACAACGAGTTCCTGGCCGGCAACGTGGACTTCGTCGACGTGCCGTCGACCAAGGTGAAGAGCTTCAAGACCGACGCCCCGGATCAGTGGGTCACCAGCATCAGCTCCGGCGCCAACTACCTGGTGATCCCGGCCTGGGACCCGCGGTTCAAGAACCCGAAGCTGCGGCACGCCTTCTCGGAGGCGATCGACCGGAAGGCGTTCGCCGACCTCGTCGGGCTGTCCGAGCCGGCCAAGGGCCTGGTCGCGCCGGACATGGCCGGGTACCGCGACAACGCCTGCAAGTACTGCGATTTCGACGCCACCAAGGCCAAGCAACTGCTGCAGGAGGCCGGCGGTTTCTCCGGCCCGCTGAACATCAACTACAACACCTCGTCGGCGACCGGCCAGATCTTCGCCGAGGCGATCGGCAACATGCTCCGGCAGAACCTCGGCCTGACCGTCAAGTACACCGGCAAGCAGGGTTCGGAGATCACCGAGCTGGCGGACTCCCACAAGCTCGACGGTCTGCGGTTCTCCGGCTGGGGTCACGACTACCCGTCGATCGAGGACTACCTGACGCCGATGTTCAAGTCCAACGGTGACGCGAACTTCGCCCAGTACGCCAACCCGGCGCTGGACGCCGTACTGGCCAAGGGCGACGCCGAGCCGGACCCGGACAAGGCGATCAAGCTGTACCAGCAGGCAGAGGACATCGCGCTCGAGGACATGCCGCTGATCCCGCTGTACACGAAGTCGAACGCGTACCTGCACTCGGCGAAGATCGAGCCGCGGGTCTCGAAGTTCGTCGGAGTATCGGCGCTCTGGGCAACCTTCAAGTGATCCGGTTCGTCCTGCGCCGCGCGGTGGCGGCGGTACCGATCGGTGTGCTCGTGACGCTGGGGGTCTTCGCGCTCGTCTTCGCGATGCCCGGGGACCCCCTGCGGGAGCTGGCCGGTGACAAGCCGATCCCGGCCGCGGTGCTGGCCGCCAAGCGCGCGCAGTACCACCTGGACGATCCCTTCATCGTCCAGTACCTGCTGAGCATGAAGGACATCCTCACCGGCCACTTTGGTACGACGTTCGCGGGCGCGGACATCGCCGACCAGCTCCGGCTGCGGATCCCGGTGACGCTGAAGCTGACGCTGCTGGCGAACGCCGTCCAGTGGACGCTGGGGCTGTTCTTCGGCATCTACGCCGGCTTCAAGCGCAACGGCTGGGTCGACCGGTCGTTGCTGCTGGCAACACTCGTGCTGCTCGCGGTGCCCGGACTGGTGGCGTACTTCGCCGCGCAGTACCTGTTCGGGGTCGAGCTGAAGTGGTTCCCGGTGTCCGGTGTACTGGAAGGGTTCCCGCGCTCGTACCTGCTGCCTGCGCTGGTGATCGGCGTCCTCGGGTTCGCCGGCCTGGCCCGGCTGCTGCGGACGTCGATCGTGGAGACCGTGAACGCCGACTTCGTGAAGACCGCGCGGGCCAAGGGTCTCGGCGAGCAGCGGGTGCTGTGGCGGCACATCCTGCCGAACGCGTTGCTGCCGGTGGTCACGTTCATCGGGCTCGACCTGGCCGGCATGTTCGGCGGCGCGATCATCACCGAGAGCATCTTCAACCTGCCCGGGCTCGGCCAGTTCATGTTCCAGGCGATCAAGCTGAAGGAGGGCGGCGTCGTGGTGCTGCTGTCCACGCTCGCGTTCATTTCGTTCATCCTGATCAACCTGCTGATCGACCTTCTGTACGGCGTCCTGGATCCGAGGGTGCGCAATGTCTGAACAGATCTCCGCGGCGGTCGGAGCCGAGGCGCAGGAACTCGGCGACGGCCGCACCCTGTCCAACCGCGAGCTGCTCCGGGCGCTGCTGCGCAAGCCGCAGTTCATCGTCTGCAGCCTGCTGCTGCTGGGGTTCTTCACGATGGCGGCGGTGCCGAAGCTGTTCACGTCCGCCGATCCGCGGTTCTGCGAGCTGGCCAAGAGCCGGCAGGGCCGCAGTTCGGGGCACCCGTTCGGGTTCGACATCCAGGGCTGCGACTACTTCGCGAACGTCATCTACGGCGCGCGGCCGTCGGTGCTGGTCAGCATCTGCGCGAGTTTCGGCGTGTTCGTGCTGGCCGGCTCGCTCGGTCTGCTGGCCGGGTACTTCCCGGGCTTCGTGGACGGCCTGATCTCGCGGACCGCCGACGTACTGTTCTCGATCCCCGGCATCGTGGTGCTGATCGTGATCCTGAACTCGGTCGCGAACCGGAGCATCTGGATCATCGTCGGCGTCATCCTGCTGATCGGCTGGCCGGGCGGGATGCGGCTCATGCGGGCCACGGTCTTCTCGGTCCGCAACCGCGAGTACGTCCTCGCGGCCCGGTCGATCGGCGTGCCACCGGTGCGGATCCTGCGCAAACACGTGTTCCCGAACGCGATGGCGCCGTTGCTGGCGATGACCACGCTCGGTATCGGCGGCATGGTCGGGCTCGAGGCCGCGCTGACGTTCCTCGGGGTCGGGCTGCAACCGCCGTCGATCTCCTGGGGCTCGCAGTTCGGCGTCGCGGCGTCGTACCGGGACACGCCGCACCTGTTCATCTGGCCGGCGTTGTTCATCTCCACGATGACGATCTCGTTCATGATCATCGGCGACTCGATCCGGGACGCCCTCGACCCGAAGTTGATGAGATGACTGTGCACATTCCTCGCCTCCGGCTCGGTGGGTCATCGGGCTTTGCCTCCCGGTCTTCCCTCGTCGCTCCGGTCGCTTCGCTCCCTGCACTCCTCAGTCCAGACCGGGAGGCCCGATGACCAAACCAGGCGAAGTACTGCTGAAGGTTGACGATCTCACCGTTGAGTTCGATACGCCGCGCGGGCCGGTGCGGGCCGTGGACGGGGTGTCCTGGCAGGTGCGGGCGGGGGAGATGCTGGCGATCCTGGGCGAGTCCGGGTCCGGGAAGAGCGTCTCGACGCAGGCGCTGACCGGGATCCTGGAGATGCCGCCGGGCCGGATCGTGTCCGGTACGGCGGAGTACCGCGGCGCGGACCTGATCCAGATGACCACCAGGGAACGGCGCCGGATCGTCGGCGACCGGATCACGATGGTGTTCCAGGACTCGCTGTCGGCGCTGAACCCGGTGCAGTCGGTCGGGACCCAGATCGCCGAGTGCTACCGGGTGCACCGCGGGATGTCGAAGCGCGACGCGATGAAGAAGGCCGCGGAGATGCTCGACCAGGTGCGGATCCCGGCCGCGGCGAAACGGGTCGGCGACTATCCGCACGAGTTCTCCGGCGGGATGCGGCAGCGCGTGATGCTGGCGATGGCGCTCGCGCTGGATCCCGACGTACTGATCGCGGACGAGCCGACCACGGCGCTCGACGTGACCGTGCAGGCGCAGATCCTGGAACTGATCGCCGAGCTGCAGGCTGAACGGGACATGGGCGTGGTGCTGATCACGCACGACCTCGGCGTGGTCTCGGACGTCGCCGACAACGTCGTGGTGATGTACGCCGGCCACGTGGTCGAGCGGGCCGCGACGGCGGAGGCCCTCGAATATCCCGTGCACCCTTATACCGAAGGCCTGCTGGGTTCGATGCCGTCGGCCGAGCTCAAGGGCCGCGAGCTGCCGACGATCCCCGGTACGCCGCCGTCGCTGCAGGCGATCCCGTCCGGCTGCGCGTTCCGGACCCGGTGCCCGGTCGCGGTCGACGACTGCGCGGCCGAGGTGCCGCCGTTGCTGACGATCGCGCCCGGACGTGAGGCAGCATGCATCCGCCGTACATCGCTCGCTGCGAGGGAGGCTGTCTGATGGCCGAAGAGTTGCTGGTGGCAACGAACGTCGTGAAGCACTACGACATCAGCCCGGCGCTGAACTTCGGTGCCAAGACCGTCGTCCGCGCGGTCGACGGCGTCGACGTGACGCTGCGCAAGGGCGAGTCGCTCGGCATCGTCGGCGAGTCCGGATGCGGGAAGTCGACGCTGGTCCGGCTGCTCGCCGCGCTGGAGAAGCCGACGTCGGGCCGGATCGAGTACGGCGGTGTGGACGTCAGCAAGCTCCGCGGCCGCGAGCTGCGGCGCTGGCGACGCAACGTCCAGGTGGTGTTCCAGGACCCGTACTCCAGCCTGAACCCGCGGATGCGGGTCGGCGAGATCATCGCCGAGCCGTTCGAGGTGCACCCGGACGTCGGCAAGGGTGTCGACATCCGGTCGCGGGTCCGTGAGCTGCTCGAGCTGGTCGGTCTGCGGCCGGAGGACGAGACGAAGTTCCCGCACCAGTTCTCCGGCGGGCAGCGGCAGCGGATCGGGATCGCGCGGGCGATCGCGCTGAACCCCGACGTACTGCTGTGCGACGAGCCGGTGTCGGCGCTCGACCTGTCGGTGCAGGCGCAGGTGGTGAACCTGTTGATGCGGCTGCAGCGGGAGCTCGGCCTGAGCATCATCTTCGTCGCCCACGACCTGTCCGTCGTCCGGCACGTCTCGGACCGGGTCGCGGTCATGTACCTCGGCAAGGTCGCCGAGCTGGGCGAGCACCAGCACGTGTACGACGTACCCGCGCATCCGTACACGCAGGCGCTGCTGTCCGCCGAGCCCGGTCTGGCGCGGCAGGGCCGGCAACGGATCGTGCTGGCCGGTGACCCGCCGTCGCCGGTCATGCCGCCGTCCGGATGCCGGTTCCACACCCGATGCCTGCGGGCCCAGGCCAAGTGCAGTACCGACGTACCGGAGCTCCGGGAGATCAAGTCCGGTCAGACGGTCTCGTGCCACTTCGCGGAGGATGCGCAAGCCGCTTACTCCACGGCCGAAGGGATAGCTGTCGGGTGATGGCCTAGGGTTGCGGCCGTGAGTACGGTTTCCTCGGCAGGCAGACGGTTCGTCCTGCTCGCCGGGGTGATCGTCGTGGCCGGCGGGCTGGCGGCGTGGTGGATTCTCACCGCCGGCCGGGCCGCCAACGAGGGTTTCGACATCACCGACGAGGGCTACTACCTGCTCTCGTACCGGTGGTGGGACAGCAACCCGTTGGCGTTGACCGGTGTGCAGTACCTGTACGGCCCGGTGTTCGAGTGGTTCGGGTACGACATCGTGAAGCTTCGGTTCTTCCGGCTGTTCACCGTGGTCGTCGTCCATCTCCTGTTCGGATACAGCTTCATGCGGTGGCTGCGCGGACGACGGCCGGGGCTGCCGCCGACCCGGCTGTGGGAGGCCGCGGGTATGGCGGTCGTGCTCGCCGCGGGCGGGATGTGTTACAGCTGGCTGCCGCAGTCGCCCGGCTACAACGATGTGGTGCTGCTCGGTGCGCTGACGCTGGTGTCCTGCGTGCTGTGGATGGCGACCGCGGTCGATCGCGGTACGCCGGTCCCGTACTGGATCTTCCTCGTCGCCGGTCTGGTGATCGGCGTGATGGTGCTGGCCAAATGGACGTCGGTCGTGGTGATCGGGCTGATCGTGATCACCGCGGTGGTCGTACTGGCCGGTCAAGGCCGGCGAGCCGTTGCCCGCGGCATCCTTTTCGCGCTCGGCGGCCTGGCTCTCGTGGCGCTCGTCGTGCAGCTCTTCGTGGTGCGGCTGAACGTGGCGGTGCCGGGGATCCTCGACGTCAACAAGTTCATCGCCGGTACGTCGTACTCGCCGGCCGAGCTGCTGCAGCTCTACTGGTCGAGCACTATCAAACTGATCGGTCAGACACTGAGCGCGCACGGCCTCCTGCTCCTCGCGACTGCCGTGGCGGTCATCGCCCGCTGGCGCCGGCTCGGGATCGCCGCCGCGGTTTTCGCCCTTGCGGCACTGATCCTGTCCGTACGACGCGTTGTCGTCGACGACGGCGCAGTCGGCGGCTCTCAACACATCCCGATGTACGCCGAGACGCTGCTGGCCGCCGTACTGGTCGCCGTCGTGGCCGCTGCCGGCGCCGTGATCGCGGGCCGCGCCGGCGTCACGCCCCGCTCCCGGTTGAGCCGCGAGAACACGCGGACCTGGGTGATCCTCGCACTGCTCGTGCTGCTGCCGTTCGTGCAGGCGTTCGGCACGAACACCCCGCTCTTCACGATCGGCTTCAACGCGTTCGCCGCCTGGGCCGCGGTCATGATCGCCGTACTGACCGGCATCTGGGCGACGCCGATCGCCGCGCGGGTGACTGTCGGACTGGTGCTGGTCGGGTCCCTGGTCGCGACCGCGGCGATCGCGTACACCGGTCTGTTCCGGTACCCGTATCGCTCCGTCGGCCACTCGCAGCTGACCGCGGCCGCGACGATCCCCGCGTTGGACGGCATGTACCTGTCGCCGCCGGCCGAGGAGAACTTCAGCCGCTTGGCCGCCGACCTCCGCCCGTACACCGAGCCGCCCGGGCGCCCGATGCTCGCCTTCGACAAGATGGCCGGTCTGGTGCTGATGCTCGGCGGCCGGCCGCTCGGCGAGGCCTGGATCGCGCCGAAGGAGCGTGAGCGGACCGCGGCCGGTGTCGAGGAGGCCTGCCGGAAGGAGCGCCCGTCCAGGCCGCCGCTCGTCATCCTGAACCGGCAGATCTCGGACCTCGAGATCAACGCCCTGCGCAGCTGCGGGCTGGACTTCCACGCCGACTACGAGCGACTGGCGCCCGCGCGGGAGACGATCGGCCTGGAGGTCTGGATCCCGAAGGCCGAGCGGCCCGTCCAACCGGCCGGATGAGATCCTGAACCTCTCAGTGCGGACAGATCGGACAGGAAGGTGTCGCATGATCAAGGTCGGTGTCCTGGGGGCCAAGGGCAGGATGGGCGCTCAGACGTGCCTCGCGGTCGAGGAGGCTGCCGACTGTGAGCTGGTCGCGCAGCTCGACCAGGGCGACGCGCTCGACGCCCTGATCGAGGCGGGTGCCGAGGTCGTCGTCGACTTCACCCGCCCCGAGGTCGTGATGGACAACCTGGCCTGGTGCATCGAGCAGGGTATCCACGCGGTCGTCGGCACCACCGGCTTCGACGACGAGCGGCTCGCCGTCCTGCGCGGGTTCCTGGAGAAGTCCCCGGAGACCGGCGTGCTGATCGCGCCGAACTTCTCGATCGGCGCCGTGCTGATGATGCAGTTCGCCGCGAAGGCCGCGCCGTACTACGAGTCCGTCGAGATCGTCGAGCTGCACCACCCGGACAAGGTGGACGCTCCGTCCGGCACGGCCCGCCGTACGGCGGAACTGATCGCGGACGCCCGCCGGGAGGCCGGCTCCGGCCCGATCCCGGACGCGACCACGACGGCGCTCGACGGCGCCCGCGGCGCGGACGTCGACGGGATCCGGGTGCACGGCGTCCGGCTGCGCGGCCTGATCGCGCACCAGGAGGTACTGTTCGGCGACGAGGGCGAGACGCTGACGATCCGGCACGACTCGATGGCCCGGGTCTCGTTCATGGCCGGCGTCCTGCTCGGCGTACGGCGGATCGGCGACGCGCCCGGCCTGACCGTCGGGCTCGAGCACTTCATGGACCTCACCTGAAATGAGGGCCAAGCAGACCGCGATCCTGCTGGCGGTCGTGTTCGTCGCGTACGCCGTCCTGATCGGCTGGCGGGGCGTGCTGCTGATCAAGGTCGGTACGCCGGTGCCGGTCGTGCTCGGGCTGGCGGTCCTGGTGATCCCGCTGATCGGCGCGTACCTGGTCTGGCGCGAGATCCAGTTCGGGCGCCGGACCGAGGTGCTGGCGCGTGAGCTGGAGGCGGCCGGTGGTCTGCCGGTCGACGACCTGCCGCGCCGGCCGTCCGGACGGGTGGAACGGGCCGCCGCGGACGAGGCCTTCGGGCGGTACAAGGCGGAGGCGGAAGCGGCCCCCGACGACTGGCGGGTGTGGTTCCGGCTGTCGACGGCGTACGACGCCGCGGGGGACCGGAAACGGGCGCGAGAAGCCATGCGAACGGCCATCGCGCACCACGACCGGCCACTGTGAGTTACCTGGGAGTTAGCTGTGAACCCGTCGGTATCACTGACAAGCGGGTGTGGAACGCGATATTTTCGCAGGTACGTGGCAGCCGCCACGTAAAGGTCGGAGACTGGGTGGGGCCGTCCTGTGCCATCAGACGGATCTCGCCGCGGCACGGGCGACGTACAGGGGGCTGGGTTCGGCGGGCTGTTGCGCCGGCACCGACGGGAGGCGGGGCTGTCGCAGGAGGCGCTGGCCGAACGCGCCGGTCTCAGCGTTGACGCGATCGCGGCGTTGGAGCGAGGACGCCGGCGTGCGCCGCGGGCGCAGACGCTGCGTCTGCTCGCGGACGCACTGCGGCTCGGTGAGCCTGAGCAAGCCCTGCTGACCGCGGCGGCGCGCAAGGAGGGCGGCACCGTACGGCTGCCGTTACGGCAACCGCCGGCGCCGATCAACGAGCTGATCGGGCGGACGACCGAGCTGACCGCGACCACGCGCCTGCTGGGGCAGCGCATGACTCGTTTGCTGACCTTGACCGGACCAGGCGGCGTCGGCAAGACCCGCCTCACCCTGGCACTGACGGGCGACGTGGCGGACAACTTCCCCGACGGCGTCTGCTGGGTGCCGCTCGCGTCGGTCACCGAGTCCGCAGCCGTCGCTCCCGCGGTCGCAGCGTCGATCGGCATGCATCTGCTGGAAGGCACACGGCTGGTCGAGGAGATCGCCGAGCAGATCGGCCGGAGCACGATGCTGCTCGTGCTCGACAACTGCTCGCACCTGGTCGCGACGGTCGGGCAGGTCTGCTCGACCCTGCTCGAGCGCTGCCCGAACCTGTCGATCCTCGCCTCCAGCCGCGAACTGCTGCGACTGCAGGGCGAGAGCGTGTACGTCGTACCCGCGCTGGCCCTGCCGCACGACGAGGACCGGTTGGCGTCGTCGGAAGCGGTCCGGCTGTTCGTCGACCGTGCCATCGCGCGCGGCTACGACCCGACCGGCGAGCTCGACCAGGTCGCGCGCGTGGTACGCCGCCTGGAGGGCATGCCGCTCGCGATCGAGCTGGCCGCGGCGCGGACGAACGTGATGACGATCGAGGAACTGGCGAGCGAGCTCGAGACGTCGTTCGGCATCCTGGCCGGCGGCCCACGCACCGCGTCACCTCGCCAGCAGTCGATGTATGGCGCGATCGAGTGGAGTCACGCACTGCTCAGCGAGGCCGAGCGGGACATGTTCGCCCGGCTGTCGGTGTTCGCGGGCGGCTGGACACTGGGCGCGGCCGCAGCGGTCATTCCCGGTGGCGCGACACGGGTCGAGGCCCTCGACCTCATCGGGCGGCTGGCCGACAAGTCGCTGATCCGGGTGGTCAGACGTGGCGGCGTCGCGCGGTACTACATGCTCGGCGTGATTCGGGAGTTCGCCGCCGATCGCCTGCGGGCCGCGGGGCAGACGGACGGGGCCGCCGAGCGGCACGCGCAGTACTACGTCGGGCTCGCCGAGGACTCGGAGAGCCACCTGCGTGGACCGGAGCAGGGGGAGTGGCTCGACCGGTTGGACGGTGAGCTCGCCAACCTGCGATCCGCCATGGCGTGGGCGCTGCGGACCAGCTCGGTCGACGAGGCGTTGCGGCTCGCCGGCGGGCTGTGGCTGTTCTGCTACCTCCGCGGGCACTACGCCGAGGGCAGTCAGTGGCTCGAGCGTGCCCTGCAACTCGGCGACTCGATGCCGCCCGAACGGATCGCGGACCTTGCGAAGGTATGTGCGAAGGCGAACCTGGGTGCCGGGACGCTGGCGTTCCTCCAGTGCGAGTACGACGCAGCGACCGAGCGACTACAGACCGCGTTGCGGCAGTACAAGGAGCTCGGCGACACGTCCGGTACCGCGTTGGTGCTGCAACGCCTCGGTGGTGTCGCACGCGAACGCGGGGACTACGGGGCAGCGGAGGACCTGCACTGCGAGAGTTACGACCTCTACGAGAGCCTCGGCGATCGGGCCGGGATGGCCTGGGCCCACAACTACCTCGGCTTCGTGGCCTGGCTCCGCGGCGATCTCGAGATCGGCGCGCGCCGCTGCCGACGGGCTCGCGACAGCTTCCTGGTCGTCGGTGACGGCGAAGGACTCGCCTGGTCGCTGATCAGCCTCGGCGCGATCGCGCAGTACGGCGGCGAGCTGGTCGAGGCCGAGGACCTGCTGCAGGAGAGCCTCGCGCTGTCGCAACGGCTCGGCTACCGCGAGGGTGTCGCCTGGTCGCTGAACCAGCTCGGCATCGTCGAACGCCGGCGTGGTCTGACCGACCGCGCCGTACACCTGCTCGACGAGAGCCTGGCCGAGCATCGCGATCTGGGGGACCGGTGGCGGTCGGCCAGTGTGCTCGAGGAGCTGGCCGCCGTCGCGCAGCAACGCGAGCGCAGCGAGTACGCCGCATTCCTGCTCGGCGCGGCCGACGGGGTCCGAGAAGTCATCCGGGCACCGGTGCCGGAGATCGAGAAGGCCGGCTGCGAGGCCACCCGAGCCGCGGTCGAAGCGTCGCTCGAGCGGCGAGCCTTCCGGGCGGCCTGGTCGGCCGGCCGCGCGGCGCCACTGGCCGCGGTCGCGGACGGTTACCCGCCCCCGGCATCGAGCCCGGACTCGAGCTTGGGATCGGCCGGGCGGACCCGGGATCCGTTCTGAGCGGGCGTGCCTCGCGGAGCACCACGACCTGGGGGATCGACGATGCCCCGCGAGGGATCTGAGGGCGCGGATCGAGATCTGTGACCCGGCCGGCTGTGTCCTCTGTCTGACCCCCCAGGCAGTCCCCCCACCTCACAGCCGGCCGAAGCCACCTCCGCGATGATCACCGTCGTCGAGCCCTCCCGGTCGACGGCGGGTCCTCCGCGCATTCTCAAGATTGCCG
Organism: Kribbella soli; assembly: GCF_004331345.1. Classification (GTDB taxonomy): domain Bacteria; phylum Actinomycetota; class Actinomycetes; order Propionibacteriales; family Kribbellaceae; genus Kribbella; species Kribbella soli. Next base: position 498,915 of record NZ_SJJZ01000003.1, on the reverse strand, counting down.
TGATCACGCTGTGTCGCACAGGGACGGAACCCTGACATCGCCCTGACAAATTTGTCCTGACAACGTAATCCCTCGGCGGATTTCGCCGACGGTGACCGCGAACTGCCGGTCCGTAAGTGAATTCCGGCCCGAGGTTCAAACGGTCGTTACGGCAGATATCCGGAAACAGCTTTTGTGAATCCGGCGATCTTCCGTAAAGGAGTTCCGGTGTCTTCGTCGAAGCCCGGCTCCTCGGCCGAGGGTGCGGGGATGCCCTCGCCGGCGCAGCTGACGTCCTTGGCCGGTGCGACCCCGGTGGTGAGGAACGTGTTGATGATCCGGTCGGCGCAGCGGTTCACGCCGCCGTAGATGCCGTGGTCGCCCTCGCGGGTGACGGTCAGCAGCCGCGAACCGGCGTACCGGCTGTGGGCCGATGCGGCGAGGCTGTAGCTGGTCGCCGGGTCGTGCACGGACTGCACCATGAGCGTTGTGGGCAAGCCTTTGCCGGTCGGTGTCGGCATCGTCAGGTTCGGACGGTCCCAGTAGAAGCAGGGGTTCTCGGACATCGTCCAGCCGACCAACGGGAAGTGCGGACCGAGGCGGGCTGCGAGCTGTTCGCCGTACTCACGGCCTTGCGGCCAGGGCGTGTCGTTGCAGGTGATCGCGGTGAAGGTCGCGTCCTCGGCGTCGTCCTCACCGAGCATCCGGAGCCCGACGGGCGAGCGGCCGGCGCGCTCGACGAGCTGCTGCTGGCGGGCCTTCGAGAGCGCGTCGACCTTGCGTTGCGCGGCCCGCGGACCGCCTTTTGCCTGCGCCGTGGAAAGGTCATGCAGAAATAGCAGGTCGGCCGCCAGGGAATGGAAGTCGAGCTTCGAGTACATATCCCCGGTCACCATCAGGTCGAGGGTGTTCTCGTCGTACCTGACGTTGACCGCGCCGTCCAGGAACTCCTCGGTCGCGGGCTCCTCCTTCAGGGTCCGTCGTAACCGTTCGTACAGGCGAATGACCGCACCCGGTGACGAGCCGAGCTGCAACTGGTCGTCGTACTTCGCCGCCCACGGCGCGAAGTCCTCGCGGAACCGGCGCTCGAACGCCTGCGGCTGGCTGACGAACGTGTCCAGCCAGGTCTTGGTGAAGTCCGTGTTCGAGTCCAGGACGAAGCGGCCGACGTGCTCGGGGAAGTAGGTCTGGTAGTACGCCCCGAGCCAGGTGCCGCCGGAGTAACCGACGTAGTCCATCTTGTCGAAGCCGAGCAGCCGCCGGATCAGGTCCATGTCCTGCACCGTCTGCGCGGTGGTGATGTACGGGAGCAGGCCGCGGGACTGCTGGTCGCAGTACGTCTGCGCCATCTCCGAGGCCTCGGCGATCAGGTCGCGGGTCGCGGGAGCGCGGTCGCGCGCGTCCATCGTGTAGCCGGGGGCGCCGTCGCAGCTCGCGTTCGAGCTGCCGCCGGTGCCGCGCGGGTCGAAGCCGACGGCGAGATGATCCTTGGCCAGCGGTGCCTGGCTCGCGAGGTACGGCGCCATCCCGAGGCCGGCGCCACCGGGACCGCCGGGGTTGCCGAACACGACACGGCTCGGCTTGCCCTTGGCCGGCGCGACTTTGCTGACCGCGATCTGCAGGTCGTTGCCGGCGTACTGGTTGGCCCAGTCGCGCGGGACGGTGATCTTCGCGCAGTACGTGCGGAGCTCGGCGTCGCCGCACTCGAACCATCGCGGCTTCTGCTCGAGGTATTTGTTCGCCACCTGGTGTGGCCTGTCGACAACGGTGGCCGATTGCATCGACGCCGTCGCGCCTGAGCCCGGCACGACAAGAACAGCGGCAACGGACAGCCCTAGGGCTGCCCCGCCAAGGGCCAGGGGGATGTACTTCATACAGACTCCAGCGGATGGCCATGCGTGATCGGTCCGTGACAATCTGTCATGCCGACCATCAAGCGTCGAGCACCACCCCCGGCCCGTCGCCGATCGACGACCTGCTATGCGCCCGCGGTCGGCAAGAAGTACGCGAGCATCCGGATCTGTCGGCTGCCCTCCGGCGGCTCGGTGCGGTTCAGGTACGGCTTGAGCATCGTCTCCAGGTCCTCCTGGATGGTCCGCAGCTCCTCGGCCGTCACCGTCATGCCGGCGTTGAACAGGCCTGCCGATCGCGCCCAGTCCAGCTCCAGGTCCGGCTCGGTCTGCTCGACCCAGTCCCGCGGCACCTGCTCGTAGTTGAGCAGCATCACGTTGCTCAGCTCGCGCGCGGCCAGTTGGACGTCCTCCGGCCCGGACTCGGGGATCTCGAAGTAGATCCCACGTCCGACCGCCCGCCAACTCTCGCCCTCCGGCACGACGAGCCCGACTTCCATGAGCCCCTCGACGTCGCGACGCGCTGCTTCGGCATCGGTCCCCGCCACCTCGGACAGCTCGGCGAGTGTCGCCGTGCCGCCGCGAGTCAGCCGGTCCATCAGTCGGAGCCGCACCGGGTCGGCCAACGCCCGCAGCGCCGCTGCGCCGGTGACCACCATGTCCCCGACGTCGTTCACCTCGACCTGTGTCATGCGCGCAAGAATCGGATGCCAGGAGGTTGCTGCCGGGAGGCGTCGACCAGTCGATGCAGCCGTGCGGCGGAACCGAACGTGGGGACCTCGTCAGGCCTGCTCACGATCCGCTGGTACAGACGCGCGACGCCGGCGGGCTCGAGCGGCAGGCCAGGCGTCGTCCGGTAGCTGTCCGGGATGCTGAGCAGTTCGCCGTTGCGCCGTACTGTGAACTCGGAGATCTGGAGTTGCGCGGCCCAGGGGTGGTCGTCCGGTGCGGACTCGACCGTGAGTGTTGCGTCGGTGCCGGTGATCTCGAGGCGTGTCCCGGGCACGCCGGGCTCGCCGTCGTGGAGATGCGCCGAGAACGCCGCACCGCCGGCCAGTTCGCCGATCACGTCGAGCGTGTCCGGGGCCGTGACGTTGATCGGCTCGCCGGTTTCCGCGATCAGGTGACCCGGGTGCTGGATCGTCGAGAGTCCGGCCACCCGGTCGATCGGCTCGGTGACATGCTCGACCAGGTCCAGCGCGTGCCCGCCGAGCACCTCGACCAGGCCGGCCCCGGCGGAATCGTCGTACGTGTACGCCGTCCAGCCCGGCACCTCACGGGTCGATCCCTTCGACCTCGAGCTGCTCAAACGCACCGAGGTGATCTGGCCGACGGCGCCCGCCAGGACCAGGTTCCGGGCGTACTCCATGCCGGGGGAGAAGCGCCCCTGGAGCCCGGTGAACGTGCGTACGCCGGCGCTCGTCGCCGCCTGCTCCAGCTCGACCGCCTCGGCGACGGACACCGCCAGCGGCCACTCGCAGTACACGTCCTTGCCGGCAGCGATCGCCTCCTGCACCAGCTGGGCGTGGGCTGACACCTTCACCGTCACCACCACAAGGTCCACGTCGGGATGCCGCGCGAGCTCAGCCGCACTCGCGAAGGCGTGCGGTACGCCGAACACCTGAGCGGCCCGTCGGGCTGACTCCTCGCGACTGGTGCCAACGGCGACCAGCTCGAAGTCCGGAAGGGAGCGCAGTGCGGGGATGTGTGCCCGCGTAGCCCATCCGCGATCCGGATTAGCCCCGATGATCCCGACCCGCATCCTCGTCCTCCACTCTAATCGGACTCCTGGCGTCCGTTTCTGGCGACGAGCTTAACCGGACGGCGCAAGTCCGGTTAAGCTTGGTCCATGGACAGCGCGGTTGACCGGCTGCTCGACGGGCCTGCGCCGAGAGCGGATGCCCGGCGAAACGTCGAGCGGCTGGTGGCTGCCGCCCGGGCCGCGGTGGACGAGGTCGGGACTGCGGTGACCGCTCACGAGATCGCCCGGCGGGCGGGCGTCGGTATCGGTACCTTCTACCGCCGGGTCCCGTCCCGGGAGGCGCTGCTCGAGGCCGTTCTCGCCGGTGCGATCGACGAGATGACCGAGCTGGCCCGGGCCGCACGTGCCGCCGACGATCCATGGCCGGCGTTCTGTGCCTTCGCCGCGGATTACATCCGGCTCCGCGCGACGAGTTGCGGCTTGAACGAGGCCCTTGGCGGCGCGGGCGGGCTCGCCCTGGCGGACCGCATCGACGAGTTCCGCAAGGAGTTCCGTGGGCTCGTACGGCGCCTGCAGCTCTTCGGCGTACTCCGGGCGGGACTGACCTTCCGCGACATCGCCTTCGCGCTGGCGGGTGTCGTCCCGCAGGCGCGGACGCTGGGGATGACCGCAGACCGGACGCAGTGGCGCAGGACTCTGCAGATCGTGCTCGACGGCGTCCGGGCGACCTGATCGGTCGCGGTCTACTCCGTGCCGGGGTCGGTGTGCAGGCGGATCTGCTTGATGCGGACGGACTCGTCGCCGTAGAGGTCGAGTTCGCGGTGGGCGCCGTCGGGGGCCCAGCCGGATTCGGTGTAGAAGGCGCGGAGTACGTCGTCGGTCGAGTTGACCCAGACGGTGACGCGACGGAAACCGTCGGCGCGAACCGTGTCGACGACGGCGTTCAGGAGGCGGGAGCCGTGGCCGGCGCGGGTCGCCTCCGGGTTGACGGCCAGCTCGGCGATCAGCGCGTCACTCTGCGGGTCGGCGTCCGGGTCGTCGGACGGCGTGATGGCCGCGAAACCGACCAGCGTGCGGCCGGCCAGCGCGACCATCACCCGGTTCCGCGCCTCGCCCGGAGCGAGCAGCGCAGCCCGCCACTGGGCCGCGAACTGCGCCGGGTCGAGATCGGCGAGGACCTCGACCGGCAGCAGCCCGGCGTACGACGTACGCCAGGCCGCGACCTGGATCTCGCCGATCTCTCCTGCCTCCGCGGGCAGCGCGAGCCTGACGCTCGTCTCGGCCACCGGGGTGTCGCCAGAAAGATCCGAGAGGTTGGCGGGTTCCGGTACGCCGAAGTCACTCATGCTTCCGCCTCGCTGGCGCTCGGCTCCAGCATGAGCGACAGGTCAGCTCTACTTTTTGTTCGCTCGCTGCGCTCGCTCATGACCGCCATCCTCGCAAGTCAGTAAACGAGCTTGCGCAGCAGGGTCTCGGCCGGACCGCGGTAGGAACGCCTGCTCATCGCATACGCACCGGCGACCGAGACGACCCAGACGCCGATCGCGACCAGCGCCGCGGTGTACGCCGTACTTCCGAACCGTAGGTCCAGCGTGAACGGGGCCAGCAGGATCATCCACGAGACCGACTGGAACAGGTACCCGGACAGCGACCGCTGACCGAGCGCGGAGATCGCACGGACCGGCACCGACAGCTTGCGGATCCGCAGGACGAGCAGGCCGAACAGGGCGACGTACCCAGGACCGCCGAACATGCCGGACACGTGGGACAGGAGGCTCAGCGCGTCCACGGCACTCTCGTCGACGTGCATCCAGCCGGCTCCGACCAGTGCGAGCGGCAGTCCGCCCAGAACGGTGAGGCCGAGACCGCCGACGGCCACGCGGGTGAGCAGCGTCTTGTGGGCGCCCGGGTTCTCCAGGATCTGCTTGCGGGCGGCCCAGATACCGAGCCAGACGATCACGATGAAGCCCATCACGCTCGCCGCGTGCATCGGGTACTCGTGCAGCCGGTCGACCAGGCTGCCCAGGTACGACGAAGCGGCCAGCGACGGGTTCGGGGTGTTCGTGAGTGCGTGCGCGGGGCCGGAGCTGTTGACGATCGCGAGCGCGGCCTTGGCCCCGACGAACAGGACCTCGACGGCCATGAACGCCCAGATGGCGAGGACGATCCGGTGGAACTTGTCGCCGCGGTTGATCAGGAACAGCGTGCAGATGATGCCGACGACGCCGTACGCGCCGAGGAAGTCGCCGAAGTACAGCAGCGTCGCGTGGACGAGGCCGAAGCCGATCAGCCAGGCGTTGCGCTTGAGCAGGATCCGCCGGACGGCGCCGGGAGTGGCGCCCGAGGACCGCTGCCGCCGGGCCAGCTGCACGAGGCCGTAGCCGAACATCACCGCGAACACCGGGTACGCCCGGGCGTCGACGAAGGTGAGTTTGAGGAAGTTCAGGATGCGCTCGAAGCCGTGCGGCGCGCTTTCCACGCCGGGCTGGCCGGCGAACGCGAAGTTGGCGCTGTTCGCCAGGCCGATCATCAGCAGCATCGCACCGCGGATCAGGTCGGGGGCGAGGGCGCGCTCCCGGCCGGTGACCGGGCCGCGGTGATCGACGGCCGGGAGGCTGGTTGTCGTAGTCACGGGGTCCTCCGAAGAACTGTGTAAGGGTTGAGCTGTTGACTCAATCCTCGCCACCCCGACCGGCCCTCCCCAGTGCGTCAAACCCACTGTCTGGGTGGGTCCAGCACCACCTTTGTGACACTTGTTGTTGATTCTGAGAAAAAGTGTCACATATGCTGGGGGTATGGACTTCCAGGCGACCATCGACGCCGACGGCCGGATCGAGCCGCGGGACGCGATGCCGGACGGGTACCGCAAGACCCTGATCCGGCAGATCGCGCAGCACGCGCACTCCGAGATCATCGGCATGCAGCCGGAGGGCAACTGGATCAGTCGCGCGCCGTCACTGCGCCGCAAGGCGATCCTGATGGCGAAGGTGCAGGACGAGGCCGGCCACGGTCTCTATCTGTACGCCGCCGCGGAGACGCTCGGCGTGGACCGCGCGGACCTGCTCGACCTGCTGCACAGCGGGAAGCAGAAGTACTCCAGCATCTTCAACTACCCGACGCTGACCTGGGCCGACATCGGCGCGATCGGCTGGCTGGTCGACGGCGCCGCGATCGTCAACCAGGTCCCGCTCTGCCGCTGCTCCTACGGGCCGTACGCGCGGGCGATGGTGCGGGTCTGCAAGGAGGAGTCGTTCCACCAGCGGCAGGGGTTCGAGATCCTCTACACGTTGTCGAAGGGCACCGAGGCGCAGAAGGCGATGGCGCAGGACGCCTTGAACCGCTGGTGGTGGCCGTCGCTGATGATGTTCGGCCCGCCGGACGCGGCGTCGACGCATTCGGAGCAGTCGATGGCGTGGGGGATCAAGCGGCACAGCAACGACGAGCTGCGGCAGCGGTTCGTGGACATGACCGTGCCGCAGGCCGACGTACTCGGGCTGCGCGTTCCTGATGACGGACTGGTGTACGAGGACGGGCATTACCGGTTCACCGAGCCCGACTTCACCGAGCTGTACGACGTGGTGAAGGGCAACGGTCCGTGCAACCAGCAGCGGCTCTCGCATCGCGTGAAGGCGCATCAAGACGGCGCATGGGTACGCGAGGCCGCGGCTGCCTATGCGGAGAAGCAGGCTGCTCGCAAGGAGAGTGCCGCATGATCGAGCCGCTCTGGGAGGTTTTCGTTCGTTCGCGCCGAGGGCTGTCGCACACGCATGTCGGCAGCCTGCACGCGCCTGACGCGACGATGGCGTTGCGGAACGCGCGGGACGTGTACACGCGTCGCCAGGAAGGCGTGTCGATCTGGGTCGTGCGGGCGTCGGACATCACCGCGTCGTCGCCGGACGAGAAGGACGAGTTCTTCGACCCGGCCGGTGACAAGGTGTACCGGCACCCGACGTTCTACGAGGTCCCGGAAGGCGTCGAGCACCTGTGAACGACCTGCTTGAGTACACGCTCCGCCTCGGTGACGACGCGCTGATCGCGGCGCAGCGCACCGGCGAGTGGATCGCGGCCGCGCCGCAGCTCGAGGAGGACGTTGCGCTCGGCAACGTCGCGCTGGATCAACTGGGGCAGGCGCGTTCGCTGCTGCAGTACGCCGGCTCGCTGGACGGCCGCACCGAGGACGAGCTCGCGTACTTCCGGGACGAGCGCGAGTTCCGGAACCTGCAGTTGTGCGAGCTGCCGACCGGTGACTTCGCGCACGCGATGGCACGGTTGCTGTACTTCGCGACGTACCAGCACCTGCTGTACGACGAGCTGCGGTCGTCTGCCGACGAGACGCTGGCCGGCGTGGCAGGGAAGGCTGTCAAGGAGGTCGCGTACCACGTCGACCATGCGACGCAGTGGGTGCTGCGGCTGGGCGACGGGACCGACGAGAGCCACCGGCGGATGCAGGCTGCGTTGGAGGCGCTGTGGCCTTACACCGCCGAGATGTTCGCGTCGGACGACGTCGTACGGCGGCTGTCGGTCGCTGTCGATCCGTCCACGCTGGAGGAGGAGTGGACCCGGCGCGTGACGGCGGTCATCGACGAGTCGACGTGTGAGCGGCCCACGTCGTCGTACCAGCACTCCGGCGGTCGTTCGGGTCGTCATACCGAGCACATGGGCTTCCTCTTGGCCGAGCTGCAGCATGTGGCGCGTTCGCATCCGGGGGCGACATGGTGACCGACGCGGCCATCCTCGAGGCCGTCGGTGAGGTCGCGGACCCCGAGGTGCCGGTTCTCACGATCGCGGACCTCGGCGTACTGCGCGGCGTCCGGCACGACGGCGACGAGGTCGTCGTGACGATCACCCCGACGTACTCCGGTTGTCCCGCCATGGACCTGATCCGTCACGAGGTCGAACTGACCCTTCAGGCGTTGCAAGTCGGCGGGCGGGTCGAGACTGTGCTGTCGCCGGCCTGGACGACCGACTGGATGAGTGACGCGGGGAAGGCGAAGCTGACCGAGTACGGCATCGCCCCGCCGACCGGTCGCCATGCTGTCGACGGACCGGTGATGCTCGCGCTGACCGTGCGGTGCCCGTTGTGCGGTTCACCTGACACGACCGAGCTCAGCCGCTTCGGCTCGACCTCCTGCAAATCGCTCTGGCGCTGCAACTCCTGCCGCGAACCCTTCGACCACTTCAAGGCGATCTGATGACGACCATCGCCCCTCGGCGGCGCGCCACGTTCCACTCGTTGAAGGTCGCCGCGATCGAGCCCGTCACCGATGACGCGGTCGCGATCACCTTCGCCGTACCGTCGGAGCTCGCGGAGGATTACGAATTCACCGCGGGCCAGCACCTGACGATCCGCCGTACCGGAGAAGAGGTACGCCGCAGCTACTCGATCTGCTCGCGCGCGGGATCAGGCGTGTTGCGGATCGGCGTGAAGCGCCTCCCCGGTGGCGAGTTCTCGTCGTACGCCGCCACGGACCTGAAGGTCGGCGACGAACTCGAGGTGATGACCCCGCTCGGCCGGTTCGGTACGACGTTCGCCGCCGCCAACGCCAAGCACTACGCGTTCGTTGCTGCCGGCAGCGGGATCACGCCCGTCCTGTCGCTGGTCGCGACGATCCTCTCGGTCGAGCCCGCCAGCCGGGTGACCTTGCTGTACGGCAACCGGACCGCGGGGTCGGTGATGTTCGCCGACGAGCTGGCCGACCTGAAGGACCGGTACGCCGAACGCCTGCACCTCGTGCACGTGTTGTCGCGTGAGACGACCGAGGTCGAGCTCTTCAGCGGCCGCATCGACGCGGACCGGCTGCAGCGCATGTTCGCGACGATCCTCCCGCTGGACTCCGTCGACGAGTGGTTCCTCTGCGGCCCGTACGCGATGGTCGTCGGCGCCCAGGAACTCCTGTTGTCCGAGGGCGTCGCACGCGAACACGTCCACGCCGAGCTCTTCCACGTCGGCGACGAGGCTCCGAAGGCGCCGGTCGAGGAGACCGCTGTCGACGAAGACGCGGCCCAGGTGACCGTGATCCTCGACGGCCGCCGGTCGACGTTCGCGCTGGGGGAGCACTCGAAGGCGGTGCTGGACGCGACTCTCGCCGTACGGTCCGATGCGCCGTTCGCCTGCAAGGGCGGTGTGTGCGGCACCTGCCGGGCCAAGGTCCTCGACGGCGCCGTCCGGATGGACACGAACTGGGCCTTGGAGCCCGACGAGATCCGCGCCGGCTACGTCCTCACCTGCCAGTCGCACCCCACCACGCCGACAGTCACGCTCGACTACGACGCCTGACCCCGCGACCTGGTTCACTCCGGCGCATGACTCATCAGATTCGGGCGCCACATCCGATCACGACCGAGGAACGTGAGTTCATCGCCAAGGTCGAGAACACGATGCGGCCGGCGTTTCTCGACGCGATCGCCCGCGAGTACGGGCCGCGCGACCAGCCGGCGGCCGAGATCGCGGAGCGGATGTCCGCCGCGGCTCCTGGACATCGGCTGCAGACGGCCGTCGAGGCGAACATGGACGCGAGCCGTCACTTCGACGCGTTGCCGGCCGAGGAGCGGTCCGCGGCCGCTCAGCAGGCTGCGCTGGTCACCGCCAGGACGATCGAGGCGAGGCTGACTGTGCAGGCCGCCGACGGGCGGTTGGGCGAGCTGGCCGGCAAGGGCGCGGACCGCCTGCTCCGGGGAGAGTACGAGAAAGTCGCTCACGAGGCCGGTGGCCAGGTCGGCCTGGTCCTGGGCGGTGCGGTCAACCGGGCGCGCTTCCTGCAGGTGGAGGAGATCCAGCGACAGGCCGGCGCGGGCGTGACGCCACCCGCCGCCGGGTCTCGGAGCACGTCCAGCACAGTCGACGCCGTCGCCGCGAAGCCGCCCGACCGCGCCAAGGACAACCGCAACCAACCGCACGTGCGCGGCTGACGGGCAACCGGCCATCACGCCTGCCTTCGACGCCTGACCCCTCGCCCCATTTGCCTGGCAGACCCACCAATTTGCCTGGTCGACCCACCAGGTCGGGGGTTCCTCACCCTGGTTAAGGGTGAGGAACCCCCGATATCCCTGGTGGGCCAGCCAAATGCGGGTGGGGGCGGGGTTGTGTCAGTCGGTACCGGATTCCATGGCGGCGCGGTCGAGGAGGGCTTCCTCGTCGGGGGCCTCGCCGCGGGAGGCGATGGCCTCGGCGCCGCCCGTGGGGAGTTCGCCGATCAGCTCGGTCGACGACGCCAAAGCGGGGTTGGACGAGCCGAACATGCCGAGGCCGGCGTACTGCTCCAGCTTCGCGCGGGAGTCCGCGATGTCCAGGTTCCGCATGGTCAGCTGGCCGATCCGGTCGACCGGGCCGAACGCCGAGTCCAGGACCCGCTCCATCGACAGCTTGTCCGGGTGGTAGCTGAGCGCGGGGCCGGTGGTGTCGATGATCGAGTAGTCCTCGCCGCGCCGGAGCCGGAGCGTGACCTCGCCGGTCACCGCCGTACCGACCCACCGCTGCAGCGATTCCCGGACCATCAGCGCTTGTGGGTCGAGCCAACGGCCTTCGTACATCAGCCGACCGAGCTTGCGGCCCTCGGTGTGGTAGGCCGCGACCGTGTCCTCGTTGTGGATCGCGTTCACCAGCCGCTCGTACGCCGCGTGCAGCAGCGCCATCCCGGGCGCCTCGTAGATGCCCCGGCTCTTCGCCTCGATGACCCGGTTCTCGATCTGGTCCGACATCCCGAGCCCGTGCCGGCCGCCGATCGCGTTCGCCTCCAGGACCAGGTCGACCGCCGAACCGAACTCCTTGCCGTTGATCGTCACCGGCCGGCCCTGCACGAAGCCGATCGTGACGTCCTCGGCGGCGATCTCGACCGCCGGGTCCCAGTGCGCGACGCCCATGATCGGGTCGACCGTCTCCACCCCGGTGTCGAGGTGCTCGAGCGTCTTCGCCTCGTGGGTGGCGCCCCAGATGTTCGCGTCGGTGGAGTACGCCTTCTCGGTGCTGTCGCGGTACGGCAGGGCGTGGGCGACCAGCCACTCGGACATTTCCTTCCGGCCGCCGAGCTCGTGCACGAACTGCGCGTCCAGCCACGGCTTGTAGATCCGCAGTTGCGGGTTCGCGAGCAGGCCGTAGCGGTAGAACCGCTCGATGTCGTTGCCCTTGAAGGTCGAGCCGTCGCCCCAGATCTGGACGTCGTCGTCGAGCATCGCCTTGACCAGCATGGTGCCGGTCACCGCCCGGCCGATCGGGGTGGTGTTGAAGTACGTCCGCCCGCCGGACCGGATGTGGAACGCGCCGCAGGCCAGCGCCGCGAGCCCTTCCTCGACGAGCGCCGCGCGGCAGTCCACGAGTCGGGTGATCTCGGCCCCGTACGCCGTCGCGCGGCCCGGGACCGACCCGATGTCGGGCTCGTCGTACTGCCCGAGATCAGCGGTGTACGTGCACGGGATCGCACCCTTGTCCCGCATCCACGCAACCGCAACCGACGTGTCGAGACCACCAGAGAAGGCAATCCCGACCCGCTCACCGACCGGCAAAGAAGTAAGCACCTTGGACACAGGAAAAGTATGCACCACCCTGCATGATTATGCAAAGCCACCACTCCAAGCCGCCCACTTCAGCCCTCTTTGAGCCCCCACCAACCGAATTCGGCGGCGGAATTTGGTTGGTGCGGGCCCAAAGAGCTGGTGGGGGCTCAAAGAGGTGGGTTGGAGGGGCGTGTGGTGCGTGGGGTTGGTGGGATGGGTGGGGGAGGATGGCCGTCGGTTGGAGGGAGTGAGGCGCGGGATGATGGGGCGGTCGCATGCTTTGTCGGGGTGGTGTGCCGGGCTGGCGGTGGCGCCGCTGGTCGGGCTGACCTCGGTGGCGGAAGTGGTGCCGTTCGCGGCGGCCACCGCCGGGTACGCGCTGGTGCCGGACCTGGATCACCCGGGGGCGAGCGCATCGCGCCTGCTCGGTCCGGTGACGCGGCTGGTGTCGGCGGCGGTACGGGCGTTCTCCGGCGTGCTCTACAACGTGACGAAAGGCCCGCGCGACGAGGACAGCACCGGCAAGCACCGGCATGCGACCCATACGCTCGTCGCCGCGATCCTGCTCGGCATGCTTGCCGCAAGCCTCGGCGACCGCGGTAAATGGGCTGTACTGGCGGTCGCCGTGACCGGCCTCGTCCTGGCTGCCGACGCGCTCGGCGACTGGATCGTCCTCGCAGTCCTCGCCGCAGCCGGCTGGTCGGTCGTCGGCACCGGCGACGCGCTCCCTGGAACAGCGGCCGCCGACGCGCTCCAGGCCGGCCTCAGCCAGATCGGCGGCTGGATCGGCGCCGCCGTGGCCGTTGGCATGTTCGTCCACTGCCTAGGGGACAGCCTGACCCGCTCCGGCTGCCCCTGGCTCTGGCCGCTGCCCATCCGGGGCGAGACCTGGTACGAGCTGCGCCTCCCCAAACCTCTGCGGTTCAGCACCGGCAAATGGTTCGAGCATGTGGTGATCGTCCCGGTGCTGACCATCGGCGGCGTACTACTTCTCCCCGGTGCGCTCCAGGCGCTGCAGCAGCTGTTCGACGCGACCTCGATCTGGCTCGCGGGTCAGTCCTGAGCGCGGCCCGTCAGGTACGACGGGATGCCGCCGGACTCGAGCGCCGCGGCGAAGCGGCGCTGGTTGCGCTCGCCCGGCCACGCCTCCCAGAAGAACAGCGGGAGCGCGATGACTGCCCCGAGCAGGACGACCCAGAAGCTGTCGGCGACGAACGCCAGCGTGACCGAGATCAGGAACACGGCCTCGCAGACCGCGAACCGCGTGAAGGTCGACGCGGTGAAGCGGCGCCACGAGTCGGCCTGGACCTCGGCGGTCGGGCGGTTCGAGTACTGGAGCGGGGGAGTGCGGAAGCCGACCAGTTCGCAGATGGAGTACGCGCCGACCGCGGCGGCGAGCACCACCAGCAGCGGCCAGCTCTCCGGGAACTCGCCGATCCCGTCGACGGCGAGAACGAACCACAGGACGAGAGTCATCATCGGGATCGCCCCGGCCATCGTGGCGCAGACCATGGTGAGGCTCTGGCGGGCGGCCGGCGTGGCAGGGGTGGCAGAAGGTGTCGACACGCCGATGAGACTAAAGCATCGGAATCTCCACACAATGCAGCCATATGCTCACGGAGAGTATTTACAGAAGTTTTTCCGGACTTTTTTGCCGGAAGCTGTAACGACTGCCGGGTGGCCCCCGATAGGACGAGTGAGCCTGGTGGCTGCCCGGACCCCCGAGCGGACAGCCACCAGGCCTACCCATTTCTTCAGGGTTCGGGAGCGGTAATCTGAGGCCCATGTCCTCGCCAGCATCCACGCCCTCGTCGGCACCGTCAGCGGCACAGTCACAAGCACTGCCGTTCGGCCGCCTGACGACCGCGATGATCACCCCGTTCCGGCCTGACGGCTCCCTCGATCTGGACGCCGCCCAGAAGGTCGCGACGTACCTCGTCGACGGCGGTAACGACGCCCTGGTGCTGAACGGGACCACCGGCGAGGCGCCGACCACGTCGGACCAGGAGAAGGTCCAGGTCATCCAGGCGGTCCGCGAAGCCGTCGGTGACCGCGCCAAGATCGTCGCCGGCGTCGGGACCAACGACACCGCGCACACGATCGAGTGCGCCAAGCAGGCCGAGACCGCCGGTGCGGACGGGCTGCTGGTCGTCACGCCGTACTACAACAAGCCCCCGCAGGACGGACTGCGCGCGCACTTCACCGCGGTCGCCGACGCCACCGGCCTGCCGAACATGCTCTACGACATCCCCGGCCGGGCCGGCGTGGAGATCAGGTCGGAGACCTTGATCACGCTCGCCGAGCACCCGCGGATCGTCGCGGTGAAGGACGCCAAGGGCGACATCGCCGGGACCACCAAGGTGCTGGCGAACACCGATCTGTTCTACTACTGCGGTGCCGACGAGCTGAACCTCGCCTCCTTGGCGATCGGCGCGGTCGGCATCGCGAGCGTGGTAGCCCATGTCGCGAGCCGGGAGTACCGGCAGCTGATCGACGCCGTGGTGGCCGGCGACCTCGCCACCGCACAGGAAATTGATCGACGGCTGGTGCCCGCCGTCGAGACGATCATGACCAGGACCCAGGGCGCCATCATGGTGAAGGCCGCGCTCAAGCTGGCCGGCGTCATCGAGCACGCGACCCTTCGGTTGCCGCTGGTTGAGGCGACGGCCGAGCAAGTGGACTGGCTCACCACCGACCTCAAGACGGCAGGACTGATTGCATGAGCCATCCCCATCCAGATCTCTCCGCGCCCGGACCACTCGCTCCGGGCGCTTTGCGGGTCATCCCGCTCGGCGGCCTCGGCGAGGTCGGCCGGAACATGACCGTGTTCGAGTACGACGGCAAGCTGCTGATCGTGGACTGCGGCGTACTCTTCCCGGACGAGAACCAGCCCGGCGTGGACCTGATCCTGCCGGACTTCGAGCCGATCCGGGACCGTCTCGACGACGTCGTCGCGGTCGTCCTGACGCACGGCCACGAGGACCACATCGGCGGGTTGCCCTACCTGCTGCGTGAGCGGGGCGACATCCCGGTGGTGGGCTCGCAGCTCACGCTCGCGCTGCTCGAGGGCAAGCTGAAGGAGCACCGGCACCGCAACGTGCCGCAGCAGACCGTGGTCGAGGGCGAGAAGCTCCAGATCGGGCCGTTCGTCTGCGAGTTCGTCGCGGTCAACCACTCGATCCCGGACGCGCTCGCGGTCGCGATCAAGACGCCGGCCGGCGTCGTGCTGCACACCGGCGACTTCAAGATGGACCAGTTGCCGCTGGACAACCGGATCACCGACCTGCGCGCGTTCGCGCGGCTCGGCGAGGAGGGCGTCGACCTGTTCATGGTCGACTCCACCAACTCCGAGGTGCCCGGCTTCACCACCCACGAGCGCGCCATCGCGCCGGTGCTCGACGGGGTGTTCACCAGGGCGAAGAACCAGCGCATCATCGTCGCCTGTTTCGCCTCGCACGTGCACCGCGTCCAGCAGGTGATGGACGCCGCGGTGAAACACCGCCGCAAGGTCGCGTACGTCGGTCGCTCGATGGTCCGCAACATGGGCGTGGCCCGGGACCTCGGCTTCCTGAACGTGCCCGGCGACACGCTGATCGACATGCGCGACCTGGACAACTACCCGCCGGAGCAGGTGGTGCTGGTGTCGACCGGTTCGCAGGGCGAGCCGATGTCGGCGCTGTCCCGGATCGCCGCCAACGACCACAACGTCGTACACCTGCAGCCGGGGGACACCGTCGTACTGGCGTCCTCGCTGATCCCCGGCAACGAGAACTCGGTGTACCGGGTGATCAACGGCCTGATCCGGCACGGTGCGAACGTGATCCACAAGGGCAACGCGCTGGTGCACGTGTCCGGTCACGCGAGCGCGGGCGAGCTGCTGTACTGCTACAACATCGTGAAGCCGCGCAACGTGATGCCGGTGCACGGCGAGGTCCGGCACCTGCACGCGAACGCGGACCTGGCGGTGCAGACCGGCGTACCGCGGGAGAACGTGGTCGTCGTCGAGGACGGCGTGGTGGTCGACCTGATCGACCGCAAGGCCGTGGTGGCCGGCAAGGTCGACTGCGGGTACGTGTTCGTCGACGGCTCGACCGTCGGCGACATCACCGAGACCTCGCTGAAGGACCGCCGGATCCTCGGTGACGAGGGCTTCATCTCGGTGATCGCGGTGATGGACTCGGTGACCGGCAAGCTGACCGCCGGCCCGGAGATCCAGGCGCGAGGGTTCGCCGAGGACGACACCGTCTTCGACGACCTGAAGCCGAAGATCGAGGCGGAGATCGAGAAGGCGATCGGCAGCGGGCTGGACGACATGTACCAGTTGCAGCAGGTGATCCGCCGGGTGGTCGGCAAATGGGTCAGCGACACCCACCGTCGCCGTCCCATGATCATTCCGGTCGTGGTGGAGAGCTAGTCACCCGGTGTAACCTCTGCGCGACGACGAAAGGGTGGGCCGGCGATGACTGTCAGCGGGGTGAACGGGACGGGCCAGCGCCGGCCCACGATGAAGGAGGTCGCCGCCCGGGCCGGGGTCGCGTTGAAGACCGTGTCCCGGGTGGTGAACGAGGAACCGAACGTGAGCCCGGAGCTGACCGCCAAGGTCCAGGCCGCGATCAAGGAGCTCAACTACACCCCGAACGAGTCCGCCCGGATGCTGCGCCGCGGCAAGACCGGGACGATCGCGGTGGTGATCCGCGACATCGGCGACCCGTTCTTCGCATCGCTCGGCCGCGCGGTCGAGCTCTGGGCCCGCTCGTCCGGTTCGGTCGTGATGATCGGCCTGACCGACGAGGACCCGGAGCGGGAGCGGGAGGTCTGCCTGGAGTTCGTCGCCCGGCGCCCGGACGCGCTGATCATGGCGCCGATCGGGGAGACCCAGGAATACCTCGCGCCGCACGTCGACGCCGGGATGGCGGTCGTCACGATCGACCGTCCCGCGCACGGGATCGAGGCGGATGCCGTACTCGCGGACAACGCCGGCGGGATCGACCAGGCCATCGACCACCTGGTCCGGCAGGGTCACCGCCGGATCGCGTACCTCGGTGACGACGAGCGGATCTTCACCGCCCGTGAGCGGGTTGTGGCCTACCGGGCGGCGATGGCCCGGCACGGCATCCCCGTCGACGAGGACCTGGTGCACCTGTCCGAGCCGACCACCGAGGGCATCGGCATCACGCTCTCGGCCGTCCTCGACCGCTCCGAGCCGGCCACGGCGTTGCTGTCGGCGAACAACATGACCACCGCGGAGGTACTGCGTGGTCTCGCGGGCCGGCGGGACCAGGTAGCGCTGGTGTCCTTCGACGACCTCGCGCTCGGTGACCTGCTCAGCCCCGGCCTGACCGCGGTCGCGCAGTCGGCCGACGTGATGGCCCGGACGGCGATCCAGCTGATGACCGAGCGCCTCCCGGAACCGCACCGTCCCGGCCGTACGGTCCGCGTCCCGGTGAAACTGACGATCCGCGGCTCAGGCGAGATCCCCCCGCCCGCCCGCTGACGGCCCGCCCGTTGACCGCAGTTCGGCGGCCAGGGGGCAGTCGAAGGGGTCGCGGGCGCGGAGACCGACGTTGTTCAGGTAGTCGACGACGATCTTGTACGACGTGAACAGGCCGACCTCGGCGTACGCGATGCCGTGCAGCTCGCAGTACTCGCGCACGAGCGGCCGCACCCGCCGCAGCGTCGGCCGCGGCATGCTCGGGAACAGGTGGTGCTCGATCTGGTAGTTCAGCCCGCCCATCGCGAAGTCGGTCAGGATGCCGCCGCGGATGTTGCGCGACGTCAGCACCTGGCGCCGGAGGAAGTCGAGCTTCATCCCGGGCGGCACGATCGGCATGCCCTTGTGGTTCGGGGCGAACGCGGCGCCGAGGCAGACCCCGAACACGGCGAGCTGCAGGCCGAGGAACGCGGTGGCCTTCCCGGGCGGCAGCAGGAAGTAGAGCGCACCGACGTACACCCCGATCCGCGAGGCGACGACTGCGGCGTCGATGCGGTCGGCGCGGGTCGCGCCGCGCCGGAGGAGGTGCGTCAGGCTGGACGCGTGCAGGCCGACGCCCTCGAGCGTGAGTAACGGGAAGAACAGCCAGCCCTGACGCGCGGCGAACCAGCGGCCGACCGGCCCGCGCTCGACGACGGCGTCGGGCGTGAAGGCGAGCACTTTGAGCTGTACGTCGGGATCGCGGTCCGCCTGGTTGGGGGCGGCGTGATGCTTGTTGTGCTTGCTGCGCCACCAGCTGACGCTCATCCCGAGGACACAGCCGGCGAGGATCCGCGCGGTCAGGTCGTTGCGGGCGTTCGAGCGGAAGATCTGCCGATGGGCGCTGTCGTGGCTGAGGAACGCCACCTGCACCAGCACGAGCGCCAGGGCGCCGGCGAGCCAGAGCTGGTGCCACGAGTTGCCGAGCAGGATCATGCACGCGACGACCGCGAGCAGGGCACCGAGGACGATACTCATCCTGGTGACGTAGTAGCCCTGCCGCCGCCTCAGCAGACCGAGGTCGCGGACGGTCTGCAGGAGATCGGTGTAGAGGCTGACGTACTGCTGCTGGGCACTCACGCCGGTCAGCCTAGTGACCTCATGCAACGTCAGGCGTGCGGACACGTAACCCGACGAGGTCAGGTTGGCAAAGTGCTAGCGCCCGTACTGCGAGGCCAGCGGGCAGTCGAACGGGTCCCGGGCGCGCAGACCGACGTTGTTCAGGTAGCCGACGACGATCTTGTACGACGTGAACAGGCCGACCTCGGTGTACTTCACTCCGTGCAGCTCGCAGTACTCGCGGACGATCGGCTGGACCTTGCGGAGCGTCGGCCGCGGCATGCTCGGGAACAGGTGGTGCTCGATCTGGTAGTTCAGCCCGCCCATCGCGAAGTCGGTGAACAGACCGCCGCGGATGTTGCGCGACATCAGCACCTGGCGGCGGAGGAAGTCGAGCTTCATGGTCTTGGGGACGAGCGGCATGCCTTTGTGGTTCGGGGCGAACGAACCGCCGAGGCAGACGCCAAAGACGGCGAGCTGCAGCCCGAGGAACGCTCCGGCCTTGCCGATCGGCAGGAGGAGGAGCAGCACGGCCAGATATCCACCGAGCCGGGTCACCACGATCGCGGCCTCGATGCGCTCGACCTTGCTCGCTCCGCGCCGGAACAGGTGCTGGATGCTCGAGACGTAGAGACTCAGGCCTTCCAGGGTCAGCAAGGGGAAGAAGAGCCAGCCTTGGCGGCGGGTCAGCCAGGCCTGGAAGCCCTTGCGTCTGTTCACGTGCTCAGGGGTGAACGCGACGACGCCGATGGCGATGTCCGGGTCCTTCCCCAGCTGGTTCGGCGCACCGTGGTGGCGGCTGTGCTTCGATTTCCACCACGCAGCGCTCATCCCGACGAGACCACCGGCCAGCAGGCGGGCGGTCCAGTCGTTCCAGGCGGCCGAGTCGAAGACCTGCCGGTGCGCGCTGTCGTGGCTGAGGAAGGCGACCTGCGTGAGTACCAGCGCCAGGGCACCTGCCATCAGCAGCTGGAACCAGGAGTTGCCGAGCAGTCCGACGCCGACCCAGACCCCGGCGAAGGCAGCCAGCACCAAGCCGATCCGGGTGAAGTAGTACCCGCGACGCCGCCGGAGCAGTCCGAGTTCGCGAACAGTCCGGAGCAGGTCGGTGTAGAGATGGGTGTACTTGTTCTGAGCCCGCAAAGGGTCATGGTCTTCGGCAAGAAGCTGTGACATGGGAACGCCCCATTCCAGTAGTGCATCGGCTGATGCGCTACCAGGTCTGGGGCAGCGTCACAAGAAGGTGCTGAGGTCTTCAACGGAACCACGCCAGCTAGCCGCACGCAAGGCGCTGTCCGGGGTCCGCAGGTGATTTGAGGCTCAGTTCGCCCCGCTGTCACCTGGCCGTCATCAGCGGGGAGCACCTTCGGGTCATGAAACTGAGTCGCCGCCAACTCCTTGCCGCGTCAACCGTCGCTGGTGCGTCCCTCGCCGTACCGGGCGTCGCCGCTGCGGGGCCGAACCTTATCCGTCGTGACCGGGCCGTTCTGCCGTCCGGCATCGCGAGCGCCGACGTGACGCCGAACTCGGCCGTCGTCTGGTCGCGCGCCGACCGGCCCGGCCGGCTGGTCGTCCAGCTGACCAGCCACGGCCGGTTCGACAAGGCGATCTGCCTGCGCGGCCCGAAGACGGACGCCGCGGACGACTTCACGGCACGGCTGCCGCTGCGCGGCCTGCGCCCGGGACAGCAGTACGACTACCGGCTCGGCTTCGAGGACGAGAACGGCCGTATCGGGCAGACGCTCGACGGCTCGTTCAGTACGCCGGGCCGTAACCGGCCGGTGTCGTTCGTGTTCACCGGCGACACCGCGGGCCAGGGGTACGGCATCAACCCCGAGCTCGGCGGGATGATCGCCTACAAGGCCATGCACGACACCCGGCCGGACTTCTTCCTGCACTCCGGCGACAACATCTACGCCGACGGCCCGATCCAGGCCGAGCTGAAAGTTGCCGACGGCACCGTGTGGAAGAACGTGGTGACCGAGGAGGTGTCGAAGGTCGCCGAGACGCTCGCCGAGTACCGCGGCCGGTACAAGTACAACCTGCTCGACGAGAACGTGCGCTCGCTGTACGCCGACGTACCGCTGGTCGCGCAGTGGGACGACCACGAGACGCTGAACAACTGGTACCCGGGGGAGATCCTCACCGACGACCGGTACACCGAGAAGCGGGTCGACGTCCTCGCGGCGCGGGCGAAGAAGGCGTTCCTCGAGTACCTGCCGATGGAGCACGTCGGCGGGCGGGACCGGATCTACCGCAAGGTGAGCTACGGCCCGCTGCTCGACGTGTTCTGCCTGGACATGCGCACCTTCCGCGGTGCCAACCCGGTGCCGTCGACGGCCGGCCCGGTGGCGATGCTCGGTGCCGAGCAGGCCGCCTGGCTGGTGCGTGAGGTCGCGGCGTCGCGGGCCACCTGGAAGGTGATCGCCAGCGACATGCCGCTCGGCGTGCTGGTTCCGGACGGTGACCTGATCGAGGCGGTCGCGAACGGTCTGCCGGGGGCGCCCGGCGGTCGTGAGCACGAGATCGCCTGGGTGCTCAGCCAGTTCAAGAAGCGCAAGGTCCGCAACGCGATCTGGCTGACCGCCGACGTGCACTACGCCGCCGCGCACCACTACGACCCGTCGCGGGCGGCGTTCACCGACTTCGACCCGTTCTGGGAGATCGTGGCCGGGCCGATCAACGCCGGTACCTTCGGGCCGAACGCGCTGGACAGCACCTTCGGGCCCGAGGTCGTGTGGTCGAAGGCGGCCGACTTCCCGAGCCAGTCACCGGCGGCCGGCAACCAGTTCTTCGGGCACACCCGGATCGACCCGCGGACCGGCGTGTTCACGGTCTCGCTGCGGAATCTGTTCGGTGCGGTGCTCTGGAGCAAGGACATCACCCCGGCCCGTCCTTGAGGGCCAGTCGTGCTCACCGGGCTCCGGCGCCTGTGCGGGATGCCGCCCGCCGGGCCCGGTGAGTACGACGTCATACACGCTGTAAGACCTCTGCGCCGGGACCGTCGAGCTGCGGCAGGACGACGCGACGTCCGGTGAGCAGCAGGAGCAACGACAGCACGGGACCGCGGAGCTCCGGCCCGTCGCCCACGCTCCAGTCGATGTCGTCTGCGACCAGTCTCAGACCGTCGTACGGCACCGGTTTGAAGACCTTGGACAGCCGCGTGCCCCGGCACTCCCAGACCCGCGAAGCCGCCGCCGCGGCGACCTCCGGCGGAACCGCGAGCGTCCGGCCGATCGGGATCGCCAGGTCCTGACCGTGAACGACGATGTCGATCAGCGTCTCTCGCGGAGTGACGCCGAGGTTGTGCCGCCGGGAGCCGACCATGCCGCGGATCCCGCCGATGAGCTGTTCGGTCGGCAGGGCCGCCTGGTCACGGGCGGAGGTCTGGATCATCCAGTTGAGGCTGTGGACGCCCGGATGCTTCAGCGCGAGGCGGAGTACGTCACCGATGGTCATCTGCTGGAGGGTGAGGTGACCGGCGACGTCGCGCACGGTCCAGCCGTCGCACAGCGAGCGGTGGGACCAGTCGGCCGGCGTGAGCGTGGCGAGCAGGTCGGCAGTGCGCAGGCGCTGGGCATCGATCGCGGCCCAGAGTTCATCGTCGTTCATCGCGGTGCCTTCCCCTCCATCGGACGGTAGCTCACATCGGGCGGTGTGGAGCGCGTGCGCTTCAGTTCGTAGAAGTCAGGACACCCGGCGAGCAGCCGTACGCCGTCGAACAGGCGGAGCGCGTCGTCGCCACGGGGGACCGCGTTCAGGACCGGTCCGAAAAAGGCGGTCCCGTCGATGTGGACAACCGGCGTACCGCCGTCGATCCCGACCGGACGCGTGCCTTCGTTGTGGCTGCGGCGCAGTGCCTCGTCGTACTCCGTGGTGTCGGCGGCGTCCGCGAGCGTCGCGGGCAGTCCGGTCTCGCTCAGGGCTACTGCCGCGGCGTCGCGGTACTCCGCCGGCGTCGGGTAGCGCCAGTGGTCGAAGATCAGGTTGCCGAAAGCACCGTGCCAGGTCCGGAACGCTTCGCCGCCGTGGTGCGTGACGACTGCGGTCGCTACCCGGGACGGTCCCGTCGACGCGTCGAGCTGCCGGCTGTAGCTGTCGTCGCGGCCTTCGTTGAGCATGAGCAGGCTCATCACGTGGTAGCGGACGTCGAGGTCGCGATGCTGGGCGACCTCTCGGAGCCAGCAGGCCACCACCCACGTGTACGGGCAGACGGGGTCGACGTACAGGTCGACGCCTGGTGCTGTGCGCTGGTGTTGGCGGGCGTCTTCGGTGTCTGTGGTCGGGATGGCGCCCAGGCGCTCAGTGAAGTAGGTCCGGGTGACCTGGTCCCACAGGTCGAGGTCGGCGCCGGTCTGGTCGTGTCGCGTCATGTTGCTCAGCGTCCGCTGCGGAGAGACGCGGCGCATCGTCCGAAATGCTCATCACCTACTCAGCTGACCTGCAGTCCACGCAGCGATCTGGGCGCGGTTCGCGAAGCCGAGCTTGGTCAGAATGTGCTGGACGTGGTTCTGGGCGGTTCGTTCGGAGATGACCAGTGCAGCGGCGATCTCGCGGTTGCTGAGGCCCTTGGCGACCAGATCGGCGACCTCGCGCTCGCGCTGACTCAACGGGTCTGTCGGCGGTCTGTGGAGTCGTTCCACCCAGGGAGTCATGCCGAGGGTCTTCGCGAGCGGCAGCGTCTCAGCGGCCAGTGCGTGGGCCTGCACTGGATCACCGGATCGCTCGTACACGTCGACCAGCAGACAGGCGGCCTCGACCGCGAAGCCTGGCGCCCCGATCGCCCGGCAGAGCGCACCGGCCTTCTGAAGGTCTGCGGCGGCCGCGTCCCAGTCGCTGAGCGCGGCAGCGCACGCACCGAGCACCAGTTCGACCGGACCGAGGAAGTTGGTCGCGCCGGCACCGCCGACGACGTACCGGCCACGGCGGGGTTCCAGCCGGGCGCGAAAGAGCCGTACGTCGTCGGTGCGGCCGAGTGCGACCGCTACTCGTGCGGCGAGGGCGTCCATCCACAGCTCGCCGAACCGCATCGGTCGCCAGGACTCCGGGCGGCCGCAGCGTTCGTACGCCGCGGCTGCTTCGTCGAACCGACCCGCGTCCACGAGGACGAACGCGCGGGCAAGGCGGGCGATCAGGTCCCAGCGGACATCCGTCCCGAACTGCCAGGCCGCGGGGCTCAGCAGGTTCTCGGTGTGCCCACGGTGATGGCCGAGCAGCAGCTGGAACGCGACCTCTGCGCCATGCGCCGCGGGGTGGTCAATCTGCCGGAAGCCGGTGAGTGCATCCTCATGCAGGGCCTCGGCGTCCTCGAACTCGGCTCTGGCCTGTGCGAGCGAGGCTCGCGTCAGCAGCACGTGCCAGCGGCTGTGCGGACCGCTGACACGACCGGCGCAGCTGGCGAGTCGGCCTGTCTCGGCTGCGATCGCGGCCAGGTCGCCGGAGTACCAGAGCGTGTCCACCTGCCACAGGCGTCCGCGTAGCTCGATCTCGGCGCGGCCGGTCGACGTACCGAGCTCGATCATGCGGCGTGCTGCGGCGGCCAGTTCGTCGACGTCATCAGGTCCGCTGGTGGCGAGTTGGCGTGCAGTGAGCGCCTCTACGAGCAGGTCGTTGTCATGGATGCTCTCTGCCTGGCGGAGAGCTTCGCTGCTCGCAACTGCCGCCTCTGACCAGCGACCGAGGTAGATCGCCGCCTGTGCCTGCCGGGCTTGTAGCCGGACCGTGCGTCCTGCTGACTGGCTGGGCGCGGCCAGCGCTTCGGTGCACCACTGGTGGATGTCGCCGTCCCACGCGGACTGGCCGATCGGCTCCAAGGTCACTGCAGCGTCCGCGAGCAGGTCGAGGTCCTGCAAGGTACGTGCGGTCGCGACCGCGGCCCGGGCGGCGGCGTGTGCTGCCGGGAGGTCACCGGCGCGGACCGCTGCCTTTGCGAGGTTCAGTTGCAGCCGTGCTCGTTCCCTCGGATCCGCTGTCACCGCTGCGGCTGCGGACCAGTGCCGCTGGATCTCGGCCGGTACTTCGACGGCCTCAGCGGTACGGCGATGCAGGTCAGCGCGATCCGTCAGGAGCAGCCGTGCCTCGGCGACCCGGCGTACGGACTCGTCGGCAAACCAGGCCTCGCCGGCTGTGACGACCAATGCGCCGGCACGGACCAGCTCGTCCAGGGCGTCCAAGAAGTCGTTGGGCGGTAGGCCGACGACCTGCTGGAGTACGTCGAGGCGCACCCGCTCACCGGCCACCGCAGCGGCACCCAGCAGCAGGTCGTTAATCACGCTCGCAGTCTGACCGCCACAGGTTAGGTTTGTCAGCATGACCTATCCGGAGAGCCGCCGCGACGATGTGGTCGAGACGTTGCACGGGCACCAGATCGCCGACCCGTACCGCTGGCTGGAAGACCCCGATTCGGCCGATACCCGGGACTGGGTCAGCCGGCAGAACGAGTACACGCAGGCTGAGCTCGCCGGCTACTCCGAGCGTGGCTGGTTCCAGACCACGATGTCCGCGATCCTCGCCCGTCCACGCGCCGGCGTACCGGTCAAGAAGGCGGGCTGGTACTTCGTCGGGCGCAACGACGGCACTCAGGCACAGGACGTGATCTACGTTGCCGATTCGCTCGACGAGCTGCTGTCCAGCGGCCGCGTGCTGATCGACCCGAACACCCTCTCCGAGGACGGCACCGACTCGCTCGGCTCGTTCACCGTGTCGCCGGACGGGAAGTACTTCGCGTACGGCATCAACGAGAGCGGCAGCGACTGGACGACGTTCCGGCTGCTCGACATCGCCACTGGTACGCCGGTCGACGATGTGGTGTCGGAAGCCAAGTTCAGCGAGGCGACGTGGCTGCCGGACAGTTCGGCGTACCTGTACCTGCACTACCCGGCGAGCGGGCGTAGCGAGGGGACCGAGACGGCGTCGCTGGGTGGTGGGCGGCTGATGCTCCACAAGGTCGGCACATCGCAGTCCGAGGACGAGCTCGTGCTGAGCTTCCCGGGCCAGGACCAGTACTTCATCACGCCCGAGGTGTCCGACGACGACCGCTACCTGGTCGTCCACATCTTCGAAGGCACGGACCCCGCCACCCGGCTCTGGGTGTACCCGATCAGCTCGGACGGGCTGGGCGAGCCGGTGAAGGTCGTCGACGAGTTCGTGGACGAGATCGCGTTCGTACGGATGTCCGGCGCCCAGCTGGTACTGCGGACCGACCGGGACGCGTCGCGTGGCCGTGTGGTGCTCTCCACGCTGGATGGTGAGTTCACCGACCTCATCCCAGAGGGGGAGTCGACACTGCAGGCAGTCCGCGGTACTGCGGACGGCCTGGCCACGCTGACGCTCGTCGACGCGCAGCCTGTGCTGACGCTCTACGCGTTGGACGGGTCCGGCCAGCGTGTCGTCGACGTACCTGGCGGGGGAGTGGTCGGCCTCAACGCCGGACCGGAGTACGACGAGCTGTTCATCGGGCTGTCGACGACAACCGACCCCACGCTGTCGTACGCCGTGTCGACCGGGTCAGGCGACGTGCGCGCGTTGCCGGAGCTGGTCCGTGGCTCTGGAGGATTCACGCCGCCGCGGGTGACTGTGACGCGCCGGATAGCCCCTGGCCGCGACGTGCCGTACTTCCTGATCACCCGGTCCGACCTGGACTTCACCGCGCCGCGTCCGACTCTTATGTGGGGGTACGGCGGGTTCCGCATCCCGGTCGAGGCCGACTACCGCCCCGGCTGGCCGGCGTGGCTCGCTGCAGGCGGCGTACTGGTCATCACGAACCTGCGTGGTGGCGGCGAGTACGGAACCGAGTGGCACGACGCCGGGCGGCTCAAGAACAAGCAGAACGTGTTCGACGACTTCATCGCGGTCGCTGAGCACCTGCGGGACACCGGCGTGACAACTCCGGAGCAGCTGGCCATTCACGGTCGCAGCAACGGCGGACTGCTCGTTGGAGCGGTCATCACGCAGCGGCCGGACCTGTTCGCCGTCGCACTGCCCGGCGTGGGTGTCCTGGACATGCTGCGGTTCCACCTGTTCACCGTAGGAGCGGCGTGGGCGTCCGACTTCGGTCTGCCGGACGATCCGGAGCAGTTCGAGGACCTGTTGGCTTACTCGCCACTGCATCGCGTCAGCGACGGCACGGCGTACCCGGCAACGCTCGTGACCACAGGTGACCACGACGACCGGGTGGTTCCGTTGCACAGCCACAAGTTCATCGCGGCGCTGCAGCATGCCCAGTCCGATCCGCGGCCTGTCTTGACTCGGGTCGAGGTCAACACCGGCCATGGCTTCGGAAAGCCCGCCGCGATGGTCGCTGCGGAGTGGGCGGACCTACTGGCGTTCGCTGCTCACCATGTAGGTCTCGTACCTCCTGAGCAGTAGGAGGGCTGCTTCACCAGATGCGGGGCGCTTGGAGGTCGCGGGGATCGTCGGTCGGCTGACAGCCGTGCGCGCTCTCCGTGTACTCCGTGCGCGGGCCGCTCGTGGCCAGCGTGCGTACGGCGTCAACGAGCCGGTCCACGTGCTCACGGGTCGTCCCGAGGCCGAGGCTGGCGCGGACCGCCGTACCGTGCTCGGGGGAGCCGGCCAGGAGGTGGCCGACCAGCGGGTGCGCGCAGAACTTGCCGTCCCGGACACCGATGCCGTACTCCGCGCTCAGCGCCGCCGACACCAGTGTCGAGGTCAGACCGGCGACTGTGAAACAGACGGTGCCGACACGGTCCGCGTCCTCGCCGAAGATCGAGTACGTCGTGACGCCGGGGATCTGGGCGAGACCGGTGCGGAGACGGGCCAGCAGGCTGCGCTCATGCTGCTCGATGGCGTCTCGGTGCTTGCTGATCGCGGCGCAGGCGCTCGCGAGAGCGATGGCACCAATGACGTTCGGGGAGCCGCCCTCGTGCCGGGCCGGACCGGTCGTCCACACCACGGTGTCGCTGGTGACGGCGTGGGTCGCGCCGCCGCCGTGCAGGTACGGGTCGGCGGCGTCGAGCCAGTCGGAGCGGCCGATCAGCGCGCCCGCGCCGTACGGCGCGTAGAGCTTGTGACCGGACAGGGCGACCCAGTCGACGTCCAGGGTGACGATGTCGACCGTGCGGTGCGGGGCGAACTGCGCGGCGTCCAGGCAGACGCGCGCGCCATGCGCCTTGGCCACCTTGGCGATGTCGGCGATCGGGAAGATCTCGCCGGTGACGTTGGACGCGCCGGTGATCACGACGAGCCGCGGGCCCTCGGGCGCCTGCCGGAGTGCGTCGGCGACGCGGGTCACGGCCTCGGCCGGGCTCGACGGCGCGGCCAGGCGAACAGTCCGCTCGGCCGGCCAGGGCAGGAGCGCCGCGTGGTGCTCGGACTCGAACACGATCACGGTCGCGTCCGCCGGCACCGCGCGGGCCAGCAGGTTCAGCGCGTCGGTGGTCTGGCGGGTGAAGATCACCTGGTCGTCCGCACGGGCCCCGACGAAGGTGTGCACCTCGGCGCGCGCCCGCTCGTACCACTGAGTGGTGATCCGCGAGGCGTACCCGTTGCCGCGGTGCACCGACGCGTACGACGGCAACGCGGCCTCGACACTGGCCCGGACGGACTCCAGACACGGCGCGCTCGCACCGTGGTCGAAGTTCGCGTAGTCGGTGACCCGGCCGTCGGCGAGCGGGACCAGGAGGTCCGAGCCGACCGTGGCCGGGATGCTGCCGGTCGCAAGCCGGGCGATCGCCGGCCGCGGAGTCGTCGTACTGGCCGGCTCGAGGATGGACAGGATCGACATGATGCTGCTCCCAGGGAAGTCCGCACTTGCCGA
This sequence comes from Kribbella soli, assembly GCF_004331345.1. Classification (GTDB taxonomy): domain Bacteria; phylum Actinomycetota; class Actinomycetes; order Propionibacteriales; family Kribbellaceae; genus Kribbella; species Kribbella soli. Next base: position 470,590 of record NZ_SJJZ01000003.1, on the reverse strand, counting down.
ACGGGGTATCCGCACGGCCTGGTCTTCACCCGGGGCACCCCACCGCGGAGGAGGGTTGCCGGCCAGCTAGCCGGGGCTTGTCGCTGACACTCATGACCTGCCGAGAACGGTAACGAACGGGATACGGGCACCGCCAGTGGCTATCTCATGTGATGAGATGACTGCACACATCGTGGGACAACGTGAGGGAAGTCGATGACCTGGAGAGCACCTGCCGTCGAGCGACCGGACGGCTCGCTGACCGCACCCGAAGCGGAACTGCTGCGCGGTTACCTGCAGTTCTACCGCACCACGCTGCTCTTCAAGTGCGCAGGACTGACCGCTGAGCAGCTGGCCGAGCGGCCGTCGCCGCCCTCCAACCTGTCGCTGCTCGGCCTGATCAGGCATCTCACCAAGGTCGAGCGGATCTGGTTCCGCATCCACTTCGCCGACGCGCCCGCCGAGCCGCTGTTCGCGCCGGAGCTCGGCAAGGACGCGGACTTCGAGCTGATCGACCCGGCTGAGGCGGAGGCAGCGTACGACGGTCTGATCGCCGAGTGGAAGCTGTCCGATGACGCTGCCGCCGGTCACTCGCTGGACGAGCGCTTCACGTTCAAAGGAACCGAGTCGACGCTGCGGATGATCTACATCCACCTGATCGGCGAATACGGCCGCCACTGTGGCCACGCCGACCTCTTGCGGGAGCAACTCGACGGCACCACAGGCGCATAACACGACCTGCGGCGACCCTAGGCTGCCGCCGTGCCGTTCACCCTCGCCCACCCCGCGGCAGTGCTCCCACTGCTTCGGCGGCCCTTCGTGGCGTCAGCACTGGTGGCAGGTGCGGTGGCGCCTGACCTGCTGTACGTCGACCCGATCTACCGGATCGCCACGCGGCAGATCAACGGCAACTTCACGCTGACGCTCACACACGAGTTCACCTCGGCCCTCTGGCTGGACCCGCTGCTGGCGTTGCTACTGCTCGCAGTCTTCAATCTGGGCCTCAAGCGGCCCTTGATCGCTCTCGCGCCGCCTGCGCTCGCTGGCCGGCTGGAGACCCCACGCCGGCCGGTCCGCATCCCCAGCGCCACCGTCGTGCTCTGGACGGTCGTCTCAGCCGTCGTAGGAGCGATCACTCACGTCTTCTGGGACTCGTTCACCCACGGTGACGGCTACTTCGTCCGCCAGTTCCCCGGGTTCTTCCGGGCACAGGTGACGGGAGCGTGGGACGTCAACCGCGTCCTCCAGTACGTCAGCACACTGGGCGGCTGCCTCGTTCTCGCGGTGTGGCTCTATCGCTGGTACCGCCGTACGACACCGCAGCCTGTCGATGAGCGCATGCCGACCTGGGTGCGGTACCTCGTCTACGTCGCGGGCATCGGACTGGCGGTCAGCGGAGTGGTTGTGGAGCTCGGCCGGGTCGACGGCGGGTTCGGCGGCGAGACCGGCGTACGAACGGTGCTCAGCGGCCTCATGTCCGGCGGTCTGATCGCTGTCGGTGCGTACGTCGTTCTGTGGCACCTGGAGCGGCTGCGACGGCGAACACACGTATCGTGACGCTACGGATGCGGCAGCGTGATCGGCGTGTGACACGTGGGACTCAAGGGGTAGTCGGGGTAGCCTGATCAATATGGCGACCCGCACGTCTTCCCCGGCGCGGGCGCAGAAATCGGCAGCTAAACGGCCGAGCACGGCCCGTTCGGCTGCCGGTGGACGCTCCCGTCCGTCAGGCGCCCAGAAGCGTGGGCAGAGCACGAAGCGCGGCGGTGGATCCACCGCCGCGCGGACCAGCACGCCCAAAAACAGCGGACCGGGCCCGTTCGCGGCCGCCATGCTCGCTCTGTGTCGCGGGGTGGTGAAGGTCTGGATCGGTATCGCGCACCTGCTCGGCAGCATGGTGCGGGGGATCGGCCACAGCGCCCGTGACCTGGAGCCGGAGCATCGCCGTGACGGTGGCGGCCTGTTCCTGATCGGCCTGGCGGTCGTCGTGGCCGCCGCCATCTGGTGGGACCTCCCGGGCTCGGTCGGCGACGGCGTACGGACCGTGGTCGGCGGCAGCATCGGCATGCTCGGCTGGGCACTGCCGCTGATGCTGGTGGTCATCGCCATCCGCACGCTGCGTCACCCCGACCGCAACGGCCCGGCCGGCCGTCAGGTCATCGGGTGGACAGCGGTGAGCCTCGGCGTACTGGGCCTGATCCACATCGCCAACGGTCTGCCGCGCCCGAGCAACCCGGCCGACGGACCGCTGCGCGACGCCGGCGGCGCGATCGGGTACTTCGTCTCCTCGTTCCTCTCCGACCTGCTCACGCAGTACGTCGCAGCGCCCCTGCTGGTGCTGCTGTCGATCTTCGGCGCCCTGGTGATCACCGGGACGCCGGTGTACGCGATCCCGCTGCGGTTCCGGGCGGCGTTCGACGTACTGATGGGACGGACCGAGCTGCCCGAGGACGCTCCGTCCGTGATCGCGGCGCCGACCGACGACACGGTCCGGCTGACCCGCAAGCAGCGACGCGCCAAGGCCGAGCTCGAGGAGGACGGCGAGCCGACGATCAAGCCGTACGACTCACCGGTGCTCGAGGAGACCCCGAAGCGCGGCCGCAAGGCGAAGGCGCAGCCGGTGGTCGAGGAGGCGTACGACGTCGACGACTCCGACGGCGCGGCCTCCGCAGCCGCCGTCGAGCCTGCCTTCGAGGCGCCCGCCCCGAGCAAGCCGCCGGCACCGGCGCCCGAGCCGCCGCCGCACACGCCGCTGCCGCAGCGTGTCGAGCAGCTCAGCCTGTCCGGCGACATCACATACACGCTGCCCGACGGGCAGATGCTCAAGCCGGGTTCGGTCCACAAGGCCCGGACCAAGGCGTCCGACGCGGTGGTCGACCGGCTGACCGAGGTGTTCGAGCAGTTCGGCATCGACGCGCAGATCACCGGCTACACCCGCGGCCCGACAGTCACCCGGTACGAGGTCGAGCTCGGCTCCGCGGTGAAGGTCGAGAAGGTCACCGCGCTCTCCAAGAACATCGCGTACGCCGTCGCGTCGGCCGACGTCCGGATCCTGTCGCCGATCCCGGGCAAGTCCGCGATCGGCATCGAGATCCCGAACATCGACAAGGAGACCGTCAGCCTCGGCGACGTGATCCGGTCCGCGACCGCCCGCAACGACCACCACCCGATGGTGGCCGGGCTGGGCAAGGACGTCGAGGGCGGCTTCGTGGTCGCGAACATGGCGAAGATGCCGCACCTGCTGGTCGCGGGTGCGACCGGTTCCGGCAAGTCGGTGTTCGTGAACTCGCTGATCACCTCGATCCTGATGCGGGCCACGCCGGACGAGGTGCGGATGATCCTGGTCGACCCCAAGCGGGTCGAGCTGAACCACTACGAGGGCATCCCGCACCTGATCACGCCGATCATCACCAACGCCAAGAAGGCCGCCGAGGCGCTGCAGTGGGTCGTCCGCGAGATGGACATGCGGTACGACGACCTCGCGGCCTTCGGGTTCCGGCACGTCGACGACTTCAACAAGGCGGTCCGTGGCGGGAAGGTGAAGCCGCCACCGGGTAGCGAGCGCGTGCTGACGCCGTACCCGTATCTGCTGGTGATCGTCGACGAGCTCGCCGACCTGATGATGGTCGCTCCGCGCGACGTCGAGGACTCGATCGTCCGCATCACCCAGCTGGCCCGGGCGGCCGGCATCCATCTGGTGCTCGCCACCCAGCGGCCGTCGGTGGACGTCGTGACCGGTCTGATCAAGGCGAACGTGCCGTCGCGACTGGCGTTCGCGACCTCGTCGCTCGCGGACAGCCGGGTCATCCTCGACCAGCCGGGTGCGGAGAAGCTGGTCGGTCAGGGTGACGGTCTGTTCCTGCCGATGGGCGCGAGCAAGCCGATGCGTATCCAGGGTGCCTGGGTCGACGAGTCCGAGATCCACGGCGTCGTCGAGCACTGCAAGGCGCAGCTGGAGCCGACGTACCGCGAGGACGTCACCGCCGTCGCCGGGCCGAGCAAGGACCTGGACGACGAGATCGGCGACGACCTCGACCTGGTGGTGCAGGCGGCGGAGCTGATTGTTTCCACCCAGTTCGGCTCGACGTCGATGCTGCAGCGTAAGCTCCGCGTCGGCTTCGCCAAGGCCGGGCGGCTGATGGACATCCTGGAGAGCCGCGGCGTCGTCGGTCCCAGTGAGGGTTCGAAGGCCCGGGACGTCCTGGTCAAGCCCGACGACCTAGAGGACTTCATCACCACCCTCCGAGGAGAGTGAGACCGTGACCGCCGCGAGCGCACTGCCCAGGCAGGACCGATTCGACGTCGACCCCGAGCCCGTGCCGTTCACCGTTCGCGCCTCGCAGCGGGTGCACGGCGGGCTCGCCGCCGGCGCGGCCCTGGTCGCGATCGGCTTCGCGGCGTCGGCGTCGGCGTCGACGAGTCCGGCCGGCATCCTGCGCTGGATCGTCGCTGCCGCGTTCGCCGTGCTCGCCGTGGTGTGCGCCCGCGCGCTGACAGTGGGGGACATGCTGGTCGCCGACGACGTCGGCATCCGGTTGCGCATCGGCAGTGAATGGGTGGGTACCCGGTGGGAGGACATCGAAGAGGTGACGGTGCTGCAGCGCCGGCATCCGCTCGACGACGGGCGGATCGCCGTACACCTGCAGGATCCTGGGCCGGTCCTCGGTGCGATGCCGAGTTCGACCCGCAAGACAACTGATGCCAACCGCCGCCTGACCGGATCCTCACTCGCGATACCGTTCGGGTTGACGGCTCGGCCGTCCAACGGGGAAGTGGTGCAGGCACTGCACATGCTGGCCGATGCCAGATGTCCGGTCAGGGAACAACTCTGACTCGTCCGTGACCCCGTCGAACCCAAGCCGTTGAGTTGATATCGACGCACCGGCTGTCGATGGTCCGCGCGAACAGGTCGGACGAGGAGAGGATGGTGGGGACGTGAGCATCGGCAGCGAGCTCACGGCGGCCCGCGAACGGGCCGACATGACGATCGAGCAGCTGAGCGCCGCCACCCGGATCAGATCCGGGCTGCTGATCGCCATGGAGGCCGACGATTTCTCCCGCTGCGGCGGGAACTTCTACGCCCGTGGGCACATCCGGTCGATCGCTCGCGTGGTCAAGGCCGACCCCGCTCCGTTGCTTGCCAGCTTCGACGCCGAACACGCCGTCGAGGAGGAGAAGTCCCGCCGCGAGGAACGCGCCGCGGTCAAGGCCCCGACCCTCCGGCCGGCCCGCCCGCGCTGGGCCCTGGTGGTCGGCGCGATCCTGGTCATCCTGATGGGTTGGGGGATGGTGCGGCTGTTCACGCTGCCCAGCGACATCGAGGCCAACGCGTCCAAGACCGCGACCACGACGGCGACTGTCACCACGCCGACCCCGAAGGCAACGCCGCAGCCGACGGTCCGGCCCACCAAGACGCCGACGTCGGCCAAACCGCCGGCACTGAAGACCGCGCTGAGGCTGACGGCGACAGGCGACGGCACGTACCTGACAATCCGGGACCGGAAGAATCGTCGCCTCTTCCAGGGCCGACTCAGCCCGGGCATCGCCCAGTCCGTCACCAGTGCGGGCGACATCCGGGTGACTGTGGGCAACCCCGGCAACCTCGTCGTCGTGCTCAACGGCAAGCGGATCCCCACCAAGCTCTACAAGTTCACCGCGCACCCGAACGGCACCCTCAGCAAGACCACCGGCAACCAGTAACCGAGCTTCTGGGTTAGGTACGGACGTGCACAGCGCGTCATACTCGTGGGGATGAATACGCCACCCACCACCGTCGCCCTGGTCACGCTGGGCTGTGCCCGTAACGATGTCGACTCCGAGGAACTGGCCGGCCGGCTCGAAGCCGGGGGGTTCCAACTGGTCGACGACGCCGCCGAGGCGGACACGGTGGTGGTGAACACTTGCGGCTTCGTCGAGGCCGCGAAGAAGGACTCTGTCGACACGCTGCTCGCGGCTGCCGACTACAAGGACTCGGGCCGCACACAGGCCGTCGTCGCGGTCGGCTGCCTCGCCGAGCGGTACGGCGAGCAGCTCGCGGACGCCCTCCCGGAGACGGACGCCGTACTCAGCTTCGACGACTACACCGACATCTCGGACCGCCTCCGCGCGATCCTGGCCGGCACCAAGCACCAGGCCCACGTACCGCGCGACCGCCGCAAACTCCTCCCACTGGCCCCTGCCGACCGCCACGCAAGCCCGGCTCCGGCAATCCCCGGCCACGGCGACCCCACCGCCACCGATGCCGCCGCCGAGACCTCCACCGGCGGCGGGCGGACGGCTGTGCTCGGTGACCACATCCCGGAGGCGCTCCGGCCGGTAGGCAAGACCTCAGACGCTCCTGGTGAGCTCAAGGGACGGTTCGTCACCGGCGCACCGGAAGAGCTGAAGATCGACGCTCCCGACCTCGCGACCGCCCCTGCCAGCGGCCCGCGCGTCATGCGCCGTCGCCTCGACGGCGGCCCGATGGCCCCGCTGAAACTCGCGTCCGGCTGCGACCGCCGCTGCGCGTTCTGCGCGATCCCGATGTTCCGCGGCGCCTTCATGTCCCGCCGGCCGGCCGAGGTACTCCGCGAAGCCGAGTGGCTGGCCGAGAACGGCGTACGGGAACTCTTCCTGGTCTCCGAGAACTCAACCTCCTACGGCAAGGACCTCGGCGACCTCCGCCTCCTCGAGACCCTCGTCGGCGAGATCGCGGAGGTCCCCGGCATCACCCGCGTCCGCGTCTCGTACCTCCAGCCCGCCGAAATGCGCCCCACCCTGATCACCGCGATGACCGCCACCCCCGGCGTCGTCCCGTACTTCGACCTGTCCTTCCAGCACGCCTCCGGCCCGCTCCTGCGCCGGATGCGCCGCTTCGGCGACTCCGAGCGTTTCCTCGAACTCATCGCCCAGGTCCGCGCCGCAGCCCCGACGGCCGGCATCCGCAGCAACGTGATCGTCGGCTTCCCGGGCGAGACCGAAGAGGACGTCGACATCCTCTGCGACTTCCTCTCCCGCGCCGGCCTGGACGCGATCGGCGTCTTCGGCTACTCCGACGAGGACGGCACCGAGGCCGAGACGTACGACGGCAAGCTCGACGAGGACACCATCGCCGAGCGGCTCGACCGCGTCACCCGCCTGGCCGAAGACCTGACCTCCTCCCGCGCCGAATCCCGTATCGGCGAACTCCTGGAGGTCCTCATCGAATCCCTCGACACCGGGGACACCGCGGACTCGCCGGACTCCGGCGACGCTGAGGGTCGTGCGGCGCACCAGGGGCCCGAGGTGGACGGAATGACGACCGTCACCGGCCTCCCGGACGGGATCCGGGTCGGGGATCTGGTCACTGCGAAGGTGGTGTCGAACGACGGTGTCGACCTCATCGCCGAGTTCGCGGCACTCGTGAACGCCCCAGACGGCCGCTCGGCAGCTAACCTGACCGCGTGACCAACCCGGAGACGAACCCGGCGCCGCACGCAGCCGGCGGCCATCTCCACGCGCCCAGCGCCTGGAACGTGCCGAACGCGCTCACGGTCCTCCGCCTGGTCCTGGTACCGCTGTTCGTCTGGCTCCTGCTCCGCGACGGCGGCCACACCACCAGCGACCGCCTCCTCGCGACCGCCGCGTTCGTCGTCGCCATCGTCACCGATCGCTTCGACGGCGACATCGCCCGCCGCTGGAACCTGGTCACGAACTTCGGCAAGATCGCCGACCCGATCGCCGACAAGGCCCTCACCGGCGCCGCCTTCCTCGGCCTCTCGTACCTCGGCGAACTCCCGTGGTGGGTCACCATCGTCGTCATGGTCCGCGAGTGGGGCGTCACAGCCCTGCGCTTCTGGGTCATCCGCCACGGCGTCATGCCCGCCAGCCGAGGCGGCAAACTGAAGACGGTCCTCCAAGCCGTAGCCCTGGGCCTGTACCTCCTCCCATGGCAACACCTGGCAATCGTCCACTGGACCGCCGTCGCCATCATGGCCGCCGCCGTCCTGGTAACCATCGTCACCGGCCTCGACTACCTCTCGCGAGCCCTCCGCCTACGAGCGGCCGCCAAACGCCCTCTCCCATAACCTTCGGCCACCGCTTGATCGGCGGTCCTCGGGCCGTCGGGCAGGTCTACGAATCGGCCAGCCAGGCGAGCATCTCGCCGCGCAGCCAGCAGCGGCCGACCGCGGTGGCATGCAGCGACGCGTGATCAAACACGCCCAGCCCGACGATGCTGTGCCCCGAAGCCCGCCGATCGCCGAACGTCGGCATCCCCGGCGCGACTCCGACGCCCTCCACCGACACCCACGCCACCGGCCGCCGAGTCGCGGCCTCGTCGAGCCGCTGCAGGAACCGCAGCCGCCCCTCGAGATCCAGCCCCGACAACGCCCAGGTCGTGATCACCACCGGGAGTACTTCGTCAGGCACCGAGGCGATCGCCTCCGGAAGCACCTCGACAACACCACCCCGCACCAGCACCGGTGGAGCCGCCTCCGCCAACGCCAACTCCGCCTCGAGCCTCGCCAACCGCTCCACCTGATCCGGCGGCACGCACGCCCGCAACCAATGCGCCTCGTCCGCATCAGTCACATCCACCGGTTCAACATCAACCACAACCCGAGCCGCAACCTTCGGCATCGCGAGCGACGGCACCCGCCCATCGCCCACAACCGAAGCCGACACCTGCACCGCGGAACCTGCGTCACCCAACGACTGCCCGTTGCCGTACGAGATCCCCACCCGATCAACGGTCAGATTCAGCCCAGCCGACCGCCCCACATCGATCAGCCCAACCGAACCCGCCCCAACCCGCCGCGCCACCTCGGCAACAGCCGGATACAGCACCGCATGCCGCCCACCTTCGTCCCCCCGAACCTTCCGCCCCGCCCCAACCTCCAAAACCAAGCTCCCCACCCGCCGAACCACCCCAACAGCCACGGCCCCGACCACATCCAACCCAGCTGCGTCCGTCGTGGCAGTGGTGGTCTTTGCGGTCGTGGTCTTTGCGGTTGTGGTCTCAGCGGTTGCGTTTGCGGCGTTTGCGGTGGCGAAGGCGGCGGCCAGGTCGGGGGCCTGTCCGGAGAGGGCGAGGTCGTGGAGAGCGGCGAGGACCACCGTCGGATGCCGGCGGCGTGGCGGCGCGCCCTCGATCACTCGCAGCGCGTCAGCCGACTCGCTCAGCGCAATCGCCATCCGCGCGTACAGCGGCGAAATCTTCAGCGCATCGACTTCACCGAACCGCCGATACACCTGCGCGAGAGAACGCCCGCGCCCCCCACCCTTCGCGCTCCCACCACTCGCCTCCGGCATTCGAGCGAGTCTAGCCACGCGCCCCGCACAACCCGCAGACGATCCGAGCCCGGCCCACCGGGCTCGCGCAGGAGCCCGCGTTTCGGGAGTTCTCGAGCTCCTGTCGGATGCGTGTCGGCTGCTTCGTAGCAAGGGTGAGAGACCGGTAACGGACGGCTACTGACCCAGCCCCGCCACGCTGGGGTCGAGGGGCACGGCGGTGGTGTGTCGTGGGTGGTGCGTCGGGGTTTGGTGGCGGAGGTGGTGTTGGGTGGTGGGTGTTGAGTAGCGGTGTGTGTTGAGAGTCGGAGGTGGCCGTGGGCGGTGGGGTTGAGGTGGCGGTTCAGCGGCTTGTGGGGTTGTTGTTGGAACGTCGCGTGACGCTGGCTACTGCTGAGTCGTTGACTGGTGGGATGGTCGGGGCGATTCTGACGGATGTGCCAGGGGTGTCGGCTGTGTATCGGGGTGGCGTGGTGGTCTACGCGACTGACCTGAAGGCCAAGCTTGCGGGCGTTCCGGAGGAGCTGCTGGCTGCTGTAGGCCCGGTGCACCCGGATACGGCTGCTGCATTGGCCAGCGGCGTGCGAGAGCGTCTGGAGGCGGACTACGGGCTCGCGACGACCGGTGTGGCCGGACCGGACCCGCAGGCGGGCGTCGAGGCCGGCACGGTGTACGTCGCCGCGGCCGGACCGGGCTCGGTGCGGGTGCGGAAGTTGCAGCTGAGCGGTGATCGGGCAGCCGTACGCCGGGGGAGTGTGCAGGCCGTCCTAGAACTCGGAGCGGAACTTGTGGCGGAAGATCTCGACTGAACGGGGTGTTGGGACCAGCATGGGGACAGGTAAGGCAGACTGGCACGGCGCACCGAAGGTGGACATTGCGAGAAGTAGTGACCCAGCAACAGGTACCGTTGGTTCCTACGGTCGAGCTACCGTGCGAGTAGACGCGGCCGGACAGGCGGAAGGGAGAAACCTCATGGTGCTGGTTCGTGGCCTGCTGGGCGACGTGCTGCGGCGTAAGCGGCTGCGCCAGGGGCGCACTCTGCGCGAGGTATCCGCCGACGCACGCGTCAGTCTCGGCTATCTGTCCGAGGTCGAGCGCGGTCAGAAGGAAGCTTCGAGCGAGTTGCTGGCGGCCATCTGCATGGCGCTGGAAGTGCCGTTGTCGACGGTGTTCGCCGAGGTGAGCGAAGATCTGGCGCGCGAAGAGGCCCTCGTGCTGGCGCACCCGGCGATCGAGCCCGAGGTCGTGGCCGCGGCCTGATCCGCGGGTCATCGGACGCCTCCGTCGGGAGCCGAGCCAGTGCTGGACGGCTGGATCAGTGCTGTGCGGGTCGGCCAGACGAGTTGCAGGGCGGGGAGCGGCGGCTGACCGGGCTGCCGGAACATCGTGTTGGCAGTGAACAGGTGGTGCGCCGAGTCGGGGAATCGCAGGAGCTCGGCCGTGTGCGGAGGCGGGAAGAACCCGGACAGGTCGTCGCCTTCGTCGAAAGCCGCGCCTTCCAGCACCGCCCAGGCGAGCGGCTTGAGGCCTAGATAGGCGTAGCACGGCTCCGGATCGAAGACGATGATCTCCGGATGCCGGTACAGACTGAGGCCGAGTGTGTACGCGAAGGCAGGATTCCGGCCGCCGTCGCCCTCGATGAACTGCATCGTCCAGCCGTACGTCTGGATGTTTCGCTCGATCTGTCGCGAGTACCGCTCGTCGTCCAGGCCGCCGCACTTGTCACACATCACCATCTCCTTTCGCTCGAACAGTTGTTCGATGCGTCAGAGAAGGTATCCGTGTTCGCTCCCTCCGGAGACGTTGTCCACAGGGCAATTTCGGCAGGAATCAGGCTTCGGGCTGGCAGGCCGGGCACCAGTAGGTGACCCGCTCGCGGGTCGGCTCACCGAGGGACGACGTGAGGATTGTCGTACTGCACCGGCGGCAGGACTTGCCGGCGCGTTCGAACACCCATGAGCGTTGCCCCGGCCGGTCGATGCCCGTGCTGACCTGGGCGCCGTTGCGGACGTTGGCCTTCATCAGCTTGCGGCTCAGGTCGATCGCGGCGGGGACATCGACAGCCTCGACCGCGCGCCACGGGTGCAGGCCGAGCAGGAAGCAGACCTCGGTGCGGTAGAAGTTGCCGATCCCGGCGAGGTTGCGTTGGTCGAGCAGCGCCTCGCTGATCGTGCGCCCCGGATCGGACTCGACGTTCGAGATCGCGAGGGCGCGATCGAACGACGGTGACAGGAGATCCGGGCCGAGATGCCCGACAACGCTGTCCTCCTGGCCGGAGGCGACGAGGTCGAGCACCGGGAGCCGGTATCCGACAGCCGTCCACGGCGCGGTTTCGAGGACCACGCGGATGTCGTGGTCGGGCCCGCCGTGCCACCGCTCGCCGGGACGGTACAGATGCCAGCTGCCGTCCATCCGGAAGTGACTGTGCAGCGTGAGCCCACCGGACATCCGCATCAGGATGTGCTTGCCGCGCGCAACGACTTCCAGCATCGTCCGTCCGCTCAGATCGGTCGTCGCCAACGAAGGCACCCGGAAGTCCGTGCGAACGAGCTCCTGCCCGGCAAGGGCCTGATTCAGCCGCTTGCAGGCCCGCCAGACGGTGTCTCCCTCGGGCATGACCGGACTACTTCATGCCCGGAGCCGCAGACCGCGTGGCGTGGCGTGGAAGCCGGCCTTCGCCAGAGCGTCCCCGAACGCGGTATGGCGAACCTGCTCACCGTCAGCTGTCTCCACGCTGAGCTTGCCGAGCTGACCGTCCCGGATCGACAAGGCCAACGCGTCAACGGCCGGCTGCAGCAGATCGGGATCCTCCGTGAAACTCAGCACGGTCCGCCCGCCACGCTCGACGTACACGATCAGTTGTCCGTCGACCATCACGACCAACGCGCCCGCCTTCCGGCCAGGTCGATGACCGCCGGCGCTTTCCCGCTCGGGCCATGGCAACGCGGCGCCGTACGGGTTTGCCGGATCGGACGCAGCCAGTACGACGGCGCGCGCGGTCAACTCCTCGTCCTTCCGGCCGCGAGCGGCACCGCCTGTCCGTGCACCGCCCGGCCCGAACCGTCCTGGAGGACCGAACGGCTCGTCAGGCTTCGTCGAGGTCGGCAGCTCGGCGAGCGCTCGCAGCCGATCGACTGCTCCAGGCAGTGCGAACTGGGCAGCTCCGAGGCCTGCGACGAAGTACCCGCGCCGGCACCGCCCGGACTCCTCGAACGCACTCAGCACCTTGTAGACGGCCGCGAACCCACCGGGCGTCCGCTCGGTGATCACCGAACCACGCGTCACGATGCCGTAGCGATCGAGAAGGGTCTCGGCCGCGGCATGTGCCCGCCGGGTCGCGTCCGAGCTTCTGGCCGGAAGCAACGACCACCGCCCACCAGCGGTCGGCGGACCACTCCGTGACGGCATCGCGGGTCGTCCTGGCCGGACCGGACGACCTGGACGCGCGCGTGGAGTCGCGCGACGCGTTCGGTGACTGCCGCGGCCACCACCGACGAGCGATCGGACCGGCGCCAACGTGTCGTTCGTCAGAGAGCCGGCCCAGACGAGGTCCCAGAGAACGCCGACCAGGGTCTCGTCCTCGATCGCACCGGAACTGGATCCGACGACGTCGCTCAACTGCCGGAAGAAGAACGCACCGCCGCCGGACAACGCGTCCAGCACAGCCTGATGCGTTTCGCCGAGCTCGAACGCGGGATCCGGGTCAGGCAGCGTCAAGTCGCAGTTGTCCGCGAGATGCAGCGACACCCATCCGTCCGTCCCAGGCAGTGAACCCGAGCCCGCCCACACCACTTCACCGGTCGCAGTCAGCTCGTCCAGCATCGACGGCTGATACCCGGGCACCCGCGACGGCAGCACGATCGACTCCAACGCCGACGCCGGCACCGCGCATCCCGCGAGTTGTTCGACCGCGCCCAGAAGTACGTCGTACCCGCGTCCGCGGCTGCTCGTGATGCCCTGCCAGGCCGGCAGGAACCGTGCCAGCGCGGATGGATCGACCGGCTCGACCTCCTTCCGCAAGGCGGCGAGGGAGCGCCGTCGCAGCAGCCGGAGGACCTCGCTGTCACACCACTCGAGCGCGATGCCGCCCGGCAGGAACTCGCCTTCGACGACTCGCCCGGCCACGCTCAGCCGCCGCAGCGCATCGGTGACGACCGCGACTCCGATGCCGAGATGGGTCGCGAGATCGATCGCGCGGAACGGTCCGTGCGTCCGCGCGTATCGAGACACCAGGTCGCCGAGCGGATCGGCGACAGGCTCCGCATGTGCCTCTGCAACGCCAGGTGGCAGCGGCACACCGAGGGCGTCGCGCAACCGAGCAACGTCTTCGACGACCGCCCAGCGATGCTCGCCCGCGATCCGCACGCGGACGACGCGACGCGCGGCCGCGAGCGACGTCAGCCAGGACTCCGCATCCGAACCGTCGACACACCGTTGTATTGCCTCCGGCAACGACAGTGGACCGATGATCCGCAGTACGTCGAACAGCCCCTCGGCGTCACGTGCCCGGCGGTCCTCGGCGAGGCGTTGCAGCTCGGCCTCGGTCCGCAGTACGACCTCGGCGTCGAGCAACTCCCGGAGCTCGGTCCGTCCGAGCAGCTCGGCCAGCAAGCTCTGATCCAGCGACAGCGCGGCAGCACGCTTCTCGGCGAGCGGACTGTCGCCCTCGTACATGAAGGCGCCCACGTAGCCGAACAGCAGCGACTTCGCGAACGGCGACGCCTCGGACGTCTCGACCTCGACGACCGAGATCCGGCGCTCGCTGATCCCGGTCAGCAGATCCTTCAACGCAGGCAGGTCGTAGACATCCTGCAAGACTTCGCGCAGCGTCTCGAGCACGATCGGGAACGACCCGAACTTGCTCGCGACACTCAGCAACTGCGAGGCACGTTGCCGCTGCTGCCACAGCGGTGACCGTCGTCCCGGGTTACGTCGTGGCAGCAGCAAGGCCCGCGCCGCGCACTCCCGGAACCGCGCCGCGAACAGCGCCGACCCGCCCACCTCGGTGGTCACCAGATCCTCGATGTCCGCCGGATCGAACAGCACCAGCTCCGCGCCCGGCGGCGCCTCGTCCGTCTCCGGCAGGCGCAGCACGATCCCGTCGTCGCCGGACACCGACTGCGCGTCCATCCCGTAGCGATCCCGGAGCCGCGCAGCGATCGCCAGCGCCCACGGGCCGTGCACCTGACCGCCGTACGGCGAGTGCACGCACACCCGCCAGTCGCCGAGCTCGTCGCGGAACCGTTCGACCACGATCGTCACGTCGTCAGGCACTCGGCTGGTCGCGTCGCGCTGCTCGGCGAGATACGAGACGAGGTTGTTCGCGGCGTACTCGTCCAGGCCCGCGGCCCGCGCGCGCTCGACTGCCTTCCCCGCAGGCAAAGCCGCCATCTTGCGAACGAATGCGCCCGTCGCCGCTCCGAGCTCGGCCGGCCGCCCGACCGCATCGCCCTTCCAGAACGGCAATCTGCCCGGCTGGCCGGGCGCGGGGGAGACCAGCACGCGGTCGTGGGTGATGTCCTCGATCCGCCAGCTCGACGCACCCAGGGTGAACACATCGCCGACACGCGACTCGTACACCATCTCCTCGTCGAGCTCGCCGACCCGATGGTTCGTCGACTCGCCGACCAGGAACACGCCGAACAGCCCGCGGTCCGGAATCGTCCCGCCGCTCGTCACCGCGAGCCGCTGCGCCCCCGGCCGGCCGGAGATCTCACCGCTCACCCGGTCGAACACGATCCGCGGCCGCAGCTCCGCGAACTCGTCCGACGGGTACCGACCGGACAGCATGTCGAGCACCCCGTCGTACGCCGATCTCGGCAGGGTCGCGAACGGCGCGCAGCGTCGTACCAGAGAGAAGAGCTCGTCGACGTCGATGGAGTCCAGGGACACGATCGACACGATCTGCTGCGCCAGAACGTCCAGCGGGTTGGCCGGGATGTGCAAGCTCTCGATCAGGCCGTCGCGCATCCGCTGGACGACGACGGCCGTGTCGATCAGATCGCCGCGGAACTTGGGGAACAGCACCCCGCGCGACACCGCTCCCACCTGGTGACCCGCACGACCGACGCGCTGCAGTCCGCTGGCAACGGACGGCGGCGCCTCGACCTGGATCACGAGATCCACGGCACCCATGTCGATGCCGAGCTCCAGACTGCTCGTCGCTACGACGCACGGCAACCGACCGGATTTCAGGTCCTCTTCGATCAGTGCCCGCTGCTCCTTGCTGACCGAGCCGTGGTGGGCTCGCGCGATCAACGGCGGAGCCGCGAGCGATCCACCCGACTGGGCCATCAGCTGCGCAGGCGAGCCGAGCTCCGACAGCTCCAGCTCGGCGCGCTCGGCGGCGATCTCGTTCAGCCGGGCGGTCAGTCGCTCGGCCAGGCGGCGCGAGTTCGAGAAGACGATCGTCGAACTGTGCTGACTGATCAGGTCGAAGACGTGCTCCTCGACATGCGGCCAGATCGACGCATGTTGCTGTGGACCGGCCGCGGACCCGGAGGTCTCCACCTCGGTCGCGGCCAGCTCGGCCATGTCCTCGACCGGTACGACGACGCTCAGATCCCACTGCTTCGTGAACTTGGGCTGCACGACCGTCACCGGCCGCTCGCCGCCGAGGAACCGCGCGACCTCCTCCACCGGTCGCACCGTCGCCGACAGGCCGATGCGCTGCGCCGGTTGCGGCAGCAGCGTGTCGAGCCTCTCGAGGGTCAGCGCGAGATGTGCGCCCCGCTTGGTCCCGGCGACCGCGTGCACCTCGTCGACGATGACGGTCTCGACTCCGCGCAGCGACTCCCGCCCTTGCGAGGTCAGCAGCAGGAACAGGGACTCCGGTGTCGTGATGAGTACGTCGGACGGCCGCGTGGCGAACCGTCGCCGCTCGTTGGCCGGGGTGTCGCCGGAGCGCACCGCGACCTCGACGTCGAGCGGCGCCTCCCCGAGCCGGCGGGCGGTCTCCCGGATGCCGATCAACGGCGCGCGGAGGTTCCGCTCGACGTCGACGGCGAGCGCCTTCAGCGGCGACACGTAGAGCACTCGGCAGCGCAGCTTCGGATCATCCGGCGGCGGTGTCGTGGCCAGCCGGTCCAGCGCCCACAGGAAGGCGGCCAGCGTCTTTCCGGAGCCGGTCGGGGCGACCACCAGCGCGTCCCGGCCCGCGGTGATGGCGTCCCACGCCTCGAGCTGGGCCGGGGTGGCCGCCTCGAAGACGTCGCCGAACCACGCCCGGGTCGCGGGCGAGAACCGGCTCAACGCGCTGGTCTTCTTCACGTCGACCATCTTGCCGGGTCCTGCCGACAGTTTTCACGAACCGCCCGATCGCCACCGTGAGCGGACGCTTTCCGTCCGGTGCCCGGACTGTCCCCTTCGTCTGGAATGATCGGCAGCATGATGAACCGCGTACGTGCAGCCCTCGTCGTCGTGGCGTGCCTGGTCGGGCTGACCGGGTGCGTCAAGCTCGACGCCGACCTGAAGGTCGGGTCGAACGAGACGGTCTCGGGGAACATGAAGATCGGGGTGGACAAGCAGCTGCTGCAGTCCAGCGGCCAGTCCCTCGACAAGATCCGCCAGCAGATCGAGAGCAGTATCAAGTCGACTGCCACGCAGGGTGTCGAGTGCAAGTCGTACGAGGACGACAAGTACGTCGGCTCCAACTGCACCTTCTCGAACGTGCCGTTCGACAAGATGGGCAGCTCGAGCGGCGAAGGCGTCAGCTTCACCAAGGACGGCGACAAGGTCAAGGTGACGGTCGAGGCCGGTGACCTGGGCAGCAACCTGCCGTCCGGCGGCAGCCAGCCGGAAGTGAACTTCAAGGTCACGATGCCGGGCAAGATCCTCGAGCACGACAGCGGCGCCAAGGTCAGCGGCCGGACGGCGACGTACGACAGCATCGACAAGCTCGGGAAGATCTCGCTGACCTCCGAGGCCGGTGGCGGTTTCCCGACCTGGGCGCTGATCCTGATCATCGTGCTCGTGCTGCTGGCGATCGCCGCGGCGGTGTTCTTCATCCTGCGGAGGCGCAAGGCGCAGGGGCCGCAGGGCTACGGCCAGCAGTTCCCGGGGCAGTACCCGGGTCAGTACGGCGGCCCGGGGCAGTACCCGGGTCAGCC
This sequence comes from Kribbella soli, assembly GCF_004331345.1. Classification (GTDB taxonomy): domain Bacteria; phylum Actinomycetota; class Actinomycetes; order Propionibacteriales; family Kribbellaceae; genus Kribbella; species Kribbella soli. Next base: position 453,254 of record NZ_SJJZ01000003.1, on the reverse strand, counting down.
TGGGTTCGGGCAGCAGCAGTACGGCCAGCAGGGTCCCGGTGGGCAGTACCCGGGCCAGCCCGGTCAGTACGGCGGTCAGCAGGGACAGCCTGGTCAGCCTGGGCAGTACGGCGGACAGCCGGGGCAGTACCCGGGTCAGCCTCCGCAGGGGCAGCAGCCTGGCCAGCCTGGTCAGCAGCAGTACCCTGGGCAGCCTCAGCAGGGTCAGCCGCCTCAGCAGGGTCCTGGTGGTTGGGGACAGCAGCCTGGTCAGGGTCAGCAGCCTGGTCAGCCGCAGCAGGGTTACGGTCAGCAGCCACCGCAGCAGGGTGGTTGGGGCCAGCAGGGTGGTCCGTCGGCGCCTCAGCAGGGGCAGCAGGGCGGTTGGGGACCGCCGCCTAAGGACGATGACGGGCAGGCATGAGACTGACGGAATTCTGGGCACGGATGGACCACCATCTCGGGCCCGCGTATGCACGGACCTGGGCGGAGACCCAGGTGGTCCGGGAGCTCGGCGGCCGCACGGTCGTCGAGGCCCTGGCCGACGGTGAGGCCGCCAAGTTCGTCTGGCGGGCCGTGTGGAAGCACCTCAACCTCCCCGCCAGCGAACGCTGAACCGCCCACGCCACTCGATCAGGTCCTGGTGAGCGTCGACTCACCCTCAGGCAGGCTGTCGGCCGGCCCAGGATCGCGCTGACGGGCCAGTCGGCTCGGCCACCACAGGTGCCGGCCGATGTCCAGGTTCAGCGCCGTGACCAGCACAGCGCGGACGACGATGGTGTCGAGCAGTACGCCGAGCGCGACCGCGATGCCGATCTCCGCGAAAGCCACCACCGGCAGCGTCGCCAGCACCGCGAACGTCCCCGCCAGTACCAGTCCGGCCGACGTGATCACCCCACCGGTCGCGGCCACCCCGATCAGCGCTCCGCGCCGGGTGCCGTGGGTCTTCGCCTCCTCGTGCACGCGCGTCATCAGGAAGATGTTGTAGTCGATGCCCAAGGCAACCAGGAAGACGAAGACGAACAGCGGTAACGACGTGTCCGCACCCTCGAAGCCGAGTGCCTTGAACACGAGTGAGCTGATCCCGAGCGCCGCGCCGAACGACAGTACGACGGTTGTCACCAGCATCACCGGCGCGACCAGTGCCCGCAGCAACAGTGCGAGGATCGCCAGCACCACCGCGAGCACCACCGGGATGATCAGCTTGTTGTCGTGAGCGGACGCCCGCTGCGTGTCCAGCAGGATCGCGGCACCACCGCCGGCGAGCGCGTCGGCGTCGGGCACTGCGTGGACGGACGTCCGTACGCGATCGACGGTGTCCTTCGCGGCCTGCGTGTCCACCGCGTCGGTCATGGTCCCCTCGAGGTACGCCAGTCCGCCGGCCACCCGCGGCTCCGCCACCGCCGCTATGCCTTGCGTCGAGGACATCGCCGTACGGACCTCCGCGGCCTTGTCAGCCTTGCTCACCACGACCAGTGGGTTGCCCGCACCGGCCGGGAAGTGGGCGGCCACGGTCTTCTCCCCGACCACGGAGTCCGGCGTACCGACGAAGGACTCCTCGTTGGACAGCCCGTTGGCGTCGAGTGTCAGGACGCCGAGGGCGGCGATGCCCAGGAGTACGGACGTGGTGATCCAGGTCAGCCGCGGCCGTACGGCGATCCGTCGGCCGATGCGACCCCACACACTCGTCTCGGTGTGGTCATCCGATCCGTACGTCGGACGGAGCGGCCAGAACACCCAACGACCACAGATGACGAGCAGTGCGGGCAGCAAGGTCAGCATGGCGAGCACTGCGATCACAATGCCGACTGCTGCGACCGGACCGAGACCGCGGGTGGAGTTCATCGAGGCGAACAGCAGACAGAGCATGCCTGCTACCACTGTGGATCCTGATGCGAAGATCGCTGGGCCGGACCGGTGCAGAGCGAATGCCATCGCCTCATGCCTGTCCTGATGCTTCCTGAGTTCCTCGCGGTAGCGGGCTATCAGTAGCAGGGCATAGTCCGTCCCCGCGCCGAACACAAGGACTGTCAGGATGCCTGCGCTCTGGGCGTTGACGGTCAGGTCCGCCCGGGTCGCCAAGACGTAGATGACGGCCTGTGCCGCAAAGAGTGCGACACCTGCGGAGAGGAGTGGCAGCAGCCACAACACAGGGCTCCGGTAGGTGAGCAGGAGGATGACGATCACTACGGCTGCGGCGGAGTACAGGAGTTTGCCGTCGATACCTGCGAAGGCCTCTTGCGAGTCGGCGGCGAATCCGCCCGGTCCGGTCACGTGGAAGGACAGTCCGTCCGGCCGGTCCGCCGCGATCCGCCTGATGTCGTCGGCACGCGCGCCGATGGTCTCCCAGCCTCCAGAGCCGGCGTTGATCGGTACGAGCACCTGGAGTGCCTTGCGATCCTCCGACGGGATCGGCCCGATGACCTCACGGTCGACGTCCTGCAGGTCGCCGTACTGCGCCACCTGTCGGGCGACCGCTTGCTGGTCAGCGGGCGTGATACCGGACGAGCGTTCGTACACCAGCACAGCCGGTATCTCGTCCGGGGACGAGAACTGCTGGGTCGCCTTCAAGACCTCGGTGGACTCGGCCTTACCGGGCAGCCACGAGACAGCGTCGTTCTCCTGCGCACCGGTCAGCTTGCCCGCTGGACTGAAGGACACCCCTATCGCGACGATCCACAAAGCCAGCACGATCCACTTCGACACCTTGCCGCACGGCAACGCCGCGAGCCGTCCCACTCCGCGCACCCGAACCACGCCCCCTGGAGAGACGTCCGTCCGCACGCCGGACCGATCACGACGCCCCCCGAACCAGCGTGGTGGCTGCGTCAGACAGGGTCAACGACCACTCGGTAGTACTGCGCTCACCGTGCGTTCTCCTGCGTGCACGGGCACCGGTTCAGTTCTCAGACTGTCCAGCCGGTGCGGGCTGCCCAGTCCTCCGCCGGCAGGTAGATGAGATCGCAGACCGGGTCCTTCAGGTCGGTGTAGTCGCCGATCTCGAGCCGGAGCGCGGCTGCGTGCTGCTTGAAGGCGGCGTACGCCCGTGCCGTTTCCGGATGACTGCGCAGATAGTCGCGGAACAGCAGCGCGTATCGCTGGTTGGCCCGCCCTGCCACGCGGATGTGCAGGTTCACCCGGCGCCGGTACATCGGCTCGACCAGCATCCGCTTCACCCACTCGATGTCGTCCGCGGGCAGCCCTGGTACCGGGTGGTCGCGCCGCGGCGGGCGGAGCTCCCAGTCCGCGGCGGCCAGCCGCTCGGCGACGTCGTCCAGGTCCGGTTCCGTACCTACCGTCACCTGGATGTCGAGGATGTCCTTGGCCGGCAGGCCCGGCACCGAGGTGGAGCCGATGTGGTCGATCCGCTGGGCCAACTCGCCGAGCAGTGCGCCGATCAGCTGCGCGGTCTTCTGGTACTGCGCGGGCCAGGTGTCGTCCGGCCGCGCGATGACGATCCCAGTCATGCGGAGATCATCCCAGTACTGCGGTGGCAGGTCCCAGCCCTTTACAACGGTTTGAGCCGGAACGCGCTGGTGGTGAGGAGATCAGCGGCCTCGTACGCCGCCTTCTTGATGCCCTTGCGCTCGTCGAAGAAGCCACCGACCACGCCGACGCCGGGGAGCTTCCCGACGAACCGGGCACCCAGGCTGCCGCGCGGGCGGTCCTCGAACACCTCGCTGAGTCCGCCGAACAGCTTGCTCAGTCGCCAGACCATCCGGACGCCCTTGCGCAATCCCATGTCCGATGAGACCTCGCCGAGGCCCAACTGCTCGGAGACGTCCTTGCCGGCGACCTCCGGGTCGTCGTACTTGAGGACCTCGTCCGGCGTGATCGGGCGGTCGGTGAGTACGCGGATGATGACCGACGTACGGTCGGCGTGCGCCTCCACGCCGTACTCGCGGCAGACGGCGCCGATCACCATCGCCTGCACGGCCGCGCCGAGGGTGTCCTTCATCGGCAACCGGTCGGCCGCCGCGCCGCTGAGCCGGGGGAGACCGGCGACGACCGCGGCGAACCCGCCGAGGCGCTCGACCCACCAGTCGCAGCGCTTCGCCAGCGGGAGGGTCGGCCATTCCTCGTGGCCGGGCACCTTCATCTGCAGCAGCCGGTCGATCGCGAGGATCAGACCCTTCTCGGCGAGGTTGGGCTTCTCCTGAGCGGAGTACTCGGCCAGGACGGTGCGGATGCCGAACGGATCCTGGGAACGGAGCGCGTCGAGCACGATGTCGATACCGAATTCGACCCGGCTGATCGCGAGGACCACGGCGGAATCGGGTACGTCGGGACGGTCTGTCACGTCCGCAAGAGTAGGGATCAGCTGGGTCAGGATGGTTGCCGGAACAGGCTTCGGCGTGTCAGTTGTGATTCGAACACGTGTTCGGGATACTTTGGTGCTCGGAAGGTGGCTGGACGGCTGAGTTGTCCACAGATTCGAAGTCGCGGCGAAAACTGTCGGAGGCAACGAATACCTTCTCTGGCGACAAGAAAGTTCCTTCGGGCGGCCGGCCGGCCGGCCCCGGATTACCAGATGGGTCAGGTGGCAGTCACATGGCGGGTGTAGCGAGTGCGGAGCGCGCGGCGGCCGATCGCGAGAAGGCGCTTGCGACCGCGCTGACGCAGATCGAGCGGCAGTGCGGCAAGGGTTCGGTGATGCGCCTGGGGGAGCAGAACAGGCCTCCGATCGAGGTCATCCCGACCGGGTCGATCGCGCTCGACATCGCGCTCGGTATCGGTGGTCTGCCCCGCGGCCGCGTGGTCGAGATCTACGGCCCGGAATCCTCCGGTAAGACGACGGTCGCCCTGCATGCGGTCGCCAACGCTCAGCGGGCCGGCGGGATCGCAGCCTTCATCGATGCCGAGCACGCCCTCGACCCGGAGTACGCGCGGAAGCTGGGCGTCGACACCGACGCGCTGCTGGTCTCGCAGCCCGATTCGGGTGAGCAGGCCCTGGAGATCGCCGACATGCTGGTGCGCTCCGGTGCGATCGACATCGTCGTGATCGACTCGGTGGCCGCGCTGGTGCCCCGGGCCGAGATCGAGGGCGAGATGGGCGACAGCCACGTCGGTCTGCAGGCCCGGCTGATGAGCCAGGCGCTGCGCAAGATGACCGGTGCGGTCAGCGGGACGAACACGACCGCGATCTTCATCAACCAGCTGCGCGAGAAGATCGGTGTCATGTTCGGTTCGCCGGAGACGACGACCGGTGGTAAGGCGCTGAAGTTCTACGCCTCGGTCCGGCTGGACGTGCGCCGGATCGAGTCGCTCAAGGACGGCACGGACGTGGTCGGCAACCGGACCCGCGTCAAGGTCGTGAAGAACAAGGTGGCCCCGCCGTTCAAGCAGGCCGAGTTCGACATCATCTACGGCCAGGGCATCAGCCGCGAGGGCAGCCTGCTCGACCTCGGTGTGGATCAGGGCTTCGTCCGCAAGGCCGGCGCCTGGTTCACGTACGAGAGCGACCAGCTCGGCCAGGGCCGGGAGAACGCGCGGAACTTCCTGCGCGACAACCCCGATCTGGCCAACGAGCTGGAGAAGAAGATCAAGGAGAAGATGGGCATCGGCCCGACCCTTGACCAGCCGGCCGAAGAGGCCGCGGCCGAGGTCGATGTCGACTTCTGACCGACCCTCCGCGGGCGGCAGCGTCCCCCGGCAGCCATCAGCTGCCGACGACGCTGCCCCCGCGGCGCTGTCTCTACCCCACGACGAACGCCTCGCCCTGGCCCGCAAACTCCTGGCCGAAGGGGCGACCGCGTCCGCGCCAGAGCCACTCAACGCAGAGCCGGCTGCCACCGAGCGCACGTCGTACCGGCGTACGTCGGCTCGGCAGGTGTCGGCGCAGCGTGATGCCTCGCGATCGGCGTCCTCGTCGGGCGACGTTCGTCCGGGTAGTGCAGGCAACGCAGTTGGTGCGGCTGGTGACAGCGATGGTTCCTCCGCCAGTTCGAGGCGAGGAAGTCGTCGTACTCGGGGTCGTGCTGCGAGCGCCGCCGACCCGTGGGAGAACACCGACGACTTCCTGGACAGCGGGGAGTCGGAGCGGAGTACGACGGGACGACGTACCGGCTCCATCAGGCGAACCGCCGGCATCGTCGACCCCTGGGACGAGCCTTCGCGTGAGGCTCACGACTCGAGTGAGCAGGAGTCGCGTCCTCGCCAGGCACGCACCCGGCCGGAGGCTGATGCTGAACAGCAGGCTCCATCGACGGCCCGTCGGGGTAAGTCGCGACGCGAGCCGGACGCCAACCCGATTGACCCTTGGGGCGACGAGGACAAGCGAACCGTCCAGGCCTTCGAGACCCAGGCCGCCACGCGCCGAGCCGAGGCCCAGGCCTTCGCCGACGATGCCCCGGCCGCACTCGGCGACGGCGCGAATCGCAGTACTCCGAACGGTCCCCGCAGCAGCGAGGCTGACAGTCCGACGCTGACGCCCGCACCGTCAACTGACCCAACGACGTCAGCCTCGCGCGACGACCTCGGCACAGCTGACGTCTTGGACCCGTGGTCAGACCCGGTCGATGAACCAACACCAACGAGAGCCTCGACTGCCCTCTCCGGAGACGACACGTCCTCCGGCTCGGCGGACACACGCCAGCCCCGGACCACCTCACCTGGTCGCCAGCAGGCCGCAGGCCGCGTCGAGGCTCAGGCGGGTGCTGCATCCGCGGATGCAGCAGTTGGCGCGGTCGGAGCGGAGCCCGCGCAGCCGTCCGCAGGCTCGTCAGGTGCGGCGCCGACCAGCGCGACAGGCGACGCTCCCTCGACCGGCAAGGGCACGAGGACGCGCTCGGACGACAGCACGGTACCGACGGCCAAGCGCGAGGGTCGGCTCGGCTCGACGAGTCCTGACAAGAGCACCCGACTCGGCGGTGCGGGTCCCGCGAGTACTGGCGAGGGCACGCGGCCGAGCGCCGCGGGTTCTGCGAGTGGTGGGGCGGGGTCTGCAGGTGCTGGGGGCGGGTCAGCTCGGAGGGGGACTGGGCGGCGGCGGGTTGGTGGGGGATTTGGGCGGCGGGGGAAGCGGCCTGTGGGGGATGAGCCTCAGGGGACGGGGGATCCGGAGCTCGATGGGGCGCAGGCGGATCCGTACTCGGCGGCTCGGACGATCTTGCTGGACAAGTTGTCGGGGCAGCCGCGGACCCGGGCCGAGTTGGCTGATGTGTTGGCTGAGCGGGACATTCCGGACGAGGTGGCCGATGCGGTGTTGGATCGGTTCACCGACGTCGGGCTGATTGATGATGCCGCGTTCGCGAATGCGTGGGTGGAGTCGCGGCATCGCGGGCGTGGGCTGGGGAAGCGGGCACTGGCGCAGGAGCTTCGGCGGCGCGGGGTGGACGACCAGTTGGCGCGAGACGCGCTCGACGAGCTGGATCCTGAGCAGGAGGAAGAGAAGGCTCGGGAGCTGGTACGGCGGAAGTTGCGGTCGATGCGTTCGCTGGAGCGGCAGGTGGCGATGCGGAGATTGCTCGGAATGCTTGCGCGCAAGGGGTATCCGGGCGGTCTCGCGATGACCGTCGTCAAGCAGGAGCTCGACGCCGGCCATGAAGAGTTCCCGCTCCTCGACTCCTCCGGCCTCGAACCCGAGTAGTTCCTGGCGGTAGCGTCGGTGGGGTGACGAGCTTGGGTGATGTGGAGCGGGTGGTCCTGGGGTTGCCGGGAACAGAGGAGGCGACCCGGCACGGGATGCGGACGTGGAAGGTCGGGGGGAAGGCGTACGCGTGGGAGCGGCCGTTCAGTAAGGCGGATTTGAAGCGGTTCGGGGACGAGACGCCGCCGGGCGGGACGATCGTCGCGCTCGCGGTCGAGGATCTTGCAGAGAAGGAAGCCGTGCTGGCGGCGCGGGCGGGGGACGGGTTCTTCACGATTCCGCATTTCAATGGGTACGCCGCGGTGCTCGTTCAGTTGGACGAGGTGTCCGAGGCCGTCCTGGAGGAAGCGCTGCTCGACGCATGGCTGGTGCACGCACCCGCGGACGTCGCCAAGGCACACCTCGGGAACACCTAGGCCGCCATCCGACTCACCACCCCGGAGCCCCGGAGCCCGGTTGTCGGGTGTGGTCGGGTGGTGTCGTACGGGCGTTTAGAGGGCTGCTGATCGGGGGCTCGTCGGGTGGGGGTTTACGGAGGGTGACGTGGGTTCGGGGGGTGGGCTGCGGCGAGGGGCGTTGACGGGTGCGGCGTGACGGTGTGTTATCCGAGGTAGGGCCGGTATTTGCGCCGGTCCGTAGGCTGGGATTTTCCGTCGATCCGCCCCAGACACCGCGGAGGGTGCAATGAACGATTTCCAGGAACAGGCGAAGAACTGGCTCCGGAATGTCGTCAAGCAGAACCCGGACAAGATCAAGGCGGGAGTTGAGAAGGCCGGCGACCTGATCGACAAGCAGACCGGCGGGAAGTACGCGGAGAAGGTCGACTCAGTCCAGCAGAAGGTCGGCGGCCTTGTCGACAAGCACAGCTCCGAAGAGACCCCGGGCCAGGCGGGAGCGGAAACCGCACCCGCGCCGGCGCCCGAGCCCGCCGAAGCAGCTACGTCCGAGCCCAGTGCACCTGCATCCGAATCAACCGCGTCCGCTTCCGAGTCCACCGCGTCCCCTTCCGAGTCCGGTGAGACGGTGTCTGATTCCACCGCTGGGGCCTCGGCAGGCACGGCAGAGGCGGCGCCCGGCGAGTCGGAAGGCGTGGCCGGATCCCAGGGCAGCAGCACACGCAGCTAGCTCGCTAGGTCAGTGGGGTGCTGCCTCGGTAAGGCTGGTCGTTGTGGATGACGAGGGGCTCGGTCTGGTTGTCTTCGTAGAAGCGGATCGAGCCCAGGTGGTTGCCGGATCGGGTGACATCGGCGTGCTGGGCTAGCCAGGCGATGAGCTGATGGACCGGGTCGAGCTCGTCGGGGTGGAGTTCCTGGCGTACGGATAAGGCCCAGCCGCCGTCGTCTCGCGGGACCAGCTCTGCGCCTAGTACGCCGCCGATCCGGTCCGCGGGGCCGCGGCGTGCCAGGGCTCGCCCGCCACGATGGTCAGGTCCGCGGGGCGGTCGCCGAGACCGAGATGCCAGCGCAGCTCGGCCAGTTCGGCTGGGGGAACGTCAGGTTGGAGATCGACGGTGAGGATCACGTCGTACCAGTCACCCATGGCGCGACAGCCTGCCACAGGCGCAGACCAGCGTGTCGGCGGGTGCCGCGGTGGTGGGCGGGATCTGGAGTAGACCACGTTGTGGGGTGGTCTTGTGGAGGTGTGACGCGAGATCGGCGGTGGGGTCGACGAGTGTCCGTCTTGACCGGGTGGTGGGGCGCGCCTAGCCTCGGCATCAGGAAGGGATGAATCCACCGGAACGGTGGCGGGTATAAGGAACGGCGGGTCGGCGAAACTACCGACCGGCCGGGAAAACGCAACCACGCTCGACCGAGCTGAAGGAAGGACGACGGCGTCGTGCAAACGCTGTCGGATAGACGGCACCGCACGTAATACCTGAACGGCAGCAGCCCGACAGGACACGAGCGGGGCCATCGTGGTCTCCGAGGGTTCAACCGGCGACGCACGGTGAGCAAGCAACGCTGGGCGGCTGCGGATGCGGCGTCCATGCAGTCGGCGGACGGGGGTTCGCGGACCGCGAGCACGCTGGGCAGCACATCAGCAGCGAGTGCGCAGCAGCACCGTCGGCATCGCCGGAAGTGGCAGCATCGGTACCGCCTCAGCAGAGGTGGCGCCGGCACCGCCGTACCCCGGTGACGCCTTACCGAACGGCCGGCTGGCTGATCCCTTCGACCGTTGGCCACAGTCCCCGCGTGGGACTCGAAGGAGAGGGGAGACGCCGATGACCGCGATGACCGTTGGCCTGGCCCTGATCGGATTGCTGATCGCCGGACTACTGGCCTGGATCGGCCTCACTCTCTCCCGCCGAAAGGCTGCCGACATCTCGACCTCCCAACAGGAGGCCACCCAGCGCGAGACCGCTCAACTCGAGGCTGCTCAGGCCGAGGCCGCGCAGCTCGCCGCCGGTGCGAAGTCTGCCGCGGACCTGGTACGTCGGCAGGCCGAGGAGGAGGCCGCCGTACTGCGGACGCGTGCCGAGGTGGCTGAGCAGCGCGCCGAGGAGATCCGCCGCGCCGCGGAGGACCGGGCGTCCGAGGTACGACGCGATGCCGAGCAGCGCGCATCCGACGTACGCCGGGAGGCCGAGACGGAGGCGCAGTCGATCCGGGACGACCTGCGTGAGCAGCGCCTGGAGATGGAGCGCCGCGACCACCGGCTGACCGAACGCGAGGAGCGGCTCGACGAGCAGCACCGCGGGATCGAGGAACGCCACGCCGAGCTGACCGCGCAGCTGGCCGAGCTGGATCAGCGCAAACAGGAGATCAAGGACCTCGAGGACGAGCGCCGCCGGATCCTCGAAGGCGTGGCGAACCTGACGACCGAGCAGGCGAGGGCCGAGCTGGTCGCGGCGATCGAGGACGAGGCGAAGCGGCACGCGCACACGATCGTCCGCGACATCGAGCGGCAGGCGCTCGACGAGGGCGAGACGAAGGCGCGCAAGATCATCACCGGCGCGGTGCAGCGGCTGGCTTCCGAGCAGACGAGCGAGTCGGTCGTCTCCGTCGTACACCTGCCGAGCGACGACATGAAGGGCCGGATCATCGGCCGCGAAGGCCGCAACATCCGGTCGTTCGAGCAGACCACCGGCGTGAACCTGATCATCGACGACACCCCGGAAGCAGTGCTGCTGTCCTGCTTCGATCCGGTACGGCGGGAGACCGCGCGGCTGACCCTGGACTCGCTGGTGCTCGACGGCCGGATCCACCCGAGCCGGATCGAGGAGATCTACGAGCGCAGCAAGGGCGAGGTCGCCGAGCTGTGTGAGCGGGCGGCCGAGGACGCGATGGCCGACGTCGGGATCACCGATCTGCATCCGGAGCTGGTCCGGACGATGGGGTTGCTGCGCTACCGGACGTCGTACGGGCAGAACGTGCTGAAGCATCTGGTCGAGTCGGCGCACATCGCCGGGATGATGGCGGCCGAGCTCGGGCTGGATCCGAAGCTGTGCAAGCGCGGCGCGTTCCTGCACGACATCGGGAAGGCGCTCACGCACGAGTCCGAGGGCAGCCACGCGATCGTCGGTGCGGAGCTGGCGCGCAAGTACGGCGAGAACGACGACGTCGTGCACTGCATCGAGGCGCACCACAACGAGGTCGAGGTCCGTACCGTCGAGGCCGTGCTGACGCAGGCGGCGGACGCCGTCAGCGGCGGTCGGCCGGGTGCGCGGCGCGAGTCGCTCGAGGCGTACGTGCAGCGGCTCGAGCGCCTCGAGGAGATCGCGATGCACCACGAGGGCGTGGAGAAGGTGTTCGCGATGCAGGCCGGCCGGGAGATCCGCGTGATGGTGCTGCCGGACGCGGTCGATGACATCGCGGCGCAGGTGATGGCGCGCGACATCGCGAAACAGGTCGAGGAGGAGCTCACATATCCCGGTCAGATCCGCGTGACCGTCGTACGGGAGTCCCGCGCGACGGAGGTCGCGAAATAGTCGTCAGACCCGCCACTCGTGCCGATGTCGACCGGATGATCGGCGCGCTGGCGGGGGAGCCGGCCGCCCAGCACCACATCCGGGCTCGTTGGGACACCCAACAGTCCGACGACGGGGTCTACCTGGTCGCGGAGCGCGACGGGGAGATCGTCGGCCAGACGGTCCTGCTCCGGCATTCGAAGTACGGCGAACTTCGCGCCGACGCGGACCCGGCCGAGATCAACGCGCTGCATGCGTACGTCCCGCGGCAGGGGATCGGTACGGCGATCATTCGCGCAGCCGAGGCGATCGCGGCGGAGGAGTGGAAGCGGCCGGCGATCGGTCTTGCCGTTGGATTCGACAACGATCCGGCCCGGACGCTGTACGAGCGGCTCGGGTACGTGCCGTGGTCAGGTCCGCACGTGCTGGACTACTGGACCGAGCAGGCGGCTGACGGCACCGTCGTACGCACGCACAACGATCCCTGCGAGTACTTGCTCAAGACCTTCTAGGCGACGCTGGCGGTCGATGCGGTGAAGGTGTTGCACGCGGACGGCGTGCCGGCGTCGAAGCCGCGGCGGGTCCAGCGGCTGTGGCTCTTGCTGCTGCCGTGGTCGCGCTGCGTGCCCCACTCGTCGCCACGGTGGCTGATGGTCCAGAGCCACCGCTGCCGCCACGATCCAGCGACGGGGAAGTAGCTCCGGTCGGCGCCGAGATAGACACCACTGAGACAGGACGCCTGGAGTTCGATTCGCCGGCTCTCCAGCAGCGAAGCGTCCGCGCCTTTCAGGTAGCTCGTCCGCGTTGCGGAGGCGTCGCTGATGCCGATCAGGCGCTGGATGTGGTGGCCGTACTCGTGAGCGACCAGGTGAGCCATGGTGGTGCGTGCCCAGAGCTTGTTGTACTTGCGGTAGTTGTCGATGTCGAACGTCGCGTTCATCGAGATCGTGCCGCTGCCGCAGTACGCCGCCGAGTCCTGGACGTCGCACAGGGTGCGGGTCTTGCCGGTGAAGACATCCAGGCGCGGCGACTGGAACGTGAAGCCGGCCTTCTCGACCACCGGCTTCCACACCTTGTCCAGGCAGCGGATGTACTCCGTGTAGTACTTCCGCACGTTCGCGACCGAGGTCGGCCGGACCGCGGGTTCCTTGCAGTGCGAGGCGGGCAGCCGGCCGACGCGGTAGAGCGGGTTCTGGGCGACGACCCGCTGTTTGGCCGCGAGCATCTGAGCGACAGAGTCGACTGTTGGCGTCCGTGAAGGGGTCGGAGTAGGCGTCGAAGGCTCAGGAGTCGGCGTAGGCGCAGGCGTAGGCGTCAGAGCCCCCAGCGTCCCACCAGCGGTCGGCAGATCGTCACTCCCGCCAACCTGTCGTACGACGACTGTCCCGACGGCCGCAAGTACGACAACGACAGCAGTGACCAATCCAGCCCGCGCATTCACCCGCGGCAGCCTAGCCGCGCACGGGCCGAGCGGACAGAGCCGTCACCGGAACGCGGACTGGCCGGTCAGCGCCTGACCGATCACGAGCTGGTGGACCTCGGACGTGCCCTCGTAGGTGAGGACGGACTCGAGGTTGTTGGCGTGCCGCATGATCGGGTACTCGCCGCTGATGCCGTTCGCCGCGAGGATCGTGCGGCACTCGCGGGCGATCGCGATCGCCTCACGGACGTTGTTCAGCTTGCCGACCGACACCTGTTCGGGCCGCAGCGTGCCCTTCTCCTTCAGCCGGCCGAGGTGGACGGCGAGCAGGATGCCCTTGTTCAGTTCGACCGCCATGTCGGCCAGTTTCGCCTGCGTCAGCTGGTACGCCGTCAACGGCTTGTCGAACACGATCCGCTCGCCGGCGTACGCGATCGCGGTCTCCAGGCAGTCCCGCGCCGCGCCCATCGCGCCGAAGATGATGCCGAACCGGGCCTCGTTCAGGCAGCCGAGCGGGCCGGACAGGCCACGTGCTTCGGGCAGCATCGCGGACGCCGGCAGCCGTACGTCGTCCAGCACCAGCTCGGACGTGACCGATGCGCGCAGCGACATCTTCTGCTTGATCTCCGGCGCCGAGAACCCGGGCGTCGACGTCGGTACGACGAAGCCGCGGACGCCGTCGTCGGTCCGCGCCCAGACCACCGCGACGTCGGCGACCGAGCCGTTGGTGATCCACATCTTCGAGCCGTTCAGGATCCAGTCATCGCCATCGCGGCGGGCGTTGGTGCGCATACCGCCCGGGTTCGAGCCGAAGTCCGGTTCGGTCAGCCCGAAGCAGCCGATCGCCTCACCCGCGGACATCCGGGGGAGCCACTCGGCCTTCTGCTCCTCGCTGCCGTACTTCCAGATCGCGTACATGGCCAGTGAGCCCTGCACGGACACCAGCGACCGCATGCCCGAGTCGGCCGCCTCGATCTCGAGGCAAGCCAGTCCGTACGCGACCGGTCCGAGTCCGGCGCACCCGTACCCGGTCAGGTGCATCCCGAGGAACCCGAGCGCCCCGAGCTCCTTCGCCAGCTCCCGCGCCGGAATCACGCCCGCCTCGAACCACTCCGGCAAGGACGGCCGCAACCGCTCGTCCGCAAACCGCCGCGCTGCCCCCCGAACGTCAACCTCCTCCGAAGTCAGCAAGGAGTCGACATCCACCAGATCCAACGAAGCGCTCATGCCCAAACGCTAACGGCAATCCGGCCGGCTGCGGAGGAGGTATGGATCACTTGCGGTACCAGGGCCACCACCAGTGGCGTTTGCGGGCGTGGCGGACTACGACGCTGGCGTGGTGGGCCTTGCCGGTGACGTGGAGGCGGACTCCGCCGGGGCGGGGGGCCACGGCTTTGTTCTTGGCGCTGCTGTGGTTGGCCTCGACCTGGTCGATGTCGACGCTCCAGCCTTCGGGGATGACCATCACCACCGAGCTGTGGATGGCCTGGGCGTCGACGTGGATGTCGGACCAGTGCACGACGGCGTCGGTGAAGTCGAGCTTGACCGAGGAGTGTTCCGCGATCGCGGTCAGGCGCTGGGGCACGACCCACGCGCCCTCGCGCTTCTGCGCACTGTGCCGGGCCCGGAGCGTCAGTTCCTGGGAGCTGCCGTGGGCGACCGGCACCAGGTCCGCGGTCGCGTTGCGGAGCTCGAGCTGGGTCTTGGCCGAGTAGACCTGGGTCAGTCGCTCGTCCAGCTCCTCGAAGTCCAGCCGCCCGTCGGTGTGCGCCTCCTGGACCACGGCGGCGGCACGCTCACGGTCGTTGTCGGATGCCCGGTGGTTGGGCGGCGGCTGCTCCAGACTCATGCCCCATAAGGTATCGCCGCATCAGCCGACGAGTGACAGGAACCGGCCCACCACTGTCGACCATGTCTTCTCCAGTTCGACGGCGTACCGTCCCGCATCCGCCACCACGGCGTCCGGGTCGAACCCGAGCGATCGCAGTCGCGCCGGCTCCCACCGCCGTACCCGCCCTGCCTCTACTTCCGGATGGAACTGCACACCCCAGCTCTGCCCGATGCGCAGCATCTGGTTCGTGCACCGCTCACTGGACATCAGCAGCACCGCATCCTCCGGCAGCCGCGTGATCTGGTCCTGGTGACTCTCTACGGCCCGCACCGTCGACGGCAGCCCAGCCAGCAGTACGTCGTCCGCACCGCCCGGCAGCACCGTCAGCGACGTCACACCCTTCTCCGGCTGCCCGTACTTCCCCTGCACCTCGCCGCCGAACGTATGCGCCAGCAGCTGCGCACCGAGGCAGATCCCGAGCACCGGCACCCGCCCGTGCGCGTCGCGCAGCAGCGAACGCTCCGACGGCAGCCACGGCGACCGCTCGTCCTCGTCCGGCAGCATGCCGCCGCCGAGCAGGATGAGCGCGGCATGACCGTCGACGCTCCCGGGTACGGGTTCACCGTCCCAGGCCCGCACGACGACCGGAGCGAGCCCACGCTCGTCCAGCCAGTCGAGCAGCCGGCCAGGTCCGCTGTCGCGGTCGTTCTCGATGATGAGCACAGAAGTCGGCGGTGGGGTCACTGGGCAACGGTACGGCGGCACACCATGACACGCAGCGCACCGCCGTACCGGAGTGGTGATTCCTGGATACTGATGCACGGGGGTGTCGATGGAACCTGTCAGCGGATTCGTGCGGGCTGTTGTCGGAGATGTCGCGTTCATCTTCAGCAAGGGCATGGTCAGCGCGTACCTGCTCGCCCGTCGCAACGGGTGGCCGCGACCGCAGCTCGACGTACTGGTGCGGTCACACGGTCAGTACGTGCCGCTGTCCATTCCGACCGGCACCGTGCCCGCGGTGGGTCGCCTGGTCGGGCTGGACGAGTTCCGGCCGGCCCCGATGATCACTGTCGAGTTCACCCCGGGTGACACCGGCGCCGAGGCACACCTCAGTGCCAACAGCCCGGTCCTCATCACGATCACTGACGTCAGTCACCGCGAGTACGACGCCCTAGTACTGACCACCGCCCTCGGCGCAGCGGCGTACGCACAGCTGCCGCCGGGGTACTACCACGTCTCCGCCGTCGTCATCGACGAGTACGGCGACCTGCTGCAGGGGTACGGCGCTCAGCACAACCTGCACGTGGACAAGGGCGACGACCTGATCGTCTCGCTGTCGATCCGGACCGCTGGCGTGACGGAGATCGCAGACGCGCTGGAAACCGGAGCACAGCCCGCACTGGTCGGACCGGACGGTGAGGTCGTACCGCTGCTCGACCTGGCCCGGATCGGCCGCGCAGCGGACTGTGACCTGATCCTCGATCGCCCCGGTGTCAGCCGGCACCACGCGGAGCTGCTGCGGATCGACGCGACCAGCTACGAGCTGCGGGACCTGGGGTCGACCAACGGGACGCTGGTGAACGGCGTACCGATCGAGACCGCGATGGTCACCCACGGCGACGAGATCCGGCTCGGAGCGCTCCCGTTCCGGCTACTACTCGCTTGACCTGGAACAATGGCGCCGTGAACCCGCGTAGCGTCGTCATCCTCGGCTCGACCGGCTCGATCGGCACTCAGGCGCTCGAGCTGATCGGACGGAACCGGGACCGCTTCCACGTCCTGGCCCTGTCCGCCGGCGGCGACAACGTCGCGCTGCTGGCGGAGCAGGCGCTCGAGTTCGCGGTCGAGGTCGTGGCGGTGGCCAAGGCCACAGTCGCGCAGGACCTGCAGCTGGCGTTCTACGCCGAGGCGCAGCGGAAGGGGTACGCGCAGGGCGAGTTCCGGATCCCGAAGATCGTCACCGGGCCGGACGCCTCCAGCGAGCTCGCGGCGCTGCCGTGTGACGTAGTACTCAACGGCATCAACGGGTCGGTCGGTCTGCACGCGACGCTGGCCGCGCTGGACGCCGGAAACACGCTGGCGCTCGCCAACAAGGAGTCGCTGGTGATCGGCGGGCCGATCGTCACCCGGCGCGCGAAGCCGGGGCAGATCGTCGCGGTCGACTCCGAGCACAGCGCGATCGCCCAGTGCCTGCGCGGCGGTACGCCGGACGAGGTCCGCAAACTGCTGCTGACCGCGAGTGGTGGCCCGTTCCTCGGCCGGCCGCGGAGCGAGCTGGAGAACGTGACCGTCGAGCAGGCCCTGGACCACCCGAACTTCGCGATGGGACCGGTCGTCACGATCAACTCGGCCACGCTGGTCAACAAGGGGCTCGAGCTGATCGAGGCGCACCTGCTGTTCGGGATCCCGATGGACCGGATCGATGTGGTCATCCACCGGCAGCAGGCGATCCACTCGATGGTCGAGTTCTTCGACGGCTCCACGATCGCGCAGGTCGGCGTACCGACGATGACGGTGCCGATCGCGCTCGCGCTGGGCTGGCCCGACCGGATACCGGACGCGTCGCCGCCGTGGAACTGGGCCGAGGCGAGCACCTGGACGTTCCAGCCGGTCGACGACGCCGAGTTCCCGTCCGTGGCACTGGCCCGGGAGGCGGGGACCCGGGGCGGGACCGCTCCGGCGGTCTTCAACGCGGCGAACGAGGTCTGCGTCCAGGCGTTCCGGGACGGCCGGTTGCCGTTCGTGGCGATCGTCGACACAGTGGCACGGGTGGTGACCGATCACGACGTACCCTCGTATGAGGAACTGTCCGTCGACGACGTGCTCGCGGCGGACGCGTGGGCCCGAAAGCGGGCGCGTGACATTACCGGCGTACAGGAGACTCCGCAGGCATGAGTGTGCTTCTCACCATTCTCGGCATCGTGCTCTTCGTTGCCGGGGTGCTGATCTCGGTCGCGCTGCACGAGATGGGCCACATGCTCCCGGCCAAGGCGTTCGGGATGAAGGTCACACAGTTCTTCGTCGGCTTCGGGCGGACCGTCTGGTCGGTGAAGCGCGGCGAGACGGAGTACGGCATCAAGGCGATCCCGGCCGGCGGATTCGTCCGGATCATCGGCATGATGCCGCCCGCCAAGGGCCAGGACCCGACGAAGGTGCGCAAGGCCAACACCGGCCCGATCCAGTCGATGGTCGAGAACGCGCGGACGGCGGAGTACGAGACGATCTCGCCCGACGACAACGGCCGGCTCTTCTACCAGAAGGTGTGGTGGAAGAAGCTGATCGTGATGGCGTCCGGGCCGCTGGTCAACGTGCTGATCGCGGTCGTGCTCTTCACCGGGCTGTTCACGATGTACGGCGACAGCGTCGCGCAGACCACCATCTCGACGGTCACCGACTGCGTGATCCCGGCCGACCAGGCGACGGCCGACCGCAAGTGCCTGGACAGCGACAAGGTCTCGCCGGCCAAGCAGGCCGGGTTCCAGGTCGGCGACAAGATCGTCGCGTTCAACGGCACCACGATCACCAGCTGGGAGCAGCTGACGCCGCTGATCCGGGCGAACACCGACAAGGCCGCCACGATCGTTGTCGAGCGCAACGGTCAGCAGCTGACCCTGCACACCAGCACGATCATCAACCAGGTCCTGGACAAGCCCGGGTCGGACAAGTACGTGTCGGTCGGGTTCCTCGGGGTCTCGCCGGAGAGCAAGGTCGAGCGGCAGAGCGTCGGCTACGCGCTGGACAAGATGGGCGGCTACACGGTCAGCACCATCCAGGCCCTCGGCCAGTTCCCGCAGAAGTTGGTCGGCGTCGCCAAGTCGATCGTCGGCGGCGAGCGCGACCAGGACAGCCCGATGAGCGTCGTCGGCGCCAGCCGGGTCGCGGGCGAGATCGCCTCCAGCGACCTGAACGTGGGCGCGAAGGCGGCCACCCTGATCCTGCTGCTCGCCTCGCTGAACCTGTTCCTGGCCCTGTTCAACTTCATCCCGCTGCTGCCGCTGGACGGCGGTCACATGATCGGCGCGATCTGGGAAGGCATCCGGCGCGGCCTCGCCAAGCTGTTCGGCCGGCCGGACCCCGGGTACGTCGACGTGGCCAAGCTGCTCCCGATCGCGTACGTCGCGGCCAGTGTGATCGTGGTGATGGGCGTGCTGCTCGTCATCGCCGACATCGTGAACCCCATCAAGCTGTTCAACGGATAAGGAAACATGAGCATCAACCTGGGCATGCCCGCGCTGCCGCCTCCCACCCTCGCTCCGCGCCGCAAGACCCGCCAGATCAAGGTCGGCAAGGTGCTCGTCGGCGGCGACGCGCGGGTCTCTGTGCAGTCGATGACCACGACGAAGACGCACGACGTGAACACGACGCTGCAGCAGATCGCGGAGTTGACCGCGGCGGGCTGCGACATCGTCCGGGTCGCGTGCCCGCGGCAGGAGGACGCCGACGCGCTGGCGGAGATCGCCCAGCACTCGCAGATTCCGGTGATCGCCGACATCCACTTCCAGCCGGGCTACGTGTTCGCGGCGATCGAGGCCGGCTGCGCCGCGGTCCGGGTGAACCCGGGCAACATCCGCAAGTTCGACGACCAGGTCAAGGAGATCGCGCAGGCCGCGAAGGACCACGGTACGTCGCTGCGGATCGGCGTGAACGCGGGATCGCTGGACAAGCGGCTGCTGGAGAAGTACGGCAAGGCGACGCCCGAGGCGCTCGTCGAGTCGGCGGTCTGGGAGGCGTCGCTGTTCGAGGAGCACGACTTCCACGACTTCAAGATCTCGGTCAAGCACAACGACCCGGTCGTGATGGTGCAGGCCTACGAGATGCTCGCCGAGCGCGGCGACTGGCCGCTGCACCTCGGCGTCACCGAGGCCGGGCCGGCGTTCCAGGGCACGATCAAGTCGTCGGTCGCGTTCGGCGCGCTGCTGTCGAAGGGCATTGGCGACACGATCCGGGTCTCGCTGTCCGCGCCGCCGGTCGAGGAGGTCAAGGTCGGCCTGCAGATCCTGCAGTCGCTGAACCTGCGGGAGCGCAAGCTCGAGATCGTCTCCTGCCCGTCCTGCGGCCGCGCCCAGGTGGACGTCTACACCCTGGCCGAGCAGGTCACCGCCGGCCTCGAGGGTATGGAGGTCCCGCTCCGGGTCGCCGTCATGGGCTGCGTCGTGAACGGCCCCGGCGAGGCCCGCGAGGCCGACCTCGGCGTCGCCTCCGGCAACGGCAAGGGCCAGATCTTCGTCAAGGGCGAGGTCATCAAGACCGTCCCGGAGTCGGCCATCGTCGAAACCCTCATCGAAGAAGCCATGCGCATCGCCGAAACCATGGAAACCACCGGAGACGCCGGCGAACCCACCGTCACCGTCAGCTGACCCTGTCCAGTCCCGTACGACGTACGTGTGGAGCTGCCTGAGACAACTCGAGGCGAGAACGTCGGTTGGCCCGAAGACGAGCTGGAACGCCGCAGGCAGGCTGAGGAGCTCATCGCCGCGCTCGATGCGGTGGAGATGGACTTCAGCGGCTCGGCTGAGGCCTGGAGGTACGGCGGTGGCCGGGATCTGAGCCGGTTGGCAGAAAAGGCGCGCGAGCGGCCGCAGCCGACTGACGTCTGGGGTGGAACGGATACCCTGCGCGGGTGACCGAGTATCTGATCGTCAGTGCCGTTGCGGGCGAAGCACGGTATGTTCCGGAGGGGCTTCCGGTGGTGATCACGGGGGTTGGTAAGACTGCTGCGGCGGTGGCTGTCAGCCGGGCTCTGGCGGGGCGGGAGACTGCGGATCTCGTCGTTCTCAACGTGGGAACCACCGGTGCCCTTCGTGATGGTCTGTCGGGGTTGTTCCTTCCCAGCACGGTCATCAACCACGATGTGAACGCGGAGGCGGTCCGGGCGATCGGGCTGGACCCGCGGGAGGAGTTGCAGGTCGCGGGTGGGGACGGGACGGTGCTCGCGTCGGGGGACGTGTTTGTGACGGATCCCGTCGTACGGGCGCGGCTTGCGGAGCGGGCGCATCTGGTGGACATGGAGGCGTACGGCGTCGTGTACGCGTGCCAGGAGTACGGCGTACCTGTGCGCGTCGTGAAGCACGTGTCGGACTCGGCGGACGAGGCGGCCCTCGACTGGCCGGCGGTGGTCGACGCCAGCGCGAAGGTGCTGGGGGAGTGGGTCAGCGAGAACGCCCGCTGAGCCATTCGAGTACGGCGATCTCGCGCACCAGCCAGCGCATCACGCCGACACCGCTCGCCAATACGCGGCGGTTGGCCGCCAACGCCGCCTCGACATTCACCCAAGAAGGCGTGAGCTCCAGCTCCGCTTCGTACCCCTCGAGCTGCTGCTCGCCGAGAGGCGCCCCGCCCGAGCATTCGAAGTAGTACGACGTCATCCCGAACACGTCGTACTCCGGGTCGATCGCCGCGACCTCCTCGCGGGTTGTCGCCAACTCGGCTCCGACGGCGACCGCGTCGTACCCGCACTCCTCGCGGAACTCGCGCTGTAGCGCGCCCTCGAAGGACTCACCCGGCTCGACGCCTCCGCCGGGGAACTTGTAGTCGCCGTGTCGTGAGCTGAGGAGTAGCAGGTCGGGGCCGCGGAACAGTACCCCGCGGACCGCGGTGCGTTCGATGAGCCGTCCGCCGGGCGAGAGTTCGGGTGAGCGAAAGATCGCCAGCTGCATACGGGCAATTGTCCTCGATCGGCAGAATCCTGGACGAGGTCCGGGGCGTCGCCCTAGCGTCAGGCATCCGTATGCCACTCGCCTGGAGGTTCGCATGACCGGTTCGTCGCCCCTGTCGGCACTCGTCGCAGCACTCGCCGACGGATCGGTCGAGGTGGTGGACCTGACGTCGCCGCTGTCCGCGTCGACGCCGGTGATCCAGTTGCCGCCGGAGTTCGGGCAGACGGCGCCGTTCGCGCTGGCGGAGATCAGCAGGTACGACGACCGCGGGCCGGCGTGGTACTGGAACAACTTCACCAGCGGCGAGCACACCGGCACTCACTTCGACGCACCGAACCATTGGGTCACCGGCAAGGACCTCGCCGACGTGGCGTCGGTGCCGGCCAGTCGGCTGATCGCCCCGGCCGTCGTCCTCGACTTCACCGCCGAGGTCGAGAAGAACCCGGACTTCCTCGTCGAGGTCGACCACCTCAAGGCGTGGGAGGCGGAGAACGTCCCGCTGCCCGCCGGTGGTTGGCTGTTCGTACGCACGGGATGGGACACGCGATCGCACTCGCAGGAGGCGTTCCTGAACGCCGACGAGAACGGGCCGCACACGCCGGGCCTGTCGCCGGAGTGCGCGCGGTGGGTCGCGCAGGAGTCGCCCGTCCTCGGTATGGGCGTCGAGACCGTCGGCACCGACGCCGGGAAGGCGCACTCGTTCGACCCGCCGTTCCCGTGCCACTCCTACCTGATGGGCAGCGACAAGTACGGGCTGACGCAGCTGCAGAACCTCGCCGAGCTACCGCCGACCGGCGCCGTCGTCATCGCCGGACCACTGCCGATCGTCGGCGGCTCCGGCTCGCCCGCCCGGGTTCTCGCGCTGGTCGAACGCGGATGAACGTCGCGGTCGCGGTCGGCCGGGCGTTGACGGGTGCGGGCGTCCGCCAGGTGTTCGGCGTGGTCGGGTCCGGGAACTTCCATCTGACGAATGCGATGGTGGCCGCCGGTGCGCGGTTCGTCGCGGCGCGGCACGAGGGCGGCGCGGCCACGATGGCAGACGCGTACTCGCGGATCAGCGGTACGGTCGCGGCGCTGTCGGTCCACCAGGGCTGCGGTCTCACGAACGCGATGACCGGGATCGCGGAGGCGGCGAAGAGCCGGACGCCGATGGTCGTCGTCGCGGCCGAGGTCACCGAGCCACGGTCGAACTTCTACGTCGACCAGGACGCGCTGGCTCGTTCGGTGGGCGCGGTGCCGGTGCGCATCACCTCGGCAGAGACGGCGGTGGCCGAGGCGCTTGGTGCGGTCGCGACGGCTGTACGCGAACGCCGTACGGTGCTGCTGAACGTGCCGCTTTCCGTGCAGGCGTTGGAGACTGCGGCGCCGGTGGTCGAGCCACCACCTTCACGGAATGCCGTCGTACCGGAGGCCGCCGAGGTCGCTGTACTGACTGACCTGCTGCGGCGGGCGGAGCGGCCGGTGTTCGTTGCGGGGCGCGGATCCCGTGGAGGTCGGCAAGCCCTGGAAGCGCTCGCGGAACGATGCGGTGCGCTCCTCGCGACCTCGGCGGTCGCGCACGGCCTGTTCCGCGACAACCCGTGGGATCTCGGCATCTCGGGCGGCTTCGCCTCGCCCCGTACCGCGGAACTGATCCGCGACGCCGACCTCATCGTCGGTTGGGGATGCGCGCTGAACATGTGGACGATGCGCCACGGTCAGCTGATCGGACCCGACGCGACTGTGGTGCAGGTCGATGACGACGCGTCGGCACTCGGTGCCCACCGCAACATCCAGCTGGGCGTCACCGGCGACGTCGAGCTCACCGCCACGCTCGTCCTCGAGGCGTTCGGCGACCAGCACGTGGGTTATCGCAACACCGAGCTCGGGAGCGTGCGCTGGAGGGACGTTGCGTTCGACGACGAGAGTACGGGGGAGCGGATCGATCCACGGACGTTGAGCATCGCGCTCGACGATCTGCTCCCGGCCGAACGCGTGATAGCCGTCGATTCCGGCAACTTCATGGGCTACCCGAGCACCTGCCTGTCGGTGCCGGACGAGAACGGCTTCTGCTTCACGCAGGCGTTCCAGTCGATCGGGCTGGGGCTTGCCACCGCGATCGGTGCCGCACTGGCGCAGCCGGACCGACTGCCCGTCGCCGTACTCGGTGACGGCGGTGCGCTGATGAGCGCCGCGGAGCTCGACACCGTACGCCGGCTCGGCCTGCCGATGCTGGTTGTCGTCTACAACGACGACGCGTACGGCGCCGAGGTGCACCACTTCGGTCCGGGCGGGCACCCGCTGGAGACGGTGACGTTCCCGCCGACCGATATCGCTGCGATCGGGCGGGGCTATGGCTTCGAGGCAGCGACCGTACGCGGCGTCGGTGACCTCGAGGCGGTCGCGGACTGGCTGAACGGGCCGCGGGCGGCGCCGATGCTCGTGGACGCGAAGGTCGTCGCGGAGCATCCGTCCTGGTGGCTGGAGGAGGCATTCCGCGGTCACTGAACGGTCTCGGCATATCCTGGCTTGACCTTGACCCTGGGGGCAAGGTTTAGCGTCGGGGCGAAGGAGGCGGGATGCGGATCAGTGATCTGGCGGCCGAGGCCGGTGTGACGGTCAAGGCGGTGCGGTACTACGAGTCGCAGGGACTGCTCAAGCCGCGGCGGGAGGCCAACGGGTACCGGTCGTACGAGCCGGACGACGTGGTCGTGGTGCGTGAGGTGAAGGCGTTGCTGAGCCTCGGGCTGACCGCGGAGCAGACGTACCCGTTCATCGAGTGCCTGCGGGCCGGCAACGCGCGTGCGGACGTGTGCCCTGCGTCGCTGACGGCGTACCGGACCCGGATCGCGGAAGTGGACCGGCGGATTGCGGAACTGACCGATCTGCGGGCACGGCTGACCGACCTCCTGACCGATGCCGAGAACTGGAGGACGAGATGAGCGATCTGCAGAATGTTGACGAGGCCACCTTCGACGAGGTGGTGCTGCGGTCCGAGAAGCCCGTGCTGGTGGACTTCTGGGCGCAGTGGTGCCCGCCGTGCCACCAGATCGCCCCGGTCCTCGCCCAGATCGGCGCCGAACGCAACGAACAGCTGACCGTGGTGAAGCTGAACTCCGACGAGAACCCGGCGATCTCCGCCCGCTACCGGGTGATGGCGCTGCCGACCCTGATCCTCTTCCACCGCGGCGAGATGATCTGGTCCGTCGTCGGCGCCCGCCCGAAGGCCAAACTCCTGAAGGACATCGACGAGGCGCTGTTGACCGCGGTCGCCTAGTTCATCTTGTAGAGCTCGACCAGTACGCCGTGGGGGCCGGCGACGTACGCCGTCGTCGTGCCCCAGTCGGTGTCGGTGGGTTCGAGGGCGATCTTGCCGCCGCGGCCGCGGATCTCCTCGACGTCGGCGCGGACGTCGTCGCTGCTGAACTGCAGGAGCGTCCCGCCGTGGGTGCCGAAGTCGTCGATCATCGCGCCGGTGTGCAGAGCGATCGTCATCGCGCCGGCCTGCACCTCGGCGTACCCCTCGCCGGCGTTGCCGGAGACTTCCAGGCCGAGTACGCCGGTGAAGAAATCGGCGATGTCCTGGTTCTTCTCGCGGCTGTCCGTCAGCAGGCCGAGGTGGTCGAAGCGGAGGTTCATCGTCGGACTCCCTGAAGATTGACGGCTGGCTTTCTAGGATGCTAGCAATATAGCCATGGCGGATGCGGGCGGCAAGAAGGTGCAGTTCAACGTGTATCTGCCGCCGGAGCTGGTGCGGCGGGTGAAGCACAAGGCGATCGACGACGGGGCGAGTCTGTCCGCGCTCGTCGAGCAGGCGCTGGCTGAGTACCTCGACAACCATGGGGAGGCCCGGGGATGAACGACGTGGTGATCAGGCCGCTGCGGTTCACGGCGGATGTGGCGGCGATGCGGGCGTTCCTGGAGACGCTGGGGTTGCGGTCGCGGATCGAGTCCGAGCGCGGGGGATGGGTCGACATGCTGACCGGTCGCGGGATGGTCGCGTTGCACGATGCGGCGTCGAGTTCGACGGGCGGGCGGCCCGGGCAGACGACGTTGTCGTTCGAGGCGGACAAGCTCGACGAGGTGAAGGACCGGCTGGAGCAGGTCGGGTTCGTCGACGCGACGGTCTTCGACGAGGCGTACGGGCGGGTGCTGTCGGTCAGTGGGCCCGAAGGGGTGGTGATCTGGGTCGACGAGCGCAGCGACGATCTGTACGGGTACAAACTGCACGACGCCAGCCCGGACGATCGCTGGTCGGTCACGCCGTACCTGACCGGAGCGGACGAGGCGCCCTGGCGGCGGTTCCTCGGCGCGCTCGGCGTGCAGACGGTGGTCCGCTTCGGTTCGGCCGACGGTGACTTCGCCGTACGGCTCGACCTGACCACGACCGAGGACCTGGACGACGTACAGGCCCGCGTCGGCGGATCGCGGACCGGGTCCGGCCTGGAGATCCTGGACCCGGACGGCCAACTCGTCGTGGTCCACGGATGATCGCCGTACGCCGCACCGACGAATTGATGTGGATGAGTCTTGACCTCGACAGGACCTGAACTTGCAGGATTCGCGTCATGACAACAGCAGTGCCTGGGCGGCTGCGGGACGATCCGGATTTTCGGCGGTACTGGTTGGCGCGTGCGTTGTCGATCACCGGGTCGATGGTGACGGCGATCGCGTTGCCGGTGCTCGTCTACCGGCTGAGCGGGTCGACGGTGCTGACCGCGGTGGTGACCGCGCTCGAGTCCGCGCCGTACCTGCTGGCCGGTCTGTTCGCCGGTGCACTGGCGGACCGCTGGAACCGGCGCCGCACGATGGTGACCGCGGACGCCATCAACGCGGTCCTGGTGGGGTCGGTGCCGGTGGCGCATCTGTTCGGCGTACTCACCGTCGTACAGGTGCTGATCGTCGCGTTCACCGTGCAGGCCGTCTACACGTTCTTCGACGGCGCGAACTTCGGTGCGCTGCCCGTCCTCGTCGGCCGTGCACGGGTGGCCCAGGCGAACTCCGCGGTCTGGACGGCGTCGAGCCTGATCGAGTTGCTCGTCCCGCCGGCGACCGGTCTGCTGCTCGCCGTCCTCGATCCGGCCAGTCTGCTCACGCTCGACGCCCTCAGCTTCGCGGCGTCCGCGTTCGCCGTCCGCGGCATCGTGCGGGCGATGTCCGAGTCCCGCGACGGGCAGCCGCCGTTGCGGCCGAAGGTGGTCCTGAACGACATCGGTGACGGCCTGCGCTTCCTGGTCCGGCACGCGGGGGTTCGCACGATGACGATCATCGGCAGCGTGCAGTCGTTCGCAGGCGGCGGGTTCATGGCGCTGATCGTGGTGTGGTGCGACCGCGTCCTGGACATCGGTACGTCGGGAGTCCGCTTCGGACTGGTCTGGGGTGTGTGGGGGATCGGCGGGCTGATCGCAGCACTCAGCCTCCCGCGATTGCTGAAGCGGATGCCGCCCGCGGCGATCACGCTGTACGCGTTGCCGATGTCGGCGCTGCTCGGAGTGCTCGCGCCGTTGTCGCCGAACTGGGTCGTGGCCTCGCTGGCGTTGCTGGTCTGGGGTTCGGCGTACGTGCTGGTGATTGTGAACGCGGTGTCGTACCGGCAGCAGGTGACGCCGGAGAACCTGCTCGGCCGCGTCAACACAGCGGGCCGGATGCTGTCCTGGGGTGTCGGGTGGACGTTCGGATCGGTCGTCGGCGGGCTGCTCGGCAACGCGTTCGGGCCGCGGACCGGGATGGTGCTGATGGGTCTGTTCGGTTGCGCGGGAGTGGTGGTCGCGTGGACGTCGCCGCTGCGCCGGATCGCCGCCGACCACGAGCCGCAGGTCGGCTGACGCGGCCCCGTTGCATACGGTGGCGTCGATCATCCGCTAGGTTCTGCGCGTGGGCGTACGGGTTCTCGGTCCTCGCGACCTCGCGGCGGCGCGCGCGGTCATCGCCCGCGATCCGGTCATCAACGTGTTCGTCGACAGCCTCGTGCAGGCGTCCGGACTCGACCCGCGACGCGGCGCCGAGGTCTGGGGGTACGTCGAGAAGGGCGCGCTCGAGGCCCTGTGCCACGCGGGCGGGAACATGGTTCCGGTCGGCGCCGACGACGCGGCACTCCGGGCGTTCGCGGCGTACGCGATGCGCCGGGGCCGGAACTGTTTCCAGATCCTCGGGCCGGCGCGCGCGGTCGAGCAGCTGTGGCACATTCTCGAGCCGCACTGGGGACCGGCCCGCGAGGTGCGCGACGACCAGCCGTTCATGGTGATCGAAGGGCCGCCGGCGATCGCACCGGACCCGCTGGTCCGCGCGGTCGAGCCGGTCGAGCTGCCGATCCTGTACCCGGCGTGTGTGGCGATGTACACCGAGGAGGTCGGCGTACCGCCGCAGACCGGGCCGGACGGCACGTTCTACCGGTCGCGGGTCGCGGAACTGATCCGGGCCGGGCGCGCGTTCGCGCGGATCGAGAACGGGCGGGTCGTGTTCAAGGCCGAGGTCGGTTCGGTCGGGTCGGGCGTGTGCCAGATCCAGGGCGTGTGGGTGGATCCGGAGTACCGCGGTCGCGGGCTGGCCGCGGGCGGGATGGCGGCCGTGGTCGAGCTGGCCCGGCAGATCTCGCCGGTGGTGACCCTTTATGTGAACGCCTTCAACCTGCCGGCGCGGGCGGCGTACGAACGCGTCGGGTTCCGCACGATCGAGACGTTCGCGACGATTCTGTTCTGATACTGCGTGCTGTCCGTGATGGAGCGGTGACCGGCGGTCGGGTTGGCTGGACGTTCTGCGCCGCGCCGCCCAGCGGAAGGAACACCTCAGTATGCGAAGGCTTGCCGTTTTTCTGTGCAGCATTGCTCTCGTCCTGATGTCGTCGACCACCTACTCGTCGGCCGCTCCACCGGATGTCTCCTACTACTCGCTCCGCGTGCCCACCGGTACGACGGTCAAGGATCTGATCCGGGACGGGTACGACATCGAACACCCGAACGGCGACACCGCCACGGTCGTCGCGACGCCGACCGACGTACGGCGATTGCGCGCGCGAGGCGTCGTACTGGAGAAGACCGGTGACGTGTACCAGCCTGTGCCGCGGACGGAGCCTGGCGAGGCCACGTACTACGGCGGGTATCACACGACCACGGGACACGAGGAGCACAACGCGGCCGTCGCCGCCGCGCACCCGGAGCTGGTGAAGCTCTACGACATCGGCGATTCGTGGATGAAGACGCAGGGACAGGGCGGGCACGACATCCAGGCCTTGTGCATCACCAAGCTCGCCACTGGTGACTGCGCCCTGAACAGCACCGGGAAGAAGCCCAAGTTCGTCCTGCACACGCAGATCCACGCACGCGAGATCGCGACCGGCGAGATCGCCTACAAGTGGATCGACCTGCTCGTCTCGTCGTACGGCGTCGACCCCGAGATCACCGCGTTGCTGGACACCCGCGAACTCTGGGTGGTGCCGATCGCGAACCCGGACGGCGTCGACATGGTCGCCTCGAACCCGACCCGGCCGGTGCTGCAGCGTAAGAACGTCGACGACAGCGCGGGCGGCTGCCCGGCGTCCGAAGCCGGAGTCGACCTGAATCGCAACTCGTCGTTCCAATGGGACGTGGACCAAGGCGGTCCCTGCGATGAGACGTACCCAGGCCCCAAGGCGTTGTCGGAGCCGGAGACCGAAGCGATCCAGGGCTTGCTGGACACGGTCTTTCCCGACACCAAAGGCGATGTGGACGACCCCGCCGCCGCGACCACGACCGGCGTCTTCCTGACGCTGCACAGCTTCGGCAACGACATCCTGGCGCCGTGGGGCTACACCAACACCGACGCGCCGAACAAGGCCGCCTTGGTGGCCCTGGGCCAGAAGATGGGCGCGTTCACGGGCTATCCGGTGACGACCGGGGACGGCGGGGTCGGGTACTTCGCACCCGGTGCGACCGACGACTGGTTGTACGGGACGCGCGGCGTGCCGTCGTACACGTTCGAGATCGGACCGGACTCAGGGACGTGCGCCGGGTTCTTGCCGGCGTACTCGTGTATTTCCTCGACGTTCTGGCCGTTGCTGAAACCAGCGTTGGTTTACGCGGCTCAGGCTGCCGCGACTCCGTACGGGCAGCTTCCGTGATTACTGCCGTGATTACCGTCGGGTAAGCTCCGGCGCATGTCGCGGAGCAAGACCACCACCGGCTTGGCCGTTCTGTTCGGCGTTCTCGGCACCTTGCATTTCGTGAAGCCGGAGCCGTTCGAGCAGATCGTGCCGAAACCGCTGCCCCGGAAGAAAGAGCTCGTGTACGTCTCCGGGGCAGCGGAGCTGGCCTGCGCCGCCGGACTGCTGCACCCGCGGACCCGGCGGCTGGCCGGGCTGGCGAGCGCCGGGCTGCTGGTCGCTGTCTTCCCGGCGAACGTCCAGATGGCCGCCGACCTGCAGAACAAGGGTTCCCGGACGGCTCTGACGATCGCGTACGCGCGCTTGCCGCTGCAGATCCCGTTGATCCGCTGGGCGCTGAAAGCCGCCCGCGAGGGCAAGTCGGTGTGAGCCTGTGGATAACGTGGTGAGAGCATGTCCGCCGGACCGATATTCTCGGTGACGTCCGGTTATCTACTTTTGCACGCTTGGAGACTCCCGTGATTTTGCGTATGTCGTCGTTGTTCCTCCGCACCCTTCGCGAGGACCCGGCGGACGCGGAGGTCCCGAGCCACAAGCTGCTCGTCCGCGCCGGGTACATCCGGCGGGCCGCGCCCGGTATCTACACCTGGCTGCCGCTCGGCCTGCGAGTGCTGCGGAACGTCGAGCGGATCGTCCGTGAGGAGATGGACGCGATCGGCGCGCAGGAGCTGGTGTTCCCGGCGCTGCTGCCCCGCGAGCCCTACGAGGCCACCGGCCGCTGGACGGAGTACGGGCCGAACATCTTCCGGCTGAAGGACCGCAAGGGCGCCGACATGCTCCTCGGCCCCACGCACGAGGAGATGTTCACGCTGGTCGTGAAGGACCTGTACTCGTCGTACAAGGACCTTCCGCTGTCGATCTACCAGATCCAGAACAAGTACCGCGACGAGGCGCGGCCGCGGGCCGGCGTGCTGCGCGGGCGCGAGTTCGTGATGAAGGACTCGTACTCGTTCGATGTCGACGACGAAGGACTCGCCGCGTCGTACGAGAAGCATCGCGAGGCGTACATCAAGATCTTCGACCGGCTCGGCTTCGACTACGTGATCGTCCAGGCGATGTCCGGCGCGATGGGCGGTTCGCGGTCCGAGGAGTTCCTGGCGATCGCGGAGAACGGCGAGGACACCTTCGTCCGCTCCCCGGGTGGGTACGCCGCGAACGTCGAGGCGGTCGTGGTGCCGCAGTCGGCGCCCGTCGACGCGTCCGGCGTACCGGCCGCCGAGGTCGTGGACACGCCGGAGACGCCGACCATCGACACGCTCGTGGACGCGATGAACGCGAAGCACGCGCGGACCGACGGCCGCGAGTGGACCGCCGCGGACACGTTGAAGAACGTGCTCGTGATGCTGGTGCACCCCGACGGTGCCCGCGAGCCGCTCGCGATCGGTGTCCCCGGGGACCGCGCGATCGACGAGAAGCGGCTCGGCGCGCAGGTGGAGCCGGCCGAGGTGGCGGCCTTCGAGGAGGCGGACTTCGAGAAGTACCCGTCGCTGGCGAAGGGCTACATCGGTCCGGGCGTGCTCGGCAAGGACAACACCTCCGGCATCCGGTACCTGCTCGACCCGCGGGTGGCCGAGGGGTCCGCGTGGGTGACCGGTGCGGACAAGTCCGGGTTCCACGTCGTCAACCTGGTGCACGGCCGGGACTTCACCGCGGACGGGACGATCCAGGCCGCCGAGGTCCGCGACGGCGACCAGGCGCCGGACGGTTCGGGCGCGCTGGAGGCCGCGCGCGGGATCGAGATGGGCCACATCTTCCAGCTCGGCCGCAAGTACGCAGACGCGCTCGACCTCAAGGTCCTCGACCAGAACGGCAAGCTCGTCACGGTCACCATGGGTTCGTACGGCGTCGGGGTCACCCGTGCGGTGGCGGCGATCGCCGAGGGCAACCACGACGAGCTCGGCCTGGTGTGGCCGCGGGAGATCGCGCCCGCCGACGTGCACCTGGTTGCCACCGGCAAGGACAAGGAGCTGTTCGCGAAGGCCGCCGAGCTCGCCGCCGAGCTGGAGTCCCGGGGCCTGACGGTGATCTACGACGACCGCGAGAAGGTGTCGCCCGGCGTGAAGTTCAAGGACGCCGAGCTGATCGGCGTACCGACCATCGCCGTGGTCGGCAAGGGTCTCGCCGACGGCACCGTCGAGGTCAAGAACCGCCGCACCGGCGAACGTGCCGACATCCCGGTCGCGGACGTCGTCGACCACCTGGTCACCACGGTCCGCAGCTGACCATCCCGGTTCCCCACCGGCCCCGTTCCCCATCAAGGGGAGCGGGGCCGGATTTTTCTGCGCATTTTCTTGGCATGTGATGTCGAGGAACGTCGATCGGCTCCGATCCCGGGGTGTGACGCCTGAGGGGGCGTCCGGGAGCTAGGGAGTTGACGATGAGGGAATCTGTGCTGGTTGGGCGGGGGATCGACGGGCTGCGGGAGGCCGTCGCGGGCGACGTACTCGTGGACGGGGACCCGGGGTACCCGGACGCCGGACGGGTGATGACGGCCGAGGGGCGGCCGCAGGTCGTCGTGCGGTGCACGGGCGCGAACGACGTGGTGGCGGCCTTGAAGTACGCCGAGACGCACGACCTGCCGATCGCGGTCCGCAGCGGCGGGCACCACGCGGCCGGATTCGGCACGAACGACGGCGGGGTCGTGATCGACGTACGGCCGATGGACGAGGTCAGGGTGCTGCCGGACGACGTGGTGCGGATCGGTACCGGCGCCACCTGGGGGCGGGTTGCCGAGCGGCTGGGCAAGGTCGGTCTGGCGATCTCGTCCGGCGACACGGCGAGCGTCGGTGTCGGCGGGTTGATGGCAGGCGGCGGCATCGGGTGGATGGTCCGCAAGCACGGGCTGGCGATCGACAACGTGGTCTCCGCCGAGGTGGTCACCGCGGACGGTTCGGTACGCCGGGTCGACGCCGCCACGGAACCAGAATTGTTCTGGGGACTACGCGGCGCGGCGGGCGGCCTCGGCATCGTCACGTCGTACGACATCACCGCCGTACGCCGGCCGACCGTGCACTTCGGCACCCTGCTGTACCCGTGGACACAGGCGGAGCAGGTGCTCCAGGGCTGGGCGGAGTACGCCGCGGACGCGCCCGAGGAGCTCACGTCGTCGCTGCAGCTGGCGCCGACGATGATGGCCGACCGGCAGGTCCCGGTCGCCATCATGGTGTGCGTCACCGGCGAGGTGGACCCCATCCTCGAACCGCTGCGTCACCTCGGCTCGCTGCTCACCGAGAAGGTGTCCGAGGTCCCGTACGCCGACGTGTTCTCCGACATGTCGATGCCGGCGGACTGGCGCCCGCGGATCCGCAACGGCTTCTACAACAGCTGGTCGCCGAAGTTGGGCCAAAAGCTGCTGGAGGCCCGCCCGCGGATCCCCGGACTCGCGATCGAGATCCGGTCGCTCGGCGGTGCGTACGGCGCGATGCCGGCGGACGCGACCGCGTTCGCGCACCGCGACGCGCGGTTCCTGGTCAACTCGGTGCTGATGGGATCGCCCGAGCAGCAAGGAACCCAGCAGCCCAAGGACTTCGACGCCCTGTGGCGGTCGCTGAAGCCGGACGGCGCCTACCTGAACTTCATCTCCGACCCGACCGACGCCGACCTGGACAGCTGCTTCCCGGAGCAGCACCGGACCCGGCTGGCCGCGCTCAAGCAGTCGGTAGACCCGGGCCACGTGTTCCGCAGCGCGCTGAGCGTGCCGCCGCGTCCGGAGTGGACGGGCGGCCGTCGTCACCTGATGAGGTGGGCGATGCGGTCGCGGAGATAGTTCTGCTCGGCCGTGTTCCGGGTCCGCTCCAGTGCCGCGAGGTAGTTGGAGCGGGCCATGTCCGGGCGGCCGGCGAGCTCGTGGAGGTGAGCGAGGACGGACAGCCGGCGGTGGTGGTCACCGAGGTACCGGTCGTCAGCGAGACCTTCGACGATCGCGATGCCGGCGTCCGGGCCGTCGGTCATCGCGACGGCGACCGCGGACCCGAGTGTCACCATCGGGCTCGGGTCGATCTTCTCGAGGATCCGGTACAGCCCGGCGATCTGTTCCCAGTCGGTGGTCTCGACCGAGTCGGCCTCGCTGTGCACGGCCGCGATCGCAGCCTCCAGTTGGTACGGGCCGACGGCACCGGTGCGCAGTGTCTCCTCGACGATGCGGATGCCCTGGGCGATCTCGTCGGCGTACCAGCGGGATCGGTCCTGTCGATCGGCCGGGATCAGGTTGCCACCGGGGCCGGTCCGCGCGTCCCGGCGGGCGTGGGTGAGGATCATCAACGCCAGCAGGCCGGCCACCTCTCCGGCCTCGCCGGTGGCCTGACAGAGCAGGCGGGTGATCCGCAACGCCTCCTCGGCCAGATCCACGCGCTGCAACGAGTCGCCGGCGCTGGCGGTGTGTCCCTCGTTGAAGATCAGGTAGAGCACCTGCAGTACGGCGCGCATCCGCACGTCGTACTCCTCCGCCGTCGGCACCTCGAAACGTGCGTCGTTGAGCTGTCGCTTCGCGCGGCTGATGCGTTGGGCGACGGTGGTCTCGCTGACGAGCAGAGCGGCCGCCACCTCGGCGGTCGTCAGGCCACCCACCGAGCGCAACGTCAGCGCGATCTGCGACGCGGGTGTCAGCTCCGGATGACAGCACAGCACGAGGAGCCGGACCGTGTCGTCGGCGTCCTCGTGGTAATCGTCGGGGTCGTACTGATCGGCCGGCGCTCGTAGGTAGTCGTTCAGTTCGCGCTGCCGGCGCGCGTTGTCCCGCCGCCAGCCGTCCATCATCCGCCGCGCCGCGACGCTGATCAGCCAGCCGATCGGCTGCTCCGGTACGCCGTTCGCACGCCACTGCACGAACGCTTCGAGCAGCGCCTCCTGCACCGCGTCCTCGCACTGGTCGAACACGCCGTACCGCCGGACCAGCGCGGCCAGCGCCCGCGGCGCCGCCGCCCGGATCGCCGCCTCGAGCTCACTCACTACTAGCCGAGCTCTGCCAGGAAGTC
This sequence comes from Kribbella soli, assembly GCF_004331345.1. Classification (GTDB taxonomy): domain Bacteria; phylum Actinomycetota; class Actinomycetes; order Propionibacteriales; family Kribbellaceae; genus Kribbella; species Kribbella soli. The sequence continues at coordinate 418,784 of NZ_SJJZ01000003.1, read as the reverse complement.
GTCCTGGTCGAGCCGGATCTCGCGCAGTTGGACGCGACGGAACTGTGCCAGCGGGATCAGCGCCGCGATCTCCAGCGCCCGCTCCACCGACGCGCAGTGCAGCACCATCGCGCCTGCCAGGTACTCCTTCGTCTCCAGGAACGGCCGGTCGGAGATGACCGGCGTACCGGCGACCAGTTGGACCTCCTTCTCCTCGCCGGGCTCGTTCAGCCCGAGGACCGATACCAGCTCACCGGTTGTCATCAGGTCGCGTGCGAGCGTCGCGATGTGCTCCCGCCCGCCGGACATCTCGACCAGTTGCTGCTCGGTGAATCCCTTGAGCGCCTCGAGGTTGTTGTGGATCAGCAGTAGAAACTTCACTCCGCCATTCTCCCGGACGAGGTGTCAGGGCCGCACCCAGACGGTCCACCGCACCACGCGCAGATATCCCAGGCGTTCGTACACGGGCTGGCCGTCGTCGGATGCGATGAGGACCGCCGGCTGGTCGGGGTACGCCGTGGTCGCCGCCCAGGTGACGGCCGCACCGGCGCCGCGACCCCGGGCCGCGGGCATCACCGCGACGTTCTCGACGACAGTGAGCCCGGCCGCGCTGTGCGCCGTTGCGGTCGCCAGCGGTACGTCGCCGTCGTACCCGACCCAGACGTCCGACCCGTCGAGGAAGGACGGCACGTAGACGGCGCCGGCGCGGAACGGCTGCAGCTCCGGCAGCGGGTAGCCATCGACGAGCACCCGCTCGGCGTCGGCCAGACCGGCGGCGTCCGTCACCTGGCGGACCTCGAGATCGGTCACCGGGGGAGTGGTCGTGGTTTGCGGGAGCCGCAGCATCAGCGGCGGATGCCCGGCCAGTGCGAGCCCGGACCCGCGCAGGTCGCCGGTCGGCCAGGCGCTGACGAACAGGTACGGCGCGTCGCCGGGCAGCTCCCGCGCGACCTCGGCGACGATCCCGGCCGGATCGACGGGCTGCTTCGGCACGACCCAGTTCGTCAGCGCACCGCGCTCACCGAGGATCCCGCCGGCCCACGTGTCGCTCTCGTACCAGGGCTTGCCCGCCCGGCGGGCCGCATCGACCGCCCAGGACGCGTGCACGAGCACGGCCTGGCGGATCAGCGAATCGGCCGGCGCGAGGTCCGGCTCCCAGCCGGTGGCGAGGGTCTCACCCTCCGGCGGCAGGATCGAGGACGCCATGGCTCACTGTCGCACCGCGGACGTGGTTTGTCTCTCACTCGACGGTGTAAGGGTTGAGCCGTACTACGCCCTTACCGGATCATCGGGGCGTGAGGAATTGCCGCTGTGCCTGATGTCTCGTTGCTGATGTTGTTGTTCCTGGTGATCGCCGCCTTCGCGGCCGGCTGGATCGATGCGGTGGTCGGCGGTGGCGGGTTGCTGCAACTGCCCGCGATGCTGCTCGGGCTGCCGAACGCGTCGCCGGCGCAGATCCTGTCGACCAACAAGATCTCGTCGTTGTTCGGTACGGCGACCAGTGCGGTCACGTTCGGTGTGAAGGTGCGTCCGGACCGTAAAACCGTGCTTCCGATGGCGATCCTGGCCGGGCTCGGCGCCGCGGCCGGCGCCCTGGTGGCGACCAGGATTCCGATGTCGTGGTTCAAGCCGATCGTCCTGGTGCTGCTCGTGGCGGTCGCGATCTACACCGCGATGAAGCCGTCCCTCGGCGCCCGCACCGCGCTGCGGTTCGACGGCCGGGACCACTACCTCGCGGCCAGCGGCGTCGGCGTACTGATCGGCTTCTACGACGGCGCGGTCGGGCCGGGGACCGGGTCGTTCCTGATCTTCGCGCTGGTCGGCCTGCTCGGGTACAACTTCCTGCAGGCGAGCGCGAAGGCGAAGATCGCCAACGTGGCCACGAACCTGGGCGCGATCGCGGTGTTCGCGCTGAGCGGCGCACCGCTGTGGAGGCTCGGCCTGATCATGGGCGCCGCCAACATGCTCGGCGGGCTGCTCGGCGCCCGGACGGCGGTCGCGCGCGGCAGCAAGTTCGTGCGGGTGATCTTCCTGGTCGTGGTCTCGGCGCTGATCCTGCGCCTCGCGTACGACGTCTTCTTCGCCTGACGCTGCGTCTGTACCGTAGGTGGCGGGGGAGGTGGGGGGCCGTGCAACGGGACAACGTCGCTCTGTGGTCGTTCATCGGGTTGGTCGCCATCGGCCTGGTGGCAGTGATTGCCGCGAGCCGCCGTCGCCGCCCGTCGGTGGGTGCGTCGACGCCCGACGGTCCGCTGTGGGTGCCGGCTGCTCCGGCTGCCGTCCTGCTCGCATTGTCGACGCCGCTGGTGATCTGGGCCGCCTTCACGACGATGTCCGACCTCGCGTACTCGGACCCGCAGTTCGACTCGCCCGGTTTTCTGCTCCAACCCATACCCGGCCTGCTGGTCGGCATCGCGGCCGTTCGCTGTGCACACGCGGTCCGCAAAGAGGAACGTGACCGGCCGACCGGCCGCACCTTTGCGCTGTCCACGACCATCGTCGCGTACGCCGCCGCAGTCCTGGCACTGCTAGCGGCGCTGCTGTCCTTCGCCGCAATGCTCGGGCAAGGCGGATAACCTCTAGCCATGGTCGACTACAACGGTCGGATGGGCAGTGTGTACGTCGCGGGCCGGGGGATCTCGCCCGCCGAGGTAGAGCGTTGGACCAGCGCGTTCGCGACGTACCTCCCGGAGCGGCGCCCGTTGGACGTCCTCGATCTGGGCAGTGGAACCGGTCGGCTCACCCCGGGTCTGGCCGCGCGGTTCCAGGGCCAGGTGTACGGCGTGGAGCCGTCGGACCGGATGCGTGCGGCGGCCGAGGAGGCGCCGCATCCGGGTGTGACGTACCTGAAGGGCGCCGCCGAGGACATTCCGTTGCCTGAGGCATCGGTCGACGCGGTGCTGATGTTCCTGTCGTTCCATCACTTCCCAGATCCGTTGCAGGGACTCCGGGAGGTACGCCGGGTGCTGCGGCCCGGGGGAGTGGCGCTGCTGCGCACGCAGTTCGCGGACCTGATGCCGGACCTGTTCTGGTACGAGTACTTCCCGTCCGCACGGGAGGTCGACGCCGCGATGTACATCTCGTTGTCCGCGGCGCAGGCGCTCGCGGTCGAGGCCGGGCTGACGCCGGGCGACGACGTCGTCGAGATCACCGCCGAGGAGCCGCGCACGCTGCGGGAGCGGTACGAGCGGCTCAGCCATCGCGCGCTGTCGACGTTCGAGCACCTGCCGGCGGACGAGATCGAGTCCGGGTTCGCCAGGTTCGCCGAGGACGCGGAGCGGGATCCGGATCGGGCGATGCCGGTCTACTCCGCGACGATGCTGGTGCTCACGCGTCCCAGCTGACCTGCAACGCCGACGGCTTGCGGAAGACGAGGCCACGCGGCGGAGGCGAGTCCGCGGCGAGGCGGAGCCCGGCGAGTTTCAGAACGGCTTCGAGTGCGACGAGCGTTTCCAGACGCGTCAGGTGCATGCCGAGACAGATGTGCGGTCCGCTCGCGAACGCGAGATGCCGACGGGCGTTGGTCCGGCGTACGTCGAACTGGTCGGGCGACTCGAACACCTCGGGATCACGGCCCGCGCCCGCCAGTGACACCGTGACCATGTCGCCGCGACGGATCGGCCGGCCTTCGAGTTCGATGTCGCGGGTTGCGTAGCGGTCGACGACGGCAGCGGCCGGTTCGAGGCGGAGCGACTCCTCCATCGCGTTCGGCAGCAGCGACGGGTCGGCCAGCACCAGGTCGAGCTGGTCGCGGTTGGTCAGGAGGTGCCAGAGCGCGTTGGTGATCATGCCCTCGGTCGTCTCGATCCCGCCGAACATGAGGACGGCGGCGTTGGCGACGACCTCGTCCACGCCGAGCCCGGCGTGCGCGGCCGCGGCGACCAGGGAGTCCGACGAGTCGATGCCCGCGGCAACATGTTTGTGCAGCTCGGCAAAGGCCGTGGCGCCTTCGGCGGTGACCGGGTGCCCGGCGGAGACGCCGGACACGGAGGCGGAGATGTCGGTGTACCACTCGAGCACCGTCGAGGCCGACGCCGGCGGCAGGCCGAGCGACAACGCAACCACCGCGACCGACAGCGGTCCCGCGAGCGCGGTGCGTAGGTCGGCGGAAGGGCTCGTGGCGTCGGCCGAGCGCGAGGCAGCGGCCATCAGTTCCTCGACGGTCTGCTGGACCGGGTCGGTGAAGCGACGGCGGGTCTCGGCCAGGCCGAAAGGTGACTCGAAGGGGTCGCGGTGTGCTTTGTGCGGCCCGCCGTCCAGGGACAGCATCGACGGGCCGACCACCTGCGCTGTCGAGAACCGCGGATCGTCGACGGTGAACGTGTCCGGATCGCGCAGGACGGTCAGCGCGAGAGCGCGGGAGCTGACGACCCAACTGTTCAACGCCTCGATCCACCCGATCGGACGGATCCGCGCGAGGGTCGGATGGGGATCAGTCTCGAGTTGTTCGACGGTCGCCACGAGGCCAGCCTAGTGATAAGACCACCGGCTATACTGGTATTGCTGAGACAGATCGATTTCAAACGACTCAGGAGGCCTCCGGGTTACGAATCTTCCAGCATCGCCCTCTAGGGTGTGGCCCATGTCTGAGAACCTGGTGCTGCTGCCTGCCGTCGATGTGGCGGACGGTCAGGCGGTTCGGCTGGTGCAGGGCGAGGCCGGTAGCGAGACGTCGTACGGCGACCCGCTGGCGGCGGCGATGGCCTGGCAGGACGCCGGGGCGGAGTGGATCCACCTGGTCGACCTGGACGCGGCGTTCGGTCGCGGCAGCAACCGTGAGCTGCTCGCCGAGGTGACCGGCAAGCTCGACGTACAGGTCGAACTGTCCGGCGGCATCCGCGACGACGAGTCCCTGGAGGCCGCGCTGGCGACCGGCGCGCGCCGGGTGAACATCGGCACCGCCGCGCTCGAGGACCCGGAGTGGTGCGACCGGATCATCCAGCAGTACGGCGACCGCGTCGCGATCGGTCTGGACGTCCGCGGCCGCACGCTGGCCGCCCGCGGCTGGACCAAGGAAGGCGGCGACCTGTACGAGGTGCTCGCCCGGCTGGAGACGGCCGGCTGTGAGCGCTACGTGGTCACCGACGTCACCAAGGACGGCATGCTCCAGGGCCCGAACCTGGACCTGTACCGCGACCTGTGCGCACGCACCGACAAGCCGGTCATCGCGTCCGGCGGCGTCTCGAGCCTGGACGACCTGCGGGCCCTGAGCACGCTGGTCGTGGACGGCGTCGAAGGCGTCATCGTCGGCAAGGCGCTGTACGCCGGTGCGTTCACCCTGACCGAGGCACTCGAGCTCACGCGTGGAGGCGACAAGTGAGTCTGGCCGACAAGCTCAAGGACAAGAAGGTCCTGGTCACCGGCGTCACCGGATTCGTCGGTGAGGCGCTGCTGCACCGGATCATCGGCGAGCTCCCCGGCACGACCGTGGCCGCGATCATCCGGCCGAAGGGCTCGCTGACCGGCACCGACCGGATGGCGCAGCTGCTGAAGAAGGACATCTTCAAGCCCTTCTACGGCGAGGGCACGCCGTACGCCGACGCCGAGGCGCTGACCGCGGCCCGGATCCAGGTGATCGACGGCGACCTGTCCGACGTACCGGAGCTGCCGAAGGATCTCGACATCGTCGTGCACTGCGCCGGCGACGTGAGCTTCGACCCGCCGATCCACGAGGCGTTCACGACCAACGTGCTCGGCACCAAGAGCCTGCTGGAGCGAATCGTCGAGACCGGGCAGCCGGTCCACTACGTGCACATCTCGACCGCCTACACGGCCGGTCGCCGGCGCGGCGCGATCCCGGAGGCCTCGGTCGAGCACTTCGTCGACTGGCGGACCGAGGCCGAGGCCGGGATGGCGATGAAGTCCCGGATCGAGGAGCAGTCCCGGTCCGCGCCGATGCTGGCGAAGTTCCGCAAGGAGGCCGAGAAGCTGCACCGGCGCGCCGGTCACCTGACGGCCGCGGCCGACACCGAGCGGCGGCGTACCGAATGGGTCGCGAAGCGGCTGGTCGAGACCGGCACCGAGCGCGCCCGCAGCCTCGGCTGGACCGACTGCTACACGTTCACCAAGGCGCTCGGCGAGCGGGTGGTCGAGGAGTTCTCCGGCAAGCTGCCGACGTCGATCGTCCGGCCGGCCATCATCGAGTCCGCGGTGCAGAGCCCCCACCCGGGCTGGATCGAGGGCTTCAAGATGGCCGAGCCTCTGATCCTGGCCTACGGCCGCGGTGAGCTGCCCGAGTTCCCGGCGTCGCCGGACTCGGTGATCGAGATCATCCCGGTCGACCACGTCGTCGGCGCGATCTGCGCGGTGATGGCGACCGAGCCCGAGCTGAGCAAGCCGGAGTACTACCACATCGGCTCCGGCGCCCGGAACCCGCTGACGTTCGAGCAGCTGTACGCCGGCGTCCGCGCGTACTTCTCCAAGCACCCGTTCGACCTCGGCGAGCGCGGCGCGGTCCGGCTGCCGGTCTGGAAGTTCCCCGGCGGCGACTCGGTCGAGACGATGCTGCGGTACGGCGAACGCGCGCACAAGATCGCCGACAAGATCATCACCAGCGTCCCGCGCGGTGAGCGGACCCGGAAGTACGCCCGCGAGCTCGACGTCCAGAAGCGCCGCCTCGACTTCCTGCGCCGCTACATGGACCTGTACTCCGAGTACGCGCAGGCGGAGCTGCAGTTCATCGACGACAACGTGCTCGCGCTGCACAACGCGCTCGAAGGCGACGACAAGGAGAAGTTCGCCTGCGACACCGCGGTCGTCGACTGGCAGTACTACCTGCAGGAACTGCACTGCCCGAGCGTCACCGAGTCGATGCGCCGGCTGGACGTCGTCCGGAAGAAGCGGAACAAGGCGCTCGCCGAGTCCGCCGGTGTCCTGAAGAAGGTCGAGCCGTCCGAGGCGAAGGTGGTCGCGGCGTTCGACATGGACGGCACGCTGCTGTCGTCGAACGTGATCGAGACCTACCTGTGGATGCGGCTGCCCGAGCTGGACGGCCCGCAGCGGGCCGGCGAGATCGGCGCGATGCTCCGCAAGCTCCCGAAGCTGATCGCCGCCGAGCGCAAGGACCGCGGCACGTTCCTCCGCACGATCTACCGCCGGTACGCCGGCGCGGATCTGGAGGAGCTGAACCAGATCGTCGACGAGATCCTCGCCGAGCACGTGCTCGAACGGTTGAGCGGCGCCGCCGTACGACGGATTCGCGAGCACCGCGCGGCCGGGCACAAGACGATCCTGATCACCGGCGCCGTCCGGCCGCTGACCCGTCCGCTGGAGCCGTTGTTCGACGAGATCGTCGCCGCCGAGTTGGCCGTCGACGACCGCGGCCGCTGCACCGGTTTCCTGTCCGGCCCGCCGCTGGTCGGTGAGTCGCGGGCCGCGTGGCTCAAGCACCACGCGCGGCAGACCAACATCGACCTGTCCAAGTCGTTCGCCTATGCCGACAGCCACTCGGACCTCCCGATGCTGTCGGCGGTCGGCAACCCGGTCGCGGTTTCGCCGGATGTGTCGCTGTTCCGGGCCGCCCGGGCCGCGCGCTGGCAGATCGTCGACTGGAAGACCCCGTCCACGTCGTCCCGTCTGGAGCTCCCTGGGGTGAACGTCCGATGATGCTCGCACTCGAGATGTACCGGTCGCCGGCGAAGTACCTGGCGGCCAAGGCGGTCGGCGGCCGCATCCCCGGCATCCTGACCGGACCGGCCGCGCCGCTGCGCCTCGTCACGATCAACGAGCCGAAGGCCGAGCGGGAGGGCTGGGCGCGGATCCGGCCGATCCTGTCCGGCATCTGCGGCTCGGACCTCGGCATGGTGACCGGCGCCACGAAGCTGTACTTCTCCGCGGTCGTGTCCATGCCGTTCGTCCCCGGTCACGAGATCGTCGGCGAGCTGCTCGACGACTGCGAAGACCTGCCGAAGGGCACCCGCGTGGTGATGGACAGCGTCCTGACCTGTGCGGCGCGCGGCGTCGAGCCGTGCGAGGGCTGCGTGTCCGGAAACACCAACAGGTGCGACCGGATCACGGTCGGCCATGTCGCGCCCGGCCTGCAGACCGGGTTCTGCCGCGACACCGGTGGCGGCTGGGGCAACCTGATGGTCGCGCATCGCAGCCAGCTGTACGCCGTGCCGGACGGAATGTCCGACGAGCGCGCCGTACTGGTCGAGCCGCTGGCAGGTGCAGTGCATGCCGCGCTGCGGGCCAAGGTCGAGCCGGGACAGTCGGTGCTGGTCAGCGGCGCCGGTGCGGTCGGGCTGTTCGCGACGCTCGCACTGCGCGAGCTGACGCAGGCCGGACGGATCACCGTGGTCGCCAAGCACGCGAAGCAGCGGGAGTTGGCGCGTGCGTTCGGCGCCAGCGACGTGGTCGCGCCGGACGAGGTGTTCCGCGGCGTACGGCGGTCGACCGGTGCGTTCCGGCTGAAGCAGGACTTCAGCGGCGGCGAGTTCCTGCTCGGCGGTGTCGACGTCGCCGTCGACGCGGTCGGCAGCAAGGACTCGATCGACACCGTGCTGCGAGTCACCAAGGCCGGCGGCCGGGTGGTGCTGTCCGGGATGCCGGCCAGCGGCGCCGACCTGTCGCCGGTGTGGTTCCGCGAGCTCGAGGTCACCGGCACGTACGCCTCCGCGCGGGAGGAGCCGAACGGCCGCCCGGCGTTCGAGACCGCGCTGGAACTCGCCGGCCGCGCCCCGCTGGACGGGATCGTCGGGGCCCGCTACCCGCTGTACCGCTGGCGCGAGGCGCTCGACCACGCGCACTCCGCCGGCCGACTGGGAACAGTCAAGGTTGCTTTCGATGTGAGGGCCTCATGAGGGCGCTGAACGTACGACGAGAGAGGTTCTGACATGTCTCGGCCAGGTTTCGTGCTTGAGGTGGACGACCGGACGCCGCCGCTGCTCGTGCACAACGGTGAGGGCTTCCTGCTGGAGCGGTTCCCGCAGGGCACCCGGGTGGTGTACCCGCCGGAGGCGCTGCCGCCGGTCCGCGACGTCGACGAGGCGATCCAGAACGCGCTGCTGAACCCGATCGAGTCCGAGCCGCTGCCGGAGCTGCTGCGCCCCGGGATGCGGCTGACGATCGCGTTCGACGACATCTCGCTGCCGCTGCCCCCGATGAAGAAGCCGGACATCCGGCAGCGCGTCATCGAGGCGGTGCTGGAGCTGGCCGCGCAGGCCGGTGTCGACGACGTCGAGCTGATCTCCGCGAACGCGCTGCACCGCCGGCTGACCCCGAACGAGCTGCGCGAGATCGTCGGCGAGCGGGTGTTCCGGTCGTTCTTCCCGGACGGGAAGCTCTACAACTTCGACGCCGAGGACCGCGACAACCTGACCCACCTGGGCCAGACCCGGCACGGCGAGGACGTCGAGATCTCCAAGCGGGCGGCCGAGTCCGACCTGCTGGTCTACGTGAACGTGAACCTGGTGGCGATGGACGGCGGGCACAAGTCCACGTCGATCGGGCTGGCGTCGTACAAGTCGCTGAAGCACCACCACAACAGCCACACGATGATCCACTCGCGGTCGTTCATGGACCACAAGGCCTCGAAGATGCACCACTCCGCCTGGCGGATGGGTGAGGTGCTGACCAGCCACGTCAAGGTCTTCCAGATCGAGACGACGCTGAACAACGACATCTTCGGCGGGCCGATCGAGTTCCTGCAGAAGCGCGAGTGGGAGTGGTCGATCAAGGACCAGGCCTCGATGCTCGGCACCAAGCGCGCACTGGCCGCCGCGCCGGCCAAGGTCCGGCACAAGATCTTCACCGACGTTCGGTCGAACTACGGCCTGACCGGGATCAACGCCGGGGCGATCGAGCCGGTGCACGAGAAGACGATCGAGGCGGTGCACCGCCAGCACCTGGTCGAGGTCCAGGGCCAGTCCGACGTCGCGATCATGGGCGTGCCGTTCGTCGGCCCGTACAACGTGAACTCGGTGATGAACCCGATCCTGGCTGCCTGCATGGGCCTGGGCTACTACTTCAACTCGTACCGGGGCAACCCGGTCGTCCGCAAGGACGGCGCGGTCATCCTGTACCACCCGGTCGACTACGAGTTCAGCCAGCTGCACCACCCGTCGTACGTCGACTTCTTCGAGGAAGTGCTGTCGGAGTCGACCGACCCGGCCACGATCGAGGCGAAGTTCGAGAAGCAGTACGCCGAGGACCCGTGGTACATCCACCTGTACCGGACGTCGTACGCGTACCACGGCGTGCACCCGTTCTACATGTGGTACTGGATCTCGCACGCGCTGGACCACTGCGGTGACATCGTCTGGGTCGGCGCGAACCGCAAGACCGTCGAGCGGATGGGCTTCCGGTCCGCGTCGACGCTGCAGGACGCGCTCGAGATGGTCAGCCACTCGGTCGGCCGGTCGCCGTCGATCACCTACCTGCACAACCCGCCGCACCTGCTCGCGGACGTGCGCTGATGGGTACCAGCCTGGTGAAGTTCAGCCGGGACACCGCTCGCGACGTCAAGCAGGTCGCGCGCGGATGGCGGTGGGGCCGGCGGCCGCAGGTGCCGCGATCGGCCGAGCCGTACGTGATCCCGAAGGAGAGCACGGTCTTCCCGACCCGCTGGGCCCGGACGCGGACCGCGATCGCGGTCCGCGACCTGATCCAGAAAGGCCCGCTGAACGCGGTCCTGAACTTCGAGGTCAGCCCGCAGGTGAGCGGACTCGACTCGCTGCTCAAGCTCGACGGACCGGCGATCATCGTCGCGAACCACTCGTCGCACCTGGACACCCCGTTGCTGCTGCTGTCGCTGCCGGACGCGATGCGCCGCAAGACGGCGTTCGCGGCGGCCGCCGACTACTTCTTCGACACCTGGTGGCGGGCGGCCGGTTCGGCGATCGTGTTCAACACGTTCCCGATCGAGCGCCGCGGCGGCAAGATGAGCGCGACCCCGGGCGACCTGCTCGCGGACGGGTGGAACGTCGTCGTGTTCCCCGAAGGCACGCGGTCGCCGGACGGCTGGATCCAACGGTTCCGGATGGGCGCGGCGTACCTGGCCGTCGAGCACGACGTACCGGTGATCCCGGTCGGCATCAAGGGCTCGTTCGCCGCGATGCCGCGCGGCCGCGGCTGGCCGATCCCGGGCCGCCCGGCGGTGCACGTCCGGTACGGCGACCCGCTGAAGCCCGCCGCCGGGGAAAGCGCTCGGGACTTCGCGCCCCGGATCGCCGCCGCCGTCTCGGCGCTGCTCGACGAGGAGTCGACCACCTGGTACGAGTCCCGCCGCCGCGCCGCGATCGGCGCCTCGCCGTCGCAGACCGGCCCCGAAGCGGCCCGCTGGCGCCGCGTCTGGGAGTCCACCCGCCCCATGAGGTCCACCGACAACCGCCGCCGCGCCTGGAAGTAACCCGAGGAACGCCGGCGTGCCGGGGGCTGTGAACAAGCTATTGCCTGTTCACAGCCCCCGTTGCCTGTTCACAGACCCCGTTGCCTGTCCGCAGCCTCGTCGGTTGCGCTGGTCGGTTCCGGGTGGACGCTAGGCTTGCCGCGTGAGTCTTGCTGTGCGGGTGATTCCCTGTCTGGACGTTGATGCCGGGCGGGTGGTGAAGGGCGTCAACTTCGCGGATCTGCGTGACGCCGGGGATCCGGTCGAGATGGCGCAGCTGTACGACGCGGAGGGTGCGGATGAGCTGACGTTCCTCGACATCACCGCGTCGTCGGGATCGCGCGAGACGACGTACGACGTGGTCCGGCGTACTGCTGAGCAGGTGTTCATCCCGCTGACGGTCGGCGGCGGGGTGCGCGAGGTGGGCGACGTGGACCGGTTGCTGCGGGCCGGTGCGGACAAGGTCGGGATCAACACCGGCGCGATCGCGCGGCCGGACGTGATCCACGAGATCGCGCACCGCTTCGGCAACCAGGTGCTGGTGCTGTCCCTCGACGTACGACGGGCCGCCGAGCAGCCGAGCGGGTTCGAGGTCACCACGCACGGCGGCCGGAAGTCGGCCGGGCTGGACGCGATCGAGTGGGCGCAGCGCGGCTGTGAGCTGGGCGCGGGGGAGATCCTGCTGAACTCGATGGACGCCGACGGGACCAAGCAGGGTTTCGACCTCGAGCTGATCAAGGCGGTCCGCGCGGTCGTCGACGTACCGCTGATCGCCAGCGGGGGAGCGGGGGCGCCGGAACACTTCCCGCCCGCGGTCCAGGCCGGCGCGGACGCCGTACTCGCCGCGAGCGTGTTCCACTTCGGCGACTTCCGGATCGCCGACGTGAAGAACGCACTCCGCGACGCCGGAATCGTGGTCCGGTGAGCACCCCCGCCGAGGTAGAGCACCCGAACCAGTCGGCCGCGTCGGGTGAGCGGTCGGAGCAGATGGTCGCGGCTATTGAGCAGGAACTGTCGGCGCTGTTCCGACGGTCACGGTCGGCCTCGCTGCGGCTCGCCCGTCGCGTCCATCCGGAAATGGACGCGGCCGGCTACGCGCTGATCTCCCAGATCGAGATGGGCACCGGCGGCAGTGCCGGCGTACGCGCATCGGACGTCGCGCAGGTGCTCGGCCTCGACAAATCGACCGTCAGCCGCGGCATCACCCAGCTCGAGACCCTCGGCCTGATCGAGCGGGTAGGCGACCCGGACGACGGCCGCGCGCGCCTCCTGCGCCTCACCACCACCGGCGCCGAACGCTACGAGGCCATGCGCACCCAACGCCGAACCGAGTTCCGCGCCATCCTGGACCGCTGGAATCCCACGGACCTGGCCGACCTCGGCCGCCTCCTCGCCCGCCTCAACGGCGACCTGGGCTGAGGTCCTTCAGCGAGTGATGCGGACGGCCCGTCCGTTCACGTCGTTCCCGAGGGCGCGCCAGCGCGCCCAGGTCAGCTCAGTGTCGTTCCAGAAGAAATGCGGCTCAGGGAGGGACGGCAGGTAGTAGGTGTTCGCTTCGAAGCGGTTGTTTCGCCCGGTGAAGACGGCTGTGTCGCCGATGTCCTGGACGGCGCCGGTGGACTGCCCGGCCGACATGGTGACGCGGTTGTCGTGGACGAGGATGTTGCGGACGACGTGCGGCCCGTACGGCGCCGGTTCCTCGGTCGCTCGGTGGCCGCTCTCGATGACGGCGATGCCGTTGGCGTTGCCGCTGACGACGTTGCCGGCCACCTCGATCAGTCCGGTCCCACCGGACGACTGGATCTGGATGCCTGCCTCCCAGGACCACCCCTTGTGCCGGCTGCCGTTGGCAGAGATCACGTTGTCCCGGATGGTGGCGTCGTAGCTGATCTCGTGCTGGATCCCGGCTCCCCAGTTGCCGGTGATCTTGTTGGCCGAGTACTCCGTGTGGATGTTGCCACCGTCGGTCCACAGCCCCGGGCCCAGGTTGTCGTGGACGTCGTTGTGGGTGACGGTGTAACGGTCGGTGTGCCAGATCTTGCCACCGCCCGCCTCCCAGTCCGGCGAGTAACCGGCCACTCCGTTGAACGACATCTCGTTGCCGCTGACGTCCGATCCCGTGCCCCAGGCACCGAAACCGAGCTGGCCTTGGTGATGAACGAAGTTCGCGGTGACGACCGCGCGGCCGGCCAGGCCGAGGCCGGCGCCGTGGTTGCCGCGCACCTCGTTGTTGTGGATGCGCCAGCCGGAGCCAGACTCGCGGGGCGTCGCCTGACGGCTCTCGACGGCCGCGACCTGGGCCTCGTTGGCGGCCTGCTCGAGGACGAGATTCGCGACGGTGACGTCGTCGGCAGTCGCGCGGACGAGACTGGGCGCGACCGCCTGCTCGACCAGGTGGGGTCCGGGGTCGTCGCCGATCGTGATGGTGTTCGCACGGTAGTCGGCATGCACGGTGCCTGGCGTCACTGCGTCCGGCGACGCGACCCTCGTCAGGCGGTGCTTGTCCAGGAAGACGTCCTCGGCGTACGCGCACGTCGGCACAGACTTCAGGCACTCACCATGGTTGCCGGGAACGGTCGGCAGGAATCCCGTGGTGGACCACGTGTTTGCGTGCTGCTGCCAGCCGGTCAGCACCCTCGCTCCACTGACGACCGCTCCTTGGTGACCGATGAGCGCGTCGCCTTCCTTCGGCCGCAGCGGTTGCTCCAGCCGGTACATGCCAGGGGAGAAGCAGTACGTCGTTTCGGCCGGGTGCGCATCGATGACGGATTGGATGTTGTCGGACGGATCGACCACGACGCCGTCACAGGATCTCGGGACCGGGCCGACCGGACCGGTGAAGCCGGCGCGGCTCGGCGGAACGGAGTCGGTCTGGTTGTCCGCGCTCTGACAGGCAGCCGGCAGCGCCACCAACATGCAGATGGCCATGGCCGACGCGAGGCTCACCATCACGTCCTGCCGAACCAGGGCCTGGCCGTGGAGACGGCCACTCCGATTCCGAACGCGGTCCACAGCAGTGCTGCCACCTGAGGTCCTTCCAGTTGGGGATCGAAGAAGCACGACACCAGCACGGAGGTGGTGACCATCATCGAGAGCACAGCCAGCTGCCGCCTGGTGTGCAGACCGTCCCGGGCCAGGCGCCGGCAGCTCCCGATCAGCTGCCAGTACCACGCCACCCACAGCGCGATCCACAGCGAGAGACCGGCCACGCCCAGCCTGGCCACGATGTGCAGGTGGGAATTGTGAGGGCTCCGCAAGGTGTCCTTGCCCTCGTCGTACACACCGACCTCCGTGGCCAGGTTCTGACCGAATCCGGACCCGTCTGCCAGATGGCCGTCCGCGATCTGTTTGTCGAGGATCCGCGACCACAGTTGCTCACGCCCCTCGACGGTGCCGCCCAGATTGCCGGGTGATTCCTTGCCGCCGAGGCTCACCACGTTGGCGACCAGTTGGGACGCCGAGAATGCCCGTCCCTGCAACCCCGTGACCGGTGCCTGGACCGACAGCAACGTCGCCACGCTCAACCCGACGCCCACGACGAGCACCGCGCGAGCGACGAGGCCGAACCGGTGACGCATGAACGCCAGTCCCACCGCCATGCCGGCGACCGCCCCGAGCAGGCCTCCCCTGTTCTGGGTAGCTACAAGTGCGAGGACCAGGAATGCGACGATGCTCCACCCGGCGCGGTTGCGAGGGCTGCGGGTGCCGGGCAGGAGCCACATGGATCCAAGCGCCAGCAGTGCCGCGATCGCTGTGCTCCCGGCTTTGTGTGACAGCACAGACACCGGTGAGAACGGCACGTGGGGGGCCGCGGCCACGGGTGTCAGCAGCAGTCCGAGCGGGAGCCACAGCAACAGCCACGGAGTCAGCCTGGCCAGCTGGTCGATCAGCCGGTCGAGCAGATCCGGCGAGGTGGCGAGGGCAGCAGTGACGAAGAAGGCGAAGAGGCAGTAGTACCACAGCGCCGCATCCCGCACCGCGTCCAGCTGGTAGGTGGCCAGCCCGGGCACCGTGCGAATCAACCCCCAGAGTGCGAACGCGGCGAGCCACGCGAGAACGGGCTCATTGCTGACCGGGAGGAGGAAACGGCGAGTGGCTGTCAGAGCCGCGACTGAGCCGAGCCCGAGCATCATCTCAGCGACGAACAGCGGACTTCCGGGCAGATGGACATACGCGAAAGCGCGGTCGAACAGGAGGTACCCGGCCAGCAACGGACCGAGCAGCCGGCCGTAGAGATCGAACAGCCGACCCGGCTGGACGCCCGTGCGGCGCAGGGCCGAGGACATCTCGTCTCAGTCCCGCGGCAGGCGTGCCGTCGGTCGCGGCTCCTTGGCAGGCTGGAACGCGAACCGCGGTGCCGACGGCGCGAGCGCCAGTCTGAGCGGGCCGGCAGTCCGGCCGGCGATCCGCGCACGTAACCGGCGGACGAACCTGGGCGTCCGGCCGGGACGCCGGTAGATGTAACCGACGACGTTCGACTTGACCTGGTCCAGCCGCTCGACCACAGCGACGTGATCGTTGACCAACTCGTCCGGGCCGAGAACGATGATGGCCGCGTCGGAGTCGTTCACCAGCTCGACCGCGTTCGCCATCCGCAGTACGGCGGGACTGTCGATCAGGACGAGGTCGAACGAGGCCTTCGCCTCGGCGATCACTCGCTCCACCGCGTGTGCGTACGCCGGACCGGCGGTTCGCTTCGTCCGGGTAGGCCCGGCCGGGAGAACGGTGATGTCACCGTTGAACGGACTGGCCTCGATGCAGTCGGACAGCAGACTCCGGCCGGCTACCACCTGCTCGAAGCCATCGGTCGGTGCGCTGCCTGGAAGCAGCAGTTCGGTCAGCGTCCCCCAGTCAGCGTCGGCGTCCACCACCATCACCGGCCTACCGCTCTCGGCGGCGGCGAGTGCGACGTTGGCCACGACCGTGCTGCGGTCATCACCGGTGTACGCCGAGACGAAGACGACGGCGAGTTGCTCGTCCCGAGCCGTCCGGATCCGCTCGACCGATGCCGCGGTGAACCGGAACGCCTCGGCGGCCGCGGACTGCGGGTGGACAACCATCGGCAGCGGATCGGAGGCGGCCGCGAAGCCCGGAAGGATCAGGTTCTTGTCGGTCGATGGAACGTCACCGATCAGCGGCGCATCGTAGATCGCCACCGGGTCGAGCCGGTCGTCGAGGCATCGGTGGCGGGCCGCGCGCAGATACGCCAGCACGGCACCGAGTACGAGGCCGGCCAGCAGACCGACGGCACCGGCTTTCTTGGAGCTGCCGTTGACCGGCAGTTGCGGTTCCGGGGCCCACGCCACGGTCGGATGGGTGGCCAGGTCGAGCTGCATGTCGACCAGAGCCTGCGTTCGCTGCTTCAGCAGCTCGATCCGCTGGCCTTGGGTCCGGGAGTCCTGGATAGCTCGCTCGACCGCGGCGACCGCGTCCGCGCCCTGAGCGAGGATTCTGGCGGCTCGTTCCTCGTCGAAGGCCTGGAGCGCCGCGTTGACACCCGTCTGCGCGACCCGGGAGTTCGGCCAGGTGAACGACACGGTGACGATGCTGGAGCCGAAGGCTCCCGGTGCGGACTGCGTCGGCGGCGTGATCTCCAGTGACCTGCCTTCGCCGGCGAAGTCGCCGAGGGAGAGCACGTTGTCGTTCAGGGTCGCATTGGCGATGCCGGCGGCGCGGTCGGCGACCTGCTGGGACTGCATGAGCAGCACTTGACTGTCGAAGTACTGGTCGGGGTTCTCGTCGTGGGCCAGCGTGCTCTGCGGCACGGTGATGGTGGCAGTGGCGCGGTAGACCTGCACTTGCATCAAGTTGTAACTCACCGCCGCCGCGGCCATCAGCACCCCGATGAGCAGCACCATGGCGCTGTAGCGGCGCACGGCACCGAAGACGGTCGGCTCGAACCGCCCTTGATCGATTCTGGTGGCCTTCATGGCCCCCACCTCAGTCGCTCCCCTGGACCTCGGTGCACCGCCCCAGCAGTGTGCCCCCTTGTCATGATGATAGGCGGCCTGTCACCACAGCTGGGTATCCGGCACTCTTCGTGGTCGGCCACCGACGATCAGCGCATATGGTTGTGGAAACCAACTATTGGAGTATATAGTTGGGTTATGCAACTAGCTCAGCAACCCTTCGTCCCGGGGGTAGAGCGGGATGCGGCCGCGCAGGAGCTGCTCGAAGGAGTCAGCTCGCTGGTGCGCGCCGTGCGGTGTATCGAGCACCGGCACCTGACCGGCGACGGCGGACTGCGCCGTTCCGACGCGAGTGTGCTCAAGGTGCTGATGAAGGACGGCGAGCAGCGCGGCGGCGAGATCGCCGGCAAGCTCGGCGTCGACGCGTCGGTGGTGAGCCGGCAGCTGACTGCGCTGGAGGCCGACGGACTGGTGAGCCGTCGGCCTGATCCGGCCGATGCCCGCGTGGGGCTGGTCAGCCTCTCGTCCCAGGGCAAGGCCCAGCTCGAAGCGCTCTATTCGTCCTACACCCAGCAACTGAGAACCGCCCTTGCGGACCTCGACGACGACGCGCTGACTGCCGCCGCTGCCACCATGCAGCGAGTCGCAGTCGCCATCACCGAGGCCAACAAGGTCGTGAGGCGTAACCCCAAGACTGGAGACTGATGACTGTCACCGAGACCCGGCGCCAACTGCCCAGTGCGCCGGAACTCACCCACCGCGAGATCCTCGAGATCCTGATCGGCCTGCTCGCCGCGCTGTTCACGGCGATGCTGAGCTCGACGATCGTCAGCAACGCCCTGCCGACGATCATCGCCGATCTCGAGGGCTCCCAGACGCAGTACACCTGGGTCCTCACCGCGAGCCTGCTGGCCACCACGGTGTCCACCCCGATCTGGGGCAAGCTCTCGGACCTGATGAGCAAGAAACTGCTGGTCCAGCTCGCGATCTCGATCTTCGTGATCGGGTCGGCGCTGGCCGGTCTGTCCCACAACGTGCCGTTCCTGATCGGCGCCCGGGTGCTGCAGGGCCTCGCGATGGGCGGTCTGATGGCCCTCGCCCAGGCCATCATCGGCGCCGCGATCCCACCCCGGTCGCGCGGCCGGTACTCCGGTTACATGGGCGCCGTGATGGCGGTCGCGACCGTCAGCGGCCCGCTCATCGGCGGCGTCATCGTCGACACCTCGTGGCTCGGCTGGCGCTGGTGTTTCTACGTCTGCGTCCCGCTGGCCGTGGTCAGCCTGGTGATCCTGCAGAAGTACCTGCACCTGCCGGTGCTGAAGCGTGAGGTCCGGATCGACTACCTGGGCGCGGTGCTGATCAGCATCACGGCCAGCCTGCCGCTGCTCTGGGTCACCTTCGCCGGCTCGGACTTCGCCTGGATGTCCTGGCAGTCCGCGCTGTTCGTCGGCGGCACCTTGCTGTTCGGCTTCCTCGCCGTCGTGGTGGAGAACCGGGTGGCCGAGCCGCTGGTCCCGCTGAAGGTCGTCCGGGAGCGGACCACGGCGCTGGCGATCGTCGCCAGCCTCGCGGTCGGTGTCGCCATGTTCGGCAGCGCGCTGTTCCTCGGTCAGTACTTCCAGATCGCCCGCGGCTACAGCCCGACCGAGGCCGGCCTGCTGACGATCCCGATGATGCTCGGTTCGTTCGTCGGCTCGGCGGGCTCCGGTCAGCTGATCACCCGCTACGGCAAGTGGAAGCGGTACCTGGTGTCGGGCGGCGTACTGCTGCTCGTCGGTCTGCTGATCCTCGGCACGATCGACCACACCTCGCCGTACTGGTTCGTCGGGCTCGGCATGCTCGCGATGGGCCTCGGCATGGGGATGACGATGCAGAACCTGGTGCTCGCCGTACAGAACACCGTCGACGTCACGCAGATCGGCGCGTCCTCCGCGACCGTCGCGTTCTTCCGCAGCCTGGGTGGTGCGGTCGGTGTCTCCGCACTGGGTGCCGTCCTGGCCGTCCGGGTGAAGGACCTGATCGTCGACGGTCTGCTGGCCAGTGGTCCGGGTGGTGCCGAGGCCGCGAGGAAGTTGCAGGAGGGTGGTTCCGGCGGTACGAGCCTGCTGGACGTCAACCACCTGCCTCCGCAGCTGGCCGAACTGGTCCGGCACGCGTACGGCGACGCGACCGGCCGAATCTTCCTGATCGCCGCCGCCTGCGCCGTGGTCAGCCTCCTCGCGGTCGCCTTCATCAAGGAGGTCCCCCTCCGCACAACCGTCGCAAAGGTCGACGTCGCGGAGGACGAGGCCTAAAGATCCGGCGGCTCGAGGCCGGTCAGTTCGCGGGTGCGGATGATCGGTGAACCGACCAGCCACAGTACGGCGAGCAGGCCGCCGGCGGCGGAGACGAGGAGGGTTTCGCGGACACCGATCCAGGTGCCGAGGAACCCTCCGACGACCGCGCCGAGCGGCCTGATGCCGTAGTTGATGCTGCTGAACGCCCCCGCGACCCGGCTCCGCATGTGGTCGTGGGTGACGGCCGCCTGCAACGAGTTCAGCGGTACGTCGAAGCACATCACTGCGAACGCCCCGATGAATTCGGCCACCGCCAGCGCGACCACCTTGAGCCAGGTCGGTCCGTCCGCGAGCGCGGCGATCGCGATCGAGCCCGGGAAGATGATCGCCCCGGCCGCGATCACCGGGCCGGCACCGAACCGGCGGCTGAGCGGCGACGCGGTGACCGCGCCGAGCAGGCCGCCGGATGCGCCGACTCCGAACGCCACGCCGATGACGCCCGCGGACAAACCGAGAATGCGGCTCGCGAACAGCACGAGCAACGCCATGCTCATCAGGTTGAAGAAGTTCACCGTGGTCGCGCAGCCCAGGCTGCGGCTGAGGTACGGGTGCTTGAGTACGTACCGCATCCCTGCGGCGGCCCGGCGGAGCAGCGGCTCGTCCGACTCCTCGGACACCCCCGGCTCGACCTTCAATCGGCTGATCTGAACGGCCGAGAACACGAACGTGAGCGCGTCGACGACGATCGCGACCGGCGCGGTCAGCCACTGCACCAGCAGTCCGCCGACGGCCGGGCCGCCCATGAACGAGATCGAGCGGGTCGCCGACAGTTTGCTGTTCGCCTCCAGGTACTGGTCCCGATCGACGATCCGGACGAAGAACGAGGCGTACGCCGTACCGAACACGACATGCGCCGTGCCGGCGAGGATCGCGATCACGTACAAGTGGCCAAGGGCCAGCAGGTCGAACCAGTAGGCCACCGGCAAGGTCAGCAGCACGACCGTCCGGGTCAGGTCGGCGGCGATCATCAGCGGGCGTTTGTCGCGGCGGCGGTCGACCCAGGTGCCGATGAACAGCGACGCGAGGTTCGGTAGCCAGACCGCCGCGGTCAGGAAACCGACCTGGCTGGGAGAGGCGTCGAGCATGGTGACGGCGATCAACGGCAGCGCGAGCTCGGTGATCCGGTCCCCGAACTCGGAGACGGTCTGCGCGGACCAGAACGTCCGGAACCGTTGGTCGCGCCAAAGGCTGGTGGCGGGCAGCGTCTTCATGGTCACTCCGTTGCTTCAGGCAAGGAGATGCGTACGTACCGCACCGGGTGGGCGTCGTCGGGGGACTCGCCGGCGTCGCGCCGCTGGATGTACGGCGCCATCAGTTGCTCGATCGCGGACTCGAGCGCCTCGGCCTCGGTGGGCGTGAGGGCCAGCAGGGTGTTCGCCGTACCGGCGAGCCGGCTCCACTCGGGGTCCAGGTTCGGCTCGGTCTCTGTCAGCCATTGCTGGGCCGACTCGAGTGCTTGGTTCATCATTTCGGTCCGCAGCAGGCGGCCGGCTTCGACGCCTTCCGGGGTGTCCGGCATCTCGTACCGGAAGCCGCGGGCGGCTGCGTTCCACCAGCGCTGCCGCCGGTCCGATCCGCTCGGCGGCGGGCCGTCGACGACCAGACCGAAACCCGCCAGGTGCCTCAGATGCCAACTGGTCACCGAAGGGGAGGCCCCGACGTGTTCGGACAGTTGCGTCGCGGTCGCCGGGCCGTTCTTCTGCAGGTAGCTGAGCGCAGCGAGCCGCACGGGATGCGCCAACGCGCGCATCGCCTGCGGGTCGGTGATCTCGAAATCGCCGTACGGATTTCTGAGAGACATGTTTCGAGAGTAATCTCTCAGATCTCTCGAGAGCAAGGTGTGGACCCGCTAACGACAGGAAGTCGTCGCTCGGGGCGGGCTCTGGATGGGGGCGTTCAGGCGGGAACAGCCCGTGGAGGAGGCGTCGAGGGCGACTACCTCCTGTCGTTAGCGGAGGGTTCGCGTCCAGATGTCGCTGGTCAGGTCTGGGTGCATGCCGGCGCCTGTGTAGAGCGCGACGGCTGGGGTCGGGTTGCCTGCGTCCACGTGCAGGATCGTGCCGGTGCGGCCGGCGGCGGCGTCGACCGCGAACGCGTTCCGCAGCAGGAACTTGGCCAGCCCGCGGCCGCGGGCGGACGGTACGACGCCCAGCCGGCCGACGTACCCGCAGTTGTCGGTGCTGACGAAGTTGTGATTGCACTCGGTCATCCCGACCGCCCGGCCGTCGACCTCGACGACCGTCACCTGCGACCAGTCGAACGTCGACCGGCTCTCCCGCGACACGACCCAGTCCTCGAACGGACGCGGCAGCGTCCCAGGCTGGTCCGCGAAAGCCTCCATCAGTACGCCGTGCGCCGCCCGGCGGCTCGTTTCGTCCGGAGCGCCTCGCCGTACGACGACGCCCTCCGGTACGGCGGGTGGGGGCACCGGGCCGTCGAAGGTGATGCGCATCCGGTGCGTCGACGTACCGACCGTGAAGCCGTGCGCGGCGGCGACCTTCGGGAGTTTCTCGTCCTGCCGGATCACGCCGAGTTTGAGGATCACCCCGTCCCGCCCGAGCTCGCCAGCACGGCGCTCCGAACGGTCGAGCAGCCAGTCGAGGACGGCCGGATCCTCGCTGAGGATGTCGAGGCCCAGGTGGGTGCCGCCGGTGATCGGGACGGCGGTGGCCGAGCCGGCGAAGTCGCCGTCCGGGCCGAGCACCACCCAGGCGTCGGTCGCGAGGTTGATGCCGGGATCCCGGAGGTAGTTGGCGACATCCTCCGGACTGTGTTTCGCGAAACCGAGCAGCGCCGACGTGTAGATCCCGGACCGCTCCGCGATCAGCGCGGCGTCCTCCTGCCGCATCGGCCGAACGGTGTAGCCCGCTGGCAGGCTCACGAGGCGGTGATCTCGCGTCGCCAGACCTCCATGACCAGGGTGGCCTGCATGCCGACCGACAGGTACACGCCGAGCGCAGGCGTCGGGTTGTTGGTGTCGACGTGCAGGATCGTGCCGGTCCGCCCCGCGGCCGCGTCGAGCGCGAACTGGTCGCGCAGCAGGAACTTCGCGAGGCCCTTCCCGCGAGCCTTCTCGAGTACGCCGAGCCGGCCGATGTAACCGCAGTTCTCGTCCTCGACGAACTGGTCGTTGCACAGCCGCATCGCGACCACCTCGCCGTCCAGTTCGAGCACCGTCTGCTGGGACCAGTCGAACCCCGAGAAGTTCTCCAGCGACGCGTGCCATTCCTCGTACGAGCGCGGCGAGAACCCGAACTGCCCCGCGAAGCTGGCATTCATGACGTCGTGCGCCGCCCGGCGGCTCGCCTCGTCCGGTGCGCCCCGCCGTACCGTGACTCCGGCCGGAACCGCGGGCGCCGGCACCGTCCCGTCGTGGTCGATCCGCATCCGGTGGAAGATCGTGCCGCGCTCGAACCCGTACCCGCCCAGCCGTTCCTCGCGGGCCGTGTCGGCCTGGTAGTTGACGATGTCGACCTGCACCGCCGGGTGCCCGTACTCCGCGGCGATCTCGGCCGCCCGGCGTTCGATCCGGTCGAGCAGAAAGCGCTCCACGACGGGGTCGGTCGTGACGACATCGAGGTCGAGCTGGCGATGATCGCCCTTGCCGAAGATCGAGCCGTACCCGACCAGCCGACCGTCGTCGAACACCAGCCAGCCGTCGGTCGTGGGGTCGAAGCCGGGCTCGGAGAGCTCGTCCTGTGCGTCGTCGAGGGTGTAGTCGGCGAAACCGACCACCGAGGTGTTGTAGTCGGACACCAGTTCGAGGACCGCCTGCGCGTCCTCCAGCGTCGGCGAGCGGACGGTGTAGGCGTCTGGCAGTACGGCGGTCATTCCCACATGGTGATGAACGACCGCCGTACTGTCCACGGCATTAAAAGGGGATTAGCAGGCCTTGTCCCACTCCAGCTCACACGTGGTCTGAGCGGTCCTCAAGGTGGACACGGCCGCGGGCGGCGCCTGGTCGGACCAGGACGCGAGCGTGACGCCGACGGCGTCCTCGATCGAGCGCGGGCTGACCAGGTAGTTGTTGCTGATCATCGAGAACACCAGCTTGCGGCCGTCCTTGTTCGTCACGTACCCGGACAGCGAGGTGACGCCGGTGAGCGAGCCGGTCTTGCCGTGGAGGTTGTTGGCGGCCGGCGTGTTCTGCATCCGGCTGCGCAGCGTGCCGCCGACGAACCGTTCCGGGTTGCCCGCGATCGGCAAGGCGTCGTACCACTGCTTCCACCAGGACTCCTGCTGTGCACCGATCAGTACGTCGGTGATCGCGTCGGCGGTCACATTCACCTTGCGGGACAGGCCGGAGCCGTCGGAGAGCCGGATGCGGCTGGTGTCGACGCCGATGCTCTTCGCGTAGTCGGTGACCACGCCCAGCCCGGCCGGCCAGCTGCCGTCCGCGTCGACGACCGCTCCCATCGCCTTGACCAGCGTCTCGGCGTGCATGTTGTTCGAGAGCTTGAGGAACGGCGTCATCAGTTCGCCGACCGTCATCGACTCGTCCCGGGCCAGGCGCGTCGCGCTCGCCGGGGTGGCGGCGTTCTTGATCCCGCCGCTGACCGAGATGCCCTGCGCCGTCAGCGCGCGCCGGAACACGTCGGCGGCGTACAGCTCGGGCTCCCAGACGGTCACCCATTCCTGGCCTGTCGAAGCACCCAGCGGCACCGAGCCGGTCACCCGGACGACATTGGTGCCGTGGTCACGCTCGATGCTCAGCGTGTTCGACGAGCCTGCTGCGCCGGTCGTCGCCGTGTTGACCAGCTTGATCACACCGTTTGCGGGGACCAGGTCGAGCTTGACCGGCGCACCGGCGGCCGCACCGGGGCGGCTCTCGACGATCGCCGTACCGGAGTCGTAGTCCGTGTCCGGGGCGAGCGTGAGCGCGGAGATCTGCGCGTTGTAGTAGAACGGCTCGTCGTCCCAGGCCCAGCTGTCACCGAGGCGGACGTGGTCGAAGTACGTGTCGTCCGCGATCAGGTCGCCGTGCACCCGCCGTACGCCGGCCGCCTTGAGCTGCTTGGCCAATGCGGCGTAGTCCGACTCGAGTGCGGTCGGGTCGCCGTACCCCTTGAGGTAGAGGTTGCCGAGCAGTTGTCCACCGCGGATGGGCGCGCCGGCGAGTACGTCGGTGTGGAAGCGGTACGACGGGCCGAGGACGTGCATCGCCGCGGTCGAGCTGAACAGCTTGGTGTTCGACGCGGGCAGCATCCGTTGGGCGCCGTTCCGGTCGTACAGCGTTTCGCCGGTGGTCGCGTCACGGACCACGAGCGCGACCTGCGAACCGTCGTACCGGCTGTCGTTCAGCAGACCGTCGAGCTGCTGCTGCAAAGCCGTTGCTTGTACGGCGGTGGGCGCGGCGACGGACTGTGTCACGACCCCACCCACAGCGGCGGCGACCGCGGCAACCGCGGCGATCATCCCTCTCGGTAAACGACTCACGAGACACTCCCTCACCCCTGGCGGAAACCAACTAGCGGGAGTCAACACCCCGCAGTCCCCGGGGTCCAGGGATTGAGGTCTCGCGTTTCAGGTGAATCGATGGAAAAGTTCGTCTCACAGGTATCCGCCCCCACCTGAGGAGTCACACCATGCCCCGACTTCTAACCAGACTTCTGGCGGCCGCTCTGGCCGTCTTCAGCCTCTCCGCCTTCCTGTCGCCCGCGGTCCACGCCGCGACCACGGCGGCGGTCTTCCCGAGCGAGATCATCGGCGAGAACTTCCCCGATCCGGACGTCTTCGAGCAGAACGGCACCTGGTACGCGTACGCGACCAACGGCAGCCGCGGCACCCTCCCGGTCGCGACCGCACCAAGCGCGAACGGGCCGTGGACGGTCCGCGGGGACGCGATGCCCGGCGGCCCGTCCAGCGCCTGGGCCCAGCCCGGCCGCACCTGGGCGCCGGACGTCTACCCGAACTCCGACGGCACCTACACCCTCACCTACACCGCCTGGCACAAGGCCTCCGGCCGCCAGTGCATCGGCGTGGCCACCGCCACGAATCCGCTCGGCCCGTTCCAGCCGGTCGGTACGGCGCCGTTGATCTGCCCGCTCGAGCTGGGCGGCGCGATCGACGCGAACACGTTCGTGGCCAACGACGGCACCCGGTACCTGGTCTGGAAGAACGACGGCAACGCGATCAGCCAGCCGTCGACGCTCTGGCTGACCCGGACGGCGAACAACGGTCAGACCCTCGTCGGCGGCAACACCGCGATGCTCACGTCGAGCGGCGTGATCGAGGCACCGGATCTCGTCCAGCGCGGCAGCCAGTACGTGCTGTTCTTCTCCGGCGGCGGCTACAACGACTGCAACTACCTGACGTCGTACGCGACCTCGACGAGTCTGAGCGGGCCGTGGACCACGGCGTACCGGCCGTTGATGACGACGGCGACGTTCGACAGTCACGTCTGCGGGCCGGGTGGCGCGGACTTCGTCGGGGACCAGGTGTTCGTCCACGGCTGGGTGAACGGGGGACGGCACCTGTACGTCGCTGACGTCGGGTGGGCCAACGACTACCCGGTGGTGCGCGGGAGCCGGGTCCGGTACGAGGCGGAGCGCGGCACGCTGAACCACTGCGTCGTACGGTCCAACGCGGCCGGCGCGTCGGACGGGAAGGTGGTCGCGTACATCGACTACGCCGACTCGTGGGTGGAGAACACGGTGTTCGCGCCGGTCGCGGGCAGTTACACGCTGTCCGTCGGGTACGCCAACGGTTCAGCGTCCACGGCGAGCCACGGTCTCGTTGTCAACGGCAACAACGCCGGGTCGGTCAGCTATCCGGTCACCGGCTGGGACAACTGGCAGCAGAGCTCGGTCCCGGTCACACTCAACGCCGGCTGGAACACGATCCGGCTGACGAAGGGCGACCTGTACGCGGAGGTCGACTACCTCGAGGTGCAGTAGATCCGTCTGCGTGACCCCGTACTCTCGTATCTGCATGGCGAGACGGAACGGGGAGCAAGAAGCAGGCGATGGCAAAACCACCAGAACAGGTGTCCGAGAACCGGCGTGGACGTCCGGTGTGGCTGGACCTGCGCCGCACCGGACGCGGCCTGCAGGCGATGCTGTACGGCGGCCTCGCCTCACTGATCTCGCTGGTGATCACGTTCTGGACGCTGCCCCAGATCAGCAGTGACGGCCGCCTCCCGATCCTCCGGCTGGTCGTCCTGCTGGCGGTGTTCTCGGTGCTGGTGCGCTGGGTGCTGTCCGGCGTCGCGGTGCTGATCGGCTCGCTCGGGGTGCTGATCGGCGGGCTGCTGTCACAGTTCGGAGTCGTCTACCTCGCCATCACGGTCGATCCCGGGGTGAATCTGCACGGTGGGGTGGAGGCACCGCTGCTGGTGTCGATCTGGATGTCGTCGGTGAGCGCCTTCGTCGGCTGGGTCGCGTACGCGGGCAGTGACGACGCGTACGTCGCGGAGGTGATGCGGGTCGTGCACCGCCGCGCCCGGCGGATCCAGCCCGCGCCGAAGACCGGGATGCTGATCATCCAGATCGACGGCCTGTCCGCGCCGCTGCTGAACTGGATGGTCCTGGCCGGCAACCTGCCGAACCTCGGCGGCTGGATCCGGGACGGCAAGCACTCGATGCTCGCCTGGCACACCGGCGTACCGGCCACCACCCCGGCCAGCCAGGCCGGGATCCTGCACGGCGGCTCCCGGCACATCCCGGCGTTCCGGTGGTACGAGAAGGAGACCGGCCGGGTGATGGTCACCAACCGCGGCCGGGACGCGGCGGAGATCGAGGCCCGGATGTCCACCGGCCGCGGCCTGCTCGCCGACGGCGGCGTCAGCATCAGCAACAACTGGTCCGGTGACGCGGACAAGTGCGAGCTGGTGTTCAGCCGGGCCGCCCTGCCGAACAGCCGGAGCCGCGGCTACGTCCGGTTCTTCTCCAGTCCGCAGGGCGCCACCCGCGGTCTGGTGCTGTGTGTTGCCGAGATGGTGAAGGAGTTGCACCAGGCCAGGCGGCAGCGGGTCCGGCACCTGGTTCCGCGGGTCAAGCGCGGTGGGTCCTACATCTTCCTGCGGGCGATCAGCAACGTCCTGCTCCGCGACCTGAACGTCTCGCTGATCACCGACGAGCTGGTCAAGGGCACCCCGGTCATCTACTGCGACTTCGTCGACTACGACGAGGTCGCGCACCACGCCGGCCCGACCCGCGCCGAGTCGCTGCAGACGCTCGAAGGTCTCGACCGGGTGCTCGGCGCGTTGCAGCGGATCATCGAGATCCTCCCGCATTCGTACGAGATCGTCGTGCTGTCGGACCACGGCCAGAGTCAGGGCGCGACGTTCCTGCAACGCTACGGGCGGACGCTCGCCGAGGTGGTCGACGAGCTCGTCGACACCACCAAGGAGCCGGTCGCGGCGGTCGGCAGGTCCGAGGGCTGGGGCCCGGTGAACGCGTTCCTCACCGAGCTGAGCATGCGCCGCAGCGTGGCCGGGACGGTCACCCGGAAGGCACTGCACGGCAAGGCCCGCAGGGGCGAGGTGGAGCTCGGACCGAAGGACTGCGAGCCGCCGGTCGCCGCGGACGAGCAGATGGTCGTGACCGCGTCCGGCAACCTGGCGCTGATCTACCTCGCGACGACGCCCGGCCGGGTGCCGCTGGAGGAGATCGAGCTGCTGCACCCGAAGCTGATCCCGGGCCTCGCGACCCATCCCGGGATCGGGTTCGTCGTGGTCGACTCGCTCGCCGAGGGACCGGTCGCGATCGGGCGGTCCGGGGTCCGGGTACTGCGTTCCGGCCGGGTGGAGGGGGAGGACCCGCTGACGGCGTACGGCGAACTCGCGGCGCCGTCGTTGCTCCGGCAGGCGGAGATGCCGCACAACGGGGACCTGGTCGTGGTCAGCCGGCTGGACGACTACACCCACGAGGTGGCGGCGTTCGAGGAGCTGGTCGGATGCCACGGCGGCATCGGCGGCTGGCAGACCGAGGCGGTCCTGGTGCACCCGAGCCGCTGGGTGCTGAACGAGCCTCCCGTAGGCTCCGACGCGGTCCATGAAGTGCTGATCGACTGGCTGGAGAAGCTGGGGCAGCGCAAGGACCTTCCGGTCGAGTCGAAGGTGGAGGCCTGAAGCGTGCGAGTCACATGCGAGTGACATGGTGGGGGCACGCCACCACCACGATCGAGGCAGACGGCACGCGGCTCCTGACCGACCCGGTGCTGACGTCGCGGATCGCGCACCTGCGCCGCCGCCGCGGCCCGACGCCGCCGGCGGAGGCGGGGCAGTGCGATGCGGTCCTCATCTCGCATCTGCACGCTGACCACCTGCACCTCACGTCGCTGCCGTTCATCTCGCCGGACGCCGCGCTGATCGTGCCGCGCGGTGCGGCCAAGCTCATCCACGCCGACAGCGGGCCGGCCTACTCGGACCGCTGCATCGAGGTTGCTCCCGGCAATCAAGTGCGGATCGGGTCGCTCGAGATCACCGCCGTCACGGCCCACCACGACGAGCGGCGGCTGCCGTGGTCGTCGTACGCCGCCCAGCCGCTCGGGTACCGGGTCGACGGCTCGCCGAGTGTCTGGTTCGCGGGTGACACCGATCTGTACGACGACCTCGCGGCCGAGACCGGTGCGATCGATCTCGCGCTGGTGCCCGTCGGCGGGTGGGGACCGTCGCTCGGGCCCGGGCATCTGGACCCTCTGCGTGCCGCCGAAGCGGTTAGGCGGGTCGGCGCGTCGACGGCGGTGCCGGTACATTTCGGGACGTTCTGGCCGATCGGCCTCGACTGGATCAAACCGGAGCTGTTCCTGCCACCGGGGGACAGGTTCAAGGCCGCGATGACCGAGGCGGACCCCGCGGTGAAGGTGGAGGTTCTGGTGCCAGGCGAATCGATCGAGGTGCCTGCGTGACCGGCGACACCAAGTTCGATCTCTGGTACTTGTTCGCGTTGGCCGGTGCAGTCCTGATCGGGGCGGTGCTGCCCGTACTGCCGACCGGCGCCGCGGTGTCGGCGGGCGCCGTACTGGCGTCGCACAGCAATCCGATCGGGCTGGTCGGAGTACTGATCGCCGGCGCGGCCGGGGCGTACATCGGGGACCTGATCGTGTACGCCGGATGCCGGTTCGGTGGCGAACGGCTGGCGAAGCGGATCGGGTGGTTGCGCGACAACGCGTCGCTGGACGCGCTCCGGGAGCGGTTGGCCGACCACGAGATCAGCGTGCTGCTCACGTCCCGGCTGATCCCGGGCGGCCGGGTCCCGGTGCTGCTCGCGGCCGGACTCGCCGGCTACAAGTGGGAGCGATTCGCGCTCGTCGACCTGTTCGCCTCGTCGCTGTGGGCGGCGGTCTACATGGCGATCGGACTGCTCGGCTACGCGCTCTTCGACGAGCCCTGGCAGGGCGTGGTCGCCGCGATCGTGCTGGTCATCCTTACGACTGTGGTCAGCAGCCTGGTCCAGCGCGCGCGACGCAAGCGGTCAGACCCCGAATGACGCGTTGCGGAGCCGCTCGACCGACTCCGCATCGCCGTCCAGCTGTACATCGGCGACCTGCTGCCGCCCGAAGCAGAACAGCACCAGCTCACCCGGCTCACCCGTCACGGTGACCGAACCGTGCTCGTTCGGCCGCTTCGCGACGGACGTCGTACCGTCGGGTCGCTTGAGCACCAGGCCGCTCGGCGCCTTCCGCAGCATCGTCTTCGCCGCCAGCCGGACCGCCTTCCACAGGGCGTCCTGCTGCTCGGCGGGAAGGTCGCGGACGTCGTACGACGCCTGCGCGCGGCGGACGTCCTCGTGGTGGACGAAGTACTCCGTCGTGTTGAGCTGGTGACCGAGCTTCGGCAGGGCGTAGATCGAGACCGGCGGCGGACCGTTGCGTACCTTGCCGACGACCTCCGCGAAGCTGTAGCGCTCCTTGGCCCGCTGCATTCGTCTCTCGGTGGTGTCCGCGAGCGCCGGGATCATGATCCCGGGGCCTGCCATCGGGTCCGCCTCCCGGACGTACAGGTGGACTGCGAGGTCGTAGGCGTCCCAGCCGTCACACAGCGTCGGAGCGGCGGGGCCGACTTCCTCGAACAGGTCACACAGAGCGAGTCGTTCTACCCGGCTGTAGTCGGTCACAAGTCGATCGTAGTTGTCGGGAGGGAATGGCAGAATGTCAATCGTTGTCATGCCTGTGTCCCCTGTATGCACCTGACTGTCCTGGAGTGTGTCTTGCCTGTCCCGAAAGTCCCAGACAAGGGCGGCGTCACCCGGAGAGGTTTCGGGGTGCTGCGGGTCGCGATCTGGGAGGAGCCGGGCATCTTCGCGCTGTCCGTGCTCGCCGCCATGCTGTACGGCGCGATGACCGTGGCCGGCGGCTGGGCCCTCGGCTGGACCACCGATCATCTGATCCGCCCGTCGTTCGAGCGCGGTGACACCACCGGCGGCACGATCGCGGTGCTGATCTCGCTGTTCATGGGGATCGCGATCCTGAACGCGATCGGTGTCGTCGGACGGCGACTCGGGGCCGGTGTGATGCAGTTCCGCCTGCAGGCGACGTACCGCCGCCGGGTCACCCGGCAGTACCTGAAGCTCCCGCTGGAGTGGCACCACCAGCACTCGACCGGCATGTTGCTGTCGAACGCCAACGCCGACGTGGAGTCGACCTGGTTCGTGATCGCGCCGCTGCCGATGGCGATCGGCGTGATCGCGATGCTGGTGTTCGCGACCATCGCGATGTTCGCGGCCGACGTCTGGCTGGCGCTGGTGGGGTGCCTGGTGTTCCCGCTGGTGTTCGTCGCGAACGTGATCTTCCAGCGCTACCTGCAGCCGCTCGCGACCCGGGCGCAGCAGCTCCGCGCGGACGTCTCCGAGGTCGCGCACGAGTCGTTCGACGGCGCGCTGGTGGTGAAGACGCTGGGCCGGGAGGCGGCCGAGACGGAGCGGTTCCGCGCGCCGACGTACGCGCTCCGGGACGCGAACATCGCGGTGAACAAGGCCCGCGGCATGTTCGACCCGGTCATCGACGGCCTGCCTCGGCTCGGCGTTCTCGCGGTGCTGCTGGTCGGCGTCGGGCGGGTGCAGTCCGGCGGCGCGGACGCGGGTGACGTGGTCCAGGTGGCGTTCCTGTTCACGCTGATCGGTTTCCCGATCCGGGCGCTCGGCTGGGTGCTCGGTGAGCTTCCGCGGTCGGTCGTCGGGTGGGACCGCGTGCAGCGGGTGCTGACGGCCGAAGGCGGGACGGAGTACGGCGAAGCGCGGTTGACGTCGACGAAGGCGGCCCGGCTGCAGGTCGCCGGCGTCCGGTTCGGGTACCTGCCCGAGCGCGACGTACTCGCCGGGGTGGACTTCATGGTCGAGCCCGGCCGGACCGTCGCGGTCGTCGGGCCGACAGGCGCCGGGAAGTCGACGATGACGACCTTGCTGACCCGGCTCGTCGACCCGGAACAGGGTGTGGTGAAGATCGACGGGATCGACCTGCGGGACCTGGCCCGCGACGAGCTGGCCGGGTCGGTCGCACTGGTGGCGCAGACCGCGTTCCTGTTCGACGACACGATCCGCGGCAACATCACGCTCGGCGGGGACTACAGCGACGACGACGTGTGGGACGCGCTGCGGATCGCGCAGGGCGACGGCTTCGTGAAGGCGTTGCACGACGGGCTGGACACCAAGGTCGGCGAGCGCGGTACGACGCTGTCCGGCGGGCAGCGGCAGCGGATCGCGCTGGCGCGGGCCCTGGTACGGCGGCCGCGGTTGCTGATCCTGGACGACGCGACGAGCGCGGTGGACCCGCAGGTCGAGGCGCGGATCCTGGCCGGGCTGCGATCCGCCGTCCAGGAGGACTCCGGTGCGGCGACGACCGTGCTGGTGATCGCGTACCGGAAGGCGACGATCTCGCTCGCCGACGAGGTCCTGTTCCTCCACGACGGCCGGATCCAGGCGCACGGCACGCACACCGAGCTGCAGGCTTCGACGCCGGCCTACCGGGACCTGGTCGACGCGTACGAGAAGGACGCCGAGCGCCGCCTGGAAGAGGCCCAAGAGGATACGCAGCTTGATGAAGAAGGGGTTTCAGCGTGAGTGCGGCGGAAGCTTCGCGGCTTGACCACGGCGACAACGCGGGTGGGCTTCAGACCCTCAAGGACGGTCTGAAGGTCTCGCCCGAGCTCGCGCGTGGGTGGTGGGTGACCGGGCTCCTCGCGCTGACGATGACGGCCGGGCGGATCGTCGTACCGATCGCCGTGCAGCAGACGATCGACAAGGGCCTGTCCGGCCCGGGCGGTCCGAACATGTCGTACGTCGCGTGGATGTGCCTGATCTGCGCGCTGGGCGTGATCCTCACCGCCGGAGCGTCGTACCTGACGACCGTGCGGCTCGCGGTCAACTCGGAGAACGGGCTGGCGACGATGCGGATCAAGGCGTTCCGGCACGTGCACGACCTGCCGGTGCTGACCCAGAGCACCGAGCGCCGCGGGGCGCTGGTCAGCCGGGTCACGTCGGACGTGGACACGGTGTCGCAGTTCCTGCAGTTCGGCGGGTTCATCTTCCTGGTCAGCCTCGGGCAGATGCTGCTCGCGACGGTCGTGATGTTCTTCTACTCGTGGCAGCTCGCGCTCGTTGTGCTGTGCTGCTTCATCCCGTTGTTCGCCAGCCTGAAGTACCTGCAGCGCGCGATGTCGGCGGCGTACGGCGTGGTGCGGGCCAAGGTCGGCGAGATGCTGTCCGCGATCGCGGAGCCGGTCGTCGGCGCGCAGGTGGTCCGCTCGTACGCGATCGAGCAGCGCACGCAGGACCGGATCGACGCGTCGATCGAGGACTACCGGCATACGGCGACGAGGGCACAGGCGTTGACCGGGCTGACGTTCTCGATCGGTGGTCTGGCCGCCGGTCTCGCGAACGCCGGCGTACTGACGGTCGGCCTGCTGCTCGGCATCGACAACCAGGCGACGCTCGGGGAGTTGCTCGCGTTCATGTTCCTGGTGGCCCTGTTCTCGGACCCGGTGCAGATCGCCACGCAGGTGCTGACCGACGCGCAGAGTGCGTTCGCCGGCTGGCGGCGGGTGCTCGGTGTGATCGCGACGCCGGCCGATGTCGCGGACCCGGGCGAGGAGGGTGTGAAGCAGGCGCGCGGGCCGGTCACGGTCGAGTTCGACGACGTGGCTTTCGCTTATCCGGAAGGCGAACTGGTCCTGCGCGACGTCGACGTACGGATCGAACCGCACCGGCGGGTCGCGGTGGTCGGGGAGACCGGATCCGGCAAGACAACGTTCGCGAAGTTGCTGACCCGGTTGATGGATCCGACGTCCGGGGCGGTCCGGCTGGACGGCGTGGACGCCCGCGAGATTTCCTTCGAATCGCTCCGGGAGCGGGTCGTGATGGTGCCGCAGGACGGGTACCTGTTCGACGCGTCGCTGGCGGAGAACGTGCGGTTCGGACGGCCTGAGGTGACGGACGCGGAGCTGGTCACGGCGTTCGAGTCGCTCGGGCTGACGGACTGGCTGGAGTCGTTGCCGGACGGGCTGCAGTCGCCGGTCGGTCAGCGCGGCGAGTCGCTGTCGGCGGGGGAGCGGCAGCTGGTGGCCCTGGTCCGCGCGAACATCGCCGACCCCGACCTGCTCGTGCTCGACGAGGCGACGTCAGCGGTCGACCCCGGCACCGAGGTGCGGGTGAACGCGGCGCTGGAGCGTCTGATGTCCGGCCGTACGTCGGTCACCATCGCGCACCGATTGTCGACGGCGGAGGCGGCCGACGAGGTCCTGGTGTTCGACGAGGGCGAGATCGTGGAGCGCGGCCCACACGCCGAGCTCGTCGGCGCAGGCGGCGTCTACACCCGCCTCCACGACAGCTGGATCGCCCAGCGCAGCGCGCTCTAACGGCGTACCGAAGAACGGGAGGTCCCCGCCCGCCGGACTTGTGGTCACGCTCAGTGTGACCTGCCGGCGGGCGGGGACGTCACCCACTACCCGTTCGTCGGTACGTACCGACGTGTTGCTCAGGGAGTCGGGGCCGCGCCGTTGCTCGGGCCCGGCTGCGGTACCAGCAGGAACTCGACACCGCCCTTGTCATCGACCGCCGCGTCCAGGATCTTGTCGTCGAGTGCGTTCGCGGCGTTCTGCTCGAGGAAGACCCGGGCACCCGCCTCCTCGACGACCTGGTCACCCGGTTGCGGTGCCTCGGTCGTGGTCACCGCGAGCGCCGGATCCGCCGGGTTCTCCTGCGAGATCCGCACCCCGGCCCCCTCCGGCGCGCCCTCGACCCCGGTGATGCTCTTGATCACCAGCGTCGCGTTCTCAGTCAGGGTCAGCACAGCCCACTCCATCCGTCGATTGTCACTAGCCCCCGCCCCGTGCCCGACCACCAAAACCTCAAACCCACCCAGACCGCCCCACCACCGCCCGAGGCCGCGAAAGCTCGACTTTGTGCACGACGTCCGTACGACAGCCAAGGAAAACCACGGATACCGTGCACAAAGTGCCGGGGCGGAGGACGGCGGGCGTTCGGTGCCTGGTGTTTGGTGTGGGTTAGGCGGCGGCGGGGCGGGTTGGGTGGGGTGCGGCGGTGCGCCAGGTGGGGGCAGGGTCGGTACGGCGGGAGCCGCGGTCGAAGGCGGCGCGGAACCGGTGGACGAGATCGCCGGGACGGAGAACTGCGTCCTCCCAGCCGAAATGAACGACCTCGAGACCGCGATCAGAGAGTTGCTGGTCGCGTTCGAACGACCGGCGGAGCAATCGGCGACGTTCGCTCGGCGTCGCGGCCTCGAACTTCTCCAGACCGTCTGCTTCCCCGACGGTGCGGAACTCGGGCCACCAGAAGTCGACGCGAAGCGACAGCCAGCGATGCCCGTCCCAGAACTCCGCCTGAAGTACAGGAGCCGGGAGCCCGCCGTCCGCGAACACCAGGCGCGCGTACGACTCCAAGGCTGACTCGGAGCGAGGATCGCCCAAGGCAACTGCCTCCCGGGCCTTCCGTATGCCGGGCCAGCGGTGCTGACGCTCCAGGACAGCCTCGAGCTCGGCGAGCGAAACCGATCTGGACAAGGCGTGATCGACGGTCACCGCAGCCTCCCGGAGGGGTAGCTCGCGCGCGATGTCGACTGTGGTCCGAGCGTCCGAGGTGAGCCACAGCCCTTGGTGCAGTTGCAGGTCTGGCGCGGTCAGGCCGGCCCGGTGCAGTACGACGTCGGTGCGCTTCAGGTTGCGGCGGCGACCAGGTTCGCAGCTGAGCCAGATCGGGTTCGCGGCCGGCCGTCGGTCCCGATCCGTCCACACCCGGAGTCCGGTGAGGTCCGCTGCTGTGAAGTGGCTGATGACCGACTTCGGATGTGCTGCCTGTGCGCATGCAGCCCGTGCGAGGTGTTGATCGAGGCTGCCGTCGACGTACCGGCCGTGCGCGTGCTGCAGCAGACCGTTGCGCAGAAGCCGCTCGACGTCGTACTTCTGCAGACCCAACTCCATCAGATCGAGATGTCTCAGCGGCCTGCCCATCCGGCGGGCCAGCCGCCGCCGCACCCCGTCCCCAAGCCGTTCCACCCACCCAATCCTCCCGAAAACCCCGCCCCGCCGCCCGTCGCCGCCCGGCCGCCTGTGGACAACTCGACTTTGTGCACCCGATCCGCATTTCCGGGCTCCCGACGTACGGAGGTGGTGCACAAAGTCGCTGTTCGACGGGCGTGGGCGGGAAGTGGGGTGCGGTGGGTGTGGGTAATGGTGTGTGATCGGGGGATGGGTATTGAGATGGGTACGGCGGGGGTTGGGGAGTTGGGGGATGTTGTCGGGGTGCTGCGGGAGTGGCAGCGGGAGGGGGTGGCGTCGCAGTTGCATCCGGGGGATCTCGGGTGGTTCTGGCGGTTCGGGGTGGAGCGGACGGCGGCGGCGACGCGGATCTGGCGGCGGGGCGGTGAGATCGTCGCGATCGGGATGCTCGACGAGCCGGACTGGTTGCGGATGTCGATCGCGCCGGAGCTCCAGCGTGACGAGGAGCTGGCGCAGCGGATCGTCGAGGACGTGTCAGTGCCCGCACAGGGTGTGCTGATCGAGGGCAAGGTGTACGTCGA
This sequence comes from Kribbella soli, assembly GCF_004331345.1. Classification (GTDB taxonomy): domain Bacteria; phylum Actinomycetota; class Actinomycetes; order Propionibacteriales; family Kribbellaceae; genus Kribbella; species Kribbella soli. The sequence continues at coordinate 382,263 of NZ_SJJZ01000003.1, read as the reverse complement.
GACGCCGATGGGAGCGCTCGTCCAGGACCTGCTGTTCAAGGACGGCTGGAACGCGGACGTGCCGTGGGTCCCGGTGTGGCGCGACCTGACCGATCCGGTGCCGGATCCGGGCGTCCGGATCGACGTGGTCGGCCCGGAGGAGGCCCACGAGCGGACCGGCGTCCAGCGGGCGTCGTTCGACGGGTCGACGTTCACCAACGACCGCTGGTTCGCGATGGCCGACGGCCTGCCGTACGCCGACGCGCGCGATCTCTTGCTGCGCAACGACATCGGCGAATCCGTTGCCGCCGCCACCGTATGGTCGGCCGGCGAGGGACGCCCCGGCTACATCGAGCCGATGGGCGTCCACCGCCTGCACCGCGGCCGCGGGTACGGCACCGCGATGGTCCTCGGTTGTGCTCGCGCGCTGCAGGAGATGGGCGCTTCCAGCGTCTACACGGTCACCCCGGTAACGAACGTCGGCGCGGTCGAGACGTACCGGGCCGCGGGGCTCGAGCCGCAGGACGAGATCCGCTCCCAGTTCCGGGAGGCCTAGGCAGTCGCTGCGTCGTCCGCGGCCCGGAGCACGCGCAGGATGTTGCCTCCGGCAAGTTTGCCGAGCTCCTCGTCGCTCCAGCCGCGGTCGGCCAGTGCGCTGAACAGCACCGGGTACGACGCCACGTCCGGCAGTTCCACCGGGAACTCCGGGCAGCCGTCGTAGTCGCCGCCCAGACCGATGTGGTCGACGCCCGCCACCTCGCGGACGTGCTCGACATGCTCGACCACGTCCGCGAGCGTGATCTCCGGCCGCGGTACGTCGTACATCGCCTCGACCTTCTCGCGATGCTCGCTGCCCTCGAGGCCGTGCTCCTTGGCCAGCGCGTGCATGCCGTCGAGCCAGTCGACGTACGCCTGCGAGACGAAGTACGGCACGAACGTCACCATGCAGACGCCGTCGTTGCCGGCCAGCGTCTCGAGGACGTCGTCCGGCGCGTTCCGCGGTACGTCGCAGACCGCGCGCGCAGACGAGTGGCTGAAGATCACCGGCGCGCTCGTCACCCGGAGCGCGTGCCGCATGGTGTCCGCAGAGACGTGTGAGAGGTCGACCAGCATGCCGATCCGGTTCATCTCCCGGACGACCTCCTCGCCGAACTCGTTCAGCCCGCCGAGCACCGGCTCGTCGGTGGCCGAGTCCGCCCAGGACACGTTGTTGTTGTGGGTCAGCGTCATGTACCGCACGCCGAGCGCCCGCATCACCCGCAGGACGCCGAGCGACTCACCGATCGAGTGGCCGCCCTCCATCCCCATCAGCGACGCGACCCGGCCCGCCTTGATCGCCGCGTCCACGTCGTCGGCCGTGTCCGCCAGTTGGAGATCCGACGGGAACCGCTCGACGAGCCGCCGGACGAAGTCGAGCTGCTCGAACGTACGCCGTACCGCGTGCTCGTCCTGCGGCACCCAGAGGGACCAGAACTGCGCGCCCACGTGACCCGCGCGCAGCCGCGGCAGGTCCGTGTGGAGCTCCGGAACCGGGCCCGCCAGGTCGTGCGCGTCCAGGTCGTACCCGCACAGCTCGTAGAACGCGATCGGCAGGTCGTTGTGCCCGTCGATCACCGGATGCTCCCGCAGCAACGCCTCGATCCGACTCATTGGGTCATCTTCGCAAGTTCGGGACGGTGGTCAGAAGGCAACCCCGGATCGGGGACAATGGGTGGGTGACTATCGACGAGTTGACCTTCGACGCGGCCGGTCTGATCCCGGCAGTGGTGCAGCAGTACGACACGCGCGAGGTCCTGATGGTGGGCTGGATGAACGCCGAGGCGGTACGCCGTACCGCGGAGAGCGGCCGGAGCACGTTCTGGTCGCGCAGTCGGCAGCAGTACTGGGTGAAGGGCGAATCCAGCGGCCACCGTCAGCACGTGAAGCAGATCCTCGTCGACTGCGACGCCGACACCCTGCTCGTTCTCGTCGACCAAGAAGGCCCGGCCTGTCACACCGGGACGCACAGCTGCTTCGAGCACGGCGAGATCGAGGTGAAGGCAGCGTGACGGCGCCGGCGCTCGAGACGTTCCGCGAGTACGCGAAGGACCGCCGGGTCATCCCGGTGACGCGGCGGCTGCTGGCCGACGCGGAGACGCCGATCGGTGTGTACGGCAAGCTCGCGGCCGAACGCGAGGGCACGTTCCTGCTGGAGTCGGCGGAGAACGGCGGTGTCTGGTCCAGGTACTCGTTCATCGGGGTCCGCTCGTCCGCGACCCTCACCGAACGCAACGGCGAGGCCGTCTGGACCGGCAATCCGCCAGTAGGCCTGCCGCAGACCGGCGACCCGTTGAAGGCGCTCCGCGAGACGCTCGAGATCCTGCACACGCCGCGGCTGCCGGACCTGCCGCCGCTGACCGGAGGCATGGTCGGCTTCCTCGGCTACGACGCCGTACGCCGCCTGGAACGCTTGCCGGACACGACGACCGACGATCTCGGCCTGCCCGAGCTGACGTTCCTGTTCGCCACCGACCTGGCCGCCCTGGACCACGAGACCGGCGAGATCTGGCTGATCGCGAACGCGGTCAACTGGGACGACTCCGACGAGCGCGTCGACGAGGCCTACGCAGACGCCGTACGCCGCCTGGACGCCATGGAGCGCGACCTCGCCCGGCCCACCCCGTCGTACGTCGTGCACGCGGACCGGAAGGCCCAGCCGGACCCGCACCGGCAGCGCTCCAGCGCGGAGTACCGCCAAGCGGTCGAGGACGCGAAGGAAGAGATCCGCGCGGGCGAGGCGTTCCAGATCGTCGTCTCGCAGCGGTTCGAGCTGCAGAGCAGCGCCTCCGCGCTCGACATCTACCGGGTGCTGCGGCGCTCGAACCCCAGCCCGTACATGTACCTGGTCCGCCTGGACGGCTTCGACATCGTCGGCTCCAGCCCGGAGGCTTTGGTCAAGGTCACCGAGAACAAGGTGATCCTGCACCCGATCGCCGGCACCCGCCGCCGCGGCGCGACGCCGGAGGAGGACCACGCGCTCGAGGAGGAGCTGCGCGCGGACGTGAAGGAACGCGCTGAGCACCTGATGCTCGTGGATCTCGGCCGCAACGACGTCGGCAAGGTCTGCGCCCCCGGCACGGTCGAGGTCGTCGACTTCATGGACGTCCGCCGCTACAGCCACGTGATGCACCTGGAATCGACGGTCACCGGGCAGCTCAAGGCCGGCATGACCGCCTTCGACGCGCTCACCGCTGCATTCCCCGCGGGGACGTTGTCGGGGGCACCGAAACCGCGGGCGATGGAGATCATCGACAAGCTCGAGATCACCCGGCGCGGGGTGTACGGCGGTGTGGTCGGCTACCTCGACTTCGCCGGCGACGCCGATACCGCAATCGCGATCCGCACCGCGGTGCTGCGCGGCGGTACGGCGTACGTCCAGGCCGGGGCCGGGATCGTCGCGGACTCGGATCCGGCCGCGGAGGACGCCGAGTGCCGGACGAAGGCGGCCGCCGTACTCAACGCGATCGCGGTCGCGGGAACGTTCAGCGACGTCCTGGGGGACGTGTGAAACCGCAGCGGCTGGTCGACCTGCTCGCACTGGTGGCGCTGGTGCTGCTCGGCCTCTCGGCGTACCTGACCTGGGTGTCGGTCAACCCCGGCAACGGTCGCGTGGACGAGGTCTTCAACGGCTACTCGATCACCAAGGCCCCGGTCGCGCTGGCGCTCGCGGCGCTGGTGGCGGTGGTGATCACCAAACTCGCCGGTACGGCGCTGCGCCGCCTGCTCGGTGCGCTTGTCGCCGTGCTGGGCGCGATCGCGGTCGCCGTAGCGCTGCTGGTGCGGCCCGACGGCCCCGAGCTGAGCAGGATCCGGCCGGTGCTCAGCGCCGTACTGGCCGACCAGGTCATCCAGACCGGCGGCCCGGCGCCGTGGTTCGCCCTGGGCGGCGGAATCACGCTCGTCGCGGCCGGTCTGCTCACCGTGCTGACGGCGCATCGCTGGCGCAGCGCGACCCAGCGTTACGAGCGTGATCCGGCCGCCTCACCGGCGGATCAGTGGAAGGCGATCGACGCCGGGGAGGACCCGACTCTCTGATCGCGGCGGGCTACCGCCACAATAGGACGGGACGACGAGGAGGAGTGGCGCCAACTATGGACAATACGGTGGCGGATCAAGGGGCTAGTCGGATCGACGAGGAAGCTCCGCACGATCTGCACGGCAACAGCCCGGCGGCGTGGACCGCGGTGGCGATCGTGCTGGTCGCGTTCACGGTCGGCGCCATCGCCATGGTGCTGGGACCGAACTGGGTGCTGTTCTGGATCTCCGTCGGGATCGCGGTGCTGGGGGCTCTGGCCGGCAAGGTGCTGCAGCTGCTGGGCTTCGGGGTCCCGACCGACGGCGACCACTGAAGGGCGGACGGACATGACTGTGCTTGACGACATTCTCGCCGGGGTCAAGGCCGACCTCGCGGAGCGCCAGGCGCTTGTCGGCCTGGACGACCTGAAGCTCGAGGCCCAGCGCAAGCCCGACGCCAAGGACCCGATGCCGGTGTTCCGCGGCGACGGGATCGCGGTGATCGCCGAGGTGAAGCGCTCCAGCCCGTCCAAGGGCGAGCTGGCCGAGATCACCGACCCGGCCGCGCTGGCCGGTGAGTACGAGCTGGGCGGCGCCGCGGCGATCTCGGTGCTGACCGAGGAGCGCCGCTTCAACGGCAGCCTCGACGACCTGCGTGCGGTCCGCGGCCGGGTCGACGTACCCGTGCTGCGCAAGGACTTCATCGTCTCGTCGTACCAGCTCTGGGAGGCGCGCGCGGCCGGCGCCGACATGGTGCTGCTGATCGTTGCCGCGCTCGAGCAGGAGGCGCTGGTCTCGCTGATCGAGCGGGCCCAGTCGATCGGCCTGTGCCCGCTGGTCGAGGTGCACGACGAGGAGGAGACCCGGCGTGCGGTGGACGCCGGCGCCCAGCTCATCGGCGTGAACAACCGGAACCTGAAGACCCTCGAGGTCGACCGGGACACCTTCGCCCGGGTCGCGCCGACGATCCCGACCGAGCTCGTGCGGGTGGCCGAGTCCGGGGTCCGCGGTCCGCATGATGTAATCGAGTTCGCGCGCGCCGGGGCCGATGTCGTCCTCGTCGGTGAAACCCTGGTGACCGGCCGCGATCCTCGCGCTTCGGTCGCCGATCTCGTCGCCGCCGGATCGCACCCCGCCATCCAGCAGCGGCACTAGCCCTTCCCGGCCGGTCCAAACGGCACGGGGCAGCAACTCTCCCGCGCCGTACGGGCCGGGTCGGAAGGTTTTGTCGGATGAGTACTGTGCTGCCCGACCAGTTCGGGCACTTCGGCCGTTTCGGCGGCAGGTTCATGCCGGAGGCGCTGATCGCGCCGCTCGACGAACTCACCCAGGCCTGGCGGGACGCCATGGCCGACCCGGAGTTCACCGGTGAGTTCGAGCGGATGCTGCGCGAGTACATCGGCGCCCCGAGCCTGCTGTACGACGCGACCCGGCTGTCGGACATCGCCGGTGCGCGGATCCTGCTGAAGCGCGAGGACCTCAACCACACCGGCGCGCACAAGATCCGGAACGCGATCGGCCAGGCGCTGCTGACCAAGCGGATGGGCAAGCCGCGGGTGATCGCGGAGACCGGCGCCGGGCAGCACGGCGTCGCGACCGCGACCGCGTGCGCGTACCTCGGCCTGGAGTGCGTGGTCTACATGGGCGAGGTCGACACCGAGCGCCAGGCGCTGAACGTGGCCCGGATGCGGCTGCTCGGCGCCGAGGTGATCTCGGTGAAGACCGGCAGCCGGACGCTGAAGGACGCGATCAACGAGGCGCTGCGCGACTGGGTCGCCAGCGTGGACAAGACGCACTACATCCTCGGTACGGCGGCCGGTTCGCACCCGTTCCCGGCGATGGTCCGCGACTTCGTGCGCGGCATCGGCGACGAGGCGCGGGAGCAGTCGCTCGCCCTGCTGGGCAAGCTGCCGGACGCCGCGGTCGCGTCGGTCGGCGGCGGGTCGAACGCGATCGGCCTGTTCACCGCGTTCATCGGCGACGACGTGAAGCTGTACGGCATCGAGCCGGGCGGCGACGGGTTCGAGACCGGACGGCACGCGGCGACGATCACCGCCGGGCAGGTCGGCGTACTGCACGGTGCGCGGTCGTTCCTGCTGCAGGACGAGGACGGGCAGACGATCGAGTCGCACTCGATCTCCGCGGGCCTGGACTACCCGGGTGTCGGCCCCGAGCACGCGTGGCTGGCCGACACCGGGCGGGCGACGTACCGGCCGATCACCGACGCCGAGGCGATGGAGGCGTTCCGGTTGCTGTCGAAGACCGAGGGCATCATCCCGGCGATCGAGTCGGCGCACGCGGTCGCCGGCGCACTCGACATCGCGAAGGAACTGGGGCCGGAGGCAACCATTTTGGTGAACCTGTCCGGTCGCGGCGACAAGGACATGGACACGGCCGCCACCTGGTTCGGCCTCGGCGGGAAAGAGGCCACCGGTGAGTGATGTGGTTGCCCTGGGCAAGGCCGGGGTCGCGATCCGGAAGGCGAACGACGCGGGCCGCGGCGCCCTGATCGGGTACCTGCCGGCCGGCTTCCCGACGTACGACGGCGCGGTGGACGGCGTCAAGGCGATGATCGACGGCGGCGCCGACGTGATCGAGCTCGGCCTGCCGTACAGCGACCCGGTGATGGACGGCGTCACGATCCAGCGGGCGACCGAGGTCGCGCTGGCCGGTGGGCTGCGGACCCGCGACGTGCTCAGCACGGTCGAGAAGGTCGCGGCGTACTCCGATGTACCGGTGCTCGTGATGACGTACTGGAACCCGGTCGAGCGGTACGGCGTGGACCGGTTCGCGGCCGACTTCGCCGCCGCCGGGGGAGCGGGGCTGATCACGCCCGACCTGATCCCGGACGAGGGCGCGGAGTGGATCGCGGCCGCCGACAAGCACGAACTCGACAAGGTGTTCCTGGTCTCGCCGTCGTCGACCGACGAGCGGATCGCGATGACCACGGCCAACTGCCGCGGCTTCGTCTACGCGACCGCTGTGATGGGTGTCACCGGTGCGCGGGACAAGCCGTCGGATCTCGCGGCGCCGCTGGTCGCCCGGGTGAAGTCGGCGACCGGCCTGCCGGTCGGCGTCGGCCTGGGCATCTCGAACGGCGACCAGGCGGCCGGTGTGGCGGCGTTCGCGGACGCGGCGATCGTCGGCGCGGCCCTCGTCAAGGCGCTCCAGGACGGCGGCCCCGCGGGTGTTCGCAAGCTCACAGAGGGCCTGGCCGAAGGCGTCCGCCGGGAACCCCGCGCGCCCGCCGAACGTTAGAACCGCCGTGAGTCGATCGAGGAACGCTGTCCTGCTCCTGGCGGCGGTGGCTCTGCTCGCCCTCGCGGGCTGCAGTGGCAAGCAAGAGAAGCCGGACAACCCCGGCGGTGCGATCATCCGCAGCAGCCAGGACCCGAACGGGTTGCGCGGCGCCACCCTCGACCGGCCGTACTCGATGCCCGCGGCCACCTTGACCGACACCGCCGGGAACCCGTTCAACCTGGTCACCTCCACCAAGAAGCCGGTCACGCTGGTGTTCTTCGGGTACACGAACTGCCCGGACGTGTGCCCGACCGTGATGGCCGACGTGGCGTCCGCGCTCACCAAGCTCGACGACCAGGTGCAGGACCAGATCCAGATGCTGTTCATCACCACCGACCCGGCGCGCGATACCGGGCCGGTGATCCGCAAGTACCTGGACCGGTTCGACCCGTCGTTCGTCGGGCTGACCGGATCGCTGACGTCGATCAAGGACATCGCGAAGGCCGTCGGCGTACCGGTCGAAGGGATGCAGAAGCTTCCTTCCGGTGGGTACGAGGTCGGTCACGGAGCGCAGGTGATCGGCTTCGGGAAGAACGACAAGGCGAACGTGCTCTGGTTGTCGAACGCCGCCATCGGCGACCTGGCGCACGACTTCGGGAAGCTGGTGGAGGACAACCGGTGAAGCCGTGGATTCCCTGGGTCTCCCTGGTGGCGCGGCTGGTGCTCGGCGGCGTGATGCTGGTCGCCGGCGCGCTGAAGGTGACCGATCCGGAGACCGCCGCGCAGGCGGTCCGCGCGTACGAGCTGCTCCCGTCGGCCCTGGTGGAACCGGTCGGCTGGGGGCTGCCGTTCCTGGAGATCGCGATCGGGTTGCTGTTGCTCATCGGCTTCGGTGTCCGCGCGTCCGCGGTGGCTGCGGGTGTTTTCATGATCGTCTTCATCGCCGCGGTGTCGTCCGCCTGGGCCCGGGGCCTGTCGATCGACTGCGGCTGCTTCGGCGGCGGCGGTCAGGTCGCCCCGGGACAAACGAAGTACCTGCAGGAGATCCTCCGGGATCTCGGGCTGCTGGGGCTGGCCGCCTGGCTGTGGTTGAAGCCCGCCAGTAAGTTCGCTGTCGTATCGGAACCGGACACAGGACCGCAAGGAGCCACCGCGTCGTGAGCAAGACCAACTACCCGGCGAATCCGCTGCTGCAGCAGCCCAAGCGCCGGATCACCCCCGGCATCATCGTGGTGATCGTCCTGGTGCTGGCCCTCGGTGCCGGTGTCGGCGTGCAGTACTACCGCGGCCACTCGAAGGTCGAGGTGAGCATGAGCGAGCGTCCGGAGCCCACCGTCGTCACCGGTCCCGGCACGTCCGGCAAGGGCGTCACGGTCGGCCAGTCCGGCGCGAAGGTGAACATCGACCTGTACCTCGACTTCCGCTGCCCGCACTGCGCGGAGTTCGAGGAAGCGAGCGGCGCCACCGTCGACAAGCTCGTCCAGGACGGTACGGCGACGGTCACGTACTGGCCGCTGCAGTTCGTGAACCCGGACGCCTCACCGCGGCTCGCGAACGCGTTCGCCGCGGCGGCCGCGAACGGCAAGGCGCTGAGCTTCGTCGACGAGGTGTACGGCGACTTCTCGAAGTCCTGGACCACCGACCAGCTGCTGGAGCTCGGCAAGCAGCTCGGCGTCGGCGACGCGAAGTTCCAGCAGGCGGTGCAGGACAACACGTACGCGAGCTGGCTGGAGTCAGTGGGCAAGGCGGCCGACGACCGGGGCGTGACCGGTACGCCGACCGTCTACATCAACGGCAAGCAACTGGAGGCCGACCAGCTCACCGCCGAGGGCCTGCAGAAGGCCGTCGACGCCGTCGCAAGCTGAGGCCCCATCGTGACCGTGCGTTTCTGGCCGTGCTCTGGTGGGTCGAGTAGCGTTCCCCCTTGCCATGTCTAGTCTGCTTCCCGCCGTGATGGTTCCGGCGTTCATCCCGAGTCCGAGCCAGGGTGTTTGGCACCTCGGCCCCCTGCCGATCCGCGCGTACGCGCTGTGCATCCTGGCCGGCATCTTCGCCGGCTACTGGCTCGGCCGCCGGCGCTGGGTGGCGCGCGGCGGCTCGGCGCCGGTGCTCGCCGACATCATGTTCTGGGCGATCCCGTTCGGGCTGATCGGTGCGCGGATCTATCACGTGATCACCGACGCCGAGCTGTACTTCGGCGAGGGCAAGCACCCGATCGACGCGTTGAAGATCTGGCACGGCGGACTCGGTGTCTGGGGTGCGGTCGGCTTCGGCGCGCTCGGCGCCTGGATCGCCTGCCGGCGGGCCAAGGTGCCGTTCCTGGCGGTCGCGGACGCGATGGCGCCGGGGATCGCGCTGGCGCAGATCTTCGGCCGGTTCGGGAACTACTTCAACCAGGAACTGTTCGGCGGCCCGACGACCAAGCCGTGGGGTCTGGAGATCGCGACGGACCACCGGCCGGCCGGGTACGCCGACTTCGCGACCTTCCACCCGACGTTCCTCTACGAAGCGGTCTGGAACCTCGGCGTGATCGCGCTGATCCTGCTCGTCGAGCGCCGGTTCAAACTCGGTCACGGACGGGCGTTCTTCCTGTACGTCGCGGCGTACACCGCCGGCCGCGCGTGGATCGAACACATGCGTATCGACACCGTGAACCACTTCCTCGGCCTGCGGCTGAACGTCTGGACCGCGATCATCCTGTTCGTGCTGGCCGTCGTCGCCTTCGTCATCAGCGCCCGCAAGTACCCCGGCCAGGAAGACATCTCCACCGGCCCCGCCGCCGGCGAAACCCCCACCACCGACGAGCCCGAAGCCACCGCTGACAAAGCTGACGAGGCTGACGAGGCTGACGAGGCCGACGAGGCTGACGTCGCTGACGAGGCGACCCCGGCGAAGGCTGTGAGCAGCAACGGCTCCGACTCCGACGACGGGTCTCGTGACTGAGACGCCCGAGGTTTCTGCCGAGCATCACGGTGACCACACGCACCGTGATGTGAACGGCGGCTGGCTGCGTCCGGCGGTGTTCGGCGCGATGGACGGCCTGGTGTCGAACTTCGCGCTGATCGCCGGCATGGACGGCGGCACCAGCTCCGGTTCGAAGTTCATCGTGCTCGCCGGACTAGCGGGCCTCGCGGCCGGCGCGTTCTCGATGGCGGCGGGGGAGTACACCTCGGTCGCCTCCCAGCGCGAGCTCGCCCGCGCGGAGATCGAGGTCGAGCGCGCCGAGATCAAGAAGCACCCGCTCGACGAGGAGATCGAGCTCGCCGAGACCTACCGGGCGAAGGGCCTCGACCCGGACCTGGCCAGCAAGGTCGCGAAGCAGTTCCACGCCGACCCGGACCAGGCCCTCGAGGAGCACGTCCGCGAGGAGCTCGGCATCGACCCCGGCGACCTCCCGAACCCGGTGATCGCGGCCGCGTCGTCGTTCGTCTGCTTCGCGATCGGTGCCTTCGTCCCGCTGGCGCCGTACCTGTTCGGGGCCGGCAGCGTCCTTCCATCGCTGATCCTCGCTCTGACGGCCCTCTTCGCCTGCGGCGCCGTCGTCTCTCGCGTCACCAGCCGCTCCTGGTGGTACTCCGGCCTCCGCCAACTCTTCCTCGGCGCCGCAGCCGCCGCCCTCACCTACTTCGTCGGCACGCTCGTCGGTCCCGGAATCGGTTGAGTGTGCGTGAACAAGCTGCTGTAGGCGTTCAGGGCGGGTTGGCCGCCGAGGTGGGCGTAGAGGACGGTTGAGTCCTTGGGGATGTCGCCGGTGCGGATCAGGTCGATCAGGCCGGCCATGGACTTTCCTTCGTAGACCGGGTCGATGATCATCCCCTCCAGCTGACCGGTCAGCCGGATCGCGTCGAGGGTCGACTGCACGGGTACGCCGTACTCGTCGCCGGCCCAGCCCTCCAGGACGGTGATCTCGTCGGCACGGAGGTCCCGGTCGAGGTCGATCAGCTCCGCGGTGGCGCGGGCGATCCGTTCGACCTGGTCGCGGGTCTCCTGGAGCTTGGCGCTCGCGTCGATCCCGATCACCCGCCGTGGGCGGTCCTGGCCCGCGAACCCGGCGATCATCCCGGCGTGCGTCGAGCCGGTCACCGAGCAGACCACGATCGTGTCGAAGAAGACCCCGAGCTCCTGCTCCTGCTGCTCCACCTCGTACGCCCACTGCGCGAACCCGAGCCCGCCGAGCCGATGGTCCGAAGCACCGGCCGGGATCGCGTACGGCGTGCCGCCGCGAGCCTCGACGTCCGCGAGCGCCTGCTTCCAGCTGTCCTTGAACCCGATCCCGAACCCGGCCGGATCGAGCCGCACCTCGGCGCCCATGATCCGGCTGAGCAGGATGTTCCCGACCCGGTCGTTGAGGGCGTCCGGCCAGTTCACCCAGTTCTCCTGGACCAGCACCGCCTTCAGCCCGACCTTCGCCGCGACCGCGGCCACCTGGCGGGTGTGGTTCGACTGGTACCCACCGATCGACACCAGCGTGTCGGCGCCCTGCGCCAGCGCGTCCGGGATCAGGTACTCCAGCTTCCGGGTTTTGTTCCCGCCGTACGCGAGCCCGGAGTTGCAGTCCTCCCGTTTCGCCCACACCTTCGCCCCACCCAGGTACGCCGAGAGCCGCTCCAGCGGATGCACCGGACTCGGCCCGAACAGCAACGGGTAGCGCGAAAAATCACTGAGCCCCATCAGTTCCTCCAACTACGATCGGCGGAATGTTCCCCGGTGAGATCGATGTCCCTCCGGCCACGTACCTCGATCAACTAGGCACCATCTTCACCCGCTTCGACACCCAGGACTCCGGAAACGTCGCGTACGGCGTGCAGACCGCCGACGCCCGGTACTTCGTGAAGACCGCCGGCGACCCGGCGAACACCGAGCCGTACCTCGACTTCGCCGACCGAGTCACCCTCCTCCGCAACGCGATCGAGCTCGCCCACTCGGTCGACCACCCGGCGCTGCCGACCCTGCACGCCGTGATCGAGTCCCCGACCGGTCCGCTCCTGGTCTACGACTGGCGCGTCGGTGACCCTCTCCACAACCCGGCTGTCCGTGAGCGCTTCCAGGCCCTCCCGACCGAGGAGATCCTCACCGCTCTGGACACCCTCTACGACCTACATGCCGCCTTGGACGCAGCCGGCTGGATCCAAGGCGACTTCTACGACGGGTCCTTGCTCTACGACTTCACAACCCAACGCCTGACCGTCATGGACCTCGACTCCTACCACCGCGGCGCCTACCGCAACACGATGGGCCGCATGTTCGGCTCCACCCGCTTCATGGCCCCCGAGGAACTCGCCCTGGGTGCCCCCATCGACACCCGAACCACCGCCTACGCCCTCGCCCGCGCCGGCCTGATCTTCCTCCCCGACCCGCCACCGGCGCTCGAAGACGTTCTCATCGAGGCGACGACCGCGCGGTTCCCGACCTATCGGGCGTTCCACGAGGCCTGGCTGACCGCTTCGTCGACGACCGCCGACAGGTCGATCAACCGCTCCAGGTGAACCCCGGGGTCGGGTTGATCGAGCGCCCACGCCGCGCGCGCGACCAGAGTGACGGCAGCAACCAGTACGGCGCCTCGCCGTACCAAATCGGCCGGCCACGTAGCTGCGCTGCCGGCTTGGTAGGCGGCCACCAGATCCGCGATCGGTGTCGGGGTGAACTGCAACAGGTACCCGAGGTCGAAGCCCAAAGCGCCGACGCCGAATTGATCCCAGTCCACCGCGATGACGTCGTCGCCGTCTGTCCGGAGCAGATTGGGTGGATGCGCATCGCCGTGGACGAGCAGCTGTGGCAGTCGATCGAGCTCGGACATCACCTCGGACCGGTGGCTCCACAGTTGGTGGCCGGAACGCCGTACGTCGGCGGGCAGAACCTCGGCCGTTTCGAGCGCGGCCCAGCCACCGTGCTGCTGATCATCAGCCAGCCGGTCGCGCAGGATCCGCCGCGCGAACCAGTCGGCGGGCTCCAGCCGATTCAGGGCGAACCGCCCGAGCGCGGCCGCCGCGTCGGAGGAGGTGAGCGGAGTCGGCTGGGCGGCGTCGGTCCAGAGCGTGATGCCGTCCGGATCGCTGTCGACCTTCACACAGCGGGGTGCGCGCAGCCCGACGGTCAGCTCGAGCAGACCACTGGCGGCGACATCGGCTTGGCGGCGCCAGTACGCGTAGTGGCTCGGCCGCTCCTCGCCGGGCACCAGGCGCTTGGCGACGAACCCCTCGGGCGTACTCCACACGCCGCCGTCCGCCCGTCCGTTGCCCACGCTCAGCAGGACCCAATTGCGCCTCGGTTGCCAAACCATCGCGCAGATTTATCACCCGATTGGTCCACTCCACCCGGCCGCCTCTTCGACAACTGCGGACAGGTCGAGCATGCGTCTCACGTGATCGCCGGGATGCGTTTGTGTGAGCGACCAGGCTGCGCGTGACACAACGGTGTACGCCGCGGTCAGTACGGCTCCACGTCGTACAGCAGCCGCGTCACCGCCGTGCGCGTCGACCAAGGCGTCCAGCGGAACCTCGACCGCGAGCGCCAGGTAGCCGAGGTCGAAACCGAGCGGGCCCAGCCCGAACTGCTCCCAGTCGATCGCGACCACGTCGTCACCGGCGCGCCCGAGCAGGTTCATCGGATGCGCGTCACCATGTGTCGGCACCCGAGGTAGGTCATCTAGCACCGCTAGCGCGCGGTCCCGCAGTCTCCACAGCTCGTCGATCGCGGGCGAGGCGAGTCCCGCCCGGTCCAGCGACGCCCACCCACCGCGCCGCTCCACAGTCCCCAGACGGTCACGCAGTACGTCGCGAGCACCCCAGCCAGGCTCTGCCAAGGAGCAGCGCGCAAACCGCCCCAGCGCCCCGGCCAGCGCCTCGGGAGCCCACTCAGCGGGAGGCGTGTACGCCATCCGCAGCGTGATGCCGTCAGCATCCCGCTCGACATCCAGGCAGGCGGGTGCGCGAAGTCCCGGCGTACCCGCGACCACACCAGATTCGGCCACCAGCGCCTGTCGTTCCCAGTAGGCGTGGTGACGGGGGTTTTGTACGCCGGGAACCAGGCGCTTCACCACTTCGCCGTCGGGGGTTCGCCAGACGCCGCCAGTAGCTTGGCCGGTGCCGGCCGTGAGCGGTTGCCAGTCGGGGGACGGGTACCAGGGCATAGGGCTTGCCTATCAGGATCCCGCGGTCTCAGTAGGTGAATTTCCGGGGCTGTGGGTGGTTGGGATGGGAGCAGGCTGGGATGATGGGAGGCTAGTAGTGAACGCTTGCTTACGGAGGGTCATCAAGGCGTTGCGCAGTGGACAGGAAGTCCAACTGGCGGGCGTCATGAGGTAGTCTCGGGACTCCCGGCTTGGGCCAGTGTTGTCCCGCGGCCAGTTGTGTTGACCGTAGGACGACGGGAGCTCCTGAATGTTTGGTGTCCCCCCTGCCCAAAACCGGCACCGCCCGAGCGAGGGTCTGTACGACGGAGCCCACGAGCACGACGCTTGTGGGGTCGCTTTCGTCGCGACCCTGACCGGTGAACCGAGCCACGACATCGTGGCCAAGGCTTTGACCGCCCTGCGGAACCTCGAGCACCGTGGTGCGTCCGGTGCCGAGCCCGATTCCGGCGACGGCGCCGGAATCCTGATCCAGGTACCGGACGCGTTCTACCGCAAGGTGTGCGAGTTCGAGCTGCCGGCGCCGCACAGCTATGCGACCGGTATCGCGTTCCTGCCGGCCGATGCCGACGACGCCGCGAAGGCGATCGACCGGATCGAGGAGCTGGCGGACGAGGAGCAGCTGACGGTGGTCGGCTGGCGGGACATCCCGACCACGCCCGGCCTGCTCGGCGCGACCGCGCGTTCGGTGATGCCGACCTTCAAGCAGCTGTTCGTGACCGCGAAGGCCGGCCGCGTGCTCGGCCTGGCGCTGGAGCGGATGGCGTTCCGGCTGCGGAAGCGGGCCGAGAAGGAGACCGAGACCTACTTCCCGTCGCTGTCCGGCCGGACCATCACCTACAAGGGGATGCTGACCACCGACCAGCTGGACAAGTTCTTCCCCGAGCTGACCGACCCCGACCTCGCCTCCGCGATCGGGATCGTGCACTCGCGGTTCTCCACGAACACGTTCCCGTCCTGGCCGCTGGCCCACCCGTACCGGTACATCGCCCACAACGGTGAGATCAACACCGTCCAGGGCAACCGGAACTGGATGCGCGCCCGCGAGGCGCTGCTCTCCAGCGACCTGATCCCGGGTGACCTGGAGCAGCTCTACCCGATCTGTACGCCGAGCGCGTCGGACTCGGCGTCGTTCGACGAGGTTCTGGAGCTCCTGCACCTCGGCGGCCGCTCGCTGCCGCACGCGATGCTGATGATGATCCCGGAGGCGTGGGAGAACGCCGCCACGATGGACCCGCAGCGGCGTGCGTTCTACGAGTTCCACTCGACGCTGATGGAGCCGTGGGACGGCCCGGCGTCGGTGGTCTTCTCCGACGGCACCAAGGTCGGCGCGGTCCTGGACCGCAACGGCCTGAGGCCCTCGCGGTACTGGGTGACCGACGACGGTCTCGTCGTACTCGCCTCCGAGGCCGGTGTCCTCGACATCGACCCGGCGACCGTGACCGAGAAGGGCCGGCTCGAGCCCGGCCGGATCTTCCTGGTCGACGTCGACGCGCACCGGATCATCACCGACGCCGAGGTGAAGAACGCGCTCGCCGCCGAGCACCCGTACGACGAGTGGCTGCACGCCGGCCTGATCCGGTTCGAGGACCTGCACGAGCGGGAGCACGTCGTCCACAGCCATGCGTCGGTGACCCGGCGCCAGCAGGTCTTCGGGTACACCGAGGAGGAGCTGCGCGTCATCCTCACCCCGATGGCGAAGGCCGGCGCGGAGCCGATCGGCTCGATGGGCACCGACACGCCGATCGCCGTCCTGAGTGACCGGCCGCGGCTGCTGTTCGACTACTTCGCGCAGCTGTTCGCGCAGGTCACGAACCCGCCGCTGGACGCGATCCGCGAGGAGCTGGTGACCTCGCTGTCGTCCAGCCTCGGCCCGGAGTCGAACCTGCTCAACCCGAGCCCGGCGTCCTGCCGCCAGGTGGTGATCCCGTTCCCGGTGATCACCAACGACGAGCTGGCCAAGCTCCGGCACATCAACCTCGACGGCGACATGCCCGGCCTGGCCACCACGGTCCTGCGCGGCGTGTACGACGTCGAAGGCGGCGGCGAGGCACTCCGGACCCGGCTCGACGAGATCTGCGCCGAGGCCGACGCCGCGATCAGCGAGGGTGCCCGCATCCTGGTGCTGTCCGACCGGCACTCGAACGCCGACAGCGCGCCGATCCCGTCGCTGCTGCTCACCTCCGCGGTGCACCACCACCTGGTCCGGGAGAAGACCCGCACCCAGGTCGGACTGGTCGTCGAGGCCGGTGACGTCCGCGAGGTCCACCATGTCGCGCTCCTGATGGGGTACGGCGCGGCCGCGATCAACCCGTACCTGGCGCTGGAGTCCGTCGAGGACCTGTGCCGGCGCGGTACCTACCTGCCCGGCATCGAGCCCGAGCAGGCGATCCGCAACGTGGTGAAGGCGCTCGGCAAGGGCGTCCTCAAGGTGATGTCGAAGATGGGTGTCTCGACGGTCGCGTCGTACACCGGCGCCCAGATCTTCGAGGCGAACGGGCTGTCCCCGTTCCTGGTCGACATCTACTTCACCGGTACGTCGTCCAGGATCGGCGGCGTCGGCCTGGACGCGATCGCCGAGGAGGTACGGCGTCGCCACCTGCGCGCGTACCCGGCCGACGGCATCCTGCCCGCGCACCGCAAGCTCGAGATCGGCGGCGAGTACCAGTGGCGCCGCGAGGGCGAACCGCACCTGTTCGACCCGGACACGGTCTTCCGGCTGCAGCACAGCACCCGGACCGGGCGGTACGACATCTTCAAGCAGTACACGTCGCGCGTCGACGAGCAGTCCGAGCGGCTGATGACGTTGCGCGGCCTGTTCGGCTTCAAGAGTGGTCGCGGGCCGATCCCGATCGACGAGGTCGAGCCGGTGAGCGCGATCGTCAAGCGGTTCTCCACCGGTGCGATGAGCTACGGCTCGATCAGCGCCGAGGCGCACACCACGCTGGCGATCGCGATGAACCAGCTCGGCGGCAAGTCGAACACCGGTGAGGGCGGCGAGGACGCCGACCGGCTGTACGACCCGGCCCGGCGGAGCTCGATCAAGCAGGTCGCGTCCGGCCGCTTCGGCGTCACCGCGGAGTACCTGACGAACTCCGACGACATCCAGATCAAGATGGCGCAGGGCGCGAAGCCCGGCGAGGGCGGGCAGCTGCCCGGCCCGAAGGTGTACCCGTGGGTGGCGAACACCCGGCACTCGACGCCCGGCGTCGGCCTGATCTCGCCGCCGCCGCACCACGACATCTACTCGATCGAGGACCTTGCGCAGCTGATCCACGACCTGAAGAACGCGAACCCGCAGGCGCGGATCCACGTGAAGCTGGTCTCCGAGGTCGGCGTCGGCACGATCGCGGCCGGTGTCTCGAAGGCGCATGCGGACGTCGTCCTGATCTCCGGCCACGACGGCGGTACGGGCGCGGCGCCGCTGACGTCGCTGAAGCACGCGGGTGGTCCGTGGGAGCTCGGTCTGGCCGAGACCCAGCAGACCCTGCTGCTGAACGGGCTGCGGGACCGCATCGTCGTACAGACCGACGGCCAGCTGAAGACCGGGCGGGACGTGATCATCGCGGCGCTGCTCGGCGCGGAGGAGTACGGTTTCGCGACCGCGCCGCTGGTGGTGTCGGGCTGCATCATGATGCGGGTCTGCCACCTGGACACCTGCCCGGTGGGCGTCGCGACGCAGAACCCGGTGCTGCGGGAGCGGTTCTCCGGCAAGCCCGAGTTCGTCGTGAACTTCTTCGAGTTCATCGCCGAGGAGGTCCGCGAGTACCTGGCGGAGCTCGGGTTCCGGACGCTGGACGAGGCGATCGGGCACGCCGAAGTACTGGACATCGAGCGCGCCGTCGACCACTGGAAGGCCGACGGGCTCGACCTGTCGCCGATCCTGCACGTGCCGGCGCTGCCCGAGGGCGCGTCGCTGCACCAGACCGTCGAGCAGAACCACGGTCTGGACAAGGCGCTCGACAACGAGCTGATCCGGATCTGCCGGCCGGCACTCGACAACGGCGAACCGGTCCGGGCGCAGCTCGCGATCCGCAACGTCAACCGGACCGTCGGCACGATGCTCGGCCACGAGATCACCAAGCGGTACCGCGCGGCCGGGCTGGCCGACGGCACCATCGACCTGACCTTCACCGGGTCGGCCGGTAACTCGTTCGCCGCCTTCGTACCGCGTGGAGTCACCCTGCGACTCGAAGGTGACGCCAACGACTACGTCGGCAAGGGCCTGTCCGGCGGCCGGGTCGTGATCCGGCCCGACCGGCACGCGCGGTTCGACGCCGCCGACCAGATCATCGCCGGCAACGTGATCGCGTACGGCGCGACGTCCGGTGAACTGTTCATCAGCGGCGGCGTCGGGCAACGGTTCTGTGTCCGGAACTCCGGCGCGACCGCGATCGTCGAGTCGGTCGGCGACCACGCGTGCGAGTACATGACCGGCGGGCGCGTCGTCGTACTCGGCGCCGTCGGCCGGAACTTCGCCGCGGGCATGTCGGGCGGCGTGGCCCACGTGATCGACCTGGACCACACCCTGGTGAACCCGGAGCTGGTGGATCTGCACCCGGTCACCACGGACGAGTCCGAACTGCTGCACGACCTGGTCCGCAGGCACTTCGAGGAGACCGGTTCGGAACGGGCGGCCAAGCTGCTCGCCGACTGGCCGGCCGCGGCGGCCAGGTTCACCACGGTGATGCCCCGCGACTACGCCCGGGTGCTGGCGGCCAAGGCGGCCGCCGAGCGCGACGGCCTGGACGAGGACGCCACCACGCGAGCGATGATGGAGGCCATCTGATGGCTGACCCCAAGGGATTCCTGACCACCGGACGCGAGGTCGCCGACCGGCGGCCGGTCGACGAGCGGGTGCAGGACTGGAAAGAGGTCTACCCCGGCGGGCCCGGCAAGGCGCTGCTGCCGATCATCACCAAGCAGGCCGGCCGCTGCATGGACTGCGGCATCCCGTTCTGCCACAACGGCTGCCCGCTCGGCAACCTGATCCCGGAGTGGAACGACCTGGTCTGGCGCGACGACTGGTCGAGCGCGATCGAGCGGCTGCACGCGACCAACAACTTCCCGGAGTTCACCGGCCGGCTCTGCCCGGCGCCGTGCGAGACCTCGTGCGTGCTCGGCATCAACCAGGACCCGGTGACGATCAAGAACGTCGAGGTCGCGATCATCGACAAGG
Organism: Kribbella soli; assembly: GCF_004331345.1. Classification (GTDB taxonomy): domain Bacteria; phylum Actinomycetota; class Actinomycetes; order Propionibacteriales; family Kribbellaceae; genus Kribbella; species Kribbella soli. Next base: position 362,683 of record NZ_SJJZ01000003.1, on the reverse strand, counting down.
CCTGGGAGACCGGTGACGTCAAGCCGCAGCCGCCGGAGTGGCTGACCGGTAAGACCATCGCGGTCGTCGGGTCCGGTCCGGCCGGCCTGGCCGCCGCCCAGCAGCTGACCCGCGCGGGTCACACGGTCGCGGTCTACGAGCGCGCCGACACCCCCGGCGGCCTGCTGCGGTACGGCATTCCCGAGTTCAAGATGGAAAAGCTTCAGGTCGACCGCCGCATCCAGCAGATGAAGGAAGAGGGCACGGTCTTCCGCTCCGGCGTCAACGTCGGCGTGGACGTCACGGGCACCCAGCTCAAGCAGCGGTACGACGCGGTCGTGATCGCCACCGGCGCCACCGCCGCGCGGGACCTGCCGGTGCCGGGCCGCGAGTACGGCGGCATCCACCAGGCGATGGAGTACCTGCCGCAGTCCAACCGGGCCTCGCTCGGACAGACCGTCGAGGACCAGATCGTTGCCACCGGCAAAGACGTGGTGATCATCGGCGGCGGCGACACCGGCGCGGACTGCCTCGGTACGGCGCACCGCCAGGGCGCGCGGTCGGTGACCCAGCTGGAGATCATGCCGCGGCCCTCCGACGACCGCCCGGGCCACCAGCCGTGGCCGACGTACCCGATGATCTACCGGGTCGCCTCCGCACACGAGGAGGGCGGCGACCGGGTGTACGCCGTCTCCACGGTGAACTTCGAGGCCGATGCCGACGGCAACGTCGCGGGGCTGAATCTGGTCGAGGTGGAGTTCAAGGACGGGAAGTTCAACCCGGTCGAGGGCTCCGAGCGCACCATCCCGGCGCAGCTCGTGCTGCTGGCGATGGGCTTCGTCGGCCCGGAGCGCGAGGGCTTCCTCGAGCAGCTCGGCGTCGAGCTCGACGAGCGCGGCAACGTGAAGCGGGACAACCGGTACCAGACGTCGGTCGAGGGCGTCTTCGCCTGCGGTGACGCCGGCCGCGGCCAGTCGCTGATCGTCTGGGCCATCGCCGAAGGCCGCTCCTGCGCCGGCGGCGTCGACGCCCACCTCACCGGATCGTCGACACTGCCCACCCCGATCCCGCCCACCGCCCGCCCCCTCGCAGTCTGACCGCAGCCCCACCTTGGGCCCCAGGCAACCAAAACCCGGCATGGGAAACGGTTGGTCGGTGCTCAAGGTGGGGCTTCTCGGTAGGTTGGTGAGTGTGGTGCTGAGGCTGGTGACGAAGGAGCGGCTGCGGACGGTTGCGCCGTGGGCCGGTTTGAGCCTGCTCTTCGTGCTGACCTCGGTCGTGGTGGGGCTGTTCGGGTTCGTGAACGACTCCGAGCGGGTCACGATCGGTGCCCACGCGGCGACCGTGTCACCGACGTTCGACGGGCACGCGACCCTCGACCTCGGCGCCGTACTGCCGCGGTTGCGGATCCCGACGAACACGCCCGGCGGCATCGGCGTCAACGTCGACGTCCAGGAGACCGACGCCGACAACCTCACCGAGCTGCTCACCCGCGACACCCTGATCGCCTCCCAGCCCGACGGTGAGATCGGGCGGATCAAGCAGGTCATCCAGGAGATGGCGGTCGACAACGCGGTCGCCGGGGCCGGGTCCGGCCTGCTCGTGGTCGTGGTGGTCGCGACCCTGTGGACAGCGCTGGGGGTACGGCGCCGGAGCGAGCTGTGGCACCTGGTCCACCGGCACGAACGCCGTACCGAGCACCGGATGATCGTCATCCTGGTCGCGATGCTGATCACGATCGCGTCGATCTACGGGCCGGGACGGATGCGGCAGGCCGACGTACCGCCGACGCAGTGGCAGCCGTTGTTCAAGCTGCTGCCGGAGATGTCGTTCGACAACCGGCTGAAGACGGTCGAGGTCGCGTCCGGGTTCTCCACCACCGGCGGGGTCGGGGTGATCCGGACGCTGGTCGAGACGTACAAGAAGTCTACCGAGCTGTACGGCGAGCTGAAGGACCGGGTCGCCGAGGTCTCCCCGCAGCTGCACAAGCCGAACGAGAACGAGAAGGTCGCCCTGCTGGTCTCGGACCGGCACGACAACATCGGGATCGACGGCTTCGCGGCCGAGGTGGGCAAGGCGGGCGGCGCCAAGCTGCTCATCGACGCCGGTGACGACACCTCGTCCGGGCAGAGCTGGGAAGCGTTCAGCATCAACTCGCTGCGGCAGCACTTCAAGGACTTCAAGGTGGTCTCGGTGGCCGGCAACCACGACGCCGGCGGCCATGTCGAGGAGTTCATGCGCAAGGCCGGATTCACCGTGCTCGACAGCAAGCCGGTCGAGGTCGAGGGGATCCGGTTCCTCGGCGACAGCGATCCGACCCGCACCGGGCTCGGCAGCGCGGACACCCCGGGCGACGAGACGATCGAGCAGCAGTCGCAGCGGCTCGCGGACATCGCCTGCGACCAGCCGGACGACAAGCGGATCTCGACGATGGTGGTGCACGACCCGTCGTCGTTCGCCGACACCGCCGCCCGGGGGTGCGCGACGCTGCTGCTGTCCGGTCATTTGCATCGTCAGGTCGGGCCCGAACACCGGGTGGTCGACAACCGCGCGGTCACGACGTACACGAACGGGACGACCGGGGGAGCGGCGTACGCCTTCGCACTGGGCTACACGTTGCGCAAACCGGGCGAGGTCACACTGATCACGTACCAGAAGGGGCTGCCGGTCGGCCTGCAGACGGTCACCGCCCAGCCGAGCGGCGACGTGACCGTCGGGCCCTACACCCCCTTGGGTTCTTGACGATTCAGGCGATGCGCCCGCTCGTCTTCAACTGTTAACTGTCCAGTAACGGGGGCGGACCAGCGGACCCAGTGGTTTGCAGGAGTAGGGTTTTGTGACGTGCGTCGCGCAAAGATCGTTTGTACGCTCGGCCCGGCTACGGCCGCCCCGGAGCGCATCACAGAACTCGTCCAAGCAGGTATGGACGTCGCAAGGCTCAATCTGAGCCACGGCGCCCACGCCGAGCATGAGCGCATCTATCAGCGGATTCGGACCGCTGCCGCGGAGACCGGCAAGAACGTCGGCATCCTGGTGGACCTGCAGGGCCCGAAGATCCGGCTGGCCGAGTTCGCCGAGGGCAAGGCCACGCTGACCTACGGCGAGCGCTTCACGATCACCACCCGGGAGGTGCCCGGTGACCAGACCATCTGCGGTACGACGTACGACGGTCTGCCGGGTGACGTCAACCCGGGCGACCAGCTGCTGATCGACGACGGCCGGATCGGGCTCGTCGCCGAGGAGGTCACCGAGACCGACGTGATCTGCCGGGTCACCGTCGGCGGGCCGGTCTCCAACCACAAGGGCATCAACCTGCCCGGCGTCTCGGTCAGCGTGCCCGCGCTGTCGGAGAAGGACGCCGAGGACCTGCGCTGGGCGCTGCACCTGCCGGCCGACATGATCGCGCTGTCGTTCGTCCGGGACGCCGCCGACATCCAGCTGGTGCACAAGATCATGGACGAGGAGGGGCTGCGGCTCCCGGTCGTTGCGAAGATCGAGAAGCCGCAGGCGGTCGCCAACCTGGACGAGATCATCGAGGCGTTCGACGGGTTCATGGTGGCCCGTGGCGACCTCGGCGTGGAACTCCCGCTCGAGGAGGTCCCGCTGGTCCAGAAGCTGATCATCGACCAGGCCCGGCTGAACGCGAAGCCGGTGATCGTCGCCACCCAGATGCTGGAGTCGATGATCTCCGCGCCGCGGCCGACCCGGGCCGAGGCCTCCGACGTCGCGAACGCCGTACTCGACGGCGCGGACGCGGTCATGCTGTCCGGTGAGACCAGCGTCGGGCGGTTCCCGATCGAGACCGTCAAGACGATGGCCCGGATCGTGGAGTCGACCGAGGAGCACGGCCTCGGCCGGGTCCAGGAGATCGAATGGGAGCCGAAGACCAAGGGCGGCGTGATCGCCCGCGCGGCCGCGGACGTGGCGGAGCGGCTGGAAGCGAAGTACCTGATCGCGTTCACCCAGTCCGGTGACACGGCGCTGCGTCTGGCTCGCTATCGCACCGAGGTCCCGCTGCTCGCGTTCACGCCGGTCCCGTCGGTCAGCTCCTGGCTGAGCGTGGTGTGGGGCATCACCACCCACATCGTCCCCACCGTCGACCACACCGACGAAATGGTCCGCCAGGTCGACCAGCGCCTCCTCGAACTCGGCATCCTCAACAAGGGCGACCTGGTAGTCATCGTCGCCGGCTCCCCGCCCAGCATCCCCGGCTCCACCAACGCCCTCCGCGTCCACCGCATGGGCGACGCCATCGAAGGCAACGCCCCCGCCTACCGAAGCCCCAACCCGTAAGACCGGGTGCAGAGAGGCGGGCGGTCCGGTGACCGCCCGCCTCGACTAGCTTCGGTCCGTGGACCATCTCAAGAACGCCCGGTTGCACGGCGAGGACCACCGCGGGTCCCAGGCCGTGGGGCTGCGCTGGACGGGTAGCCGGATCGACGGCTGCGATTTCGGGCGCGCGGCTTTGCGGGATCTGCGGATCTGGGACACAAAGGTCGCGGACTCCTCGTTCGCCGGCGCCGACCTGCGGGACGCCGTACTGGGAAGCTGGCACCGCAAACGCCGCAACGAGTGGCGGCAGGTGTCGTTCGCCGGTGCCGACCTCCGCGGCGCCGTGCTGATCGGCGCACTCTTCGACGGCTGCGACTTCTCGCAGGCCCGTCTCGACGGCGTCCAGTTCGAGCAGTGCGACCTCCGCGACTGCACCTTCGCCGGTGCACTCCGCGACATCGTCTTCGACTGCCGCCCCCGACCCGACTGCCCGGCTCCAGCACCCCTCGTGAACCTCGACTTCCGCGCGACCACCTTCAACGGCGTCGAGTTCTGGGACTGCCACCCCGACAACGTCGTACTTCCCGATGACCCCGGAATCTTCTTCATCCCCAACTACCGCCCCGCCGCCCGACGCGCGCTGGCCGCACTCGAGTCGGACCCCTCACCCGAAGCTCACCTCCTCCGAGCCGAACTGACGAACGCACTCAAAGGCCCCGGCACAGAAACCGGCGCCACCCTGCACAACCACCACGACTACGAGTCCCCAGTCCTAGCCACCCTCGCCCACCACCACCTCACAACCTAGAACTTCGGCTCGGCCGCGCGAGACCTGCGACCTACAGCGCAGGCGGCAGGGCGATGAGCGGAATCGGTCGAATTGCGGCTAGAGTTCTCCTGCAGCCTTGCCGGGTTGGTGGAATGGCAGACACGACGGACTCAAAATCCGTTGCTCGCAAGGGCGTGTGGGTTCGAATCCCACACCCGGCACAAACTGTCGGTGGTCTTCGGGACGATGTGGCATGGGTCACTTCAGGTCGCGGGAGACGGTGGAGTCCGCGTTGCGGATGTCGGGCGACGGTGTGCCTGATCGTGTCAACGCGGAGATCCATGGCGTTGCGCTGCAGACGATTCGGACGTGGCGTCGTCGCTACCAGATGGAAGGCCGGACGCGCGGCGGTGTTCGCGCCCAGGCCTCGTGCCCGCGGTGTGACGGGGCTGGTCTGGACGAGACGGCGTACGCGCTCCTGCTGGGGTGGTATCTGGGGGACGGTTCGATCGCGCGGGCGCGACGAGGTGTCTTCACGCTGCAGATCGCCAACGATGAGAGATACAGCGATCTGAACCAGGAGATCGCCGAGACGATCAAGCGCGTGAAGCCGAATGCGAGCCCCTGCCTGCGTGGTGGCGGCGGAGCGATCCGGGTAGAGGCTCGCTGGAAGCACTGGCCGTGTGTCTTTCCGCAGCACGGGCCTGGACGGAAGCATCTGCGGAAGATCGAGTTGGCGGACTGGCAGCGGGAGATTGTTGCCGAGTACCCCGAACAGTTGCTCCGGGGGCTGTTTCACTCGGATGGGTGCCGGTTCGTGAACTGGGCGAGTAAGCCGGACGGCAAGCGGTATTACTACCCGCGGTACATGTTCTCGAACGAGTCGGAGGACATCCGGAAAATTCTCACGGATGCGCTGGATCAGTTAGGGATTGCTTGGCGGCAGCCGCGGCGGAATGCCATCGCGGTGAGTCGGCGGGAGGCGGTTGCTGTGCTCGACACGTTTGTGGGGGCTAAGAGCTGACGTGGGGTCGCTAGGGTGTGCGGTGTGACTGCTAAGCGTGTGGTGATTGCCGAGGACGAGGCTTTGATTCGGATGGATCTGGCCGAGATGCTCGCGGAAGAGGGGTACGACGTCGTCGGGCAGGCGGGGGACGGCGAGGAGGCTATCCGGCTGGCGATCGACCTGCGGCCGGATCTGGTGATTCTCGACGTGAAGATGCCGAAGCTGGACGGGCTGAGCGCGGCCGAGAAGATCGCGGGGGAGCGGATCGCCCCGGTGCTGATGCTGACCGCGTTCTCGCAGCGGGAGCTGGTCGAGCGGGCGCGGGACGCCGGCGCGATGGCGTACCTGGTGAAGCCGTTCTCCAAGGCCGACCTGCTGCCCGCGATCGAGATCGCCGCATCCCGGTACGTCGAACTCGCCGAGCTGGAGCGGGAGGTCGCCGACCTGGCCGAGCGGCTGGAGACCCGCAAGCTGGTCGACCGGGCGAAGTCGATCCTGCAGACCAAGTTCGGGCTGTCCGAGCCGGACTCGTTCCGGTGGATCCAGAAGACCGCGATGGACAAGCGGGTCTCGATGCGCCAGGTCGCCGAGCTGGTCGTCAACGAAGCCGGAGATTCCTGATCGGGCGAGAACATCTGCCTGTCCATGCGCAATCTGCCGTCATCTGCTCGCAGTACCGGCGTGTCGTAACCGTGAGGTGAACGCTTACCGGCATTGGTGACAAACCGTGGCCGAGGCCGCCGGTCGCGTCGAGCGGATCTCACTGAGACAGTCCGCTCGCTGACTCTGTGTCACCGCATTTGGCGGTCGGACAGCAATCAGGTCATCGGACGATGCTTACCGGGGTAACGACCTCACAACACAGCCTGTGCGCTGTTCGCTTGGAACCACCGCTGGGTCTAACCTGCGGGTGCTCGTGGCAAATGCGCGAGAGTCCCGGATTCGCTGGGACTATCCAGACATGGGAGGAACAGTGCACCAGCGTTCCGTAGTACGGGTCGGCGCGTCGCTGATCGTTGCGTCGTTGGCCCTGACTGCCTGCGGCTCACGCAGTGGCAACGATTCTGGCGGGGGCTCCGAAGAAGCGACCAAGACCGCGAAGATCGGCGTCATCGCGCCGTTGTCCGGAGACTTGTCGGCTCTGGGTCTGGGTATCCAGCACTCCGTCGAACTCGCCGTGAAGCAGGCCAACGAAGCCAAGGCGATCCCGGGCTGGAAGCTCGAGGTAGTGCCGAAGGACGACGAGGGCAAGACCGAGCCGGGCAAGAACGCCGCCACCGCGCTCGCCAGCGACAAGGACGTGATCGGCGTCGTCGGCACGCTGAACACCAGCGTCAGCCAGCAGGTCCAGCCGGTGCTCGCGCCGAAGGACATCGTCCAGGTCTCCCCGGCCAACACCGGCCCCGGCCTGACCCAGGGCGCCAAGTGGCAGACCGAGCCGAAGCGGCCGTACCCGACGTACTTCCGTACCTGCACGACGGACGCGGTCCAGGGTCCGTTCGCGGCCCGGTACCTGTACGAGACCGCGAAGATCACCAAGGTCGCGACGATCCACGACAAGAAGGCGTACGGCCAGGGCCTGGTCGGCACCTTCACCGAGGAGTTCAAGAAGCTCGGTGGTCAGATCGTGTCGGCGCAGACGATCAACCCGGACGAGTCGAACTACCAGGCCGTGATCTCCGCGGTCAAGCCGTCCAACCCGCAGGCGGTCTACTACGGCGGTGAGTACCCGAACGCCGGGCCGCTCTCGCAGCAGATGAAGGCTGCCGGCCTGAACGTCCCGCTGATGGGCGGCGACGGCATCTTCGACCCGAAGTACATCACCCTGGCCGGAAAGACGGCCGACAACGACCTGGCCACCTCGGTCGGCGCCCCGGTCGACAGCCTGGAGTCGGCGAAGAAGTTCGTCGCGGACTACACCGCTGAGAAGTACAAGGAGCCGTACGCCGCTTACGGTGGCTACTCGTACGACGCTGCGAACGCGATCATCGCCGCGCTGAAGGAGTCGCTGAAGAGCGCCACGGACGTCGAGTCCGCGCGCAAGGCGACGGTCGACGCGATGGCCAAGGTCAGCTTCGACGGTGTGACCGGCAAGGTCGCGTTCGACCAGTACGGCGACACCACGTCGAAGGTCCTGACCGTCTACAAGGTTGCCGGTGGCAAGTGGGCGACCGTGGAGACCAAGGACTTCGAGACCAAGTAAGCAGAGTCGACCTCATGTCTCGGGGGTGGGAGCGATCCTCCCACCCCCGTGGCATGTCATAACCGAGGCAGATGGGAGGTCGACGTGGACCAGTTCTTCCAGCAACTCGTCAACGGGTTGACCTTGGGCTCGCTGTACGCCCTGATCGCGGTCGGGTACACGGTCGTGTACGGCATCGTGCAGCTCATCAACTTCGCCCACGGCGAGGTGTTCATGATCGGCGCGTTCGGCGCGCTGACGACGTACCTGTTGTTCTTCGACGGCAAGACCAATGTATGGATCCTGCCGATCATGATCGTCGGCGCCATGATCGCGTCGGTCGGCACCGCGGTGCTGATGGAGCGTGTCGCGTACCGTCCCCTGCGGAACGCGCCACGACTCGCGCCGCTGATCACGGCGATCGGCATCTCCGTGTTCCTGCAGGAGTTCGTCCGCCTCTTCTACGAGGAGCCCGCCTGGACGGTGTTGGTGTTCGCCGGTCTGGCGATCGCCGTCGGCTACGTCGCCGGCGGACGGGTGGCCAAGGTGGACCTGAACCACCCGGTGTCCAGGTGGTACGACCGGGCCCCGCTGCTCGGCGGCGCAGGTGGCGCCGTCGGCCTGTGGAGCGTCGTACGGCTGATCAACCGCGATCTCAACCCGCTGCTGGTCGTCGGCGTGATCGTGCTCGGCGCAGTGGTCGGCACCGCGATCGGCTGGCTGGCCGGTCTGGCGGTACGACGGAACGCCCGGGCCGAGATACCGGTTCCGGCGATCGCGGCCGCCGCTGTCGGTGGCGCCGTCGTCGCCGAGGTCGGCTGGCTGCTCTACAAGAAGCTGATCACCACTGTCGAGTGGCCGAGCGCCAAGCTGCGCATCCCGTTCCCGCAGATCGACGTGGTGACGGGCAAGGCGCTGCAGGTCGGCGGTGTGACGATCCAGCGGTCCGCGCTCTTCACGGTCGGGGCGCTCGTGATCTGCGCGGTCCTGCTCTGGTTCTTCATCAACCGGACCCGGATCGGCCGCGGTATGCAGGCGGTCTCGCAGGACCCGGACACGGCACGGCTGATGGGAATCAACGTCGACCGGATCATCGTGGTCGCCTTCGCCCTCGGTGCGGTGCTCGCCGCGATCGCCGGCGTCTCCCAGGGCCTGCAGAACACCAACATCGACTTCCGGATGGGCTTCCTGGCCGGTCTGAAGGCGTTCACCGCCGCCGTGCTCGGCGGTATCGGCAACATCTACGGTGCGGTCGCCGGTGGTCTGGTCCTCGGCGTCGTCGAGGCGATGGCCACGCAGTACATCCCCGGCCAGTTCGGCGGTAGTACCTGGAAAGACGTGTGGGCGTTCGTCATTCTGATCCTGGTTCTGGTGTTCAGGCCGCAGGGCCTGCTGGGCGCGAGGGTGGTGGACCGCGCATGACCGATATCGACACTCCTGTCGACGACATCTCGGAGGCTCCGGTGGCGAAGCCGGGCAAGCCGATCGCCTGGCCGCTGGGCCTGGCCGGCGTGGCGCTGGTGATCGTCGGCTCGTTCCTGTCCTGGAGCTACGACGGTCAGATCCTGAACGACCTGTCGATCAACTTCTACCCGAACGGCCTGCAGATCCTGGCGATCATCCTCGCCCTGCTGTCGCTCGTGCTGCTGCTCGTCGAGAAGGGGCCGCTGGTCAAGCTGGGCTCGTGGCTGGACGCGACCCTCGGTCTGCGGGCCCTCGGCGTCGGGCTGGTGCTGTACATGGTGCTGGCCCTGGTCGCGATCTCGGTGGAGTCCGACGGCCTGATCAACGTCAACCCGGGCGGGTACGTCACGCTCGTCGGCGGCTTGCTGATCGCGGTGTCCGCGTGGATGCTGCCGTTGCACCAGCTGCGGGACATGAGCGAGGCGCGGATGCCGGCCTGGTTCGACATCCTCTCGATCGCGGTCCTGATGGCGGCCTTGCTGTTCACCGCGGCGTACGCGCTCGCTCAGACCGAGGCCTGGCCGCTGATCCTGTGCCTGGTGTTCGTCGGGGCGGCCGCGACCTGCCTGTTCCGGTGCGGGGTGATGACGTTCGTCAGCCACGCCGGACAGCGGCACCGCAAGGTGCTGACCCTGGCGGCGTTCGCGGCGGCGTTCCTGTTCCCGTTCACCCAGAACGGGGACGACACGAACATGTCGATCGCGGGCTCGGTGCTGGTCTTCAGCGCCACCGCGATGGGTCTGAACATCGTGGTCGGCCTGGCCGGCCTGCTGGACCTCGGGTACATCGCGTTCCTGGGATCGGGTGCGTACGTCGCGGCGACGCTGTCGACGTCGGCGTTCGCGACCATCGACTGGAAGCCGCCGTTCCTGATCGTGGTGCTGGTCGGCGCCTGTGTGGCGGCGACACTCGGCCTGATCATCGGTTCGCCGACGCTGCGGGTCTCCGGCGACTACCTGGCCATCGTGACGCTGGGCTTCGGTGAGATCTTCCGGTTCTCGATGTTCAACCTGGACGGCAACAACGGGCCGAACCTGACCAACGGCCCGAACGGTATCCCGGGCATCCCGGACCTGGTGTTGTTCGGCTTCGACTTCGGTACCGACCACACGGTCGCGGGTGTCGAACTCACCCGGAACGCGAACTACTACTTCCTGCTGCTGATCCTGGTCGGCTTCGTCATCCTGACGTTCTCCCGGCTGAACAACAGCCGGATCGGGCGCGGCTGGGTGGCGATCCGGGAGGACGAGAAGGCCGCCGAGGCGATGGGCGTGAACGTGTTCGGGCTGAAGCTGCTCGCGTTCGCGATCGGCGCCTTCCTGGCCGGTATGGCGGGCACGGTCAAGGCCCACCAGGACGGCGCGGTGAGTCCGGACCAGTACATCTTCCTGGAGTCGGCGTTCCTGCTGGCCGCGATCGTGCTGGGCGGTATGGGCACCATCGTCGGGGTGTTGCTGGGTGCAACGATCCTGAAGGTGCTGCCGGAGAAGCTGCGGTTCTTCCTCGAGTACCGGCTGCTGCTGTTCGGCCTGCTGCTGGTGCTGATGATGCGGTTCCGGCCCGAGGGGCTGGTCGCGAGCAGACGCCGGAAGCTGGAGTTCCACGAGGAGGACGAGGCGCTGGCCGTCGCGGTCGAAGAGGAACGGCTGATCGCGGTGGAGGAGGCGAAATGACGGTGACCGAAACTCAGGACGTGGCCGCACGGCCGATCGGCGACCCGGTCCTGGAAGCCTCCGGTGTGACTATGCGGTTCGGCGGTCTGCTGGCGGTCAACGACGTCAACCTGACCGTCCGCGAGGGCGAGATCGTCGGTCTGATCGGCCCGAACGGCGCCGGCAAGACGACGTTCTTCAACTGCCTCACCGGTCTCTACAAGCCGACCAGCGGGCAGGTCCGGTTCTCCGGTACGCCGTTGCCGCCCAAGCCGCGGGCCGTGGTCCGGGCCGGGATGGCGCGGACGTTCCAGAACATCCGGCTGTTCGCGAACATGACCGCGCTGGAGAACGTGATGGTCGGGCGGTACTGCCGGACCAGCGCCGGCGCGCTCACGTCGGTGCTGCACGGCCCGAAGTTCCGCCGCGAGGAGGCGGCCACCCGGGCCCGGGCCCAGGAACTGCTCGAGTTCGTCGGGCTCGGCCGGTCGACCGAGCACCTGGCCCGGAACATGCCGTACGGCGACCAGCGCCGGCTCGAGATCGCGCGGGCCCTGGCCACCGACCCGAAGCTCATCCTGCTGGACGAGCCGACTGCCGGTATGAACCCGCAGGAGACCCGGCAGGCCAGTGACCTGATCTTCAAGATCCGGGACTCCGGGCTGTCGGTCGTGGTGATCGAGCACGACATGCGGTTCATCTTCAACCTCTGCGACCGGGTGCTCTGCCTGGTCCAGGGGGCGGCCCTGATCGAGGGCACCCCCGAGGAGGTGCAGTCCGACCCGCGGGTGATCGAGGCCTACATCGGCACCGGCGAGGACGACGACGAGGACGAAGGCCCGCAGGACGACGTACCCGGAGGGGAGGTCTGATGGCCGCGATGCTCGAGGTCAAGGACCTGGAAGTTGCCTACGGCAAGATCCTTGCGGTGAAGAAGATCAGCTTCAGCGTGGAGCAGGGGCAGGTGGTGTCGCTGATCGGCACCAACGGCGCCGGCAAGACCACCACGCTGAAGACGATCTCGGGTCTGCTCCGGCCGACCGGCGGGGAGGTCTGGTTCCAGGGCGAGCGGATCGACCACGTGGCGGCGCACGACATCGTCACCCGCGGTCTGGCGCACTCGCCCGAGGGCCGGCGGATCTTCCCGCGGCTGTCGGTCGAGGAGAACCTGCTGCTCGGCGCGTTCTCCCGTCGGGATCCCGCGGGCGTGCGCTCCGACCTGAAGGCGGCGTACGACCTGTTCCCGATCCTGGGGGAGCGGCGCAAGCAGCCGGCCGGTACGTTCTCCGGCGGTGAGCAGCAGATGCTGGCGATGGGCCGGGCGATGATGAGCCGGCCGAAGCTGCTGATGCTGGACGAGCCCTCGATGGGTCTGTCGCCGATCATGATGAAGCGGATCATGACGACGGTGAGCGAGCTGCAACGGCAGGGTACGACGATCCTGCTGGTCGAGCAGAACGCCCAGGCCGCGCTGAAGCGGGCCGACTACGGGTACGTGCTCGAGGTCGGGAAGGTCGTGCTGTCCGGCACCGGCCGGGACCTGCTGGTGAACGACTCGGTCCGGAAGGCCTATCTGGGCGAGGACTGACGCGGTTGCTGCTGGTTCAGTTGCGGATGACAACGAGCAACTGAACCAGCAGCGGCGCGACGATCAACGCCGGCAGCAGGTCGGCGACGGCCACCTGCTTCAGCTTGAGCAGCCGCAGCGCGACACCGATGAGCATCACGCCACCTGTCGCGCCGAGTGCGATCACGTGAGCATCTGGCAGTACGTCGCCCAGTACCGCACCGACGGCCGTCATCGAGCCCTGTACGACGAGGATCACCAAGGCCGACGCGGCGACGCCCCAGCCGAACGACGCGGCGAAGGCGATCGACGTGAAGCCGTCCAGAACCGCCTTCAAGAACAGCTGATCCGCGCCGCGGCCGAGTCCGTCGGACAAGGCGCCGAGAAACGTCAGCGGGCCGACGCAGAACACCATCGACGCGGACACGAACCCTTCGACGAACGTGCTCTGCCCTTCGCCGCGGTCGAACCGGCGCTGCATCCACGCGCCGAAACCCTCCAGCCGCTGCTCGATCCTGAGCAGCGATCCGACGATCCCGCCGATCAGCATCGCGCCCAGCACGATCAGGATCGGGGCGCTGTCGCCGACCGCGTCGCTGAGTGTGTGGTCGCCGACGGCGAGTGCAGAAGAAATTGCGATGAGGAGCGTGACCAGGCCGATCGCGTCGGTGACGAGGTCCCTGGTGCGGTGACTGAGCCGGTGGCCGACGAGTACGCCGAGTACCGAACCGACGAGCACTGTCGCGACGTTCACGACGGTCCCGATCCCGATGAACAAACTGGTCCCTCCGGACATCTGTGGTCAGCTTTGCATGTGACCCCCGAGGGCCTACTGTTGCGCGAGGACGAGCGTATCCGCCCGTCTGTTCACCTCGGGGGTGGACCGTACCGGGAGGTCGCTGTGGTGGCTGCCGTCGAGGTGAGGGACGCCCGGCCGAGCGACGCCGACGCGCTGGTGGCGCTGTGGCGTGAGCTCAGCACCGCTGCCGGTCTGCCGTCCCGGCTCCCGGCCCCGCCGTCGCCCGCTGCGGCCGAGGTTGCCGTCAGCAAGCATCTGGACGACCCGTTCGGCCGGTTGCTGGTGGTCGAGCTGGACGGTCACGTGCACGGGATGGCGTATCTGCGCCGGACCATGATCAGTCCGCTGCACGACGACTCGACCGTCACGGTCGAGTACCTGCACGTCAGCGACACGTCCCGCCGGCACGGCCTCGGGAAGGCACTGATCGCGGAAGCGGTCGCCTGGGCCGAGCACGAGAGCTGCCTCCACCTGGCCGTGGTCGCGCCCGCGATCGCCCGCGAGGCGAACCGCTTCCTCGCCCGCCTCGGCCTCGGGCAGGCCGGCGTACTGCGGTTCGCGAACACGCACACCGTACGTCGCCGGCTCAACGCCGAGCATGCGCCGAACCTGCTCGCCCTGCTGTCGTCGCGCCGCTCGGCGATCGCCCGTCGCGCGGTCAGCTCCCGGGCGGAGCCTGAATCAGCTGGCAAGTGATCCGGGCGGTGCACACCCGCTTGTCCCGGTCGTCGGTGACGACCACCTCGTACGACGTGGTGGTCCGGCCGAGGTAGATCGGTGTCGCGACGCCGGTGACGACCCCGTCGCGGACCGCGCGGTGGTGGGTCGCGTTGATGTCGACGCCGACCGCGACCTTCCCGGACGTCGCCGCGTGCAGCGCCGACCCGATCGAGCCGAGGCTCTCGGCCAGCACACAGGACGCGCCGCCGTGCAGGAGGCCGTACGGCTGCGTGTTGCCCTTGACGGGCATCGTCGCGACCACCCGTTCGGGTGACGCTTCGCTGACAACGATTCCCATCAGCTGGAGGAGGGTGCCCTCCATGCCCATACCTGGTCCGAGGTTCGTTTCATCTGTCACGGAAGCAGTGTGTCAGAACTGTCCACGGGACCCACTAGAGTCGGTGTGTGGCTCCAGATACCGACACTTCTACGATGACCAAGGACTCCGCAACCCCGGGCACCGGGCGACCGCGGGTCCTGCTGCTGGACGGGCACTCCCTGGCGTACCGGGCGTTCTACGCGCTCCCGGTGGAGAACTTCTCCACCACCACCGGGCAGCACACCAACGCGGTGTACGGGTTCACCTCGATGCTGATCAACATGCTGCGCGACGAGCAGCCCACGCATGTCTGTGTCGCGTTCGACGTGTCCCGCAAGACGTTCCGCTCCGAGCAGTACACGGAGTACAAGGCGGGCCGGTCGAAGTCGCCGGACGAGTTCAAGGGGCAGATCTCGCTGGTCAAGGAGGTGCTGGAGGCGCTCCGGATCCCGACCACGGAGATCGACGGCTGGGAGGCCGACGACATCATCGCGACGCTCGCCACGCAGGCGTCCGAGCAGGGCTTCGAGGTGCTGATCAGCAGCGGTGACCGGGACTCGTTCCAGCTGGTCAGCGAGGACGTCACGGTGCTGTACCCGAAGCGCGGCGTGTCCGAGATCGCCCGGATGGACCCGGCCGCGATCGAGGAGAAGTACGGCGTCGGCCCGCGGCTGTATCCGGATCTCGCCGCGCTGGTGGGGGAGCAGAGCGACAACCTCCCGGGCGTGCCCGGGGTCGGCCCGAAGACGGCGGCCAAGTGGCTGAACCAGTTCGGCTCGCTGAACGACGTGATCGACCGGGTGAACGAGATCAAGGGCAAGGCCGGTGAGTCGCTGCGTGAGCACCTCGCCGACGTGATCCGGAACCGGCAGATCAACGAGCTGGTCCGCGACCTGACACTGGACGTCTCGGTCGACGACCTGGCCCGTATCCCGTGGGACCGGGAGAAGGTGCACACGCTGTTCGACAGCCTGGAGTTCCGGGTGCTGCGCGAGCGGCTGGTCGCCGAGCACGAGGAGGTCGACGCGGCCGTCGACCACGGCTTCGAGCTGGAGGGCGTGCAGCTGAAGCCGGGCGAGGTGGGGGCCTGGCTGAAGGAGCACGTGAGCGGCGGTGACCGCGTCGGTGTCGCGGTGCAGGGCAGCTGGGGCGGCGGCACCGGTCAGATCACCGGTCTGGCGCTGGCGAACACGTCCGGTGCGGCGGCCTGGTTCGACCCGACCACGATGACGCCGGACGACGAGTCCGCCTGGCAGGCCTGGCTCGCCGACGAGAAGCAGCCGAAGGCGCTGCACGATGTGAACGGCCCGCTGCTCGGCTTCCTGGAGCGCGGCTGGACCCTGGCCGGCCTCAGCTCGGACACCCAGCTCAGTGCGTACCTGGTCCGCCCGGATCAGCGGGCGTACGACCTCGCCGACCTCACCGTTCGGTACCTCAAGCGCGAGCTGCGCAACGAGGAGGCCGAGAACGGCCAGCTCAGCTTCGACGACGTCGAGGGCGGGCCGGCCGCGGACCACACGATGCTGCGCGCCCGCGCGATCGCGGACCTCGCGGACACTCTCGACGCCGAGCTCGAGAAGCAGGCCGGTACGGCGCTGCTCGCGGACGTCGAGCTGCCGCTGATCCAGGTGATCGCCGCGATGGAGCGGGACGGGATCGCGGTCGACCGGGCGTACCTGGAACAGCTCGAGGAGCGGTTCGCCACCGGCGTACGGGACGCGGCCACGTCGGCGTACGAGGTGATCGGCAAGGAGATCAACCTCGGGTCGCCGAAGCAGCTGCAGGTGGTGCTGTTCGACGAGCTGCAGATGCCGAAGACCAAGCGGACCAAGACCGGGTACACCACGGACGCGGACTCGCTGCAGGCGCTGTTCGAGAAGACCGAGCACCCGTTCCTGGCGTACCTGCTGGCGCACCGGGACGCGACCCGGCTGCGGCAGACGGTCGAGGGTCTGCTGAAGACGATCAGCCCGCGCGACGGCCGGATCCACACGACGTTCAACCAGACCATCGCGGCGACCGGTCGGCTGAGCTCGACCGAGCCGAACCTGCAGAACATCCCGATCCGCACCGAGGAAGGGCGCCGGATCCGGCAGGCGTTCGTGGTCGGCGAGGGCAACGAGTCGCTGATGTCGGCGGACTACAGCCAGATCGAGATGCGGATCATGGCGCACGTGTCGAAGGACCAGGGCCTGATCGACGCGTTCAACTCCGGGATGGACTTCCACTCGGTGACCGCGTCCCGGGTGTTCTCGGTCGAGCCGTCCGCGGTGACCCAGGAGCAGCGCGCGAAGATCAAGGCGATGAACTACGGGCTCGCGTACGGCCTGTCGGCGTACGGGCTGAGCCAGCAGCTGAAGATCGGTGTCGACGAGGCCAAGGGCCTGATGGACGAGTACTTCGAGGGCTTCGGCGGGGTCCGGGACTACCTGCGGTCGATCGTGATCGACGCCGGTAAGACCGGGTACACCGAGACGATCCTGGGCCGCCGGCGGTACCTGCCGGACCTGACCAGCGACAACCGGCAGCGCCGCGAGATGGCCGAGCGGATGGCGCTGAACGCGCCGATCCAGGGGTCGGCCGCGGACGTCATCAAGATGGCGATGCTGAAGGTCGAGCGGTCGCTGCGCGAGTCCGGCCTGAAGTCACGGATGCTGCTCCAGGTCCACGACGAACTCGTCTTCGAGATCGCCCCCGGCGAACGCGAGGCCCTCGAGGACCTGGTCCGCCACGACATGGGCCACGCCGTCGACATGGCCGTCCCGCTGGACGTGTCTGTCGGCGTCGGCCGCACCTGGCACGAGGCCGCCCACTAAGAGGTCGCGAACACCGGTAGGGGATCGGGGGAGAGGGCTCGCTGGATGCAGGCTCTCTCCCGGTCGGTGAGGTCTGGGAGGTCGTTCAGGGGCCACCAGCGGACGTCGAGGGACTCGTCGTCGTTGACGCGGGGCTCGCCGCGGACGGGGCGGCAGCGGAAGCAGAGGTCGAGGAACTGGACCTGGTCGCCGTTCGGGTAGCTGCCGGGTGGGAGTGACTCGACGCTGACCAGGCGCTCGACGACTGCCTCGACCGCGGTCTCCTCCTGGATCTCGCGCACCAGCCCGACGGCCGGCTGCTCACCCGGCTCGAGGATCCCGGCAACCAGGCTCCACCGGCCGTTGTCGGCGCGTTCGACGAGGAGCACCTCGTCGCGGTCGTTGAGCACGACCGCGGTCAGCCCGCTCAGCCACAACAGGTCGTGCCCGATCTTCTCGCGCAGGTCGAGGACGAATTTCGGTGTCGGCATGCCCAGAACCCTACCGAGGCCGGCGTCCAGGACTTTCTTCGCCGCAAGAAATTTGGGTGGCCGAACGCAAGCGGCAAGCGTTTGCCGCGCAAGATACGAACAGTGATTGATCGATCCCGATCGGTATCGGACGAGACCTTCCGTCGGGTCGCGTTGTATGTCATTCTCCCGGGCAAAAGATCCGAGATCCTATCGGATATTGCTCTCGGATCTTTCGTCTCCGTTCCGACCCCGCCGCCTAGGAGGAACCATGCCGAACGATCACGCACGCCCGGGACTCAGCCGCCGATCACTCATCGCCGGAGCCCTCGGACTGACCGCGGCCGCCGGCGGCGGTGTGCTCAGCGCGTGCAGTGGCTCGAGCAACGCCGGCACCGCAGCCCCGGGTTCAGGCGCCGCGGCGCCCAGCGTCACGCTCGGCCCGAAGCTGGCGACAGTGCAGTATCCGGAGGGGTACGTCGGCCCGGTCGCCCGCACGCTGACGCCGATCACGACCGAGAAGACGACGTTCAAGATCGTCGTCAAGCAGGACGTGACGATCGGCGACTGGAAGACCAACGCGTTCACCAAGTGGCTGGAGCAGAAGACCGGGATCCACATCGAGTGGATGCAGGTCGGCGGCACCGACGACGACGTGATGACCAAGGTCAACGCGATGATCGCCGCCGGTGACATCCCGGACGCCTTCCTCGGGATCGCGTTCACCCGGTCGCAACTGTTCCTGTACGGCCAGCAGGGACTGTTCACCGACGTCGGCCAGTACATCGACGGGTACGCGCTGAACCTGCAGCAGGCGATGAAGGACTATCCCGACACCCGCAAGCTGATCCAGGCGCCGGACAAGAAGATCTACTCCTTCCCCGGCATCAACGACTGCTACCACTGCCGGGCCAGCGACGGCCGCGCCTGGCTGAACACCGAGTGGATCAAGCAGGTCGGGCTGGCCATGCCGCAGACCACCGACGAGTTCCACGAAGTACTGCGCGCATTCAAGAAGGCCGACCTGGC
Source organism: Kribbella soli (assembly GCF_004331345.1). Taxonomy (GTDB): domain Bacteria; phylum Actinomycetota; class Actinomycetes; order Propionibacteriales; family Kribbellaceae; genus Kribbella; species Kribbella soli. The sequence goes on along the minus strand of NZ_SJJZ01000003.1, from coordinate 343,660 downwards.
GGGCAACGGCAAGACGATTCCGTTCGCCGGCTACAAGGACTCCCCGATCGACCCGTTCTTCATGAACCCGTTCCTCTACAACCCGGGTGAGCCGTGGCTGGTGGTTCGCGACGGCAAGGTCGACGTCGCGTTCGACAAGGACGAGTGGCGTGAGGGGCTGAAGTTCGTGAACAGCCTGTACAAGGACGGGCTGATCAACCGGGACGTGTTCACCGCCGACGAGGACCAGCTGAAGCGCTACGGCAACGCGTCCGGCAAGCCGCTGATCGGGGGCGCGCGGACGAACTACTGGGGCGTCTTCCTGGACATCGACCAGAAGGACCCGCACGCGCGCTGGCGCCAGTACGAGGCGTGCCCGCCGCTGAAGGGACCGAACGGCGTCCAGTACGCCGCGTGGGACTACACCGGCGTCGGCGTCGAGGTGGCCCACCTGGTGATCACCAAGAAGTGCGCCAAGCCGGAGCAGTTGGTCCAGTGGGCCGACGCCCAGTACGAGCTGGAGGCGATCCTGCGCGGATACGGCGGTCCGGCGTTCTCGTGGGCGAAGAAGGGCGAGCTCGGGATCAACGGCAAGCAGGCGGTCTACGGGTTCGACGCGACCTGGAACTCGCAGAAGAACATCAACTGGAGCCAGGACAACCCGATGTACCGGTCCCAGGACTTCCGGCTCAGTGAGCGGGTGAACCCGAAGGACATGACCTTCGAGAAGCCGCTCTACGAGCAGACCAGGGACAAGTACTTCCCGCACAAGCAGCCGCCGGAGATGCAGTTCCCGCCGGTCACCCTGGACCAGGACCAGGCCGCGCAGGAGGCGGAGCTGAGGACCAACCTCAAGGGCGAGGTGAACCAGTCGTTCGCCAAGTTCCTCACCGGGCAGCTCGACCCCAACGACGACGGTGCGTGGAACGACTACAAGGGCCGGGTCGCGAAGATCGGCGTGAAGCCGTATCTGGAACTCCAGCAGACCGCCTACGAGACGTACAACGGATGAGCGCGGGAACGACGCTGGCGCCGGACGAGCGGCGGCTCGGGGCCGGTGCGCCGATCCAGGACACCAAGAGCGACAAGATCGCGCTGGCCTGTATCTACACCGCCCTCGGGCTCTTCTGCCTGGCGGTGCTGTACCCGATCGTCTACGTCCTCAGTGCCTCCGTCAGCAACACCAAGCTGGTGTCCGCCGGCGAGGTGTGGCTGTGGCCGGTCGGGTTCACGCTGGATGCGTACAAGGCGATCCTCGACTACAAGTCGATCGTCAGCGGCTTCGGCAACTCGGTGTTCTACGCGGTCGCCGGCGCTCTGGTCGCCACGATCCTCACGCTGCTCGCGGCGTACCCGTTGTCGCGGAAGGGGCTGCCGGGCAAAGGGATCATCATGGCGGCGTTCGTGTTCACGATGATGTTCAGCGGTGGGCTGATCCCGACGTATCTGGTCGTGCACGAGCTGGGGTTGCTGAACACGCGGTGGGCGATGATCCTGCCGACCGCGCTGGCGGTCTGGAACGTGATCATTACCCGGACCTACTTCATGGTGACGATCCCGGAGGAGTTGGTGGAGGCCGGGAAGGTGGACGGCTGCAGCGACTTCGGGTTCTTCTGGCGCGTCGTCCTGCCGCTGAGCAAGCCGATCATCGCGGTGAATCTGCTGTTCTACGCGGTCGGTTCGTGGAACTCGTTCTTCAACGCGCTGATCTACCTGACCAACGAGCACCTGTTCCCGTTGCAGGTGATCCTGCGGCAGATCTTGCTCCAGACCAAGGTCGACCCGTCGCAGATGGCCGACACCAGCAAGCTGGCGCAGATGCAGGAGTTGCAGCAGCAGCTGAAGTACTCGCTGATCGTGATCGGCATGATTCCGCCGCTGCTGGTCTACCCCTTCGTCCAGAAGCACTTCGTCAAGGGAGCCATGATCGGCTCCCTGAAGGGATGAGGTCTCGTGGCCACAACAGAAACTGAGACAAGGTCGTCGGTGCGGTCGGCCGGCCACAAGCGCACTCGGGTGGCGAAGTCCAGGGTCGGCCTCGGGCTGCGGATCCGCAGGAACTGGCAGCTGTACGCGATGCTCGCGCTGCCGCTGATCTGGCTGGCCATCTTCGCGTACTGGCCGATGTACGGCGTGATCATCGCGTTCAAGGACTACAACGTGGTGTCCGGGATCTGGGGCAGCCCCTGGGCCGGGATGAAGTACTTCGACCGGTTCGTGGAGTCGTACCAGTTCTGGCGGCTGATCAAGAACACCGTGTATCTGCACGTCTACGAACTGGTCGCGACGTTCCCGTTGCCGATCATCCTCGCGCTGTGCCTGAACACGGTTCGGAAGAAGTGGTTCAGCCGCACGACGCAGCTGATCACCTACGCGCCGCACTTCATCTCGACAGTGGTCGTGGTCGGTCTGCTCGTGGTCCTGACCAGTCCGAACACCGGTGTGACGAACAAGCTGATCGGGTTGTTCGGGTTCGGTCCGACCGATGTCATGGGCGACTCGGGGATGTTCCGGCATCTCTTCGTCTGGTCGGGCGCGTGGCAGACGATGGGATTCGCAGCGATCATCTACCTGGCCGCGCTGACCAGCGTGCCGCCGGAGCTGCACGAGGCGGCGATCGTGGACGGGGCGTCCCGGTTGCGGCGGATGTGGCACATCGATCTGCCGGCGATCGTGCCGGTCGCGGTGATCCTGCTGATCCTGGACATCGGCCGGATCCTGTCCGTCGGCTTCGAGAAGGTGCTGCTGATGCAGAACAGCCTGAATCTCGACGTAGCGGAGGTGATCGATACCTACGTCTACAAGATCGGCCTGGCCTCGTCCGTCCCACAGTTCAGTTATGCGACCGCGATCGGGCTGTTCAGATCGGTGATCGGGCTGGTGTTGCTGGTGCTGGCGAACACGTTCGCCCGGCGGTTCGCGAAGTCAAGCTTGTGGTGATTCGGCGGCCTGGCGGTGCAGTCCTGCCGCCAGGCCTGCCGACAGCAGGAGCGCGCAGGTGCTGGTCATCGCGGCCAGCACCTTCACGCCGTCCAGGCCGGTCGCGATGCCGGTGCCGAGAATGACCCCGGCGGCCACCGCGAGCACCACCAGACCGAGCCAGATCGCCAGCGCGGCGCGCTTCTCCTGCTGCGCGATTGCGGCGTACACGACCAGCTGCAGTACGGCGTACGCGGAGCCGGAGACTGCGAACAGCCAGGTGTAGGGGCCGAGGGGTGCGTACTTCTCCTCGCCGCCGATGATCGCGACGACCAGATCGGGAAGGATCAGGGTGCCGATGACCGTGCACACACCGAGACCCGCGACAGCCGCGATCGCCTTGCGCAGCCGCAGGGTGTCACCCGGCGCCTGTGCGAGGGTCGGGAACACCAGGACGATGACGAACTGCGGGAGGAACAGGCAGGCTTTCGCGATGATCACTCCGGCCGCGTAGTACCCGCTGTCCGTGCCGTCGAGCAATGCGCGGGCGAACAACACGTCGGCGTTGGCGAGCGCGAAGAACGCCAGCAGCGTGTGCGTGCCGTGCACGGTCTCCCGCAGTACCTCCTTGACCTGGTCCTTGGTCGCGCCGGTCGATCCGCGGAGCGCGATGCGGCCGATCACGACCGGTACGGCGGCGCCGAGCGCGAGACCGATCATCGCTGAGTCGAGCGTCGGACGGATGAGCAGTGCGCCGCCGCCCAGGACGAGGCGGCCGACACCGGTGGAGGTGTAGATCGCGGCCAGCTCGGTCCAGCGTTTGCTGCCCTGGAGGACGCCGAGCTGGGACCCCATCACCGTCAGGCAGCCGAGCGTCGGGGCGAGCAGCAGGATCGAGACCACCGAATCGATGTGCAGCAGCCACATGAACACCGGCGTGAGCACCAGGCAGACCGCGGTCAGTCCGAGCGCCGCGCGATTGCCTGCCTTCAGCATCGCGTCGGCCAGTTCTCCGGCGCCGGCACCGGAGTGTGTCGCGAGTTGGCGGGCGCCGGCTGCCTGCAGGCCGAGCGAGGCGACATTGCCGATCAGCAGCAGACCCAGCAAGGCCGTGAGGGCGCCGAACTGTTCCGGGGCGAGCCGGTGCGTGCCGATGAGCGTGAATCCGTAGGCGGCGACGTTCATGATCGCCATCGCTACGGCCACCACGGTGGCCCGCCGCAGGAACGCCAGGCGCTTGGCCTTCGGTGCATCGGCCGGAGTGATGCCAGACGTCATTTACGCTGCCTCGGATCGTGTGAGATTTGCCGGACCTCACGGTACGGCAACGATGCCGCCCAGGAGCCGCCGGATCCGTTAATGTCCGGCCGGTGAGGAGGCTGAAAGCTGGTAGTTCGGAGCAGGTCGTCTGGCGGGCACGGCTCGTCCTGGGATGCCTTGCTCTGATCGCTCTGTGCTTTCAGCGTGCTCCCGGCCAGATCGTTCCGGATCGCAGACTCGAGCTGACGGCCGGGCCGGGCGGGTTCCTGTCGCGCGCACTGCACCTGTGGGATCCGCACACTGCGTTCGGCCAACTGCAGAGTGACGCCTACGGCTACCTGTTTCCGATGGGGCCGTTCCACTGGTTGCTGGACACGCTGTCGGTGCCGGACTGGATCACGCAGCGCCTGTGGTGGTCGCTGGTCCTGTGCGTCGCGTTCCTCGGCATCTGGAAGCTCTGCAACGTCCTGCAGTACGGCGTGCCTTGGACACGGCTCGCCGTCGCACTGCTGTACGCCGTGGTTCCACTGGCGTTCGGCGGGCTCCCCATCGAGGTGTGGCCGCTGGCCATGGCCCCGTGGGTATTACTGCCACTCGTCTCACCAGGTGCCCGCTCCGGCTGGTGGCGGGTCAGCTGGTCGGCTGTCGCGTTTGCGCTGATCGGCGGCGCCAACCCGGTGGCCGGCGTCGCGACCCTCGTCGCACCGGCCGTCTGGCTCCTGGTGCGCGCGAGGGTGAAGCTGACTGTCGCGTGGCTGGGCTTCGTCGTCGCAGCGTCGATCTGGTGGCTGGTCCCACTGCTCATGCAGTTCCGGTACGGCGCTGCGCCGCAAAGCCCGCGCTGGATACCGGTCGCCGGTGCGGTGGTCGCAGTGCCGCTCGCACTGGCTGCGGCGCACTTCCTGCGCCGCCTGACCAACCTGTCCGTCACACGAGGCGTCCACCGCCGCGTCGTACCTGTTCTGGTCACCTGCCTGGCCGTGGCCGCCGCCCTGCCCGTGGTGCTTACCCGACCGGACGGGGCGTTCGCTGCGATCCCGCCGCACTGGGAGGACGCGGCCAGCTGGTTGGACGAGCAGACCACACCCGGCAGCGTGCTGGTCCTGTCCAGCTCCAGCGAACCGCTCGCTGCCCTCGTGAGCCGCCCACTGGCCGCGCTCACGAATGACATGCGGAGCCGTATCGACTCCGGCGTCGGTGACCCGGCGCTGCGTCAGGAGCTGACCCGCGACGGCGTCCGGTACGTCGTCGTACGGAACGACGTACCGGAAGGCACGCCGTCGCTGGCGATCCACGAGAGTCTGGCCGACTCCGGCATCGGACGGGTGGCGTACTTCGGCCCGCCTGGGCAGGCCCGCCTGCCGTACCCGAGCGTGGAGATCTACGACGTCGGGGCGACCACCCCAGGTCGGCTGATCCCTCGGTCCCGGCTCGTAGCGGTCGGCGGCACCGCTGACGACGTACCGACTGTGGTGACCGCGCTCGGTGGCCAGGGGGCTGCTGTACTGCGGGCAGACGCCAACGGCAAGCTGGACGGTCTGCCACTGATCGCGACCGACAGCCAGCAGACTGATCAGCAGCAGCCGAGTGCAGTGGTACTGCGGAACGCGCAGATCGGCAGGTCAGCCTGTCTGCACGTTGGCGCGCGGGCCTTGTGTGGCCAAGACCAGGCGAAGGACTCCGCCGAACCGAACGGCCTGTCCCGCATTGTGCAGCTCCCGCAGGCCGCGACGTACCAGCTCCGCGGGACGGCCCTGCCGCGGGACGGCGAGGCGCTCGAACGGCTGCTGTCGGTGCCGGGAGCGATCACCGCCACGGCGTCGTCGCGGGCGGTCGCCGCGCCGGAGGGACGGCCGAACGCGGCGGTCGACCGCGATCTCGGCACCGGCTGGCTGGCCGCGCCGGACGACCCGGCACCGAGCCTGACACTGAAGTTGCCTGCAGCAAGGGACGTGCAGGGGCTGCGGTTCCAGGCGTACCTGAACGGTTCGCGGCCGGCAGAGGTCGTGTTGCACTTCGACGGCGGTGCGACGCTCCCGGCCACGGTCGACGCCGGTGGGTACGTCCGGTTCGCGACGAGGCACGTGCGGACCGTCAGGATCGACTTCACCGCGACGAAGCCGCTGCAGGACGCGCGGACCAGTCCGGTCGGCGTGACCGAGGTCGAGGTTCTCGGTGCGGACGAACTGCGGAAGGCGGTCCCTCCGCAGCGCCGGGTTCCGGCGTACTGCGGCAACGGGCCGACGGTCCGCGTCGACGGCGTACCGGCGCGGACGCAGGTCGCGGCGACCATGCGGGATCTGCTGCAGCGGCGGCAGGTGGCGTTCGCCCTGTGTGGCCAGATGTCGACCATCCCGCTGCGGTCCGGCCTCCACCAGGTGGAGGTGCAGGCGAACGGGGGGCTGGTGCCGGTCGAGACCACGCTGGTGAAGGCGGGGTTCGGAGACGTGTCCGTGACGCCGGTGCAGGGTGTGGACGTCTGGCGTCCCAACCCGACCGAGCTGACGGTCGAGGTGCCGGATGCGGACGAGCAGTCCGTGCTGGCCGTCGCGCAGAACTACAACGAAGGCTGGGAGGCGTACGACGGCAGCGGCCAGAAGCTCACGCCGATCCGGATCGGCGGCTGGCAGCAGGGCTGGGTCCTGCCGGCCGGGCCGGAGCAGGTGGTCACGGCAAGCTTCATGCCGGACAGGACTTACCGCGCCGGGCTGCTGCTCGGGCTGGTTGCCTTGCTCTCGGTCTTGGCCACTGCCGCGTTCTTCACCACAGGACGTTCGACGAGGCGGTAGCTGACTGCTGCCAGGACGACAGAGGCCAGCAGAGTCACGGGCAGTTGTACGGCGAACGGACCGTCGATCAGGCCTAGTACGACGAACTGGTACGCCACAACGCCGTACGAGAGCTGTGCTGCGAGCTGCGCCGGTCGACCGCCCAGTACGCGGACTGTCCTGGCTGTAGGCGTCAGGACCGGGAAGAGGACACAGGCGACGACGACTGTGTAGAGCAGGCTCTTGATGAGCGCCTGCGCGGCTGTGGGGGTGGAGTGGTCGTACGGACCGGCGATCGGAGTCGCGGTGATCAGCAGGAGCGCTGCAGCGATTCCCCAGAGTGTGCCGGGGACTCTGGTCAGCATGTCGAGTGTTGACGGGCCGAGCCGACCTGTGGCGCGGGCGACCTGCCAGAGCGCCATACCCATGCCGACGGCGAACCAGCCGAGGTACCCGGGCAGCCAGAGCCCTGCCTCGGGGTGACCGGTTGCCATAACCGCGGCCATCCACACCGGTCCGAGCACGGTCAGCGCGACCAGGACCAGGAGCCGCCACCGGACACTGCGGCGGGTGGGACGCTCGTACCCGGTCAGCAGCCGCCCCAGACCGGGCAGGAGCAGGTAGAACGGGAGCGGCGTCAGGACGGCCCAGCGGAGGTAGGTGGTCGCCGGCTGTGGGACGAGGACGATCGACAGCACGACGGCGACCAACAGTGCCGGGAGGATGCGTAGTGCGCGGCTGCGCAGGTACGGGAGGGTGAGCGGGGGCAGGGTGCCGGAGAACCACGCCAGTACGTGCGGCCGGTAGAGCAGGAACCCGGACACTGCACAGAAGATGGCCCAGCCGACGTCCAGCCGGGACACGACCCCGGCGAACGGCGCATGCGTGTGCAGACCGACCTGTGACACCACCACTGCGAGTGCAGCTATCACTCGCAGTCCGTCCACTGCGGGGAATCGGGTCATGCGGTCTGTCCTTTGTGGGCGGTCCAGATGGCTGTGCCGGGGACGAGGGGGCCACGCTCGGGTCCCCAGCCGCCCCAGATGAGCCGGTGCCCGGCCGGCCATTCCGGTTCGAGCAGGTCGTCGACGACGAACCCGGAGCCGGTCAGCTCCCGGATCCAGTCGCCGGTCGTGCGGTGGTGCTCGGCGTACACCGGCGTGCCGGACGCGTCGACCTCGACGTACGGCGTCCGGTCGAAGTAGGAGTGGGTGATCCGCAGGCCGGCGGCCGACGGGTCGTCGGGCATCGTCCAGCGGAACGGGTGAGTCACCGAGAACACCAGCAGCCCCCCGGGCTTCAGGACGCGCGCGATCTCGTGGAACGCCGTACCGACGTCGGCCACGAACGGGAGCGCTCCGAAAGCGGAGCAGACGATGTCGAAGGTGCTGTCGCGGTAGGGGAGTGCGACAGCGTCAGCGGCCACCGTGCGGACCGCCGTGCCGGTGCGTACGTCGAGTTCTTGAGCGATCCGGAGCTGCTCGATCGAGATGTCGAAGGCAACCACATCGGCGCCCTGCCCGGCGAGCCAGCGCGAGCACTGGGCCGCACCGCAGCCGACCTCGAGGATCCGCTTGCCGCGGACCGGCCCGAGCAACTGGGCCGCCTCCTCGTCGACGCCCTCCGGACACCAGACGAACCGGTCGTCACCGAGGAAGTCGCCGTGCTCGACCAGGTACTCAGCCGCGACCCCGTCCCAATAGGTCCGGCTGGCACGTGACGTCTGAGCTTCCGTCAGCTCAACCCTCCGCGGCTCGACCACCGGCTTACCCTAGAGGACCCCGGAGTCTGCAGCCTCCGAGGTCCTGGATCAGCTCTCCAGCTTGCTGTCGGCGTAGACGGTCATGGCGTCGCGCATGTACTCGACCAATGCGTCGTCGCCACTGCCGATGTTCTGGCGGAACCGCTCGTCGTCGACGTACATCTGCCCGAGGCCCTTGTACGCCTCACGTGTCGGCGTCCAGAACAGACAGGTGACCTCGTGGTGCAGCTGGATCAGCTCCTGCACACTCAGCTCGGTCACTGCGACCCCTTCCGCCTTCAGCGCGGCCAGCCCTTCGTGGACGCGGGGGTAGCCCGTCCGGGCCTTCTCGGCGTCCGCCTCGGTCCAGCCGCGCATCCGCTGGTAGCTCGCATCCACTGCTTCGTCGCCCCAGCGCTCGCGCGCTTCGGCCTCGTACGGGTTGCGCTCGAATCCTTCGAAGACCTTGTCCGGTGACATCTCTCCTCCTCTCTTCAAGTTGTCGATGGTGGCGTCGACGGTCTGCACCAGCCGGCCAAGGCGCAGTTGCTCCTTGACCAGCCACTCCTTGTGCTTGGCGAGCACCTCGATCGCGTCCTGCTCGTCGCGGTGCGCGATTACCTCGCCCACCACGTCCAGACTCAGCCCGAGGTCCCGGAGCAGGAGGATCTGCTGCAACCGCAACAGCTGCTCCTGCTCGTAGTACCGCCGGCCGTTGGGCGCGACCCGGGCCGGCATCAGCAGGCCGATGGAGTGGTAGTGCCGGAGCGTGCGGGAGGTGACACCGGAGGACCGGGCCACCTGCGCGATCGACCACGCCATCGAACTGCTCCTTTCCGTCGACGTCCCCGACGGTAGATGTTGCCGCTACGTCAACTTCAAGCCGATTTGTCCAAGGGATGCGGCAGGATGCGGAGGCATGAGCGATTTCGCGGCCAGTGCCGTTCCGCTGACCGGTGGGTACGGCGGGCAGACGTTCGCGGTGAGCGCCGGCGACGAGGACGCGGTCATCAAGTTCTACGTGCGGGACCCGGAGCGGTCCGCCGTCGACGCCTCGCTGCTCGAGTTGGTGCGCGGACTGCTGCCGGTGCCGCGGGTGCTGGATCTCAAGCGCGAGGGGTCCTTCGAGGATCCGCCGTACCTGCTGACCGAGCGACTGCCGGGGATCAACCTGCAGGTCTTCCTCGAGTCGGCGACGGAGGAGCAGCGGCGACGGGTCGGGACGCAGCTGGGAGAGCTGCTGGCGCGGCTGAGCGGGATGCCGTTCCTGCAGTCCGGGATGTTCCGCGGCGGTGAGCTGACGGTCGAGCCGTTCGGGTTCGGCGACCTGACGGAGTACGTCGCGGGGCTCCGGCTCGGGTTCGACGACCGGCAGCGGGAGGGTTTCGCGGCGGTCGTCGACGAGGCGGAGGACGTGCTGGCCGACGGCGTGCACCGGGTCTGCCTCGTGCACAGCGACTTCAATCCGAAGAACCTGCTGGTCGACCCGGAGACGGCGTCGATCACCGGGTTGATCGACTGGGAGTTCGCCCACGCCGGTTCGCCGTACGCCGATCTGGGCAACCTGCTCCGCTTCTCGGAGGACCAGGTCCTGGCCGCGGCCGTACTGGACGCGCTCCGGGGAATGGGGCTGGGGGAGCGGCTGGTGGACCTCGGTCGGGCGGCCGATCTGTGGGCGCTGCTGGACCTCGCGGAGCGGGCCGCTGAGCACGAGGTCGCGGCGGCCGCGCACCGTCTGGTCTCCCGAATGGCGGACACGGGCACGCTGGCCGGGGGCCGTCCGGCGTTCGGCGTCGTACATTGAGATCAGTGGCACGTCGGGAGACCTCGGCGGGCGGCCGGTCGGCACCGGGTGCCCCAGGTTGTGCTGTCTCCGTCAAGACCGGTATTCTGTGAGATGCGCTATGGGCCCGCGCGACCTCGGACGGAGCAGGCTCGTGCTCGCAGCAGTCGGTGGTGAATCTGTGCTCTTCAGGCAATCCAGCGGTTTGATGCGATCCAACGGTTCATGACGCGACCGCACAACACCACCAGTCCACGGAGCAACCCACCACATGACGGCCAGCATCGAGGCACCTCTCGACCCCGCAGTACGCACCACCCCGCAGGTAGCGGTCAATGACATCGGGTCGGAGGAAGACTTCCTCGCGGCGATCGATCAGACCATCAAGTACTTCAACGACGGCGACATCGTCGAGGGCACCATCGTCAAGGTCGACCGGGACGAGGTCCTGCTCGACATCGGTTACAAGACCGAAGGCGTAATCCCCTCCCGCGAGCTGTCGATCAAGCACGACGTCGACCCGAACGAGGTCGTCAACGTCGGCGATCACGTCGAGGCCCTGGTTCTCCAGAAGGAGGACAAGGAAGGCCGTCTGATCCTCTCGAAGAAGCGCGCCCAGTACGAGAAGGCCTGGGGCACGATCGAGAAGATCAAGGAAGAGGACGGCGTCGTCACCGGCACCGTCATCGAGGTCGTCAAGGGTGGCCTCATCCTGGACATCGGCCTGCGTGGCTTCCTGCCCGCCTCGCTCGTCGAGATGCGCCGGGTCCGCGACCTCCAGCCGTACGTCGGCCAGGAGATCGAGGCCAAGATCATCGAGCTGGACAAGAACCGCAACAACGTGGTCCTGTCCCGCCGGGCGTGGCTGGAGCAGACGCAGTCCGAGGTGCGGATGAACTTCCTCACCCAGCTGCAGAAGGGCCAGATCCGCAAGGGTGTCGTCTCCTCGATCGTCAACTTCGGTGCGTTCGTGGACCTCGGCGGCGTCGACGGTCTGGTGCACGTCTCGGAGCTGTCCTGGAAGCACATCGACCACCCGACCGAGGTCGTCGAGGTCGGCCAGGAGGTCACGGTCGAGGTGCTGGACGTCGACATGGACCGCGAGCGCGTCTCGCTGTCGCTGAAGGCGACCCAGGAAGACCCGTGGCAGCAGTTCGCCCGGACCCACCAGATGGGCCAGATCGTGCCCGGCAAGGTCACCAAGCTGGTTCCGTTCGGTGCGTTCGTCCGCGTGGAGGAGGGCATCGAGGGTCTGGTGCACATCTCCGAGCTGGCCGAGCGGCACGTCGAGATCCCGGAGCAGGTCGTCCAGGTCAACGACGACGTCATGGTCAAGATCATCGACATCGACCTGGAGCGGCGCCGGATCTCGCTGTCGCTCAAGCAGGCCAACGAGGGTGTCGACCCGGTCTCGGACGACTTCGACCCGACGCTCTACGGCATGTCGGCGACGTACGACGACCAGGGCAACTACATCTACCCGGAGGGCTTCGACCCGGAGACGGGCGAGTGGCTCGAGGGCTTCGACGCGCAGCGCGAGGAGTGGGAGCGGCAGTACGCCGAGGCCCACACGCGCTGGGAGGCCCACAAGAAGCAGATCGAGGACGCCAAGACGGCGGACGTCGAGGCCGGCGAGGCGTCGACGTACTCCTCGGCCTCCGGCGGCTCTGCCCCGAAGGACGACGCTCCCGTCGAGGGTGCGCTCGCTTCCGACGAGGCACTGCAGGCGCTTCGCGAGAAGCTGACCGGCCAGGGCTGACCCGGTAGCAGTAGTACCCGAGACCCCCGCATCCCCCGTACTGGATGCGGGGGTCTCGCACGTCTACGACGCATTGACCGTCGCGGTGGCGGCTCATAGCGTCGGGACAAGGCCCGTGATCCGATGCTCCGGGCCTGTCTCAAGGGGGGCCCTTTCGTGGCCAGAAAACGCAGTGTCCTGTCCCGCGCCAGACTCGCAGCCGGAGCGATTGTGCTGCTTGCACTGCTCGCACCGGCCAACGGCGCCGCCGACGCTGCACCGAGCCGCCCAGTCGCGACCAGTGACAACGCGGTGGTCCGGTGGAACACCACCGCAGCGACCGCCGCACTGGCCACTCATCTCGCGCCGACCGACAATCCGCTGCACGAGTCGCGCATGTACGCGATGATGCACATCGCCATCCACGATGCGCTGAATGCCATCCAACCGCGCTCACAGGCCTATGCATTCCACGGCCGTGCGCGGGGCGCGTCCCCGGAGGCCGCCGTTGCCGCTGCCGCGAGGACAGCGCTGGTCGGTGCGCTGACGGACCTCACCCCACCGTTCACCGACACGAGCGCCGCCATCGCCGGCGTCGAGACGGCGTACACCTCGGAACTGGCGACGATTCCGGACAGCGCCGCGAAGCTGGCCGGTGTCGCGCTCGGCAAGAAGTCGGCGTACACCATCCTTGCCAAGCGTGCGGACGACGGGGCGTCCGAGGTGCCGCTGGTGGTCGCCGACTTCCCGCAAGGCGTCGATCCCGGCGAGTACCGGTTCACTCCTGGTACGCCGTTCGCCTTCGCCCCCACGTGGGGAGAGGTGCGGCCCTTCGCGCTCCGCTCGGCCAAGCAGTTCCCGGTGGCACCGCCGCTCGCGCTCGACTCGGCCGAGTACGCCGCCGACTACAACGAGGTGAAACGTCTGGGCGGCGACGGCGTGACCACGCCCAGCGCCCGGACCGCCGACGAGACCGAGATGGCCAGGTTCTGGGTGGAGAGCTCGCCGTTGCTGTGGAACCGGCTTGCCCGCCAGTTGGCAACCGGCCGGCACCTGGATCTCTGGCAGAGCGCGCGCCTGTTCGGCCTGCTCGATCTGGCCCTGACCGACGGCTACATCGCGACCTTCGCCGTGAAGTACAAGCTGCTGTTCTGGCGGCCGGTGACCGCGATCCAGCTGGGCGCAACGGACGGCAACGACGCGACTGCGCCGGACCCGACCTGGACCCCGCTGGTGACCACACCGCCGATCCCCGATCACGACTCCGGCCACAGCGTCGAGGGTGGTGCGGCGGCCGCCGTACTTCGCGGGTTCTTCAAGACCGACCGGATGGACTTCTCGCTGTGCAGCTTCACCGTGTTGCCCGGTAGCACCTGCACCGACGCCAACCCGGTGGTGCGTCACTTCACCAGGTTCTCGCAGGCTTCTGCCGAGAACGCCCGCTCACGAGTGCTGGTCGGGTTCCATTTCAAGCACGCCACGACCGAAGGCGAGAACCACGGAACGAAGATCGGTCAGCTGGTGGTCCGCAATTACCTGCAACCCCGCCACTAGCCGGACTGGCCTCCCGCACTCTGAACGGGCGCGGGAGGCTGGTGGCGGTGAGGAGTTGGGTCAGGGTCGTGCGGTTCAGATTGTCGGCGCCTGGCATTCCGGTCTCGTCGAGGATGTCCAGGGCGAGCTGCCAGTGGTGGTGGGCTTCTGTGACGCTGTCGCGGGAGTGCAGGGCCTGGCCCAGGTGGGTCAGTGCGCAGACCTCTGACCAGCGGTCGTCCAGGTCGCGGCTGAGGTCCAACGCCTCTGAGGCGATCCGCTCGGCGTCGTCGTGGTCGCCCTGGCCGAGTAGCGCGGTGGCGAGGGTGTTGAGTGCGAAAGCCTCGGCGCGGCGCTCGCCGGCGACACGGTTCAGCGCGACCGCCTCGCGCGCTGCCACGACCGCTTCGTGGTGACGGTCGGCGAGCAGGTAGGTCTCGGCGATGTTCGCTTGGTTCCGGGCGACTCCGGCGGTGTCGTTCAGCGGCTCGAGAACGTCGATCGCCGCGCGGTGGTGCCGAACGGACGCGTCGGTGTCACCCCAGCGGCGATACAGCCGGCCCAGGTCGGTCAGCGCCGAGCCCCGGCCGTGGTCATTGCCGAGCAACTCGAACAGCCGCAGCGCCTCGTCGAGGTGCTTGCAGGCCCGGTCCAAGTCGGAGCGGAACAGGTACGCGCGACCGACGGCGTGCGCCGTCACCGCCTCGGCGTCGCCATCGCCCGTAAGGCGAGCGGCGTCGAGCGCCAGGCACTGGATCTCGAACAGGTCGTCAAGGGCGCGCAGGTACATGAGGTACGGCCAGAGCGCATGCGCGAGCCGGTACGCCGCTCGATCGTGCCCCTGCTCGACCGCGGTGCGGACCGCGGCGACCAGGCCCTGCCGCTCGTCGGTGAACCAGTCGACGGCCTGCCGCGCGGTCTCGAAGACCATCGGCTCGACACCTGCTGCAGGCGTGCCGAAATCGAGGAGCGGTTCAGACTTCTCCAGCGCGACCTTGCCGTTCAGCGCCGAATGCGCGTACCAGTCCAGCAGTCGCGTCTGCGCTGCGGTGCTCTCCGCCGCGTCGTCGAGCTCCTGCACGAGCCGGACGGCGTACTCAGCCAGCAGATCGTGCAGCTGGTACCTCTCTCTGGGCTGCTCGAGCAGATGCGCGCCGACGAGCTGGCCGAGGGCCTGTCGCGTCTCCTCGGGCGGTACGGCGAGCAGCGCGCTGACGGCCTCCAGACTCGTGTCGGGACCCGGATGCAGCCCGAGCACGCGGAAGGCGCGGGCAGGCTGTGAGTCGAGTACGTCGTACGACCAGCCGAAGACTGCCCGCAGCGCGCCGTCGGCGTCCTCACCGACGTCCAGCAGCGCCAGCCGGTCCGGATGCTGCTCGAGCTCGGTGGACAACGCCTGCACGCTCCCGGCCGGGTCCCGGGTGAGGCGCTCCGCGGCAATGGCCAGCGCCAGCGGGAGGTGGCCGCACAGCCGCGTCAGCTCGGCCAGCTCCGCCGTGTCGTGGCGAACGTCGTGGGCAGCTAGGACCCGCGTGAGGTACGCCGCCGCGTCGTCCTCACTGAACGGCTCCAGCGGCACGCGGTGCGCACCTTCCCGGGCGGCGAGGGACCTGAGCTGGCTGCGGCTGGTGACCAGCACCAGACCGGCCGAGCCCGGAATCAGCGGTCGCACCTGGTCGGCGTCCCGGGCGTTGTCCAGTACGACGAGCACCTCGCGGCCGGCCAGGACGCTTCGGAGCAGGGCTGCCCGCGCCTGCCGGCCATCCGGGATCTGAGCACCGGTCAGGCCGAGACCTCGCAGCAGCAGATCCAGTGCGGTGTCCGGATCTAGCGGCCGGTCAGGCCCGTAGCCCTGCAGGTTCAGGTACAGCTGACCGTCCGGGAACCGGTCCGCTGCCCGATGCGCCCAGTGCAGAGCCAGCGCGGTCTTGCCCACTCCGCCCGGCCCGTGCACGGCAACGATCGTCGGAGCGCTCGACGCCCGCGGCGCCGAGCTCAGACGGTCGAGCTCGGCGAGCGTCGCCGCCCGGCCGGTGAAGCCCCCTGGAGCAGGCGGGAGCTGGCGAGGGGTCATCGCGCTCTGCTTGGGCGCCAACTGCCGGGGCTGTGTCGCCGCGAGCAGCTGAGCGTGCAGGGCACGCAGCTGCTCATCAGGATCGGTTCCCAGCTCGTCGGCGAGCCGGCGGCGCAGTTCCTCGTACTGCGTCAACGCGTCGGCCGGACGGCCGCACTTGGCGAGCACGGTCAGCAGCCGCAGCCAGAGCGACTCGCGGAGCGGGTAGGCCGCTGCGAGCTCCCGCAGCTCCGGCAAAGCTTGCTCGTGCTTCCCCGCGGCGAGGTCGAGGTCGAGCCGTCGCTCGACGGCGGACAGGTACGTTTCGGTCAGCCTGGGCGTCTGGAGCTGGTCGAGCCATTCCGAGTCGACCCCGCCGAACGGCTCGCCGCGCCACAGCGCGAGCGCTGCCGTGAGCCGGTCCCGTTACTCGCCGGGGTCGTCCAAGCGGCTCGCCGCCTCGACCAGCTGCCCGAACCGGGACGCGTCCACCTGTCCGCTGGCGATGCGCAGCGCGTAACTGCTGCCGATCAACTCGATGTCTGCCTCCGGTCCGAGCAGCCGGCGCAGCCGGAACACCAACGACTGCACGCTCGGCCGGAGGTTCTCGGGCGGGTCGGTGCCCCAGACGCGACGGCCGATGGCGTCCACGGTGACTGGCTCCGGCGCGGCGAGGGCGAGCACCGCCAGCAGGGTCCGGGGGCGCCCGGTCAGGCGCGCGACGGGCACGCCGTCACGAATCACCTCAACCGGTCCCAGTAGCCGGATCTCCACGCCGTGCCCCCTCGATAGCCTGCCCCTTCGATTGTCCGGCCCGGAGGGCTCAACTGCTGCCCGAACCGGGTCGGTAGGCTGCGACGGTGCTGAGAGTGGGACTGACTGGCGGTATCGGTGCCGGGAAGAGCGCGGTGTCGTCGCGGCTGGCCGCGCGGGGTGCCGTGGTGATCGACTCCGATGTGCTCGCGCGGGAGGTGGTCGCGCGGGGGACCGACGGTCTCGCGGAGGTGGTCGCGGCGTTCGGTCCCGGCGTACTGACGGCCGACGGTGAGCTGGACCGGCCGGCGCTCGGGAAGATCGTGTTCGGCGACGAGACCGCCCGCCGGAAGCTGGAGGCGATCATCCACCCCCGGGTCCGGGCGCGGGCTGCCGAGATCGAGGCCGATGCGGCGGCGGACGCGATCGTGGTGCACGACATCCCGCTGCTCGTCGAGACCGGTCAGGCGGACCGGTTCGACCTGGTGCTGGTGGTCGACGTACCGCTGGAGGTCCAGGTGCAGCGGCTGACCGCGCAGCGCGGAATGACTGACGAGGAAGCGAAACAGCGGATCGCGAGCCAGGCATCCCGGGACGACCGGCTCGCGGTCGCGGACGTGGTGGTCGGCAACTCCGGCAGCCTGGCCGACCTGGATCGCCGCCTGGACGAGGTGTGGGCCACACTCCAACAGCGCCAAGGCCACGGTCCGGACACGAAAAGGTGACCCTTGCGCGGGAAATGATGAATCCGGGACCGCCTGTACGAGAATCTGTCCCGGTTCGGCCCGAGGTGTGTTTCAGGCCGGACACGGTCGGCGCACCTCCGTGCCGGTCCGAACGTCCGACGTTGGGAGGATGGCGTGGTTTGCCCGCGCTGCAGCTCTGACGTCCCCGAGGTGTCGCACTTTTGTCATCACTGTGGCAATGACATGCGCACCGGGGACTCCGAGCGGAAGAACGCGTACGCCGCCAGGCCCGACGAGGCCGTGGCCTCGTTCAAACTGGTCTCGACGATCATGCCGCAGGGGTCCGGCAAACAGCCGTACACCTACAAGGTCGCGCTCGGCATCGCCCTGCTGCTGACCGTGGTGACGGCGGCGCTCGGCGCCCTGCCGGTGGCGATCATGATCGCGGCCTTCGCGATCCCGATCGTCTACATCATCTACTTGTACGACGTGAACCTCTGGGAGGACGAGCCGATCCCGGTGGTCGCCGCGGCTTTCGTGCTGACCGGCGTACTCGCGGCGCTCTTCACCTGGATCTGGTCGGACAAGGTCGGGCTGTCGATCGCCACGATCGGCGAGAACCGCTCGGGACCGTCGTTGCGGGACCTGTTGATCGTGCTCCTCCTGGTGCCGGTCGTGTCGGAGCTGATCCGGCAGATCGGCCCGCTCTACCTCGCGTCGCGGCCGCGGTACGACGACCTGATGGACGGCTTCACCTTCGGTGTGGTCGCCGGTGTCGGCTACGCGTGCTTCGAGACGCTGGTGCTGCACTGGGGCTGGATCAGCGGCGGCTTCGCCGGTCCGGGCAGCAGTGCCGGGACCTGGATCTCGATCGTCGTGCTGCACGGCTTCATCAAGCCGCTGGTGTACGGCTCGGCGACCGGTCTCGCGGGCGCGGAGTTCTCCGGCCTCGGCGAGAAGTACGACGGTTTCACGCCGCGCTGGGTCGGCGGCCTGCTGCAGGCGATGGTGGTGAACGCGCTGTTCCAGGGCGGCATCTACCTGCTCGGCTTCGTTGGCGGCCGCGGCTCGACGATCGGCGCGATCCTCGGCGTCGTCTGGGGCCTGTTGCTGCTCGGCGCGCTGATCATCCGGGTCCGGACCGTGCTCCACAAGGGCCTCCTGGAGGCTGCGCTGGAGTCGGCCGCTCGGGGCGGTTCCAACCACGCGTCCGGCGATCTGGCGTTCTGCTCGCGCTGTGAGATGCCGCTGCTCCCGCACTCCGACTTCTGCTCGGCCTGCGGCAACTCGGTGCGATCCGTACCGAAGTCCGCCCGCGGGGTGACAGCAGCCACGGGTGCCAGTGGGTACGAAGCGACGACTGGGGAGACGCAGGCATGAGCAACCAGCAGCCGCCGTACGGTGGTCAAGGCGGTCAGGGCGGACAGCCGCCGTACGGCGGGCAGCCGGGGCAGCAGCCCGGTCAGCAGCCTGGCTACGGTCAGCAGCCCGGGTACGGCCAGCAGCCAGGTCAGCAGCCGGGTCAGCAGCCGGGTCAGCCGGGTCAGCAGCCTGGTTACGGGCAGCCGCAGCAGCCTGGGTACGGCCAGCAGCCGCCGTACCCGCAGCAGGGCCAACCGCAGGCGTTCCCTGGCCAGCAGCCTCCGCAGGGCTACCCGGGGCAGCAGCAGGGGTTTCCCGGCCAGCAGCCGGGCTTCCCCGGGCAGCAGCCTCCGTACGGCGGCCAGCAGTGGAACCAGCCTCCGCGCAGTGGCGGTGGCGGCAGCAGCAAGACGCTGCTGATCGCCGGCGGTGCGTTCGCGGTCGTGGCGATCATCGGTGTCGTGCTCGCCCTGGTCTTCAAGGGTGGCGACGACGACCAGGCCGACCCGACTCCGGCCCCGACGTCCGCGCCGACCTCGCAGCCGACCGGCGAACCGACCGAGGAACCCACGGGCGAGCCCACCGGTGAGCCGACTTCTGAGCCCACCGGCTCGCCGACCACGGAGCCGACGACGGAGCCGAACGGCGGCGACGAGGGCATCGAGGTCGCCGAGGGCGTCTACGTGAAGCCGCAGACGGGGTACATCCGCAAGAGCGTCGAAGGGTTCAAGGGCGTCGTCCTGGTCAAGCAGGGCGAGGGTGTCTTCATGGTCCAGGCCGCGAAGGTGACGGGTACCAGCGCAGCGTCCCTGCTGCCGCAGGTCCTCAAGACCGACACCAAGAGCCTGTCCTCGGTCAAGACCGGCCAGGTCAAGACGACGACACCGGGTCCGGAGGACAAGACCCCGGTCAAGACCCTGCTCACCCAGTCGTACTCGGGCCTGCAGAGCAGCCAGAGCGGCAGCCTCGCGGTCGTCGGGTTCGTCGCCGTGGTGGAGCGCGAGGACGGGGTGTTCACGGTCGCCAGGGCGTACGGGCGCAAGGACAAGCTCTCGACGCTCGACCCGGACACCACGGCCATGCTGAAGTCGGTGCTGCAGAGTCAGTGAGCGGAAAGCGAGACAAGGGGACCGGCGGTAACCCCTGGGTCAACCAGACCGGACCGGACCCGGACGAGACCGACGAGCCGGAGGACCAGCTCCCGCCGTCGCCGTGGGACCTCGAGGTGGCGCCACCGCCGTCGCCGTGGGGCGACGGCGGCGCGCCCGGACCGGGTCCTGGACCCGGCCCGGGGTCCGGGTCTGGTTCCGGTCCGGCGACGCAGACCTCGTCGGCGTGGGGCGACAAGGTCGGCCCGCCCTCGATGCGCCGCCCGCCGGCGGAGAAGACGAAGCGCTTCTCCGTCCCGCCGCTGCTGATCCCGATCGGCGCCGGCCTGCTCGTGGTCGCGCTGGTCGCGGTCGTGCTGGTGGCGCTGTCCGGCGGTGACAAGAAGGCCGACCCGGGCCAGTCGCCGAGCCCGCCTGCCGGTACGCCGACCGCGCCGACCGCGCCGGCATCGTCGTACCAGCCGCCGCCGAACGCGCTCCCGGTCGGGTTCGGCGTCTCCCTCGTCCCGGTCCAGGGCTGGAAACTGGTCACCAAGGAGACCCAAGGAAAAGAGGTCGCGACGTACGCGCCGAACGGTGAGCCCCGCGCGTTCTTCTGGGTCCGGCAGAAGCAGAACGTGACCGCGAACGCCTACCTGCTCGGGATCGTCGAGGGCGAGACCGAGAACGAGGTCGCGCAGCTCGGCAACGTACGGAACCTGCCGTGCCCGAAGGACGTCTTGGTGGAGTGCATCGCGATCGACTACACCTCCACGGCCAAGGTGAACGGCGAGGACGTGCAGGTCAAGGGCTCCGTCGAGGTGTACCGGCGCAAGGACAACGTGGTCACCGCGCTGGACTTCCGGACCCGGGTCGACTTCGCCGCGAAGGCCGAGGCGGACGCCGCGATCATGAAGAAGTCCGTGATCGACAGTCTGTGACGGATCCCCAGAACTACCGCGAGGAACAACTATGAGTCAGCAGTACGGTCCACCGCCGGGCCCGCCGCCGGCACCCGCTCCCGGCGGTTGGGGCACCGGGCAGGGACAGCAGGGTCAGCAGGCACCGCTCGCGCAGCGCGGCGCCGCCGCCGGTGGCGGCTTCGGTGGCGGCGGCTGGGGCCCCGGTCCGGGCCGGCCGAGCCATCCGCCGAAGGCGAACCGGACGCCGTGGATCATCATGGCCGGCGCGATCGTGGCGGTGCTGCTGGTCGCGGTCGGCGTCGTGCTGATGGTGAACGGCAAGGACGACAAGCCGACCACGCAGTCGACGCCGGAGCCGGGCGGCCGCACCATGTACACGCCGTCGCCGACGCCGACCCCGAACGACTCCAAGGGGCCGAACGACGTCGGTGTCCAGGTCGGCTGGGGCATCTGGTTCACGCCGTCCAAGGGCTGGCTGCCGGACTGGGACAAGTCCAGGAGCGGCAAGAACTACATCTTGCAGCAGTTCAACGCGCGTGGGCTGATCGACGGGTACTACTGGGTCCGTCAGACCGAGCTGTACGACGCGAAGGGCTTCGCCGAGCACCTGGTCGACGTCGAGTCGAACGGTATGGAGGGCGTCCGGATCGGCAAGGGCACCGCGTGCAAGCCGGCGAACCCGAACATCAAGGCCTGCTACGCGCTGTCCTACACCGGGGCCTGGGTCGCCAAGAACGGCAAGAAGGTCCAGATGCAGGGCTTCGTCACCGCCTACCAGGACCAGTTCGACCGCACCACCGCCACCGACGCGGCCCTCGAGACCCGCGTCTATGCGCGCCGCGTGAACGAGCTGATCTACATGAACAACAGCCTGGTGAAAAGCTTCTGACCTGCGGTTTTTAGAAACTGTCGGCGCGGGACCGTACGGTGGAGGGCATGAGACAGGTCTCGGATCTCCAGCGTATGGTCGCCCCGCTGAAGGTGGTGTCGGACTTCGATCCGGCGGGTGACCAGCCGGCCGCGATCGCGGACCTCGAGCGGCGGATCAACGCCGGCGAGCAGGACGTGGTGCTGCTGGGCGCCACCGGTACGGGTAAGACCGCGACGATCGCGTGGCTGGCCGAGAAGGTCCAGCGCCCGATGCTGATCCTGCAGCCGAACAAGACGCTCGCCGCCCAGTTCGCGAACGAGTTGCGGCAGTTCTTCCCAGCCAACGCCGTCGAGTACTTCGTGTCGTACTACGACTACTACCAGCCCGAGGCGTATGTCCCGCAGACGGATACCTACATCGAGAAGGACTCCTCGATCAACGAGGAGGTCGAGCGGCTGCGGCACTCCGCGACCTGGTCGCTGCTGACCCGCCGCGACGTGATCGTGGTCGCGACCGTCTCCTGTATCTACGGCCTGGGCTCCGCCGACGAGTACCTGAACCGCATGATCCATGTGAAGGTCGGCACCGAGATGGACCGCGACGGCCTGCTCCGCAAGCTGGTCGGCGTGCAGTATGCGCGCAACGACCTGGCCGGGACCCGCGGCACGTTCCGGGTCCGCGGCGACACGCTCGAGGTCTTCCCGGTCTACCAGGAGCTCGCCGTCCGGGTGGAGTTCTTCGGCGACGAGATCGAGCGCGTGATGACGCTGCACCCGCTGACCGGTGAGGTGATCAGCGAGGAGGACGAGGTCTACATCGGCGCCGCCACGCACTACGTGACCGCGCCGGAGCGGATGGAGCGCGCGATCACCTCGATCGAGGCCGAGCTGGAGGGGCGGCTGGCCGAGCTCGAGCGCGGCGGGCAGCTGCTGGAGGCGCAGCGGCTCCGGATGCGTACGACGTACGACATCGAGATGATGCGGCAGATCGGGACGTGTTCCGGGATCGAGAACTACTCCCGGCACACCGACGGCCGCGAGGCCGGTACGGCGCCGCACTGTCTGCTGGACTACTTCCCCGAGGACTTCGTGCTGGTCATCGACGAGTCGCACGTGACCGTCCCGCAGATCGGCGGGATGTACGAGGGGGACATGTCCCGGAAGCGGACCCTGGTCGAGCACGGCTTCCGGCTGCCGTCGGCGATGGACAACCGGCCGCTGCGCTGGGAGGAGTTCCTGGAGCGGATCGGCCAGACCGTGTACCTGTCCGCGACCCCGGGGCAGTACGAGCAGGACAAGTCCGACGGGTACGTCGAGCAGCTCATCCGGCCGACCGGTCTGGTCGACCCCGAGGTGATCGTGAAGCCGACCAAGGGCCAGATCGACGACCTGATCCACGAGATCCGGATCCGGGTCGAGCGCAACGAGCGGGTCCTGGTCACGACGCTCACCAAGAAGATGTCCGAGGACCTGACCGACTACCTGCTCGAGATGGGGATCCGGACCAGGTATCTGCACAGCGAGGTCGACACGCTCCGCCGGGTCGAGCTGCTGCGCGAGCTGCGGATGGGGGAGTACGACGTTCTCGTCGGTATCAACCTGCTCCGTGAGGGTCTCGACCTGCCCGAGGTGTCGCTGGTCGCGATCCTGGACGCCGACAAGGAAGGCTTCCTGCGGTCGGGCCGTTCGCTGATCCAGACGATCGGTCGCGCCGCGCGAAACGTGTCCGGCCAGGTGTTCATGTATGCCGACAAGATCACCCCGTCGATGGAGCAGGCGATCGACGAGACCAACCGGCGGCGCGCGAAACAGATCGCGTACAACGTCGCGCACGGGGTCGATCCGCAGCCGCTGCGGAAGAAGATCGCCGACATCACCGACATGCTGGCCCGCGAGGACGCGGACACCGCCGAGCTGCTCGGCTCCGGCCGCACCCAGTCGCGCGGCAAGGCACCGGTCCCCGGCGGAGGCAAGGCGAAGGCCGGCGAGAAGGCGAAGGAACTGGCCGGCGGGCTCCCGTCGTCCGACCTGGCCGACCTGATCCAGCAGCTGACCGACCAGATGCACAACGCCGCCGCCGAGCTCCAGTTCGAGGTCGCCGCCCGCTACCGCGACGAGATCTCCGAACTGAAGAAGGAACTCCGCCAGATGACCAACGCCGGCGCGAAGTAGCGGAAACCGTCGTACGCCGGGGCCGGTCAGCTCCGGCGTACGACGGTGTGCCGCGGCGACTCGTCCACGGTCAGCGTGAAGATGTCCGGCCGGGCGTAGTGGCCGACCGAGTCGAAGTCGAAGTACCCGCGCTCGAGCTCGGCGAGGTCGAGTTCCGCGAGCAGGATGCCCTCACCGGCGCGCAGCGGTCCGGCGAGGATCTCGCCCAGCGGCGAGATGATCGTGCTGCCGCCGTTGATCAGCACGGCGCCGTCCTGGGTCAGGTACTGGTTCGCGCTGATGACGAAGCAGCGGCCTTCGAGCGCGATGTGCCGCATGGTCGCCTGCCACTGCTCCCGGTCGTCGACCGTCGGCGCGCACCAGATCTGCACGCCCTTGGCGTACATGGACTGCCGGAAGAGCGGCATGTAGTTCTCCCAGCAGATCGCGGCGCCCAGCACCCCGACGTCCGTGCGGACCGCGGGCATCGTCGACCCGTCGCCTTGGCCCCACAGGTACCGCTCGGCCGCGGTCGGCATCAGCTTGCGGTGGTGAGCGACCAGCCCGTCGCGCGGGTCGATGAACACCGCCGTGCAGTACAGCGTCCCGCCGTCCCGTTCGATCACGCCGGCCACGAGGTGTACGTCGAGTTCACCCGCGAGCTCGGCCAGACGCGCGATCTCCGGCCCGTCCAGCTCGACGGCGGCCTCCCGGTACCGGCGGAACTGCTCGCGACCTTCCGGCGATCGCGAACCGACGGTGATCCCGAAGTCGTACCCCTTCGGATAGCCGCCGAGAAACGCCTCCGGCAGCACGACCAGCCGCGCGCCACTCTCCGCCGCCTCGCGGATCCACCGCTCTGCCTTCAGCACGGTCGCAGGCGTGTCGAACAGCACGGACCCGGCCTGCACAGCAGCCACCACAACAGAACCCATGCCGAGCAGCGTAGTTCTGTCCGGACTGCGGTCTAGTGTGCGTGTCAGGGCCGGCTGGCAGGAGGGATGAGATGGGGCAGCTGAGTGACGGGGACGTGCTCGAGTACTGCTTGGGGAAGGCGGGAGCTTGGCAGGACGAGCCGTGGGACGGGGACGTGGTGGCGAAGGTGGGGCCGAAGATCTTTGCGTTTCTCGGGGGCGGTGCGGTGGGGCTGAAGTGCGGGGCGAACCGCGAGGAGGCCGACGAGCTGGTGGATACGTACCCGGACGACGTCAGCAAGATGGCGTACATCGGGCGCGCCGGGTGGAACACGGTGCGGCTCGGGGGAGCGGTGCCGGACGACGAGGTGCTGGAGCTGATCGACGCGTCGTACGAGACCGTGGTGGGGAAGCTGCCGAAGCGGCAACGACCGACGGCCGGCGATTGATCGGCGGCCAATAGGTTACCGGCTGCGACTACTCCCTGACGGGGCTGCGATGATTTCGACAGGCGGACACGGCGTCCTGGATTTGGAGTCTGGGACACCGAGCCGTCAGAATGGACCTTGAGAAGGGGAGTATTCCTTTTGCGGCGGCATCGTCATCACGGTCAGGGCTCGTCCCGAACCCGGTGCCCTCGGCGTCACTCTGAGTGACGCGGAAGAGACCTTCGGAGTCGATTTTTCGTCTGAGCTCCGGAGGATTCTATGCACGTTGCTGACTATGTCTGGTACATCACCGTCGGCCTGCTCCTGGCGCTGCTGGCCTTCGACGTCTTCGTCATCGGCCGCCGGCCACACGAGCCGAGCACCCGCGAATCGGCCACCGCGATCGCGTTCTACGTCGGTCTCGCGGTCGTCTTCGGCCTCGGGGTCTGGTGGTTCTCCGGCGGGCAGTACGCCGGGGAGTTCTTCGCCGGCTGGCTCACCGAGTACAGCCTGAGCGTCGACAACCTGTTCATCTTCTTGATCATCATGTCCAGGTTCGGCGTACCGAGGAAGTACCAGCAGACCGCGTTGCTGGTCGGCATCATCCTGGCGCTGGTGTTCCGCGGCGTCTTCATCGCGGTCGGCGCGGCCGCGATCAACCAGTTCTCGTGGATCTTCTACATCTTCGGCGCGTTCCTGGTCTACACCGCGATCCACCTCGCCAAGCAGGGCGAGAACGACGACGAGGACTTCAAGGAGAACGCGGTCATCCGGTTCGCGAAGCGGCGGCTGAACGCGACCGACGAGTACAACGGCGTGAAGCTGACGCTGAAGCAGAACGGCCGCCGGTTCGTCACCCCGATGGCGATCGTGATCATCGCGCTCGGCACCACCGACCTGCTCTTCGCGCTCGACTCGATCCCGGCGATCTACGGCCTGACGCAGGAGCCGTTCCTGGTCTTCACCGCGAACGTGTTCGCGCTGATGGGTCTGCGGCAGCTGTACTTCCTGCTCGGTGACCTGCTCCGCCGCCTGGTGTACCTGTCGCTCGGTCTGTCGGTGGTGCTCGCGTTCATCGGCGTGAAGCTGGTGCTGCACGCGATGCACGTGAACGAGTTGCCGTTCATCAACGGCGGTCACCACATCGACTGGGCCCCGGAGATCCCGATCTGGTTCTCGCTCGGCTTCATCATCGTGACGCTGGGCATCACCACGATCCTCAGCCTGCACAAGTCCCGCACGTTGAAGGCGGCCGAGCCGGTCGACGAGGTCGAGCCCTCGGAGCCGGAGCTTCACCACAAGGAGTCCTGACCACAACGGATCGCCCCGGACCCGCCCAGCGGTCCGGGGCGATTTTGTCTGTTCAGAAGCGCGCGGCGGTGACCAGCGTCGCCCGGCGGTCGTCGGTGAGCGCCTCGTTCTCCAGCCGCTTGCCGGTCTCGGAGGCGTGCAGCATCCCCGCCGGGGACACGAACCCGACGTGGTGCACCGGCTTCCCGGGCCGTGCGAAGAAGTACAGGTCGCCCGGCCGCGCGTCGTCGATCGGGATGTTCGGCAGCGTGTCCGCCTGGTCGTGCGCGTCCCGCGGCGTCCGCAGCCCGAGCACCCGGCTGACAGTGTGGATCAGCCCGGAGCAGTCCAGCCCGTGCGCCGACGTACCGCCCCACAGGTACTCCAGCCCGAGGAACTGCTCGCCGAGGCGCAGCCGCTCGTCGGCATCGGACGGCTCGGACGCAGACCGCAGTACGGCGTCCAGAAGCCAGCCCGACCCGCCGTCGGGTGTCGCCACCCGCGTATGCCCGTCGGCGTGCTCGTCGGACGCCAAGACCGTCCCGAACGACAGCTCCGATACCGGCCGGCCACCAGGCTCGGCAAGCAACGCGGCCGTTGGTACGGCGATTGCGACCGGGTCGGACGCGATCTGCGGCAGCTCGCCCAGGTGACTCGACGGGACCCAGCCCGGGTACCCGAGCTCGTCCTGGGACGACGGCTGCCACGGCGCGAGGACCTCGGACCAGCCGTCCCGCTCCGAGCGCACCAGGACGGGCTCGGCGAACAGCAGCTGGGTCAGGGTCCGGCCGTGCAGGCCGAGCCGGGTCTCGGTGTCCATCGACTTGGCCCACGCGGCCACGTCGGGTTGGGTGGCGGTGGCCGGCGCGTCGATGTCGCGCGGCGCGTCCGGTGAAGTCCAGACCGTACTGATCGGGACGTTGGCGGCGGCTAACTTCATACCGTCAAGCCTGTCACGCCCAGTCCTGGAGCAGAAGGCAGGTGGATCAGCGAGCCGTCGTACCGGATCCCGCCGGTCACCGGCGCCTCGCGGAGCCACCAAGCGGCGTCCAGGTCGTTGACCGCCGTCGTCGGGTACGCCGAGACCAGCGCGGCCGCCGCGCCGACGCCGACGTGGCTCTCCATCATGCAGCCGACGATCGCGCCGAGGCCGTGCTCGCGAGCGAGTTCGAGGAGCGTCCGGGCCGGTGCCAGCCCGCCGCACTTCGCGAGCTTCACGTTCACCAGGTCGGCCGCGCCGTGCCGGATCACCGCCACCAGGTCGCGGACGCCGTACACGGACTCGTCGGCGAGGATCGGCGTACTGACCCGGTCGGTCACCCAGGCCATGCCGTCGAGATCGGCCGCGGCGACCGGCTGCTCGACGAGCTCGATCGCGCAGCCGGCGTCCTCGAGCGCGCGGATCACCGTGACCGCGTCGCGACGCGTCCAGCCCTGGTTGGCGTCCAGGCGCAGCCGCGGCTCGGGCCCGATCGCGTCGCGGACCCGGCGGACGCGCTCGATGTCGCCGGCCGCGTCGGTGCCGACCTTGATCTTGAGTACGTCGAACCCGTCCGCGACCCGCGCCTTCCCGGCGTCGGCCAACGCGTCCGCGTCGCCGACCGA
Organism: Kribbella soli; assembly: GCF_004331345.1. Classification (GTDB taxonomy): domain Bacteria; phylum Actinomycetota; class Actinomycetes; order Propionibacteriales; family Kribbellaceae; genus Kribbella; species Kribbella soli. Next base: position 315,816 of record NZ_SJJZ01000003.1, on the reverse strand, counting down.
CAGCGTCACGTCCGTCCGGACGACGTCGGTCGTCGACCCGAGGAACCCGTGCAGCGTCTGCCCGCGCCGCCGCGCAGCCAGGTCGTGCAGTGCTACGTCGACAGCGTCCTTCGCCCCGAAGTTGCCGACTGCCGCGCCCTGCACGCGACGCAGCGCCTCCGTGAGATCGTCCGGGCCGAGGCCCTCGAGCGCAGTGGTGATCGGGCCTTCGATACAGGCCTGTGAGCCGGCGAGGGAGTCGCCGGTCACCTTCCAGACCTGCGGCGCCTCGCCCCAGCCGCTGTGCTCGCCGTCGCTCACCTCTACCAGGAGCGACTCGACATGGGTTGCCGTCCGCAGCGCGGTGACGAACGGCGTGTGCAGCGGCGCCGAGACCAGGTGGGTGGTGAGCTTCACCGCACTGCCTCCAGGTTGTGCCGGTGGTTCCAGGCCTCGAGTGCGATCGACGCGATCAGCTGCTGCGCCTCGGTGTCCGGCAGGTCCGACGTCGTACACACGACGAGCACGAACGGGTCGGCGTCCTTCGGGCGAACGATGCCGCCGTCGTGCCGGATCCGGCTGTCCCAGCCGTTCTTGTGCTCGACGCGGGTCCGTTTCGGCAGCAGTGCGGGGATCTCGCCGTTCCACTGGTTGGCGGCCAGCAGTTCGCGCAGGTACTCGCCGTACTCACCCTGCTGGTTGCCTACCGCAACGAGGACTCCGGCCAGGCCGGCCGGGCTCATCAGGTTGCTGATTCCGGCGCGGACAGCAGGCATGTCGTCGATGCCGCGCTGGATCCTGGACTCCGGCGCGGGCGAGCTGGGCAGCGTCGCCTCGGCCAGAGCAGTGTGCGCGGCCGCGATACCGACCTGCTCGAGCACCAGGTCGGTCGCCAGGTTGCTGGACCGGGTGATCATCTCCGTCGCCAGCCAGTTGAGCGGCACCTTCTTGCCCAGCTGTTCCCAGGTCTTCGGCGCCTCGTCCTCCTCCGGGTCCACACCGAACCGGCCGCCGGCCGCGGACTCGAAGTCGTTGTGCACGGCCACCGGCTGGAACAGCGCCAGCTCACCCGCCTCGACCTTGCGCAGCATCGCCATCGCCACCGGCAGCTTCATCGTGCTCGCGGAGTAGTGCGTCCGCTCTGCCTCGTGCACGAACACCGGCGTACCGTCCAACCGGCCCAGCCAGACCCCGAACTCCCCGGCCCCGTCGACCTGCCGCAGCAGCTCCGCGATTCCCATGCCGCTCACCCAATCACAGCTGCGGACCTGGCAGACTGCCGAGGGTGTCACGGGCAATCGGTCTTCTCATCGGCTTCGCGGCCGACCGGCTCGTCGGCGACCCCCGCCGCTTTCACCCGGTCGCCGGCTTCGGCCAGACCGCCGCCCGCCTCGAGCAACGCCTGTACGCCGACTCGCGCCGCAACGGCACCGTCCACACCGCGGTCCTCGTCGGAAGCACAACGGTTCTGGGCCTCGCGGCCGAGCGGCTCACCCGTCGGCATCCGATCCTCCACACCGTGGTCACTGCCGCCGCCACCTGGACCGTCCTCGGTGCCCGCAGCCTCGACCGTGAGGCCGAAACGATGGCCGCCTTGCTGGCGGAGAAGGACATCCCGGCGGCCCGTGACCGGCTCAGCCATCTGTGCGCCCGCGACGCGACCGACCTCGAAGCCGACGGGCTGGCCCGCGCGACGGTCGAGTCGATCGCCGAGAACACCTCGGACGCGTGTGTCGCGCCGCTGCTCTGGGGCGGGGTCCTCGGCGTCCCCGGTCTCCTCGGGTACCGCGCGGCGAACACGCTCGACGCGATGGTCGGCTACAAGTCGCCGAAGTACCTGAACTTCGGGTGGGCGTCGGCGCGATTGGACGACGTACTCAACCTGCTGCCGGCGCGGGTGTGCGCGTTGCTGACCGGCCTCGCGGCGGGTCGGGTGCAGGAGACAACGCGCGTCTGGCGGCGAGATGCGCCGAAGCATCCGAGTCCGAACGCCGGGCCGGTCGAGGCCGCGTTCGCGGGAGCGCTCGGGCTGACACTCGGCGGGACGAACAGCTACGGGACCTACGCGGAGGACCGCGGCACGCTGGGCGACGGTCCGGCGCCGACGGTCGCCGACGTCCGGCGTACGGCGGCACTCGCGCGGCGGGTCGGGATGGCGGCGGCCGGCGTCGCAGCGATCACCGCGGTGCTAGCGAAGGGGAAGCGATGGGGTTGAGTCATCGGCCGGTGCGGATCGCGCTGATCCGGCACGGCGAGTCCGAGGCGAACCTGGACAAGACGATCTACGAACGCATCCCCGACCACACGGTCCCGCTGACGGCGCTGGGACACGAGCAGGCGGCCAAGGCGGGGCGGGAGCTGCGGGAGCTGTTCGAGAACGAGCCGGTCCGTGTGTACGTGTCGCCGTACCTGCGGGCACGCCAGACGCTGGACTCGCTCGGGCTTGATGACCTGATCGGCGTGCCGCGTGAGGAGCCGCGGCTGCGGGAGCAGGACTGGGCCAACCTCCAGGACACCGCGGACATCGAGCGGCAGGAGGAGCTGCGCGACTCGTTCGGGCACTTCTTCTACCGGTTCACGCATGGTGAGTCGGGTTCGGACGTGTACGACCGGGTGTCGACGTTCCTGGAGACGATGCACCGCGACTTCGAGACACCGGACGCGGCGCGCAACGTGCTGCTGGTGTCGCACGGGCTCACGATGCGGCTGTTCTGCATGCGCTGGTTCCACTGGTCGGTCCGGTTCTTCGAGTCGCTGCGGAACCCGGCCAACGCGGAAACCCGCGTCCTGCTGCGTCAGCCAGACTTCCGCTACAAGCTGGACCGCCCGTTCGACCAGTGGACCACCTACGAACCGACGGAACCCGAACGCTCGGCCTGGCTCTAGCTGCTCCGAGGCTCCTGACCGCGACGTGAGAGCGCGAGCGAGCGTCGGGAGTGGCGGGTAGGGTCCTGAGGAGAGGGCTACTCGACGGGAGTGATCGCATGGTGGTGGACCAGATCCGCGCGGCAACCCAGGACCTGTTGGCCGCGCTGACGCCGGAGCAACTGAAGAGCATCTCGGCACCGTTCGACACACCCGATCACCAGACGTGGACCTACCTGCCCGGTGCTGTTCCGGGCCTGGCGCTGACCGAGCTGTCGGTGGCGCAGGAGGCCCTCGTCGTCCGCCTGCTCGAACTCGTCTACAGCAAGCGCGGTCTGGCCGATTTCCGCGCCGTGATGGCGGCCGAGATCATCGTCCGCGGCCTCGGTGATCCGATGGAGGTCGCGGAGATCGGGGGATGGGAAGGTTCGACGGTCGGCGATCGCTACTACCTCCGCGTGCTCGGCGATCCCGCCGGGACCGAGCCCTGGGCCTGGCGGCTCAACGGTCACCATCTGGCGTTGCACGTGACGCTGGTGGACGGGGCGATCTCGTTCACCCCGCAGTTCTTCGGTTCGAATCCGGCGGAGGTCCTGTCCGGGCCGCAGGCCGGGCGGCGGTTCCTGGTCGCCGAGCAGGACCTCGGCTTCCAGCTCCTGCACGCCCTCGAGCCGGCCCAGCTCGACGTTGCGCGCGTCTCGGAGGAGGCGCCCGACGACATCCTCACCCGCCACGACCCGGTCGCCGACGCGTCGCTGCTGCACCGCGGCCTGGCGTACGGCGACATGACCGAGGACCAGCGCCAGCTCCTCAGCCTCCTCATCGGTCAGTACGTCGGCCGCGCCGCCGGGCCGATCGGGTTGCAGACGTGGCACGACATCACCGAACAGGGCATCGAGCAGCTGACGTTCGCCTGGGCCGGCGAGACCCAGCCCGGGGTCGGCAACCGCCACTACTACTCGATCGCCGGCCCCACCTTCCTGGCCGAGTACGACAACACCCAGGACAACGCCAACCACATCCATTCAGTCTGGCGAGACCTCCGCAACGACTGGGGCACCGACCTCCTGGCGGCGCACTACGCCATGCACCGCTGAAGGTCACCGCGCAGGCTGGAACTCGTGGGTAGCGGTCCAGGTGCCGACGCGGTGCCCGAGCCGGTTGCCGTCGTCCATCGCCTGGCGGAAGTGCAGACCCAGCCAGATCCTGGCGCTCTTGGTCTCCGCGTCCAGCGCCGCCGCGGTGGAGTAGTGGCGATTCGTCCCCGTGACCGAGGACGAGACGTCGATGTCGATCGAGCGCGCTCCGAAGAGCCTGCTGAACGTCTCCGATGCGGCGCCGGTGAGGCAGGCATGGCCGCTGACGTAGTCGGGGTACGGCGGCGTCGCGACGAGTGGGCTCCAGCTGGGATCGGCTGCGGTCGCGGGGTTGCCGTCGGTGTCCGCCAGCCGGATCGCGGTGATCGGCCGCCAGTACGCGTAGTCGTACTTCGCCCGCCAGCAGGCGATCACCGCGTCGGCGGTACCGGTGTTGAGGAGCGCGAAGGCGCGTGCGGTCCGGACGATGTCCATCCCGCTGGCGGCTGTCCGGTCCCGTAACGCGGCGTTGTACTGCACGGGCACGGGCGCGTTCCAGAACAGCGCGGTTTGGGTCTGTTCAGGGGTCCGGGACGACCCGACGTCGGCGCCCTTCGCCTTCACCTCGGCGAAGTCACGGGCGTAGGCCTTCGACGTGATCGGGTCGGGGCCGGGCAGCCGTACCTGGGTCGGCGACTTCAGGGCGAGCGGCCGCACGAAGCCGAGCCAGGGAGCGAGCATCGGCGCCATCAGTTCCGGGGTCGGGCGCCAGACACCCGGAGCAGGAGTGACCTCGAGCGTGATGGGCGCGCCACGCCCGTCGTTCGTCCGTGCCGCGATCAGCGACGCCGCGGCGGTCTCGCCGACTCGCTGCCCACGGCTCTTGGCGGACCCGTCGGGGATGCCGCTGAGTGAGGTGGCGTAGTCGGAGGCGAGGTTCGAGGCGGACGCGGGGAAGTAGTAGCTCAGGACGCGGTACGCCGCCGTGGCAGCCGCGGCTTCCGTCGACGCCCTGCGGTGGACCGAAGGTTGTCGCAGGTACGGCCGGTAGCGGCCCTCGATCGCCACGACCGCGTCGTACACGGCGATCGACACGAAGCCGTAGTACAGCGTGGAGACGGGGACCGGGGTGGCGTTCTCGGTGAAGATGGTGCGGGTGGCGATCGTGTTCCAGGTGGTGACGACCGCCGGATCGGAGTGGCGTGCCGAAGCGTCGGCCGGAACCGTGATGGCCGAGCCGGCGAGTCCGGCGACCAGGACGGCGGACGTGGCGAGCGCGTGATTGAAGCGCACAGGAGTCTCCTTCAGTCGAAAGTCGAACGACTTGCGCTGAAGCAACGGTGTGCGCTGCTGGAGGGGGTCAGCGGCTCAAGCCCTCCCTGCCCGGCCTACACCCGCGGTCTAGTGCGGTCAAGCATCAAGCGTTGGCTCTGCACGTGCTGCCGGGGACGTCGGATAGAGTCGCGGCGTCAATCGACGGCATCAGCAGGAACCCGGTGTGAGTCCGGGGCGGTCCCGCCACTGTGACCCGTGAAGGGGAGTCAGGAACTGCCGCCGTCGTACCTGGAGTCGGGGCGTGGATACCCCGGGAAGGAACGCGTGCGCATGCCTGCGAAGCTGCTGTTGCTGTCCACTGCCGACACCGACCTGCTGGCGGCCGCCGCGGCCGATGCCGGGTGGAACGTTGCGAACCCGGCCCGGCTCGATCTGGCCGCTCTCGCACCACTGCTCGACGACGCCGAGGTCGTCGTCGTCCGGCTGCTCGGTGGGCGCCGCGCGTGGGAGGACGGGCTCGACGCGGTCCTCGCCTCGGGGAAGCCCGCGGTGGTCGTGAGCGGCGAGGCCGCGCCGGACGCCGAGCTGATGTCGCTGTCGACCGTGCCCGCCGGCGCGGTCACCGAGGCGCTCGCCTACCTGCGTGAGGGCGGTGCGGACAACCTCCGAAACCTGGCCGGCTTCCTGCGCGACACGCTCCTGTTGACCGGCGACGAGTTCGAGCCGCCGCGCGCGCTCCCGGCGTACGGCGTCCGTGGGTCCTTCGTCGACGACGATCGGCCCGTGGTGGGGATCGTGTACTACCGCGCGCACGAGATCTCCGGGAACACCGCTTTCGTCGACGCACTCGCGGCGGCGGTCACCGATGCCGGCGCGCAACCACTTCCGGTGTACTGCGGGACTCTTCGCGGGCTCGACCCGGCCGAGAACGTCGGGCTGTTCGATCTACTGCGGAAGTGCGACGTACTCGTCACCACTCTCCTCGCCGCGGGCGGTGCGGTGGCGGCCCATGCGAGCGCGGGCGGTGCGGACGACGCGTGGGACGCGGGCGCGCTGGCGTCGCTCGACATCCCGTTGATCCAGGGCCTCGCGCTGACCTCGACCCGCGAGCAGTGGGTGGAGAGCGACGCGGCCGTCAGCCCGCTCGACGCGGCGACGCAGGTGGCGATCCCGGAGTTCGACGGGCGGCTGATCACGATCCCGTTCTCGTTCAAGGCGTACGACGCCGACGGTCTGGCACGTTATGCGCCGGACGCGGAGCGGTGCGCGCGGCTGGCCGGCATCGCGGTCGCGCATGCCCGGCTGCGGCACGTTCCGCCGGCCGAGAAGCGGATCGCGCTGGTGTTGTCGTCGTACCCGACCAAGCACGCGCGGATCGGGAACGCGGTCGGGCTGGACACTCCGGCGTCGGCGGTCGTCCTGCTCGGGCAGCTGAAGGACGCCGGGTACGACCTGGGCGACCTCGATCTGAGCGAGCTGCAGGGGGCGGACGGTGCCGACGGGTTGATCCACCGGTTGATCGCGGCGGGCGGGCACGACGTCGACTGGCTGACGGACGAGCAGTTGGCCAACGCGGTCGCCAAGGTCCCGCTGTCCACGTACGCCACCTGGTTCGGCCGTACGCCGGAGTCGTTGCAGGAGGCAATGACCGGGGCGTGGGGCGAGGCGCCGGGGGAGCTGTACGTCGACACGTCCGGCGACGAGCCGGCGATCGCGCTCGCCGCGCTGCGGTTCGGGAACGTCGTGCTGATGATCCAGCCGCCGCGTGGCTTCGGCGAGAACCCGGTCGCGATCTACCACGACCCGGACATGGCGCCGTCGCACCACTACCTGGCGGCGTACCGCTGGCTGGAGGCGTCGCCCGCCCAGGGCGGGTTCGGCGCGCAGGCCGTCGTACATCTCGGTAAGCACGGCACGCTGGAATGGCTGCCGGGCAAGGGGATCGGGATGGCGGCCGACTGCGCGCCCGACGCCGTCCTCGGGAACCTGCCGATGGTGTACCCGTTCATCGTCAACGACCCCGGCGAGGGTACGCAGGCCAAGCGGCGGGCGCACGCGACGGTCGTCGACCACCTGGTGCCGCCGATGGCGCGGGCCGAGACGTACGGCGACATGGCGAAGCTGGAGTACCTGCTCGACGAGTACGCGACCGTGTCGGCGCTCGACCCGGAGAAGGTGCCGACGTTGCGCGCGCAGATCTGGACGCTGATCCAGGCGGCGCAGTTGCATCACGATCTGCACACGTCGGAGAAGCCGGAGGACGACGACTTCGACGAGTTCGTGCTGCACCTCGACGGGTACCTGTGCGAGATCAAGGACGTGCAGATCCGCGACGGACTGCATGTGCTGGGTGGGGCGCCGGTCGGTGAGGCGCGGATCAACCTGGTGCTCGCCGTACTGCGGGCCCGGCAGCTGTGGGGTGGTTCGTACTCGATCGCCGGTCTGCGGACCGCGCTCGGAGACACGTTCGGAGTGGACGAGGCCGAACTGCTCGCCAACCCCGGGGCAGCGGCCGACCTCGCCGACCTCGCGACGCTGGCCGATCTGCCGGCGGTCAGCGGCGCGGACGGGGTCGATCTGCTGGAGGCGGTGGCGCGGAAGCTCGTGGTCGGGATGGAGACGCTGAGCTGGGACGCGACGAAGGTCCCGGTGGTGGTCGGCGAGGTCCTCGGCCGCGCGTCCGAGCAGGTCGAGGCGTCCCTCACCTTCGCGGCAACCGAAGTCGTCCCGCGCCTCGCCCGCACGGGTGACGAGGTGACGAACGTCCTGCGGGCGTTGGACGGGCGGTTTGTGGAGGCGGGGCCGTCCGGGTCGCCGACTCGTGGGCTGGTGAACGTGCTGCCGACCGGCCGCAATTTCTACGCGGTCGACCCGAAGGCGATCCCGAGCCGGAACGCCTGGGACGTCGGCGTCGCGCTCGCCGACTCGCTCCTGGCGCGGCACCACGCGGAAACGGGGGAGTGGCCGCGGTCCGTCGGCCTCACCATCTGGGGCACGTCGGCCATGCGCACGCAGGGCGACGACCTCGCCGAGGTGCTGTGGCTGCTCGGCTGCCGACCCGTCTGGGACGAGGCCTCACGACGCGTCACCGGCTTCGAGGTGGTCGGCCTCGAGGAGCTCGGGCGGCCGCGGATCGACGTGACGATCCGGATCTCCGGCTTCTTCCGGGACGCGTTCCCGCACGTCGTCGCGCTGCTGGACGAAGCGGTGCGGACCGTTGCCGCGCTGGACGAGTCGGCCGACGACAACTACCTGCGCGCACACGTAGACGCTGATGTTGCTGAAGGCAATGATCTGCGATCGGCTACTGCACGGGTGTTCGGGTCGAAACCTGGTTCCTATGGAGCTGGGTTGCTGCCGCTCGTCGATGCGCGGAACTGGCGGACGGACGCCGAGCTGGCCGAGGTCTACGCCGTCTGGGGTGGATATGCCTATGGCAAGGATCTGGATGGCGCGGAGGCCCGCGGCTCGATGGAACGTGCGTACGCCCGGATCCAGGTCGCGGCGAAGAACGCGGACACCCGCGAGCACGACATCATGGACTCCGACGACTACTTCCAGTACCACGGCGGCATGATCGCGATGGTGCGGCACCTGACCGGCGCCAACCCGAAGGCGTACGTCGGCGACTCCGCCGTACCCGCACAGGTCAAGACGCGGACGCTGGAGGAGGAGGCCAAGCGGGTCTTCCGGGCCCGCGTGGTGAACCCGCGGTGGATGGCGGCGATGCGGCGGCACGGGTACAAGGGCGCGTTCGAGATGGCCGCGACCGTGGACTACCTGTTCGGGTACGACGCGACCGCGGGCGTCGTCGACGACTGGATGTACGAGTCGCTGACCACGGAGTACGTCGCCGATCCGGAGATGGCCGAGTTCTTCCGCAAGTCGAACCCGTGGGCGCGGCACGGGATCGCGGAACGGCTGCTGGAGGCGGCGCAACGCGGGCTGTGGGAGGAGCCGTCGCCCGAGGCACTGGAGACGCTGCGGAACGCAGTCCTTGAGACGGAGGGTGACATCGAGGACCGCGGCTGATTGGGTAGACGTATGCCGCCTGAGCCGCGAAGGGTCCTGATCACCAACGACGACGGGTATCGCGCCCCGGGGATTCGGGCGCTCGCACCGGCGATCGCCAAGCTCGGGTACGATGTACTCGTGGTCGCTCCGATGATCGACGAGAGCGGTGTCGGCTCCGCACGGGCCGGGATGGTCGACCGGCCGATCCGGACCGCGTCCGACGTCGAGAACGGCGTGACGTTCATCGGGATCGAAGGCACCCCGGCACTCGCGGTGACGATGGCGCAGACCGGCGTGTTCGGCCCGCCGCCGGACCTGGTGCTGTCGGGGATCAACCGGGGGCTCAACATCGGGGTGTCCATCTTCCACTCGGGCACCGTCGCGGCGGCCCTGACGGCGGCCGAGACGGGTACGTCGGCGGTCGCCGTCAGCATCGACGCGGAGGCCCCCGGCCACTGGCCGACCGCGGCGAGGATCGCGGGCGACGCACTCGGGTGGATCGCCGGCGAGCCGGCCGGGACAGTGCTCACGATCAACGTGCCGGACCGCCCGCTGGACCAGCTGGCCGGCGTACGGCACGCATCGCTGGCCGTGAACCGGCTCACTCGTCTCGTCGCCACGACAGCTCCGACAGGCGAGCCGATGATCGTCGTGGAACGCAGTCCTCAGGCCGCCACGGTTCCGGGTACCGACGAGGCCCTGCTCGCCGACGGCTTCGTGACGGTCACGCCGATCGTCGGTATCCGCGAAGTCCGGGACGACGCCGCCGCCACGGCCCTCGCGAAGCGCCTCGTGCAATGAAGCTGTTCGTCGCTGAGTACGGCGCGGCGGACGCACCACCACTGTTGTTCATCCACGGTCACGGCGGCGGCTATCACTTCCAGCAGTGCCAGGCGGACCTGTTCGCCCGGGATCTTCGGCTGATCGCGCCCGACCAGCGTGGGGTCCTCCGGTCGCCGCTGCCGCCGGGCGAGCGCGTCGATCTGGACGTGCTGCTGGCCGACTTCGAGGAGTTGCGTGTCCAGCTGGGGATCGAGCGCTGGGCGATCCTCGGCCACTCGGCCGGCGGCAACTACGCGGTCGAGTACGCGATCCGGCATCCTTCGGCGGTCAGCGCGGTGATCTTCGACTGCCCCTGCTGGGACTTCGACGCCAACGATCGTCACCGGTTGCCGATCTTCGCGCGCCTGTACGACGAGCTTGGTGATGCCGACCGTGCCGCGCGATGCCGTGAGCTGGCCGTCGTGGACCGCCGACTCACGGCGGACGACAGGACCTACGAGCTGGCGTTCGGTCTCGGCGAGCGCTTCCAGGATCTGTCCTTCCACGATCCATCGCGCCGCTCGGAGTTCATGGGTCTCGGCGACGCAGCCGGCTTCACCGACGAGATGTGGGCCCGCGGCAACAGTCACATGGTGACGCTGCCTGAGCTGTACGCCTCGAAGCTCGATCGGTTGGCCCTGATACCGCAACCGAGCCTGTTGATCGAGGGCATCGACGATCTCGCGACGGACCCGATCTCGGTCGAGACCTACCGCAACACCGTTCCGACCGGCCGACTCGTCACCTTCACCCGCTCTGGCCACTTCCCACACTTCGAAGAGCCGAACCGGTACGCCGACCTGGTGCGCACCTTCGTCAACCAGCACTCCAACCCGGCGCGAGACCGCTAGGAAGCCGGCAGCTCACGACCGAGCAGCGACCGGGCAGCGACCGCGACCTCGACTGAGTACGTCGTGCGTCCACTGCACATCGCGCGGGGAGTTGCCAGCCGAGAGCTCTTCACCTGGACGGTGTCTGGAGACATCGGCGGCAGGACAAGCTGCCGATCAGAACGGTGGTGGGTCCTCCGACGGCTGTGCTGTCGACGACTGCCTGACCCGTGGCTGTGTTGTTGGCGGCGGTGTTGTTGGTGATCGTCTGGTCGGTGTTTGTTTTGTCGGTGGTTGGATCCTGGGTTGCTGATCGTTGTGGTGCTGATCGTTGTGGTGCTGGGTGATCGGGCCGCGGGCGGGTGGAACGGTTGTGTATCGGTGGCCGGTGGGGGCGGTGAGAGTAACGGAGCCGTCGTCGTGCGCGGTGCTCTTCCATCCCCACGCGGGGGTGTCCTTGATGACATGGTGGTACTCGCAGTACGGCACCAACCCGGACAGGCTGGTCCGCCGGCTCTGTGCGAACGGGGTCGCGTGGTCGCGGTCGCATTCGCGGGACATGCGATTGCAGCCGGGCCATGCGCAGACGGGGTGCCGGGCGAGGAGAGTTTCACTGACGACCGCGCCAGGGTCGTGGCGGGTGGTGGCGGCCTCGAGCACAGTCCCGTTGGTGGGGTCGGTGAGGAGCCGTCGCCAAGTGCCGCTGGTGGCGATGCGGCGGGCCATTTCGGCAGGGATGGGTCCGTAGCCGGTGAGTTCGCAGGGGTCGTCGTCCACGCCGAGCAGGGTGGTTATCGGTACGAGAATCTCGATGTGTGGTCGTCGGCGATGCTGGTCCGGTAGTCGGCGACCGAGCCAATCGACCCCGTTGTGCAGCATTTGCTCGAACACGTCCGCCACCACGTCAGCCCGTCGCTGCTCAACATTCCGCTCGTCCCTTGTCCGCTGACCTGATTCCATCTCGGCCGAGCCGCCGGAGAAATCCGGTCCGGACCGGACGGTCCCGGTGACATCGTCAGCACGAGCGGCGTTGGACTTGGACTTGGTCGTCCGAGCTCCGGAAGCCGCGTCGGTTTTCGCGCTGGTGTCGGCGTCGGTTGAGGCGCCGGAGTTGCCAGCGCGGCGATCAAGTTGCGGGCCGGCGATGCCGGTGTTGTCTGCGCTGCTGGCGCTGCTGGCGCTGCTGGCGCTGCTGGCGCTGCTGGCGCTGCTGGCGCTGCCCGCGGTGTCCTGCGCGGTGGTCGTGCTGCTGGAGTGCGAGGCCGGCGAACCGGTGCCTGCGTTGCTGGGCTCGCCGGCGGGGTGGCGGGCTGACGTGTCGCCGCCTGTCTGGTTGGGCTTGCTGGTCGGCGTCGTTCGCTTGGCGAGGTCGGCCATGGCTTGGATGACGATCCACATCTGCTGGATCTTGTCGGCGGTGTGCACGACCCACAGCCCGGCCATGCCGTCGGCGAGCGGGACGATCTTGCAGGTGCGTTCGGTGACGGCGGCACGATGGCGGTTGGCGGCGTCGTGGGTGGTGTGTTTGGCGACCTGGCGGCGCAGAGAGGCGTTCAGGTTGGCGTGGGTCTGGCCTGGGGCGCGGCGCAGCACGTGTGCCTCGACGGCTTGCGCGGCGGTGTCGGGGAGGGCTCGGGTGGCTTCAGAGATGGCGAGTGCCTTGGACCAGGTCAGGGCGCCGCAGCGTAGCGCGGTGTGGGTGGCCGGCAGGGTGCCGGTCAAGTGGAGTGCTGTGTCGATGTGCCGGGCGGCGGTGTTGGTGGACAGTCGTAGTGCGGCGCCGACTTCTGCGGCCCAGGAGCGTTCGGGGTCGATCGGCCGGCCGGAGGAGTCGACCTGGGTGGGGCGGGGGATGTCGGTGGCTTGGGCCTTGCGTTGCCGGGAGAACGAGGCCATCGCGGCGGTCTTGATGGCTGCGGCCCAGGCTTCCATCCGGGCCGCGGCCTTCATCGCCTCGATCAGTGCGATCGGTGACTCGCACTGTGGCCGCAGCTCCTCCAATGCTGCCGCCAGCTCGGCTCCGGGCGGCAGGAAGACCCACGTCGGTGCCTTCAGCCGCAGCATCTCTCGTTCGGCCTCGTCCTGCTCGACCCCGGCCCACAGCTCCCACTCCAGCCCATCCACGCGCGACATCGGCGGCAGGTCGTCGTACCAATCCTCTTCGCCTACATAGCGCGGAGGACGTGGATCACCAGGGTCAGGCAAGTCATCCGGCGGCACCAGCGCAGCCTCAATCCCGGCGAGTGCTTGCTCGCCGGGAAGCTGTTCGATCACCGCCGCCGACATGGATCTATATTAGAACACCTGTTCGATTCAAGCAAAATCGTGGATGCCTCCAGCGTTCCTGGCGCCGACGAGGCCCTCCTCGCTCCGCTGCCTGGTCAGAGGAGGCCGGCCGCTACCAAGTACTTCCCGACCTGGGCGATCTCGTCGGTGTCCAAGGGGATCTGGGGCGGCGCCATCACGCCGTACTTGATCACGCCACGCAGTTGCAGCGCTGCCTTGAAGGCCCCGAGGGCGGAGGAACTCATGCCCATCCGGACCGGGTCGCCGACCCCGATCAGTTCGAACAGCCGCACCAGCCGCTCCTGCTCGGCGCGCGCGTCCTCCCACTCGCCGGCCGCCGCATGGTCGAAGAGCTTGACGTAGCCGTGGGGGTCCACGTTGCCGAGCCCCGGGACCACTCCGTCGGCTCCCATCCACAGTGCGCTGTCGACGGTCAGTTCCGAGCCCGTGAGCACGCTGAAGTCGGTGATGTCACCACGGTCGCGCGCCCGCAGGATGACGTTGCGCAGACCACCCTCGTCACCGCTGGAATCCTTCAGGCCGGCCAGTACTCCGTCGGCCGCGAGCTGCAGCACCAAGTCGGCGCCGAGCTTGGAGTGCACCGCCACCGGCAGGTCGTAGGCGAACACCGGGAGCCCTGCGGCCGCCGCGACTCTCCGGAAGTGTTCGTCGATCTCCGCCGGATGGGTGCGGGTGTAGAAGGGCGCGGTGACGACGATGCCGTCCACGCCGGCCGCGACGGCCGTCCGGACGTGGTCGATCACCCGCAAGGTCGCCATGTCGATGACACCTGCCAGCACCGGCAACCGGCCTGCCACGTGGCCCACCACCGTGTCCAGCACCACCCGGCGATGTCCGTCCGGCAGGTACGCCACCTCGGAGGTGGAGCCGAGGACGAACAAGCCGCTCACGCCGCCGTCGATCAGGTGGTCGACCAGCCGGACCAGGGAGGCGGTGTCCACCTGGTGATCCGGCGTGAACGGCGTACAGACAGGTGGGATGACACCGGTCAGGCGGGCAGGCAAGGTCATGAACGCTCCAATGCTTGGGTGATCAGGTCATCGGTGGACTCTTGCGCGACCACGGGGTGATAGCAGCGGAACCGGTGCGCCGGCTCGGCGGCATCGGACTCGAACTCGGGCATCGCACCGGAGCAGCTGTCGTCGGCCTTCCAGCAGCGGGTCCGGAACGGGCAGCCGCTCGGCGGTCGAGTGGCCGACGGCACCGGCCCGGTCAGCGGGATCGGGTCGATCGGCGAGATCAGGCCGGGGGTCGCCGAGAACAGCGCGCGGGTGTAGGGATGCCGCGCCTGCCGGGCGATGCCGACGGCCGGTGCCTGCTCGACGATCCGGCCGAGGTACATGGTGACCACCCGGTCACTCATCCGGCGTACGGTCTGGATGTCGTGCGAGACGAACACCATGGCCAGGCCGAGGCGTTCCTTGAGGTCCAGCAGCAGGTTCAGGATCTGCGCCCGGACGGAGACGTCGAGAGCACTGGTCGGCTCGTCGGCGACCAGTAGCGCCGGCTCCAGGGCCAGCGCCCGGGCGATCGCGACGCGCTGCCGCTGGCCACCGGACAACTGGCCGGGCAGGGCGTCGGCGACGCTCCGGGGCAGACCCACCAGGCCCATCAGGTCCCGGACCCGTTCGTTGCGCTGGGCAACGGTTCCGCGACGGTGCACGTCGAGCGGATCACGCAGCACGCGATGAACGGGCAGCCGGCGGTTCAGGGCGGTCGACGGATCCTGGAAGATCATCCCGGTCCCGGTGCCGATGGCCTCGCGGCGTTCGGCCGGTGTCATCGACCAGATGTCCCGGCCCCGGAACGCGGCCGTACCCGCGGTCGGTCGCTGGACACCGACCAGGACCTTGGCCAACGTGGACTTCCCACAGCCGGACTCGCCGACCACGCCGACGGTCTCACCGGCGGCGACGGTCAGATCAGCCCCGGTCAGCGCATAGACCCGATCTTTGCTGAACAGGCCCCCGGACCTGGCTCGGTGGACGACGTGCACGTCCGACAGTTCGAGCACCGTCTCCGTCATCGCAGCGCCTCCTTCTCCAGCGGCTGGAGGACAACTGCCGGATGATGGCAAGCGACCAGGTGCTGCGAAAGCCGGCCGGACAGTTCGGGTGTTGTGCTGCGGCACAGATCGGTGACCATCGGGCACCGGTCGGCGAACCGGCAACCGGCGGGGAAGTCGGCCGGCGAGGGCACGACGCCGCGGATCTGGGTCAGCCGGGCCGCGCCGGACTCCAGCGACAGGACAGACCCGAGCAGGCCACGGGCGTAATGGTGCGCGGGCTCGCCGACCAGGTCGGCCGTGACACCGGTCTCGACGATCTGGCCGCCGTACATCACCACCACCCGGTCGGTGACGTCGGCCACCAGTGCCAGGTCGTGCGATACCAGGATCAGGGCGAAGCCGAGTTCGGCCCGCAGCCGCAGCAGCAGCTGGATCACCTGCGCCTGCACGGTGACGTCGAGGGCTGTGGTCGGCTCGTCGGCGACGATCAACTTCGGTTCCCGGGACAGCGCCATCGCGATCAGCACCCGCTGGCGCTGACCACCGGACAGTTCGTGCGGGTAGCTGGTCAGGGTCCGCTCGGGATCCAGTCCGACCAGTTCCAGCAGTTCTGCCGGAGTACGCCGTCCGCCGCGGCGGACCACCTGCTTCAACTGCGCTCTGATCGTCATCGCCGGGTTCAGTGAGGACAGCGCATCCTGGTAGATCATGGCCATGTCGTGACCGAGCAGCCGGCGCCGTTCGGCGCGAGGCAGACTCAGCAGGTTCTTGCCGTCGAACCGGATCCGGCCACTGATCCGGGCGCCCCGCGGCTCCAGCCCCATCACCGTGAGCGCGGTCAGCGACTTGCCACAGCCGGACTCGCCGACCAGTCCGAGCACCTCGCCCGGCCGTACGTCGAAGCTGATCCGGTCGACGACGTCGACCCCGTCGTGCCGGCCCTTGAAGCCGATCGCCAACTGCTGCACGGACAGCACGGGTTCACCGTCCGGCAACGGCCGCGCGCGTTCCCGCAGCCGCGTGGCCGCCAGGTCCAGACCGGGAAGCTCGACCAGCTCGCCAGAGCCCGGCTGTGCGGTCTCCAGCGCGTCCTTGTCCCGCTTCTTGGGGGTCGCCCGGCGTCCGCCCGGTGCCGCCCAGGCGTCGGAGACGGCCTCGGACAGGATGTTCAGCGACAGCACGGTGATCAGGATCAGCAGTCCCGGGAACACCGTCGCCCACCAGCCGCCCAGCAACACCATGTTCTTGCCGTCGGCAATCACCGAGCCCCAGGAAGGCTCCGGTGGCCGGACCCCGGCCCCGATGAAGGACAGCGACGCCTCGAAGACGATGGCGTCGGCAACCATCACCGTACAGAACACCAGCACCGGAGCGGCACAGTTGATCGCCACGTGCCGGAGCAGGATGTGCGGGGTCCGGGCGCCGATGATCCGCTCCGCGACCACATAGTCCTCGCCGTACTGCGCGAGGACGTTGGCGCGGACCACTCTGGCCACGGGCGGCGTGTAGAGGAAGGCGATCGCGATCACGAGAACCGGGATGGATCCACCGAACACCGCGACCAGTACGGCGGCGAGCGCGATCCCGGGGAACGCCATCACGACGTCGAGGATCCGCATCACGGTCTCGTCGACCGCCTTCCGGGTGGTGGCCGCGACAGCTCCGACGATCGCGCCCGCGGTCAGTGCGAGCGCGGTCGCGCCGAGGCCGATCAGCAGCGACCAGCGAGCGCCGTACACGAGCCGGGTGAAGATGTCCCGGTTCGCGCTGTCGAGCCCGAACCAGTGCGCCCCCGACGGCCCGCCGCCGGCGTCCTCCTGCGTCAGGATGTCGTACGGCGTCAGCAGCGGAGCAAAGATCGCGGCCAGGATCACCACCGCCAGGACCGCGACAGCGAGCCAGGCCGCAGGTGGCAGCCGCTTGAAGTTGATCCCGGGGCGGGAGAGCTGCCGGGCCAGTCGTGCGCGCATCAGACAGCGCTCCTCAGTCGCGGGTTGACCACCAGGTACAGCACGTCGACGACGAGGTTGACCACCACGAAGCCGACCGCGATCGTCAGTACGACGCCCTGCACCACCGCCGGGTCACCGTCGCGGACGGCGTTGATCATCAAGGTGCCCATCCCAGGAAGGGTGAAGATCTGCTCGATCACGACAGCCCCGCCGAGCAGATAGCCGATCCGCAGGCCGAGGACGGTGAGCGGGTTGATCAGTGCGTTCCGCAGGACGTTGCGTCCCACCACCACCACGGGCGGCAGGCCGCTGCCGATGGCGGTCCGGACATAGTCCTTGTCGAGTTCCTCGACGACCGACGTACGAATGATCCGGGTCAGTTGAGCGGCCACCGGCAATGACAGTGCCAGCGCCGGCAGCGTCATCGTCCGCAGCCAGGGGGCGATCCCGTCGGCCGGATTCACATAGCCGCTCGGCGGAAACCAGCCGCGGTCGACCGCGGCGTACTGGATCATCAGCAGCGCCAGCCAGAACGACGGCGCGGCCACGCCGATCAGCGAGACCAGACGGATCGCCTGGTCCGGCCAGCGGTCCCTGAAGATCGCGGCGGTGACACCGAGCAGCAAGGCCAGTACGAGTGCGATCAGCAGTCCCAGCAGCGTGAGCTGGAACGTCAGCGGCATCGCGGTCGTGACCGACTGCAGCACCGGCGCCTTCGTCAGCACACTGGTGCCCAGGTCGCCGTGCAGCAAGTCACCGACGAAGTGGAGGTAGCGCACCGGCAGTGGATCCAGCAGGCCGTTCTCCTGCCGGAACATGTGCAACTGCTCCTCGGTCGGGTTGGCACCCTGGAAGTACGCGACCGCGGGATCGTTGTTGGAGAACCGCATCACCAGGAAGACGAACGCGATCACGCCGAGCAGCAGCGGGACGAGCAACAGCAGCCGGCGAACCAGCATTCGGACGATGACGGCCACAGTCGGCTACCTCAGGCCCGCTTCGCCTGCAGCAGGTTGATCCCTGGATACGGCTGCGCCTTGATCCCGCTGAGCTTCTTCCCGTCCCAGGCGGTCATCAGCTCCGTGTGGACGACGGGATACAGCACCGCCTGCTCGGCGACCAGGTCGAGGTACTCGTGGGTCAGCTTGAGCCTGGTGTCCGCGTCGGTGGCCCGGACCGCCGCGTCCATCTTGGCGAAGATCTCCTTGGCGCCGGAGCTGTTCTCCCAGCGTGTGTACTTCATCCAGGACCCGCCCTGGGTGTAGTTGTAGCGCAGGATCAGGTCCGCGTCGGCGCCGAACTGGTTCGGGTTCGAGGCGGCCGCGACCACCTGGTAGTCGGCATGCTGGTCCATCTTGGTGAACACCGCGGCGGTGTCCTGCGGCTCCAGCGTGGTCTTCACGCCGATCGCGTTCCAGGACGCGGCGATGGTCGGCAGGCAGTCGACGATCCAGCTCACGTTCACCGCGAGCAGGTTGATCGACAGGTTCGTCACGCCGGCCTCGGCCAGCAGCGCCTTGGCCTTGGCCGGGTCGTAGCTGTAGACGGTCTTCGCCTTGGCGTAGGCGGGGTTCTCCTCGTTCAGGAACGAGGTGCTCGCCTTGCCGCGGCCCTTGAGTGCGACCTCGATCATCTTCTGGGTGTCGATCGCGGTGAACAGCGCCTGCCGGACCCGGACGTCGTCGAACGGCTTGGTCGCGGTGTTGAACATCAGGAACAGGTGGTTCATCCCCTTGCCGCCCTCGACCGTGAGGCCCGAGCTCTTCAGTTGCTCGATGTTGGCGTACGGGATGTTGTCGGACAGCTGTGCCTCGGCGCTGCCGCCGGAGATCTTCGCGACCCGGGCGGAGGAATCGACGATGCTCAGCCAGTTCATCTTCTTGAACGCCGCCGGGCGGGGGCCGTTGTAGTCCGCGAAGGCCTCGAAGGTGGTGTTCGACTTCGGCTGGTGCGAGACCTGCTTGTACGGTCCGGACCCGACCGCCTTGCCGTTCTTGGCCAGGTCCCAGGCGCCGGCCTGGGAGAAGACATGCTTGGGCATGATCTTGGCGATGGTCAGCCGGGGCGCGCCGTCGGGGAACGGGAAGTTCAGGACCAGCTCGACGGACTTCTCGTCGACCTTCTTGACCTCCTTCAGCCAAGCAGCGAAGAAGTTGTAGGTGAGCACCTTCAGTTTCGGGTCGAGGATCCGCTGGAAGGTGAAGACGACGTCGTCGGCGGTGACCGGCTGGCCGTCGTGCCACTTCGCCCCGTCCCGCAGGGTGAACTTCCAGGACGTGGCGTTCAGATCGGACGGCACCTCCGTGCCGAGTGCGGGGTACGGCTGCCGGGTGATCGGGTCGGTGTCGAGGAGGCCCTCGTAGACGTGCTGCATCGCCGCCATCGTGAAGGCGGACGCACTCAGGGTCGGGTCCCAGCTCTGGTTGTTCCCGTAGCCGATCACCGCGGTGACCAGACCGGTGTCTGCTGCGCCGCCGACGGCTCCGGTCGAGGCCGGGCCGCCGCTACAGGCCGACAATCCACCAGTGATCGTCGCGGCTGCGCCCAGCGCACCGGAGTACTTCAGGAACGAGCGGCGGTCGAACCCTGTTTGGTTCACGATGCCTCCAGCGGCAGGGAGTGTGGTGGAGCTTCACAAGAGGTAGGTTATAGGACGTACTACGTCCTACGTCCTATGAGCGCCGACCTTAGGAGTTCTGTCTCCGGTCGGTCAAGACCGGAGGAGACGCCGATGGCTGATCACCCACCGAGGGCAGGAGTGCGTCGTGGCAGTGACACGGCCGAAACGCAGTGACGAGCTGGCCAACGCGATCGCCGACCTGATCATCGAGCGCCGTCTGGAGCCCGGCGCCGCGCTGCCTCCGGAGAGCGTGCTGATGACCGACTTCAGCGTCAGCCGCAACTCGGTCCGGGAGTCGCTCAAAGCCTTGCAGGCGTTGGGGATCGTCGAGATCCGGCATGGCTACGGAACCTTCGTCGGCTCGGCCAGCTCGGCGGCGTTGCATCCCTGGCTGCTGTTCCGCACCCGATCCGGCGGCAGCACCGAGCGGCTGCGGGAACTGCTCGAGATCCGGGAGATCCTCGAGACCGAGCTGACCCGCCGGGCCGCCGGAACCGGCGACGGCGAGCTCCGGCAGAAGCTGTCCGGCTGCGTCGGGCGGATGCGGGTCGACGGGCCGGACGCGGCGACCGCCGACCGCGAGTTCCACGAACACATCTGCGACGCGGCCGGGGTCCCGCTGGCTCGGGAGCTGGTCGGCCTGTTCTGGGACGTCTACCGGGCCGTCGAGACCGACCTGGAGACCGTCGCCGAGTCACCCGGCGAAACCGCGGCGCGGCATCAACGCGTCGTCGACGCGATCGAATCCGGCGACGCGGATCGGGCCGAAGAGGCCGTCCACCTGCACTTCGGCGAGGTCCGTGCCCGCCTCGGCACCGGCCCGTACCGAAGCCGGCCGGCCGATCAGTAGCCGGGATGTGCCATGATCGGGCCGACGAGTGTGGAGGAACACCGGTGACCAGCGTGCTGGGAGTCCGGGGCGGTCCCGCCACTGTGACTGGGAGAGATCTCAGAAGCCAGGACATCTGCAGCCGTCCGCCGGTGCGCCGGCGTACCAGTGCCGTGGCGGGCGTGGACACCCGCTCGACGAAAGGGACCACCGCCGATGCGGGCTGCACCGTCGAACTCGTTTCCGTTCACCGCGATAGTCGGGATGGACGATCTCCAGCTCGCGCTGATCCTGGCGACGATCTCGCCGGCCATCGGCGGCGTGCTGATCCGCGGCGAGAAGGGTACGGCGAAGTCGACCGCCGTCCGCGCCCTCACCGAGATCCTGCCGCCCCTGGACGTCGTACCCGGTTGCCGCTTCTCCTGCGACCCTGACCGCCCGGACCCGACGTGCCCGGACGGCCCGCATGCCGTCACGGAAGGCGCCGAAGTGCGCGCCGCGCGGTTGGTGGAGTTGCCGGTGGGGGCGACCGAGGACCGGGTGCTCGGGTCGCTGCACCTGGAGAAGGCACTCGCGGAGGGCATCACGGCGTACGAGCCGGGCCTGCTCGCCGCGGCGCATCGCGGATTGCTGTACGTCGACGAGGTCAACCTGCTGCACGACCACCTGGTCGACGTGCTCCTCGACGCCGCCGCGATGGGGCGCGCGTCGGTCGAGCGGGACGGTGTTTCGGTGACCCACCCGGCGCGGTTCGTGCTCGTCGGCACGATGAACCCCGAGGAGGGCGAGCTCCGGCCGCAGCTCCTCGACCGGTTCGGGCTGACCGTCGACGTGGTCGCCAGTCGCGATCCCGCCGTACGGGTGGAGGTGATGCGCGCGCGGCTCACGTACGAGGCGGATCCGGAGAGCTTCGTCGCCAGGTACGACGGTGCGCAGCGGGAACTCGCCGAACGCATCGTCAAGGCGCGCGATCTGCTGACCGAGGTGATCCTGACCGACTCGGCGCTCCGCCAGATCGCGGAGATCTGCGCGTCGTTCGACGTCGACGGGATGCGCGCCGACCTGGTCACGGCCCGTACGGCGGTCGCCCACGCCGCCTGGTCCGGCCGCACCGTCGTCGAGGTCGACGATGTCCGGGCAGCTGCCAAGCTCGCCCTCCCACACCGCCGCCGTCGGAACCCCTTCGACGCTCCCGGCCTGGACGACCAGCAACTCGAAGAAGCAATCAACAACAGCACCCCACCCGAAGACCCCGACGACGACGGACCGGACGATCCAAGCGGTGGACCTGGTGGCGGAGCGGACAACTCTGCTTCTTCCGAGGGTGGTTCTTCCGAAAGCGAAGAGCAGTCCATTGGTCAGACGGCGGCCGGTCCGGCCCCGTGCGGTGACGTTGCTGGGAGTTCTGCGCCGTACAAGGCTCGGCTGTTGAGTGTTCAGGTGGCGGGGACCGGGGTTGCAGGGCGGCGGTCTCGGGCGATTACCGAGGTGGGGCGCGTTGTGGGGGATCGCGGCCGGGTCGGGCGCGAGGCGGGGCGGCCGCATCTGCTGGGGACGATGCGGAACGCAGCGCCGTACCAGAAGGTTCGCGGGCGGAGCGGTCCCGGGCTGGTGGTGCGGGCGGACGACGTGCGGCTCGCGGTGCGGGAAGGGCGGGAGGGGAACCTCGTGCTGTTCTGCGTCGACGCCTCAGGTTCGATGGGGACGAAGAAGCGGATGGGTGAGGTGAAGACCGCGATCGTCTCGCTCCTCCTCGACGCGTACCAGCGCCGCGACACGGTCGGTCTCGTCACGTTCGCCGGCGCCGCCGCGACAGTCGCCCTGCCGCCGACGGGCAGCGTCGAGACCGCCGTACGACGGCTCGAATCGCTCCCGACCGGCGGACGTACGCCGCTCGCCGAAGGGTTGCTCCAAGCGGCCGAGGTACTGCGGATCGCCGCGATCCGCGACCCGCGCCGGCGCCCGCTCCTCGTCCTCGTGACCGACGGCCGCGCCACCCACGGCGACAACGCGTTCGCCCGCGCTCGCCAGGCCGCTGGATGGCTCGCGCAGCGCGGGACCGCGACGGTCGTGGTGGACTGCGAGCCGCGCCGCGGTGTCCGTCTCGGACTCTCCTCGGAGCTTGCCGCCGACCTCGGAGCGGAGTACCTCGACCTCGGAGACGTTGCCGCCGGCAACCTCGTGCGTACGGTCATTGAGCGGAAGGCGGCCTGAGATGCCGAAGGGACAGCCGGTCGCCGTACCGGAGGACGGCCTGACCACCCGCCAGCGTCGCAACCGTCCGCTGCTGATGGTGCACACCGGTGAGATGAAGGGGAAGTCGACGGCGGCGTTCGGGATGGCGCTGCGGGCCTGGAACCAGGGCTGGAACCTCGGGGTCTTCCAGTTCGTGAAGAGTGCGAAGTGGAAGGTCGGCGAGGAGAGCGCGTTCAAGGCCCTCGGTCGGCTGCACGAATCGACCGGTGAGGGCGGGCCGGTCGAGTGGCACAAGATGGGTGAGGGCTGGAGCTGGTCCCGCAAGGCCGGCACCGAGGAGGACCACGCCGCCGACGCGGTCGAGGGCTGGCGGGAGATCCAGCGCCGGCTGGCGGCCGAGACCCATGACCTGTACGTGCTCGACGAGTTCACGTATCCGATGAAGTGGGGCTGGGTGGACGTGGACGAGGTCGTCGACACGCTCGTCAACCGACCCGGTCATCAGTACGTCGTGATCACCGGACGCGACGCTCATCCGAAGCTCCTCGAGGCCGCCGACCTCGCCACGCAGATGACGAAGCTCAAGCACCCGATGGACGCCGGCCAGAAGGGCCAGAAGGGCATCGAGTGGTAGCGCCGGCCGGCCCGCGCGGGATGGGGGAGTGTTGATGATCCCGCGGGTGGTGGTTGCGGCGCCGTCCTCCGGAGCGGGTAAGACCACCGTCGCCGTCGGGCTGATGGCGGCGTTGCGGCGGGCCGGGCAGGTGGTGGCCGGGTTCAAGGTGGGGCCGGACTACATCGATCCCGGGTTCCACGCGGTCGCGACCGGGCGACCGGGCCGGAACCTCGATCCGATGCTGTCGGGGGAGGAACTGGTCGGGCCGCTGTTCGCACACGGTTCCGCCGGTGCGGACCTGGCCGTGGTCGAGGGCGTGATGGGGCTGTACGACGGTGCGCTCGGGACGGAAGGTTTCTCCTCCACGGCCCACGTCGCGAAGCTGCTGAAGGCGCCTGTGGTGCTCGTCGTCGACGCGTCGGCGGCCGGCCGGAGCGTCGGCGCCGTCGTCCAAGGTTTCGTTGCCTTCGACACCGAGATCCGCATTGTTGGGGTGATCCTGAACAAGGTGGGTTCGGACCGGCACGAGGCGGAAGTACGAGCCGGGGTCGCGCCGACCGGCGTACCGGTCCTCGGCGTCCTCCGCCGCGACACGCGCCTGACGGTCCCCAGCCGCCACCTCGGCCTGATCCCCGCCAACGAACAACACACGCAAGCCGAACAGGCCGTAGACGCCGCCGCAGAACTGGTCCGCCAAGGCGTAGACCTGCAAGCAGTAATCACCGCCGCCCACTCCGCTCCACCCCACGAAGCCACCCCCTGGACCCCCGAGTCACTGCAGTCGAGTGCAGATGTGGGAGCGCGGCCGGTGGTGGCTGTTGCGGCGGGGCCGGTGTTTTCGTTCCATTACACCGAGACGACCGAGCTACTCACCGCCGCCGGTGCGGACGTGGTCACCTTCGACCCACTCGTCGATCCGTTGCCTGAGGCAACCGCAGCGCTCTACCTCGGCGGCGGCTTCCCCGAACTGCACGCCGAGGCGCTCTCCGCGAACGTGGAGCTGCGCAAACAAGTGGCCGCCGCGATCGCCGACGGTCTCCCGGTGATCGCCGAATGCGCCGGCCTGCTCTACCTCTGCCGCGAGCTCGACGGTCACCCGATGACCGGCGTACTCCCCGCGACCGCCCGCATGACCAGCCGCCTCACCCTCGGCTACCGTACGGCGATCGCCGCGACCAGCACCGCGTTCTTCGACGAAGGACGCCGGGTGCGCGGCCACGAGTTCCACCGCACCACGATCGACCTCGAGGCCGACGTACAACCGGCCTGGCATCTCCCCGGCGGCGTCGAAGGAATCACCCTGCCGCACGTCCACGCGTCGTACCTGCACCTGCACTGGACCGCCACCCCCGACGTCCCGGCCCGCCTGGTAGCCGCTGCCCGCGAGCGTGCCCGGTGAACCTGATCGTCGGCGTCGGACTCCGCACCGGTACGCCGTACGCCGAACTGCAGGACCTCGTGACGACAGCCCTGCACGAACTCGCGGGTGAGGTCCAACTGGTCGTCACGATCGACGGCAAGGAAAACGAGCCCGCGGTGCAACAGTTGGTCGCACAGCTAGGCGCAGAGCTACGCACCTTCTCGAACGACGAACTAGCCAACCAGCCGGTGCCGACCCCGAGCGAACAGGTCGAGCAACTCAAAGGAACCCCGAGCGTCGCCGAAGCAGCCGTCCTCGCAACCGGCGCAGAACTCCTCATCCCGAAACGGCAAACCTCCAACGCCACAGTCGCGATCGGTGTGTGGCGGGCGGCCGGGTACGACGTGCGGGATCGCGAGGTCGTGCAGCGGGTGATCGCCGAGCGGCGCGACGTACGGCGGGGGTTCCTGGACCTGCCGGTCGACGACGCGACGCTCGGACGGGTGCTGGAGGCGGCGCATCGGGCGCCGAGTGTCGGGCTGAGCCAGCCGTGGGACTTCCTGGTGATCCGCGACCTCGCGACCCGCCGCAAGGTGCACGATCTCGCGACCGTGCAACGGGACAGGTTCGCCGCATCCCTCCCGGAGGACCGGCGGGCCGCGTTCGACGGGCTGAAGATCGAGGCGATCCTCGACACCCCGCTGAATCTCGCGGTGACCTGCGACCCCGGCCGCGGCGGCCGGCACGTCCTCGGCCGGCACGCGGATCCGCGGACAACCATGTTCTCGGCGGCGATCGCGATCCAGAACCTCTGGCTCGCCGCCCGCGCCGAGGGCCTCGGCGTCGGCTGGGTCTCGTTCTTCGAACCAGATGAGGTCGCCGCCGTCCTCGACCTGCCGGCGCACATCGAACTGGTCGGCTACCTCTGCGTCGGGTACGTCGACGAGTTCGCCGCGGCGCCCGAACTGGTGCGTTCCGGATGGGCCAAGCGGCGCCCGCTGTCGTGGGCGATCCACCACGAGGAATGGGGCCGCCGCGACACGTCGATCGTCGACGACGCCCTGCAGGCCGCGCAGAACGCCGTACCCGCGACTGGTCAGCGAGTCCACGTGATCGTCGGCGGCGACGCGAGCCAACTTCACCAGGCCGATGCGCTGGTCGTCGATCTCGGCGCAGACCGGCCGCCCGCCGATTTCGGGGTGTTGTGGCGACCGGCGCGCACGCCTGCCGAGGCGGTCGAGTTCGGCGTCGAGATCGCCCGCGACCTCGCGCTGCAGGGCGTCGGCCACCTCGTCGTACGGCTGGCTGACAGCTCGGAGCGTGCCGAGGCGCTCGCGCGCGGTCTGCAGGTCGGTACGTCGGCCTGCGGTCTGACACACTCCTCCGCATGACTGCACCTATGTACGTCCCGGCGTTCTCGATGAAGCAGCGCGTGACGTTGATGGCGAACAAGTACGAGCTGATCGTCACCAACCCGGACGGGACCGACGGTGCGCTGCTCGCGTTCGCGCAGCAGAAGCGGATGGCGTTCAAGGAGCAGGTGACGTTCTACAGCGACGACACCAAGACCCAGCCGGTGTTCTCGTTCAAGGCCCGCAAGACCATCGACCTCGGGTCTGGCTACGACGTGTACGACGCCGAGGGGCAGGCGATCGGCTGGTTCAAGAAGGAGTTCGGCAAGAGCCTGCTCCGGTCCAGCTGGCAGCTCAGCGCGCCGGGCGTCGAGGCGGACGGCACCGAGCGGAACCAGACGATCGCGATCGTCCGGCGGGTCTGGGACTTCGTGCCGTTCATCGGCGAGATCCCGCTGCCGTTCATCTTCCACTTCGACTTCACCGACCGGTCCGGCGGGCAGCCGGTGCTGTCGGTGGAGCGGAAGATGTCGGTCCGGGACCGCTACCGGATCACCGTCCAGGACGAGCGCCTCGACTTCCGCGTCGCCGCCGCGATGACCGTCGCCCTGGACGCGCTGCAGTCACGCTGAGTCCCCGGCGTACGACCACGGTAGTACGCCGGGCTCACTCTTTCGGGTGAACCTACCCTGAGTGGGCTTGGTTCCGGTCCGGCCCGGTGCGAGGCTGTATCCATGGGCGTAGCACAGCGCAGTCGACGGTGGTTGGTTCCGGTTACGGCAGTCGCGGTTGTGGCAGGGGTGGGGGCACTCGGACCGGTGGTCGCGGATGCGTCGCCGAAGCTGCCGGGGATCTCCGCGCAGGACCTGCTCGCGAAGGTTCAGACGGCGAAGGTCGACGGGCTGAGCGGCACGGTCCGCTCGGACGCGGACCTGGGCCTGCCGGCCATCCCCGGCGCGCCGGCCGGTAGCGAGCAGCTGACCGAGATGCTGAGTGGTCAGCACACCGCGCGGGTCGCGTTCGCGAGCCCGGACAAGGCACGGGTCTCGGTGCTCGACAACCAGGCCGAGCGGGTCTGGACCACCGACGGCAAGTCCGCGTGGGCGTACGACTCGTCCCGGCGCGAGGCCGTGAAGCTGACGGTCCCCGAGCACAAGACGACGAAGCCTGAGAAGGCCGTGCCGTCGTACGACCCGCAGGCGGTCGCCAAGCAGTTCCTCGACGCGATCGACCCGACCACCAAGGTCGAGGTCAGCGGTACCGAGAAGGTCGCCGGCCGGGACGCGTACAAGCTGCGCCTGGTGCCGAAGACCGACAAGACGACCGTGGGTTCGGTGACGCTGGCGATCGACTCCAAGACCTGGGTCCCGCTGGACGTGACGGTGATGCCGCGGACCGGCAACGACCCGGCGGTCGAGGTGGGCTTCAGCTCGGTGTCGTTCGACGTACCGGCCGCGAGCACGTTCACCTTCACCCCGCCGCAGGGTGTGAAGGTCACGGACAAGAAGGTGCCGTCCCAGGACCGGCCGAAGCGGGTCGCCCCGAAGCAGGTCGAGCCCAAGCAGACCAAGCCTGGTACGGCGAAGGCGGACGAGCCGACCGTGATCGGTGAAGGCTGGGAGAGCGTCGCGATGATCCGCGGAGCGCAGACCGGCCAGCTGACCGGGAACGGACCGCTCGCGCAGCTGCTCGCGAAGGCGCCGACCGTGTCGGGCACGTGGGGCACGGGCAAGGTGCTGACCAGCAAGATGGTGAGCGCGTTGATCACCGACGACGGCCGGGTCTTCGTCGGCCTGGTCACCCCGGACACCCTGCAGGCCGCCGCGGCGAAGGCCCCCCGCTGAACAGCCAGATGACCAGCGCGCCGGTCGTCACCCACGGGCTGACCAAGCGGTTCCACGGCGGCCAGGTCGCGGTGGACGCGGTCGACCTGGAGGTGCCGGCCGGCAGTGTGTTCGGCTTCCTCGGCCCGAACGGGTCGGGGAAGACGACAACGATCCGGATGCTGCTCGGCCTGATCGCGCCGACGTCCGGCGAGGTCGAGCTGCTCGGCGAGCCGATGCCGAAGGCGCACCTGCGGGTCCTGCCCCGGGTCGGCGCGCTGGTCGAAGGGCCGGCGTTCTACCCGTTCTGGACCGGCCAGGCGAACCTGCTGCGGTTCGACGCCGCCGACCGCACCGCCGATCCGAAGACCCGCAAGGCACGCGCCGGCGAGGCGCTCGAACGGGTCGGGCTGTCGAACGCGGCCGGTAAGAAGGTCCGCGCGTACTCGCTCGGCATGCGTCAGCGGCTCGCGATCGCGGTCGCGCTGATGCAGCGCCGCGAGCTGCTCGTCCTGGACGAGCCGACGAACGGCCTCGACCCGCAGGGCACCCGCGAGGTCCGGCACCTGATCCAGGAGCTGGCGAGCGACGGTACGACGGTCTTCACCTCGACCCATCTGCTCGCCGAGGTGGAGCAGGTCTGCACGCACGCGGCCGTGATGAGCCGCGGGAAGCTGCTCCGGCAGTCGACGGTCGAGGACTTGCGCGCCGAGCTGCGGCCGCGGTTGGTTGTGCGTACGCCGGATGCCGGGACGGCGGCCGAGACGTTGCAGGGGTTGGGCGTGACGGATCTGAAGACGAGCGGTGAGACCGTCGAGGGTGATCCGGGCGAGCTGCCGATCGAGAAGTTCGCCGCCGCGCTGGTCGCGGCCGACGTCCGCATCCACGGCTTCGGCCTGGAACGACCGAGCCTGGAAGACGCCTTCGTAGCACTCACCGGGGAGGGCTTCGATGTCGCCGAATGAAGCAACAGCCGAACCAACCGAGGCATTGGTTGCTGGGCAGCGGCCTAGTGCTGGGCGGCATACTCTCGCGTTGTTCCTGTCCGAACTGCGGCTGGTGTTCGGGCGGGCTCGGACTCAGGTGGGGCTCGGTGTGCTGGCCGCCGTACCGCTGCTGATCGGGATCGCGGTCCGGATCGCCGGCTCGGACAGCGGCGCCGAGGGGTTCATCGGGCAGATCGCCGGCAACGGGCTGTTCCTGATCGTCGCCAGCCTCGGCCTGTCGCTGCCGTTCTTCCTGCCGACCGCGGTGACCGTGATCTCGGGGGAGTCGCTGGCCGGCGAGGCCAGCCTCGGCACGCTACGCAACCTGCTCACCGCACCGGCCGGCCGGTCCCGGCTGCTCGCCGCCAAGATGGTCGCCCTCGCGATCTTCTGCCTGGCCGCGACGATGACGATCTGGATCTCCGGCCTGATCGTCGGCTTCATCCTGTTCCCGGTCGGCGACGTCCTGCTGCTCTCCGGCTCGACCGTCTCGCTCGGCGAAGGCCTGCTCCGCGCGCTCGGGATCGCCGTCGTGATCTCGCTGTCGCTGCTCGGACTCGCCGGCATCGGCCTGTTCGTGTCGTCGCTGACCTCGACGCCGCTGGCCGCGATGGCGGCGACGTTCGGCACGTTCATCGTGCTCGGCATCCTGACCGCGATCCCGCAGCTGCACGCGATCCACCCGTGGCTGCTGATCTACCGCTGGCAGTCGTTCGCCGACCTGCTCCGCGACCCGCCGTACTGGCACGAGATAGGCCGCAACCTGCTCCTCCAAGGCGGCTACCTGGTCGTCTTCTACGCCGCCGCCTGGGCGAGGATCACGAGCCGCGACATAACCTAGGGTCTCGTGACCAGCTCCATGGATGGCGACCTCGTGGCCGTCCTGCGCTGTCCGGTGTGTGCTGACCGGCTGGCGCTGGACGACCGTACGGCGCGCTGCCCGCGCGGGCACGCCTACGACCTGGCCAAGCAGGGCTACCTGAACTTGTTGCCCTCGGCCTCGAACGGGATCGAGGGCGACTCGGCCGCGATGGTCGGCGCCCGCACGGTCTTCCTCGGCACCGGCCACTACGGACCGATCCGGGACGCACTGATCCTGCAGGCCGGGCTGGGCGAGGACGATCTGGTCGTCGAGGTCGGCGCCGGCACCGCCTACTACCTGACCGGTGTCCTGGGCCTGTCCCCGCACCGTCGCGGGATCGCACTCGACGTGTCGAAGTACGCCGCCCGCCGCGCGGCCCGAGCGGACCCACGGATCGCGTCCGTGGTGTGCGACGCGTGGCGTGAACTGCCGTTGATGGACGGGTCGGCTCAGCTGATGCTGAACGTGTTCGCCCCCCGGAACGCCGCCGAGATGGCCCGCGTACTGGCCCCCGACGGCCGGCTGCTCGTGGTCACGCCGAACCAGCAGCACCTCGGCGAGCTCGTCGACGTACTGGGGATGGTCAGCGTCGACGAGCAGAAGGAACGCCGCCTGGAGGAGTCGCTCGCGGGGGAGTTCGAGCGCGTCGGCACCGAGGTGGTCGAGGAGACGATGCGGCTCGACCGATCGGCCGTGGAGCAGTTGGTGCTGATGACACCGAGCGCCCGGCACCTGAACTACCGCGAGCTGCTGCAGCGGGTCGGGGCACTGCCAGAGCCGATGATCGTCACATTGTCGGTGAATTTGTCGACCTGGCTACGGACCTCCAGCACTCCACAATCGGCCTGACGGCTGCCCGCCCACGCTCAGCCTGCTCGCGGACGGGCAATTGTGTAGTGCTGGAGGTCCGCCAACTCAGGCCGCCTTGCCGACGACCTCGCGGGCGACGACGGTGCCGTGGGTCTCGGCCTCCACGTGGGCCTCGGATTCCGAGACCTTGGAGGCGTCGATGAGCTCCTCCATGCCCGGGGTGACCGGGGCGAGGGTGAGCTCAGCGGCGGCGGTCCGGATGTTCATGCCGAAGACGTCACCGAAGATTCGCTCGAGGTACGGCGTGGCGTGGTCCCAGCCCTGCTTCGGCGAGCCGGGGCCGTATCCGCCGCCGCGGGCGAGCGCGAAGATCGCCGGCCGCCCGGCCAGCGGCCGGGAACCGAAGGCGAGGTCCTTGTCGATCACCAGCAGGTCGATCCACGTCTTCACGTGCTGGGCGATGCCGTAGTTGTACATCGGTACGGCGAGCAGGACCGCGTCGGCGTTCACGATCTCCGCCTTCAGTTCGTCGGCGATCGCCTGGGCCTCGGCGAGCGGCATCCGGTCCGATTCGGCGACCGGCTGCTGGCCCACCTGGGCCGCGGCCAGGGTCGGCCACACGGTCGCGGGCAGCGGGTGCTGACCGAGGTCACGCCGTACCACGACACCGTCCGGGTGCTCAGCCTTCCAGGCGGCTTCTGCGCTGTCCGCGAGGGCGCGGGACACCGAGCCGTCCAGCCGGATGCTGGCGTCGACGCGTAGCAGGGTGCTCATTCGTTCTCCATCAAGGTGAGGGGGCGTGCTCATATTGAGCTGTTATGAAGATAATCTGTTTTGCAGAACATATTCAAGTCAGATCGTATTCCGGGTGGCGTACACCACGTACGATGGGGACATGTCCAGTACTCCGCCCGACGTCGCGACCCGAGGTACGCGAGGGGTCGAGCCCGCGGTCGCCAGTGGCGCACCGGTGGAGGCCGACCTCGGCTGGGCGCTCGGCGTCGTCTTCCGGCGGTACGTGAAGGCGTCCGCGGCGGCGCTGGAAGGGTTGCCCGGCGGACCGCGGGGCTACCAGGTGCTCGCGACGACGAGCGCCGAGGGACCGAAACGGCAGCTCGACCTGGCCGCTCAGCTCGGCGTCGACCGGACCGTGATGACCTACCTGCTCGACGACCTGGAGAAGGCAGGCCTGGTGCAGCGCCGGCCCGACCCGGCCGACCGGCGGGCGCGGCTGATCGCGCCGACCGACGAAGGCCACGAGGCACTCTGTGACCTCGAGCGGCGGCTACGTGCCACCGAGGACGAGATGCTGGGCATCCTCGACGAGTCGGAGCGGTCCAGCTTCCGGATGCTCCTGCAGCGGCTGGCGATGAAGGCCAACGACGTCGACCCGCTCCACAATGCCTGCACCCTGGCCGAGGCCGACGACCCGGTCAACACTTAATGCAGCGGCACGAAGCCTGACTCGTAGGCGCGGATCACCGCTTGGGTGCGGTCCCGGGCGTGGAGCTTGGCGAGCACGTTGGCGACGTGCGTCTTGACGGTCTGCAGACCGAGGATCAGCTCCGCGGCGATCTCCGCGTTCGACAGTCCGCGGGCCATCAGCCGCAGGACCTCCTGCTCGCGTTCGGTCAGCTGGTACCGGTCGAGTCCGCTCGGCGCCGGGGTGCCGGCGTGGGCGAGAGCAAGGGCGCGGATCGCCTCCGGGAACAGCAACGACTCGCTCTTCGCGACCGTCCGGATCGCCGCGATGATGTCGTCCGGCGGAGTCCGCTTGAGCAGGAACCCGGACGCTCCGGCCCGCAGCGCGTCGTACACGTAGTCGTCGTTCTCGAACGTCGTGACGACCAGGACGCGCGGCGCCGGGTCGAGGCTGTCCAGTAGCAGTCGCGTCGCCTGGATGCCGTCCACCGCGGGCATCCGGACGTCCATCAGTACGACGTCCGCGCCGGTACGACGTACCAGTGGCAGCACCTCCGCCCCGTCGCCGGCTTCACCGACGACCGTGAGGTCCTCCTCGGCGTTGATGATGGCCCGCAACCCGCTACGGATCAGCGGCTCGTCATCGACCACGACCACGGACAGGTTCATGTCATCCTCCCTTCGTCACACTCACGGGTAACCGGACTGCCAGTTGCCATCCCGGGTCGTCCTGCCAATCGACCGGGCCGGCGTCGACGGTTCCTCGCAGTACGGCGACTCTTTCACGGATCCCGGCCAGGCCGCGGCCGCCACCGGAGTGATCGGACCTGCCGCTGACCGGGTTGGTCACGGCGAGCCGCAGCCCGGATGCGTCCAGGCAGATCGACAGGTGCACGGCCAGCTCGCCGGCCGGGCGTCCGGCGTGCCGGATCGCGTTGGTCAGGCCCTCCTGGACGATCCGGTACGCCTCCCGGGACACCGCGGCCGGCAGTTGCTCCAGCGCGCCCGATCGCTCGACCTCGACCGTGATCCCGCCGGCCCGGGTCGCGTCGACCAGCCGGTCCAGACCCCCGAGCGTGGCCTGCGGCGTGGTCCGGGAACCCGGCCGCCGGTCGTCGCGGAGCAGGCCGAGCACATGATCGAGATCGGCCAGCGCCGCCCGGGCGGAGGTCTCCATCGCGGCCAGTGCGGTCTCGGCGAACTCCGGATCGCTGGCCAGCACGCGGCGGGCGGCCGCCGCCTGGATCGTGACCAGGCTCAGCGCGTGCCCGACGCTGTCGTGCAGCTCGCGGGCGAGACGGTTGCGCTCGGCAAGTGTCGCGGTCTGCTTCTCGAGGAGCTCGATGCGCTCCGCCGCGGTCGGGCCGAGCACGCGGGGCGCCAGGTACGCCAGCAGCGCGCCGACGGCGGCGGACAGCAGGAACAGCCCGGCGAGACCGCCGATCGCCGCGGCCGGCATCCACAGGTCGGTCCAGTTGCCGTGCACGTCGTACGACCAGCCAGGGACGACGTCGCGAGCACCGGGGGAGCGGAACGGAGCGGCCAGCCAGATCGCGCCGAGACCGAAAACGATCGTGCTGAGGATGCCGACGACGCCGCCGGCCAGCAGGTGCAGGCAGAACCACAGCGTCGTACGCCGCCGCTGCGCCCAGGTCCGCGCCGGGCCGAGGGGTCGCTCCTCGAACCGCACCGCGAGCAGCGACTCGACCGCGATGCCCTCGACCTCGCGGACGGCGGGCAGCAGGCCGAGCACGACCGGCGGCACCAGGCCGAGCAGCACCCAGATGGTGCCGGTGGCAACCTTCGGCAGGCCGAGATCGCCGACCACCGCGCCGAGCGCGCTGTCGACCAGGATGAACGCCAGGACCAGCGCCGCGCCGAGCAGCAGGTACACCCAGCGCAGGTACGTCGACGGACGCCACAGGCAACCGATCGCCCGCCACACCCGTCGCGCCACGTCTCGCACCATCACATCCTGTCAAAGCCGGGGCGGGTTTCCCTCCCTCCCCGGAGTGAACGGAGGGAAACCCGTGATTCCGGGCCGGACCGGGTGGGTTGGGTCACGAAGAAGTTGAGGGTTTACGCAAATTTGACGGAGTGTCGCCGAGTTCGGTCTCTGCGGGCGTCGCGATCTGCTGCTCCGGCAGGTACGGTCTGTGGTCGGGGCGGGTGCCCGTCCGGTTACAGGATGTGTCTGGACGGGTAGGGGAACGGCTCCAGGACGGGTGGTCAGCAGGACCGCGAGGACCCGGCGCGGCGGACGTTAAGTCCCCGTGAAGACCCCGCGGGTGAATTGACCACCTTTCCATATTTGATGTTTGATCAAATATCGGGACGAGAGAGGTCGATATGAGGTTGAGGCGTTCCGTCATCGCCCTGATGGCGGTCCTGGGGCTCGCCCTGGTGAGTGCGTGCAACGGTGACGACAGCGGCAAACAGGCCGACGGCGACGGGCTGCAGAAGGTCAGCTACCTGACGTCGTTCAACACCTTCGGGCGCGAGGCATATGCCTACGTCGCGTTGGAGAAGGGGTACTTCAAGGACGCCGGTTTCGACGTCAAGATCACCCCCGGCAGCGGCACCGTCGACGTGATGAAGCTGGTGGCCGGCGGTCAGGCCGACTACGGCATCGGCGACTTCACCGCGGTCGCGATCACCCTCGCCAAGCAGAAGCTCCCGGTCACCACGGTCGGCATGGTCCACCAGCGGTCCTTGGCCGGGATCATGTCCCTGGAGGGCCTGGGCATCAACGGGCCGAAGGACCTGCCCGGCAAGACGATCGGCGACCAGCCGGGCTCCACCAACACGGTGATGTTCCCGGTCTACGCCAAGGCGGTCGGTATCGACGCGAGTAAGGTCACCTTCCTCCCCTCGCCGCCGCCGGGGCTGCCGGCCCTGCTGGCGTCCGGCAAGGTCCAGGGCATCGGCCAGTTCATGGTCGGTGAGCCGCTGATCGCGAATGCCGACAAGGAGAAGCACCGCAAGGTCATCAAGCTGCCGTACGGCAAGGTGCTGCCGGATCTGTACGGAAACGCGATCATCACCCGGTCGGACCTGGCCAAGGACCACCCGGACCAGGTGAAGAAGTTCACCAACGCGCTGCTCAAGGGCCTGCAGGACACGTACAACGACCCGGCCGCGGCGGCCGCGACCCTGAAGAAGTACGTGCCCAACACCGATCTCACGGTGGCCACCAAGGAACTCGAGATCATGAAGGAGTACATCAAGCCGGACGACTTCAAGGGTCCGCTGGGTGAGGTCACGCAGGAGCGGGTGCAGAAGGTCATCTCGCTGCTGGAGGAGTCGAAGGCGATCGGCTCGGGCGTGATCAAGCCCGAGGACGTCGTGACGCTGAACCTGGCTCCGAAGAGCTGAGGTTAGGAGTACTGGAACCGGATGATTCGCCTGGACGGCGTGGGGCAGGTCTTCGACGGACGCGAGGGCCAGGTGACCGCCCTGGAGAAGATCGACCTGCACGTTCGAGGCGGTGAGTTCGTCACGCTGATCGGCCGGTCCGGCTGTGGCAAGTCCACGCTGCTCCGGCTGATCGCGGGACTGCTGCCCCCGACGTCCGGTGCGGTTCAGGTGGCGGGGGAGCCCGTCACCGGACCGCGCCGGGACGTCTCGTTCATGTTCCAGCGGCCGGCGCTGCTGCCCTGGCGTTCGGTGTTGTCGAACGTGATGCTGCCGGTCGAGATCGACAAAGGCGCGGGCGACCGCAGCAAGGCGGCGTACCGGGACCGGGCCCATCAGCTGCTCGAACTGGTCGGATTGCAGGGGTTCGAGCGGCGGCTGCCGCACGAGCTGTCCGGCGGTATGCAGCAGCGGGTGTCGCTGTGCCGGTCGCTGATCCGCGACCCGCAGGTGATGCTGATGGACGAGCCGTTCTCCGCGCTCGACGCGCTCACCCGGACCGAGCTGTCCGAAGAGCTGCAGCGGATCAAGATGGAGCTGTCCACCACGATCGTGTTCGTCACGCACTCGATCGAGGAAGCCGTCGTACTGGCCGACCGGGTGGTCGTGCTGACCCCGCGGCCGGGCCGGATGCGGGAGGTCGTCGACATCGATATCCCGCGGCCGCGCAGCCTCGGCCAGAACGCGCACCTCACCGAGGTCGCCGCGATCAGTGGCCGGCTGCACGCGCTGCTGGCCGAGAAAGAGTCCGACGAGGTGCGCCCGGTCGACGAGGTGCGGTCGCGATGACCCGGCGGACGATGCCGAAGCGGACCTGGCTGACCGACTCTCCGGTGGCCGCCGTCGTACTCCCGATCATCGGCCTGGCGGTCGCGATCGGGCTGTGGTGGGGCGCGACGGTCGTGTTCTCGATCGAGCCGTATCTGCTGCCGAGCCCGTGGGACGTGGTGGTCAAGTTCTTCGAGCAGCCCGGTTACCTGCTGCAGGAGACCGGTACGTCGTTGCTCGAGACGATCGAGGGGTTCCTGCTCGCGATCGTGATCGGCGTACCGATCGCGGTGCTGATCGTCCGCTCGGTGGTCCTCGAGCGGCTGGTGTACCCGCTGCTGCTGATGGTGAACTCCATCCCGAAGGTGGCGATCGCGCCGCTGCTGGTGATCTGGATGGGCTTCGGGCAGTGGCCGAAGGTCGTGATGGTGCTGCTGATGTGCTTCTTCCCGATCGTCATCTCGACCGCACAGGGGATGAAGTCGACGCCGACCGAGCTGGTCGAGCTGATGCGGTCGCTGAACGCGAGCCGGGTGCAGGAGTTCTTCAAGCTCCGGCTGCGGTACGCGATGCCGCAGATCTTCACCGGGTTCAAGGTGGCGATCTCGCTGGCGGTGATCGGTTCGGTGATCTCCGAGTTCGTTGGCGCCACCAAGGGACTCGGGTACGTCATCCAGCAGTCCGGCGCGAGCGCGGACACCACCCTGGCGTTCGCCGCGATCAGCCTGCTGAGCGTGATGAGCATCGCCTTGTTCTACGCCCTGGTCCTGCTGGAGCACTGGCTCCTCCCATGGGCGCAGGAGAAGCGATGACCGCACAAGCTTCTGATGCGGATCGGCGGGTGCTGGTCCGGCGCGAGTGGCTGGAGGCGACCGTGGCGGGCGTGTTCACGGCGCTCGGGTTCGACTCCGCGGACGCGACCGAGATCGCCACGGCGCTCGTCGAGGCCGACCTGCGCGGCGTCAGCTCGCACGGCGTGATGCTGGTCCCGATGTACGTCGAACGCCTGAACGCCGGCGGCGTGACCCGGGAACGCGAGCTCGACATCCTGTTCGACGCCGGCGCCGCGATGGTGGTGGATGCCCGCGGCGGGATGGGCCAGCTGTCCAGCCCGCAGGCGATGCGGCACGCGATCGAGCGCGCCGGCCGGTACGGGATCGGCATCGTCTCGGTGCGCAACGCCCACCACTTCGGCGCGGCCAGCCGTTGGGCGATGCAAGCCGGCCAGGCGGGGTGTATCGGTATCGCGATGTCGAACACCACGCCGCTGATGCCCGCCCCGGGCGGCGCGGAGCGGCTGGTCGGCAACAACCCCCTCGCGATCGCGGTGCCGACCACGGCGGGTGTGGAGATCGTCCTGGACATGGCGTTGTCGGCTGTTGCCCTGGGCAAGATCCGGCTCGCGGCGTCGGCCGGGCGGCCGATCCCGGACACCTGGGCCACCGATCCCTCCGGGACGCCGACCACGGACCCGGACGAGGCGGTGCTCGGCATGCTGCTGCCGGCCGCGGGTCACAAGGGCTTCGGGCTGGCGCTGATGATCGACGTGCTCACCGGTGTCCTGAGCGGCGGCGGGTGGGGCGACCAGGTCCGCCCGCTGTACCGGGAGCCGGACCGGCCGAACGACTGCGCGCACCTGTTCCTGGCGATCGACCCGGAGCTGATGGGCGGCGTGGAGGACTTCAAGCGGCGCTCGTCCGGACTGGCTGCTCGCGTCCGTGGGAGTGCGACGGCGCCGGGGGTGAACCGGCTGTACCTGCCGGGCGAGATCGAGGCCGAGCGCGCGGCGCAGCAGCGGCGTAACGGCGTACGGATTGAAAGGTCGGGCCTGGACGGATTGCTGGCGGCCGCACGCGCGGTCGGCGCCGTCATCCCGACGGGAGGGATGTTGAACTGATGCCGAAGACACAGGTTTCCACTGAGGCGCTGCGGAGCCCGAACGGGGTGTTCTCGCAGGCGACCACGATCGAGGCGACCGGGCGGCTGGTGTTCGTCTCCGGGATGACCGCCCGCCGTCCGGACGGCAGCATCGCCGGCGTCGGGGACGTCCGGGAGCAGACCCGGCAGGTCTGCGAGAACGTGAAGTCGGCGGTCGAGGCGGCCGGCGGCACGCTCGCCGATATCTGCCGGGTGGATGTCTATGTGCGCAACATGGAGGACTTCGCCAAGATCCACGAGATCCGCGCGCAGTACTTCATCGAGCCGCTGCCGGCCTCGACGATGGTCGAGGTCAGCAAGCTCGCGCACCCGGACTACCTGATCGAGATCAACGCGATCGCCGTGATCGCATGACCAGGGGGTGAACTCGTGATGCGTGGTGTCGAGTGGACCTGAGATGAAGTACGTGACGGTGGAGTACGCCGGGAGCGAGCGGCCCGGCGTACTCGACGGCGATACGGTTCTGTTGCTCGATGCAACAGACCTGACCGAGGTGATCGCCGGTCCGGCCGAGGTGGTGGACAAGATCCCTTACAGTGAAGAGATCCTGCGCGCGCCGCTGCGGCGGTTCCGGCGCGACATCCTGTGCACCGGGTGGAACTACTGGGACCACTTCGAGGAGAGCAAGGGCAAGCGCGAGGGCCAGGACGTGGACCGGCCCGAGCACCCGACGTTCTTCACCAAGGGTCCGGACGTGGTGATCGGTCCGTACGACGACATCGTCTATGACCCGGCGATCTCCGCCAAGTGGGACTACGAGGCCGAGGTCGCGCTGGTGATCGGCAGGACCGGCAAGAACATCCCGGTCGACGAGGCGCTCAACCACGTCTGGGGCTACACGCTCGCAAACGACGTGTCGCAGCGGGACCTGCAGCGTGCGCACGGCGGGCAGTGGCTGAAGGGCAAGAGCATCGACGACACCATGCCGCTGGGTCCCTGGATCGTCACCGCCGACGAGGTGGGTGACCCGCAGGACATTCACCTGCAGTGCCTGGTGAACGACGAGGTACGGCAGGACGCGTCCACGCGGCAGATGGCGTTCGACGTCGCTACGCTGATCAGTGAGCTGTCTTTCGGTATGACGTTGCGCCCGGGTGACCTGCTGCTCACCGGTACGCCGGCCGGCATCGGAAACGCCCGAGAGCCACAGGTGTTCCTGCAGGACGGCGATGTGGTCGTCACCCGGTCCGACAAGCTCGGCTCGCTGCGCAACCGGGTGGCTCGGGTATGAGCGGGCCACTGGAGTTGTTGCCAGGTGGCGGCAAGGGAGGGCGCCGTACCCTCGCCGAACACGCGGCCGCAGAGCTGCACCAGCTGATCCTGTCCGGTGAGCTACCCAGTGGTACGCCTCTTCGCCTGGTGGAGCTGGCCAGCCGGCTCGAGATGAGCCAGATGCCCGTACGCGAAGGCCTCCGTCGGCTCGAGGCACTGGGCCTGGTCGAGATCATCCCGCACCGTGGCGCGTGGGTGCGTGACCTGTCCCTGGCGGATCTGCGTGACACGCACGAGACGCGGCTGGCGTTGGAGAGCCTCGCAGTACGCGCGGCTGCGGCTCACTTCACCGACGAGGACCTGACGAAGGCAGCGGCGGCGCTGGCCGAGCACCTCCGGTTGTCGCGCGCGGAGGACTCCGCGGGTGCCCGTGGGGCTCATGCGGACTTCCACTTCGCGATCTACCGGGCCAGTGGTTCGCAGTGGTTGCCGCGAGCAATCGAGCCGGTCTGGCAGAACAGCGAGCGGTACCGGTTCGGCAGCCGTCCCACTGCGTTCCTGATCGAGCGGAGCCGGCAGGAGCACCAGGCGATCCTGGACGCGTGCGTGGCACGGGACCCGGACGCGGCGGAGCGGGCGTTGCGCAGTCACCTGGCCGGCGCGTTCCAGCGGATCACCGAGACCATGACATCGAAGCAGAAGGAGACGCCGTGAAGGTGAGCTTCGATGCGACCGGTGAGGTCGTGGTGATCACAGGAGGCGCCCAGGGCATCGGTGCGGCGCTGGCTGCCGCGGTGAACGCCGCCGGCGGTACAGCGGTCGTCTTTGACCTCAATGCACCGGCGAACGGCGTCGAGCACGTCAAGGTGGACGTGGCGGACCGGTCCGCGGTCGAGGCCGCAGTAGCGGGTGTGCTGGAGCGGTACGGACGTATCGACGGTCTGGTCGCCGGTGCGGCGGTGCAGCCGCGGTCGCCGGTGCTGGAGATCGATGCGGCCGAGTGGACGCGCACGTTGCAGGTGAACCTGGACGGTGTGGTCTGGGCGTGTCAGGCCGTCGTACCGCACATGGTGGCGCGACAGTCCGGTTCGGTGGTGGTTTTCACGTCCGGGATGGCGTCGACCGGCTTCGCGGGTGCTGCGGCGTACGCGGCGAGCAAGGCGGCGCTGGTGGCGTTCGCCAAGACGCTGGCGGTGGAGGTGGCCGGCGACCGGGTCCGGGTGAACGTGGTCGCGCCGGGGGTGATCGACACCGAGCAGTTCCGAGGTGCGAACGCCGGTGCGGACCGGGAGCACTGGCAGGACACCATAGGTATCGGCGACCCCGAGGACGTGGTCGGCCCGTTGCTGTTCCTGCTGTCCGACGCGGCCGCGATGACCGGGTCCGTGCTGACCCGGGAACGCGCCTTTGCCAAGCTCACAAGCTTCGTGGAGTGAACTCGTGAACCAACTGCCTGTCGCCGTGGTGGGTGCCGGACCGATCGGTCTGACCACTGCGCTCGGTCTCGCGCACTACGGCATCCCGTACGTGCTGCTGGAGGAGGACGCCGTCCTGTCCTCCGACACCAAGGCCGGTACGACGCTCAGCCGGACGCTGGAGATCTGGAACCGGTACGGCGCGGTCGACGGCATCCTCGGTGCCGCGCTGCGGATCGACGAGATCGGCGACATCGACCGGGCCACCAACACTCCGCGCGCCTCGGTGCAGCTGGCCGAGCTGGTGAACGACACCCAGTTCCCGTTCGTCATCAACCTGCCGCAGCAGAAGATGGAGCCGCTGCTGGCGGCAGCTCTTCCAGAGCCGGTGCGGACGCAGCACCGGATGACGTCGTTCGAGGTCCGCGACGATCGCGTAGTACTGCAGCTGGAGACGCCTGACGGCCCTCAGGAGCTGGAAGCGTCGTACCTGCTGGCCTGTGACGGTGGGCGTTCGCGGATCCGCGATGCGCTCGGGGTGAAGGTGGTGGGGGAGACCCTGCCCGAGCGGTACATGCTGATCGACGTAGTGGTGGATCTGGACGTCGACAACGCCCGGGACTACCCGTACCTCGCGTACTTCGCGGACAAGTCCGAGTGGATGGTGCTGATCCGGCAGCCGGACAACTGGCGGTTCCTGTTCCCGCTGGCGGCCGGGGCCGATGCGCCGGGCGACGAGGACCTGCTGGTGAAGGTGAAGCAGTTCATCGGCGAGGTGGACCGGATCGAGCTGCTCGGCTCGGTGGTCTACAACGTGCACCACCGGGTGGCGGAGCAATGGACTGTCGATCGCAAGGTGTTCCTGATGGGCGATGCGGCACACCTGATCACTCCGATGTGGGCGCTCGGTCTGAACACGGGTGCGCTGGACGCGTCCAACCTGCCGTGGCGGCTGGCCTGGGTACTGCGTGGCTGGGCTGATCCGTCGCTGCTGGACGGCTACGAGCAGGAGCAGCGACCGGTGGCGATCGAGGGCTCTGGCGAGATGGCGGAGGCGGCTCGCAAGTACATGTCCTTCCAGCGCGGTGCTGTCACCGAGGACACGGGAGCGTGGGCCACGGCGTACAACCGGACGCTGCTGAGCGTGCGGCTGGACGTCGAGGGTGTGGGCGACTGGTCGATGGTGGCTACGTCCGCTGCGCCGCCTGCCGTACGGGCGGGTGACCGGGCGCCGGACCTGGTGCTGCAGAGTCCCACCGGTCGTATGTCGATC
Organism: Kribbella soli; assembly: GCF_004331345.1. Lineage (GTDB taxonomy): Bacteria > Actinomycetota > Actinomycetes > Propionibacteriales > Kribbellaceae > Kribbella > Kribbella soli. The sequence continues at coordinate 273,792 of NZ_SJJZ01000003.1, read as the reverse complement.
CACGACCTGTGCCGGGACTCGTTCGTGGCGCTCTACTTCACCGACGTACGGCGCCGGCCGGAGATCCCGGTGAACGAGTCGCCCGCGTTGCAGCACTACGCGGTGTCCCGGTGGGACGCGCCGCACGACTCCGGTCTGCGGGACAGGGCGCTGTTCGATCCAGGCAGCGTCGCCACCAAGCGGTACGGCGTACCGGCGGACAGCGTCGTACTGATCCGGCCGGACGGCCACATCGCCGCGGTCGCCCCGATGGGTACTGGTGTGGCTGAGGAGCTGTACACCCGGGTCACTGGTCGGGAGGTGCCATGAGCTTCAACGAACCGCTGCAGGAGATCCTGCTGCAGACGGAGGACCTGGAGTGGGTGGAGAAGTCGCTGGACGGCCTGTCCCACAAGATGCTGTGGCGGGACCCGGTGACCGAGGCGTCGATCGCACTGGTGCGGTTCGAGAAGGGCTCGGGGATCCCGTCGAAGCACAAGCACGCCTCGAACCAGTTCATGTTCTGCCTGTCCGGCCGGTACGTGTACCTGCCGACCGGGACGACGCTGACCAAGGGCAGCTTCTACTGGAACCCGAAGGGCGTCGTCCACGGTCCTACGCGCGCCGAGGAGACCTCTGTCCTGCTGGAGGTGTACGACGGTCCGCACTACCCGGAGCGTCCGGACTTCTACGACAACGACGAGGACGCGCGCTGACATGGCCGGTTGGGACGTCCACACGCACCTGATCCCGCCGACCGTGCTGGCGGCAGCGCATCGGGGTGAGTTCGGGCTGTCCGTCGACAACGGCTTCCTGGTTGTCGACGGGGAGCGACTGCCGCTGCGTCGGCTCGCCGACCCGGCTGCACTGCTGCACTGGGTCTCGTCACAGGACCTCGACGGTGCTGTGGTGTCAGTGCCGCCGGCTCTCTTCCGGTACGACGCCGGCATCGAGTGGACCGAGCTGGTGAACCAGGGCCTCCGGGAGCTCGCCACACCGCAGCTGCGCGTGCTGGCGCACCTGCCACTGCTGGACCCGGCTGCACCCGCTGTAGCCGCCGGACTGGCCAGTGAGGGCGTCTTCAGCGGTTTTGCCCTCGGTACGCCGAGTTACGCCGGGCTGGATCCGGTGTGGCGGGTGCTGGACGCGCTGGAGGCGTTCACGCTGATTCACCCGGGACACAGTGACGACAAACGGCTTGATTCGTTTTACCTGTCGAACCTGTTGGGGAATCCGTACGAGACCGGACTGGCGGCTGCTTCGCTCGTCTTCGCGGACGTGCCGGGGCGGTTTCCGGGAATCCGGTTCTGTCTGTGCCATGGGGGTGGTGTGACGGCTGCCGTCGCCGGACGGTGGCAGCGCGGGATCGACCAGGACCGGCCGGGGATCGAGCCGGTGTCCTTGCCGGTGGCCGAGGCACTGCGCCGCTTCTACGTCGACGATCTGGTCCACGACGACGCCGTACTGGAGCTGCTGACGAAGACGTTCGGGCCCGAGCGGGTGCTGGCCGGGAGTGACTGGCCGTTCCCGATGGGCAGCGACGAGGTGTCCGCCGCGCGGTCCGCCGCGGCCGAGGTGCTGACCCGGCCGCTGGCGAAGGAGGTCGCCGAGTGGTGAGACGTGTGTTCTGTCTGGTCGAGGTCGTGATCAGATATCAAATCGTGGGGAACGGGGTAGAAGCGTGAGTACACGGGGGACTGTCCTGCGCAGTCATGGACCGGGGGAGCAGCCGAAGGCCGAAGAGGTCGAGCTGACCGCCGGTCCGGGTGAGACGCTGGTGGAGATGCGGCTGGCCGCGGTGACGCCGCTGGACCGGTCGACACTGGCCGGACAGCGGCCGTCCATGTCGTCTGGGCCGTTCATGCCTGGCTCCGAAGGGGCCGGTGTGGTGGTGAGCTCGGACGTCGCCGAGGCGGGTACGTCGGTGGTGGTCCGGGGCGAGGGCGTCGGCGTGACACGGGACGGTGTCTGGGGCCGGTACGCCGTCGTGCCGAATGCCGCCGTACATCGGCTGCCGTCTTCGCTCGAGCCGGGTACGGCGCTCGCGTTGATGACGCCGGCGTTGACCGCGCACACCGCCGTACGACGGGTGGCCGACGTACAAGAGGGCGAGACGGTCGTGGTCACCGGCGTCACCGGTCTGGTCGGGCACATGTGTGCTGCGATCGCACGGTCGGCCGGTGCCTCGCGGGTGATCGGTCTGGTGTCGCTGGACGACCGCGCTGACGGTGCGACCGGACTGGTGGATCAGCTGGTCCGTGTGGACGGTCTGGGGCAGGTGGGCCGGGAGCTGCCGTGGTGCGACGCAGTCATCGACACCATGGGTGGTCCGGTGGCCGGTGGGGTGCTCGGGCACATCTCTCCGGGCGGGCGGATCGCCGTACTGGGCTACAAGGCCGGTGAGTTCACCACGATCGATCTGCACCAGTTGATCGGTCGGGACCTGCGGGTGCTGCCAGTGAACCTGCAGCGGACCACGTTGGCACCGCATGCGGTCGGTCAGGCGCTCGCCGATATCGCAGCGGTGTCCTGGCGAGCGGACTACGACGTCGTACCGGCCGAGCGAATCGGCGACGTGCTGGAGCGGCAAGCAGGCCGGGTTCTGCTCGACCTGACAGGGCTCTGAGAAAGCGTCGGTGGCCTAGACCACTCATGTTTACTGGGCTTTGAGCTGAGCAATCTGTCGTCGAAGGCCTCCAGATACCCGGTCGGCGGCTACGGTACCTCCAGAGCTGAATAGGAGAGAGGCAGCCCGCTACTGATGATCCGACGACTCGAGCTCACGCCTGGGGGGCCGACCGGCCGTCGTACGCTCGCCGAGGAAGCTGCCGCCGAGCTGCACGAGCTCATCCTGTCCGGCGAACTTCCCAGCGGTACGGCGCTCCGGCTGGAGGAGCTCGCCAAGCGACTGGACATGAGCCAGATGCCGATCCGGGAAGGGCTCCGGCGGATGGCGGCACTCGGACTGGTCGAGATCGTCCCGCACAAGGGCGCCTGGGTGCGTGAGCTGTCGATGGAGGACCTGCGCGACACCCACGAGACCCGGCTGGCGCTGGAGTCGCTGGCAGTCCGGGCGGCCGCGACGCGGTTCTCCGACTCGGACGCGTCGGCTGCCCGGACCGCATTGGCCGAGCACGTCCGGTTGTCGAAGCTGGGCGACAACATCGCGTCCCGGCAGGCGCACACCGAGTTCCACTTCGCGATCTACCGGTCCGGCGGGTCGCGGTGGCTGCCGCGGGCGATCGAACCTGTCTGGCAGAACAGCGAGCGCTACCGGTTCGGTTCGCGGCAGACCAAGGCCCGGATCGAGCAGACGCGTCGCGAGCACCAGGCGATTCTCGACGCGTGCCTGGCGCACGACGAAGAGGGTGCGGAGGCAGCGCTGCGCGAGCACCTGGAAGGTGCCATGCAGCGCATCACCGAGACGATGGAGCGTCGCTCCAAGCAGTGAGCTCCTCGAACCGGTCCTGCTGCCAGCCGGTCGCGTCGAACACGGCACGCAGCAGCAGTCCGTCGCTGCTCGCCCGGTGTACGCCGAGGAGCTCTGCGAGCGGCTTGCTGCCCAGGCCGTCGTAGTACTCGTCCAGGGCCTGCCGCCGGCGCTGCTCGGATGCTCCGCCGATCTCTTCCAGCGGCGCATCGCACCCTTTGACGTGGCCTGACCCGACCTGCTGACCCGGTGCGAGCTGCTGGATCAGCTGCTCGCCCGCACGCACGTCCTGAGCTCTTACGCGTGCACCCAGTGCACGACAGTCGACGCGCTGGAGTGCACGCTGGACGCCTTGTGAGATCGCGATGTGGTCCGGGTGACCCGTCAGCCCGTCAGTGCCTACCGTGAGGATGAGCTCCGGTTCGATCACAGCGGCCGCGACCTCGATCGCTTCGGCCAGGTCGTCCGGTGACGCCATGGCCAAGGAGTGTGGTCCACTGCGGCCGCCGTCGTCGATCCACTGGTCCACTGCGCCCAGCCAGTCCCACTCGCTGATCCCGAGCAGTGAGCAGGAGGCGCTGAGGTGATCGAGGGCTCCGTGCATGCCGGCGGTAGCGACCCGCAGTACGACGTGCCAGCCCTGCTTGTTCAGTACGGATGTGGCGGCGCCTGTGGCGAACACCTCGTCGTCAGGGTGGGCGTGGACTACTAACGCCGTACGCATCTACTCAGCGAGATGTGCTGGGAAGCCGCCGGTGGCGATCGGGCTCCAGCGCTCCGGGGTGATGCGGATGAGGCACTTGCCCTGCTTCACCATCGCCTCGCGGTACTCGTCCCAGTCCGGGTGTTCACCGGAGATGGAGCGGTAGTAGTCGACCAGCGCCTCCACCGCGTCCGGCAACTCGATCACCTCGCCGCTGCCGTCCACCTGCACCCACGCGCCGTTCCACTCGTCCGACAGCACGAGCACGCTGGCCTTGCCGGCCCGCTTCACGTTCGTGCTCTTCGCCCGCTCCGGGTACGACGAGATGACGATCCGCCCCTCGGTGTCCACACCACCCGACACCGGCGAAGCCTGCACCGTCCCGTCGGCCCGGGTAGTCATCAGCAGCATGTGATGACGCGGCCGCACGAACTCCAGCAACCCGTCGAGCTCGACCTTGGTATTGGTGGCAATAGTCCTCGGCATGGCTCCCACCTTATGTGCTGGGCTGTTGCAGATCTGCTGGGGTGATGAGGTGCTCCAGTTCGTCGTCGGTGAGCTGGTTGATGAGGTGCTTGGCACGTTGGGCCTGCGGGGTCGTGGGCAGGGCACCGTCGAGCAGGTCGGGAAGGAAGAGCTCGTAGCCGGCCCGGGCGCGGGGCGAGTAGCGATGGCGGGTGCGGGCTACTGCCGAGGAGACGCGGATCGCATGCTCGTTTCCGGGAGGTACGCCGGGGCGGTCGGTCTCCCGCGCGGCGAAGCGGAAGCCGTTCGCCTTGTCGCAACTCGGGCACCCGGAGTCGCCGGCGCCGAGTGTGGCGCCGCAGTCCGGGCAGGTCAGTTGGTTCAGCGCGCCGTCCACGATCCGCCAGTCGAACTCGGAGGTGTCCTGCAGCACGACCTCGGCCAGCTCGCGCGGTTCCGCCGTACCACCCGACTCCGCGCAGAAAGTGTCCCAGGCGGCGTCGATACTGGCCTCGACCTGCCGCAAGGCGGTGGTGAACCGAGGGTGATCGACACGACGCATGCCCCGGACTCTAGCCAGCCTCAGCCCTGTGGACGACCGGATTGACTTGTTCGAACAGGTGTTCGAACATGGAGATATGACGGGGAGCGAGGAAGCGGGAGGCCGGGTCACAGCGCTCGACCACGCGCGCCTGCTCCTCGCCAGAGCCAAGGCGCAGAAAGGCGCCGCCGAAGCCGATCCGGGGTATGAGGCGCCGACTCGGGTTCCTTCGGTGGCTCGGGTGCAGCAGGCGCTGGATACGGCGGGGGTGGATCGGGAGCTGCCGACGCATCCGGCGGTGGGTGAGCTGCTGGCGGGGGCGAGCCTGCGTGGCGGTTCGGTGTACTCGGTGCGCGGGAGTGCCGCGCTGGTGATGGCGCTGATGGCCGGGCCGTCCGCGGAGGGCGCCTGGTGCGGTGTGGTCGGCGTGCCGTCGTTCGGGGCCGAGGCGGCGCGCGGCCTCGGGGTGGACCTGGAGCGTCTCGTGCTTGTTCCGGATCCGGGGCCGGAGTGGCTGAGCGTCGTCGCCGCGCTGGTCGACGCGCTGACCGTGGTCGTCGTCCGCCCGCCCGGCGAGGTGACACCGGGGGAGGCGTCCCGGCTCGCCGCACGGCTCCGGACCCGCGGCGCGATGCTGATCGCGTACGGGTCCTGGCCCGGCAGCGAGGCCCGGTTCGAGATCGAGAGCAACACCTGGACCGGTCTCGGCGACGGCGAGGGTCTGCTCGCCGCCCGGCGCGCGACCGTCGCGGTGACCGGCCGGCGCGCCGCCGTCCGGGCTCGTCATGAGCTCTGGCTGCCCGCCCCCGACGGCACGATCCGCTCCACCGGGACCGCGGAAGCCCGGCCGGAGGAGTGGGCGGACCAGATCGGTGCGGTGGGCTGATGAACGGGCTGATGAACGGGCTGACCCGGACGATGGTGATCTGGGTGCCGGACTGGCCGGTGGCGGCGGCCGCGGTGGCGACCGGGCGATCACCGGCCGAGCCGATCGCCGTACTGGAGAAGGGAAAGGTGCTCGCCACCTCCGCCACCGCACGCGCCGAAGGGGTACGGCGCGGGCAGCAGGCCCGGGACGCGCAGTCGCGGTGCCCGGAGCTGGTCGTGCTGAAGTACGACCCGGTGATCGACGCGCGGTCATTCGACCCGGTGATCTCGTGCCTGGAGGCGATCACGCCGGGCGTGCAGGTGATCCGTCCGGGGATGTGCGCGTTGAAGGCGCGCGGCCCGGCGCGGTTCTACGGCAGCGAGGAGGCCGCCGCGGAGAAGCTGCTCGACCGGCTCGAGACGTACGACGTGCACGGCGGCCGGATCGGGATCGCCGACGGGCCGTTCGCCGCGGAGCAGGCGGCCCGGGTGAGTTCCGCGCAGACCCGGGTGCACGTGGTGCAGCCGGGCGGTTCACCGGAGTTCCTCGCGCCGCTGTCGGTCGACGCACTCGAGCAACCGGCGCTCACGGATCTGCTCCGCCGGCTGGGGTTGCGGTCGCTGGGCGCGTTCGCGCAGTTGCCCCGGACCGAGGTGCTGACCCGGTTCGGCCAGGACGGCGCCTTCGCTCATCGGCTGGCCCGTGGGTACGACGATCGCCCGGTGACCGGCCGGGAGATCCCGCCGGAGCTCACCCGGACGCTCGACTTCGAGCCGTCGGTGGACCGGGTCGACCAGGTGGCGTTCGCGGTCCGGGCGGTCGCCGACGAGCTGATCGCCCGGCTGACCGAGCTCGGGCTGGTGTGTACGACGCTGCGGGTCGAGGTCGGCACCGAGTCCGGGCGGATCCACGAGCGGGAGTGGCTGCACCCGCGCTGGTTCACCGCGGCGGATGTGGTGGACCGGGTGCGCTGGCAACTGCAGGGGAGCGGTACGGCGACCAGCGAGCTGACCTCACCGGTCGTCCGGGTGCGGCTGATCCCGGACCAGGCGGATCCGGTCGGCGCGCATGTCGACGGGTTGTGGGGCGGCGGTCCGGACGAGCGGATCCACCGGGCGTTGTCGCGGGTGCAGAGCATGCTGGGTCACGGTGCGGTGATGTCGGTGGTGATCGGCGGCGGCCGCGGATTCGCGGAGCGGCAGACGCTGGTCCCGTGGGGCGATCCGGCCGTCCCGGCGCGGTCCCCGGACCAGCCCTGGCCCGGTGCGATCACCGGTTCGGTCGGTGCGGCCAAGCGTTGGCCGGCGCTGGCGCCGACCACGGTCTTCCCGGAGCCGATCCCCGCGAAGGTGTTCGCCGCGGACGGCGCCCAGGTCTCGGTCAGCGCCCGCGGTGAGCTGTCCGGCGTCCCCACCGCGTTCACTCTGCTGCCGGCCCGCGGCCCCGGCGTTCAAGTTGCCAACAGCAACAAGATACACCCGATCACCGCCTGGGCCGGTCCCTGGCTCACCGCGGAGCGCTGGTGGGATCCCAGCACCGAGTCCCGCCAGGCCCGCTTCCAGTTCCAGACCGCCGACACCCGGGCCTGGCTCTTCACCCTCCACCAAACCACCTGGCAAGCCCAAGCCACCTACGACTGAGTCAGGTGAAGTCGATGCGCATCACGGTGCGGCGGAACCGTCCGGAACATTAAGTTGGTGCGTATGCATCGGAGCCGGGTTTCTACGTTTCTGATCGACGTCAAGCGGGACGAAGTGCAGGACGCTACGGCGTTCTGGTCCGCGGCTCTCGGCGTACGGACGTCTTCGCCGGACGGGGAGCCGCAGTTCATCAGCCTGCACGACGCGGTGCCCGGGTACGTGACCGCGATCCAGTCCGTCGACGACGAGCCGCGGTACCACCTGGACATCGAGACCGACGACGTCCCCGCCGAGGTCGCGCGCCTGACCGGGATCGGCGCGGTCGAAGTCGCGAGCTGGCAAGGCTGCCACACCCTCCGCGCCCCGGGCGGGCATCTGCTGTGCGTCATCCCGGCGCACAGCGACCCGGCGTACTTCGAGCAGCACGCGACCGTCTGGGGCAGCGAGTAAGAGCTCAGGCGACGTGGACGGCGGGAGGCTGGGCGAGCGCGAAGAGGCGGTCGAACACCGCTGCCCGGTCGAACTGCAACGCGTACGCCCGCGCGCGCTGCTCGGCCCCCGCGCGCTGCTCGCGGGTCCAGTCGCACACGACCTCGTCAAGCACGGTCCGCAGCGTGGCCGGGTCACGCTGCGGCACCAGCAGGGCCGTATCACCGACCGCCTCGGGGACACCGCCGGTCGCGCAGGTGATGATCGGCCCGCCGCCGGCGAGAGCCTTCTCGACCAGCGCGATCCCGAACGTCTCCACGAACTCCGGCTGCTCGCGGGTCGGCAGCACGAACGCCGCGCTCCCCGCCATCAGCGCCGGCTTCTCCGCGTCGTCCACGTCGGTCAGCACCTGCACCCGCTCGCCCAGCCCCGCTGCCGCCACCCGCGCCACCACCTCGGCTTCCTGCGGCCCGCGCCCGGCCAGGACCAGTTGCACCCGCTCGGCTGACCGCGACCCGGCGTAGGCGTCGATCAGGTCGTCGACCCCCTTCGCCGAGGCGATCCGTGACAGGAACAGCACGTACCCGTCCCGCGAAAGGCCACGCCGGGCAAGAGTTTCGGCGATCCTGTCATCGGTGAGCGACAGGTAGGACCAGGAGTCGACGGCCGGGTAGGAGATGGCGATCCGCTCACGGCACTGCTGCGCGAACGTCGTACCGTGCATGCCGTCGAGAGTCGCCGCCGAGGCCACGATCAGGTCCCTGGTGTACTCCGACACCGCCACGCAGTGGTCGGCCGCCAGGTAGACCGACAGGATGTGCGCGGCCGCCCCGAACCGGCCGGTGTTCACGCACTCGCGCACCACGTTGGTGATGTCGGAGCCCACCGCCTCAGCCACGGTGATGACCTGTGCGGGCCCGATCCGGCGCGCCACCTGGACGGCCTCCTGTACGGCGATCGCGTGCGGGCTCAGGTACAGCGACATCGCCACCGTCGGCACCCCGTCGCTGAACAGCTCGACCAGCCGCCCGATGAGCCCGGACAGGTACCGCCCGTCCGGAACTCGGTAGTCACCAACGGGATCGGGCCGCTCCACGGTGATGCCAGGGCTGTACGGCAGCACGCGATCGAGTGGTTTCAACGGCAGCCCGGCCGCCTCCAACGCGTCCAGCGGCCAGGTCACGATCCGCACGTCGTCGAACCCGCGGGTGAGTGCCACCTCCGCGAGGCACCGTGCCTCACCGGAGTGCCCGCAGATCACTGGGTCGGCGCGGACAACAAGGACCAGGCGGCGGTTGGGTGCGGACGGGACGAGCGTGTCCTCGGCGATGTTCATACCTCACCTCCAGCGGCGTGCAGCGGGTCGGATGTGGATGGTGGCCTGATCTGGGTGCCCCAGCCGGAGGGCCGAGGGCCGAGCTCGATGTGCAGGTTGCGGATGTGCCGCAGTTCCTTGCCGGAGATCCAGGGGCGTTCGAGGGTCTTGCCGTCGACCGCGATGGATTGGACGTAGGAGACCGGTCCGCCTGCCTCGACCGGCTCGAATCCTGTGGTGGTGATGGACAGCTCGCCCTCCGGCAGCCGGGTCGTGGACTCCGCCACAGCCGGCGCGCTCACCAGGAACAGGTTCTGCCCAGCCACCGGGAACAGCCCGAGCGTCGCCCACACGTACCAAGCGGACAGCCCGCCGGAGTCGTCGTTACCCGGAAGCCCGCCCCGGCCGGTGCCGAACTGGTTGGCGACCGCGGCATGCACCACCTCGGCGGTTCGGTCCGGCCGCCCGGCGTAGTGGTAGGACCACGGCGCCTCGTAGTCCGGTTCGTTGTTCAATCCCTCGAACCGGCACAGGTCGTACCCGGCGTTCATCTCTGCCACGCTCGGCGCCACCCCCGGCTGGGTGACCGGTGCGGCGCCGTACCCGAAGAAGCGGTCGAGCAGCCCGACGAACGCCTCGTCGCCGCCGGCCAGTGCGATCCGGGCGCGCATGTCGTGCAGCAGCCGGAAGGAGTAGTTCCACCGGCCGCCCTCGTAGAACGTCGAGTCGCGCAGCAGGCCGGTGCCCGGGTCGTACGCCGCCCGCCAGCCTTGGGCGAGGTCGCGCATCTGCTGGGCCAGCGGCCGGTCGCGCACCTTGCGGGCGATCGCCGCGGTGCAGTGGTAGGCGTACGCCAGGTCGAGGGTGTGGCTGATCGGGTGAGCCACACCGTGCACCAGATAGTCCTCGCCGTACGTCCGGCGCAGGTCCATCTCCAGGTGCACCATGGCCCAGTCCCAGTCGACACCAGGTAGATCCAGTTGGCACAGGTCGGCGAAGAAGGTGTGCGCGAGGGCGCTGCCCTGCCGGGAGAACCGGTCGGCGCCCTTGGCCATCCGGTAGCCGATCGGCAGGTTGCCCTCCTGCTCGCAGATCGACAGCAGCGCGCCGGCCAGTGCTACCGAACGCTCCGGGAACAGCGTGGTCATCAGCGGCAGCTGGGTGCGGTAGATGTCCCACATGGTGCAGATGTCGAAGGCGTACGGGCCCTTGGTGGTCCACGACGGGCTCTCGTCCGGGGCGAAGCACGGCTTGACCATCGAGTGGTAGAGCGCGGTGCCGAAAACCGTTGCCTGGTCATCGGACTCGGCCTTGATCTCCACCTTGCCGAGGTGGTCACGCCAGCCGGCTGCCGTGCGCTCACGCCGCCCGGCGAAGGTGGCCTGAGCGCGGCCGACGTCCGCGCGGAGGTTGTCGCGGGCCGTCTCACACCCCCGCAGGGAGAACCCCAGCCGTACCTCGACGGTCTGCTCGGCGCGCGAGGGACCCATGAACATCAGCCCGAACGGCCGCAAGGTGGTCGGCCGGATGTAGTCGAAGTCGAGGCGGGTGCCGCCGGGCATCAGGCGCCGGTCGTACCACAGCAGCTGCCGCCAGCCGGGAGCGTCGACCTCCAGGTGCACGGCGAGCGGCACCCCCTCGACGTGGATCTCGCCTTGAGCCACCCCAGGCTCCAGCATCGCCAGGTGCGCCTTGAGCGGCACAGTCCGGCTGTGCGGGATGGCCAGGCCGCCGGTCGAGGCGTCGATGACGATCCGGGCGGCGTCGTGCGCCGGGAAGGTGTACCGGTGGACGGCCGACTTGGCGCCGACCGTCACCTCGCAACGCACCCCGGAGCTCAGCGTCGCCGCGTAGTAGCCGGGCTCGGCCACCTCGTCCAGCAGGTCCCACGTGGTGCCTAGGTCATCGAGCGGGCCGAGCATCGGCGTGACCTGGAAGTAGTTGTAGTACTTGCGGATCGCGCCGGTGCCGGACTGCTGGAAGTGGGTGAAGCCGGAGGCGACCGGGCGGTCGTACAACAGGTCGGGCACGCCCTCGGTGTTGAAGTCGTACAGCCCGTAACCGGTCGGATAAGCCCCGGAGTACGGGCAGGCCGACACCATCCCGAAGGGGTGCATGGCACCCGGGTGGGTGTTGCCGACCTGCGGCTTGGGCCACCACCAGGTCGCGGCCAGGCCCTTGGGCGTGGGCAGGTCGGTGGCGCCGGTCCCGATGAACGGGTCGACGTGCTCGTACATCATCGGGCCTCACCGCCTCACGCGGCTGACGTGGACTCTCAAAGTAAGAAGCGCATGTTTCAGCCGTGTGTTCGAAGGAGACGCGCAGGTTACGACCGGGCCGTCGGCTGGCAGCAGAATCCGGCGATCGGGCCGTACCGCCCGGTCTACGCTCCGACACATGACTGAGCTTGCGGCGACGTTTCAGCAGGAGGCAGTGGCGGAGGCCTATCAGCATCGGCCGCCGTACCCGGCCGAGGTGTTCGATCGGCTCGTGGAGTTGATCGTCGACGAGCCGCGGCGGGTGCTCGACATCGGCGCCGGCGAAGGCGCGATCGCGCGGCCGCTCGCGCCGCGGGTCGAGCACGTCGACGCGATCGACTTCTCCGCGCCGATGGTCACGGCGGGCAAGCAGCGCCCGGGCGGCGATCACCCGAACGTCACCTGGCAGGTCAACCCGATCGAGACCGCCGACCTCGACGGCCCGTACGCATTGGTGACGGCTGGGGCGAGCATCCACTGGATGCCGTGGGAGGAGACGTTCGCGCGCATCGTGCCGCACCTGACGCCGAACGCCCAGCTCGTCGTCGTCGAGCACGGCCCGGTGGACATGCCCTGGTGGGACGGCGTCGTACAGGCCATCCAGAAGCATTCGCGCAAGAAGGACCACGACCCGAAGTACAGCGTCGTCGAGGCGATCCGTGACCGCGGCCTGCTCGATCTCACCGGTACGGCGCGGACAGCGCCGGTCACGTACCGCCAGAAGGTCGCGGACTACGTCGAGCAGTTCCACTCGACGTCGAGCCTGGCGCGCGACCTGATGACCGCCGAGGAAGCAGCCGACTTCGACGCGATAGTTGAGGAAGCGGTCCACCCGTACGCGAAGGACGGCCTGCTGGAGCTGACGCTCCAGGCCGAGCTCAGCTGGGGCCGGCCGAAGATCGCAGGGTAGCCGCGCGCGCCCGCAGGTAGCGTTGCTCGGGAACACTCTGGGTGAGCCGCGCGGCGAGCTCGTACGCCGACTGCGCGGCAGCCCCCTCGCCGGACAGCTCGAGCAGATGCGCCCGTACGGCGGCCAGCCGGTGATGGTCCTGCAAGGCCGGATCCACGTCGTCGAGCAACGTCAGCCCGGCGGCGGGGCCGTGCACCATCGCGACCGCGACGATCCGGTTCAGCGTCACCATCGGACCCGGCGCGGTCGCCTCGAGCAGTTCGTACAGCATCAGGATCTCGCGCCAGTCGGTCTCGTCGGCGTCCGCCGCCGAGTCGTGGACCGCGGCGATCGCCGCCTGCAGCTGGTACGGCCCGACCGGCGCCGACCGCAACGTCGACTCGATCAACTCGGTGCCCTCGGCAATCGCCGCCGCATCCCACAACGACCGGTCCTGCTCCGGTAACGGCACCAGCGCACCGTCCGCCGTCGTACGGGCGGGCCGACGCGCGTCGGTCAGCAGCAGCAACGCGAGCAGCCCGGCCACCTCACCCTCAGCCGGCAACGAAGCATGCAGTTGGCGCGTCAGCCGGATCGCCTCCGCGCTCAGCTCGACGCGGTGCAGCGACGTACCGGACGAGGCCGTGTAGCCCTCGTTGAAGACGAGGTAGAGCACATGCAGTACGGCGGCCAGCCGCTCGGGCTGCTCGGACGCCGGCGGCATCGCGAACCGCGCACCCTGGAGCTTCGCCTTCGCCCGGCTGATCCGCTGCCCGATCGTTGCCTCCGGCACCAGAAACGCCCGCGCGATCTCACCGGTCGTCAACCCGCCGACGGCGCGCAGTGTGAGCGCCACCTGCGACTGCGGTGTCAGCGCCGGATGACAGCACAGCATCAGCAGCGTCAGCGAGTCGTCGTCCGACGACGCCGGCTCCGGGGGAGTCCACGACGCGACGGTCTCCTCCCGACGCGTCCGGGCCGCCTCGTTCCGCAGTACCTCGATCCGCCGCCGCGAAGCGACCGTGATCAGCCAGCTGCGCGGATTGGCCGGAACACCTTCACCCGGCCACTGCAGCGACGCGGCCAGCAGGGCCTCCTGTACGGCGTCCTCGCACGCGTCGAAGTCGCCGTACCGCCGGACCAGTGCGCCGAGTACCTGCGGCGCCTGCTCCCGGAGCAGCTCCTCGAGCATCAGCTGAACGCGCTGAGGTCACGGACGGGACGTACTTCCACGACGCTGAACGGCGCCTCCGGGATCTGCGCGACGATCTCCACCGCGCGGTCCATCGAGTCGCACTCCAGCAGGTAGAAGCCGGCCAGCTGCTCCTTCACCTCGGCGAACGGGCCGTCCGTCGTCATCGGCTTACCGTCGCGGACCAGGACCTGTTTGGTCAGCTCCGGGGCGTCCAGCGACTCCGACGCGACCAGCTCACCGTGCACGGCGAGCGCCTCGTGCAGAGCGGCGTACCCGGCCATGCCTTCCTTCTTCTGCTCGTCGGTCATCGAGTCCCAGACCGCACGGGACTCCGGGTTGCCGTAGATCAGTACCAGGAACCTCATCTGCTCAGGGTAAGCATCACCCTTGGGTATCGATCGGGTCACCGGTTCGTCGCAGGCGTAGCGGCGGGGAAAACGGCGCGTTCTGGTATCAGGGGAAGGTCCGGGCCTGCCCCGGGACGCCGGGCGTAAACCTGTCGGGGCTCCCCAGTAGAGTTACGACGGGAATCCAGGGTGGAGAGAGGGAGGGGTCGCGTGCCGGACTTGGAAGTGTCCGACCGGGTGTGGACGATCCCGAACGCGCTCAGCTTCCTGAGGTTGCTGGGAGTGCCGCTGTTCCTGTGGCTGGTCCTCGGACCCAAGGAGGACGGCTGGGCGCTGCTGGTGCTGGCCATCTCCGGGTTCACCGACTGGGCCGACGGCCAGATCGCCCGGCGGATGAACCAGACCAGTCGCCTGGGTCAGATGCTCGACCCGGTGGCCGACCGGCTGTACATCTTCGCGACCGTCATCGGCCTGGCCCTGCGCGACATCATCCCCTGGTGGCTGGCGATCGCGCTGCCGCTGCGGGACCTGCTGCTCACCTTCACGCTGCCGGCGCTGCACCGCCGCGGGTTCAACGCGCTGCCGGTGCACTTCCTCGGCAAGTCCGCCACGTTCTGCCTGCTGTACGCGTTCCCGCTGCTCCTGCTCGGCGACGGCGACAGCACCCTCAACCTGCTCGCCCGCGTGTTCGGCTGGGCGTTCGCGATCTGGGGGACCGGTCTGTACTACTGGGCCGGCGCGCTGTACTTCGCGCAGCTGCGACACCTGGTCCAGACGGTCAAACCGATCAAGGACTCGGCCGGGTGACCCAGCAAGCCCCCGAGCAGTCGACCCAGCAGCCGACCCAGCAGCCACGACGCGTCGACGCGTCGATGTCACTGCTGAACAACCTGATGGCACACCCCCTCGACGAGGGGTACGCGGTCGCGGCCCGGACCCGTTCCGACACCGCCAGCAAACAGACCCGGTCCCGGCACCGGGTGATGCTGGTGGTGGCTGCCGCCGTACTGGGCTTCCTGCTCGCGGTCGCCGCCGCGCAGAACTACCGCAGCGCACCGGAGGCGGAGAAGCAGCGCAAGGAGCTGATCACCCGCATCAACCAGGCCGACAACCGGCTGACCGACCTGCGCAACAACCAGTCCCGGCTCGCCGACGAGGTACGCCGGTTGCAGGCGAGCGGACTGAGCAACGACAGTACGGGCGCCGCGCTGCAGCAGAAGCTCGACGACCTCGAGCTGCAGACCGGGGCGATCGCGGCCACCGGCCCGGGCATCAAAGCGGTGGTCGACGACGCCAAGGACGCCGACGCGAAGGAAGGCCGGCTGCTCGACGTCGACCTGCAGCAGCTGGTCAACGGTCTGTGGACGTCCGGCGCGGAGGCGATCTCGGTGAACGGTCACCGGATCACGTCGCTCACCGCGATCCGCGGTGCGGGCAGTGCCATCACCGTTGACTACAGTTCGCTGACCCCGCCGTACACGGTGCTCGCGATCGGGGACACCGCGACCATGCCGGCCCGGTTCGCACAGAGCTCGGGCGGGCAGTGGGTGCAGTACCTGGTGAGCAACTTCGATGTCCGGATGACGATCACGACGGAGGACTCCTTGCTGGTGCCGGCCGATGCGACCATCGCGTTGCGCTACGCGAAGGTGAGAACGAGATGATCGCCGTACTCGGGCTGGTGATCGGTGTCGTCGTCGGTCTGCTGGTGGCGCCCGACGTCCCGGACTGGGCGCAGCCGTACCTGCCGATCGCGGTGGTGGCCGCGCTGGACGCGGTGTTCGGCGCGCTGCGCGCGTTCCTGGACGGGATCTTCGACGACAAGGTGTTCGTCGTGTCGTTCGTGTCCAACGTGCTGATCGCGGCCCTGATCGTCTACCTGGGCGACCAGCTCGGCGTCGGCTCCCAGCTGTCCACCGGTGTGGTCGTCGTCCTCGGTATCCGCATCTTCACCAACATGGCCGCGATCCGCCGGCACATCTTCCGGGCCTGACCATGAGCGACGAGATGCCCGACAAGCCCGCGCCGGCCGCGAAGCCGGACCAGTCCGCGAAGCCGGAGCCGGAGCAGCCCGCGAAGCCGGAGCAGGCCGCGGTCGAGGCGCCGCAGCCGCAGACTCCGACGCCGATGCCGAAGCCCCGGACGCCGAACCTGGCGCTGCGCCGGTTGTGGGCCGGGTTCAAGCCGTCCCGCGGACAGGCGATCGTCGCCGTCGTGCTCGCCCTGGTGGCCTGTGTGGCGGTCGTGCAGGTCCGGGTGAACCGGGCCGACGACGGCTACCAGAACGCCCGCCGCGAGGACCTGATCGCGATCCTCGACGGCCTCGGGCAGAACACCCGGCGGCTGGAGAGCGAGATCGCCGACCTGGAGGAGCGGAAGAACTCGCTGTCCTCCAGTGCCGACAAGGCGCAGACCGCCCGCGAGCAGGCAGAGGCCCAGGTCCGCACCCTCGGCATCCTGGCCGGTACGCTGCCCGCGCAGGGTCCGGGGGTCCGGATCACGCTGAACGACCCGCAGGGCAAGATGACGTCGAGCAACCTGCTGGACGCGATCGAGGAGCTGCGGGACGCCGGCGCCGAGGCGATCCAGATCAACGGAGCCGTCCGGGTGGTGGCCAGCACCGACTTCGTGGACGACGCCCCGGGGATCGGGATCGACGGCCAGAAGGTGAACTCGCCGTACGTCATCGAGGCGATCGGGGAGTCCCACAACCTGTCCGAGGCGGCCAACTTCCCGGGCGGTCTGGTCAGCGAGGTGACCGGTCCGCAGGTGGGCGGAACCGCCGAGGTCAACGAGCTGGAGACCGTCGCGATCACCGCCTTGCACGCGCCGGAGGAGCATCGTTACGCTCGCCCGGCGCCCAGCCCCACGAAGTAGAAACGAGGACAAAGGTGTACCCCGAAGACCTGAAGTACACGGCCGAGCACGAGTGGCTGAAGGCCGGCGAGGAAGGACCCGTGCGGGTCGGCATCACCGACTTCGCGCAGGACCAGCTCGGTGACATCGTGTACGTGCAGCTGCCCGATGTCGGCAGCGTGGTGCGGGCCGGCGACGCCTGTGGCGAGCTGGAGTCGACCAAGAGCGTGAGCGACCTGTTCGCCCCGGTGAACGGCACCGTGACCGCTGTCAACGAGGCGCTCGCCGACCAGCCGGACCTGGTGAACAGCGACCCGTACGGCGAGGGCTGGCTGCTCGACATCGACGTCGAGGACGCCGCCGAGGTGGCCGCCCTGATGGACGCCGAGGCCTACCAGGGCCAGCTCGACCAAGGCTGATAAGTTACGGACCTCAACCGCTGGTCGAGGGTTGAGGTCCATGTCCACACTGTTACCACGGGGTCTATCGAAAACGTCGCCGGACCACCGGCGATCGGGAGGATCACAGCATGCCGTTCTGCAACCAGTGCGGGCACGAGAACTCCGAGGGCAGCCGGTTCTGCTCGCAGTGCGGAGCGATGCTGCCTGGCGCGGACCGCCCGGCGGCGGCCCCGGCGACGCCCCAGCCGACGCCGGGCGTCACCGACACGGCGATGCTGACCCCGATCGGCGCCGAGCCGGAGCCGGAGCGCACCGGTGAGCCGCTGTCGGCCGACGACGCGGCCGCTGTCGGCGCGCTGCCGGCCGGGTCCGCCCTGCTGATCGTCCAGCGCGGGCCGAACGCGGGCAGCCGCTTCCTGCTCGACGTCGACGTGGTCACCGCCGGCCGGCACCCGGACAGCGACATCTTCCTCGACGACGTGACGGTGTCGCGCCGGCACGCCGAGTTCCGCCGCGACCCGTACGGCGTGAAGGTCCGCGACGTCGGCAGCCTGAACGGGACCTACGTCAACCGCGACCGGATCGACGAGGTCCAGCTGACCAACGGCGACGAGGTCCAGATCGGCAAGTACCGGCTGGTGTACTACGCCAGTGGCCAGGCCTGACCCCAGCGCCGAGGGGCCTGCGGGCGGCCGCGGCATCGGAGAGGTGCTGCAGCTCCTGCAGGCCGAGTTCGCCGACGTCACGATCTCCAAGATCCGCTTCCTGGAGTCCGAGGGGCTGGTGACGCCGGCCCGGACGGCGTCCGGCTACCGCAAGTTCAGTGCCGCCGACCTCGACAGGCTGCGGTACGTGCTGACCGCGCAACGTGATCAGTACCTGCCGCTGAAAGTGATCAAGGAACACCTCGGTGCGATCGACCGCGGCCTGCAGCCGGCCGCTGCCGGTCCGCCGGTCGCGCCGAGTTCGTTGCCGCAGACACCAGGTCAGCCGGTCGCGGACGACTTCGGTGCCGCGAGCACCGAGCTGCGGCTGACCCGGGACGAGCTGCGGGCCGCTGCCGACGTAGGTTCCGACCTGCTCGACGAGCTGGAGAGTCACGGCCTGGTCGTGGCCAGCGGCAACCACTACGGCGGCGACGCGATCGTGATCGCGCAGGTCGCGGCCGAGTTGGCGGCGTACGGTCTCGAGCCGCGGCACCTGCGGGCGTTCCGTACGGCGGCGGACCGGGAGGTCGGCCTGATCGAACAGGTCACCGGCCCTCGCCGTACCGAACAGACCGGCGAGCTGGCCGCCCTCACGGTCCGTCTGCACACTGCCCTGGTCCGCTCCCGGCTCCCGCGTTCGTAAGGCTGTCCACAGCGGACCCCCGTGGGCCTGCCCGGGGCTTCCCCTCGGAGTAGGCTGAACGTGTGCGCGAAGTCGACGTGGTCGGAGTCCGGGTGGAGATGCCCTCGAGTCAGCCGATCGTGCTGCTGAAAGAGGTCGGAGGTGAGCGATACTTGCCGATCTGGATCGGCGCTGCCGAGGCGAGCGCGATCGCCTTCGCCCAGCAGGGCATGGAGCCGCCCCGGCCGCTGACCCACGACCTGTTCGCGGAGACGATCCGCGTCCTCGGGCACACGCTCAGCCAGGTCCGGATCGTGAACCTGAACGACGGCATCTTCGAGGCGATCCTGGTGTTCGACGACAAGACCGAGATCTCGGCCCGGCCGTCGGACTCGATCGCGATCGCGCTGCGGACCGGCACCCCGGTGTTCTGCGCCGACGAGATCCTCGCCGAGGCCGGTATCCCGGTCCCGGAGAGTGAGACGGACGGCGCCGACGAGGTGCAGGAGGAAGAGGAGGTCGAGCGGTTCCGGGAGTTCCTCGACCAGGTCACCCCGGAGGACTTCGACAAGAGCTGAAACACCACCCAGACCTAGGTAACGATTCGTACGGCAGTCGCGACACGCTCTCGGCTCGATGCGGTTGTCGTTGACCCGGTTCGGGCGGCGGCTTACCGTGAAGAAGTCGTGGGGTGGTGTTACTCCACGGAGATGACTCGTTCCAGTCGGTATCCAGGGAGGCTCAGGCGTGACACGCACCGGGGACACGGATCTGACGGCGCAGTCGACGTCCGACGCGCACGCAGAGGCGGCCGCCACCGCCGGCGTTCAGGGTCTGCTGTTCGACGACGACCTGCGGCCGATGCCGGAGGACGTCGGGTTCCGGGGTCCGACGGCCTGCGCCGCGGCCGGGATCACGTACCGGCAGCTCGACTACTGGGCCCGCACCGGCCTGGTCTCCCCGTCCGTCCGCCCGGCGACCGGCTCGGGGACGCAACGGTTGTACGGTTTCCGTGACGTTCTGTTGCTGAAAGTGATCAAGCGGCTGCTCGACGCCGGGATCTCGCTGCAGCAGATTCGGACCGCGATCGCGCACCTCAGCAAGCGCGGCTTCGACGACCTGACCCAGATCACGCTGATGAGCGACGGCGCGTCGGTCTACATGTGCTCGTCGCCGGACGAGGTCATCGACCTGCTGGCCGGCGGCCAGGGTGTGTTCGGGATCGCGCTCGGCGGTGTCTGGCGCGAGGTCGAGGGTTCGCTGTCCGAGCTGCCGACCGAGCGGGCCGATGGCCACGACGAAGGCGACTCCGAGGGCCACTCAGGCGACGAACTCGCCGCCCGCCGTCGCGCCCGGATGACCGGCTGATCTGGTTTCTTCTCTGTGCGCCCACTCACTGCTGACTCGCTCCGCGGTGTGTGGGCGACATTGTTGTTACCCCTGAACGCCGACGACTCGATCGACTTCGCCCGCCTGGAATCCCAGGTCGAGGTGCTCGGCCGCAGTCAGCTGGACGGGCTGTACGCCCACGGGACGGCGGGGGAGTTCCAGACCCTGACCGAGGACGAGTTCGACCGGATCAACGAACTCCTCGCCGCAGCGGGCAGGCCGTTCCAGATCGGTGCGAGCCACCCCTCCGCTCAGGTCCAGCTGTCCCGCGTCCGCAGGGCGGCTGCCCTGCAACCCGGCGCGATCCAGGTGATCGTCCCGGACTGGCTGCCGCTGAACGCCCACGAGGTACTCGACTTCCTCCGTCGGACCGCCGACACGGCTGGTGACGTGCCGCTCGTGCTCTACAACCCACCGCATTCCAAGACCACCATCGGGCCGCGGCAGCTAGGTGAGTTGGCGGCGGCAGTGCCGACTCTGATCGGGTTGAAGACTGCCGGCGGTGACAAGGCGTGGTTCGACGAGGCCACGCGGTCGAGGCTGGCGATCTTCGTGCCGGGGCACTTCCTGGCGAGTATGTCGTTACTCGGTGCACACGGCAGCTACTCGAACGTGGCAGCGCTCTCGCCGAACGGCGCCGTCGCGTACGCCGCGGACCTGGACGTCGAGCGCCGCGTCGCCGAGTTCTTCGCAGCCCACGTCGTACCGCTGCAGAAAGCCGGACTGTCGAACCCGGCGCTGGACAAGTTCCTGGCCGCGGTCGGCGACTGGGCCGACGTCGGCCCCCGGGTGCGCTGGCCGATGCAGTCGGCGACCGCGGAGCAGGTCGAGGCGGCGCGGCCGGTCGCCCGGAGCCTGCTGCCCGAACTGTTCGGAGATTCCTGGTAGCCTCGAGGCAGCCGTTCACAGCACTCGGGAGAGACCCGTGTCATCGGGCGCCGAAGGGGCAATTCCTCCCCGGAACCTCTCAGGCCCATGGACCGAGTGTCGCAGGCGACTCTGGAGCGCAGCGCGCGTGACAGAGGGGGAGGCCACCGGCAGCGACAGTCAGCATCGGAGCCTCTAGTGAACGACACCCCTCAGCTTTCGGCCACGTTCGCCGACCGGCACATCGGTCCGCGCCCGGACGAGATCGCCCGGATGGTCCAGCTCCTCGGGTACGACGACGTCGACGCGCTGGTCGACGACGCGGTGCCCGCGTCGATCCGCTCGGCCGAGGCGCTGCGGCTGCCCGAGCCGGCCTCCGAGGTCGACGCGCTGACCGAGCTCCGCCAGCTCGCGGCCCGCAACACCGTCGCCACCTCGATGATCGGCCAGGGGTACTACGGCACCTTCACGCCGTCCGTGATCGTCCGCCGCCTGGTCGAGAACCCGGCCTGGTACACGGCGTACACGCCGTACCAGCCGGAGATCTCCCAGGGCCGGCTCGAGGCGCTGCTGAACTTCCAGACCGTGGTCTCCGACCTGACCGGGCTTCCGACCGCGAACGCGTCGCTGCTCGACGAGGGCACCGCGGCCGCCGAGGCGATGACGCTGGCGCACCGCTCGAACAAGAAGAGCAAGTCCGACCGCTTCCTGGTCGACGCCGACACCTTCGCTCAGACGATCGCCGTCGTGCAGACCCGCGCCGAGGCGCTCGGGATCGAGGTGGTCGTCGCCGACACGACCGACGGTCTGCCCGAGGGCGACTTCTTCGGCCTCCTCGTCCAGTACCCGGGGTCCAACGGCGCCGTCCGCGACCTCAGGCCGCTGATCGAGGCGGCACACGGTCGCGACACGCTGGTTGCCGTGGCCTCCGACCTGCTCGCGCTGACGGTTTTCGAGGCGCCGGGGGAGGCGGGCGCGGATATCGTCATCGGTTCCTCGCAGCGCTTCGGCGTGCCGCTGTTCTACGGCGGCCCGCACGCCGGTTTCATGTCGGTCCGGTCCGGCTTGGAGCGGTCGTTGCCCGGTCGTCTCGTCGGCGTCTCGGTCGACTCCGACGGCGCCCCGGCGTACCGGCTGGCGCTGCAGACCCGTGAGCAGCACATCCGTCGCGAGAAGGCGACGTCGAACATCTGTACGGCGCAGGTCCTGCTCGCGGTCGTCGCGTCGATGTACGCCGTCTACCACGGTCCCGACGGGCTGCGGTCGATCGCCGACCGTGTGCACTCGTACGCCGGCAAGCTGGCTGCCTCGCTGCGCGCCGGTGGTGTCGAGGTCGTGCACGACGACTTCTTCGACACCGTCCTCGCCCGGGTCCCGGGCCGCGCCGCCGACGTGGTGGACGCCGCCCGGCAGAACGGGATCTGGCTGCGGCTCGTCGACGCGGACCACGTCGGCATCTCCTGCGACGAGAAGACCGATGTCGCGACGCTGACCCGCGTCTGCCAGTCCTTCGGCGTGCAGTACGACGACACGCTCGAGGCCGCTGCTCTGAGCGTGCCGCGGACCACGGAGTACCTGACGCACCCGGTGTTCAACACGCACCGGTCCGAGACGGCGATGCTGCGGTACCTGCGCAAGCTGTCCGACAAGGACTACGCGCTGGACCGCGGCATGATCCCGCTCGGGTCCTGCACGATGAAGCTGAACGCGACCACCGAGATGGAGCCGGTCACCTGGCCCGAGTTCGCCGACATGCACCCGCTGGCGCCGATCGAGGACGCGGCTGGGTACGTGACGCTGATCAGTCAGCTGGAGCGCTGGCTGGCCGAGGTCACCGGGTACGCGAAGGTCTCGATCCAGCCGAACGCGGGCTCGCAGGGTGAGCTGGCCGGTCTGCTCGCGATCCGCGGCTACCACCACGCGCAGGGTGACCACGACCGCAACGTGTGCCTGATCCCATCAAGCGCGCACGGCACCAACGCCGCCTCCGCGGTGATGGCCGGCATGAAGGTCGTTGTTGTCAAGGGCAACGACGACGGCACGATCGACCTCGACGACCTGCGGTCGAAGGCCACCGAGCACGCGGCGAAGCTCGCGGCGATCATGATCACGTACCCGTCCACGCACGGCGTGTACGAGGAGAGCGTCCGCGAGGTCTGCCAGATCGTCCACGACCACGGCGGCCAGGTGTACGTCGACGGCGCGAACCTGAACGCCCTGCTAGGGCTCGCGAAGCCGGGTGAGTTCGGCGGCGACGTCAGCCACCTGAACCTGCACAAGACGTTCTGCATCCCGCACGGCGGCGGTGGCCCCGGTGTCGGCCCGGTCGCGGTCGCGGCGCACCTGGCGCCGTACCTGCCGAACCACCCGCTGCTCGACGAGGCCGGACCGGAGTCCGGTGTCGGCCCGATCAGCGCGGCGCCGTTCGGCTCGGCCGGTGTGCTGGCGATCTCGTGGGCGTACATCCGGATGATGGGCGCCGAGGGGCTGACCGCGGCGACGAAGGCCGCCGTACTGACCGCGAACTACGTGGCGAAGCGGCTCGAGGGTGCGTTCCCGGTGCTCTACACCGGCGAGAACGGCCTGGTCGCGCACGAGTGCATCCTGGACCTGCGGCCGATGACCAAGGAGACCGGGATCAGCGTCGACGACGTCGCGAAGCGGCTGATCGACTACGGCTTCCACGCGCCGACCATGTCGTTCCCGGTCGCCGGCACGCTGATGGTCGAGCCGACCGAGTCCGAGGACCTCGGGGAGCTCGACCGGTTCTGCGACGCGATGATCGCGATCCGGCACGAGATCGACCGGGTCGCCGCGGGCGAGTGGCCGGCCGCCGACAACCCGCTGGTGAACGCGCCGCACACCGCGGAGTCGGTGATCAACGACAAGTGGGAGCACGCCTACACCCGCGAGGAGGCCGCCTTCCCCCGCTCGGTCGACCGCGCCTCGAAGTACTGGCCCCCGGTCCGCCGCATCGACGGCGCGTACGGCGACCGCAACCTGATCTGCTCCTGCCCTGCACCTGAGGCGTTCGAGTAGGCCTGCTCGACTGTCAGGTCCGAAGCAGCGTCAATCTGGTCGAATCGGATCGGGTGACCAGGAGCAGGTCGGCCGACAGGACAGTCAGGTTCCCGGTGAGGTCGACCGACTTGGACTGTCCCGTCTGATCGAACGCCCGCACACGGTCGCCTCCGGTACGGATCCACACGTAGGAGCCGAATCCGGTGGTCGCCGTGGTGGCTTCGACGGGCAGAATCTTGCCGCCGACCTGCACCGAGCCGTCCTTGGTGTACTCGACCAGGGTGGTCCCGTTCGCCGACCCGTCGGGACTCGATCTCGAGACCACCCGCCAGGCCAACGGCCCACCCGGCACCGGAGAAACCTGCCACCCCACGGCGGCAGGCTCTGCTGTGGGGAGGGTGGCCAATGCCCCGTCCCGAACTCGAAGAAGGCGCACTGCGACGACATCCTGACCCGTCTGTCCATAGTCGAATACGATCGCGTGCTCGACACCGAGACCACCCCAGCTCGCGCTCGTCCCGGGTGGCATCGACCACAAGGTCGTCCCCTTCCGAAGGTCGACGCCGACCGGGACTCCGCCGGGCGCCTTCGGACGCGTCGACCGCACCAGGCCGATCAAGGTGCCGTCGACCACGTCCTCGCCAATCAGCCCGGAACGGCGCCACAGCTCCTTGCCGGTCCGCGCGTCGTAGGCGATCGTCAGCGGTGCACTGTCCTTGTCGTCCCAGTTCAGGTCTTCCCACTCATTCCCTTGGACACCGACTGTCGCCACCACGACACCTGCCTCGGCGTCAGCGACGCTGATGAGACGCAGGCCTTTGGAGCTCGACCCGCCGTCCGGCGGCGCCGCGGAACGCATCGGCTCGGTGTGCCAGACCTGTGACCGATCGGCCAAGGAGAAGGCCACCAGACCGCGGTCTCGGTACGGCTTCAGCTCTTTCGGCTTGCAGTCATAGCTTCCGTCCTGACAAGGACCGAGTTGATATGGCAGCACGAGGATTCCATCGCGACCGGCGGCGACGGGCCAGCCGGCACGGCCGGGACTTGCTGTAGCACCGCCGATCTCGAACTCGCGTGGCAGTTGGCCGGCCCGCCATCGGACCGATCCGCTGTCGCGGTCGATCACGACGGAGTCCTGGTCCCCGGCGACCTTTCCCCACCCGGTGACCACCAGCGAGGATCCGATCAGGTCGGCGCTGGCGACATTGACGAGCGGCTGGTTGTCGACCGTCCAGACCTTGGTGGGCTCGAGCGGATCGGCAGCCGGTCCGTCGTACGTGGCGGGTGTGGAACCCGGGGCCGGCGAAGGGCTCGAGCCGGCCTGAGGTGAGGACCCGGAGCTGCAGCCCGCGAACACGAGTGCCACGCCGGCAGCGAGCACCGCGAGGGAAGGACGAATCGGAGGCATGGTGAAGGGTCTCTCCAACTCCGGGGTTGACAGAGGCGTGCAGGGTAAGACCGGCGAGACTATTCGACGGTGAGGTCAGGCCCTTGACGGTGCACGGGCAAGGTGATTCGCGAGGGTGCCGCAGCCTACGATGGGCGAATGTCTGTGCGCGCTGACACCGCTGCTGCCCTGTACGCCGAGGTTGCGGCGGCGCAGGGGGATACCAAGTTGCCCTCGGTGAATGCCGGCCTGGTCCGCGACGGTGCGTTGGTGTGGACCGCGGCGCGGGGGCGGTTCGCCACTGCGGACGGTGGATTGCCGGGGTCGGATGTGCAGTACCGGATCGGGTCGATCACGAAGACGATGACGGGGATCCTGATCCTGCAGTGCCGAGACGACGGGCTGCTGTCGCTGAACGATGCTGTGGGCAAGCATCTGCCGGGGATCGCGTTCGGGGACCGGACGATCCGGCAGCTGCTCGCGCACAGCGGCGGGATGAACGCGGAGCCCGAAGGCCCTTGGTGGGAACGGAATCCGGGCGTCACGTTCGACGAGCTGACCGCGGCGATGGACGACTCGCAGGCGGTCGGCCCGGTGGATCGGCGGCACCACTACTCGAACCTCGGGTACGGCCTGCTCGGCGAGATCGTCGCCCGCCTGCGCGGAACGTCTTGGCTGGAGCTGACGCAGGAGCGCATCCTGGATCCGCTCGAGATGCGGCGTACGTCGTACTTCCCGGAAGGCCCGGCCGCCGACGGGTTCTCGGTGCATCCGTTCAGCGGGCAGCTGGACCCGGAGCCGGCGTACGACTCGGGCGCGATGGCGCCGGCGGGGCAGTTGTGGAGCACGATCGAGGACCTGGCGCGGTACGCGACGTTCTGGATCGACCCGGTGCCCGAGGTGCTGAGCCGGGAGTCGGTCGAGGAGATGGCGGCGTCGGTGGCGTCGGATCCGCGGGAGGGGCTGAACGCGTCGTACGGGCTCGGGCTGCGGCTGATCGCGGACGATCCGCACCTGCTGATCGGTCACACCGGTTCGATGCCGGGCTTCCTCGCCGGTCTGTTCGTCGACCGGGTCCGCCGGGTCGGTGCGGTGACGCTGGGCAACGCGACGTACGGCCGGGTGGCCTCGCTGGCTCCCGACCTGGTCCGCATCCTGACGAGGTACGAGCCGCCGATCATGCAGGAGTGGGTGCCGGAGCCGCCGCTGGCCCAGGGCGCCGAGCTCCTCGGCCACTGGTACTGGGGCAACACGCCGCTGACGATCTCCGTCTGCGCGGGAATCCTGCAACTCTCCGGCGGCCTCACGACCCGCCTGTCACCGCTCGCCCCCGACCTCTACCAGGGCCGCGACGGCTACCTGTCCGGCGAAAAACTCCACGTGATCCGCGACGGCGACACCATCACCCACCTGACCGTCGCGACGTTTGTCCTCACCAGAACGCCGTACGGTAGTTAGGCTGTAGCAAAACTGCCTAGACCACATGGAGTAGATCAGGGGTAGATCGCCCGGCTGCTTACCGGGAGGGCGCAGGTTCGAGTCCTGCCTCCATGTCGAAGCGCTGTTCCATCCTGAGAACGGGGGTTCCGGATGTACGCGACGGGCCGGCTTCAGCACGCGCTCGAACGAGCGCTGGTTGCGGACGATGTCGCCGTACGGCGGCGTGCCGCGGTCCGGGTCGATGCCTGGCGCACCGTTCTGGAGGGCATGGCGTCCGGAAAGCTGACGATCGGGTCGCGGACTCCGGTCGCCGACACGCCCGCGTGGGTCACGCTCGAGGTGGTGACCGGAGGGTTCGTGACCGGACGGTACGTGGCGGAGTCGCCGCCGGGTGCCGAGGAGCTCGCCCGGCTGCCGGTGAACGCGCCGGGGGAGACGGATCGGGAGCGGGTCAATCTCTGGTACCTCGGTGACGAAGGGCTCGCGGAGCTGGGGCAGGCGCTGCGTACCGGGCGTTGCCGCGTCGACGTACCGGAGGAGTCGGCGCTGCTGGTGGTCGCCTGGTTGCTCGAGAATGGGCACTTCGCCGCGGCGCTCGACCTGGTGGCCGAGCTTCGCCCGTTGATGCACCGTCTCCGTTTCACTCCGACGTTCGGTCCGTCGTCGGCTCCGGCCGGGGCGGTGGTACGACGGCAGTCGGTGGACGAGGCCCGTGCTCAGTTGCGACAGGCAACGGTGCCGCCGCGGATCGCCGCGATGCGGGAGACCCTCCAGGTCTGGAACCCGCTCCACGACCGGCTGGTGTCGCTGTGGTGCGACACGGTCGACGGTGACCTCCCGGAGCTGATTTCGGGCGTGGTGAACGGTGGCTGGCCGTGCCGGGTCTGGCCGGACGACTGGATGGAACGGCGTAGCCAGTGGCTGGACGACTACGCGACCGCGGCTGAGCTGCACCATGCGCGGCACCCGAAGAGCAACTTCGCGCGGCTGCAGGCGGCGCTGGAGCGCTGTCCCGTCGACAGCTCGGCCTTGACCGGTCGCGAGGTCGGATGGATCCGGCGTGCGCTGGCGAACACGATCAGCGCCCACGGCGCACCGGGATCCGAGGCCCGCGCGACCTTGCGTACGGCGCAGAACGAGGTGGCGGCGCGTCCGACGTACGCGACGTTGGCGCACGTGCTGAGTACGCGGCTGGACCGCTTCCCGCGGGACGGCGGACTGCCCGCGCTTGATCCGATCGCCGGGGCCGTCGACGGCGCGGAGCTCCCGGCGGCCGCCGGCGTGGCGATGCCGCCGCATCTGCTGGCGAAGGCGGCCCGGGCGCTCGAGGCGCCGATCGGTGAGTTGGTGGATCGCGGCGTCATCGGCTCGGGCGAGGTGCTCGCCGAGGTGCTGCCGCAGGTCACGTCGCAGTTGCTGGCGGCAAATATCGCGGACCCGGTGCTGGCCTCGGTCTATGCGCAGACCTACGCGGCCTTCCGCCGTCGGCGCAGTCTTCTGCTGCTCAACCTCGAACACCAGGTGCGGTTCGACGAGCTGCCGTGGGTCGCCGCGGTCGCGCCGTACCGCGACCGCTCGCAGAAGGCGACGCGGGCCGCCGCGCAGACGCTGCGGGAGACCACCGCCGTCGCGCTCGGCGCGTTCCCGCAGACGATCCTGCCGAACCCGCTGGTCCGCGAGTTCCATGCGCTGGTCAGCCAGGCCGGCCTCGGACTGCCGCTCGTCGAGGAGGTCGCTGCCGACATTTTCATGGGCACGTTCACGGCGAAGTGGCGGGAGGCGGCGTCGGTCGCGAGCCGGGTTCTGTCCGGGACGCTGTACGCGCGCTACTACGACCTGCCCGCCGCGTGGCCGGCCGCCGAGCAGCGTTCGCGGATCCGCTGGCGCAAGCTGACGGCCGACGACTTCGCGGAGCTGTGCCGCCGGCGTGCTCAGGAGGCGCACACCTCGCAAACTCCTGGGTACGTCGCTCAGAACGGGACCGTGCTGGAGCAGAGTCAGATCCTGACCTCGCACAACCTCGCCGTACTCGTCGAGGCGCTCGACCTGACCGACTGGCTGCGGGAGGTCGGCCCCGAGCTCGCGGACCGCGCGTTCAGCTGGGCGATCCAGCGTCAGACCCAGCCGGTCTCGACCTGGATCAGCGGGCTGCAGGGCCTGAAGAACACGGCGTACGCGTGGCGTCAGGGGATCTTCTTCCTCAGCTACTGCGACGGCGCCGACGTCCTGGCCAAGCTCGAGGAGCGGGCCGGCGTCCTCGGCCCACGGTTCGCGCCGGCCGTGACCGGGCTGCTGGACGTGGCCGCGGGGGACCGCTTCGACGCGCACGGCCGCACCGGACGCGGCGGCCGTCGCCTCCTCGGCTGGACCACCGGCCCGCATTGGTGTTCTGCATCGTTGCATTGATCGTGAGGATCGCCACTCCGGACGTGATCGAGTTGACACCGTGGGTGCACAGGGCAAAGGTTAGGGCTGCCTTAGTAAGGGTTGCCTTACTCGACAACTTCCCGGGAGATCTGGATGTCGCAGCCTGCGCGTCTGACCGCGCTGCCCGCACCCGTTCGCGATCCGTTCGCCGCACGCTGGCCGCTGGCCTCGACGGTCTCGGACCGTGAGCGCGGACCGTTGCCGCACGGTTCGCCGGGAGCGGTACTGCGGCGTGCTGGCGAGGTCCTGGGTGAGCCGCGGGTCCCGTCGACCGGGGTGGGGGAGTCCGCCGCGCTCGACCTGATCGCGGGGCTCCTCGACGAGCACGGGATCGACCTGAGCCACCCGCACGCCGCGGCGCACCTGCAGCCGCCGGTCCTGCAGGTCGCGGTCGACGCGGACGCGCTGGCCTCGGCTTCGAACGCCTCGATGGACACCTACGACTCCGGTCCCGCGACGCTTGCGATCGAGCAGTGGGTCGTGCGGGCGCTGGCCTCGCTGGCCGGGTTCGGCCCGCAGGCGGACGGCGTACTGACGCCCGGTGGGTCGATCTCGAACCTGCTCGCGATCCTGATCGCCCGCGACAGCACGGCCGCCGCCGCGGGAGTCGACGTCCGGCGGAACGGTCTGCAGGGCTTCGAACGCCCGGTCGTGTTCTGCTCCGAGCTGGCCCATTTCTCGGTTCAGCGCGCCTGCGCCGCCCTCGGGCTCGGTGAGCAGGCCGCGATCACCATCGGCTCCGACGAGAACTTCCGGATGCGGACGGATCTGCTAGCCGACGAGCTCGCGAAGCCCGGCCGGACGCCGGTGGCAGTGATCGCAACCGCCGGTACGACGGACTTCGGATCGGTGGACCCGATCGCGCCGATCGCCGCACTGGCCCGGCAGTACGGCGCCTGGCTGCACGTCGATGCGGCGTACGGGTTCGGGGCACTGTTCTCGGACCGGCTGGCGCCGCTGCTCGCCGACGTACCGCTGGCGGACTCGGTGACCCTGGACCTGCACAAGATCGGCTGGCAGCCGGCCGCGACCAGCGTGCTGCTGGTGGCGGACCGGAGCCGGTTCGCGGCGTTCGACCGCTCGGTGGACTACCTGAACCCGGCAGACGACATCGACTCCGGGCTGGACGGGCTGCTCGGCCGCAGCCTGCAGACCACCCGCCGGCCGGACGCGG
Source organism: Kribbella soli (assembly GCF_004331345.1). Taxonomy (GTDB): domain Bacteria; phylum Actinomycetota; class Actinomycetes; order Propionibacteriales; family Kribbellaceae; genus Kribbella; species Kribbella soli. Next base: position 243,442 of record NZ_SJJZ01000003.1, on the reverse strand, counting down.
TCAAGGTTGCCACCACACTGACGGCATACGGACGGGCCGGACTGGGAACGATGGTCGACACCTGCCACGAGCTCGCGCACGCCGCCGCGGCCCGGGTCGTTGCCGACAGCAACCTCGAGTTGCTGGCACCGGTGACCCTGACCACGGTGCTGTTCCGGGTCGCCGGGCAGGGACTGGACGCGTCCGGACTGGACGCGCTCCAGGGCGAGGTCCGGCGCCGGTTGCTGACCTCTGGGCGGGTGCTGATCGGCCGGACCAAGCTGCCGGCCCGCGGCGGCCGCCCGGCGGCGGTCGCGTTGAAGCTGACGCTGCTGAACCCGAACGCCACCGCGACGGACATCGAGGACCTGCTCGACCAGGTCGTGGCCACCGGCCTCGACGTCCGGACCGGCGAAGGAGCGGCGTGACTATTGCGGCTGATGCGCATCTGAACGCGATCCTGCGGTGCTACACCCGGGAGTCGTCCGTGCCGGTCGCGGTCGGGGCGCTGACCTTGGATGTCGGCGGTTCAACGGTGTCGGCGCGGGTGGAGCATGCGTCGCGGACCGGGTTGCACCAGTTCAGCGACGTACAGGTGGACGGCGTACCAGCTGTTCCTGAGGCCTTGGTGCGGTTGCTGTCGGCGGACGCTGATCCGGCGGAGATCGACGATCTGGCAGCGCGTACGGCGGAGTCGGTGCGCAATGTCGAGATCTTCGTCTCAGAGGCTGACGGTCAGCGGGGGCCGGGGCGTTTCCTCGAGCTCGAGCAGGCGTTGCTGTTCGGGCATCTGAACCATCCGGCGCCGAAGAGCCGGGACGGACTGAGCGGTGACGAGCTGGCGGCGTACTCGCCGGAGCTCGGTGGCCGCTTCGCAGTGCACTGGTTCGAAGCCGACGCCGAACTGGTGTCGTCGGACCAGGTGGCCGGCGCGCCCTCGCTGCAGGGACTGGACGCTGTGCAGTTGATGGGCGCGCTGGCCGGTATCACCCCGTCGTCGGGCCGGGTGCTGATCCCGGCCCATCCGTGGCAGGCTGCTGCGGTGGCGGAGCGTCCGCGGGTCGCCTCGCTGATCTCTGCCGGTCGGGTGAAGGCCCTGGGACCTGGCGGCGCTCAGTGGTACCCGACGTCCAGCCTGCGGACCGTGTTCCACCCGGATCTGCCGGTGATGCTGAAGCTGTCGCTCGGTCTGCGGATCACGAACTCGCGGCGGGAGTCGACGCCGACCGAGCTGCGCCGCGGGCTGGAGATCAACCGATTGCTCGACGCGGCGTACAACGCGGGTACGGCGACCGCGCACCCGCGCTTCACCATCGTTCGCGACCCGGCCTGGGTCGCGCTCGACGAGGGTGGACCGACGCTGACCGGCCTTGACGTTGCGGTCCGGGAGGTGCCGGCAGACGTCAACAGCTACGCCTGCTTGGCGGGGCTGGTCGCGCCACGACCCGGCGGTGTGAGTCGGCTGAGTACCTTCGCGGCGGCCGACCCGGCCGAGTGGGTCTCGGCGTACGTCGACAACGTGCTGATCCCGATGCTGCACCTGTACGCCGAGACAGGCATCGGTCTCGAGGCGCATCAGCAGAACACGCTGGTGCGGCTGGACGGGGCAGGGCGGATCAAGGGCGGTGCTTATCGCGACAACCAGGGCTACTACCTCGCGTCGTCGTACCTGCGTGGTCTGCTGGCGGTCACAGGGCTGCGTGACTCGACACTCGCGGTGGTGGACGACCCAATCGTCGATGACCGGTTGACCTACTACCTGCTCCACAACCAGGCGCTGGCCGTGGTGGGCTGTCTGGCGGCTGACGGGGTCGCGGACGAGGGCGACCTGCTCGGTGTGGTGCGGGAGCGGCTCACACTCGCTCTGCCGCTGCTGAAGGCTGCTGGGCCTTCTGGTGATCGGCTGGCGCGGCGATGGCTCGAAGCGGAGACCCTGCCGTGCAAGGCGAACATGCTGACCCGGCTGCGGGGCATTGACGAGGTAGTGGCGCCACTGGACGCACAGTCCGTCTACCTCGACATCCCTAACCCGCTGCGGTGACCTCGTTCGAGCTGCGGCCGGCGGGGCCGTCTGACGCGCCTCGCATCGCACTGTGGATGTCGCAGCCGCACATCCGGCGCTGGTGGCACCAGGGCTGGTCCGTGGAGCGCTGGGCGCAGGAGATCGAGCAACAGGCGGCGGGGGAGCACTCCACGCCGTATGTGGTCGCGGCGGACGGGGAGGAGTTCGCGTACGTCGAGTTGTACCGGGTCAGGCACGACCGGCTTGCGGAGTACTACGCGTACGGCGAGGAGGACTGGGGCGTGCACGTGGCGATCGGTGACGTCGCGCGCGTCGGCCAGGGCCTCGGGCGGCAGGTACTGCGTTGGCTCGCTGATGAGGTGCTGCGCACAGAGCCGGACTGTTCGCAGGTGGTCGCCGAACCAGACATCGAGAACACCCCTTCCGTCCGCGCGTTCGCCGCGGCCGGATTCGTCCAGCACGGGGAGCTACAGCTGCCCGAGAAGACAGCACTACTGATGGTCCGTACCCGGGCCGTGTAGGGAGGCATGACATGTACGACGTGATCGCGATCGGCTGTGGGCCGTTCAACCTCGGACTGGCCGCACTGGCGGACGGCGTGGACGACGTACAGCTGGCTGTGCTCGACAGCCGGCCGGAGTTCACCTGGCATCGCGGGTTGATGTTCGACGACGCAATGCTGCAGGTGTCGTTCCTGGCGGACCTGGTGTCGTTGGTCGAGCCGGCGCACCACCTGTCGTTTCTGTCGTATTTGAAGGACAACGACCGACTGTATCAGTTCTACGTGCGGGAGAAGTTCCATCCGACGCGGCGGGAGTACGAGACGTACCTGCGGTGGTGTGCTGCGCAGCTGGACTCACTGCACTTCGGCCACCACGTGCGTGACGTCGTCTGGAACGGCTCGTCGTTCGAGCTGACTGTTGAACGCGGCGAGAGCGTTGAGCAGTTCGAGGCAAGGCATCTGGTGGTCGGCGTCGGTACCGAGCCGTTCGTACCTGCTGCGCTGGCAGGGCTCCCTGCTGAGCGATTCGCACACTCTGCGGACTACCTGTTCCGTAGGGACGATCTGCTGCGCACAGGTCGCGTGACCGTGGTTGGCTCGGGGCAGTCAGGTGCTGAGTGCACTCTGGACCTGCTGCGAGCTAACGGCCCCGCTGTGTGGTGGCTGACGCGTACGCCGTCGTTCGCTCCGCTGGACTACTCCAAGCTGGTGCTGGAGATGACGACGCCGTCGTACGTCGACTACTTCCACGGACTGGACGAGCCGGTACGCGACAAGCTGGTGAAGGAGCAGTGGCGGCACTACAAGGGCATCTCGTCGGAGACGCTGGACGACATCCACGACGTCCTGTACTCGAGGGAGCTGCCGGCTGAACTGCAGTGTGGTGTGGCTGTCGTCTCCGCTGTGGCGCGCGCTGACGGGCTGGAGCTCACCATGCTGCACGCGGACAGCGGGAAGACGTTCCAGCACACAACAGGCGCCGTCGTCGCGGCCACCGGCTACCGGAACCGTCCGCTGCCGTTCCTGGAGTCGCTGCAGGAGCAGATCGAGCACGACGCTGCCGGTCGCTGGGTCATCAACCGCGACCACAGTGTGCGGGGTGCTTTGGAGGGGCGGATCTTCGTCGCGAACGCCGACCTGCACAGCCACGGCGTCGCGGCACCGGACCTCGGCATCGGAGCGATCCGCAACGCGACCATCCTGAACAGCGTGGTGGGCCGAGAGGTGTTCCGGCTGCCCAAGTCCACGGCGTACACGACGTTTGCGATCCCGGGATGAGTGTTTGGACCCAGTGTTCGTCGGAGCTGCTGGCGAAGCTCATCTCGCAGTTCTGCACAGAGGGGTTGCTCGAGCCCGTCGACAACCGGCTGGACCTCGGCGCAGTGTCTTACGTGTTCGACGCGACGCGCGGTGGCTTCGGCAGTTGGCGGGTCGATCCGGCGTCGATCCGACGTACCACTGCTGGCATCCTCGGCAACGACGAAAGCGAGATCGCCACCGACCCGATCCGGTTCTTCGTCGACGCTGCCGACGTACTGGGGGTCGACGGGTCCACCGTGGCCGGGTACGTCGCCGAGCTGACGAGCACGCTCGCTGCCGACGTACGGATGGCTTCTACGGCGGTGCCCGCTGCTGAGTTGCTAGAGCTGCACCACACCCGGCTGGAAGGACACCTGACCGGGCACCCGCTCCTGGTCGCCAACAAGGGCCGGCTGGGCTTCTCCGCCGCCGACAGCGAGCGCTACGCCCCGGAAGCCCGTACTCCGCTGCACCTGGTCTGGCTCGCCGTACGCCGAGGTCTGGCCGAATTCCGCGGTACTCCGGACTTGTCCGAGCACGCCGTCATCGCCCGCGAACTGGACACACCCGTCATCGAGGCGTTCCGCGCGCGGCTGGACGACCCCGACGCATACGTCTGGCTCCCGTGCCACCCGTGGCAACTGGACCACGTCGTCCGCACCCAGTGGGCCCGCGAACTGGCCACCGGGGAGATCGTCGTGCTGGGGGAGAGCCCCGACGAGTACCTTCCGACCCAGTCGATCCGCACGATGGTCAACATCTCGAATCCTTCGCGCTACCAGGTCAAGCTTCCCCTGAAGATCCTGAACACCTCGGTCTACCGCGGCATCCCGTCGCATTGCACCCTCGCCGCCCCGATGATCACCCAATGGCTCCGCGGCCTCTGGTCCCGCGACGAGGTCTTCCGCGACCTAGGCACTGAACTCCTGGGCGAGGTCGCCTCAGCCACCGTCCCGCACCCCGAACTCTCCACCCACGCCGGCATCCCGTACCAGTGGACCGAAACCCTTGGCTGCATCTGGCGCGACCCCGTCGACCCCCGCCTGCAGAATGGCGAGACCGTGTGGCCGCTGGCCGCCGTACTCCATCCCGGCTTCGCATCAGCCGCGATCGCCCGCTCCGGCACCGACGCCGAAACCTGGCTCGGCCACCTCCTCGCCACCCTCCTACGCCCGCTGCTCCACCTGCTCCACCACTACGGCATCACGGTCAACCCACACGGCGAAAACCTCGCCGTCATCTGCTCACCCACCGGCCTCCCCACCCGCCTCGTCATCAAGGACCTCGTCGACGACATCAACCTCTCCACCGCCCCCATCGTTGCCCGCGGCCCCGAACCCGACTCCCACACCCGAGTCCTCCCCAGAAAACCCTGGTCCATCCTCCGCCAGTACGTCGTAGACGCCCTCCTCCTAGGCGTCCTCAACCCCCTCGCAGCGCATGCCCTCATCCCCGAATCCGCTTTCTGGTCCCTGACCCGCGCCGAAGTAGACCTCTACACCAGAACCCACCCCGAACACGCCACCCGCCTGGAGGCCACTGCCCTAACCGGCGAAACCTTCCTCCGCTACCCCCTCAACGGCTACCGCCTAGCCCTCGGCTACACCGACCTAGACACCCGCCCACCCATCCCCACCACCGGCACCATCCCCAACCCGCTCCACACCGCTCACCGAGGCGTCTGATCCAGCAGAGATCCTCTTGCTACCAACGACCTGCCAAGATTTCGCCACAGCGGCTCAAATGGCTCATGCATTTGCCTCGTGCAACCGCCGGCTGAGGATACTCGTGCGTACACCGGAACGCTCGTCAGGCAGTATTGACGCCTATGTCGCGTCAGCCTGCTCTACTGAGTTTAACTGTTCATTACTGAGAGTGTCGACTTTTACACGCTAGGTTACGTTGGCTTACGCTCCCGAGTGACCGGTCGCTTGATCGGACGGACGGAGTCGGCGGAATGAGACTCATCGATCGTGCACGGGTAAAGAGTGCTGCCGCCCAGCGGTCATCCGGCCTGACCCGACTGCTCGCCGATCGCGACCTGCTGGCCACTACGACACATCGAGTCCGCGTGCTCCGCGCCCTCCTCGAACAAGAAGGCGCGCAGCAAACGGCCGTCTTTCTGCGTGCCTGGAAATTGAGTAAGCGGCTGCGGGGATACCGCGACGTTTTGGCCAAGACATGGTCAGAGGTGACCTGTTACCAACCGTCTCTGCAGAGCCTGCAGAGCAGCACCTCGCCTTCTTTCGGGCAATGCGGCGTCAGTTCCGCCTGGCTCATCCCGAGGTTGAGTTGGCACCAACGATTGCGTGCCACATATTGCGTTGGACACGTCATCTTCGACGATGGCCGTCGTGGGACATCAGCGGCCCACTGCTGGGTCGAGATCGGCAGTTCAACAAGGAGATTGGTGATCGATCTGACCTTCGATCAGCTCGGGCATCCAGACCCAAGGCAGGTTCTCTGCGCACCGCACCAGAGACTTCTGGATGAGTCGATCGACTACCAAAGTGAGGGCCGAATGCGCTTCCGTCATCTACGTGCCGACGACGTCTGGCAGCGTTACAAGATCCTTGTTGATGCCACGGCCGTCCGCAGAGATTGGACCGCAGTGCTCACGCGGCGGTGAAGTCTGATCCCGAGTACCATGTCCTTGGGTTGGTGGCTCCAGGTAGGGATGGAAGCGCGTTTGTCAGATGTCAGGCGGGACGTTGCCGGCGACTTGCTTGCGCTGTTGCCTGTGGGGCTGACCTTGGCCGAATGCCGGCAGCCGATATCCGGGTTTCTGGATGTGGTGTCGAAGGTCGCGGGGCGTCGTGACGTCGAGCCGCGAGGGCTCGCGGTACGGACCAGATTGCATCTCCCTCGCGTCGCTCGACCGGATGGGACCGTAGGGCGGCGCTTGGCGCTGGCAGAGGCAATCCGGAGTGCCCGACACTTGTCGGCCGATATCGCCGCGATTCGTGGACTCGTGCCGAGCGGCGGAATCCGCAGGCTCGATGACCTCAGGTTCGTCGTGTATGACGATGACAAGGCGTTCGCTGTCTTCACCCACATGCACTACCTCAGGAGCGCACGACCGGGTTCGGTGAACTTCGCATTGGTGGATCGATCAAGCGGGTTGCCTGTTGCACTGTGCAGCGCAACGCCGTTGGACTGGCAGCGTTTGGGCGGCGCGCTCGAGCAGCGGTACGGCGTTCTGCTGGAGGAGGTGTGGGACATCTCGCGGGTCTACTCGTTCCAGGTGGCGCCGCACAACGCGATCTCGAGGCTGTTGGCTGAGGTACGGCGCTGGTTCCGACGTGAACGGCGCGACGCGAGTCTTCTGGTCACTACGGTGGATCCCAACTTGGGGTTCACCGGTACGAGTTATCGGGCTGCCAATTGGCAGGAATGGTTGCGCGTCAGGCCGCGGCCCTACCTCTACCTGTATCGGCAGTATGTAAGCCCTCGGCAACTACGCCTGGAGTTCGGCTCCGCGAGCCGACATGACCTGCATGAGCGACTCGGGGTGCGGCTCGAGGTCAGTAAGGCAGCGCTGCTCGACTCGTCGATCTACTGCTGCCGTCTCCGAGGTTCGACCGACCCTGTTCCGCTCGACCAGCTACCGCGCCTGCGCCGGTGATCACTGAACTAATCCCTGACGGAAGCCGCCGCGAGCATCGCCTCGATCCGGTCCGTTGACGGCAGGGAGACGTTGAGCTGATAGTTCGGCGATCGCACACGACATCGCATGATCGCGCCGGGAGAACTGCCAAGCCAGATCCCGAAGTGCAGCCAGCTCGATTGTGTCGGCGAGATCACTCTCGCTTGGAACTCTGCCTACTGGCGGCGCTCCTGCAATGTCGGCGAGCGCCCCGTGAAGGGTGTGCCAGTTCTCCAGAAGCGGGTGCCGCCGGCCGAGCTCCTTGTCCGAGAGCCGCTGTATGGTCTGCTCGCTGATCCCCGGACTGTGCGTACCGCTCGGCAAACAATCCCAAGCCCAGTGCCGCGTCGATAACGACTCGGTCTGTCGTGTGCAGTTCGTGGACGCGTTGCACGATTACTGCCAGGGCACTGGACTCCGCTGCCGTCGACCGCAATTTCATCAGAATGTTCAGAAAAGCGCCTGGAGTTGGTTGGACGAATTCACTTCGTTCACGTTGCTACCCCCGTCGGTGGTTGGCCGCGGCGAACCGCGGCCAACCGTCAGCGTTGGTGGGAGTTGGTCTCGGTCTTCACGAACTGGTCACCCTGAGTGGGCGGCTCGCCGTTCAACAGCTGATCCAGCATGAAGATCCCGAATCCGAAGATGGAGATCACTACGACGGCCAAGAGGAAGACCAACTGCCTCCAGCAGCTGGCCAGGTAGTACGCGATGACGATGATGAACATCAGTGCGACTGCTTGACTTCCGGCCATGGTGAGCCTCGATTCTGAACTCGAGCGTACCTGCCCTGCGCAGCGCTCCGGGAGGTTCCTCCCATCACCAGTGCAACCCGGGCCTTTTGGCTGCGATAGCCCGAACATTGGCAATCACCGAGCGGCCTTCTACTCCGGCGAGCGGAATCCGGAAAGCATATTGGCACCTGCCGGCGGAGTATCTGCTGTCCTCGCGGTCCGAATCATGCCGATCGGCAACAGGCTCAGGCGAAGTATTTCTGGTACATCGCGTCGACACGGGCTCGCAACGGTGGTGAAGGCGATTTCAAGTAGTCCGCGGATACCGCGGCCATTGCGGCTGCTGCCCAGCGAACGGCGTCGGCGAGGGGACGTCGTTCAAGTAGGCCTGTCGCGAGGGCGGCGCAGAACGCGTCACGCGTGATCGACGACTCTTTGATGACCGATGACGTAGACGGGATGTCGATCGAGTCGCCGGCGGACAGGTAGACGGTGCCGCCTCGCGTGCCGAGTACGCAGAGTGCCTTCAGACCCTGCTTCAGGAGTTCGTTGCTGATCAACTGTGGGTCGTACCGTGCATCCGCCGATCGAGCGTAACGTTCCAGCTCCCAAGGGCGCGCCACCAAGTAGTCGATCTGGCGCAAGGTGTCCCGTGGCAGCTCGGCGTCAGGGTAGGGCTGACCTGGTGTGACGATGATGACGGGACGTTCGTCGGGCCGACCCGCAGCCAGGTCCAGCGTCCGATGAAGAATGGGCAGCGGAACCTCAAAGGTCAGCAGGAGAGCTGCACAGCTTGACAGAGCTTTGGCGTGCCGATCGAGGTGGCGGCTGTCCAGCCCCAAAGGACCGCGCCACACGGCTGCGGCGCTCTCACCGAGCGGTCGCTCGAAGATGCCCGTGGCTGGTGTCGTCGCGTTGGGCACAGCCCTGATCAAGGATCGATCGATGCCCTCGAGCTCCAGGTGGTCGAGGATCTCCTGGCCCTCCTGGTCCTTTCCGACTGCGGCGAGCAGGGCAATGTCGAAGCCGAGACGAGCAACTGCCACTGCCTGGCTGAGGCCTTTGCCGCCCGGAGCTCGACTGTAGCCAGTGGCGATCCGCGAGGTCTCGAGATCGGGTGGACGGTCGACTCGCCAGACATGATCGATCGTCACGCCGCCGACGACAATCACACGACCGATCGGCTTCGGCCAGGCTTCGGACACGACTGCCGCGGTCGCCGTGAGATCAGATGTCCGCTGAGAGATGTGCAAGTGCGATGCAGTGAGTAGTTGGACGGCGAGCCGCTCGAACACCTCGTCTTCGGCTCGCCCGCGGAGACTGCGATCGCTTGGCGCTTCCGGTGCGCCGGCGAAGTCGGACCCCGCCAATGCCTGATGAAGATCCACCCAGTACGACAGCACTACTGCGCGTCTGACTCCGAGGTCCCCGGATTCGAGCTTGTGGAGGATGTTGGCCGGGAGCCCGCCTGACCGGTACACGTCAGCAAAGCTGCCCAATCCAAGTGCCGCGTCGGCAATGATCCTGTCGGTCAGATTGTCCAAGCCGCGCACATGGTCACGGACCAGATCGACGGCTGCCACTGCCGAGTCTTCCCCGGTCCGTTCGGCTCGATCGCGAACCATCGGCAGGTGGAGAAGCGGCTGCGCCCGGCTGATTGCAAGGCGCTGCGCGGTCAAACCCTCGTTCTTCCTCAGGGCGATGAACACCGAGACGAGTGGGGCTACCTCGGGTGATCGCGAGGTGAAGTGATCGGACATCTGACCCGCCAAGGGAGAGTTGGAGTCATCGCCAGGTTTCGCCGGGGAAGACGCGGAGCATCTGTTCTATGCGGTTGCGGTCGGGGAAGGTGCGGGCGTTGGCGTAGTCCTCCGTGAAACTGGCCATTGCGGCCGTTGCCCAGCGGACGGCGTCGTCGGTGAGGGACCGGTCCTCGACGAGTCGGGCGACCAGCGCCGCGCAGAAGAGATCTCTCGTGATGGAGGATTCCTTCAGCATCGACGGCGGGGGAGTGATCGACCTTTGGGGGGCGTTGTGGGAGTAGATGGTTCCGCCTCGGTTGCCAAGGACGCAGACCGACTTCACGCCTAGGCGGAGGAAGTTCTCACCGAGGTGGTTCGAGGCTTGTCTGCCAGGGGTGTAATAGCTCAGCCGCCGAAGCTCCCAGCTGTGGGCGACCAAGTAGTCGATCTGAGCGAATGCCTGACCGGACGGCGGGCCTGTGTCGTATGGCTGCCCGGGCGTGACGACAGTGACGGGTCGCTCCGGACCCATCCCGGTCACGAGGTTCAGCGTGCTGGAGAGCACATCCTGCGGGATCTCGAACGTCAGCAGTACGGCGTCGGAGGCTGCGAGTACGGCGCGATATCGGTGCACGTCTTGCGTGTTCAGGCTGACCGCGTTCTCGTTGTGCCAGACGACTGCGGCGCTCTCGGCATCGGGGAACTCAATCACTGCGGTCTGAGGCGTTGTCTCGTTTCGGACGATCTTCATCATGGAGGTGTCGACGCGTTCGTCTTCCAGATACTGCTTGATCGTCGTACCGTCCTCGTCGTCGCCGCAGGCGGCGATCAGCACGACTTCAAGGCCGAGACGAGCGGCCGCGACCGCCTGACTCAGACCTTTGCCGCCAGGTGACCGGGCATGGTCGGTGGCTCGGACGGACGTCTCGGGCAGCGGTACGGCTTCGCTGTGGAAGACGTGATCCATGGCGACCCCGCCGACGACCACGACCTTGCCTGGTGACGACGTACGGGCGCCCTCCGGCAGCGTCCTTGGGGCCGTGGTGATCGGGCCGGTCATCGCATGGTCGTCAGCGGAGCCGGTGATCAACATGGCCAGGTCGCGGAAGATCCGTGGCTCGATGGTGTCGCGGAGGTAGCGGTCGCCGGGTGTTTCGGGGGCACTGGCGCCGACGGCCTGGTGCAGGTGGTGCCAATGGTTGCGCAGCGAGTCCCGCCGGTCGCCCAGGTCGGCGGTCTCGAGGGTCCGGATGACTGGCGGCTGTACGTGTTGGTCGGTGTATTCGGTGAGGAAGAGTCCCAAGCCGAGGACGGCATCGGCGACGATCTGGTCGGAGAGGACCGAGAGTTGGCGAACGGACTCGATGACGACCTGGATCGCGGCGGCTGCAGGATCACCGACGCCGTGCTTCGCCATGTAGTCGCTTACCGCACGAGATCCGAGCAAGTTGCCGGCGCGGTCCTCGGTCAGCCGGGATTGCTTGAGACCTTGGTTCTTCCGGAGCACCGTGAAGTCGTAGACGAGCGCCTTGGCCTCTGATGGCAAGAAGTGGTCGCCAGACATGGTGCCCCCGGTGAAACAATCGCCAGAAATTTCAGTATCCGCCAATTGGCAGGATGGCGACCGGTCAGCCGCGCGTCGTGCCAAGCGCTTGAGTTAGCGGAGGTTTGATACCCAGCGGGTGGCTTGTTTGGCTTGGGTTAGGCGGCGTTCGTAGGTGGCTCCGGTGGTTAGGAGGATTAGGCCGGCGGTGGCGAGGGTTATCCAGCGGGGGATCAGGGGGGCTACTTCCAGGAACTGGGCTATGGCGATTTTGGCTACCGCGGCGGAGCCGATGATGAAGGGGGACTGGAGGCAGTAGCGGACGGCGATGAGGATTAGGAGGACGGCGGCGGCTACTACGAGGGTTGCCCGGAGCCAGTTGTCGGTGGTGTCGGCGACCAGGGCGGAGGGGGCGAGGCCGAGCATCAGGCCGGGGCCGAGGAAGACCCAGCTGGGTTGATTGCGCCAGGCAACGATGCCGACGGCGAGCAGGATCACTGCGGGCGGGACGGTGTACCACTCCAGACTGTGGGCGTCGGCGCCGAGCATGAAGGCGGTGTTGGCGATGATGAGCAGGAGAGCGGCCTGTAGCAGGGTGGGGCGGCGGCGCGGGTTCATGCCGTAGGCAATCAGCGGGGCGGCAACGATGGTCAGGACCACACCGGTTGCGGTGTACGGGGATACCGACACGGCGGCGATCTCGGCCAGTACGGCGGCGCAGGCGGCGGTGGTGAGCAGGACTGGTTCGAGCGGTTTGCCGACGTACCCGCAGGTGACGGCGATGCCGATCGCGGCGACGGCGGCGAGCGCGACGGCGGCCGGCCACGTGCCGACGTACCCGTCGATGGCGAACAGGACGATCGCGAACTGGGCGCTCAGGCTGGCGACGGCGGCGGTAGGGACGGGGTCGGTGAGCTTGCGGACGGCGGCGAGGACGGCCAGTACGGCGAGGATCGCGGCGAGGTAGCCGAGTTGGCGGATGTCGTCGGCCGCCACGCAGTACACGAGGTCGACGGCGGCGACGGTGATGGTTGCCGCGTGCAGGACGACGGCGACCCTGCCGGTACGGCGGGCAGCGACGGGCTCGATGACGGCGAGGGCGGTGGCGAGTGCTGTGGTGAACCAGCGGCTCGGGCCGGGGAGCTGCGGGAGCGTGGTGGCGACCGCGAACGCCGCGGCTGCGGCGCAGACGCATTCACCGAACCCGGCCGGGATCGTCGCAGGGAGTGGACGCTTGTGGAGGATCGCGATGCCGGTCGCCGCGGCGAGGCAGACGATCGCGGCGGTCGCGACCGTGATGGACAGGGTGGCGGTGCTCAGGAGGCCCAGGAGGGTGCGGGTCATGCCGGCTACGAGGATGCCGGAGAAGACGATGGCTGCGGTGACGGATCCGGTACGGCGGACGATCGCGGTGCCCTTCGCGGACAGGAACAGCGTGCTGACGACCTGGGCGAGGAGCGCGCCGAGGAGGACCGGGAGGCTCGCCCGGTCGATCAGGACGAGGGGGACCGGGAGTTGGGCGGCGATGACGGTGGTGACGCCGTACGTGACGACCTTGGGGGCGAGACGGGTCATCAGGAGGGCGAGTACGGCGATGGTCGCGAAGACGATCGCGCTGTAGGTGAGGCCGTCGACGGCGGTCGGTGAGATCAGGCCGAGGGCGCGGGCGCCGTACAGGTCGACGGTGAGCAGGCCGGTGCCGAGGATGGCGAGGGCTTCGGCGGTGCCGGCCAGGGCCCGGCGGCTGGCGGGGATCGAGCCGGCGAAGGAGAGGGCGGCGAGGGTGCCGATGATGGCGGCCTGGGCGGCGACCGGGAGGCTGTCCCAGTTGACGGCGAGGAAGGTGACGCCTGCTGCCAGGAGGAGGAGTACGCCGAGGGTGAGGAGGGTGGCCTGGGGGCTCAGGCGGTGGATCCTGGAAGGTTTCGGCGGCTCGTTGGTCGGTGGTTGGAGGAGTGGGCGGGGGTCGCCGAAGGTCGTCGGGTACGGCGGGCGGGACCCGGACACCGGCCGCGTAGAACGAGCCGCGGCAGGCGGTGCGATGGGCGCGACAGGAGGTGCGACAGGGGGTGCGGGGGGAGGGGGCGGAGGATGGATGCCGAGGTGGGGTGGGGCGGTGGGGAGGCGCAGTTCGGGTTGTGGGTAAGGCTGTGGATAAGGGGCCGGCGCGATCGTCAGGTGCAGCTGGGAGCGGCAGGTGGGGCAGGTGATGGCGGCGGTCGGCATCGAGTCCTCCTCGGGTCCCTACCACTGTCCCGAGAGGGAACGGTCCGCCGCTTGAGTACGTCTACTCAAAGTTCTGACGTAGGCTGGCGCGGTCTGCCGATCGTCCAGACCGGCGTGACGAACACGGGGAGCACGATGAACACTGGGCATGTCGAGCTCGCAAGAGCTCAGCAGGAACGTTGGGACTCGGCGTACGCGAGACGTCCGCAATTGCACGGACTCGAGCCATCGGCCGCGGCGCAGCAGGCCGTTGAAAGGTTCGGTGCCGCGGGCATCGATGACGTGCTGGAGCTCGGCGCCGGCCACGGCAGGGACGCGCTTTTCCTGGCCAGACAGGGATTCAGTGTGCACGCCACCGACTTCAGCGAGACGGCGCTCGACCAGTTGCGGCACGAGGCGCAGCGCGAAGGGCTCGACGACCGGGTCACTGCCGCGTTGCACGACGTCCGCGACCCGCTGCCGCCCGCCGACGGCGGGGTGAACGCGGTGTTCGCGAATCTCCTGCTGAACATGGCGTTCTCGCCGTCCGAGCTGCGATCACTCGTCGGCGAGATCCACCGGGTGCTCAGCCCCGGCGGGGTTTTCGTGTACGCCGTGTGGTCGACCGGCGACCCGTGCTCGCAGTACTGGCAGCGGCTCGACGACGGGCTGTCCGTGCACGACGGCTTCGTCGGCCGCTTCTTCGACGAGGACCTGGTGCGTGAGCTCGCCGAGCACTGGCAGCTCGACGAGCTCACGCCGTACCACGAAGGCCAACGCCAGATGTGGCGTGTGGCCCTCACCAAAAAGTGATCAGTTCGCCTGGCTGACGCTCGACATGTTGAAGTCGGGGACCAGCAGCGGCGGGGTCGCGGTCCGGGAGAAGTAGTCGCCCCATTCCCGCGAGTACGACGGAACGGTCGCGCCGGCCGTGGTGAACCGGGACAGCAGGTCGACCGGGCTTTCGTTGAAGCGGAAGTTGTTGACCGCCCCGGTAACCTCGCCGTTCTCGACCAGGTAGACGCCGTCGCGGGTGAGGCCGGTGAGCAGCAGCGTCTGCGGGTCGACCATCCGGATGTACCACAGGCAGGTCAGCAGCAGCCCGTTGTCGAGCCCGGCGACCAGGTCGTCGGTCGACCCGGTCGCGCCGTCGACCGAGACCACGTAGTTCTCGATGTCCGGGGTGGCCGTCGGCGCGCCGATCAGACCGGCGGTGTACCGGCTCGTCATCAGGTGCTCGAGTTTGCCGCCGCGGATCCAGTCCGTGGCCGCGAGCGTGAGTCCGTTGTCGAAGACGCTCGACGAGCCGCCGGACGAACGGGCCACCGCGAACGCGAACGCCTCGAGCCCGGCGAGAGCCGGGTCGGAGTGCAGGTTCACCGGCTGTGACGACAGCGTGTCACCGAGCCGGGTGCCGCCACCGGCCTTGGAGAACACGGTCCGGCCCTCGAACGCGTCCCGGCCGTCGAGCTGCCAGAACAGGTACGTCATCAGGTCCGCGACCGCGGCCGGCGGCAGGATCGTCGGGTGCCGGCCGGCGTCGACGGACACCGTCCTGTTCGCCCAGCCGAGGCGGCGGGTGAGTTCGGCGTCGAGCGCGAGCGCGTCGACGTCGGTGAAGTCGCGGGTGGCGGTGCCGACCCAGGCGGAGTGGCTCAGGTCGGCGTTCTTGCCGGTCGACGACACGTACCCGCGGGGGAGCGCCTGGCGCAGCCGCAGTCCCGTCGAGGAACCGACGTACAGCGTCACGACCTCGTGGTTCGCGAAGCCGTAGAGCCTGCGCCGCTCGAGCCCGGCGCGCTTGAGCGATTCGCCCAGCGACGGCGCGAACTTCTCGTACACGCCGACGGACGTCTCCTCCGGCTCGAGATCCCAGTCCGCTCCCGTCGTACCGTCGACGAGCGGGCGGGCGTCCTCGGCCGGGCCCGCGGCGCGGGCGGTCGCGATCGCGGCGGACACGATCTCGCGCAACGAGTCGTCGGTGACCGACGAGCGGCCGATGATGCCGGCCGCCGTACCCTCACCGGCGCCGACCGTGGCGATCACGGTCACGCTCGAGCCGCGCATCGCGCCGTTCGTGGTGAGGGTGTTGTTCGCCCAGCGCAGGTTGGTGCTGGAGGTCTCGGCGACGAGTACGACGCACCCGTCGGCGCCCTCGGCCGCGGCCAGCGCGAGACCGCGCTCGATCGTGTCCTGCGGGGTGAGTTGAATGCCCGTCACCGTCCGGCCTCCTGAGTGGTGTTGAGAATGCGGACGCCGCGGAACAGCGCGGACGGGCAACCGTGGCTGACGGCGCCGGACTGTCCAGGCTCGGCCTTGCCGCAGTTCAGCGCGCCGCCGAGGACGTAGGTCTGCGGTCCGCCGACGGCCTCCATCGACCCCCAGAAGTCGGTGGTCGTGGCCTGGTACGCGACGTCGCGGAGCTGACCCTCGAGCTTGCCGTCGGTGATCTTGTAGAACCGCTGGCCGGTGAACTGGAAGTTGTACCGCTGCATGTCGATCGACCAGGACTTGTCGCCGACGATGTAGATCCCGTTCTCGACCCGGCTGATCAGCTCCTCGGTGGACGGGCCGTCCACGGCGGGCTGCAGCGAGACGTTGGCCATCCGCTGGATCGGGATGTGGCCGGACGAGTCGGCGTACGCGCACCCGTTGGAGCGGGGCGTGCCTAGCACGTCCTCGTTCTTCTTCGCCATCCGGCGGTCGACCTGGTAGCCGGCCAGGATGCCGTCCTTGACCAGGTCCCACTGCTGGCCGGCGACGCCCTCGTCGTCGTACCCGACGGTGGACAGGCCGTTCTCCGCGGT
Organism: Kribbella soli; assembly: GCF_004331345.1. GTDB lineage: Bacteria > Actinomycetota > Actinomycetes > Propionibacteriales > Kribbellaceae > Kribbella > Kribbella soli. The sequence continues at coordinate 226,962 of NZ_SJJZ01000003.1, read as the reverse complement.
GCGGTCGCCGGTGACCTGCATGACGGGCGAGCCGTACTTGAGCGTGCCGAGCTGGTCGAGCGTGGCGAAGCTGGTGCCCGCGTAGTTCGCCTCGTAGCCGAGGGCCCGGTCGAGCTCGGTGGCATGGCCGATGGACTCGTGGATCGTGAGCCAGAGGTTGGACGGGTCGACGACGACGTCGTACGTGCCGGCCTCGACGGTCGGCGCGGCCATCTTCTCGGCCAGCCAGGCGGGGATCTGGGCGAGCTCCTCGTCCCAGTTCCAGCCGGTGCCGGTCATGTACTCCCAGCCGCGGCCGGCCGGCGGGGCGGTGGACGACATCGAGTCGAAGCGGTCCTCCGCGACGGCGTGCGCGGTGATGTCAGGGCCGATGCGGACGCGTTGCTGCGTGTACGACGTACCGGCGGTGTTCGCGTAGTACTTGCACTCGTGGATCGTGGCGACGTGGACGCTCACGTGGGCGACGCCGTCGGCCTTGAGGAGGCGGTCGCTGTAGTCGGTGAGCAGCGCGACCTTCTCGGCCCGCGGAACGCTGAACGGGTCGATCTCGTACGACGAGATCCAGGTGACGTCGTCGTACGTCGGCTCGTCGGCGAGCTCGATCGTCTCCGCGTTGATCGGCCGGGACACCTGGGCCATGTTCACGGCCTGCTCGGCCAGACTCACCGCTTCGTCGGTGGTCAGCGCGACACCGGCGGCGAACCCCCAGGTGCCGTCGTGGATCACGCGTACGGCGAGACCGAGGTCCTCGTCGTCCTTCGCGCTCTCCAGCACACTGTCGCGCAGGGAGATGGACTCGGACCGGATCCGCTCCAGCCGGAACTCGGCGAACGTGGCCCCGAGGTCACGGGCGCGCTGCAGGGCGGCCGCCGCCAACTCCTGCCGGGGGAGAGCGAGAAAGCTTGCGTCGATATCAGGCACGACCCCGACCTTATACACGGGAACCTGGAGATGATCGGCGGTGTAGTGCCAGTGTCCGGAAGTAGACAGGAGGCCTTTGACCAGCTCCGGTGACGAAGCCGAGATCGTGGCTCGGGTGCGCGGCGGGGAGTCGGCCGCGTACGGCGAGCTGGTGGATCGGCATGCCTCCGTGGCGAAGCGGACCGCGGTCTTTCTGGGCGCCGGAGCGGATGCGGACGACGTGGTGCAGGAGGCGTTCGTCAAGGCGTTCAGAGCGCTCGGTGGGTTCCGGGAGGGCGCGGCGTTCCGGCCCTGGTTGTTGCGGATCGTGGCCAACGAGACCCGGAACGCTGTGCGTGCTCGTGGACGCCGGGCACGGCGGGAGGAGCTGGCAGCTCCGCTGGACGTCGTACTGGATCCTGCCGACGCGGCTGTGACGTTGGAGCGGCGTACCGAGTTGCTGGCCGCCGTACGCACGCTGCCCGAGCAGATGCGGTTGGTGGTGACCTGCAGGTACCTGTTGGACCTGGACGAGCAGGAGACCGCGGTAGTGCTCGGCTGGCCTCGAGGAACCGTCAAGTCACGGCTGCACCGCGCACTGGGCCGGTTGCGTGACGCTCTACCCGACAAGGAGGTGCAGCGATGAGCCTCGAAGACGAACTGCGGTCCGTCGGACGCTCAGCCGTCGTACCTCCGGTGGACGACGGCCTGACCGCGGCAGTGCTGTCACGGGTCGCCGGCGTTCCGGTGCGGAAGCGGCTACGGGACAGGTGGCGGGCGTTCCTGGCCGGCTTCCTCGTCCTGATTGCGGGCGCTGCACTCACTCCTCCGGTACGCGCGACGGTTGCGGAGTGGCTGCACATCGGGGGAGTCCAGGCGGATCCGGTAGGCACTGGGCCTCGGAGTGCGCCGGCAGTTCCGACAGTGGCCGGTCACATGTCCCTGGAGGCCGCTGCACGCGTCGCTGGCTTCACGCCGCGGCTCCCCAGGGCACTGGGTACACCGACGGGTGTAGAGGCGTCAAAAGGCTTCCTAGCGACCAGCTGGGACGGCGTACGGCTGGAGCAGTTCCAGTCCGGGATCGAGCCGAGGTACATCAAGCAGTACTACAGCGGGCTCGGCTACGTCCCCGAGGTCCCCGGCTTCTGGTTCAGTACGCCGCACCAGCTGATCCTGGTCGACGAACGCGTCGTACGGATCGCCGGCCCGACACTTGTCTGGGAGCGCGACGGTGTCACGTTCCGTCTCGAAGGAGTCGACAAGGCCCACGCCGTGGAGCTGGCGACCGGAACCTCCTGACCGCGAGCGGTGTACCAGCAGCAAAGGAACCGAAAGGGAGAGCTGCCATGGTCCGCCGCATTGTCATGCTCGTTGTCGTGCTCTTCGCGCTCGGTGTCACCCCCGCACACGCAGGTGGCCCGACCAGCGTTCTGCTCAGCGCACCCCCGTCGGTCGTCGCTTTCGGCTACAACGACCCGCGGTACGACGAACTGGTCAAGCTCACCGAGCTGACGCCAGGCAAGCCGAGTGGCGAGCACCTGTCCGGCCGGTTCGTCCGCGCCACCTGGCTGATCCACGACATGTCCGTCTGGCGCATCGACGTCATCTACCCCGACGCACCGGGCGGACCGTGGATCGCTACCGAGGACCTGATGTCCGGGACCAGACCCGCGAGGCCCACGTGGCACCGCGCCACTGACCCCGTGAAGCTCCTGAAGCTACTCAACGACCTCAAGCTGCTCAGCGGAGAGTTCTACGGCGGCCCCAGCCTCAACGACGGCTACACGGCCGAAGAGTCCACGCCAGAACCGGCAGCGACACCTGACCCACCAGCTCAGGCTCAGGTGTCCGCGACCTCCAGTGTCTTCACCGGGTGGCGCTGGATCATCCCCGGCGTACTCCTGGGCGCAGCGGTGGCGGTCGTCGCCGTACGCATGTTCCCGAAGCGCCGCTGGGAGCTGATCGACTAGCTAGATGTCGGCAGCCAGTTCGAAGCCGCTGAACAACCGTCCTCCGTACGCGGCAAGGATGTCGTCCACGACAGCCACCAAGCGGTCGTCCGAGAACCGCACGCCGTCCAGCAACGTCACAGCGTGGTCGGTGCCGTGAGCAACGTCGTACGCCTTGACCTCGCGCAGCAGGCCCTTGCCGGTACCGGACCAGTGCCCAGCACCTGTGAGCAGCAGCCGAGCCGCCTCCTGCCACAACACGGAGGTGATCGCCAGGCGCACGTCATCTTCGGCGGCCGCGAAGTCTTCCAGCAGGTCGGTGATCGTGTAGCGCAGCAGGTCCAGTTCGTCCGTCGACAGCGGCTTTGGCCCAGCCGCCACCTCAGCCAGGTACTCCTGTTGCAGCTGCGCGCCGGACCCGTCGGTGTCCACCAGTACGACGGATTCGCCGACGAGCCGCATCATGGTCGGCTGGCGTCGCAGTTGGTCCTTGTCGGCGAAGTAGCGCAGTGACTTCTCGGTGTGCACGAACAGCTCGACCGGCCAGCCGCCGTACTCCAGCGACTTCCTCCGTGGCGCCGGCGGTCCGTCCAGCAGCACTGTGATGTCCAGGTCGGACGTGAAACTCGCGTCACCGCGCACCACGCTCCCGCCGAGCCAAGCGGCCCGGGCCTCCGGATACAGCTCCAGAACGAGTTGTCGCGCTAGATCCATCAGGACAGTGTCAGCCACCGCAGCAGTTCGCGGTAGGCATTTGCCGGCGGGATGTGGCCGCCCACGTAGTACCTGCGTTCGGCGTGCGGGATCGCGGCTGCCAGGTGGTCGGCGTACTTGCCGGCACGCTCGTCACCTGATCCGTGCCAGAGACTGACCGGCACCCGGATGTCACCGAGTTCGAAACCCCAGGGCCGAGCGAACGCTAGATGGTCGTCGATCCACCCGTCGTGGCTGGTGACGAAGGTGGCCGTCAGACGTGCGACTGCCTCGGGGTCCTCCCGGGCCGGAGGTCCTGGCGGTGAGCCGGGATCCGGTGGGAACTCCGGTCCGCCCTCCTCGACGGCGGCCATGATCGTGCGCGCCGTCTCCTCGAGCCCCGGTCGCAGGTCGCCGTGCACCGCCAGCCAGGAGGTGCGGTTGCGCCGCGGGTCCGCCTGTTCCTCCGCCTCGGTCGGCTCGGGACCGTCGACAATCGGCGGGGCGTTGCTCCCAGTCACCGCGCAGCGGGTCACCCGATCCGGTCGCAGTGCGGCGCAGGCCAACGCGTGCGGACCGCCTCCGGAGCCACCGGTGACCGCGAACCGTTCCCAGCCCAACGCATCAGCCAAAGCCACCGCGTCAGCGGCGACAGATGACACAGTCCGGCCTGGTTGCCGGGTCGATCCGCCGTACCCGGGCCGGTCGGGCATCACCATCCACACCCCGGACGCCTCGATCGTCGCAACCACTTCGGGCCGCTTCCACCGCGTACTCGGCGTACCCCCGAACGACATCACGGGTACGCCGCTGTCCGTCCCGTAAACGGCGTACAGAAGCGTCCGGTCACCGACCTGCACCATGCCATCCACCAGCGGAGCGTAACCAACCGACAGCACCTATCCGAATGTGGAGTTACCGACCCGACATTCTCGGGATTCGAGACGGGATCGCCGTGGTGGGAGGATGCGGCCTAGGTTTTGTCGGCTGCAGCTTCGAACCCTGTCGGGAGTGCTTGTGAGTTCCTCGGTCGCCGGGACCGTATCGCCCACCCGGCAAGCGATGCGCCGGTTGCGGCGTGACCGCAGTGCGCGGGTCGGCCTGGTCGTGGTCGTCCTGCTGATCGTGATCGCCGCCGCCGCGCCGTTGCTGGTGCGGCTCGCCGGCCAGGACGCGACGACGTACCACATCGACCTGCTCGATCCGGCCCGCGGCAACGCGCCACGCGGCCCGGTCGGCGGTGCGAGCGGAACCCATTGGTTCGGAGTGGAACCGCTGACCGGCCGTGACCTGTTCGCGATCGTCGTCCTCGGTCTCCGGACGTCGCTGTTCATCGCGGTCGTCGTCACGCTGATCACGACCGTCGTCGGCACCCTGGCCGGGATCAGCGCGGCGTACTTCGGCGGCTGGTACGACGCGGTGCTGTCGCGGCTGCTCGACTTCCTGTTCGGCTTCCCGCAGCTCGTCTTCATGATTGCCCTGGGCATCGTTGTGCCGGCCGGGTTCCCGCGCTGGCTGCTGCTGATCCTGGTGCTCAGCTTCTTCGGCTGGGCCGGCCTGGCCCGCCTGATCCGGAACCAGGCGCGCTCGCTGGTCGCCCGCGAGTTCGTCGAGGCGGCCCGCAGCGTCGGCTCGAGCGGCTGGATGGTGATCACCCGCGAGCTGCTGCCGAACCTGCTCGGTCCGGTGCTGGTGATCGCCACGCTCGCGATCCCCGGCTACATCGGCGCCGAGGCCGCGCTGTCCTTCCTCGGCGTCGGCGTCCCGCCGCCGACCCCCAGTCTCGGCCGGTCGATCTCGGACTCGATCGCCTGGGTCTACACCGGCGCGGACCCGTGGTTCCTGCTGTTCCCGGGCGCGATGCTGTTCTTCGCCGTCCTCGGCTTCACGTTGCTCGGCGACGGCGTACGGGACGCGTTCGACGTCCGGCTGCGGAGGACGAACTGATGCCCGACCTCGTCTGGTTCCTGATCCGGCGGTTGTTCGCCGCGCTGCTCGTGATGCTCGCGTTGAGCCTCGCCGTCTACCTGATCTTCTACGCGATCCCCGCCGACCCGGCGCACCTGGCGTGCGGCAAGCCCTGTACGCCGGATCGCCTCGAGCAGGCGCGGCACTTCATGCAGCTCGACCAGAGCACCCTGCAGCAGTACCTGAACTTCCTGAAGGGCATCGTCGCCGGCCGCACCTTCGGCGAGGGGGCTGCGGCCGTGCACTGCGACGCCCCGTGCTTCGGGTACTCGTTCCCGCTCGCTCGCCCGGTCACAACGCTGATCATGGACCGGCTGCCGGTCACCGCGTCGATCGCGCTCGGTGCCGCCGTTCTCTGGCTGCTGATCGGCGTGTCGCTCGGGGTGATCGCCGCGCTCAACCGGGGCCGCATCCTTGACCGGCTGGCTGTCGGGGTCGCGCTGATCGGCGTCTCGACCCCGTCGTTCCTGCTCGGGCTGCTCGCGATCCTGGTGTTCGGGTTCTGGCTGAACATGGTCCCGGTCAACGGCTACGTCCCGTTCACCGAGAGCCCGGTCGACTGGGCCTGGCACCTGGTCACGCCCTGGATCGTGCTGGCGATCCTGCAAGCGGCGTCGTACATCCGGCTGACCCGGTCGCAGATGCTCGAGGAGCTCAACCTCGACTACATCACCACGGCCCGGGCGAAGGGGGCCGGCGAGGCGCGGGTGGTCCTGACCCACGGGCTGCGTGGTGTGCTGGTCCCGGTCATCACGCTGTTCGGCCTCGACCTCGGCAGTCTGCTCGGCGGCGCGATCCTCATCGAGAAGGTGTTCAGCATGCAGGGCCTCGGCGACCTGCTGATCAGCGCGGTCGGCCAGCTCGACGTGGCCGTGGTCGTCGGCGTCACGTTGTTCTCGGCGTTCCTGATCATCCTGGCGAACCTGGTGGTGGACCTGGTGCACGGTGTACTCGACCCGAGGGTGAGCCATGGCTGAGCCGAATCTGAATGGGCCGATTCTCGAGGTCCACGACCTGAAGGTCACCTTCCGGACCGAGAACGGTTCGGTGCCGGCCGTCGACGGCATCGACTTCGCGGTCGCGCCGGGACAGACGCTCGCGATCGTCGGCGAGTCCGGGTCCGGGAAGAGTGTCAGCTCGTCCGCGGTGATGGGCCTGCTGCCGTCGAACGCCGACGTCACCGGCGAGGTGCTGCTCGACGGCCGGGAGCTGAACGGCCTGCCGAACGACGAGCTCCGCAAGATCCGCGGCAACGACATCGCGATGGTCTTCCAGGACGCCTTGTCCGCGCTGAACCCGTACTACTCCGTCGGCTGGCAGGTCGCCGAGGCGTACCGGCTGCACCACGACGTCTCGAAGAAGGTCGCGCGCAGCCGGGCGGTCGAGATGCTCGACAAGGTCGGCATCCCGGACGCGGCCCGCCGCGCGGACAGCTACCCGCACGAGTTCTCCGGGGGAATGCGGCAGCGGGTCGTGATTGCTATGGCTCTGGTGAACGACCCGAGAGTGCTGATCGCGGACGAGCCGACGACCGCACTCGATGTCACCGTGCAGGCGCAGATCATGCGCCTGCTGGACGACGTCCAGGACGAGTTCGGTACGGCGCTGATCCTGATCTCGCACGACCTCGGAGTGGTCGCTGAGGTCGCGGACGACGTCTTGGTGATGTACGCCGGGCGCGCGGCGGAGCGTGGCACCGTGCGCGACCTGTTCTTCCGGGCGGCGCACCCGTACAGCCTCGGGTTGCTGGGCGCGATGCCGCGGGTCGACGTACCACCGAAGCCGCGGCTGACCACGATCCCGGGCACGCCACCGACGCCCGGGTCGATCACGACCGGATGCCCGTTCCAGCCGCGGTGCGCGTACACGCATCTGGTGGGGGAGCGGTGCATCACGGAGCGTCCGGAGCTCACGCCGCGTCCTGGCGAAGGCGATCACGAGGCGGCTTGCCATCTGGGGCGCCGTCCGGAGGTGATCTTGTGAGCGAAGAGCTGCTGGCGCTCAAGGACGTCAAGAAGTACTTCGGGTTGCGCGGCGTACCGTGGCAGAAGGCACAGGCCGTCCGCGCGGTCGACGGCGTCAACCTCGTCGTACGCAAGGGTGAAACCCTCGGTCTCGTGGGTGAATCCGGCTCCGGAAAGTCCACCCTGGCCCGGGTCGCGACCCGGCTGCTCGACCCGACGCAGGGCCGGGTCGAGATCGGCGGCAAGGACGTCACCAAGGTCAAGGGCCGCCGGCTCCGCCCGATCCGCCGCCGGATCCAGATGGTCTTCCAGGACCCGCAGGCCTCGCTGAACCCGCGGCAGTCGGTGGCCACGATTCTGAGTACGCCGTTCCGCGCGCAAGGACTCCGCCCGACCCGGGCCCAGCTCGTCGAACTGCTCGAACAGGTCGGGCTGGCCGAGGAGCACCTGGTGCGGTACCCGCACGAGTTCTCCGGCGGTCAGCGTCAGCGGATCGGAATTGCGCGGGCGCTGTCGGTCAAACCCGATCTGCTGGTCTGCGACGAGCCGGTCTCCGCGCTGGACGTGTCGGTGCAGGCCCAGGTGCTGAACCTGCTCGCCGACCTGCGCGACGAGCTCGGCCTGTCCTACGTCCTGGTCGCCCACGACCTGGCCGTCGTCCGTCAGGTCGCCGACCGGATCGCCGTGATGTACCTCGGCACGATCGTCGAAGAAGGCCCGGCGGCGCAGGTGTACGAGTCGCCGGCGCACCCGTACACGAAGGCGCTGCTGTCGGCCGTGCCGGTGCCGGAGCCGGGCGTCACCCGTGATCGCATCGTGCTGACGGGCGACGTACCGACCCCGATCGACCCGCCGTCCGGATGCCCGTTCCGGACCCGCTGTTACAAGGCCGAGGACGTCTGCGCGACCGAACGACCGGTGCTCGAACCCGTTCAGGGTTCCACCGAACACCGGGCCGCCTGCTACTTCCCTGAGCCCCCATCCCTTGAGAGGACACCATGAAACGCATATCCCGAGCGGTCGCCCTGGCGGCCGTGCTCGCCTTGGCGGCGGCCGCCTGCAACGCCAACGACAAGTCCGGCACGACTGGTGGCAGTACTGCGGCCGCGGAGCAGGGCGGAACCCTCCACTTCCTCAGCACTGCCAAGGAAGTCAGCTACGACCCGGCCAAGAGCCAGAACCTGGGGATCAGCGGGATCCACCTGGTGCTGCGCGGCCTGACGTCGTGGAAGACCGACCCGAGCAAGCCGACCGAGCTGGTCCCCGACCTCGCCACCGACACCGGGCAGGTCAGCGACGGCGGCAAGACCTGGACCTACAAGCTCAAGGCGGGTCTCAAGTACTCCGACGGTTCGCCGATCGTTGCCGCGGACATCAAGTACGGCGTCGAGCGGTCGTTCGCGCCGGAGCTGTCCGGCGGTCTCGGCTACCACAAGTCGCTGCTGGCCGGCGCCGAGAAGTACACCGGCCCGTACAAGGGCGGCGAGCTGGCCTCGATCGAGACGCCCGACGACACCACGATCGTCTTCAAGCTGAACAAGCCGTACGGCGACTGGCCGTGGATCGTCAGCATGCCGGCGTTCTCGCCGGTTCCGAAGAAGGCCGACACCGATCCGGCGCACTACGGCGAGAAGCCGATGGCCAGCGGCCCGTACCAGGTGCAGTCCTACACGCCGGGCTCGAAGCTGGTCCTGACGCGGAACCCGAACTGGGACAAGTCGACGGACCCGGCTCGGACCGGCCTGCCGGACTCGATCGTGACCGACATGGGCCTGGAGCCCAACGTGGTCAACCAGCGGCTGATCGCCGATGCAGGCGACGACAAGTTCGCCGCCACTACCGGTACGTCGGTCCCGGCGTCGCTGATCCCGACAGTGAACGGCAACCCGGCCGTCAAGGCCCGGGTGGCCACGTCCCCGTCGGGCGCACTGGAGTACCTGGCGATGAACACCAAGCGGCCGGCGCTGGCCAACCCCGAGGTCCGCAAGGCGATCGAGTACGCCGTCGACAAGCAGGCCGTTCAGGTCGCCGAAGGCGGTCCGGAGTACGGCGGTGAGATCGCTTCGACGCTGATCACGCCGGGCATCGACGGGTACACCAAGTACGACCTGTACGAGGCGCCGCCGGCCGGCGACCCGGCGAAGGCCAAGCAGATGCTGGCCGCGGCGGGGGTCAGCAACCTCAACCTGGTGCTGGCCGCCGATAACACGACCGGTCTCGGTGTCGCGCAGGCGATCCAGCAGGGTCTGAAGCGGGCCGGGATCACCGTCACCATCAAGCCGCTGGACAGTGAGCCGCTGAGTGACCTGATCACCGGGAACAAGCCGGACTTCGACCTGACCGTGTCGAGTTGGCTGCCGGACTTCCCGAGCGCGATCGGCAACATCCAGCCGCTCTTCGGGACGTCGGAGATCGGCAACGGCGGGTACAACATCTCCCGCTACTCCAACCCGGCAGTGGACACCGCGATCGCCGCAGCCACCGCCGAGTCGGACCGCACGAAGGCAGCCGGCCTGTGGGGCGCGGTCGACAAGCAGATCATGCAGGACGCCCCGATCGTTCCGCTGCTCTACGCCCGCAACGCGTTCCTGCATGGATCGAAGGTCCAGAACTTCTACCTCTCCTCCTACCCGCCGTACCCGAACACGCTGATCGTCGGCCTCAGCAAGTAGTCACAGGCTCAGGTGCGGCCTTCGGACTCCTGAGCCTCGAAGAGGGTCGGCTGGGACTCGTTGTCGAGTCCCCAGTCGGCCCTCATCACGGTGTAGCCGGCCTTCTCGGCGGCCTTGATCACCGACACGTCGTCGTCGACCAGGACGGCGACCGGACGCTGTTCGGCGAGGCGTTTCAGCCGGCCGAGCTTCATCAGCATCGACGGGCGGCGGTCGGTGTTGCTGCGCATGTAGACCTTGCCGTCCGGGAAGCCGTTGTCCTTCAGCCACTTCTCGGTGTCCCGCCGGATCCGCTCCGGGCGGCCGGTCAGGTAGACGATCTCGTGGTCCGCGGCCAGCGTCGTCGCGACTGCCAGGCCTTCCTCGAGGACAGCATCGTCCTTGGAGCCCGCGAAGAACGAGTCCCAGTCCTTCGGCTTCCGCTCGATGAAGTGCAGCCGCTTGCTGGTGTCGGACAGCGTCGCGTCGATGTCCAGTACGGCGTACGGTCGCTCGTCACTCATGCGCCCCAGCTTCCCAGGTCGCCCGGTCGACGGCGTACAGCACCTCCCCGAACTCGGTTCCGGGCAGCGGATCGTCGAAGTGTTCGTGGTACACCCTCTCGAAGCGCAACCCCGAGCGCCGCATCACCGCCCGCGAGCGGTGGTTGACCGCCATCGTGTCCGCTTCCACCCGCTCCATCCCGAGTTCGGTGAACGCGTGCGCGATCAACGCCCGGGTGCCTTCGGTCGCGTACCCCTTGCCCCAGACGGTCCGCTTCAGCCGGTACCCGACGCCCACGGTCCGCGGGTCTGCCGTCGGCTGGATGCCGAACCACCCGACGAAGCCGTCGGCATCCTCGGCCTTGAACGTCCCGAGCCGCGGATGCTCGGCGTACACCTTGAGGATCTCCGGCAGTACGACGCCCTCGACCTCGTCCCGCGGCGTCACCTGCCCGGTCAGGAACCGCATCACCTCAGGATCCGAGTCCAGCTCCGACAACAAGCCGGCGTCGTCCGGTCCGAACCGCCCCAACCGCAACCGCTCCGTCGTGAGATACACGTCCGGACTCTCTCATCGTCCTTGCGCCCTCACCAGCCATTTCGGGGGCCGCGAAACGGTTGGTGGGGGCTCAAAGTGCGTCCGGAGTGTGGGCGGTGTGCGGGTTTGGGGGTGTTGGGTTGGGTGGTTGTCGGCGGTGGGGGTTAGCGTTCTGTTCGCTATGGACGAGTCGATCACGTTTCTGCACAGCTCGGACTGGCAGCTGGGCATGATGCGCCGGTTCCTGGGGCCGGACGGCCAGGCCCGGTGGGGTCAGGCGCGGCTGGATGCTGTCGCGCGGATCGGCGAGGTCGCGGAGCGGACCGGGGCGGCGTTCGTGGTCGTCACCGGGGACGTGTTCGAGCACAACCAGGTCGAGCGGCAGACCATCCTGCGGGCGTGCGAGGCGCTCAAGCGGATCCCGGTCCCGGTCGTGCTGCTCCCGGGCAACCACGACGCGCTGGAGCCGGGGTCGCTGTGGACCTCGAGCCAGTGGCTGGCACATGCGCCGGACCACGTGACGGTGTTGACCGAAACGACGCCTTTCCAGATCGTGCCGGGTGTCGAGCTCGTCGGCGCACCGTGGCGGTCGCGGCGCCCGCTGTCCGACCCGGCGGCCCCTGGGTACGCCGACCTCACGGCAGACCCGAAGACGACGCGGATCCTGCTCGCCCACGGACAGTTGACGAGTCTGTCCGGCGGCATGTCCGACGTACCGACGATCGACCAGGCGGCGCTCGAGGCCGCGGTCGCGGACGGCCGGCTGCAGTACGTCGGCCTCGGCGACCGGCACTCGACGACGCGGGTCACCGACCGGATCTGGTTCTCCGGGACGCAGGAGGTCACGTCGCCCGAAGAGGACGCGCCGGGCAATGTGCTGAAGGTGACGATCGGCGGCGGCGAGATCGACGTCGAGCCGGTGCGCGTCGGCGCGTGGCACATGGTGGATCATCGCGTCGACCTGTTCGACGAGGAGTCGATCACGGCGCTCGAGGACTGGTTCGCCGAGCTGCCGGACAAGGAGCGGACGTACGTGCGGCTGGCCGGCGACGGGTCGCTGTCGTTGCCGTTGCTGGCCCGGCTGGACACGATCATCGACTCCCAGGGCGAGGTCTTCGCGAGCGTCGAGCGCTGGGTGAAGTTCTGGACCGTGCGCCCGGCGCCGGACGCGGCGGACCTGGAGTCGCTGCAGCTGAGCGGTCCGGCGCGAGCCGCGATGGAGGAGCTGCGGCAGGCGTTGGCCGGTGGCGACGAGGGCGCGGGTGCGGCGCTGTCGCTGATGCACCGATTGGCGCGGGACGCGGGATGAGATTACACAGCTTGGCGCTACGGGACTTCCGTGGCGTCAAAGACCGCATTGTCCGGTTCCGCGCGCTCGGCACCACCGTGGTGGTCGGCGACAACGAGGTCGGGAAGTCCAGCCTGGTCGAGGCGTTCGGGCTGATCTTCGACCTGCCCGACGACTCGAAGTCGACGCGGATCCGCGACATCCAGCCGGTCGGTCAGGACGTCGGCCCGGAGGTGACCGTCGAGCTCAGCCTCGCCGGCCGCGAACTGACGTACACCAAGCGCTGGCTGAAGAACCGTTCCACCGAGTTGACCGTCGTCGAGCCCGACGGCCGGCGGCAGTCCTGGACCGGGCGCGAGGCGCACAACGAGGCCGAGCGGATGTTCCACGAGAACGTCGACCCGGTGCTGTGGCAGACCTTGATGGTCAGTCAGGGCCAGTCGTTGGTGCTGCCAACGCCGGCCGACGCGGAGCCGCTGATCACCGCGGTGACCGCGGAATCGGGGACCCCGGTCGACGGTGCGTCGATGCCGCTGGTGACGGCCGTCGAGCACGAGTTCCTGCGGTACTGGACGCCGCGCGGCAAGCCGACCGGTGACTTCGCCAGGTCGGCGAAGGCAGTGTCGGCGGCCGAACTGGCCGCCGCGCAGGCGCTGCAGGCGATGGAGGAGGTCCAGTCCGACATCCGGCGCGCCGAGCGGCTGAACCTCGACCTCTCAGACGTGGCCGGCCGCCTGGCCGAGCACCTCATCGGCGTCGAGGAACTGCGCGAGCGCAAGCAGGCGACCGACGAGATCCTGCTCCGCCGCGACTCGGTCCGTTCGCGCGCGGAGACCGCACGGGCCCGGCTGGAGAACCACACCCGCACGCGACTCGACCGTGAGCGGCTCCTCGACGAGGTCGAGCGGTTCACCAAGACGGAGGCCGAGCTCGCCGCGCGGCGGGCCGACGCGGAGTTGGTCGCCAAGACCGCGGCCGAGACCGTCCAGGCGGCGGAGGCCACGCTGGCGGAGGTCGTGGAGCTCAAGGACCTGCGGCGTACCGACGTACAGACGGCGGAACGTCGCGTCTCGGACCTGATGGATCGCGCCGAGCTGGACCGGTTGGTCGGGCAGCAGACCGAGCTGGTCGACGTCCGGGCGCGGATCGCCGCGGCCGGGACGATCCTGGACCGGATCAAGGTCGACGACGCGTTGGTGGCCGCGTTGGAGGATGCCCGCGCGGCGGTGGTCGAGGCCCGCGCGGCGCTCGCGGCCGGCGTACCTGAGGTGTCGGTACGGCGACTTGGCGCGGAGCCCGTGGAGCTGTCCGGGACCGGCCTGGAAGGCAACGTGCCGTCGGAGCTGGGCTTCGACGAGTCGACCGAGGTTCTCGTCTCCGGCGAGCTCGTGGTCGGCGTGCCGGGGCAGGTCGAGGTGACCGTCCGGGCCGGTGGTGACGCGGCGGCGCTGCGTTCGCGCGTCGACGACGCCGTACGGCGGGAGAACGACCTGCTGAAGAAGGCCGGCGTCAAGGATGTCGCAGCGGCGCGGGAACTGTTGCGGAAGGCGGACACCGCGAGCGCCGAGCTGAACGAGGCGCGGCGGACCGAGAAGTCGCTGACAGCCGGAGGCGATCCGGGAGAACGGATCGCCGTGCTGACGGCGCGGCTCGGTGCCGAGGAGGAGGCCGAGGACGCCGGCGGCAAGGAAGCCGCGGTCGAGGGCGTGCCGGGGCAGATGTCGCTGTTCGAGGAGTTCGCGTCGCCGCACGACACGCTGTTCGACGACTTCGACGTACCGGAGCCGGAGCCTGACGATCTCTCGGGCGCGCAGCGGGTGCTGGAAGAGGCCCGGAGCGGGTTGGCTGACGCGGAGCGGCTGCTGACGGATGCGGAGTTCGCGGCGGCGCAGGCGCGCAAGGCGGCGGACGAGGACCGGTCCGAGGCACAGAACGCACGGGCCCGGTCGGAGCTGGCAGGGGAGCGGCTGGCTGCGGCCGTCGAGGCGTTGGAGTCTGCGCGGTCGGTGCTCGACGACGAGGCCGTGGCGGTGGCCGAGACCGAGGCGACGGCTGAGGTCGAGGCGGTGCTCGAGGAGCTGACCGCCGTACAGGAGCAGGTGGCCGAGGCCGGGGCGGATCAGGTAGCGGGTGAGCTGACGCACGCGTTGGCCGTGGCGACGCGGCTACAGGGCGAACGCGACAACCTGCGCGACGCGTTGCGTACGACGGAAGGCCGCCTGGAGCAGTCCGGGCGGGACGGACTGGCGACGCGGCGGGACGTGGCCGAGCTGGAGCTGGCCGCCGTACGCACGGAGCACGACAGCCTCCTGCGGCGAGCCGAGGCGGCGCGACGCGTCCACGAGACGCTGAGCCGGCATCGGGCGGAGGCGCAGACGAAGTACTCCGAGCCGTTGCAGAGCCGGATCGAATCGCTCGGCCGGAGTGTGTACGGGCCGTCCTTCCGGGTCTGGCTGGACGACGACCTCGCGGTCGCGGAGCGCGAGCTGGACAACGTCCGGCTACCGGTCGAGGCGCTGTCGACGGGTGCTCAGGAGCAGCTGGCGATCATCACGCGGCTGGCGATCAGCCACCTCGTCAGCACCGGCGAGGGCAGCGTGCCGGTGATCTTCGACGACGCCCTCGGCTGGTCCGACAAGGCCCGCCTCCGCGACATGGGCGCCCTCCTCGGCCGCGCCGGCGACCACGGCCAGGTCATCATCCTGACCTGCATGCCAGACCGCTACGAGTACGTCCCGAAAGCAACCTTCATCAAGCTGGACGGATGATCCGCTCAGGCGCGGAGTAGACGACGCAGCGGTCGCCCCGGGTGAAGCCAGCCAGGGTGATGTTGAACTGGCGGGCGAGGTCGACGGCGAGGCTCGATGGGGCGCCGACTGCCACGATCATGCCGAGGCCGGCGGCGACTGCTTTCTGGACGATCTCGTAGCCGGCGCGGCCGCTGACGGCGAGTACCAGGCCCTTGCGGCTGTGCTGGTTGAGCACGGTCCAGCCGACGACCTTGTCGACCGCGTTGTGCCGGCCGATGTCCTCCTTCACCACGACCTTGCGGCCGTCCGCGGTGAACAGGCCCGCGGCGTGCAGACCGCCGGTCCGGCTGAACATCGGCTGCGCCTCGCGGAGCAGGTCGGGCAGGCGGCGTACGACGTCGACCGAGGCCTCGACCGGGTCCACCGGGTCGTACTCGCGCTCGGCGAGTTCGTCGAGGCTCTGCTGGCCGCAGACACCACAGGCGGCCGATGTCACGCCGTACCGCTGGGGTGGTTCGCGGTCCGGGGGACCGTCGAACGTGACGGTGACGGTGTTGAACTGCTGCTCGCGGGTCAGCGTGACATCGGTGCAGTAGGCAACGGCCCGGATCGCGTCCGGGCGGACCGCGAACCCCTCGCCGAGGCAGAACCCGGCGGCGAGCTCGAAGTCGGAGCCAGGGGTACGCATCGTGACGACCAGCGGCTCCGGTGGCCGGCCGGGCCATTCGAGGCGCAGTTCCAGCGGCTCCTCGGTGCTGACGACGTCCTCGCGCCGCGACGTCCGGTCGCCGTCGAGCACCTCGACCTTGAACCTGCTGGTGGGAGCCTTCGTCATACGTCCACGGTAGGCCAGTTCCGCCGTACGGCGAGCCAGTCGAGGAATGTCCACGCGTAGAGACGCTGGTGCTCGCGCAGCGCCGGCGTACAGCCGGGTGGGGGTGGGGCCTCGGTGTTCCTCATCATGTACGCCGCGATCACGGCCGCGAGACAGTCGAGGTGATCCTTCGGTACGTCGGCTGTGAGCGGGCTGCGCGCGATCGCGGCGAAGGTGTCGATGCCTTGGTGCTGGGCGAGCGGCAGCAGGCCGACCCAGTCCCCCCAGCGCGGGCCGAGCGTCAGCCAGTTCCAGTCGATCGTCCAGCAGGCGCCGTCGTTGTCGATCAGGATGTTGTCCGGGCGCAGGTCGGAATGCGTGGCGGAGTCGCCGGTGAGTGCTTCGGGCGCCAGCTTGACCAGCTCCGCGAGCTCCGGCAGCACGCGCGGCAGCCAGGCCTGCAGCCCGTTCGGCAGCTTTCGCTCGCCCGCAAGGATCTGCGCCGGCACCTCGACGTCGTCCCCGATCAGGTCCCCGAACCTGCTGAGCCCGTCCAACGGACTCGGCCGCAACACCTCAGCCAGCTGCTCACAGGTAGCAGTCACCAGGCCGAAGTCCTCCACCGTCCAAGGAGCACCTGGCATCCGCCCCTCGATCCACTCGGAGGCAACTGCGAACCAGCCGTCGACGTGGGCGGTGGTGATGATGGCTGGTGCTCGGACGGAGCTCGGGAGTTGTGGGACCACCGCGGCTTCCCGCTGGTATGCCTCGTAGGCGTGCTGGCCTTCCCCGGCCGCCTTGATGAAGACGCGGCGGCCGTCGGCGAGCTGCGCCCGCGCAGCGAAGCCTCCGGTGAACCCGGAGCGGACCGGTGCTGAGACAGCCGTGATCTGAGTGCCGAGGGCAACGGCGAGCTCCTCGTGCAGTGCGGCCGGCAGCGAGTTCCAGCCGGGCCGGAGCGAGGTAGCGAAGTAGTCGACGTCCGGGGCGCGGTTCATGCCCGAACGATAGCGTCGGGCTGTGAGTGGATCCGTGGTGCTGCAGGTGCTCGATCTGGTCGGGATCTTCGTGTTCGGGATCACCGGCGCGCTGGTCGGCGTACGGAAGAAGCTGGACGTGTTCGGGATCCAGGTGCTGGCGCTGGTCACCGGGCTCGGCGGCGGCTTCATCCGGGACGTGCTGATCGGCCAGACCCCGCCCGCCGCGCTCGAGGACTGGCGCTACCTGGTGGTCCCGATCGCGGCCGGTCTGCTGACGTTCTTCCTGCACCCGGGGATCGGCCGCGTCGAGCGGCTGGTGAACATCTTCGACGCGGCCGGCCTCGCCCTGTTCTGCGTGACCGGTGCGCTGAAGGCGATCGAGTCCGGACTGTCGCCGATCTCGGCCGCGCTCCTCGGCACGCTTTCGGCGATCGGCGGGGGAGTCCTGCGGGACGTGCTCAGCGGCCGCGTCCCGGTCGTCCTCCGCTCCGAGATCTACGCCACCCCGGCGTTACTCGGGGCCGGCATCGTGGTTGTCGCATCGGCGTTGGAGTACCACGCGCTGTGGGTCCCGATCGCCGGCGCGGTGGTGTGCTTCGCGATCCGGCTGCTCGCGATCCGCCGCGGCTGGAACGCGCCGTTACCCCGCAATTCGTGACGGCGGCGTCCATCCGTTGACCACGGCAACCAGTTCCAGGTAGCGGTGCCAGTGCGGTCCGGCCTCGGTACGCCGGAGCTCGATCAGGCGGCTGCGGTACTCCGGGTCCGCCCGGAGCGGGTCGTCTCCGGCCAGGGCGAGGTAGCCGGCCATAAGACGACGTACCGAATCTCGGAAGTCGGGCGCGGTAACCAGCGTGGTCAGCTCCAGCCAGGCCTCGACCTGCTGCGGTTCGGCGTCCTCGGGCAGGACCGGCGTCAGGTTCTGGCGGACGGCGGGGGCGGTGCCGGCGAGCGTCGTATCGAGGAAGTCGGCGATCAGCGCGCGGCGGTCCTGCTCGGATTGTTCGGTCATGAGGTACACGTCCTCCGGGTCGGGATGGTTGGCGAGGACCGTGACCAGGGCGTGCTGGCGGCGGAGCGTGCGGATCTGGATCGCCAGCGCGTCGGCGTGGGTCGCCGCGACCTCCGCGAGGGAACGTTCGTCCCGCAGTACGGCGTGGATCGTCGGCAGATCCAGGTCCAGTGCACGCAACGTCCGGATCAGTCGCAGCCGTACGACGGCGGTGTCGTCGTACCGTCGATGGCCGGCAGCAGTACGCCGTACCTCCAGCAGCCCGAGGTCGGAGTAGTGCCGCACGGCCTTCACCGACACCCCGGCGAGCCGCGCCACCGCACCGATCGAGTGGTCCATACCCACGACCCTCACACCTCCCGTAACAGGAGATACAAGCCTAGTTGTGGGCGAACCGCTCCTTGGGGCGGGCGAAGGTGATGGAGGCCGCGGCGACGAGCGCGCAGGCGATGCCGACGCCGAACGGGACCCAGTACGCGTCCGACGGGCCCCAGACGTCGACCGCGTGGCCGGCGGCCGCGTTACCCGGTGCGACGCCGAGCAGGATGCCTGTGACGGTCCAGGTGATCGCCTCGGTCAGCCGCTCCGGCGGCACCCACTCCTCGACACACGCGGTGACCGCGACCATCGTCGGTGCGATCGTCATACCGCAGCAGAACAGCACGGCGCCGAGGAGCCAGACGCTGTTGACCCAAGGGAGCGGTGCCAGCGTGATCGCGAGTGCGATGGTGCCGAGCAGCAGCCGGCGCTCGACCGGAGCCCGCCAGTGCACCGACCCGTACCAGAGCCCGGCCAGCAGGCTGCCGAACGCCCAGACCGCCAGTACGACGCCAGCCAGCCCCGCCTGTCCCTTCTCGGTCGTGAACGCCACTGTGATCACCTCGGCACCACCGAGCGTCGCACCGAGGCCGAGACCGATCAGGCTGAGCAGGAGGATCGAAAGCCAGGGGAGTGGCGCCTGCTCGGCACCATCCGACTTGCCACGTCCTGGCGGGTCGGATGCGCGCAGCAGCGCCAGCCAGATGCCACCGGCCAGTCCCAGTACGCCGGCCGCGGTTAGAGCGGCGTACGGACTGGCCTGGGTCGCCAGTGTGGTGACGAGCACCGGGCCGACGATGAAGACCACCTCGTCGCCGACCGCCTCCAGCGCGAACGCCGTCTGCAGTGCTCGTCCACGGCCCAGCAGGTGCGTCCAGCGCGCCCGGACGAACGAACCCACCTGTGGACGGGTGCCACCGGCAATGAACGACAGCACGTACAGGACCCACGTGGGCGCGTCGGCACGCACAGCGAGGAGCAGTGCGGCCAGACCGACCGTGCAGGCCACCGAGCCGATCAGAATCAGCCCGCGCTGGCCGAACCGGTCGACCAGCCGGCCCTGGATCGGACCGGTCAGCGCACCGGCGATCACGGCCACACCGGAGACCGCACCGGCGAGACCGTACGAGCCGCTCTCCTGGGCGATCAGGATGACGATGCCGAGCCCGATCATCGAGATCGGCATCCGCCCGAGAATCCCGGCAGCGAAGAACGATGCCGCTCCGCGGCGGCGCATGAGATGGACGTAAGGCTTGAGCATGAGAGACCGGGAGCAGCTTAGGTCATGTCCGTCTGAGAAGCTTGGAATATGTCGCCTGCTGCACCCCCGTACGACGCTGTCCTGCTGCTCTCCTTCGGTGGGCCCGAGAAGCCCGACGACGTGCTGCCCTTCCTGCAGAACGTGACCCGCGGCCGCGGGATCCCGGACGAGCGGCTGAAGGAGGTCGGCGAGCACTACTACTCGTTCGGCGGCAGGAGCCCGATCAACGACCAGAACCGGGCACTGCTGAAGGCGCTGCGGGCGTCGTTCGACGAGATCGGGCTGGACCTGCCGATCTACTGGGGCAACCGCAACTGGGCGCCGTACCTGACGGACACGATGCGCGAGATGGCGGCCGACGGCGTACGCCGGGCCGTGGTGATCGTCACGTCCGCCTATCCGTCGTACTCGGGCTGCCGGCAGTACCGGGAGAACCTCGAGGACGCCGCCCGCGAGATCCCGGACGCGCCGCAGATCGACAAGCTCCGGCACTACGCGAACCACCCCGGCTTCGTCGGGTCGTTCGTCGAGTCGACCGCCGACGCGCTGAGCAAGCTCCCGGACGGCGCCGCGATCGCCTACGTCACGCATTCGATCCCGACCGCGATGAACGCGACCAGCGGCCCGGACGGCAACGGGTACGTCGACTGGCAC
Organism: Kribbella soli; assembly: GCF_004331345.1. Classification (GTDB taxonomy): domain Bacteria; phylum Actinomycetota; class Actinomycetes; order Propionibacteriales; family Kribbellaceae; genus Kribbella; species Kribbella soli. Next base: position 206,719 of record NZ_SJJZ01000003.1, on the reverse strand, counting down.
CTGGACGTCGCCGCGGAGATCACAGCCGAGCTGGAGCGGCGCACCGGTCAGACTCGGCGTACCGACCTGGTCTACTGCTCGCGGTCCGGGCCGCCGCAGGTCCCGTGGCTCGAGCCGGACGTGAACGACCACCTGGAGGCGCTGGCCGCCGACGGGGTGCCCGGTGTGGCCGTCGTACCGATCGGGTTCGTGAGCGATCACATGGAGGTCATCTACGACCTCGACACCGAGGCCGCGAAGACGGCCGCGAAGCTCGGACTGCCGATGGCGCGCGCCGCGACGCCGGGCACGGACGAGAAGTTCGTCACCATGCTCCGCGACCTGGTGGTCGAGCGGGCCGCGGCCGAGCGCGGGGAGCAGCCCGCCCGGCCGTGCGTCGGCAAACTCGGCCCGGCCTGGGACGACTGCCGTCACGACTGCTGCCCACCGCTGCGCCGACCTACTCGTCAGAAGGAAGCCGTATGACCTCCTCCTCGGAAAGCCCGCAGGACCTCCTCAAGCTGGCCGTGGAGGTGGCGGAGGAGGCGGCGCAGCTGATCGTCGAACGCCGCCGCGGCACGATCACGGTCGCCGACACCAAGAGCACCGTCACCGACGTGGTCACGGCCGTCGACCGCGAGTCCGAGGAGCTGATCCGGGCCCGGATCCTGCGCGCCCGGCCGGACGACTCCTTCCTCGGCGAGGAGGGCGACGACGTGGTCGGCAGCAGCGGCGTGCGCTGGGTCGTCGACCCGATCGACGGCACGGTCAATTACCTCTACGACATCCCGACGTACGCCGTCTCGATCGCGGTGGAGTACGGCGGGGAGACGGTCGCCGGTGTGGTGGTGGACGCGCCCAAGGGCGAGATGTTCACCGCGACCCTGGGCGGCGGGGCGTTCGCGGACGGCAAGCCGATCCGGGTGTCGGGCGCGACCGAGCTGAACCAGGCACTGGTCGGGACCGGGTTCGGGTACGACCCGGCGCGCCGCCAGGTCCAGGCCGAGGTGATCCAGCACCTGATCACCAAGGTCCGCGACATCCGCCGGATCGGGGTCGGCGCGATCGATCTGTGCTACGTCGCGTGCGGCCGGCTGGACGTGGTGTACGAGCGCGGACTGAACCCGTGGGACTACGGTGCGGGCGCGCTGATCGCGGCCGAGGCCGGAGCCCGGGTCGGCGGGCTGAACGGCGCCCCGGTGTCGCCGGAGATGTCGATCGCGGCCACTCCGGCGCTGTTCGAGCCGTTCCACGCGTTACTGATCGCGGCGGACCCGTTGCGCGCGTAAGTGCCGGTGAGTGCTCGTTTCTGCGCAGTACTGCGCACTAACGAGCATTCTGGTGTTCGGTACTGACATTTGTGACGACACGCGGGTCACAGCATGGACCCAGTCGTGCATTGCGGGCCTTTATAGGGCACAATCCCGTCCTCGGGAACGGTGATTGCCGATCCCGGCCTGACTGTCAAGGGTTTCGGGGGACGAAGATTCTGCGCGGGTGCTCCGCTGCGGAATTTCTCGGCCGCTTCACCCGTTCAGGGCTCAGCAGGCAACACCACGGGTACGAAGAGGGCAGGGAACACCATGGCGACTGATTACGACGCCCCGCGCAAGACGGACGAGGAATCCTCCGAAGAGTCGATCGAAGAGCTGAAGACTCGCCGTCACGACAAGAACTCCGGCAAGGTCGACGAGGACGAGGCCGAGGCCGCGGAGAGCTTTGAGCTGCCCGGCGCGGACCTGAGTCACGAGGAGCTGGCGGTCCGTGTCCTCCCGCGCCAGGCCGACGAGTTCACCTGTTCGAGCTGCTTCCTGGTTCACCACCGCAGCCAGCTCGCCGAGACGAAGAACGGGCAGCTGATCTGCCGCGACTGCGCAGCCTGACACCAGCGCCCTACTTCGTAGTAATAGACAGCGGGACCGTCCCACTTCGGTGGAACGGTCCCGCTGTCATGCCTGCTCAGTCTTTCTTGGCCAACCCCGTGTCGGTGCCCTTCACCAGTCGCGCGGTGGCGTCCGCCTCGTAGCCGGGCGGCGCATAGCCGGTGGACTTGAGCCAGTACGCGGCCGCACGGCGCTCCGCGAAGAGCTTCGCCGCGGCTGCGGCGCCGGCGCTGACAGCGGCCCATACGGCGACCTCGGCGTACCCGCCCTGGCCGTTCTTCGGCGGCTTCCCGCCCGACCCCAGCTTCCAGGCCGTGCTGACCGCCTTGCTCGCGGCCAGGCCCACCACGATCGTGAAGGCGGCCTGTACCAGCTTCCAGCCGATCTTCGCTCCGACCACAACACCCTCCTCGTACGACTGCTGACAGTCAGGATCTTCCCACGCTGTGCCCGCTCAGGGCGGCAGCCAATCGATCCGGGTGGCGCGTGGCGATCACCCAGTACGGCGCCGGATCGGCCGGATCGGTGATCTGCACCCGTACGGCCCCGCGGATGTAGCTCCGCAGTACCAGGAACGCTTTCGGGTCGCAGTCGCGTCCGAACGCGTGCCGCGCCTCGTCGCCGGTCAGCTCCTCGACCGTGCCCAGATACGACCGGTCGATCTCCGCCCGCCCGGCGCGCAGTCGGGTGTCGTCGACCTCCACGCGCGCGCCGCCGTACCGGAGGAACAACGCCAGGAGAAGGACCGCGGCGAGTCCGCCGACCACGACGCCGGCCATCGTCCCGACCGGTACGGCGACGATGCCGAACAGCGTGACCACAGCGGCGGCGGCGATGATCCACCACGACACCGGCACCCGCAGACTTTCCCGATACGTACTTTGTTCCAGGCCCACAGGACCAGCCTGGCATGTGGTCCGTCCGGGCCGCTCGATAGGGTCGCCTCTCGTGACCGAGGTACTCATCCAGCGACTCGACCCTGACCTCCCGCTCCCGTCGTACGCGCATCCCGGCGACGCCGGCGCGGACCTCGTGGCGGCCGCCGACCTGACCCTGAAGCCGGGCGAGCGCGGCCTGGTCGGGACCGGGATCGCGATCGCTCTGCAGAACGGGTACGCCGCGTTCGTGCACCCGCGCTCCGGGCTGGCCGCGAAGCACGGCGTCTCGATCGTGAACGCCCCCGGAACCGTCGATGCCGGGTACCGCGGCGAGATCAAGGTCTGCCTGATCAACCTCGACCCGCACGCCGAGGTGACCGTGCGGCGCGGCGACCGGATCGCGCAGTTGGTCATCCAGCAGGTGGAGAAGGCCCGGTTCGTCGAAGTGACCTCGCTGCCGGGGTCTGCGCGCGGTGACCAGGGACACGGGTCGACCGGCGGTTTCGGCAATGTGACACGCTGACCAGGTGCACCCGTTGACCTGCCGGATGCGCGAGACTACGGCGCTGTATCAGCGCCGGCACCAAGACCAAGGAAGTAGGCAACAGCTGTGATCTTCCGCCGTAAGGGCAAGAACGACGAGCCCGAGACGGGCGAGACCCTCGACGAGACCGAACCGGCGGACGTCCGCGCCGAGGGCCCGTTCGACTCGACCGAGGTCGACGCCGCCGACCTGGAGGCGGAGGACCGGATCGACCTGGGGGCGCTGGTCGTCACCGGTATGCCCGGCATGGAGCTGGGCCTGCAGGTCGACGAGCAGAGCGGAGTGGTGCAAGCGGTGCTGCTGATGCTCGACGACTCGGCCCTGGAGCTGCGCGCGTTCGCGGCGCCGAAGACCAGCGGCATCTGGGACGAGGTCCGCCAGGAGATCGCCGGCGAGGCCGCCCGGATGGGTGGTACGGCGACCGAGTCCGAGGGACCGTTCGGCACCGAGTTGGTGCTGGTCGTCCCGGTCGAGGACCCAGAAGGACAGGTCTTCAGCCAGACCTCCCGCGTCATCGGTGTGGACGGCCCGCGCTGGCTGCTCCGCGGCACGGTCCTCGGCCGCGCCGCCGTCGAGGAGGACGCCGCCGAGCCGATGGAAGCGACCCTGCGCAACACCGTCGTGGTCCGCGGTAACGAGCCGATGGCGGTCCGTGAGTCGCTGCCGCTGCAGATGCCGCCGGGCTCTCAGCCGAATGAGCCCGAAGAGGCCTAGCGGACTACACTCGACGCCATGGGCAGCAACAAACCCGCGGGGCTGTGGAAGCGTGCCTTCCGCGGCCTGGCCGGGGACCGCGACGAAGAGGATGCCGAGGTCCTGAAGGACTTCGCGCAGGACTGTGGCGCGCGGTCCATCACCGGCTGCCACGACCGGGAGCTTGTCACGCTGTACGGCACGCTGCGGACCATCACGTTCAGCCCACGCGGCGGCGTACCGGCACTGGAGGGTGAGTTGTACGACGGCACCGGAACGGTGAAGCTGATCTGGCTCGGCCGCCGCAAGATCGGCGGCATCCACGCCGGGTCGGAGCTGATCGCCTCCGGGCGGATCGGCGTCGTCGACGGCGACCGGGTGATGTTCAACCCGCGCTACGAACTCCGCCCGCAGGCAGCCCATGGCTGAGCCGACGTCCCGCCGGGACCAGGACCAGATCGACGAGGATCTCAACGAGAAGTTGGTCGACATTCTGAAGCCCGAGCTCGACGCTGCAGCCACCGAGCTGCAGGCCGACGAGCCCTCGAAGCCGGCCAAATCCACCGACAAGGACTTCTTCCACGCGCTCGGTGGGTGGGGCGCGCTGCTCGACATCGGGCTGCCGTGGATCGCGTTCCTGGTCGCGTACGCAGTCACCGACCACAAGCTGCAGCAGTCGCTGATCATCGCGGTCGGTCTCGCCGCGGTGCTCGCCGTCGTGCGTCTCGTCCGCCGGCAGCCGCTGCGGAACGTGTTCGGCGGCTTCATCGGCGTACTGATCTCGGCCTGGGTCGCGAACCGCACCGGCAACGCCAAGGACTTCTACGTCCCCGGCCTGCTCACCAACCTCGGCTACGGCCTGCTGTACCTGATCACCGTCCTGATCCGCTGGCCCCTGTTCGGCGTCCTGTACGGCGTGATCACGCAGACCGGCACCGCCTGGCGCCGCGATCCCGCGCTGCTGAAGGGGTTCTCCCGGGCGACGCTGGTGTTCGTGGGCCTGTTCGCGATCCGGCTGATCGTCCAGGTCCCGCTGTACTTCACCGGCAGCCTGAACGCCCTCGGCATCGCCAAGATCGGCCTCGGCCTGCCGTTCTACGCGCTGGCGATCTGGCTCGCGTACGCCGTGCTCCGCGGCTCGATGCCCGCGGAGAAATGGGACGAGGCCCGAGACAGCATCACCCACCTCCTCCGCGGCAACAAGAAGTAACCGAAGGAACACCCCTCCGCGGCGGCTGTGCTGTTTGGCTTCCTGCGGCAGCGCGGACTGTGGAGCGCCTGGGGTGTTGCAGGCCGTCCCGCACCTGGGAAGGTCACCGGCTGTCTCACCGGCCGCCTCCGGCGGCGCGCCGACTGTGGACTGGCCGGGCTGCTGTTAGCGGCGCAACCGTCCCGCGTCCGGGGAGGACGCCACTTCACGGCGGCTGTGTTGTTGGCCGCCTCCGGCGGCGCGCGGGCTGTCGGGTGTTCAGCCGCTGTGCGCGGAGTTGATGTCTCGCGCCCGACCGCGCTGCTGGCCCGGGCGCCGTGGTGGCTTAGCCGGCCGCGTCGATTGCACGCAACCGGTCGACACCGCGCTCGAGATCGCGGCCCCAGCCGCTGGACCTGGCCGTCGGGTGAGCGGCATCGAACCTCCTTGTGCCTTCCGTCGCGCCGCCTGGCATCGTTGTTCGTGTTGCGCAGTATTCCCTTGTAAAAAAGGGCTTCTGGGCCCGGGCTCAATTTGACCGAGACCGGATCGTGACATAAACTAGAACACATGTTCGAAGGCGATCTGGGCGAGCTCGACACCGCGGACCTGCTGGCCGCGGCGTCGGAGTACGGCCGGATCCAGGACCGGGCCGCGGTACGGGTGCTGGAGGCGGCGCTGGCTTTTGCCGACCGGCACGCGGTGGTGTGGGGCGAGCCGCGGCCGGGCTACGAGCAGATTCATGTGTATGGCGGTGACGGTTGTCCGGGGGTGGCGGAGTTCGCGCCGGTCGAGTTCGGCGCGGTGATGCGGATGTCGAGCGGTGCGGCTGCGGCGTTGATCGGGGAAGCGTTGGCGTTGCGGCATCGGCTGCCGAGGATCTGGGCTGCGGTGCTGGCCGGGAACGCTGTCGCGTGGCGGGCGCGCAAGATCGCGCACGCGTGCCTGGCGTTGTCGCTGGAGGCGGCCGCGATCGTGGACCGGCGGGTGGTCGGGATCGTCGACACCGTCACGCCGGGTGCGCTGCAAAGGATCGTGAAGGCGGCGGTGTGGGAGGCCGACCCGGAGGCGGCGAAAGCCCAGGCCGAGGCGGCCGCCCGGACCCGGGGTGTGTTCGTGGCTCCGTCGGATGACCATGGCACGAAGCGGATCTGGGTCCGGGCCGCGGCCGGTGACGTGATCCGGTTCGACGCGACGATCGACGACCTGGCCCGCGCGTTGAAGACCCTGGGCGACACCGACGACCTGGACCAGCGGCGCGCGAAGGCGATCGGCTGGATCTCCGACCCCGCAGCCGCCCACCAACTCCTCGAAGTCGCCCGCCACCTCGCCCGCACCCAGCCGGCCCACCCCCAGCCGGCAGACGCCCAGCCCACCGACTCCCAGCCGACCCACGCCCGACGGACTCACATCACCCCCGACGATGGGGCCGAGGACCGGGCAGACGGCGAGGACAACGGTGCGTACGGCGGCGCGTCGCCCGGATGGGATGACGCTATGTATGACGGTGGGGATGACGGCACGCATGACGTTGCCTGTGACGGTGGGGATGACGGCGCGGATGAGGTTGGCCGTGACGGTGGCGGCGGGGATGCGTTCACGCGGCTGGCGTTGGCGGGTACGTTGCCGGGTCGGCTCGCGGCGATCAAGCGGGCGGCCTACAGCGACGGGCTCGGGGCTGGGAGCGGGCGGCGGAACCGGCACACCCTGTACGTGCATCTGACCGACCGGACGCTTGCCAGCGGCAACGGTGTACTGCGGGTCGAGGAACTCGGGCCGCTGCTCGCAGGCCAGCTGAGCGAGCTGCTCGGTCATGACCAGATCGTCGTGAAGCCCGTGATCGACCTGCAGGACCAGGTCAGCGTGCACAGTTACGAGATCCCGGACCGGATCCGCGAACGGGTAAGACTCCAGCACCCGACCGACATGTTCCCGTACAGCGGCGCCGAAGCCACCAGCCGGATGGATCAAGACCACATCACGCCGTACGACCGCACCGGTCCACCAGGACAAACCACCGCCGACAACCTCATACCGCTAGGCAGACTCCACCACCGCGCCAAGACCTTCGGCGGCTGGCGCAGCCGACGCCTGCCCACCGGAGCCGTCGACTGGACCAGCCCCCACGGATTCCGGTTCGTCGTCGACCACATCGGGACCCATCCAGTGGTCGACACGGCCGAGGCAGCCCGCGTCGTAGCTAGTTCTCGCGCTGAAGCCCGCCAGGCCCCGAGGCCCGTCAGGTCCTGAAGCTCGCCCGGGCCGTGGGGACGCGCCGGGGGAGCCCTGCTCCGGATCCGTGGAGACGCGGCGGAGGAGCCGTGGGTCGCTGGTTACGTGTGGTTTTGGACGAACTTGAGTTGGTGGGCGTCGGGGTCGTGGACCCAGGCGTAGTGCAGGCGGCCGTCCGGGGAGTCGGTTGGTGGGACGACGCTGGTGGCTCCGGCAGCCAGGGCGAGGGTGTACATGGCGTCCACGTCGTCGCACCAGAACACGATCTCCGTCGCGGGACGACCGGCCGGTTCGACGCCGAGGGCGACGAGTTCGTTGGCGACGCGCGCCGAGGTCAGACCGATGCGAATGCCGGCCGCCTCGACCTCCACATGCGCGATAGGGCCAGAGGCGGGTGCCCGAAACGCCTCCGTCAGGCCGACGCGCTTGTAGAACGCGAGGCACCTGTCCACGTCGTCGCAGAACAGATTGACCTGGAACTGCTGGATCTGCACCATCCGGCAACCCTAGGACGCGCTCCCGGCTACTCCGACTTGCGGTGGTGGGGGGAGAGCATGTCTTCGAGCTGCTCCTCGGTTTCGTCGGCGGCGACGAAGAGGAGCTCGTCGTTGAGCTCCAGGGTGCCCTCCGGGTCCGGGCGCAGGACCCTGCCCTCGCGGAGGATGACGACCAGCGCGGTGTCCAGCGGCCAGTCGACGTCGCCGACCCGCTGACCGATCATCGGGGAGTCCTCGGGCAGCGTCAGCTCGACCAGGTTCGCGTCGCCCTGGCGGAAGGTGAACAGCCGGACCAGGTCGCCGACCGACACCGCTTCCTCGACCAGCGCGGACATGATCCGCGGCGTGGACACCGACACGTCCACGCCCCAGGCCTCGTTGAACATCCACTCGTTGCGCGGGTGGTTGACCCGGGCAACGGTCCGGGGTACGCCGAACTCGGTCTTGGCGAGCAGTGAGACGACCAGGTTGACCTTGTCGTCGCCGGTGCTGGCGATCGCGACCTGGCAACGCTGCAACGCGGCCTCCTCGAGCGAGGACAGCTCGCAGGCGTCGGCCAGCAGCCACTCGGCGCGCGGCACCGACTCGGCCTTGATCGCCCGGGGGTCCTTGTCGATCAGCAGGACCTCGTGGCCGTTCTCCAGCAGTTCGCCGGCGATCGAACGACCCACGTTGCCGGCTCCCGCGATGGCTACCCGCATCACAGCTCCTCAGGCCTCTTCAGGTTTGGTGCCGAGCTGGGCCTCGACCGCGGCGACGTCCCGCTCCAGCATCACCACGTGCACCAGGTCACCCTCCTGGATGACGGTATCGGCTCGAGGCAGGACGCCTTCGCCGAGCCGGGTCACGAACGCGACCCGGGCACCGGTCGCCTTCTCGATGTCGAACGCGGGCCGGCCGATCCAGTCCGCGTGCACATGCACCTCGGCCAGCCGGACGCTGCCGGACGGGTCGCGCCACTCCGGCTCGGAGCCCTCGGGGAGCAGCCGGCGCATCATCTGGTCGACGGTCCAGCGGACGGTGCCGACCGTGGGGATGCCGAGCCGCTGGTACACCTCGGCGCGTCCCGGGTCGTAGATCCGGGCCACCACGTTGCTGATCCCGAACGTCTCGCGGGCCACGCGGGCGGCCAGGATGTTCGAGTTGTCGCCGTTCGACACCGCGGCGAACGCCTCGGCGTCCTCGATCCCGGCCTCGATCAGCACCTCACGGTCGAAGCCCATCCCGACGATGGTCCGCCCGGTGAACGCGGGGCTCAGCCGGCGGAACGCGTCAGCCGACTGGTCGATGATCGCGACCGTGTGGCTGCGTTTCTCCAGACCGCGGGCGAGCATCGACCCGACGCGGCCGCAGCCCATGATGACGACGTGCACTCGCTGATCACTCCCTGCCCCGTGGCGGGCCGCTGGCTCGGTTCGGCAGGGATAGACGCTACACCGGAACTGGGGGCCCTCTAACATCACCGGTGTGACTCCCGCTCTAGGCGATATCGGCAAACGGCTGCTGCTCGGACGCAAACTGCGCAGCACTCAGCTGGGTGAGACCCTGCTGCCCAAGCGCATCGCCCTCCCGGTGTTCGCGAGCGACGCGCTGTCATCGGTCGCTTACGCCCCCGACGAGATCTTCCTGACCCTGTCGATCGCCGGACTCGCGGCGCTGACGATCTCCTGGAAGATCTCGCTCGCGGTCGCGGTGGTGCTGATCGTCGTCGTGCTGTCGTACCGGCAGAACGTGCACGCCTACCCGTCCGGCGGCGGCGACTACGAGGTCGCCAACGTGAACCTCGGCCCGACCGCGGGCCTGACGGTCGCGAGCGCGCTGATGGTCGACTACGTCCTCACCGTCGCGGTGTCGATCTCGTCGGCCGCGCAGTACGCCGCCTCGGCGATCCCGGCGATGGAGGGACACCAGGCGACCGCGGCCGTGATCGCGGTGCTCTTCCTGACCACGATGAATCTGCGCGGGGTGCGCGAGTCGGGGGCCGCGTTCGCGATCCCGACGTACATCTTCATGTTCACCATCCTCGGGATGGCGGCCTGGGGCTTCGGCCGGTTGCTGTTCGGGCACCTGCCGGACGCCTCGAGTTCCGGCCTGGACATCGCCGCCGAGGACCAGTTCGCGCACGGCGCGAGCGGGATCGCGATGGCGTTCCTGATCCTGCGGGCGTTCTCGTCCGGGTGTGCCGCACTGACCGGTGTGGAGGCGATCAGCAACGGCGTACCGGCGTTCAAGAAGCCGAAGAGCCGGAACGCGGCGACCACGCTGGCGTTGCTCGGCAGCATCTCGATCGCGATGGTGGTCAGCGTCGTGACGCTGGCGAACGTGATGAAGGTCCGCTTCGCCGAGGACCCCGGGACCCAGCTGCTCCGCGACGGTGTGCCGGTCGGCGAGGGGTACCACCAGGACCCGGTGATCGGCCAGCTCGCCAAGGGCATCTTCGACCACTTCTCGCCCGGCTTCTACCTGGTCGCCGCCGCGACCGGCGTGATCCTGGTGCTCGCCGCGAACACCGCGTTCAACGGCTTCCCGGTGCTCGGCTCGATCCTGGCCCGCGACGGCTACCTGCCGCGGCAGCTGCACACCCGCGGCGACCGGCTGGCGTTCAGCAACGGCATCATCATCCTGGCCGGCTTCGCGATCGTGCTGATCGTCTCGTTCAACGCCGAGGTGACCCGGCTGATCCAGCTCTACATCGTCGGCGTGTTCGTCTCGTTCACGATCAGCCAGATCGGCATGGTCCGGCACTGGACCCGGCTGCTCCGCGACGAGCAGGACCCGGGCAAACGGGCCCGGATGATCCGGTCCCGGGTGATCAACGCGGTCGGCCTGACGCTGACCGGCGTCGTGCTGGTGATCGTGCTGATCACCAAGTTCCTGCTCGGCGCGTACATCGCGATCATCGCGATGGCCTGCCTCTTCCTGTTGATGAAGGGCATCAGCCGGCACTACGAGACGGTCCGCCGGCAGATGGCGGCCGAGGGTGACGAGCCGCTCATGCTGCCGTCCCGGGTGCACGCGATCGTGCTGGTCTCCAAGCTGCACAAGCCGACGCTGCGGGCGCTGGCGTTCGCCAAGGCGGCCCGGCCCTACCAGCTCGAAGCCGTCACGGTCGACGTCGACCGGGACGAGGCGGACCAGCTCCAGGCCGAGTGGGACGCCCGCGGCATCCCGATTCCGCTGAAGCGGCTTGCCTCGCCGTACCGGGAGATCACCCGGCCGATCCTGCAGTACGTGCGCGACATCCGGCGGCAGTCGCCGCGGGACGTGGTGATGGTTTACATCCCGGAGTACGTCGTCGGCCACTGGTGGGAGCACATCCTGCACAACCAGAGTGCGCTGCGGCTCAAGGGGCGCCTCTTGTTTACACCTGGTGTGATGGTTACGTCCGTTCCTTACCAGCTGCTCTCGTCGCAGGGGGCCGAGGAACGGCAGGATCGGGTGGAACGGGTTGCCGGCCAGGTACGGCGCGGTGCCCGTAAGGCGTCAGGAGATCGGTGACAGACGAAGACAGTCTGGTTGGGGCGGTAGTCGAGCTGGAGGTAGGGCCAGTCGCGCACGGGGGACACTGTGTCGCCCGGCACGAGGGGCAGGTGGTGTTCGTCCGGCATGCGCTGCCGGGGGAGTTGGTGCACGCCCGGATCACGGAACAGACGGCGAAGTACCTGCGGGCCGACGCGGTCCAGGTGCTCACGCCGTCCCCGCAACGGATCGAGCCGCCGTGCCCGTATGCCGGACCGGGCCAGTGCGGCGGGTGTGACTTCCAGCACGCCAACATCGTTGAGCAGCGGCGGCTCAAGGCGACCGTCGTTTCGGACACCCTCCGGCGGATCGGTGGGATCGAGCGGACCATCGTGATGGAGTCGCCGGGTGACGACGGGCTGGGCTGGCGGACGCGGATGCGGTACGCCGTCGTGGACGAGCGGCCCGGTATGTACGCGCACCGCTCCCACGACCTGATCCCGGTCGACCAGTGCCTGCTAGCGCACCCGGGGACGCCGGACGTACTGAGCTCACGGTGGCCGGGTGTGTCGTCAGTGCAGGCGGTGGTGTCCTCAGAGGGAAAGACCGCCGTACTGACCGACCAGGACCCGGGGGAGCGGCTGGTAGAGGTGGTGCGCGACCGGCGGTTCCTGGTGGAGGCCGGTGGGTTCTGGCAGGTCCACCCGGCGGCGCCGGAGACGTTGGTGGACGCCGTACTGAGTGGGCTGGAGCCTGCTGCTGGTGAGACCGCGCTCGACCTGTACTCGGGTGTCGGGCTCTTCGCGGCGTTCCTGGCCGAGGCCGGTTGCGCGGTGCTGGCGATCGAGGGCGACAAGGACGCGGTCCGGAACGCCCGGCGGAACCTGCACGATCTGGATGGCGTCACGCTGGAGAACGGCGATGTCGAGCGGGTCCTGAACGCAGCGGCCGGTCAGGGCCTGGAGCATGTGGACCTCGTCGTCCTGGACCCGCCACGGACCGGCGCCGGCAAGGACGTCGTACGGCGGATTGCGGCGCTCGGGCCGCGCCGGGTGGCGTACGTCGCGTGCGACCCGGCGGCGCTGGCCCGGGACCTGAAGACGTTCGGGCGCCTCGGGTACGGGATCGCGTCGCTGCGCGCGTTCGACCTGTTCGGCATGACCCACCACATCGAGTGCGTCGCCATCCTCGAGCCTGTGGACAGTGAAGTGGCCAGTCCTGGAGGGCTCGGGTAGCGTCTGGGCCTGGATCCAAATGCGCTTGGAGACCTGATGCCGCTCGTTGACCTGGACGACCCGGAGGAGTTGCGCGCCCGCTGGAGCGCACTCGCCGCGGTCGCGCATGCCACGGGCTTCGATCGGCGCTGGTACGCCGACGCCGACGGGTACCACCACCAGGACGAGAGCGCGTCCGTGCTGCGGATGGCGCGCCTGGAGGACGGGCGGGCGGTGCTGTGGGGATTCCACACGCAGCACAGCCAGACCGCCGGCGAGGACCTGCTGGCCGGGTCGCCGGAGTGGATCGGGCAGCCGGAGGTGCGGCAGCGCCAGACGGCGGGCGAGCTCGGGTTCGTGTACGGCGCGTTCAACGGGAGCTGGGCGCGGGCGTCGTACCCAGGGGACCCGTGGCAGCCGGTCGACGACGGGTTCACGCCGATCGGGGAGTGGATCACCTCGGACGAGGCGGCCGCCGACGAGATGGTCGAGTGGGTCGCGGAATGGGCCGACTACCTCGGCGGCCTCGACGAACTCCGCCCGTACGGCGTGGAGCTGATCCGGGCCGCGGCCGGTCCCGGGATCTCGGCGGCGGCGCTCGCGGCGTTCTTCGACCCGTTCGGGATCGACCCGCGGTCACCGGTGCAACCCGACCTGCCGGCCGGCGTGGCCGCGGGCGAGGACTTCACCCGAAACGTTGCAGAACCGGTAAGTTTCGCCACAGACCCTGACACGGCCGAGGTCTCGGTCGTTGAAGATCCCGTGATCGGAGACAACCCGCCAGGCGACGACGAGGAGTCGTACGTCGTCCCACCCGGCATCAGCCCCTTCACCGGCCAGCCGATCGCCGACCCGCCGCCGTACGCACCGCCCGCAGACCCGCACGCCGGCGTGGTCGCGCAGCCTGGGCCGTACGTGGATCCAGCTGCGCCCGGCACGTACCTGCCGGAGAACATCTCGAGCCCCGGTCTGCCGACGTCTCATGCGTACGATCCGACTCTTCCGTCCTCTGAGCCGCCACGGGTTGGCGGCGGGGTGTACGAGGGCGAGGACTTCTACAACAGCCTGTTCGCCGACGCTCCCGCCAGCGCTGCCCCGGTGGCTGATCAGGACTGGGAGACGGCGGAGCAATCGTCCTGGTCCGACCAGGAAGCCACTAGCGCGTACAACCCGTTCCCTGAGCCCACTCCGGACCCGGCCTGGACCGGACCCGCCTGGATCAACGGCGAGTGGGTAGAAGACCCGGCCAGCTCGGCCCCTGCCAGCTCGGCGTCCGATGGATCGGCGGATCCGGCGCCGGTGGACTCTCCGTTCGCGGCGGTCGCGGATCTCGAGGACGACGACGCACCGACCGCCGAGATCGAGGCAGTACTGGAGACGGCCGATGAGGATGACGAACTGTCGTCCTTCACCGGTCCGTCCCCGTTCGCCCCCGCTCCCGAGCCGGCGCCCCAGGCGGTAGATCTCGCGGGCACGGACGCAGACGACGACCAAACCGCGGAGATTCCCGCCGTAGTCGACGACCTGGAGCCGGACGCGAAGCCGGCAGCTGAAATCCCCGAAGTACGGGCGCCTGAGCAAACCCCGGACGTACTGGCGTCTGCGCCGAGCGCGGACGTGCCGGGTGCGGAGGAGCACGAGGTTCAAGCTCAAGTTGAGCCTTACCCTCAACCTCAGCCCTGGCCGCAACCCCAACCGCAGCCGGAACCGTGGCCCCAGCCAGAGCCCCACCCCGCACCTTGGCCCCAGCCCACCCCACCCGCCCCGGAGCCGACCCCACACCCGGCCCCCACCCCCGACCCGTACCCAGGCCCGACGCCCACGCCCGTTCCGGAGCCCGGTCCCGCGCCCTTCCCGGATCCCGAGCCGATCCCTGGGCCCGTTCCCGAGCCGCTGCCCGAGCCCGAGCCGGAGCCGTTCCCACAGCCTGACCCGGAGCCGTTCCCGCAGCCCGAGCCCGAGCCTGAGCCGATGCCGGAGCCCGAGCCGCAGCCGACCCCGGAGCCCGAGCCGGAACCGATGCCGGAACCCGAGCCCGAGCCCCAGCAGGCTCCCGCGCCGGAGCCGGCGCCCTGGTCCGAGGAGGCGGCGGTGGCGCGGCTCGCGGGTGGCTGGGACATGATCCCGGGCGCCGGTGAAGCGAGCGACGAGTTCGGCGGTGACCCGGACGACGACATGCCGACGGGTTTCGTGCCCGTGGTGGACGAGGACGACGACGAGCCGGTGAACGGCGCGGCTCTGACGACTCCCGCGGCCGATGTTGGTGGGATGTTGGTTGCCGGCTTGGGATTGGTCGGAGGCGGCGGGCCTCGGCTCGTGCCTCCGGCTGGGTCGCTCGAGGAGGCGATGCGGGCCGAGGTGGAGCGGCCCCGGCCCCGGCCGGAGGAGTCGCCTGCGGTGCAGGCGTTGCATGACTGGTGCCGGGCGCGGACGGCGATCGTGCCGTCGGGGTTCACGATCCAGGTGCAGGTGCTCGACCCGGGCGCGCCGTCGTACCGCTTCGACCTGGAACCACCGGATGTGGACGACCCCGAGTTCGGGCCTGAGAAGCTCAGCGGCCTGCTCGGCGATCTCTGGCTGACCGAGGCGCAGGGCGAGCAGGGCGGCTGGCTGTTCGCGCGGATCGACGCGGCCGGACGGACGCTGCGGATCGACCGCTGGTACGACCAGGTGCCCGACTGGTGGGACAACCCGGTCGAGGAGCGCTTCAACGCGAACGAGCTGGTCCGCCGGCTGTACAGCCGCAGCGCCCAATGGCAGCCGTCGTACCTGGAGAAGCTGTACACCAGCGCGAGATAGCGTTGGCGCCATGCTTCTCAGGATCTTCACCGAACCTCAGCAGGGCGCGTCGTACGACGACCTTCTCGCGGTCGCCCGCAAGACGGAGGAGAACGGGTTCGACGCGTTCTTCCGTTCCGACCACTACCTCGTCATGGGCGAGAACGACGGCCTCCCGGGCCCGACCGACTCGTGGATCACGCTGGCCGGCCTGGCGCGTGAGACCAAGCGGATCAAGCTCGGCACGCTGGTCAGCTCCGCGACGTTCCGCAACCCCGGCGTCCTCGCGATCTCGGTCGCGCAGGTCGACCAGATGAGCGGCGGCCGCGCCGAACTCGGGCTCGGCGCCGGCTGGTACGAAGCCGAGCACAAGGCGTACGGCCTCGACTTCCCCGACACCCCCGGCCGCTTCGACATCCTCACCGAACAGCTCGAACTCATCACCGGCCTCTGGGACACCCCGGTGGGGGAGAAGTACGACTTCCAGGGTGAGCACTACCAGATCAGCGACTCGCCGGCGCTGCCGAAGCCGGTCCAGCAGCCGCACCCGCCGATCATCGTCGGTGGCGCGGGCAAGAAGCGGACGCCGGCCCTCGCCGCGAAGTACGCCGCCGAGTTCAACGCCGGCTTCCGCGGCGTCGAGGTGACCGAGACGTTGTTCCAGCGGGTCCAGGCAGCCTGCACCGACATCGGCCGCGACCCGAAGACGCTCGCCCTCTCCACCGCGCACACCGTGGTGGTCGGCAAGGACGACGCCGAGGTGAAGCAGCGGGCCGAGGCGATCGGCCGCGACGTCGAAGACCTCAAGGCCAACGCCATCGCCGGTACGCCGGCCGAGGTCGTGGACCGGCTGGGCCAGTTCGCTGCGGTCGGATCGCAGCGTCAGTACGTCCAGATCATGGATCTGCAGGACCTCGACCACCTCGACCTGATCGCGGCGGAAGTTCTTCCACAGGTTTCCTGATCGACCGGAAAGTTGGCTCGATGTCGTGTATCTTGATGTCGAGAGAGTTTGCGGCGCGAGGTTAGGGGAACCTGACCTCGCGGCCGGGCAACGCGCTGGGCAGGATGGGCGCAGCGGACCCGCAGCGAATATGGACCGGACAGAGGAGCAGGTTGATGGCGAGCGTCGACAGCTTCGGTGCCAAGGGGGCACTCGAGGTCAACGGACAGTCGTACGAGATCTTCAGGTTGGCGGGCATCGAGGGTGCGGACACGCTGCCGTACTCGCTGAAGGTCCTGCTGGAAAACCTGCTGCGCACCGAAGACGGCGCGAACATCACCGCCGAGCACATCACCAAGCTCGGCAACTGGGACCAGAACGCGGCCCCGGACACCGAGATCCAGTTCACCCCGGCCCGGGTGATCATGCAGGACTTCACCGGCGTCCCGTGCGTGGTCGACCTGGCCACGATGCGCGAGGCGGTCGGCGAGCTCGGCGGTGACCCGACCAAGATCAACCCGTTGGCGCCGGCCGAGCTGGTCATCGACCACTCGGTCATCATCGACGTGTTCGGTACGCCGGACGCGTTCGAGCGCAACGTCGAGTTCGAGTACGGGCGGAACCGCGAGCGGTACCAGTTCCTCCGCTGGGGCCAGACCGCGTTCGACGAGTTCAAGGTCGTCCCGCCGGGCACCGGCATCGTGCACCAGGTGAACATCGAGCACCTGGCCCGCACCGTGATGGTCCGCAACGGCCAGGCCTACCCGGACACCTGCGTCGGCACCGACAGCCACACCACGATGGTGAACGGCCTCGGCGTGCTCGGCTGGGGCGTCGGCGGTATCGAGGCCGAGGCCGCGATGCTCGGCCAGCCGGTGTCGATGCTGATCCCGAAGGTCGTCGGCTTCCGGCTGACCGGGTCCGTCCCGGCCGGCGCGACCGCGACCGACGTGGTGCTGACGATCACCCAGATGCTGCGCAAGCACGGTGTGGTCGGCAAGTTCGTCGAGTTCTACGGCGACGGCGTCGCGGCGGTCCCGCTGGCGAACCGCGCCACGATCGGCAACATGAGCCCGGAGTTCGGCTCCACCTGCGCGATCTTCCCGATCGACGACGTCACCCTGGAGTACCTGCGCCTGACCGGCCGCGCCGACGACGAGGTCGCGCTCGTCGAGGCGTACGCCAAGGAGCAGGGCCTGTGGCACAACCCCGCCGTCGAGCCGCGCTTCTCGGAGTACCTCGAGCTCGACCTGTCGACCGTCGTACCGTCGATCGCCGGCCCGAAGCGGCCGCAGGACCGGGTCGCGCTGAGCGAGGCCAAGGAAGGCTTCCGCGGCGCCCTGGCCGACTACGCCACCGAAGAGCTGGACGTCGACCCGTCGGAGACCGGCAGCTTCCCGGCCAGTGACGCGCCGAACGGTCACGGCAACGTCAACGACGACCCGCACGTGCCGCACGGCAGTGGCAACGGCCGCCCGTCGAAGAAGACCAAGATCAGCATGGACGGCCAGGAGATCGAGCTCGACCACGGCCACGTCGTGATCGCGAGCATTACCTCCTGCACCAACACCTCCAACCCGTCGGTCATGCTCGCCGCCGCGCTGCTCGCGAAGAACGCGGTCGACAAGGGCCTCGCGTCCAAGCCGTGGGTGAAGACATCGCTCGCGCCCGGGTCGAAGGTCGTCACCGACTACTACGAGAAGGCCGGCGTCACGCCGTACCTGGAGAAGCTCGGCTTCCACCTGGTCGGCTATGGCTGCACGACGTGCATCGGCAACTCGGGCCCGCTGCCGGAGGCCGTCTCGGCCGGTGTCCAGGAGGCCGACCTGGCGGTCGTCTCCGTGCTGTCCGGCAACCGGAACTTCGAGGGCCGGATCAACCCGGACGTGAAGATGAACTACCTCGCGTCGCCGCCGCTGGTGATCGCGTACGCGCTGGCCGGCACCATGGACTTCGACTTCGAGACCGATGCCCTGGGCAAGGACACCGACGGCAACGACGTGTTCCTGGAGGACATCTGGCCGAGCGCCGACGAGGTCGAGCGGACCATCGCGAGCTCGATCAACAAGGAGATGTTCACCAAGGACTACGCCGACGTGTTCGCCGGTGACGAGCGCTGGCAGTCCCTGCCGACGCCCGAGGGCAAGACGTTCGCCTGGGACGCCGAGTCGACGTACGTGCGGAAGCCTCCGTACTTCGACGGTATGGCGAAGGACCCGTCGCCGGTCACCGACATCGCCGGTGCGCGCGTGCTGGCCAAGCTGGGCGACTCGGTCACCACCGACCACATCTCCCCGGCCGGTTCGATCAAGGCCGACAGCCCCGCGGGCATGTACCTGGCGGAGCACGGCGTCGACCGCAAGGACTTCAACTCGTACGGTTCCCGCCGGGGCAACCACGAGGTGATGATCCGCGGCACGTTCGCGAACATCCGCCTGCGCAACCAGATCGCGCCGGGCACCGAGGGCGGTTTCACCCGCGACTTCACGCAGTCCATTTCAAATCCGGCCGACGCGCCCGTGACGAGCATCTACGAGGCCGCTCAGGCGTACGCCGAATCCGGGACGCCGCTGGTGATCCTGGCCGGCAAGGAGTACGGCTCGGGCTCGTCGCGGGACTGGGCCGCGAAGGGTACGGCGCTGCTCGGCGCGAAGGCCGTCATCACCGAGTCCTTCGAGCGGATCCACCGGTCGAACCTGATCGGCATGGGCGTGCTGCCGCTGCAGTACCCGGAGGGTGAGAACGCGGAGTCCCTCGGCCTGACCGGCGAGGAGACCTTCGACATCACCGGCGTGACCGCGCTGAACGACGGCGAGATCCCGCGCACGGTCCACGTCACGGTGACCGCGACCGACGGCGGCGTCAAGGAGTTCGACGCGGTCGTCCGCATCGACACCCCGGGCGAGGCCGACTACTACCGCAACGGCGGCATCCTGCAGTACGTCCTCCGGTCCCTGATCGCCGGCTGACGCAGCTTCGAGAGTCCAGTAGCCGCGGGTCACCGGAATTGTCGGTGGCCCGCGGTTTACTGATTTCATGGCCGACCGGGAGTCACCGCGCGATGTCGTGCGGGCCGCGTGTGCGACGTACGGCGAGGATGCCGTGGTCGACTGGTGCGTTGCCTTCCTGACCGGGGAGATCCCGGGCGAGGCGGCGTACG
Organism: Kribbella soli; assembly: GCF_004331345.1. Classification (GTDB taxonomy): domain Bacteria; phylum Actinomycetota; class Actinomycetes; order Propionibacteriales; family Kribbellaceae; genus Kribbella; species Kribbella soli. The sequence continues at coordinate 187,270 of NZ_SJJZ01000003.1, read as the reverse complement.
GCGCTGACCTGCCGAAGCTGGTGGCGATCACCGGGTCGGAGAATCCGGGTGGCTGGAAGGCGCCTGTTGATCCGGGCAACTACTACTGGGTCCGGGTGTGGGCCGCCCGCGTGTTCCTTTATGTGTGGCGGGACGACGTGGTCGATGCGCTCCTGGTCGCCGCGCGCGATCCTGCCTGGCGGGTCCGGGAGCACGTCGCGCGGATCACCGCGCAGCGGGAGCTCGGCCAGCTCGTCGACGCGCTGCTGCCGATGCTCGAGCACGAGCTGCCGAGAGTTCGCACGGCGGCCGTTCGCGCGATCGGCGCCGCGGGGGAGTACGAGCATGCCGACGCGATCCGGCCGCTGGCCGACGACCCCGATCACACCGTCCGCGCCGCCGTCGAGCGCGCACTCGCCACCCTGGAGGACCGCCTTGACCGACCCCTCGATTGATGTACGGCGGGCTACCGTTGCCGACGGGGATGCGGTCGGGCAGGTGCATGCGGCTTCCTGGGGTGCAGCGTACGCGCCGCTCTTTCCCGAGGACGTCGCGCAGGAAGGGATTGCGAGTCGGCTGACCAGGTGGCACGAGCGGCTCGCGGCAGGCAAGGGGCTCGTGATGCTCGGGTTCGTCGGCGATCGGCCGCTCGCGATGTCGTGGTCCGAGCTGTCGGACACGCGGACCGGGCTCGCCGAGATCCACAGCTTCTACACCCACCCCGACGGCTGGGGGAGCGGCGTCTCCGCGGCGCTGATGACAGCCACCCTGCAACACCTCAAAGCCGACGGCCACGACCGCGTCCACCTCTGGACCCTCCGCGACACCCCGCAGTCCCGCCGCTTCTACACCAAGTGCGGCTTCACCGAAACCGGAGCCACCCAAACCCGCGACTTCGGCGACGGCACCCCACGCCCACAAGTCGAGTACGAGCGAGCCACCAGCTAGTCGGCGAGGGCCGCGCGGAGTTTGCCGGCGTACTCCTCGGCCTCTGCGGTGTCAGCGTACTTGGTGCGTGGCCAGAAGAAGCCGCGGAGGCCGTCGCCCTTCGTGCGGGGTACGACGTGGACGTGCAGGTGCGGCACGGACTGGGACACGACGTTGTTGACGGCAACGAACGATCCTTGTGCGTCGAACGCGGTCCGTACGGCGCTAGCGACCGACCGGGCCGCTCCGAACAGCGGGACCGTCAGCTCGTCCGGCAGTTCGACCATTGTCGGCACGTGCGTCCGCGGCACGAGCAGCGTGTGGCCCTTGAACACCGGCCGGACGTCGAGGAACCCGACGACCTCCGGTGTGTCCAGGACGATCTGCGCCGGCGTCGTGCCGGCGATGATGGAGCAGAAGAGACAGTCCGCCATACCGTCAACCTAGCTTCTCGTCGACGAAGCACCAGCGCCACGTCTCGCCCGGCTCGAAGCTGCGCATCACGGGGTGCCTGGTCTGAGCATTGTGCTTGCTGGCGTGCTTCATCACCGACGAGTCGCAGCACCCGACGTGACCACACCCCAGGCACAGCCGCAGGTGGACCCACGAACCCCCGTCGGCCAAGCACTCCTCGCAGCCGTCCGGTGTGTTCGGCGTGACCACTACCGGGGCCTGCTCCAGGTGCTCGCACGCGCCACCCGGCGTCGTCTTCGGCTTGAGGTCCTCGGAGCGCCCACCGACGTCGTCGTCCTCGTCGCGGTCCAGGATCGACTCCTCGATGTCGAGCGCGTTCTGCGCGCGCTGCAGCACCTCGTCGGCGACCAGCCCGGCGTCGCGGACCTTCAGGATGTGCGCGCGTTCGGCCTCGAGCATCGCGATCCGCAGCCGCCGGTACGTCTCACTCGGCGTCTCGTACTCGGTCTCCGGCCGTCCGAGCCGCTCCCACGCAGCCTGCGCCCGCGCCTCACCCCGCTGCCGCAGTACGTCGAGAATCGCGGGCGGGTCCGTCGGCGTCGACATCTCGTCGAGTTTCGCGATCCCGGCCCGATGAGCACCCTGCAGTACGGCGGCCTCCTGCAACGCGTCCTCTGCGGGATCCGGTCCCGGCAGGCGCAGGCGACGTACCAGCCAGGGCAGCGTCGAGCCCTGGACGAGCAGCGTGCCCGCGGTGACAGCGAGGGCGATGAACACAAGGACTTCGCGATGTGGGGTGTCCTCGGGCAGTGTGAAGACCGCGGCCAGCGTGACCACACCGCGCATCCCGGCCCACGACACCACGATCAGCGCACTCCACGAAATAGGTCCGGGACGCGACGGACCAAGGAAGCGCCGGGACAGCATCGTGGTCGGGATGATCCAGATCGGCCGCAGCAGCACCACCGCGATGAATACGGCGACCGTGGTGGCCGCGATCAGCCACGTCGGCAGCGGGCTCTCGGTGAGATCGTCGAGGATCCACCGGGTCTGCAGCCCGATCAGCAGGAAGACCGTGTTCTCCAGCAGGAACTGGAAGGTCCGCCAGTTGGTCCGCTCCGACATCCGCGATTTCGCCGACTGGATGATCGGGGCCTTGTGACCGAGGAGCAGGCCGGTGACGACGACCGCGAGTACGCCGGACGCGTGGACGTAGTGGTTCTCGGCCGCGATGTACGCGATGAACGGCGCGGTCAGGCTGAGCGTGGTGTCCAGCACCGGATCGGTGAACCGGCGGCGGATCTTGGCCAGCACGAACGTCACGGCGATGCCGACCAGCACACCGCCGCCGGCCGCCCGCAGGAAGTCCAGGCCGACGTGCCACACGGTCGGCGCCACCACGGCGGCAGCGATCGCCGTACGCAGACAGACCAGCGCGGTCGCGTCGTTCAGCAGGCTCTCGCCCTCGAGGATCGTGACCACGCGGCGCGGCAGGCCGACCCGTTTGGCGATCGCGGTCGCGGCGACCGCGTCGGGCGGCGCGACGACCGCGCCGATCGCGAACGCGGCCCAGAACGGCAGCGGTTCCTGGCCGATCGACTCCGCGACCTGACCGAGCAGCCACCACGCGACGACGCCGACGCCGAGCGCGGTGAACGCCACCAGGCCGACGGACAGCAGCCCGATGGACCGCCGGTGCTTGGAGAAGTCGACCAGGCTGGTCTTGATCGCGGCCGAGTAGAGCAGCGGCGGCAGGAAACCGACCAGCACGACCTCGGGCTCGAGCTCGACCCGCGGGATGAACGGCAGGTACGACGCGGCGACCCCGATGACGACCAGCAGCAGAGGGGCCGAGATCCCTATCCGCCGCGCCAGCGCGGCGACCGCCGCGACGACGGCGACGAGGGCCACGACCTCGATCGCGATATGCACGGGCACAGTGTCGCAGTGCCGACGCGGGATTCGCCCATCGGTTCGCGCACGGCTGAGCCTCGGGTCTGGTCAGGCGAAGACGTGTCCTCTAGCGTGTGCGAAGCGAGATCCGTCGATCACCTGGAGTGACTGATGCGTCGTGTGCTTGCTCTGCTCGGTGTCGTAGCACTTCTCCTGTCGCCGGTGGTGTCGGCCGAAGCCTCCAGCACGGTGACGAACGGATGTGTCGCATCGGTGCCAGAGCCTGGTACGACGACGCCAGTACGGATCTGCTACTCGCTGTTCAAACCGGCGTCAGCCTCGGCCGGGCACACCGTGCCGCTGATCTTCCACAGCCACGGCTGGGGCGGCAGCCGGACCACGGACCCGGCCGCGTTCAAGGCCTGGCTCGACGCGGGCTTCGGCGTACTCAGCTTCGACCAGCGCAGCTTCGGACAGAGCACCGGCGTCGCGCACGTGATGAACCCGGACTACGAAGGCCGCGACGTGGTGAAGCTCGTCGATCTGGTCGGGGGCCTGGACTGGGTGACGAAGCAACGCCCCGGCGATCCGCTGATCGGAGCCATCGGCGGGTCGTACGGCGGTGGGTACCAGTTCGCCGGTGCCTTCACCGAGCTTCGCGACCGCGGGCGGACCCGGTTCGACGCGCTCGCTCCGGAGATCACCTGGTGGGATCTCAAGCAGAGCCTCGCGCCGCAGGAGGCCGCCCGGACGATGTGGCTGTCGATCCTGTTCGCCGGCGGCGGCACGCATCTGCCGCCCGCGGTGTCGGCCGCCTTCGTGGCGCTGATCGCGACCGGTACCTGGCCGGTCGGGAAGGCCGGGCGCGATCTCGACGCGTTCTTCGCGCACAACGGGCCGGCGTGGCACGTGCAGCAGGGCCGCAAGCTCGACCTCCCGGTGCTGTTCGGCCAGGGCATCTCCGACAACCTGTTCAACCTCAACCAGGGACTCACGAACTTCGACCGGGCGCTGACCGCCCGCGCCCGGGCCAAGTCGATCTTCGTCGGGTACAACGGCGGTCACACGCTCCCCAGCGTCGTACCGCCCGGCTACGCGACCGCAGGCGACCCGTGCTCGATCGGGCTCGGATCGCCCACCTTCTCGAGCCTGTCGATCCGTTTCATGCAGCTGCAACTCCTGCATATGTCGACCGGCCTGACCGGCTTCGGCACGTACCACCTGTCGACCGCCGACGGCCGTTGCCTCACACAACGGAACCTGACACCGAACAAACGGTACCCGCTCGGCAAGATCGTCGCGCCGACCGGTGTCGGCCTGCCCGTCAACCTGCCGATCGCGAAGGGCCCGATCACGATCGCCGGCACGCCCACGCTGAGCGCCGACGTCTACACCGTGATCCCGCGGTCGGCGGCGTACTTCGCGCTGAGCGTCGGCAAGAACCCGCTCACCGCGAAGGTCGTGCAGAACAACACCATGCCGCTGCGCGAGAAGTACACGGCCCGCGGCGTACGGCGCACGATCGAGCTCCCCGCGATCGCCGTCGACGTCCCGGCCGGCCAGAACCTCTACCTCACGGTCGCCCCCATCGCCGACATGTACGCCGGCCAACGCGGCCCGCTCCCCGGCGTGATGATGCTCAAGAACGGAACGCTCAGCGTCCATCTAGCTCGGTAGCTGCTCGCGGTGGCGGCACCGCGTCAGAGTCGTGGCGGGTCCGTGTCAGGCCGGGCGGCGAACCTTCTCGGCATGAACCAAGTCACGCACACCAAGCCCCGTCCGAAGTTCGTCGAGGTCCTCCTCGCCGACAAGCACTCGATCCCTCTGTCCATCGCTCTGCACCTGGTGCCTGGCGCGCTGATCGTCGCCGTCTACGCGTTCGTCGCGGCGCCGCTCGTCAGGGCGATCGGCTACCCGCCCTTCCTGGCCTGGGCGGTCGCCTTGGCGGTTGTCCTCTTCCCGCTCCTGCTCGGCATGGCCTGGCTGGGTAAGCAGGCCACCGGCCGCTACTGCCTGCGTGGCGGTGCGCTGCAGTACATGGACCGTCCGGTCCCGCGCGGCAAGCTCATCGCGCTGATCAGCTTCTGCCTCGTGTGGATGACCGTCGTGTCGCTCTCGCTGACGCCGCTGGACAACTTTCTCTACGACAACGCCTTCTCGTGGATCCACTACGCGGGCACCGGCGACAGCGCCACGTCGTACCTGAACGGCTACTCGCAGCAGAAGCTCCTGACCACCCTGCTGATCTGCGGCCCGTTCACCGGCTGGTTCCTGCCGCTCATCGAGGAGTACTACTTCCGGGGATTCCTGCTGCCCCGCCTGGCGCAGCTCCGCGGATGGGCACCGTTCTTCAACGTGTTCTTCTTCTCGGTCTACCACTTCTGGGCGCCGTGGACGGTCTTGTCCAAGCTCGTCTTCCTCTACCCCGGCGTCCACCTGGCCTGGAAGAAGCGGGACATCCGGATCTCGATCGGCATGCACCCCGGTTCGGCGCTGCTGCTGACCGTCGTCGGCGTCATCGCCGTGGCGATGGGCCGGACCTCGCTGTAGTCCTAGCGGATCTTGTCGAGGTGGGTCTTGTAGACGGTCAGGAAGGGCTCGTCGGTGGACACCGCGCCGACGAGCCAGTCGCAGGTCTGCCGTGCGGTGGCGATCACGTCGGGCGGGTAGCTGTACTTCACCTGGTGCTCGGCGAACTCGTCCTCGTCGTCGATGAAGACGGTCCCGTCGCGGCGCTTGATCACGTCCAGGTCGAGGTCGATCATCGTCACCACGTCGTCGGAGAACTCGACCGGCGTGGTGATGTCCGCGTAGATCTCGGTGTGCCGCGGCTCGTCGTTGAAGATCGCGGTGAACCACTTGTCCCGCGGGAACAGCTGCACATGCGCCTGCTCCTGGGTCACCGCCGGCTCGTCCCCGCGTTGCGACACGGACCCCGCCGGGGCGCCCAGCCAGACGCCGTACTCGTCCTCGCCCAGGTACCGCATCCACTGGTGCCAATGCAGCTTCTCGTCGAACTTGCGATAGACCACCCGCACATCACGCATGACCCCAAACCTATCGGCCGGCGGGTCAGCGACGGTTGATCTGGGCGGTGATCGTGGGGTCCTCGATCGCCGTGTCGTTCGCGAGCAGGAACGCCTTGCTGAGCACCAGGCTGAGGACCGGGTCGTCGTCGAAGGGGAGGAACAGCTTCTGCGCCTGGCTGTCCCGGGCGGCGACGATGCAGAGGTACTGGTCGTTCGGCGACATCAGGATGTTGCCGCTGCCCAGATGGATCCGGTACGTCCGGAGGTCGCCGCGCACCGTCAGGTAGCGGTCCTCGAACGCGCACCGGTCGGCGATGGCCAGCCGCGGGACGAGTTGTTCGAGCACCTCGCGGCGGATCTCGCCGGCGGCGGACAGTTCGCCGAAGCCGAACGTATGCCAGTACGTCTCGAAGCGACGCTCGGTGCCACGGTCGAGCCATTCCGGATCGGCGCCGATCGACGTGACGCCGACGAACAGGTCGACGTCACGCAGCGCCTCGGTCAGGACGAGCGGCGGCACGTCGGCGAGCCCGATCGAGTCATCGGTCCGTACGTCGACGAACCGCACCTGATCGCTGGTGCAGTACGGGTAGAGATCGGTCGCGGCCGGCTCCAGGTCGTGGATCGGGTCGAAGTAGAACTCGGCGCGGATCCCGGCGGCGTCGAAGGTACGCCGGGCAACGCCGTGGTCGATACCGTCGTCCCACCAGGCGACCGCGACCGGCGCCCAGCCCCGCCCTTTCATCAACGCACGGGCCTGGACCTGCCCGAAGACGTGACCGGCGAAACGGTTCGAGTACGCGCGGGTCTGTTCCTCGGCAGGCGTCAGCACGTAGAGCTCGCGGAACGCCTGCTTGAACGGCTGAACGACCTGCTGCTCGAGCAAGTACCGTCGCCAGGCGCGTACGTCGTCGGCCGTTGCGTGGATCGGGTGCCAGAGCCGCACCTCCGCGTCCGGCGGAATCCCGGCCTGCTGACCCGAACTCGTGATCACCGTCGCGGCATCGAGGGGAACTCCGACGACGTCCGGACCTTCCGGGGTGCTGAACACCCAGACCAGCGTGCGTGTCATCCGGCCGGTGATCGGATGATCCAGGTACCAGGTGCGCCAGTTGCCCAGCGGCCAGCGGCGGTCCGTTGCCATCAGGCCGTCCAGCCGCACGCGCTCGCCGGCGATCGTCTTCCGGATCGCCTTGAGCTCGTTGCGGAGCGCGCCGAGCGTTTCGGCATCTGCCTGCTTCACGTCCGGAGGTACCGACTTCCGGGGAGTCTGCTTCTCGTCGACGTACAGAAGTGCTGCCGTCCGTCCGTCCACCACGACCTCGGCCGATCCCCGCGTCAGCGGTTGTCGGCGCTTGCCGTCGGCGTCGAGGTCATGGGTTTCGACGGCGCGCTCCAGCAGCTGGTCGCGGGTCAGTCCCTGCGCGGAGGCGAGCGCGTCGATGGCCTTGCGGATCTGCCTCAGCAGCGTCCCGTGCCGAACGGAACGCTCGAGCGCGAGCAACTCGGTGATCGACGACGCCCCGCCGATATCGGCCATCGCCTGCGCCGACGAGTTGGCGAGCCGGAGGCTTCGAGGATTGCCGAACTGGCCTCCGATCACGGTCACCGTCTTGATCGCGAGCCGCCGGAGCTGCGGCAGGAGCGTCGAGTCCCGCAGTACGCCGGCGATTGCGACAACGCCACACAGGAAGGACTCGTTGCCCGCGGTGATGTAGCGGGTGACGGCGGTGGTGCGCTGCGGTTCGATGTCGGCCGCGTCGAGCGCCGCGTCGAGGAGGGTGCCGATCAGAGCCGCGGGCTTGGACAACAGGCTGGTGACGCGCTCGGCCTCGGTGAGCCACTTCTTCGACGGCTTGCCCTGGGCGGGAAACGCCGCGAGGAGATCGAGTGCCGCCGCAAGCGCTTCGGCCGGTTCGTCGGCTGCCTCGAACGCGCTGCGCAGGCGAGGGCCGATGTCGTCGCTCTCGTCGATCAGGTCGACGCGGAGCCCGTCCTCATCGCCTACGAGTTTCCGCAGCCTGGTCGCCGTCGCCGCGTCCTGAACCTGCTCGGCCGCACACGCGAGGAGTGGTTTCAAAGGCTCCTGCTCGGCGCCGGGAAGCGCGGCGTACGCGTGCTCGATCTGGCGGCTCACCGCGCGGAGCGCCTCGCTGCTCCGCCATGCCTGGGACTGCTCGAACTGCCCGATGCGCAGGGTCAGCAACCGTTCGATGTGCTCCGCCGTGAGCTGGACGCGCTTCCGCGCGATCACCGACAACAGTTGGGCGCAGTGATAGCTGTCGACCTGCTCCGAGACGGTCAGGATGCACTCCAGCCGTAGTGCGTCCGTGGCCTGCAGGATCGCCTGGATCTCGGGCATCGCCCGCGCGTCTCCGTCAGCTGTCCAGGACCGGCTACGAAGGGTCTGCAGCGCCGCGGCCACCAGCGCGGCCGCCTCACCGTCGCCTGCCATGCTCAGCCGCCGACCAGCTGAATCAGGTGGACGAAGCGGATGTCGGAGTCCGCGGTCAGCTCGAGTTCCTCGTCGAGCTCGGTCACCTGCCGGTCGTCGACCAGCACGAAGAACCCGTTGCGTCCGAACGCCTCGATCGCCCGATCCGCCTGCCGCTCCCAGTCGAGGTGCCGCTGTTTGTCCGGCGCGGCGTTGAAGCGCGCCACTTCGTCCCGGACACGCGTCAGGACCAGGTCGCGCAGCGTGATCCTGCTCGAAACCCCCTCCAGCAGCGTCGTCGTACCGACCCGCCCTGCCCCCGACACATCAACGATCTTCACCGTGATCCCCACCCGCCGCAGCATAGTCAGCCGACCGCCCTCCAGGGGCTCAGCGGTTCTGCAACTTCATGCAACTTTGCTGTGAGGAGTGGACCGATCGCGGAATGCGACGGAGCATGGTGGGGTGCCGGCCCAGAGGTCGTCATCGTGACCGGCTCTCGTTGGTTCAGGGGGGCTCCTAGCCGACGAGAGCCGGTTACCGCGCGAGCGCGCGGATCTGTTCGAGGTACGGCTTGTACGCCGTGACGAACGGTTCTGCTGTGGTGATGGTGGTGGCGAGGAAGTCGCAGGTCGCCCGCGCAGTGGCTATCACCTGGGGCGGGTAGTTGTAGCGGACCTGGTGTTCGTGGAACTCGTCCTCGTCCATCACGTGCACGGTGCCGTCGCGGAGCAGGCGGATGTCGAGGTCGAGGTCGACGGCGGTGACCGAGTCGACGCCGAACTCGGCCGGCATCGTGATGTCGCAGTAGATCGCGGTCTGATGCGGCTCGTCGTTGAACAGCGCGCTCCACCACTGGCCGTGCGGGAACAGCCGGACCCGGTGGTGGTCGATCGTGGTCCAGCTGCCGTCCGCACGCTGACCGCGGGTACCGGGAGCGGAGCCGACCCAGAGGCCGTGCTCGTCCTCGCCGAGCCGGACCGCCTCGACCAGCCGATGCGGCTGCCCGTCGTACTTCCGGAACAGGGTCCTCACCATCTCCACACGATCACCCTAAGTGAGACCCACCACACCTCCGAACAAGGCACACCCGGCGGGCGTCTTGGAGTCCGAGATATAGACTCAAGCATTCGAGGACGACCCGCGGGAGGAGCTCGATGCGCGTGCTGGAGACGGTGGAGGGTCCGGCGGACCTCAAGAAGCTGACCGATCAACAGCTGACCGATCTGGCGACCGAGATCCGGGACGTGCTGGTCGAGACGGTGACCCGCACCGGGGGCCACCTCGGCCCGAACCTCGGCATGGTCGAAATCACCCTGGCGATGCACCGGGTGTTCGACTCCCCGCAGGACCGGCTCCTCTTCGACATCGGCCACCAGGCGTACGTGCACAAGCTCGTCACCGGCCGGGCGGGGGAGTTCGGCACGCTCCGTCAGCAGGGCGGCCTGTCCGGGTACCCGAGCCAGGCCGAATCCGAGCACGACGTCATCGAGAACTGCCACGCCTCGACCGCCCTGTCGTACGCCGACGGCCTGGCCAAGGCGTACCGGGTGCGCGGCGAGGACCGGCACGTGGTCGCGGTGATCGGCGACGGCGCCCTCACCGGCGGCATGGCCTGGGAGGCGCTGAACAACATCGCCGCCGCCAAGGACCTCAACCTCGTCATCATCGTCAACGACAACGGCCGCTCGTACAGCCCGACCGTCGGCGGCCTCGCGACCCACCTGACCAGCCTGCGCACCAACCCGCGGTACGAGAAGGTCCTCGACCTGATCAAGAAGAACCTCGGCCGGACGCCGTACGTCGGCCCGCCGATGTACGAGGTGCTGCACGGCGTCAAGAAGGGCCTGAAGGACATGCTCGCCCCGCAGGGCATGTTCGAGGACCTCGGCCTCAAGTACGTCGGTCCCGTCGACGGCCACGACCGGCAGGCGCTCGAGGACGCGCTCCGCAACGCGAAGGCGTTCGGCGGACCGGTGATCGTGCACGCGGTCACCAAGAAGGGCTTCGGGTACGCCGCCGCCGAGCAGGACGAGGAGGACAACCTCCACCAGGTCCGCCCGGTCAACAAGCCGCGCGGCTGGACGGACGTGTTCTCCGACGAGCTGATCAAGATCGGCCACCGGCGACCGGACGTCGTGGCGATCACCGCGGCGATGCTGCACCCGACCGGGCTCGCGCCGTTCGCGGAGGAGTTCCCGGACCGGATCTTCGACGTCGGGATCGCCGAGCAGCACGCGGTGACCAGCGCCGCCGGTCTCGCGCTGGGCGGACTGCACCCGGTCGTCGGGCTCTACTCGACGTTCCTCAACCGTGCCTTCGACCAGTTGCTGCTGGACGTCGCACTGCACAAGTGCGGCGTGACGTTCGTCCTCGACCGTGCGGGTGTCACTGGTGATGACGGCCCGACCCACAACGGCATCTACGACATGTCGCTGGCCAACCTCGTCCCCGGGCTGCGCCTCGCCGTGCCGCGGGACGGCAAGCGGATCCAGGAGCTCCTGAACGAGGCCATCGAGGTCGACGACGTCCCGACGGTGCTGCGGTACGCGAAGGGCGAGGTGTTCCCGGACATCGAGGCGATCGACCGCGTCGGGCAGATCGACGTACTCCGCCGGTCCGGCAAGGACGTGCTGCTCGTCGGCATCGGAGCGATGGCGGCGACCGCGATCGACGTCGCGCAGCGCCTGGAGGCGCACGGTTTCGGTGTCACCGTGGTCGACCCGCGCTGGGTGAAGCCCGTGGACCCGCAGCTGGTCGAGCTGGCGAGGGACTTCGAGCTGGTCGTCTCGATCGAGGACAACGGCCGCGCCGGCGGCTGCGGCACGATGATCGCCCAGGCTCTGCGCGATGCCGGCGTCGATACCCCGTTCCGCGACTTCGGCGTGCCGCAGGAGTTCCTCGAGCACGCCAAGCGCGCCGTCGTACTGCAGGCGATCGGACTCACCGGGCAAGAGGTGGCGCGGGAGATCACCGAGCAGCTCACGCAGCACGCAGAAGCTCTCAGTGAGCCGGACACTGCCGGCGACCGCCCGGGTACGTAGCAGGGGACCGTGGCGGAGGCAGGGCGACACAGCCGGCACGCGGCCACGCGCCGGCGATCGCGCGTCTGGCCGGTCCTGCTGTCGCTCGTCCTGGTAGTGGTCGCGGTGGCCGGCGGTCTCGCCCTGCATCGTTCGAGCCAGTCCGACGGTCGTGCGGCCGACACCACCACCAGCACGCCGACGGTCGACCAGGCCGCGCGGTCGGCGGCCGTCGACCAGGTGCTGAAGCGTCGCTCGGACGCTGTCCTCGCCGGCAACGAGCAGGCGTTCCTTGCCGACGTCGACCCTGGCAACAAGCGGCTCGTCGCGAGCCAGCGCACCCTGTTCACGAACCTCCGCCAGTTCGGTTTCGCGAAGCTCACCTACCAGCAACTGGCCCAGCAGTACGACGACACGATCGCCCAGAAGTACGGCCCGTCGACGTACCTCGTGGCCGTCGCGATGACCTACCAGATCCGCAGCATCGACCTGGTAGCGGTCCGCGCGATGCTCGGCTACACCTTCACTTCTCGGCCCAACGGCACCTGGATGCTGGTCTCCGACTCCGACCTGGACAAGCGCCTGCCGCGCGGTTCGCACCAGGAAGCCTGGGACATGGACGCGGTCCTCGTGAAGCGCGCCGCACGCGTTCTCGTCGTCGTGGAGAAGGGCCAGGACGCACTCGCGGACAGGTTCGTCGCGATGTCGCTCAGTGCGGTGAAGGCGGTCTCGAAGAGCTGGCCCGGCGGCTGGAACGGTTCCGGCGTGGTGATCGCGCTCGACGACAAGATCGTCCGCGGCGCCGACTACACGCAGCCGAAGAACGCCGAGGACGCGCTCGCGATGGCGACCTGGGTGTACCGCACACTGCCCGGCGAGGTCACCGGCGAGGGGCAGCGGGCCGACTCGTACGTCGTCGTGAACCCGCACAACCGGAACAAGGTCGACGCCCGCACGCTGGCCCACGAGTTCACCCACGTCGCCACCGCGCCGTACGGCCCGTACGCTCCACGCTGGCTGGTCGAGGGCGCCGCGACGTACGTCGAGTTCCTGCCGATGGACGGGCAGAAGGATCTGGCGATCACGCAGTACCGGCTGGACGTGCGGACGAAGTACCTCGCGAAGGCGAAGAGCCTGCCCGCCGACGACACGTTCTTCGACCAGGCCGACAGCTCGTACCCGATGTCCTGGCTGGCGCTCGACTACCTGTTCACGCGGTTCGGCGGGGTCGAGGTCGGCACGCTGTACCGCGAGCTGGCCGCGCTCGGCACGTCCCAGAAGGAACGTGACCGGATCATGCTCGAGCACCTCGGGATGACCGAGGCGGGACTTTTCCGCGCGCTCAAGGCCGCAGCCGCAGCGTAAAGCGGCAAGCGTCGAGTAGGGTGGCCCGGCTGCAACGATCGGGTACTCGGAGGGAACGACCCGAAGTGAGTGCGACGACGCCCAATGAAGGGCTGCCTGCTGGGCCCCGCCGCTGGCTCGGCCTGGTGCTGGCGGTTGCCCTCGTGTCGGGTGGCGTCGTCTACACCGTTGGACAACGCGAGCAGGACGCCCGTGAGCGGACCGCCGCCACGCAGACCGTTTCGCCGGCGCCGCCGAAGGCCACGAAGCCGTCCCGGATCGCCGCCGCGGTCGCCGCTCGGCGGGTCGCGATCGACACCATCCTGCTCCGCCGCGCGCAGGCCGTGCAGACCGGGAACGAGGCGCTGTTCCTGGCCGACGTCGACCCGGCGAACAAGAAACTGCGTGCAACGCAGAAGATCCTGTTCGCGAACCTGGTCGAGATCGGCTTCACCGAACTCGGCTACAGCCAGGCCGAGGAGCGCTTCAATCCGGCCATCCTCAAGGCCCACGGCGGTACGACGTACCTGGTCCGGATCCTGATGCGGTACCAGATCCCCAAGGTCGACTTCACGCCCGTGACGACCGAGCTCGGCTACACGTTCATCGCTCGCGGCGGCCGCTGGCTGCTCACCGCGGACGACGAACTGGACGGCGACCTCGGGCCGGGCGCGCATCGCGAGGCCTGGGACCTCGGCCGGATCGAGGTGCAGCGCGGCTCGCGTGTCCTCGTCGTCGTGGAGAAGGGCGACACGACCCGCGGCCGGGCGATCGCCACCGAGGCGGCCGAGGGGCTCCACGAGGTCTCGACGTACTGGCCGTTGAAGTGGACCGGCTCGGTGTTCGTGATCGCGCTCGACGAGACCGAGGTCCGCGACGCCAAGTTCGCCGACGAGGACATCGAGTCCGCGGCGAGTACCGGTACGACGTTCTCCTCGCTGCCCGGTCAGGACACCGCCGACGGCACGGTCGCCGGCGGGTACGTCGTCATCAACCCGAACGAGCGCGACCGGGTCGACGAGATCCTGCTGTCGCACGAGATCACCCACGTCGCGACCGCGGACCTCGGCGGGTACGAGCCGCTGTGGCTGGCCGAAGGCGCCGCCGAGTACGTGTCCTGGCGCGGTATCGAGGCCGTCAGCGGACCGGACGAGGTCGGCAAGTGGGAGCAGGAGATCGTCGACGACGCCGTACCGCAGCTGACCTCTTTGCCGAGCGACGCGGGCTTCTACCAGAACTCCGCCGACGTGTACGGCGTCAGCTGGCTGGCGGTCCGCTTTCTCGTGCAGCGGATCGGACTGGGCCAGGTCGAGGAGCTGTACGAGGACATGGCGCGCAACGGCACCGACCAGGCCTCCCGCGACCGCATCCTGCTGAGTCGCACCGGGCTCACCGAAGCGACCCTCTGGACGTCACTGACAACATACCGGCCACAACGCTGAGTGGCGGTTTGACCTCGCGCTGTCAGAGGAGCAATCTCGAATGGGTTCCGTCCACGTCTTTCAATAAGACGCAGTCGAGGAGGCGCAGATGAGTCTTGTGCGGAAGAAGACGATCGAGCAGTCGATCGCCGACACCGACGAGCCGGAGTACCAGCTGAAGAAACGCCTCACCGCGGTCGATCTGACCGTCTTCGGCATCGGCGTCATCATCGGTGCCGGCATCTTCACCCTGACCGGCCGTGCGGCCAAGCTGTACGCCGGACCGGGGATCGCACTGTCCTTCGTGCTGGCCGCCGTCTGCTGCGCGCTGGCCGCACTGTGCTACGCCGAGTTCTCGTCCACCGTGCCGGTGTCGGGTTCGGCGTACACGTTCTCGTACTTCGCGCTCGGTGAGATCTTCGCTTGGATCATCGGCTGGGACCTGCTGCTCGAGCTGATGCTCGGAGCAAGCGTCGTGGCCCAGGGCTGGTCGACGTACGCCGCCTTGTTCCTCGACCAGATCGGTTTGGGCTGGCCGTCGTCGATCGGACCGGACAGCAACGTCAACGTGCTCGCGATGCTGCTGGTCGTGGTGCTGGCGATTCTCGCGACGATCGGCATCAAGGAGTCGCTGCGGGTCAACCTGGTGCTGGTCGCGATCAAGCTGTTCGTGGTGCTGTTCGTGATCATCGCCGGCCTGTTCTACGTCAAGGGCTCGAACCTGACGCCGTTCATCCCGCCGAGTGTCGAGACTCCGGACGCGGGGGTCACTATCACGACGCCGTTGTTCCAGGCGCTGTTCGGGTTCACGCCGTCGACGTTCGGCGTGATGGGTCTGGTGTCGGGCGCGTCGCTGGTGTTCTTCGCGTTCATCGGGTTCGACGTGGTCGCGACCACGGCCGAGGAGGCGAAGAACCCGCAGCGCGACCTGCCGCGCGGCATCATCGGCTCGCTGGCCATCTGCACGGTGCTCTACGTGCTGGTCTGCATCGTCATCACCGGCATGGTGAAGTACACCGACATCAGCGGAGAGGCCGCGCTCGCGGAGGCGTTCCGGTCCGTCGGCCGGGGTGGCTTCGCGACGTTGATCTCGGCGGGTGCGGTGGCCGGCCTGACCACCGTCGTGCTGACGCTGATGATCGGCGCCGCGCGCGTCGTGTTCGCGATGAGCCGCGACCACCTGATGCCCCGGCAGCTCGGCAAGACGCACCCGAAGTGGGGTACGCCGTACCGCCTGACGATCGGCATCGGCGTGGTCGTCGCGATCGTCGCCGGCGTGACCCCGATCGGCAAGCTCGAGGAGATGGTGAACATCGGCACGCTGGCCGCGTTCACCCTGGTGTCGATCGCGGTGCCGCTGCTGCGCAAGAGCCGCCCCGACATCCAGCGCTCGTTCCGGGTGCCGGGCAGCCCGGTGGTCCCGATCCTGGCGGCGCTGATCTGCCTGTACCTGATGCTGAACCTGTCGCTGGAGACCTGGCTGCGGTTCGCGATCTGGATGGTGCTCGGCTTCGTCGTCTACGCCGTCTACGGCTACCGGCGGAGCCGCGTCGGTCTGGAGGAGCGCACGGGCGAGGTCCAGAAGGCCTGATCTCTGGGTCCCCGGGGACGGTCGGCTGCGGTTAGGATCAGCCGACCGTCCGAGGGGGACACCAATGAATCACCCGAAACGCCTGTTCGCAGGCGTTGCCGCGCTGGCGCTCACTGCGTCCGGCGCGGTTTTCGCTGTCCGGGCCTGGCACGGCGACGTACCGGCCGGCAGCAGCGCTGTCGCCGCGACACCGAGCACAGCCGGCAAGACGCCGGGGGAGCTGAGCGCGGCCGAGAAGGCGGCGCGCCAGAAGGCTGTCGACGCGGTCCTCGCGCGCCGAGCGGTTGCCATCCAGAAGGGTGACCTCAAGGGGTTCCTGGCCACGGTCGACCCGAAGCAGACCGCGCTGGTGGCGCGGGAGCGGATGCTGTACACCAACCTGCGGAAGTTCGGGTTCAGCACGCTGCAGTACTTCACCGCCGACACGTTCGAGCAGGTGCCGACCATGATCACGAAGTTCGGGGCGGCGGCGTTCTCGACGCGGGTCATGATGCGGTACCAGATCTCCGGGCTGGACCCGCGGCCGGTGCAGACCGATCTCGGGTACACGTTCGTCCAGCGGGCCGGGGCCTGGGTGCTCGTCGACGACACCGCGACCGACGAGTTCCTGTCCGAGGCCGGGCATCGCCAGCCGTGGGACTTCGACGAGGTCCAGCTGGTGCGGCGGGACAAGGTCGTCGTGGTCGTCGACAAACGCGAGGCGAGTCTCGGCACGAAGGTCGCGAAGGTCGCGGAGAAGGCCGTGACGTCGGTGCGCAAGCACTGGGAGCGCCCGTGGAACGGGGCGGTGCTGGTCGTGGCGATGCCGCAGGAGCGGGTGATGTCGACGCTCTGGACGGCCGGCAGCGGCGACGGCTGGACGATCGCGGCGAAGGCCGTGACGCTCTTCGAGGGTGAACAACTGGGCAAGCCGATCGGCAGCCGGATCGTGGTGAACCCGGCGCTGCGGAAGAAGCTCGACAAGGACCTGCTCGTCCACGAGATGACGCACGTGGCGACCGCGACCCTCGGGCTGAACGCCCCGATCTGGGCGGTCGAAGGCCTGGCCGAATACGTTCGCTGCCGCTCGATCGAGGACGATCCGCACTGGTCCGTCGACCCGTACCGCAAGCGCGTCCGGACCAAGTACCTGTCCAAGCTGAAGGCGCTGCCCAACGAGACCGTCTTCGCCGACGACGCCGACCAGGCCTACGGGACCAGCTGGTGGATCGTCGAGTACCTGGCCGACAAACTCGGCGAGAAGAAACTCGCCACCCTGTACGTCGACCTCTCCCAGCACGGCGAGACGGTACTGACCAAGGACACCGGCTTGACCGCGGCCCAGATCGTCGCCGGAGCCAAGAAGTTCAAGGGGTGAAGGTGCTGGGGGACGGAGCGGGCTTCCGGCTCCGTACCGCCCCCCAGCGGTCTGTCAGGCGAGGCTCGCCACGCCCTTGGGCAGGAAGCGACTGCCGTTGACCTTCTCTGCGATGCCGGAGCGGTCCAGGTACGGCGTGATGCCGCCGAGGTGGAACGGCCAGCCGGCGCCCAGGAGCAGGCACAGGTCGATGTCCTGGGCCTCCGCGACCACGCCCTCGTCGAGCATGATCTTGATCTCCTCGGCGAGCGCGGTCAGCACCCGGGTGCGCAGCTCGTCGGAGGTGGACGGCTTGTCGCCGACCGTCACCAGCGCCTCGACCTCCGGGTCCACGACCGGCTTGCCCTCCGGCCAGATGTAGAACGAGCTCTTGCCCGCGGCGACGACCTTCGCCAGGTTCTCCGACACGGCGAACCGCTCCGGGTACGCCCGGTTCATCGTCTCCGCGACGTGCAGTGCGACCGGCAGCCCGACCAGCTGCAGCAGCACGAACGGCGGCATCGGCAACCCGAGCGCCGACAGCGCCTTGTCCGCCGCGAGGATCGGCGTACCCTCGTCCACCGCCGCGCTGACCTCGCCGAGGAAGCGGGTCAGCAGCCGGTTGACCACGAACGCCGGCGCGTCCTTCACGAGCACGCAGGACTTCTTCAGCTTCTTGCCGACCGCGAACGCCGTCGCGAGTGACGCGTCGTCGGTCCGGTCCGCGCGGATGATCTCCAGCAGCGGCAGCACCGCGACCGGGTTGAAGAAGTGGAACCCGACGACCCGCTCGGGGTGCTCCAGGTCCGCCGCCATCTCGGTCACCGACAACGACGAGGTGTTGGTGGCCAGGATCGCGTCCGGCCGGATGATCTTCTCCAGGTCGGCGAAGATCGTCTTCTTCAGCTGCAGCTCCTCGAACACGGCCTCGATCACGAAGTCGGCGTCCGCGAACGCACCCTTGTCCACCGAACCGGTGACGAGCGCCTTCAGCTGGTTCGCCTTGTCCGCACGGATCCGGCCCTTGCCGAGCAGCTTGTCGATCTCACCGTGCACGTACCCGACGCCGCGGTCCACGCGCTCCTGGTCGAGATCCGTCAGTACGACGGGAACCTCGAGCCGCCGCGCGAACAGCAGCGCCAGCTGACCCGCCATCAGGCCCGCGCCGACGACACCGACCTTCGAGACCGGCCGCGCCAGCGACTTGTCCGGCGCGCCGGCCGGACGCTTGGCGCGCTTGTTCACCAGGTCGAACGCGTAGAGGCCGCTGCGCAGCTCCTCGCTCATGATCAGGTCGGCGAGCGCCTCGTCCTCGGCCGCGAACCCACGGTCGCGGTCGTTGTCTTTCGCCGCCGCGATCAGGTCCAGCGCCCGGTACGGCGCCGGCGCCGCACCGCTCACCTTGACGTCGGCGAAGCCCTTGCCCCGGGCAACGGCCGCGTCCCACGCGTCGCCGCGGTCGATCTCCGCCCGCTGGACCGTGACCTCGCCCGTGAGGACCTTCGAAGCCCAGATCAGCGACTGCTCGAGGAAGTCCGCCGACTCCAGCAGTACGTCGCCGATGCCGAGCTTCACCGCTTCCGGCCCGCTGAGCATCTTGTTCTGGTTGAGGGCGTTCTCGACGACGACCTTCACCGCGTGGTCCGCGCCGATCAGGTTCGGCAGCAGGAAGTTGCCGCCCCAGCCCGGGATCAGGCCGAGGAAGACCTCCGGTGTCGACAGCATGCCCGCGGCCACCGACACGGTCCGGTAGGTTGCGTGCAGCGCGACCTCGAGCCCGCCGCCGAGCGCGACACCGTTCACGAACGCGAACGACGGCTTGCCGCCGTCGACCAGCTTCCGCATCACGCCGTGCCCGATCTTGCCGAGCGCCAGCGCCTGCTCCCGGTCGGTCAGCTTCGGTACGCCGGTCAGGTCTGCGCCCGCGGCCAGGATGAACGGCTTGCCGGTGACACCGATCGCGACGATCTCGTCGCGGGCGAGTGCCGCGTCGATGGCTGCGTTCAGCGAGCCCAGGCCCTTCGGCCCGAAGGTGTTCGGCTTGGTGTGGTCGTGGCCGTTGTCCAGCGTGATGAGCGCCATCGTGCCGGCCTTGTTCGGCAGTACGACGTCCCGCGAGTGGGCGAGCGTGACGACCTCGTCGGTCGAGAGCGCCGACGCCGAGTCGATCAGTTCCTGCAGGCTCACTTCTGACCCTCCCAGTTGGGGTTCTCCCAGATGACGGTCCCGCCCATGCCGAGGCCGACGCACATGGTGGTGAGGCCGTAGCGGACCTCGGGGCGCTGCTCGAACTGCTTGGCCAGCTGGTTCATCAGCCGGACGCCGGACGACGCCAACGGGTGGCCGAAGGCGATCGCGCCGCCGTACGGGTTGACCCGCGGGTCGTCGTCGGCGATGCCGTAGTGCTCCAGGAACGCCAGCACCTGGACCGCGAACGCCTCGTTGACCTCGAAGGCCTGGATGTCGTCGATGGTCAGGCCGGCCAGCTTCAGCGCCTTCTCGGTCGCGGGCACCGGCCCGAAGCCCATCACCTCGGGCTCGACGCCGACGAAGCCGTACGAGACCAGCTTCATCTTCGGCTTCAGGCCGAGCTCCTCGGCGGCTTCGGCCGACGTGATCAGCGCGGCGGTCGCACCGTCGTTGATGCCTGCGGAGTTGCCCGCCGTCACCCGGCCGTGCGGACGGAACGGCGTCTTCAGCTTCGCCAGGTCCTCCATCGTGGTGCCCGGGCGCATCGGCTCGTCGGTGGTGGCGTAGCCCCAGCCCAGCTCGGCCGAACGCGTGGCGATCGGCACCAAGTCTGGCTGGATCAGGTCGTTCGCGTAGGCCTTCGCGGCGCGCTCCTGGGAGGCGACCGCGAACAGGTCGGCGCGCTCCTTGGTGATCGAGGGGAACCGGTCGTGCAGGTTCTCCGCGGTCGACCCCATCACCAGGGCCGAGGTGTCGACCAGCTTCTCGGAGATGATCCGCGGGTTCGGGTCCACGCCCTCGCCCATCGGGTGCCGGCCCATGTGCTCGACGCCGCCGGCCACGACCACGTCGTACGCGCCGAACGCGATCCCGGCGGCGGTGGTGGTGACGGCGGTCATCGCGCCGGCGCACATCCGGTCGATCGAGTAGCCGGGCGTGGTGTTCGGCAGGCCGGCCAGCAGCGCGGCGGTCCGGCCGATGGTCAGGCCCTGGTCGCCGATCTGGGTGGTGGCCGCGATCGCGACCTCGTCCACCCGCTCCGGGGGGAGACCCGGGTTGCGCCGCAGCAGCTCCCGGATGCACTTGATCACCAGGTCGTCGGCGCGGGTCTCGGCGTACTGGCCCTTGGCCTTGCCGAACGGGGTGCGAACGCCGTCGACGTACACGACATCGCGGATCTCACGGGGCACGAGGGCCCTCCTCTGGGGTCGGGAAAGCTACCCCGATGCTACCCGTCGGTAACAGAACCGCCAAAGTACCCACGCCTGTGCGTCCGCTCACAAAGGCGTTACCCGTGGCAATGCGGGAGGAAACGGCGCATGCTGGTGCCAGGTAGCTAGGGGAGCCGTTCTATGAACAATCTTGATCTGTCCGTGCCGGTCCTCAGCCGGGGGAAACACCGCAGTCCGCGTAAAGGCGCCTGCTTCATGGAGTTCGCGTCCTACCTGGCCGGTGAGCCGTGGTCGGACCATCCGTCCTGTACGCATGCGCTGCTGGCAGGCGTCGCGCGCGACGTGAACGACTGCACGACGGACTCCGGCCGGTCCCGGCTGGCTCCGTTGATCCCCTCGGTGATCGGGCTGACCCCGGACGACCCACACGTCGTACCGCGGGTGACCGCGCGCTGCATCCAGCATGCGCTGCCGGTCGTCTCGCAGGAGCGCCAGTACATCCTGGCCGTCGCCCTGCTGGTGGGGGAGAAGCAGCTCGCCACGCTCGACGGCCGGCCGCTCGACGACATCGAGCCGGAGTCGCTCGCGGTGCTGGAGGCGGTCCCGTCGGCGACCAAGTGGGCACGGTCCTTCACGTCCCGCTCGCGCCGCGCGACCCCGGACTTCGCCCGCCGTACGGCGCCCCGCGCGGTCTCGTGCGCGGTCGAGGGCATCTCGCAGGCGTGCGTACCTGATCCGGACGCCCGCCTGTACCAGCTCCTCCTCGACGCCATCGCCGAGACCAAGGCGTGGGTGCCCGCACCTGCACCCGCACCCGAGCCGGTTACGCGCGAGGTCGTACGCTTCACGGTGTGACATCGGAGATCGATACCGGTTCAGGTCTGCTACCGGTCCACGAGTGGGGATCTGCTGACACCGAGGCACCGGCAGTCCTGCTGCTGCAGGAGATCTTCGGCGTCTCCGACTACATCAAGCAGCGCGCGGCGGATCCCGCCGTGTCGTCGCCGGACGTCCTGGTGAGCTACTACGGCTCCGCGCTGCCCGGCCTGGTCGGGCTCGCGCCGAAGGTGACCGCGTGGCGCCGTACCGAAGACTTTCTCGCCCAACACCTCCCAACCTCCCAAGGACAAGCATGAGCCTGTACGACATCCCGTTGACCACCCTGTCCGGCGCTGCGACCTCGCTCGGCGAGTACAAGGGCAAGGCTGTTCTGGTCGTGAACGTGGCGTCGAAGTGTGGTCTGACGCCGCAGTACGAGGGTCTGGAGAACCTGCAGAAGAAGTACGCGTCGCGCGGCTTCACCGTGCTCGGCGCCCCGTGCAACCAGTTCGGCGGCCAGGAGCCGGGTTCCGCCGAGGAGATCGACACCTTCTGCTCGACGACGTACGGCGTGACGTTCCCGATGCTCGACAAGCTCGAGGTGAACGGCGAGGGCCGGCACCCGCTCTACGACGAGCTGACCCAGACCCCCGACGCCGAAGGCGAGTCCGGCGACATCCAGTGGAACTTCGAGAAGTTCCTCCTCACCCCCGAGGGCACCGTCGCCGCCCGCTTCCGCCCCCGCACCGAACCGGAATCCGCCGAGGTAATCACCGCCATCGAGTCCCAGCTCCCGGCCTAGCACCTCCCGGCCAGATCGCCCGTCGCAGTCGCGGCGGGCGATTTCTTTGCCATCCATTGCAACAACTCTTTCGAAAGAGTACTTTCCATGCATGCCGAACCCGCATCGTCGCCTGAGCGACCCCCGCGAGCTGAACGCCCTGGCCCATCCGGTGCGGATGGCGATCGTCGAGTTGCTGTCCCTCAGCGGGCCGCTGACCGCGACCGAGCTGGCCGATCGGCTGGACGAGACGCCTGCGAACTGTTCCTGGCACCTCCGGAAGCTGGCGCAGCACGGGTTCGTCGTGGAGGCCGAGGGCGGGAAGGGGCGGCAGCGGCCGTGGAAGGTGCCCGGGCTCGGGTTCCGCTGGGACGAGGAGCATGCGTCGGGGTCGGTCGAGGAACGGCGCGCGGCACAGGCGTTGTCGGACGTGATGATGGGGCGGGCGATCGACCGTCTGCGGGAGTCGCAGCAGCGCGCGCCGGACGACGCTGAGGAATGGCGTGCCGCGCGGAGCAACACCGAGATGGTCGCCTGGCTGACCGCGGACGAGCTCGCGGAGATGAACGCCGCGATCAACGCGGTGCTCGACCGCCACGTCGAGCGGCTGACGGATCCGGCGCAACGTCCGGCGAACGCGCGGCTGTGCGAGTTCGTCGCCTGGGGCGTACCGACGTACTTCCCGGGAATCGAACCGGCATGAGGAAGCTGTTCGCGCAGCCCGGGTTCCCGCGCCTGTTCGGTGGGCTGAGTACGTCGATGCTCGGCGACTCCGTGATGTTGCTGGTGCTGAGCATGTGGGTGAAGACGCTCACCGGGTCCAACGCGCTCGCCGGCCTGACGTTCTTCTTCATGGTTCTGCCGGCGCTCGGCGCCCCGCTGCTCGGTGTCTGGGTGGACCGGCTGCCCCGCAAGGCGATCCTGGTCTGGGGCAACTTCGCCAGCGCGGTCGCGGTGCTGCCACTCGTGCTCGTGCGGGACGAGGGGGACGTGTGGCTGATCTGGCTGGTCGCCTTCCTGTACGGCGTCTCGTTCGTCGTACTGCCCGCAGCAGTCAACGGGCTGCTGAAGGACATGCTGCCCGACGACCTGCTCGTCGATGCCAACTCCAGCCTTGCCACGATCAAGGAGGGCTATCGGTTGTTCGGCCCGCTGGTCGGCGCCGCGATCTTCGCGACCGCGGGCGGGTGGCTGGTCGCTGTGGTCGACGCGACCACGTTCGCCGTGGCCGGAGTGCTGATCGCGACCATCAAGGTCACCGAGCCGCCTGCTCCGGAGAAACACAGTTTCCGGGAGGACGTCCTGGCCGGCGTTCGCTTCCTGACCGGCGACCGGGTGCTCCGTCACGTCCTCGTCGGACTCGCGATCTCGATCCTCGTCATCGGCTTCTTCGAGTCGTCGATCTACGCGCTGATGGACGCGTTCGGTAAGCCGCCGACCTTCTCGGGTGTCTTCGTGACCTGTCAGGGCGTCGGAGCGATCATCGGCGGTCTCACCGCCGGCCGCGCCGTACGCCGCCTCGGTGAAATCCTCAGCTGTGCTCTTGGTCTGACGGTGCTGGCCGTCGCCACCGTGGTCTGTATCGCCGCGCCCACGATCGCGGTGGTGCTGGTCGGTGCAGCCATCTGCGGTCTCGGGTTGCCCTGGACCTTCGTCTCCTTCACCACGCTGATGCAGCGCCGCTCGCCGAAACACCTCATCGGCCGGGTGTCGACCGCGGTCGAAGTGCTCGTGTCCACCCCACAGGCGATCTCGCTGGCTCTCGGCAGTCTGCTCGTCAGCCTGCTCAGCTACCGCCAGATCTTCGCCGTCATCGCAACCGTGATCCTCCTCGGCGCACTCCAGATCGTCCTCACCCTCCGCGACCACATCCGGCAAGACCTGACAACCGCCGACGAGATCCTGGTGGAGTAGAGGACTGATCCTGTCCTGTTCTGCTTCTAGCGTTGGGTTCTACAACGACCTGAGGAGCAGGACATGACGGTGAACCCGATCCCCGAGGGCTACCACAGCGTGACGCCGTGGATCATCGGGCACGACACCGCCGGGCTGATGGACTTCCTGGCGGCCGCGTTCGACGCGGTTGATCTGGGTGGCCGGGTGGTGGGGCCGGACGGGTTCATCCAGCACGCCGAGATGCGGATCGGCGACTCGGTCGTGATGATGTTCGACCATCCCGGATGGCCGCCGAGGCAGGCGTTCCTGCGGCTGTACGTGCCGGACGTGCACGAGACGCTGGAGAAGGTCGTGGCCGCCGGGGGCACCGTGGTGACCGAGCCGACGCACCTGTTCTGGGGTGACGTGGTCGGCCGGGTGCACGACGCGTACGGCAACCTCTACTGGGTCCACACCCGGATCGAGGCCGTCGACGAGCAGGAGCTGATCCGACGACTCGGCGACGAGACGTTCCTGAAGGCGATGGAGTACGTGCAGAGCTCGCTGTATCGCCCGGAGGCCTAGTCGAGGGGTTTCTTTGCCTCGGAGGTCATTGCTTCGGTGAGGACTTCCGAGGTGAGGGCGATCTGCCAGTCGCGGGCGTGGTGGTCGCGCAGGAACGTGGTGACCACTTCGAGGCTCACGTCTGGTGGTGGGGACCAGGCCAGGCGGCGGATCGTGTCCGGGGCGAGCAGGTTCTCCGTGGGGAGGCGGTGGGCCTCGGCGATCTCGGCGACCCCGGCGCGGGCGGCCGACAAGCGGGCGGCGGCGTCCGGGTCGCGGTCGGCCCAGGCGCGGGCCGGTGGCGGGCCGTCGTACCTCGGGCCCTGCTTGGGGAGTTCGGAGTCGGGGAGCTTGCGGGCGTGGTCGATCGCCTCCCACCAGGTCCGCATGTGCCGGTGGGCGCCGCGGCCTTTGAAGGCGGTGAGCTTCTGCAGCGTGTCGCGGTCGGTCGGCATCGCGGACGCTGCCTCGACGATCGCGGCGTCCGGCAGCACCCGGCCGGGGGAGATGTCGGCGGACTCGGCGATCTGGTCCCGGGCCTCCCACAGCGCCCGGACGGTGGCCAGGCTGCGGCGGTTCCGGACGCGGTGCATGCCCGACGTACGGCGCCATGGGTCCGGCTTCGGCTCCCGCGGGGGAGCGTCCAGGATCGCGGCGAACTCCTGCTCCGCCCAGTCCCACTTGCCTTCGCGGCGCAGCTCCTGCTCGATCGCGTTCCGCAGCTCGATCAGCATCTCGACGTCCAGGGCGGCGTACACCAGCCAGGGCGCCGGGAGCGGCCGGGTGGACCAGTCGGCCGCGGAGTGCTCCTTGCGCATCCGGTAGCCGAGTACTTCGCTCACGAGCGAGGCGAGGCCCACCTTCGGGTACCCGAGCAGGCGGCCGGCGAGTTCGGTGTCGAACACCTGCCGCGGCACCATCCCGACCTCGGCCAGGCAGGCCAGATCCTGGTTCGCGGCGTGGATGATCCACTCGGTGTCGACGATCGCGTCGCCGAGCGCGGACAGGTCGCCGAACGGGATCGGGTCGACGAGCGCGGAGCCGGAGCCCTCACGCCGCAGCTGGACCAGGTACGCGCGGTGGGAGTACCGGTAGCCGGACGCACGCTCGGCGTCGACAGCCACCGGACCGGTGCCGGACCGGAACGCTTCGACGGTGTCGGTGAGCGCGGGATCGGAGTCGATCACCTCCGACAACCCGTCCCTGAGCTCGAGCAGGGGCAGGTTCGCAATGGGGTCGTCCGGGGCGGACGGCTGGGTGTCAGCTGGGCTCATCGGCCCCGCTGTCCACGCCGGGTCGGCATCGCGACCACCCCCGGCGGCACCGGCGGCAGTCCGGCCGCCGTACACAGCACCTCGCCCCACGCCTCGGCGTGCCGGGTCACGTCCACCTGCCCACCGGGGCCGGGCACGGGACTCCAGGACGCGCGGATCTCGATCTCCGCCGTCGCGTCGTCGTCGGCCATGCCGCCGAAGCTTTCGGAAACCACCCTGGTGACGGTACCGCTCGGAGCCAGGAAGTCGGCACCGCGGTCCGCCAGGGCCTCCATCAGCCAGGTCCAGCCCACGCCACCGAGCAGCGCGTCGGTCACCATCTCCGGTTCGACGGCGGCGCGCACGTATGCGACACAGCGGAAGGTCGACTGCCAGGCGTCGTTCCCGGCCGGGTCGTAGAGGACGACCAGACGGCCGGTGGCGACATCGTCACCGTCGACCGTCACGTCAGCGCTGACCGCCGCCGCATGCGGTGCGATCCGCTGCGGTGCGGGCATCTCCTCGACGAAAACCTCGGGCCGGAACCGGGCACCTCGTAATTGCGAGACTGCCTCGGCGAACTCCGCGGGTGGCGCGTCGACCTGCTTGCGGGCACCCATGTCGGCAGCCTACGACTGATTACTCACCGCCGCCCGCTAAGACGCGCCGGTAGCTGTGTGTATGCCAGACGCGACCGGGTCACCGAGCGCCGATCACAGCGTGGGATCATCGCTGTGTGCCAGTGACGCCACTCTCCACTCCGGACCGTTCCGCCTATCTGCTCGCCGCCCGGGGTGAGCCGGTGCCGCACACTCCGGTGTGGTTCATGCGACAGGCCGGGCGGGCGCTGCCCGAATATCGTGCGGTGCGCGAGGGCACCACGATGCTCGAGTCCTGTATGCGGCCCGACCTCGTCGTCGAGATAACGCTGCAGCCGGTCCGCCGTTACGGCGTCGACGCGGCGATCTTCTTCTCCGACATCGTCACCCCACTCCAGTTCGCCGGTTACGACATCGAGATCAAGCCTGGCATCGGCCCGGTGTCGGCGGACCCGATCCGGGACGCCGTCGGGGTAGCGGCGGTCCGCCCGGTCACCGCGGCCGACGTGCCGTTCACCACCGAGGCGATCCAGCAGCTCGTCTCCGAGCTCGGCGGTACGCCGTTGATCGGGTTCGCGGGCGCGCCGTTCACGCTCGCGTCGTACCTGGTCGAGGGTGGGCCGAGCAAGGACTTCGCGAAGACCAAGGCGATGATGCACGGTCAGCCCGACCTGTGGCACGCGCTGGCGGACCGGCTGGCCGATGTCGCGATCGCGTTCCTGTCGGTCCAGGTCGAGGCCGGCGCGTCGGCGATCCAGTTGTTCGACTCGTGGGCCGGCGGGTTGTCGCCGCGGGACTACGAGCGGTTCGTGCAGCCGCACTCGGCGAAGGTGTTCGAGGCGATGAAGGAGTACGGCGTACCGCGGGTGCACTTCGGCGTGAACACCGGTGAGCTGCTCGGTCTGATGAGCGAGGCCGGGGCCGATGTCGTCGGCGTCGACTGGCGCGTCCCGCTGGACGAGGCCGTACGCCGGATTACTGCCGCCGGCGGCGCCCCGAAGCCGGTCCAGGGCAACCTCGACCCCGCCCTGCTGTTCACGGGGTGGGAGACGATCGAGCCGGAGATCGACCGGATCCTCGCCGAGGGCAAGGCGGCCCCCGGTCACATCTTCAACCTCGGCCACGGCGTCCCGCCGAACGCCGATCCCGAGGTGTTGCGCCGGATCACGCAGTACGTGCAGACGAAGTCGGCCCATGTACCTGCCTGACTACGACGTCACCCTGGAGCCGCTGCGAGCGGACCACGCCGACGCCGTACTCGCCTTCGAGCGGGAGAACCGGCAGTACTTCGCCTCGTGGATCTGGGACCGCGGCGACGAGTTCTTCACGGACTACGCGACTCGGCACGCCGCCCTGCTCGCCGAGCAGGAGGCAGACGTCTGCCGCTTCCACGTGCTGGTCGACGGCACCGGGGCGGTGGTCGGCCGGGTGAACCTGATGGACCTTGTGAACGGATCGGCCGAGCTGGGCTACCGGATCGCCGAGAAATGGGCCGGAAAGGGCCTCGCGACGGCGGCCGTGCGGGCGATCATCGAGGTCGCACGGACCGACTACGGGCTGACCGCGCTGACGGCCGGGGCCTCGGACCACAACGGCGCCTCGCAGGCGGTGCTGACGCGCACCGGGTTCCGCCCTGTCGGCAGCAGCAGCACCGACCTCGGGCCGGGCAAGAAGTACGAGTTGAGCTTGGAGTCCGAGTGAACGGCGTGAGCCGGGTGGTCGTGGTCGGTGGCGGGATCAGTGGGCTGGCGGCGGCGCATGCGCTCGCGACCGGGCCGAACCCGCCGCGGATCACGGTCCTCGAAGGGTCGCCGCGGCTCGGCGGGAAGCTGGCCGGGGACGCGATCGAGGGTGTGCCGGTCGACCTCGGCGCCGAGTCGGTGCTGGCGCGGCGGCCGGAGGCGGTGGAGCTGATCCGGGCCGTCGGGCTCGGGGACGATCTGGTGCATCCGGCAACGACCTCGGCCGGGCTGTGGGTCGGCGACCGGATCCGCGCGATCCCGCCGACCGTGATGGGCGTCCCGGTGGATCCGGCCGCGACCGCCGACGTACTCGGGGATGCGGCCGCCGAGCAGGTCGCGCACGAGGCCGAGCTGCCCGCGCCTGCGCTGACGGAGGACGTGGCGATCGGGCGGTTCGTCGCCGAGCGCATGGGGTCTGCGGTGACCGACAAGCTGATCGACCCGCTGCTCGGCGGGGTGTACGCCGGGAAGGCCGACGAGATCTCGCTCGCCGCCGCCGTACCCGACCTGTACGCGAAGCTGCGGACCGCGCCGAGCCTGCTCGCCGCCACGGCCGAGCTCCGCGAACTGGGCCAGAAGCGCGCCGGCCAGCCGGTGTTCGCGGGCATCGTCGGCGGCATCAACCGCCTGATCGGCGCTCTCGAGCAGGACCTGACCGCCCGCGGCGTCGAGATCCGCACCAAGCTCGCCGTACGCCGGATCTCGCGGACCGCCGACGGGTTCGAGCTGGAGGCGGGACCGGTGCCCGCGCCGACGTACCTCTCGGCGGATGCGGTCGTGGTCGCCGTACCGGCTGCTCCGGCGGGACGGATGCTGGGGGAGCTGGCGCCCGCGGCATCGACCGAGCTGGCGGCGGTGGAGTACGCGAGCATGGCGATCGTCACGCTCGCCGTCCGGAAGCGGGACTGGCCGTCGGATGCCAACGGGTCCGGGTTCCTGGTGCCGTCGGTGGAGGGCCGGACGATCAAGGCGTCGACGTACTCGCACGCCAAGTGGGCGTGGTCCGCGGAGGCCGGGGGAGAGCTCGCGGTACTGCGTGCCTCGGTCGGGCGGCTCGGTGAGGAGTACGTGCTGCAGCGGTCCGACGAGGAGCTGGTTCAGCTCGCGGTCGCGGATCTGCGCACGGCGATCGGCCTGCAGGCCGAGGTGGTCGGGTCGTTGGTGACACGGTGGGGCGGTGGTCTTCCGCAGTACGCCGTCGGCCACCTGGATCGCGTCGACCGGGTGGAGGCCGCGGTGGCCGACGTACCCGGACTGGCGGTGTGCGGTGCGGCGTACCGGGGCGTCGGGATCGCCGCGTGTGTGGCCTCGGGTGGCAAGGCGGCGACCCGGGTGCGGGAACACCTGAACGCATTGGAGACAATGAAGTCGTGACTGGTAAGCCGAAAGCCCGTGAGCTCAACGACGTGATCCGCTACACCCTGTGGTCGGTGTTCAAGGTCGAGACGCCCCTCGGTGACCTGGACCGGGACGAGGTGACTGCCGAGCTCAACGAGCTGGTCGGGAAGCTTGCCGCCGAGGACGTGGTGATCCGCGGGTTCTACGACGTCGAAGGCTTCCGGGCGGACGCCGACTTCATGATCTGGTGGCACGCGCCGACGTCGGACGCACTGCAGAAGGCGTACCACCAGCTGCGCCGTTCGCGGCTCGGGCGGCACCTGGTGCCGGTCTGGTCGCAGTTCGCGCTGCACCGGCCGGCCGAGTTCAACAAGAGCCACATCCCGGCGTTCCTGGCCGACGAGGAGGCGCGCGGCTACATCTGCGTGTACCCGTTCGTCCGGTCCTACGAGTGGTACCTGCTGCCGGACGAGGAGCGCCGCTTCATGCTCGCCGAGCACGGCAAGATGGCGCGCACCTATCCGGACGTGCGGGCGAACACCGTGGCGTCGTTCGCGCTCGGCGACTACGAGTGGATCCTCGCGTTCGAGGCCGACGAACTGCACCGGATGGTCGACCTGATGCGCGACCTGCGCGCGTCGACGGCCCGCCGGCACGTCCGCGAGGAGATCCCGTTCTACACCGGCAAGCGCACCGAGCTCTCCGAGCTGGTCGCTAATCTGGTGTGATGCATCGCAAGGCGTTCCCGGTGCTCTACGTCTCCGACGTACGCCGGTCCGTCGAGTTCTACGCGCTCCTCGGCTACGAACCGACGTACCAGTTCCCGCTGGAGGGCGACCCGCACTACGTCGGCCTGGAGCGCGGCGAGTCGTCCCTCGGCCTGTCCGACGCCAACTGGCCCGAGGCGCAGCTCGGTATCACGGTCGGTGCGGCGCCACGCTTCGAGCTGTTCGTGTACGTCGACGACGTCGAGGCGGAGGTGGAACGCTTCCGCGCGGCCGGCCACCCGGTCCTGCAGGAGCCGGCCACGATGCCGTGGGGCGAGCGCCAGGCGTACCTCGCCGATCCCGAGGGCAACCCCGTGGCGCTCGCGACCCCGGTTTAAGTGCCGGGCTTCTGCAGCAGGTAGTCCTCGGCACGCATCGACGTCGGGGGCCGGACGTCCGACGGGATCAGCTCGCGCAGGTCCCGCTCGGTGAGCTTGTCCGGGTCGCTGGCGGACAGCCGGGTGGCCTGGTTGGAGACGGCCTCCTCGAGCACGTTCCGGATGAAACGGCCGTTACCGAAGCTGTGGCCACGCGGCGCGGGCGGGATGACGGCGCGGACCTTGTCCAGCACTTCCTCGCCGTAGATCATGCCCTTCTGCCGGGCCTGCAGCTCGAAGATACCGACCAGCTGGTCGGTGTCGTACTCGCTGAACGACAGCAGCTTCGGGAACCGGGACGCCAGACCGGTGTTGGACTCCATGAACCGCTGCATCTCGCGGTGGTACCCGGCGACGATCACGATGCAGTCGTTGCGGTGGTCCTCCATCAACTTCAGGACCGTCGCGACCGCCTCGAGACCGTAGTCGCCCGGGGTGTTCTCCGGCGTCAGGCTGTACGCCTCGTCGATGAACAGCACGCCGCCGAGCGCCTCGCGGAACTTCGCCGCGGTCATCGGGGCGGTCGAACCGAGGCCGGCGCCGACCAGGTCGGAGCGGTCGACCTCGACCACATGGCCCTTCTCCAGGACGCCGAGCTGGTGGTAGATCCGGCTCAATAGCCGGGCGATCGTGGTCTTCGCCGTACCGGGCTTGCCGACGAACACCATGTGCCGCGCGCGCTCGTGACTCGGCAGCCCGAGCTCGGCCCGGCGGAGGTTCGTCTTCACCTCGGCGACCATCCGGCGGACCGCGTCCTTCACCGACTCCAGGCCGATCAGCGAGTCGAGCTCGGCGATCGGATTGTCGCTGAAGTCGAGCGGCTTCGGCAGCGCGTCGTCGAGCGTGCCACCCGAGGCGTTGCCGGCGCTCTTGTCTTCTTCCTTCTTGACGTCGTTCCAGGCGGCTGAGAGCGAGGCTTCCTGGTTCGACGCGGCCTGGTTCTCGAGGGCGCTCCAGCGCTCCCGGTCGAGCATCCGGAACAGCGTGGTCAGGTCCGGGACCTCCGGCTCCGGCCACGCCGCGTTGTTGAGCACACCGGACAGGTGTACGCCGACCCGCGCGGCGGCGGCGCCCCAGGACCGGGCGAGGGGCGCCTGGCCGTTGCGGATCGCGCGGGACATCCACTGGTTGATGTGGCCGTGCCAGGTCTGCAGCGTGAACGTCGGGTCGAGGTCCTGGAGCGCCTTGTGCACGTCGATCGCGGAGTCACCGAGGATGTTTGCCACAGACTGCGGAATCCCGCGCAGCCCGGTGGCCAGGATCAGCTCGGCCAGCACCTGGGCGAAGTCGCCGGCGTACTCGTCCGGGCTCACCATCAGCATCCGGGCGTGCGTGTCCCGGACCGCGTTCAGCGAGTAGCGCAGGGCCGCGGTGGGGCCGGCGAGCTCGGGGAGTACGGCGCGCTCGGCGTCGTTGAGCGCGTCGGTACGCCAGTACTTCGCGATGTCGTCGTACTCGCCGGTGATGTGCAGCTCGGTGATCTCGCGGTTGGCCAGGACGCGGTCGAACGCCGCGGTCAGGGCGGTGGCACGGGCTGCCATCGGGGGAGCGTCGACGAACAGCGCGGCGACGTTGCGGGACAGCTGCAGAGCGTGCTTACGCCCGTTCTCGCGGAAGCCGCGGGCGCCGGCGATCGCCTGCAGGTGCCAGTCGGTCGGCGCCGCGTGGATCACGTGGCCGCTGCCGCCGAGGCGGGAGGACGGCCGGTAGAACTCGTGGGTGAGCTCGGTCGACAGGTCGGCGTACTCACCGTGCAGGACGGGGATCCACCCGGTCAGCAGCGGGGCCACCTGATGGGTGTACCAGACCGCGGCGGGCGTGCCCTTGACGAAGTCCGGGAACGCCTCGGGGCGCAACGGCCGCAGCGCCTCAGGGTCGTCGGCCCAGGCCTTGAGCTGCCTTCGGACACGGGCCAGCCAGTCGCCCGGCACCTCCCACGGCTTCTCCGCCGCCAGCACATCGAGAACCCGCGGACTACGGACGTCGTCAGCCACCAATTTCCTTCCCCAGATTCCACCAGCCGCCCCAGTCTAGGACTCCGCCGGGCGACCGGTGGGTCAGGCGGGGTCGGCCGGGGTGAGGGTGAGGCTGATGCTGTTGATGCAGTAGCGGAGGTCGGTGGGAGTGCCGTAGCCCTCGCCCTCGAAGACGTGGCCGAGGTGGGAGCCGCAGTTGGCGCAGCGGACCTCGACGCGCTTCATGCCGAGGTCGTGGTCCTCGATGTACTCGACCCGGTCCTCGGCGAGCGGCGCGAAGAACGACGGCCAGCCGCAGTGCGAGTCGAACTTGGTCTCGCTCCGGAAGAGCTCCGCGTCGCAGGCCCGGCACCTGTACACGCCGACCGTCTTGGTGTCGGTGTACTCACCGACGAACGGCCGCTCGGTACCGGCCTGGCGCAGCACGTGGAACTCGGCGGGGGAGAGCTCGGCCTTCCACTCCGTGTCGGACTTCTGTACGGCGTACTGCTTGGTCTGATCTGTCACGTCCCCAGTATCGGCGCCCGGACAAGGAAAACCCCGCCCGGGCCACCGACGTAAGACTCCGGTTATCGCACCCAGGAGGGCAGCGGGATGAGTTTCACCACCTGCGGGTCGTGATCGGAGATCTGGTCCGGGAACTCCGCGTTCATGTGCACGACGTCGTACGCCGACGCCGGCCGCAGGTTCTGCGAGATCAGGATCTGGTCGAGGATCTGGCTGTTGCCCTCGAACACGTAGCTGTACCGCTCCGGCAGCGGCAGCGTCCGCGGCAGGTCGATCAGCGCGGTCTTGCCCGAGCCGACCAGGATGTCCGCGGTCTGCGACCAGTCGAAGTCGTTCAGGTCACCGAGGACGACGACGTTCGCACCCTTGTCCTTGGCCAGGATCTGGTCCACGAACCCGCGCACCGAGGCGGCCTGCTGGTGCCGCTTCTCCGCGGTCACCTGCACCGGCGGCTGGAAGCGGCCCCACAGCGGGTTGTCGCCGCCCTTCGAGCTGAAGTGGTTCACGACCACGAACACGGTCTGCCCGTGCCACTTGAACTCGCCCGCGAGCGGCACCCGGGTGGCGGCCCAGGCCGGGTTCGCCGGGTCGATCCGGCCCGGCGAGGCGCTCAGGTGCGGCTTGCCGCGGCCGTCCGTGACGATCGTGGTCGCCGACGTCGACGTCCCGCCGGGCGTGTCGACGAACTTCACCGCCTTGTCCGTCCGGTACAGGAACGCGACCCGGATGTTGCCGCCCGGCTCGCCGCCCTCCTGGTTGTTCACCGGGTCGATCTGCTTCCAGGTGTACTGCGGCCCGCCCGCCTTCACGATCGCAGCGGTCAGCATGCCGAGCGTCTTGTCCGCGCTCGTGTCACCGGAGTTGACCGCTCCGTCGTCGTCCTGGACCTCCTCGAGACCGAGGATGTCCGGCGACGCAAGGTTGTGCACGACCGCCTCCGCCAGCCCGTCGAACTTGACGTCGCCGTCGGACGGGTCCAGGTTCTCCACGTTGAACGTCGCCACCGACAGCTGCACCGGCGACGAAGCCTTGGTCGTCTCGCGCTTGACCCCGCCGTCGATCACGGTCGGCGTCGTGGTCGGCAGCAGCTTGAAGTTGCCGAACGAGTAGTCGAGGACACCCGTCACCACACCGGCCAGCTTGTCGCCGGTCTTCGCGTCCGGGATCGTCGTCAGTACGTCGTCCAGCAGCACCCGCTCCGGGTTGCTGTCGGTCTTCTGCAGCAGGATCCCGCCGCGCACCGTACGCACACCCGACCCAGCCGGTACGACGGACAGCTCGCGGAACGAACTCGTCGGGCCGGTGACCTCCGGCTGGTTGATGCCCAGCCACATGCCCTCCAGCGACTCCCAGAAGTCGAGACCGTCGCTGGCCGGGTCGAATGCGGTACTGGTCGTCTCGACGTCACCGTTCGAGTCATCGTCGATCACGGTCGACGGCGGCACGCGCCCGCCCGGTCCGACGATGGTCGGCGCCGGTACGGCGGCAGTCCCGGTCACAGTGACCTTCGGGTTGGTCAGCTCGGTCGTCGTCAGGTTCGTCGTACCGCCGGAGCCGCCCGGGCGGAACTCGGCGACCGAGCCCTCGACCGTCACGGCGTCGCCCACGGAGACCGTCGGCGCGGAGCTGGTGAACACGAACAGGCCCTCGCTGGTCGCCGGGTTGTCGTCCGCCTGCGGGTCCTGGAACCAGAACCCATTGCTGCCCTTCACCGTCACCACACCGGTGACGTTCGCGACCTGCTTGCCCTCCAGCGGCGAGCGGTGCGCGGCGCCCTGGATGTCGTGGATCTTCGCGTCCACCGGCGGCTCGGCCGGACCACCGGTGAGCGTGCCGGGCGACGGGTTGCCCGCGGCGAAGTCGGCACTGTTGTTGTCGGTGTCCTTCGCCGGGTCGGTCCGCGCGGCCGAGGTCGTGTTCGACAGGCCCGGCGCAGGCGCGGTCTCGGAGTCGTTCGCCGTACCGAAGCCGACGTAGTCCTTGACGCCCGCGTCCGCGTGGCAGGTGGCGCCACAGGCGAGCGCGGTCTGGTTCGTGACCAGCGCGACCTTGCCGGTGGACGCGGACATCGGGATGGTTCCGGTCGCGTTCGCCGTCGGCAGCGGCTGGCCGTTGCCGGCGCCGGCTCCCTCCTGGACGAGGTAGGCGGCTCCGGGCGCGATGGTGCCGGTCAGCTTCGTCACTTGCCACGACGTGCCGCTCGACGAGGCGTACTGGATCGACCAGCCGCTCACGTCGACAGGGGCCGAGCTGTTGTTGGTCAGCTCCACGAAGTCGTTCTGGTACGGCGCGCCGCTGTTGCCGCCACCGCCGTACACCTCAGTGATGACCACGTCAGTGGATGCAGCATCGGCAGGCCGGGCGATCAGCATCGCAGCGCCGGCGAAGACGAGACTCGAAGTGACCACGAGAGCGCCCAGGCGGCGCCGCGATCGGTACAGGGCAGACATGGCCCGGATTCTCACACCGGCGAGAGGTCGTTCCAAGGTCCAACACGTGAACAGGTGCCGAAGGCAGGGGTGATCATTCGTTCCCGCGCAGCGCCAGCAGTTGGTACACCTCGACCGGCTCGGCCTTTCCCTTCAAACTGACCAGCCCGAGGGACTCGGTGCGGGCCTCCGGCAGCAGGGCCTTCGTCGCCGGGCCGATCGCGACCGCCCCACCCGGAGCCTTCCCCTCGATCCGCGATGCGACGTTCACGGTGTCACCGATGACGGTATGCGTTCTCCCGCCTTCCGTCCCGAGCAGCGTCACGGACGCGATCCCACTGTTGATCCCGACCCGGAACCGCGGCCAGTTCGGATGCGCGTCCTGTACGGCGGCCGCCGCCTTCTGCAGTGCCAGCCCGGCCTCGGCCGCTCGATGCGCATGATCCGGCTGGTCACCACGCTTGTTGAACGTCACCATCAAGGCGTCGCCGATGATCCGGTCCACGTCGCCGCCGTGCCGCCGGAC
The DNA here is from genome assembly GCF_004331345.1 of Kribbella soli. Classification (GTDB taxonomy): domain Bacteria; phylum Actinomycetota; class Actinomycetes; order Propionibacteriales; family Kribbellaceae; genus Kribbella; species Kribbella soli. The sequence goes on along the minus strand of NZ_SJJZ01000003.1, from coordinate 150,964 downwards.
GACCTGCGGTACGACGACCTGGAAGTACGTGTTGAGCATCGCCGTGACCTCGGACGGGTCGTGCTGCTCCGAGAACGACGTGAACCCCTGCAGGTCCGCGAACAGCACGCTCAGCTCGCGCCGTCCCGACACCGTGTCCTCCTGGTACAGGTCCGCGAACCGTTCCTCGTACCACTGGATCCGGACCCCGGCGACGACCAGCACGAAGGCGCCGAGCATCAGCACGTGCCACTCCCACCACGACAACGCCCAGTTCCGGGCGAACACCAGCGCGACCATCGCCTCGCCGAGCAGTACGAACGCCGCGATCATCGACAGCAGCATCAGCGACGGCCGCGCCCACCACGTCCGCAGGTACCTCGCCGCGGCAACGCAGTACAGCAGAACCGTGGGTACGGCGAGCGCGGTGAGGATGCCGTCGGCAACTTCTGGGACGGACGTCGCGTGCAGCGGCCACAACCGCAGTACCGAAGCCGCCGCCCACAAGGCCATCAGCACGAGCAAACCGACCCGCAGCCTTCGGCCCCACGCGATGCCGGAGACGGTCAGGCTCGACAGGAACGCAAAGACCGACGCCAGCGCCACCCCGATGGGCGTCGCGAGCGTGAAGCCGACGTTCGGCGTGTCCAGCAGGACCTTCGGCGTCGCCAGCGCATGCAGCCCTAGGAACCCTGCCGCCGACAGGAACGCCAGCGACACGAACAGCACCCGCGCATCACCTCGCCGCAAAGCCGCCGCGCCGGTCGTGTACGCGAGTACGGCGCTCAACGCGGCAGTCAGCAGCACCAACCAGAAGTGTGCGGGATGGTGCTCCCAATGCACGTCGAACCGTGGCTCCTGCAACACCAGCACGAGGCCGATGAGCGGCAACACCAGCACCAGCGCGGTCAGCCCGACCATCGCCGGCGTGTAGACGAACTTCCGCTCAGGCATCCGACCGGGCCTTGAGGTGCGTGTGGATCTGCGAGACCACCACCGATCCTTCACCGACTGCCGACGCCACCCGCTTCACCGACGCGCACCGTACGTCGCCGACCGCGAACAGCCCCGGCACCGTCGTCTCGTACGGCTGCGGCGGCCGATCCTGCTGCCACTGCGGATCCGCCGCGGCATCCGACCCGGTCAGCACGAAACCGTGCGCGTCCCGCCCCACCTCGGCCGGCAGCCAACCGGTCCCCGGCACCGCGCCGATCATCACGAACAGCCCGTCGGCCGGGACCGTCTCCTCGTCACCGGTCCGCCGGTCCCGCAGTACGACGTACTCCAGCCGCCCGTCGCCACCGCCGCCGGTCACCTCGCTCGACGCCCGCACCGTGACGTTGTCGGCGGCAACGATCGCGTCGATGAGGTACTGCGACATGCTCGCCGCCAGATCCTCACCGCGGATCACCAGCAGCACGCGACGGCAGTACCGCGCCAGGTGCAGGACCGCCTGCCCGGCCGAGTTCCCACCACCGACCACGCACGCGTCCCGATCCTGCAGTCCATGCGCCTCGGACACGCTCGCGCCGTAGTACACCCCGGCGCCCACCAGCTTCTCCAGGGACGGTACGTCGAGGCGCCGGTAGGACACGCCGCTCGCCAGCACGACCGCCCGCGCCGTGACCTCGCCCACCGCCTCGATCGCGGCGACGAATTGATCGCCCCGTTTCTCCAGCCGATCGACCGTTCGCATCAGCACGAAATGCGCCCCGAACACCCACGCCTGCTGGTAGCCGCGCTGCGCCAGCTCCGACCCGCGAATGCCACGCGAGAACCCGAGATAGTTGCGGATCAGCGAACTCGTCCCGGCCTGCCCACCGATCGACTCGCGCTCCACGACCAGCGTCCGCAACCCCTCGGACGACCCGTACACGGCCGCGGCCAGCCCGCCCGGTCCGGCCCCGACGACCAGCAGGTCGAACGACCGGTCCGCGTCAGGGGCCAGCGTCGTCGGGACGCCCCACGCCTCGGCGATCTCCGCGTCGGTCGGATCGTGCAGGACCGCGCCGCCGACCGCCGGCATCCACACCAGCACCCCGTCGCCGGGATCCGGCTCACCGATGAACTCGAGTACGTCGTTCGCGAGCGCCGAACCACTGTCCCGGAACGCGCTCGGGATCCCGTTGCGGGCCAGCAGACTGCGCACGGCCTGACCGCGCACCGACGTACTGGCCGCGATCACGACCACCTCACGCAGGTTGGCGACCTCGTACCGCGACCACTCCTGGACGAACTCCGCGATCGTGCGGTGGAACAGCTCGTCGTGCGCGATCCACGGCTTCAGCACGTAATAGTTGATGTCGCCGACCGACATCGCGGTCAGGATCGCCGACGCCGTCGTACGCTCCGCCCAGGCGCCCCACTCGATCAGCAACGCCCGCCGCGCGTCGGGATGCAGCGTCCGCGACGCCGCGAGGACCTCGGCTCGGTCCTCGTCCGGGAGCGCGTGGTCGACCATCACCACGGCAACCCGCTGCTCCCACTCGTGCGCGCGCTGTAGACAGTCCAGCGCGGCCGCCGCTGTCAGCTCACCGCGGACCCGGAAGTCCGCGCCGAAGCCGCGATCCAACTCGGTCTCGCACCGTTCCAGACGCTCCGGGTCAGCGTCGACGACGAGAAGTAACGGCCGCGCTGCACGCAGCCGCGGCCCACCCCCGGGCACCCCACCCATGTCTGTGACGGTAGGTCCGCACAAACACCGTGGCAATGGTCAAAACGTTTGATAGCCGGTCCTGTCCGCCCCAGTGGGACAGGACCGGCTGCTCACTCTGTTGCGTCAGTTGACGCTGACAGCGGTCCAGGTGGCGGCGACGGCGGCCCGCTCCGGGCTGCTGGCGCCGTACAGGTCGGTCGCCGCGTTCAGCGTGGCGGTCCGGGCCTGCGCGTACGTCGTACCGCTCGTCATGTACGTCGTCAGCGCGCGGAACCAGATCTTGCCGACCTTGTCGTGCCCGATGCCGGCCAGCGTCGTGCCGTTGCAGGTGGACCCGTTGTGCGGCAGGCCGCCGATCGTCTTCGCGCCGGTGCCCTCGGCCAGCAGGTAGGCGAAGTGGTTCGCCACGCCGGAGGAGTAGTGCACGTCGAGGTTGCCGACACCGGAGGACCAGCAGTCGGCGGAGTTGCCGTCCTTGCTCGGCTTGTCCATGAACCGCAACGCCGGGCGGTCCTTCATGATCTCCTCGCCGATGTAGTAGTCACCGGGGTCGGAGGCGTTGTTGGAGTAGAACTCGACCAGCGTGCCGAAGATGTCGCTGGTCGCCTCGTTCAGGCCGCCGGACTCACCCGAGTAGGTGAGGTTCGCGGTGTGCTCGGTGACGCCGTGGGACATCTCGTGGCCGGCCACGTCGATCGAGACGAGCGGACCCGCGACGACGTTGTCGCCGTCGCCGTACGTCATCTGCTTGCCGTCCCAGAACGCGTTCACGTAGTTGGAGCCGTAGTGCACGCGGCTCGGGACGCCCTTGCCGTCGCCGAAGATCCCGTTCCGGCCGTGCACGGTCTTGTAGTAGTCGTACGTCGTCGCGGCGCCGTAGTGCGCGTCGACGGCGGCCGAGGCGCGGTCCGTGTTGACGCCGGTGCCCCAGTGGTTGTCCGCGTCGGTGAAACGGGTCGGGGCCGTGCAGCCGAAGCCGAAGAGCTGGCACAGGAGCGAGTCGGTCTTGTTGTTCGCGTCGCCGGTGTAGCCGCCGCCACGCGTCGCGTCGGTCAGCGTGAAGCCGCCGGTGGCCGTGGAGGTCTCGAGCGGCACGGTCCCGCTGTACAGGCTCTTGCCGTCACCGGTCGCGGTCTCGATGTGCTGCTCGCTGACCAGCTTCGCGCCGGTCAGGGCGTCCACGGTCGTCGTGATGCGGCTCGGCGTACCGTCGGCCTGGGTGCCGACCGCCGTGACCAGGTAGGCCAGCCGCGGCGCACCCTTGCGGGCCTCGATCACCAGACTCGGCTTGCCGTCGGCCTTCAGGCCCTTGGCGAGCGCCTTCGCGGTAGCGGTCGCGCTGCTGACCTTCGGCGTACGGGCGACATTGGCGCTCCTGCCCAGCGACAGGCTGGCGCCCTTGAAGGCGCCGTCCTTCGCCTGGTGCACGACCACGTCGCCGCCGAGGACCGGGAGCCCCCCGATCGTGCGGTCCATCCGGACGTGGCTGGAGCCGTCCTTGTCGACGATCACGTCCTTGACCAAGAACGCGTCGGCCGTCGTGGCCCGCAACGCGGTCAGGTTGCTGCTGATCGCTTCCTTGGCCTTGGCAACGGCCGCGGCGGGGGTGGGGACAGGGGAAGCCGTTGGCGCACCGGCCGCTGTGGTGGCGCTGGTCAGTCCGAGGGCGGTAGCGGTCACCACTGCGGTGGCAGCGGCGATCAGGGCGGATCTATTCATCCTCGCGCTCCTTGTCAGGTGTCCCGGGGGCCTCACGCCCCAGGAACGAGGTGCAGGAACGTTACCGCCCGGTCACCTACCGTGGCCAGAGGTCGAGAAAAGTTGCCTTTCCCGTGCGCCCAACGGAAATTCTCCGGATTTGTCGGGTTGGGGCGATACGGTCACGGCATGGCGAAGAGCACAGCGGTGATGCTCACCGTGGGGGACCGGGAGGTCCGGGTCTCCAGCCCCGATCGGGTGGCCTACGAGGCGACCGACTGGGCCCCGGAGGTCACCAAACTGCAGGTCTGCGAGTACTTCACCGCCGTGGCGCCCGCGTTCATGCGGGCGTCGGGCGACCGTCCTGTCGCGCTGGAACGCTGGCCGGGTGGATGGCGTGAAGGTATGACGCTGTCGGTGGACGCGACCGGTCGTCAGACGGGGGACGGCTTCTACTCGAAGCGGCTCCCGAAAGGCGCGCCCGACTGGCTCGAGACCTGCCGCGTGCTGACGCCGAACGGACGCCCGATCGACGAGCTGTGCCTGAGCGAACCCGCCGCCGCGGTGTGGGCGGCGCAGATGGGCACGCTGACCTTCCACCCGTGGGCCGTTCGCAGCAGCGATCTCGACCGCCCCGACGAGCTGCGCCTCGACCTCGACCCACAGCCCGGCGCGACCTTCGCCGATGCCCGGCGGGTGGCCGGCGTCGCCCGCGAACTCCTCGAGGAGCTGGGTCTGCGGGGCTATCCGAAGACCAGCGGCAACCGCGGCATCCACATCTACGTCCGGATCCGGCCGGAGTGGAGCTTCGACGAGGTCCGGCACGCCGCGATCGGCCTCGGCCGCGAGCTCGAACGCCGCGACGACGGCGTGACCACCGCCTGGTGGAAGGAACAACGCGGCGAAGCGTCGATCTTCCTGGACTTCAACCAGAACCTCCGTGACCGGACCGTCGCGGGCGCCTGGTCGCTCCGGCCACGGCCGGGTGCGCCGGTGAGTACGCCGATGACGTGGGAGCGGCTCGCCGAGGTCGACGATCCGCGGGCGTTCAACCTGCACACGGTTCCGGAGTACCTCGCCGACGGCGATCCGTGGGCGGACATGGACGACACGGCGTACCCGCTGGAGCCGTTGCTGCGGCTGTGGGAGGAGCTTCCCGGCGGCGAGCTGAACTTCCCGCCGGACTACCCGAAGATGCCGGGGGAGCCGCCCAGGGTCCAGCCGAGCAAGAAGGTCGCCGAGCACTGGGACGAGCAGGGCAACCGGATCCCCGACTGACACTTTGCGGGGCTGTCTCGTCGGATGGGTGTCAAACGCTCATTCGCTAGGAGAGATACCTGTTATGGACACTCGTCTGGACCTGTTCACCAACCCCGTCCTCACCAAGTTCATCAAGCACCTGAACAGCGCGGCCCGGGTCGCGACCACCGTCGGGGTCCCACTGACCACGCTCGAGCTGGTCGAGCTTCGGGTCAGCCAGATCAACGGCTGCGCGTACTGCGTCGACATGCACTCGAAGGATCTCGCGCATCACGGCGAGACCTCGGTCCGGATCAACCTCGTCGCGACGTGGCGCGAAGCCACCGTCTACACCGAGGCCGAGCGCGCCGCGCTCGCGCTGGCCGAAGCCGGCACCCGGATCGCCGACGCAGCCGGCGGAGTTCCCGACGACGTGTGGCTGAACGCCACCAAGCACTACAACGAGGAGCAGTTGGGCGCCCTGGTCGCGGCAGTCGCGGGCATCAACACCTGGAACCGCCTCAACGTGATCACCCAGCAGCCCGCCGGGGACTACGTGCCCGGCCAGTGGGGCTAAGGCAGGTCAGAAGGTGCGGAGGGCGCCGCCGTCGATCGGGATGATGGCGCCGGTGAGATACGACGCTGCGGGGGAGAGCACGAACGCGGCGACCCGGCCGAACTCGTCGGGGGTGCCGTAACGGCGCAGCGGGATGGTCTTCTCCGCGGCTCGCCGGGCCGTGTCGGGATCGCCGCCGCGGGCGTCCAGCTCCTTCAGGCGGTCGGTCGCGATCCGGCCCGGCATCAGGCCGTTCACCCGCATCCCGTTCGGCCCGAGCTCGTCGGCGAGCGTCTTCGCCACCATCGCGAGGCCGGGCCGCAAACCGTTCGAGATCGCCAGGCCGGCGATCGGGGACTTCACCGACGACGAGAGCACGAACGCGATCGAGGTGTCCTCGGCGCCGGCCCGGGCGACCGCGCGAGCGATCCGCAGCCCGCCGAGGAACACGCTGTCGAACGCCGACCGCCAGTCCTCCTCGTCGGTGTCCAGCGCGGTCCCGGCCCGCGGTCCGCCGACGCTGATCAGCGCGCCGTGCAGCTCGCCCCACTTGGCGATCGCGGTCGCGGCCAGCCGCTCCGCGCTGTCCGGGTCGGCGTTGTCGACGGGGATCCCGACGACGTTCCCGCCGAGCTCCGTCAGCTCCGCCGCGGCGCGCGCGATCGACTCCTCGTTGCGGCTGGAGATCACCAGCCGCGCGCCTTCGGCGGCCAGCGCCTTGGCAGTGGCGAAGCCGAGTCCGGCACTCGCGCCGGTGACGATGTAGGTGCGATCGCGCAGTCCGAGGTCCACAGCACCATCCTGCCCCACCACACCCCGCCGCGCATCTCGTGCCCACGGCAAGAACCGTCGTTGCGCAAGGCAACGAGCTGCCAGGGCAGGCGTCAGTCCGGGGCTCCGGCGTGGGCCTCGGGTCGTTCGACGGCCTCGGGCTGCTGCTCTGCGGGCTTGCCGGCGGTCGCCTGCTGCCGGGAGAAGTAGACGAGTCCACCGAGCGCCAGCAGCGCGAAGAAGAACCACTGCAGCGCGTAGAAGAAGTGCGGCCCGTCGTCGATCTCCGGCCCGGGGAACGAGCTGAACGCCGGGTCGTTCGCCGGCTCCTGCTTGTCCACGGTGACGTAGCCGTCGTACAGGTTCAGCCCGAGCACCTTCGCGTAGTCCGGGCCGTTGATGAGTCGCGCCGTACCGTCGTCCGGCGTACCGCCGTTGGTGTGGCCGCCGCGTTCGCTGCGCTGCAGGCGGCCGGTGACGGTCACCTCGCCGGACGGTACGGCGGGGACGTGCAGCGGCATCAGCTCCGAACTCTGCCGGGCCAGGAAGCCGCGATCGACCAGCACCGCCTTCCCGTCCGCGAGCACCAGCGGGGTGACGATCTCGAAGCCCGGCTTGTCCTGGACGTTGCGGTACTTCAGGACGACCTGCTTCGAGGCGTCGTACCGCCCGGAGAGAACGACGGTGCGCCAGGCGTGCTGGTCGCCGACGACGCCCGGCGGACCGAGGATCTGGTCGATCGGGGCCGCCCGGGCGGCCAGATTGGTCCGGGTCACCGTGTTGCGCGCCTTGCGTTCGTCGAGGCGGTGCAGCTGCCAGCGACCGAGCTGCACGCACACGCCGGCGAGTGCGACGACGGCCAGTGCGGCGACGATCCAGCGAATGTTCATCAGGCGACCCACGTCTCGAACTTAAGCCATCCCCTGAAATGGCTGACGCGCGGCACGTACGCTGGGGTCGTGACAGCGATCCAGGCGGCGATGATCCAGGACGGGACGCGAACCGGTCTGGCGGACCGCTACGGCCGGACCGCGACCGACCTGCGCGTGTCGCTCACGGACCGTTGCAACCTGCGCTGCACGTACTGCATGCCCGAAGAGGGTCTGGACTGGCTCGCGAAGCCCGAACTGCTCACCGACGACGAGGTCGTCCGCCTGGTGTCGGTCGCGGTCACGCTCCTGGGCGTGCACGAGATCCGCTTCACCGGCGGCGAACCGCTGCTGCGCCGCGGCCTGGTCGATATCGTCGCCCGTACGACGGCACTCGCGCCCCGCCCCGAGGTGTCACTGACCACGAACGGGATCGGCCTCGCCCGGCAGGCGGCCGCGCTGAAGGCCGCCGGTCTGGACCGGGTGAATGTGAGCCTCGACACGGTCGACCAGGAAACGTTCAAGAATCTGACCCGGCGGGACCGTTTGCAGGACGTGATCGGCGGGCTGGAGGCCGCGCACGACGCCGGCCTGACGCCGGTGAAAGTCAATGCGGTCCTCATGCGCGGCGTGAATGACTCGGGTGCGCCGCAATTGCTGGAGTTCTGCCTCGAGCGCGGTTACGAACTGCGGTTCATCGAGCAGATGCCGCTGGACGCGCAGCACGGCTGGGACCGGACGACGATGATCACCGCCGACGAGATTCTCGGAATGCTCACCGAGCGGTTCCATCTGACGCCGGACGACGCGTCGAAGCGCGGCAGTGCGCCGGCCGAGTCGTTCCTGGTCGACGGCGGACCGCAGACGGTCGGCATCATCGCGTCCGTCACGCGGCCGTTCTGCGGGGACTGCGACCGGGTTCGGCTGACCGCCGACGGGCAGGTCCGGGACTGCTTGTTCGCGCGCACCGAGTCCGACCTGCGGACCGCGCTGCGGGCCGGCGCCGACGACGCCGAACTGGCCGACCGCTGGCGTCGCGCGATGCTCAACAAACTTCCGGGTCACGGCATCAACGACCCGAGCTTCCTGCAACCGTCCCGCCCGATGTCAGCGATCGGCGGTTGAGGTCATACCGGCCCAATCCGGAAATGTAGTTTTTCGCTACCTGGCATTCATCCGCTGAATGGCTCGACCTCGCGCAGGAAAGACCTGCGATCGAGGAAGTCGGACAAGCTGTCCTTGTGTTCGTCGCAGGCCAGCCAGGTCTTGCGCCGGTCGGGGGTATGGATCTTCGGGTTGTTCCACAGCAGCGCCCAGGTGGCAGGGTTCCCGCAGCCCCTGGCGGAGCAGTCGGTCGGCGGGGTCGGTGCAGTCGGTGCGGCTTCTTCAGTCATCCGCGGGTGTCATTCCTCTGCATTCCTGATGCCTCAATAATCAATAGCCTGGGCAAAATGAAGCGACGTCGGACAGCCACGGGGGGAGCCGTCCGACGCCGCATCAAGTCCCTGAATTCCACAGCTGAACTTCAGAGCACGCGGGAGATTCTGACACGGATCAGTCCAAGTTTTCCAGTCCCGGCCCAGATCACTTTTCGGTGTCGGCCGGACGGTCCTGAGAAGCGTCCGGAGAAGTGTCCTGAGAAGTGTCGGAGTCAGCGGGTACGACGACCGTCGGACGCTCCCCGATCGCGGGCCGCGCGGGGGCGACGTACGGCTCCGCGGCGGGTGTGGTCGTGGACCGCTGGGCGTTCGCCAGCACGACCGCGAAGTACGGCAAGGCGATGGCGCCGACGACGAAGAGCCAGCGCCACGGCGACGGGGTGACGACGGCCAGCACGAAGCAGACGATCCGGATCGACATCATCCAGGCGTAGCGCGCGATCCGGCTGTCCAGATCCTCGGACCGGCCCGGCTGCGCACTCGTCACCGAGACGACCGTCGCGTCGCTCCGCTCATGGCGTTTCGACATCTATCCTCCTCACCAAGAACAACGGTACGCCGCGCCGCCCGCCTGGGCGCAGCCGGATGGAGAGAGGTTTGTCATGACCGATCGCACCTACCGGGTCACGGAGATCGTCGGCACCTCGAAAGAGGGCATCAACCAGGCGATCACCAACGGCATCGCCAGGGCCGGGGAGACCCTTCGGCACCTCGACTGGTTCGAGGTGACCGAGATCCGCGGCCACGTCGTCGACAACCAGATCGACCACTACCAGGTCGGCATGAAGGTCGGCTTCCGCCTCGAAGACTCCTAAGTCGGATCGCCCGGCCTCCGTGGGATAGCGTTCCTCCGTCCGGCGATGTGAGGAGGGCTTGTGGGTAGGTCTGTGTTGGTGACCGGCGGTAGCCGGGGGATCGGGCTGGCGATCGCGACCGCGTTCAAGGAGGCGGGCGACCAGGTCGCTGTCACGTACAACACCAGCCCGCCGCCGGAGGGCTTCCTCGGCGTGAAGTGCGACATCACCGACCAGGAACAGGTCGACGCCGCGTTCGACACGATCGCGGAGCAGCACGGGCCGGTCGAGGTGCTGGTGGCGAACGCCGGCATCACCCGCGACACGCTGCTGCTGCGGATGTCCGACGACGACTGGGACTCGGTGATCGAGACCAACCTCACCGGCTCCTTCCGGGTCGCCCGGCGCGCCGCCAAGGGCATGCTGCGGCTGCGCAAGGGCCGGATCGTGTTCATCTCCTCGGTGGTCGGCCTGCTCGGCTCGCCCGGTCAGGTGAACTACGCGGCCAGCAAGTCCGGACTGATCGGCATGGCCCGCTCGATCGCCCGCGAACTGGGCAGCCGCGGCATCACCGCGAACGTGGTCGCGCCGGGCTTCGTCGAGACCGACATGACCGCAGTGCTGCCGGAGGAGACCCAGAAGCAGTACCTCAGCCAGATCCCGCTCGGCCGCTTCGGCCTGACCGAGGAGATCGCGAACGCGGTCCGCTGGCTGTCGTCGGAGGAGGCCGGCTACATCACCGGCGCGGTGATCCCGGTCGACGGCGGCATCGGCATGGGCAACTGACAACACTCATCTAGAAAGGGCATGCCGGTGGGCATCCTCGACGGCAAGCGGATCCTGGTCGCCGGAGTCACCCTCGACTCGTCGATCGGCTTCGCCACCGCCAAGGTGGCGCAGGAACAAGGCGCCACCGTGCTGATCTCGAACTTCGGCCGCGCGCTGAGCATCACCAAGCGGATCGCGAAACGGCTGCCGACCGAGCCTCCGGTGCTGGAGCTCGACGTCACGAACGCCGAGCACCTGGCCGCGCTGCCGGACGCCGTCCGTGAGCATGTCGACGGGCTGGACGGGGTCGTGCACTCGATCGCGTACGGCAACCCGGAGACGATCCTCGGCGGCAAGTTCCTCGAAGGGCCGTGGGACGACGTGGCGCAGGCCGTCCACGTGTCGGCGTACAGCCTGAAGTCGCTGGCCGTGACCTGCGCGCCGCTGATGAGCCGTGGCAGCAGCGTCGTCGGGATGACCTTCGACGCGACCGTGGCCTGGCCCGGGTACGACTGGATGGGGGTGGCGAAGGCCGCCCTCGAGTCCACGAACCGGTACCTGGCGCGCGACCTCGGCGCCCAGGGCATTCGGTGCAACCTGGTGTCGGCCGGCCCGCTGAAGACCCTGGCCGCGAAGGCGATCCCGGGCTTCGAGAAGTTCGAGGAGCCGTGGCTGGACCGCGCCCCGCTGGGCTGGGACCCGTCCGACCTGGAGCCGACCGGGCGCACCATCGTCGCCCTGCTCAGTGACTTCTTCCCCGCGACCACCGGCGAGATCGTGCACGTCGACGGCGGCTACCACGCGATGGGAGCGTAGTGGCAACTTCGTTGGTAGAGCTCCGCGTTCTCGACGGCGCCAATCTCTACTTCAGCCGGGCCGCGATCAAGCTGACGCTGGACGTGTCGGCGATCGCGGACGCCCCCGCTCCGGCGGCGAAAGCGTACGGCCAGGCGATCGGTCTCGGCGCCACCCGGCCCGGCCGGATCGGGTCCGGGTTCCGGCAGCGGTTCGCGATCCGGGTCGTCGGTCATGTCGTACGGCGGATCGCCCGGGAGGCCGGGATCGGGCGGATCGGCGTACGGGTCCGCCCGGAGTCCGACGTACGGCGGCTCGTGGTGGCGTTCCCGTGGGCGCACGAGGGACGGGCGGGGGCGCTCGGGGCGGCGATCGTCGAGGTGCTGGACGCGTTCGGCGAGGACGATCTGAGTGAGCTGATCCACACCGTCGGCGAGCGGGTGCGGGACGAGCCGCCGGGTAACCCGCCGCCGACGCTGCGGCCGAAGGTGCCGGTGGTCGCGGTGACCGGGACGAACGGCAAGACCACGACGTCGCGGATGATCGCGCACATCGGGCGTGCCGCCGGGCTGCACGTCGGCTGGTCGAGCACCGACGGCGTGTACTTCGACGGCGAACTGGTGAAGTACGGCGACTTCTCCGGGCCGAGCGGCGCCGGGCAGGTGCTGTCCCAGCCCGGTATCCAGCTCGCGGTGACCGAGACCGCCCGCGGCGGGATCCTGCGCCGCGGCATCGGTGTCGCGTACAACGACGTCTCGGTGGTCACCAACGTGAGCGCGGATCATCTCGGCCTGGGCGGGATCGACACCGTCGACCAGCTCGCCGAGGTGAAGGCGGTGATCACGCAGATCACCCGGCCGCGCGGCTGGTGCGTGGTGAACGGCGACGACCCGCGGACGTTCGCGATGCGGCTCGGTTCGCCGGCCAAGTGCTGGGTGTTCTCCCGCGACCCCGACTCGCCGTCGATCCGGACCGTGCTCGACGAGGGCGGCCGGGCGACGACCGTGCTCGACGGGTACGTGACCGTGCTCGACCAGTCGCGCGACCCGGAGCCGTTGCTCAAGGTCGTCGACGTACCGATGACGCTGTCCGGCCTGTCGCACTACAACGTCGAGAACACGCTGGCCGCGGCGTCGGCGGCGCTCGGTCTCGGGCTGCCGCGGGCGGCGGTGATCGAGGGCCTGAGCACGTTCGCGCCGAACGAGAACAACCCCGGCCGGATGAACATGTACTCGCTGCGCGACTTCACCGTCGTCATCGACCTCGCGCACAACGAGGCCGGGCTGGAGGCGCTGCTCGAGATCATGAACGGCGTCCGGCCGGACGGCGGCCGGCTGATGCTGGCGCTCGGATCGCCAGGTGACCGGGCCGACGACATGGTCGCGACGCTCGGCGCGATGGGTGCACGGGCGACTGACCGGGTGGCGATCGGCCACAAGAGCGACTACCTGCGCGGACGGCCGCCGGAGGAGCTCGAGGCGGTGTTCCGCGAGGGCGCTTCATCGGTCGGCGTGGACGACGTACCGGCGTTCCCGACCGAGCTGGCGGCGGCGCAGGCGCTCGTCGCCGAGGCGCGGGCCGGGGACGTGGTGGCGGTCATGTCTCTGCAGGATCGGGCGAGTCTTGACAGCTGGTTGCGGTCCGAGGGAGCTACTGTCGACACACCGGAGACCTTGAAGAGCAAGGTCGAGAAAGCCCAGCACTAGCCCCTTCCGCCCTTGGTTGGGGTGGGAACGGGGTTGTGATGCGCTACCTGTGGTCGATCCCGGCCGCGGTGGTCGCCTGGTTTGTCGGCGGCTTTTCCGCGACGTATCTGAAGGGCCTGCCGGAGGGTACGACGTACTTCGTGCCGCCGCGGATCGATCTGGTGGTGCTCGGCGGATTCGCCGGGGGCGTGCTGGCCGGGCTGCTGATCGGGCGGATCCGGATCGCCGTACCGGTCGTGCTGATCGTTGCCGCGGGCATGTGGTGGCTGACCGGGAACTCGTTCGGAGAGCGGGATCTGCTGATCACATTGCTGGTGGCAAGCGCTCTCGGCGGGTTCTTCGGTGCCCTGGGCACCAGGAGTTCGGTGGCAGCGGCGTTCGCGCTGGCGCTGCCGGTGGCCTGGACCGCGCTACGGCCGGCCGAGCAGCTGGCCGAGTGGCGGTGGCTGTGGCAGCTGAGCGGTCTGCTGGTCGGCGCCGGCCTCGCAGTGCTGCTCTACATTGCGTGCTGGAAGCGCGGCTGGCGGTCGGTGGGGTCCTGGATCCCGCTGACCGGGTTCTATCTGGCGTGCTTCGGTATCGTCGCGTCCGTCCGGCTGGTCAGCCAGTCGACCGGGAAGCCGATGGACGCGGTCGGTGACGCGTCGACCGAGGCGTTCTTCCAGTCGTTCGAGCCGCTGCTGCGCGAGTACTGGCCGTGGATGGTCGTCGGCGTCCTGCTCGCGATCCCGATGGTGGCACTCAAGCTCCGCGCCCTCCCGCCGCCACCGCCACCCCAGGACCCGTACGCCGACAAGTCGAACGACGCCGTACTCTCCGACGACCTCGACTGGATCGACCAGGAAGAACCCCGCCGCCGCCTTCTCGCACGCCGCCAGCCTGCCTCCTGAGTCAGCTCGGGCTGGGCGCGGGCTGTCCGGTGGCAGTCAGTGGCGTGACCGCGGTGAGGTCGGATTCGGCGGCGTCGATCACCAGTGCGAAGAACCTGAACCGGCTGCTGTTCGGCGTGCCGATCGCGTCCGTGGTGTAGGTCTTGCCGCCCGCGGTGATCTGGACTGTGCGCGCCTCGGCGGACACCGCGCCCATCACCATCGTGAAGTGGATCGGGGACGACAGGTTCGGGACGACCGCCGGGATGGTCCGGTATTTGGCCCGTTGGTCCGGCTGCCAGTTCTCGTAGAAGCAGTCTTTGGTGCCGCCGAAGGCCTTCGCCGGGCCCTCATCGGTGACGACGAGGCAGCCGGAGCTGTAGTACGACGCGACCGCCCAGCTCTCGTTCGGAATGCTGCCGCGGGCGACGTAGAACGCGGGCGCGTACTTGAGCGAGTCCGGCTGCGTCGTGAACGCCGGCTTGTCGGACCAGGGCTCCGGGAGCGGGGTGTACTTGAAGTCGAGGTGCTGGGTCTGCATCTTCGGCGCGGGACTCGGAGAGGGAGTAGCGATGCCGGGCTCTGCCGACCGGATCGAGCCGAGGACCGAGCTCGCCACGATGACTGCGGCCGTTGCGGCGGCCGCGCACACGGCCGCGGCAGTCGTACGGCGACGGACCTGGCGGCGCTTGATCCGCAGCCGGATCGGGGCCGCGGGGTCGGCGGGCTCGGGCCGCTCGTCGGTGAGGACGGCGAGCTTGGCGCCCAGGTCGTCGGGCAGGCGGTTGAGGTTCATGAGATCCCCCTTTCGGTCAGGTCGGCCAGCTCGTCCGGAGTGGCGAACGTGATGTCGGCGCGGAGCGCTTCGAGGCCCCTGCGGGTGTGCTGTTTCACGGCGCCGATCGAGCAGCCGAGGACTTCGGCGACAGTGCGCTCGGACAGGTCCTCGGCGTACCGGAGATAGACGGCCGCGCGCTGTCGTGGACTCAGGCGGGCCATCGCCTGGCGGAGCGCGAGGCGCTCGTCCACCTGGGCGGTGCCGGGGTCGACGACAGCCTCCGGCGGTGCGTCCGTCGGGCGTTCGCCGAGCCAGCGGCGCCGGCGACCGGACAGGAAGCTGCTGGCGACGATCTTGCGCAGGTAGGCCTCGGGGTTCCCGTTCTGCAGCTTCCGCCAGTGGAACCACAGTTTGGTGAACGCGTCCTGCGCGAGGTCTTCCGCCTTCTGATGGTCCAGGGTGAGCGCGTAGGCGAGCCGCGCGGTCGCGGTCCACCGCGCCCGAACGAACTCGTCGAAGTCATGCTCGGCTCTCATCGGCACACCCCTTACAACGCCTTGGACAGCGTCGCAGGGTGACAGCTCAGGTGAGAAGTTTCTGGCCGAGCCATTCGCCGGGCTGGAAGCCGGGTGGGAGGGCGAAGACTGCGGAGCCGATGGTGGTGGTCCACTCGTTGAGGGCGTCGACCGCGTCCAGGCGGGCGAGCAGGGGGAGGAACTGGCCTGCGACGTCCGCTTGGTGGCTGAGGAAGATCAGGCCGGATTCGCGGGTCGCGCCGGTGTCGTGGACGTAGTTCAGGCCCTTGCGGAAGATGCGGCGTCCGTCGTTCTCGCTGTGGTGCGAGAGGCGCGCGTGCGCGTTCTGCGCGATGACCGGACGGCCATCGGCGTCGCGGGCCTCGAGGTCGAGTTCGTCGTGCTCGGCGGTGCCGGTAAGCGGAGCGCCGGTGGAGAGTTTGCGGCCGACGGCGCGTTCCTGCTCGGAGCGGGTGAGCTCGTCCCAGGTGTCGAGGTTCAGCCGGATCCGCCGTACGACGAGCGTCGTACCGCCGCGGAACCAGTCGGGGCCGTCGGCGGACCAGACGGTCTGGTCGAACTCCGGCGTACCGAAGGCAGGGTTGCCGGTGCCGTCGACCTGGCCGAACAGGTTGCGGCCGGTGACTGGCTTGCCGTCCGGGCCGGTGCTGTCCCAGAAACCGGTCTGGCGCCAGATGGGGGTCGCGAACGGTTTCGCGTCCGCGATCAATCGCCGTACGGCGTGCACCACGCTGACCGCGTCGTCCGCGCCGACCATCACCAGCAGGTCACCGCCTGACCAGGCGGGCTGCAGCCGGTCGTGCTTCATCACCGGCAGGTCGTCGAGGCCCGGCGGGCGCTGCCCGGTCAGCTCGAACACCCGCGGCCCGAACCCGACCGTCACCGTCAGGCTCTTGTTGGCCACCGCCAACTCCGGTGCGGTGTCCCCAGGCGCAGCCCGCCCATCGGCCAACGCGATGATGTCGCTCGTCCACAGCCGCATCAACCGCCCGAGCCCGGCCCGATCGGTCCCGAGCTTGAAGCTGACCAACTCGGCCACCGCCGGCGCGGCTCGTGCGATCCCGGCTTGATGTTCGCCGTACGGCGAGATAGTCCGAGAAACAGGTGCCTCGGCGGTGTCGTTGTCGAGAGCAACGACAGCACCGCCCGTGGCCGCGGCGCCTGCTGCGGCGGCACCGGCGTACCCGAAGAACTGCCGTCTGGTCGTCACTTGGTGTGGTAGTGCTCTTCTTCCTCGGTGAAGGCCTTGACCGGGACCTTGAGGTCGTGGGTGGTGTTGTCGGAGAACTTGAGCGTGAGCGGGACCTCGTCACCGGGATTCAGCGGCCGCTTCAGCGACATCAGCATGATGTGGTCGCCGCCGGGGGAGAGGTGGGCGTGGGAGGCGGCGGGGACGGTGATGCCGCCGGACTTCTCGCGCATCACCATCTTGCCGTCCTGCATCGCCATCTCGTGAAGCTGCACCACCCCGGCGACCGGTGAAGTTGCCGAGGTCAACTTCACGTCGGTGTCACCGGGATTGGTCAGCGACAGGAACGCGGCCGTCATCGTGGTGTCCTTCGCGCCGGTCGTCGCCCGCACCCACGCGTCCTCGACGAGTACGCCCGGAGTGGTCACCGCCGCCACCTGAGCGGCCGGCTTCTCCGTCGAGCCGCACGACGACACCAGGAACGTGACAACGGCCGCGGCCGCCAGTAACTTCGTCTTCACGCAACGGCCAACGAGACTTGCCCTAGGCAAGTTCCCGCGGCGTCTCCTCTGTGATCTCTTCGTCGGGTTGCACGAAGTCTGGGTCGCCGCCCTCGTCACCGGACCGCGCGCCGGCCTGTGCCAGGTGCGATACCGATTCGAGCTCCGCGAGTACCGACTGGTGCTGGTCGACGCACAGGATCACGAGATCGCCCGGGTTCGAACGCTCCAACGCGAACCGCACCGCTTCGAGCTCGTCGAGTACGACGTCCACTCGCCGGCATCGCGCGCTGTTGTCCATCGCGGCCCGTACGCCGACCTGCACCAATCCCGCCGACTCGCCGCGCTTGCGCCCACGCAGCCGGGCGTCCTCGCGGACGATGACCACGTCGAAGTGCTGCGCCGCGACCTCACCGAGTTCGCGGATGTCGTCGTCGCGCCGGTCGCCCGCGGTCGCGATCACGCCGATCCGCGACGGCCGCCCGACCTCGGACGACGCGCTCAGGCTCTCCCCGAGCCGGTCGACGAAGTCGCCGAGCATCCGCATCGCCGGCGCGTTGTGGCAGTAGTCGACGATCACGCTGCGGCCGTCGACGTCGATCTCGTTCAGCCGGCCCGGCGACAGGTAGTACGACGTGTTGAACGTCCGCAGCCCCTGCCGGATGTCGTGCAACGGCGCACCCGCCGCGAACGCCGCCGCGGCCGCCGCCATCGCGTTCTGCACGTTCATCATCGCCCGCCCGCCGAACGTTGCCGGCAGCAAGTGAGTCCACGCGAGCTGCATCGACCGGCGCCCGTGCTTCACCACGATCATGTCGCCCAGGTCCGAGCGCTCCAGCACCACGGCCCGCCCGCCGCGGCGGCAGTGCCCCTCGATGTAGTCGCGGACCTCGCTGCCCGGCTCGGCCATGCTGAACCACACGACCTGCCCCGAGCACTTCCGGCGCATCTTCCGCACCAACGGGTCGTCGGCGTTCAGTACGGCGTACCCGGTCCGCGGCACCGCCTCGACCAGCACGGCCTTCACATCGGCCAACTGCTCGAGCGTGTCGATCCCGCGCAGGCCGAGGTGGTCCGGCTGCACGTTCAGGACGACGGCCACGTCGTTGCGCTCGTACCCGAGCCCCTCGCGCAGGATCCCGCCGCGCGCCACCTCGAACACCGCGAAGTCGACCCGCGGGTTCTGCAGCACCATCCGCGCGGACTTCGGGCCGGACGCATCCTGCCGGATCACGAGCCGCTCGTCGATCACGATGCCGTCGGTCGACGTCATCCCGACCTTGCGGCCCATGCCCTTGAAGACGTGGCTGATCATCCGCGAGGTGGTCGTCTTCCCGTTCGTCCCGGTGACGGCGACGATCGGGATCCGGCTGACCGCGCCGGGCGGGAACAGCATGTCCACCACCGGCTTCGCGATGTACTGCGGTTCGCCGATCGTCGGGTTGGTGTGCATCCGGAACCCGGGCGCCGCGTTCACCTCGCAGATCGCGCCGCCGGTCTCGCGCACCGGCTGGGTGATGTCCGGGCAGATGAAGTCGATACCGGCGATGTCGAGCCCGATCATCCGGGCAGCCTCCTCGGCGATCTCGACGTTCTCCGGGTGCGCCTCCCAGGTCCGGTCGATCGAGATCCCGCCGGTGGACATGTTGCCGGTCAGCGTCAGCTTCACCATCACGTCTTCGGGCGGTACGTCGTCCAGCTCGAAGCCCTGGTCGCGGACCAGTTGACGGGCGGCGTTGTTGACCGTGATCCGGGTCAGGATCTTCTCGTGCCCGACGCCGCGGCGCGGGTCGGCGTTGGTGATGTCGACGAGCTCGGCCACGGTGTGGACGCCGTCGCCGACCACGTGCGCGGGCACGCGTTCGGCGATCGCCTCCATCCGGCCGTTGATGATCAGGCACCGGTAGTCCTTGCCGGTGACGAAGTTCTCCACGATCACGAATCCGCGCCGGGACTGCTCGGCGGCGATCGGGAACGCCTCCCGGACCGCGTCCGCGTCCTGCAGGTTCAGGCAGACACCGCGGCCGTGGTTGCCGTCGAGCGGCTTGCACACGACCGGGTAGCCGATCTTGTTGGCGATCGAGACGGCAGCGTCGACCGTGCGGACCGACTCCGACCGCGGCACCGGCAGACCGGCCGAGGCAAGCAGTCGCGTGGTCAGGTCCTTGTCGCTGGCGACGTCGACCGCGATCGAGCCGGTCTCGGACGTCATGGTGGCCCGGATCCGCTTCGCGTGCACGCCCTGCCCGAGCTGGACCAGGCTGGCCTTGTTCAGCCGGATCCACGGGATGTCCCGGGACACCGCCTCGTCCACGATCGCCTGCGTGGACGGGCCGAACGCGGTCCGCTCGGCCTGCTTGATGAACTTCTCCAGCTCGGTGGTGAAGTCGAACGCGGGCTGTCCATCCTTCATTTGGGGCTGGACGAGGTTGTTCACGAACCGTACGGCGAGTTCACCCGCCGCGAGCCCGACCGCTTCGTCGGCGTACGCGTAGGTGATGTTGTAGACGCCGGGCGTGCCTTTGACCTGGCGCGTCTTGCCGCGGCGCATGTCGTGGCCGGCCTCCTGCTGGAGCTGCAGCGAGACGTGCTCGGCGATGTGGCCGAGCCAGGTGCCCTCGTCCAGACGCTCGATGAACCCGCCCTTGCGGCCACGCGAGCAGTGGTGCTGGTCGAGCCGCGGGAGGTCGGCGAGCAGCCGCTCGCTGAAGCCGGGGATGGTGTTCGACGGGAAGTTCTCGAGCGAGCCGAGGTCCACGACCAGGTGGATCGCGGGGTCGTAGCTCCAGATGTTCGGGCCGCGGTAGACGCGGGTCTCGATGATCTTCAGGTCGGGGGCCGGGGTGCCGTGCGTTTCGGTCATGGGTTTCCGTTGTCTGCTTGCGTCGGGTCGGGGGAGTCGGGTTCGGCGCCGGCCGTGATCGGCTCGGTCGCCCCCGGTCTGGACTCCCCGGCCCCGATCGCAGACTTCGCCGGCTTGGCCGACTTCGCGGTCCGGCGGCCCGCCCGCCGCTTCCGCTCCTCGTAGTACCTCGGCGACACTCCCTCGGCGGCGATCTCCTTGGCGAGCTTGCGCAGGTCGGCCTCGGCGGCCGCCATCTCAGCGATCTCCTCCGCCGGCGGCTGTGGGCCGTACGACAGCAGCACGCGGTTCTGCAGGTCGAATGTGGCGGTGGCCGGAAGGACGTGCAGTACGACGCCGGACGCGAGGATCGGCTCCGACCGCTTGGCGTTGTGGGCGTTCGACGTGATCCGGGTGCCGTCGAAGATCGTCACCGCCCCCCGGCCGACGACCTCCAGGTGGGTGCCGCGGACGACCGCCGCGGTGTCCTCGTCGACGCCGATCCCGAGCAGACCGGGGGACTGGGCAACGAGCGACAGCAGCCGGCCGTACCGGTTCCGCTGGGCGAAGTGCTGGTCGACGATCGCGCCCTGGACCAGGCCGAGTCCGCTGGACAGCTGGCTCATCCGCTGCCGCGGGGTGGCGCCGGAGCGGCCGAACGCGATCATGTGTTCGGCGAGGATGCTCGCGCCGGCCGACGTACCGCCGACGGCCGCACCGCGCGCATGAGCGGCGGTGACCGCGCGGCCGAACGCCGTACCCGTGACAACGCCCGCGAGCTTGAGCTGGTTGCCGCCGGTCATGAAGATCCCGGTCGCGTCGTTCAGCGGGGCGATGAAGGCCGGGTCGTCGGCGTCCTCCCGGTTCTCCGGGCGTACGCCGACGACGCTCTCGGCGCCGAGCGCCGCGAACAGCGCCCGGTACACGTCGACGACGTCGGGCCCGAGCGCGGACGCGGTGGGAACCACCACGATCCGTGCCTTGGACCCGCCCGCCGCCTCGACGAACTCCTGCAGCACCGTCCGCTTCTTCAGCTTGTCCTCGGCACCACCGATGGCGAACAGGGCTCCAGGCCCACCCTGCAGTTCAGACATACGCGAAGAATAGGTGCTCACCCCGCGCCGGACCGCATCCCGGTCGCCGCCCCCGCTCCAAAAATCCGACTTTGAGAAGCCACCAACCATTATCGGCGGCGATTCGTGGTCGGTGGCTTCTCAAAGTCGGTACGGCGAGGTACGGCGAGGTACGGCGAGGTACGGCGAGGTACGGCGAGGTTCGGCGGCGTTCGGCGAGGGGAGTTATCCACAGCGGGACTAGAAGCGTGGCGCGCGGGGGATGGGTTGTAGCGCATCCTGGCCGGATGGATCGGCTGGCTGAGGATGTTCGGCATCGATTGCTGCAGCTCGTTCGGACGCCGCGAGACCGGCAGGTTCTTCTCGCGGCGGGACTGCGAGACGCCGACCTGCGACGCCTCCTGAGGAGGCAGGTTCTGCAACACCACCACGGGCACTACATCGACAGTCGCTTGGACGAGGAGGTGGCACGGACAGCTTGCGCGCAGGCACTGCATCCAGGCTCGGTTGTCAGTCATTTCAGCGCGGCCGGCCTCGCGGGGCTGCACACCTGGACGGACAGTCGGCGTCAGTCGGCGCCTCGGACCGCCGCCGTCTGGTTGACACGGCCGGCCACGACGAAGCGGAACCAGCGCCGCCAGGACATCGTCGTACGACGTGCGACCCTGGACCCGGCCGATGTGTCTCGGCACCTGTGGCTGCCGGTCACCGGCGCGGCGAGAACCGTGGTGGATCTCGCTCGCACCTTGCCGTTCCGCGAGGCGATCGTGACCGTCGACGACGCACTGCGCAGCGGCGTCTCCGTCGGTGATCTCGAAAGCGTGATGGAGCGGCAGTTCCAGTGGCCGGGAATCCGTCGGGCGCGGAACACGATCGGCTTCGGCGATCCGAGGTCGGAGTCGGTGCTCGAGTCGATAGCCCGTGCGGTCTTCGCCGACGCCGGCTTGCCGCTGCCGATCCTCCAGGCCCAGTTCTGGGACGGCACTGCGTGGATGCCCGAACGTGTGGACTTCTGGTGGCCGCAGTTTCGGACGATCGGTGAGGCCGACGGCCTTGCGAAGTACGACAGCGAGAGCGCCGAGGAACGACGCCGGCAGTTGCGCCGCAGCTACCGGCGTGATCAGCGACTGAGCGATCGCGCTGTAGAGCTTGTGCACTTCGGCTGGGAGGACGTCCTCGATCCGCGATCGGATCTGATCGCCCGCCTCCGCGCAGCCTTCGCAAGAGGCAACTCTCGCCCCGGCGACCCGCCGATCTGGCGCGCCCCGGCCCCCCACAACCCCGCCCTCTGGCTCCACGCCGCCTAACCCCACCCCGCACTCACCACCGCACCGCGCCGGCCAGCCCCGGGACGTCGACTTTGAGAAGCCACCAACCATTCTCGGCGGCGATTCGTGGTTGGTGGCTTCTCAAAGTTGGGTTGAGGGCGTTCGGTACGGCGGGTTAGTGGGTGAACGTGAACCAGTTGAGGTTGACGTAGTCGGCGGGCTGGCCGCTGGTGAAGGTCAGGTAGACGTCGTGCACGCCGGTGACCGCGCTGATGTTGGCCGGGACCGATTGCCAGGACTGCCAGCCGCCGGTGTTGGCGATTGCGAAGCTGCCGATCGGGGCGTTGCTTCGACTGTCCAGGCGTACTTCGACCAGTCCGCTGACTCCGCCTGCCGCGCCGGACGCCACGCGGGCGACGAACTGGGTTGCTGGGGTGCTGCCGAAGTCGATGCTGCGATAGAGCGCCCAGTCACCGTTGCCTACCTGCATCAGGTTCTGGCCGCCGCCGGAGTCGGTGGTCGTCTCGACACCTGTGCCGGCCTGCTGCTGGAACGACTCGGCCTGCTGGGTGGTGTACGCGCTGCCGCCACCGCCTGGCGGGGGTGTGGTCGGTGGGGTGGTGCCGCCGCCCTTCGACGACACGGCCACGTAGTCCACGATCATCGGCTTGTCGGGCACCGTCGAGGCTCGCGGGGTCGGGCCGTTGAGCGCATCCGGGAACGCTCCGCCGATCGCGACGTTCAGGAGGACGAAGTAGCCGGCGTGCGAGGTCATGTTCGCCCACGTGTCGGCAGGCAGTTGGCCCTGACTGATCGAGTGGAACTGCTGTCCGTCGACGTACCAGCGCAACTGGTTCGGCGAGATGCTCGTGTCCCACTCGAAGCGGTAGGTGTGGAACCCGGCCTGGCAGGTCGCGCCCGGACAGGCCCGGTTGTTGGCGATCCCACTGGTCTCGTTGCACGGACCGCCGGGGTTCACGCCGCAGTGCAGCACGCCCCAGACGGAGTTGATCCCGTTGACGTTCTCCATGATGTCGAACTCGCCGATGCCCGGCCAGTTCCAGTAGTTCCCGCGGTACGGCGCACCGAGCGCCCAGAACGCCGGCCAGTAGCCGAGCGCGGCGTCACCGGTGACGTTCGGCATCTGGATCCGGCTCTCGATCGCCAGCACCCCACCCGCCGGCGGCTTGAAGTCGCTCCGCTGCGTCTCGACCCGGGCGGACGTCCAGTTCCCTGCACCGTCGCGCCGCGGCGTAATG
This sequence comes from Kribbella soli, assembly GCF_004331345.1. Classification (GTDB taxonomy): domain Bacteria; phylum Actinomycetota; class Actinomycetes; order Propionibacteriales; family Kribbellaceae; genus Kribbella; species Kribbella soli. The sequence goes on along the minus strand of NZ_SJJZ01000003.1, from coordinate 127,380 downwards.
CGCAGGTTCCCGGTGCCGTCGAGCGACAGGTTGTTCGGGCTGTTCGTGTAGTTCTGGATCTCCCCGGTACCCCAGTTCCCGGGCCCACCCGGGTAGCCGTGACCGGTATCGACGATCCAGTTGGCACCAGACGGCAACGCACCGCTAGCACCGTCAAAGTCATCACTCCAAACGGTCGTCCAGCCGGCTGGTGGCGGTGGGACGTTGGCCTCCGCGGCGACGCCGATCGAGACGACGGCGAGCAGTGGAACGACCAGGGCGAGTGCGATGGGGCGGAATCGCATGATGGCCTCCAGGTTTCGATGAGGCCAATGTGAGCGCTCTCACGGCGCAGTGTCAACAGTTCGTCACAGCTGGGTGCGGTACACCGTTGTGCTGCGGCGGACTGTCATGCCGAGGCGTTCGTACATGGCTAGGGCGCCTGTGCCGGAGTGGGTCCAGAGGGTGAGGGTTTGTTTGCCTCGGCGGCCGGCTCCTTCGGCTGCGGCGGTCAGGAGTGCGCGGGCCAGGCCGCGGCCGCGGTGGTCGCGGCGGACGGCCACCTGCTCGATGTACCCGTCGGGCGAGTCGGGGAGGTGCAGGCTGAGGGCCACGCCGATCACCTCGTCGCCGGCCACCGCGACCGGCGACAGTTCGGGATCGAAGCTGGGGCGCTCGATGGACGTCTTGGCCCACTCCTCGTACTCGTGCCGCCGCGGCTGCCATTCGTCGAAAGCGTCCTGCACCACCTGGTGCACAACCCGCTCGTCGCCCGGCGCGAACGGCCGCAACGTCACACCTTCGGGCACCACGGGCGCGGCACCCGCGACCGGTCGCTCGAGCAACCAGTTCGTCGCGTGTACGTCGTACCCGCGGGAGCGGAGCAACGCGGTACCGGCCTCGTCCGCGTCGTCGACCGTTTGCGCGAGCCAGTCACTGCCGTGCTCGCGGGCACGTGCCTCCGCCCAGTCGAGCAGCTGGGTCCCGAGGCCGAGACCGACGTACGACGGATGGACGTCGACCTGCGCGCGCCGCCCGCCGTGGACCCAGGCCCAAGCGACGAGCTCACCGTTCGCTGCTTCGATCACCCGGGTGTCGAGGTCGAGGGTGATGAGGGGGCGCTGCAGGTCGGCGGCCACTGCATCGGGGGCCGACTCCACCCGCCCGCGCCAGAGCTGCTCCGCCGCAGCGATCAGGCGGTGGATCGCGGGCGCGTCGTCAAGGGTGGCGGGCCGGGTCGAGAAGTCCATGGGCCTGATCGTGCCGTATGTGCGATCAGGTCGGTGTGTCGGCGTCCGCGGCTTCGACTTCCTCGCGGGTGATGCCGAGGAGATAGAGGATCGTGTCCAGGTACGGAACGCTCACGTGGGTGTCGGCGGCCGCGCGGACGACGGGCTTGGCGTTGAACGCAACGCCGAGGCCCGCGGCGGCCAGCATGTCGAGGTCGTTGGCGCCGTCGCCGATCGCGACCGTCTGGGACAACGGCGTACCGGACCGCTGGGCGAACTGGCGCAGCGCGGTCGCCTTGCCGGGGCGGTCGACGATCTCGCCGACGACCTGGCCGGTGAGAACGCCGTCAACGATCTCCAGCTCGTTGGCCTGCGCGTAGTCGATCCCGAGCTCCGCAGCCAGCTTGTCGGTGATCTGGCTGAACCCGCCGCTGACGATCGCGAACTGGTACCCGAGCCGCTTGAGCGTGCGGACCAGCGTGCGCGCACCGGGCGCCAGCTCGATCGCGGCGTACACCTCGTCGAGGGCTGTCGCGGGCAGTCCTTCGAGCGCCGCGACCCGGTTCCGCAGCGAGTCGGCGAAGTCCAGCTCGCCGCGCATCGCCTGCTCGGTGACGGCGGCGACCTCCTCCAGCCGGCCGGCGTGGTGGGCGAGCATCTCGATGACCTCGCCCTGGATGAGCGTCGAGTCGACGTCCATCACGATCAGTCGCTTGGCCCGCCGGTACAGCCCGCCGTCCTGGACGGCGATGTCGAGCCCCTGCCGGACGCCTTCCAGCGCGAGAACGGTCCGGAGCACTTCGGGATCGGCACCGGAGACGGCGAACTCCATCGCGGTCACCGGGTACCGCGCCATCCGGCTGATCCGGTCGATATTGGCGCCGGTGTCGGCGATCCGGCCGGCGACCGCGGCGAGTCCGGCTGCGGACAGCGGGCGGCCGATCACGGTCACCTGGCTGCGGCCCTTGCGCCGCGGCTCGTTGTCGCCGACACCCCTCTTCACCGAGATCTCGACGTCGAGGGCGGCGGCGAGCGCCTTCAGCTCTTCCTTCAGGCTCTTGTGGTCGCGCGGCGCGGACAGCAGCACGCCGAGCACCAGCCGGCCCCGGAGCACGACCTGCTCGGCGTCGATCACGTCGAGCCCGCGGGTCGCGAGCGTCGACAGTACGGCGGACGTCAGCCCCGGCCGGTCGCTGCCCGTCAACGTCACTAGCAACGTGGGCCGGTCGGCCGACGCGCTCTCACCCTCACTGAGCTCAGTCATCGCACCCCGAACGCTACCTAAGTGAGATGACCGTCCGGTGTCCGGTCCAAATCTCAGGCGTGAATCGGAGGCGCGCAGGCCGCCACCAACGCCCGCCGCGCCGCGGCGGCCAGCTCGAGCAGGGCACGCCGGCGAGCATCGGCCTCGGCCCCGGTGACCGCGGCGCCGTCGTCGTCGAGGGCGGCGTCCGCAATCGCGAGACAGCGCCGGGCCGTCGCCGCGGTCTTCACCGCGCGTGGCTCGTACCCCGGAGCCAGATCGTCACCGCGTCCCTGACCGATCCGCCGGATGTCGATCAGCGCGTCCGCGACCTCCGGCTTCCAGCGCGCGACATCCAGCGCGGCCAACGACTCGGCCGCCTCGATCAGCGCCATCCGCAACCCGCGGTCCGCCTCACCGAGGTCGGCAGGCAGCGGCGAAGCGGCCGGTAGCACGGTCCACTGCACCGCTGGACCGACGTACGCCGGAACGAGTCCGAGCTCCGGCCCCGTGAGTACGACGGCCTCGCCGGTCTCCAGCGCGGCCTCGTTGAACGTCGGCGGTCCGGCCAGGCCGATCGGGTCACCCGGCACCGGCAGCGCGAGATGCGCCTGCGTCGTACCCGCGGCGCGCAGCAGATTCAGGGCGACCGGCAGGGTGGCCGGCTCGGGATGGTTTGCGAGGCCCGCGACGTGGTGACCGACGTCGTCACCCAGGATCTTCTGCGCGGCGGTGTCGGGGTCGCAGGCACCGGTCAGCATCGCGTTCGTCCACACCGTGAACCGAAGCGAGGCGGAGGTCGTCAACACGCTCGCAAGTCTCTCACCACCCGACGACCGCCCGCCGACGGCGACCCCTTAGGTTTTGAGCATGACTGCAGTGGTGGAGCTGGCCGGGGTGACGATCGTCCGCGGTGACGCGCGGCTGCTCGACGGGATCGACTGGACGGTCGACGAGGCCGACCGCTGGGTGGTGATCGGGCCGAACGGCGCCGGCAAGACGACCCTGCTGCAGATCCTCGCCGCCCAGATGCACCCGACGGCCGGGGTCGCCGGACTGCTCGGTGAGGTGCTCGGCGCGGTCGACGTCTTCGAGCTGCGACCGCGGATCGGGTTGACCAGCGCCGCGCTCGCCGACCGGTTGCCGAAGAGCGAGCGGGTGTCCGACGTCGTCATGTCGGCGTCGTACGCCGTCCTCGGCCGCTGGATCGAGGAGTACGACGAACTCGATCACCAACGCGCCAACGCGTTGCTGGCCGAGCTCGGGATCGCGCACCTGGCCGACCGCACGTTCGGCACGCTGTCCGAGGGTGAGCGCAAGCGCGTCCAGATCGCCCGCGCGCTGATGACCGACCCCGAACTGATGCTGATGGACGAGCCCGCGGCCGGCCTCGACCTGACCGGACGCGAACAGCTGGTCCGCTCGCTCAGCTCGATCGCGACCGCGGTCGGGGCGCCCGCGATGGTGCTGGTCACGCATCACGTCGAGGAGATCCCGCCCGGCTTCACCCACGCCCTGCTCCTCAAGCAGGGCCGCATCGTCGCCGCCGGCCCGATGGACGAGGCGCTGACCGCCGAGACCCTCAGCGAGACCTTCGATCTGGCCCTCACCCTCAAGCAGGAGGACGGCCGCTACACCGCCCGCGCCCTCTGACCCCCAATTTGCCTGGCTCACCCACCAATTTCCCTGGCAGACCCAGCAACTTATGGGTTCTGGACTCTGGTTGCGGGTCAGGAACCCCCGAATTGGTGGGTTAGCCAGGGAAATGCGGTTGGGTGGGGGAGCGGTGGGGGGTGATGACGCGTCCAACATCTGCTTGAAAGCCCCCGAGGTAGATAGGCTTGGGAAATGATGGATTGGCTGCGGGACAACATGTGGGCGGCGTGGCTGACGATCGCTGCCGTCCTCGGCCTGGCTGAGCTGGCCTCGCTGGACTTCACGTTGCTGATGCTGGCCGCCGGTGCGCTCACCGCAGCCGGTGTGGCGGCGATCTTCCCGGGGCTGCTGTGGCTGCAGATCGTCGTCGGGTTGATCACCGCGGCCGCGATGCTCGCCGCGATCCGGCCGATGATCGTCCGGAAGATCCATCACGGCCAGGAGCTGAAGACCGGCTCCGCCCATGTGATCGGCAAGTCCGGTCTCGTGGTCAAGGAGATCCATCCCGACGGCGGCGGCTCGATCCGGCTCGGCGGTGAGCTGTGGACGGCCCGCCCGTACGACGAGGTGTCGACGATCGCCCCGGGGACGCGCGTCGAGGTGATGTCGATCGACGGCGCGACCGCGGTCGTCTACCCGGTCGGCGAGCCGCTGCACCACCAGCTGGACATGCCGGAACCGACCCAGGACCCCAAGCCGACGGACCCGCCCAAGAGCTGAAGCCGGCCAAGAGCAAGCCGCACAGCCGGTTGAGTGGTCCCCTCGGCGCAGTAGTGTCGAGGTGAGGGACGGGTGAAGTAGCTGCTCGATCAGGCATCCGACGCGCCGGGAACCGGTACGGCGCCTGCCCCGTCGATACGGAAGACTGTCCGTCCTGAGGGTCCGTTCGAGTGGAGGGTCAAAGTGACCGCGTTCCTCATAGTCCTGGCACTGGTCGCACTAGTGGTGATCGTGACCTTGGTCAAGTCCGTCCGGGTGGTGCAGCAGCAGACCGTCGGCATCGTCGAACGGTTCGGTAAGTTCAAGACCGGCCTGCAGCCGGGCCTGAACCTGCTGACCCCGTTCGTCGACAAGGTTCGCTACACCATCGACATGCGCGAGCAGGTGGTCGCGTTCCCGCCGCAGGGCGTCATCACCGAGGACAACCTGATGGTGTCGATCGACTCCGTCATCTACTTCCAGGTGAACGACCCGGTGCGCGCGACGTACGAGATCTCCAACTACATCCAGGCCATCGAGCAGCTCACCATGACCACGCTGCGGAACATCATCGGCGGCATGGACCTGGAGCAGACGCTGACCTCGCGTGAGGAGATCAACGAGAAGCTCCGGTACGTGCTGGACGAGGCGACCGGCAAGTGGGGCATCCGCGTCAACCGCGTCGAGCTGCGCTCGATCGACCCGCCGGCGTCGATCCAGGACTCGATGGAGAAGCAGATGCGCGCCGACCGTGACAAGCGCGCCGCGATCCTCACCGCGGAAGGTATGCGGCAGTCGGCCGTTCTGTCCGCCGAGGGCCAGAAGCAGTCCGCGATCCTCACCGCCGAAGGTGACAAGCAGTCCCGGATCCTGCGGGCCCAGGCCGAGCGGGAGGCGCGGATCCTGAAGGCGCAGGGTGAGGCGCAGGCCATCACGACGGTCTTCAACGCGATCCACGCCGGCAAGCCGGACCAGGGTCTGCTCGCGTACCAGTACCTGCAGATGCTGCCGTCGATCGCCCAGGGCGACGCGAACAAGCTGTGGATCGTGCCGAGCGAGATCGGTGACGCGCTCAAGGGTCTCGGCAGCGCGGTCGGCCAGGTGGCCGGGATCACGCAGAAGGCCGAGGGCAACTGGGAGGCGCCGGAGCTGTCCAACGGCGAGGTGGCGGAGCTCGACACGGGAGCGGCCGCGCCGGCCGCGGTGGTCGAGGCCGACAACGCGGTCCGCGAAGCGATCGCCGCGGCCGAGTCCGCGGCCGTCAGCACCCGCGGCCAGGCCACTCCGAGCATCCCGCCGCCGGCCCCCAGCCAGGAGCCGCCGGCGCAGGAACCGCCGCAGCGCTGACAACTGCACGAGAGCCCTCCCGGACTGTTTCGGGAGGGCTCTTGCGTGTTCAATCGTCGGACAGCTCTGCGAGGGCCTGGTCAGGTGCGTAGAGTTCTGCAGCGATGACATGGTTCGAGGCGGTGTTCGTCCTGCTGGCGGGGATGGGCGCGGGAACGATCAACGCCGTGGTGGGGTCGGGCACGCTGCTCACCTTCCCCGCGTTGCTTGCCGTCGGCATCCCTCCGGTGCTGGCGAACGTCAGCAATACGGTCGGTCTGGCCCCCGGTACGGCGGCCGGCGCGATCGGCTACCGTCGCGAGCTCGAAGGCCAGCGCGGCCGGTTGATCCGCCTGGTGCCGGCGTCACTGGCCGGCGGCATCGTCGGGGGAGTGCTGCTGCTCACGCTGCCCGACTCCGCCTTCCACGCCGTCGTACCCGTCCTGATCCTGCTCGGTTGTCTGCTGGTCGCCTTCCAGCCGTGGCTGTCGAAGTGGATCAGTGCTCCGTCGCACCTGCACCGCGGCGCCTGGTGGGTGATCCCGGCCGTCTTCGCCACCGGTGTGTACGGCGGGTACTTCGGAGCCGCGCAAGGCGTGCTGCTGATGGCGATCCTCGGCCTCGGCCTGGACTCGAACCTGCAGCGGATGAACGGCCTGAAGAACGTCCTCGCCACGGTCGTGAACACCGCGTCCGCGATTCTGTTCATCCTCGTGCACGACATCGACTGGCTCGCGGCCGGTCTGATCGCGGTCGGTTCGACCATCGGCGGTTTCATCGGCGCCCGCTACGGCCGGAAACTCCCGCCGATCGCACTCCGCGCGCTGATCGTCTGCATCGGCGTCCTCGCCATCGTCACGATGGTGTTCTGACCTGTAGCTGCAGCCCGGCGAGCAAGAGATCCAGCCCGTAGTCGAACTGCTCGTCGCCGCCTGTCGTCCGGGCCAGTTCCGGCGCCAGTTCGACGACCGACGGGAAGTCCCGCGCGGACAGCGACTCCATCGACGTGCGCAGCCGCCGCCATGCCTCGGGGTCGCGGCGTTCGGCGGCCATCTGGATCTCCCACGACGTCGACCCGAGCACGTACGTGAACAACGTCGTGTGCGTCCGCGCGGCCGTCTCCGCGTCGAACCCGGCGGCCCGCAGTACGCCGAGCAGACCCTCAGCGACCCGCGCCGTCTCGTGCCCGCTCAACGGCCGTCCGGCCAGTAGTTGCGCAAGGCAAGGGTGCTGGAGCATCAGCAGCCGCAGCGACCGGCACACCGCTCGCACCTGGTCCGGCCACGCCTCGTCCGACGGTACGGCGGGCAGCAGCCCCATCAGGTGATCGCGTACGGCGTCGTACAAGTCGTCCTTGTTCCGGAAGTACGTGTAGAGCGCCATCGGGCCGACGCCGAGCTCACCGGCGACCCCGCGCAGGCTGAACGCGTCGGTGCCCTTCGCCTCCATCAGTTCGAGCGCGGTCCGCACGATCAGGTCGGCGCTCAAGGTGTTCCGCGGTGTCCGCGCCATGGTGTGACCCATCTCCCTTCGACGTTCTTAACGTACAGTGTATAGTACGGTGTATGCGAGCCATTCAGATCACCGAGTTCGGCGGACCCGAGGTCCTCAAGGTCAGCGATGTCCCGGCGCCGGTCGCCGGCGAGGGGCAGGTCCTGATCACGGTCGACCGCGCGGGCATCAACTACGCGGACACGCACCAGGTCGAGAACAGCTACCTCTCCAAGACCGAGCTCCCGCTGATCCCGGGCGGCGAGGTCGTCGGCCACACCGCGGACGGCCGCCGGGTGGTCGCGCTCATCGGGTCCGGGGGCTACGCCGAGCAGGCTGTCGCCCACGCGCCGTACGCCTGGGATGTCCCGGAAGGTGTCAGTGACGGGGACGCGCTGGCGCTCGTGCTGCAGGGCACCACGGCGTGGCACCTGCTCAAGACGTCGACGCACCTGCAGCCGGGGGAGTCCGTCCTCGTGCACGCTGGTGCCGGCGGTGTCGGTTCGCTCGCCGTCCAGCTCGCCAAGCTCTGGGGCGCCGGTCGCGTGATCGCAACCGCCTCCACCGAGGAGAAGCGCAAGCAGGTCCTCGAGTTGGGCGCCGACGCCGCGATCGACGGTACGCCGGAAGGTCTGAAGGACCGCATCCTCGAGGCGAACGGCGGCAAGCCCGTCGACATCGTGCTCGAGATGGTCGGCGGCCCGACGTTCGACGAGTCGTTCGCCGCCCTGGGCCGCTTCGGCCGCCTGGTCACGTTCGGTGCCGCGTCCCGGCAGTCGGCCGCGCCGATCGACCCGAGCCGGTTGATGAAGGGCTCGAAGACCATCGCAGGCTTCTGGCTGGCCGACTGCTTCGCGAACCCGCAGCTGCTCGGCGGTCCGTTGACCGAGCTGTTCGACCTGACCGCGGGCGGCAAGCTCCGCCCGCTCGTCGGCGGCGAGTACGCGCTGTCCGACGTCGCCTCCGCCCACGAAGACATGCGAGCTCGCCGGACCGTCGGCAAGCTGCTGCTCGACCCCACTCGCTAGGAGAAAACACTTATGACTATCGCTGTTGAGAAGGTTCTGTACACCGCCCGCGCCACCGCGAACGGCGGCCGGGACGGCAAGGTCGCCACCGACGACGGCAAGCTCGACGTTCTGGTCGTGCCGCCGGCCGAGATGGGTGGCAGCGGCAACGGAACCAACCCGGAGCAGCTGTTCGCGGCCGGCTACGCGGCCTGCTTCCACAGTGCGCTGAAGGTCGTGGCCCGCAAGGCCCGGCTGGACGTCGACGGCTCGACCGTCACCGCCGAGGTCGGCATCGGCCCGATCAACGGCGGCGCCGGCTACGGCCTCGAGGTCGCACTGGTCGTCAGCCTTCCCGGCCTGGACCGCGGGGCCGCCGAGGACCTCGTCGCCAAGGCGCACCAGGTCTGCCCGTACTCCAACGCCACCCGCGGCAACATCGAGGTCGACCTCAAGGTCGCCTGATTCACATCCGCGCGAGGGCCTCTGTCAGGAGGCCCTCGGTTGCGGACACCGGGGCTGCGGAGATCGTCAGCCCTTCCATGATCGCGACGTACTCGTCGACCTCTTCGAGCTTGTCCAGGTACACCGCGCTCGCCGCGTGCTCGATGTAGACGACGTCCGGCAGATCGCCGTCCGGGAACCGCAGCAGGCTGAACGCGCCGCCGGCGCCGGGGTACCCGACGCTGCTGAACGGCATCACCTGCAGCGTGATGTTCGGCTGCTGCGACCACTTCAGCAGGTGCTCGATCTGCGCCCGCATCACCTCCTCGCCGCCGACCGGCCGGTGCAGCACCGACTCGTCGATGACGACCCACAACCGGGCCGGGTTCGGCCGGGTGAGGATCTGCTGCCGGGTCACCCGCAGCTCCACCCGCTGGTCGACCTCCTGATGCGGCAGGAACGACTTGCCCATCTGTACGACGGACCGCGCGTACTCCTCGGTCTGCAACAGGCCCGGGACGAACATCACCTCGTACGTCCGGATCAGGGTCGCGGCGACCTCGAGCCCGACGTAGTTGGCGAACCAGCTCGGCATCACGTCGCCGTACCGGGACCACCAGCCCGGGTTGTTCGCGGCCCGGGACAGTTCCATCAATCGGTAGCGCTCGTCCTCGTCGGCCATCCCGTACAGCTCGAGCAGGTCGCTGACGTCGCGTTCCTTGAACCCGACCCGGCCGAGCTCCATCCGGCTGACCTTGGACTCCGACGCCCGGATCTGCCAGCCCGCGTCGGCGCGACTGATCCCGGCGGATTCACGCATCCGCCGCAACTGCCCGCCGAGCATGATCCGGAGAGCGGTCGGCCCGCCTTCGCCGCCGCTCACAGTCGTCTGCTCACTCACCCTGTCCCACGCCCTGCCACGCACCCATTCCAGCGGGTGATGCTACCGCCTGTCCACAGCTATCGTCCGGTGAGTTGGTCACCAGGGTTCGACGTCGACGCCGGTCGCTGCGATCCAGAGGGCGCGGAAGGCGGATCCGGGTTGACCGTTGAAGTCGTCGTCAGGCAACGCCGGGATCAGGTTCATGACCGCGCCGAGGTGACGGCAGGCGGCGGCCTGCAGGACGAGCAACTGGGTCGGGTGCTCGCGCCGGGCGCGCGGCGTCTTCAGCAGCGTGCCGTACTCGTCCACCAGCCCGGAGATCTCGGCCGGTGTCGGCCGGGGACCTCGGTCGCGCGCGGTGGCTTCGGCCTTTTCGAGTACGTCGTCGTACGCGTATCCGTCGCCGAACACCCGAGCCCAGTCACGAACCAGGTCCGGACGCCCCAGGGCAGCGAGCACCTCCACGCCTTCCCAGCCGTCGAACCAGCCCTCCTCGAGGTGCCCGAGGTATGTCTGCTCACCGTCCTCGGAGTAGGAGACGTAGTCCGTCCCCGACGTGCCCTTGAGCGAGAACAACTCCCGGGCGAGGCCGTCTCGTCCCGTTCGCACCAGGTACGCCAGGAAGGGCGTGGTGTAGAACGTCGACGGCGTGGTGGTCGCGCCCTGCCAGACGGTGCGGGCCTCGTCGATGCGGCCGCATTCGACCAGCGCCCACGCAACGGCCAGGCGATGCTGACCCGGATTGGTCTCGGGCTCGATCGCGGCCTGGGCGCGGGCGAACCAGGCATCGCCCCGGGCTGCGTCGCCGAGCGCGGTGTACGCGCCGCCGATCGACGACGCGATGAACGCCACGTTGTACTCGTCGAGTACGGCGTCAATGTCGGAGTCGGTCACGGTGAAGACGGCGCGGGCCTCGTCGAGTCGGCCGGCGGCGGCCAGGATCAGCGCGACGTCGGCCGTGCCGCGGAGCCGCTCGGCCGGAGTGCGAACGGCCGCCAGCAGTTCCATCGCGCCCTGCGCCTCCCCACGCCGCGCGCGCAGCCGGGCCGCGTGCCGGAGGCTCTCGCTGACATGGTGATCCCAGCCCGAGCGCAACGGCCGGACCGAGTCCAGCGCGAGCCGGAACAGGTCGTCCACGGTCGCTGTGTTCGGCGGCGGCCAGGTTTCGGCGGGCGCGGTTTCGGGTGCGCCGACGAATGGCTCGAGGTACTCGTCGTACGGCGCTCCGAGGCGTCCGGCCGCGGTCTCCGCGTCCGGAACGATGTCCAGCCCGCCCCACCACGTGGGCCAGGAGTACCGCCGGTCGAGCACCCAGGCGAGCAACTCGTCCAGGTCGTCGCGCCGGTCCTCGGGGGCGATCACCAGTCCCGGCGCGAACGCCGCCGCCCAGGTGTCGTCGTCGAGGACGAACGACGGGTCTCCGTGCTCCTCGTACTGGAGGTCGGCGCCGATGTCGTCACCGTCGAGCTCGAGCGGACGCGAGGCGTACGGCTCGCGCAGGAAGACGTACTCGCCGAGCACATCGCCGGTTGAGGCCTCGATGAATCGCAGCCTGGTGCGGCCGGCCGCGACGAGCACGCCTTCCGCGCCCCAGAGCACACCGGCGGTGTCCTCGGGTACGTCGAAGATGTCCACGGCCTCGGGGTAGGCCCCAGGCGACCAGATCTCGATCTGATCGGCCGAGGTGAGGCAGGCGGCGAACTCGCCGTCCGGCGACCATGCCCAGACCCCTGCGTCGGGAAGCTCCCAGTCCGCAGCCTTCGGCGCTACGTGGAGGTGGTGGCTGCGCCCGTCAGGGTCGTGCACAACCACGCGAGGGAAGTGGTGGTCGTTCAGAACCACGGCGAGTCGACCACCGGCGCCCCAGGACAAGGAGGCCCCGGGCAGTCCGGGGAGCTCGCCCACCAGCGCACCCGTCTGGGCGTCGGCGATCAACAGGCGCCCGTCCAGGTGAACCGCCACCAGGCGCTCGTCGAGGCTCCAGGCCGGGGCCTGGCCGTGCGTGTCGGCACCATCGAGCCACACCACCTGGCCGCTGCGAACGTCGATCGACGCCGCCCAGCTGCGCCGGTTGTAGCCGTAGATCCGCGAGCCGTCCCGTGACCAGAAGACCTGCTCGAAGAAGAGCTCGTTGTCGCCGAGCCGTGCCTTGATCGGTGCCGGCAGGGTCTCGGCCAGCCACGCGGGCTGCGGACCCTCCTCGTCGTACGCGTTGTAGAAGAAGTGTCCCGAGGCGAGCGGCGCGATGCAGCCGTGCACCTCGCGCGGGGCCCGCATCCCGATGTAGGCATGCGTTCCGTCGGGCGCGAACGCGAAGTCCGGTGGGCGCGAACCGCCGTCGGTCACCGAGGCATCGCCGATCGGCTCCTCGCCGTCCGCACCGAACGGGTCCCAGAGCCCGACCATGTTGGTGTTGAACGCCAACGCGACCCGCTGCCCGTCGGGCGACCACTGGATGCTGCGTGCGTACCCGGGCCAGCCCACGCCACCGGGGACTCCGTCCAGCTTGTTGACGCAGCGCCCGGTGTCGAGCTCCCAGATCTGCAGCACACCTCCGCGGTCGTAGTCGTCGCCGCACCACGAGCCGACCGCGACGTAACGCCCGCAGGGACTCAGCGCCAAGGCGTCGATCTCGACCAGATGCCCGTCGGGGTGGCGGAGTACCGCACCGAGAGACTTGATCTGTTCGGTCGCGAACCGGTGCGCGTCCGTCACGCCGTGATTTTGCTGCAGCTCGGCAAGCGCGGTGCGCAGTGGAGGCAGGTCACGAGAGGGCTCGAACGCCGACCAGTCGGCGTTCCGCAGTGCTGCCAGGAAGTGGTCAGGACCGCTCGCAGGCGCAGGGAGCTCCGCGAACCCGGGTAGCGAATTATGCACCGGCGGCACACTAGGGCACGGCCGGTCCAGGACAGCGCCGGTCCAGGGCGGCCTGGCTAGAGTGGCGGGCATGGAGAACGAGATCAGCGTGGTCGACGCCAAGGACCGGAGCCGGTACGAAGCGGTCGACTCCGAGGGCAATCTGATGGGATTCGTCGACTACCGGCTGCACCCCGGTGTGATCAGCTTCTTGCACGCCGAGACGCTGCCGGAGTTTCGCGGCCAGGGCGTGGCCGGCCGGATCGCGACCCAGTCGCTCGACGACGCACGGGCGTTTGGCCTCCGGGTCAAGCCGCTCTGCCCGTTCTACATCGACTTCCTCGCCGACCACACCGAGTACGCCGACCTCGTGAAGCGGGAGGGCGAGTGACGGTACTGGGCAAGCTCGAGTGGAAGCCGGCCGCCGAGGTGCCGGAGCTTCTGGCCGACCCGGTCCGCGACGCTCTCGGGTCGATCCCGGCGTACGCGGCCGCGATCGATCCCGGCCTCGCGGACACGGCCGCGTTCTGCGCGGAGTATGACGTACCGCTGGCGGCGTCGGCGAACTGCGTGATCGTCCACGGCAAGCGAGCCGGTGAGTCGACGTACGCCGCGGTGATGGTGCTCGCCACCCACCGGGCAGACGTGAACGGCGTGATCCGCAAGCACCTCGGCGTCCGGAAGATCTCGTTCGCCGCGCAGGACGACGCGGTCGGCACGACCAGGATGGAGTACGGCGGGATCACGCCGATCGGGCTGCCCGCGGACTGGCCGGTCCTGGTCGACGAAGCGGTCGCGGCCGCCGGCCCGGTCGTGATCGGCAGCGGGATGCGCGCCTCCAAACTCCTCGTCGACGGCGCCGACCTGGCCAAGCTCTCGACCGCCGAAGTACTGCTCCTCGCCTCTCCTGCTCACTGACCGTTTGGAGTTCGTCACTCCTGGGGTACCGGCCCAAAGGCTTCCACAACCACGGGCCGGGAGGAGCAAGGATGAGCTCCGGGCCGGCACGAGACTCCGTATCGCCTCGGGTCGCTGCTGTTCTTCCGGTTCGTCGCCGGGATGGGCATCGGCGGTGAGTACGCCGCGATCAACTCCGCGATCGACGAGCTGATCCCGTCGAAGTACCGCGGCCGGGTCGACATCGGCATCAACGGCACCTACTGGGCCGGTGCGCTGATCGGCTCCGCGGTCGGTCTGCTGTTCCTGAACACGGACATCATCCCGGTCGAGTGGGGCTGGCGACTGTGCTTCCTGATCGGGCCGGTGATGGGCCTGGTCATCATCTACCTGCGCCGGCACATCCCGGAGAGCCCGCGCTGGCTGATGACGCACGGCCGGGTCGAGGAAGCCGAGCGGACCGTCGACGACATCGAGGCGACGGTACGGCGGCAAGGCGGCGAACTGCGCGAGGTCCGCGACGACGAGGCGATCGAGGTGGTCGACTACCCGCCGGTGACGTACCGCGAGATCGCCAGGGTGATGCTCCGCGACTACCGCAGCCGATCGTTCCTCGGCTTCTCGATGATGGTCACCCAGGCGTTCCTCTACAACGCGATCTTCTTCACCTACGCACTGGTGCTGAAGTCGTACTTCGGTCTGAACGACTCCAGCGTCGCGCTGTACTTCTTCCCGTTCGCGATCGGCAACCTGGCCGGTCCGCTGCTGCTGGGGCACCTGTTCGACACCGTCGGCCGCCGGAAGATGATCCTCGGCACGTACACGCTGTCGGCCATCGTCCTGTTCATCACCGCGTTGCTGTTCAACGCCGGCGCACTGAACGCCGCGTCGCTGACCGGGCTGTGGTGCGTGGTGTTCTTCTTCGCGTCGGCCGGTGCGTCGTCGGCGTACCTGACGGTGAGCGAGATCTTCCCGATCGAGCTGCGCGGGCAGGCGATCTCGTTCTTCTTCGCGATCTCGCAGCTGACCGGCGGCGTGATCGCGCCGTACCTGTTCGCCTCCCTGATCGGTGAGGGCGACAACCCGGCGCGCGGGCCGCTGACGGTCGGATACATCATCGGCGCGGTCGTGATGCTGGCCGGCGGGATCATCGCGTGGGTGTTCGGGGTGGACGCGGAGGGCAAGTCCCTGGAGGACATCGCAACGCCGCTGTCGTCGACCACCGGCGGCACCCGGTTCCAGGGTTCGGCGCCGCGTTCCGCGGCCTCCCGGCCGCGCCGGGAGGACGAACCCTAAGATTGCGGCGTGGGTTCGCTGCTGATCGCCGGTACGACGTCCGACGCCGGGAAGACGACCGTCGTCACCGGGCTGTGCCGGTGGCTGGCGCGGCAGGGCGTGCGCGTGGCGCCGTACAAGGCGCAGAACATGTCGAACAACTCGATGGTCTGCGCGGACGGCACCGAGATCGGCCGCGCGCAGTGGATCCAGGCCGTTGCCGCCGGCGCCGAGCCCGAGGCCGCGATGAACCCGGTCCTGCTCAAACCGGGCAGCGACCGCCGCAGCCACGTCGTCCTGATGGGCGAGCCGTGGGGTGAGCTGTCCGCCCGCGGCTTCCTGACCGAGCGGGCGGAGCTGGCGAAGGCGGCGTTCGCGGCGTACGACGATCTCGCGTCGAGGTACGACGTGGTCATCAGCGAAGGCGCGGGCAGCCCGACCGAGATCAACCTGCGGCAGTCGGACTACGTGAACCTGGGCCTCGCGCAGCACACCAAGGCTCCGGTCGTCGTGGTCGGCGACATCGACCGCGGGGGAGTGTTCGCGTCGATGTTCGGGACCGTCGCGTTGCTCGACGCCGCCGACCAGGCCTTGATCAGCGGGTTCCTGGTGAACAAGTTCCGCGGCGACGTCTCGCTGCTGCAGCCGGGGATCGACATGCTCGCCTCGGTCACCGGCCGCCCGACGTACGGCGTACTGCCGTGGCTGCCCGAGCTGTGGCTGGACTCCGAGGACGCGCTGGACATCCCGGTACGGCGTACCTCGCCGGGCGACCTGTTGACGATCGCGGTGGTGCGGTTCCCGCGGATCAGCAACTTCACCGATCTCGATGCGCTGGCGGTGGAGCCGACCAACAGCGTGTTCTTCACCACGAGCCCGGGGGAGGTCCGCGACGCCGACCTCGTCGTGCTGCCGGGTTCGCGCGCGACCGGCGCCGACCTGGAGTGGTTGCGGTCGCTCGGCCTCGCCGACGCCGTGGCCGCACGGGTCGCGGCGGGCCGTCCGGTGCTCGGCATCTGCGGCGGATACCAGATGCTCGGCGCAACGATCTCCGACCCGCACGGGGTCGAGTCGGGTGGCTCGCAGGCCGGTCTCGGGCTGTTGCCGGTAGCAACCACGTTTGCCCGTGAGAAGACGCTGGCCCGCCCGGCGCGAACGGCGTACGAGATCCATCATGGTGTTGTCGACGTGATCGGTGACGCCGACGAGTTCCCGGGGGGCTGCCGGGCGGGGAACACGTGGGGCACGATCTGGCACGGTCTGCTGGACGACGATGCCGCACGCCATGCGTTCCTCACCGAGGTCGCCGCGCTCACCGGTAAGCCCGCGCCCGACGGCACGGTCTCGTTCGCGGGGTTGCGCGAGGAGCGGCTGGACCGGCTGGCCGACATGATCGATGAGTACGCCGACACCGCCGCCCTGCTACACCTGATCGAGCACGGCGCACCACGCGTCCCGTTCATCCCACCAGGAGCGCCGTGAAGTCCCACCTCCAGCAGTATCTTCAGGACACCCGCGCGTTGCTGCTCGCCAAGCTTGACGGGATCGGTGAGTACGACCGCCGCCGTCCGCTCGTGCCGTCCGGGACCAATCTGCTCGGGCTGGTGAAGCACTTGGTCGGCATCGAGTACGTGTACCTCGGGACCAGCGTGGGGCGCCCGCCGGCCGACGTACTGCCGTGGGAAGCGGACGGATCGGTGTGGGAGGGCGCCGACATGTGGGCGAAGCCGGACGAGTCGACGGAGTACATCACCGGCCTCTACCGCGAGGCCTGCGCCCACAGCGACCGCTCCATCGCCGAGCTCGACCTCGACCACCCGGCGGAGGTGCCGCACTGGGCCGAGGGCCAGCGCAGTACGACGTTCGGCGCCCTGCTGGTCCGCGTCGTCGACGAGACCGCACACCACGCCGGCCATGCGGACATCGTCCGCGAACTGATCGACGGCCAAGGCGGCAAGGACGCCGACATGCTCGACGAGGCCGCCTGGTCCGACTACTACGCCACGATCCAGCGGGCGGCCGAGAAGTTCCGCCAGTCCTGAAACAGGGTGTGACTGCCTGTTCACTGGCGCACCCGCGGTGTTACTGTCAACCCCGAGTGCGCCCCTGCCCCTGGCGACGATCCGTCGCTGCGGATGGTCCAGGGGGAAAATGAGCGTCACCGTCGTCGGGTTGCGGGTCGCCTTGGTGGCGCACCGATGAACCTCGCGGACATCATCCGCACCCAGGCCGCCCTGCGGCAGCTCGCGGAGCGGCTCGGCGCGGAGTACGCCGATGCTGCCCCCGGTCACGTCGTCCGGCTCGTGACCAAGGTTGCCCAAGGCCAGGCGAACGCGGGCCACCGCGGCTGGCAGCTCATCGAGCTCACCGAACTCGAGGTCCGTGCACGCCTGCTGACAGACTGAGCGCGTGGATGACTTCGAGCGCCAGCGGGGGCGGCTGTTCGGGATCGCATACCGGATGACCGGTACGGCGACCGATGCCGAGGAGATCGTGCAGGACGCGTGGCTGCGTTGGCAGGATGTCGACCGTACGACGGTGCGTGATCCGGACGCGTACCTGGCGAAGGTTGTCACCAACCTGTCGATCAGGCAGCTGACGTCGGCGCGGGCGCGGCGGGAGATGTACGTCGGGCAGTGGCTCCCGGAACCTGTGCTGACCGGGCGGTCCGAGTTCGATGCGCTCGGGCCGTTGGAGGTCGTGGCGGAGCGGGAGTCGGTGTCGTTCGCGCTGTTGCTCCTGCTCGAACGGCTGACGCCTGCCGAGCGAGCGGCGTACGTGCTGCGCGAGGCGTTCGCCTACGGGTACCGCGAGGTTGCCGAGTTGATCGGAACGTCGGAAGCGAACGCGCGGCAGCTGGCGTCGCGGGCGGGTAAGAAGCTGAGCGCCGAAGGGCCACGTCAGCAGCCGGTCGACCAGGCGGGTTGGCGGAAACTGGTCGAGCGGTTCATCGCGGCCGCTCGGCTGGGGGAGATCGAGGAGCTCGAGAAGCTGCTGGCCGAGGGCGTGGTGTCGCGCGCCGACAGCGGCGGCAAGGTGTCCGCGGCCCGCAACGTGCTGGTCGGCCGCGACCGCGTGGCGCGCTACCTGGTCGGGGCGCTCCAGCGTTTCGGTGTCGGTATCGAGGCCCGCTTGACGGAGGCGAACGGCGGTCCCGCGCTGGTGGCCGTCGGGCCCGAAGGGACCATCATGGCGATCTGCTTCATCGGCGTCGGGCCGGAGGGCGTCACCGATGTGCAGTTCGTGATGAACCCCGAGAAACTGGCCTTCGCCGTCGCCCAGTTGTCACAAATCGGAGGGCTGCCCGATCTCAGCTGGTGACCGAAAGGAATCCAGCACAATGACCTCCATCCTTGTCACCGGTGGAACCGGCACCCTTGGCCGGCCGACCGTGGCTCGATTGCGCGCCGCCGATCATCAGGTCCGCGTGCTCAGCCGGAAGCCTGGCCCCGACCGGGTCGTCGGCGATCTGACAACCGGCGAAGGACTGGCCGCGGCGATCGACGGGTCGGACGTGGTCGTGCACCTGGCCACGAGCCAGGGCCGCCGGGACGTCGAGCAGACTCGAAACCTGCTCGACGCCGCCAAGGGCGTGCAGCACCTCGTGGTGATGTCGATCGCTGGCATCGAACGCATCCCGCTCGCGTACTACCGGTACAAGCTCGAGTCCGAGCGCCTGGTCGCCGAGTCGGGCGTGCCGTACACGATCCTACGGGCGACCCAGTTCCACAACCTGGTCGACCGGGTCTTCGCCGCGCAGCGTTTCCTGCCGGTGGTGCTCGCCCCCTCGATCACGTTGCAGCCGATCGCCGTCGAGGACGTCGCGGTCCGGCTCGCCGAGCTCGTCGACGAGCCTCCGGTCAACGGTCGCACCGCGGACATCGGCGGTCCGGAGCGCCGGCCCGTCGTCGAACTGGCGCGGATGTGGAAGCAGGCGAGGTCGTCGCGCCGGCCGGTGCTGCCGTTGCGGCTGGGCGGCAAGACGTTCCGGGCGTTTGCCGACGGCGAGGCGACGGTGGACGGTCCGGCGTACGGGCGGATCACGTTCGCGGAGTACCTCGGATGAGGGGGTACGTGCGCGGCGTGCTGGTGGCGCTCGCCGCGCTCCAGTTCGTCCTCGGGTTCTGGCTGACGTTCGCGCCGAAGACGTTCTACGACAACGTTCCGACGGTCGACTGGGATCCGCCGTTCGCCGAGCACGCGTTCCGCGACTTCGGTGCGGCGTCGCTCGGCCTCGGCGTCGTCCTGACCGCCGCCGCGATCCGCCTCGACCGCTACCTCGCGACCTTGGCGCTGCTCGCCTATCTCGCCTTCTCGGTGCCGCACACGGCCTTCCACCTCGGCCATCTCGACGGCGACCAGCCCGGCTGGTCCGTCGTACTCGCGGTCGGCGTGGGCCTGATGGTGGTGCTGCCGCTCACCGCACTGGCGGGAACGCGCAGGATGACTTGACGACTGTGACAGTAGGACTGTCACAATAGCGCCCATGGGTCCACTCGAGGGCGTGCAGGTGGTCGAGCTGGCCGGTATCGGTCCGGCGCCGTTCGCGTGCATGATGCTGGCCGAGCTCGGCGCCGAGGTGTTGCGGATCGATCGCCCCGGCGGCGGGGTGTCGATGGGCCCGCCGGAGCTGGATCTGGTCAACCGCGGCCGGCGCAGTGCGGCCCTGGACCTCAAGCAGCCGGCCGCGGTCGACGTCGTACGGCGGCTGGTCGCGCAGGCCGACGTACTGGTCGAAGGGTTCCGGCCCGGGGTGGCCGAGCGGCTCGGGCTCGGGCCGGCGGACTGTCACGCGATCAGTCCGCGGCTGGTGTACGGGCGGATGACCGGGTGGGGGCAGGACGGTCCGCTCGCGCAAGCGGCCGGGCACGACATCGACTACCTCGCATTGTCCGGCGCGCTGCATCTGATCGGGCGGGCCGGCGGGCCGCCGCAGGTACCGGCGAACCTGCTCGGTGACTTCGCGGGCGGATCGCTGTACCTCGTGATCGGCGTACTCGCGGCGCTGAACGAGGCCCAGCGCAGCGGTCAGGGACAGGTCGTGGACGCGGCGATCGTGGACGGCTCGGCACACCTGACGACGATGCTGCTCGGGGCCCTCGCCGCCGGATCGTGGCAGCAGGAGCGCGGGACGAATTTGCTGGACACCGGTGCGCCGTTCTACGACGTGTACGAGACCGGCGACGGGAAGCATGTCGCGGTCGGGGCGCTGGAGCCGCAGTTCTACGCCGAGCTGATCGACAAGCTCGGTCTGGACGCGCCGGACCGCAACGATCCTTCGCGGTGGCCGGAGTTGCGGAAGGTGCTGACCGAGACGTTCCGGCAGCGGACGCAGGCCGAGTGGACGAAGCTGTTCGACGGCTCGGACGCCTGCGTCGCGCCCGTGCTTCCGTTGGCCGGCGACCACCCGCATCTCGTTGCCCGAGGCACCTTTGTGGACCACCACGGCGTCCGGCAGGCGGCCCCCGCGCCGCGCTTCGACCGTACGCCGACCAGCCTGGACCGGCCGCCCGCGCGGCCGGGGGAGCACACCCGGGAAGCCTTGGCCGACTGGGGGATCACAGATATCGACGGGCTGCTCGAGTCCGGCGCCGCCGTACAGGACTGAAAGGAATCCGCCCGTGGAACGTCAGCTGTTCGACGCCGATCACGACGCCTTCCGGGAGACCGTCCGGTCGTTCTGCGACAAGGAGATCGTCCCGCACCACGACAGTTGGGAAGACGCCGGGATCGTCCCGCGCGAGCTCTGGACCGCGGCCGGCGCGGCGGGCCTGCTCGGCTTCATGATGCCGGAGCAGTACGGCGGTGGTGGCGCGCGGGACTTCAGGTTCAACACCGTGCTCATCGAGGAACTGACCCGGGTTCGCGCGAGCGGGGTCGGCTTCACCATCCACACCGACATCAATTCGGCGTACCTGCTGGACTACGCGACCGACGAGCAGAAGGCGCGCTGGCTGCCGGCGTTCTGTTCGGGGGAGACGATCACCGCGATCGCGATGACCGAGCCCGGGGCCGGCAGCGACCTGCAGGGGATCCAGACCACCGCGCGGCGCGACGGCGACCACTACGTGCTGAACGGGCAGAAGACGTTCATCTCGAACGGGATCCTGGCCGACCTGGTGATCGTGGTGGCGAAGACCGACCCGGACGCCGGTGCGCAGGGGATCTCGCTGATCGTGGTCGAGCGCGGGATGCCCGGGTTCGAGCGCGGCCGGAACCTGGACAAGATCGGCCTCAAGGCCCAGGACACCGCGGAGCTGTTCTTCGACGACGTCCGGGTCCCCGTGGACAACCTGCTCGGCGAGGAGGGCAAGGGCTTCATCTACCTGATGGAGAAGCTGCCCCAGGAGCGGTTGACGATCGCGGTCGTCGCGGCCGCCGCCTGCGAGAACATCCTCGACGACACGCTGCGGTACGTGAAGGACCGCAAGGCGTTCGGCCGTCCGATCGGGTCGTTCCAGAACAGTCGTTTCGTCCTGGCGGAGCTTGCCACCGAGACCCAGATCGCCCGGGTGTTCGTCGATCGCTGCATCCAGGAACTGAACGCCGGCACGCTGACCGTCGCGGAGGCCGCGATGGCGAAGTGGTGGACCACAGAGCTGCAGAAGAAGGTCGTCGACCGATGCCTCCAGCTGTACGGCGGCTACGGCTTCATGACCGAGTACCCGATCGCCAAGGCCTACCTGGACACCCGCATCCAGACCATCTACGGCGGCACCACCGAAATCATGAAAGAGATCATCGGCCGCACGATGGGTGTCTAGACGCAGGGGAACCGTCGCTCGGTGCGCACGCGGGTGGCGCCGTCGCGACGGATCCTGCGCCTGATCACCAGCAGACGCTGCGAGCGTCCTGTGCTGGGTCTCACCGTGTGTCGTGCGCAACCCCTCCGGCGGCGCGACACACCTGGCGCCGAGGTCTTGGGCATGCCCGAACAGGCGCGCTCAGCCTAACCCGTACGGCACCAGGGCACCACGCCTCGTGACAACTACTCCGGCGCCGGGGCCGGGGTGAGTGTCAGCCTGGTCTGGACGATGTCGTCGGCGACTTCGGTCAGGCGGCGGTTGTTGGCCCGGGCGTACGAACGCATCAAGGCGAACGCGTCGTCGACGTCGATGTCGAGGCTGTGGCTGAGGAATCCCTTCGCCTGCTCGATCAGGATCCGGCTGTTCAGTGCGTTCTGGAGTTGCTCGGTGACGATCTCCTGGCGGGCCAGCGCGCGCTGGTGCACGATGCCGATCGTGGCCGCGTCGGCCAGTGCCTGCCCCAGGGTGATGGTGTCGGCATCCAGTTCCCCGGTGGTCCTGCTGAACAGATTCACCGCCCCGAGGACGGTGTCGCGCAAGCGCATCGGCAGCGCCTGCACCGAGAGGTAGCCGCCGCTGACAGCGGCCGCGGTGAAGCGCGGCCAGCGCCCGTGGGCGTTCCGCAGGTCCGGGTGCTGTACCGGGCGGCCGGTGCTGAACGCCTCGAAGCACGGGCCCTGGAGGGTCTGCAGCTGGGTCAGCTCGACCAGTCGCGCCTGTTCGGTGGAGGCCGCGACCAGGTTCAGCGCGCCGTGGTGATCGGCGAGCAGAATGCCGCAGGCCGACACCCCCAGTAGCTCGCTGCAGTGGGCGGCGAGCCGGTCCAAGAACTCGATGACGTCGAAGTCGTCGACGAGCGTGTCCGACAGTTCGATGAACACCTCGCGCACTCTACGGTCGGATGCACTCATCAGTCCTCCTCCTGTTCCTTCTCGTCCTGTTCGGGGTCTGTCGGGTCTGTCGGGTCTGGCTGTCGCGGTGGATGGCCGCCGGTCGCGAGGTCACCGTCCAGGTGCAGACGATCGGACATCACGTCGACGGCGACCGTGTACAACGACAGTCCACTGCTGTAGGCGTGGGCGCGCAGCCGCAGCAGCGCGTCGGTGACACTGATGCGCTGCTGGGAAGCGAGTCTGCCCGCGGCCTGGTGGACCTCGGCACGGCGAGCGGTGAAGGCCGCCCCGATCACCTCGTCCAGGTCCGGGCTGACGCCATGCCGGCTGTCCAGGGCGAGCACGAAGAGGGCGTCGGCGAACACCAACGCCTCCTCCAGTTGCTCGCGCTGCAGCGGTCCCGGCTCCCGCCGGTAAACGGTCAGTACGCCGACCCTCGCGGCTCCGGCAGCGACCGGGAACGCGAAGACGCCGCGCACACCCCGTGCGCCACCAGCCGCGGCGAACGCCGGCCAGCGTCGGCCGGCCGCGACCCCGGCAAGGTCGGGATTGAGCACCGGCGCACTGATGGTGGCCGCCTCACCGCTCGGTCCCTCGCCAAGCTCGAACTGCAGCTCGTCCAGCTCGCCGATCTCGGGGCTCGTGGCCAGCACCGGCTCGAGCAGCCCGCCGTCGCGTGTCATCGCGAGCCCGGCGCCGGCCGCGGAGAGGGCCTGCGCACAGGCGGACACGGCGTGCGCCAGCGACGGGCTCGCGCCGTCAGCAACGGCTCTGATCGCCCCCCACACCCTCGCGCTGCGGTCGTGATCCACCCAATCCGTCCAGACTCGAACCGCCGGTGGGCGGAATGCCCACCCTAGCGGCCGGATCGTCGAAGTGTTGTTCATAGCGCGCGCGTCACCAACAGACTCTTTGCGGCCGCGCCGTGCCCGGTCCCCAGCTCCGCCGGTCCAGCCGCCTAAGGATGACCAGTACCCGATGCCGCGATCCTCATCCGTCGGTCGCCGGGTTCCGCCGCCCCTCCCGGACCCACTGCGATGCGCGAGCCGTGGTCCGGGGCAGCGCTCTGGTTCTCGATTCTAGTCCCGTGTTCGGTCCCGCGGCTCTCCCAGCACGCAAGTGGTCGTGATTGACTGCGTTCAGGAGCCGAGGGAGGTCGTTATGGGCATCGTGTCGCCGGGGTTCACAGGTCGGCGCGGCGGTGGGACGGATCTGCCGCCGGGGCAGTACCTCACGCACGAGTTTCCGGTGCTGTCGGCGGGACCGACACCGCACATCCTGACCGACCACTGGGAGTTCACGGTCACCACGGAGACCGGCGAGAAATACAAGTGGGACTGGGCGGCTCTGACGGCGTTGCCGGCCGAGGAGATCACCAAGGACATCCACTGTGTGACCCGGTGGTCCAAACTGCAGACGACCTGGAAAGGCGTCTCGCTCGACACGCTGCTCGCGGACGTCGAGACCGGCGCGGACTTCGCGATGGCACACAGCTACGGCGGCTACACCACGAACGTGCCGCTCGAGGATCTGCTCGACGGGCAGTCCTGGATCGCCTACGAGTACGACGGTGAGCCGCTGCACCCCGAGCACGGCGGACCCGCACGGCTGCTCGTTCCGCACCTGTACTTCTGGAAGAGCGCCAAGTGGGTCCGGGGCCTGGTGCTGTCCGACACCGAGGACCTCGGCTTCTGGGAGACCGCCGGCTATCACGAGTACGGAGACCCATGGAAAGAACAGCGATACGCCGGCGACTGACGTGGCAGGTCGCCACAGTGGCCGACGTACGGCGGGAGACCGAGACGGCTCGCACGATCGTGCTCGACGTGCCGGACTGGCCGGGGCATCTCGCGGGGCAGCATCTCGACGTACGGCTGACCGCGGACGACGGGTACCGGGCGTCGCGGTCCTACTCGATCGCGTCGGCCTGGGACGATTCGCACGGCTCGACGATCGAGCTGACCGTCGAACAGGTACCTGACGGCGAGGTGTCGCCGTACCTGGTCGAGGTGCTGAAGGTCGGGGATCCGTTGGAGATCCGGGGACCGGTCGGCGGGTGGTTCGTGTGGAAGCCCGAGCAGGAAGGGCCGGTGCAGCTGATCGGCGGGGGATCGGGTGTCGTTCCGATGCGGGCAATGCTGCGCGCGCACGCAGTCGCCGGTACGACGCCGGCGCGGTTGCTGTACTCCGTGCGGCGGCCGGAGTCGGTGATCTACGTGAGCGATCTGAAGGAGCTCGCCGCGTCGGACGATGTCGACGTACGGCTCGTCTATACGCGGGAGGCGCCGGCCGGGGAGCCGCGGGTCGGGCGGATCGACGCGGAGCTGATCGAGCAGTACGCGTTCAAGCCCGAGGACGGCGCGACGACGTACGTGTGCGGCCCGACGCCGTTCGTGGAGACGGTGGCGGACCTACTGGTCGCAGCCGGGCACGACCCGGCCCGCGTCAGAACTGAACGTTTCGGCCCGACAGGAGGACCTCGATGAGCGACTACTTGGACGGCAACGCAGCCGCGGGCGCCCTGAGCGAACTGTTCGCAGTCGACCTCACCGCAGCCATCGCCCAATGCAACGGCTGCGGCCAAACCACCGTCTTCGCCGAGTCCCGCCTGTACGTCGACGCCCCCGGCATGATCGCCCGCTGCGCCGGCTGCGACACCGTCCTCCTCCGCGTAGTAACCACCCCCACCAACACCTACCTAGACCTCCGAGGCCTCACCTACCTCCGCATCCCCAACTCGTGATTCAGCGGGGGCGTGAACACAATCTGGTGCCGCCACACAACCAATAACCTGTCCAAGCACCCCGCCACACCAGCCCCCCCCCGCCCCTCGCCCCACCAACACCTACCTAGACCTCCGAGGCCTCACCTACCTCCGCATCCCCAACCCCTTAGGTCAGCGGGGGCATGAACGCCATCCGGTCCCGCCGCACACCAAATAACCTGTTCACCCACCCCGCCACACCGGCCCACCCCCACCCCTCGCCCCGCCGCACACCTAACGTCGCGCCGCACCCGACTCCCACCTCGTGCCGCGCCTCACGCCCACCTCGCGCCGCCCCCAGGCCCACCTCCCGCGCTGCACCCACGCGCACCTTCCGCGCTGCACCCACGCGTACCTTCCGTCCCACCCGCTCCCGCCTCCCGCGCACGCCGACTTCCCGCCCCAGCGGAGGGCCTCAACGCAGCCCGTGGTGGGGGCGCGCCGGCGTGGTGGGGGCGCTGAACAGGCAATAACAGGTGCGAGCCCCCGGCAACCTGTTCACACATCCCGACACACCGGCCTACCCCACCTCTCGCCCCACCCCAGACCTAACCTCGCGCCGTACGCCACTCCGTCTCCCTCCCGCCCACTCCCACCTCCGGCCCCACCCAGGCCGACCTCACGCTCAACGGGAGGGCGCCAACGCAGCCCGTGGTGGGGGATGTGTCGGCGTGATGGGGGCGCTGAACAGGCAATAACCGATGCGAGCCCCCGGCAACCTGTTCAACGCCCCGCGATGCGGCGAGCGCGGGCGGCGGGTTGGTTGGGTGGGCGGGTGGTTGAGTGGCGGACCGCGGGACCGTGCGCGGCGGGGCGTGCGGTTGGTGGGGCGGGGTGTGGCGGGAGGTGTCGGGGGCGGGGGTGTGCCGGCGTGGTGGGGGCAGTGAACAGGCAATAGCCGGTGCGAGCCCCCGGCAACCTGTTCACACACCCCGGCACACCGGCCACCTCCACCTCCACAGCGGAGGGCGTCAACGCAGCCTGTGGTGGGGGTGCCGGCGTGTGGGGGCAGTGAACAGGCAATAGCCGGTGCGAGCCCCCGGCAACCTGTTCAACGCCCCGCGATGTGGCGGACCACGTGCCGCGGGCGGTTGGTTGGGCGGGTGTGGCGGGAGGTGGGGGTGTGCCGGCGTGGTGGGGGCATTGAACAAGCAATAACCAGTGCGAGCCCCCGGCAACCTGTTCAACGGCCCGCGATGTGGCGGGGCGTCGGGCGGCGGGGCGGGTGGGTGGGTGGTTGGGTGGCGGACCGCGGACCGCGGACCGCGGACTGCGGGCGGTTGCTTGGGCAGTGGGCCGGGGTGTGGCGGGAGGTGGGGTGGGCGGGTGGGGCGGGGGTGGGGTTAGCGGGGTTTGTGTTGGGTTCGGCGGATGGTGTCTCGTTGGGTTTCGCCTACGGCTCGTTCGTAGGCCAGGACGAGGCCTTGGATGGTGACTGGTTTGAAGCGTTCTACTAGTTGCTGGATGTGTTCCGGGGGGCCGCCGGAGTCGCGGTAGTGGGGCCAGACCTTGGTGCGGAAGACCTCGGTCAGTTCCTCGGCGATTGCGCGGCCGTGCTCGGTGAAGATGCGGCCGGCGTCCAGTACGGCCTCGACCGGGAGATCCAGGTCGAGCAGTTCGACGCCGAGACTCAGGTGCGCGGTCGCGACCTGGAACACGTCCTCGTCGGGCGTCGGCTCGACCACCCCGAGCGCCACCAGCATTTCGATGTCGTCGTCGTTCAGCTCCCGGCCGGTACGCCGTACCAGTGTCGCCCGATCAAGCGTTTCGGGGAGATCGCGCATCCACGGCGTCAGTAGCGTCCGGTGCAGCGCGATGTCCTGGGGTGTCGCGTCGGTGGGGATCCGGTCCAGGTACCCCTCGATCGCCTGCAGCGTGAACCCGTGCGCCTGCAGCTCGCGCACCAGATCGAGCCGCGCGATGTGTTCTGCGCCGTAGTACCCGACCCGCCCGCGCCGGATCGGCGGCGGAATCAGCCCCCGCCCCGCGTAGAACCGCAACGTGCGCACCGTCATACCGACCCGAGTCGACAGCTCGTCGACTGTCAGGGTCGCGTCCCCCGCCACTTCCGACATGGCGGAGATCATAACGGCCCCCACTTGACCATCATGACAGCGTTACTGTCACAATCGACCCCATGACCAGCGAAGCCTTTCTGTACGACGCGATTCGGACACCGCGCGGCAAGGGCAAGCCCACCGGTGCGCTGCACGAGGTCAAGCCGATCCAGCTGATCACCGGGCTGCTGCAGGAGTTGCGGACCCGGCATCCCGATCTGGATCCGGCCGTCATCGACGACGTGGTGCTCGGGGTCGTGACGCCGATCGGCGACCAGGGCATGGACATCGCGCGGACCGCCGTACTGATGGCCGGCTATCCCGAGACGACCGGCGGCGTGCAGCTGAACCGCTTCTGCGCCTCGGGTCTCGAGGCTGTCAATCAGGCAGCGCAGCGGGTGCGGTCGGGGTGGGAGGACTTCATCCTGGCCGGCGGCGTCGAGTCGATGTCGCGCGTGAAGATGGGCTCCGACGGCGGTGCGTGGGCGATGGACCCGGAGACCGCTCTCGAGACCGGCTTCATCCCGCAAGGCATCAGCGCGGACCTGATCGCGACGCTCGACGGCTTCTCCCGCACCGACGTCGACACGTACGCCGCCGAGTCGCACGCTCGGGCCGCGAAGGCGTGGGTCAACGGGTACTTCGCGCGTTCCGTCGTACCGGTCGTGGATCGGAACGGGCTGCGGATCCTGGACCATGACCAGCTCGTCCGGCCCGGGACGTCCGTCGAGACTCTCGCCGGGCTGCCGTTGTCGTTCGAAGCGATCGGGGAGCACGGTGGGTTCGACTCGGTCGCGCTGGAGAAGTACCTGACCGTCGAGCGGATCTCGCACGTGCACCATGCGGGCAACTCGTCGGGCATCGTCGACGGGGCGGCCCTGGTTGCTGTCGGCAACGAGAAGGCGGGTGAGGCGCTCGGGCAGGCACCGCGCGGCCGCGTGGTCGCGACCGGCGTCAGCGGCGCGGATCCGACGATCATGCTGACCGGCCCGGCGCCGGCTGCTCGCAAGGCGCTGGCCAAGGCCGGGCTCGAGGTCGACGACATCGACCTGTTCGAGATGAACGAGGCGTTCGCGGCCGCGGTCATGCACTTCATGAAGGATCTCGGCGTACCGCACGAGAAGGTGAACGTGAACGGCGGTGCGATCGCACTCGGCCACCCGCTCGGCGCCACCGGCGCGATGCTGATCGGAACCCTGCTGGACGAGCTGGAGCGACGCGAGCTCCGCTACGGACTGGCCACCCTGTGCGTCGGCGGCGGGATGGGCGTCGCGACGATCATCGAGAGGCTGCCCGCATGACCACCATGATCGAGTGGAAGAACGACGCCGGTGTCGTCACGCTGACGATGAACGACCCGGACGCCTCAGCGAACACGATGAACGACGCGTACGTCGAGGCGATGGGCGCGACCGTCGAACGCCTGGTCGCCGAGAAGGCGCTGCTCAAGGGCGTGATCGTGACGAGTGCGAAGTCGACGTTCTTCGCCGGCGGGAACCTCCAGCTGCTGTCGCAGATCCAGCCGTCCGACGCGGCCGAGGTGTTCGCCACGATCGAAGAGGTCAAGCGGCAGCTCAGGACCCTGGAAACGTTGGGTGTCCCGGTGGTTGCCGCGATCAACGGATCCGCGCTCGGCGGCGGGCTCGAGATCGCGCTCGCCTGCCAGCACCGGATCGTTGCCGACGACAACCGGATCGAGATCGGCGTACCGGAAGTGACGCTCGGGCTGCTGCCCGGCGGCGGGGGAGTGACCCGCACGGTTCGGATGCTCGGACTCCAGGACGCGCTGATGAAGGTGCTGCTGCAGGGTCAGCGGATGAAGCCCGCGCACGCCGCGAGCGTGGGGATCGTCGACGAGGTCGTGCCGGCCGCGGAGCTGCTCGACGCGGCCCGCCGGTGGATCGCGACGTACGACGGCGACGCCAAGCAGCCGTGGGACCGCGACGGGTACAAGATCCCCGGTGGTACGCCGTCCTCGCCGAAGCTGGCCGCTTTCCTGCCCGCGTTCCCGGCGAACCTGCGCAAGCAGCTCAAGGGCGCGCCGTACCCGGCGCCGCGGGCCATCATGAGCGCCGCGGTCGAGGGCAGCCAGGTCGACTTCGAGACCGCCTCGCGGATCGAGTCGCGGTACTTCGTGTCGCTGGCGACCGGCCAGATCGCGAAGAACATGATCCAGGCGTTCTTCTTCGACCTGCAGTCGATCAACGCGGGCGGGTCGCGGCCGTCCGGCGTACCGAAGTACTCCGCGCGCAAGGTCGGTGTGCTCGGGGCGGGGATGATGGGCGCCGGCATCGCGTACGTCTGCGCGAAGGCCGGGATCTCCGTGGTGCTCAAGGATGTGTCGTTGGAGGCGGCCGAGCGCGGCAAGGAGTACTCCGAGAAGCTGCTCGCGAAGCAGGTCGCGAAGGGGCGCTCGACCGCTGCCGATGTGGAGGCGTTCCTGAGCCGGATCACCCCGACCGGCGACCCGAACGACCTGGCCGGCTGCGACCTGGTGATCGAGGCCGTCTTCGAGGACGGCGGGCTGAAGCAGAAGGTGTTCGCGGAGATCGCCGACGTGGTCGAGCCGGATGCGCTGCTCTGCTCGAACACCTCCACGCTGCCGATCACCGCGCTCGCCGACGGCGTCGACCGGCCGGACGACTTCATCGGCATGCACTTCTTCTCGCCGGTCGACCGGATGCCGCTGGTCGAGCTGATCGTGGGGGAGAAGACCTCGGACCGGGCGATCGCGCAGGCGTACGACGTCGTACGGCAGATCAAGAAGACGCCGATCGTGGTCAACGACAGCCGTGGGTTCTTCACGTCGCGGGTGTTCGGCACGCTCGTGATGGAAGGTGCCGCGATGGTCGCCGAGGGTGTCGACCCGGTGATGATCGAGCGTGCCGCGACGCAGGCCGGCTTCCCGGCGCCGCCGCTGGCGATGCTGGACGAGGTGACCCTGACGCTGCCGCAGAAGATCCGGGACGACGCGCGGGCGGCGGGTGACAGCGCGGGCGCGTTCGACGACCACCCTGGGATGGCGGTTACCGACCGGCTCGTCAACGAGTTCGACCGGCGCGGCAAGGCCGCCGGTGTGGGGTTCTACGACTACCCGGCCGACGGGCCGAAGCGGTTGTGGCCAGGGTTGCGGGAGCACTTCGCTGCCGACGGTGACGTGCCGCTCGTCGACCTGCAGGAGCGGATGCTGTTCGCGATGTCTTTGGAAACCGTGAAATGCCTCGACGAGGGCGTGCTGCGCTCGGTGCCGGACGCCAACATCGGGTCGATCTTCGGGATCGGCTTCCCGCCGCTGCACGGCGGCGCGTTGCAGTACGTGAACGCCTACGGGCTCACCGCGTTCGCGGACCGGGCCCGCGAGCTGGCAACGACGTACGGCGCCCGCTTCGAGCCGCCGGCGCTCCTGATCCGGAAGGCAGCGGCCGGCGAGATCTTTTGCTGATCACGGCCCGATACCAACTACACACGTTCAAACAAATTGCAGCGCGCCCGGTCTTGCGCCGGGCGCGCTTTTGAGCCATTGTGCTGCCACTTCTACAACGATTGACTTGCAGTACCGTGTGCCAGAACTCGGAGATGCTTAACGCCGTTAAGTACCTCGGAACCGTGCGTCCCCTGCGACGTTCCCTCTCGGGAAGGTGGAATTCATGCCTGCTCATGTTCCGAACGCCGGACTCTCCCGGCGCGACCTGCTCAAGCGGACCGGGGGCCTGGCCGCCCTCGCCGCATTCACCGCGGCCTGTGGCGGCAATACCGGCCGACCGTCGTCCGGCGGCGGAAGTGGCGGCGCCAAGGTCAACCTGGCGCAGTGGTACCACCAGTACGGCGAGACCGGGACCCAGCAGGCGGCGCTGAAGTACGCCAAGGCCTACCCCGACGCGAACGTCACCGTGCAGTGGACGCCTGGTGACTACGACGCCAAACTCGCATCCGGCCTGCTCTCCAGCAAGGGCCCGGACGTCTTCGAGGGCCACTTCAACATCGGCATGGTGAAGAGCAACCAGGTGGTGCCGCTGGACGACATCATGGCCGACGTCAAGGACGACTTCCAGCCGGGCGACCTGGCCACCAACACCCTGGACGGCAAGATCTACGGGGTCCGGATGATCATCGACCCGCAGGTCATCTACTACCGCAAGAGCCTGCTGGACAAGGCCGGGATCAAGCCGCCGGAGACGATCGACGACCTGATCTCCGCGGCCAAGGAACTCACCACGAACAAGGTCAAGGGCATCTTCGTCGGCAACGACGGCGGCAACGTCATGGGCGGTCCGGCGCTGTACTCGTCCGGCGGCGAGTACCTGACCAAGGACAACAAGCCCGGCTTCACCGATGATCGCGCCGCCCAGGCCTTCGGCAAACTGCACGAGCTTTATGCCAGCAAGAGCGTCCTGCTCGGTGCGCCTACGGACTGGTGGGACCCGACCGCGATCAACCAGGGCCTGGTGGCGATGCAGTTCATCGGTATGTGGGCGGTGCCGGGAATGCAGAAGGCGCTCGGCGACGACCTCGGCGTCATCCCGTTCCCGAAGCTCGACGCGCAGGCCAAGCCGGCCGTGTACTCCGGCGGCTGGACCCAGTTCGTGTCCACCAAGAGCGCGAACGTTGACGCGGCGAAGAAGTTCGTCAAGTGGCTGTGGATCGACAAGTCGGAGTACCAGGAGGACTGGTCGCTGAACTACGGCTTCCACATCCCGCCGCGCAAGAGCCTCGCAGCCAAGGCCGCCAAGCTGCAGAGCGGCGTCGCCGCC
Source organism: Kribbella soli (assembly GCF_004331345.1). Classification (GTDB taxonomy): domain Bacteria; phylum Actinomycetota; class Actinomycetes; order Propionibacteriales; family Kribbellaceae; genus Kribbella; species Kribbella soli. Next base: position 95,124 of record NZ_SJJZ01000003.1, on the reverse strand, counting down.
GACACGGTCAAGCTGACCCAGGACTACGGCTACACCGACAACCCGGCCTGGACGCCCAAGATGGGCACGGCATTCACCGATCTGCTCACCAACGTCATCAAGAAGGGAGCTGACCCAGCTGCCGAGATCGCCAAGGCCGAGAAGACTGTCAATGCCGAGCTGTCCCGGTTGTTCGGATGAGCGCTCCGGCCAAGGCGTCCGCGGACCCCGCTGCCCCTGGTGAGCGGCAGGGAACGCGGCGACGTCGTCACAAGGGGATCGCCGGGAACGCGCTGTGGTTCTGGATCTTCGTCGGCCCGTTCGTGGTCGGGCTGCTGATCTTCTCGTACCTGCCGATCATCTGGAGCCTGGTCCTCAGCTTCTTCGAGGCGTACAACACCGCGACACCGTCGAAGTTCGTCGGGCTGCGCAACTACGTCGACATGCTCACCGACCACAACTTCCTGTCCAGCCTGGGCACGTTCACGATCTTCGCGGTGTTCATCGTGCCGCTGACGTTCGTGCTCGCGCTCGCGCTGGCGTTGCTGGTCAACCAGGTGAAGATCGCGCGGGCGTTCTTCCGGTCGGTCTTCTTCCTGCCGACCGCGTGCTCGTACGTCGTCGCGTCGCTGATCTGGAAGCTGTCAATCTTCAACGGCGTCCGGTTCGGCCTCGCGAACACCGTGCTCGGCTGGTTCGGGATCGAGAACATCGCCTGGCTGTCGACCGTGGATCCGCCGTGGTACTGGATCCCGCTGGTGACCGTACGGCTGTGGCTGCAGCTCGGGTTCTACATGATCCTGTTCATCGCCGGGCTGCAGCGGATCTCGCCGACGTTGTACGAGGCGGCGTACGTCGACGGGGCGAAGCCCGGGTGGCAGGTCTTCCGGTACATCACGTTGCCGCAGCTGCGGGCGACGTCGGTCGCCGTACTGATCCTGAACCTGATCGCGGCGTACCAGGCGTTCGACGAGTTCTACAACCTGGTCGGCAACGTCAACTACGCGCGGCCGCCGCTGGTCTACCTGTACAGCATCTCGCTCGGCTCGATCCAGGACCTCGGGCACGGCTCGGCCGGCGCGCTGATCCTCGCGGTCATCATCATGATCGTGACGCTGCTGCAGAACCGGATCTTCGGCTTCGGAAAGGCGGGCGACTGATGGCTGTCTCCGAACGTACGACGGGAACTCCGCAGCCGATCGGGTTCAGCCGGAGCACCCTGGGCCGGGTCGGCCTGGTGCTGCGCTGGATCGCGCTGCTCATCGCGGTCGTGCTGTTCCTGGTCCCGTTCTACCTGATCCTGCGCAACGCGTTGTCCACCGAACAGGACATCACGGCACCCGACTGGACGCTGTTCCCGTCGCACCTGCAGTGGAGCAACATCACTGAGCTGTTCAACGACACCACGGTGCCGATGGCGCGGGCGCTGTTCAACTCCGCTGTCGTCGCGATCCTGGGTACGGCGGGACAGTTGCTGTTGGCATCGATGGCGGGGTACGGGCTGGCCCGCATTCCCTATCGGCACGCGGACAAGATCTTCTACGCGATCGTGGCGACGCTGATGATCCCGGCCGCGGTGACGTTCATCCCTTCGTTCATCGTGGTGTCGTCGCTGGGCTGGGTGTCGTCGCTGCGGGGCCTGATCATTCCGACGTTGTTCAGCGGGTTCGCGGCATTCCTTTTCCGGCAGTATTTCCTCGGATTTCCGCGGGAACTGGAGGAGGCGGCGCGGGTCGACGGCGCGGGGTACTTCGGGGTGTTCTGGCGGATCGTCGTACCGAACTCCCTGCCGTTCTTCGCGGCACTCGCGGCGATCACGTTCATCGGCAACTGGAACTCGTTCCTGTGGCCGTTGGTGATCGGCCAGGACTCGTCGTCGTGGACCATCCAGGTGGCGATGTCGACCTTCATCACCGCCCAAACCATCAACATCCACGAGCTCTTCATGGCGGTCGCGGTCTCGATCCTCCCGCTGGTCCTGATCTTCGCCTTCCTCCAGCGCTACCTCATCCAGGGCGTAACCCAGTCCGGCATCAAGGACTGACCCCGAACCGGCGGGGAGTCCACCAGGCTCCCCGCCACTTGGAGCGTCACGTGGGGTCGGGTTGGCGGTCGGCGAGTTTTAGCCAGATGACTCCGGTGATGGTGACTGCTAGCCAGAGGGCTTTGGTGGGGGTGAGGGATTCGTCGAAGAAGACCGGGCCTAGGAGAGCGGCGCCGGCGGAGCCTAGGCCTGCCCAGGTGGCGTAGCCGATGCTTACCTCGATGGTGCGTAGGGCCTGGCTGAGGGCCCAGAGGGTGAGCAGGAAGAACACGGCGGCCGCGACGGACCACTGCCAGACGGTGAAGGCGTGGCTGCCACCCACCGAGAGCGCGTAGCCGACTTCGAAGGCGCCGGCGAGCAGCAGCGTGAGCCAGGCGGTGCGGGGTGACTGGGGCTTGGCGTTCATGCGATCACGATCCGCTCGAGAGTTGGAGCCCGACGACGCCGCCGATGACCAGGGCGATTCCGATGGCCTTCCGCCACGTGAGTTGCTGGCCGAAGAGGAGCGCGCCGAGCAGGGTGATGCCGACTCCTGCGAGTGACGTCCACAGGGCGTACCCGACGCCGACGTCGAAGGTGAGGAGGGCGCGGCTGAGGAAGTACGTGCCGAGGCCGCCGGTGACGAGGGTCGCGGCGGTCCAGCCGCGGTGCTTGAAGCCTTGCGCCTTGCCGGCGGAGATCGCCACGGCGATCTCGAACACGACGGCGATCGCGAGGTAGAGCCAGTGCATGAGATTCCTTCCAGGGAGGTGCGACCTCCTCAGGGTGGAACTTCACACTGGTGTCAGGTGCAACACTGGGTGCATGCGGATCGGAGAGCTCGCCGAGGCCACCGGCGTGAGCACACGCTCGTTGCGGTACTACGAGGAGCAGGGCCTGATCCGCTCGAGTCGTACCTCGGGCGGATGGCGGGACTTCGACGAGTCGATGGTCGAGCGGGTTGTGATGATCCAGCATCTGTTCGCGGCCGGGCTGGGCAGTGCCGTCATCGGTGAGCTCTTGCCGTGCCTCGACGCGCCACCCGAAGAGCGCACCGGAGTGCTGGAGATGCTCCTGGCCCAGGAGGTTCAGCGCCTCGAGGCCAAGCGCCGCGAGATCGACCGCGAACTCGACGTACTCCAAGCGCTACGCCAAGAAACCACCGCACCCCGCTAAAGAGGCCGGCGGGCACTACGGGTGCGTGTCCGTGATCCCGATGACCTCGTCGAGGCGGTCCAGGGCGGCCTGCAGGTCGTCGACCTTGGCCTGGATGCGGTCGCGCTCGGCGCGCAGCATGGCTCGCTGCTCGGCGTCGGTGTGCCCGGAGTCCCAGCAGGGCAGGAGCTCCGCGATCCTCTGGCTGGTCAGGCCGGCGGCATACATCTGCTGGAAGAAGCGCACCAGAGTCACGGCGTCCTGCCGGTAGAGGCGCTGGCCCGACGGGCTGCGCTCCGCTGTGAGCAGCCCCTGCTGCTCGTAGTAGCGCACGGCGCGTACCGAGACGCCGGCGCCCCGTGCCACCTCGCCGATGCGGAGCACCCGCTCGGCCGACGTCTCCGTGACGGTCATGGTGACTCCTTTCACACCGGGTCCGAACGGCTGACACTTGCCCCTGACGTCAGCGTCAGGTTTTAGCGTACCGGACATGGACATCAACAACTCAGTTGCCCTTGTCACCGGGGCCAACCGCGGCCTGGGTCGCGCCTTCGCCCAGCGTCTCCTCGATCGGGGCGCGCGCAAGGTCTACGCCACGGCTCGCCGTCCCGAGAGCGTGGACCTGCCCGGCGTGGAGGTACTGGCCCTCGACGTCACCGACCCCGTGTCCGTGCAGGCAGCGGCCGCGGCGGCCCCCGACGTCTCGCTGCTTGTCAACAACGCGGGCATCCAGACGGGGACCGACCTCGTGACCGGTTCCTTGGACGCGATCCGGCTCGAGTTGGAGACCAACATGCTCGGCCCTCTGGGGCTGATCCGGGAGTTCGCGCCGGCCCTCGCCAGGAACGGCGGGGGTGCGATCGTGAACGTCCTCTCCGCGATGTCGTGGTTCGGGACCGGCGGTGGCCACGCCTACCATCTGAGCAAAGGCGCCTCGTGGGCCATGACCAACAGCGTCCGCTTGGAGCTCGCAGAGCGGGGCACCATCGTGACGGGCGTCCACCTGGGCCTGGCGGACACCGACATGGCAGCCGGCTGGCCCGTGGACAAGATCGCGCCGTCGGACCTGGCCGACGCTGCGCTCGACGGTGTCGAGGCGGGCTCCGCCGAGGTCCTCGCCGACCAGTGGAGCAGGGACGTCAAATCCCGGCTGTCGCTGTCACCCGAAGAGTTCAACGCCGCGATGGACCGCTCCCTGGCAGCACTGACAACCGCCTGAACTCTCGCCCCGGAGCTGGTCGCGGTTACGTTCCGGAAAGCCGGTGGGTCCAGAAGAGGGTGTGCCCACCCGACCCTTCGGGGACGAAGGACTCGGTGTCTACGACGAGACCGGCGTCGGCCAGCCAGCTTCGGTACGTCGCCGTGTCGGTGTGGCTCCACCACATGGGGGCGCCGCCGTCCAGCCAGTTGTCGTCGGTGCCGGTCCAGGCGGTGTGGCCCGTCGTACAGAGGAAGCATCCGCCGGGCCGGAGCCACGTGGCAATCCGCGCGAGCAGCTCCTGCTGCTCGTCGAGCGGCAAGTGGATCAGTGCGTAGAGCGAGACGACGGCGTCGAAGGATTCGGGTGCGAAGTCGAGCGACATCGCGTCGGCGTTGATGAATTCGGCCTGCGGTACGAGTTCGCGTGCGCGACTGATCTGGACCTCGCTGATGTCCACGCCGACCACGTGGTGCCCGGCGGCGGTGAGCGCACGCGCCACGGGTACGCCGCTGCCGCAGCCCACATCGAGCACCCGGCTGGTGGTCCCGAGTCGTGCGATCAGCTCGTCGATCCAGGACTGGTACTTCGAGTCGGCGTCGGTGGCGTCGTCGTAGCGGCGTGAGAGTACGTCGTATCCGCGTCGTACGAGCTGCTTCGGGTCCTTCACGTCACGGACGCTAACGCGTTCAGTGGACTGCGGCGAGTTGATTCTGGCGGCTGGTGCGATGGGCGAGGACCGACGGGCGTTGGTCGGTTGACCGGGCCAGGGTCTGAGCGCGAGTGGTGGGGGAGAGGTGGTCGAGGTAGACGGTGCCGCCGAGGTGTTGGGTTTCGTGGACCAGGCAGCGGGCGAAGTAGCCGGTGGATTCGAGCGTGAACGGGTGGCCGTTGACGTCGTACGCATGCAGGGTGGCGCGGGCGGGGCGGTCCAGCGGGGCGTTGGCGCCGGGGACGGACAGGCAGCCTTCGGTGCCGGGCTGGGTGCCGACCAGGGCTGGGGCGGTCTCGATCCGCGGGTTGAACGCGTGCCCGACGTGGCGGTCGCCGTACTCGTCGGTGAGGTCGTAGACGAAGAGCTGCGCGTCGACATCCACCTGGTTCGCCGCCAGCCCGCATCCCTCGGCGATCCACATCGTCGTGAACATGTCGTCGATCAGACCGCCCCAGCGCGCGGCGCCGTACTCGGTCACCGGTCGGCACGGGCGGTGCAGGATCTCCTCGCCGTACTCCGTGATACGCAACGGTGCGCCGCGTCGTACCTCGTCCGTCAGTTCCGGCAGGCGACGGCTGGGGCGGCCCAGGATGTACGTCGGCATACAAAGACCGTACTATGCAAAGTCGGAGCTTTGCAAAGGCGAGGATAGGATACGCACCATGGAGAGCAGCACGCCGAACCGTCGTGATGTCGTGCGCGCGCACCCGCTGCGTGAGGCGCTCCTGACGCTGATCGACCGCGACGGTACGACGACCTCGACGATCGCCGCCCGTGAGTTGGGGGAGAGCACCGGCTCATGCTCGTTCCACCTGCGCCGGCTCGAGGCGCTCGGGGTGATCGAGCCGGAGCCGGGCGCGGCGGGCCGGGTGAAGCCGTGGCGCCGGGTGCGGACCGAGCAGTCGACGCTCAACCGCGAACTCGAGGACACCGCGTACGCGAGCTGGCTGGCCGCGAAGACCTCCGACGACGAGGATTTCGCGTTCAGCGAGGTCGTCACCCTCGCGGACGGCGAACTCGCCGAACTCCGCGCCCGCCTGCACCGCGTCCTCCGCGACTTCACCACCACCGAACCAACCTCCGGTACCCCCACCGCCGTCATCATCCGGGCCTTCCCCCTCCGCGAAGAGCGCTAACGACAGGAGGTATGCGCCCAACGACCGCCAAGCCACGCTCAACCCGCCGCGCGAGGCCATGCGGAACGGCACTACCTCCTGTTGTTACGTAGGTCGAACAGGCCCCGAGATCGTCAGCCGGTGTCCCTCGGGCAGGGCGAGCGTGAAGGTACGGCGGTACCAAGGGGTGTCCTGTGGCGGTGTGGAGTCGACGAGGCCCGCGGCATGAGCGGCGTCGTACAGCGGATCCACCAGTACGCCGACCTCGAAGGTGATCGTGGCGGGGGAGATGTCGCCCGTCGCACGCCGTACTTCGAGGCCGCTCTGACCGTTCCACTCGGTGAGTCCGAGCTGGACGAAGTCGTCGAACTGGAAGCGGATATGGAGTCCGAGGAGGTCGCACAGGAGTCGCACGGTGCCGGCCACGTCGTTGACGTGCAGTACTGGCGAAATGCCGAGCGTCACCGGATCCCGCGTGTCGGCGGCGCGGCCCATCACGACCGACTGTGCGATCTCGCCGTAGTGCGTCCGCGGCAACCGGCCGACCAGGTCCAGACCGGCGTGCCGCGCGACCGCGATCGACCGTACGTTGCGCGAGTCGATCCACGCCTCGATCCCGGTGATCGACGGCTGCTGCAGGAGGTGGTCGATCACGGCACGCGCAGCCTCGCTCATCAGCCCCGCGCCCCAGTGCTCGCGCGTCAGGTACCAGCTGATGCCGCGGATCGAGCTGCCCTGATCCGAGAACACGCCGATCACTCCCGCCGCGTCCACGTCCGGCCGCACCCGCAGTACCCAGGTCCACCCACCGTTGTCCCCGAACTCCTGCACCAACCGCTCCCGCGACTCGTCAACGGACGCGGTCGGCGTCATGTATCCGCCGCGCGCCCACTCCGGATCCGAGAACATCGCGTGCAACGCGCCGAGATCCCGGTCCGGATCGAGCGCCACCAGATCGAGTCGGACTGTCTTCAACATGCGGGGTGCTCCTCGAAATCAAGTCAGGCGGTGGCGTGTTTTCTGTCTACGGTCGGGGCTATGCGGATTGTTACGCGGGAGCAGGCCATCGCCTACCGGCTGCGGGCCAACAACCTGGTGGACCGCCTGCCGCCGGGCTCGCACGAGAGGGCGGCGTACGTCGGGTTGCAGGACACTGCGCCGCGGGACGCGTTGCTCGGACTGCACGCGCGGATGGCGGGGTGTACGCCGGGCGACTGGGAGCACCCGTCGCTGATCCAGACGTACAGTCCGCGGGCGGCCGTGTACGTGTTGCCGGCGCGGGACTTCGGCGTGTTCACGCTGGGCCGGATGCCATTGGATTCGCGGCGGATCGACGTACTCGCGGAGCAGGTGTGCGAGACGCTCGACGGGCAGGAGCGACGGCGCGGGGCCGGGATTGACGGGCTGCGTGAGGCGTGTGCGAGTGGGCGGGTCGCGGTGCGGTGGGACACGACGTCGTTGTGGGTGCGTGAGGTGCCGCGACCGGAGATCGACGTGGTCGCCGCGCGGCTGGAGTTGTGTCGGCGGCACGTTCATTGCTTTGGGCCCACGACGCCGAAGGTGTTCGCGTGGTGGTCCGGGCTGTCGCCGGCCGATGCGCGGGCGGTGTGGGACCAGTTGGCCGGCGAGCTGGTCGAGATCGACTTCGACGGCGTACCCGGCTGGGTACTTCGAGACGACGCGGACCGTTTGTGGTCGGCGGAGGCGCCGCGTGGGGTGCGGTTGCTGGCGGCACCGGACCTGCGGTTGTTCGGTCGCGACCGCGACGGCCGGTTCATCGCGCCTGGTCTGCGGGCCCTGACGGCGGCGGCCGATTCCTTCCATCCGAACGGGCTGCTGATCGACGGGCGGATCGTCGGTGCGTGGGGGCGGAAGGGAGGTCGCGTCGACGTGGTGCTGTCGGAGCAGCTCAGCCGGGAGCAGTACGACGACCTGTGCGCGGAGGTGGCGACGCTGCCGGTGCGAGATCCGCGGCTCTCAGTCCGCTGACTCGACAGGCTTGCGGTCGCTGCGGAACGTGGCGCGCAGGAGGTCGACATCGACCTCGGGCAGGTGGCGTTCGACGAGGTCGAACGTTTCCTCGATGAGATCGTGCAGGGTCTGCGCGCCCTCGGGGGCGGGCCGGGCGAACACTGCGCGGACGCGGGCCGCGAGCGTCGGTGGTGCCAGTGGGAGGTCGAGCGCGTCGAGGCGTTTGAAGGCCAGCACGTGACCGCAGTACCGGCCGTTGAGGGCGTAGAGGACGTTGAGTAACTGGTTGGTCATCCGCACGAACTCACGCGCGACGAGCAGCGGGTTGTCGCGCTCGAAGAACATCTGCCAGCGCCAGAACTTCTCGATGTTCCCGTTGTGCCGTACGACGGCGAGCGCCAGATCACGTGGGTACGTCGCCACGCGCCCCTGCCAGCGTGCGACGAGCTCCGCCCGCGGGCCGATGACCTCGCGGCCGTCGATGATCCCCTGCGCCAGCTGCATGACCTGGCCATCGGGTTTGCCCTTGAGCAGCTCGTCCAAGGCGGTCTCCACCGTCTGCGTCAGCATGTGGGCGACCTCGACCATCAACCCGTCCGGTCGCGGCGCACCCAGATACAGATGGTCGTCCCACGGCGGGCCATCGACGTTCACCAACCGAACGTCAGCAGCCCCATCAACCGCGAGGCGCTCAGCGGTCGTCGGCGGCCGTTGCCAGAACACGCCGACCTCGACGTCCGACCAGCGATCCGCGTCCCCACGGGCGGTCGATCCACCCAGCATCACCGCGTCGACGCCTTCCACAGCGGCGTACCAGTCGAGAACGGGCCGCACCATCTGCCGTCGCCAGCGTGCCGCCTCGGTCACCATCACCGCAGTAGACCACGAGGGCGGCCGACGGATCGGGGACAATCGGCACATGCCAGTTCCCACCTGCCCCTGCGGACAAGACCTGCCGTACGCCGCCTGCTGCGGCCGCCTCCATCGCGGCGAAGCGACGGCCACCACCGCGGAGCAGCTGATGCGGTCCAGGTACGCCGCCTTCGCGATGCGCGATGCGGCGTACCTGCGCCAGACCTGGTCCCTCACCACCCGCCTGGCGACCATCGACTTCACCCCAGGCCAGAAATGGACCGGCCTGGAAATCGTCGGCACCACCGGCGGCAGCCCGTTCCACAGCGAAGGCACGGTGGAGTTCCACGCCCACTACACCAGAAACGGCGCCCCCGGCGTCCAATCCGAAAACAGCACCTTCACCCGCGAAGCCGGCGAATGGGTGTACGTCGCAGCTCTGTGAGGCCCCCAGCCGGAGCGGGGTATACGTTTGGGGCCGGCGGGTCGATACTGGCCCGGTGCGGCGCTGGGGGCGGGGCCGCGAGGGGGAGCAATGGGGATTGTTCACGCGTGGCGCGGTGCGAAGCTCGCAGCGGCCACCGGGGTGCTTGTCATGTGTGCGGGCTGCGTCATCAACGCGCCCTCGGCGTCGCCGACCAGTGCGTCGCCTCCACCGACAGCGCCGTCGGCACGTGCGGCGCCCAGCAGCCCACCAGTGAGTCCGCCGGTCAACAGCCCAGATAGCGCTACAGCCACGCCGGCCAAGTTGACCGGGCCAGGGACGTACACGTTCTCGTACCAAGGGGCGGTGGGCACCATTCAAGTGCCCGCGAACATCATGGACCCGCGATTGGAGCGGTACGGCGACTATCGCCGACTGGCGCAGGCCCGAGCGATCACGTATCTGATCGCGCAGGTCGACAACAGGTCCGACGACACGATCACCATGTACGAGGTCGTTGTCGTGACGAACGACGGGCAGCAGATCGAGGCGACGTCCATCAGCGATTACGTCGACACCTGGCGCGATGCGTTCGCGGGTGAGGGCGGCGATGCGACGACGTACAACCGCGGCATCGCGCTGTCGAACTCGAGCAACTTCTACCTGCACCCGGGCGCGAAGGGGACAGCGATCCTCGGCGCCAAGGAGCCGATCAAGACGGTCAAGCGGGTCTTCGTTTACCCAGCGGGCGCATTCGACCGGGTCGAAGCGCGGAGGACCAGCTAGGACGGGTGGGGAGCCGGCTCGGTGGAGGCGGCTCCCCCTGGGACTACTCCGCGATCTGGTAGGTCGGGGTGAGGATGGCTCGGGCCAAGGTGTGGAAGGCGAGGTTGAAGCCGACTACCGCGGGGGAGGCTTCGGCGTCGACGTCCAGGGCTTCTACGTCGATGGCGTGGATGACGAAGTAGTAGCGGTGGATCTGGTCGCCGGCGGGGGGTGCGGCGCCGCCGAAGGACTTGGTGCCGAAGTCGTTGCGGACGTGGAAGGCGCCGTTGTCGAGGCGTTCGGTGGTGCCGGCGCCGGTGGGGAGTTCGGTGACGGTCGCCGGGAGGTTGACCAGGACCCAGTGCCAGAAGCCGGAGACGATCGGGGCGTCCGGGTCGTAGCAGGTCACGACGAAGGCCTTGGTCTCCGCCGGGAACCCGGACCAGCTGAGCTGCGGCGACGTGTTGCCGCCGGCGAACGCGTGGTCGTCCGGCAACGGCTTGCCGTCGGCGACGTCGGTGCTGGTGACAGTGAACGAACCGACCTCCGGGAGGAGTTTGTACGGGTCCGGTGCGACGGGACGATCGAGCGACATCTGTGAGCCCTCCGGGATCTCGCGGGATGTGGTGATTCCGACACTACTGTCCACATCCCGCTGGTCCGTCCCGGGGCACAGGCTCGGGGATGCGAAGATCGGAGCGGTACGACGGGACCGTCGGCCGGACTGGTGGACGGGACGGATGGAGGACGCGATGGACGGCGCGCTGCAGGAGTACCTGGAGCGGATTGCTCCGGCGGATTCGGGCGCGATGCGGGCGGCTGAGGAGCGGCACGCGCAGCTGACGAAGCCGGCCGGGTCGCTCGGTGTGCTCGAGGAGCTGTCGGTTCGGGTGGCCGGGATGACCGGGAGTTGCCCGCCGCAGGTGCCGCAGCCGGCCGTGGTGGCGGTGTTCGCGGCCGATCACGGCGTCCATGCGCAGAATGTCTCGCCGTGGCCGCAGGAAGTGACCGCCGCGATGCTGGCGAACTTCGCCGCCGGCGGTGCCGCGGTCAACGCGTTCGCCAAGAACAACGGTGTCGACGTCCGCGTTGTTGACGTCGGCGTCGCCACCCCGGTCGAGCAGCTGGACATCGTGCACGCGAAGGTCCGCCCAGGCACGCGCGACCTCTCGCAGACGGACGCGCTGAGCGAGGATGAGGCGCGGGCAGCGATCGCGGTCGGGTTCGACCTCGCCGACCAGCTGGTCCGGGACGGGTACCGCTGCCTGCTGACCGGCGACATGGGTATCGCCAACACCACCGCCTCGGCAGCGCTGATCGCGACCTTCACAGGCGCGACCGCCGACGCCGTCACGGGTCGCGGGACCGGTATCGACGACGCGGCGCTCGCGCACAAGACAGGCGTCGTACGGGATGCTCTGGCACTCCACGCCGTACCGCCGACCGAGCCGCTCAAGGCTCTGCAGGCGTACGGCGGTCTGGAGCATGCCGCCCTCGCCGGGTACATCCTCGGCGCGGCGGCCAACAAGGTGCCGGTGATCCTGGACGGCGTGATCGCTGGGGCGGCCGCGCTTGTAGCGCAGGCATTCCACCCGGCTGTCATCGACTACTGCGTCGCCGGACACCGGTCCGCGGAGCCCGGGCATGCGGTCGCGCTCAAGCAGCTCGGCCTGCAGTCGCTGGTCGACCTGGACCTGCGGCTCGGTGAGGGCACCGGTGCGGTGCTCGCGTACCCGATCCTGACCTGCGCGGTCCGCGCGCTCGCCGAGATGGCCACGTTCGAGGACGCGGGGATCACTTCGTGACGAACCAGTACCTGTCCGGCCTCGTCCTCGAAGGGCGGCGCGTGGTCGTCGTCGGCGGAGGCGGTGTCGCCCAGCGACGGTTGCCGCGGCTGCTCGAGTCCGGGGCGCGGATCGACCTGGTGTCGCCGTCGATCACGCCGACGATCGAGGGGCTGCTCGGCAACCCGGCGCTGACCTGGATCGAGCGCGGTTACGCCGCCGGCGACCTGGACGGAGCCTGGTACGTCGTGGTGGCGACGGATGATGCGGCGGTCAACGATCAGGTGTCGGCGGAGGCAGAGGAGCGGCGGATCTTCTGCGTGCGATCCGACGACCGGTCCCGGGCGACCGCGTGGACGCCGGCGTCCGGGCAGCACGACAACGTGACGATCGGCGTCCTGGGCGGTGGCGACCACCGCCGGTCGGCCGCCGTACGGGACGCGATCCTCGAGGGGATGCGGACCGGTGAGCTGGCCGCGCGGGACGTGGATCGGCGGCCCGGGGTGTACCTGGTCGGCGGGGGACCGGGCGATCCGGATCTGATCACCGTGCGCGGGCGGCGGCTGCTGGCCGAGGCGGATGTCGTGGTCGCGGACCGGCTGGCTCCGCAGCAGTTGCTGGACGAACTGCATCCTGATGTCGAGCTGTTCGATGCGGCGAAGCTGCCGCGCGGGCGGGCGGCGCAGCAGGAGGAGATCAACCGGATCCTGGTGGATCGCGGGCAGCAGGGGAAGGTCGTCGTACGGCTGAAGGGCGGCGACCCGTACGTCTTCGGGCGTGGGTTCGAGGAGGCGCTGGCGTGTGCGGCGGCCGGGGTGCCGTGGACCGTGGTGCCGGGCATCACGAGCTCGATCTCGGTGCCGGCGGTGTCGGGGATCCCGGTCACGCACCGCGGGGTGACGCACGAGTTCACGGTGGTGTCGGGGCACATCCCGCCGTCGCATCCGGACTCCCTGGTGAACTGGGATGCGTTGGCGCAGCTGCACGGGACGCTGGTCCTGCTGATGGCGGTGGAGAACCTGCCGGCCATCGCGTCCCGCTTGATCGAGGGTGGTCGCGCGGCGGAGACGCCCGCGGCGGCGATTGCCGACGGCACCCTTCCGGGACAGCGGATGGTCACGTCGGATCTGGCCGGTATCGCCCAGGCGATGGCGGACGAGGGCGTCGGCGCACCGGCGATCGTTGTCATCGGCAACGTGGTCGACGTGGCAGGGCAGGCGCGGGATGGCGAGCGGGGTGCCTCGGCGTGACGCTGGTACCGGTCGAGGAGGCGGGGGACTCGCGGCTGGCGGATTACGTGCGGTTGCGGGAGGTCAGTCTGCGCCGGCTTCTCGAAGAAGAGCACGGGTTGTTCATCGCCGAGGGCGACAAGGTGATCCGGCGCGCGGCCGACGCCGGGTACGAGCCGCGGTCGTTCCTGCTCGCGCCGCGCTGGCTCGACTCGTTGCAGGACGTGCTGGAGAAATGGCCGGACAAGCCGGTGTACGTCGTCTCGGAGGAGCTGGCCGAGCAGGTCACCGGGTTCCACGTGCACCGCGGCGCGCTGGCGTCGTACAAGCGGCTGCCCGCCGTACCGCTGCCGGACCTGCTCACCGACGACGTACGACGGATCGCGATCTTCGACGAGATCGTTGACCACACCAACGTCGGCGCCGGCTTTCGCGCCGCGGCCGCGCTCGGCGTCGGGCTGGTCCTGGTGACACCGACGTGCGCCGACCCGCTGTACCGGCGCTCGATCAAGGTGTCGATGGGGACCGTTTTCCAGGTTCCGTGGACCCGCCTGCAGAGTTGGCCCGGCGACCTGCGGCTCCTGCAGGACAACGGGTACGTCGCCGCCGCGATGGCGCTCGCCGACGACTCGATCACGCTCGACGAGCTCGCGGACCGCAAGGACGACAAGCTCGCACTGATCTTCGGCACCGAAGGCCACGGCCTCAAACCGCACGTGCTCGAACAGGCAGACCTGACCGTACGCATCCCGATGGCCGGCGGTGTCGACTCCCTCAACGTGGCATCCTCAGCAGCAGTAGCGTTCTACGCCACTCGACGCTGAGGGGGAGCCGTGCGTACGACGGAACGGGTAATTGCGGTGACCGACACTCCGAACGTCCGTAGCATCGGCGTCATGCGCCGGCTCGGGATGAGCTTCGTACCGTTCGACGCCACGATCTACTCGATGACTGGAGCAGCATGGCAGGCACGCCCAAGGTAGTCCTCGTCACCGGCATGCAGGCCGCGGGGAAGTCCACGATCGCGCCGCTCCTTGCCGCCCGGATGGGGCCGCCGGCCGCAACGCTCGACGGAGACGTGTTCTTCCGCGGCGTGGTCGCGGGCGCCGAGGTCATGACACCGGACCCGTCGGCGGAGGCGGTGCGGCAGCTGGAACTCCGGTACGACGCCAGCGCCTTGGTCGCACAGCACTACGCCGACGCCGGGTTCGACTTCGTCTGCAGCGACATCATCCTCGGCGACGACGTCGAGCGCTGGTTCTCCCGGCTGCACGACGTCGACCCGTACCTCGTCGTACTCGTCCCGTCGGTCGAGTCGATCGTCGAGCGGGAGATCGGCCGCGGCGGCGCCAACTCGTACCGCGATTGGGGCCCCTCGCTCGAGGACGGCGTACGCGCATTGCAGGCCGGCCTCGACGAGATCCCGCGCCGAGGCCTCTGGCTCGACACCAGTGGTCAGACCGCGGCCGAAACCGTCGACGGGATCGACCTGGAGAAGGCCCGCTGGTAGCTCAGGTGGCCGGCGTGTCCTCGTGGTCGTCCTCGTGCTCGACCATGGGAGAGATGGGCCAGTCCGACGGGTAGTCGGGGGCGAACTCGTCCGCCTCGGCGAACAGGCGCTTCTTGTACTTGCGGGAGAGACGGTCGCCGAAGACCATGCCCTGCGTGTGGTCGGTCTCGTGCTGCAGGCAGCGGGCCAGCAGGCCGTCGCCTTCGAAGCTGACCGGCTTGCCGTGCTGGTCGACGCCGGTGACCTTGGCGAAGTCCGGGCGGGCGCACTTGGTGAACGCGCCGGGCAGTGACAGGCAGCCCTCGTCGCCCTCGTCCAGGTTGCGGTCCTTGCCCTCCGGGAGCTCCAGCACCGGGTTGCACACGACGCCCTGGACGCGGTTGCCCTCCTTGTCGGGGCAGTCGAACACGAACAGCTGCAGGTCCACGCCGACCTGGTTCGCCGCGAGGCCGACGCCTTCGGCCGCGTTCATCGTCGCGACCATGTCGGCGACCAGCGTCTGCAGGTCGTCCCCGAAGTCGGTGACAGGCTGATTGACCCGATGCATGACGTCCTCACCCCAACGGGTGATAGGCCGCACCGAACCATTCCCAGGCAACGTAGACATGCCCGAAATCCTAACCGCCGCCCCTGCGGCAGCTTTGAGCACCCACCAACCGTTTCCGGGTCGCGTGGATGGTTGGTGGGTGCCCAAAGTGCTCACAGTGGAGCGGGTGCTACTTGGCGTTGACTTCGTCGCGCCAGCTGACCCATTCGCGGAGGAGGCCGAGGTCGTAGTCGGGGCCGGAGGAGGACACCGTGAAGAGGCGGGTGCCTACGTCTAGCAGCGACTTGCCGATGTCCTCGGGGGACTTGTCGCCGACGCCTGCGGAGCGCTCGATCTCGCCCGGGTCGCGGCCGATCGTCTTGCAGTGCTCGTCCAGTACGGCGTGCTTGTGGGCGAGCGTCTCGGCGTCGCCGAACCCGTGCCAGATGTTCGCGTGCTTGGCGACGAGCTTCAGCGTCTTCTTCTCACCGCCGCCGCCGATCAGCACCGGGATGTCCCGGGTCGGCTTCGGGTTGAGCTTCTCCCAGCGCTGCTCGATCCGCGGCAATGCCTCGCCGAGGGCGTCCAGGCGGCCGCCCGCCGTACCGAACTCGTAGCCGTACTCGTCGTAGTCCTTCTCGAACCAGCCGGAGCCGATACCGAAGATCAGCCGGCCGTCGCTGATGTGGTCGACCGTCCGCGCCATGTCGGCGAGCAGGTCGGGGTTGCGGTAGGAGTTACAGGTGACCAGGGCGCCGAACTCGACCCGCTCGGTCGCCTCGGCCCAGGCGGCCAGCATGGTCCAGCACTCGAAGTGCAGACCCTCGGGCTCACCGCTGAGCGGGTAGAAGTGGTCCCAGTTGAAAACAACGTCAACGCCGATCTCTTCGGCCGCCGCGACGGTCCGCCGGATGTCGGCGTACTGGGCGTGCTGGGGCTGGACCTGCAGACCGATCCGGGCGGGAAACGCGCCGTACGGACGGTCGGTGGAATCGGAAGCTGTCATGCCGGGAATCCTATCCCGCTTTGCGGAGGACCCTCCGGATAGGTCACCGGGTGAACTACGGCTCGTTGTCGGTCGGGAGTTGATCGGCGTAGACGGCGGCCCAGTCGCCGAGGGCGCGGATCGGGACCAGGAGGTCCTTGCCGGCGACGGTCAGCGAGTACTCGACCCGCAGCGGTGCTTCGGCGTATCGGGTGCGCTCGACCAGACCGTTGTGCTCGAGGCGGCGGAGCGTCTCGGTCAGGACCTTCTGGCTGATGCCGCCGATCTGCTTGCGGAGCTCGCCAGGCCGCGCGGGGCCGTCGGAGAGCGAGTACAGCACGACCATCGGCCAGCGTCCGCTGATCAGGTCGGAGGCGACGCGCGCCTGGCAGTCGGCGAAGAATCTCGGCTCCACACATCCATTGTGCGTCGGCCGTTGGACACCTGGAGGTGCGCATCGAACTCTCTACGGTCAGCACCATGCGAATAGGAACACTGGGCAACGGGTTGATGGCCGAGGCGCTGGCCTTGCAATGGGTCAAGGCGGGCCACGACGTGATGGTGGGCGGTCGCGATCCAGGGCGGTCCGGCGAGGTCGCGCGGCGGGTCGGTGCTGCGGCCGGGACGTTGGAGGAAGCAGCGGCGTACGGCGAGGTCGTGCTGCTGGCCGTGCCCGCCGAAGTGGCGGTGACCGTTGCGGGGGTGGTGCCGGCCGGGAAGACGTTGATCGACTGCACGAACGCGTTGGATCGCCGGGACTTCACGCTGGCGCAACCGGCCACGGCCGAGGCGATCAGCCGGGCCGTGCCGGAGGTGCAGGTCGTGAAGGCGTTCAATCTGGCGGCCGACGCGGTGTGGCGCAATCCGCCCGCCGGCCTCGGCGTACCGATCTGTGCGGACGGCGGGATGGAGCAGGTCGCACAACTGGTGCGCGATCTGGGCTGTACGCCGGTGCCCGCGGGCGGACTGCGGCGGGCCAGGTTG
The DNA here is from genome assembly GCF_004331345.1 of Kribbella soli. Lineage (GTDB taxonomy): Bacteria > Actinomycetota > Actinomycetes > Propionibacteriales > Kribbellaceae > Kribbella > Kribbella soli. Next base: position 77,909 of record NZ_SJJZ01000003.1, on the reverse strand, counting down.
CTGGAGGCAACGGCCGCGCTGGCGATCGGGATCTGGGTCAGCGGGGGAGACGTCCGCGAGATGTTCCCTCCGCTAGCTGCCGCCTTCGGTACGGTCCTGCCCGGCCAGTCGTAGGCTCCAGACCGGGAACAGCAAGTACGTCCCGGCCCAGCTGACGCCGGCCACGAAGGTCCACGCCGGGGCGTTGTCCATGTCGTCGATGCCCATCAGGATCCCCGGTACGCCGACCAGCCCGAGCAGCATCACCAGACCGGCGACCAACGCCGCTCGGCGCAGTCGTACCAACCCGAGGCGGCTGATCCCGACCAGCCAGACCCCGATCAGCGCGAACCCGAAACTCGACCACAGCCCGGCGAGGTAGAAGCCGGTGATGCCCGAAGGCCTGCGTCAGTGCTCACCCTTGGGTGATCGCGCAAACAGCTGGTTCAGGTCAGTCTGTGGGATCTGGTCGGCGGCGAACGTGATCGTGCCCTTCGTCGCCAGTTCCTCCGCGCTGCGGCGGATGAAGCCGAGGGCTGCGCGGGCGATGCTGCCGCCGAGGCTGATCCGGACGACGCCGGCCGCCTGCAGGTCGGCGACCGTCAGCGTGGAGGTGCCGAGACCGATGACCACGTTCAGCGGTCCGTCGATCTCGGCGACCAGGGTGCGGATCGTGTGGAGATCGTTGACGCCGGGGACGTAGAGGCAGTCCGCCCCGGCCGCGCGGAAGCGGTTCGCGCGGTCGATCGAGTCGCTCAACGAGGTCGGCGTACGCAGCAACTGCCCGTCGGTCCGCGCGGTCAGCACGAACTCGTCCCCGGCCGCCTCACGCGCCGCCACGATGCGCTCCACCGCGAGCGCTACGTCGTACAGCTCCCGCCCGTCGTAGTCCTCGATGTTCCCGCCCGCCAACCCGGCCTCGCGGGACACCCTGATTGTGTCCGCGACCTGTGACGGCTCAGCGCCGTACCCGTCCTCCAGATCGCCGTTCACCGGTACGGCGCTCGCGGCCGTGATCTCCCGCACCCGGTCGAACATCTGCTCCCGCGACACCGCAGGCGCCCCGTCCGGAAGCGTGTGATCGCCCTTCGCCAGCGAGAACGCGATCCCCGCACTGGTGGTCGCGATCGCCGGAAACCCGGCCTCCGCCAGAATCACCGCGCTCCCGGCATCCCACGCATTCGGCATCACAAACTGCCCGGCATGCAACTCACGAAAGCTCATGCCCCAACTCTGCCACCGCCAAAGTTCGGCGCCGGCCGCACCGTGGCGTGAGGGCCGGATATCCCCTGGTGTTGTGGGTTCTCCCCTCGCATACCAACGGAGAAGCCACAACGCCGTCGGATATCCCTTCGTGTGCGGGGGCTCTCGTCGTGCTCGGTCCCTCGACTACTCGATGCGTGACGCCGCGGCTTCGTCGAGGAGCCAGAGTGTGCGGTTGCGGCCCTTGGGGGCCGAGGCAGGAAGGGTGCTGGTTTCCTTCAGGGCGTCGGCCACCGCAGCGGCCTTGTCTTCGCCGGAGACGACGAACCAGACCTCGCGCGAGCGGTTCAGGGCCGGGACCGTGAGCGAGATGCGGGTCGGCGGCGGCTTGGGGGAGTCGTGCACCGCGACCGCCGTCACGTCGGTGACGGCGAGCTGCGGGTAGCCCGGGAACAACGACGCCACGTGCCCGTCCGGCCCGACACCCAGCATCAGTACGTCGAACGCCGGTACGGCGCGACGCTTGTCGTCGCTCAACGCCGAGATGGCGGCAGCGAGTTCGCTGGCATACGCCTCGGCGGCTGCCTCGGGCGACTGCCCGGTATCGGCGGGCATCGGGTGCACGCGAGCTGGGTCGACGTCCACGTGGGCGAGCAGGGCGTCGCGAGCCTGGGTCTCGTTGCGCTCGGGGTCACCGGGCGGCAGGAACCGCTCGTCACCCCACCAGAACTCGACCCGCTGCCAGTCGATGCTCGCCGCGGCCGGCGAGTCGGCGACGGCGCGGTACACCGCGGCCGCGACCCGGCCGCCGGTCAGGACCACCTGCGCGACGCGGCCGTTGCTCTGGGCATCGACCAGTGCGGTGATGAAGCGGGCCGCCACTGCGTGCGCCAGCGCCGCGGCATCGCGGTGGATCAACAGCTCCGGGTCGACCACGCGGCTGGGAGTGGATGCATCAGTCATGAGCGCCCCGCCACTCTCTTACCCGCAGCCTTCTCAGCCGTGGACTTCTTGGCCGCGGCCTTCTTCACGGCCGTCTTCTTCGCCACAGACTTCTTCGCGACGGACTTCTTCGCCGGGGCCGCCTTCTTCGCGGCCGGCTTCTGGGTGGACACGACCTTCTTCCCGGCCGCGGTCACCTTGGCCGCCGTGGACTTCCGCGCCGTCTCCGTGACCTTCTTGGCGTCGTCCGGCAGCGCGTCCCGCTCGACCATGCACGCCAGCGTCTTCGCGTACACATCGTCCGGATCGAGCCGCCGCAGTTCCTCGCTCAACAGCTCGGACGTCGTACGCCGCTTCAACGCCACCGGCCGATCCGGCTGGCCCGGCACGCTGAACGTCGCGACCGCACCGTCCGGCCGCGTCAACGCGATCGGACCGGAGGGCGTGAACAGCCGTACGGCGGTGACACCCGGACCCCGCGAATTCCGCTGCTCCACCGGCACCTTGAGCCGCGACTGCAACCACGCAGACATCAGATCCGCACTCGGGTTCCCGCGAGCGGCCGTGACCTCGGCCCCGGTCACCTTCGTCGGGTACTGGTCCAGCGCAGCCGCCATCAGCGCACGCCACGGCGTCAACCGCGTCCACGCGAAGTCGGTGTCACCAGGCGCGTAGCCCTCGGCCCGCGCGCTGTAGTCCACCGACGCCCGGCGCGTAGCAGCCGCGTCGGTCACCCGGCGCCGGCCCAGCCGGCCCAACGGGTCCTCGGCGGGAACGCGCGGCCCGCCGCCCGGCCACCAGACGATGACGGGGGAGTCGGGCAGCAGCAGCGGCGTGACCACGGACTCCGGCACCTTCGCCAGTTCACCGTGCAGCCGCAGCAGCACCGCCTCACCCGGAATGCCCTCGCCGACCCGTACCTCGGCGTCCAGCCCGGACGCGCCGCGGCCCGGCCGCAGGATCGCGACCAGGACCCGGGACGGGTGTTCGCGACCGGCCTCGTTCGCGGCCTTCATCGCGTCGTGGTGGGACGCCTCGTCGACGACCACCACGATCGTGCCGACCATGCCCATGGCCGGCGAGCCCGCGTTCCGCCGGGCCTTCAGCAGCGCCGACGCGATCTCGCTCGACGTGGTGTCGGTCAGGTCGATGATCATGGCCGCCTCCAGGCACGTCCGTCGCGGGCGAGCATCTCGTGGGCCGAGTCCGGGCCCCAGTCTCCGGACGCGTACTGCTCCGGCTTCCCGTGCCGCGCCCAGTAGTCGAGCACCGGGTCGAGGATCTTCCAGCCCAGTTCGACCTCGGTGTGCTGCGGGAACAGCGGCGGATCACCGAGCAGTACGTCGAGGATCAGCCGCTCGTACGCCTCGGGGGAGGACTCGGTGAACGAGCCGCCGTACGCGAAGTCCATGTTCACGTCGCGGATCTCCATCGACGTACCGGGCACCTTGGCGCCGAAGCGGACCGTGATGCCCTCGTCCGGCTGGATCCGCAGCACCAGGGCGTTCTGGCCGAGCTCTTCGGTCTCGGTCTTGTTGAACGGCAGGTGCGGCGCGCGCTTGAACATCACCGCGACCTCGGTGACGCGCCGGCCGAGCCGCTTGCCGGTGCGCAGGTAGAACGGGACGCCCGCCCAGCGCCGGGTGTCGACGTCGACCCGCAGCGCCGCGAACGTCTCCGTCGCCGACGACGCCGGGATGCCGTCCTCCTGCAGGTACCCCTTCACCTTCAGGCCACCGGCCCAGCCCGCCGCGTACTGCCCGCGGGCACTGTGCAGGTCGAGCCGCTCCGGCAGCTGTACGGCGTTCAGTATCTTCTTCTTCTCCTGGCGCAGCGACCAGGCGTCGAAGCTGACCGGCTCCTCCATCGCGACCAGCGCGAGCAGTTGGAGGAGGTGGTTCTGGATCACGTCCCGCGCGGCGCCGATGCCGTCGTAGTACCCGGCGCGGCCGCCGATGCCGATGTCCTCGGCCATCGTGATCTGCACGTGGTCGACGTAGTTGCTGTTCCAGATCGGCTCGAACATCGCGTTCGCGAACCGCAGCGCGAGGATGTTCTGGACCGTCTCCTTGCCCAGGTAGTGGTCGATCCGGAAGACCGCCTCGGGCGGGAACACCGACTCGACGACCTGGTTCAGCTCACGGGCGCTCTTCAGGTCGTGACCGAACGGCTTCTCGATCACCACCCGCCGCCACGAGCCCGGCTTCTCGTCGGTGAGCCCGTGCTCGGACAGCTGCCGCACGACCTCCGGGAACAGCCCCGGCGGGATCGACAGGTAGAACGCGTGGTTGCCGCCGGTCCCGCGGGTGACGTCGAGCTCGTCGACCGTCTCCCGGAGCCGCTTGAACGCCTCGTCGTCGGTCAGGTCGCCCGGCACGAACCGGAAGCCCTCGGCGAGCTGCTGCCAGACCTCCTCGCGGAACGGCGTCCGCGCGTGCTCCTTCACCGAGTCGTGCACGATCTGGGCGAAGTCCTGGTTGGTGTAGTCCCGACGGGCGAACCCGACCAGAGCGAAACCCGGGGGCAGCAGCCCCCGGTTCGCCAGGTCGTAGACCGCCGGCATCAGCTTCTTGCGGGCCAGGTCGCCGGTGACCCCGAAGATCACCAGGCTGCACGGCCCGGCGATCCTCGGCAGCCGCCGATCCTGCGGATCGCGCAGCGGGTTCACCGGACCTGTCGGCTCTTCGCCGAGCTCAGCGGTCATGGGCCGCTTTCCTCCGAGTGTCGTGTTACTTGAACAGGGACAAAAGCTGCTGTACGCCGGACGCCACGTCCGTCAGGTGCAGACGCAGCACCGGACGGCCGCGCTCCGCGATGACGCCCGCGTCACCGGCCGCCTGCGCCGAGATCAGCGTGCCGAACGTGAACGGCCGGTCCGGGATCTCCACGTCGATCGGGTGCGCACCGGTGATCTGCAGGTACACGCCCTCCGGGTGGCCGCCCTTGTGGTACTGACCGGTCGAGTGCAGGAACCGCGGGCCCCAGCCGAACGTCACCGGACGGTCCGTCTTGGTCGCCAGCGCCGGCCGGATCGCGATCAGGTCGGCGTCGCGCTCGGAGTCCAGGTACGCCATCACAGCTACGTAGCCCTTCGGCTCGAGCTTGCCCAGCAGCGCGTCGACCGCGCCCTGCAGCGAGTCCACACCGTCGAGCAGGCCGTCGGTAGCCCGGACCTCTACGGCGCCGTCGGTGAACGCGGCCGCTTCCGGCTCCGGCTGCGCGTCGAGCAGACCACGCGCTGCCTTCTTCGCGCTCTCCACGTCCGGCTGGTCGAACGGGTTGATACCGAGCAGATAGCCCGCCACTGCCGTCGCCGTCTCCCAGAGCAGCATCTGACCACCGAGCGAGCCCGACGTCAGCGCCGTCGGGACCCCGCTGGTCGCCTTCTCGGCGAGCAAGGCGTTGGTCAGGTCAGCAGCGTCGCTGTGCAGCTCCGGCGCACCGACCTCGACCGCGACCGGGAGTACGCCGGTGCCGTTCTTGCCGGTGCTCTCCGCGATCAGCTGCTCGGCCCAGTCCGCGAACCCGACGATGTCCGAGCCGTCGGCCGTGATGATCGCCTTGTCCCGGCCCGCGCTCGCCGCGAGCACCGCGCCCAGCCACAGCGCCGGGTTGTCGGTGGAGTCGGCCTGCAACTCCGGCGCCGCCTCGGCCGCCTGGTCGAGCAGGTCGGCGATGTCGGCGCCGGCCAGACCGGACGGCACCAGGCCGAACGCCGTCAGCGCGCTGTATCGCCCACCGACGTTGGGGTCCGCGAGGAACGTCTTGCGGTAGCCCTCGTCCGCCGACAGCTTCTCGAACGGCGAACCCGGGTCCGTCACGACGACGATCCGCGAGGCCGCGTCGATACCCGCGTCGGTGAATGCCTTCGCGAAGGTACGACGGTGGCTGTCGGTCTCGACCGTGCCGCCGGACTTGCTGGACACCACGATCACGGTCTTCGACAGGTCACCGTCCAGCGCGCGCTTGACCACGCTCGGGTCGGTCGAGTCGAGGACGACGAGCTCGACGCCCGCCGTCCGGGTGATGACCTCCGGAGCCAGCGACGAGCCGCCCATGCCGGACAGCACGATCCGGTCCAGGCCCTCGGACCGCAGGTCGGCCTGCAGCGCCTCGATCTCGGCCAGCAGCGGCCGCGAGGTGTCGTGCAGGTCGACCCAGCCGAGCCGGATCGACGCCTCGGACTCGGCGTCCGGGCCCCAGACCGTCGCGTCCTTCGCGGCGATCCGGGACGCGATCTTCTCCGCGACCAGCTTGTCGACGACCTCGGCCCAGTCGCCGTTCTGCGTGCTGACCTTCGGAGCGCTCACTTGGTGGCCGCCTTCAAGGCTGCCGCGACGGTGTCCTGCAGCTCCGACCAGGAGGCGTCGAACTTCGCGACGCCCTCGTCCTCGAGCAGCTGCACGACCTCGTCGTACGAGATGCCCAGCTTCTCCAGGTCGTCGATCACCTTGCGGTCACCGGCGTAGTCGCCGCGGACCGTGTCGCCGGTGATCTCGCTGTGCTCCTCGACCGCCTTGATCGTTGCCTCGGGCATCGTGTTCACGACGCCCTTGGTGACCAGGTTGTCGACGTACAGCGTGGGGGAGTACGACGGGTCCTTGGTGCCGGTGGACGCCCACAGCGGGCGCTGCGGCTTCGCGCCGGCGGTCTCGAGCTCGCGCCAGCGGTCGGTGTCGAAGATCTCCTCGTACGCCTCGAACGCGAGCCGGGCGTTGGCGATCGCGGCCTTGCCCTTCAGCGCCTTCGCCTCGGCGGTGCCGATCGCGTCCAGCCGCTTGTCGATCTCGCTGTCCACCCGGCTGACGAAGAACGACGCGACGCTGGCCATCTTGGTGACGTCGTGACCGTTCTCGACGGCCTGCTCCAGGCCGCTCAGGAACGCGTCCGCGACCGCCTTGTAGCGCTCCAGCGAGAAGATCAGCGTCACGTTCACGCTGATCCCGGCGGCCAGGGTCTGGGTGATCGCCGGCAGGCCCGCCTTGGTGGCGGGGATCTTGATGAAGACGTTGTCCCGGCCGACGATGTCCCACAGCTGCTTGGCCTGTTCGACCGTCTTCGCGGTGTCGTGCGCCAGGGTCGGCTCGACCTCGATCGACACCCGGCCGTCCTGACCCTCGGAGTCGTCGTACGCCGGCTTGAACACGTCGGCGGCGTCGCGGACGTCGCTCGTCGTGATCGCCCGGATCGCCTCGTCGACGGACACGCCCTGGGCGGCCAGCCGGCTTACCGTCTCGGCGTACGCGTCGGCATCCGAGATGGCCTTGGCGAAGATGGTCGGGTTCGTGGTCACCCCGACCACGTGCTTGTCCTCGATGAGCGCCTGCAGGCTTCCGCTGGTCAGCCGCTCACGGGACAGGTCGTCGAGCCAGATGGAGACACCCGCGTCGGCGAGTGCTTTCAAGCGATCGTTCATGTGTCCGATGCCTTCTTCCGAATGTTCTGTTGTGGTCTTCAGTTGGCGTCGGCCGGTCCGACCGGGCCGGCGGCGGCGCGCCCGGGCGGTACACCCGGACCGCTGATCGCCGCGGCGGCGGCGATGCTCTCCTTCGCGGCCTGCACGACCGCGTCGGTGGTGATGCCGAACTCGTCGTAGAGGGTCTGGTACGCCGCGGACGCGCCGTAGTGCTCCAGGCTCACCGAGCGGCCGGCGTCGCCGACGATGTCGTGCCAGCTCTGCGCGATCCCGGCCTCGACCGAGACCCGGGCCCGCACGTCGGCCGGGATGACCGACTCGCGGTACGCGTCGTCCTGCTCGTCGAACCACTCACGCGACGGCATCGAGACCACGCGGGCGTTGACGCCCTCCTCGGCCAGCTTCGCGCGCGCCTCGACGGCCAGCTGCACCTCGGAGCCGGTGCCGATCAGGACCACGTCCGGCGTACCGTCCGTGTCGAGCAGCACGTAGGCGCCCTTGTGCACGTTCTCCGTGGTGGCGAAACCATCGGCGCCGCGCGGGAAGGTCGGCACGTTCTGCCGGGTCAGCACCAGGCCGGCCGGACGGTCGGTGTGCTCGAGAATGGTCGCCCACGCGGCCGCCGTCTCGTTCGCGTCACCGGGCCGTACGACGTCGAGGCCCGGGATCGCCCGCAGCGCCGAGAGGTGCTCGATCGGCTGGTGCGTCGGACCGTCCTCGCCGAGACCGATCGAGTCGTGCGTCCAGACGTACGTCACCGGCAGCTGCATCAGCGCGGCCAGCCGGACGGACGGACGCATGTAGTCCGAGAAGACCAGGAACGTACCGCCGTACGGGCGGGTCAGGCCGTGCAGCGCGATACCGTTCAGCACCGAGCCCATGGCGTGCTCGCGGATACCGAAGTGCAGCACCCGGCCGTACTCGTCGCCGGAGAACTCCTTGGTCGAGTACTCCGCCGGGATGAACGACGGCTGACCCTTCGGAGTGGTGTTGTTCGAGCCGGCCAGGTCGGCCGAACCGCCCCACAGCTCGGGCAGCTCGGGTGCGAGATTCGTCAGCACGTCACCGGACGCGGCGCGGGTCGCGACACCCTTGGCGTCGGCTTCCCAGCTCGGCAGCTTGTCCTTCCAGCCGGCCGGCAGCTCACGCTTCGAGAGCCGGTCCAGCAGCGCGGCTCGCTCCGGGTTCGCAGCCTTCCACTCGTCGAACTTCGCGGTCCACTCGGCCTCCAGGGCCTTGCCGCGGTCAAGCGCCTCGCGGGTGTGCGCGATCACGTCGTCGGCCACCTGGAACGTCTGCTCCGGGTCCCAGCCGAGGACCTTCTTGGTGGCGGCCACCTCGTCCCCGCCGAGCGCCGAACCGTGGATCTTGCCGGTGTTCTGCTTGTTCGGGGAAGGCCAGCCGATGATCGTGTGCAGCCGGATGAAGCTCGGCTTGTCGGTGACCGCCTTGGCTTCCTCGAGGGCGTCGTACAGCGCCTGGACGTTCTCCTCGTAGCCGGTGCCGCCGTTCGTCCAGTCGACGTCCTGGACGTGCCAGCCGTACGCCGCGTAGCGCGCCGCCACGTCCTCGGAGAAGGCGATGTCGGTGTCGTCCTCGATCGAGATCTTGTTCGCGTCGTAGATGACCGTCAGGTTGCCGAGCTTCTGGTGCCCGGCCAGCGACGAGGCCTCCGCCGAGACGCCTTCCTCCAGGTCGCCGTCGGAGGCGATCACGTAGACGTGGTGATCGAACAGGCCCTCGCCCTTCGGCGCGTCCGGCTCGAGCAGGCCGCGCTCGCGGCGGGCCGCCATCGCCATGCCGACCGCGTTGCCGACGCCCTGACCGAGCGGGCCGGTGGTGGTCTCGACGCCGGCGGTGTGCCGGTACTCGGGGTGGCCCGGGGTCTTGCTGCCCCAGGTCCGCAGCGACTTCAGGTCGTCCAGCTCGAGGCCGAAGCCGGCCAGGTAGAGCTGGATGTACAGGGTCAGGCTGGAGTGCCCCGCGGACAGCACGAACCGGTCGCGGCCGGCCCAGTGCGGGTCCGCCGGGTTGTGCCGCATCACCTTCTGGAACAGCAGGTACGCCGCCGGTGCCAGGCTCATCGCCGTACCGGGATGTCCGTTCCCGACCTTCTCGACCGCATCCATCGCGAGCACCCGTACGGTGTCGACCGCGCGCTGGTCTAGCTCGGTCCATTCAAGCTTTGGGCTGGTCTTCTCCGTCACGCCGGCGGCGCTCCTCTCGATGGTGACCTTCTAGGTATCTCACGCAGAGCCTACTGTGACGCAGGCTGTCGGCTGCACATTGCCCAACGCCTTGTCAACCAGCTGGTGACTCCTGCTGTTCCCCGACGTCTCGGACATCACACCGGCAACACATCCGGCTCATCGGAGGGGGGTGCGACAACCCTCCTACGGGGCGTCGTAGACTGCTGAATCGTCAGCGCCGCTCATCCGGCGTCAACCCACTCTGTTCGAGGTGTTCGTGACGGCCGTCGACCCGCGTCCCGCCGCGACGACGTCGTACCCGACGCCGCTGCCGGACGCTACCGCTGTGGTGAGTCCGTCGGTGCGCGACGTGGTGAAGGCGTACGTCGGTCTGACCAAGCCGCGCATCATCGAGCTGCTCCTGATCACCACCGTTCCGGTGATGTTCCTGGCAGCCGGTGGAGTGCCCGGTCTTGAGGTGGTCGTGGCCACGCTGATCGGCGGCATCCTGGCCTCCGGCAGCGCCAACACGATCAACTGCGTCCTCGACCGCGACATCGACGAGCAGATGCGCCGGACCCGGCGCCGCCCGTTGCCGCGGCACGCGGTCAGCCCGCGCTCGGCGACGATCTTCGGCGTCGTTCTCGGTGTGCTGGCCACCCTCGAGCTCGGCTTCTACGTGAACTGGCTGTCGTCCGGCCTGGCCCTGGCGGCGAACCTGTTCTACGTCTTCGGCTACACGATGGTGCTCAAGCGCCGGACCGTGCAGAACATCGTCTGGGGCGGGATCGCGGGCTGCTTCCCGACCCTGATCGGCTGGACCGCGGTCACCGGCGAGCTCGCCTGGACGCCGGTCGTGCTGTTCCTGGTCGTCTTCTTCTGGACGCCGCCGCACACCTGGTCGCTCGCGATGCGGTACCGCGAGGACTACGCGTCGGTCGACGTGCCGATGCTCCCCGTGGTCGCGACCCCGGTCGCCACCGCGCGGCAGATCATGGCGTACTCCGTGGTCATGGTGATCACGTCGCTCGCGCTCTGGCCGATCGGCGACACCGGCTTCGTGTACCCGCTGGCCGCGGTCGTGCTCGGATTCGTGTTCCTCCGCGAGGCACGCCGGTTGTTGCTCCGGGCCCACACCGGCGCGGACGGCGCCGCGCTGCGCCCGATGCGGCTGTTCCACTTCTCGAACATCTACCTGGCGCTGCTGTTCATCGCGGCAGCCATCGACCCGCTCCTGCACTGAGAGTCGCCTCGCGGGCGCGGTGGGTCTTCCCGTTGACCTGATCGTGATCTGATGTTGCGATGGGTCCTGCCTGTGGAGGGGCATCCACGCCTGGGGAGGCGTAGCAGCAGGGGGATTCGCATGGGGGTACGAACACGCATCGCCGCGGTCGCGGCACTCGCACTGACCGGTTCGCTCCTGGTCGCGGCACAGGCCGACGCCGGGCACAGCCACTCGAGTCTGAAGCCGGTGGCAACAGGTCTGAACGGTCCGCGCGGCGTCTCGACGTACGGGAACAAGGTCATCTACAGCGTCACCGACGGGTCGGTGTACGTGACCGACGGACACCGGACCCTGAAGCTCGGCACGGTGCCGGGCACGGCTGGGTTCCCGCCGGCGATCGACACCAACAAGTGGGGTACGACGTACGCGCTGACCGGCGCGGGCGGTGAGCCGGGGCAGCCGCCGGTGCCGGGGGCCACGACGCTGTACCGGATGCGGTACGGGAAGGCGCCGGTCAAGATCGCCGACATCGGCGCGTACCAGAAGAAGGACCCGGACCCGTACGACCTGGAGCAGAACCCGACCGACTCCAACCCGTTCGGCGTCGCTGCGCTGAGCGACGGCACGGTCCTGGTCTCGGACGCCGCCGGCAACGACCTGCTCCGGGTCTGGCCGAACGGCCACATCAAGACGGTCGCGAAACTCAAGCCACGCGTCGTGAAGGTTCCTACCGGTCTGCCCGCCACGGACCCGGACGGCAACCCGCTGCCACCGGCCGGTACGCCGATCCCGGCCGAGGCCGTCGCCACGTCGGTCACGGTGGGCTCGGACGGCTACTGGTACGTCGGTGAGCTCCGTGGCTTCCCGGCCACGCCTGGCACGTCCCAGATCTGGCGGATCAAGCCGGGCTCGGTGGGCGCGGTGTGTGACCCGGCCAAGCCGTACAAGGGCAAGTGCCAGCGGTACGCCGACGGGTACACGTCGATCGTCGACCTGGCCGGAGGACCGCGGGGCACGCTCGCGGTCGTCGAGCTCGACAAGGCCAGCTGGCTGCAGTTCGAGCTGAGCGGCCCGACGAAGGGCGGCCTGTTCCTGCAGTACCCGGGCAAGTCTCACAAGGCCGGGTACAAGCGTGAGCTGGTGAAGGACCAGCTGACCCTGCCGGGTGGCGCGGGCTTCAACCGCGCAGGGCAGCTGTTCGTCTCGGCGCCGGTCTTCGGGCCAGGAGCTGTCTACAGAGTGAAGTACTGAGTGACGCGCGGGACGTCCGTCAGGTGGCGGGCGTCCCGCGTTCGCCGTAGACGGCTGTGACGAGGGCGATCAGTAGGCCGGCCAGGAACATGTGGACCAGGACGACACCCCACGGCAGGCCGGTGAAGTACTGCGTGAAGCCGACGGCGCCCTGCAGAACCTCGATCGCCAGTAGCCAGGCGGCGAGCTTGCGCAGCGTCCGCGAGGTCGCGGTCACGCGGGTCGCGATCACCAGGGCGATCGAGATTCCGAGCAGGCCGAAGACGACGTCGGAGTGCAGCTGACTGACCAGCTCGGGGTCGAAACCGTTGCGGCCGGTCTCCGGATCGCCCGAGTGCGGACCGGCCCCGGTGACAATGGTGCCGAGGGCAACGGTCAGCCAGACCGCCACCACGGCGGCCGTTGCGAGGGCGCGGACCACCGGGGGAGTGTGCGGGTACGGGCTGGTGCGCGACCGGCGCATCATCGCGACCGTCAACGTGATGATGACCGGCGAGACCAGGAAGTGCGCCGAGACGATCCATGGGTTCAGACCGGTGAGCACGCTGATGCCGCCGATCACCCCTTGCAGCGGGACACCGAGCGCGGCCGCGGTCGCCAGCCGGCGCAGGTCCCGCCGGATCGGGCGGTAGCGCATGACGACCAGCCAGGTGAGGATCGCGACGATCGCGACGACGAACCCGAGCATCCGGTTGGTGAACTCGATCGCGCCGTGGATGCCGAGGGCGGCGTGCGGGACGTAGGAGTCGTCGGTGCACGACGGCCAGGTCGGGCAGCCGAGCCCTGAGCCGGTCAGCCGGACCAGTCCGCCGGTGACCACGATGCCGATGTTCACCACGATCGACGCCCAGCCCCAGCGCCGGACGACGTCCAGGCTCGGCTCGGGAACCAGTCGCCAGAATCCGCTGACTGGCTCAGTCTCTTGGGGCGGGGTCTCGGTCGTCATCACCGGCACACTCTAAAGGTCAGTCCCAGCGGAAGGTGCGGGACACCAGGTAGCCCAGCACCCCTGCCCAGAGTGCCAGCGAGAGCGCGGCCGCCCACGGAATCACCCCTTCTACGGTCGAATTCGCGATCCCGTTGGCGAGCGCGGCACTCGGCAGCAGGCGTACGACGCCTTGCAGGCCGGCCGGGTACTCGTCGACGGGCGTCATGATCGCGCCGCCCACGAGCAGCAGCAGGTACAGCAGGTTCGCCGCGGCCAGGGTCGCCTCGGCCCGCAGTACGCCGGCCATCAGCAGACCCAGCGACGCGAAGGCCGCCGTACCGCAGAGAACGGTGAGGACCACGCCGAAGACGGCCTCGAACCCGCCGATCGGCTTCCATCCGAGCGCGAACCCGGTCCCGATCAGAACGACCAGCTGGATGACCTCGACGATCAGGACCGCGCCGATCTTTCCCGCGAGCAGACCGGTGCGGGACAACGGGGAGGCGCCGAGGCGCTTGATGACGCCGTAGCGCCGCTCGAAGCCGGTCGCGATCGCCAATGAGGTGAACGAGGAGGAGAGGATCGCGAGCGCCAGCACCCGGGGGACTGCTTCGTCGATCGGCCGGCCGCTTCCGAGCGGCAGCCGCTCGCCGAGGCCGGTGCCGCCGAGGAGGAGCAGCAGACCGAGCGGAATCACCAGGGCGAGCAGCAGTTGCTCGCCGTTGCGGACGAGCAGCTTGAACTCCATCCGGGTGTGCGCGAGCACCTTCCGCGGCCAGGGTGCGCTGCCCGGCCTCGGGGCATAGGTCGCAGCGCTGCTCATCGCGTCTCCCGCTTCGGCGCGGTCAGTTCGAGGAACACGTCCTCGAGGGACTTGGTGTGGTGCTCGGTGAGGGAGTCGGGGGTACCGGAAGCGATCACCTTGCCGGCCGACACGACGTGCACCTGATCGGACAGCTGCTCGGCCTCGTCCATCGCATGCGTCGTCAGCACGACGGTCACGCCGTCGTTACGCAGGTCCCGGATCAGCTGCCAGATCTCGCGGCGGCCATGCGGGTCCAGTCCGGTCGTCGGCTCGTCCAGGAACGCGATCTCCGGCCGTCCCACGATCGCCAGCGCGAACGACAACCGCTGCTTCTGCCCACCCGAGAGCCGCCGGTACGGCGTTCGCCCGCAGCTGCCCAGGTCGAGGCGCTCCACCAGGGCGGGCACGTCGAGCGGGTGGGTGTGCAGCGTGGCGACGTACCGAAGCATCTCGACCGCGCGGACGCCCGACCAGGCGCCGCCCTCCTGGAGCATCACGCCGATCCTCGGCATCAGCTCGTCGTGGTCGGCGAGCGGGTCCAGGCCGAGGACCCGGACGCTGCCCGAGTCCGGGCGCCGGAAGCCCTCACAGGTCTCCACGGTCGTGGTCTTGCCGGCGCCGTTCGGGCCGAGCACGGCCGTCACCGTTCCGGCGGCTACGGTGAGACCGAGACCGTCGACAGCGGTCTTCTCGCCGTACCGCACGACGAGGTTGTCGATCTCCACCGCGACTGGCACAAACGGCAGCATAGAGAACGGCCCGGAGTGACCTCGCTCACGGTCGGGTCCCGGGCCCCGCGTGAGCGCCCGAACCGGTTAGGGGACCCTTATTTGAAGGGCCTGGGGAATTACGCGACACTGATGTTGTGAAAACTCCTGCGACCGACCGAGCCGTGTCCCACGGCGCTGCCGGCGCGCGGGACGAGTCCACCCGGGACCGGGTCGCACGCTCGATCCTGACCAATGGCCCGTCCAGCGCCGCGGTGCTGGCGGAACGGCTCGAACTCACCCCGGCGGCGGTTCGCCGGCACCTCGACCACCTGCTGGACGAGGGCCTGGTGGAATCCCGCGAGGAGCGCGTCTACGGCCCCCGCGGCCGCGGCCGTCCCGCGAAGGTGTTCGTGCTGACCGACTCGGGCCGGCACGCCTTCCACCAGGCGTACGACGACCTCGCGGCGACCGCGATGCGGTTCATCGCCGAGGCCGGCGGTGACGACGCCGTGGCGGAGTTCGCCCGGCACCGGGTCTCCGAGGTCGAGGAGCGCTACCGGGAACTGCTCGCGCAGGCTCCGGAGAACAAGAAGACGGAGGTGCTCGCCCAGGCCCTGACGGCCGACGGCTACGCAGCCTCCACGGCGGAGGCGGGCCACGGCGCCCAGCTCTGCCAGCACCACTGCCCGGTCGCGCACGTGGCCGCGCAGTTCCCCCAGCTGTGCGAGGCCGAGACCGAGGTGTTCTCGAGACTCCTCGGCAAGCACGTACAGCGACTGGCCACCATCGCTCACGGCGACGGTGTGTGTACGACGCATATCCCGGGCCCTGCCCCTGCGGCCCCTGTATCCGACGGCGAATCTGCGAGGACGACTCGATGACGCAAACCGCTCACCCCGAACTGGAAGGCCTCGGCAACTACCAGTACGGCTGGGCCGACTCCGACGCCGCCGGCGCGGTCGCCCAGCGCGGCCTCAGCACCGACGTGGTGCGGGGCATCTCCGCGCTGAAGAACGAGCCGGAGTGGATGCTCGACCTGCGGCTGAAGGGCCTGAAGCTCTTCGACCGCAAGCCGATGCCGTCCTGGGGTGCCGACCTGTCCGGAATCGACTTCGACAACATCAAGTACTTCGTGCGGTCGACCGAGAAGCAGGCGACCAGCTGGGAAGAGCTGCCCGAGGACATCAAGAACACCTACGACAAGCTCGGCATCCCGGAGGCGGAGAAGCAGCGCCTGGTCGCCGGCGTCGCCGCACAGTACGAGTCCGAGGTCGTCTACCACCAGATCCGTGAGGACCTGGAGGCCCAGGGCGTCATCTTCCTGGACACCGACACCGGCCTGCGCGAGCACCCGGAGATCTTCAAGGAGTACTTCGGCTCCGTCATCCCGGTCGGCGACAACAAGTTCGCCTCGCTGAACACCGCGGTCTGGTCCGGCGGCTCGTTCATCTACGTCCCCAAGGGCGTCAAGGTGGACATCCCGCTGCAGGCGTACTTCCGGATCAACACCGAGAACATGGGCCAGTTCGAGCGCACGCTGATCATCGTCGACGAGGGTGCCTACGTGCACTACGTCGAGGGTTGTACGGCGCCGATCTACAAGTCCGACTCGCTGCACTCGGCGGTCGTCGAGATCATCGTGAAGAAGGGCGCCCGCTGCCGCTACACGACGATCCAGAACTGGTCGAACAACGTCTACAACCTGGTCACCAAGCGCGCCACCTGCGAAGAGGGCGCGACCATGGAGTGGATCGACGGCAACATCGGTTCCAAGGTGACCATGAAGTACCCGGCCGTGTACCTGATGGGCGAGCACGCCAAGGGCGAGACCCTGTCGGTCGCGTTCGCCGGCGAGGGCCAGCACCAGGACGCCGGCTCCAAGATGGTGCACAACGCGCCGTACACCTCCAGCTCGATCGTCTCGAAGTCGGTGGCCCGCGGTGGCGGCCGGACGTCGTACCGCGGTCTGGTCGAGGTGGCGCCGGGCTCGCACCACAGCAAGTCCACGGTGCGCTGTGACGCGCTGCTGGTCGACACCATCAGCCGTTCGGACACCTACCCGTACGTCGACGTCCGCGAGGACGACGTGGCGATGGGGCACGAGGCGACCGTGTCCAAGGTCAGCGACGACCAGCTCTTCTACCTGATGAGCCGGGGCATGGCCGAGGACGAGGCGATGGCGATGATCGTCCGCGGCTTCATCGAGCCGATCGCCCGCGAGCTCCCGATGGAGTACGCGCTGGAACTCAACCGGCTCATCGAGCTGCAGATGGAAGGGGCCGTCGGCTGATGTCCGCCGCTGAAACGCTGGTTGCCACCGGCAACCGGGCACACTCCCACGGGCCGGGGTCCCCGGTCCCGCTCCAGGCGCGCAGCGAGCGGCCGACGTCGTACGACGTCGCCGACTTCGCGGTGCCGAACGGGCGCGAGGAGGAGTGGCGCTTCACCCCGGTCAAGCAGCTCAAGGCCCTGTTCGACGACGCGGCCGGCACCGAGACCCCGAAGATCGACGCCTCCGGTCCCGAGGGCGTCGTCTTCGAGACCGTTGCGGCGGACTCGCTGAAGGTCGGCAAGCCGCAGGACCGGTCCGCGGCCGTCGCCTGGAACCACGCGGGCGAGGCGTTCGCGGTCCGGATCCCGGTCGAGGCCGAGCTGACCGAGGCGGTGCACGTGAACGTCGCGAGCCTCGGTGCCCGCGGCTTCAGCCACCTGATCGTCGAGGCCGGCCGGCACAGCCGCGCGATCGTGATCATCGATCACACCGGCGCCGGCGAGCTGAGCAGCAACGTCGAGGTCGTCGTCGGCGACGCCGCCGAACTGCGCGTGGTCAGCATCCAGCAGGGCGACCACGAGTCGATCCACCTGGGCCAGCACGACGCGCTGGTCGGGCGGGACGCGAAGCTCCACCACGTCGTCGTCACCCTGGGCGGCAAGGTCGTCCGGATCGGCACCAACGTCCGGTACGCCGGACCTGGCGGTGACGCGGAGCTCCTCGGGGTCTACTTCGCCGAAGGCGGGCAGCACCACGAGAACCGGCTGTTCGTCGACCACGAGGCGACCAACTGCAAGAGCAACGTGCTCTACAAGGGCGCGCTGGCCGGTGACAAGGCGCGCTCGGTGTGGATCGGCGACGTGCTGATCCGGGCCGCGGCCGAGGGCACCAACACGTTCGAGCTGAACCGGAACCTGGTCCTCACCGACGGCGCCCGCGCCGACTCGGTGCCGAACCTGGAGATCGAGACCGGCGAGATCGAGGGCGCGGGGCACGCGTCCGCGACCGGCCGCTTCGACGACGAGCAGCTGTTCTACCTGCAGGCCCGCGGCATCCCCGAGGACGCGGCCCGGCGGCTGGTGGTGTCCGGCTTCTTCAACGACATCATCGGCAAGATCGGCGTACCCGAGGTCACCGAGCACCTGCACGACGTGATCGAGGAGAAGCTCGCACGGGCCGCGGAGTTGAGCGCATCGGCCAAGGCGGTCGTCGGGCAGTGAGCGACACGTTCGAGCGCGCCTGCGCCGCCGCCGACGTCCCCGACGAGGGAGTGATCCCGGTCGAGGTCGGCGGTGTGGAGGTCGCGGTCGTGAAGAGCGAAGGACAGTACTTCGCGGTGCGGGACGAGTGCTCGCACGCGCAGATCCAGCTGTCCGAGGGTGACGTCGGCGAGTGCGAGATCGAGTGCTGGCTGCACGGGTCCCGCTTCGACCTGCGCACCGGTGAGCCGACCAGCCTGCCGGCCTACGACCCGGTGCCGATCTACCCGGTGCGCCTCGACGGCGACGACGTACTCGTCGACGTGAAGAACCCCCTGAACCAGGCATCCCTGTAAACAGACGGAGATAGAAGAAACCCATGGCGACACTCGAGATCCGCGACCTGCACGTGTCGGTCGACACCGAGAACGGCCCGAAGGAGATCCTGCGCGGCGTCGACCTGACCATCGCCGGTGGTCAGACGCACGCGATCATGGGCCCGAACGGCTCCGGCAAGTCGACGCTGGCGTACTCGATCGCCGGGCACCCGAAGTACAACATCACCAGCGGCACGGTGACCCTGGACGGCGAGGACGTGCTGGACATGGCCGTCGACGAGCGCGCCCGGGCCGGCCTGTTCCTGGCGATGCAGTACCCGGTCGAGGTGCCGGGGGTGTCGGTGGCGAACTTCCTGCGCACCGCGAAGACCGCGATCGACGGCGAGGCGCCGAAGCTGCGGACCTGGGTCAAGGACGTGAACAAGGCGCTGTCCGACCTGGACATGGACCCGACCTTCGGCCAGCGCAACGTCAACGAGGGCTTCTCCGGCGGTGAGAAGAAGCGCCACGAGATCGTCCAGCTGGAGCTGCTGAACCCGAAGATCGCGATCCTCGACGAGACCGACTCCGGCCTCGACATCGACGCGCTGAAGATCGTCTCCGAGGGCGTCAACCGGTTCGCCGGCCAGGGCGACAAGGGCGTCCTGCTGATCACCCACTACACGCGGATCCTGCGCTACATCAAGCCGGACTTCGTGCACGTCTTCGTCGACGGCCGCGTCGCCGAGGAGGGTGGCCCGGAGCTGGCCGAGGAGCTGGAGGCCAACGGCTACGAGCGCTTCCTCAAGGCAGGCGCGAAGTGACCGACGCCCGGACCTTTAGCAGTCCGCTGGACCTGCAGTCGGTCCGGGCGGACTTCCCGATCCTGTCCCGCGAGCTCGCGGGCGGATTCCCGCTGGTCTACCTGGACTCGGCCAACTCGTCGCAGAAGCCGCGCCAGGTGGTGCAGGCGATCGAGGACCACTACCTGATCCACAACGCCAACGTCGCGCGCGCCATGCACCAGCTCGGTGCCGAGGCGACCGCGGCGTACGAAGGCGGCCGGGACAAGGTGGCCGCGTTCATCGGCGCCCCGAACCGGGACGAGATCGTCTTCACCAAGAACGCCTCCGAGGCGCTCAACCTCGCCGCGCACACGCTCGGCGCTTCGCTGAAGCCGGGGGATGTCGTCGTGGTCTCCGAGATGGAGCACCACAGCAACATCGTCCCGTGGCAGCTCGCGTGTGAGCGCACCGGCGCCACCCTGAAGTGGTTCGGCGTGACCGAGGACGGGCGGCTCGACCTCAGCAACATCGAGGAACTGCTCACCGAGAACACCAAGGTCGTCGCCCTCACCTGGGTGTCGAACGCGCTCGGCACGATCAACCCGATCAGCGACATCGCCGCCAAGGCGCACGCGGTCGGCGCGACCGTGGTGGTGGACGCGTCGCAGGCGGTCCCGCAGTTCCCGGTCGACGTGTCCACGCTCGGCGCGGACCTGCTGGTCTTCACCGGTCACAAGGTCGTCGGCCCGACCGGCATCGGCGTGCTCTGGGGCCGGTACGAGCTGCTCGCGTCGCTCCCGCCGTTCCTCGGTGGCGGCGAGATGATCGAGGTCGTCCGGATGACCGGTTCGACGTACGCGCCGCCGCCCGCCCGGTTCGAGGCCGGTACGCCGCCGATCGCACAGGCGGTCGGGCTCGGTGCGGCCGTCGACTACCTGTCCGGGATCGGGATGGACAAGATCGCCGCGCACGAGCACGCGATCGTCGAGTACGCGCTCGAGGGCCTGAAGACGGTCCCCGGGCTGACGCTGCTCGGGCCGACCGACGCCACGGACCACGGCGGTGCGATCAGCTTCGCGCTGGACGGCGTCCATCCGCACGACGTGTCGACCGTGCTGGACACCCGGGGGATCGCGGTCCGGGCCGGGCACCACTGCGCGCGGCCGGTGCACGAGCGGTTCGGAATGCAATCGTCGACCAGAGCGTCTTTCTACCTGTACACGACTCCCGAGGAGGTCGACGCGCTCGTCGACGGACTCGGGTTCGTCCGATCGTTCTTCAAGGTGGACTGATAATGCAGCTCGACAGCCTCTACCAGGAGATCATCCTGGACCACTACCGGAGCCCGCATCACGCGGGCCTCGCGGACCCGTACGACGTGGAGGTGCACCACGTGAACCCGTCCTGCGGGGACGAGGTCACGCTCCGGGTCGAGCTCGACGGCGACACCGTGAAGGGCGTCACGCACGACAGCGTCGGCTGCTCGATCAGCCAGGCGGCCACGTCGGTGATGTCGGACCTGGTGGTCGGCAAGCCGGTGGCCGAGGGTATGGCGACGTACGAGAAGTTCCTCGAGCTCATGCAGGGCCGGGGGAATGTCGAACCGGACGAAGAGGTTCTGGAGGACGGCGTCGCGTTCGCGGGCGTCGCGCAGTTCCCGGCCCGGGTGAAGTGTGCACTGCTGGGCTGGTCGGCCTGGCGGGACGCCACGGCCCAGGCACTGGCCGCGAATCAAGGAGTGAACAATGCCTGACCAGACCGACGAGAAGATCGAGCTGCCCGAGGTCGACCTCGAAGCGGCGCAGGCGGGCACGACCCCGGCCAAGGTCGAGGACGTGAACGAGGCCCTCAAGGACGTCGTCGACCCCGAGCTGGGCATCAACGTGGTCGACCTGGGCCTGATCTACGGCATCACCGTCGACGACACCAGTACGGCGATCATCGACATGACGCTGACGTCCGCGGCCTGTCCGCTGACCGACGTGATCGAGGACCAGACCCGGATGGCGCTCGAAGGCCTCGTGAACGACTTCCGGATCAACTGGGTCTGGATGCCGCCGTGGGGCCCGGAGAAGATCACCGACGACGGCCGCGACCAGCTGCGCGCGCTGGGTTTCAACGTCTGAGTGTTTCCGCAGTGCAGAGCCCGGGTCAGGTGGCCCGGGCTCTCGCATGTGGTCAGAACGGTGGCGGTCCGACGATCTGGATGGCACCGGTCTTCTCGGCGGCGTCCCGGACCCGGTCGAAGTCGACCGGGATCGGCCGGCTTCCGTCGGGCGCCGGCTCGCTGGCGAGCCGGTAGAACGCCTCGTCCGTACCCGGGGTCTGGATCGTCAGGAACCTGGTCGTCGGGGACACGACCCTGAAGGCATGCGGCACGCCGCGGGGAATCACTACGACTCCACCGGCCGAGAGGCTGCGTTTCTTCCCGTCGAGGTCGAGCAGGATCTCTCCGTCGAGGAGGTAGAACGTCTCGTCCGACGCGGGATGGATGTGCAGCGGTGTCACCTTGCCCTGCTCGCCGACGAACTCGAAGAGCAGGAACGCACCTCCGGTCTCCGCCGAGGTCGCCAGCCAGGTGTGCAGACCGCCGCCGCTGAACCACCGCCGTTCGCCCTCGCCGTGATCGCGGACCGTCGCAGCCAGTGTGGTCATGTCGAGCACCCCTCCCGTTCGTGGGACTGGAGTCCCATTACGAACGTACGGTACCGTGTATGCCATGTCAACGGCGTACGAGCAGTCCGGCCGGACCCGGCAGAAGCAGCGCACGCGCAACGACCTGATCGCCGCCGCTCGCGACCTGATCACCCAGGGCGGGGCGGCTCCGACGGTCGAGGAGGCTGCCGCGGCCGCGTCGATCTCACGGACAACGGCGTACCGGTACTTCCGCAGTCAGGCCGAGCTGCTCGCCGCCGCCCACCCGGAGGTCGAGCTCACCTCCTTGTTGCCGGCCGACAGCGGTGACGACCCAGAGACTCGGCTGCTCGCGGTCGTGGCGGCGTTCATCGAGAGTCTGCTGAAATTCGAGCCGCAGCAGCGCACGATGCTTCGGCTGTCGCTCGAGCCGTCCTCGCAGCCGGAGCAGCTGCCGTTGCGGCAAGGGCGTGCGATCGGCTGGTTCGAGGATGCGCTCGCGCCGGCCCGGGACAGGTTGTCCGAGGCCGCCGTCCACCGTCTCGCTATCGCCGTGCGCAGTGCTGTCGGTATCGAGGCGCTGGTCTGGCTCGTCGACGTGGCCGGCCTGAGCCGCGACGAGGCCGTAGACGTCATGCTGTCGTCCGCGCGCGCGATCGCGCGTGCGGCGCTGTCCGAGGGAGTTGACGCATGACGCGCATCGTTTCCGTGGCGCCCGAACGGCTCGACCGGTGGCTGACCGGGTTCGGTGAACGGCATGGTGAGGTCGTGTACGACGTGACGCCGACGAGCGTCACGTTGTCGGCCGAGGACGGCGCGTCCGCTGTCGTCACTGTGCCCTTCGAGCCCCTCGCGGAGTTGTCCCGCGCAGGGCTCGTGGCGCATGTGCTCACCGAACGACGGCTCGGCGTACTGCTCGTCCGGCGCGGTGGTTACGGCGCCGGGGTGTTTGCCGGCGGCAAGCTTCTCGACTCGAAGGTCGGGTCGCGGCACGTGCAGGGCACGACCAAGGCGGGTGGCTGGTCGCAGCAGCGGTACGCGCGTCGGCGGGACAACCAGGCGCGCGAGGCGTTCGCGGCGGCCACCGAGGTCGCGGTGCGGATCCTGGCGCCGGCGAAGCTCGACGTGCTGGTGTGCGGGGGAGACCGGCGGGCCGTCGAAACGGTGCTCGACGATCCCCGGCTGAAGGAGATCGCCGGGTTGGTGCGGCCGCCGTTCCTCGGCGTACCGGATCCGAAGCTGAAGGTTCTCGAGCAGGCCGGCGCCGACGCCCGGGCGATCCGGATCGAAGTGGATCAGTCGGAGTAGCTGTCCCGGACGGCCAGCAGCCGTTCCCGCCGGAAGCGTCCGGGGTCGCGGTCCCGTTCAGCCTGCCCGGCGTCGGTCCAGAATGCTTCCGCTGGCACGGAGTCGCCGGCCGGCGGGACGAACTTCAGGACCTCCTGCACGGCCTGGCGTGCGTAGGCCATCACGGCGCGGGCCGCCTCGGACCGGTCGTCGGCCGCCACCTCGCCGGCGATCCAGTCGGCGACCGCCAGCCATTGCCCGGCGTCGACCAGCTCCGACGGCTCCGGTCCGCCGAAGGTCGCGACCTCATCGAGAAGTCCCTGGTACGGCGGTGAGAACAGGTACTCCCGCTCTGCGCCGCAGCCCGCGCACGTACCGACGTACCTCAGCGCTGCGTCGTGGATGTCGTACTGCCAGGCCGCTTGGTCCGAGCCGCAGTCCTGGCACGCGGTGAGGTCGAGGTAGAGCATCGCCTCGGTGGTCGTCCGGGCGATGGCGTACGGCGGGTCGTAGTCGTTCACTCGATGGTCATCCCGGTCGCGGGGTTGGCCGTGTGGCTTCGGCGCATCGATGCCTTCGCGGTCCGCGTGTGGCTCATCCGCGAGTCGGTTTCGGCGAGGGCTGCCGCCGGAATCCCGTGCTGTTGCAGTGCCTCGACGACCGCGCTGGTGAAACGCCGCGGTGGAGCATCCGGCGTGTGCAGCGCCCTGAGGTCGACGCGGCCCTCGGCGAGGAGGGCCAGCCGCGGGTGCAGCGTTGCGAACGCCGCCGCGAAGCCACGGTCGCCCCGGCCGGCCATGGTGCCGTCCGGATGCGCGACGTAGACGGTTCGCCGGCCGTTCGCCTCGCGGACCGCCAGCCGGACGTTGACGTCCTCGCGCCGGGCCTGGTCGAGGGCATCGACCAGAGGCCGGTACGGATGCTGCTCGTCGGCATCCACGGTCACCTGCACGGTCCGGACCCGCTCCGGCCTGGCCGAGCCGGCCGAGCTGGTACGAGCGGCTCCACCGGATTCCATCCGCGCCCGCATCTCGTCGTACTCGTGCCGGTACATCGTCAGATACGCCTCGCCGGACGCCGCCCGCCGCAGCGTGGCGGAGCGTTCGACCTTCGGTTGCTTGCGCCGGCCGAGCCGGAGGCGCTCGAAGTCCAGGTGGTAGTCCACCCGCACTTTGACCGTGACGACCTGCCCGGACTCGTACAGCCCGGTCTCATGGCGCGCACCGACCGTACCGGTGTCCTGCTCGCTGACCCGCCGGCTGCTCGTCGTGCTCACGCTGAGTTCTCCGCCTGGCGTAGAGGTACCGATCGTCCGGGAACCGGGCAGCAGCCTGTTGCTGCGGGCGGTCACCTGGCTGACCCGGAGCGCGCGGGAGTTCTGGCCGAGCTGGGTGGTCGACTCCTCGTCCGGATCCGACAGCAGTTCCAGGCCCGAAACCTCCGCGCGGACCCGGATCGCGACCACCCGCGCGCTGTCCCCGGGAACGGCGAGCGGGACGAGCTCGTGCCCCGACGGGCCGGCCATCTCCTGGAACGCGACCATCCGGTTCGCGCCGCCGAGCCGTGACTCCAGCGTCGAGGCGTGCATTCGGACACCTTCGGGCTTGAGCAGATCGACCTCGCCGAGACGAGCGCAGGCAGCCTCGAACAAGGCGTTGTCCTCCTCCGCGCCGGGCAGGTACGGCAGCGTGCCCTCGGCGAAGTAGTGCTCGGGCAGGACCACAGGCCGGTGGTCTGTGTGGTCCGGGATCTCGAGCCCGAGCTGCGGGGGAGCCGAATCGAGCACAGACGCCGGTACGGCGAGACTCATCCGCCCGTGGGCTTCCCGGCGAGTCGTGGAATCAGCCGTCCCGCCGGGAGTCGCCGAGTCCTCGATCTCGATGAACAGCTGATAGTCCCGCTCGACCCGGGCCGTTTCGACCGCCAGGGCGGTGCTGATCTGGGTGCCGGCCTCGGTGCTCGCCGCGGTAGTGGAGGTGTTGAGCTCCGCGCCGGCACCGGCCGTCGCCGGGATCCCGTCCGATCCTGACAGGTCGAGCGAGGCGCCGTACGACGTGCCCTCGGTCCGGCTGCGGCTACGGTCACGCAGGCTCCACAGCTGGGCGAGGCCGAAGCCGCTGCCGCTCTGCCCCTGCGTTCCGCCCGCCTCAGTGCTCTGTTGGCCGACGAACCGCAAGCGCACCCGGACCCGGAGATTGCGGGTGCTCGCACCGATGCGGACCGGACGCTCGAGGACGAAGCCGCGCGGGTCGAGCATGTCGTCCAGCTGGTTTCGCCAGCGGGTGCCGGCGAGCTCGCCGCGCAGCGCGTCCACCAGGACGGGATCGTCCAGCGCCTGCGGCGAGTGCTCCGCGACGGCTGCGCAGACCTCCCGGAACGGGTCGGTGTCGTTGCCGTCCTGGTCCTGCAGCGAGGCCTGGTCGACCTGCGCGGCGCCCATCATGCGGTCGTAGTGGCGGGGGAGCTGTGGCTCGACCCGCCGCCGAGCGAGATCTTCGGCCTGGGCCAGTACGGCGTCGAGCCGCTGATCGGTGTGCGCCGGAAGTCCGGCCGCCGTCCGGACCGCGTCGGCCAGCACCTCGTGGGTGTGTGCGGCGGCGAGGCCGCCGGTGGCGCCCCGTTTGTCGATCCGGTAGCGGCGCATCAGGGCGGTCATGGTGCGGCGCGGGAGAACCAGGTTGCCGTTGAGCACACGCTCGACGGCGTCGGAGACCTGGTGCAGCGGGAGATCCAGGTCGCGCCGCCCGTACGACAGCAGCGCGTCGCGCTCGGGAAGCGTGAGGAGTACGGCGCCGTTCTCGAGCGGGATCCGCCGCGGTGCGGCACCGCCGGACCGGAGCTGGGCCTCGAGGACGAGATCGCCCCAGAACTGGTAGTGCTGGCCGTCCCGCATCAGGGTCCGCTCGACGCCGGTCGTGGCCGACTCGGACGCGCTCGACGAGACCGTGGTCGTGCGGGTCAGCCCGACCGAGCCTCCGTACGACTGCCCGTCGGCAGACACGGCGCCACTGCCGCCGTTGATCCCTGCGCTCGTGGCGGTTGAGACGCCCGCAGTACTGCCGGTGGTCGCCAGCGTGACGTTGAGCTCGGCGAGAATGGGATGCCCGGCACCGACGTACCTGAGGTTCTCGACCCGCGTCGTCACGGTCAGGGCGGTCGGCCGTGGAGTGAGACCGCGTTGCCGGATCGCCTCGAGCGGGTCAGACGGTTCGGAACCGACGGCCAGGCTGGTGCGGTACTCGGTGGTGAGCAGCTCGGGCCGGGCGATGAGGTTCCGTGGGGCGAGGAATCCGCTGAGGTGCTGCAGCGCGGAGCTGCCCTCGAGGCCGGGTACGGCGGCGGTCAGCTGGGCGATCGGGTCCCGCGCGTCGATGTGGTGGACCGCTGCCGTCTGCAGCAGCTTGGCTTTGACGCGACCCGGTACGGCGACCGTGGGCTGCGCTGTTCCACAGAACTCGCTGTCGAGCCAGACGCGCGCGCTGCCCTCGGACGAGGCCACCGGCACCGCCGTACCGTCGGAGGTGACCTCGCTGACCGTGATCGTGTGCGGTACGTCGAACACCGCGACCGTCGAACCCGACTCGGCCACCGTCATCCGGTACGCGCCTCTGGTGGACGACCAACCGAGGGAACGGCCTCGCGACGTCCGGCCGACCGAGACACCCGCCGTCGGCGTGGTCCCGGCATCCCCTGTGGCCGGCGCGTTGCTCAGACCCAGCCGTGCCGACCAGGGCACACTCTGCGCCCGGGAGCCGGTACGTCCCGACGTACTGACGCCGATGTCGACGTTGACGACCATGTCGTTGTCAGCGACGCCGATCGGCGTCACGCGGTCGAAGTGCTGCTCGAGTGCGATCTGGTAGGTCCGGACCCGCGGCGGGTGGCCGGTGCGGTGCTCGGTGAGCTGAAAGCGCAGCCGGTCCTGCGCGGCGTGGTCGTACCCGGTCTCCAGCCGGTGCTTGGCGATCTGCTGACAGGCGCGTTCCCAGTTCTCCGCCTGGCTGAGTACGACGGCGGGGTCCTGACCGGCGAGGGCCGCGGGCAGTGGGTGGCCGTGGTCGTCGAGCGGCGGGATCATGCCCTGCTGCGACAGGTGCGTGAGGAAGCCCTTCAGTGCGTCGTCGGCGCCGGTGAGCTCCCGGATCATCGCCGGTCCGGCACCGCGCAGCTGCCCCGGCCCGTTGCCCAGCCACGGCGGGAGTTGCAGCGGAGTGTCGGTCGGGCGCGGGTCCCCGCGCAGGAGGAGCTGGCCGTCCGAGCCACGTCGTACGGCTCCATCGGCATCCCGGAGGAGGGCCGCGGCGGGCACCGGGAGCCCGTAGCGGAAGGCGTCCCGCTCCGCCATCCGCAGGCAGGCGTCGCCCGCGCCTTCGGTCGTGAACGAATCGTCGCGGTCGAGGCGGTGCACAGTGACCTTGTGCCGCAGGCGCAGCTTCACACCGACGGTCGGCGCCACCCGCTGGGTGCTCCACCGGCTGCCCAGGTCGGCCGTCGACGCGGTGTCCTCGTGGCTGGTGTTCCGTCCCGCATGCACTCCCGGAGCGATGTCTGCGGTGGTCGAGCCCAGGTCGGAGATCGACGTGGTGGCCGTGAGGCCGGCCGTGCGGGACCGGCTGAACGACTGACTGCCGGACGCGCCCGAGTTGCCGACGCGCCAGAGTTCGAGTTTGTGATCCGGCGAGCTGTCGCTGGTCAACTCGGCGGACTCCAGGTCGACGTCCGTCTCCAGCTGTGCCCAGGCGACCGGTCGGCCGCCGTCGGTGATGAGCCGCCAGACACCGCCGGGCCGGGTGGTCTCGTCCAGCCGGATCATCCCGTCCTCGACGACCAGACTGCGGACCCGGTCGTGGCCGACCCGGTCGAGCGATCCGAGTCGGTGCTGCAGCTCCGCCAGGGTTCGGTCGCAGAGGTCGTTGAGGCCGTCGACGCGGGTGGCCATGTGTTCGGGCATCGCCGTACGGCGTTCCGCGGCCAGACCGAGCGTCTCCAGATCGGTCGTCTCGGTCGGCGGCGGAACCGTGTAGGTGTGGATGTACCCCAGGTCGAGCGTGGCCGCGTCGTGGTCCGCGCCGGTGTCGACGACGTTGGGCGGTGACCAGTCCGCGGTGGCCGACTCCCGGATCCGCCAGATCCAGCGCGGCCGGTCCGAGCGGTACCGCAGGAACTCACCGCGGAGCGCCTCGACCGCGCCCGTCTGGGCGAACTCGGTCGCCCCGCCGGTGACCGTCCGGCCGCGGCCGCGGCTCAGCTCGACGCCGGGCGCGACGAACGCGGCGACCGCCTTCAGTTTGCTCGAGTCCGGCAGCGCCTGCGTCACAGTCCGGAGGCTTGCGTCGGCTGTCGTCGCGGAGTTCTGGGCCGCGGCGGTGGCGACGCTGAAGCCGCCCTGGACCACCTGCCCCACCTGGGCCTCGTCGATGGTCAACGGGCTGTCCAGCACCTCGTGGAGCTCGCCGGGATCGAGCTGGAGGTGGAACTGCAGGAGGTGGTCGGCATCCGTGCGCGCGTCGTTCCCGATCGTCAGCACGAAACCGTCGGGCGAGAGGATCCGGCGGCTCTCGCCGCGCAGCGTCCGGTGCAGGACGTCCGGGGTGAAGGAGTACGGCACCTTGCGTTTCTCCAGTGCCTCGTTGAGCTCCTTGCACAGCTTGGTCAGGTGGGGGAGCCGGCCGGACGGAAGGCCGTTGTGCTGAACGTCCTTGGCCGGGAGAGTGGCCGCGGTCGCCTCCTCGTACGCCCGAACCTCCCGTACGGCGGCCTCGGCGTTGCCGCCTGCCGGGGACAGCGCACGGTAAGCCTCGGCGGCGGTGCGGGCCTGATTCGCCGCGGCTGTGCACAAGCTCGCGATCTCGGTATGGCGGTCGGCGACCCGGAGCCGCGCGACGGCCCGGACGCGGAGCCGGCGGGCGCGCTCGCTCGCGGACGCGTCCCGCGCGCCGGCCTCGTCGTCGGCCGCAGCGAACAGTTCCGCCGCCTGATCGCGGGCGGCTGCCGCGCTCAGGGTTCGTACGTCGGCGCGATGCAGATGATCCGCTGCAGCGGAGTCGAGATCGGCGATCTGCCGACGTACCCGCGCTTGGAAGCGTTCCTCCGGCGTCGTCGCAGGCGCCTGCTGCGCGTCAGGTACGACGACCTGCACGCCGGTCCACGGCACGCTCGGAGCGGGGTGCCCGCCGTGTCGGATGGCTCCGGACAGGTTCGTCAGGTCGGTCTCGACATCGGCGAGCGCGCGGACGCCCAGACCGGCCCGGGTGTCCCGCCACTCCACGCTGAGCCGGCGGAATTCCTCGTACTGCGCTTCCGCTCGACGATCCCGTACTGCGCGGTGCGCCCCGGCGCTCGTCCTGATATCGCTCAGGAGCCGGCGGATCGGGCCGAAGAACCCACCCGCCGCTGGGCGCCCCACGCCGCCGCTGGTTTGGTGTCCGCCTCCGACCGGGCGCCGCGAGCGGCCCGGCGTCCGCAGCGTTGCGGGCTGTGGCTGTGGCTGGGCCAGGCGTTCCGCGTCGTGGGCGAGGGAGCGGGCGTTGGCGACCAGATCCGCCGCGAAGGGCCGGTTCGAGCCCTCCTGCCGGGCTCGCGTGCTGGTCAGCCGCCGAAGGTCGGCCTCGGTTTCGAGGCGATTGCCGTCCAGCAGGTCCTGCAGCAGAGCCTGCGCCTCCCTCTGCTGCACTGCGGGCAGCCCGGGGAGGTCGAGCAGAGCATCGAGCCCAGCGGTCGCACCGTCTGCCGCAGTCCCGCCGCGCACCAGATCGAGCTCGGCCCCGACGAACGCCACCGCCTCGGCGACCAGGCGGTCGTCGCCGACCGCGGTCGCTCGCCGGGCCAGCCGGCGCTCCAGCCGGCGAAGAGCCTTGCGAGCCAGTCGTTCACGAGAGTGCCGCAACCGCAGCGTGCCGTCCCGGAGCGCAAGAGCCTCGGGCGCCACCACGCCGACCGCGAGCCCGAGCGCCTCCCGCGCACGAACCTGCGGGCTGTTCGCTGTGCTGGCAGCAGACGTCAACGCCAATCTCCCCGTTCAGATCACCGGACGGGGAGATTAGCAACCAGCTGTTCAGTTTCTCGCTACAAATCCCACCAGACGAGTTAACAATTGCCGGTGGGGATTGTCACATCAGGAATCGCTGTACAGCGCGCGGAAGTCCGCCAGCGTGCCGGTGTAGTACTCCAGGTCGTCATCCAGCCGGGCGCGGCTGACCAGGTACGGGTCGCGGGCCTTGGCGTCGGTGCCGAAGCTGGTCCAGATCTCCGAGTCGGGGACCGTGTCGCCGCCGTTGGTGCCCTCCGGCAGGGACTTCATCGCCTCCCGGATCGCCTCGGCGGCGAGTTCCCAGCCGAGCTCGACGTAGTAGCGTTCCCGGCCCGGTTGACCGTCGTAGGCCATGTCGGCCCCGATCGTCCGGTCGGCGTACAGGTGCCCGACGACCGCCCACTCCGCTGCGTCGACCAGCTGCGACCGGCCCAGTCCCCAGTGCGCTCCGAGCCGGGTGGAGGAGTGCTGGGACGAGTACGGGATGGTGATCTCGCCGATCGGCGACCGGTAGGTCCAGGCATCCGGGCCTTCGACGAGGTTGTCGCCGAGCTCGAAATCGGGAGCAGGCGCCAACACCTCACCGGGTTGTGGTCCGGCCTGCGCGGTCTCCAGCGCGACGTAGATCTGGGCCTCCCACAGGGTCCGTGCGATCGGCATCGGTTATCTCGCTCCTGTCTGGCTGATTTCTCTGCGCAGTTCGGCATACGCGTCACGAGTCACGAGTAGCCGGTCCAGCCGGAAGCGCCCCGGCTCCGCGGCACGCATCGCCCGTCCTTCCGGTGTCCAGAACTCGTCGTCCGGTACGGCGTCCGCGCCGGCCGGGACGAACTTGATCACCTCGACGACGGCGGCCTGCGCGATGGCCAGCACCCTACCGGCCTCGACGGGCTCCGTGGGGACGGCCGCCGCGGCGGTGTCGGCGACGTCCAGCCACTGGCCCGCGTCGAGGATCTCGGACGGCTCCGGACCGCCGAACGTCGGCCAGCCGTGCACCGGCGTCTCGTGCTCCGGCACCCCGAACAGGTACTCGCGTTCGGCGGAACACCCCGGGCAGGTCGCGGCGTAACTGGACGCCAGTTCACCTCTGATCTGGATCAGTGCCTGTTCCCAGGGGGCGTCGACCGACCCGCAGTCCGGACACGGATGCAGCTCGAGGTACAGCTGCGCCTCATCCCAGGTGCGCGCGACCGCGAATGCCATCAAGCCCCTCTCGTCCACCAGGTTCTGGAGTATCCATGATCGGCTCACGGACCGGACAGCGACGGCCCGTGGCCGGTTGGTGCAATCGTCCGTCCGGCCGCGCTGCCCGGCGACGTCCGCGCTCCTTGGTCCGCATGCGGCAGCGTCCGCGCGGCCGTCGTGTAGTCGAGGCCCTTGAGCACATCCCGCGGCACGTTGGCCTTCTCCAGCGCGCCGGCCACCTTGGCGCTGAAGCTGCCGTCCGGTGACGACGTGTTGTACAGCTCCCGCAGGTCGACCCGGCCCTCGGCCATCAGCGCCAACTGCGGGTGCAGCGTCGCGAACGCGGAGGCGAACCCGCCGTCGCGGTCGCCGAGCATGGTTCCGTTCGGCAGGGCCTGGTACTTCCGCTCGGTGCCGTCGGCCTCCTGGACCAGCAGTACGACGGGTTGGCGCTCGGCCTTCGCGCGCTCGAGGGCGTTCAGCAACGGCCGGTACGGCTGGAAGACCGCGCCCGACTCGCCCTGCCCGTACTCGGTCGCCGTGATGTCCGGCGGCCCGAGCTCCTCCGGCACCGCCTGCAGCCGCGCGTTCGCCAGTACGGCGTCGAGGGACGCGCCGGTCTCCATCTGCCGGAGGCCCTCGAGGTACTGGTGCCGGAGCATCCGGACGAACATCTCGCCGCGGGCCAGGTCCAGCAAGTTGGTCGACTTCTTCACGACCGGCTCACCGCGGCCGTTGTCGGTGGTCATCCGGACCGTGGCGTCGTACACCACCGGGATCCGGACCGTGACCATCTGACCCTCGAGGAACCGGCTGGTCTCGAGCCGGGTGCCGTTCGCGTCCGACGACTGCTCCTTGACCTGTTCGCCGATCGAGCCGCCGACCGAGACGAGCCCGCCGTCGACGCCGCCGGACGCGGTGACCGGGGTCAGCCGGTTGTTGCTGCTGGACGAGCGGTACACCTCCTGCCGGCGCCATACCCGGCCTGCCTGACCCTCGAGCGACGGTCCGTGCAGCTCCCAGCCCATGGCGGTGGCGTTGATCGCGACGCTCACCGTCGTCCGCCCGTTGCCCGGCCGCGCCATCGGCTGCAGCGCGATGCCCTCGCCGAGCAACCGGCCGGCTTTGGCCTTCAGCGCGCTCGGCTTGAGGTTCGACCTGATCAGATGCCGGTACTCCGCCGCGCCCCGGCGGCCGAGGACGCCGGGCTGCTCGAGATGGGCGGTCAGGTTCTCGACCAGCTCGTTGCGCCGGGTGCCGCCCTTCGCGTGCAGTGCCGCCCGGATCGGGACGGCGCCCTCCGGGAGCCGGATCGGGCGGTGCTCGGCGCGTTCCTCCAGCTCCGGCTGCGTCTCGATCCGGGGGCCGTCCGTCAGGTCGCCTCGCGGGATCCACTGGACGATGTCCGCGCGGAGCTCGCGAGGCTCGGACACGCTGGTGACGTCGGCCGGGTCGATCCGGCCGAGCTTCCAGCGGGCACTGGCCATCGCGGCCGCGCCGGCGTTGCGAAGCCTGACGACCTGGGTGGTGAACACGATCTTCTGGTGCGTCTTGACCAGGTCGAAATGGCCCAACCGGTCGAGCGTGGCGTTCTGCTCACCGCTGCCGGCCGTGTTGGAGGTGGTCCGGTCCGTGGCGACCCCGCCGGAGCCGTCGCCGAGTGCGGTGGGGCCCTTGCCCTCGACACCCCCGGAGATGGTCACGTTGTGGCCGGTCGACCGGTCGAGCTGCTTGTAGTCGTAGTTCTGGTCGACGCCGCCGGCCTCCTCCTTCGGGATGTCAGGCTTGCCCTCGGGCGTGGTCGGGACGCCTTCGATGATGCGCTCGCCCTCGTACCGGGCGCGCACCTGGACGAACAGGACGTCGGGCCGCTCCTGTCCCTGGATCGGCACCTCGATCGGAACGTCGAAGTCCGCGCCGAGGATGTCCTCGAGGTGGCCGTGGAAGTTCCCCGGCTTCAGGTCGGTGTCCAGGGCGCCTTGGAGCAGGCGGCTGGCGTCCCGCAGCCCGGGAGCGAGTGCGTCCACCTGCGGCTCGACCAGTGTCCGCAGGTCGACCTGCTTCTTGGTGCCTTCGACGGTGAGCGACTCGATCTTGGCCGCTCCCTGGCTCTCGTCGTACGCCTGGGAGGTGCTCACGACGTGGGGGACGAGAGCCTGCGCCTCGACGCTCTTGGCGGTCGCGGCGAACTCCTCGTCGGCGGTCGGGGCCTGGACGGCCGGGACCCGGCTGTTCTCCCGCAGCTTCGCCGTCAGACTCTCGACCGTGTGCTCCGCGGCCAGGCCGGTGGTGACGCCGGCCTTCTCCCGCTGGTAACGACGCAGGAAACCGGCCGCGACCCGGTGACTGATCGGCAGCTTGTCGTTGAGGTACCGCTCGGCGGCGTCGGACGCCACCCAGAGCGGCAGATCGAGCTTGCCGGAGGCGTACAGGTCCAGCGCTCGCCGCTCGGCCATCGCCTTCTGGGCCAGTGCGTCCGGCAGCGCGACGGACTTGATCACCTGACCGTTGTGGATGATGTCCGCGGTCATCTTGTGGCGCTCGATGAACTCGTGGTGCGTGCCCGGGTTGACCAGCAGCCGCTCGTCGCCGGAGGTCTCGCTGGTCGTGGTGGACTGCGACCGGCCGCCGATGCGTCCGACCGACAGGTTCCCGGAGCGGGCGGAGCCGTCAGCCTCGACCAGGCCGCCACCGACATCCCCGCTGACGCCGCCGGACGCCGACGTACCGGTCGTGGAGCCGACGTCGGTCATCGTGAAGTTGATGTCGACGGAGTTCTCTTGGCTCATCGCGACGTGCGTGAGGCTGACCGCCTGGCCGCGGATCACGATCTCGTACTCCTGCGGCAGGATCGTCCCGTCCGCGAGCGCGTGCGCCGGGCTGCCCGGGGCGCGGACCACGGTGAACGGCAGTCGGTAGCTGCCGTTCAGCCACTCGCGGTTCGCCACCAGGCTGGTCGGCGACAGGGCCTCGTGCAGCGCGGGCAGGGCAGTGGAGTCGGACCGGATCGCGGGGATCGCCTTGCACAGTTCGTCGGCCGCGTTACCGGCATCCACCGCGACCGGGAACGCCTGCTCGACGGCCAGGTGGTGCGGCCGCTTCGGGTTCTTCTCGTACACCGGAGCGTCGGCACGCGTCATCGAGCTGTCGTACGCGACCTCCAGGCTGCCCCGGACGTCGGCGATCGGCGTGGCGTCGCCGTCGTCGGTCATCTCGGCGAACGTGATCCGGATGTCCTGTTTGAGCCTGTCGAGCGGTTCCGTGCTCTCGCTCAGGGTGACGTTGTTGACGCGCCGACCCGCGGTCCAGCTGAAGGTGCGGCCGAGCGCGTTCCGGCTGAACTTCACGCCGATCTTGCCCATCCAGCCGCGGACGCCTTCCGGCGGCGGGTTGGAGCCGCCGACCCCGGCGGACAGCGGCACCCCTCGGGACCGGCTCGAGGTCCGGCCGGTGGCCGCCGAGCTGATACCGAGCAGTACGACGTTCTCGTTCGTGCTGGTCCCGGCGCCGGTGGCCTTGAACTGCTTGGTCGCCTCGTCGTAGTCCTGCGTGACCGACAGCCGGAACGGCCGCCAGCGCGGCGTGCCGGCGAAGCCGGTGTCCTCGAGCATCACGACCAGGCCGCCCTGACAGGCCTGGTTGATGCCGGCCTCGATGCGCGGCGCGCTGATGTGCTGCTCGATCCGCTCGCGGTTGGCCTCCTGCTGAGCGGTGGCCTGCTCCCCGGGCCGCGCCACCAGGCCCATCTTGGCCAGCTGCTCCAGCGCCTGGCGCTGCGCTTGCTCGGCGCCCTTCAGGTTCTGCGGCAGGGCCTTGCCGACGCCGCGCATCTGGTTCTCGCCGCGGCCCATCCACGGCGGCAGCGTCTGCGGCACGGTCGACGGCTCGGCATCGCCCCGCAGCAGCACGTGTCCGTGCTTGTCGGTCTTGATGGTGCCGTCGTCTTCCCGCAGTACGGCGTCCTTGTGCGCGCGACCGCCTGCGCGCAGTAGGTCGTTCTCCGCGGCCCGCAGCAGCGCGCGGCACTCGCCGGTCTCGACGATGGGCTTGGCCGTGGAATCGCCGACCTTGCGCAGCGTGGCGCGCACCCGGAGACCGACCAGCACGCCCTGCGTCGGGCCTTGGTTGCGGTGCACGGCCGGGGTGATCGTGGTCATGCTGACGCTCTGGCCGCCCGACCGGGACACGTTGCGGCCGGCCGACACGTTCGGCCCCACGTTGATGCCGGAACCGGCGACGTTGTTGAGCGCGGCCGCCGCGGCGACCGGGCTCACGTCGGAGGGCTTGCCCGGGAACCCGACCGACCCCGTGCCGGTGACCGACGCCGTGTAGGTCTGGCTCGCGTTGACGCCGGCGAAGTCGACCAGGACCTCTTCCTGCCACATCTCCGAGCTGGGCTCACCGACGAGTTTGGCGTCGGCCCAGATCGGCTCGACCTCCCAGGTGAGGTCGTACTCCGTCTCGCCGCCGGTCGGGATCCGCCGGGTGACACCGCCGGGCTGGCTGAACTCGCGCAGCAGGCGGTGCGAGTCGTTGATCATCAGGCCGGCGATGTGGTTGTACGAGACCCGGTCCAGGTCGCCGTACTCCTGCTGCGCCTTGCGGACCAGGCGATCCGTGACGTCGTGCAGTCCGGTGATGCTGGTGACCGCGTGCCGCGGGAACTCTCCCGTGACCTCCTGCCCGTGGCCGATCTCTGCCAGCGAAACGGTCTCGGCCGGCGGCTTCACCGTGTAGGCGCTGGAGACCCAGGTCTGCTGGCGGCCGGCGTCGACAGTCTCGACCGCCGACCAGGGCTCGGTGGGGGAGGCCCGTACCTCGATCTGCCACTTGCCGGACCACTCGTAGAGGATCGACTCGCCGCGGTTGTCGTCGACCCAACCGGACTGGTGGTGCGCCGTGGCCCCGCTGCTCTCGGCGAGCGAGCGGCCGCGCGACACCTCGACCTTCGGCGAGACGAGCTGCGCGGCGGCGTGGACCGGCGTACCGGGTGCGGCCAGGGCCAGCAGCGGACCGATGTTCACGCCGACGTTGACGTTCGTCGAGTGGGTGTCCGTCGTGGCGACGTTCGTGCCGCCCTCGCCGAGCGAGCCCGACATCTGCTCGGCCATCCTGAAGTCGATGTCGTCGCGCTCGGTGATGTCGTCCGGGATCAGCCGCAGCCGCACCTGGCGCAGCGAGGAGACGTCCGTGTCCGCGTCGTTGTCGACGTTGAACACCATGCCGTCGCTGGACAGCAGCCGCCGGTACTCCGCCGCGGGCACCGGGAGCGGGCCGCGGGTCGACAGCTGTTCGCTGAACTTGTTCGCGGCCAGGACCCGGTTGATGTCGGCGACCGGCAGGTTGAGCTGGTCGCCGTCCGGCACACCGGTCATCAGCAGGTCCTTGGCCGGCATCGCCTGGCCGAGGCTGCGTTCGTACACCGCCACCTGATGCTTCGCGGCAGCGGCCAGATCGGCGATCTGGCTCTGCGAACCGTCCGCGTCGATCTCGGTGAGCAGCGTCTGGTAGCCGGCCAGGGCCAGCCGCGCGTCGGCGGCGGCCTGCTCGTAGGCACCGGCGATCTCGGTGTGCCGGCCGGCCTTGTTCCGCGAGGTCTGGGCCGCGACGCGCAGCTTGCGCGCCCGCTCGGGAGCGCCCCGGTCGCGTTGCCGGTCCTCGGCGCCGGCGTCGTCGTCGGCCTTCCCGGCCGCTTTGGTTGCGTCCCGGGAGCTGTTCCGCTTGTGCGTCGCCTTCTTGTCGAGGTCCTCGACGGCGGCCTGGAGCGTCTCGATCTGGGTGACGACCTGACCGCGCAGGTGAGCGGGCGTGTTCCGGGCGGGCTTCGCCTCGGCCTCGGCGCGCGCGGCGGCGCGGCCTGCGGCCGTTGCCTCCGGGGTTGCGACTGCTCCGGCGGTCCAGGGGAGTGCGGGCTCGGAACCACCGTGCCGGCGGATGGTCCGGGCCAGGCCCTCCAGGTCGCGCTCGAGGTCGGCGACGCTGCGCGGGCCGCTCGGGTGCCCGTTCGCGAGCGTCTCGGCGCGCGCCTCGTGCCAGTCCGTGACCAGGCCCTGGAACGCGGCGTGATCCGCGTGCAGCCGCCGGTCGCGGCGCTCATGGCTGAAGACGGACCTCAGCTTGCCGAGGACACCGCGGGACCGGCCGGCCTCCGCGGCGGCGATCTCCTGCGACATCAGTGTCAGCTGGTGCGTCCAGACGTAGCGGACCTGTTCGTCGCTGAGTCCGGGCGGAATCCGCAGTACGTGCGGGTCGTTCGCCGTACCGGCCCGGATGATGCCCTGCCCCATCGCGCGCAGGGTGGTGTCGCCGATCTCGACCCGGAGATGCTGCGGTACGTCGGAGCCCGTCGTCTGCAGCAGGGTCTGACGGGACTGAGGATCGACGGCCGGACGATCGGTCACCGCGGCGGCGAGGGCCTGGCGGTCCATCGAGGCGAGCAGGTTCAGCGCGTGCAGGTCGGTCAGCGGCCCCTGCGAACTCGGACGCGCGCCGACCGTCAGCCCGGTACCGCGGATCTGCGACGTCCAGAGTCGGCGTCCTTCCGCGCTCCGGTGCTTGCTGCCGACCTGTGCGCGGTGGCGGCCGGCGCGCCGCGATGCAGGCGGCGTACCCAGGTCCAGGAGCTCCGCGTCGCGGTTGATCGCGGCCGAGGCGGCCACGAGCGTCGAGGTCGCGAGGGCGTTCGGCGGCGCTGTCAGCCGGCTGAGGCGGGCGGCCGCCTCGGGGTCGTCCGGCGCCGCGCCGCTGAGGGCGACCCGGAGCATCGCGTCGGCCTCGGTACGACGGGACTGATCCAGCCCCGGAACCCGGAGGTACCGGTCGAGGGCGTCGACCGCGCCGCGCGCGGGCAGCTCACCTCGGGCCCGGGCCACTTCGGTCCCGATCACGCTGACGGCCTCCGCCAGCAGACGGTCGTCGCCGGCGCGGTCCGCGGCCCGGCGGTGGAGCAACTCCTCGATCGCGCGCATCACACGCGCGGCGAGCATGTCGTCGGGCGTGGTCAGCCGGACCCGGCCGTCACGGAGCTGCACCGCCGAGGGGTGCAGGATCCCGAGCGCGTTTCCGACCGCACTGCGAGCGCGAGCCGTCGGATCCGTGGCGGACAACGTCGTTGTAGTCAGCCGAACCACCCCTCCCGTTAAGTGCCCGGGTGATCACCAGTTGTCACCCGGACCCTCTGGTCCGGAATTTAGCAAACAATCGGTTACTTGCCAGCAACTCGATTCACCCGAACCGTTAACGATTTACGCCCAGGGACCCACCTAGGATCAAGAGCATGTGGGAGAAGTTCGGTGACTCCGAGTGGAACATCCCCCAGGCGCGCAGCACCGTCGCCGAGTTGCGGCACCATGCGGGCGACGGCCGGGAGTACGACGGCATCGAACTGTTCCTCGCGCTCTGCGAGTACCTCGACCGGCTGCACGGCCAGCACGGGTTCGACTACTTTTTCACCGGCGCCGAGCAGGCAGCCCTAGCTGCCGCGGTCCAGGAGGTACGCGGCCGGGAGATCGAGCCGGACCTCGAAACGGACCGGCTGGTGCAGCCGGTGAACGCCGCGGTCACGCTGGTCGAAGGGCGGGACCTCGTGGTCTGGCTGGAGGGACAGCCCGACTGGCAGCGGCAGATCGGCCTGTGCCTGCGCGCGATGTATGCCTATCTAGACCAGTTGTACGGCGGACCGGGCGCGTTCAACCAACTGCTCAAGCCCGCCGAGCTGGAGCGGGTCGCGGCGCGGTAACGGCAGTGGCCTCCTGGCACGGATGGCACCTCGCTGCCATTACGGTATGCGGGTGAGTCTCTCGTCCTCCACGCGTAGCTCTTCCCAAGGCGCCCGGGCAGCGGGCCGATCGACGGGTGGCGGTTCGACCCGCCTCCCGAGCGGCCGGGAACGCCGTCCTGCCCTGGCCGCGCTCGCGGTCATCCTGATCCTGCTCGGCGCCGCCGGATCGGCGCTGATCGCGCTGAACAGCGGCAACCGCTCCGACTTCGTGGCGATCTCGGTCGACGCGCTGCCACCGGGCAGCAAGCTCGAAGCGAAGGACCTCTCCAGGGGTGACCTGGCCGGCGCCACCGGTGGCTTGATTCCGTGGTCGGAAGCGGAGAAGTACCTCGGCCGCTACACGAAGACCTGGATGTACAAGGACCAGTTCGTCACGCCGGAGAACCTCACCCAGGAGGGCGAGCAGCCGATCCCGGCCGGCGGCGCCCTGGTCGGTGTCAGCCTGGAGGCCGGGCGCGCACCGTCGGACGGCCTTCAGGTCGGCGACGTCGTCAAGGTCATCCGCG
This sequence comes from Kribbella soli, assembly GCF_004331345.1. GTDB lineage: Bacteria > Actinomycetota > Actinomycetes > Propionibacteriales > Kribbellaceae > Kribbella > Kribbella soli. Next base: position 38,266 of record NZ_SJJZ01000003.1, on the reverse strand, counting down.
TACCGTCCGCCAACGCGGAGGGTGCCGCGGTGCCGTTGGTCAGCGCTGCCGAGGTGACGTCCGCCGCCGGCGCGATCACCGACAGCAAGACGAGCTCGAACAGCACGCTCAACGTGACGGTCCTGATCCCCGCCGAAGACATCACCACGGTTGCGGCAGCGGCCGCGGCGAAGACCCTCGTGCTGGTGAAGCTGGCGCCGGGCACCAAGCCGGACGTGTCGCGCAACGGGGCCAACTGATGGCACTTGTGGCGCTGGCGAGCGCGAAGGGCTCGCCCGGGGTGACCACGGCAAGTCTGGTCTTCGGTGCACTCTGGCCGCGGCAGGTGCTGCTGGCCGAGTGCGACCCGGCGGGCAGTGACGTAGCGATCCGGATGACTGGACCGGGCGGTGCCGGCCTCAACTCCGATCGCGGCCTGGTCAGCCTCGCGGCTGCGAGCCGGAAGGGTCTGGGCGACGAGGTCATCCTCGCGCACAGCCAGCAGCTCGACGGCGGCCTCGACGTACTGCTCGGTGTGCGCTCGCCGGAGCAGGTCGGTGGCATGGGCGGTCTGTGGCACCCGCTCGGCATCACGTTCAACCAGATGCAGCACGGCGACGTACTGGCCGACTGCGGGCGGATCGGTGCGTCCTCGCCACAGCTGCCGGTCATCCAGTCCGCGCGCCTCGTCGTTCTGGTGTGTTCGGCGACAGGCTCGTCGGTGGCGCACCTGCGGGAGCGGCTGTCGACGCTGGTGCACCATGTCGACGCACAGCTCGGTGTGGTTGTCGTAGCCGACCCGAAGCAGCGGGACGGCGTGAAACAGGTCTGGTCCGTGCTGGACGCCATGTCGTTGCCGGTGCGGCACCGCTGGCACCTGGCGTACGACCCGGTCGGAGCGGCGTTCTTCGACGGGCGTGGCCACGGCCGGCTCGACAAGACCCAGCTGATCCGGTCCGCGAGCGTCATCACCGCGGAGATGGCGGCCCTGGTCGCCGCTCCGCCGCCGCAGGACTTCGACATGGCCAACGCGGCCTTCCCACCATCGCCTGGTGACTATCGATGAGCGCCGATCAGGAGCTCGTCCGGAAGCTGCGGGTGCAGGTCGCCGAGCGGCTGAACGAGCAGCGGCGCCGCGACCAGGTGAACGGCGTACCTCCGATGAGCGCGGAGGACGAGCGGGAGTACGCACGGTCGCTGATCGTGCAGGTGCTCGAGGACCACGCGCGGTACGAGCTGGCCGAGGGCCGTACGCCGCCGACGCCGGACGACGACGCGCAGATCGCCGGCGCGATCCACTCCGCGCTGTTCGGTGTCGGCCGGCTGCAGCCGCTGATCGACGACCCCGAGGTCGAGAACATCGACATCAACGGCTGCGACCAGGTCTTCGTGCAGTACGGCGACGGTCGCGAGGAGACCCCGGGTCCGGTCGCAGAGAGTGATGAGGAACTGATCGAGCTGATCCAGGTACTGGCGGCGCACGCCGGCCTGACCAGCCGCCCGTTCGACTCGGCGAACCCGCAGCTGGACCTGCGGCTGCCCGACGGCTCCCGTCTGTCCGCCGTGATGGGCGTGACGTCCCGTCCCGCGGTGTCGATCCGGCGCGCCCGCCTCGGCAAGGTGTTCCTCAAGGACCTGGTCGCCAACGGAACCATCTCCGACGACGTCGGCTCGTTCCTGCGGGCTGCGGTCGCGGCGCGGAAGAACGTCATGATCGCCGGCGCCACGAACTCCGGGAAGACAACGCTGCTGCGAGCACTGGCCAACGAGATCCAGCCGCACGAGCGGCTGATCACCGTCGAGCGCTCGCTCGAGCTCGGCCTCGGCGAGTTCAAGGACCTGCACCCGAACGTGGTCGCGTTCGAGGAACGGCTGCCGAACTCCGAAGGCGTCGGCGAGGTCAGCATGGCCGACCTGGTCCGGCGTTCGCTGCGTATGAACCCGAGCCGGGTGATCGTCGGTGAGGTGCTCGGCGACGAGATCGTCACGATGCTGAACGCGATGAGCCAGGGTAACGACGGCTCGCTGTCGACGATCCACTCGAACAGCTCGATGGAGGTGTTCAACCGAATCAGCACCTACGCGATCCAGGCCCGCGAGCGGTTGCCGATGGATGCCACCCAGATGCTGATCGCCGGCGCGCTCGACTTCGTGGTGTTCGTCCGCAAGCACAACGACTACTCGCGCGGCGGCGGCCTCAGCCGGTACGTCGAGAGCATCCGGGAGGTCACCGGATGGGACGGCCGGGTGCTGTCCGGCGAGGTCTTCGCACCGGGACCGGACGGCCACGCCGCGGCGCACGCGCCGATCGCGTGCATGGACGAGCTCGAGCACTTCGGGTACCAGCCGCTCGTGCACGGAACGTGGGCGTGAGGCCGTGAGCGAGCGGAGCGAGGTCACCATCAAGCACAGTACGCCTCGTGTCTCGTCGGCGCCCGGAGCGAAGCGAGGACGTCGATGAGCAACCGGACTCTGGGCGCGCTGCTGTGCGGGGCGTTGGTGGGCGGCGCGGTGATGCTGCTGATCGTCGCGATCCGCGGGACCGAGCCGAAGGACGAGACGCCGTCGCTGTTCCGCAACCGCAGCGTCGAGGCGCGTAAGAACCTCGTCCGGCTGGGCGCCGGCTTCGCGGTCGGCCTGCTCGTGCTGGTGGTGACCCGCTGGCTGGTGCTCGCGGTCGCCCTCGGCCTGCTCGCGGCCATGGCGGACCGCTTCTTCGGCGGCACCGGTGAGGAACGCCGGGCGATCGATCGACTGGACGCGCTGGCCACCTGGACCGAGGCGCTCCGCGACACGATCGCCGGCGCGGTCGGCCTGGAGCAGGCGATCCCGGCCACCGCGGTGAACGCGGCGCCCGCGATCAAGCCCAGCCTGAACCTGCTGGTCGACCGGCTGCGGATCCGCGAACCGTTGCCGTCGGCCCTGATGCGGTTCGCCGACGACCTGGACGACCCGTCCGCGGACCTGATCGTCGCCGCCCTGGTGCTGAACGCCCGGCTGCGCGGTCCCGGTCTGCGCGAGGTGCTGAGCGCGCTCGCCGATTCGGCCCGCGAGGAGCTCGACGTACGCCGGAAGGTCGCGGCGGAACGTCGTTCGACGCGGCGCAGTGTGCAGGTCGTGGTCGCGATCACGCTGCTCATGGCGGCCGGTCTGGTGCTGTTCAACTCGGCGTACATGGCGCCGTACACGAGCTTCGTCGGGCAGGTCGTGCTGGCCGTGGTGATCGGGCTCTACGCAGTCGGACTGCTGTGGCTGCGGCGACTCGCGAAGATCGAGGTGCCGGACCGGTTCCTGATCGGCATGACCGACGACCAGCGGCCGAGCCGGTCGGGCGACGACCGGATGGAGACGGTGAGCGGATGACCTGGGCCTTCATTACCGGCGGTATCGCCGGACTCGGCGTGTACGTGCTGGTCCGGATGTTCATCAGGCCGCGGGCCAACGTGCTGTCCACGATCGCGCGGATCGACGCCGGCCGTGGCGGTTACACCAGCGGTGTCACCACCAGTGCCGCCGGCGAGCGGGTGCTCGGCGGCGTGGACCGGGCGCGGGAGACGCTGGGCCGCCGGCTCGAGGCGGAGGCGAATGCGCGGGGCTGGGCGTTCGGCAAGCTGCGCCGCGACCTCGCGGTGATGAACCAGCCGTTCGCCGCGATGCTCGCGACCAAGGTCTTCTTCGCGCTCGGCGCGATGATCTTCGTCCCGATCGTGCTGTTCCTGGCGTCCGCGATCGGGATCAGCGCGCCCGGAGTGGCCCCGGCGATCGTCACGCTCGGGTTCATGGCGCTGGCGTTCTTCCTGCCGGACCTGGCCTTGCGTTCGCAGGCGGAGGCGCGGCGGCGCGACTTCCGGCACGTGGTCGGCAGCTTCCTGGACCTGGTCGCGATGAACCTCGCGGGCGGCCGCGGTCTGCCCGAGGCGCTGATGACGGCGTCGACGATCGGCGAGCACTGGGCGATGGCCCGGATCCGGCAGGCGCTCGCGAACGCGCGGCTGATCGGCATCACGCCGTGGGACGCGATGGCCCGGCTCGGCGAGGACCTGGGCGTCGAGGAACTGCGGGACCTGGCCTCTGCGCTCGCGCTGGCCGGTGACGAGGGCGCGAAGATTCGTTCGTCACTGCTCGCCCGGGCCGCCTCGCTGCGGCGCAAGGAGCTGGCCGACGTGGAAGGCAAGGCGGGTGAGCGGTCCCAGTCGATGCTGGTCGCGCAGCTCGTGATGATCTCGGCGTTCTTCCTGTTCCTGGCCTTCCCGGCCGGCGTGGCGATCCTCGGAAGTTAGGCAGGACAGGGATGAGGGCAAGGGATCCGTTGGGCGGAGTTGCCCGTCGAACACGTCATACTGAGGCCTGCTTCGGCCTCACGATCTGGAAGGCATGTGGATGACCTCGGAGTTGATGTTCTGGCGGGCCATGGCCGGCTACGCGGTGGCACGGGCGCAGGCCCAGCGGGCCCGCGCGAAGCAGGGGAACACCGAGCTGGGCGCCTCCGCACTCGAGTGGGCGATCATCTCGGGGATCCTGGTCGTGGCCGCGCTGGCGATCGGTGTGGTGGTGAAGCGAGTGATCGCCAAGCACACCGCTGATATCGAGAAGGAATGACGGCAGAGCAATGCGGCTGGGGCGCAAGCGGTCCGAGCGGGGGGTCAGCACTCTCGAGCTGGCCATCCTCGCGCCGGCGCTCATCGCGCTGGTCTTCGTGTCCATCCAGACCGCCTTGTGGCTGTACGGGCGGTCCGTCGCGCTGAACGCGGCGCAGGAGGGCGTGTCCCGGCTGCGGCTGGTGCAGCCGCCCGTGTACACCCCGGCGGTGGGGGAGAAGGTGCGGGCCGACATCCAGTCGTACGCGCAGCAGCTCGGCGGTACGACGCTGCAGAACGCCACCGTCCCGTTCCCGTCGTACAACACCCCGGAGGGCGTGGTCTCGTTCACGGTCACCGGCAAGACCGTTTCGCTGGTGCCCGGCCTGGAACTGAAGGTGACCCGGACCGCCACCGGCCGCATCGAACAGTTCGAAGCCGACAAGTGAGCGAGCAGATGACGAGCAGACCAGGGTCGCGCGGGCGGCGCCGCCGTACCCGCGAGCGCGGCACGATGGCGCTGGAGATGGTGATCCTCGCGCCCGTGCTGCTGGCGCTGTTCATGTTCCTGCTGGCCTGCGGGCGGTACTTCCAGTCGTCGTCGCTGCTGGAGAGCGCGGCCCGTGACGGTGCCCGTGGCGCCAGCCAGGCGCGGTCGCTGCAGGACGCGCAGGCGCGCGTCGACGAGGCCGTCAACTCGGCGATGAGCCAGGCGGTGGCTTCGTGCAAGGAGTCCGCGGCGGGCTCGATCACGACCGGATTCGTTGCCGGTTCGCCGTTGTCGGTCGAGGTCACCTGCACGATCAACTACCGCGACCTCGGCCTGCTCGGCCTGGGCGGCGACACCAAGATCACCAAGCGCTTCACGTCCTCGCTCGATCCGTACCGGGGGGTGCGCGGTGACGGCTCGTAGGCTCGTCGAGTTCTTCCGGATCGATGCGCGACGCAACGACCGGCGGTTCGGCCGCGGCGCGCTGAGCCCCGCGGTCGCGATCCTCGCGGTGATGATCTTCACCCTGGCCGGCCTGGTGATCGACGGCGGCCGGCAGCTGGGCGCCCGGTCGCGCGCGGTCGGGTACGCGCAGGAGGCCGCGCGCGTCGGCGCCGCGGCCATCCAGCTGAACGTCGCCGAGGCCAAGATCGACACCGCGAAGGCCGCGGCCGCGATCACGGCGTTCTGCGGCCAGGTGCGGTCCAACGACCCGGCGGTCACCTCGTGCGGACCGACCACGCTGACCGACAAAGAGGTCGACATCCAGGTCGACATCGCCAACAAGACGACGTTCCTCGGCCTCGTCGGCAAGCAGTCGCTGAAGGCCAGCGGCACCGGCCAGGCGCACGCCGAACAGGGCGTCGACAAGGCCGACGACAGCCCGACCATCCCGCCGATCGTCGTGAACCCGACCACCGACGGCCCCGGCGGCCCTATCGACACCCCGCGCCCGCCGACGATCGACCTGCCCTGCCCGACCTGGACCGTCGGCTCGCCGACCCCGACCTGGACGCTGTCGCCGTTCCCGTTCCCGGCCTCCTGCTCGCCGAACGTGACACCGACCCCGACCCCGTCCGAGACCCCGCCGACCGGCGAACCGTCAGGCCCCACGAGCAGCTCGCCGCCGAGCGGGCGCTAGAACCCGGAGGATTCTGTCCGTGCGTAGGTTTGCCCTCCCGGCCTTTGCAGTGGTCGGTGTCCTGCTGTTGAGTGCCTGCAGCAAGGACACCGGCGACGGCGGCCGCCCGGTCCCGGTCGGCGGCGACTCCGGTACGACGACATCCAGCACGCCGTCCACCGCACCGTCGTCAGCGCCTCCCGCGACTACCGCGCCGGCCACCACGGCCAAGCCGACCGCACCGACCGCGAAACAAGTCATCATCCAACCCGGGAACTTCGCGTCCAACCCCGCCGTCCAAGGCCTCGTGACCAGCTACCCGCTCTACTTCCAGGCCCTCGTGTCAAAGGACGACACAATCCTGAAGAAGCGGTTCCCGTCCTTCTTCTATGAGGACGTATCGGAGGAGATCGTGGATGCCAAGCGCAACGGCTGGGTAATGAAGCCGCCGGGGAGTGTGGTCGTAGTCGGCGCGAAGGCCACGCCGGACGACACCGTCGCTGTGCAGACCTGCCGCTCGCAGACCACGCAGTACTGGGACCCGAAGACCCGGAACTGGACTGTCGTCGCGCCCAAGGGGACGCCCGAGGTGATCGAAATGATCCAGACCGGGGTCGGCTGGTTGCCGTACCGCATGGCGACCAGCAAGGGCGTGAACTGCTCGAGCGTCCGCTACCCGGCCTAGACCGGAACGTGGAATTTCAGGTTGCGAAGAGGTGACGGGGTACTGGGTACCGGGCATGATGCCCCTGGTCGAAGATAATCTGCGCATAGCCAAGTCTGGGGAGTGAGGATGCACAACCGAGTGGGCCGTACGCTGCTCGTCCTGAGCGCTGTTCTCGCGCTTGTGACGGTCGCCCCCGCCACAACTGCCACCGCGGATACCATCCAGACCGGCAACTCCGTGTGCAGCATGTACGTGAACTCGGTCGGCTTCGGCGCGTACTGCAGTTCCGGCAACGCCTACATTCCGCGGATTCAGCCTGCGCCACCGCCCCCGACCTGGCGGGACAAGCTCAACGGTCGGCCCTTCGTCCCGTGCCGCGACTTCGAGATCCCGAAGGGGATCCGGCTGCCGAAGGCACCGGACGGCAAGGAGTGGGTGATGCGGATCACGATCACCGACTACGAGCTGGACACCTACAACGGTGGCCCGAAAGCACACCTCGAGCGGGCCTACGTTCCCGTGGATGCGCAGGACCGGGCCCAGTGCCCGTTCCCGGACTACATGGCAGATTTCTGGAGGCGGTTCCAGGGCGTTTACCCGCCGCCCGCGCTGCAGGTCATGCCGACCTACACACCGCGGGTCAACGTGCCGGCCTACTTCACCCTGACCCCGGACAGCTCGAAGGTGACCACGGACAACACCGGGAGTCTGAGCGGTCTCTACGACGACAGGCACAACCTGAGCATGCGCGGCATGGTCGTCGAGATGGTCGTCGACCCAGGTGACAACACCGGGACGTTCAAGTGCCCGGTCGGTGTGACGCCGCTGGACGACCCGGACGGGTACGACCAGACGCAGGACCCGTACCACCAGATGAACCCGTGCAAGCACGTCTACAAGAAATCCAGTGCGAGCCAGCCGGACAAGATGTACACGGTGAAGCTCACCATCACGTGGGAAGTGTCGTACTGGATCGGCAAGGACGCCGGTGGCTGGAAGCCGATCGGCCAGGCAAATGTGACGGCCGTGCAGCGCCTGCCTGTGCAGGAAGCTCAGGCAATCGGTGGCTGATGGTGGGGGTATGGAGGAGCGATGGTAAGGACGAATGAGCCTGCGCAGGCGGCGCGGTTGCCGCAGCGGCGTCAGGGGAGTCCGGGTGCGGACCGGCTGAAGGGCTTTGTCGCGCTGCTCGCGATCCTGGCGATCGTCGGTGGCGTGCCGTACGTGCTGCTGCGGTTCTTCGGTACGCCGTGGCCGGACACGATGCCCACCAAGAGCATGCTGTTCAGCGAGCTGAGCGTCGAGACGGTTCTCGGCATCATCGCGTTCTTCATCTGGCTCGCGTGGCTGCACTTCGTCGTCTGCCTGATCGCGGAGGCGGCCGCGGAGATCCGCGGTCACGGCCTCTCACCACGCGTCCCGCTCGGCGGCGGCTCGCAGGTCCTGGCCCGCCGGCTGATCGGCACGGTCGTGCTGATCGCCGCAGGTGCCGGTGTCAGCCTGCCGGTCGCGAGCGCGGTCACCACGGCCGGCCCGGCCGCTCCGACGTCCGTGAGCGTGCGGCACGGCAACGAGCAGTCCTCGACGTCGCAGTTCCGCCAGACCGAGGCAGCCAGCACGGTGCTCAGCGGCAGCCACGGGAAGACGAACGTCGGCGTACGGACGAACAACGACCACAAGGGTCAGGTCGTCAAGTACACCGAGGTTCGTCCGCCGGAGGCCCGGAACTACGACTGCCTGTGGGACATTGCGGAGCGGTATCTCGGTGACGGTCGCCGGTACAAGGAGATCTACGACCTCAACAAGAACAAGCTGCAGCCCGACGGCCGCCGGCTGACCAACCCGGACCTGATCCTGCCGGGCTGGCAGGTGCGGCTGCCGGCCGACGCCAAGGGCCCGGGTGTGCACACGGTTCGCGTGAGCATCGGCGACCACACGACCACCAAGACCACCACCAAGACGACGGTCAGCACGAAGACGACCCCGGCCAAGCCGAAGACCGCGGTCGAGAACAAGACCGAGACCCGGACGACGCCAGAGTCGAAGCCGGTCGGTCCGGGGCGCTACTCGGAGCAGGGCATCGAGAAGCCCTCGTCGGTCGTCATCGGCAGCGCGAAGGGCGACCCGGGCGCGAAGAACGTCAAGCCGGGGGAGCCGAACGTCACCGTCGAGCCGCACGCTCCGGGGGCCGGTCACGAGCACGGCGAGCCGGCCGGCGGCGGTACCCAGGTTCCGGAGGTGACTCCGGTCGCGGCCGACGACGGTGGCATCAGCCTGAAGGACGCCGGCATCTTCGGCTTCGGGGCGACGCTGCTTGCGGCTGGTCTGGCGCTGGCGCTGAAGCGGCGCCGCGGCTGGGCGCAGGGCCCTGGCCCGAAGGCCGCCGGTCACCGGCAGACCGAGATCGGTCTGCGGCTCGCGTCAGACGTTCCGACCGCGCAGTTCGTGGACAACTCGCTGCGCAAGCTGGGCGCCGACATGACGCAGCTGGAGCGGCCGATGCCGAAGGTGGTCGCCGCGCTGGTGACCGACCGGTCGCTCACGCTGGTGCTCGACCCGTACGGCGCACAGCCCGAGCCGCCCGGTCCGTGGCAGGCGATTGCCGAGGGCACCCGGTGGACACTGCGCCGCGGGTACGGCCCGAGCGGTGAGGTCAACGCGCCGGCGCCGTACCCGACGCTCGTGACGGTCGGCCAGAACGCGGACGGCGCGACGGTACTGATCGACCTCGACACCGCGAACGGGATCGTCGCGTTCGGCGGCGTGACCAACGCGTCCCGCGACGTGGTCGGTTCGCTCGCGGTCGAGCTGGCGACGAACCTGTGGTCCGAGGGCGCGCACATCAGCATGGTCGGGTTCGGCGACGACCTGTCGTCGCTCGCGCCGACGCGGCTGAGCTACTGGATCCGTCTCGACGACGCGATGGCCGAGGTCGTCCGCCGTACCGAGGCGCAGGTCCAGGCCTCCCAGCGGCGGAACGCCGGCTCCGTGGCGGATGCCCGGATGACGCATCCGGACGCGGCGCTGTGGGGTCCGGAGATCATCTTCGTGTCCGCGCCGCCGTCGCCGGAGGAGCAGGACCAGCTAAACCGGCTGGCCGCCGACACCAACCGCAGCATCGCGGTGGTCGTGGTCGGCGACGTGATGAACTCGCCGTGGCGGTTCGTCGTGGACGAGAAGAATCAGGCCGTCTGCCGGCTGCTCGGCCTCGAGGTGGACGCGCACAGCGTCAACCCGGAGCAGTTCGCCGACCTGGTCGCGCTGTTCGACGCGGCCGAGACGGACGCCCGCGACAAGCGCCGGTCCGAGCAGGACATGCCGGCGTACGAGTTCTCCACCACCGACCTGAGCCAGCCGGCACCGGTCGAGGTCGACCTGCTCGGCCCGGTCGAGGTGGACGCCCGCGGGGTCATCGACGACGGCCGGATTACGCTGTCGACGGAGATCATCGCGTTCCTGGCCAGCCAGGACTACGGCGTACACCCGAACGTGCTCGCCGGGGCGATCTGGCCGCGCGGCATCAGCGAAGAGCTGCGCGACGCGGCGCTGGAGCACACCCGGCGCTGGGTCGGTGTGGACGCCATGTACGCCGACGAGTCGGGCCGCTGGATGCTGAACCGCAGCGTTGTCCGGGTCGACTGGGACGTGTTCCGCACGCTGGCGAAGCAGGCGACGATGATCGACGACCCGCGTGGCCCGCTGTCGACGGCGCTCAGCCTGGTGCACGGCCCGGCCTGGTCGAACCTGCCCGGCGGCCGCTACTCGTGGCTCGCCGCGTCCGGGATCGAGCGCCGGATGGTGGAGGCCGTCGTCGACGCCGCGCTGCGGCTCGCCGAGTCGTCGCTGAGCCACAACGACGGCAACCTGGCCCGCACCGCCCTCCAGACCGGCCTCAGCTTCTCGCCGGCCTCGGAGGAACTGTGGCGCGCCACCCTCCGCCTGGCGGCCCACTTCGGCACCACCGGGGACGTCACCAACGTGGCCGGCCAGATGTACGCCGCCCTCACCAAACACGGCGGCCCCCGCGGCCCCGAGGCGGAGACCGACGCCCTCGTCGAAGAACTCCTCCCCGGCTACCACCGCCCCGCCCAGGTCGCCTGACAGCTACAGACGAACCGCCCCGCACGCTTCGGCGTACGGGGCGGTTCGTCTTTTGTCAGAGGGACTTGGCGGACCAGGTGTCGCACGCGTTCATGTCGCCGGAGTCCATGCCGGCCTGGAACCATTTCATGCGTTGCTCGGCGGTGCCGTGGCTGAAGCTTTCCGGGGTGACCTGGCCCTGGGTCTTCGACTGGATGCGGTCATCGCCAACCGACGCGGCGGCGTCCAGGCCGCGGGCGATGTCGTCCTCGCTGAGCTCGGTGATCAGCGGCTGGCCGCTCGCGTTCGGGACCGTGGTCGCGTGGTTGGTCCAGATACCGGCCAGGCAGTCGGCCTGGAGCTCGGAGCGGACCGAGTCGGACGTCGGGCCGTTGCGGGTCTTGATCCGGTCGAGGATGCCGTACAGGTTCTGGATGTGGTGGCCGTACTCGTGCGCCACGACGTACGCCTCGGCGAACTCGCCGCCGCGGGCGCCCAGGTCCTGCTGCAGCGTCTCGAAGAACCCGATGTCCAGGTACACCCGCATGTCCGGCGGGCAGTAGAACGGGCCGACCGCGCTGGTCGCCGGGCCGCAGCCGGTGTTCACCGAGCCCTCGAACACCCGCATCGGCGCGCGGGTGTACTTCTTGCCGCGCCGGGGGAGCTCCGCGGCCCAGAACCTCTCGATCGAGTTCTGGTAGAACACGAACCTGCAGTCCGAGTTCGACTGCAGGTCGGTGCCCTTCTTGCAGGAGCCCAGGTTGCCGGTTGCCGTGTTCTGCGAGACCGGTTCGTCGCTGCCACCTCCGCCTGGCAGGCCACCGGTCAGGAGGAGGATCACGACAAGAAGGATGATGCCGCCGATGCCGCCGCCGACCGGGATCATCCCGCCGGGGAGGCCACCGCCGCGTCCGCCGCCACTACCGCGGGTGTCCTCGACACCACTGGTGTCGAGATCCGCATCCGGATTGAATTTCACGCCACCTACACTAGTCCTGAGAGCGGGGGATTTCGGCGTGCCGTGACACTGCGAGGACGCCGCCATGACACCGCCATGCCGCCCAGAGCTCAGCCCCGTATCCCAGCGTAAGGACGCCCGCGACCCCCGATGATTACCGTTTCCAATCTCGAGGTGCGCGTCGGTGCCCGTCAGTTGCTCGCCCCCGCCTCGTTCCGGGTCGGCCCCGGCGACAAGGTCGGGCTGGTCGGTCGCAACGGCGCCGGCAAGACGACGCTGACCAAGATCCTCGCCGGTGAGGGGCTGCCGGCCAGCGGTTCCGTGACGTCCTCGGGCCAGATCGGCTACCTGCCGCAGGACCCGCGCACAGGCGATCTCGACGTACTGGCCCGCGACCGGATCCTGTCCGCGCGCGGTCTGGACGACGTCGTACGCCGGTTGCGCTCCGCCGAGAAGTCGATGGCCAGTGCGGACGAGAAGACCCGCTCCAAGGGCATGCGGCGGTACGAGCGTGCCGAGGCGGACCTGCACGCCGCCGGTGGGTACGCCGCCGAGTCCGAGGCGGCCCGGATCGCGGCCAACCTCGGCCTCCCGGACCGCGTCCTCGGCCAGCCGCTGTCGACGCTGTCCGGTGGTCAGCGCCGCCGCGTCGAGCTGGCCCGGATCCTGTTCGCGCAGGCCGAGACGCTGCTGCTCGACGAGCCGACCAACCACCTGGACGCCGACTCGATCATCTGGCTGCGCGATTTCCTCAAGTCGTACGCCGGTGGCGTGATCATGATCAGCCACGACGTGAACCTGCTCCAGGAGACCGTCACCCGGGTCTTCCACCTGGACGCGAACCGGGCCGAGGTCGACATCTACAACGTCGGCTGGAAGGCGTACCTGAGCCAGCGCGAGACCGACGAACGCCGTCGCAAGCGGGAGCGGGCGAACGCGGAGAAGAAGGCGACCCAGCTGGTCGACCAGGCGAACAAGATGCGCGCCAAGGCGACCAAGGCGGCCGCGGCCCAGCAGATGCTCCGCCGTGCCGAGCAGTTGATGTCCTCGCTCGACGAGGTCCGCGCCCAGGACCGCGTCGCGAAGATCTCCTTCCCGACGCCGGCGCCGTGCGGCAAGACGCCGCTGATGGCGCGGGAGCTGTCGAAGTCGTACGGCTCGCTGGAGATCTTCACCGACGTCGACCTGGCGATCGACAAGGGCTCACGGGTCGTCGTCCTCGGCCTGAACGGTGCCGGCAAGACCACGCTGCTGCGGATCCTCGGCGGGATCGAGAAGGCCGACACCGGCGAGGTGCTCGACGGCCACGGCCTCAAGCTCGGGTACTACGCCCAGGAGCACGAGACCCTGGACGTGAACCGGACGGTTCTGGAGAACATGAAGACCGCCGCCCCGGACCTGAACGAGACGCAGGCGCGCAGCGTGCTCGGCTCGTTCCTGTTCACCGGCGACGACGCGGACAAGCCCGCCAAGGTGCTGTCCGGCGGCGAGAAGACCCGCCTCGCGCTCGCCACGCTGGTCGTGTCGGCGGCGAACGTCCTGCTCCTCGACGAGCCGACCAACAACCTGGACCCAGCGTCCCGCGCCGAGGTGCTGAACGCGATCCGCTCGTACACCGGCGCGATCGTCCTGGTCACCCACGACGAGGGCGCCGTCGAGGCCCTCGAACCGGAGCGTGTCGTCCTGCTTCCCGACGGCGTCGAAGACCTCTGGTCGAACGAGTACGCCGACCTGATCTCGCTTGCCTGATTACTTCCCAGTAATGTTCGGTGCATGACGGATCTCGGACTGCGGTTCACGGTGGACGGCCCGGTCGCCCGGGTAGTGCTGGATCGGCCGGAGGTGCGCAACGCGCAGACTCCGGCGATGTGGAGTGCTCTCGCCGACTTCGGTACGTCGCTGCCGCCCGAGGTCCGCGTGGTGATCGTGTCGGGGGAGGGGCCGTCGTTCTCGGCCGGACTGGACCGCCGGCTGATCATGGGCGAGAACGATCTGGGTCAGGAGCCGCTGCTCACGCTCGGCGCCAAGCCGACCGACGAGGTCCTGGAGCTGATCGCGAAGTTCCAGTCCGGGTTCTCCTGGCTGCGGCGGCCCGAGATCGTCAGCATCGCTGCGGTGCAGGGTCACGCGGTGGGCGCCGGCTTCCAGCTCGCCTTGGCCTGTGACCTGCGGGTCGTCACCCCCGACGCCCGCTTCAGCATGCGCGAGCCGTCCCTCGGGCTGGTGCCGGACCTCGGTGGTACGAAGCCGCTCGTCGAGCTGGTCGGGTACTCGCGGGCGCTGGAGATCTGCGCGACGAGCCGCTGGGTCGAGGCCGCGGAGGCGAAAGAGCTCGGGCTCGCGAACGTCGTCGTACCGGCGGACGAGCTGGAGGCGACGGTCAAGGACCTGTCCGACGCGTTGCTCGGCCCGCTGCCCGGCGCGATCCGCGAGACCAAGGCGTTGCTCCTCGGTGCCGCGGACCGCGCGTACGACGACCAGCTCAAGGCCGAACGTGAGGCCCAGGAACGCCGTCTGAAGGAGCTCCTGGCCGCACTCGGCTAGTGCCAGTTGCTGACCAGTACGTCGTGCGGCGCGGGCTCGCCCTTGCCGGTCTCGACGTACTGCTTCAGGCTCATCAGGAACGTGGCCCACTTGGTGCTGCAGTGGTACATGAACTCGACCGGCTCGCGCCAGCCTGCCTGCTTGAACAGGATGATCGTGTACTCGTCGGTCTGGGACAGCTCGAAGGTGACGTGGGTGCCGATCCACTCCTCCGGGCCGCCGACGACCTCCCAGTGCACGAGCTCGCCGGGTTTGGTCTCGACGACCTTCATGTCGAAGCCGTCGCCACCCGCTGTGGCGAAGCGGAACTGGATCACCCCATCAGGGTCGCCGACGGTGTCTTCGGTCCACCAGCCGGCCAGGCCGTCGATCGTGGTGAGGGCGGTGCAGACGTCCTTCGGGGACGCGATGATGCCAACTCGGTGCAGGATGTCGCTCATTGGAGTTTCCTCTCGGCTTGTTCGATCGCCTCGGCGATGCGCTTGATGCGTTGCAGCCGCCGGTCCCAGGCGTCGGTGACGTCGGTCAGCTGGTTGATCGCGCGGGCGAGCCGTTCCTCGTCCACGGTGTAGCGGCGTTCACGTCCGGACGGCGTGGAGTGCACCAGCCCGGCCCGGTCGAGTACGCCGAGATGCTTCGCGACCGCCTGTCGTGTGACGGGCAGCTGCTCGCTGAGACCGGTCGCCGTACCGCCGTCGCCCGCGAGCAGCAGGTCGAGCATCCGCCGCCGGGTGGGGTCGCCGATCGCCGACCAGAGCTCGTCGTCGATCACGGCCGCTGCGCCAACTTTTCGACGTACGGCGCGAGGCGGGGGAGGAAGTAGTCCCAGCCGCTGGTGTGGTCCGCGAGCACCGCGTCGGACTTGGCCGCTTCGTCGTACCCGGTCTCGGCGAACCGCAGCAGCGTGCCGCCGTCGACCGGAATCAGGTCGAAGGTCACGAGCAGCGAGTTCTCCGGCGTGGCCTCCTCGCCGTCGTAGTCCCAGCGGAACGCGAACCGCCGCGGTGGCTCGGCCTCGACCACGGTGAGCGGCACAACCTTCGTCCCCTCCGCCTGCCGGAAGCCGACAGTCCCGGTCGCGCCGGGGACGGCGTCGAGCTCGGCCTCGTCCGGCCACCACTCGCGCAGGTGCTCCGGCGAGCTGATCACCTCGTAGACCACCTCTGGGCTAGCCTCCACCCGGATCTCCCGCTCGATGCTCCTGGTCATTGCTTCCGTCCTTTCGCAACCTTTGGTTGCATGTGACTCTAGACCAGGTCGTGCCGATGCGCAACCAAAAGTTGCGGGAAGCGCGGAGTGACCTCGAGTGTTATGAAGGTTCACCACAGGGAGGGAGCCGGATGTCGGGAATGATGCGCCCAGGAATGGGCGCGATGGGCTGGCGGCGCCAGGACTCGTCGGTCCTCGAGCAGAAGCTCGCCAAGGGCACGCTGCGGCGGATCGTCCGGTTCGCCAGGCCGTACCGCTGGCACATCGCGGCGTTCCTGCTGCTGGTGATCGTCTCGGCGGTGCTGGTCATCGCGTCGCCGCTGTTGTTCAAGAAGATCGTCGACGACGGGATCTCCAAGGGAAACGCCGGCCTGGTGACCGCGCTGGCCCTCGTGGTCGCGTTGCTCGCGGTCGTGGAAGCGGCGCTCGGCCTGGTGCAGCGCTGGTTCTCGGCGCGGATCGGTGAAGGGCTCATCTTCGACCTGCGGACCAAGGTGTTCGCGCACGTGCAGCGGATGCCGGTCGCGTTCTTCACCCGGACCCAGACCGGTGCGCTGGTCTCGCGGCTCAACAACGATGTGATCGGCGCCCAGCAGGCCTTCACCTCGACACTGTCCGGCGTCGTCTCGAACGTCATCAGCCTGATCCTGGTCATCGGCGCGATGCTCGTGCTGAGCTGGCAGCTCACCGTGGTCGCGATCCTGATGCTGCCGATCTTCCTGATCCCGGCGCGGGTCCTCGGCCGCCGCCTGGCCGCGATGACGCGGGAACAGATGAACCTCAATGCCGAGATGTCCACCTCGATGACCGAGCGCTTCAGCGTCGGCGGCGCGCTCCTGGTCACCCTGTTCGGCCAGCCGCACCTCGAGAACGCGGACTTCGGCGAGCGGGCCGGGCGGGTCCGCGACCTGGGCATCCGGATCGCGATGCTCGGTCGCGTGTTCTTCACGGCGCTCACCCTGGTCGCCGCGCTGGCCACAGCCCTGGTGTACGGCGTCGGCGGCAACCTGGCCGTCCGCGAGACGTTGACCATCGGCACGCTGCTCGCGCTCGTCGCCCTGCTCGGCCGGCTGTACGGTCCGCTGACCGCGCTCTCCAACGTCCGCGTCGACGTGATGACCGCGCTGGTGTCGTTCGAGCGGGTCTTCGAGGTGCTCGACCTCGAACCGATGATCAAGGACGCCCCGGACGCCAAGGACCTGCCGGCCGACGCGGCGAGTGTCGAGTTCGACCATGTCGCGTTCGCGTACCCGACGGCCGAGCAGGTCTCGCTGGCCAGCCTCGAGTCCGTCGCCGTCCTGGACAAGCGCGTCTCGGCGCAGGTGCTGGAGGACGTGAGTTTCGTCGTACGGTCCGGACAGATGGTCGCGCTGGTCGGCCCGTCCGGAGCGGGCAAGACAACGATCACCAACCTGGTCGCCCGGCTGTACGACGTGACCGGGGGAGCGGTGCGCGTCGGCGGTCAGGACGTCCGCGACGTCACCCTGCAATCCCTGCACGACACGATCGGGTACGTCACGCAGGACGCGCACATGTTCCACGACACGATCCGCGCCAACCTCCGGTACGCGAAGCCAGAAGCGACCGAGGACGAGATGGTCGCCGCGCTGCGGGCCGCGCAGATCTGGGATCTGGTGTCAGCGTTGCCGGACGGGCTGGACACCGTGGTCGGCGATCGCGGCCACCGGCTGTCCGGTGGCGAGCGGCAACGGCTCGCCATCGCCCGGTTGTTGCTGAAGGCCCCGAAGATCGTCGTACTCGACGAGGCGACCGCGCACCTGGACTCGGAGTCCGAGGTCGCCGTTCAGCGGGCCCTGGACACCGCGCTGGAAGGCCGTACGTCGCTGGTGATCGCGCACCGGCTGTCGACGGTGCGGAACGCGGACCTGATCCTGGTGGTTGACCACGGCAACATCGTCGAGCGCGGCACGCACGAGCAACTGCTCGCGGCCGGCGGCGAGTACGCTGATCTGTACCACACGCAGTTCGCGGATTCCGACCACATCTCCGGCACAGCGGCAGGTGTCTGATGATCAAGCTGGGGCTCGTTCTGGCGGCCGGGTACGCCGGCTTCAAGGTCGCGTACCACTCCGAGGACGGCCGCCACTACGGCCGCACCGGTGAACGAGCGCTCCGCACCACCCTGTCCCTGCTGATCGCCAGTCTGGCCGGCGGAATCACTTACGCGGCTCTGCTCCCGCACTAAGAGGGCGACACGGCACTAGCTGGCCGCGGCTTCCCGTGAGTCGTGCTCCAGTAGGTGGAGGACCGGTACGCCGAGGTGCCGGCGGGCCGAGTTGGTCCAGTCGAGGTGGAAGAACTCCGCCACGATGTGCGGCCGGGTGAGGATGATGACCTCTTGGCCGTGGACGTGCTGCACGGTCGCGACCAGGGCGTCGATCGGCCGGTCGTGCGAGATGCCGCCCTCGGCGGACTGCCCGAGGTCGCGGAGCCGCTGGACGCTCCGCCCGGTGCAGCCCTTGGCCTCGGTGTCGATCGCCTTCTGCGCCTCCGCGAGATCCTGGCGCTGACCGGCCAGGCCCGGCCCGTAGAGGTCCGCGGTCCCGAGGGCACTGATCGAGGCCTCGACGCCGGCCTCTGCGTTGTGGCAGGGCACCAGCACGTGGTACGTGACCGGATCGGGCATGTCCTGATGGAGTTCGACGACGCGTTTCGCGTCGGGCTCGGACAGTTCCTGCTCGACGAGCAGTACGACGTCGTACATCGCGCCACCTCCGTGCTTACCAGTCGGTATACCCCCATAGTGCCCCCTCAGGGGCGGGAAGTATTCAACTGGATCGTTCCAGTCTCCGGTGTCCGTAGGTGCGGAGCGCCCGCAGCAGGTCCACCTCGCGGAACGCGGGCCAGTACAGGTCGCAGAACTCGATGTCCGAGCGGGTCGTCTGCCACAGCAGGAAGTCCGACATCCGCAGCTCGCCGCTGGTCCGGATGACCAGATCCGGGTCGGGCAGGCCGGGCACGTACAGGTGCCGGCCGATCTCCTCCTCGGTCAGCCCGTCCGCGACCTCCGCGAGCGACCGCCCCTCCGCCGCCGCGTCGTCGAGCACGGACCGTACGGCGTCCAGCACCTCGAGCCGGCCCGAATACCCGATCGCGAGCGTCAGGTCGCCGGCGTCGCGGTCGCGGCTGACCTCGACCGCTTCCTTCAACGCGCGGGCCGTTGAATCAGGCAACAGGTCCAGCTGGCCCGCGATGTGCAGCCGCCAGCGGTGGTCACGGCGTACGTGATCGGCCAGCACGCTCTCGGTGAGTTCCATCAGGTAGTCGATCTCGGCCGAGTCGCGTTTGCGCATGTTGTCGGCCGACGCGACCCACGCGGTGACACAGGTGACTCCGGCGTCCGCGCTCCACTGCAGGAACGCCTCCAGGTGCTTGGCGCCGAAGCGATGACCGATGCGTACGTCGTCGTACCCGGCGCCGCGGGCCCAGCGGCGATTGCCGTCCATCACGATCGCGACGTGATCTGGCTTCGGCAGGCCGACGAGCTGGCGGCGGAGGCGGCGGGTGTAGAGGCTGTAGAGCATCAGCGTTGGGCGCTCGAGAGGACGTCGGCCAGGTCGAACTTGATCGGCTCCTCCAACTGCTCGTACGTGCAGGACTCCGGGGTGCGGTCCGGGCGCCAGCGGACGAACTGCGCGGTGTGCCGGAAGCGGATGCCCTCCATGTGGTCGTACCGGACCTCGACGACCCGCTCGGGGCGCAGGGGAGTGAATGACAGGTCCTTGCCCGCCTGCCACCGGCTGCCCTCGGCGTTGCGCGGCGTCCGGACGCCTTCCTCCTGCTTCGCCCACGCCCACGGGTGCTCGTCGAACGTGGTGACGAGCGGCTGCATCTCCTGGAAGAGCTCCTTACGACGCTCCATCGGGAACGCGCCGATCACGCCGACGCTCGCCAGCGTGCCGTCGTCGTTGTACAGCCCGAGCAGCAGCGAGCCGATCCGGTCCGGCCCGCTCTTGTGCAGGCGGTAGCCCGCCACGACGCAGTCCGCCGTACGCTCCGGCTTGATCTTGAACATCACCCGCTTGTCCGGCTGGTACGTCCCGTCCAGCGGCTTGGCGATCAGCCCGTCCAGGCCGGCGCCCTCGAACTGCTCGAACCATTGCGCGGCCGTGTCGTGGTCGGCGGTCGCGGGGGTGACGTGGATCGGTTCCTTCACGTTTGCGAGCGCGTCGATCAGCGCCGTACGGCGTTCGCTGAACGGGCGCTCCGTGTAGTCGTCGTCACCGAGCGCCAGCAGGTCGAACGCGACGAACCGTGCCGGGGTCTTCTCGGACAGCATGTTCACGCGGCTCGCGGCCGGGTGGATCCGCTGCTGCAGCACCTCGAAATCGAGCCGGTCGCCGGATTCGCCGATCACGATGATCTCGCCGTCGATCGCGCAGCGCTCCGGGAGATTCGCCTTCACCGCCTCGACCAGCTCGGGGAAGTACCGCGTCATCGGCTTCTCGTTCCGGCTGCCGATCTCCACCTCGTCGCCGTCGCGGAAGATGATCGACCGGAACCCGTCCCACTTCGGTTCGTAGGACAGGGCCCCGCGGGGGATCTCCTTGACCGGTTTGGCGAGCATCGGCTTGACCGGCGGCATGACAGGCAGTCGCATCCCGTCATTCTGTCCCACAGCGCGGACAGTCACCAGGAACGTACTGTCACAGTCTCGTGGTGGACAGTGAACCGCCGCCGCACGGACAATGCGCGCATGACCTCGGCGGTGGAGTGGGGGCGTCCCTCGGACGCCGAACGCGACCGTGCGCTGGCGATCCTCCGCGACGGCGCCGGCACGGGCCGCCTGTCCCACGACACCTTCATCCGCCGGATGAACTTCGTCCTCCGCGCCCAGAGCCGCGCCGAACTGGCCGACGTACTCCGCGACCTGCCGCGGGAGGAATCCCGCCGTACCCGCTGGATGCGCGATGTCCGGTCCAAGCTTCCGCGGCTGCAGGTGACCCGACCTGCCAGTCGGACAACCGCAGCCCTGCCAGGCGCTAGGCCGGCGGAGCAGCCGGCCGGGCAACGCGGCCGGACCGCAGGGGCGGCGGGTGGCTTCCTGGCGCGGTTCGACCCGTTCTTTGTACGTCTGGGCAGCTTGCCCGGGCTCGCGGTCAAGCGGAGCACTCCGGCTGCACCGCCGACCGGTCTTGCACTGCCGGCGCCGGGCTCACCGACCGTCCGGATCGGACGCGGTCCGGGTGCGACCCTCCGAATGGCCGACGTGTCGGTGTCCCGGTTCCACGCCGAGCTCCGGTACGTCGACGACGGGTGGATGGTCCGCGACCTCGGCTCGATGAACGGCACCGAGGTCAACGGCCTGCGGATCACCACGCCGGTCCGGGTTCGCCCCGGCGACCACATCCGCTTCGGCGCGGTCGCCTACGTTCTCACCTGGACCGATCAGCCCTAGCCTCGCCGAATATGGTTGCTGCTAGCAAGTAATCTGATCGTCGATCGTGGGGCCCTGTCGAGCATGTTCACCGGAGATCCGAGACTCGAGCAGCAGGACCAAAGTCCCGATTCTGGTAGGTACCCGGCCTCTGCCGGTTGCTTGCATCAAGCGTCAGAGTAAATGTGCGGTGGCCGCCAAGAGCGCCGTTCACTCACGGGGGATGTCTGACGATGGCTCAGCTACGTGCGTCGCAGCCGAAGACGACGAGCGCGGAAGGTACCGCACGACGCACCATCACGTGGTTCGTGATTGTCAGCGTCCTTCTGACGCTGCTCGCGTTGGTCGGCGTGCATTTCCTTCGCGGCGAGGGAACGCATGTAGTGGATTACCGATCCTATTGGTCCGGCCTGCGTGACGAGTCCATGTGTCGTGATCTGAGCAGCTCGACTGATGTCACTGTCAGCGATGGCGGTGGTCGGGTGGTTGGGGCTGCTCGTGGCATCCGGGGTCGATGGGACGGCGGCAAGTGCTGGGCCTCGACCAAGATCACCGTGTTCGACGCCGACATGTACAGCTTCCGTGCGACCTGGACGAATGTGGAGTCGCGCGAGGACAAGGAGCGGATCGACACCATCTCGCGGGCCGAGCTCGAGTCGAAAGGCTGGGTCTTCTGAGGTTCGCGGCATCGACCTGCCAATCCCGGACTACCAGACGCCAAGTTCCCCGGGGTCCTGTTTTCAGCAGGTCGATACAGGGGGCGTTTTGAGGCTCCGAGCTGGGGCGCAACCAAGGTCGGGTTATGGAGCATCGTGCAGGGCGGGCAAGAGCCATCCCGCACGGTGTGCTGCACCTCGGCAGCACAATGAAGTGAGAGAGGCATTATGAAGAAGTACATCGTGGGGCTGGCGGTCGTCCCGTTCGTTCTGATGGGGTGCACCGCAACCGACTCCGGTTCGGAGCCTGGGGCAACGAAGACCGCAGCGAAGAATCGCACTGATCCAGTGGCGGTTGCCGTGGGCAAACCGTTCACCATCGGCAAGCACCGCCTGGACGCCGGCTGGAAGCTCGCCTACCAGCAGTACCTCGGTGCCAAGGTCACCGGCACGGTGACGAATACGTCGAAGAAGACCAGCACGGCGATCTTCACCATCAAGTTTCTGAAGGCCACGACGGTCGTCGGCAACATGAGTTGCGTGTCGAACGAGCTGGAACCGGGACAATCGCAGGCGATCGAGTGCTTGAACGGCGTGGCCGGGGACGTGAACCTCAAGGGGAAGTACGACAAGGTGACGGCTGAGGCCGACTTCTGATCGTGGGGTGGCTCGCTCGTCCTCGTGCGAAGGACGGTGATAGCCATCGCCATCACCGTCGGCTGGGTATCAGGTAGTTGCATCCGGTACGTCGGTACAGGTTTACCGTCGAACCATGGACGAAATCTGGGCTCCGGAAGCCTGCACCTTGCCCACTGCGGAGCGGCCGTTCCGTGTGGCCGAGTTCGACGACCTGTTCAGCACCTACCTGCGGGGCGCCGTCCGCGTGGACCGGCAGACGCTCGACCTGACGCTCGACGCAGACGCCCGTACGACGGTCGAGGATCTGACCGCTCGCGAGAACGAGTGCTGCTCCTTCTTCACCTTCACCCTGACCGGTACGACTCTTCGCATCGCGGTCCCGCCGACGCAGACCGCCGTACTCGATGGTCTGTCCGAACGCCTACCGCGATGAGATCGAGCGAGGTTGCGGCCGCGGCCGGGGTCAACCTGCAGACTCTGCGGTACTACGAACGGCGCGGGCTGATCGACGAACCGGACCGCACTCTCGGCGGCCACCGCCTGTATCCCGCGGAGGCCGTCACGACGCTGCGGGTGATCAAGGCGGCGCAGCGGCTTGGGTTCACGCTGGCCGAGATCTCCGAGCTGCTCGACACCGCCAGGCATCGGCACGCGCGCGGCGGGGGAGCAGGACTGCAGACGCGCGCCCGCGAGAAGCTGGCCGACGTGGAAGCGAAACTCGCCGACCTGACCGTCATCGCCGAGACCCTCCGCGCCGGCATAGCCGCCGGCTGCCAGGACCTCGAGACGTGCACCGGCAACCCCGACTGCCCCCTGCCCTTCTCGGAGATCGCTCAGTGACCGTACTGAAGTCCGTCGTACTCTTCGTACTGGCGGCTGTTGCCGAGATCGGGGGAGCATGGCTGATCTGGCAAGGGTGGCGCGAACACCGCGGTCTGCTGTGGATCGCCGGCGGAATAGTTGCCCTCGGCGCCTACGGCTTCGTCGCCACCTTCCAGCCCGACCCCCACTTCGGCCGCATCCTGGCCGCGTACGGCGGAATCTTCGTAGCCGGCTCCCTGACCTGGGGCATGCTCGTAGACCACTTCAAACCCGACCGCTACGACCTCCTAGGCGCCACGATCTGCCTCCTCGGGGTCCTGGTCATCATGTACGCCCCCCGCAACACCTGATACGCCTAAGGTGAGTCGCCATGGGTGTTGATGTGGTGCTGAACGAGGTGAGTCAGCAGGGGACGAGTTCGAGGCGGCGGCGGTTGACTCAGCTCGACGTCGTACCTGATCCGGACGAGGTGTTCGTGCGGGTCTGCGCCCGGAGTTCGTTGCCCCTGTTGGGGCGGGTGGATCCGTACGGCGACCTGGTGCTGACGGCGGTGGAGATGCCGCAGTTCGTCGCGGAGCTGGACCAGGAACTCGCGGGCACTGTCACGAGTGCGGAACGTGAGGTGCTGTCCGCCGTACGACGTCTCGCCGAGCGTTGCGCGACGGACGCGTGCACCGAACTGCAGCTTGTGGGTGACTGAGGGGGTTGGGGAGGATTCTGTGCCGAATCGGGTAGGAAATCCTCCCCAAGCCGCCTCAGGGGATGAGGACGACCTTTCCGGTGGTTGCGCGTTCTTCGAGTGCTCGATGCGCGGTGGCTGCCTCGGACAGCGGGAACGTGGTGGTGAGTGCCGTCCAGCGGCCGGAGATAGTTTCCTCGAGGGCGGCTGCTTCCAGGTCCCGGAGGTGGCGGGCGAGTTTGGCACCGATCGCCCACCCGGCGGTCAGGCCGCGGCTCATCAGGTCCTCGTGGGTGAATTCGATGGGGCCACCGCCCGACCAGCCGAACATGAGCGCCCGGCCGCCGACACCGAGGAGGTCGAAGGCTTGCTGACCGTTGGGCCCGCCGACGCCGTCGAAGAGCAAGGTGATTTCACGGTCGCCCAACTCGGCCTTCAACCGAGCCGTCCAGTCGGGGTCCCGATAGTCGATCGCGTACTGCGCACCGAGCGAGCGGACCGTTTCGACCTTGGCGGGGCCGCCGGCCAGACCGATGGCGATCGCGCCGGCGTTGCGTGCCGCCTGGATCAGGTAGCTGCCGATCCCGCCGGCGGCAGACGTGATCAGTACGACGTCGTCCGCGGTGAGATGCGCCTGTCGCAGGATGCCGGCCGTCGTACGGCCGGTGCCGATCGCGGCGACTGCCTGGGCGGCGTCGACGTGGTCGGGAAGTTCGTACAGCGACTCGACCTTGGCCACCGCGCGTTCGGCGTACCCGCCTGGCACCATGCCCAGATGGACCACGACCCGCTTGCCGATCCACGTCGGGTCGACGTCCGGTCCGGCCGCGCTGACCCGGCCCGCGACCTCGCGCCCCGGGATCGTCGGCAGCTCCGGGACGGGGATCGGGCCGCCGCCGGTGGTGCCCGCGCGGATCATCGTGTCGACGAGGTGGACGCCGGCGGCCTCGACCTCGACCAGCACCATGCCGCTGTCAGGAGCGGGGTCCGGCACCTCCTCGTAGACCAGGTTCTCCGCCGGGCCGAATGCGTGCAATCTGATGGCTTTCACGCCGCTCACGCTAGGACCTCAACAATGATTGAGGTCAACCTCTGCCGCTTCCTTACGTTGTGTACTAAAGTGCGCTCCGAGGGAGGGTGACGTGGCCAAGATGCTGAGAGGTGCGACCGCGCAGGAGACGCACAGCGCGATCCTCGACCTGATCCGTTCCAGCGGGACGGTGACCCGCGTCGACCTCGCCGAGCGCTCCGGCCTGACCGGCGCGTCGATCTCCCGGGTGGTCAAACGGCTGCTCGCCGACGGCCTGATCATCGAGACCGGGTACGGCGACCCGACCGGCGGGAAACGCGCCACGCTGCTGCAGTTCAACCCGCGCGCCCGGCACGCGGTCGGTATCGCGGTCGACACCCCGAGTACGACGTACGTCGTCACCGACATGAGCGGCCGGGTGATCGAGCAACTGTCGTCGCGGGGGATCGGGAAGGACGCGCCGGCGACCGCGGTGCAGCGGATCACGGCCGAGCTCGAGGACCTGATCGTGAAGGCGGAGATCGAGCCGTCCACGCTGGTCGGGGTCGGCGTCGCGCTGGCCGGCCGGCAGGGCCGGGGCGGGACACGGCTGCTGCGGACGGACTCGGAGAAGTACGCGTGGGAGCCGTTCGCGGTGCGGGACACGCTGAAGGCGGCGATCGACCACCCGATCGTGGTGGAGAACGACTCGACCTGTGCGGCGATCGGCGAGTTCTGGGCCGGGAAGATCCCGTCAGCGAACGACTTCGCGACGGTGTACCTAGCGGCCGGTTTCGGGCTCGGCCTGGTGACGAACGGCGATGTCTACCGCGGCTCGTCGTCGAACGTCGGCGAGATCGGCCACATGGTGCTCGACGTGAACGGGCCGATGTGCTGGTGCGGCGGGCAGGGGTGCCTGGAGAGCCTGGCCGCTCCGGCGGCGGTCGTCGCGCGTGCCGAACAGGACACGACACTGGCCGACAAGCTCGGTCTGCGCGGCCGTCAGACGTCCGTACGCGCGGACTTCGCGAAGATCGCGCGCCTCGCCGCCGGCGGTGATACGCGCTGCGTGGGGCTGATCGAGGAGTCCGCGACGTACCTGGCGAAGGCGCTGCTCTCGATCACCAACCTGCTGGACCTGGACCAGATCATCCTGGCCGGCCCCGGCTTCAGCGAGGCCGGCGACATCTACGTCCGGGTCGCGTCGACGGAGCTCAACCGGCTGTCGTTCGTCCGGGCGATGCACCCGACCCGCGTGGAGCTCTCCAAACTCGGCCCGAGCGCGGCGGCGCTGGGGGCCGCCTCACTCGTCCTGCACAGTCAGCTCACTCCGCACCAGAACGCGCGCTCGTGAGGAAGTTCTGCAGCCAGCGGCCGCTCTTCTTCACGATGCGCGCCTGCGTCGCGTAGTCGACGTACACGATGCCGAAGCGGCGGCTGTAGCCCCAGGACCACTCGAAGTTGTCGAGCAGCGACCAGGCGAAGTACCCCTTCAGCGGGAAGCCCTCGGCGGCCAGGTCCCGGCAGACGGCGACGTGCTGCTGGAGGTAGTCGAGTCGCTCGTCGTCCTCGACCGTCCCGTCCGCGGTGACCTCGTCGGGGTACGCCGAACCGTTCTCCGTCACGTACAACGGCAGCTCGGGCGCGAGCTTGTTGATCGTGACCAGGAGGTCGCGCAGGCCGGTTGCCTGGATCGGCCAGCCCATCTGGGTCTGCGGGAGACCGGTGTCGACGGCAACGACGTTCTCGCTGCCCGGTTGGGTCGAGGCGACCAGCGATGAGATCGGCCCGTCCGGCGCCGCCACCGTGGTCGGGCAGTAGTAGTTGACGCCGATGAAGTCGAGCGGCGCCCCGATCAGCGGCAGGTCGGCCTCCTGCGCCGCGAACCACTCCGACATCCCGGTGTCTTCCAGGACGTCCGCCGGGTACTGCCCGGACAGCAACGGCTCCAGGAAGAGACGGTTCCGCAGGCCGTCGATCCGGCGCGCGGCGTCGCGGTCGGCGGGGGAGTCGGAGGCGGCGTGGATCGGCGCCGGGTTGAGCGCGATGCCGTACGTCCCGCCCTCGGAGCGGATCGCGTCCAGCGCCAGACCGTGCCCGAGCAGCAGGTGGTGCACCGCCTTCAACGCGTCGGCGCCTTCGGTCCGGCCCGGCGCGTGCTCACCGTTGCCGTACCCGAGGAACGCCGAGCACCACGGCTCGTTCAGCGTCATCCAGTGCTTGACCACGTCCGACAGCGCGTCGTGGGTGACGGCGGCGTAGTCGCGGAAACGCTCGGCCGTGTCGCGCACCAGCCAGCCGCCGGCGTCCTCGAGCGGCTGCGGCAGGTCCCAGTGATACAGGGTCGCGTACGGCGTGACGCCGTTCTCCAGGCACGTCTCGGCGAGCCGCCGGTAGAAGTCGAGCCCGGCCTGGTTCGCCGTACCCGAGCCGGTTGGCACGATCCGCGGCCACGCGATCGAGAACCGGTACGCGTTCAGCCCCAGGTCCGCCAGCAGCCGGACGTCGTCGGCGAACCGGACGTAGTGCTCGTCGGCCACATCGCCGGTGGTGCCGTCCGCGATCCGGCCCGGAGTGTGGGCGAACGTGTCCCAGATGCTCGGGCCACGTCCGTCCGCGGAGACCGCACCCTCGACCTGGTACGACGCGGTCGCCGCGCCCCAGGTGAACCCGCTCGGGAAGCCGTTCGTCACGTCGTCTCCTTCTCCACCCAGTACTGCTTGTCCGGCAGCAGGCTACCTAACCGGTTAAGCAGCTCCTCGGGCAGGTCCGCATCCCGGGCGGCGAGCAGCGCGTCGACGCGGGCCGGCTTGGTGATGCCGACGACCGTGCCGGTGATGCCGGGGTCGTCGATCGAGTGCCGGAGTGCGGCCGTCGCGAGGTCGGTGCCGTACTCGCGGCACGCCTTGTCCATCTCCGCCACGGCCTCCAGGACCGCAGCCGGCGCCTCGCGGTAGGCGTACTTGGTGACGCCGGCCGGATTCGCGAGGATCCCGCCACCATAGACCGCGGCGTTCACCACCGCGATGCCCTCCGCACGAGCTCGCTGGAAGATGCCGTCGGCCGAGTGGTCGACCAGGCTCCAGCGGTTGTGCACGAGCAGTACTTCGAACCCACCGAGATCCAGGTACCGGGAGAGCTCGCGAGTGTCGCCGCCGGCCAGGCCGACGTGCCCGATCTCCCCGTCCGCGCGCAGTTGCATCAGCGTGTCGACGGCGTCGCGCATCGACTCGAAGTCATGCGCCTCGGGGTCGTGCAGGTGGACCAGCGGCAGCTCGTCCAGCCCGAGCCGCTCCTTGCTCTCGGCGACGCTCGCCCGGACCCGTGCGCCGGAGTAGTCGCCGTCCTTCGCGTCGACCTTCGTCGCGACCAGGAACCCTTCGGGCAGTCCGCCGTACTCGCGGATCGCCTGGCCGATCCGGGTCTCGCTGGAGCCGTCGCCGTACCCGTTCGAGGTGTCGATCCAGGTGAGCGGGCTGTCGAACACGCGCAGTACCAGGTCGACGGCTTCCTGGGGCGTGACGTCGTACCCGAAGACGGCGGGCATGCCGGCGATCCCGCTGCCGCCGGCACAGGCGGCGGAGACGGTCAGACCGGTCGAACCAAGCGGGCGGAGCCAGTTGCCCTTCATGTCTTCTGTCATGCGCCGGAGCCTACGGCGTCGGTGCTTATGGTGTACGGGAACCCGTCGGGGTCGACGTAGACCTTCGTCCCGTCCGGCGAGATCGCGACCGGCAGGTCCGGCGGGTCGCCCGCGAGTTCGGCGTACGCGAACCCCGCGACGTCGAGTTGCGGGTCCCGCGACGTCTTGGGGACGTCGTACGTGAAGACCTCGAGCACCGTGTCGCCGCCCTTGAGGTAGCCGATGTGGAAGCCGCGGCTGTCGTGCGGCTGCTCGATGGTTCCGATGAAGTCGAAGCCGTGGTGCTCGTGGTAGTGGGCTGCGGTGGCGCCGCGGTCCTCGATCGTGACAGCGACGTGGTCGAACCGCGGCCGCTCGGGAACGCCCAGAGAGCGCTCTCTGGCGACGCCGGCGGCGTCCAGGACCTCGGCGTACTCCAGGTCGCCCTGGATCATCTCGAGCAGTGTGCCGTCCGGGTCGTAGAAGAAGCAGATCCGGACGTTGCCCTCGGCGTCGAGCGGGTCGAGTTTGAACTCGACGCCGGCGTCCTTGACGACACCGGCCCGTTCGTCGATCCGGTCCACCTTGAACCCGATGTGCCGGAACCCTTTCTGCAGATCGTCGGGCGACCATGTGCTCTGTCCCCGGTCGTTGCTGACGGCCCGTAATTCGACCGTCGCGGTCACCGCGTCGAGTACGGCGCGTTCCGGTGTCGGCTCTCCGACCACGCCGAGCTCGAGAAACCTGGTGTAGAACTCGACGGAGCGCTGCACGTCCGTGCAGTTGACCACGACGTTCTTGATCGGCATAGCACCTCTCTCAGTGTTTGACCGCGCTCAGTTCTTGACGGCGCCGAGCATCATCCCGGCGACGAACTGCCGCTGCATCCGGACGTAGACGATCACGACCGGTACGACGGACAACGTGAGGCCGGCGGTGAGCGCCGGCCAGTTCGTGGAGTACTGGCCCATCAGCGTGAACAGCACCGGCTGCAGCGGCAGCGAGTCGGTGTTCCGCAGGACCGTGTTGGCGATCAGGAACTCGTTCCAGGTGGACAGGAACTGGAAGATCACCACGGTCGCGATCCCAGGCCGGGTGAGCGGCAGGATCACCCGCCGGAAGATCGTCAGCTCACTGCCGCCGTCCACCCGCGCGGCCTCGATCAGCTCGTCCGGCAACGTCTGGAAGAACGCCCGCATCAGGAACATCGCGAACGGCGCCGATCCGGAGATGTAGAGCACCAGCAGACCGGCCTGGCTGTCGAGCAGCCCGAACGACTTGAGCTCGAGGTACAGCGGGATGATCAGCGCCGTCGACGGCATCATCAGCGTCGTCAGCAGCAGCACGAACAGCGTGTTGCGGAACGGGAAGTCGAGCTTCGCGAACGCGTACCCGCTGAGTGTTGCGAACACCAGCACGCCGACCACCGTCACCGACGTGATCCACACGCTGTTCCAGAAATGCAGCGGGAACTCGATCGACGTCCAGGCCTCCCGGTACGCCGAACCGGTGAACTTCCGCGGAATGATCGGCCCGTTGAAGATCGTGTTCTGCTCGCGCAGCGACGTGAGCAGCATCCACACGAACGGGAACGCCATCACCAGGCAGAACGGCAGCAGCACGAACGTTGCGAACGACTTACCGAGCAGGCTCTTCCTCATCGGTCCGCCCTCCGGGTCAGCCAGAGCTGCGCGATCACCGCGAGCGTGCAGAGCACCATCGTCACGACACTGAACGCGCTGGCGTACCCCAGTTGCGGAATCGAGCCGGACGTCGTACCGAAGGCCAGCGAGTAGAGATACGTGCCGAGGACTTCGCTGGCGTGGTTCGGCCCGCCGCCGGTCATCACGAAGATCACGTCGAACGCCTTGAACCCGTTGAGCAACCCGAGGCTGACGATCAGGCCGGTCACGATCCGCAGACTCGGGACGGTGATGTGGCGGAACTGCTGGACCGTGTTGGCCCCGTCCATGGCCGCGGCTTCGTACAGGTTGGGATCGATGCCCTGCAGACCGGCGAAGTAGATCAGCATGTTGAACCCGAGCCCGCCCCAGACCGTCACCACGACGATCGCCGGCAGCACGGTCTTGTGGTCGGCCAGCCACGGGTGCTGCAGGCTGTCCAGGCCGATTGCCC
The DNA here is from genome assembly GCF_004331345.1 of Kribbella soli. Classification (GTDB taxonomy): domain Bacteria; phylum Actinomycetota; class Actinomycetes; order Propionibacteriales; family Kribbellaceae; genus Kribbella; species Kribbella soli. The sequence continues at coordinate 7,681 of NZ_SJJZ01000003.1, read as the reverse complement.
CGAGCAACCGATTGAGCGTGCCGATGTTCGGGTCGTAGATCAGCTTCCAGAGCACCGCCGACACGACGAACGAGACGATCCCGGGGATGAACAGGATGGTGCGGACGACGACACCGACCTTCGGCCAGATCACGTTCACCAGCACCGCCGTGACGAGGCCGAGGAACGTCAGGATCGCCGTCGTCACGCCGGTCAGCACCAGCGTGACGACCAGCGCCCGGCGCGCCACCGGATCGTGCAGCATCCGGCTGTAGTTGTCGAAGTTCACGAACCGCGGCGCCCCGAACCCGCCCCACGAGGTCAGGCTCAGGTACGCCGTGTAGAGGATCGGCCAGAGTACGAAACCCAGGAACAGGACGAACGTGGGAAGAACGAAGAGATAGCCTGCGACTCGTTGCGATTTTCTCAGCGGCGTCCCGAAGAATTGGGCTGACGCCATCCGATCAGCCGCCCTTGGCGTTCTGCACCGCCTGCTGCATCGCCTTCGCGACCGCCGCCGGCTCGCCGCTGCCGTCGAAGATCTTCGCGAGCGGATCGCCGGCCGCCACCGAGCCGGGACCGAACGGGATGTGCGGGCAGCCGTCGCCGTCGAGCAGCCACGACGTCATCTGCTTCATGATCGGCAGCTCGATCCGGGCCGCCGCGCTCTTCGTGGCCGGCATCGAGTTCGAGCCGTTCATGGTGGGGGAGTACTGGTCGGCCGAGTACATGAACTTCAGGAACTCCAACGCGGCGTCCTTGTTCTTGCTGGTCGCCGACAGCGCCCACCCGGCGCCGGCCTGGTTCGCCGTCCAGTGCCGCTTGCCGGGCGCGATCGCCGGCGTCTTCATCACCTTGTACAACTTGTTGAACGCCGGCGTCGCGTCCTTGGTCAGGCCCTGCGGCGTCCAGCTGCCGTTGAACAGCATCGCGGACTTCCCGGTGTAGAAGATCTGCGGCGCCTGGTCGCCGCTGGTGCCGGTCGTCCCGGGCTGGAACACGCCGGCCTTGACGATCTTCTGCTGCAGCTCGATCGCCTGGACCACCTTCGGGTCCTCGTACGTCGCGCCGTCCTTGAGCTGGTCGAGTTTCAGGTAGTACGTCGGGTCGTCGGCGACCTGCGTGATCAGCGGCAGGAAGAAGTCCAGCGAGCTCGTGGTCGGGTTGCAGCTGAGCGCCACCGGGAACTTGCCGGTCGCCTTGATCTTCGCGGCCGCCGCGATCAGGTCGTCCCAGGTCTCGATGCCGTCCTCCGCGACGCCGGCTGCCTTGAGCATGTCCGGGTTGTAGAACAGCCCGAACGTCTGCGCCATCCAGCCGACGGCGTACTGCTTGCCGTCCAGCGTGTACTCCTGGTTGGCCGAGTCGAAGAAGTCCTTCAGGAAGTCGTCGCCGAGCTCCTGCCTCAGGTCGGCCGACACCCCGCCGGTGCCGTAGGTCAGCGCCCGCGTGTGCGGCGCGAAGATCTCCGGTACGTCGCCACCCGCGACCGCGGCCTGCAACGCGGGCAGGTACTGGTCCGGGGTGCCGAAGATCCGGTTCTCGATCTTGATGTTGCTGTGCGCGGCCTCGAACGCGCTGATCAGCTTCGGGAACTGGTCCTCCTGGTCGTTGTACCAGGACCACATCCGGACCACGGCCTTCCCGCCGCTCGTGGTGCCACCCCCGCTGTCACTCCCGCCGCAGGCGGCCAGCGCCGGCCCGAGGCCGAGCGCGCCCACCGCCCCTTTCAGAACCGTCCGCCGCCGCACGTGCTGTTCGCCCATCGGAGACTCCTCGTCGTTCGCCTCACGAACCTCACTCACAACTTCCTAACTGAAAGTAAGAAAGTGGTCAAGGCCACAGCCCAACTTTGTGCACGCATCGACCATTTCAGGGGGCTGTCCATGGTTGGTGGGTGCTCAAGGTGCGAGACCTTAGGGTTGGGCGCATGGTGGTGCGGTTGAGTGAGCGGACGCCGGAGGTGACGCCGGATCGGCTGTTGTCCGAGTGCGTGCCGCCGCCGCGGTTCGCCGATGTCCGGTTCGGCACGTACCGCCCAGATCCGGACGAGCCGTCGCAGGCGGACGCGCTCGCGGTGCTGTCGGCGCGTGCCGAGAAGCTCGCCAAGCCGCGGCCGACGCCTTCACTGTGGTCGCGGTGGCGCGGACGGATCGAGTCCCCGGACAAACCGGGCATCTACCTCGACGGCGGATTCGGCGTTGGTAAGACGCACCTGCTCGCTTCGTTGTGGCACGAGTCCTCGGGCCCGAAGATGTACTGCACGTTCGTCGAGCTCACCAACCTGGTCGGTGCGCTCGGGTTGCGGACGGCGGTCGAGGCGCTGTCGTCGTACCGGCTGATCTGTATCGACGAGTTCGAGCTGGACGATCCCGGCGACACGATGCTGATCTCGCGGCTGCTCGGCCAGCTGGTCGAGGCCGGCGTCGAGTTCGCGGCGACCTCGAACACGTTGCCCGACAAGCTCGGCGAGGGCCGCTTCCAGGCGATCGAGTTCCTCCGCGAGATCCAGGGTCTCGCCGCGCGTTTCGACGTACGGCGGGTGGACGGGCCCGACTACCGGCACCGAGGGCTCCCGGTGGCGCCGGACCCGTGGCCCGACGAGAAGGTCGAGCAGGAGGCCGCGGTACGGGCGAACGCGTCGTGCGATCACTTCGTCGATCTGCACCGGCACCTGGCCGAGCTGCATCCGAGCAAGTACGGCGCCCTGCTCGACGGGATCGAGACGGTGGCGATCACCGACGTACGGCCGTTGACCGACGAGAACGTGGCGTTGCGGATGGTGGTGCTCGCGGACCGGATGTACGACCGCAACCTGCCGCTGCTCGCGAGCGGCGTCCCGCTCGACCAGCTGTTCTCGGCCGAGATGCTGAAGGGCGGCTACCGGAAGAAGTACCTGCGGGCCCTGTCGCGCCTGATCGCACTGGCTCGTGCCGCGTGATTCCCTGAATCGATGAGAGTCGAAGGACGGCGACGTACCGTCTCGCTGGTGCTGTTCGCGGTAGCGCTCGGGTTGCTGGGTGCCGGGGGATTCGTGCAGTTCCGCGACACGTCGGGGTTCGGTAGCAGTTACTGGATCTTCCCGCTCGGGCTGCTCTCGGTGGTGCCGGCAGTGGCGGCCGTAGTGGTCGCGTGGCCGGAGCGCGGCTCGGCGGCGGGCGGTGGTTGCTGCGCGCCGCGGCGTACCTGGTCGGCACCGTCGTGGTGTCGCTCGTCGTCACGGTGATCGGGATGATGTACCACGACAAGACCGGGTGTGCCCCCGACGCGGAGGAGTGTCTGGCTGCGCTCGTGGGGATCCTGTGGGGTGCGGCCGCGGTCGTGGTTTGCCTGGTGGCGGTCGTCGTGATCGAGCTGATCTTGTGGTCCAGACGACGGCGTAAAGCCGCTGAAGTCACGGGCTGATGAGGCAGGATGACCTCATGGCGAAGCAGAAGAAGGGCCAGAAGGCAGCCGGTGGGGGACTGCGGGAGCAGCTGCTGGTGCCGGCCGGCGAGGTGGACCTGACGACGTACGACACGCGTGCGACGACGGGGTTCAGCGGGACCAAGGACGACGGCAAGCTCGCGCTGGAGAACCTCGGCCCCGAGGTCTCGGACTGGCAGGAGCGGCTGTTCGCCGAAGGCCGGACCGGTGGCGAGCGGAGCATTCTGCTGGTGCTGCAGGGGATGGACACCTCCGGCAAGGGCGGGGTGATCCGGCACGGTGCGGGGCTGATGGACCCGCAGGGCCTGAAGATCACGTCTTTCAAGGCGCCGACGCCGGCCGAGAAGCGCCGCGGGTTCCTGTGGCGGATCCGGCAGGCGGTGCCGGAGCACGGCATGATCGGGATCTTCGACCGGTCGCACTACGAGGATGTACTGATCGCGCGGGTCCGTGAGCTGGTCACGCCGAACGTGTGGAACCGGCGGTACGACCAGATCAACGAGTTCGAGGCCGAGCTGACCGCGAGCGGCGTGACGATCGTGAAGTGCTACCTGCACATCTCCGCCGACGAGCAGAAGGCCCGCCTCGAGGAGCGTCTCTCCGACCCGACCAAGTACTGGAAGTACAACCCGGGCGACGTCGACGAGCGGAAGCTGTGGCCGGACTACATGGAGGCGTACCAGGCCGCGATCGAGCGCTGCAACACGCCTGACGCGCCCTGGTACGTCATCCCGAGCGACCGCAAGTGGTACCGCAACTGGGCCGTCACCACGATCCTCCTGGAGACGCTCAAGGAGCTGAACCCGGAGTGGCCCGCGGCCGACTTCGACGTCGAGACGGAGAAGAAGCGCCTCGCCGCGACCTGAGCTCAGCTGTCCGGGTCGATGTTGTGGCGCCGGAGCAGGTCGCGGAGCGCGGCGACCTGCTCGTGCAGGCGCTCGTTCTCTTCGAGGACGGCGTTGAGCTCGGCGAGCAGGTGATGCCGGCGGCCGTACGTCGTCCACGTGTTGGCGGGATCCTCGGCGAGCATGCCCGCGACGAGGTCCTCCGAGCGTCGGCGCCAGTTCATCCGCTCCTCGAGCTTCCGGCGTACCTCGTCGGTGCTCTCGGCGAGTTTGGTGACGATCTGTCCGCCGACCCCGTCGCCGTCATGGAGAACGCCGAGGAGCAAGTGCTCCGGGCCGACCTGCTCCGCGCCACGGGCCCGCGCCTCGCCCCACGCGAACTCGAACGTGCTCTTCGCGCGCGGCGTGAACGGGATCGTCCCGGCAGCCGCACCGCTCCGGCCGCGGCCGATGATCTCCACGACCAGATCCCGCACCGCCGGAGCCGTGATGCCCAGATCGGCGAGCACGCGCGACGCGACGCCCTGGCCCAAGGTGATCAGGCCGAGCAGCAGGTGCTCGGTGCCGACGTACACGTGGTCGAGACTGCGCGCCTCCTCCTGCGCGAGCACGATGACGTGGCGGGCCGGCTCGCTGAACTGTTCGTACATGGGATCTCCCCTCCACCAGTCCTGCACGAGATCGAAGGTCAGCGCCTCCTCGTCGAGAACCAGCTCGACCCGAAGGCGTTCCTGCAGGTCCTCGGCCGCCACCGGGTGATGCTCGAGCCGGCTCCGAATGAAGGCAGCGGCCTCGTGGTACCCGGCGTCATCGGATGCGATCCGATCGAGCAGGTCATCCACGTCCGCCACCGGCTCGAGTTGCAGCTCGGCCCGGTTCAGCGTGACGAACTGCAGCACGACCGCGACCGCCACCACCCTGTTGGCTCCGCCGAACGGCCGCGCCCGGACCAGACCCGCGAGCAGTACTCCAGCCGATTCCGCGAGGCCGCCGGTCAGCCGGACGCCGTCCAGCACGCGATCGATCGCGTCGAGGTTCGATCGGCGGACGACGTCGTCGGAGTCGCACCGCAGCACGCGTGCGGCGATCGCGAGGACGTCGTACCGACCGAGGTAACGCATCAGTCGTCTCCACGCAGCCTGCGCAACGACTCCTCGTGCCGGACGAGGTTCTGCTCGAGCAACTGGCTGAACTGCGCGTCCTGCCGGCGCTGATCGACCAACGCCGCGATCGCCTCACGCGCCACGTCGGACACCGAACGCCCCTCCACCGACGCCACAGTCTGCAACCGCTCGGCCAGCACCGGGTCAAGCCGCAGCAAGATGTTCTTGGTCCCGTCCTTCGCCATAGCTATCAAGATATCACGCTAGCGCGAGCGTGGACGGCCGTGCAGGCGGAACCCCTTGAAACGGCCTGTTGGACCGCTCAGACGGGGGTTGTGCCTGCGTGGCGGTCCGCCTGTGGATGACGGCCGCGGCGACGGCGCGATCCCTGCCACGCTTGGTCGGTGGCCGACGTGGTTGAAGTCCTGCAGAAGGCGGGTGGGAGCGCGACGTTCGCGCAACTGCACGCACTCGTCTCCGCGCGTGCGATCCGGATCGCTCTGGCGCAGGCGCGGATCAAGCGGGTAGCGAAGGGCCTGTACGCCCTGCCGATCGATCCGTCGCCGCTGACAATCGCCCGAGCGTACGGCGGCGTGCTGTCACACGAGAGCGCAGCGCAGCACCTTGGGCTGGACGTCGTCACGATGCCGCTCAAACCCCATGTCACCGTCGCGCGCCGCCGGCGAAGGCGTGAGACGCGGCTCGCATGCACCCTTCACTGGTCCGATGTCCCCGAACTCGACGGCGCGACCACGCCGCTTCGCACCGTCCTGGACTGCGCGCGGAGCCTCCCGTTCTGCGAGGCACTCGCGGTCGCCGACTCGGCCCTGGGCAAGGGCGTCGTGACGCGGGACGAACTACTCGCAGCGGCGGTCGCGGTTCGTGGGCCGGGGCGGGCGCGGGGGATCAGGGTGGCCGAGGCGGGTGATCCGCGCGCGGCGTCCGCTCTCGAGTCGGTGCTGCGCGGTCGCGTCCTTGATGCCGGGTGTTGTGGTTTCGTACCGCAGTTCGTGATCGCGGACGACGAGTTCTTCGCGCGTGTGGACCTCGGCCACCCCGAGTTGCGGCTGGTCCTGGAGGCTGACTCGTTCGCATACCACGCGTCCCGCGAGGCACTGCGCCGTGACTGCCGCCGCTACGTCAACCTCGCCATGCGCGGTTGGACCCTGCTGCGATTCTCGTGGGAGGACGTGGTGTTCGACGAGGGGTGGGTCGCGCAGGCGTTGGCAGGTGTCTTGAGCGGACGGGCACGCAGGCAGAACCCCCGGAAATGGGCCGCTTGAGGGTCCAAAGTAGGGGTTCTGCCTGCGTGGAGGTTCAGGCCGTCCGCACCAGCTCGGGGCGGGCGATGACGGGGCGGGGGGCCGGCTCCAGGGTGAGGAGGTCGAGGCCGGCTACGCCGTAGCGGAGGAGGACCAGGCGGGCTACCTCCGTGCTCACGCCGAGGGGGGCCGAGACCGCGACCGCGCCGGCGCGGCGGGAGGTGGATTCGGCTCGGTCGGGGAGTACGCCGGGCGCGAGGAACAGGGAGCCGACCGCCACGTGGCGGCGACCCTCCAGGCGCCACTGGAGCACGGCCTCGGCCGGTGACGGCGAGGCGGCGCAGACGAACGCGGCGGTGACGGGGAGCCGGTGACGCTGGCCCCACAGCCGCGCGAGGCGGGTGACGCTCGCGTTCGCGTGCGAGTCGCTCGAACCGGCCGCCGCGAGCACCAGTGCATCCAGCTCACGCACCCGGCCGCCCTTCAGCTCGGCGCGCATCCGGCGGTCGAGTACGTCGAGCAGTGTGTCGTCGTACCCGAGCACGTCGGACGCGATGATCCGCAGGTTCGGGAACCGGCTGCGCGCCTCGTCGAGGACGGCCGGTACGTCGATCCGCGCGTGGTACGCGGCCGACAGCAGCAGCGGCAGGACGACGACCTCCTCGACGCCTTCGGCGGCGAGCTTGCCGATCACCTGGTACGGCGTCGGCGGGCAGTGGTCGAGGAAGGAGGCTTCGATCCGCAGGTCGTCACGCATCTCGCGCAGGCACTTCACGAGCGAGTGGACGGTGGCGGCCGAACGCGGATCGCGGCTGCCGTGGGCGAGGATCACGAGCGCTGGAGCAGTCACAGCAGTTCCCCTTCTTCGTCGTCGATCATTCCGGCTGCGAGTGTCCACCCGTCGTGGGCGTCGATGAGCAGGAAGGATCCGGTGATGGCGTTGCTGGAGTACGGGTCGGCGGCCAGTGGTGCGGCGATTTTGAGTTGTACTTTGCCGATGTCGTTCAGTGCGAGCTCGGTGGCGTCGATGACTCCGAGCGTGTCGAGGTCGAGGGCGCCGGTGATT